>OZ240666.1:0-2732500 GCA_965198675.1 Prochloron sp. | reverse complement strand
CTGAAGTTGGGGAATTGCATTGAGTTGTGCCTGTTCAGCCTCTAATCGTGCCTGTTCAGCTTCCAATCGTGCTTGGGCTTCCCGCTTTCGTTCCGCTTCAGCTTGCAATCGTGCTTGAGCTTCCCGCCTTCGTTCCGCCTCAGCTTCCAGTCGTGCTTGTGCCTCCTGCTGCCGTTGTGCCTCAGCTTCCAGTCGCCCCCGCACCTCCTGGTACAAGGCTCCCTCCGCCTTATCAGCCCGTTCAATACCTGTGAGTAGCAACTGCCCTTGCTCATCCCACCAGCGCATCCACTTCATCACTGTGTTTTGATAACTCCCTTCCCAAACCCCTAACTCTACCTTGAGGGGGGGGATAGGATAACGCTCCTGAGCATTGGGCTGTAATTTGCGATAGCGCAAGGTGGAGGGTTTTCCATCAGTAACCAAGGTTTCCAAGCGATAGACTTCCAATTTGCTGGTTTGCACCTCGTAAATGCCGTAATAAGGGGCGCGAATAACCTGCTCATAAACCCAAAACTTCCCAGGTTTAGTCACCAGACCCGATTCTGTTGCCATCAGGGGCGTCTTATCTCGCTCCTCAGAGCCATCTCCACTGGCAAACTCAATAATAACTGCTGGAACTTCCTGCTCTCTTGCTAACACATAGGAACGGCGATAGTCCCCATCCAGCAGTGGGGGTACATTGGGCACATAAAACCAATCGGGAGCCTCGGCGCCTTTTTCCGGTGGGGAGGTGGAGCGCCAGTAAATGCCGCTATCTTGACCAATGGCGTAGTTTCCATCGGGGTGTAGTCGTTCCAGGATGGGAGCAAGAGAATCGGTTAGGAGAATGCTTTGGGGATGTTCTTGAAAGTTTTTCACAAAGGTGCCGTCGGATTCAGGCAGTTGGGTATGGTCAGGGAGATCCGGTTCTACCAGCTCCCGATTGAATTTTCCTGGCTCAAGATTGGCTACAGTCCTTGGTGTAACAGTCATCGGTTCCCCCTTTGAAAGGCTTCTACTATTTTAGCCCTTGGTGTTGGTTTTCCGCAACCCTTCCCCTCTATAGTTTTTCAAATGCAGCAATAAGCTGTAGTTTAAGCTAGGTGGGCAATGTTTATCTTATCATATTACTATGACAATTAGAAACAAACCATTGCCCACCCTACATCCTATATTATTCTGGGTGCAATTCAATGATTCGTCCATTTGTCGGTTGAATTGGACGGGCATTCACCTGATATAGATGTTCAAATGCAGCAATTTGCTCTTCAGACACTTGAATTGTTTCTGCCAACACATTCCAGCTGACACCTTCGCTGCAAGGTGGGGTAGTTAGGGAGCCAGAATAGCTGTAATAAGTGCTATCATTGGGTAATAAACTAGCAACATTCATGGTCAAACCCTCAACAGCATTAGTTTCTCCTGCTTCAGGGATATGTTTCCAAATTGTATCAATTGAAGGATGTGCTGCACCTTTTTCCATCATGACACCAACCACCGCTAATTTTCCTTCTTCATTACGATGGACGAAGTGCAATTCCATTGCAGCAGCACGTCCTGAGAGAGTATGCTCGCTAGGGGTATGGAAATGAAACTGTAACAGTTCGTACTCCTGGCCATTGATACTTACTGTGTTACCCTTTTCGTAATTAACTTGGACTGTGTGACCATTATTGACCACCACTAACGGAGCTTCAGAGTAGTTAAAAACTATGTCTGCTGGGGTACTATTAACAGCATTATCAATATCTATGGGAGATTGATCTCTTCCGGTTTCACACAGAGCGAAATCATGTCCTAAACGCCCCCACTGTGTTGGATTAGCCGCACCACCGTAAGACCAGTGGGGTGAATCTTCCCCTGCTTTGGTTGGAGTAGGGGACGCCAAAACTCCTATAATAGGCATGGAGAGAGCTAATAATATGACCTGCTGTGCTGTTTTGAGGGATTTCATACTCCTATTCCTTGACATCAAATATCAAAATAGTTTACCATATACTCGGTCTTCATGGTAACCTAGTACCAAATAATGCCATCTCACTCTTTTTTTCCAAACCTCTGAAACTCTTGATAAAGTGTACTATAATTGAAGATAAAGGAGAAATAGCCCATAATGTTAGAAGATTACTTTGACTTTCTCGCGGAAGATGACATTCGGCAGGGTAAACGCATCAAAAATTCACATCATGGTGTGGTGTGGTAGTCGGTAAAGAATGAGAGAGGACTTGGAGTAGAAAGGCATCATCAAGCTTGGCACGGTAGCGCTTCATCTTCAAGCTGCAAGCGCTAGGATGATGACGCAAAAGGTTGAGGCTCAATCGCAATCGCCGTAAGATGCTGAAGTTATGAGCCCCATTATGAGCTCGAATTCGAGAGGCATCTTCGGCAAACACAACATCAAGACACCAGTGAGCGCGAATTAAACGAGCAAAAGAGGGAGCATCGGCATTAAGAGAACTGAGGAAAAAGCGAGTTTCGCTTTAAAGCACGTACCATGGTACCACGTATCATGGTACCAGTACTAATGACTAGTTATAGCAATGCTCCGAAAGCTTTCTTTGTACAAGGGTCATTGAGACCCCTAAGTGAAAGTTTAGGCGAGAAATGTTCACAGACACTATAGTAGCCCGTAATATCACATCCGGTAACCCGACCAAAATAATCGTAGGAAGTGCTCTACCGTGGTGAAACCCAACAAATCAGTTGCTAATTTTTTATTATGGGCATTCAACCGGATTTGATATAAACTGGTAACTGGTAACTGGTAACTGGTAACTGGTAACTGGTCAGGGTAAACGCATCAAAAATTCACATCATGGTGTGGTGTGGTAGTCGGTAAAGAATGAGAGAGGACTTGGAGTAGAAAGGCATCATCAAGCTTGGCACGGTAGCGCTTCATCTTCAAGCTGCAAGCGCTAAGATGATGACGCAAAAGGTTGAGGCTCAATCGCAATCGCCGTAAGATGCTGAAGTTATGAGCCCCATTATGAGCTCGAATTCGAGAGGCATCTTCGGCAAACACAACATCAAGACACCAGTGAGCGCGAATTAAACGAGCAAAAGAGGGAGCATCGGCATTAAGAGAACTGAGCTGGAATGTAGGATGCGTTACGCTGATAGATTCTGCCTTGTCACTGCTACGTACGATGCGTTACGCCAACAAAGTTTGTATTGTTGCTAGTACGATGCGTTACGCCAACAAAGTTTGTATTGTTGCTACTACTTACGGCTAGTAACGCATCCTACAGTGGCTAGTAACGCATCCTACGACTTCTTAGCATCCTACGGACTCAAACCAAGCACGAGCGGTTTTCGATACGTTGCCCTGATTCCCTTTCAAAGCCAGGATGTAATCGGCATCGCATTGATGAATTTGCTCGGCGCTCGCTGTCTGAGTCCCCATTGCATCAATGCTCACTACCGTTCCCTTCAAGTCCAACTGTTCAAGCAAGATTGGAATCGCTGTTATTTCGTTCGACTTCTCCTCCACCGGTGTTTGACCCAAGACCAAGCGATGTTCGCTTGACCACGCACTCACCAGTTGCAGGGCTTTGAGCTGCTCATTTCGGTTCTAGGAGCCTCTTACCGTTTTGCCATCTATGGCCACCACTTCTGCTCCCAGTTGCCCGACAATCCCACCGCTCCAGCGACGAAAGCTCTTTTCCAAGTTTTCACGTTCTAGTCGAGCCAAGACTCGGGAGAAGGTATCATGTGACGGTATGCCGTTCGGCAATTCAAGAAATGTTGATAGCCAATCTTTTTTGGCCTTCCCGTAAGTCTCAATTCCTTTCCATCCGTCTGCTCCCGCTAGCACTGCTAGCAAAGCAATCGCAATTATATCGAGCAATCTATGGCGGCAGCGCCCGCTCACTCTCGGAGCGGTAATTTCTCCGAAGTAGTCTTTTAGTGATGATTTTAGTTGGACAGCTTTGGACATAAACGGTGAAATCCTGAGGTTTTTGGCATTGTCCTATCGTCACCGACTTTTTGCCAAACTGCTTGGGGGTTTCCCCTACATCTATCTCATCTTGTCAACTCTCTTTTTGATGCGTTTACCCTGTAGGAAGATCAGGCGTTTTCTCAAAGAAGTTCGGAGTAATGAAAACACAGCTGACGGAGAACTCCAAGAATTTATCAATTATCGTAATGAAGCAGCTCACGGTGATTTAGAGATTTTCCAACGTACTCAAAAGGCTGAAATACTACTAGAATTATGCGATTTCGTCGCTGCTTTGTGTAAAGCTATAGCTGAATTGGTAGATTATCAAATTCTCCAAGACAGAGAAGTACAAGAAATTGATCGCATTACCCGCTGGTTTGATAAACCTCGAGCAGCAAGAGCAAAAGTGAAAGAAACAACTTTATCAGTAGGAGAGAGCCTGTTTTTAGTCAGCCAGGAGAAAGGGTACTGCCAGCAGGTGACTATTGAGAGCATCATGATAGATGAAGAGGAAAAGGAGCAAGTGAAAATAGGAGCCGAAAGAGAAATAGGATTAAAATTCAATGCTCCTGCAAGGGAAGGATTGAGCTTGTATCCTATTGATTAACTCCTGTGACAACTATAGCAACCGCCGCCCTAATATTGAGACAAGACCAGTGAGTCAAATATAGTAAGATTGAAGTCTTATAACCTGCGGATGGACTGAATAAACTGGTACGTGGCAACTGCGGTCCTCATAACTGTCATGGTACGTGGCAACTGCGGTCCTCATAACTGGTAACTGTCAAGGTACTCGCTCACTGCTATACTCACTCTAAATGTTCTAATTCTTCTTCTTTTTCTCGTTGGACAGAAATAGGTACCTTCTCAAACTCTGGCAACTCAACCAATTGTCTTTGTCTCCTCTGAGTTCTAGGTAGAAGTGCAGGCAAAGGTTCTGTTTGTTCCAACCAGCAGCTAGCCACCGGGAGGGTATGCTCTAAGTCCTCCAGCAATCGAGGAATAATCATCACCGCATTTAATTCCCCGATTCGCTCTGCTTCATGCATTCCAGCTTCGATCGCCACGGCAACATTGGCAACTGTTCCCCTAATAATGGCAGTACACAAACCATCTCCAATCTGTTCATAAGAAGCTAATTGAACGTCGGCAGATTTGAGCATAGTATCAGCTGCCCCCACCATAGCAGGAAATCCCCGAGTTTCCAACAAACCAATACTCCGGTTGCTCAGACGGCTGTAACCCCGCTGGTGTTGAGCTAGTTGGGCTAAATGGCTGCCAATAGGAAATACTGCTTCTAAATTAGGCATGGGACGGGGAATGACTAACTTAGAGATTAACTGACCGAATTGTTCTGCGGTCTTGGCTCCCTCTTCTACCGCTAAACGGACATCAGCAGTTTTTCCCCTGACAATGGCTGTACAATAACCACTACCAATTTTCTCATATCCTACCATAGTCACATCGGCCGACTTGAGCATCATATCCGCTGTACCGACAATGGCAGGGAAACTCTTGGTGGAGACTAACCCTAAAGCGCTGTCTACCATTTTGTACCGTTTTGGGCGATTGCGTAAGCAACCGCGAGAGCGTCCCTGCTGGGATACCTGGGGTTGACCTAGTTCTAATTTAGACATTATATAGCTAACCTAAATGAATTGTACTACAATTAGCGGGTTCTCCGAAGATGTCCCGGGAGGGCGCACAACCTGCGCCCCTACACCAGCGCGAAAGGCTATATTTGTACAAATGATTTAGGTTCACTATAGTATAATTCCCGAAAGCTTTTATAGAGCCACCGCGCAAAACCCACCCCCCCTGCCTGCCCGCGGCATTGATTAATGGCGCGGGCGCGGCGCTCTGCAGGGGTCTGGCTATACCTTAGCAGGGGTTTGGCCAACACCGAAGGTGCCGCCAAAGGCGTCCCTTAGCAGGCCCTCCCGGTCTCTCCCTGGGGGGAGTAGAGGGGGGTTGGGGGTAGGGGTGGGTTGCGAACTTCCTTGAACAATAATATCTTATGTAGGTGTAGGTGGCAATGCCCACCCTACGGGGATTGAATCTAACTGGTAATTATTGCTGTAAAATAGGCAATTGCCCTATTTTACTATTGAGATGACTCAATCCAGTAACAACCAACTCACCTCTGGAGGAGTGGACGGTACCCTGCCCTCAACCCATATCAAACGGCACGTTTTTCTCTGTGCAGATCAGACCAAACCCAAATGCTGTCCCAAAGAAATCGGTCTAGAAGCGTGGGATTATCTGAAAAGACGCTTAAAAGAACTAGGTCTAGATCGTCCGGGCTACGCAAAATCCAGCTGTATTTTTCGCACCAAAGCCAACTGCCTGCGGGTTTGCACTTCCGGACCGATTATGGTAGTATACCCAGAAGGTGTATGGTATAATAACGTTACCCCAGAGATTATCGAACGGATTATCCAAGAACATCTCATTGGGAATAGGATAGTAAAAGAATTGGCTTTTCTTATTCATCCCTTGCCAGAACAAACAACAAGTTCTTAAATCCAATGGGGTTAAAACCGATTATAATTAAGATTTGCCATGAAAGATAACGCTCACAACAAACTTTTACTGATTGACGACGATCCCAACTTAATTCTACTCGTTAGGGATTACCTGGAATTGAGGGGTTATCAGGTATTCACTGCTGAAAATGGTCTAGAAGCACTAGACATTTTAGAGCAGGACATTCCCGACATGATTATTTGCGATGTCATGATGCCAGAAATGGATGGCTATACTTTTGTCGGGCAAATTCGGAACAATCCCCGCACTGACTCGATTCCCGTCATGTTTCTCTCCGCTAAAGGTCAAAGTCAAGATCGGATCAAGGGTTTGAACATGGGCCGGGATGTTTATATGGTCAAACCATTTGAACCGGAAGAATTGGTAGCCCAAGTTGAATCGTCTCTCAAGCAGGTAAAGCGTTTGAGAGAATCTAGCAACAGTAAAAGACTGGACATTGATCAGCATATCCGAGTTCCCAAGGATGTGACATTAACCCCAAGGGAGTTAAAAGTAGTTAATTTGGTAGCCCAGGGAATGGGAAACCGAGAAATCGCCACCAGACTCAAAGTCAGTCAGCGCACAATTGAAAGCCACGTCTCTAACATGCTCAATAAAACCCAACTCAGCAACCGCACTGAGTTAGCCCGCTGGGCAATTGAGTGCAAAATCGTTTTGTGAATTATGACCAATTTCCTGGTTTGAGATTGACATAGCCTCGGGAATTTGTTACAATGGTAAACTAGGAATAAAATAATAAATATTTCGTGCTGGTGTAGCTCAGTGGTAGAGCATCCGCCTTGTAAGCGGCAGGTCGTCGGTTCAAATCCGTCCACCAGCTCTCAACAATTACCAATGTAGGGCCGACAGGCAACTGTCGGGGTTGTGCGCTCACACCAGGGGATTGTTATTTATAAAATGTTTATGCAGTAAAATGACTGGTAACTCTCCAGAAACTTATAGGGTGATAGGGGGATAGGGGGATAGGGTGATAGGGGGATAGGGGGGTAGGGGGATAGGGGGATAGGGTGAGAAAGCAAAGTCGAATTATAGCAAAAACTGGACGATTTTCCAATCTCTCCAGCTCCCCAGCTCTCCAGCTCCCCAGCTCCCCAGCTCCCCAGCTCCCCATCTCCCCATCTCCCCAGCTCCCCATCTCCCCATCACCCCATCTCCCCAGCTCCCCACCCAGTTTCTCATTTTATTTTGGGGGCGATCCCGTTCCAGAGAGAGCTGGTCACTGGTCACTGGTCACTGATTTAAGGCAACCATTGGGGATGAAAACCTACTAAAGGCAACTGCTCTAATTGGGGTTGGTCAGATTCTGAGAGGGTAGAAGGGGGAATTAACAACCAGATCCGCCCCTCTAGGGAGGTATCTTCTGTAGCAGAGTTGGCAATGACTTGCTCAAATAGCAGTCCCAAACCATCCCTAGCCATACTCATCTTAATGTCTTGATACTCGGGTAACACTAACAAAGGCAAAATCTCCTTTGTCTGTAAGTCAATGGCAGCAAAATAGGGCTGTTCCTGATACTCTTCTGTTCCTTCCACTAACTGGGTGAGCCAACAGTAAAGAGTGGTAGCGGTAGGATTAAACTTACAATCCAGAATCGAACCGTTAGTATCGAAGAGTTTTTCTTCTCCTCCTCCAGCCCGGACGAGAAACAGAGACCGGGTATAAAGCAATTCCGGATTATCCCGATTATAATTTACCATTGCGGCTAAGGAACCATTCCGGGAAAATGTGACTAATCTGCCAAATTGAGGTAAAAAAGCGATTGGTTCTGCATTTGGTTCTAATGACAAGATAGCAATTCCTTCCCCTAAGGCTAAAGCTAGAGTTTTACTGTCCGGAGCAATGGTAAAATCTCCTCCTGGCTGATTGTTTAAAGGTTCTAGTTGGCCATTTTCCGAGAGCTTCCACAGTCCAAATTTACCTGGATTTTTCTTGTTCGTCCGACGCAGGATAATTGTCTTACCATTGGGAGATAAGGCAAATTTTAGGTTTTGATAATTTTTATTATCTAAAATTAGCTTTACTTCACCAGCTTTACTCCTCTTGTCTGTTGTGGTCACGGTATAAAGTTGGTTATTAGCCAATCCCTCATTTACTTTATTGGACTGGACAGCGGAAAATAAAATGAGATCGCCCTGAGGATAAATGTTAAAATCGATAACGGTAAGATTGTCAGGAGTGAGAATCTTTTGCCGCTGTTCCGTTAAGTTGTATAGTACTAACCTGCCCTCTTCCTCTCCTTGAGAACCGATATAAACAAAAGCGCGATCGCGAGTACTAAATTGACTGCTAAATGGTTGAATTTCCTTTCCTGGATTCTTTTGCCCTCTTATCTTCTCCTTGGCACCCCGGAGACGCAATTCGTAGTTTTCTCCATAGGGTGCAGGGGCTGCTAAAGTGTAAGCAAGTCGTCTTCCAGCCCAGCTAATTTTACCTGGTATAGGGGGATTTATAATCAGGTTTTCAGCCACACTTGCTTCGTCCATGGGACGGTCGAAAGTGAGAATAAAAGCCGTATCTTCCGCTCCTATTTGTTTCCCTGACCAGCTAAAATTTTTTACTCTGGGACCGACGTGCAAGAAGCATTCAGTGGTTTCGCAAGCTTGGCTCCCCCAGACTAAGAGACAAATAACTAAACCGAGGAAGAGTATCAAGGCGATCGCCACTCGATCTATTGGTTCTAATCTTTTGTTCTGGGTAATTTTCACGGTTAATAATGATAAGGGTCAGATGGAGTTTCAATTTGGGTAATGGTTCGAGAATCAATTACCAGTTGTCGCTTGTTAGCACTTTCCTTCATATAGTCGGGTAAGGTTTCACTTATCATCTCTCCTTCAACTTCGATCCAAGTATCTGGGGGATAGGTACTACGACTCTCCTGAGCTTTTAATTTGACTGGTAAACCCACTGGATAAGCATCCACAGCACAACAAGTAATCACAAAACGAGCAACTAAGATATAATTATCGGGTAGTTGAGGTAAATGGACAACAAAACCCTTTACTTTTACTGGCTCACCTATATATGCGTCCGGTTCTGGATAAGCATTGAGGGTGCGGATCCAGTCTATGAGCGATCGCTCTTCTGGGTTGCTCGTACTGCCAAATGCTTGAGGTTGCGCTCTAGTTAAAGGTAAAGATTCCCTTATCCCTCGTTGTAGTGCTGTTTCACTCTTTAACACGGAAGGGGTCATAACCAAGCCCAAAATCGCCGTTCCCACCAGCAAACCGCTACTATAACCAGGAGGAAATAAGGTTAAGTGCTTTTCCTGCAAGTGAGAAACTCTCTTACCCTTTGCTCCTACCAACTGCCCAATTTTCACACCTCCCAGCAATAACAAGACTACACCTGTTACATACACCAGCCAAAAGTAATGGGGATGGATTAATAATTGTAACTGACTAGAGAGGGAATATTTGAGCAACAAGATGCCCCAAGCTAAAATGGCCATCCCATCTAACCAAGGAAGCAAGTTTTGAACCGCAGATGAACGCAGATGAACACAGATAGGTACGGATGATGTTTCTCTTTTCCGCTCTCTGTGCCTCCGCGCCTCTGCGCGCGTATTCTTCATATTACTACCCAAAATAACTATAGCCAAGAGCGAAGATGAAAGTTAACTGAGCTGCCAAGGCAAAGAAATAGAGAATGACTCGCGGTCGAAAAATCGAGAGCATTAAACCTATGGCTTTAATATCGATTATTGGTCCAAACACCAGAAATGCGAGCAAGGAGCCAGTAGTAAAGGTAGAAGCAAAGGAAAGGGCAAAAAAGGAATCTACGGTGGAACAAATGGACACCAGGGCTGCTAAGAGCATCATAGCAAGGATTGAGCCGATGGTACCTTGACCGACGCTGAGGATTAGTTCTCGGGGGACGAATACCTGAATGAAGGCGGCCACGGCGCTACCTAACACCAGCATACCCCCTAACTCCCGCAACTCTTGGGCGATATTGGACAAAAACTGCCCCCCTAGACTCATACCCTTAGAGGGAGGGACTGAGGGGATTATTTCTGTCATCGCTACGGGGCTATCTTCTCCAGAAAGTATAAATGTACCCCCACGCAGTAAAGGTAGGGGCGAGGTCTTCTCGCCCCTCGGTATTCTTTCCTGTTTGCCCTGTTGTGGTACTCTCAGCCGTTTCGATAACATTTTTTGTAGTAAAGGTTGGGGGTTTTGTTGTATGCTGAAGACGCAGCCGATAATGATTGCGATCGCCATGGAAAAGAGAATCCGCAGCAGGACAAATTCCGGGCGATCGGGAAAAGCCACCCAAGTTGACCAAATCACAATTGGATTAATTGTGGGTGCAGCGAGTAAGAAGCCCACTGCCAAAGATGTGGGCACACCTTGAAGCAACAATCGCCGCGCCACGGGAACGTTACCACACTCGCAGACAGGGAATAAAAATCCGAAGCAAGTACCTATTATGGCGCCCAAGATAGGATTGCGGGGCAACTTAGCAATTAGTTTGCGTTCGTCTATAAGTAAAAGTAATGCGCTAGAGAGGAAAACACCCAGCAATAAGAAAGGCATTGCCTCCACTAACAGGCTGAAGAACAGGGTGAAGGCATTGTGTAATCGATCCATATATAGCAAGTACCTTGACAGTGACCAGTTTATTCAGTCGGACAGTATCTGTGAACATTTCTTTTGCACTAGAATAACCCAGGGATTAGCTATCCGGCTGTATAATGATCAATTTTGGAGAAAATTTGTAGTGACAAAAGGGAAAAGGTCGCGATTTAACCTGAAAATGTGGTCGCGCTTTTGGGCGATCGCCAAACTTTATTGGTTCGGTGAAGAAAAACGGGGTGCCATTGCCCTGTTAGCACTTCTAGGGGGATTATTATTAGCTTATACTTTCCTGAGAGTAAGTTTAAACCAACAGCAAGGTGTTTTAATTTCCTCCCTTGCGGACAAAGATGTCGATAGATTTTGGACTGCTGTTGGAATATTCTTAGGAGTGTTGATTGTTTACGTTCCCCTTTTTGCTGGTTATAGTTACTTCCGGGAGAAATTGGGAGTTTATTGGCGAAGGTGGTTGACGGATAGCTTTCTCCGTAACTATTTCCATCATCGCGCTTTCTATAACATCGGAAACTCAAATGCAGAATTGGATAACCCAGATCAGCGCATTTCCGAGGATATCAGAAGTTTTACCCAGGAGTCTCTCCGGTTTTTGCTCGTTATTATCGTCTCCATTTTCCAAATCGTTGCTTTTAGCGGTGTTCTTTGGGGTATCTCCAAACCTTTGGTCATTTGCCTGATAATTTACGCCTTATTCGGTAATGTCGTTACTACTGGCATTTTTGGGAGAATTCTCGTTAAGCTGAATTTTGAGCAACTGAAAAGAGAAGCTAATTTCCGTTTCGCTCTCGTGCGCATTCGGGAAAATGCTGAGTCCATTGCCTTTTATCGTGGGGAAGAACGAGAATATGATCAAGTAAAGCAACAATTTGACAAAGCATACGACAATTTTAATCTCCTGATACTGTGGCAAGAGCTATATTTGGGCTTGTTCGCCAATGGTTATGAGTTTATTATTTATATCATTCCCCAAGTAGTTCTTGCTGGGAGAATTTTTAATGGAGAGTTGGAAGTAGGGATAGTAACGGAAGCTAGTGGTGCCTTTTTTACTATCTTTCGCTCTCTGAATATTATTGTGGATCGCTTCCAATCTCTGGCTAATTTTGCTGCGGGAATTAATCGCTTATACGACTTCCACGAATATCTGGAACCCATTCGCGAGCAAGTTCCTGGGGTATTAGGGGAACGGGAGAAGATTGATACTGTCGAAAACGGACGTTTAGCTTGCTCTAGGCTAACTTTACAGACTCCTAATTATCAAAGAACTTTATTTCGGGATATTTCCCTGGAACTACAACCAGGACAAGGACTGCTCATTATGGGAGCGAGTGGTTGTGGGAAAAGTTCCCTCTTGAGGGCGATCGCTGGTTTATGGGATTCTGGCACTGGGGCGATCTACCGTCCCAAATTAGCAGAAATGCTCTTTTTACCCCAGCGTCCCTATATGATTTTGGGTAATCTCCGCAGTCAGCTACTCTACCCCAATGGTAATCTAAATCTTAGGGATGAAGAACTGGAAGCAGTATTGCAACAAGTTAATCTCCCTGATTTAGCCCATAGGTTCGGGGGTCTAGATGTAGAAAAAGATTGGGCTGGTGTACTGTCTTTAGGGGAACAACAGCGGGTAGCTTTTGCCCGGATTTTGATATCGCAACCCAACTATGCTATTCTCGACGAGGCTACCAGTGCCTTGGACGTGAAGAACGAGGAAGGTCTTTATGGTCACTTGCAACAAAGGTCCACAACTTTCATTAGTGTGGGTCATCGTCCTAGTCTCAAAAAATATCACACAACGGTCTTAGAAATATCAGATGACGACTCTTGGCAGTTAACCTAAAATAAAATCTAATATAGCGCTTTTCGAGGGTTCAGAGTGCGGTATTGGGGGTTAATAATTACCGCACAAAACCCTATGACAAAATTAGTAAGGTAATGCTTAAATAGTTTAGGTCAATTTAAATGCGTTATGAATTGGGTGGTTTAACCCTTCTTGGCGGACTTCCTGGATTGAATAACAATTCACCGCTAGAATAGCTAGTACCAAAGGTTGCAGCTAAGTTAGCTACTTGAGAAATAGCACTGCGTAAATCTCTTTCTGCTAGGGAAGAGAGAGGATGAATAAAGGCTGCATAAACTACCCCATCACTAATAGC
Organism: Prochloron sp.; assembly: GCA_965198675.1. GTDB lineage: Bacteria > Cyanobacteriota > Cyanobacteriia > Cyanobacteriales > Prochloraceae > Prochloron. The sequence continues at coordinate 2,719,289 of OZ240666.1, read as the reverse complement.
ATAACGAGCATCTAAAGCCGTGTGGAAATTAGCAATCATCATTTTATGCAACTGCTCTGTACTAAGATTGGGAGTATCAGTAATTGGAGTGATAATGCGCATACGATCTTGACTTGCACTGGTTAGCACTAGGATGGAATTTCCTTGAAACTCAAACCAAAATTGACCGTTTTCAGAGTGAACCTCCCCAGCGACTTCTTTAAGTATTCTTTCTAACCTCCTAATGGTCATTGGAGACGGATTTGATTGAGCTAATTCTTGCACAGTGGCGGTATTATGGGGTAGGGTAGAGCCAACAGAGAGAAAACCAGCGAGGATTAAATATCCAGAGAAGAGAATTATTTTGTTCATGGGGGTTTAACCGCTAAAATTTAGGTTTTAATCCGATTTACTTTGGACTAAAATTTACTCAAATTCTTCCAAAGAGGGGACTGTAACAGCCTGTCGCAGTAATTCTTTTAACTTTTGGAGATTTTCAAAGGTATTCACCATATCCAGCAACCGTTTTGGTACTACTTCAAATCGTGTTTCTAAAACAGCGATCGCCGACTCCCGAGCATTTTGTACCATTCCATCTCGCTCAAAACCTGTAATATATGGCATCCTATTTTCCTCCCTTACACGCTTTAATTCAGTTCTAAATTCACTATCGAGTCCTTTGGGTAGAACCATCATCCACTCAATTAACCGGAATAGTTCCAGAATCTCATTCCTATTATAACCTCGTTGGTACAATCCCCGCACTAAACTCAATTTCGATTGTAACCGTTGCTGGGGATTATCTGAAGTTGCTTGAGTTGAAAGATGAGCCATTACAATAACTGCAAACGGATTACTGCTTTGTTCTAAAGTCTCTCAGTTCTGTTGATAGTCTAATAGTTTCACGATGGGAAACTGCAAGGTAATGGTAAATCCCCAGCGACTGTATTGGTAAGTTGTGGGACGCCAATTTTGGTTGTTGTCTCCTAAGACGGCTAAACTAATTACTTGTAGGTCATATTTGTCTCGCAAACGGCTATTATAAACATAGATACGCTTGGGAAAATCTGATTGTATTTGGCTTTGTATCTCTATGTGAATTAAGATTGACGTGTCAACATGCAATTTCTCGGATAGATTCTTTTCCATAAATTAGATAAGAAATAGGATATGGCGTGGGACAGGAATATCTAATCTTAGGGTAAGCCTCGGGAGGATGTCACGCAAAGGTAGAGGAACCTAAATTCGGTGGAATATCTTGGAGACGACCCGCACCTATGGCTTGGATCGCTTCTGATAAGTCAACATCTCCTGTATAAATAGCGCGACCGATAATTACCCCCTCTACCCCCATAGGTTCTAACGCTAGCAGACTCAACAAGTCTGTCAGGGAACTAACACCACCGGAAGCAATCACAGGAATTTCAATCTGTGTCGCTATTTCCCGGAGTGCGTCTAGGTTGGGTCCGCTGAGAGTGCCATCTCGATGAATGTCGGTGTAGATAATCCCTGCTGTTCCCAGTGCTGCCATCTGTTGAGCTAGTCTCCCGGCAGTTACTTGAGATGTTTCCAACCAACCCCTCGTTGCTACCTTCCCATTGCGAGCGTCGATACCCACCAGAATTTGTCCAGGAAACTCTTGACAGAGTTCTCCTACCAGTTCCGGTTGTTCTACAGCTACTGTACCTACAATGGCTTTGTGGACCCCGAGATGGAGGAGCTGGGCGATACTGGGGCGATGGCGCAATCCTCCTCCCACTTGCACTGGGATAGAGACTGCCCGTACAATGGCCTCTATTGCTTCTAAGTTAACTGGCTTTCCTTCTTTTGCTCCATCTAAATCAATTAGGTGGAGTCTGGTTGCTCCCTGTTCTTCCCATTGTCTTGCTATAGTAACCGGATTGTCGCTAAATACCTGGGATTGCTCATAGTCTCCTTGGTACAACCGCACGCATTTCCTCGCCAGTAAGTCGATCGCTGGAATTACATCCATTTACTTTCCTTTTTACCTTTTATAATATCATGTCCAGATTAATAGTCTAATGAATGATTGAAGTTGTCGGTATCGGTTTAGATGGAGCGGCGGGGCTGACGACGAAAGTACGGCAGTTAGTGGAGGGGGCGAATCTTGTGGTAGGGATCAAGCGCCACCTCAGTTATTTTCGTCTTCGGGGCGACCGCCTGGTGTTGGGGGATTTGCAGCAAGCAATGGATATTATAGGCCGCCGCATGGATGAAAATGTTGTGGTTTTGGTTAGCGGCGACCCTCTCTTTTTCGGTTGGGGAAGGTTGCTGCTCAAGCAATTGTCAGAGGAAAAATTGCGCTTTCATCCCCATCTCAGTTCGGTGCAATTGGCTTTTAGTCGGGTGAAGGTACCTTGGCAGGATGCAGAGGTAGTTAGCCTCCACGGACGGGGAATGGAAGCGTTGACCCCTTTGTTGCTACGGGGGGCGTCCAAGATTGCTATGTTGACCGATACTACCTATACACCGGGGATGATTGCCCTTCATTGTTTGGCTTTAGATTTACCCACTCCCTACGATTTTTGGGTCTGCGAAAATTTGGGGAGCAAGACGGAACGAGTTTCTCGTTTTAGTGGTGAGGAAATCGAAGAATTGCTCGACCAGGAGTTTTCCCCTTTAAATGTATTGATTGTGTTGCCTTCGGACAAAGTTGCGAAACTGGACTTGAATGGTTTGCCCTTGTTGGGATTGCCAGATCGTCTCTTTTTGAGTTTTGAAGATCGCCCGGGATTGATGACCAAGCGGGAGGTACGTTTGCAGGTGCTGGGGGACTTAGCTTTACAGGAGGATCAGGTGGTTTGGGATGTGGGAGCGGGGACTGGTTCTGTCTCCATTGAAATTGCCCGTTTGTGTCCTGGATCCAGGGTATATGCCATTGAGAAAACCGCCATGGGGATTCATTTGATTCAGGGGAATGCTCGGCGCTTCCAGCTTCCGAATGTGGTGGCGGTTAGGGGTACTGCCCCAGGAATATTATTTACCTTACCCCCACCAGAGCGGATTTTTATTGGCGGCAGTGGGGGGAATATGGCGGAAATTGTGCCTAGTTGCGCCGTGAAACTTTTGCCTGGAGGGGTGATGGTTTTGGCTTTGGCTACTGTGGAGCATTTATGTACGGCTTTGAGTTGGTTTAAAAACAGGGGGTGGCATTATCGCATCTCCCAAGTGAATGTTTCTCGTTCGGTGCCAGTGGCGGATTTGACTCGTTTTACACCTCTGAACCCTGTGACGATTTTAACAGTAACTAAATCTGTGCGGCTCGTTCCCTGTGAAAGCTGAGGCGTAAGCCAAACATAAGCAGGGGCTTGGTTTTGGGACATCGGGACTGTTAATCTAAGCCACCGAAAGGGGCTGAAAAACAGAACTCTGAGTCACTACCTGAGCGCTAGACCCGCAAGGGAAATGCGAGGGAAATTAGGAGAACTAAAGTGGAACTCCGAAACTCTAAGGCAGTGATTACCGAACCATGACAACTGAATGAATTATGAGAGTGAGGACACGGTCAGGAATCGTGAAACCAAGTCTCTCCCGCGTGGGAATCGCGTGAATCCTTATCTGGCCACAGAGAGGTTAATCACCAGGCTGAAGCTGGCAACAGGGCGGTAAAGTGCGACCGAACGGTTAGGTAGAGATACTTCCGCTAATAGGGAGAACACAGGGATAACTTAACGTGAATCATCTGAGAAAAGACCTAAGTTCCGACACTGTCGGAAGGCCGTTATATACGACAGAAGAGACACCGAATAAAGACTCGTAAGGGTAAGTGTTTGCCACTTACATTCCTGAGTTGGTAGTGGGTCAAAGGGTGAGTCCCCAAGGGTTCGTAACAATAGTTCATTCGGAACGAGTAAAAACTCGCTCGACTTCGACTAAAACAGGGGATTCCAAGCCCAACATGTGAGGTGGTGGGGCTGCTTGATTAACAGCCTAACGGAAGAGCGAGGGTAAGAGAGGGCGTAACTGCCCGAGGGTTTCTAAAGAGAAGACACACAATGTAATTATCAGAGCGAATTAAGGAGCTTAAGCTGTGCAAAGCACTAAGGTAGCCCCAATCGAATACCGCAGCATAGAGGATTTAAAACTTCACCTTGCAGTATTCCTGCGGGGTAGAAAGATAAGTCTGAAGGCTGACGATGTCTGGAAAGATTTGCCGTGGAAGCGATTCCGGGGTCAGGTCTTTCGATTACAGAGGAGTATCTTCAAAGCGCTTGCATACAATCAGAAAGTTAAGGTCAAACTCTTACAACGGCTTCTATTGAGAAGTCGTGCAGCTCAAGCTTTGGCCGTCAAACAAGTAACACAGCTGAATCAAGGGAAGAAGACCCCCGGAGTTGATGGAAAAACTGCACTCTCTACACGAGAGCGTCTGGTGTTGTGTCAGAGGCTAAATAAGCACTGGTACCACTGGAGACACCAACAACTAAGAAGGGTAAACATCCCCAAGCCTAACGGCAAAACACGAGGATTAGGCATACCAACAATAGCAGACAGAGCATGGCAAGCGCTGCTTAAATTAGCAGCAGAGCCAGCTTACGAAGCTATAGCCGGGGAAAGAAGCTACGGCTTCAGACCCGGTCGCTGTACTGCGGACGCACAGAAGCTAATATTTGACAACCTAAAAAGCAAGGCTAAGGGTAAGGATAAGCTGGTTCTGGAGACGGATATCAGTAAATGCTTCGACGAGATTGACCACAAAGTCATACTCAAAGGCGTTATCTTACCAACTGAAGCCAAACTAGGTTTGAAAATTGCGGTTAAAGCTGGTGTCCGTGGTGAATACCCCTCTAGTGTGAAGGGCACGCCGCAAGGTGGAGTGATATCCCCATTACTGGCAAATATAGCCCTAGATGGATTCGAGAACCTAGGGTCAGACCAAATTACGAGAACCCAAAAATACCACAAAGGTAAAAAGAATGGGTTTACAAAATCTGAAAGTATAAGGGGTATACGTTACGCGGATGACGCGGTCTTTATCTGTAAATCAAAAGCTGATACCAAAAAGCTGAGGCGAGATATAGACGAATTTCTCAAGTCCAGAGGGCTAAGAATAAACGAAGATAAGACTGAGATGAGGAGAGCTACGGATGGATTTGACTTTCTGGGATGGCGTTTTCGCGTCAACTCACGAGGAACATTTAAATCCGCACCGAGCCAAAAGAATTATGCGGAAATAAAGGCCAAAGTTAAAGCAACCTGGAAGAACAAAGAGTTGAGCACAGAAGCTCGGCTAAAGAAAATAGGAACACAGGTCCGTGGCTGGAGGAATTACCATAAATTCTGCGATATGTCAAAACACGCTCTATGGTCACTGCGCCAATGGTTATGGCGCAAACTAAGGGCAGATAAACGCAGGCAAGACCAAAAGGAGGCCGAAAAAGCGCGTCGTCAAGCCATTGAAGGTAAGAAGGCGAAGAAGGGAGCAGCAAAGCGCCAGCTCACGAAAGAGCAGGTGGATAAAGCATTTCCTAAAGTTTCCTGGGAAGTGAATAGTCACGTAATGGTCAAAGGTAGTGCCTCACCCTTCAATGGGAATATAGCCTATTGGGTTGGTCGGAACTCTGAACTTTATGAGGGACCAACCGCTAAAGCTATTAAGCGACAGAAAGGGAAATGTACGCATTGCAACCGATTGTTCATGGAGATAGATGGTCCGGTGGAGTTGCACCACAAAGACGGGGACCACAACAACTGGGATATGAAAAATCTAGTTGCTCTTCATAGGGAATGTCACCAAGCTCAGACGATTCATCGGAAGAGAATTAAAGACGGACTCGTAAAGCGCGCCGTAAAGGCATAGAGATACCTGAGCTGTATGAGGTGAAAGTCTCACGTACAGTTCGTAGGAGAGGGGCGAGGTGGTAACACCTCCCTCGACTCTAATTAATGTCAGCTGGGACGCTTGATTGGAACTTTTCCCCCTAACAGGGAGTCAAGAATAATCGACATGGTAAAGTAACCAAATGAAAACAACATTCCTCTTAACAACCCTCTTATTATCCACCATCTTAGGACTTACCCCAACATGGGCTGAAACAGAACCAAAGCAATCGGCAACCTTAGGCAATGCCTCCGATTACCCCCAAGAATTCGTCGCCGACTACATGAATAGCTGTACGAAAAAGGCAGCCACCAGAGGTTTACCCCCAGAAATGGCACCAGAATTATGTAGCTGCACCATCGCTAAGTTTCAAGCTCAATATACCGTGGACGAGTTTGTCCAACTCCGCCAACAAGCGGACGAAAACGAACCAGAAGTAGTGGATAATTTTCTGGAAGTGGGCTTTGAGTGCCTAGAAAGCATGCTCTACGAAGAATAAGACTCCCAACAGGGGTTTGCCATTTCCCTATTGGGGAGTATAACATTCAGCAATGTATATTTTTATAGAATCGGGCGCAAAACCCACCTCTTTGGTGCCAAGGGCGCCGCAAGCGGGGCGGGTGGGATGTAGCGCAGTGCGGCTAGAGCTGCTCCGTCAAAAAAATCTTGACACAATTTCAACATTCATGCTAACGTATATCTGGCTTGAATCCCCAGGGTGGGCGGTCTTTTAGCTAAAGCGGCAGGAGCGGAACGCCATAATCTTTGATTTGGCGTGAGAGAAACCCCCCTCTACTCCCCCCAACCCCCCTCTACTCCCCCCAGGGGGAGACCGGGAGGGGGCTACGGGGGGGGGTACCGAACTACCAGCGACCATTGATTTTTAGGTTTCAAATGCTGTACCGAGGGGCACTCGGAAACAGGGTAAAAATACGCTTGGGGATATGGTGCCCGCTAGGTTGCACAGCTCACAGCTAGATAGTTAGAGAATCCCACAGATGACCGCAATAGCGAAGCCGTGGGAGTGTCAAATGCAGCGCTTAATTTAAAAGCAGCAAAAAAGAGTGAGTCAACATTCAACGGTGTATTCAGACCAGTACCCCAACCCAATGGGTTTCAGACGCTACGATCCAGAAGCTATCGCCCGTTACAGCCGCAGACGACCTTGGCAAGTAATCTGGCGAACCTTGACCATCCTCTGGTACTTTACCACCTTTATCCTCCACCTCCAGTGGGACAAATGGCTCTCTCAAAGCGAAGCCAATAAATTTCAACGAGCCAGGGAATTGCGAGAAATCCTCACTCGTCTTGGACCTACCTTTATCAAAGTAGGACAGGCTCTCTCCACCAGACCAGATCTAATTCCCCAGGACTTTCTGAACGAACTGATTAAACTCCAAGACCAGTTACCCCCCTTCGATACAGTCACGGCCTTTGCTATTCTGGAAACAGACTTAAACTGTCCCACCGACTGGATTTATAAGCAAATTTACCCTCAACCAGTAGCTGCCGCCAGTCTCGGTCAAGTCTACCGCGCTGTGCTCCATACGGGAGAAGAAGTAGCGGTAAAAGTACAGCGTCCTAACTTGCGCCCTATTCTCACCCTGGACCTCTATTTAATGCGCTGGGGTGCTAAATTGTTCGCCCCCTGGCTCCCCCTAAACTTAGGTCACGACCTCACCCTCATTGTGGACGAGTTCGGAACTAAGTTATTTGAAGAAATCGACTATCTCCACGAAGGAGAAAACGCCCAAAGATTTGCTGCTAACTTCCAAAACGACCCTGAAGTTAAAGTTCCCCGCATTTACTGGGAATACACCAGTCATCGCGTCCTCACTTTAGAGTGGATTAACGGTTTCAAACTGACGGATACAGAAAATATCAAAGCCGCAGGGGTAGATCCGGATGCAATTGTCAGGATCGGGGTCACCTCAGGATTGCGCCAACTCTTAGAACACGGGTTTTTCCACGCCGATCCCCACCCTGGGAACCTCTTCGCCACTCCTGACGGTCGTATGGCTTATATTGACTTTGGCATGATGGATCAACTAGAGGAAGATACGAAAGAAACTCTAGTCAGTTCCGTAGTCCAGCTCATTAATCAGGACTATTCAGCTTTAGGGGATGATTTCGTCAAACTGGGCTTTTTAACCCCCGATACAGATATTAAACCCATTATTCCCGCTTTAGAAGAAGTATTGGGCAATGCTATCAGCGAAAAGGTCGGGGACTTCAACTTCAAAACTATTACCGAGCGCTTTTCCGGGTTAATGTATGAATATCCTTTCCGGGTACCCGCTAAATTTGCCCTGATTATCCGTTCTTTAGTCACCCAAGAAGGATTAGCCTTAAGTCTCAATCCCAATTTCAAAATCGTCGAAATTGCCTATCCTTATGTATCCCGTCGTCTGTTAACCGGAGAGTCGGAACAAATGCGACGTCGTTTGCTAGAGGTGTTATTTAAGGACGGCAAATTCCAATGGCAGCGCTTAGAAAACATGATGGCCATCGCCCGTTCTGAGTCCGGCTTCAATATCTTACCTACTGCCCAGCTCGGTTTCCAATACCTCCTCTCTAAAGAAGGTGAGTATTTGCGCCGTCAAGTAATCCTAGCATTAATTGAAGATGATAGACTGCATACAGAGGAAGTGCAACGTCTTTGGACCTTAGTAAAAGACGACTTCAGACCTCAACACTTATTTAATGTTGCTCTGAGTGCCTTACAGGTATAATCTGTATTTATCAGCGTTCATCTGTGTTCATCTGCGGTTAAAACAACCATGTATTACTATTTACCACAACCACCCTACTTGTTAATTCTTGTCGGTTTATTTATCTCTCTCACCTGTGGCTTAGCCTTTAAAGCCATTCTAGAGCAAAAAGTACGTAAAGGTCTTCAAACACCTTCCCTATCAATCTTGGATGAAATGCAGGGGATAGAATTTAAGTTACCATTCCTGGGTACTTGCCTTGGTATTTGGATCTTTTTAGCCACTGGTTTAGAGATTTTTAGCATTACTCCCTGGTTTTCCTATGGAGTATCCTTGATAACGACTATTTTCATTGCGGCTCTCATTTGGACTCAACTAGGTAAACTGTTAGTAGAGTTCCAAAAAGGTGGCTCAAAAGCATTAGATTTAGATTTCTTCTAGGTGTAGGTTGGGTAGAGCGCCAGCGTTACCCAACACGGGTTGGCGCTGTTGGGGAGAGTGCCTCAACCCAACCTACGAATGTAAATACCGAGCCCACATACATTGCTATAATAACTAATTAGCTAACTTAGTTAACAACTCTTGAGTTAACATAGTAAAAGCTTTTGCCCCCGATGAATTAGGTTTAGATAGCACTACTGGCCGAAAACTATCCACCGCTTTAGCAACATTCACATCCATAGGAATGGAGTTTTGGAAGAGTACCTCCGGGGTAAAATCTTCAGTTATTCGCTTCATTACTTGTTTATAATAACGATTGAAGAGAGTACTACCTGAGAGAATGAAAACTATTCCCAATAATTTGAGGTTTGTATTTTCATGATTTTGTTTCAGTTTCTTAATACGTCTTTCCAGTAATTGAATACCGACAATGGATAAAGGTTCAGGACGAGCTGGAAGTAAGTAAAAATCGCTGGCAGCAATACCACTACGAGTTAACAAATTGTAACCCGGAGGGCAATCCATGATGATAAAATCGTACAGGAGACGCAATGGTTTGAGGAGGGTGGATATCAATCCCCCTTCAAGTTGCTGCCAAATTGCGTTAAAATTAGTATCAGGTTGGGAAATAGCCTGTTTGTGGAGCATTTCCGACACTAAATACTCATCGTACAGTTCCAGGTCTCCCGGTAACACATCCATTCCTTTCACTTCACAGACATTCTGACAAATAAATTGCTCTAGTTCCTTGTCTGTTGGAACACTTGATTTAATCAAAGAGTCCATGAGATAACTGAGAGTAGATTTTGCTTTTCTCATTTTGGCAAATTCATGGGGGGACATTAAACTGAGAGTCCCGTTAATTTGGGAGTCTAAATCTATGACTAGGACTCGTTTACCGTGATTTTTGGCAAGACTTGTTGCTAAGTTGACCGTGAGAGTGGTTTTCCCCACACCACCTTTCATATTCACTGTACTAATAACAAATCCCATGATAAAAATCCTCCAAGCACGAGTTGCTCTAATTTGCTAGAATACATATAGCACGTACCATACCAGTGACCAGTTACCAGTTATGAGTTTGACAGGTAGGATGCTTGGAAAATTGCTGACAGGTAAGGGTTCTAACGTTTCGAGCTAACCCACCCCCATCCCCTCCTGGGAGGAGAGCAGAGGGGTGGGTCACCCTGGGTGTATCAATCGCCTTGGCGACTGCTATATAATGAAAAAGGAGCGAAAACAATGACTAAGAGGCAAAGGGTTGTGAGACTCCGATTTTGGCAGCAGTGGGTACTTGCTAATGCCGTAGGGGTAATTATGGGATTATTGGTGTTATTAGCGGTGGGGGATTGTGTAAACGATAATTTGCGCTATGCTGTCAACGATCCTGAGCGCTATGTTACGAACGATTTTGTGCGCAATGCTTTGACAGAACCTGTACGTAATGCTTTGAGCCAAACTGTACGCTATGCTATAGGAGGCGCTTTTGGAGGCGCTTTTGGAGGCGCTATACTTGGGTTTGCACAATGGTTAGTACTCAGAAGGCAGATTATCCGAATTCGTTGGTGGATACCAGCTACTATTGTTGGAGGGGCTGCGGGAGGTAGCTTTGGGGGAGTTGTAATCGTTGCTTTGGGGGGAGGTGGAGGAGATTTTATTGAGAGAGCTGTGGTGGGAGCAATGGTGGGAGCAGTTTTGGGGGCTGTACTTGGGGTAACACAATGTTAGTATTGTTAAGATTTGTAACAAAACCATTGACACTCAGGGCATCAGGTCAATATAGTTGAAGCCAAGTTTACTAAACCTATGGGATGTTTGACCTCAATACAGACCCCAACGAAATTGATAGCCCTTTACCAGTAAACCCTTTAATTACTCTTGATCCAGTGCTAAATTTGGGAAGATTGTCAGGGATACACTCACCGTCTAGCTTCTGGGACGAGGAATCACAGCTGGCTTTAGTTATTGAGTCCGCAAAGATTCGGCTCGGGCAATTTAGTCAGTCCCCTCAATTCCAGGAGGGGATGGAGCTAGCGTTTGGGTCGAGGATTGATGTGGGAGTTGCTCAAGCATTAGTAAAAGACGTGCTCACTGGTGTTTCATGGCCCAGGATTGAGGTTCTTCCAGCGGAGAAATTCGCTCCTCTAGGTGGGTTTGGAGTGGAGGTCAACACCATTTATTTACGGGATGACTTGCTGAATCCTAACCCAGCCAATTTTGAGAAAGCTGTTGCTGTGGTTCTCGAAGAAATGGGGCATTATTTGGATGCTTGGTTCAATCCCCATGGTGATGCACCGGGAGATGAAGGGGCGATTTTGGCCAAGCTGGTGCAGGGTGAGCTTATGGAGGATGGAGAGTTAACTGCTCTGAAAGGGGAAAATGACCATGGTATGGTGGTGGTGGCACCATCTCAGAATATCCTCATAGAAAAGGCTAGCAATGAACCAGGGGTTTTTACAGTAGGGGAAGATGGGCAATTGAGGTTCGATCTGCTGGCAGATTCAGGGGGTTATCGGGGAGAATTAGCCATCGTTAGTTTGACTGGAATGGAAGATTTGGAAAGAGGCTCTTCTAACTTTATCCAGGAAGCGGCTCGTCGTGCTCTGAGTAATTCTGAATTGGGCTACCTGGTGTTTTCTGACTTTACAGAAGGTGCTCGATTCAGTGGTAGGTTAGGAGAAGCTGAGCTGAATTATAAGGGAATTAGGACCTTTGCCCTAACCCCGTCAGATGAAGTGGTCGTGATGTTAGTACCCAATGGCACGATACAAGAAGTTTTTGATAATCCCACTATTGAAGGAGATAAGCGACCCTTGTTTTCCATAGCCGCAGCTAATCCAAGGGGTGCAGAGCAGTTTGGTCAACTGCGGGAGAACAGATTAACTTTTGGGTTTGAGGATTTGAGAAGAGACTTTGGGTCGGATCGAGACTTCAATGACTTAATCTTTCAAATTCAGGGCATCAGTGGGAGTGCAACTCTGCACAGTCAGCTCATTGTGCCCCATAGGGCTTGGGAAAATACAACTTTAGGACAACAAATCCTCAATTTTTGGTCCCCACCCCAAATTACGGCAGCGTTATTGAATGATACGGGAAGCAAGGTCGCCGATGGCATGACAATGGATGTCAGGATTGGGGGTCAGGTGAGTGATGATACGAAGGTAGTGAGTCTTCAGGCTAGTTTGAATGGTACTGAAGGACTGGTTGATGTCTCGGATCTGTTGCAAGTTGATGGCAGTTTTGTCTTGGAGCAGCAACGGTTAGGACAACTAAATGGGGGAACGTTGTCCGATGGAGAATATTCCTTGATTTTGGTGGCGACGGATGGTGCGGGGAATTTGAGTCAGATTTCTGTATCCTTTACCCTAGATACCACAGCTCCCACAGCAATTATAGCTAATTCCCTGGACACTACTTCTACGGTTATTGAGGTGAGTTATAGTGAGGCAGTTTCTGGGTTGGAAGTGGGGAATTATACCCTCACTTTGGGGGAAGAAGTTATTCCTGTGGAGAGTGTGGAGGAAATTAATTCCAGTTTACGACAGCTCAATTTAGGTACTCGTTTAAATGCAGGGAACTACCAGCTAAGTATAACTGGGGTTTCTGACTTGGCTGGGAATGTAATAAATGATACGGTTGTTTTAGATTTTACAGTTATCGGTGCCTCTGTAGAAATATCTCCCACTTCAGGGTCCGAAATGGTTAGTTTGAACCAAAACCCTGTGGTGCGGTTTGGGAAAAAGGTGGACCCTACTACGGTTAATGAGAATACTTTTGAAATTATTGCGAATGGGGAACCGGTAGCAGGAAGAATTGCGGTTTCTAGTACGAGAGAGTTTGCTACTTTCTTCTCTGATACAGCCCTACCTGCTTCCACATCAGTAAGGGTAACAGTATTGGGGGATGAGATTATGGGGCTGGATGGGGTAGCTCTAGATGCTGATGGGGATGGGACTCCTGGGGGAACTCTGACGGCTGATTTTAGTACTCTGCCCCTGACTCAAATTGAGGATACTAATGTTACAGGTTATGTTTATGATTTCTTGAATTTGGATGAGGAAGGGAACAATGTTCCGATAGTAGGGGCTACGGTGCGGGTGGATGCTTTGCCAAAAGTGGTTGCAGTGACGGATTCTGAGGGGTTCTTCCGGTTGGAGAATGTACCTGCACCTTTGTTTGCTGTACATATTGATGGGGGCACGACAACTAATGCTCCTTCCGGGACAAGTTATGCTACGGTAGGTAAGATATTTGAAAGTGTGCCGGGTCAGGAAGTTCAACTGAATCACCATGGGGAGATATTTGATATCTTCCTCCCTACTATGGCTGACGGGGATATTCAGGAGTTGTCGGCGACGGAGGATACGGAGGTAGGGTTTGGCACTGCTGGTGTGGCGCAGTTACAGGCGATGTTCCCGGAGGTGGAAGGGAGTACTTGGGAACTTTTGGAGGTGACGTTCCCTGCGGGTTCGGCTCAGGATGAGGCGGGGAATGTGGCGACGACGGCGACGATTATTCCGGTGAATCCGGAGAGGTTACCTGCTCCTTTACCACCCCATTTGAACCCTCGGTTGGTGATTTCCATCCAGGCTCCAGGGGCGACTAATTTTGACGTACCTGCTCCGGTGACTTTCCCGAACTTGGAGGGGTTGGCTCCGGGAGCGAAGTGTTTGCTGTTCTCCTTTAATCATGATAGTGGGGAGTGGGAGGTTGTGGGAACTGGTACAGTGAGTGAGGATGGTTTGAGTATTGTGTCGGATCCGGGGACGGGGATTTTGGCTCCTGGTTGGCATTTTGTTAATGAAGCAGGAGATGGTGGTGGTGACCCACCTCCTCCACCATGTGATAATTCAGGAACACCTAACCGACAGCCTCCGACTGTACATGACCCCGTAGCTCTTAATTTCATCGCCGGGGAAAGTGCTACTAATTTTTCAACCATGTCCTGGAGTGCTCCTTCTGGTTCTAGTTCCTCGTCTCGTTGTAAGAATGATACGGAGCCATTTATCAAGGTTTCTATTGAAATAGATGGTCCCCTGGATAAGTTCGCGAAACCTGTTATTGATGGGGTAAAACTTCAAACTAAGACATATACCCTGGAAGCAGGTTCAGGAAAAACTGAGAAATTTGGTTTCCAGACGAAAACCTACGATGAGCTGTTTGGTCCCGGTGGGTTTGTCAATTTGACGCGAGATGAACTCTATGGCGCGAAAATCAAGATTACTGTAGAAGAACAAAAAGCTAATGGAGATAGTACTATGGATATTTTCACCTACTACCAATATCGCTGGGTAAATGTTATTTACGCCGAAGAGGCTGCACAGAAAGCGGGTAGGACTGCGGCGTTCCACCGAACTTTAACGGATGGGTTTGAGCGCACTAAGAATGTTAACTACGATTTGCCGGAAAGTGAAAAGACAACTTTTGATGTGCGTTTATCAGTTTTTGACCTTGGTAAGCCTATTTCTGGCCGTGGTGAAGCTGTCTGGAAGTTCGATCCATCCTCAAGTGTTACATATGCGGGCACAATTAATATTGAGGTTGATACTCCTGATAGCTCCTCGGATATAGAAGTTGGAGAAATTGTTACTCAAGCTACAAGTACGGCACCAACGAAGATTGATCTTAATCTTGAGGGCTATAAGGCCGAACTCAAAGTAGTTCTCCTGACTCTAGAGAGGCTGGAGGGCCCTGATGAGGAGATATTGACAGCAGATGATGTCTTTAAATACAGGTTTGTCAACGGTAGTATCCTAGAGACTTCGAATCAGTTCAAGACCCATTTTGCTGGCTTCCTCCCTGGGGATGACTATACGGATGAGCAACTTAATCGCAAGTTAACGGAAGAAGCCAATGCATTATTCGAGGCTGTCGATAGTACCTATAGTGCAGTTAATCAAGGGACTGGAGTAACTGGCTACAAAATTGGCAAGTTCTCTGAGTCAGACATCAAGATAACTTGGGAGGATTCTTTCTCTGATCCTACCATTGGGCTTAACACGACGGGAATGGGTCGAATAATTGGTGGTTTTGCAGAGTCTGATGCAGACAAATTAAGACTAGAAAGGCTGCTACCCAGCACGGTGCCTATCAGCAATGCAGCAAAACAATGGGTTTTGGCTGAATCACTCAATCAACGTCAAATTAACAAAGCTAATCTTTCTGTTGGAGTAAACGTTGACTGGACTTCTCAAGCAACATTTGCTCAGTTGGTTGCCCAAGCCGTTAGCCATGAACTTGCTCATACTTTTTGCCTAAGTAATGCTTATTTTGTTGATGCACAAGAAGTTCCTAGCAATGTGAAACCCAATGACATTATGGGATTCTTAGGTAAATATGATGATACTCCCACTGCCTTTGAGGACAGTCATATAGATCTACTTCGGGCGGCATTAGGTATGCATTCCAATGGAGATAAACCTCTCACCGAAGCTCTCCAGTTGTATAAAAAGAACTTGAATTTGCCTAATAGTCAGGTGGGGCTTATTCCCGTACCCGATCCAAATCGCCGTTATCCTAGAATAAGAGTTAAATTTGGGAATCACTCTCTCTTCCCCCGAAAAGTTTCCACTGGTCCAATTGCTGCCGACGGGCTTGGTGGAGCTAACCATACAATAGATTTAGTGCTAACCAATAGTGGTAACATTGTTCCCCTAATCATTAACTCAATTACTTTGGCAGACGGTGCTCAAGGATTCTCTATTCTAGCTCCCGAAACCATTGACAAAAACCTAGCTCCAAGAGAAAAGACCACCCTTCGGATCCAGTTCGACCCCACAAAGGTGGGTACCTTCACAGATACCCTCATTATCTCTAGCAATGACGAACTTGACCCTATCTATGAAATCAAGCTCAATGGAATTGGGATTTCCCCCACACCTTCCCCTGAGGTGAGTATATCCGAAAACTCAAACAACAATTTCGGTGGAGTACCCGTAGAGGGCGAAACCGCCCATATAAGCGAAGTGGTCACCATTACCAATCATGGTGCCCAGCCCCTAACCATTACTGGTTTCCGGATTCTAGAAGGTGAAGACGCCTTTACCATGACCAGCTCCCTGGATAATCCCGTCAGCCTCAACTTCGGGGAAAGCTTCACCTTTGGAGACTTTAAATTCGACCCCAACACCGTGGGATTAGATCGGGCCATCGTGGAAATTCTCACCAACGCCCCCCATAACCCCCGTTTTAGCCTCGTGGGCACTAGTTTAGACGAAGTTGTCTATCCTGAGTGGCGCAACGACTTCATAGCTGTAGAATTCCCCGAATTACCCAATCCCTTTGAACTTCGTACAGTTAGTGACGATGCTGGCATCTACAAATTTTTCTTACCTGCGGAAACTCGTTACTACGTCGTCATCTTTGACCCTGTCACTGGTCTTGTAGGTTCTCACGGAGGTAATTTACCTCCTAGTGGGGGTCGGGTTAGTTTTACGGGCACTATGGTATTTCATGGCAGCTACGAGGAAGATAGTGATGGTGATGGGTTACCAGATGATGTAGAATTTGCCATAGGTAGCTCCCCCAACTCATCAGATACGGATAAAGACGGCATAGACGACTTCCAGGAAATCCAACAAGGGCTGGATCCCCTCACCGATGTGGGGTTTCCCACAGGCATTATTGCCAGTTTACCCCTCCAAGGAGAAGCCAAAGCAGTAGTAGTAGAAGGAGACACTGGCTCAGAATCCGGACAAACTGCCTATGTGGCTACAGGAAGTCATGGTTTAGCCATTATAGATGCCTCAAAATTCAATAACCCCATTATCCAAGGTCAACTCTCCTTACCAGGAGACGCAACAGACGTGGCTGTGGATACCAAGTTAAAGATTGCAGCAGTAGCTACCAATAGCGGCGGACTACAAATAGTAGACATCTCCGACCCCATGGTACCCACCTTAAGACGAACCATCAACTTCAATGCCAACCAAGTAGAAATCTTCGATGGTATAGTCTATGCCACCGCTGGTACTTCCTTAAGGGCGATAGACCTTTTAACAGGAGCAGAATTGGACAATGCTACCCTACCAGGCTCCGGAACCGTCACCGGGCTAGCTCGGGAAGGAACCAAGCTCTATAGTTATACTAGCGGTTCCGATACCTTCTCCATAATTGATATTACCGACCCAACAGAGAGCACCATCTTGGGACAACTTAATGTAAGAATCGCTTCCTCTGAAGTGGGAGTATTTGCAGCTAACGGGGTAGCTTACTTAGCAGGGAGCGGTATGCACACCATTGACATTTCCGACCCTAATCAACCTACTTTAATTAGTATGCATATCTCTTTTTTACCGCTCGGAATGTAACTGGAAATGGTTCCGGTTTAGCTTTGGTAGCCTCAGAACGTCTGGGTTTATCAGTGTACGATATATCTGACCCGAAAAATACAAATACTTTTTTAACTCGATTCGATACCCCAGGGTTTACCCGAGATATTGCCATAGCAGGAGGTATTGCCTATGTGGCTGATGATAACGGAGATTTGCAGGTAATTAACTATCTGCCCTTTGATGCCCAAGGTGAAGCTCCAACCATTACTATTAGTAGTGGAGTAACAGATGTAGACCCGGATACAGAAGGGGTTCAAGTTACCGAAGGAAGGGACATTCCCATCATAGCAACTGTTACCGATGACGTGCAGGTGGGTCATGTAGAATTGTTAGTCAATGGAGAAGTGGTGAGTAATGACGTTTCCTTCCCCTTTGAGTTAGCAGCTATTGCCCTGAGTAACGACCCAGATGCTGCCATAGTAGAAGTACAAGCGCGAGCCACGGATACAGGAGGTAATACAGCTCTTTCTAATAAACTTAGTTTTAACCTGGTACCGGATACCTTTGGTCCTGTAATTGAGAGTATCACTCCAGCGGATGGAGAAACTGCACCCTTTAATACTCGTCGGGTGGAAATTCAGTTTAACGAAGCATTAGCTGAAGCAACCGTGACAGCTGAAAACTTCCAGTTACTGAACGCTGAAGGAGACGCTATTACACCAGAAAATATCCAGTTGCGCTCTGGAGACAGAACGGTTCAACTCACCTACTCAGCCTTGGAAGTGGGAGAATACAGTATTGTCATTAAAAGCGCCCAAGTGACGGACCGAGCAGGCAATCTTTTGGGTTCTGAAGATATGGTCACCTCCTTTACTGTGAATCAACTGGTAGAGTTTAACCTCTCAGACTTAGATGGTAGCAATGGCTTTGTTCTCAATGGTATTGATAGCCGTGACACTTCAGGGGAGTCTGTGAGTGGAGCAGGAGACATCAACGGGGATGGTATCCATGACCTCATTATCGGCGCTTGGGAGGCTAACCCCAACGGCAATCGTAGTGCAGGAGAGACCTATGTAGTCTTCGGTAGTAATGAGGGATTTGACCCTAGCTTAGAACTATCCGACCTAAATGGTAGCAACGGTTTTGTTCTCAATGGTATTGATAGGAGTGACAAATCAGGCTTTTCTGTAAGCGGTGCAGGGGACATCAACGGGGATGGTTTCGATGACCTCATTATCGGCGCTCATGGTGCTGACCCCAAGCGCGATACTTTAGCAGGAGAGACCTATGTAGTCTTCGGGAGTGATTCAGGATTTAATGCTAGCTTTGACTTATCTAGCCTAAATGGTAGCAACGGTTTTGTTATCAATGGTATTGATAGCCATGACGAATCAGGCTTTTCAGTCAGTGGTGCTGGGGACATCAACGGGGATGGTATCGATGACCTGATTATCGGCGCATTTTTGGCTGACCCCAACGGTAATGGTAGTGCAGGAGAGACCTATGTAGTCTTCGGGAGTGATGAAGGATTTGACCCTAGCTTAGACCTATCTAGCCTAGATGGTAGCAACGGCTTCGTCCTCAATGGTATTGATAACTCTGACCGTTCAGGCAGGTCTGTGAGTGGAGCAGGGGACATCAACGGGGATGGTATCCATGATCTCATTATCGGCGCTTTTGGTGCTGACCCCAACGACATTGAGGGAGCAGGAGAGACCTATGTAGTCTTCGGGAGTACCTCAGGATTTACAGCCAGCTTAGACCTATCTAACCTAAATGGTAGCAACGGCTTCGTCCTGAATGGTATTGATAGCTTTGACCGTTCAGGCAGGTCAGTAAGTGGAGCGGGAGACATCAACGGGGATGGTATCGACGACCTAATTATCGGCGCTTATCATGCTGACCCCAACGGCAATGATAGTGCAGGAGAGACCTATGTAGTGTTCGGGAGCGATGAAGAATTTGATGCTAGCTTAGAACTATCGAACCTAAATGGTAGCAACGGCTTCGTCCTGAATGGTATTGATATCGGTGACTTTTCAGGCTGGTCAGTAAGCGGTGCTGGGGACATTAACGGGGATAGTATCGATGACCTCATTATCGGCGCTCGTGATGCTGACCCCAACGGCAATCGGGATGCAGGAGAGACCTATGTAATCTTCGGGAGTAATGAAGGATTTAATGCTAGCTTAGAACTATCGGACCTAGATGGTAACAACGGCTTCGTCCTGAATGGTATTGATAGCCTTGACTTTTCAGGCAGGTCAGTGAGCGGAGCTGGGGACATCAACGGGGATGGTATCGACGACCTAATTATCGGCGCTTATCATGCTGACCTCAACGGCAATCGTTATGCAGGAGAGACCTATGTAGTGTTCGGGAGTCGCGTCTTCGGTTAAAACAGTTTTATCGAACAGGAGCGAAAAAAAGATAGAATATGGTGGGCAATATTGCCCCAAAAGCTGAAATCTGTTAGTATTATAGCAACCGCCTGGGCGATTGAGACAAGTTCAGATGACGAACAAATCATAAAAGCCTTGTTCTATAAGGCTTTCTTTTTCCCCGATTGCGAAGCTTTGCGTAAGCGTCCCGCTCTTGGCGTCCCCCGAACTTTGAACTCCCAGAAACAGTCTTTTCATCTCGGCGCAAATCTCCCGATGAATTTATTCAAGAGATGCGTCTTGCTGCTGCAATTAAGTGGTACGAACTTGGAGAAATCTCTCAAAGTAAAGCTGCTGAAATTGCCGGAGTCACCAGAAGTCAACTACTAGCATCCTTGGCTTACTATCGAGTCGATTTTATGCAATATATTCCCCAAGAATTACAAGAAGAGCTAGACCATGTTAATTCGGCAGATAATCATTAATGCTTCTCCCCTCATTGTATTATTTAAGAGCCAACAAGCTTATTTTCTGCCCCAACTTTTTGAGGAAATCTTGGTTCCTGCTGGAGTATGGCAAGAAGTTAGTTCAAAACCTGATGATGTGGCAGCTAAAGACTTATTCCACACTGTTGTGAAACACGCCCTCGAAAAAGAGGGATAAACTATTACCCATGACCAAATGCCAATCAAAATCGGTACAATTCAGATGGATGTCGATCTGGGTGCAGAACGAATTATTACAGCGAACAAAGACCAGGAGAAAATTGCAGTTGAAGTCAAAAGTTTTTTAAACGAATCAAGTATTACTGATTTCTATCCAGCTCGGAGACAGTTTATTTACTGAAGTAGAACCGGAGCGCAAACTTTATTTAGCTTGTCCAGTAGAAACCTATTATACATTTCTTTCTTTACCATTTAATCAAAAGCTAATTCAACAACAACAGATTAGCCTGCATGATTGTCGCTCCAGACAACGAGGTGATAAACAAATGGAAAAGGTAGAACAATATCGTCAATACCTTCAAGAAATTTTATCTAAATATACTCAATATCAATCCAATGATGACATTGAAGTGCATCTGATTGTAGATAAAGAACGTAATCATTATCAATTGCGACCTATTGGTTGGAGAGGTAAAATAAGGCCTGCTCAGGCCAGGCTTGGCATGAGCAGGGGTTGTGCAATTCATGTACAGATTAAAAAAGGTAAAATCTGGGTTCAACAGGGTGTGAGCAAGCAAGATATTGTTTTAGGAATGCACTCCCCCTTCATGGGCCAGTTTACAGACTATGCTATTAATTAAATATACATAAATAAAAATAAATTAGTTTATATAAAACAAGTTGTGTTATGTTATACAGCCACGGCATTGCCCTGCCCCTAACTGGTAACTGGTAACTGGTAACTGGTAACTGGTAACTGGTCACTGGTAACTGGTCACTGGTAACTGGTCACTGGTCACTGGTAACTGGTCACTGGTAACTGGTCACTGGTAACTGGTCACTGGTCACTGGTCACTGGTCACTGGTAACTGGTCACTGGTCACTGGTCACTGGTCACTGGTCACTGGTAACTGGTCACTGGTCACTGGTCACTGGTCACTGGTAACTGGTAACTGGTCACTGGTCACTGGTCACTGGTCACTGGTCACTGGTCACTGGTCACTGGTCACTGGTAACTGGTAACTGGTTTTGATGCCATTGCCAAGCATGGGCTATTATATCTCTTAAATCCGAATATTGGGGCTGCCAACGGAGGATCTTCTTCGCTTTCTCGCTACTTCCTACTAATATAGGTGGATCCCCCGGACGATGATCCCTCTCTATTACGGGGATTTCTTTCTGGGTTACCTCTCTAGCTTTGGCGATCGCCTCTCTGACGGAAAAGCCGTTACCATTACCTAAATTAAACACCTCTGTCTTTCCTGATTTAAATAGGTATTCCAAACCCAAAATGTGGGCGATCGCTAAGTCGCTGACGTGAATATAATCTCGGATACAGGTACCGTCAGGAGTGGGGTAATCGGTACCGAAGATAGAAAGGTGGGGACGCTTCCCTAAAGCAGTATAGAGAATTAAGGGAATTAAATGGGTTTCCGGGGTATGGTCCTCCCCTATTAAACCATTGGGAGCAGCTCCGGAAGCATTAAAGTAACGAAATATCACTGATTTCAAACCATACGCCCTATCGAAATCCTTGAGCATCCATTCTACCATTAACTTACTGGTTCCGTAGGGATTAATGGGGTTTTGGGGATGAGACTCGGTCATAGGTATTTCCTGGGGAACACCATAGGTGGCGCAGGTGGAGGAGAAGACCAGGTTTTGGACTCCGGCAGCTACCATGGCTTCTAAGAGGGTAAGGGTACCGACGACGTTATTGCGGTAGTATTTCCCTGGATCTGTTACTGATTCTCCCACATAAGCGTAAGCAGCGAAATGCATTACTGCGGCAATATCTCGGGTAGCAAAGAGGTTATCTAGCAATCTTGCATCCTTAGTATCCCCTACAACCAGTTCCACTTCTAACACATCCTCCACTATATGCCGATGTCCATAAACCAGATTATCCAGAACGATGACATCATAGCCCCTTTCCTTTAAAGCTAACACCCCATGGGAACCGATATATCCTGCTCCTCCCGTAACCAAAATCCGAGTCATCTTCATCCTCCCCTTTGCGCCTCTGCGCCTCGGCGTGAAACCTCCAAATATACCAACAAAGCATTCACATCTGCTGGGTTAACCCCTCCACACCGAGCCGCTTGTCCTATGGTTAGGGGACGTACCTTATTTAATTTCTCCCGAGCTTCCATGGACAAGGTCTGAATATTCATGTAGTCTATATCTGTAGGTAATTTACGGTTACTTTGACGAGTCTGAAGGTCGATTTGCTTTTGTTGACGCTGAATATACCCAGAATACTTAATATCTATTTCTGCTCCTTCTTTCTCGGGTTCGGCTAAGGAATCATTGCCTAAACCGTACTGCTCTAGGTTAAGATAGTGGAAGCCAGGACGACGGAGCAAGTCTGAAAGGCTAAGGGAATTTTTGATTTTTTGTCCTGTGGCTGCCATAATAGCCTGGGCCACTTCGTCCCTTTCTTTTATCTTAGTTTGGTCCAATCTGGTTTTTTCCTGGGCTATTTGCTCCTGTTTGTGGCAGAATAACTCCCAACGTCGGGTATCTATTAATCCCAGTTTCCTTCCCAAGGGAGTCAACCGTCGGTCTGCATTATCTGAACGTAATAATAGGCGATACTCAGAACGACTGGTGAGCATACGGTAGGGTTCTCGCAGGTCTTTGGTACACAAATCATCAATTAAGGTACCCAAGTAACTACTTTCTCGGGGAAACACTTCCATAGTTTCTCCCCGGACGTACTTGGCAGCGTTTATTCCCGCTACAATACCCTGGGCAGCTGCTTCTTCATAGCCTGTGGTACCATTAATTTGTCCTGCTGTAAACAGCCCCTGGATTTTCTTGGTCATTAAGGTGGGGTAGCATTGGGTAGCTGGGAGATAGTCATATTCTACCGCATAGGCAGGACGAACCATAGTACAATTTTCCAGTCCTGGGAGGGTATGGAGTAGCTCTAATTGTAATTGCTCTGGCAGTCCGGTGGAGAAACCTTGGATGTATAATTCTGGCAGAGACCGTCCTTCTGGTTCAATAAAGATTTGGTGGCTTTCCTTATCGGCAAAGCGGACAATTTTATCTTCTATACTAGGACAATACCGAGGTCCCTTTGCCTCCACCCAACCCCCATAAACGGGAGTGAGGTGCAGGTTATCTTTAATGAGTTGGTGGGTTGCTGGGGTGGTACGGGTAAGATAACAGTTCATTTGCTCCCGTTCTACCCACACCTCCGGGTCGAAGCTAAACCACCGTAACTCCTGGTCCGGAGGCTGAGGAGTCATTTTCCTATAGTCTACGGAACGGGAGTCTACTCGGGCTGGAGTGCCGGTTTTTAATCTTCCTGTTTCAAACCCGAAGCGGTTTAGAGTTTCCGTCAACCCCACAGCAGCAAACTCTCCTGCTCTTCCTGCTGCCATAGACTTATTGCCAACCCAGATCCGTCCTCCCAGGAAGGTGCCTGTAGTGAGGATAACTGCTTGAGCACGGAACTCACTGCCGAAATAGGTTTGGACTCCCTGGACTTCGTCGTTTGCTCCCAAAACCAAGTCCGTCACCATAGCTTCTCTGAGGGTGAGGTTGGGTTGGTTTTCGACTATATTTTTCATAACAGCAGCGTATTCTCGCTTATCTGTTTGGGCACGCAGAGCTTTCACTGCTGGACCTCGGGAGCTATTCAGCACCCGTTTTTGCAGGTAGGTACGGTCCGCCATTTTGGCAATTTCTCCCCCTAAAGCGTCCACTTCCATGGCAAGCTGGGACTTAGCTGGACCTCCTACGGCTGGGTTACAGGGTTGCCAAGCGATTTTGTCTAGGTTGAGGGTGACCATAAGGGTACGACAACCTAACCGTGCGCTAGCTAAGGCTGCTTCACAGCCTGCATGACCGGCGCCAATTATAATAACATCAAAGTGGTCTTGCCATTCTGGGTTAGTCATGGAAATAGGGTGTGGGGAAAAGGCATGTTTTTTGGAGGAATAGACAAGCTTAATTATATCTTATATCTAAAATATATGTCAAGGATTTTTCATCTCGCGCCAAGGCGCTAAGCCGCAAAGGGATACAGTTCAATCCTGGAACCTTGGCGTCGGCGTAGAGCGCGCTTCCATTTAAGATATCTGAATTTTGCTGGCTTTGGGAAAATTCCTAGACTTTACACAATCTTTACTCTGGCATAGGGTAAATAGCTTATACTTTGAAATTGATTGCTATGATAAACTAAGGGCATAGAAGGTAAAAAGAATTCGCAATTATTTGGTCGAAAAGCAATACTAGAAATGAGTTTACGACCTTGGCGGTTTACCCTATCTTTTTAAGGATTTATTAATATAGGCGTAAATATCTACTGCCACATTTTCGGGAACGAAACGCTCCACAGAACCTCCAAACATAGCAATTTCTTTAACTGCACTACTACTTAAAAAACTATATTCGTTAGAAGTAGCCAAAAAAACAGTTTCCATACCATCCCAGAGCATTTTATTAGTATGAGCCATTTGCAGTTCTCCCTCAAAATCAGAAAGTACTCGCAGACCACGAAGCAAAACATCAGCCTGTTTTAATTTGGCGTATTCCACAGTCAGACCGCTAAAACTATCCACCTCAATATTGGTTAGATGGCTCGTACACTCGCGAATTTGTGCTACTCTTTTAGATATGGGAAACAACGGTTGCTTATTGGGGTTACAGAGTACGACCACAATTACCCGCTCAAAAAGCTTACCACCTCGTTGGATAATATCGAGATGACCTAAAGTAATGGGATCAAAACTACCTGGGTAAATAGCTATCATATTTTATCTTCCCAGAACTCAAAGCCCAAGCTAATTTAGCAGCTCCTACCATTCCCGCTCTATTGCCCAACCCTGCTCTTAATAATTGTAAATCAAGGCGAGAACTAGGTAAAACTCGTCGCTCTATTTCTGCTTTGGTTGAAGGGAAAAAAAACTCAGCGCTAGCACTCACACCACCGCCAATAATTACTGCTTCTGGTGTCAGCACGTAAATCAGACTGGCCAATCCAGTACCTAATAGCCTACCATAGTCCTGCCAAAAAGCCAACGCTTCCACCGATCCATCTGCTGCCATTTGTCCCAATGCTGCTGGTTCTTTGCCCGTAGCGCGGCGAATAGCGCCAATAGAGAGATATTGTTCTAAAGAACCTTGATTGCCACTATTACAAGGGGGTCCGGAGGGGTTTAAAGTAATCAAACCCAATTCCCCAGCAGCACCGAGATGACCCCTAAATAACTTGCCATCGAGAATAATCGCGCCGCCAACACCAGTACCCAGGGTTAATAAAATAAGATTTTTAAACTTGCGTCCTGCTCCCAACCAAGCTTCCCCCAACCCAGCACAATTAGCATCGTTAGCTATAATAGTAGGGAGTCCTGTTAAAGATTCTAACCAGTCTGCTAGGGGAACTTCATGCCAAGCGGATGATCCCCCCTTGCCCCCCTTGTCATCCCCCCTAGGGGGGGGATTAAGGGGGGGGGTTGCCAGGTTAATAGCTACTTTAGCAATTCTACCAGCAGCATCAGCAGGTCCGGGAGTGCCGATACCGATGGCAAGACAACGTTGGGCAGCATTCAGTTGACCTACCTCTCGGGCGATCGCCTCGGTGACTGCTGCCGGAGTAGATGGTTGGGGAGTGGGTACAGTGAAGGAGGATAAGCAAGTGCCATCTTGCAAAAACCGTCCCAGTTTGATGGCGGTTCCCCCTAAGTCTATGGCAATTACTTCTGGTAAGGAAGTCATTATAATGCAATTAAGCGAATAGCTGAATTTATTCAGCCGTCTAAGTCCGTCATTATAGCAGTGACCAGTTACCAGTTACCAGTTACCAGTTACCAGTTACCAGTTACCAGTCCTGCTCATGCCAACCGGGGCAGTCAGGCAGTTACCAGTTATGAGTTTCCCAGGTAATATGTAAATGAATTGCAGTCAGAAAGCGGGTTATAACATTTCGAGCCTACCCACCCCCATCCCCTCCCGGGAGGGGAGCAGAGGGGTGGGTCACTTGGGTGTATCAATCGCTCTGGCGGTTGCTATATATGATAATATCAAATCAGGAGGTGATGAAGATTGTATGGATGTCAACAAAATTTGATTAAAGATTCTAAGATTCTCTCGTTTCTTGACTACCTTTGCTCCACGGCAAATAAACTCATCAACTAAGGATTTTGGTCGAAAAAGCTATCAAGCATAACCGAAAAGCGCAATCGCCAAATGCGAGATGCAATAAATAAAGCAGTAAAACTGGTAATTAATCACTGTATAGATAATTCTATTGGGAGACTCGTTTTTGGTTGGAATCAAAAACAAAAAGATGGGGTTAATATTGGCGCCAAAAACAATCAAAACTTCGTTCAAATTCCTACTGCCAAACTGAAAGCTAGGATTCATAACTCTATGGGATAGAGTTTGTTGAAACTGAAGAAAGCTATACCTCACTCGCGAGTTTTCTAGACGATGGTAAAGACCACACTACAGTCATGTATAGCTGCGAAAAGATTGCTCAAATGCAGCAGAAAGACCCTTGAATCAGAGATTGCGTCAATTGAGCAATTTGGTTGTTAGTTGTTAGTTGTTTGTTATTGGTTATTTGTTTTTGGGCAATATCTCTGTTATAATATAATCTAATTGATTTTGGCACCTTTTGCATTTTTAGATGAAAATAGTTTGCACTCAAAGTACACTGAATACCAATCTATCTTTAGTTAGTCGGGCAGTTCCTTCTCGTCCGACTCATCCAGTCCTGGGCAATGTCTTGTTAGTAGCCGATGAAGAAAAGGGACGGCTAGACTTAACTGCTTTCGATCTCAGCCTCGGTATTCGCACCAGCTTTAGTGCGACAGTTATAGAAAGCGGTACCCTCGCCCTGCCAGCTAAACTCCTCAATGACATTGTTTCTCGGCTGCCAGAATCCGAAATTACCATCTCGGACGAACCGGATCCAGAAGCACTGGAAGACGAACGGGCAACTTTGACAACTGGAGCGGGGCGGTTTAAGATTAATCAAGAGAAAAACGTAGAGGAATACCCGGAATTCCCCCCAGTTGAAGCCGGTCAATCCCTTGTCTTGCCGGTTTCTGCTTTAACTGATGGACTGAGAGGGGTTTTATTTGCTGCTAGCACTGACGAAACTAAGCAAGTTTTGACAGGGGTACATTTAACTAGAACTGAAGCAGGACTGGAATTTGCCGCAACTGATTCTCATCGCTTGGCGGTAGTGCAAACCGCAGCGTCCGAAGTTGAAGAAAGGTCAGTCGAGACTGAGAGTGACCCACCCCCTTCCCCCTCCCGGGAGGGGGACCGAGGGGGTGGGTCGGTCGGGAGGGAAGACTTTGAAGTGACGATTCCAGCAAGAGCGCTGCGAGAACTCAAACAAATGCTGGGTAGTCTGAAAGAAGGCGCGTGCATTCAATTGAAAGTAGACGAGGGTCAAGTAGTATTTGACTTAGACACTCGCCACTTGAGAAGTCAAAAATTAGAAGGACAATATCCCGATTATCGCCGCTTGATTCCCCAGCAATTTTCTCGCCAGATAACCCTAGAGCGCAAGGAATTGCTCAGAGGTTTAGAATTAGTAGCAGTGCTGGCAGATCAAAAGAATAATACGGTTAAATTTTCTCTCCATAGCGATAAGCAGGAACTTGACCTTTCTGTAGAGACTCAAGACGTGGGCAGTGCAAAACAGTCAATGTCAGCACAGATCGTTGGGGAAAGTATAGAAATTGCCTTTAATATCAAATACTTGATGGATGGATTGAAAGCCCTCAGGGCTAATGAAATTAAAATGCAACTAAATGAAGGCGATCGACCAGTGATTTTCACGCCCGAAAGCAGTATCAAGATGACTTATTTGGTAATGCCCGTCCAAATGAGGAATTAAAATGAAATAGATACTAATGTCCAGGCTGAAAACCCTAACCCAACGAGGCCTACAAATGAGACCAACAACTATAGCAGTGCTAGCGTCCATGGGCATTCACGGTCTGGTAGCAATTGCTTTTCCAGATGTTCCCCTTATACGGTCACCAGAAAAAAGAAGACTTCAGAGAACGGTGCGTCTGATATCCATTGAGCAAAACCGTCTCCCCAACCTCTCTCAATCCTACCCCAAGGTTCCCGCTGTTCCCAAAACACAAGAGACTGGAATTTTCTTGTTTGATACGGTCCGCCGACCAACTTCCTTCAATAGGGTGTCATCGGCTGTCGTCCCGCCAACTCCCACGAACGCGAGCGTACAGCAGATTTTATCTCTGCCTCCCAACCAGAAAAAATCACCGACCGCCATTACTCCTCAACCATCGCCCTGTACGGGCACGGCAATGCCGTGCCCCTACGCCCAACAGTCGAGAAAAATCCCAACTGGCGCAAATCCTCCCATTGCCCCGGAAGGATCAGAGCAAGAGGAAAGAAAGAAGAAATTGGCAATACAGAGCAGCTCATCGGAAGGTGTGATAATTGATCCTCGCATCAGAGCTGAGCGCCAGAGTCCGGAGGATATCAACAACTACCCACCCCCTTCAATTACAGGGGAAACGATTAAGCCGGAAGATTTTCTCCCCAGTCAATTACCGCAAGAGAGGACCACCGAGCCAGAAATTGTGGTTCTACCAACTCCAACCCTGTATGGGCACGGCAATGCCGTGCCCCTACCTTCGACTTCATCTGACAATGCCGATCTTCCATCTCACAGGTCAAAATTGTGGGCCGACATTTTAGCAAGGGCAAACAATCTCACTCTAGACCTCACCAATACTACTTCGTCTGAAGAACAGGAAAATTACACCAATTGGTTGGCAAAGATTGAAATTGTAGATTCTGTTGATCTGAGTATTGAGGGGAATTATCCTCAAGATGCTTGTCCCCTCAAGTTAGAAGGTACTACTGTTTACGGAGTTTTAGTCGATGAAAAAGGACAAATTAGAGAATTAGATTTAATCAGAAGTGGAGGTTATGGAATTTTTAATCAACAGGCAAGGGAAGACATTTTAACTCGAAGATTCGATTATGACAAGAATCAGTCCAAAGCTTATCGGGTAAGTGTTAATTTTGCCTATAATCAGCAAATTTGTCCCTCTTTGACCCTTCCGGGATTAGAAGAAGGGGCAGCCTTACCTGAAACAGGAACGCCCCCAGAATCTCCACCATTATCAACAGAAGCCCAAGAAACTCAAGAACCAGAAGAAGCTTTGGGTATACCCCTAGAACCTATTCCAGAACAGTCTCCTAGAGAAGCACCAATAGAACAAGAGGCTTTGGGCATACCCCTAGAACCTATTCCAGAACAGTTTGACAAGTGAGGGGTAGGGCAGGAACAGATATTAGCGGTCAACAGAACCCATAATCACGTCAATACTACCCAAAATCGCTACAATATCCGCAACTTTGACCCCTTTGAGTAGGTGAGGTAGAATTTGCAGGTTGTTGAAATCAGGAGCGCGAATTTTCCAACGCCAGGGGAAAACATTATCATTGCCAACAATAAAAATACCCAACTCTCCTTTACCGCTTTCTAAGCGGACGTAATGCTCTCCAGCAGGAATTTTGAAGGTTGGGGCCACTTTTTTGGCGATGTACTGGTAATCAAAGTCATTCCACTTGGATTTTTTCCCCTCACTCATTCGTTTTGCTTCTAAATTCTCGTAAGGACCACCGGGAAGTCCCTTGAGTGCTTGCCGGATAATCTTAACCGACTCCCGCATTTCCCGAATGCGCACTAAATAGCGAGCAAAACAATCCCCAGCAGTTTCCCAATGTACTCGAAAATCGAAATCATCGTAACACTCGTAGCTGTCAACTTTGCGCAAGTCCCACTTCACCCCAGAAGCTCTTAACATGGGACCGGAAAGACTCCAGTTAATCGCTTCTTCTCTGCTAATTATGCCAATACCTTCGACGCGACGGCGGAAAATAGGATTATTGGTAATTAACTTTTCGTATTCGTCTACCTTGGGGTCGAAGTAATCGCAGAAGTCCTCACACTTATCCACCCAACCATAGGGCAGATCCACCGCTACACCGCCAATGCGAAAGTAGTTATTATTAATTAAGCGCATTCCAGAGGCAGCTTCCCAGAGGTCGTAAATCATCTCCCGTTCCCGGAAGATATAGAAAAAGGGTGTCTGGGCGCCCACGTCCGCTAAAAATGGTCCCAACCACAACAGGTGATTGGCAATGCGGTTTAGTTCTAGCATGATGACCCGGATGTATTGGGCCCGTTTCGGTACTTCAATATTTGCTAGTTTTTCCGGTGCATTGACGGTAATTGCTTCGTTGAACATCCCCGCAGCGTAGTCCCAGCGACTGACATAGGGGACATACATGACGTTAGTGCGGTTCTCAGCAATCTTTTCCATTCCCCGGTGCAGATAGCCGATTACAGGTTCGCAATCGAGCACATCTTCCCCATCGAGAGTGACGATCAAGCGGAGAACGCCGTGCATCGAGGGATGGTGCGGACCCATGTTCAGGGTCATGGGTTCTGTTCTAGTTTCAAGTTTTGGCATATAGTAGCAATGTTTCCCAAATTGCAAGAATCAGATCGGTGCAGGTATTGTAGCTGGTTGGTAACAATACCCAAGCACTTTCTGATATTATATGTTAACTGTATATATATTTAGCAGCAAAAAGTTTGACGAGCGAAACCCAACCTACAGTTGTTTATTTTTTATTATAGGCATTCAACCGGACGTGATATAACTCAGGGCTGTTTCATTCTCGGTTGAGACTGAGTGTGATGGGGTGATGGGGTGATGGGGTAAAACAGTGACCAGGACGCCAAGGGCGGGACGCCAAGGGCGGGACGCCAAGGGCGGTTGCTTCGCAAAGCTTGCGCTTTGCTTCGCAATACCAGTTACCAGTTACCAGTTACCAGTTACCAGTTACCAGTTACCAGTTACCAGTTACCTTCCACCAATAAGTGGCTTGCCACCAAATAAGTGGTGGGGGCCTCAAACCCAAGGTTGAGCTGCTACCATGGTACGTGATTACTGGTCACTGGTAACTGAAAGGTGATGGGGGGAAGTTCTGTAAAATAATCCCCAAATCAGCCAATCACGTTATCTTCCTATCTCCCTTTCATATTGAATGAAATAGCCCTAGATCGCGCCTCACTTGTCTTGTCAATTTGAGACCTAATATTGCTATAGTTAAATCTTTATCAAATCGAATTGGCAAATCAGAGCGGGAGCAACTGGATTTATAAAAAAATACGGATGATTCATGACTAACAAGAAATTAGCTCTAACAATGCTACATAACCAAGAACAAACAACCAAGAACAAACAACCAATAACCTATTTTCACCTATCGGTATTGAGTAAAGAGTTAATTGAGGGATTGAAAATTGTCAGCGATGGTCATTATTTAGATGCTACCGCAGGGGGTGGGGGACACAGTAGTTTGATTTTAGCAGCAAATGCTGGGGTGAAAGTTACGGCAATCGATAGAGATGAATGGGCGATCGCAGCAGCGACCGAAAAATTAGCCCCTTATGGGAGCAGGGTTTCCTTTTGGCAAGGTAATTTTGCCGACTTTAAGCCGGTATCTGGACAGTTCGATGGCATTATTGCCGATTTAGGGGTGAGTTCTGCTCAATTGGACAATCCCAGCCGAGGTTTTAGTTTTAAACATACAGGGAGTTTAGACATGCGGATGGATCGCAGTCAATCCCTCACAGCCGCAACAATTATCAATCATTTCTCCTTCATAGAATTAGTAGATATATTCTCTAAGTATGGGGAAGAAAGATTTTCTCTTCGTTTTGCCAAACGGATTGTCCGACAGCGTCCCTTTCAAACTACCACCGATCTAGCCCAGGCGATCGCCGCTACCATTCCCCCCAAATATCGCCATGGCAAAATCCACCCAGCCACCCGCGTTTTTCAAGCCTTGCGCATTGCGGTCAATCTTGAACTTCAGTCTCTCGAACGCTTTCTCACTCAAGCTCCTTACTGGTTAAAACCAAGAGGAATAATTGGCATTATTAGCTTTCACAGTCTCGAAGACCGAATTGTCAAACATCGCTTCAGAGAAGCAGATATCCTCCAGGTATTGACCAAAAAGCCAATTACCCCTGTTATTGACGAACGAGGAAAAAATACCCGCTCTCGTTCTGCTAAACTCAGATTTGCTCAAAGAGTTTAACCCTTCACCTTAAGGAGGCAGTCCTCAGGAGGAAAGACCAGTTTTACCATTTACCCCCTCACCCCCTACCCTACACCCGCCGGTAGCGCTATAATCGCTGCCAACCGGACCCACTCTAAACAAGACGCTCACCGAAGGTGAGCGCGAAGAGTGCGCCACTATTGCCAAATTATAAACATTGTATCACGTAAATTACTCAATTCAATATTTTTGACAAAAAATTAAATAATTACGAGAAAACTAAAGCAAAAAAGAAAGAATTCAGCATTAATGCTTATAATTAGGATAGGATTCTTCATTTTCCTTTTCACCTCTTAGCAAGAACCGTTATAAACGACTATAGTTATAAATATCTAATGATGTCCCGAATACTCGTAATTGACGATGACTCTGCAATCTCAGAATTAGTCTCCATTAATCTGGAGATGGCTGGTTATGACGTCAATCCAGCTGAAGACGGTATCAAAGGTCAAGCTTTGGCGGTGCAATTGCAACCAGACCTAATCGTTCTAGACTTGATGCTCCCTAAAGTCGATGGCTTTACGGTCTGTCAGCGGTTGCGGAGAGACGATCGCACCGCCGACATTCCTATCCTGATGTTAACCGCTTTGGGTCAAACTCAAGACAAGGTGGAAGGTTTCAATGCCGGAGCTGACGATTATCTGACTAAACCCTTCGAGATTGAGGAGATGTTGGCGAGGGTGCGCGCTCTACTGCGGCGAACAGATCGGAGTCTTATAACAGCAAAGCACTCGGAAATCCTGAATTACGGCCCCTTGACCCTCATTCCGGAAAGGTTTGAGGCGATTTGGTTCGATAAAACAGTCAAGCTCACTCATCTAGAATTTGAACTGCTCCACTGTTTGCTTCAACGTCACGGACAAACGGTTTCTCCCAGCGAAATTCTCAAAGAAGTTTGGGGCTACGATCCCGATGATGATATCGAGACAATCCGGGTACATATCCGCCATTTGAGAACCAAATTAGAGCCAGATTCCCGCCACCCGCGCTATATCAAGACAATTTATGGTGCTGGTTATTGCCTGGAGTTGCCCAGTAGGGAGCAGTTGCAAGTAGATAATTTAGCAGCAGTTTAATATAACTTGCCCGATCTCTGTTCAATTTAAAAGTTTTATCACCCCAGCTAAAATATCCGCCATGGGCTCCAGACTGTAGTGGCTGACGCACTTTTCTCTGGCTTTTTTCCCTAACTCAAGAGCGGCAGCTTCATCAGCAAAAATAGACTCAATTGCCGTAGCAATTTGGGCAGGCTCCCTAGGATCGACGAGAAAACCAGCCGATCCTAAAATTTCGGTAATATCCCCCACCCGGGTGGCTATAGGCGACAGAGTTCTGGGTCGAATTTGGCAGGGTCAAACAAGGTTATATCTCTGCCCTGGGGGAGATAGGTGCCTCCATAGCGATGTTGGAGGAATCTCGTATCTACCGTAACTCCATCGACCCGATCCATTAATTTTTCCATCCACTGCAAATAAAGGGGATGAGAGGGATCTCTCAAAGCGCCATCTTTTTTGAGCAAGTCCCTTGCCAATTGCTTGATACCAGGACGATAATGCCAATTGTCACCCCCAAACCAACTTAATTCCCAGTCATCTATATCTAAGAGAATGGGCGAACCTGACCTCAAGCGTGCCAATAAAGCCACTCCTAAGCTGGTAAGTCGGGGTTTTACGGCATAGAGGATATCGCCGTCAATCTCCCGCAGCAATTGCCTAACTGAAGTTATCAATTCAGGATAATTGCAGCCTGGTACCCATTTAACGGTTAGATTGGGAGGTGGAAGGGGATAGAGATTTTCGCCTCCTAGAAAGCCGAAGACCGTCACGTCGTAGGACAACTTTTGCAAAACCTTTGCCAAAAGATAGACTCGCGTTCCTCCACCTCCAGACAGATCGGGAGCTAGAAGAGAAATTTTCTTGACCACTAACTAATTAAATAGCGGGAACCACTATCCATCTTAACAGATTACAATCTTCACCGAAGAGGAGAAATTAATCCATGGACGTTATCAGACTGCCAGCTTTTTCTGACAACTATATATTTCTGCTGCACGCTCGGCGAATTAACATTGCCGCAGTTGTGGATCCGGCAACAGCGAAGCCAGTACTGTCTTGCTTAGACAAGCTGGGTGCTACTTTGGTTGCAATTTTTAATACTCACCATCATTTTGACCACGTGGGGGGTAATGAAAAACTAAGGTCACATTTTCCCAACCTTTGCGTTTATGGGGGAGCTGAGGATAGAGGGAGAATTCCTGGACAGCAGGTGTTTTTGACTGATGGCGATCAAGTTAAATTTGGGGGTCTGAGGGCAGAAGTTTTCTTCGTTCCGGGACATACCCGCGCTCATATTGCTTACTATTTTCCCCCAGTCTCGGTCGAAAATATGGGGGATTTGTTTTGCGGCGATACTTTATTTGCTGGGGGGTGCGGTAGGTTGTTTGAAGGTACTCCGACCCAAATGGTCAATTCCTTGAGCAAACTGAGGGCCTTACCTGATAATACTCGAGTTTGGTGCGCTCACGAATATACCCTCAAAAATCTTCAATTTGCCCTGACGGTAGATCCGGAAAATACCGATTTGCAAAGCAGATACGCTGTCGTTGCCCGTGCCCGCAGTCAAGGACTGGCTACGGTACCATCCCTTTTGGGGATTGAAAAGCGGACCAATCCCTTTCTGCGCTGGGATACGAACTCGTTGCAATTAGCGACCAAAAGTAAGGAGCCTGCGAGGGTTTTTGGGCGTTTGCGAGGGATGAAAGACTTGTTTTAATCAAAAGTCAACCTTTTCTTAAACCTTAGCATAAATTCTTTATGCAGTTTCCAGCCAATCAAAGATCCGGTTTAGTTCCTCCAGAGTTACCAAACCGTACTGCCAGAGAATCATTGGCAGGGGACCGGGATTTTGCTTGAGTGAGCGTTCTGCGATTGCAATTGAATCCTGAGAGAGAGATAATTCTTCTTGCAGAAAGCGAATTAAGCGACAATAACTGACGGGTAGCATAATCTGAATGCATCTCCTTGATTTTCTTATCCTGATTATTGTCTCAGTTAGATTCCCAAGTGTTTGTGTTCCAGATCTCAATCTAGCAGTGATTTCCATCGCCTTGAGCAGATCGACCTCACACCAACAGCAGGAATTGATAATCAGTTCTTTTACTTAAAATTGGATTCTATTTTTGATGGATCATTATTCTGCCATAGATAGAGGGCGAATTGGGTTAAGATTTATGAGGACCGTAAAACGTAACCCACCCCTCTGACAGTTTGGATCAGACGCTTCCTACCTAGATCAATTTTGAGACGTAAATAACGGATATAGACTTCAATCACGTTTGACTGGACCGGAAAATCATAGCCCCAAACATTGGCGATAATTTTTTCTCTGGTCAATACTTGCTGTGGATGGGACATGAGATATTTGAGTAGTTCAAACTCTTTCATGGTCAGGTTAATTTCTTTTCCTTTCAGGAGTACTCTACGTGCGGTCAAGTCCAATACCAGTTCACCAAAACACAATTGTTCT
Source organism: Prochloron sp. (assembly GCA_965198675.1). Taxonomy (GTDB): domain Bacteria; phylum Cyanobacteriota; class Cyanobacteriia; order Cyanobacteriales; family Prochloraceae; genus Prochloron. The sequence continues at coordinate 2,683,322 of OZ240666.1, read as the reverse complement.
TTAATGCTTTTTTGCGGTGGCAAATATTGCCTTACTAGCTGTAAAAAATCTGAGCACAAATAAGGTTTGAGTAAATAATCATCTGCTCCTGCTTCCAGGACTTTGGCTCGCTTCGCCACGGTTTCTTGCTCTAACAGCATGACCATTGGGACGCGATTTCCTGCACTTCTGAGCTGGAAGCAAAACGTGAACCCCATTTCGCAAGCCTTAGTGCTGTCAATGGCGATCATTGCTGGTTTAATTTGCTCAACTTGCGCCAAAGCCTCTTGGACATCCGGTATGGCTAGAGGGAGATAACCTGTTTCTCTTAAAGCCAGACTTGCCTTTTGAGTAAAGGCTTCGTTAGTCTTAACCAACAAAACGCACTCTTTAGTGCCGGAAGTAACAGGGAGCATAGCGGGATAATTTTAAGTATTAATACTCACTATTTTACCTTAACATTAATCGATAACAAATGAACTACGGCGTGTCGCTACGCTGAACACGCCGTTTCTGACGCTTCATAGCCCCTAGTTGCCTCATGCTTCCGCAATTGGTAGGATGCGTTACGCTAATCCTAACGGCAGCTACCGCATCCTAACGGCAGCTAACGCATCCTACGCCGCGACCCATCTGGCATAGGCCAGTTCCTGACCCCTAGCCCAAGCCAACATCACTTGAGCTGCATTTACATCCCTATCTTCTTGATGTCCACAATGTTGGCAAACATGAACACGTAAACGAGATGTTTTCTTGGTAGTGTCCCAACATTTAGCACATCGTTGAGTGGGTTTTAACTTTTGTGTCGGTGCCTCTAAATAAACACCTTTTGCCTCGAGTACTTTGTACTTTATGACATTTTTTGTCATGCCAATTGCGACATCTAATAAAGACCGATTAAGCCCAGCAATAGGGGCGCTTTCTCTTTCCTTTTCCTTTACGAGTCATGCCCTTAAGGGACGCCAAAGGCGGCACCTTCGGTGTTAATTTCTCAGTAGCAACCAAGCTATTACGGCGTACAATTTGTGCTGCTACCTTATGGGACCAATCGTGGCGTTGATTGGCTACATCACGTCGGACTTTACTAATTAGGGTTTGAGTCTTCCGCCACCTCCGGGAAGCCCTAGTTTTTCTCTTTTCTGGTCGGCGTTTTCGCCTCAACTGTTTAGAAAGTTGTTTGACCTTCAGGGCTGCTTTTGCCTGAAACTTTGGAGCTTCTATAAACTCTCCATCTGATGTAGCTATAGCTACTTTACAACCAAAATCTAAACCAACCCACCCCCCAACCCCCCTCCCAGGAGGGGGGCGAAGGGGGGTGGGTTTCTCTTTCGGGAACACAATTAACTGTTATAGATGCGTACCATTTATTATTATTCCAAATTATCGTACAAGTTGTTGGTTTGCCCCAAGTTCGGGCCTTTCTCCGCATTGGAATAAAGATAGGGCCGAACTTAAAATGCCTCAACTCAAGCTGACCGTTAACCCCCGGCATTGATTAATGGCGGGGGTTAACTTTCCAACCAGCACTATTGGGGTAAGTCCATCCTCTATAACGGCGTTTGGCTTTGAATTTTGGGTATTTTCCTAAGCCTTTAAAAAACCGCTGATAAGCAAAATCAACCCGCTTCAGAGTCGCCTGAAGGGCCATAGAGCCTAACTCTTTATATTCTGGCCAGACCTCCTTAAACGCGGGTAGGGAGTTTTGCTGCTCAAAATAATCTACCGAATGTCCAAAGCGTTTATATTGAGTCCTACGATTAGCCACGGCAGCATTATATAGGTCGCAATGCATCTTGCGGGCTATGTGCAACTGCTTAATCTCCGAAGCACTTGGATATAGGCGGTAGGTTATTCTGCGGGTTGGCATCACGACCTCTTGGGTTGGATAATCCAACTATAACAGTTGAAGTGTAGGTTGTCAAGATGAAACCCAGAAAAGGTTCTCACAGCGTTTTTAGTGTGCTACTGCACTTTGTATTTGTAACACATTATCGAAGAAAAGCCATCAATGCCTCAATGCTTACCCGCATAGAATCCATGTGTAATCAGGTCTGCAAGAAAATGGGGTGTAAGCTAGTTGAGTTTTCCGGCGAGTCTGACCATGTCCACCTGTTGGTAGACTTTCACCCCAGGAACTCAATCTCAGCGGTCGTTGGCTCTCTGAAAGCTGCCACAAGCAGAACCATGAAGCGGGAATATAAAAAAGAACTCAAAGAGTTTTACCGTTCCGGCGTTTCGTTTTGGTCAGGTTCCTACTACGTAGCATCTACTGGCGGTGCACCAATAGAGAAACTACGGCAGTATTTAGCTATCTCTTGCACGCCCCGAAAGCGTAGTTGGGAACTTAGGGGGCATCACCCAGGAAGTTCCCGCGCTATTCATCCCCATCCCGCTTCGCGTAGGATGCGTTACGCTAACCCATTTAATTTAGGATGCTGCTACGTACGATGCGTTACGCCAACAAAGTTTGTATTGTTGCTACTTACGGCTAGTAACGCATCCTACGACAGCTAACGCATCCTACGGGTGGGGACTCCCGCGCCGTTCCGTTGAAAAATCGCCACAGGGGTTGCACACAGGTGGTACAAAACCTACTCCCGCTCCCATCTCCCTATCCCCCCATCCCCCCATCTCCCTATCTCCCTATGTCTCAATCGCTCCTACGGAAGTTCTACCTCGGTGGGTTTAGCGATGTGGGGAAGTCCCCAGCCCAATTTTTCCCGCAGAATACGGAAAAATTCTGGCTGTTGCAAGCGGATAAAACGAGCGGGATAAAGCGATCGCTCTATATGTACTCGATCTTCTGGCACAACGTAACACCCTCCATTGCCATCTACTACCATTACCATTCTGTTAGCAGTAGCGGGAATGACTTGGACATGGAAGGTATCGGAAAACACTAAAGCCCTAGAAGCGAGAGAATGAGGACAAATGGGGGTTAATTGCAACACCGGAATATCTGGTGTCAATACCGGACCACCTGCACTGAGTCCGTAAGCGGTGGAACCTGTAGGGGTGGAGACAATTACCCCGTCAGCAGCAATATCCACTGGTGCGTGGCTGCCGATTTTAATTTCAAAATGGCACATACTGGTTAAAGGTTCCCTATGGATGACCATTTCATTCAGGCAAAGTGCTTCCCAAAGCAGAGTCTGGTCTCGAAACACCTGCACTGTCAGCATAGATCGCTCTTCAATTTCATATTCTCCCTTTAATAGCTTCTCCACTGCTTGGGGCAGTTGATTGACGTAGGTTTCCGTCAGAAACCCCATGTGTCCAGTATTTACGGTTAGTAGGGGAATACCACAGGGGGCTAGTTGACGGCAAGCTGACAAAACTGTGCCATCTCCTCCCAGGACTATGGCAAAGGCTACATTTTCGTCAAAATCCCTAGGAATTAACTGTTCTATGGGGGTATGACAAACGGGACTACCCGGGGTAGAGTATCCGAGAATACCCCCGAAACTTGTCGTTATGCAAACTTCCCATCCTCTATTGGCTAACTGCTCCAGCAGTGATGATGCCACTTTACATGCTACTGGTTTGATATCGTTGTAGATAATGCCTGCTTTTGGCACAACTAATTATCCTTTAAATTTGGTCATTGGTTCCTATCACCCATGATCCATCGCCCATAACCTAGACTTAAAATTGAGATTTCTTCATGAGTTTTTTTCTTTTTTGTGTTTTTGTTTTTTCGTAATCAATTTCCCGGAGTTTTTGTAATATGCGACTAAAATATTCTTTGAGGTAGGCTTCTAATGTAGTAGTGTCTTTCGGATCCAGTCCGAAGACCTGATAAACCTCTTCCATGGGAGCATTAAGAGATTCACCCCTTGCCAAAACTTCAGCAAAGGCTAAGCGATCCGCTGTATTCTGACCCCATTGAAAGAAACGGGCGATCCGACCCATAAAACGGAGTAAACCTAGGGGCAGTCTGGATATTTTAGCATCAATACCCGATAATTCTTCGCACAGGCTAATAATTTCCCACCCACTCCAAGCACGAGTACCTACCATGGGGAAAGCTCGTTTCTCTGTTTCTGGCACAGATAAGGCGCGAATGGCAAATTTAGCAATATCTTGGGTATTCATATAGGCGATTGCTCCACTCTCCCCGGTCACCCATACTGCCTGGTTGTCTAAAATTGGTATGGCATACTGACCGATAAGCCCTTGCATAAAGCCCACTAATTGTAGAGTTGTATATTTTAAGCTTGCTTCTGCTAGGAATAGTTCTGTACAATATTTTATGTCCATTAAGGGAATTTCTCTCTGTTGGGAGGCATTGAGAATGGAACAAAAAATATACCGTTCGATCCCTGCTGCTTTTACTGCTTGGATGAGATTGACTTTCCCAAACCAGTCTACCTGTTTAATTGTTAGGGAATCTGTAATTCTTGCTGTTGCTGCATCGATGACAGCATCAATGTTAGTGAGGGCTGGGGGGAGGGTTTTCGGGTCGCAAAGGTCTCCTTTCACTAACTCTGCACCCCATTCTTTTAAAAAAGCTGCTTTTGCAGAGTTGCGCACCAAACAGCGAACTCCATAGCCTTCATCCAGTGCGCGACGAGCCACTTGTCTCCCCAAGGTGCCCGTGGCACCCACAATCAATAAATCCATTTATTAATTTGGTAACGTTTTTTAAAGTTTCTATAAGATTTTAGCAGAAAGTGGGCTACTTCTCTCATAATTCTCCTAAGCGAATTTATTGGTTCCCTTGAATCAGTTACCAGCTCCCGAGGGACGCGAACGCCCCCAAAATAAAGATGAAAAACTGGGTGGGGTGTAGGGGGTGGGGTGGTTTTTTACGAGGTGCAAAGCGATAGAGCAACCGTATTTTAATCGGGGGATATAAGCGCAAGCTGAATTTATTCAGCCGTAGTATAATCAAAAAGGTTGGACCCACCCCCATCCCCTCCTGGGAGGGGAGCAACCCACCCCCCAACCCCCCTCCTGGGAGCTTGGCTCGGGGGGTGGGTGGGCTAGGCAATGTAAGACGGGGTTTCCCGAAGGGTTGCTGCTTAAATCCCGAATCCCCCGTGTTTTAACCGGGGGAGTGGATCAAAGGGACTGTCTTGAGGTCAGCACCCCGCACGCTTTGTAGCGTTGCTCTCGTGCCTCCTCTTCAGTTAGCTGACCAGCTGTAGGATGCGTTACGCCATAGCTGTCAGCTTTAAACACTTCTCCAGACGTGTGCTAACGCATCCTACTTAACTGACTACGTTATTGGCAAGAGTTAAAGTTCCTACCCACCCCCCAACCCCCCTCCCAGGAGACTTGCTCGGGGGGTGGGTAGTTCCAAGCTCTAGAACTCAAAGGTTAAATAGTTTTACTCGGGGTAAGACAGTGCTTTTGGGATAGTACCCACCCCCTTTCCCCCTCCCGGGAGGGGGTAGGGGTGGGTTAGCTCGGCTAACTTTACCCCAGCAATGGGAGTTTTGAGGGAGATAACAATTTCCCTCTCCCCCGCCATTAATCAATGCCGGGGGACTGCGCGCGGCATTGATTAATGGCGCGCGCTCGTGTCGTTTTTCGGACACCATTTGAAAATGGTGGTTTCCAAACTCCCGTGAGGTTTACATGAGATCAAAGAATTGCTAAAAGCCTTCTTTTACATTTTCCGCAAGCTTGCAACCCTTTACCCTTTACCCTTCCCCAAAAGGAGCACTATAAGTTTCTGGAGAGTTGTCAGTAACCAGTGGTCGTTAATTTAGTGTGCTCTCATGATCCAAAGACGGATTACTTCACTGGTACCATGGTACGTGGTCACTGGTTACTGTTGAGAATGGTACATTGACCCTGATGCCGTAAGAGATGATCGCAGAGTACCAGGGCAACCATTGCTTCTACCATGGGTACTGCTCTTGGCAGAACGCAAGGGTCGTGGCGCCCTTTCGCTGCTAGGATGGTCTGGACACCGCTTCTGGTGACTGTCCGCTGTTCTTTACCTATGGTGGCAGTAGGTTTGAAGGCTACTCGTAAAATAATGTTTTCCCCGTTGGCTATACCTCCCTGAATGCCACCAGAACGATTGGTAGTGGTGCGGATTTCCCCTTTTTCGTCTCGGTAAAATTCGTCGTTATGCTCTTTGCCTGTTAGGAGGGTGCCGCCAAAACCGGAACCAATTTCAAAGCCTTTACTGGCTGGGAGAGACATGACTCCTTTGGCTAGGTCTGCTTCTAGTTTGTCGAAGACTGGTTCTCCTAAACCTTTGGGTACGTTGCGAGCAACGCACTGGACTACCCCACCGATAGAATCTTGGTTTTGTCGGGTTTGGTCGATTAGTTGAATCATTTGTTGGGCACATTCCCCGTCGGGACAGCGGACGATATTATTTTCTACTTCTGCTAGGGTAACCGTGTTGGGGTCTACTTTGGCCTGGAGGTCTTTTATCTGCTGGACGTAGCCGATAACTTCTACTTGGGCAACTTGTTGGAGGATTTTTTTGGCGATCGCTCCTGCTGCTACTCTCCCTATGGTTTCTCGAGCCGATGCTCGTCCCCCTCCCTGCCAGTTGCGGAAGCCATATTTTGCCTCGTAGGTGGCGTCTGCGTGGGAAGGGCGATATGCTTGGGCTATTTCATTATAGTCTTGGGAACGGGTATCTTTATTCCGCACCAAAATGGCTATGGGAGTTCCTAAGGTTTTCCCTTCAAATACCCCGGAGATGATTTCGCAGGTATCGGTTTCTTTCCTGGGGGTGGTTATTTTACTTTGTCCTGGTTTTCTGCGATCTAATTCTCTTTGAATTTCTGCCTCGCTAATTTCTAGTTGGGGGGGACACCCGTCTATTACTACCCCCACTCCACCACCGTGGGATTCTCCAAATGTGGTTATCCGAAATAAATGTCCGAATGTATTTCCCATTATCTATTAATTGGTTGAGGAATTGCCGATTTTTGCGTTAGATTATTATTATAACGGATAAGATAGATAATTTTTCAATAAGTTTTGTCCTTCCGGTGCAATGTAGGGTGGGCAATCTCAAAGCAGTTTATGGTAACCGGGTATCTTTTAGAACTATTGCCCACCAAGCACCACATTGATTGTGAACAAATGTTAATTTTTGTTTAAGGAACCGCAGATGATTGCGAAGCAAAGCGCAAGCAAAGCGCCTTTGGCGGGAGCAGATGAACGCAGATTTTTTTAGATATAAGACATCTCCATAAAAGGTTGTGAAACTCTTATAGATCAAGATTGCACCCCTAGTTTTAGGAGATGTCTATAGAGGATTGTTTTTACAGACAGGGCAATCGCAGCTATTTTGAAACCCTTGCTGGGTAAAGTTCTCATTGCTAAGTATAAATATTTATATTGTTGTGAGATGATGGCACCATCGGTATTCCTAAATTTAAGTGCGATTGCCCTGTTTTTACAGATGGAACCAATTATTACAAAATTTTTCGAGTTGGTACTCACAGGGAGTATCATGGATTTAGGTAAACGGTTTACAGAAGTAGCGATCGCTAAAATTGCTTCACTCCGTCAGTTTATTATAACTCGATTACAAGGGAAACCGAAAGCTAAAGAGGCGCACCGCTCGGAATCGCTCAATTACAAGCAGGTTCTCCCGAAGCATTGAACAAGATTCTATCTTATCTTGAGGTAGAAATGGATGACGATGAAGGTTTTGCTGATACTATAAAGAAGATGATTTCGGAAATTAATATGGGCAAATTACAAACTAATACAACGGTAATACAGGGCGATCAGAGTAATGTAATTAAGACGGGTGATAATCAGGGTAAGCGCAAGAAAAAGGGATATATAAAATGGTAAGGGAAAAACACTAAAAAAAGAAAGCCAAATGCCCCAAGGATTTGCTTCAACCCAAAGCCAGCAGCAAAAAAAGACGCCAGTCCTGAAAAAAGCGGTAGATGCCGAAGAAGTACAGATGCGTTGGAAGGGGTGGGTTGTGTAGTGATGATAGAGCCCAAGGATGGGAGGATATAGAGTTGTATGCAAAAGCGAATCAGCAATGGCTAGAAACATTTCTAGACCTGCCCCATGGAATACCGCACGCAGACTGCTACAGAAGAGTATTTGCCCGGATAGACCTTTTTTCTCAAGCGATCCCGCAGGCCGACAGACTTTGAAGGTCTAAATGTTGACCATGATATTCGGGTTGAGGCTGGTCATTATCGACGAGAGCGTCGTCAAGTTTGGGTTCTTGATGTGACTTTTTCTGAAGACCGTTCTCGGAAGAGACTTGGTCATGGCCCAGAGAATTTCTCTTTGCTCCGACGACTTGCCATTGGCATTTTGAATCAGGAAACTTCCTCTCGGTATAGTCTTCGTCAGAAGGGGAGACTCGCTTCTATGAGTTCTGACTATCTTCGACCTGTTCTTGCTTCCGCTTCTCCCTAGATGCTTATTTCGTCCTTTTTTTTCTTGCGCTTACCCTGTCTGAGCCCCCACCAAATTAACGATAACTGAATACTAAAAACTGTCAACTGTCATGGTACAAGGTCACTGATTGAGAGGAGAGCGAGGAGCAGCGTAAGATAACAATTGCTCAATGGCTGCTGGACAAATCTAGGGTAGATGTGGTAGAAAGTAGATTACTCGGCAACTCTGACGATTGAAACCGATCCCAGGAAAGTTTTGTCCTATTAGATTCAATATCCCTCTCTCTGTCAAGACAGTTTTACAATTATTAATACAATGTAGAAAATTCTAACTGATAAGATATGAAATATCGACGGTTTGGTCGCACAGAATTACAGATCCCTATTTTCTCCTGCGGGGGAATGAGATACCAATACAAGTGGCAGGACGTACCGTCTTCAGAAATTCCTGAGGAAAATCAGCGCAATTTGTCCCAGACTATTCATCGTGCTCTGGATCTGGGCATTAACCACATTGAAACGGCACGGGGTTATGGTACTTCTGAGATGCAATTGGGTGAAATTATCCCCACTTTTACTCGTGAAAAACTGATTATCCAAACTAAAGTTTCTCCCACATCAGAGCCAAAAGATTTTCGACGGAAATTTAACCAGTCTCTCTCTTTCCTGAAGTTGGACTACGTTGACTTGCTAGGACTCCATGGCATTAATAACCAAGAAATATTAGACTGGAGTATTAGACCCGGAGGTTGTCTGGATGAGGCGAGAAAACTTCAAGCAGAAGGAAAAGTTCGCTTTATCGGTTTCTCCACCCATGGACCTACAGATATAATTGTCAAAACCATTACTACGAAACAGTTTGACTATGTCAACCTTCATTGGTACTGGATTAATCAGTTTAATTGGGCTGCAATTGAAGCTGCCCAAAAACACGATGTAGGGGTTTTTATTATCAGTCCTTCCGATAAGGGGGGAAAACTGTACCAACCGTCACCGAAGTTGGTGGATTTGTGTCAGCCTTTGACTCCTATGGTTTTCAATGACTTATTTTGTCTCAGTCATAGTCAAGTTCATACTCTCAGTTTGGGAGCAGCGCGACCGACGGATTTTGAAGAACATTTGGGAGTATTGCCCTTATTAGATAGGGCGGAGGAAATTTTACCACCCATTTTAGCCCGTTTGGAAAATGAGGCGATCGCCTGTTTGGGGGAAGATTGGTATCGCACTTGGCACGTTGGTTTACCCTCAGTGGAAGAAACTCCCAGTAATATTAATATACCAGTGATTCTCTGGCTCAGAAACCTGGCACTAGCCTACGATATGCTGGATTATGGGAAAATGCGCTATAATTTATTGGGCAATGCTGGTCACTGGTTTCCCGGTGCAAAAGCAGAGGTAGTTTCTACTCTGGATCTGAGTCAATGTCTTGCTAATAGTCCTCATAAAGATAAAATACCCGCCTTATTGGCTGATGCAGATCGCCTTTTAGGAGGAGAATCAGTTCAACGTCTCTCTACATCACCATAGCACACTCAATCAGTAAAACAGTGACCTTGTACCATGACAGTTACCAGTTACCAGTTACCAGTTACCAGTTACCAGTTACCAGTTACCAGTTACCAGTTACCAGTTACCAGTTACCAGTTACCAGTTACCAGTTACCAGTTACCAGTTACCAGTTACCAGTTACCAGTTACCAGTTACCAGTTACCAGTTACCAGTTACCAGTTACCAGTCCTGCTCATGCCAACCGGGGCAGTCAGGCAGTTACCAGTTACCTTCCACCAATAAGTGGCTTGCCACCAAATAAGTGGTGGGGGCCTCAAACCCAAGGTTGAGCTGCTACCATGGTACGTGATTACTGGTCACTGTCATGGTACAAGGTCACTGGTAACTGAAAGGTGGGGGCCTCAAACCCAAGGTTGAGCTGCTACCATGATACGTGATTACTGGTCACTGGTAACTGAAAGGTGGGGGCCTCAAACCCAAGGTTGAGCTGCTACCATGGTACGTGATTACTGGTCACTGGTAACTGAAAGGTGGGGGCCTCAAACCCAAGGTTGAGCTGCTACCATGGTACGTGATTACTGGTCACTGGTAATTGAAAGGTGACCTTGTACCATGACAGTTGGGCGTATGATGGGGGGTTGTACCCACCCCCCCAACCCCCCTCCCAGGAGGGGGGCTACGGGCGATCGCCAAATAATCCTTGAGGTTGGGTTCGCGCAAAGCCGCTGCATGGGCGAAGGGCGTTGTTCCTATCTCATATAATAGTATAGCAGTCGCCCGTTCGGACGATCCCATACCCCGAACCCCATACCCCCATCTCCCCTATGAGGTTACCCACCAGACAAAACCGCCCAAAGCGCTATAAGTTAATAATCTTCGCCAGTATCAGTTTGGTAACGCTCTCCAGTACCATTTATCTGCTCTGGAAGCATTGCGTTATTGGTGGTTGTTCTGCTTTAAATCGGGCGCAACAGTTAGCCCAGTCTTGGGAAGAAATAGTAGAGGGAAAAAATGACTCTGAAAGAGCAATTTTAGCAAGTTTAGAGGAGTTAAATTCTTCTATTGAGATTTTGCACAATATTGCTCCAATATCCAGACATGGTAAGAGGGCAGAAAAACTGCTCCAAACCTATGAAGCGCGTAGAGCTATATTAGAGTTAGTGTTAAAGTCTGACCTTAGGGCTGCTCAAGCAGTTGCTCTAGCTGAAAATCAGCCCTTGACTCCTGAACTTACTACCCAAATGCAGCAACTGTGGCAAGAGGCGATCGCTCTTTTAGAACAATTGCCCAACCATAGCCAGTGGTATCCTCAAGCAAAAGAGAAAATCGCCCTCTATCAGCAAGAGAGCTTGGCTAATGAAATACTGGCAGCCGCCCTCCAAGCTGCTAGTATTGCCCAAGTGCGTCAGAGTGTGGCTCAGTCTCCAGACAACTGGCAATTAGTTCAATCTACCTGGGAAACTGCCATTAAACGCTTAGAAGAGATTCCCCCCAATACTACTGCCAAAGAGCAAGGAAAGGAACTGAAACCGCTCCTCGCTGAGAAGTTAGCTGAGGTTCGCTCACGGAAACAGCAGGAGCAACTGGCTCTTGGTGCTTACGAACAAGCTATTCGTTGGGCTGAACGAGCGCAAAATGCTGCTGCCAAGAATCAATGGTCAAAAGCGGTCTCGGGCTGGAACAATGCTTTAAACTCTTTGGCTTCGGTTCCGGTTCAGAGTATTCAATACAATCGTACTCTATCCCAAAAAGAAAATTTCACCAGGCAACTGGCAGAGGCAAAAGCTAGATTGCAACTCGCTCTCAAACAAGAGCAAGGTAAATTTTATTTAGAGCAAATTTGTGCTCAGGAAACAAAGATTTGTGATTATAAGATTGAAGATAATAGGATAAAAGTCATGCTTTCTTCTCATTATATGATGGAAGTGTGGCAAATAGAACTTCAAGCCAGAGTTGACGGCAATAGGGATATACAAAAGGAACTGAGGAAACATATCTCCAGCGTAGAAAATGCTATAGCTAATATTAGTCAGAATACTGGCATTCCTCTGGAAGTTTATAGTTCGGATGGCTCTTTACTGGTAACTTATCCTTAGAGGGTATCTGTGAAGAGAATCTTAAAGGCATCAACCCTATGAGCTAGGCTATTTACGCTTGTTAAAAGTTGTATTTGATAATTTAAATTTTCATAAGTAATATCTAAATTTATAGATAACTAAGTTAACTTATTTGGCTTAACTAAGTTTTTTACTTATAAAGTAATAAAATGTTAAAATATTCTTAAGTCGCTTTTGAGGTTGATTACAGAACTGGGGTTGATTACAGAACTCTGCGATCGCCCTCAGAGATTTCAAAAATTTTCCAAAAAAGACTTGACATTAATAATTAAATCTGTTATAATGGAGAAGTATAAAATTTTGTCAGGGTTGCTGATAAGCAGTATTGATACCTGAACCACAGACTATATATAGGATTTGACCATGGCAGCCAACCAATCATTCCTTTCGAGCCAAAAGGGCGTTGGTAAATCGAGGGATGAAAGAACAAATGTGCGACCTAGCTAGGCAGGGACAGGAACTTCCCAGAATTTGAGGTAATGAACCAGAAGCCGAATTGAATGGGACAGCATGTTCTGAGACTTAGAGTAGCACAAGGTTTTTCGGTGTAAGCGCGCTAGATAATGACGCAAACGAGTATTCTCTCCCTCAACCCTTGTCATGTACGTCTTGCTTACAATTTGGTCCCCTGGAGAGATAAATTTCCGATAGACAACATAACCATCACTAACCCAAAAGTAGCACCTCCACCACTCAATCATTTGCCACAAAATATTGAAAGTCTCACTACTGCGATCTGTGGGAACAGATCTGGCATCGCCAACAACCCAGGAGAGAATCCCAGGTCGAAAGTGATCCACTGCGGTCCAGAGCCACACTTTATTCTTCTTGTTCCCGACTTAGGTTTCTACCTCGTCCAATTCTCCGACTTCAGGTAGTTCATCTGGATCATAGGCCATTGGTAATCGTTCACCCACTGCCTTAATCCACTGCAAAATGATGGTGTGAGATACTCCTGCTACTCTGCTAATCCCCCTGAGTCCTATGCCATTGACGTACATCCTCAAGCAGATCCGTTTAACATCGTCACTGTATCCCTGCTTTGTGTACACATCAATAAACTGACGACCACAGTTCACACAGATATGATTCTGCTTGTCTCGACGATGCCCGTTTTTATGGACATGCTGACTTCCACATTCTGGACACTTCATATACTTTGACCAAAGAGCACTATCGCTTGCATTGTCTCACAGATTCTTTATCAATCTATTTCTCTTTTTCATCCCTCGATTTACCAACGCCTAGGCTTGGACTTGGGCCTAAAGTACTTCTTTGCTGATAACAATGGTGAGGTTTGGGAGTCTCCAAGACTCTACCATAAAGCAGAGCACCAGTTAAATAGGGATAGACTAATCTTTTTAATTGATATAATCAAAATATCTGCTTTTAAATATATCCTTTTCGTATTACAGGGGAAACCTGTTGAACTAAGTCAGACGGGCGACTGTCTGGCTTAGTTCAACAACATCGGGCCAGATAAAACTATTGTGAAGAATATCTTCCAGATACTTTACATTCGATTCTTCCTGTTGTATTAGGGTTCTTACTTCCTCTTGCGTTGAACGAAATTTTAACCCCTTTTACTAAAGAAACAATTGTTGGACCGATTTCAGGAAGATCGATTACAATTTCTTCTTCAATATACGAAGGCTCGCAACCTCCACCAGTACCACGTCGATCTAGTTGCTCTACCACTACGGAACTCTTAATAATACTGTAATTACCGTTTGGACGCTCTTGCTCGGTGTCGGGCCATGTAAAAAAGTCGTTGCAAGAACGACGTTTTTGATCCCATGTCGTTGGTGGAGATTTACAACCACCCTGCTCGCTAAATGGTCGTTCTGTAACGGTTTGTGCTGATGCCTCTGAAAGAGGAGAAATAAAAACAGGTGTAAGAAGAGTGGAGAATGTGACTGTTAAACAGACGAGTAGGGTAATAAAAATGGAGCAAATTTTTTTTGACACTTGAGGAATCATGATGTTGTTCATTGGCAAAATCATAAGGTATTTAGCAAATATAACATGGATTTGATTTACCAGCACCTATTTTGTAAAATAGTAATAAAAGTATACATAGATACTAAAATAATAATAAAAGTATAAATAGCTACTCAATTGAATAGTTCTCAATTAGGCGGTTTGGCAGGAACCCTAATGGTGGTTTCTATGCTCTCTCCATTCCCTACTGTTCTTGATTTTTGGGAAACAGCGATTGTGATAGTTGTAGCAGTAGTTCCAAAATCCGTGACCTGGTCTTGCGCCGAATAAACAGCAGAAGGGGAGGTGGTAGCAATTGCTCTAAGTCTTCTCCCATTTCTAGTGGTAATTTTTACTTCGTAACTTTCGCTTCCCTCTGAGAGGGGGAGAAACGGATAGGAACGTTTCTAGTCCCCCGCTCGCCTATCGCGACGAGTCCAGGTGATAGCTATATCTCCGGTTGTCTTGATACTAGCAACTAGGTTGGTGGGAGCATAAGGACGAAAAGCCTTTCCTTCTATCTCCATAGATATAGCCGGTATTCTTGACAGTTCTTGTCCTGGACTAACCATCTTGAAATAGATAGTGGTCCCTACTCTCGGTACAATGCTAGGTAATACCTCAATCACAGCATCATCTCCAGAAAGCAATACGAATCTTTCCGATTCCTCATGTCCTGCAATAGCTTTCTCTGTCCCTCTGATTCCTCTTCTCAAAGTACTCAAGGTCCACGACCCATCTGCATTCTCTATCGCGTTTTGAAACTGGATGATTTCGTTTCCCACAAGAGCTTTGTTTAAACCATTGTTAAGGTCTACATCGGTAACACTTTCCATCGCTACTAAATCTCCTGTAAGCACCACGGTTATAGTATTGATTCTATCTACTATTGAGTAGTCTAATACATAACCGAGAATATTATTGCAAACTCCAAAGACTCCTCGGTCTTCAATTCTCCCCTGTAAAGTGTATCTAGAGTCGTCTAAACTTGCATAAAGAGTTCCTCCTCTCCAGCCATCATCCCCATTAGCCAAGTAATACAGCCCCTCTTTGGAATTAGCATCAATCAATGGTATATCGAAAATTTAAAAAGAAGTATGACTAGGAAAACTCGCTCCTAAAGGAGTAGTTTCTGGTTCTTCCTCTCCTATAATGCTCAACTTTTCTCCAGGTTCTATATTTCCCCTTGGCAATATAGTTATGGTACTGTTTTCTGAGACGTAATTATAATCAATTCCCTCCCGATAAACGATATTAGCTTGCGCTTTTCTGGTCACAACAACGCCAGAGGATCCCCTGGCGCTAGTTCTAACGCTATAGGGAATTCCCCGCGAGAGAGGAGTAAAATCAATTGGGTTCAACTGCGTCAAGGACCTCGTGAAGTTCAATACTTGCTTGTCAAAAGGGCGACACTCAACAGAAATCCGAAAATTAGCTCCTATGTTGAGTTGGATAATCTCCAAAGGAATATCACTTCCAGGAAGAATCAAAATATCCCCAACTTCCACGTAGAGCAAGGCGGGTGGAAGCTCTAATTTCACTGTTTCAGTCCCTTCTCCCCACTGGAGAATAAGAGTTCTTTCTGCTATAGTTCTAGCTTCTCCTGCCGTCAAAACCAAGGGAAGTTTTACTTCCCTATTGTTCTCTTGGGAAACTAACTGCCTTTTATATCCTTGGGTATTTTGAGAGTAATTTAGGTTAACATCCAGGTAAGTCACATTTACTCGCGATGGCAGTTCTTCTCTGTTTCTGTATTCCCACGTAAATTCGGCGTCGGGTCTTTTACTTGTGACCGAATGTGTAGCCAAATATTTAAGAGGAACAGAAATGGGGCGTTGGTAAATCGAGGGATGAAAAAGAGAAATAGATTGATAAAGAATCTGTGAGACAATGCAAGCGATAGTGCTCTTTGGTCAAAGTATATGAAGTGTCCAGAATGTGGAAGTCAGCATATCCATAAAAACGGGCATCGTCGAGACAAGCAGAATCATATCTGTGTGAACTGAGATCGTCAGTTTATTGATGTGTACACAAAGCGGGGAGACAGTGACGATGTTAAAAGGATCTGCTTGAAGATGTACGTCAATGGCATGGGAATCAGGGGGATTAGTAGAGTAGCAGGAGTATCTCACACCATCATTTTGCAGTGGATTAAGGCAGTGGGTGAAGGATTACCAATGGCCTATGATCCAGATGAACTACCTGAAGTCGGAGAACTGGACGAGGTAAAAACCTTTGTCGGAAACAAGAAGAATAAAGTGTGGCTCTGGACCTCCGTGGAGCACTTTCGACCTGGTATTCTCTCCTGGGTTGTTGGCGATGCCAGATCTGTTCCCACAGATCGCAGTAGTGAGACTTTCAATATTTTGTGGCAAATGATTGAGTGGTGGAGGTGCTACTTTTGGGTTAGTGATGGTTATGTTGTCTATCCGAAATTTATTCCTCCTGGGGACCAAATTGTAAGCAAGACGTACATGACAAGGGTTGAGGGAGAGAATACTCGTTTGCGTCATTATCTAGCGCGCTTACACCGAAAAACCTTGTGCTACTCTAAGTCTCAGAACATGCTGTCCCATTCAATTCGGCTTCTGGTTCATTACCTCAAATTCTGGGAAGTTCCTGTCCCTGCCTAGCTAGGTCGCACATTTGTTCTTTCATCCCTCGATTTACCAACGCCAGCGATTGTTCATTAGTTAGAAAAGTTATATCGATCATTTGGTCTTGTAGGTGCGTTAATAACGCACCTTCCTTGGTGATTTGTGTTAGGTTTCATTCTTCAACCCAACCTACGGGATGAACTTTTCTGGCTCACTAGCTATGGCAAAATCAGGGCGATCGCCTAATGAATAAGCTTGTTATATTATAATGGAAAAGTACAAAACTGTTGTTGATGTCTTATCGTGAGCACCCCGTGGAATTTTAAGCATACAAATTACGCTAAATTTAGTATGCTTGCAACTGTGTTTACCTGAAGAATTGGGAGGAGATAATGGTGATTGAGGATCCAATTGTTGCAGAGGTGCGCAAGTACCGTGAGGAACATGCAGCTTTTTATGGACACGATATTAAGCGGATAGTTATGGCACTTCGGGAACGTGAGCAAAAATCGAAGCGTTCGGTACTGAATCCAGGACCAAAATATCTCACAAAAAAAACTGGAGGCTGACACTTGGTTTGAGCTTTAATACTAACTTTAATATGCATTTAATAAGTAAGGTATTTAAGGAAAATAAATCACAAGTCTATTAAGACAATGGATCTTGAGTTGCATCCCCTGAATATCTTAATTGCAGCTAAACTACAACAGATGCCTGGGGAAGAGTCCATAAAGCAGGTATTTTGCCGGGAATGGTTGAAAAGCTTTCGATTGTGGGTGGCGATCTCTTCGGAGTTATCTAAAACTCTCATAAAACCTCATTTACTCATCAGTGTCTTCTCTTGGTATTGTAGAGATGACACTGTATATCAACACACAACGCTTTATCATGGCAACTCGTTATTTTACGGCTATCCTCCACAAGGAAGAAGATATGTACATAGCTGAATGTCCAGAAGTTGGCACAGTAGATCAAGGGGAGACAATTGAGGAGGCGATCGCAGGTCTAAGAGAGGCAACCAAGCTTTACTTGGAGGAGTTCCCTCTACCTGAAACATCTCCTAGATTTGTGACTAACATTGAGGTTAACTATGCCTAGATTGCCACGAATCTCAAGCAGAAAGGCAATCCGTACACTTGAGCGATTAGGTTTCCATCAGGTTCGCAAAAAAGGGAGTCATGTTGTGATGAAGAAAGTAACTGAGTTCGCCGAAATTGGCTGTGTTGTCCCGATACATCAGGAACTGAAGGTCGGTACATTGAGAGGTATTCTAAAGCTTGCACAAGTTACCCCTGAAGAGTTTATCGAGAACCTATAGCCCTTCGCGCTCCCATAGTTACAGATTTTACTGGGATATATGACCTATTCTTTAAAATAATATCAACTGACTATCCTGATTAAAAAACCGTCGATAAACCCCTTCAGTAACTAGCAAGGTGGTGGTTAAATTAGTCAAAGCGATCGCAAACAAAATTAAAATCTGGTAAGATGCTGCATTGAGGGGTTCGCTGCCAGCTAATACCTGTCCGGTAAACATCCCCGGTAAACTGACCATACCCACTACCATCATACTGTTAATTGTGGGAATTAATCCCGTGGAAATTGCTTCAGTACGATAAGCTGCGATCGCTTGTTTCGGTGTTGCTCCTAAAGAGAGATGAGTCTCAATTTCCAAGGAACTGCTTTTTATTCTACTCACAAGACGTTCCCCAGACAGAGAAGCACTATTGAGTCCATTCCCAAGAATCATTCCCGCTAAAGGAATTAAATACTGGGGTTCGTACCAATGGGGAGGTTGAATGATGAGAACGATAGTATAGCTTAAAGTCAGGGCAGCGCTGGCGAAAAGGGAACCCCAGACTACAGGGAATAAACCCCTAATCTTCTTGCCAATGCGATTGCGCGCCACTATAGCTGCTATAGTTAGCATTATCAGGAGGATAGCCAGCACCCCCCAGGAATTATCTAAAGCAAAGACAAACTCCAGAATATAACCCACAATCATTAATTGAAGGAGCGATCGCCCAGTAGCAAAAAGTAGCTGTCCTGATATTGCCAATTTCTGCCAGCTTGAAAGGGCGATCGCTATGCCCATAATGCCCAAAGCTAAGGCCAAATCAATTGTATCTAGTTCAATATAGCTATTCATACCAAAGGAAAAATTACCTGTACGCCCCACCCTACCAATGTTTTTGTTAAAATAAACCCAGATATATAAGGAGTTGTTCCATTGTGAAAGTCAACGTAATTGTCCATAAAGAAGATGATGGCTACTGGGCAGAAGTACCAGCTATCCCAGGTTGTGTGACTCTGGGTGACACCTTTGAAGAACTACTGCAAAATCTGTATGAAGCGGTAGAAGGTTGTTTACTCGTGGAGGAGGAAAATCTAGGACTTGATGAATCTTCACAGGTATGGTCGATTGTTGTATGAAGTCCATTTCAGGAAAAGCCTTTGCTAAAGTACGAGAACGAAATGGCTGGAAATGTCTACGAATCAAAGGCAGTCATCACATCTATGGAAAACTCAACAACCCAGTCAGAATTTCAGTTCCTTGCCACACCCAAACCTGCTGACGAGTCATATCTATTAACCAAGCAAGTTGGGTTCCGTTACTCAGACAGTGAAGAATTTTATTTTGTAAGTTTAGAGTGCTTTGGTCGGGGGAGAGAATTTCAATTAACCAGTCCGGTGTACCCTCTAGGGGGCCATCCTCATGGGAAAGACGAGAGAGGGCAACAACAGAAATATCGGGAACCGGCGAGTAGGGAGGAACCACACAGCGCAGTTCTTGTACCGCTTCAAATCCTTCGGTATGATAATTGATATAGTTAACCAAGTGGCGCTGTAGCCTGGAGTGAAAAAGGGGAGTCATAGGTTTTTGCAGTGGGCGTCCGTTAAGAAACTCCCATGGGGGGGAGGCTTCAATGTTGGGTTCAGAGAGAAATTCTGCTAGGGGGGTCGTTGCTACAGATTCCATGATGCTTTTTTTCCCACTTCTTTCCATTTATTTCTCTTTCCTTTCCGCTCTTTAACCCAAGCGCGAAAGGCTTTCATTGTTTTATTTCGCCCCTCCATTTTACTCTGTTCTAGATACTCGGGTATGACATCACCCAGGGGAAAGCCTGGAAAATGAGGGCTTTCGTTCCCCTGGACATATTGACCTTCTTGCAGCAGGTTAATTTCTAAAATCTTACCATTAAATCGCCACAGTTCCCCTACCCCTAATGCTTCGTAGTTATCGAACTGAGTTCGGGAAGTAATGTCAATTTCCAGGGCTAAATCCGGCGGCGGGTCTACAGTTAAATCAATGCGCTTTTTCCCCCGAATAGCTGCTTCGTTTTCGATATAGAAACAGTCATCTGCTTCTAACCCTTGTTTCATGGTTTCGCTTTTAAAGGTTGTTGAACCCAAGCTCCTAAATTCAATGTCAAGTTCTTCCAGGAGGACTTTCACCAAGTCAGCAATTATCACTTTATCATCTTCATGTTCCGGTAAGGGTACCATGATTTCTAAGACTCCTCCACTGTAATTAATCCGCGAACCCCGTTTTTCCCCGAACTCAAGAAGTAGTTGTTCGTACATCGGCCAACTGACATCGGTCATGAGGAGTTGCTGACCCGGGGGAACAATTATTTGTTTGAGTTGGACTTCCATAGTTTCCTCTTCTCTGCGCCTTTGCGCCTCTGTGTGATATTATAGCAGTTACCAGCTCAACGTTTAGTACCCTAATTAAGATCGTCAATTGCTATTGCCCACCAAACCAGGTGTAGGGCGAACCCGCATCCGGTATAATAAACCGCAGAGACGCAGAGGACACAGAGTAAGAGAAAAGGGAGGGTTCTATGAAGGTTAACGCTCAACAAGTTTTGAGGAAATAGATAGGAAAACAGGTAAGGAAAGATATAACCGAGAAAGACGTCCTAGTAGTGGGGACTTTGCCCCCGGAGAATTTACCAAAGCATTGGATACCGTCTCTCCGCGTCTTTGCGCCTCTGCGTGATTTTATCTAATAAACCGATGTTAATTCCCCTCACCCGAGCGAAATTCGAGCAAATAATTCCTTTAATTGCTACTGGTCCTCAATACGCTTATTATTGGGGCAAACCGAAAGATGTCTTAAGGCGGCTGTTAATTTCCGTAGTCGCCCTAGTATCGGTTTTATTATTGGTGCAGCTTATAGCTGGGGGTTCCAATGAACTAAAATTAATCTTGGGGACGAGCGTCGGACTTTACTGGCTTTGGGCACCTGTTTTCTGGGCGAGTAGGCGCAATGCTACTTGCCGCAAGTTTGCTTACAGCGGTTTTTGGCGCGGTAGAGTGCTGGATGTTTTTCTCACAGAAGAATTAATTGGCAAAGAAAAAACTGTCAACCAACGGGGGGAATTAGTAATTATCGAAAATCGAGAGCGATGGATTAATCTGGTTCTGGGAGATAAAACGGGATTCACCGCCCAAGTGCAAGCACCTCTACGTCGCATTCACAAAGTAATTGCCCCTGGGCAAATTGCCGAGTTATTAATTTTGTCGAGAAAATCAGATTTGAATCGGGTAGACAAAATTACGGATGCCTATATCCCTGCTCATAATCTTTGGATCGGACAATATCCTTATCTGCGGCGGGATATTTTTGACCAAGTTAGCAATCGACTATAGCAGTTACCAGTTACCAGCTATCAGTTACCAGTTAGTACTTAAAAAGTTTTTTTTGCTTAACCAAAGTATATACAGCTGTAATTAAATTACATAAATTTATTTAGATAATGTTGATGACTGGTTGAACAAGGGGGATAGATATGCTACTAAAGCACCAAGGGCAAAGCCGATGATATTGCGGAAAAGAGGTAGTATGTCTGAAGTACGAGTGATAACAGGTCCGATACCAAAAGCGATAAATAAAATTCCCCACAGAGGGGACATAATTAAAGCCCACTGCCAAGCAACAATTTGCCCTTCCTTTCGGGGAGCAGCAGCCACTCCGAGAATAACACCTCCCACGGTGGAAGTGATCAGAGTAAGAATCCACTGTTCTCGCGGGAGTCCTGGTACGACACCACACCCTTCCTGAAGCAGACAATTTTTCACTGTCTCTAGAGAGCGAGCAATGGAGTTATTTTCCCCATTTTCCCGGACAAAGTAGAGATTGCCGAAGCGAGTTTGTAACTCCACCCAAAAAGTACGAGGCAAAAATTGATATAAGTCGTCTCCTACATTAAATGCTAGCAGATTTCCTCCTCTACCGTCTGCTACCAGCAGTACGCTGCGATCGTCCAAACCCCAATAACCTTTCACTGCTCTCCCGGGAGTGCGATCATATTGAGTCAGCACTCGCAACTTCCACCCCGTATCTTGCTCAAAGCTTTCTATTTCTTTGATTAAGTTATCTTCTTGTAACTCCGGCAAGAAATTGGCTAGATCGATTACTGGGGTTTGAATGTCGGGCAATAACTCTGGGTTGTCAAAAGCCAAGGCTGCTGGGCAGTGCCACGGTAATAAAGCGATCCAACAGGCTACTAAGGTTCCCAGGAGTCGTTGCTGAAAGCGATTCTGCATGATGACTCTAACTAAAAAATTCAACTAAAAACTTGGAAAATTATGAGATTGGTTTACAATTGTTTACATTTTACAATAATTCAAGCCAAATAGCTATTTTTCTTCATAGGATTTTCTCAGGGGAAAACGCCGTAAGGAGCGATTTTTGCTTGCAGGACGTTTCCACGTTTGCCAAGCTGCTTTTACTCCAGCGGCTAAGCTTTTGGTGCCAACTTGAACCTTTTTCACCTGTTGTCTGGCACTGCTCAGGGAGCGATCCACTTGTTCAATTGCTCCCGTGGCACTCTTCACCCCCTCATTGAGATCCTCAGTCAGTTCGTTAATTTCCATACCAGTCAGACGAATTGCTTCCAGAGTAGGGGGAAACTCCCGCTGGAGAGTATCGAACAATTTTTCCGCACTGCGAGCAGCTCGGGCTAATTCGTGGAAAGCAGGTAGGGCGGCAATTAAGACAGCTGTCAAGCTTACTGCCACCAGCAGAATTGATAGTCCCAGCCAAAATAGAGGATCGATGGCGCTTCCCATTCTTTTATCAATTATTGTTGGTAGAATCAGAATCATCGGTCATTTTCTCGTAACTCTGATTTATTTCACGGGCACTCTTCTTGCTGGCTTCAATTCCGGCGGCGATGGCTTCTTTCAGTCGCGTTAGGGTGCCTTCCCAGTTACGCAGTGTTGATTCTGAGAGATGAGCTGCTTGCAACTGGACGCCTTTTGATAAGTCAGATCCCAACTCTGGTAGGGCGCGAGCGGATTTTTTCAGCACCTGTCGCGTTTCTCCACCGGAACGAGGGGTAATTAACATACCAATTATGGTACCTACAGCACTTCCGAGAAATATTCCGCCCCATATAGCTTTTTTGTTTGTTTTGGACATTTTTTTTGTTGAACCGCAGATAAACGCTGATGTTTGCGAAGCAAAGCGCAAGCAAAGCGCAAGCAACCGCCTTTGGCGGGAGCAGATGAATATTGATTTGTTACCCCCTCACTATTTTCATTCCTAGATTAAAAAGAGTTAAAACTTGCTTTCCTCTTTGCATTTGTACGTAAGCTCGGCGATAGTACCCCCTGAGATGACCCGCACCTCTCTCTGCTTTGAGAATAACTTCCGGAGCGAAACAAAGCACCGAATGAGTGCTGCGCTCCACTTTAGTTAATGTGTCTGCTAGATTAGCCAACCAACGCCCCAATTGCCAAATGCGCCAAGCGAAAAACAAATTGACTAGGGTTATGAGTAGATTAAAAATAACAACCAATGTAATCATTCTTTTCAAGAGATGATACCACCTAATATCAGGTCGAGGGGGAAACTATTGTGTCTCAGCAACGGTCATGGAGAAGATGTAATTGCCGCGCGAATTTTGGAGCAGTTGTTGCAACAGCCCTATGCACCAGAACTGGCAGCATTGCCCATAGTGGGAGAAGGGCGAGCCTATAGTCATTTGAACATTCCTATCATTGGCCCAGTGCAGCAAATGCCTTCAGGGGGCTTTATTTATATGGACGGGGGACAGTTATGGCGAGATTTGCAGGGGGGTTTAATAAGGCTGACTTTAGCTCAATTACGGGCAGTGCTACATTGGAGCCGCAACCAACAAGGGGCGATTCTGGCAGTGGGAGATATAGTACCCTTATTATTTGCATCCCTCACCAGGGCTGATTATGCTTTTGTGGCCACGGCGAAATCGGAATATTATTGGCGAGATGAAGAGGGATGGTTGCCCACAACTACTAGGCTAGAGCCTGCTCTGGGTTCTGTGTACCTGCCTTGGGAGCGTTGGTTGATGAGTCAGAACCGCTGCAAGGCTGTTTTCCCCAGAGATAAGCTGACCACAGAAATATTACAGCAGCGAGGGATTCCGGCTTTCGATTTGGGCAATCCCATGATGGATGGTTTGGCTCCAGGGGATAGGGTAAATAAGGACAGTGAGGGATGGAAAAGGCTCAAAATCCTGCTCCTACCGGGTAGTCGGACATCGGAAGCTGAAGATAACTGGAAGAAGATAATTAGAGCCACAAGGGGAGTTATTGCTGCTTTTAAAGAAGTTTTGTTTTTAGCGGCGATCGCTCCCGGTTTGAGTCTGGAACCTTTTACCAGCCATTTGCTCACCACCGGCTGGGAATTGGAACCGAAAAAACCCCAACCCCTTCCCTTAATGCCTAAGGATGGTTTAGTATTTACCCAGAATAATGCTATTCTGCTTGTTACCACTAGTGTATACTCAGATTGTTTGCAAACCGCTGACTTAGCAATAGCCATGGCTGGAACTGCCACAGAGCAATTTGTTGGTTTGGGGAAACTGGCGATCGCCATTCCCGGCAATGGACCTCAATTTACCCCCGCTTTTGCGGAAGCACAAACTCGTCTTTTGGGACCGTCTCTCATTTTAGTGACCCACCCAGATGAAGTGGCTGGTGTCATTCAATCTACCCTTAAGGATACAGCAGCTGTGGAGTTAATTGCTGCTAATGGAAGGCGAAGAATGGGTGGAGCGGGAGCTGCTGCTCGCATTGCTAATTGTTTGAGGGCAAAAATGTTGGAAACTGATAACTGATGAAGAAAAAGGAACCATTTATCCCCTATAGTCGTGAAGAAATCATCGAATTTTGCCTCCAAGACGGTAGTTTAACTACTTCTCAGGGGCAAAAGTTTCGAGATTTTTGCACTATACTCGCAGCTTATTACCACTTTCAGTTCCATGAACATCTAGAGAGTTTAAAATCTAACTACGCTCCTTTTGATCCTGATGGTAATATTACCATTAAACCTTCTCCTGAGGAACTGCTACCAATGAAAGTTCAACTGGTAGCTGCTTTTGAAGAGCTATTAGTAAGAGCTAATTATTTCCCCATATCTAAATCTAGCTTGCAAAGAGCATTGCGGGAAAAATCCTTGCTGGAATTAGAGACTAGGGTTGATTTAAATGATTTCGACCAAATTGTTTGTTACTGTCGAGGGGAGATGGATCAAGTTACTACCAGGAAGAAATTGTTTTTCTGGAAAGAGCAGCAGACTGTCCAGTTCTTTGAACGAGTAGCTTTATTGATTAAATTCAAGAAAGCTGCTGCTTTAACAGCTAAGAAAATAAAGCAGATGGAAAAATTTACTTCTAGTCATATTTATCTTTATCTTTATAAAGATATTCCGAAACTTGACCTAGAGTTTCTCTTCCCGAACATTAAGATTAGCATGACGAAGAAAGACCGCCTTCTCTTTGGTATCCCTGCATTAGTAGCTGCTTTTTCCATCCTATTTAGAGTGTTACCAAGATTGCTGCTGGTGATTAGTGTTATTTTCTATGTCATGGGCTTGAACATTGAAGCTTTGGAGCAAGTAAGGCAAGAAGATGTAGATAATGTCATGGCTTTGCTAGTGGCTGTGTTATCTTTAATCTTAACATTAGCTGGGTTGGCTTTTCAGCAGTATAGCAGATATCAAGACAAGCAAATCAAATTTCACAAAAATGTGACCGAAAATCTTTTTTATGGCCTCCTAGCTACTAATGCCGGGGTATTTAAGTCTTTAATCGATAGTGCAGAAAAGGAAGAATGCAAAGAAATTATCTTAGTATATTATCATCTCTTAACCAGCGAAGTTTCCCTCACCCCAGCAGAGTTAGATAAACGGATAGAAAAATGGATAGAGGATAAATTTGGTACAACCATAGATTTTGATATCCATGGAACCCTGAATAGTTTGGAAACAATCCGAGGTAAAGTGGGGGAGCAGGAACTATCATTGCTGAGTTACGATAATGAGAGTAATTGTGAAGTATTATGCCTGGATGAGGCGAAAACCGTCATCGATTATGTTTGGGATAATGTATTTTTATACTCTGGGTAAATTGCAAATGAAGCTCACAGCAGCCCTAGAGGCGCAGAGA
The DNA here is from genome assembly GCA_965198675.1 of Prochloron sp. Classification (GTDB taxonomy): domain Bacteria; phylum Cyanobacteriota; class Cyanobacteriia; order Cyanobacteriales; family Prochloraceae; genus Prochloron. Next base: position 2,657,352 of record OZ240666.1, on the reverse strand, counting down.
GGATTTAGCTAAAACGAATGCAGCTTTAACGCTTGTTTATCAATCCAGAGTGCCGGAGCGCCTCTGCGCGCGCAGATACACTTTTTAGGTACCTATTATCTGAACACCATCTTTTTTTCTCTCTTCTCTTTCCTCTGCGCCCTCTGCGTCTCTGCGGTTAAATGATATAATGATTTTACTGCAAATTATCCTTGTCAACTATGTTAAAGCGTGAATTCTACATGATTGTTGAGCGGGATGAGGATGGATTCTTTGTTGGAGAAGTTCCTCAACTGAAAGCTTGCTATAGTCAAGATCGCACTCTTGATGAACTTAATCATAATATTAGAGAAGTAATTGAGATGTGCCTAGAAGAGGAAGAGGTAGAGGAGACTTTGGAGTTTGTTGGCGTTCAAAAGGTAACTATTTAATGCCTAGACTACCTTGCTGTCCTTACAAAAATTGGCTTTGAGACCACTCGTCAAAGGGCAAGTCATGTGCGCATGAAACATCCTGATGGCAGAGCGGTCTCTATCCCTATACATTCAAGCCGTAATCTGGGAAGAGGACTGTTACGAAAAATATTAAGGGATACCGAGCTGAGCAGAGAAGACTTCCTTAAGTTGCTGAATCAATAGACCAACAGATTTGCGGCGCGCCAACGTTGTGCGTAATTTCCCAATTCAGTTCGTAGAGTAGGCAATTAGAGAAACGTTTGGTACTCTATAAGTTGAAGTTTATCGGTGGGCAATGCCCACCCTACCTCTGCGCCCTCTGCGCCTCTGCGGTTAAATATAAAAAAAATAATTTACATGAGACGGTGATAAACAGTTAACAAACCCCGCACATCTCCCACATTGCCTGGAAAAAGGACCACTGGTAAATCTGGAAATTGAGGGTGGTCTTTTGGGGTGCGCACCATGGAACATCCGGGCAAAATTTGACCGAGTAACCCCACGGACTTTAAAGCCAAACCTTTGCTGAGGACGTCATTAGAGGTAATACCCCCTTTGGAAATGAGAAAGCTAATCTCCTTTGGTAATCCTTTTACCACGTCCATAAGGAGAGAGGAAACTATTCCCCCGAAGTCCAAACGTTCCTGGATATTAGGGAAAGTCAGTTCTTCCCGACTGGTATATACCACGCTAGTTTTATTAGCTTGGTAGGTTGTGTACAACCTTTCGAGGATTTCTCCTAGGAGGAGATCCCGTTGATTTGGTTGTTCTCTCAACCGCACCACATCAACTTCTATTCCCATTACGCCTGGTTCAGTGAGCAACTGCTCTAACTGTTGGGTAGTCTTTTGCACGTGGGAACCCACTAACACTACCCCAGGATTTGCGGTTTTCTTATACCTTCCCATGTCTTCGGGAACAACTGGTTGCTTCCCAAGTCCCGCCAGAGAAGTTAAAATACTAGCAGCACTGCGGAAGAGAAAGCGTTTTCCTTCTCGGGAGGCGGCGAGCACATCTGCGGCAAAATGATTTAAGTCCTCTTGGATTTCTCCATCCACTGCTACACAAGTATTCTCGGTGAGATTCTTTAGCCTAGAAAGGCTACCACTTCTAATATCTTTGAGCAAGAATCTCTCTACTGCTGTCTCTGGGATTTTCCCTTGAGTCTTTTCTGCTACATAGTCCGGTAAATAACTGTGGTGGTAGCTAAAAACAGAATCCCGAGCAAATTCAGTTTGGTGGACTGGGGTTGGGACTCCATCTATTATTAGGTAATGCACCGAGTTGCGCGTGATTCGTCCTCCTTCAAAGAAAGCTGGGACGAGAAAATGAGCATCAAACGGTCCTAATTCGGCGGCAATGATATCCGTTTCTACAGGATAATGTCCTCGTAGGGTAGAATCGGAGCGACTAACCACGAGGAAATCTTGAATTCCTTCTGCTGTAATGGCGATTTTCAGATTTTGGCACACTTCTCTCGTTACGGTAGCCGCCATAGTGGGGGTAAGTGCTCTGGTATTAGTGAGGATAAAGAAAATCGGTGCTGGGTCTGCAAGTCCCCGTCGCAGGGTTGCTATATCCCAATCCATGAGCAATAAACAGCTATGAACCGTCTGAGAACCAGTGGGATCGTCGTCTAGGACAATAATTTTTGTTGTTTGTTGTTCCATGCTCCAACTTTTCTTTGAATCACTTACTATGATGGATCTATTTCATTTGCTATTTCTAGCCAACCTTGAATGTCGGGTAAAGTTCAAGAGTCACCTCTATCCCCTCCCCTAAGAACCGGACGTGACAATTTCTTATCATCCGGCTCAAGTCTTACTTCAAGCCCTGCTTGGATTTCTTACTGTGTACCTGTTTGTGACATGCTTTATGCAAGTGCTGAAGGTTGTCGATATTATCCGAACCTCCATTCCTTACAGGCACTATGTGATGGGTCTCAATTTCCTCACCATTAAACAGGTGGTCATGACATACTGAGCATCTCCAGCCTTGTGCATTTGCGACAGATTCATATTTAGAGCCTTCGGACCAGCGCACTTTACCTGATTTTGTTTGCCTACTCTGCCAATATTCCACCAATTCTGGGTCATCTAAGGAGTTAGTTCCTCTCACTTTGATATGTCTTATAATGGGTACAGACTGTATATCGAACAGGTCGTGGAGAGACTCACGACCTCTTCTGTCCATACTCTTATAAAAGAATATCCAATTTTTGACCTTCTTCTCACCCTTCTCGTAGGTAGTTTCGGTGCGGAAATACTTTTTCTTAACCCATTTTTTGCCTTTTTTGGGGTGTCGTCTTTTTGCCCATCGCCAGAGGTACCACCAAATTCGGTAGCTTATTTTTGAGAAGGTTTCTTTGCTGCATACTCCTCTGTAGTAATTAGCAAAACCTCTGAGAAGTGGTTCAATCTTGCGGATGACTTGCTCCGGGGTTTTCGTCTTCATGCTACTGATGGTTGCACCAATTTTTTTGCAGAAGGCTAGTACCTTTGTCTTCTGAGGTTTGATGATTAACTTGTCCCGTAAGACGCCGTCCTCACTCTTCACCTCGTATTGCCGCAGGTTGCACCCCAAAAAATCAAACCCGTCTTTGATATGTACAATCCGTGTCTTCTCTTCACTGATTTCAAGACCTCGTTCTGACAACCATTGATTTATCTGGATTTTCAGTATCTCCAAGGATTCCTTGTCCTTAGCGGTAACTACAAAATCATCCGCGTACCTGATGACGCCTACCTTTGGGTTACATTTTCCGATGTATTCTTCTAACCCGTGGAGTCCTATATTAGCTAATAAGGGACTGATTACGCCACCCTGTGGAGTACCCCTTTCGGTCGGGGTATAACCTTTCTTATATTCGACAAATCCAGCTTTTAACCATCCATTTATTAGAGAGTCTTCTCTAGTAGCTTTCTGAATAGATTTATGGTCAATGTTGTCAAAGAAGCTCTTGATATCAGCGTCCAGAACCCATTTGTCTTTATCAAACCATCCGAACCGATTCTTGCCTTTACTCAACCTTGCAAAGCATTGTGCTATGGCATCGTGGCAACTTCGTCCAGGTCTGAAGCCGTAGGAGTTGGCCTCAAACTCCGCTTCCCATTCGGGTTCCAGTGCATTCTTTACTATTGACTGAGCGACTCTATCTCTCACGGTCGGGATTCCGAGGGGACGTTTCTTACCATTTGATTTGGGTATATATACCCTTCTAGCGGGCTTAGCCTTAGGCATGACCCACGAGTTGGCAAGTTTCACGCGCTGTGCTGGGGTTTCTATTACCTCCTTGTCTATCCCCGCTGTTTGCTTTCCGGCATTTGCCTGCGTGATTTGTCTGATGCTCAACAATAGGTTCGACCGACATCTTTTCATTAATTTCTGTAGACGCAATAATTGCCTCCACAGTCCAAGCTTTCGGGCACGAAATATCCGACCGCGTAAATTCCTAACAATCTTCTTAGTGCGGCGCCAGTTTATGTCACCCCACTTTTCCAACTGTCCTTTAGGTCCATTTTCCAGAACTGCTTCTGTCATCTAACTTTTCCTTCAGTTTGGTCTCTAGTTGTCTTTCTATTTCGTATAAGACCCAAGTGAAGTCTGCTTTTCCTTTCGGTCAGGGACAAATCTTGAATCCCTATCTTCTTCCATTACAGAGGAGCATTCGCTTTCTCACTCATCCTTTACCCTCCAAGGGTTTCCGCCTCAGTTACCTTTAGCCTACTAAGAGGAATCGACCACTTCTTAGACCCTGTAGGGCTTATCCTGTTGTTTCGCTTAGTTTTCTTTAGTTGGTTAGGTTGGTTCCTATCCCCCGGTAGAGCTTTGTTTCCTCAATTCACCAAAACGCAAATGGTGAACTCTGTCTACTTACCGTTTTGGTTAAGGCGTGTCAGGGATAATTTCGCCTATCTTTACTATCGAGGTTTAAACGGAGGAGTTCGGTTTTTGTACAGTGACACCGCAACTCTTTTACTTCGCTTTCGCTCAACCTTCCAACTATTTCCCTCTTGCTCCTTGTACCTAATCCCTGGCATTTTGGTTACTTTCGGGGACTGCATTCCAGCCGCGCCTGAGCAGGCGGCTGTGACCGGACTCTGTGAGTCTTTTCCGTGAGGGCTAGGGGAGGAAATCCCTAGGAGGCTAGGAGCCTCGCACTAAGCGACCAGTTCAGGTCGCGCTGCATCTTGTAAATTAGCTAAAACTTCATCCATAGAGTCACCTTCGGTTATGCAGCCAGGTAAGGCAGGAACATCTGCTCAGTAGTCACCTTCTTCTGCTGGATGAATAACTGCTTTGAGTTTCACGTATGTTACTCCCACTATTAATCTAGCACTATGGTTTTCTATTAGTAAAGTACTTTTGATAGGTATTTCAAAATTTAAGTGCGATTGCCCTGAAATATTGAATATTTTTTGATTGCTCGGGCGGTTCTATAAGGGAGGAAAGAGACTCGCTGCTGAGGCTGGATTATCGACTGTGCCTACACACCCTATTAATGTTTGCGATCGGCTAACCGATGGCCACTCGAAACGTGCAAAAAAAGCAAGGATTTCCTCCTGTGACTTGCCGTGCAAATCTGCGGCGTGTTCATTACGCACTTTTCGGACAAACTCTAACGCATTAAAACTAAGATTCTTGTTCATGGCTCATAACCTCGCGCGGAGAATATATAGCAGTGAGCACGTACCATACCAGTTACCAGTACTATAGCAAGGCGCAGGGCTGTCAGCACACTTTCTGTATAGCCATATCTAAAGCGTCATAGAGTGAACCAGCTTCTTCTAGCTTTAGTTTTGGGTCACTGATGATAGTACGGGAATAAATCGCTCTTCCCGGAAATCATTGACCAAAGCCTCAGACCAGGGTTTGAACTCGGCATCAAAATAACCGCCGATGACCGAAGTATCGACATAGACACCTAATTTTTTCATTTCTAAGAGATACTCCATTATTGTAGAATATACCAGGCTGGAGTGTCAAATCTGTCGTTTGGCCAATATTATAATAACCTCTAGGAATATTGTTAAGCATAACTTTTTAGGGAGGAAAGACATTGGACGAACTGAGGCAAGCCCTAGAACTAGCCAACTATGATGAGTTACAACAGATCACCCACATTCTTTTCTGTCGCCGATTCAATCCCCTAGATTATCTTCATACTCCCGATCCTATTCAGATCCAAAGTCAAAGCGATAGGGATTGGATCGATTCGCTCGAAAAGCGATTTCGCTATCTAGCAGCAGACGGAATGACGGTGCTGCGGAGAAAGACCCAGCAGGTGAGTTATCGAGAAGCACTGATTCGAGTCTGCCATTACTTAAAAATACCTTATTTAGCAGCATTTTCCACCACCGATATCGAAATAGAAATCTTTCTTCATTTAGCCCAAAAAGCCTGGAAACGCTTACCCTGTGAGGAAAGAAAATCTGTGAGCCACCACATTCTTAGGGGACTGGACAAGTTAAAACTCCCAGAACCTATTACAGTTCAATTAAAAAATAATCCTTTCCCTCTTCTGCTCAAAAGTAGTGGTGTTCTCGCTGTCAGTTCTTTGGTGACACCCTTATTAAAACAGATCCCCCGTCAATTCGCTCTTCACTTCACCAAAGCTTCTGCCACAAAAGCAGCTCTAAAGCGCGGTGGTGCAGCGGTAGCCGTTGCTCTGGGAGCGAGAAGAGGTATAGCTATAAGTGCGGTTCGTTGCGCAACTCCTACAGTTTTGGCAGTTGTCGGACCTTTGCTCACTGGATCTTTCTTGGTTGACTTGAGTTGGCGAACAATTGCTACTAACTACAGTCGCATTATCCCCACTATTGGGCTGCTTGCACAAATTCGTCTCATTCGTACCGAATGTTGGGAACTCGCTTGAAACAAGTACCAGTTACCAGTTACCAGTTACCAGTTACCAGTTACCAGTTACCAGTTACCAGTCCTGCTCATGCCAACCGGGGCAGTCAGGCAGTTACCAGGACGCCAAGGGCGGGACGCCAAAGGCGGGACGCCAAGGGCGGTTGCTTCGCAAAGCTTCGCAAAGCTTCGCAATACCAGTTACCAGTTACCAGGGGTGTTGGGTGTTTGAACTGACATAATATCACTTGGGGAGTGCTCTAATTATATATAAACAATGCCGCTTTTAGCTATAAACCGGGCAAAGAACCAAAACAAATGGAATTGTATTCTTCTTGGATTACTGATTTTCCCAACATGTCCTGCTTTGGGAGGGGTGTTGATGCTAGGTGTAGCAGGGGTAATATGGTGGCAAGATTTCCGTGACCTGATCCGTTGCCCTCTGAATTGGGGACTGGGGGTTTTAAGCCTTTGGCTGATTATTATCTCCTGTTTTGCAGCCCAACAAGCAGAATCTTTCATTGGTTTAGGCAATTTTATCCCCTATTTTCTCTTTTTTGCTACCTTTTGTACCCTAATCCAACAACCTTCCCAACTGCGACAGTTAGCTTGGGTTCTCGTTATTGGTTCCACTCCCCCAATTGTACTCGGTTTCGGTCAAATCTTAGGCGGTTGGCATACACCAATGTTAGTATTTGGTTGGAAATTAATCGCCAACGGCAATCCCTCCGGCAGAATGGCTTCTGTATTTATGTATGCTAACACCTTTTCTGCCTATCTGTTACTAGTCTTGGTTCTCGCCCTGGGTTTGGTACTATCAAACTATAAAACTGACTACAATAATTTATTAAAAACATATCTATGCATACTACTTGTTAGTAGCGGCAGCGGATTAATTTTAACCAGTTCCCGCAATGGTTGGGCGATCGCCTTCCTGGCTGGTCTTGCCTTTGCCTTATATAAGGGCTGGTATTGGCTAGTGGGGGCTGTCACCGCAGCAGGAACTATTATTCTGGGGGCATCTTTCGGTCCAAATCCAGCTGCATTGTGGCTGCGCAAAATTGTCCCGGCCTACTTTTGGGCGCGACTCACCGATGAATTGTATCCAGATCGCCCCCTCCCTACTCTGCGCACAACCCAATGGCAGTTTTGCTGGAACCTAACTCTGGAACGTCCCTGGACAGGTTGGGGACTGCGCAATTTTACCCCTCTGTATGAAACCCAGATGGATGTTTGGTTAGGACATCCTCACAATTTGTTTTTGATGCTGACAGCGGAAACAGGACTCCCAGGGACTCTGTTGTTGTGTATTATCGTGGGTTGGATAATGGTTAGGGGGGTTTACTACCTACAAGCAAAACCGGGAGATAATGGAGATAAATTAATCGTCTATACTTATCTAGTTGCTTTTGCTAGCTGCGTACTCTTTAATTGCCTTGATGTCACTATCTTTGATTTTCGCCTCAATACTCTCGGATGGATCTTATTAGCAGCTATTTGGGGTGTTGTTAGGTCGGTTATACTCTCTTCTGGTTGTAGCGGTAATTAATCCCGTCCTCCTAATATTCCCAACAACACTGAGAGTAAGATGGATAAATCTGCGGGAACCCGATAGAGATTCAAATCTTGAGTGATTATTTGTCCCTCTAGTTGGGCAAACTGCCAAATATTCCCTGTGGTAACTGCGCCATAACTGTTCCCCAATTCTGTCATTTCTACTGCAAGTTGGGTAAACCCTCCTGTTAAATCATCGCGCTTTGCTTCTATCACTAACAGGGTTCTTTCGCCCCGAATTAGGTAATCTAAATTGCCTTTACCGTGCCTACCCGTGAGCGGGTATTCAATATTAAGCCGTACACCTAACTGTTCTACAACTTCAAAAAGAACTGGAGCCATCAGCGTTTCTCGCCGCGCTTGCTCAGACGTTAAGGGTTGACACACAGTGGCTGATTTGTTACCAAATAGCAATAATTGCTCAAAAAAGTTTGCATTAGGGGTTGACAAACTCGAAAAGTGCATGTTATATTGGTATTAGCACCCAAAGATGCCTTGCCCTGCGGCGATAACCAAGCCGAATCACCAAGATAAGCTGAAGATGTTGAGAACAAGAGCGATAACCAAGCTCACAAATAAACAAAGAGCGGTTATTTTCTAAGTAACCGCATTGGGAGATAGCCCCTCTACTGGATAATCCAGTAGTGCATTGGTGAGCGAGTGTTAACATTTGTTAACTAAAATCTATCGGAGTAAGTTGAATACGTCGTTCTAAAGATTTTTGCAGGACAGTGGAATCAACGACTTTTGCCCTGGGCAAGTCTAACCCCTCAATTTGAAGGTCATAACCCAGTTCCGCCAAAATTTCTTCCGGCGGTTGATTAAACTCGCTGAATTGGCTAAAGGTATAAATACGATCGACATCTAAAATAGCCATAGACTAGGTATAGGGTCTAGGGTTTGGGATAGGTTGGATAGGGCGCGCGGTAATACCGCGCTTTGCATAACATACTAGGTTACTGTTCATCAGCTGCCTGGCGAACAGTTGTAATGCTCAAATCTAGGGCTTGGGCAATCTGTTCTACAGTCAAACCCAACTTCAAAAACCGAGGTACTGATTCTAACTTAGCCTTTTCCTTAACCTTATGCTGAACTTTTTCTTCAATCTCCTGCTTAACCTCCTCATTAATTTTTTCCTTAAGAACGTGATATAAATTAGTGTCCTGCCAATCGCTTAACTTCAACATATTTTTCAACTCCTGTCGTTTTTTGTAGCCAAACTTATAAACTATGACCTTCTCAATTAATTCTATCAGATTTATTTTGAGAGACTCATCTTTCACCTCCTGCTGGGTTCGTTGTATTAATGGCTTGATTTGCTTGCTCGCTTTATCCTCAGACTCCACTACAAATTTAACAATATCTAAGGCTACCGAACCCTTCTCTAGGGGTTCTAATTCATCTAAATAAACTTGCCTTATTTGATTGCTTACCAGCAATGTTTGATAGGGAATAGGTACACCTGGATCGAAACTGCGCTTGGACCACACCACTATTGCTTGCCAATTTCGCTGTGGTTTATATTGACCGAGATAAACAAATACTTCCGTGACTAAGCGCCAATAGAAATCATTGTCTTTCTGAAACTGTACCTCCAAAAAGTAAATGGGGGATGTCTTATCTGTGGGTAAAAATAAGCCATCCATGGTTCTAGCCAGTTCTTTTACCTCTACAGACGTAAACTGATAAGCTTTGGCTAAAGCTGGTTCCTTACCTATCAGTTCAAATAAGAGACTTGGGAAGGTTCGGAAGAGTTCATAGAAAATTGTATCCGTTCTCATTTATTGCTGCTATAGTTCGTATTATTTACTTCTTCTAATCTATTAGACTTATGAAGGTAGGCAGTGCCCACCCTACGAAGCTTCAATTTGTCGAACCGCCGTCAAAGCAGAATAACTAACTCCAGCAGTACCTTCCCCGGGGTGAGTAGAGTCCCCCACTAACCAAAGACCAGGAACAGGAGTGCGAGTAGCAAAACCAAAAGGTCCAAAAGTCCCCACTCTTTGACCAATACCTCCGACTATACCTCCTTCCCGGGCTGTGAAACGGGCAAAGGTGCGGGGAGTAGCAGCTTCAAGATGAATAATTGTATCCTCGTCCAGGTGAAAATATTGCCTCAAACGAGCGATCGCCTCTTTAGTATATACCTCCTTCAAACTCTCATATTCCTCATCTCCCCCTCTCCCCCAAATCCCCGTCTCCGTAAAGCAGGAAGCAATAATCGTCCCCTTCCCAGACGGCGCCCTCCCATCTCCCGGTTTACTCACCGACACAAACAAAGACTGGATAACTCCATCCTCGTCATAGAGAAATTGTAAATGGGGGGGACATCCAGCAGGAATAGCACTCCTATCTACCCCAAGATAGACCACAAAAGCACCGGAAGCTTCTGGTAACTGCTTCACCCGACGGCCATAACTAGCCATAGACATGATCCCCGGTTCTAACAGCTGAACCAAATTCTGCGCGGTCACATTGGCCACCACTTCATCAGCTTTTTCCCGGAAAACCTTCCCTGTCTTCTCTTCTCTCACCCTCACTCCCGTAACTCGTCGGGAGGAAGTCTCAATATGAACCACCCTATGACCCATTAATAGCTTCCCGCCGTGTTTTTCTAACCCTTCCACCAGGCGATCGCTCAACACCTGCATACTTCCATTCAGATGAAATAAACCTTGAGGTTCTTGGGAAACAGCTAACGCAGTCGCTCCATATAATAGTGCTGTTTCATCCCCATTTACCTGAGAATACAACTTTAACTGCAAGTCCAGAAACTGCTTTAAACGCTTATCCCCATCAATGCCATATAATCGTAAAGCATCTCCCACCGTCATGAAAGTAAAAGGCAGAGTTATCAAAGTATCCCAGCGCACCGCTCCCCCTAACTGCCACAAATCCCATAAATTGCGAGGAGGTAATATCGGATTCCGGGCTTGAAACTGCCAACTAGCATGGAAAAGATTAGCCATTAACTGCCAAAACCCCTCACTTCCAGGAAACTGCCTTTCCCTCTCAGCCTTCCATTTAAAGGGAGAGCGCCACACATTGATAGGTACAGACTCCCCGGGTAAAAACACCGCACAAGCGGGATCGCAGGGAGTTGCACTGGGGAGTTCCACCTCTAATTCCCCAAAAATACGGTGATGAATGCCTCCCGGTTCCAAACCCGCCACCTGAGTAGCCCCCACATCGAAGGTAAAACCGCGACGCTTAAAAGTAGAAGCACAGCCCCCCGGTACTATTGCTTGGTCTAACACTAACAGGTCATAACCGCGACGGGCCAATAATGCTCCAGCAGTCAATCCCCCAATACCCGCACCGATGACAACGATTCGTTTTCCTTTCTTGTTACCCATTTTATTATTCTAGAAGTACGGCTTTCCTGCGTTTTGGCTCCAAATGGGTATTCTTGTAGTTTTGTTTTTTTTACCTCATTCACAGAAATTAAAAGATTGATTTTTTAGATCTCATCTGCTAGAGTTTAGAGGCTAGTTTGTTTGTAGTGAGTCGGTGTGTCTAACCAAATGCTCTCACACCGCTCAACTTCACCGTTAGGTGTCTCATTACATTGTTCTTACTTTACACCAGCAATGACTTGCCCAATGTCCTGGGGAGTGGCACCTGTTGCTAACATTGCTCTTATTAATATCTCAATAGAAACTGTTGCGTCAGGGTTTTCAGCTTTAGCAATTCGAGGCTGACGGTCGCCAATTTTAGCAGCAAGTACACTTGGAGTCATCAAATTTTGGCGACGGGCTTTCAAACTTTGGTTAAGCGCCAGTTTGATTTCAACCAACACGGTTTCTTCAGGTGTTAACTCTAGGAAATCCGCTACTGTTCCAAACTTCCAACCCTTTGATTCTAAACGATTTTTCTTGGCTTGTTCCATCTTATTACTCTTGCTGATCAGCATTATATTTACCCAGGCGCTTTTTACAAACTTCAATCACATGCTTGGGTGTTACTCTGGTTGTTTTGCTGAAGATCTCAACAATCAAAATTGCATCTTCATCAATTCGATAAATTATTCTCCAGCTTTTATCTTGATCCACAATACGCAACTCATGGCAACGACTACCTATCGCTGGCATCGGGCGCGAGTGAGGTAAAGCAAGAGACTCACCCTTCTGCAATTGTCTGAGAAGTACACCTGCTTCTATCCGTGCTTCTTGGCTAAAGGGAGGTGTTTTAACCTCACCATGCAGCCAGACTAGGGATTTACTTTTATTTTGCTTGTTACCCATTTTATGATTCTATAAGCACGGCTTTCCTGCATTTTGGCTCCAAATGGGTATTATTTTAACTTTGTTATATTATAATTATATAATACTAAGCGCCCCAGATTAGGAACCTTGCTGATGCGCTATCGGTGCAAGGTTTGATGAGCTTTTTTGTTGGAGGTAAACATGGTACAGACACTCACCAGTCCAGAAACCAAAACCAATAGAATCGAATTGCCCTCTACCATCGCCCTGTATATCACCCAGAAACAGTTTGCCGCCCTAGCAGCAGTAAACCGAGACTTGAAACTAGAAAGAACCGCACAAGGAGAGTTTATTGTGAACTCACCAACAGGCTGGGAAACTGGAGAACGCAACCTTAGCCTTACCGGACAACTCTATCGCTGGTACGAAGAAAACAAAAATTTGGGTAAAGCCTTTGACTCCTCCACTGGTTTCATTTTACCTAATGGTGCGACTCGTTCTCCCGATGCTTCTTGGGTGAGTAGAGAACGTTGGGAAGCACTTACCCTAGAACAAAAAGAAACCTTTGCTAATATTTGCCCTGATTTTGTGGTTGAATTACGATCTAGCTCAGACAGGGAGAAGTCCCTGCAAGCTAAAATGGGGGAATATATGGAAAATGGCGCTCGACTGGGCTGGTTAATCAATCCACAGCAGCGACAAGTGGAAATTTATCGCTCCGGATTAGCAGTGACAGTATTGTCTAATCCCGTTGAGTTGTCAGGTGAGGAGGTGTTACCAGGTTTTCTGTTGAATTTACATCGGATCTGGGATTGAAAATTGAGTTGTACTTCTCATTTCATGTATTTTTGGCGGTTAAGTTGGAGCATTCATATGCACGAAATTTCCGTGATACAAAGCTTTCGGAACATTACTATAACCAGTCATTAGTACTGGTAACTGGTACGGGCACGGCAGTGCCGTGCCCCTACTCACTGGTAACTGCTATAAGAGATGACGTGGAAAACCTACATCCCCTCGACCAAATCAAAGATAACCAGCATTCTTTAGTTGGAGAAGAAGCACTTATATTAAGTAAGGTATTACAACAAGGTCATCCTGTCCTACCTGGTTTTGTCATCAATACTTCTATCTTCAGCCAATTTATCGAAAATATAGGTAATTCCGAGTCCTTACTAGCAGATTTCCCTCATTCATCTTTCCATGTGGATGTAGATAACTCCAGATCCCTGCAAATATTAGCACATAATATATATCAAGAGATTATCGCTGCTTCTCTACCGGACCCCTGGACTGCCAATCTCATTGTAGCTGCCCAACAGTTTAACTCTGTAAGTCTCATTTTACGCCCCTCGATTTATTATCGAGGCAAAAATAATCAAATAACTAAATTATTTAAGCAAATAAATTGTGTGTGCAAGAAAGAATCTCTCTCTCTAGCTGTCAAACAAACTTGGGCAGAGTTATTTAGTGCCAGATGTTTATTTTATTGTCAGCGGTCAGGAATTGAACTTGAAAAGATAAAATTGGCAATTTTAGTCCAACCAAATTTCCATGACCTCGCTTCGGGAACCGTTGAAATGAGCCAGAAAGAGTTGATCATTAAAGCAACAATTGGTAAGATAATGGCAATAATTAAGGGAGAAGTATTACCTGACTTATATGAAGTAGAAAGAGAAACTGGAAAGATAAAAACCCAGCAACTAGGAAATAAACTCCGTGCCTATCGCCCCCATAAAACTAATGGTTTAGAAGCTTATTTACTGAGTGAAGCAGAACAAGGGAATTACTCCCTAGACGAGGGGTCAGTGGCAAAACTAATTGAGTTAGTGGCAAAATTAACAGCGTCCGGAGAATATAATAACCTAGAATGGACTTTGACTCAACGAGAAAACTTGGAAACACCCCAATTTTATTTCACTCAAGTCAGGAAAACAGTCAAACATGGAAAGACTGTAATTGAGAATTCCCCCAAGGTCAGGAAGTGCTTATTGAAAGGACTAGCCGCCTCACCAGGAGTAGGGATCGCCTTTGCTCAAGTTATCGACCGTATTTATCGCCATTTACAAGAAATTCCGAAAGGAAGGATTTTAGTCACCAAAAGTATAACTCCCGATTGGCTACCCGTGTTGCGCAAAGCAGCGGGAGTAGTAACAGAAGTGGGGACCATGACCTCCCACGCAGCAATAATTGCCAGAGAATTGGGCATTCCCGCAATTGTCGGTGCTACCAATGCAACCCAGTTGCTCAAAACAGGGGAAGAAATTCTCATAGATGGTAACAAGGGGGAAATTTATCCTCACTCAGAAAAAAAAGGATCCACGTCCCCAACCCCAATCCCATTAACCATTCCAGATTATCCTATTGGTACTAAACTGCTGGTAAATCTGAGTTTGACAAGTTCAATTGCCAATGCAGCAGCTTTACCTGTAGACGGGGTGGGATTACTCCGTTCGGAATTAATGCTGTTAGAATTTCTCTCGGAACACTCTCTAGATGAGGGTACAGAATCCCAAAAGTCCCTATTTCCGGCAAAATTAACTGAGTCCATCGCTCAATTTGCTGCTGCTTTTGCCCCTCGACCGGTATTTTATCGCTCTCTAGATCGGGGTTGGGACGAACAAACTCTAACCACAGATAAACACAGATTATTGCGAAGCTTTGCGTTTGCGAAGCAACCGCCCTTGGCGTCGCAACCGCCCTTGGCGTCCCGCCAAAGGCGGGAGCAGATAAATACAGATAACTTCTTGGGATACCGAGGAACTTATAATTATCTTTTAGATCCAACTTTCTTCGATTTGGAGTTAGAAGCCTTAAAAAGAATCAGAGCTGAGGGATATACCAATGTGAATTTGATGTTGCCCTTTGTGCGGAGTCTGGAGGAGTTTACTTTCTGTCGCAGTCGGGTGGAAAAAATGGGCCTAGATCGAGAACAATCTTTCCAACTTTGGATTGCTGCTGAAGTACCTTCGGTTATTTTTTTGTTTCCAGAGTACCTTCGGGCAGGAATTCAAGGTATGGCCATCGGAACCAATGATTTGACCCAGTTAATTTTAGGAGTTGACCGGGAATTACCATTTACCCATGGGGAATTACAGCAGCTCAATCCTGCCTTGCTCCGAGCCATCGAGCAGTTAATTTCCCTTGCTAGAAAGGGGGATATTCCCTGTTCTATTTGCGGTCAAGCACCCGTGACCCACCCGGACTTAATTGAGCACTTAGTACGATGGGGTATTACTTCCATTTCCGTGGAACCGGACGCTGTAGCCACCACCTATCGGGCGATCGCTCGTGCTGAAAAACGGTTACTTTTAGAAAATGCTAGAAGGAAATAATAGTTAAAACCTCTATCTTTTCAATTAGCCATTTACTATTCTGACGGACTAAGTTATACTTTGCTTTTACAAGATCATCGTCATTTTTAATTAGTTTGCCATTTTGAAATTTCTTATCATTTTCTCTAACTTCTGCTATGACAGTAGCTCTATTTTCACCAGAGTTATTCACCGATAACACTGTCAAATTTTTGTGTTCTAGCTCCTTATATGAGTCACTCTTTTTCTGCTCTTCTGCATTGTCGCTACGTTTCTTCAGTTCTGGATCAACCAAATTGTTTTCAATTGATCTATTTGATATCGGCTCCCAAAAGCATTAGACTTAGCAGAAAGCCAAGCTGCGATCGCCTTCTTCCCTTCTTCTTTGCTCAGAGGTTTAGGTCCCACGTCAACTGGCAATTCAATGGGAGGTATTGGTACAGCAGGTTTATTTAAATGGATTGAGAGTTGTTCCACCTCTTTTCGGGGTATTGGGAGTCCGCCAAATAATTTAGACAAGACAAATCCGAAACTGCCTGCTGCTAAAATAACTGCCAGTACCAGCCAAACCAAAAGTTTGGGGTTACTAGCATTTGCTTTAATCCAGCCAACTCTCATAAGTTGACCTTCCCGTAACCCATTGTACCTTTTGACACCCTTTCTCAACCATTGGCGGATTAATTCTCTTCCAGAACGCTTCTTCTTTAAACCTCTTCGGGGAGAGGAAGCTGTTTTGGGCAATAAAACCGCAGGAACGCAAGCGGGACGCTTACGCGGGACGCTTACGCGGGACGCCAAGGGCGGTTGCTTCGCAAAGCTTACGCAAAGCTTGCGCAAAGCTTCGCAATGGGGCTGTAGTTTAGGAATGGTAGCAATGGAAGTCCCCACCCCCGTAGTGACTGACTCATCAGCATTAGACTCAACCCCTACCGAGTGATTGTTGCTATTCTCCTTGAGTGTCTGAGTAAAGCTCTTCTCAGCGTCCGAGTCAGTAACCTCTTCCGGATCCGCTACAAGAGGATACACAGTGTCAGACTCAGACGCAGATAGTTGTCCTAAATAAGCTTGTACCTGCTCTTCGGCAAAATATTCCTTTAAAGAGACAGGATGGTTATCCAAGTCCCGAAAGTGTGAAAATACCTCAGTTTCCAGCCAACTTTCCCCATAAAGACACAATCCGGGCAATAAATCCGGTTCCCCTTCAGAATGCTCGCGAATGAATGCCAGTGCTTCCGACTCCCCACTCAGTTCTAAAGCATGGTTAGCAGCTTCTGTTTGCCCTAAGAGCAAAGCACAAATTGCTTGTTCTAAATAGACATCCTGACGTTTTCCCAACTGCACCAGCATTTCAGCAGCTCTGGCAATAAAAGCTGGGCTTTTCTCGGCAAATCCCCGAGCCAGATCAGCATAAACTGCCAAGTAAGAAGCTACTGCTGAAGGACGACGTGCCTCTCCTGAGAACAATTCTTGCTGTTCAGCTACTGTCAAATAGCTTCGTAGCTGTTGAATAAAACAGAGAAAATCATCTATATTTAATCCCGACCCGTCATTTCCATTTCCATCAATGCCACCCCGTTCTTGCAACATCTCTTGCAGTAATTGCAAACCTTGGGGTCGTTCGACGGACTCTGTAGATAGTGCCAGTAACTCAAGAATGCGGTAGGGTCGCAATTTGTCAAGGTCAGATTCGATTACGCGGCGCAGATCAGGGAATAACCCGAATCGCAACAGCAAGTCTTGTCCCGTTTCCCCGGAAGCAGCAGCGTTCTCATATTCACCTTGCTGCCATTGTTCTCGACTTAGCTCTAAACAAGTAAGAGCTATGGTTAAAACTAAATCTTCAGAACGAATAGTCCCCCTCATGGTATGGTGGGGATCCAGGTAAGGATGAGCTAGTCTCAGCACCAGTTCGTATTCCCCTAGTTCTTGGAGAATCATCAATGCTCCCACTAACTCGGAATCGGCTATTTCTAGAGATGGTCCGGCAGATTCCGATTGCTCGTTGTATTCAGAACGGGCTTTTGGATCCGACAGCACCTGATAGGCTTGTTCCAGCAGTTTTTGGCGAGCGTCGAGAGCCTCAGAGCTATACTCCTGTAGAGGGAGTTGTGAAGAGCGACCCGCGCTAGCGGATCTATCCAGCTGCGCGCTTAGCAGTTCATCTGTTGCCTCAATCGGCACACCTAGAATTCTGTAATAATCGAGCGAAATGCGCACAATTTACTTCTCCAGAGCAGTCTCCCTGCACTTTATACTTATAGTAGCGAATATGCTATAGCTATAACATCTAAATTGCAGGCGTTGGTGATAATGGTAATGATATTCTTGACGTAATCAGCAACGCCAAATTGCTCAATAGTGTTAATACTACAACCCCTATGTTTGACGAACGGACTTTACCTAAATTTAATACTGCTGCCGTCGAGATCTCCAAAGAAGAAGGTTTACTTTTATACAAAGACATGGTTCTGGGACGCTTGTTTGAAGACAAGTGTGCCCAAATGTATTACCGGGGCAAAATGTTTGGTTTTGTCCATCTGTACAACGGTCAAGAGGCAGTGGCAACGGGTATCATTAAAGCCTTGCGCGCGAAGGGCGATTATGTCTGTAGCACCTATCGCGATCACGTCCATGCCCTGAGCAGTGGTGTTCCTCCCCGGGAAGTGATGGCAGAGTTGTTTGGCAAAGCCACAGGTTGTAGTAAAGGGCGCGGCGGTTCTATGCATATGTTTTCCGCCGAACACGGGCTTTTGGGAGGATATGCCTTTGTCGCCGAAGGCATTCCAGTTGCTACCGGAGCTGCTTTTCAGACCAAGTATCGACGAGATGCTTTAGGGGATGAAACTGCCGATGGAGTCACAACCTGCTTTTTTGGGGATGGTGCTACCAACAACGGGCAGTTTTTTGAATGCTTAAATATGGCTGCTCTCTGGAAATTGCCGATTATTTATGTGGTAGAGAATAATATGTGGGCAATTGGTATGGCTCACGATCGCGCTACTTCTCAGCCGGAAATTTACAAAAAAGCTAGCATCTTTGGCATGCCGGGAGTAGAAGTAGATGGGATGGACGTCTTAGCAGTAAGAGCAGCAGCCATGGCGGCGATCGCCCGGGCTCGTGCAGGAGAAGGTCCAACTCTCATTGAAGCCCTCACCTATCGTTTTCGGGGTCACTCCCTCGCCGATCCCGACGAACTTCGTTCGACCGCTGAAAAAGAATTTTGGGAAAAGAAAGACCCGATTAAACAATTCGCCGCTTATCTGCTGGAACGGAACCTGACAGAGCAAAAAGAACTCGCAGAAATCGATGGAGAGATTAAAGCTTTAATTGAAGATGGGGTGCAATTTGCCGAAACTAGCCCCGAACCGGAACCGAAGGAACTATACCGCTTCGTTTTTGCCTCCGATTAAGAAGAGGGACCATTATTTTTGCATCTTCGCGAGTTTTCGAAATGCGATATTTGACCAAATCAGCCAAATCTTGCAGTTGAGCGATGGCCTCTGCCCCTTCTAACTTCATCAGTTCTCGATCCTCGTGCATTTCCGTCCAAGTGATACCATAATCGGAGACCAAAAAGCGAATTAAGTGATTATCAGATAAACTGACCATAAAAGAGGCGTTATTCATCTGATTGCCACAGGTATAGCAAGAAGTTAAATAACCTCTATTTTCTAGGACAATCGCTAAGGCTTGGAGATTCATCACTAAGTCCTTAACAAATTGTCTATGTTGCTCGGTAAGTCTAAGAAACAATTTTATTAGGACTAATAAAATAAACTTACTTACGGTACTTTTAGATAAATAACGATAACTCAAGAATCGCCAAGATGGCGGTATCATAAACTACATCTCCTGGGGCAGCTCTCCTCAAGGTGCCCCAACAGCAGAGGAATTTTGACTGTTTCAATACTGTCGTTCTAGCTCTGATTTCATGCGATCGAGAGTCACATTCATCTGCTCGAACATTTGGTGGGGGGTAACACCAAATTGAGCTAGCTGGGTCTTGAGCTGTTGTACAGTCATTTGAGCCATAAAATCCTCGGAAAGCTCGAAACGCTTCATAAAAATGCGATAACGCTCCATCAGCTCTTCCATGCGCTGGATAAAAATTTTTTTGCCTAAGCGATCGAATTTGCCGTACTCACCCCCGAGTTTAATCAGAGATTGATAATCTTCAAACAACCGTTGAGCTTCTTGCTGTACTATTTCCGAGTCAAAAAATCCCATTGCTCTTCTCTTCTTTACATAGCGGCATCTTTCATTCCATTCTAAGCTACAGGAAAGAACAGCAAAAGTGTAGTTTTCCCTAATTTCTATTTAAGATAGGTTTTAGCAGAAGCGGCAGAAGCCTCACGTCATAGGCTCCAACCCTGGGTAATGCTTTGGCGTGAGATGAGCAATGCCGTTGATTTTTTCAAAAAACACGTGCTATATACTTAATAGGGCGGTAGGGCATTCCGTCTGCTCGCGAAGCGGAGCCTTGCTCTCAGCTCGTGGAGTCCGACGGGATACCGGGACTGCGAAGCGAGAGCAGCTCAGACTATACCGATAGGTTAGTGTGGGAGTATGTGTGCGATTCGAGGTCGCATCGAAGAGTGGGAGAAATCCCCAGACGTGAGTTGTGGTCTGTCCTCCACCGAAGGAGCATTCATAGCAATAGGGGTGTTTCACAGCTAGAGGGTTAAGTTTAACGAATGCGCGGAAGTCCCCACCCGTAGGATGCTAAGAAGTCGTAGGATGCGTTACTAGCCACTGTAGGATGCGTTACTAGCCGTAAGTAGTAGCAACAATACAAACTTTGTTGGCGTAACGCATCGTACTAGCAACAATACAAACTTTGTTGGCGTAACGCATCGTACGTAGCAGCATCCTAAATTAAATGGGTTAGCGTAACGCATCCTACGCGTAGCGGGGTGGGGATGGACAGCGCGGAGAAAGAGAGGATTCGATGTCCTCTCTTTCTCCAATCACTGTGCTATGCTAAAAAAAAGAGACCGAACTGTATGTCAACCCGTCGAATAACCTATCGATTATATCCAAGTGTTGAGAGCTCACACAAGCTGCATAAAGGCTAGAAAAATGCACTGCGAGCTATACAATGCTGCCATTGCTAATCGTCAAACTCAATATAAGCGCTTCGGGCCTGCCCGCGGCATTGATTAATGGCGCGGATGCGGCTGCACAGGAGCAGGGGTGGACTATTTCGAGCAGCAGAACTCTTTGCCAGCATTCAAGGAGGGACGCTTACGCGGTTGCTTGCGCAATTGGCCGGAATATAAAGAATTAGGGGCTCAAACTCTCCAAGCAACTCTAAAACGAGTAGATTTTGCCTATCAGCGCTTTTTCAATGGATTTTCCCAATATCCTAGATTCAAAGCAAAACGCCGTTACAGAGGATGGACTTATCCAAGCAGTGCTGGTTGGAAAGTTCACAGTAATATGGGAGTGAATGGCCAACTTGAGTTGCGGCATTTCGGGATACAAATCCCCATGAGGGGGAAGGCCAGAACCTGGGGGAAGCCAACCACTTGCACTATATTTCTGAGCAATAACAAATGGTACGCTTCCATAACAGTTAATTGTGTCCCAGAAAGGCAAACCCACCCCCCTTCGCCCCCCTCCCAGGAGGGGGGTTGGGCCCAAAAGGTCAAACAACTTTCTAAGCAGCTAAGGAGAAAACGCCGACCAGAAAAAAGGAAGACTAAGGCTTCCCGTAGATGGCGTAAGGCTCAAGGACTAATTAGCAAAGTAAAGCGCAAGGTTGCCAATCAACGCCAACCCCCCCCCCTTAGTCCCACCCCTCCCATCCTCTATCCCCCCTAGGCAAACACCAGCATCCCCTAACAGGGGGGGGATGATAAGGGAGGTAAGGGGGGATCCTCCTCTGGTCTCATAAGGTAGCAGCACAAATCGTTAGCAGTAATAGCTTGGTTGCTACTGAGAAACTCACACCGAAGGTGCCGCCAAAGGCGTCCCTCAAGGGCATGACACGAAAGGGAAAGGGAAAGGGGAAACGGTCAAACCCACCCCTCTTCTCCCCTCCCAGGAGGGGATGGGGGTGGGTATCGGTCCCTCTTAGATGTAGCTATTGGCATGACGAAAGATGCCATTAAATACAAGGTCATTGAGGCGGGGGGTGTTTATTTAGAAGCACCGACACAAAAGTTAAAACCCACTCAAAGATGTGCTGAATGTTGGGAAACTACCAAGAAAACATTGAGCGAGCGCGTTCATGTTTGTCAGTATTGCGGGCATCAAGAAGACCGCGACGTCAACGCAGCCCAAGTCATTGTAAATTGGGCTTGGGGGCAGGAACTGTCCTCTCTAGATGGGTCGCGGCGTAGGATGCGTTAGCTGCCGTTAGGATGTGGTAGTTGCCGTTAGGATTAGCGTAACGCATCCTACCAATTGCGGAAGCATGAGGCAACTAGGGGCAAAGAAGCGTCAGAAACGCCTAGCGAGTGCGTAGCGACACGGCGTAGTTCATGAGAGACCGGCTTCGGCTTGGAGTTCACCTTATCTCTTAGGCGAGGAGGAAGACGGGTAAGGCTAGCGGATAGCTAACCAAGTAGTGGGTGTCGTCAGCACAGATAGAGGAAATGAGCTGATACCTCTAATTATCGCCCCTGTTGGTAATTTCGCATATGGTTGCCTTCACGACTCCAATAAAGCCTCGGCATGGACTTGGAGCCTAACCCCGTCGTATCTCGGAGATGCGGAACGAAGTAACGACCACAGGGTCAGTTTAGCTGTAGGATAACCGTGAGGTGATTGCGAAGCAAAGCGCAAGCAACCGCCGAAGGCGTCCCGCTTGCGTCCCAATTCCCTGGGGCCTCCGACCCGCCAAAAAGCAAAAGCCGCCTCCGTGAAAACGGGCAGGAAAGGAATAGAAACTCCGGTTTTCTTATTCTATAACTGGGCGGATAACGGTTCAAGATTTGCCGTGCATCGAAAGATGAGCAGACTTGGTTGGGGCTGAAAATGAGAACCGAAAGAAGGACAAACTACGGACTAACCCATAGGAAAAGATAGAGCCTTCCTACTTCAGGCATCGTAACTATGGAGTGGGATAATCTAAGGTAAAAAGTAGGTCTGCTTGCGTACAGGGTGAACGAGCTGAGTGGATAACTGCCTCCACGAAAGGCGATTGCAAAACGTCGAACGGTTTAAGTAATTCCAAGGCGGAGCTTAGATAAATCTGAAATACTCCCACTTTGGTTCCCTGAATCGACCGAAAGAGTTCCAAGTAGGTTGGAAACAGCAGGAGCCGGATTTGGATAACTTGCACGTCCGGTACTGTGGAGGGGAAAACCTGTCGCATGTCTACCTATTCCGAGCACTATATTCCAGACCAATACTCGCGGATCAGACTTCAGACTTGATGGGAGGAGTACAAAGCTTACGCTATGCGTAAAAATCGAACGATTGCCGTCCTACTAGCTAGCTTGGGGACCGTAACACCCCTAGGGGGACTGCACAAGTTTTATTTGGGACAGCCTTTATGGGGAATTTTCTATCTTATCTTGTGGTCGAGCCAGATCCCTCATGTTGCTTGCGTCATTGAGGCTGTTTGGTATATGGTACAAGACCAAGATGATTTCGATCGCCGCTTTAATAGGTCACCAGTAGAGGGTAGAGAGTCAACATCTATCCCACCTACAAAAATAGACCCGCTCGTCGCGTCGGGCGACCTTGCGGATGCTTTGCGGGAATTAGACCGACTGCGGGCTGATGGGTTAATGTCTCAATACGAATTCGAGCAGAAACGCCGCCAGCTAATCGATACGCAAAGCGTATCTGCGCAAAGCGCAGCACGCATTGCTTGAGTTATCTAAGGAGACGGGACTCAGTTTGGTGCTCCCCCAGTTTCTTGCTGATCCCTATTATCGACTGACAACCATGGTAAAAGTAGCAGTAGCAGCAGAACTTGGCATGATTATGCTTGGATAATTTAATATAAATTCAATTTGGTAACCTGGCCATTAATGCATTATTTACGGTTCTAACTAACCTCTCTCGGAGCGATTACTGGTAATTCCAAACCAATCTATGATTGAGACTTCTTCATCTTTTCTTTATAAAGAGTCTCAGATTTTCCTGCTTATTTAAATTTTTCGTAAAGATTGAGAATCTCAGTTATAAAAAGATAAAATAAAGAAGGCTAGAGAGAATATGCTACGTGTAAAAATATGGTTTCGCTCAAAAACGTTAACGAATTGACAGCTTACCTCATAGATCTGGGCCAGATGCAATTTAAAGGTAGAGTTGACCTGAGAACCACCAAAGGAAAAAACTGGAGTCTTTATTACTGGTTGGGACGCATAGTTTGGGCGACGGGAGGATTGCACCCTTGCAGGCGATGGTATCGGCTGGGAATTCGGTATTGTCCTGAGATCGATCTCAATAGCATCCGGATAACTGATGAAATTCGATTACCAGTCTGGGATTATCAGCTGTTGACAGTCTTGACGGCAAGAGAGGAAATTTCTCGAGCACAGGCGATCGCTGTCATTAAAAGCATTGTGGGTGAAGTATTATTCGATATGATGCAGCAGATCGGCAGAGAACCACGTGTTGGGACGTCAAAGCTTCCAGATGTCTTGGAAAACCCGGCGATCCTGCTCTGTACAGAAGAAATTGTGCAACAGAGCAACGACCATTGGCAAGCTTGGTGTAAGGCTGGTTTGGCTGAGGTTTCCCCTAATTTGTCCCCTTTGATAAAAAAACCACTACAACTGCAGCAGCATGCTTCAGCTACTGTCTACAAAAATCTAGTTGCCGTAATTGATGGCAATCGTACTTTACGGGAAATGTCCGTGCAAATGAAGAAGGATTTGCTACTGCTGACTCGTTCCCTCGCGGTTTATATAAGGAAAGACTTGGTTAGTCTGAAGAAAGTTGCTGACTTACCGCCCCCACTCCCAAAAGTAAAACCCATTCAAACTCCATCTCCTCGCTTTGCGGTGAGGTCAAGTCAGCCTCTCATAGCTTGTGTGGATGATAGCCCTCAAACTGCTAGGCTGTTAAAGCCGATTCTTGAACCGGCAGGGTATGGATTGATTAGCATTCAAGATTCCATTAATGCTGTGACGGAAATCATCGAACATAAGCCGGATTTGATTTTCTTGGATTTAGTGATGCCAGTAGTTAACGGCTATGAAATCTGTAGCCAACTGCGTCGGGTTTCCCAGTTCCAAAAAACCCCCATCATCATCCTCACTAGCCATGACGGCATTGTAGACCGGGTGCGAGCCAAAGTAGTAGGCGGATCCGGCTTTTTGACGAAACCCATAGAAAGGTCGAAAGTAATTGCTACGGTGCAGCAGTTTGAGCTGCTTGTCAATGGCAACAAGGACTACTCGGCTCAGATGTCAGAGACTTATCCAGAGTTAGGGTTATCAATGTCAGCCTGATAATATAGCTATATTATCTTTGAGTCTAGTTAAAATTTAAAGTGCTGTTTGATGTTATCACTCTTTTTCCGGATTTTTTTACCTCTGGTCTTAGTTGCAGTTTATTGGGCAAGGCCCTGGCCAAAAACATTGCTACTGTCAATCTGGTAAACCCTCGGGATTTTACTCAGGATAAGCATCGGCGGGTCGATGACGAACCCTATGGTGGTGGTGTGGGGATGCTGTTGAAACCGGAACCGATTTTTGCTGCGGTTGAATCTTTGACAGTTTTGCCCAGAAGAGATATTATTTTACTAACTCCCCAAGGTGAGGCTTTGAGTCAGCCTATGATGAGAGAGTTAGCTTTCAATTATGACCAATTGGTTTTAATCTGCGGTCATTACGAAGGAGTAGACGAGCGAGTTAGGTATTTAGCCACTAGGGAAGTTTCTTTAGGAGATTTCGTCTTAACCTGTGGGGAAATTCCCGCTCTAGCTTTAATTAATGGGGTGGTGCGATTATTACCGGGAACGGTGGGAAAAGTAGAGTCTTTGAAAGCAGAGAGTTTTGAAACTGGATTGTTAGATTATTCCCAATATACCAGACCGCCAAGCTTCCGAGGTTGGGACGTGCCGACTGTATTGCGCTCCGGTAATCATAGAGAAATAGAACGGTGGAGAAGAGCCGAACAAATTAAAAGAACTCGCGATCGCCGTCCGGATCTCTGGAAGCAATGGCACTCTGATAATATTGAATAAATATTAAATTTATAAGACTTCAAGTGGTACGTCATTCACTTTTAAGTAGATTCAAAGGCGGATTTTTGGGTCAGCTAATTGGGGAATATGTCCTCAGCAACCTGGGGTTAAAACCCCAGGCTACAGGAGCAAGAGGAGGGGTGAGTACAGGTCTTAACATCAAGACCTCGATAACAGAAAGCTTAATTAACTATGGGAGAATAGAATGGGAGGGTCTATGTTGCAGTAAGGAGCCTGTCAATAGTAGCGAGTTAGCTTTAGCCACTCTCCCTATAACCTTGTTCTTTCACGAAACTCCCGACTTGTTGTCAGAGATGCTGCAATCTTGCGCCGAACGGTACAATCTCAAAGCAAGAGGAATTTTATTTTTGTGGTCAAATATTATCTCTCTGGCTGCCCATGAGCAACTAGATCCTACCCGCGTAATACCTCAAATACTGACCCTGGAAACATCCCAGACCCTAAGTTTAAAACCACAATTGGAACAAGTCCAAAAATTCGTCTCCTCGGGTACGGGGTTAGAGGAAGTAGTAAGCCATTTTTCTCGCCAATACCCACGGTCACCCCTGAGGGCTGATAGCCCCCAGGCTACTTCAATTGCTTTAGCTCTCTATTGTTTCAGTTGCACTCCAGAGGATTTCCGCCTCTGTGTCCTTCGCGCTATGAGGACGGGTGAGAACGCTCTGACTGTTGCTGCTCTCACTGGGGTGTTGGCGGGAGTATATAATAGTGTCAACGGCATTCCCATTCCCTGGCGGCTTAAATGTAGAACCCAGAAAACCGCCAGCTTAGCAAGTCTTCAAGCAGAACGCCTATTTGCTGTTTGGTCTGGAGTTTACGACCTCAACAATGTTAAATTACCGCCACTATGTTGCATTTATTAACTAGACATCTTGAGCAATGGGGACGCCAATTGCTCAAGCTTAGTCGATCCCCCCAATATCGCGGGGTTTGGGGGGATCAGCCTCCTCGGTGTTCCGAAAGGCGTGTCGGGAAACCCCATCCCCTGGTGATGTTTGCGCTGGCAATAATTTCCCTCACTATTGTGGTGGGCGATCGCTTCTACAATCAGCCTCAGTTATCCGAGGGAACTGTGTCTGCACAGAAGATCTACGCTCCCGATGATGGGCAGTTTATCGATTGGCGAGAAACCCAAGCAAGACGGGATGACATCCGCAGGGGATTAGTGCCGATCCTCAAGCGGGATGAGACTATTACGAACCAAATCAAAAGTGAAATAGATGAATTTATCCGTCAGGTGGAAAGACTGCGTACTATTGCTGGTTCTTTTCCCTTTCTGGATAAAAATCTTATCTCTGTCTCGACTCAGGGGTATTTGCGTCAATGCTCAGACTCTTCTTGGGATGCTATTCTGGCAGCAGTAGAGAACTCTAGGCAGTTGCTGTCT
Organism: Prochloron sp.; assembly: GCA_965198675.1. GTDB lineage: Bacteria > Cyanobacteriota > Cyanobacteriia > Cyanobacteriales > Prochloraceae > Prochloron. Next base: position 2,630,434 of record OZ240666.1, on the reverse strand, counting down.
CTTGATGATAGTTCACAGGTAGATTTCCCTGGACAACAAGCTATGGGGGAACTGCTTCTTTACCGTCAGCAAGCCTCAGAGCAGGAATTTGCCGAGGCGATAGCTTTTATTAATCTTGCTCGACAGGGTTATGGCAAAGCATTACAAGAACTCGTCAGAGAGCGGGGAACGACAGAATACGGGCTGAAAATTACCTTCCTGGAGCTAGAAGAAGAAACCTGGCAGCAGACAGAAAATGCCATCAGACGAGCATTGGAACGGATTCTGATCCAAGGTATTCCCACTGGTTTAACGCCAAATGGGCTGGACGAGGTAATAGAGGTCCAGCTGCGGTACGATATTTCCACCGATACCTCCGACAGTGCTATTGAGCTGCTGGCTAGAGTTTTGCAACCGAATCTTATCCAAGATCGGGAGGCAATGAAACGTAAGGCAGAACAAGCGGCAGAAACAGTAGAAGAGACCATTGTCACCGCTAAGAAAGGGCAACTAATTGTGGATCAAGGAGAAACCATTAGTTGGCAAGATTTCGTTCTCTTAGATGGTTTTGGCTTGAGTCGTCGGGGGATTAACTGGCAGGGTTTGGGAATATCCATAGCCTTTGTCGGTTCCGCGGTAGGCATTTTCTGGCTGGCAGTTTGGCTGGTGCATCGACCAATGCGTTGTCGCGACCAGATTTTACTCTCTTTGTTAAGTGGGAGTACACCCCTACTGGTAGTTTTCCAGATTCCTTATACGAACCTCCCTGCTATTGGTCTGTTGAGCAGTAGCTTTTACGGTTCGATTTTAGCAGCAGTTCAAGTCAGTCTCTTGAGTGGCTTAGTCTGGTTTACCAGCGGTAGGGGCACGGCAATGCCGTGCCCCTACTGGGAGTATTTGCTGGCTGGTATGGCTGGGGGATTATTGGCCGCATTCATCGCCGGACGACTGCGATCTCGTGAGGAACTAGCGCTGCTGGGGGTAGGGGTAGGCTTGATTCAAGTGCTAGTATACTTAATTGTTTATCTTGTCAGTCCCGGAGTGACATATGTGTCAGGTGTTTTACTCCACGACCTGGCGAAGTGCGGTTTATCGGGGGTAGCTTGGAGTGTGGTAGCTTTGGGGATATCTCCTTATCTGGAAAGGTTGTTCGATTTGGTAACCCCCATTCGTTTGGCGGAATTATCCAATCCCAACCGCCCCCTGTTGCAAAAGCTGGCTACTGTTGCCCCAGGTACTTTCCAACATACCATGTTTGTGGCTTCTCTAGCAGAGGCGGCGGCGCGAGAATTGCACGGCAACGTGGAATTAGTGCGGGCGGGGACTCTATATCACGATATTGGCAAGATGCATGACCCCTTGGGATTTATTGAAAATCAAATGGGGGGTCCGAACAAGCATGATAGCATTAACAACCCTTGGCAGAGTGCCCAGATTATTAAAAAGCATGTCAGCGAAGGGTTGATTATGGCTCGTAAATACGGCTTACCCCAGGCAATTCGGGATTTTATCCCGGAACATCAGGGAACCCTGCTGATTTCCTATTTCTATTTCGTCGCCCAGGAGAGAACAGCAAAGGAGGGAAGACAGGTTAAGATCGGCGATTTTCGCTATGATGGTCCCATTCCCCAGTCGCGAGAATCGGGGATTATGATGCTGGCAGATGGCTGTGAAGCGGCTTTGCGATCCCTTAAGGATGTTACTCCGGAACAAGCGCTCATGACGGTAGAGAAAATTTTCAGGGCCCGTTGGCGAGACAATCAGTTAAAAGATAGCGGCTTGAAGAAAAAGGAATTAAAGACCATTGCTCGGGTTTTTATCCGAGTTTGGCAACAGTACAATCACAAACGAATTGCTTATCCGAAAGCTGCTCTGGAACCACGTCCGAGAGGGTAAGCAAGTCAAACTAATTCTCAATTCGCAATTATTTGGTGACATTATGCAAACACAAAATCTCCCGCCCAAACCCACAACCACTCAAACTCAACACTTGTTGCATCATCAACAAGTGTCTGATCGCTTTGTCAAAGATTTTTTTACCGTGGATGAATTACAAACCTTAATTAGGATTACAGTGGAAGAACTTTTATTATAATTTCTAGGGTATCCTGATAAAGGACTTACACTCAGGGCTGAAGTTAAAGAGCAACTCATTCAACAGCAACAGCAGCGACTTGCAGGGCGAAGGGGGCTTTCAAGCAATGAATTAATGGAAGAATTGGGACTTGATTAAGATATGTCTTATACCCTTGAATATCAGCTCTTAGAAAAAACTAGATCCATTACTACAGAAGCGGATAATTAAAAAAATAAACTGGCTAAGGTCAAACTTTGACAATATTACACCACAATTTCTCTCAGAAAATTGGGCAGGTTTTTATAAGTTGAGAGTGGGTGATTATCGCGTTCTCTATCAATTTGATATTGAAGTGAAAATTATCTGGATTGAGAAAATAGGTCATCGTCGAGAAATTTATGAATAAGCTTACTCACAGTTTTCAAAATTGGTTTCCATAAGCTTTTGCTAAGGGGGAAACTTGCTGTTGCTTCGCCTGAATCATCTAATTCATCGGTAAGTTCAATTGTCAGAATTTTTGCCATGATTTGCTCCTGGGGGTTTGGTAGATATATTTCTAGTTTCTCTTGTTTTGGCAGAGTTGGGGGCGTTGAGTTAAGTTAGAATTCCTCCAGAGCTTGCAGTAACACCAAGTACATTTGCCGCTACTAATAATTTTCGATCTAAGGTCAAAAAGTTATCTGTTTTACGGTTGAGAGCAATCCCTCAGTGCTGTATTACCTTACATCAACAGTGTTGCTGCTTGATTGAAATCTGTGAGCTTCACGGGACAACAAACATAGGTATTCTTGATATTTGTCTCAAAAGCTTCCATGACTCTTTCAACATTTTCAGCAGTTAGTTCTCCCATACGTAAACGACGGGTTAGCAAGCTGGCAAATTCAACTCTAGTCCAGTCACTGATGGCGAGTTCACCGATAGGAACTTTCAAGAGAATGGCTTCAACTTCGCTGCTGGTTGCTTCTTGAATATAAAATGGAGCGAGAAAACTGGTGTCTAGGTAAATCAATATCTTGCCTCATCACGTAACTGTTGCAAGGTTTCTAAACTGCTGGTTTTAGCACGAGGTTGAGTCCCTCGTAGTTGAGCTAGACTGGTTAGGGGTTGTTTTTTGGGAGTAGCGAGGGTGTTTTGGCTAGTTTCAGGATCTAAGGGGCAGAAAGATTGACTCAAAGATTGCAAAACAATGCTTTCAGGGGAAACTTGCTGTTGCTTCGCCTTAACCATCACCTGCTGTTCTAATTCATCGGTAAGTTCAATTGTCAGGGTTTTTGCCATGATTTGCTCCTGGGGGTTGGGGGTTTGGTAGGTGTATTTCTAGTTTCTCAGTTAGGGTGAGCGTGAACGGTGAGGTTGTTCTAATCTAGGCGATCGCAGTTCTAGATAAGTCGGTGCTTTCACTATTGTGATAATATGTGAAATTATTTTGGGGCTTTGTGAAATCTTTCAGGTTATTGAACCATGCAATTAATGCGAGGCTCCTGTTAAGGCGATCGCACCCATTTATATTACCTCTTCCCATTGCCACTTGTCTCATAAATTTTGTCAACTCTTCTGTTTCAAAAATACCCAATTCATTGATAGAAGAATTCACAACCATCTGCTGCAATTGAATCAAATTTTTTTCCAGTCCTCGATAATATATATAATTAAAGTTTCCTTTGTCGTACCGAGTCCGAATCTTTTCTGGGAGTATCCCTTTCATGGCAGTTTGTAAAAGCACTTTTCTTTTTCCTGGTACAGACTTCACATGATGGGGAATACCGAGGCAAAAACTAATAATCCTCGGATCGGAGAATGGATGTGCAGTATGAACATCATAAGGAGCAGTATAATCCCAACACATCCATTGGGGTATAGAGGTAATGGCTGATAAGTATATTGAGCGATCGCAGGGGGTTTTGTTTCGCCGATATGCGTTTTCTTTACCTAGAGAACGTAGTTTATATTTTTGGGCAAATTTTTTGTTAATCCAAGGGGATAGGTCATAATCTCCTATTGAAGACAAATTTCCATAACCAGTAAAACTTATCCCAGTTTCCATGAAAAGTGGGAAAATAGGTTTTAAACCAGATTCTATTAATATACTATGAAAGCTAGTATTCCTGGCTTTTGCCCATCGCGAAGTTTCTCGAAATGCAGCCCGCAATTTGCCCTTGCGGATCTGATCTGCTATATATAAAGAGTTCCCATCAACAATAGGCTCGGCAAAAATTCCGGTTAGGATCGTCGCCGAGCCAAAATTCAGGGCAGCATTAATTAAAGGCAGGAATAAGAGTAATCTAAATTGAGAACCACGGGGTTCATCAGATAGAGGTTGTTCTTCAAAGTTGTCAAAATCTACATTTTCATCTGAATTTATTCTCGAGCAAGTAATTGGACTGCGGAATTTAGAGAGAGTATCTATTGCTATATCAATATTTACAGATTCTTCAGCCATTTTGCCGTTATTGTAGGTGGCTGATAAGGTTTGCAAACGACCAGTTTTAACTCCTGCATCTAAATATCTGGCCGCCAGCATTGAAACAGTTGTGGAGTCCATCCCTCCCGAAAGATGTGTGGATGTATCCCCCTCCATTCGTTCTTGTACTGCATTATTAATTAAATGCAATAGCTCTTCTCCAGCAGATTCTAGCTCGATTTTACCCTGGTCTTCAATTTTATCTTCCCAAAACCAGTATTGCTTTTGGTTTTCACCGCTATTACTTATTTCTAGTATCTTCCCCGGTAACAGTCTATTGATTTTGGTAAAAGGGGTATTGGGTATGGGCAATTCTTCATCTAAATTGTGGGTTAAATACCGTGCAAAATAATGATAGTCTAGTGATAAACTGGGCAATAGACTTGCCAAATACCTGATGCTTGTACTAATAGCTGTCACTGAGTTGTTGCGAGTCCAATAGAGGGGATAGCTCCCAATAACGTCCCGCATAGCAATGAGCTTCTGATGATTACCATCCCAGAGAACCAGGGCAAAATCTCCCTCTAATTGTTCTAAACCTTCTTTCTCGAACTTACGGTAAACGCTCAGTACCTTTGAAGCGTTGTTTTTCTGGTCTTTTGCTCCTAGCACTTTTGAGCATATGCCATCTTTCTGGTAGTAGATTCTTCCCACTACAACCGCTGCTATTTTGCGATCGCGGTAGAAATTAACCAGGGAAGGTTTTTTTTCTGAGTCCTTTCCTGGAGACCAGGAAAATTTTGTTTGTTCTGGGGTTCCTTGGACGCAAAAACCGAAATCCATGATTCTTGGCTCCTTTTTCAGTGATGATTTTTTTGATCTGCTTTTAATCAAACCTTCTTATCGGTTCCCAATAACTGCATCGGACTGGATCGTCAGCAACAACGAAGCGAAAGGATTCAACCCAGGCGTGCATGGCAAAAGGATAGTATTGTAAGGACAAAACCAGTTCAGCAGGTAATCCCATAGTCCTCAGACACTGCCAAGCTACAAGGGCGCGCTCTTTACAATCTATATTGAAGAGGAATATCTTGGAGCATTCTTCTCTCACTAGAGTGCTAAGAGATTCTGTCAATGCTTTTCGTTCTTCTATGGGCAAGTCACGATTCATTGGGCTATGGAAGCATCGCCATAGTTTTATAGTGGGGAGCAGTCCTAGAAATTTAAAGCATAGTCTTGACAGAATCAATAAGAAGTAAATGCGTTTGGGACTGGGGAGGGAGAACTCTTTTGAATTTTGGTTGTTTTTGAAGATAATTCTCTTTTTTAACAGGTCTGTTATTAAATTGTCCCTATCTTTTTTAATCTGCTGAGTAGGGACATCATATTCCCGTTTAAGAGCATTTAGAGTTTCATCCATATTCCCCTGGATTGCGCTATTAAATAACCGAGCGCTAAGAGGGTCTAAGGCGTAAAATTTGCCCTGTCCCCAGTCAAAAATAATTGTTTTACCTTCGTGAGTATCTATCTGAGTCGTAGGGTTTAGTTTATACTTCTGCATTGATATTTACCTCAAAAATTGAAAGTTCATGGAAGGAGAGGAGAAGAGAGTAATAATACCCCCAAACTCCAACCCCATTCATGTCCTAGCCACCCTATACACTAGGAGCTGAGACAAGCTTAAATGTAGTATAAGTGGTCTCATGCAGAAACTTGAGAATACCTTTTAGGCAAAGTTTGATGTGCTCCTCTAAATGATGTATCCTGGAGAAAGCTTCGCCTATACCATCTAAAGCTTGACCAGTAATAGCCTCTTGCAATGTTGAATGTTCAAATGTTTGGCTGAAGATATGACCTACTAAAGCACCAACCCCATATTTGAGATACTCCTGAGTATATTTACTCATTTTCTTGAGTTTTTTGATGTTTTGAAACGCCCATTCTAATGCCTGACCTACTATAACTTCTTCAATTATGATGTGCAGGAAAGTTGAGCCAACAATTTTGAACTCTTCTTCTATCCACTTGAGGATTTTCTTAACGACTTTTTTACCTTTTTCTAATGCATTGCCAAACATTGACTTGCTCCGTTTTGTTGATTTACTGGCTAATGAAGGGTTGCTTGAAAAGATAACTTTTCAAACAACTCTTTCTCAAACTACCGCTCGGATTTGCTTGAGCTTTTTAAATTCTTAGTACCGGTCTGTGTGTCCAGAACCATCGTAGTTTGCTCCGCTATACCCCTGGATGGCATTAATGTCGCCTACCTGGATCAGTTGTGGTTGGGTATAAACGGGCTTAGATTGTTGGTTCGGCTGTTTCTTGTTCATGATTTACTCCTGATTAAGACAAAACTGGTTGAAATTCTTAGTACTGGTCTGTGTATGTAGAACCATCGTAGTAATTTCCGCTATACCCCTGGATGGCATTAATGTCGCCCAGTTGGATCAGTTGTGGTTGGGTATAAACGGGCTTAGATTGTTGGTTCGGCTGTTTCTTGTTCATGATTTACTCCTGATTAAGACAAAACTGGTTTAAATTCTTAGTACTGGTCTGTTCGATAAGTACCGTCGTAGTTGGCCCCGTGATACCCCTGGATAACATTGATGTCGCCCAGTTGGAGCAGTCGAGGCTCGATGTAGCAAGTAGGGGGTCTGGATGGTCCAGTGTGCTCTTGCTTCATAATGTCAATCTCTTGAGTGAGATACTTGAGCGAAGAATGGCTAAAACGCCTTGGTGTTAAGCATTTCAATCATTGTTAGTCCCTGTTATAACCGCAACTGCGCTCACATATTTTCACTATAACAACAAAAAAAGGGAAATGTCAAGATATCTTATGTAAAGATATATTACAAAGTGAGATAAGGTTACCGAGCGCAGATACAGGAGTGAAATGTAAATTTTACCAAAAGGGAGTATAATGAATTTTATTACAGATTAATAAAATTGAGACCAGGACTTTGACTTCCCCCATTTCCCAGTTGATTCCCCAAGACTTTCTCACACGAGTGGCTATGGAGCGTAATGTCTCGCGGCGAGAACTAGAGGTTTTGTTCCGGTCCATGGGGGGGATGGATAACTCCGTGATCGCTCAGCAGCTTGGTATTACACCTCAATTGGTGCGCAAGCGCATGAGCGATGTGTATAAAAAATTTGCCATTTCGTCTCCGGGGGGACGAGGTAACTGGGTTAAACTACAGCAGTTGTTGCTTCAACTCCATGATGAGGCTGAAGGGAGCACCATAGATGCAGTCAAAAGGCAAAATCGGAAGGTTCATCAGCAGTTCAATAGTCGGGAAGCGCCGGATGTCTCTGTTTTCTATGGCAGGAAAAAAGAACTAAACACTCTCAAAAAATGGATTGTCAGGGATCGCGCTCGTCTGGTGGTTCTCATGGGGTTACCGGGAATGGGGAAAACTTCGCTTTCGGTAAAGTTGGCTGAAGAAACACAGAATCAGTTTGAATATGTGGTTTGGCGTAGTCTTCGCCATGTCCCAGCAATTTCTGTCCTTCTGGAGGATCTAATCGGTACTCTCTCTTCCTCTTCTCAGGAGACAATCCCTTTGGGAGAAGATGTCAATGATTCTATGGAGCTTCTGATGGCTCAATTGCGTACCCACCGCTATCTGCTGGTATTGGATAATCTGGAAACTCTTCTCCAGAGCGGTACACTAGCTGGTTCCTATGGGAAGGAATATGAGGGGTATGAAGAATTGCTGGAACGAATCAGCACAGAACCATTAAAGAGTTGCTTCCTAATGACTACTCAGGAGTGTCCGAAAAATATTTTGGAACTTGCGGGAGCCACATTACCTGTGAGAACCTTTGAACTAAAGGGGTTAGGGAGTGATGCTCAAGAGATTTTAAAGGTCAAAGGTTTAAAGGGAGAAGATAAGAAATTAGAAAGACTCATCGAGATATACAGAGGAAATCCTTTGGCATTACAAATAGTGGCTTCCCTAATTAAAGAGATATTCAACGGCAATGTGGCTGAGTTTCTTGAAAAAACTACTATAGTGTCTAGTGGTATTGAGAAACTTTTAACCAGGCAGTTTGAGCGCTTGTCTGAGTCTGAAAAGGAAATTCTCTACATTATTGCTCAGGAAAAATACTCCGTCTCTTTCTACCAATTGCTAGACTACAGATGGCCACCTATTTCTGAGTCAGAATTAATGAACAGTATCCAATCCCTGAGACAGCGCTTTTTCATCGAAACAATCACTGAAGAAAATCAGCTTCGATATACTCTCCTCCCTATCATCCTGGAATATATAACTTTAAAGGTAATCGAAGGGGTATGTGGTGAAATAACTGGCACCGTCAAAGCTCCAAAGTACAAAATACTCAAACACCACAGTTTATTCAAATCGGACAATCGAACCCAGAATGCTGATTCCCAAGAATGTAATCATATAGTCAAGTCCATCCTGGATAGGTTGTTAAAATTTTGGAAACGTAAAGATAGAATGACAAAAAGACTAGAGAAATTGCTATCTGGATTGAAGAAACCAGAATTGGAGAATGACATTGGATATGCGGTGGATAATATTGAGTATTTGTTAAAAGCATTGGGGGAAAAGCTATGATTAATGAAGAAAATTCAGAAATAGTCAATTACTGCATCAACCCCCAGTGCGAGAGGCCCATAAATCCTGAAGATGAAGACTGTTGCCAAAACTGCGGTACTTCCTTGCTGATTCATGGACGGTATCGTCTTTTGAAACCATTGCGCCCCTTAGAAGAGAAATATGATTATAACTTTTATGAGGTAGAAGATTCGGAAGATTGTGGGAAAAACAAAGTATTGAAAGTTCTCAAATCTGAAGATGAGAAAACAGTCCAGCTGTTTAAGCAAGAGTCCGCTATTCTCCATCTATTGAAACATAAAGGGATACCAAGGGCGGATAAGGACTTCACTCTTGTCCCAAATCAAAGTTCTAGGAAATTACACTGCTTTGTCATGGAGTTGATTGAAGGAATAGACTTGAAAACGTGGTTGGAACAGGAAAACCAGCCCAGAACACAAGAGCAAGGGATAGACTGGCTAAAACAATTGGTGGAAATCTTAAAGTACGTCCATGGTAAACAGTTGTTTCATCGGGATATTAAACCCTCGAATATTATACTTGGTCCTAACGGGGAGTTGGTGTTAATCGACTTTGGGACTGCTAGGGATATAACCACCACCTACGCGGAAAAACACTCAAATAAGGATGTTACATTAGTATTGTCGGAGGGATATACTGCACCGGAGCAACAGGCGCGCCAAGGTACCAAGGAATCAGATTTATTTGCTTTGGGAAGAACATTCGTTCATTTACTTACAGGAGAACATCCCGATGGAAATCCGGGTTGGCGTGATCGCAGTATCCCCATTGATGATTGGTTCGCCGATTTAATTGACGATTTGATGAATCCGGTGCCATCAAAGCGACCAAATATGGAGGATATATTAGAACGTCTAGAACAAAAAGAAAAATGGAAGGTTACCGTAGCCCGTGGGAAAATTCTCCCAATGGTTGCAGCAAGTCTAATTATGACGGGGTTGGTGATGGGAGTGCGATATTTGGGGTTCCTTCAGATATGGGAATTGAAAACCTATGACGCAATGGTTCGTTTGCGCCCGGAGGAAGGAGTAGATTCCCGTCTTTTGGTGGTGGAAGCTACAGAAGAGGATGTGAAGCGCTACGGTTTCCCTCTCCCGGATGGTATTTTGGTTCAAACAATTGGGAAAATTGATGAGTATGAACCAAGAATAATTGGTTTGAATATATTTCGGGACAAACCCAGGGAACCGGGAAACGATCAGTTAAGGAAACTGTTCCAGGAGAAAAACCACCTCATTTCTGTTTGCAGTATAGGGGTTCAGGGGAACGAAAACAACCCTGGGATTAAACCTCCAGCAGGGGTTCCCAAGGATCGGGTTGGGTTTGGTGATGTGAGGGTAGATCGGGATGGTATTTTACGTCGCCAAATCCTGTTTATGCACTCCGATTATAAAGAATCCTGTGACACTAACTCCTCTTTCGCCTTCTCAACAGCACTTCCTTATTTAAAAGAAGAAAATATACAACCGAAAACCGTTGACAATAATTGGATCAAGCTGGGAAAGGCTGATTTTAAACGGTTGCAAGCTAATACGGGTCCATATCATATCAAGGGTTGGATAATGGCGGTTTTCAAATAATGCTCGATTACCGAGCTAAGAAAGTGGCTCAGAGAGTTACTGTTGCTCAAGTCTTATCCGGAGAAGTAAATCCTGATTTAATCAAAGATAAAATCGTCCTTATTGGGGTAACGGCACCCATTTCCACCGATTATTTGCCCACTCCCTACAGCGCAGGTGAGGATTATAATCCAGGAATGTCGGGAGTTATGATTCAAGCACATATGGTGAGTCAAATCCTCAATGCAGCTTTTGGCGGACGCCCCCTATTACAATTCTGGAAGGATTGGACGGAAGGATTGTTTATTTTTGGTTCCTCTCTTATAGGTGGGGTAATGGTTTTAATCTTCCGAGGGAAAAAATATTGGTTGCCATTTGCCACAGGATTAGCTATAATAATGATAGCAGGATTCTCTCGGAATATGTTAATCTTGGGTACATGGGTTCCCTTAGTACCATCGGTTTTGGCTTTAACAGCCACTGCATTCATTGTATTCATTTTTGTCTGTAAATTATGACGAAAACAGAATGGCCATATCACCTCATAATTCTATCCTTGATGTTCGCTTTTGCACTGGTTCTCACTAACACCGGATTATTAGCAGAACCCGAGAGAGACAGTTGGCAAAAACCATTGAATTACGAACCCCCCAATAATGGAGCACCAGGGGATCGGGGTGACGGCAAAAACGCTGGCACTCGTCCTTTCTGTCCATCCACGGAAAAACCTTTCACAGCTTTAGTTCCTGCTACTAACTGGGGAGAAACCTATGGAGAACACCCCACTTTCTGGCTTTATATTCCCTATGGAACAAGTTCCCTAGAGTTGATACTCAGGGATGAGAATACTAAGGATGAAATCTACCGCACAGAATTCCCCGTCACCAATGGACCCGGAATTATGAGCTTTCCCCTCCCTTCTACAGCACCACCTTTAAAGGTGGAGACGAAATACCGCTGGCGATTCTTTCTCTTTTGCTCTGATAACAAGTCGGACTACTTTTCTGTGAATGGGGTAATTAAGCGGGTGGAACTCAATTCTGATGTGCAAAACCAGTTGGAAGCTGCTAACAATGGAAGGGAGCGAGTTCTAATTTACGCTGAAAATGGAATTTGGCACGAAACTCTCACTGAATTGGTTAAACTTCGTCTCCCACATACCCAGGATCCCCAAGTAACCGCTGACTGGAATGCTTTATTGGAACATCCCTGGGTGCGTTTGGAAAATATCGCCGACGAACCTCTTGTTAATGTGTTATACTACAAAGGAAACCCATGGAAAATGTTGGGTTACGCTATCGCTAACCCAACCTACAAAGGAAATCATGAGTAAGTATCTAAAATTTATCGTCCTTTTTACAACAATCTTGAGCTTCGTGGTTTTGCAACCCCAAATTTTAGCTATCATAGTCAATTCCCAATCTCAACCAGATACCATGATGTTAGCACAAACGGAAACTGAAAGAAAAACCGAAGCAGAACGACTCATAGCAGAAGGAGATGGACTGTTTGAGGAGGGGAAATTTCGCCCGGCAATTCAATCTTACCAAAAAGCCATAGCAATATATGAAGGTTTAGGGGATACCTATAGTGTAGCTAGGTATCTCAACTATGTGGGAATCACCTATTCTCAGCTCTACGAATATGAAGCTGCTATTGATTATTTCCAAGAGAGTTTGGCATTTGCCAATAGGATAGATAATGATAAACTAAAACTAGTTCTTCTGAGAAATCTGGGAAGAGTTTACAATACTTTACCTAACTACGAAAAAGCCAGAGAACATGCTCAACAGCATTTAGAACTTGCACGGAACCTGGACAATCTCTCGGAACAAGGTCAAGCTTTAAATAACCTGGGATTAGCTTATCATTCCCTCGGAAAGTATCCAGAGGCAATTCAGTCTCACGAGGCAAGATTAGCCATTGCTATCCAGCTGAAAGATAAGAAAGGAGAATTACAAGCACTTAATAATTTAGGTACTGTATATGACACCATATCAGAGTATGAAAAAGCCAGAGAATATCATGAGCAAGCATTGGCAATTGCCCGGAAGCTACCAGATAAAAAAAGCGAAAGTAATGCTTTAGGAAATCTGGGATTAGCTTACTATTCCCAAGGAAACTATGACAAAGCCATAGAGTTGCAGCAGGAAAGCTTGAAAATTGCTCAAGAGATAGACGATAAGGTAGGAATAGGTGCAGCTTTTCTGGGTTTGGGACAAGCTTATAACGCTAAAGCAGAATATGCTCTTGCTCTAGAATCCTTTGATCAAAGCTTAACCTTGGCCCAGGAAACAGCAGATCCCTATGCTGAGAGGGCTGCTTTGAGCAGTTTAGGACTTATTCACCGTTTCTTAGGGGAATATAAAAAAGCTGAAGAGCACCACCGGAAGCATTTAGAAGTTGCCGAGAAAACTAAAAACCCCCAAAGTCAAGCTATTGCTTTGAACAGCTTAGGTATTATTAAGAACCTACAAGGGAAATATGAGGAGGCGATCTGGGGGCGGGGCACTAAGGTGCCCCGCCCGCCAGATCTGTTACCACAGATCGCCTTTTTAGAAAAGGGTTTGGAACTAGCACGAGAGATAGATGATCCCGACAGCGAAGCAGTTGCTTTAGGTAGTTTAGCTCAAGCCTATCATTTTCAAAAGGATTATGATAAATCCATAGAATACCTTCAGCAGCGGTTGGCAATCGCCGATGAAATCAAGGATCCACGAGGAAAATCTATTGCTCTAGGTAACCTAGGAAATGCTTACCACGCTCAAGGAAAACTTTCCCAAGCTTTAAAATATCATGAACAAAGTTGGGAAATTGCCAGACAAATAGAAGACATTCGACAAGAAGCCAATGCTTTGGGTTCTATAGGGTTAGTTCTCTTAGATTCTGGGGAACTCCCAGCAGCAGAACGGCACCTCCGGGAAGCCATTACAACTCTTGAAGTTATTCGGGAGAATTTGCAAGATAAAGATGAGTTGAAAATATCCATCTTTGAAATCCATTCCAGCCCTTATCGCCTACTACAAACAGCCCTTATTGCCCAAAACCAACCCCAAGAAGCCTTAGAAATTGCTGAGAGAGGAAGAGCGAGAGCATTTGTGGAGTTATTACAGCGTCGGTTATCCCCTCAAAAAACTGATTCAGTAAAAATAAAGCCACCTAGTATCGCCGAAATTCAACAAATCGCCGCAGAGCAAAACGCCACTTTGGTGGAATACTCTCTCATTCCTAGTGATAATGAACTCTACATTTGGGTTATCCGACCTACAGGGGAAATTGCATTTCGTCGCAGCGTCCTCAACTCCCAGAAAAATAATATCAAAAACCTGGTTAAAGTCACCCTGGAGTCTATCGGGGTGAGGGGTGATAGTCCAACTGAAGAACTAGATTTTGCCCCAGGAGACTTAGTAAAACTAAAAGACGATGCTAAGGATAGTGAACCTTGGGAAGTAGTAGAATATAATGCTGAAAATGGCATTCTCTCACTCACCCTATCTTCCTTCCCCCCAGGAATTGCCATTTCTCACCCCGTCACCGCTGTAGCAGCAAAAGTATCCTCTCGTCGCACCAACAACCGGAACTTTCAGCAACTCCATGAGATACTAATTGAACCCATTGCGGAATTTTTACCCACAGATCCAGAAGCACGGGTTATCTTTATCCCCCATGGAGAATTATTTCAAGTTCCCTTTCCAGCTCTCCAAGACGAAGAGGGGAATTATTTAATCGAAAAATACCCTATTCTTACCGCTCCTGCAATTGAAGTGCTAAAATTAACTCATGAGCGAAAACAACAAGTTCCAGGTTTAGCCTCAGGAGTACTGGTAGTAGGGAATCCTAGTCCAATGCCAGAAAATTACTCCCCCATCGAAGGTTCGGAAGAAGAAGCAAAAATTGTTGCTCAACTCTTGAATACGAAACCCATTATTGGAAAAGACGCTACCGAGTCTGCCATTAAGCAGCAATTATCCACCGCAAGACTCATTCATATAGCTACCCATGGAACCTTTGATGATGAGAAACCTTTAGAAGGAGCGATCGCCTTAGGGAAAGAAAGGGATGGGGATGGACTATTAAAAGCAACAGAAATCCTAGAATATAAACTAAACGCCGAATTATTTGTTCTGAGTGCTTGTAACACAGCACGAGGCAAAATCACCGGAGATGGCGTTATTGGACTATCTCGTTCCTTGTTCGCCGCTGGAGTCCCCAGTGTAATTGTCTCCTTGTGGCAAGTTCCAGATAAAGAGGTTACACCCTTGTTAATGGAGGAGTTCTACAAAAATCTGCAACGTAATTTAGATAAAGCTAAAGCCCTGCGCCAAGCTATGGTCGCAACAATGGCGAAGCACCCAGAACCCGAGAAGTGGGCAGCATTTACCCTAATTGGGGAAGCTTACTAATAGAAAGCGACCTGGTGCTCTGCACAGATCGCAAACAATACCTCTGACAGCATATCCTCTCCGCGCCTCTGCGCCGGAGCGTGATATTTTATCATAAACCACAGAGTTACTGCTACAACGGTTCAGAAGAGGAATAAACCTTTCCACTGACACCCCAAATAGCTGCTAATAATATCCATCCCAGAGTATTGAGACGAAAATCAAATATAGTCACATCAAGACAATTAAAGAGTATACAGCTAGCAAAAGCAACTAGATAAGTATAGACTATTAATTTATCTCCATCTTCCATCCCTTTAGAAATTAGGTAATTAACCCCCCTAACCATTATCCAACCGACAATTGTACACAACAACAGAGTCCCTGGGATTCCTGTTTCCGCTGTCAGCATCAAAAACAAATTGTGAGGATGTCCTAACCAAACATGCATCTGGGTTTCATACAGAGGGGTAAAATTGCGCAGTCCCCAACCTGTCCAGGGACGTTCCCAAGTTAGGTTCCAGCAAAACTGCCACTGGGTTGTGCGCAAAGTAGCAAGGGGGCGATCGGGATACAATTCATCGGCAAGTCGCGTCCAAAAGTAAGCTGGGACAATTTTGCGCAACCACAATGCTGCTGGTATGGGACCGAAAGATGCCCCCAGAACAACAGTTCCGGCAGCTGTTACTGCCCCCACTAGCCAGTACCAGCCCCGAAATAAGGCAAAAGCAAGACCCGCTAAGAAGGCGATCGCCCAACCATTGCGGGAACTGGTTAAAATTAATCCGCTGCCGCTACTAATAATTATTTTTCATAAATATTTTATTCTAATATAAGTAAAGTTAGTTTGAGAGTTTGATAGTACCAAACCCAGGGCGAAAACCAAAACTATTAACAGATAGGCAGAGAAGGTGTTGGCATACATAAATACAGAAGCCATTCTGCCGGAGGGATTGCCGTTGGCGATTAATTCCCAACCAAATACTAACATTGGTGTATGCCAACCGCCTAAGATTTGACCGAAACCGAGTACAATTGGGGGAGTGGAACCGATAACGAGAACCCAAGCTAACTGTCGCAGCTGGGAAGGTTGTTGGATTAGGATACAAAAGGTAGCAAAAAAGAGAAAATAGGGGATAAAATTGCCTAAACCAATGAAAGATTCTGCTTGTTGGGCTGCAAAACAGGAGATAATAATCAGCCAAAGGCTTAAAACTCCTAATCCCCAATTAAGAAGGCAACGGATCAGGTCACGGAAATCTTGCCACCATATTATCCCTGCTACACCTAGCATGAACACCCCTCCTAAAGCCGGAAAGGAAGGGAAAATCAGTAATCCAAGAAGAATACAATTCCATTTGTTTTGGTTCTTTGCCCGGTTGATAGCTAAGAGCGGCATTGTTTATATATAATTAGAGCACTCCCCAAGTGATATTATGTCAGTTCAAACACCCAACACCCCTGGTAACTGGTAACTGGTATTGCGAAGCTTTGCGCAAGCTTTGCGTAAGCAACCGCCCAAGGCGTCCTGGTAACTGCCTGACTGCCCCGGTTGGCATGAGCAGGACTGGTAACTGGTAACTGGTAACTGGTAACTGGTAACTGGTAACTGGTAACTGGTACTTGTTTCAAGCGAGCTGCCAACATTCGGTACGAATGAGACGAATTTGTGCAAGAGCGACAATAGTGGGGATGATGCGACTGTAGTTGGTAGCAATCAATCGCCAACTCAAGTCAACCAAGAAAGATCCAATGAGCAAAGGTCCGACAAACACCAAAACTGTAGGAGTTGCGCAACGAACCGCACTTATAGCTATACCTCTTCTCGCTCCCATAGCAACGATACGGCTCTGAAACTGAATTGCTACCGCTGCACCACTGCGAACTAGAGCTGCTTTTGTGGCAGAAGCTTTGGTGAAGTGAAGAGCAAATTGACGGGGGAGCTGTTTTAATAAGGGTGTGACCAAAGAGCTGACAGCGAGAACACCGCTACTTTTGAGCAGAAGAGGGAAAGGATTATTTTGTAATTGAACTGTGATAGGTTCCGGGAGTTTGAATTTGTCCAGTCTCCCAATAATGCGGTAGCTCAAAGATTTTCTTTCCTCACAGGGTAAGCGTTTCCAGGCTTTTTCTGCTAAATGAAGAAAGATTTCTATTTCGATATCGGTAGTGGAGAATGCTGGTGAATAAGGTATTCTTAAGTAATGGCAGACTCGAATCAGTACTTCTCGATAACTCACCTGCTGGGTCTTTCTCCGCAGCACTGTTATTCCGTCCGCTGCTAAATAGCGAAATCGCTTTTCCAGGGAATCGATCCAATCCCTATCCCTTTGACTTTGGATCTGAATAGGATCGGGAGTATGAAGATAATCTAGGGGATTGAATCGGCGACAGAAAAGAATCTGGGTGATTTGTTTTAACTCATCATAGTTGGCTAGTTCTAGGGCTTGCCTCAGTTCGTCCAATGTCCTTTCTCCATAATAGCAGTAGCGAGTCGTCCCCTATTTTACTATTAAAGCAGCAGTTCAGTGACGAGAACGACTGACATATTGACCGTGAATGTTTACAATATAGGGGACTAAGTAGGTGAGGAGTACGGAAATCCATCGTTGCTTGGTCATGTTATTTTGTAGCAGTGCCGCACCGTCAGCACCCCGCGCTAAAGCTCCGTTGCTCTCTAGCCTCAGAGCAATAGCTAGCTGACCAGCCTAAGTCCGTAGGATGCGGCCTTCTGTCGTAGGATGCGTTACTAGCCGTAAGTAGTAGCAACAATACAAACTTTGTTGGCGTAACGCATCGTACGTAGCAGCATCCTAAATTAAATGGGTTAGCGTAACGCATCCTACTCGGACTACGTTATCGGCAAGCGTTAAAGTTCCTACCCTGGAATGCTTGCCAGTTCCAGGCTCTAGAACATCGCGCCAAGGCGCAAAGGCGCCAAGGGACTCAATGGGGTAATGTACGGTTAAAGCGCCAGTTTTACAATCCTTCGCTGTCTTGGCGTCTTAGCGTGACCGAGTCGTTAAACAGCTCTACGAGGGGCAAGGCAGTGCGGCTTGGACAGTACCGACCGATAACTTTGCGCCTCGACCCAGCTCGAATCGAATTCGAGCTGGAAAGCGAGGCAAGACGGCGAGGCTCACTTTTACCCCAGCAATGGGCGTTTATGGGAGACAAACCCGTCTCCCTCCCCTGATGGGGGACGGCAAATAAATTTGCCGCGTCGTTGTTCCCCCCGCCACTTAAAAGATGGCGGCTTCCCAACTCCCGTGCCTTCCTCGTGATTAATGGCACACACAAAATCGAACCGACAATCTTTGTAAACTTTTCATATTATAACATATTTAGATAGCATGGTTACAAAACTTAACGCCAAAAGTACTTTACTAATAGAAAACCATAGTGCTAGAATAAGAGAAAGAGTAACATACGTGGAACTCAAAGCCAAAGATTTTTGCTGGTGAGCAACGGGGATATTCACTCCCAAAAAAAGAAAGGTTATAACGCTGAGACGGTGCGTTACGAACGCACCCTGCCGAAAACTCTCTTCTCTTTCTCTGCGCTCTCTGCGACTCTGCGGTTCATTTAAACTAACAACAAACCATCATGCTAAAAGATGCCCGAGATTACCAAATCCTGTTTCTGTCCCTGTTCCTCTTTCTCGGTATTGGAACGAGAGACTGGACATTGCGATGGGATTTAATGGTGAGTACCATTACCGTCTGTTTATTGACCCAGTGGTTTCTAGCTGCTGTGGTTAACTATAGCAAAGCTCAACAGGAATGGAACTTTCAACCACTCAATCTGCAACTTTTCAGTCGGACCACCCTCTCTGGATTGCGCAGTGCTATGATTACCGGATTATCCCTCTGCTTACTCCTGAGAGCTAACGACCAGAGTACCATGGCCGTGGCCGCATGTCTAGCCATAGCCAGCAAGTTCATCTTCCGTTACCAAGGCAAACATTTTTTCAATCCCGCTAATTTCGGTATCATCGCTGCTTTAATCTTAACCCAAGACGCCTGGGTTTCTCCAGGACAATGGGGTGCGGATTGGTGGTATTTGCTCCTGTTTACTTGTACAGGGGGGATGTTGCTGAAACGGGTGAGAAGGGGGGATACTTCCGCTGCTTTTCTGTTCGCCTATGGGGGGATGATGGCTCTGCGTAACTCCTGGTTGGGTTGGACTTGGGATGTTTGGTACCATCAATTAATGAATGGGAGTCTATTGTTGTTCGCTTTCTTCATGCTCACGGATCCCCGTTCTATTCCCAATGCTCGTGTTGGTCGCTTAATTTGGGCTATCAGTATTGCGGTCGTAGCTTTTGTGCTGCAAGAACAATTCTATCTCTCTACTGCCATCTTTTGGGCATTATTTGCTGTTGCTCCTTTAACTGTGGTGTTAGATTATATTTGGTCTGCCCCTTGGTTTGGTTGGTCTTCCACCGCAGACGCACGCTGATAAACGGGGATAAGAGATATAAGGAGTTGATGATGAAATTTTTACGAGTTTTGCTTTTGATAATGGTAGCCTGTTTGCTGCTACCAGGGAAGGCGATCGCTTTTTGCGGCTTTTATGTGGCTCAAGCAGATGCCGAATTGTATAACCAAGCTTCCCAAGTAGCAATCGCCCGGGACGGTAATCGCACCATTCTTACTATGGCTAATGATTACCAAGGAGAAGTTCAAGACTTTGCTTTAGTAGTACCAGTACCTGTTATCTTACAAGAAGAGCAGGTTAATGTGGCGGACCCTAAAATTATAGCACGGCTGGATGGTTTTAGCGCCCCTCGATTGGTAGAATATTTTGACCCCAACCCTTGTGAACCTCCTATTAGCTATAGATTTGCTCAACCTTTCCTAAATAGTGCAGTACCATTAGCTAAAAAAACCGCCAATGATGCTAGTTTAGGAGTAACCGTAGAAGCAGAGTTTACAGTAGGAGAATACGACATCAGCCAAATTAACAGGTTGGAAATATAAAGATATGGGGGGTAAAATTTAAACCGTAGGGTGGGCATCGCCCACGAGCTATCTTATAAAACCCCTTCAGGGTTTCAATATTACTCAGAATCACCCACCTGCCTACCAATACTGCTCCCTCTCCCGACAAAGGAAGAGCAGGTTAACGTGGGTGAGGCCAAAATAATCTCCCGACTCGATGCTTTCAGCTCCCCCCGACTAGTAGAATACTTCGATGAGAATTCTTGTTTTCCTCGCTTTAAAAAACAATTGCGAAAATCAATCTCAGTGGGAGGGACAAGAGTCCGACAACAGAGGGAAGATAATGCTTTGGGGGTAACCGTAGAAGAAAGCTTTACCGTCGGGGAATATGATATTGTTATCTTAAGCGCTGAAGAATCGGACGGACTGGAAACTTGGCTGGGTAACAATGGCTATCAGCTCCCTAAAGATGCAAATCAGCTACTACAACCTTATGTCCGTCAAGACATGAAATTCTTCGTGGCTAAAGTCAATCTAGCCGAATTTGCCAATACGGGATTTAAAACATTGCGTCCCCTCCAAATTGCCTACGAATCCCCTAAATTCATGTTACCTATTCGTTTAGGCATGGTTAATAGTCAAGGAGAACAAGATTTGCTCGTTTATCTCCTTTCCCCCAAAGGACAGGTAGAATTAACCAATTATCGCACTGTTCAAGTCCCTTCCAATGTAGAAATACCGGAATTTGTTCAAGATGACTTTAACGATGTCTACAAGGATATGTTTAGTCATTCCTATGAAAAACAAGGGAAAAAAGTCGCCTTCCTAGAATATGCTTGGGACATGGCTTGGTGCGACCCTTGTTCTGGACGACCTTTAAATCGCCAAGAATTAGAAGAAGCGGGGGTGTTTTGGTTAGATAACGGGAGCAATAACAGTGTCTTTATCACTCGGTTGCACCTCCGTTACGGTGGGGATAACTTCCCGGAAGATTTGCGCTTCCAAGAAACTGCCAACCGTCAGTCTTTCCAAGGTCGTTATATTGTTCGTCACCCCTTCCGAGGAGAGATGACTTGCGAAGAAGAGGCTAGGGAATATCTTCGCAATCTGAGAAAGCGCACCATCCAGGAAGTGAAAACCTTAGCCAAATTAACAGGTTGGAAATATAAAGATATGGGGGGTAAAATTTAAACCGTAGGGTGGGCATCGCCCACGAGCTATCTTATAAAACCCCTTCAGGGTTTCAATATTACTCAGAATCACCCACCTGCCTACCAATACTGCTCCCTCTCCCGACAAAGGAAGAGCAGGTTAACGTGGGTGAGGCCAAAATAATCTCCCGACTCGATGCTTTCAGCTCCCCCCGACTAGTAGAATACTTCGATGAGAATCCTTGTTTTCCTCGCTTTAAAAAACAATTGCGAAAATCAATCTCAGTGGGAGGGACAAGAGTCCGACAACAGAGGGAAGATAATGCTTTGGGGGTAACCGTAGAAGAAAGCTTTACCGTCGGGGAATATGATATTGTTATCTTAAGCGCTGAAGAATCGGACGGACTGGAAACTTGGCTGGGTAACAATGGCTATCAGCTCCCTAAAGATGCAAATCAGCTACTACAACCTTATGTCCGTCAAGACATGAAATTCTTCGTGGCTAAAGTCAATCTAGCCGAATTTGCCAATACGGGATTTAAAACATTGCGTCCCCTCCAAATTGCCTACGAATCCCCTAAATTCATGTTACCTATTCGTTTAGGCATGGTTAATAGTCAAGGAGAACAAGATTTGCTCGTTTATCTCCTTTCCCCCAAAGGACAGGTAGAATTAACCAATTATCGCACTGTTCAAGTCCCTTCCAATGTAGAAATACCGGAATTTGTCCAAGAAGAGTTCGACGACTTTTATCGCACCATGTTTACCACTGCTTATCGTCGGGAAAATAAAGAAGCTGCCTTCCTGGAATATGCTTGGGACATGAGTTGGTGCGATCCCTGTGCGGATAACCCCCTCACGAAGGAAGAATTAAAACAAGCAGGAGTATTTTGGCTGATTGAGAATACCTCCCGCACCAATGTCTTTTTCACCAGACTCCATTTGCGCTATACAGGAGCTAAATTTGCTGAAGATTTGCGCTTCCAAACCACTTCTAATAGTCAATTATTCCAGGGAAGGTACGTTATTCGTCATCCTTTTACAGGAGAGACTAATTGCCGTGAAGCGGGAGCATATGAACGGACAGTAAGGCAGCGACAGGAACAAGAAGCTCAAACTCTAGCTAATTTAACGGGCTGGGATATTAATCAGATTCGCAACAAGGTCAATTTTGTCAAGGAGGAACCTGAACCTTGGTGGCGTAGAATTTGGGATTGAAAAGTTTCACGCCGAGGCGCAGTAGGGTGGGCATTGCCCACCAATGCCGCTCCGCCCTCCCGAAGTAGGGAATATAATCTTCTTTAAAAGTTTAGATTTTCTTAATCTTTCTGTCCTTCCTTAAGGTAACCAAATGATGATATAAGGGTAAAATGTTGAGAACAATGTGATTTAAATCTATGGTTACACGACTTTTGACCTTGCTTGTGAGTTTTACGCTCCTGTTGTTTTCTTTCCCAAACCCTGCCCTAGCAGACGGGGACGGTGAAGTTACTTTCGCAGTCTACGGTGACATACCCTATAATGTGACAATGCCCGACGGTCGGACAGACGGACAGATATTGGTGGAAGATATAGCACCAGAAATCCGACGTCGTGATGACTTACCTTTTGTGATCCATGTGGGGGATCTAAGTCGTCCAGATAATGCTTGTTCTGATACCTGGTTAGAGAAGACTAAAGAGTTCTGGGATAAGGAAGTGGTCAAACCAGTATTTTACACTCCTGGAGACAACGATTGGACTGATTGCGATCGTCCTAGTGTACCGGAACCAACCAGCGAGCTAGAACGTCTGGAGGCAGTGCGACGGGTCTTCTTTAGTGAGGAAAAGAACCTCCCGAAAGAATGGAAATACAAAACCCAGGATAAATTGCCGGAAAACGCCATGTGGTGGGATGAAGATGTGCTCTTCGTCACCCAGCACTTTGTTAGCACTGAGAATGGTCGCACAGAAATCCTCCTGGACGACCCTGTAGATGTGATACCCTTAGTAGACCAACGGGATCGCCTGAATCATAAGTGGCTCAATCGTGCTTTTAAGAAGGCTAAAAAGAAAGATGCAGCAGCAGTGGTGGTAGCGACTCAGTTGGATCCCTTCGGTCCACCCCAGGGTTCAGAGACTCCCATGGATCGGTGCATGGGTAACCTGGCTTATCAGGGATTTTGCGCTCATTTACAAAACCTTGCGGAAGATTTTGGTAAACCAGTATTATTAATCCATGGGGATACTAATGCTTATTGCTTGGATCAACCCTTCGATAAGGAGCGAGCACCCTATTTGTGGCGTTTAAACGGACCCGGAGATTACCAAGTTATTGACGCTGATGTTATTTCCGTTTATGGAGATAATTTGGACTATCCTTTCCAGGTTACTGGACTTCTATCTGGTGAAGCACCACCCCAAGTGTGCGATTACAGTTATTAGATTTTACAGTAGGCATTGCCCACCGACAGGACAAGGTGATCTCACCCGCCAGCACGCCAGCGAATGAATTGCGGGCTAGTTTATAAAACCCCGACCGAGTTTCAATCACCTTTTAAATTGTAGGTTTGGTTGAGGCAACGAAACCCAACAGCCCAGGAGATTTCTGTAGGGTAACGCTTACGCTCTAACCAACCTATTAAAGCACCATATTAGCTGTGTCATTCCAGTAGGGTGTGTTAGCGATAGCGTAACGCACCAAACAATCAACTCTTGATTAGGTGTAAGTTGTAACAGCGCTATAGGCAGAAAATTGGTAAAATAATGGGGACGGTGCCTTAACAACGCACCCTACGGGTTCGCTTCCCACACTTTTATAGTTTTGTCCTGACCACCACTAACAATAGTTTCACCGGGACTTATTGCTACAGACCTAACCGAGTTAGAATGACCTGTAAGAGTAGCTTTTTCCCTAAGAGTCGCCAAATCCCACACTTTGATAGTATTGTCATAGCTACCACTAACTATAGTTCCACTGTCTGAACTTATTGCTACAGAACGAACCGAGTTAGAATGACCTGTAAGAGTAGCTTTTTCCCTAAGAGTCGCCAAATCCCACACTTTGATAGTATTGTCATAGCTACCACTAATTATAGTTCCACTGTCTGGACTTATTGCTACAGAACGAACCGAGTTAGAATGACCTGTAAGAGTAGCTTTTTCCCTAAGAGTCGCCAAATCCCACACTTTGATAGTATTGTCGTCGCTACCACTAACTATAGTTCCACTGTCTGGACTTATTGCTACAGACCTAACCGAGTTAGAATGACCTCTAAGAGTAGCTTTTACCCTAGGACTACGAGTCGCCAAATCCCACACTTTAATAGTACTGTCAACGCTACCAGTAACAAAAGTTCGACCATCGGGACTTATTGCTACAGAAAAAACATCGTCAGAAAAACCCCTAAGAGTAACTTTTCCCCTAAGAGTTGCCAAATCCCACACTTTTATAGTATTGTCATAGCTACCACTAACAAGAGTCCGACCATCGGGACTTATGGCTACGGACAAAACCCAGTCAGAATGACCTGTAAGAGTAGCTTTTTCCCTAAAAGTGACCAAATCCCACACTTTAATAGTATTGTCGGAGCTACCACTAACAAGAGTCCGACCATCGGGACTTATAGCTACGGACGTAACCGAGTTAGAATGACCGGTAAGATTACGCTGGAGGGAAATATTAGGATTAGCATAGGAGATAAGATTTTGCTGAGGTCGAGGAGGAGGATTTTGCTGTGGTATAGGAGGAGGACTTTGCTCTACAGGAGGAGGACTAGAACTAGAAGTAGAACGAGGATTAAAAGAGAACTCCGTAGTAATAGAACTAGCAGTCCAAGGGATCTGCTCTCCCCCAGTCTCGTCCTTGACCCCAGATCGCACCCGTCGTAACATTAAGGCAATATCCAATCTTCGGGTGCGGATATGACGGAGTAAATGACCAGTAAAAGTACTGTTCCTTCCGGTTCCATCTTCTGCTAACCCTCCTGGTGAGGTAGCATAGGCTATTAAAGACTCTGGAATAGTCTCTACAATAGTCAAATCTTCGTTTACTCCATCTCCCCGATAACTACTACGCCATTTTTCAGCAAAGGGAGTGTCCCGACAAGCGTCCAAAATCACAACATTGAGACTACTACCACTATGCTCCATTCTTCTGAGTATTTTCCTAACAGGAATCGCCTCACTTTCCAGAGCGGTCGGACTTTGCAACTCAGCGTCCACGGGAATCACATAGTTTTCCCCTTTATACTGGTGTCCGTGTCCAGAATAATACAAAACCCCCACTACACCTTTGCGCAACTGGTCATCAAATCGATTTAACCCGTCTTTCATTTGACGTAAGTTGCCGTTTAATACTTTAATGACCTCAAAACCCAACTCCTCTAAAGCTGCTGCCATATCATTAGCGTCATTTACTGGATTTTGCAAGGCCCTATCCGCTGGATAAGCAGAATTACCTATTACCATGGCAATGGGTCTTTCCTGCTGGGTTGCGGCAACTAAGGGAGCGGTACGCGGCGCGCTCCCTTCTACTGCTGTTTCTGATATTGCTATTTGTTGCTGCGCCAGAAGGAGAGCAGCACCACTAATAATTGTGAGAGGAAGTTTGAACTTAATTGTTCCAAAGAGCAGTTAAAATATCCATATATATGGCGGCACATTCTTCCACTATACTTAAGATAACACCTAAAAAAACAAATGTCAACCCTTTTTCCCAATTAATTACAAAATTTTTTCAACTTTCCCTCAAACCCCCACACCCCAGAGTATATCAGCGAACATCTGCGTTTATCTGCGGTTCCAATTAATTGGCTTTGTAAGGCATAATTAATAAGCGAGATAATCTTATAAAAGACGGTCCTATGCACTTAAGTGAAATTACTCATCCGAATCAGTTGCACGGTCTCGGACTGCGTCAACTGGAAGATATAGCCCGTCAGATTCGCCAAAAGCATTTAGAAACAGTAGCCACCAGTGGTGGTCACTTGGGACCGGGCTTAGGGGTTGTGGAACTGACCATTGCCCTCTATCAAACTCTGGACCTGGACCGGGATAAAGTTACCTGGGACGTAGGACACCAAGCATATCCCCACAAAATGCTCACCGGGAGATACAACCGCTTCCACACCTTACGGCAAAAAGGGGGGGTTGCTGGCTATCTGAAACGGCGTGAGAACAAATTCGACCATTTCGGTGCGGGACATGCTTCCACCAGTATTTCCTCCGCCCTGGGTATGGCTTTAGCCCGAGACGCTAAGGGGGAAGACTTCAAGGTAGTGGCTATTATTGGGGACGGGGCCCTCACCGGGGGTATGGCTTTGGAAGCTATTAACCACGCTGGACATTTACCTAACACCAACATTATGGTGGTGCTCAACGATAATGAAATGTCTATCTCCCCTAACGTAGGGGCTATCTCCCGGTACCTGAATAAAGTTCGCCTCAGCGATCCTGTCCAGTTCCTCTCGGAAAACCTGGGAGAGCAGTTTAAGAACTTACCCTTCTTGGGAGAACAACTCTCCCCAGACATGAAACGGGTCAAAGAAGGTATGAAGCGTCTTGCGGTTCCTAAGGTAGGAGCAGTTATTGAGGAACTGGGCTTTAAATACTTTGGTCCGGTAGATGGTCATAATCTGGCAGAATTGATAGATACTTTTGAACAGGCACACAAGGTAACAGGTCCGGTGTTCGTCCACGTGGCGACCGTCAAAGGGAAAGGCTACGACCTTGCAGAACAAGACCAAGTAAGTTACCATGCTCAAAGTCCCTTTGACCTGGCCACTGGGAAAGCGCTCCCTTCTAACAAACCTAAACCCCCCAGCTACTCCAAAGTCTTCGCCCAAACCCTGACCAAACTGGCCCAAAATAATCCGAAAATCATCGCTATTACCGCAGCTATGGGTACGGGGACAGGTTTAACTAAACTGCAAGCTAAATTACCTCAACAATATATTGATGTGGGGATTGCGGAACAACATGCGGTCACCCTCGCTGCTGGTTTAGCTTGTGAAGGTATGCGTCCCGTTGCCACTATCTATTCTACCTTCTTGCAACGAGGTTACGACCAAATCATTCACGACGTCTGCATTCAAAAGCTCCCGGTCTTCTTCTGTTTGGATCGGGCGGGAATTGTAGGAGCTGACGGACCCACCCACCAAGGTATGTATGATATCGCCTATCTCCGCTGCATTCCCAATATGGTTATCATGGCACCTAAGGATGAAGCGGAACTGCAACGCATGGTGGTGACGGGGGTGAATTATACTGAAGGGGCTATCGCTATGCGTTATCCTCGGGGTAGTGGTTTAGGGGTTCCTCTTGCAGAAGAAGGTTGGGAAGCTCTACCCATAGGTAAAGGGGAAATATTCCGCCACGGGGACGATATCTTGCTCCTGGGTTATGGTACCATGGTGAATACAGCCTTGCAAGTAGGAGAAATTTTCCGGGAACATGGTATTGCAGCTACTGTGATTAATGCTCGTTTTGTCAAGCCTTTGGATACAGAATTAATCTTACCCCTGGCCCAACGTATTGGCAAGGTAGTTACCTTAGAAGAAGGTTGCTTAATGGGAGGTTTTGGTTCAGCAGTAGTGGAAGCATTGCAGGATAATGATATCTTAGTGCCTGTGAAGCGTTTTGGGGTACCTGATAAGTTAGTAGACCATGCTAAACCAGAGGAGTCTAAAGCAGATTTGGGTTTAACTAGTCCCCAAGTTGCGGAAGAATTATTGAGGACTTTCTTTCAAACGAGGGAACTTTCTCCTGTGAGTTAGAAGCTGTAGGGTGGGCAATGCCCACCCTACCCTACTATTCAAGAGATTGGAACCAGGAGGATAAATCAGCTTCTTCTCTAAAATCTAACAAAGCTTCTCCTAAGTCTTCTAGTTTATTCAAAAGTAGGGTGTCAATTGGGAGATTAATAATTTTGGCTAGTCGAAAATAGGACTATTATTCCTTCGATTAGTTAAGAGTATATAGCAGTCTATCATCATTGAATAGTCATTAAATCAAAGCTTGTATCAAAGGGATTCAAGAAAGTAACATCTCTAATCGTCGCTCCACTATTAAAATCTTCACTCAACACTATCGGTATATGGTAGATTCTCGCAACAGCCCAAATCTGGGCATCGTAATATGAGAATGAATGTTGATCTACAGCCAGAAGCGCTTCAATAACTATCTCTGTTGTGAGTGGAAGTACGGTAAAACTAAGAGCTATAGCCTTGACTTGTTGAAGGATTATATTGAAGTCTATACTCGGTGTTAATTTTCGTAAAGCTACATTAGCAAATTCAGCAAGGACTTGAGCTGGGAAAGCTGCATTTCCCTTAACTTGTAAACGACTGAGCAATTCAATTGCTCGTGTTTGTTGCACCATTAAGCTAGAGTCATGAGCATAAACAAGAATATTGGTATCGATTAGATAGCGATAAAAAGTACCTGACATGAACTGATTTAATTATCTTAGTCGTATAGTTCCTGACGATTAAAGCGATAGCCTTCTGGTAGACTATGTCGAGCGGATATTTCTCTTGCACGAGCAATAAACTGCTCCAAAGCAACATTTTGTTCATGACTTTTTGCGGCCAATAACTGGGTCAAGACCTGGGAGAGAAGTTCTTCTTCCGATAAACCACGATTACTAGCTAAGGACTTCAGCTCTTGCTCTTGGCTTTCTGTAATTTCAATTATTTTCTGAATCATTTTCGTCATCCTCTACTTTTGACTAACATTACTAGTGTAGCAGATTTGCTGAGTCTATGTCAAGTTTAGGAGGGAAGGTTCGCGCAAAGGGGCAAAGACGCAAAGTAGGGTGGGCATTGCCCACCTGGAGTCTGATAGAAAAAAGAAAATAAATATTATGTTAACTATTACATAACTAGTTACTGGTAAATGATAAAATACCTGCCATATCTAGGATGGGAGCAATTAAATCTTCCCGTTTAACTGCCATGAGATGAACTCCTTGACATAAATCTTTTGCTAACAATACTTGTTCAGCAGCAATTTTCATCCCTTCCTGAAGGGGTTCTTTCGCTTTTGCTAATCTTTCAATAATAGGTTCGGGGATATTTACTCCCGGTACATGACGGTTAATAAAATGAGCATTTTTAGCAGATTTGAGGAGGAAAATACCCGCTAAGATGGGTTTATCTACCCCCGCTGCTAGGGTGTTCATGAACTTATCCAGGCGATGGAAATCTGTAATTAGTTGACTTTGAAAAAACTGCGCCCCTGCGGCTACTTTCTGCTCGAACCGTCTTTGCAACCCGGACCAACTCTTTAACTGAGGATCCACAGCAGCACCTGGAAACAAGTCTAGGGGTTCGTCAGGGAGGGGTTTGCCATTTAAATCTAAACCTTGGTTCAGTTGACTAATCACCTTCAGTAGTCGCACCGATTCTAAATCGAAGACAGGTTTAGCGTCAGGATAGTCTCCTGCTTTGACTGGATCCCCTGTTAGAGCTAGGATATTGCGAATACCCAGAGCGTGAGCACCCATCAGGTCAGCTTGGAGACCGATACGATTGCGATCGCGACAAGCAATCTGATAAATAGGTTCTATACCATGGTGCCATAAAATCACTGCTGCTGCTAAAGAAGACATGCGCAACACTGCTCGACTGCTGTCGGTTACATTAACTGCATGGACTCTTCCCTGGAGAGTTTTCGCCATGGTTAACATTCTAGCTGGATTACCTCCTTTAGGGGGGGCTACTTCAGCAGTAATCAAAAATTCTTTTCTTTGCACACCCAGGCGAAAATTAGACATTACCTCTGTTCCTCTGCTCCTCTGGGTGAAACCTCCAAATAACCCAAAGCATTTTTAACTTTACCAAGAGTTTCCTGGGCTACCGCTTCTGCTTTTTGACGACCTTCTGCTAAAACTGAGTCTAAATAACCCTTTTCAGACCTTATAGCCTTATATTTGTTCTGAATGGGCTTAAGCGCCCCTATTGTAACCTCTGTTAAGAGAGGTTTAAATTGTCCCCAACCCATTTCGGCACATTCTGCTGCAACCTCTTCTTTTCCTTTGCCAGAAAGGATAGTATAGAGGTAGAGGAGGTTATTGCATTCTGGTCTGGAGTCTTGGTCAAAGGTCAAACCTCGCACTTGGTCTGTTTTGCAGCGCTTAATCTTTTTGGCGATAATATCGGGGGAGTCCAAGAGATTAATGCGACTCATTTGGGAGGGGTCTGACTTAGACATTTTCTTCGTTCCGTCCGTCAAACTCATGATTCGGGCACCTGACTGGGAAATTAAGGGTTCGGGAACCTTGAGTACAGGTTGCTTTTTCTTCCCAAACTTATCGTTGAACCTTGCTGCAATATCCCGAGTCAGTTCTAAATGTTGTTTTTGGTCTTCCCCCACCGGTACCTTATCCGCATTATAGAGTAAAATATCCGCTGCCATCAATACAGGGTAATCTAGTAATCCTGTACTGACATTTTCTCCTTGTTTGAGAGCTTTTTCTTTAAACTGAATCATCCTTTCCAACCAGTTGAGAGGGGTGATACAGTTCAGCAGCCATGCTAATTCGCTGTGGGCAGAAACATGGGATTGGACGAAAATGGTAGCATGTTTTAAATCAATGCCGCAAGCCAGATAGAGGGCTGCTATACTATAGGTATCTTCCGCCAGGGTTGCTGGGTTATGGGGTACTGTAATGGCGTGCAAATCTACAACACAGAAGAAGTTTTCGTAGTCTTCCTGCCCTTTCACCCAATTGCGAATTGCTCCCAAATAGTTCCCTAAATGTAAGTTTCCCGTGGGCTGTACCCCAGATAGGATGCGCTTTTTACTCATTTATCTCCTTTTTCTTGTCTTTCTCGTTTCTATTTTAACATAGTCTGATGAAATGTGTCAAACTTGGAATAATTTGGATTATAGTCTCGCCCTGGGGAAGGGCGCGAAGGGCGTTGTTATCATATAATAGTATACTGTTTTTTGAAATTATTTATATTAGCTATAAATTAAATTGCTACTTACCCTACTCTTTTCCTAATATTCCCCACAACAGGGATAATTTGGTAATATTTCAACCCCCGGCATTAATCAATAGCGGGGGTTTCATGTATGAGCCAGCAATTAATTCGCGGGCGGGTGGTTTGAGAAAAGGGGTTGACAAAAAAGCAATTGACGTGTTACTGTTATAATGGGAGAAGATGGCGCTCATATATATAGGGTTTTTTTGGTAGTTTTAGTGAATGTGTTTTTAAACCACCTTTGGCGGGAGCGGATAAATTGCAAAAAAGGGTTGACAATTTTGATTTTATGAATTATATTGTAGATGATGGGATAGGTGCAGTCTTATAAGGGTTTAAATTCTTTGCGCCTTTGCGTCTTTGCGCGATATTTTTATCAACCTTTATACGAGGCGAGCGCCTACCAAACCCTGTAGGGGTTTCACCTATGAGCCCGCAATTCATTCGCGGGTGTTGGTTTTGGAGGAGGAGGAGGAAGTGGTTCTTTTTGTTCAGTAACAAGAGTCTCGCGCAAAGCCGCAAAGCCGCAAAGGCGGAAGGGCGCGAAGAGGTTTCTTATCTAATATAGCAAAGGGAGCAAAACCAATACAAATAACATTATTACTTGGTTAAAGTATTGATGTTATGTAATAAATAACTAAGCTTAAGCAACAGGGATAGTGGGCAACAAAAAATCCACCTTTGATAAAGGATATCAAATGTTGTCCCAATTGCCCACCCTACGCACTATGTGGTGGGCGATGCCCACCCTACACCTTTGCGCATGCAGCGCATGCAGCGCGAAACTCCTATATAATGGGGAAGTTGGATTCTGCCACTGAAATCTTGCTGAAACGCTATACCCTGCCCGAAATGGGCGAACTCTGGACTGACACCTATAAGATGAAAACCTGGCTGCAAGTAGAAATTGCCGTCTGCGAGGCCCAAGCTGAACTAGGTTATATCTCTAAAGCAGCAGTAGAGGAAATCAAAGCCAAAGCCAAATTTAACCCAGCACGGGTTTTGGAAATTGAAGCAGAAGTTCGCCATGACATGATCGCCTTTCTCACTAATGTAAACGAGTACGTTGGTGAAGCAGGGAGATATATTCACTTAGGGCTGACAAGTTCTGACGTTTTGGACACCGGGTTAGCACTACAACTGGTAGCCAGTCTCAGCTTGATTTTAGCCCAAATCGAAGATCTAACCCAAGCCATCAGATATCAAGCCCAGCAACATCGTTATACAGTAATGGTAGGGCGTTCCCACGGTATTCATGCTGAACCGATTACTTTTGGCTTCAAGCTAGCGGGTTGGTTGGCGGAGGTTTTGCGTCACCGCAATCGCCTAGTTCGACTCCGTGGCGACATTGGTGTGGGGAAGATTTCCGGTGCTGTGGGAACCTATGCTAATGTAGACCCCAGGATAGAAGCCATCGCCACCCAAAAACTAGGACTAGAACCGGATACTGCCTCCACCCAAATTATCTCTCGCGATCGCCATGGTGATTTTATCAGTCAATTAGCCCTCCTAGGGGCATCTATAGAACGTTTTGCCGTGGAAATCCGCAATCTCCAACGGACAGATGTTCTGGAAGTGGAAGAATTCTTCGCCAAAGGACAAAAAGGCTCTTCCGCTATGCCTCACAAGCGCAATCCTATCCGTTCTGAGCGCCTCACGGGTATGGCCAGGATTGTCCGGGGGCATGCTGTAGCTGCCTTGGAAAACGTGGCCCTGTGGCACGAGCGGGACATCTCCCACAGTTCTGCGGAACGGGTGATTCTCTCCGACTCCTGCATTATCATCCATTTCATGTTAAAAGAATTAACAGATGTGGTGAAGCACCTCCAGGTCTACCCGGAGAACATGAAGCGGAATATGAATATTTACGGGGGAGTCATCTTTAGCCAGCGGGTGTTATTAACCTTAGTGGAAAAAGGCATGAGTCGGGAAGATGCATATGCGATCGTGCAAAGATGTGCTCATGAAGCTTGGAACAAACCCCAAGGTGATTTTCATGGTTTGATTAGCCAAGATACTGCGGTGAAACAATATTTATCCGACCCTGAGATTGAATCCTGTTTTGACCCCCAACATCACTTGCAACATCTGGATGAAATATATCAGCGTTTGTGTATCTAATTTTAACACATGTGGGAAGAGCCACCGCAAAAATTAGTTTTAGGTCCAGATGAAATTCATGTTTGGCGTGGTAATCTGGACTTATCAAGAGAAAGAGTGGAAAAACTGGCCCTCACTCTCTCAACAGACGAGATAGAGAGGGCAAACCGCTTCTATTTTCAGCAGCACAAAGAGCGTTTTATTGTGGGTCGCGGTACCCTGAGAACTATCTTAGCTAGCTATTTAAACACTGACCCTGTTACATTGCAATTTGAGTATAATAAGAGGGGGAAACCCAGATTAGGAGGGGATTTCAGTCGTCATAAACTGCAATTTAACTTATCTCACTCTGAAGGATTAGTTTTATACGGATTTACTCGTGGTCACCTCTTGGGTATTGACGTAGAATACCTGAGTCCTAGAAAAGATATAGAAGGAATCGCTCAACGGTTCTTTACTCCTAGAGAATATGCTATCATTAAAGAGCTGGTTGAACCAGAAAAGCAAAAAGCATTTTTCCGCTGTTGGACTGCTAAAGAAGCTTATTTAAAAGCCGTTGGCTCTGGATTAGCAGGTTCAATAGACTCAATTGAAGTTAGCTTTTTAACCGAGGAAGAAATAGAACTACTCAGTATTGAGAATTATTCTCAAACTGCTGCTAATTGGTCTTTATTAAATATTCCTCTCTCTCAGGATTATATAGCTACTTTAGCAGTTAGCAGTAACCAGTTAGCAGTAACCAGTTACCAGTAACCAGTTACCAGTAACCAGTTACCAGTTACCAGTTATCAGTCCTGCTCATGCCAACCGGGGCAGTCAGGCAGTTACCAGTTGTAGGGACGCAAACCTAGGTAAAGTTTTGTTAAACTTATTGCTTATTAAGTGTATAAGTATTACACTATAGCAATCTATCATGATTCGCTCCTCCCTTTCTCCCGGGGGCCGAGGGGGATCCGTTAAGGCTTTTACAAATGATTTAAGATATTCAATTGTGACCTTTTGTTTGATGATTAAATATCCCAAGGAGGAAGTAGCATGAAAGGAGTGCAGCAATTTACTGCCATTATTGAGAGTGAAGGGGATGGTTATGTCTCCTTGTGTCCAGAACTGGACATTGCCAGTCAAGGTAATTCTGTAGAGGAAGCCAAAAATAATTTAATTGAAGCTGTTCAATTATTTTTTGAAGTAGCAGATTCTTCAGAAATACAGAACCGCTTACAGAGGGAATTATTTGTGACCAGATTGGAGGTGGCTGTTGGGTAAGCATTGATGGACTTATTCCTGGTTTCCCTATTCAGTAAATCCATGTCACGAGTGCTTGTATACACACTAACTAATTAATTAAATGTCATCTATCACCTTTGAAGCTTACCTCCAGTCCATTGAAAAAAACCTCCCAAAAGGGAGCGAACGCAGTCATTACCCCGCATTAAAAGATTTGCTGGATGATTCCACTAACGGAATTGATGCGGTGATTGAAGAAAAAGGCAACAAGGCAGGAATTCCCGACTTTACGGTCAAACGTCGCGATTTACTGGTGGGTTATGTGGAAGCAAAAGATATCCAGCTAGATTTGGATCAGGTTGAAAAGACTGAGCAGCTAAAACGCTATCTAGAGGCATTTCCCAATCTGGTGTTGACTAATTATTTGGAGTTTCGCTGGTATGTTAACGGGGAGCGTAGACTCAAGGAGGTTTTGGCGACAAGAAACGGGGAAAAGCTTCAGTTAAAAGATAGGGATAAAACTGCTGTACTTCTGGAGCAATTTCTCAACTATACAGGGGAGATGATTAGCAATCCTGAAGATTTAGCCCAACAAATGGCACGGTTGACAAAGGCAATTCTCTTAGCAGTCACAACTGCCCTAGAGTTAGAAGAGAAAAGTGGGGAGTTGCAGCAATTGAAACAGGGGTTTAGGGAGGTGTTGCACCCAACTTTGAATGATTCTGATTTTGGGGATATGTACGCCCAAACTATTTCCTATGGGCTGTTTGCAGCCAGGGTGGGTCATGCTCAAAATCCTGATGGGGAAGCCTTTAGGAGACGCACAGCAGGCACCTATATGACCGCATCCAATCCCTTTTTGAAGCGGTTGTTTAATACCATCGTGGAAACGGATGCATGTACCCCCATTAATTGGGCGCTGGATGACCTGGTGCAATTACTGTCTCAAGTAAATATGGGCAGTATTCTGGAAAATTTTGGGCGACGCACTCGAACGGAAGATCCAGTGGTACATTTCTACGAGACGTTTCTAGGGGCGTACAATGCCAAGCTGCGCAAGAGTCGAGGGGTTTATTACACACCAGAACCGGTGGTGTCTTTTATAGTGCGTTCTGTGGATGAAATTCTCAAAAACCGTTTTGATTTACCTTTGGGTTTGGCTGATACTGCGAAGGATCCAAGAACACAAGCAGCCCGGGTACAAATTCTGGATCCAGCAACGGGAACGGGAACCTTTTTATATGAGGTGGTGAAGCAAATTTACCGCAATTTGGAAGAAGTTGGTATGGCGCACCAGTGGGATAGCTATGTAGGGGATAATTTGCTGCATCGCTTGTTTGGTTTTGAGTTATTGATGGCACCCTATAGTGTGGCTCATCTCAAATTGGGTTGGCAATTGCAAGAATTGGGCTATCAGTTTACCAATAAACAACGATTGGGCATCTATTTAACCAATACTCTAGATGAGGCGATGAAAAAGTCCGAGATTTTGTTTGGGCAATATGTGGCGGCTGAAGCCAACGAAGCCTCGGAAATTAAACGAGATACCCCTGTCATGGTAATATTGGGCAATCCTCCCTATTCTGGACATTCCGCCAATGAAAGTGAGTGGATCACAGGGTTAGTGCAGGATTATCACTATGTGGATGGTAAACCTTGAGGAGAAAAAAATCCCAAGTGGTTACAAGATGACTATGTGAAATTTATTCGCTTTGGACAATGGCGCATCGAGAGTACCGGTTGTGGTATTCTCGCTTTTGTTACCAATCATGGCTATTTGGATAACCCCACTTTTCGGGGAATGCGTCAGAGTTTGGATAAAACCTTTGATGAAATCTATCTGCTAGATTTGCACGGTAACAGTAAGAAAAAGGAGGTGTCCCCTAATGGTTACCCTGACGAAAATGTTTTTGATATTCAGCAGGGGGTAGCGGTGGTTATCATGATAAAATATCCCAGAGCATGATAAAATATTCTCAGTCTGTCAAGTTTACGGAGGGAACAATCTATGGAAAACCAAGAAATCGTTATCAACCCAGTATCTAAAGTAGCATCGATATAGAGAACTTGGCAACTTGCGTTATTATAACTCAGACAAAGTGGAGGAAAACTTATGGAACCAACAAAAACCCTGGACACTCAAGAACTCAAAGCAATTATCAAAGAAAGTGTACGGGAAGTCATCCGTGAAGAATGGTTCAAGTTCTTTGAAATGCTGGTTCTTTATGTCGATGATGAAGAGCAAGATGAGATCGAAGCACAATTTTCACCAGAAAATTTCAAAGATGACGATTTTACAGATGTAACCGATTGGTTTTCCCATGAAGATAAAACTTGATAAATCAGCCAATAAATTTCTTAATAAGCTAGATCCTGAGAACCGCAATGCAGTTCTAGAAAAAATTAGCATTCTCAAGACAAGCCTAGAAAACCAGCAGGTTTATCCCCCTGAACAACTGGATATTAAAAAGTTAAAAGGGAACTTAAAAGGCTTTTCCAGAATTCGTGTCGGTAAACTGCGGATCATTTTTCAGATTCGTAGAGATGCTTCCGAAATTGCTATATACGATATTAATTTTCGAAGTAACATTTATGATAGATAGTTTTAACGTGCATTTCTAAGAGAGGTTTCTAGGGGCTTGCAATACAAAGCTGCGCAAGAGCAGGGGGTGGCCGTGGTTATCATGGTAAAATATCCCAGAGCATGATACAAGATTCTCAGTCTGTCAACTTTACGGAGGTAAAAATCTATGGAAACCAAAACATCGGTTCGCGAACAACTACAGCAAGAAATTGAACAAGCACCGGATGAAATTTTGGTGCGCGTTTTAGAGTTAATGCAAAAATTAACATCAACGTCTTCTTCAGAAAAATCAGACCTACCCTACCGTCCAGCTTCTGGAAAATCCCTAGTAGATTACCAAGGAGGATGGGCTGGAGACAATTTTGAAGACTGTCTGCAATTGGTTTATGATAGCCGTAGCAAGGTAAATTTCTCTAAGCATGAACCGTTTTAGACTATGTATTTGCTCGACACGAACCATTGTAGTTATCTGCTCGAAAAAGAATTAACAGTCTACAATCGTGCCACCGCCGTCGGTACAGAGAACTTGGCAACTTGTGTAATTGTTCAGGGTGAACTGACGTTTATGGCAGAAAAGTCTGAACAAAAGCAACGGAATTTAGAAAATGTGAATAATTTTCGACCGTATCTCCGGGTTTATCTTGTTAATGACACGACAGCAGGGATTTATGGGCAACTCAAAGCAGCACTCATCAATCAATTTGGATCTAAAGAAAAAAGCCGACGGCGAAGAACCAAAATCACAGATATTGGTTTTGATGATAACGATCTATGGATTGCTTCAATTGCTCTGGAACACAATCTCATTCTTGTTTCTGCGGATAGTGACTTCAAACGCATCCAAACCGTGGGCGCTCTATCTGTGGAAACTTGGTACAAACCCACAAAGGAAACCTAACCCATGACTAAAATCTACCACGCTCATCTCTGGGGTTCCCGGAAAGATAAGTTTCGCTATCTTCTAGAGAAGGATACAACCACCGTTGAGTGGACAGAATTAAATCCCCAAGCGCCATTTTATCTGTTTATTCCTCAAAATACCGAGTTTCTCCCAGAATATGAGACAGGTTGGAAAATTACAGATATCATGCCTATTAATTCCGTAGGAATTGTAACAGCAAGGGATAGTTTAACTATAAAATGGTCAAGGAGTGATGTCATGGATACGGTTAAAGACTTTGCTTCCCTTCCTGTAGAAGAAGCTCGCAGAAAATATAATCTGGAGAAAGATGCACGGGATTGGAAGGTTGAGTTAGCCCAAAAGGATTTAAAGAGCAGTGGGATAGCCAATTCTAAGGTGGTTCCCATTTTATATCGTCCCTTTGATGTGAGATTTACTTATTATACCGGAAAAACACGAGGCTTTATTTGTATGCCTCGTTCTGGCGTTATGGGACATATGTTGAAGGGAGAAAATTTGGGATTTTATACTTGTCGTCAAACCATCAGTGAGTCTTGGCGACATATTCTAGTTACTAATAGCATTACGGAAAGTTCTTACGTTTCTAACAGGAGTCGTGAGATAGGGTATTTATTTCCCCTCTATACCTATCCTAACAATCAAAACCAACAAGGTAGCTTATTTGTGGAAAAATCCCCCAACCTTTCCTCAGACTTCTTAAGTGCGATTAAAACCAAATTAGGCTACATACCCACCCCAGAAGCCATCTTTTACTACATCTACGCCATCTTTCATAGCCCCACCTATCGCCAACGGTACGCGGAATTTCTTAAAATAGACTTTCCCCGGGTACCCCTAACTAGGAATGACCAGCTATTTAAAGATTTAGGAGTAAAAGGGAAAGAATTGGTGGACCTGCACCTAATGAAATCCAAGAAACTCAACCCACCCCCTCAATCCCCCTCCCGGGAGGGGGAAAGGGGGTGGGTGAGAGGTGAGGGGGATAATGCTGTTACCAAAATAACCTACAATGGCGAAGAAAAGCGGGTTTACATCAACAAAACCAGCTATTTTGACGGAATAACCCCGGAAGTGTGGGAATTTAAGATTGGGGGGTATCAGGTATTGGATAAATGGCTGAAAGACCGCAAGAAAGCTAAACGTACCTTATTCTTTGATGATATGTTACCTTACCAAAAGGTGGTGGTTGCTCTCCAGGAAACCAGGGAACTTATGAAAGAGATTGATAGACTGATTCCAGGGTTCCCTATTGAGTAAAATTTTATCATCAGTACTTGGAGCAAACAAGATGAAATGGCGTGTTATACTGGAAACAGATTCCTCCACAGGAGATTGGGCAGTTTGGTGTCCAGAATTACCTGGTTGCGTGTCAGCAGGAGAAACTGAAGAAGAAGCTTTAGAGAACATTCGTGAGGCGATCGCTCTTTATCTAGAACCAGATCCCATTGAATTAAAATCAAGAGCGGTTTTACGGGAGGTATCGGTGGGATGACTCCTATCCGACCCATGAGCAATACAGTGACCTCGTACCATGACAGTTACCAGTCCTGCTCAGGCAAACCGGGGCAGTCAGGCAGGCGTCTGATGCGGGGTTGGACCCACCCCCCGAGCCAAGCTCCCAGGAGGGGGGTTGGGGGGTGGGTACGTGGTCACTGCATAACTGCTAAAATCTCCACTCTGCTATCATGGTAAGGTATTGTAAATGTGCTTCTGACTCTGGCGAGTACTCTATACGGTAAGCCAACTTGCCAACTCTGATTTCTTTGGTTTTCCATGATACAACACACCCTACAAAACTGAAACGGGGGATTGGGCAGTTTAGTGTCTAGAGTGACCCAGGTGGGTTCAACCCCCCATCATACGCCCAACTGTCATGATACAAGGTCACTGATTGAGGTTAAGGGCGATGGATTGAATGGTGCTTGGTGGGCAATGCCCACTACAAAACTGAAACGGGGGATTGGGCAGTTGCAGGTTTGACATCGGGAAGTTTGAGAAATTCTTCTAAGCTGAGAGTTTTAATAGGTGATTGTACCATTTTTTGTATTAGTTCAACTTGGTGGGCAATGCCCACCCTACTGGTTACTGGTCACTGGTCACTGGTAACTGTTTTAACACCTTCCCGTTAGGAACAACAATATCCTGGGGTACGGTTTTCTGTTTCCCACCAAACAACTTACCCAACCAGCCCATGAAGTTATCCACATAGGTAAATAACACTGGTACCACCACCAGGGTGAGGAGAGTAGAAGTAGTAAAACCACCAATAACAGCGATCGCCATGGGGCTGCGCACTTCTCCATCAGCCCCCCATTCTAAGGCAATGGGCGTCATCCCGGCAATGGTGGATATAGAGGTCATGAGAATTGGTCTTAAGCGGGACACTCCTGCCTCGACAACAGCCTTAAACTGAGATTTACCCCGCCGCTTACCTTCCAAGGTAAAATCCACTAGGAGAATGGCATTTTTAGTTACCAACCCCATCAATAAAACAATACCAATGAGAGCAAATAAACCCAACTCTTTTTGAGTTATCAAAAGCGCTGCTAATGCTCCCCCGAAGGACAAAGGTAAAGCTACTAAAATGCCAAAGGGATAGAGGAAGTTATTGTAAAGTAACACCAAAATAGCATAAATGGCGAGAATTGCTAACCCTAAAGCCTGCCCGAAGCGAGTGAAAACGTCCCGCATAATCTTGGTATCTCCCTCCGGTTCTTCGGAAACATCAGGAGGGAGGGGATTCATGGCTGGTAAAGCCTTTACTTGTGCAAACCCAGCTCCTAAAGAGATATCTTGTAAGTTGGCTCCTAAAGAAACCTGACGATAGCGATTAAAACGTTCAATTTCTGCGGGACCGCTAGTTAAACGAATGTCAGCAACAGCAGTTAAAGGTACTAAAGTGCCATTCCTACTGGGAACCCGGAGATTTTCTAAGGTTGACCTATCTTTACGCTGCTCTGGATCCAGGAGGACACGAATGGGAATTTGGCGATCCGGGAGATTGAATTTAGCTAAATTGGAGGAATTACCCCCTAATAAAGCGAGAGCAGCGGTACGTCCGATATCAGTGACGGAAACCCCTAAATCAGCAGCCCGCTCTACATTAGGAATAATAGCAATTTCCGGTTTCACTAAGCTGAGACTGGAACTCACTTCTACTAAACCACGAACTTCCCGCATTTGCTGTTCTAAAGCTGCTGCTGTTTGGGAAAGAGATTGGGCATTTTCGCTTTTGAGAATGAGGGATAAATCTTTGCCATCACCTGCAGCACCCTGACTAAGAAAACTAATCCGCGCCCCGGGAATTTGCCGTAATTGGGGGCGCATAGACTTTTCAAACTCCCGCTGGTGAAGTTCCCGTTCTCCTTTGGGTACTAAATTAACAAAGATGGTACCTTCATTCACTTTATCTGCTGATGCAAAGACACTTTTAACCGCCGGATTTCCTTGCAACAGTCTATTAGTTGCACCCATCACCTCCTCAGTCTCTCCCAAAGTGGAGCCAGGGGGCAATTCTACCGTCATGAAGCTCAAGGCAATATCCCCGTTGTTAAATAAGCCTTTGGGAATATAGGGTATTAATTGTAAGCTGCCAATAAAGAAGGCAACAGCCAATAAGAGGGTGCTAATGCGGTGACGCAGGGCTAGAGTGAGTAAACGACGATAGGGGTGGATTTTCCTGATGTGTTGCTTCTTAGTTTCTCCACGCAAAGCCGCAAAGCCCTGCATTCCATCCCTTTGCGCCTTTGCGTCTTGGCGCGCTTCTTTTTGTTTTGGTTGCAGGAGGTAAGCACTGAGCATGGGAGTCATAGTAGTAGCCACCAGGGTGGAAAACATGGTGGACACCGATACTGTCACCCCGAAGGGTTGGAAATATTGACCCGGAATACCCCCCATAAAGGCTACCGGGAGGAATACGGCGACAATGGTGGCGGTAGTAGCTACTACGGCTAAACCTATTTCTCTGGATCCATCTAAAGCAGCTTGCAGAGGGGTTTTCCCCATTTCCAAATGCTGATCAATGTTCTCAATCATACAAATGGCGTCATCTACCAAATTCCCCACTGCCAAAGCTAAGGCCAGCAAAGTCATGTAGTTGAGAGTATAATCGAGATATTGCATCACGATGAAGGTAGGGATGATAGACAAGGGAAGTGCTAGGGCAGTAATTAGTGTTACTCGCCAATCCCTGATAAAGAATCCCACCGTCACCACTGTGAGAAGACAACCAAATGTCAAAGCTTGGATAGTGGAACTATAGGAACCCCGGATTTCATCGGCGCGGGTAAAAACCAGTTCTAGCTGAATATCCTCAGGCAAGATTTTCCCCAACCCCTTCACTGCTTCTTGTACCCCTTCTTCTACTGTCACCAGGGTACTACCAGTGCTCCGAAGAACGGAAAAAGCTACTACTGGATCTCCATTTAACCATGCTCCTTGTCTGGGTTCCCCAAAACCATCCACAACTTGGCCTAGACTGGTAAGGGGGATAAAATTCCCATTGGGAAGAATAATAGGATAGTTGCTCAAATCAGCAACTGTTTTGGCACTCCCCAGGGTGCGGATGTTTTGTTCCGTACCTCCTAACTCCGATCGCCCTCCTGCTAGATTAAGATTCAAATTACGAATTTGGTCGTTGACTTGGGTGGCGGTAATGCCGTATGCTTGGAGACGATGGGAGTCAAGTTCGATCCTAATTTCCCGATCCACTCCTCCCAAGCGATTGATTTGAGCTACTCCCGGTACGTTGAGCAATTCCCGACTAATACGGCGATCCACTATATCACTCAACTCTTCCACCGACCTTTGGGGGGAAGAGACAGCATAGGTCATTATGGCTCCCCCGGCGAAGTCTAACCGTTGGATGATGGGATCGTTGATATCTTGGGGTAAGTCTTGGCGAATTTGGTCTACTGCATTGCGCACGTCATTGATAGCGCGATCGCTATCGGTTCCCAAATCGAACACAATGGTGGTGACAGAAGTTTCGTCCGTAATATTGGAGGTAAGGCGATCGATGTTCCCTAACCCGGCTACGGCGTCTTCTACCTTCTTGGTTACCTCCGACTCCAGTTCCGTCGGTCCTGCACCTTGCTGACTGATGGTAATATTAACGGCAGGAAAATCGATGTTAGGTTCGCTATTAATACCTAAATTAGTAAAGGATACCACACCGACGATGGCCATAATCAGAAAGGCCACAATGGTAGGTACGGGTTTTTTAATTGACCACTCACTGAGATGGAAAGGCATAACTTCAATTAA
This sequence comes from Prochloron sp., assembly GCA_965198675.1. Classification (GTDB taxonomy): domain Bacteria; phylum Cyanobacteriota; class Cyanobacteriia; order Cyanobacteriales; family Prochloraceae; genus Prochloron. The sequence goes on along the minus strand of OZ240666.1, from coordinate 2,587,273 downwards.
TGTATGATGTTGATTCGACAATTGCAACGCGATCGCCATCTTTAAGATAGGGAGCACCTTTGACAACGACGCGGTCCCCTGCTTTCAGACCATTTTTAATTTCCACTCGGTCCCCAGGTAATATTGCTCCCATTTCAATCCTCTGCTTCCTTACCTTATCCTCATTTAAGGCATAAACAATAGAGGTACCATCACTTTGGGGGAGAATAGCCTTGGCAGGTACTGTTAAACCAGAGGTTGTGGAAGTAACGATTTCTCCTCGTAAGAACATCCCCGGTCGTAAGGATGGTACTGATGGCAAATCTACCTTAACTGTTCCTTGACGGGACTGTTCCTCAACTATTGGTATTATCTCCCGTACCTTCCCCTCTAACTGTAGGTTAGGGATTGCCTCCGCAGTAATTTTGACCTTTTGTCCTCTTCTAATTTGACTTAATTGGGTTTCGGGAATATTTAATAATAATTCTAAGCGATCGTCTTCGATAATTTCAAACAATCGCTCTGAAGAGGAAGTAATAGCGCCTACCCTAGCATTTCTTGTGGCAACTTTACCGCTGCGAGGAGCTACTACTAAGGTATCTTGCAATTCTACTATGGCTAACTGCACATCTGCTTCATCTTGAGCTAGTTCAGCAGCGGCACGAGCGATTTCTTCTCGTCTTGGTCCTGCTTGCAATTGGGCTAATTCCCTTTCCCCTTCTATGACAGAAGCGGTTAACCGTTCTATTTCCGGTCTCTTAGTATTTTTAGCCTCCCTTAAAGCTAATTCTGCTTCCAATAAAGTCGCTTCAGCACTCTGTAACTCCGTAAGTGCAGCGTCAAATTGGTCTTGGGAAATAGCACCCTCTTGGACTAACTTTTCATTGCTATCTTTGCGACTTTTGGCTAAATTCAATCGCGCTTGAGCCGCTTTAACTCTCGCTTCTGCTTGGTCTATTCTTCTGGGAATACTAGCTTTAGCTTCCTCTAACCGTGCTCTATCTTGAGCTAACCTTGCTTTTGCCCGTTCTATTTCCTCCCGACGGGTTCCTGCTTTTAATTCTGCCAGACGAGCTGAAGACTCAGCTACAGTTGCTCTTGCTCTGGCTAACCTTGCTTGCAAGACGGAATCGTCCAAACGAGCTAAAAGCTGTCCCTCCCTAACCAGTGCACCTTCCTTGATCAGTACTTCTTTAATTTGCAATCCTGTTGCTGGAGATAATACAGGAATCATCTCAAAAGCTGCAACTGTACCCGTAGCATTTTCCGTGCGGCTGAGAGGAGATACTTGTACTTCCGCCACCGTGACACTTTGAGCAGGAGCTGAGGTGGTGGTTTCCGGGGCTGCAACAGTAGTTTTACTCTCCGTTGACCTTAAAGATAAGAGCTTGGTTCCCCCTACTGTCAGGGCGATGCCAATAGCAATGCCTAGGTATAAACCCCGTCGGTTGGAATTCGTTTTCTGCTCTTCTCGCTCTAGCATTGTGTGAAGAAAGATTGCTTTTTTTTAATTATAATCTAAAAATTGGTTATTTGAAGGCTAATATTAAATCCAACCCAAAATATTTGACATTTTACCAGAGTTGTGTTATAGTTAACAAATAAGGTGTTGCCGTCCGATTTTACGCAGCAGGTTGTCCGCCAGTGGCAACAGGCTTCCAATCTGCCCTTTATTCCAGAGGATGCCCGACTTCCATTAGAATAGAAGGTGCAAACTTACTGCTTTTCAGGTAGCCAAAATGGTACAAGCCCTTGCCAAAACGCTAACACTGCAAGAATTTCTGCAACAGCCAGAAACTAAACCTGCCAGGGAGTACATTAATGGAGAAATTATTCAGAAGCCTATGGCAAAGGGGAGACACAGCCGTTTGCAAGGAAAACTCTGCGCTACTATCAATCAAATCTCAGAGAACACAAAAATTGCCTATGCTTTCCCAGAATTAAGATGTAGTTTTGGAGCGCGATCGGTCGTCCCGGATGTGTCAGTTTTTCGGTGGGAGCGTATACCGTTTACATCAGATGGTAATGTTCCCGATAACTTTAACCTACCTCCAGATTGGACAATTGAAATTCTTTCCCCTGAACAGCGGCCCAATAAGGTATTGGACAATATTCTCTATTGCCTAGAGAATGGTAGTGGTCTTGGCTGGTTTATCGATCCAGACGATCTCAGCATCTTGTTCTTACTGCCTCAGCAACAGCCAGTGTTATGTCGTGGTGATCGAGTTATTCCCGTTCTCCCTGATCTAGAACTGACTCTCACGGCTAGTCAAGTCTTTAGCTGGTTGAAAATGGTCTAAATTTTTCAGGTAAGAACCAAGCGATCGCCCTCAAATAAAGATAATTTACAGCTCGGACCGTGTCCATACCGTCGTCCAAAGCTCTAAACTCCCACAGGCTGTTTGGGAATGTCCTAATATACAGACATTTCAAGTCTGCGATCGTTATACATTTGATGGTGCTTGGTTATTTCCGCGAGTAAATAGTCGAGTTAAAGCTGAGTAACTTGTCGGGTAAGTCAATCCTTTACCCAACAATCCAGTACAACAAAATATTAAACTAATGTAATTGGAATCTAAGTTTTAAATTTTTTATTAACCTTAACTTGGTCTCTCAAATCAGTAGAAAACTTCTTAAGGTCTGTAAGCTTGAGCTGGTTTGACGCGAACTTCTCATAAAAACTACTTGTTGCAATAGAATCTATTGTAGATACAGCTTGGGTGAACAATTCCGACATTTTAGAATAATCTTTCAATGCACTGAAAATATCACTGTAGTAATTAGTCGTTTTCTTATTATTTATCATAGGTGCATCTTCTTCTCCCTTAAGCAATATTTTAATCATCATTAAAATATAGAATCGAAACTTTTTGTACTTCTTATCAACGTATTTATGCTTAAAGAAAATTTTCAAAGAGATGACACGTTAGACAGCTAATGTAGTATGGATAAAAGCTGTGGTTATCAACAAAAATTTTGTCTTTGTTTGCCCTTAGTAATTCACCATAATATCTGTGAGTACTATGAGATGTACCTAAGAACATTGAAATAAAACATTTGATTTGATAGGTAATAGAGACAACCTTACTTTTGTTAACCTTCTGGTTCTCATATTGCTTAGAACGCCTTTCATAGTAAAGTCGATATTCTTTATCTTGCTCATCAGTGAAACTATTATAGAAATCTTCTAGAGATTTTTGAAAAGGTTGAAGGGACAAAAAAGCTTCTGTCTTGACTTCTGTCTGCCTATTCGTAGCCTTAATAATTCGATTTGTAACTTCTTCATTGCTTGTGACAATTAACTTCACTGGCAAATAAATACGACTATCTAACTCTGTTTTATTAGCATAAAGAATATGGCTAGTCTGGCATCCATTTACGATCTGAAAGTCTCTGATTGTAAATATAGATCCTGTCTTCAGAATTGATTTGGCAACAATAGTCACACCATTATTTAATAAGACAAAGCTGTTTTTTATAGCACTGTCTCTTAATGTATCTCTAATTTTTGTATTAACAGGATTATACCCTTGAAAGTCGCGAACATTATCATAAAATAAACCTTTTAGTAAATTATCATCAGCATCACATATAAGTTTTAGGTATTCATCACATGGCAAAATGCCAATATACGCTTCGCTAACTCCATCAATCTGAGGTATTATCGTGTGTTTCTCAAAGTTAATTTGTTTATCTACTTTATTTTTTAACTCCTTGTATATAATTTGAAGATGTTCAGCATCTATTGAGATGAATTCAACTCCAGATTCCTTAAACTCACCCGTATCTTTTAGGTCCTTCTTACCACTATCAATTCTATCTAAGAGGTGGGGGTCATCTTGCCAACTTCCAGTCGTAACATAGTACATGGAGCAAGACGAATTACTAGCGAAATCAATTGATTGATCGTATATATAATCTGCTAAATCTTTTAGAGCTTTGACACTCTCATTAACATTGGCAAGTAAAGGCTTTTTAGAAAAGAACTTCTTAACTCCATAGAGGAAGTTGCCGATTTCACCCGAATCAAATTTATTGGAGGTCTTAGATTGAACAAAAACAAAGTTCACGTCTAATCGATGAAACTTCTCCTTTAGATCGTCAACTTCTTCTTTTGAAAAAACTAGGTTATCATTAACTATTATTGCTCCCCCATCAAAACCCATATCTCCGCCACCACCTACCGTTACCTCATCAACTTCAAACCTCTCAGAATGAAGGCGAGAAACTATACAGTGGTTGACAAAATACTCAAAAAGTTTACTCTTCTCTAGGTTTTCAGGATGCCCGTATTCTTTTTGAAAATCCTTTAAATAAGATTCTAGAATTCTATCCATATTATTACCTCAATCATAAAATTTTAGCTACATTATTGACCGTGTTGCTGAACAGTATCTGTGAATCGCACGAGGGTGCTTATCCGTCAGATCTGTTGGATAACCCCCTTATTGGGGTCAGCGATCGCACAAGCGCTGACTTGTCAGTTCGCCTTTTGGCAAATCAGACTGGCTGCAAAACACACTACAACTATACATGGGTGCATCTCAATTGTCAATGAGTAATTCTACCTAATTTTGAAGATTTTGGCCAAAAAAATTTAGTTAATCTTTAGCTCATAGCGCAGTATAAATTAACAGCAACTCAATCCACTATACTGACCAGTCCTCAAGGGCTAAACCTGTGACACGCTCAAAATCTTGCCGATTACGTGTGATTAGGGTTGCTCCTTGGCTTAAGGCGATCGCTGCGATTTTCAAATCTTGTGTGCCAATCCGAATCTTTTGGACGAGAAGGGATTGAAAACGGGCTTCTGCTTGTACATCCTAGCCCAACACCGTAAAATCTCGCAAAAATTCGAGTGTCTTCGTGAACCAGTAATATGCATAAACCCGTTCTTGAGGTTTAGTAGCTTTCCGAATTTGTGCCAAACGACCTCGGATTAATTCTTCAACACTAATCACAGTGATAGCAATTTGGTCAGACGGGATCGTGATCAATCGCTGACTTAGGGGTTCATGGCCTCGTTGATAGAGGCTCAAATGATCGCTGTCCAAAATATATAAGGTCATTTAGGCTACAACGTCACTCTGTCAGGCCCCATCTTTTGATCGATGTCTTGCCGATATGCTGCAATTTCAGCCTGTAAATCATCAAAGGTCGGGTCGTCCTTGAACCATCCAAATTTATCAAGCCTTGGATTTCCTGTTTGCGTTGGCAGTGGAATGTCAACTTGAACTACTTCAACCTTATTGGTTAGATAGTCAAGAAGTTGAGATTTAAGCTGATCAATGGCGGCATCACGGCTATTTTCGACAACCGTGACTTCAGGCCATTCTTTGGCACGAGCAATATATTTATCATTTTTTCTACTGAGGATAACTTTATAAATCATGACTTGCTATAGAATCCTAGATATTATATGAATCGGCGGCAGTGGATTTGTCGAGTAAGAACCAAGCGAACGCACTACCGAGAATTGAAAGCTCCGCTTATCATCACTGCTGCGCACGCCGAATGAAATCGGACCCACACTCCAACTATACATGGGTGCATCTCAATTGTCAATGAGTAATTCTACCTAATTAGGAAAATCTTGGGGGCAGCCAATATCTTAAAAAAAGTAGCGGCAACTTTAGTAATTTCTCTTGAAGGAGTCAGTAGAGACGCTCTTGACGCAGAGAAAGATAAGAGAGAGCGGGAAGAGGCGACAACCTCATTGCTGGCTCATAGGGAAAGTGCTATAATTAAATAACCAATTTCCAGTTCCACCTATCCAGATACTGAATGGCTACTATTACCAAAAATCCCGACAAGGAAAAAGCCCTCAGCGTAGTCCTGAACCAGATCGAGCGCAATTTTGGCAAAGGAGCAATTATGCGCTTAGGGGACGCTGCTAGGATGAAAGTGGAGACGATCTCCACCGGTGCTTTAACCTTAGATTTAGCTCTAGGTGGCGGTTTACCCAAAGGAAGGGTAATTGAAATCTACGGTCCGGAAAGTTCTGGTAAAACCACCTTAGCACTCCACGCCATCGCCGAAGTGCAAAAATCCGGTGGGGTGGCGGCTTTTATCGATGCAGAACACGCTCTGGATCCTACTTACTCCCAAGCTTTGGGAGTGGATATCGCCAACCTTCTCGTAGCCCAACCTGACACCGGAGAGTCCGGGCTGGAGATAGTAGATCAATTAGTGCGATCAGCTGCTGTAGATATAGTGGTCATTGACTCTGTAGCTGCTTTGGTACCCCGTGCGGAAATCGAAGGGGAAATGGGGGATAATCAGGTGGGCCTGCACGCTCGCTTAATGAGTAAAGCTTTACGTAAAATTGCCGGAAACATCAGTAAATCAGGCTCTACGGTCATTTTCCTCAACCAGTTGCGCCAAAAAATCGGCATTACCTACGGCAGTCCGGAAGTTACTACCGGGGGGAATGCTCTCAAGTTCTATGCGTCAGTGCGGTTGGATATTCGTCGCTCTCAAACCCTGAAAAAAGGCAGCGAAGGAGAATATGGCATTCGGGCTAAGGTGAAGGTTGCTAAGAATAAAGTGGCTCCTCCTTTTCGCATTGCTGAATTTGACATTATTTTCGGTCACGGAATTTCTCGCCTCGGCTGTATGTTAGACTTAGCTGAACAAACGGAAGTAGTTATTCGCAAGGGTTCCTGGTATAGTTATAATGGGGATAAGATTTCCCAGGGTCGAGATAACGCAGTTAAATACTTAGAAGAACATCTCGAATTAGCAGCACAGATTGAGCAACAGGTGCGAAATAAGTTAGAAATGGGAGCAGTAGTTGCTGCTAATTCTGTTACGGCTGTATCAGAAGAGGGGCATGTGGACAAGGAGTCTGACCAATAGATGTAGGGTGGGCATTGCCCACCTTCCCCCTTTCCAATGTTGCTTTACGAGTCAGAGTTAGGTTATAATCAGTTGTGGTGTCCGATCTAATCTGAGCAGAATAGGTTCCCCCAGTCTCAGCCACAAAATCGGTAATAGCCGCACTGTTTGTAATTGTGGAGGCGATCCGCGTAGCGGATCCCTTCGGGCGCGCCATGAATCAAAACGTAAATTCGGAATCAGGGATGACCCAGGTGTGGGTAAGTTACCTGCTCTGGTTAGGATGTTTAGTAGGGTTCTCCGGTCTACATCGATTCTATAACCGAAAATATGTGACCGGGTCCCTGTGGTTGCTCACCTGGGGCTTATTTGGTATTGGGCAATTCATTGACTTGTTCTTGATCCGTGACATGGTGGAGAGGCATAACCTTAAACGGTGGGCTTTGTTGAATGGTTACTCTGGGAATGGTCCTGTGGTAAAGTTATCCCAGCAAACCAAGCTTAATGAGAATGAGATCAGGATGCGTTTGCTCCAGGAGGCCAGCAAACGGGGCGGTAAGCTATCGGTGACCCAGGGAGCGATGGCGACAGGACTGTCTTTTGAGGAGGTAGAAAAAAAACTGACGGAAATGTTGAAGTCGGGGCATATCAGTATTGACAACCATCCAAAAACAGGGGTAGTGATCTACGACTTTCATGAATTATAGCTCCCTCTCTTCCCTCTCTTCTCTTCCCTCTGCGTTCTCTGCGTCTCTGCGGTTTATTTTATCGGTGGGCAATGCCCACCCTACACCTTAAAGAACCAGCCCCGACGATACATACCGTAAGCCACTAACCACCAGAAGAGTAAAGTAGCCAGAGCAAACAATAAAGAACCATTAGCTGGACCCGCCCAGGAAAAAAATGCCTCGTAAATAAAACTATAAGTACTTACCACCTCCTCCCCAACTCCTACCTTAGTCTTGAACAAAATTTTAATCTCTAATATAGAAGCGACGAAGATAAAAATAGCATTTAATCCCAAGACTTCCAAAGGTTTACCCCAACTCCGTTTTCCTCGCACTTCGATTAACTCATAACAAACTGCTAACACCAACAAAGCTATTCCAGCGGTAAAGAGAACGAAAGAACTGGTCCACAGTTTCTTATTAAGAGGAAACCCAACATTCCACACCAACCCCATAACGGAACTACTCAAACCAAAGATAGCCAAATTGATACTCGTGGTACTATTAATAGACTGCTTTCTCAACCACTCCACCGTGAAATAGCCCAGCAAAACCGTCACCACAGCAGGAAGAGTACTGAATAATCCCTCCGGATCCCCCAGAGAATTATAATTCTCCCATTTATAAAGGTGATTTGAGGGAATAATGAGGCGATCTATATAAGCGCCAAAATTACCCACCCGAGTTAAATTACCCGCCCCATATTCACCAACCGGAATGAAAGTCATGGCTAACCAATACCCTAACAACAAAACTCCCCCTACCAACCACTGTCCCTTTTGCGGTAAATTGAGGGCAATGAGAATGGCCAACAAATAAGCTAAAGCAATTCTTTGCAGCACTCCCAAAATTCTGATACTCTCGAAGTCGTAGTTCCAAAAGCCATTTAAAAACAATCCCAACCCAAATAAAATAAGAATACGACGTCCAATGCGCCAGTAAATACCATCATACTTGCGCACCGAGAAAGGGATCGCCCCTCCCACAATAAAGAGGAAGAAGGGAAATATCAAATCCGCAAAAGTACAACCATTCCAGTCTGCATGTTTGAGCCAAGTATAGGCAGATTCTTCCAATCCCGCTTTGTTGACCAAAATCATCCCAGCGATAGTAAGTCCTCTAAATGCGTCCAGAGAACTCAGCCGTTGCTTCTTATTACTCATTCCCCTCCTCTCTGCGACTCTGCGACTCTGCGTGAAACCAAATCTGAATACCTAATGCTACCAAACCCACTGCTGCTAATGCAAAGATAAAGGTAGCCAAGGTAGCCCCCCCTACTACAAGAGTACGCACTGCTATAGCTATATTCATAGTAAATACATTACTCGAAACGACTGGTTTAGCAGCAAAAGTCCCAGCAATATTAGCTGTAAGCCAATAAAGAGCATAAGCTAAAGTACCAGCAATAGTTGCTCCAAACAAACACCGTCCAGGACTTACAGTAATACCCGGCTTCTGTTTATCATCATCATTACTCATCTTTTCTTCTTCATATCAAGTCCGACAACGTCAGTATTGTACAACGCAGGTGTGAGAAAAGGATAAAGGCTCTGCTGCTGTCGGGCCCGGGAATGAATTGCTGGCTCATATGGGTTTGCGCTGTTGGGTTTCGCTGTGGCTCTACCCAACCTACTATATGGCTCTAAATCACTACAGAAACAAAATCCTCCTCTGTTAACAAGCTAGAATCAACACCCGTTAGAGTCAGGGAATCAGCTCCTAGGGCAATCAAACTATCACCACCCACCTGGTTAACAGTCACAGAACCAAACTCCAAACCTTCTGTCAATCCAATTTTGTCGATATCGTTAGTGAAGTCAGAGATAGTGTCACTTCCTTGACCTAGGACAAAAATATCCCGACCCAAACCACCTGAAATCAGGTCATTCCCCGTAGTACCGACCAAAATATCGTCACTATCGGTACCGTTGATAAGTACCATTCCAGTTATGGGGTCGTAACCATTTCCCGATATAACACCCTCCTCAATAGCGAGGAAATTCACCACTTCCGTCTCCCCTGCTTCAAGTTCTACCGTATGAGAACTATCATCTTCGGTAAAAATTTTCACCTTACTTGCGCCACTACCAATACGACCATTAGTTGAAATAACTCGGTTGAAACTGGCGTACACATCGTAGTTGATGTCCCCATAGAGGGTACTTTGTCCATTGAGAGTATATAAATAGGGAGAATCTATGCTGCCATTTATACCTTGCAGGTTATCCCACCCCAAATGTTCGTCACCTATCTCTAGGACGACTTTCGAGTCATCACCACTAACGATGTTCGGTACTGCCAACAGGTGAAGACGCCCGTCATCGGTGACATTTTGATATCCGGGCAAAATGTTAGTATAAGCGTCTATCTTTGTACCCAGTATTTGCATCTCCGCTGCATTGCTGGTATGTCCGCCATCACCGCCCCAGCCATTATTAGAAACCGAATCACCAATGTTGACTGTCCAACCAGTGGGTGTAGCATCATATTCTACCACAACTTTGGCAATGTCTAAATTGCCAGAGAAATCTAGTTTTAAAACCGTTTCTAGATAAGTATCACTATTAGAATCAGTAGGTGCTTGAATTACTGAAATAAAGGGATTGGAATTTCCGGCAATTGCTCCTGTTTTTAAATCAACTTCATAAGCCTTTAAGGGATAGGTTTGCTGCCAACTTGACTGCATGACCTCCGCTACGGTGTAAGTTCCTGGTTCTAAGTTGGTGAAGGAATATGCACCATTATCATCGGTGACGGTGGAACGTTCCCCAGGATCTAGTTGACCGTTATTGTTAGCATCTAGGTAAATCGTCCAACCAGATAATCCTTCTTCACCCTCATTCCAAACTCCATTCCCATTAACGTCATTCCACTTGTAGCCTTTTATTTCTCCTTGAACGAAATCGGCGAACTCCTTAGCCTCTTCGATAAAGCTCTCTTCTCCGGTGACAAGGAAATCTAACACTGCACCTTCTAAGAAATCTTCAGGAATACCTGCTGCTCGTGCTTTTTTCTCAGCCCCTGCTACAGCCTCTGGATTCTCTTCCCTTAAAGTTTCCAAAGAGGTATATTGAGAGGAGAAATCAAAGTTGGCGAATGTTGGAGTACCAAAGAGAGATTCTTCCTGAGTAATACGCCAACTATTAGCATAGGTGGTATGAATAGTCTGAGCAGAGGGATTGGGACCTAAGTCAGCGCCATTGCGGAGAGCAAAGTCATTGGTGCGATCGCCATCCCCATTCCCTAAAAGCCCTTGAAGTAGGGTAGAGCGGTAGTCACCCGGATCAACATTAATATTTATATAGCTTCCACCGATATAAGCTGTCACTCGATCATCGTCAGCAGTGGAAAAAGCCCCATCTGGACCAGCGTGAGTCAAGGTATAACTATTCCCTTGACGTTCGATTTTATTGCTGCCAAAAAATATACTTCCATCACTTGGCAGACTCTGGGTTTTTCCGTCAATTGAAAGTTCTTGACCAACGGAGAGATCCGCATCGTAGACAATATTGTAACCGTCAAGATTTACAGCAAAAGCTGTATTGACAGAAACCCTCGTGCTATTACCCCAAGCTTCTTGGCGGGTTTGCACTTGAAAATCATCTACGAGAGATTTAACCAGAATAAACTCCCCTACCGCTTGAAAGTCATAAGCTTTACCATCGAAAGTTTTCAGATGTACATCTCCCCAACCATGACCTTCACCTACTACAGGGTTAGCAGTGAAAAAGATAGAATAATCTTGCTCCTGAACAGTAGAACCTAATGTACCACCAACATATACTGTATAGTCTCCACCAGGTAGTCCGGCAGAGAGCCGAAATTGCTCAATATTATCATGAGTGTTGGTTGCATCAGTATCTTGGATTGATGCTACATTATAAACTATGCCAGTAGGACCATGTAACGAAAGATCTAGATTGTTGGTAACAGGCCCTGTCCACACGAGAGTTACTGTGATACCCTCTGTACTATCTGACTTATAAGATATTTTACCTACTTCTACCTCTGTTCCATTGTAAGTCCCCTCAGCAAAAAAGTGTTTACTATTGGGATTATCAAGAAGAGAGTTTAGAAACGCTTGCGCTTCGTCAAGATCGGGGAATCCCCAAGGATCGAAAAAAGTAGTTTTTTGGTCAGCAGTGTGAATCAGTAGACCCTTAATCGTGGATGACAGTGGAGTAATGGTAGTTGGTGTCCCGTCGGGAATCTCGGTGTAAGGTGTATTAGGACCAGAAGGTAAAGAGATATTCTTGAATCTGGCACGGAATACACCAGGATTTATCGTTTGTGCGTTTTCATAGAAAAAGTTATTCGGAATATCCTTTGCATTGAGTTTATTAAGAGACTCAGTAAAGTGGGGGACTAGAATATCCTGCTCAATTTCAACAACCATCCCATCCAAGATAATCGTTGCATGGTCATCCTCAGCCTTCAAAGCCGCTAAAGTTGCCTCATCCAGAATATTACCTTCCACCTTGTTGGCAAAAATCGCCCCCTCATCCCCAGCACTATCCACCTGATTTAACTGCCAATCCAGATAATGTCCTAACTCCTCCAAGAGAACAAATGCAATGGTCCCAACATCATGATTTTTGACAAACTCTTGAGCTAGATATACCTTGGGATGCTCACTGCCATTTTCAGGGTTTAAGTCTCCGTGAGTTCTAACACCCTTAGCAGTAGCCTCACTGCAATTTTCAGCAGCAACTATAGGGGCAAAACCGCAATAATCTATCAAACTCATAACTGGTCACTGGTTACTGGTTACTGGTCACTGCTATATCTGCGGTTCCCAACTTCTATCCCAGTACTCGTCAACTTTGTCACCCAAAAATGCAAATCTGGGTCATTAACTGCTTCCCTAGTTCTTTCCTGCACCAACTTAGCTTGAACTTCCGACTCACAGAGAGCAAAAACAGTGGGTCCGGAACCAGACATCATTCCAACAACCCCTGCATTAGCAAAAGCCTCCCGCAGTCGTTTTACGGCACCATATTCTGGCAAGACTACTTTCTCCAAGTCATTATACAATAGTTTACCAATTGTTGCCCCATCTTGAGATATAATAGCTTGTAGCAAAGAACCCATGTCCCCGGTCGAGATATATTTCCCACCAAACTGCTGATGATAGGTTTTATAAGCCCAAGGGGTAGAAACCCCCATTCTATCGTACTTACCTAACACGACCCAAAGAGAATCTAAATCGGGAATTGGGTCTAATTTTTCTCCTCTTCCTGTAGCGATCGCGGTTCCTCCAGACAAGCAAAAAGGAACATCTGAACCTATTTTCCCACCCAATACTTGCAATTGTGGCAGGGTCAATCCCAAGGACCACAATTGGTTAATTCCTACTAACACTGCTGCTGCATTACTGGAACCCCCTGCTAAACCTGCTGCTACAGGAATTTGTTTATCAATAGTAATCTTAACACCATCAGAACGATTAAATTCCGACTGCATTAACCGAGCAGCTCTATAAGCCAAATTAGTTTCATCTGTTGGTACTTCGACCTGGGAACAACTCACAGAAATACCAGCCCCTGTTTCCAGTATCAGTCTATCAGCAAGGTCAATGGTTTGGAGAATCATGACCAACTCGTGATAACCATCAGATCGTGCTCCAATTATCTCCAAATATAAGTTTATCTTACCTCGGGCAATTAATTCAATCTCTGGCATTTTTCCTTTTCTCCTGTTTTTATAATTTACCCCACAATGCCCACCCTACAAGGAATTACTCAATTCAATCCAATCATTTAAGCTCAAATCTTCACCCCTCCCTTGGGGATTGATTGCTAATTTTACCATTAATTCTGTTAACATTATCGGGTCTCTAAAAGACTTTAAATTATTCCTTAACATTTTTCGCCTACTGGCAAAACCTAATTTAATTATCCTTTCTAAAAGGCGCGGATTTTTAGCAGGGGTAGGAATGGGTCTAGGACGGAGACGTACCACAGCGGAATCTACCTTAGGAGGAGGATAAAAAGCTTGAGCTGGAACGGAGCAAATTAACTCACAGTCTGCTAAATATCCTACCCTAACTGATAGAGCACCGAATGCTTTCGTACCTGGTTTGGCAGTCAAGCGCGACCCTACTTCTTTTTGCACCAGCAGGACAATTAAGTCATAATTGGTTACAGCGGGTTTGGCAATGGTTCCTAACAACTTCTCCAAAATTGGTCCAGTTATATTATAAGGTATATTTGCTACTACCTTCCTAGGATTTTGAAAGTCGGGAAAAGGAGACAGGAGAGCATCTAAATCCAAATTGAGAATATCTCCTTGGAGCAGGAGAAAGTTATCTGTACTCCTGAAAGATTGCACCAGCTTTTGACATAAATCCAGGTCAATTTCCACCCCTACCACTGCCTTTACTAAGGGTAAAAGGCGACGGGTGAGATTGCCAGTACCGGGACCGATTTCTAAAAGACAATCTCCCGGTTGCAATGCAGCCGCCGCGACGATATTATCTAGTGCTTGTTGGCTGCGTAGCCAATGCTGCGCAAAACTTTTACGAGGTTTCATCAGAAATGGCTAAATAGGCCTCAATAACTTCTGTGACTATTTTAGTAATGGGTCGGCGCTGCTGGACTGACCTTTCTTTGAGGAGTAGGTATACGTCGTCTGGTATACCCACCCGATGCTGACAGGAACCTTTTGCGGCCTTTTTGTAACTTCCTATCTCATAGTTAGCAGAAAACTCCCGGAGAGCATCAAAACCGACACGATGGCAAAATACCCCAAAACTCTCCCCTTCTTGGCGGTTTTGCTTAAAGTAAACAAAAAGAGGCTCGAAAAATGCCTCCAAATTTTCCACTGGCATTTTATCTTCATAGGGTTGTGCCAATTGAGTCTGATTTGGGGATCCTCCCAGCCAAATTTGATATTTTCCTGGCATACTGCCCACGAAACCCAATTCTGCCATATAAGGGCGAGCGCAACCATTGGGACAACCAGTCATGCGTATGACAAAACGCTCCTTTTTCATCCCCAGGCTTGCTAATAAAGTCTCCAGGCGCTTGAGTAGGGAAGGCAGCACCCTTTCCGACTCCGTTATAGCTAAACCACAAGTAGGGAGGGCGGGACAAGCCATGGCTGTACGCACCAAACCAGGTATTTTTTTGGGGTTGGTGAAGATATTGTGTGAGTGGAGAATAGCTTCAATGGTGTCCTTGTCAGGAGGCTGAATGTCAGCAAGAATCAGATTGTGGTTGGGGGTTAGATAGATAGGTAAATTTAATTGCCTTACTATTTTCCTCAGAGCGCTTCTGAGTTGGAAGTCACCTTCATCTTTAATGCGACCGTTTTCAATAGAAATACCCAGGAATAGCTTGCCATCCCTCTGTTTCTGCCAACCCAGGTAATCTTGATATTGCCAAGATGGTAGGGGTTTGAAGGGGGCGATAGTTTTGCCAAAATAACTTTCTAGCTTTGTTTTGAACTTTTCTACCCCCCAGTCTTCCAGGAGATATTTCATTCTGGCGTGACGGCGGTTGTGGCGATCGCCATAGTCTCGTTGAGTAGCCACAATAGCCTTGAGAAGGTCATATATATCTTCTTTTTCCACATAACCCATCTCCTCGGCCATGCGAGCAAAGGTCTCCTCTTTATTGTGGGTACGTCCCATACCCCCCCCAGCGAGGACGTTAAACCCCGTTAATTCTCCCTCTTCGTCCACTATAACAACTAAACTAACATCGTGAGTGTAGACATCAATAGAGTTATCCCCGGGAACGGTGACGCAAATTTTGAATTTACGGGGCAGATAATGGGTGCCGTAAATTGGTTCTTCTTTATCTGGGAAAATGGTCCCGTTACCGTTGCGACTCCGAGCGGCTTTTACTTCCGGATCTTCTTCCCCGCTGATAGCTTTTTCCCCATCCAACCAAATTTCGTAGTAAGCTCCTGTTTGGGGAGTGAGCAGATCTGCTACCTTATTGGCATATTCCCTCGCTATGCCGTATTCGGGGCGATTTTTATAGGGAGCTGGGGGAGCCATTACATTGCGATTGAGGTCACCGCAAGCTCCTAAAGTAGAACCCATACTCTTAACAATAGCAGCAATAGTCTCTTGGAGATTTTTTTTCAAGACGCCGTGAATTTGAAAACCCTGACGGGTTGTAACTCTGAGAGTCTCGTTGCCATATTCTGTTGCCAATCTATCCAGAGTAAGGTATAGTTGAGGCGGGATAAATCCCCCCGGACTGCGAGTGCGCAACATAAATTGGTAGTCTTTTTCTTGCCCCTTGATCCGATTGTCTCGGTTGTCTTGCTGATAGGAGCCATGAAATTTGAGGACTTGTATCGCCTCTTCAGTGAAATGAGTAGTATCCTGGTGTAATTCCGTAGCTAGGGGTTCCCGCAAATAGTTACTGCGTTCTTTGATACCTTCTAGCTTGGAAAGCTTGGGAGTAGGGTTAGGGTTAGGGGCTGCTTGAGTTTGTACCATCTATTTGGAAATCCTGACAAGGTGCCAAAGTTCGATCGTATTCTATCTTATCCGATCTCCTCTCGATCCGCAAGAGCGCTATAATTTCTCTCCCTTATAGATATAGAAGTTGTAAAATACCCCGACTGTCTCGAAATGGTAACTGGGTAAAGAAGGATGAAGGGATAGATTTGTAGAATAGATACTGAAGAACAGGAAATTCTGGCGTTCCGTTCCTTGGAAGATAATTCCTCCCATTTGAGGACGCAACCCGGCAACTAAAGCATGGCAAGCACCCCGAAAACCCCCTACCTTGCTGCATGCCCTTTCTTTCAACTCAAGGTTGAGCTTCTCCACAGCGTACTCTTGATAAGCTGCTGACCCGGGATTAGTCAAAATCATCCCACCGCAAGAAGCTGTTAATATCGCCCCAACCACTGCTAGTCCTAACTTCTGGCTTTTCATGGTCCTCAATTTTCCCCCCTGCTCCAACTTTCTTTTAAATTAACCGAGAAAATACTTGTCAACTTGGAAAAAAGATGTTATCTTAGGAACAGTGAGCAACATGGCGAGCGTAGCCAAGTGGTTAAGGCAGTGGGTTGTGGTCCCACCACTCGCGGGTTCGATCCCCGTCGTTCGCCCTCATGGGATATGATAACCAAAACCAGTCCCACAACTAAACAAATGATAAGATGGATTATTAGCTTCACCTGTGTGCTGCTGTTCTTTTGTTCCACTTCCCCAACAGCCATTGCCCAGCAATCCCCAATTACCCCCGAGCAGTTACAGCAAGGAGAGGAATTAGCTGCCAAGGCATTTGCCGAAGACAAAAAGGGGAATTTTCCAGGTGCTGAAGCATATGGTCGCGAGTTAATCCAACAGTTTCCCACCAACCCAGCTATGGGTCGCAACCGGGGCAATTCTCGAGTCAGCCAGAATAAGCTGGAAGAAGCCATCCCTGACTTCAATCAATCCATCCAACTTGCTCCCAATGCAACGAATCCCTATCTCAATCGGGGCGTCGCCTATGAAGGACTTGGTAGGTACGAGGAGGCTATAGATGACTATAACCGCGTGCTAGCCATAGATCCAAATGACCCCATGGCTTATAATAACAGAGGGAAAGCCAAAGGGGGACAAGGACTTTGGCAGTCAGCCATAGCTGATTATCAAAAAGCAACGGAAATTGCTCCCAACTTTGCTTTTGCCCAGGCTAACTACGCCCTCGCCCTTTATCAAACGGGAGAAACCAAGCAAAGTATTCGCATTATGCGCAACCTCCTGCGCAAATATCCCATGTTTCCCGATATACGTGCTGCCCTTACTGCTGTTCTCTGGGAAACAGGAAAACAGGGGGAAGCAGAAAGTAATTGGGTAGCAGCAGTGGGGTTGGACAGTCGCTATCAAGATTTAGAATGGGTGGCCAATACTCGCCGCTGGCCTCCGGAAATGGTAGCAGCATTGTCAAAATTTCTCAACCTTGAACCTTGAATTCGGTTAAAATAAAAAGTTGCTTAGTTTGTTCGTGATGACTTGGAGGTTTAATTGTCCGAGCCGAAATTTACTTTAAAAGTTCTTTGGTTAGATAAAGATGTAGCGATCGCCGTAGATCAAGTAGTAGGTAAAGGTACGAGTCCCCTCACTGCTTATTTCTTCTGGCCCCGGAATGACGCTTGGCAACAACTGAAAGAACAGTTAGAAGCCAAGCACTGGATTGAGGAAGAAGATAGGATCGAAGTCCTTAATAAGGCTACAGAAATAATTAATTACTGGCAAGAAGAGGATAAACGTACCAGTCTGGCTCAAGCCCAAGCTAAATTCCCAGAAATAATCTTTACTGGCAGTAATTGATCAATAAAGTTGGAGTAGGGACCGCATCATAGATTATGTCCCTACATTTGACAACAAAGTAATGTTGCCGAACGTCTCAGTCAATATGCTGGACAGTTGGTGGATTCCAATCGCTTTCGAGAACCGCTGATTTTGGCCAGTACAATTCCATTGTCAGAAAAAGAATTTGCATTCATTACGATAGCAAAAGTTTTTTCTTCTTTTAGGCGAGATACTCTGGCACTAAAGATTGCTACCCAAACGGTTTTTGGCTTATCTAACATATTGGCTAATTTGCTTGTAATCCTCTAATGATAGGCTTTTGGCTAATTCATCTAGACGAATTACTTCTTCAACTTCTGACTCTTTTTTAATTATTACTTAAGGACATGATATGAATATGGGGGGTCAAATTTTTGACCCCCCGAAAGCCAATATGTGTCGTCCCCGTATCGGGGGGTTGAGACTCCCTAGCAGCAGGACGATAGCGACTACAATAGTTAGGGGCACATAAATAAGATCCGCCTTTAATGACGTGTTTAGCAACCCCTGGTTCCCTCGGGTCGAAGCTTTCTTTTTCAGACGGACCGATGGGATTGGAACTGTGAGTTTTGCCCTCGTGACCGATGCTATACCAGTCTGAAGTCCATTCCCAAACATTGCCAGTAATATCATACAAGCCATAGCCATTTGGTTCAAAAGAACCCACAGGAGCAATTCCGGTATAATCATCGGCTTTGGTGTTGAAAAAAGGGAAAATTCCTTGCCAGGTATTAGCCTTTTTAGCAGAGTATTGCTCACCCCAACTGTAGGTAGCATCATCTAGTCCACCACGAGCAGCATATTCCCATTGAGCTTCTGTCGGTAGTGACAAACCTGCCCATTTAGCATAGGCTTCAACGTCTTCATAGGAAACCTGGACTACGGGATATTTCTCTTTGTCCTTAATGTTGCTCCTAGGACCAAAGGGGTGTTGCCAGTCTGCCCCAGGAGTCTACTTCCACCAACTGAGATAGGGGACTTGTTGAGCATTCTTGTCTGCCTGATTAAAGACTAGGGAACCGGGGTTTCGTTGGTCGTCTGGTAAGTTGGGAAACTGTTCCTTAGACAGGAGACGCTCTGCTACTGTAATGTAGCCAGTTTCCTTGACAAACTGGGCAAATTCTGAGTTAGTAATTTCATATTTATTGATACAAAAGCTGTCCACGGTGACATCTTCGGCGGAACGCTCTGAAGGGTAGTGAGTGTCAGAGCCAATTTTGAAGCTTCCACCAGGGATTAATACCATGTTTTCAGGACAGGAGGGATCTGAGGAGGCAGAATGGATAGGTGAAGCATTCAAGGGTGTAGGCAAGCTCAGACATAGAGCTATAGTGAGACAAATCAGAGAAAGTTGACGGAGAAACCAGGAAGAAGTCATGGGTTTCATGTTAGAGAGAAAAGGCCAAAGGCTTTGATTAAGAACAATTGCTGTCTACTCCCATGCCAGTACTCAATTACTTAAGACAGAGTTCAGCAGTCCCCAAGAAAAGGAAAAGGGAGGGAGCATAGGTGAGAATATTCAAGTCAGCTCCGGTTTCACGCAAGAGATCTAGGGCTTCTTGCGCAGTCCTTTGCCGGAATAATCGGGGGTTAAATTAGGGCGTAGTTTCGTCATCTTTGATCCCACATTCCGCACTTCGTTTTGTAATATGCTAAGTAGTATATAAATCCTGAGTAAATTGGCGATCGCGTTGAGTATAAATACTTGAAATTTCCTATGTTTTTTTGCACTACACTTTTGTACTACATTTTGAAGTGCGGAATGTGGGTTGATACTTGTGAGAATGGATAATGAATTAAACGTATGGGCGCTCAGACGGTACGTTACTTAAGGCTTTGCGTTACTTACCGAATCAATTCATTGCCATTTTTTGTTAGATTCGGATGCCGAAGCGATACAAAACTTCGACATCCTACTCTAATGGCTAGCTGTTGAACTCAACAGTCACTTATCGAGTAACCGGTGTTGGGTTTCGACGCTATGCTTCAACCCAACCTACGAGGACTCAATCCCAAATCGTCAATCTAAAATCCAAAATCCAAAAGGGTTAGTCAACGGAAACCTGTTCAATCTGATCAACGATGTCGTCAATGAGCTCGTCAGGATTTAAACCAAAGGGAGGTTGACTGGGAGGATACTCTTCAAACGTATCCAGGTACTTCTGCACAAGCCCTATCGCTGGCAGCAGCAAGTAATTCCGGCGAGACCACCAGTCATTGTAGTTGTTCGAATCCGTATCTGCCCCCTCATAGGGATCCCGACGCAAGTTAAACAGCTTCGGAATCCGCAGTTGCACAAACGGCTCCCGCCAGACATCAAAATAGTGAGCCCGTTGTTCCGAAAAGACCACTTTCCAATCGCCAACGCGAACCCCCGGCAGCTGACCCTCATCATTGAAGTAGATGAAGCCCGGACGCTGTCCCTGCTGGTTCTCGGGATCGGTCAAATAGGGCAGCTGATTGAAGCCATCCAGATAGGTGCCGCAGAGATTGGTGGATTCATCATCACAAGGCTGCTTCAGGGTTTCCTTGATGTCATCCACGCCAGCAGCCGCCATCAGGGTTGGCACCCAATCCAAGTGGGAGAAAATCTCATGGGACACTACTCCCGCTGGGATATGATCGGGCCAGCGCACCAGGGTCGGTACGCGATAGCCGCCTTCCCAGTTGGTGTTCTTCTCGCCTCGGAAGGGGGTCAGACCGCCATCGGGCCATTGGTTGTAATGGGGGCCATTGTCCGTTGTATAGATAACAATTGTATTGTCGGCAATTTCCTGCTGATCCAGCAGATTGAGCAACTCACCTACATGGCCATCGTGCTCCAGCATGCCATCGCCATAGAAGCCCTGACCGCTGATGCCCTCCACATCGTCACTAATATGGGTATAGTAATGCATGCGGGTGGAGTTAAACCAGGCCAGGAAGGGCTTGTTCTGTTTCACTGCTTTGCGGATGAACTTCTTCGTCCGCTTGAGGAACTCCCGATCAACGCCCTTCATGCGCTCGATGTTTAGCGAGCCTGTATCCTCACACTTCTGGTTGCCCCAGGGACCAAACCGGCCTTCGTCTGGGGCTGTGCTGGGTTCATCCGTTGCCACACAATCTAAGACTCCACGGGGGCCCAAGGACTGGGCAAAAAGGCCATCGGGTCCACCAGGATAATCGACGTTCTCTGGTTCCTCTTCTGCATTCAAATGATAGAGGTTGCCAAAGAACTCATCAAAGCCATGCACTGTGGGCAGAAACTGGTTCAAATCCCCCAGGTGATTCTTACCAAACTGCCCCGATGTGTAACCCAAGGGCTTTAACATTTCTGCCAGGGTGGGATCTTCATCCTGGATGCCAAAGGGTGCCCCTGGAAAACCGACCTTAAGCAAGCCAGTCCGCAAACCACTTTGCCCGGTGATAAAGGCTGCCCGACCTGCAGTACAGCTTTGTTCGGCGTAGTAGTCCGTGAACAACATGCCCTCATTGGCAATGCGATCGATGTTGGGCGTGTCATACCCCACAATGCCCTTTTCGTAGGCACTGACATTCGTCCAACCGATATCATCTCCCATGATCACCAGGATGTTGGGAGGGTTATTTGTCTGTGCGAAAGCCGGGGCTGTCTGAAGCCAAGGCAGTATTCCTGACAGTATAAGTATCAGGGACATCGCCATAGCAAGCCCTGTTTTAAGAACTTGTTTCATCAAAAAAAATTCTAAGTTTTCATACAGTATACGTTTTTTTGTCACTTCAAAATTAAAGTTATTTTTCTTAACAATTATTATTTTGTAGGATCGAAAATGGATTTATAACACAGCAACGGGGGATTGCGACAAGTCCAGATGAAGAACAACTCCTAAAAGTATTGTTCTATAAGGCTTTTATCTTCCCCACACCCTACACCCGCGCTCCGCGCTATATCTACTGATATCGCAATAGTTAGGCTCTCTCGAACTCAGGTGTAGTAGTGTTGCAATAGTTTTGGAAGCCTCGCCAATATCCGGTCGCCAAAAGATATTTCCCCATAAGGTTGAAAATCAAACCTAAACAAGATTAATTAGTCGATGGCACCTGATAGCAAGGCAGGATTTGCCTGTACTTCAGCAATCACTTCCCTGACAATATCAAAGAGTTCTGCCACAATGAAATAAACAAAGGGACGACCATCCACATCTTCGGTGATCCACGGATCCATGATGACCGAGCGCAGAACCGAAATCGATGTGTCCTCAGAATTATCAGTAGCAGCATCCAAGCCTAACAAGCGTTGCTTGTAGTCGTTAAAAAACACCTCTCCGTAGCTATCCTTTTTGAAATCCGTCGTACTCACAATAATCTGATAGTTGTAAATGTCACGACCATCGGCTTTGATGCTGACCCGATCGTAGATTAATTTGTTGAACTCATTGACCTGTTCCAGATTTTGATTGAGGCCACCGTTCACCTTATAGTTAAAGGCATAGGTGAGAATATTCAAGTCAGCTCCGGTTTCACGCAAATAATCTAGGGCCTCACCGCTGGGATCGTTGAGAATATCTCCATGACCTTTGCCAGTCAATTTCTGCCGGAGGAGCGCCACAGCCTCAGACTCGGTTTTACAGTGGGCAAAAGGCCCAAATGAAACGAACTTGGGCGTGGGAACGACAACAA
This sequence comes from Prochloron sp., assembly GCA_965198675.1. GTDB lineage: Bacteria > Cyanobacteriota > Cyanobacteriia > Cyanobacteriales > Prochloraceae > Prochloron. Next base: position 2,564,785 of record OZ240666.1, on the reverse strand, counting down.
AATCAGGTTCCTGGTGACTGGCTTCCAACAACTTCCAATGGAAGATTTTACAGTTGTAGAGAGTGCGCCCCAGAATTTTACCGTAGCCTTGGCGAGTGGGACGGATGGCTGCATGGCTCAGATAAACCCCTGCCGCTGCTGCTCCCGGCTTAGACCCTTCAATGCCATAGGTACCCAGCACCAAAGCATCTTCCGCTGCCGCGTCGGAGTTGATATAGGGTGCTTCAAAGGCAATGAGACTGCGCATGGCCATGTTGCGATAACAGAGGGCTCCGGCAGGATAGGGGAGGTATCCTGTTTTATGGGGATCGATGGTGATCGTATCTGTACGATAGAGATTTTGATACTGTTGAGTCACATAGGTACTCATGGGCAACACGGGAGTAGGCTCAGAGCCTGTGGGTTCAGGACCGTCCAACTGATCCCACAACATGGACGCAAAGTAGCCTCCCCAGGCGGCATCCGCATGAACCGCAAAGTCCACATCGGCAGGACGATACTTTTGGTCTCGCAGGTTTAAGATATCCACCAGGGAATCCACATTGCCCTCTTCCGTAGTCCCAAAGACAGAGACCACCGCGATAATGGGTTGCTTCGCTGCAATATAGCCATCCATCGCAGCTTCCAAAGCAGCAGTATCCATACGCCCATACACATCAAGAGTAAGTGTATGCATATTATTTGCCCCCAGTCCCAGAATGGCAGCCCCCTTCGGTAAGGAGTAGTGCTTGGAAGCGGGAACGAAGACGATGGGAGAGCCCACATCGGTTAAAAATTGCTGGGCAAAGTCCATAAAGCCCAGATTTTGTAGGGAATAGGGGGCAATGGCGGCATTGAGTGCTTCAGGATCAATATCGTGCTCCTCCACCAAGCGGTTGGAGAGACTCAGCACTTCATCCACTGACAAGTTCAACAGGGCCCAAGTGTCCAACTTGGCCATTTTCTCATGTTTACCGGAGGGCAATGTAACTTCAAACTTGTCTGACAGTTCAGGATCCAAGTCAGTCAGGGCTTGGCGGAAGGAGAGGGGGTAGAATTTGAGATTACGGGCAGCCCAAAGGGCTTCAATATTGGCGGTGGATCCGCCACAGGTTAAATGGCCCCAAGGTTCAGGGCTGGTGGCGCGATACCCCAACATTCGGCATAAGTCCCGGGAGGCTTCCACTTCCAGCACGGTGGTGATGGGGGAGGCTTCCAAGGCCACGTTGTTTTGATTGTAGAGCATGGCTGCAAAATAGCCTGCCATACCCGGTAAAGTCTGATCCCAGGTCATGTGCCCTTGGTAGCGCATGCTGGCAAAGGGAGCCGATTTTTTCAGTTCCGCCAGTAACCGATAGAATTCGGTTTTAATCGTATCCACGGCTTCAAGATAACCCGGTTCCCGCTTCATACTTTCGGTGATGGGAGAGGGGTCGCTGGGGTGGAAGTTACGCCGCCAAAAAACGTGATCGTTCAAAGCGACTAAAATCAAATCGGCAAACAGATCCACATTTTCCCCGCGCGGACCGAGAAACCAAGCTGCAACTTCTCGCTGGGTTTCATTTTCCCCCCCTAGCAAGTCTTGGATGGTTTGAGCAACAATCCGCTTTTTGCCTTCTAGTTCGGGAATGGCGCGATCGGCTAACAACTTACCGACGCTTTTCTTCAACTTACGTAGTCCTTGACCGGAATAATCGGGGATTAAATTAGGGTGTAGTTTTGTCATTTTTGTCACTTGTGAGAATGGATAATGAATCAAACGTATGGGCGTGAGACGGTGCGTTACTTCCTGCGGAAGGCTTTGCATTGTTTACCGAATCAATTCATTACATCAAATTAATTATACCATACCACCAGCAGCTTGAAAGCGAGCTCTGGCCCGCTTAAAATCTTGAGTGGCTTGAATTAACTCTTGGCGGTTGTTCCCTAGACTTACCTGAGCGAGATGCTTTTGGGCGCTCTCGAACTCAGTACGAGCCGCTTCTTTGTCGATGCTCTCTCCTGCTTCAGCGCCATTTACCAAGACTTTCACCTCATTATCTTCCACTTCCGCAAATCCCCCCATGAGAGCGATCGCCTGCCAATCTTTTCCTGGACGGACTCTCATTACCCCAGTATCTAGAGCTGTTAACAGGGGAGCGTGACCTGTCAGAATCCCTAGCTGTCCCGTAGTACTGGGTAAAACAATTTCTTCTACACTATCATCCCAGACTGTCTTATCTGGAGTAATTACCCGCAAAGTTAAAGTCATTTTGTTTGTTATTAGTTTTTTCTTGTTTGTTACTCGTTCACCAAGCTATTCCTGGGGTTTCAACCCCAGGCTATTGGTCACTGGTTACTGGTTACTGATAACTGTGAATTAGCTTTGCTTGAGCTTTTCCGCTTTAGCTTTGGCTTCCTCAATATTACCTACCAAGTAGAATGCTTGTTCCGGGAGATCGTCCAATTCTCCGTTCAGAATCATCTGGAAACCTTTAATAGTATCTTCCAGAGAAACGTACTTCCCAGGTGCTCCCGTAAATACTTCTGCCACAAAGAAAGGCTGAGATAAGAAACGCTCTATCTTGCGAGCGCGATCCACAATGAGGCGGTCGTCTTCGGATAATTCATCCAAACCCAAAATAGCAATAATATCTTGCAATTCTTTATAACGCTGCAAGGTAGACTGCACTGCACGGGCGGTGTTGTAGTGTTCTTCCCCCACGATTCCTGGCTGTAACATAGTGCTGGTGGAGTCTAAGGGATCTACTGCGGGATAGATACCTTTAGAAGCCAAACCCCGAGAAAGTACAGTAGTACCGTCCAAGTGAGCGAAGGTAGTAGCGGGAGCAGGGTCTGTTAAGTCGTCTGCGGGAACGTAAACTGCTTGAATAGAGGTAATGGAACCTTCCTTAGTGGAGGTAATGCGCTCTTGTAAATCCCCTACGTCAGTACCCAGAGTAGGCTGATAGCCCACAGCAGAAGGCATACGCCCCAACAGGGCGGACACCTCAGAACCAGCTTGGACGAACCGGAAGATATTGTCGATGAACAGGAGCACGTCTTGCTTATTCACGTCCCGGAAATACTCCGCCATAGTGAGAGCAGACAGACCGACCCGCATTCTTGCACCGGGGGGTTCGTTCATCTGACCGTAAACCAGAGCGATTTTAGAATCGTTGAGGTTATCAGCGTTAATAACCTTAGATTCAATCATTTCGTTGTAAAGGTCATTCCCTTCTCGGGTGCGCTCCCCCACACCACCGAATACGGACACTCCACCGTGGTTGATGGCAATGTTGTTGATCAGCTCCATCATAATCACGGTTTTGCCCACACCAGCACCACCAAACAGACCAATTTTACCGCCACGACGATAGGGAGTTAGTAAGTCGATGACCTTGATACCAGTCTCAAAAACCGTGGGCTTGGTTTCCAGATCGGTTAATTTGGGTGCAGGTCGGTGAATAGGAGAAGTTTCCTCGGTATTTACTGGACCCTGATTATCTACTGGTTCCCCCAAAATGTTAAAAATCCGACCCAGGGTAACTTTACCCACGGGAACGCTAATGGGGGCACCAATGTCTTCTATCTCCATGCCCCGCACCATACCGTCTGTGCTGCTCATGGCTACAGCCCGTACTTGATTATCACCCAGTAACTGCTGCACCTCACAGGTGACTGCCACATCCTGTCCAGCGGCATTTTTGCCTTTCACTCTCAAGGCATTGTAGATCCGGGGCATTTTCCCTGCCTGGAATTCAGCATCCACTACAGGACCGATGATTTGGGTAATCTTACCAGTGTTTGTTTTCTCTGTTGTCGCTACCATGCTTTTGTCTATTTGGTGGTTGGATCTGTCCCCTAACGGGGTATCCTGGGGTTTCAACCCCAGGAACTCTTAATTGATTGAATGTAAAATTTTGCTTCTTTTACCTTATCACGGATGTATTCTGGAGTAAACCACCTGGATTCAATTTTTGTCTTCTCTCCAGAATATTGGGGCGTGTCAAGTTTTTGGAACAAATCTTGATTTCGTAAGGAGGCGGTTTAGACGATCGCGCAAGTTTTGGTTTTTGCGGGTGAAGGGGTGTGGGGTTTGGCTTGACAGACGCTGCATATTGCTCTATCTTTGATGTAAACGGTAGCAATTAGTATTAGATGGGTCACACAGCGCTTAGTTTATTCTGCGGAGCAGGAGGCTGCTCGTTAGGTTTTAAGCAAGCAGGCTACGAAATTTTATTGGCTTCTGACATTGATAAGGCAGCTATCAGTAGCTACAGGACGAATTTCCCTGAGACTAATTGTATAGAAGCAGATATACGCCATTTAGACTTTAATAAGATACTCCGACGCCTAGGTTTAGTTGTTGGAGAACTGGACATTCTGATTGGTGGACCCCCATGTCAAGGGTTTTCCACAGCAGGTCTAAGATTTTGGAATGATCCAAGAAATTCCCTTCTCAAGCAATATATTTACGCTCTTCAGACTATCAAACCGAAATGGTTCCTTATGGAAAATGTGGAGGGATTATTAACCTCCGACAAAGGGAGATATATTTACGAAGCAGTAAAAGCTTTTATTGAATGGGGCTATCAAATCCGAATTGAAAAAGTTTATGCTCAAGAATATGGTGTTCCCCAAAGACGGAAAAGAGTTTTGATATTAGGAAATCGATTAGGTATTGATTTCAAATTTCCAGAACCTAAAATAGGAGCCTATGGAAAAATATTTCGATACTCCGGTGTGACGTTGAGGCATACTATAACTGGTTTCCCAAAGCCATCTGATAGTAATCAAGAAAAACTTGTTTATACTTCACCCGCGATGAGTTCATGGGAAAAATATTTACGAGGCACAGCTAGGGAAGTTACAGAGCATTTTTTACCAAATATGACCGATTTACAGCTTAGGAGAATTAGATCACTGAAATCAGGTCAAACCATGAAAGATTTGCCGATTGATTTACAGCATGAGTCCTTTAAAAAACGGGCAAATAGACGAGTTATGGATGGCACTTCTACTGAAAAAAGAGGCGGCCCACCTTCAGGATTAAAACGTTTATTTTTTGATGAACCTTCTTTAACAATTACTGGGGCAGCAACAAGAGAGTTTATTCATCCTGATGAGGATCGTCCATTAACAATCAGAGAAGCAGCTAGAATTCAAAGCTTTCCAGATGATTTTCTATTTTCTGGTACTTCCTCAGTAAAAATACAGCAAATAGGAAATGCTATCCCCCCGTTAATTTCATATATAGTCGCAAAACATATCAGAGATGAATATGGATTTGAGCAAGGAAAGAATATCCCAGGAAAGTTACTGGGTTTTACCCTTACTAAGGCAAATGCTATGAGTCCAGCACTTAAGATTACTGAAAAACTATTGTATGCTCTACTAGAAGTGAATCAAAGCAAGCAAATGACTTTATTAGGTTAAATCATGGCATCAGTTTTTATTAAGACTGTATTCGCAAAGTGTAAGATGCATGGAAGTGGCGATTCTCAAGTCACGATTTCTGATTCAGAGGTATACGCCCTAATCTGTATGGCAACTTGTAAAACAGTGACCTTGTACCATGACAGTTACCAGTTACCAGTTACCAGTCCTGCTCATGCCAACCGGGGCAGTCAGGCAGTTACCAGTTACCTTCCACCAATAAGTGGCTTGCCACCAAATAAGTGGTGGGGGCCTCAAACCCAAGGTTGAGCTGCTACCATGGTACGTGATTACTGGTCACTGTCATGGTACAAGGTCACTGGTAACTGAAAGGTGGGGGCCTCAAACCCAAGGTTGAGCTGCTACCATGGTACGTGATTACTGGTCACTGGTAACTGAAAGGTGATTTAGGTTGGTCCTATCAAGAACTAGGTATTATACCGGTTGATTTTCCCCATTCAAATTACTACGAAATCGACCTCAATTGGTTTGAGCAGATAAAATTTAAAGATTTGAGCGCAGATATAATTTTAGATTCGCTGCGTTCGTGTATTGAAAAAGATAATGATTTCTAATTTTTCAGCTTTACACAGAAAGAGAGCTAAATATAAGCGTATCTTGTCTCAACAACCATTACCCAACATGGAACAGATTGCTCCAAGGGTTTTATTAGAGTATGGATGTTGTGATGTGAAGCTTTTGGCAAATTGGATGATTTGGCGCAAATGAATTTATGACATTGATAATCGATCTGCTCAAGAAACAGGGTACTTGTTTGAGCCAGTTATTGCCAGTTGTTTAGGTGGAAAGTCAATAGGAGCAAGAAACTCTCCCATTAAGAGATTAGACTCGGAAGGACAGCCAACCCTGAAAGGACGACAAGTGGACTGCCTTATCCCAGCAAACAAAACTGCTTATGAACTCAAATTGCGTGTAACAATTGCTGCTAGTAGTCAGGGGAGGTTTGGCGAAGAACTGTCTTTTCCTAGAGAAAGTCAGGCTGCTGGTTATCGTCCTATATTACTTGTTCTTGATCCAACCCCATCTGCCCGTTTAACAAAACTTTCTGATGCGTTCCTCAAGTGTGGAGGAGAATTTTACCAAGGTGAAGATGCTTGGAATCATATGAAACAGCAAGCAGGAAGCGTTATATCCGTATTCATCGAGAAATATATTAAGCCTGCTATTCAAGATATTGAATCTGTTAACATTACAAATATTCAATCACTAACATTGAGTTGGAATGACGATAAAGTGGTGATTGATAATCAAGAGGATATCTATTCAATAGGCAGGCTGTAAAGAATGTGAACATTGGTATCACGCCGCTGACCTTGAAGCCTTTAGAGACTAAATCGCAGCTGCTATTGGACAAACGAATCACACAACCTGCACCGGATGGCTGGGCGTTTAACGCAATATGTTATATGGTCAGAAAGATTGGAAAATTATTAGACTAAATATATCAAGTGAGGTAGTATAGATCATGTCACCCTTTAATCAAATTAAACTTATATTATTTTCTCAACATGGAATGACAGATGATAACAGAGCAATGTGCTCCCTAGCTCACAAAGTAGCTCCACCTCAATCTTGTATTATCGCGCCAAATTTGGGATTTATCAAAACTCTTTTCAAGATTAAACCTCTTATGGGCAAAGTTGAGGAAACCGCCGAGCAAGCATTTAAGCAGTATCCTGATACCCCAGCTCGAATCATTGCTACGTCACTGGGAGGTGTCATCTGGGTAGAAATATTATCTAGACATCCAGAATGGTGGAAGCGGTTTGAGTCTTTAGTGTTGCTAGGTTCTCCTATCGGTGGTGCAGATTTGGCTCAAATTATTGACCCCTTTGGTTGGGGTATGGGAATGGCAAAACCCCTTGGTAAAAGTCGTCGGCTCCTAGCAGAACAAATTACCGCTGTCATTCCCACATTGGTAGTAGCTGGGAATACCACAGGTCGAGGAGATGGTACTGTCTCAATTGAGTCTACGAAGCTAAAACACGCTCATTTTGTTTGTTTGAATGGTGTAACTCATCGTGGACTGAGAACGCATCCTGCTATTGTTAAAGTGATTCAAGAATTTTGGTCACAGCCCAGAGAACCACTACCTGCGCCAAGAGGTTTAATTGCGGAATTGATAGAACATTTTCGAGCTGTACCAGGTATTACCGACGCCGATGAGCGAGATTTTCCTAAAGCAACCATTCTATTTTCCTTTGCAGATGGAACTAGCATCCGAACTTGGACAAATCTAGTGGGTGTTAAACATGTATTCATTGCTAACAGGCATGGAAAATGTGAATATGCAGCTTTTGTAGGCTGGATACACTCTACTAGTCTCCAACAGGCAATAGATGTAGCAATAAAATCGTTTTAAGGTTAAGTTGCTGTTAGGAGTCTTGGAAAATAGCCAAATACGGCTCATAAGAAAAAGCCCGATTTCGCTTGTGTCCAGTGTTTTCTTTTAGAAGACCTATGTCCCCAAGCTCCTTAATTAAAGTGTTTGCATTGGGATATGACAATTTAGTAATTCCTTGAGCATGTTTTACAGTAAAGATGGGTTTGAAGTAGAGGCTCTCAAGCAATGCAATTGCATTACCGAATCTACGTCTCATTTTATTGAGTACCAATTTGCGATGTTCCTCTTTCAGATTGACTATTTTACGAGCAGTAGCCGCAGCTTTCTGAGCAACTTCGTGGACACCACGTAGAAAGAATTTCAGCCAACCCTCCCAGTTATCACTGTCCCGAACAGCCTGAAGGCGATCGTAGTATTCAGCGCGATATTTCTTGAAATAGTAAGAAATGTAGAGTAAAGGGCGTTGTAGTATGTTTTGTTCACACAACAGAAATGTAATTAATAATCGTCCTGTTCTTCCATTGCCATCAAGAAAAGGATGAATTGTTTCAAACTGAGCATGAGCTAATCCAACTTTGATTAAGGTAGGCATAGGCTGTGGGTCATGCAAAAACTTCTCCAAATTATCTAGAGATTGGAGCATTTCATGAGGTGGTGGAGGAACATAAATAGCCTCTGCCAGAGAACATCCTCCAGCGCCAATCCAATTTTGGGTACGACGAAACTCACCCGGATTACGTTCAGCGCCTCTCACTCCTTTCATTAACTCTTGGTGAATCTCTCGAATTAATCGCAAGGATACAGGCAAGTTTTTGAGACGTTCAAGACCATAATTAATCGCAGCAATATAGTTGACAACCTCAGCTACCTCCTGCGGGTTGTCCGGTTCTAAAGCCTGAGACTCAAATTTGTGCCTTCAATCTGGCTTGATAGAACTGCTTCTTTCCGAACATACATAAACACAAACAGATCTGGATTTGGTAATGCATCGGTTACTCCGTCTAAACGACCCAATGCACGATCTGCCTGAGACAGCAGGTTCCACATTTCCTGATCCATAATAATTTCAGGTGTTGGTGGCAGTGTATTAGGTATAAAAGCCTTGTATCCCTCTATTTGTTGTACATATTGACCTGCTCTGGGCATACTGACCACTATTATCGGTTCCGTTAATACTGAATAGCCTTTGACTCTATATTATCAAAAATAGCCCCTTTTCGTTAATAAGCGATTTTGGATCCGGTAGATCGGCCAGATCCCAAGTTAGGCTACCCAGTACCAGGGTAATAACTTACTGTCCATGGGTTATCATGTAATGCTAGATGTACGACAAGACCATTCTCACCATAAGGATAATGCTGTCATCCTAGCACCAGGGGGAAGAGACTTGCACCCTCACGGTTATTCAGAATTGACACTCCCCCGGTTCCGCTACGCTAAAACCGGGGGATTCTTGGTTCAACGACCGGATTTAACTACGCAGGATTGCTCCAACGTAGCCTTGAACCCTGCTCTCCCCAAGCGTATGACTTCCGGTCTGCCCCACCGTAGTTAGTCCTTTTTGCAGGATGTTCCTTGCCGCATTGACATCCCTATCTGCCACATACCCACAATGGTTGCAAACATGGGTTCTACAAGACAGGGATTTCTTGACGGTTTCACAGCAATTAGAGCAATTCTGGCTGGTATAGTGCGGGGGAACGGCGACCGTTACCTTCCCATATTTGTGCCCAAAGTACTCTAACCATTCCCGGAACGTGTACCATCCTGCATCACTGATTGATTTAGCTAGTCTTCGATTCCTTATCAGCCCTTTCACATTTAAGTTTTCATAGGCGACCAAGTCGTTAGCTTGGATTACGCAGTATGCAGCTCGCTTACAGTACTCTTTACGTTGTCTACTTACCCTCAAATGTTTCCGGGCATATCGATTTCTAGCCTTGTGATAGTTATTAGACTGTGGTTTTACTCCTCTGCGATACTTCTTAGATTTTTTGCGATTAGCCCTGTTCAGCTGGTGTTCTGCTTTTCGATAGAATTTTGGAGACTCCCAGACCCCTGCTCCTGCGCAGCCGCGCCTGAGCAGGCCATTGCTATCTGCAATGAAGTAGTTCAATCCCAAGTCTAGACCGATGGTATTGTTTGTCGGTTCGGTTTCAATTTCTACATCTACCTTTACACAGAACTGGACATAATAGCCATCAGCTCGCTTTATTATCCGAACTCGCTTAATCTGGTCTTTTGAGTAGAAAGCTAAATCCCAGGTTCCTATTAGCTTGAGTCTTCCTATTCCCTTCCCATCAGTGAATTGGATATGCTTGGGATCCAAAAGCTTCCATCCACTAGTCTTATACTCAACTGAACGGCAATGTTTCTTAAACCTGGGATAGCCCTTTTTGCCTGGAATCTGCTTCTTGCAATTATCAAAGAATCTGGCGATGGCCGACCAGCATCTTTCGACAGAAGCCTGACAGGCATGAGAATTCAAAGCTTTGACAAAGGCAAATTCTTTACGCAACCAAGTATTATGCCTGTACAACTCCGCGCGAGTTGTCCCGCGATTGTCCATCCAGTGCCTTAAGCACTTATTGCGGACAAACTGAGCGGTTTTGATGGCTTCATCAATTGCCTGCTCAGGTGCGGCTGCACAGGAGCAGGGGTATTGAGTTTCTTTGCCTTTGGCTTTAAATTCGAGAGTAATCATATTTTTACTCTAACATTTTCGGCGTCAAAATGCAACCGACCACGGCGGCTAAAGTCGCCGTGTCGCCTTATCCCCCGTTTTTAAAACGGGGGCTTGCGGCTTCCCGTCTGTTTTGGTCAGCGCTTGTATGACCATCAGAAGTTAACCTGCTCCAAGTGGTCTTGTCTTTATGAACTACGCCAAGCCGCTACGCACTCGCTTGGCGTTTCTGACGCTTCTTTGCCCCTAGTTGCCTCATGTTTCCACAATTGATAGAGCTAGGCCGCGACTCATCTGGCATAGGACAGTTCCTGCCCCCTAGCCGTAGGGGCACGGCATTGCCGTGCCCCTACGCTGCATTGATATCTCTATCCTCTTGATGTCCGCAATGGTGACAAACATGAACACGTAAACGAGATGTTTTCTTGGTAGTTTCCCAACATTTAGCACATCTTTGGGTAGGTTTTAATTTTTGTGTTGGTGCTTCCAAATAAACACCACCTGCCTCAATAACTTTGTACTTAATAGCATCTTTGGTCATGCCAATTGCGACATCTAACAAAGACCGATTAAGCCCCGCTTTTGGGCGCTTTCTCTTGCCTTTTCCTTTACGAGTCATGCCCTTAAGGGACGCCAAAGGCGGCACCTTCGGTGTTAGCTTCTCAGTAGCAACCAAGCTATTACCGCTGACTATTTGTGCTGCTACCTTGTGGGACCAATCGTGGCGCTGATTAGCAACTTGACTCTGAACCTTGCTAATCTTACCTTGCGCCTTGCGCCATCTGCGAGAAGCTTTTGTTTTCCTCTTTTCAGGACGGCGCTTTTTTCTTAACTGTTTAGAAAGTTGTTTGACCTTCTGGGCTGCTTTGGCCTGAAACTTTGGAGCTTCTATAAACTCTCCATCTGATGTAGCTATAGCTACTTTGCACCCAAAATCCAAGCCAACCCACCCCCCTTCGCCCCCCTCCTGGGAGGGGGGTTGGGGGGTGGGTTGGCCTTTCCGGGACACAGTTAACTGTGATGGAAGCGTACCATTTATTGTTGATCCAAACTATAGTACAAGTTGTTGGTTTCCCCCAAGTTCTAGCCTTTCCCCGCATTGGAATAAAGATAGGGCCGGATTTAAAATGCCTCAACTCAAGCTGACCGTTAACCCCCGGCATTGATTAATGGCGGGGGTTAACTTTCCAACCAGCACTGTCTGGATATGTCCACCCTCTGTAGCGGCGTTTTGCTTTGAATCTAGGATATTTTGCCAGCCCCTTAAAAAAGCGCTGATAGCCAAAATCTACTCGTTTTAAAGTTGCTTGCAGAGTATGAGAACCCAGCTTCTTGTATTCTGGCCAAACTTTTTTAAATGCAGGTAAAGAGTTCTGCTGCTCGAAATAATCAACCGAATGTCGAAAGCGCTTGTATTGAGTACGACGATTAGCCACGGCAGCATTATATAGGTCGCAATGCATTTTCCGTGCCAAATGCAACTTGTGTTCGCTCTCAACACTTGGATATAATCGATAGGTTATTCGACGGGTTGGCCCTGCTCAGGCCAGGCTTGGCAGGAGCAGGACTGCTGGGTCGTACACTCTAACTGTAGCAGTTTAGGTGTAGATCGTCAAGATGAAACCCCGAAAAGTTTCCCAAAGCGTAGTTGGGAACGCGCTATCCTTCCCCACCCCGCTATCGCGTAGGATGCGTTACGCTAACCCATTTAATTTAGGATGCTGCTACGTACGATGCGTTACGCCAACAAAGTTTGTATTGTTGCTACTACTTACGGCTAGTAACGCATCCTACGGCAGCTAACGCATCCTACGGGTGGGGACTGCCGCGCATTCGTTCAAATTTAAATTTTACTATGAAAGTTCAGTCTGTTCAGTTAAAGTATTTTAAGCGATTTCCGAATCCTCCGACCTTCGATTTCACCGATCCAGAAACCGGATTAGCAAGAGATCTCATAGTTTTGATAGGAATGAATGGTGCAGGAAAAACAAGTCTCCTCCAGGCTATTGCTGCAACACTAGGGGTAGCTACGGGACGGTTGCAAAGGCTCCCTGACTTGGAGTGGGCAGGATTTAATTATGAGCTTTTAGGAAGCAACTGGGGAAGATTTACGCCAGAAGTCACTCTAAAGGTACAATTTTCGTCTCCAGAAATTCAAGCTGTTCAAGAATTCCAGCAGAAATTGCGAGATATGGGACGGGATTTACATCCTCCTGCACAGGAGCACATTGTGACTCTAAAATGGCGAGATGAGAGGGTTATAGCAAATACTGCGGCTGAATTGTTTCAATTTAAAGGACGAGAATACGCTAAACAACTGCTCCGCTCTGAAGGCTTCCAGGCTTTTGAGCGAGTTGGCACAACCCTTTGGTATACGGAGCAGAGAACTTCAACCAGTCTAACCACAGAAGACCAACAAAACAAACTTGAAATCACAGATGATATCTTGCGAGATCGATTGTCCAAATGGCGGCAGTTTCATCAAGATGTTGAAATAGGTAAAATTAAGCAACTACGTCCAGGGCAGAAGGACTTATATGCCGAAATAGAACGAGCCTACAAAACTCTTTTTCCAGAGCGTAGTTTTGAAGGACCTGTCCCACGAGAGGAAATTGATGACATTCTGAGTGAGCCTTGGTTTTATCTCTACGATGGTAAAAACCAGTATGAGATTTCCGAGATGTCAGGGGGTGAACGTGCTACCTTTCCAATACTAATGGACTTTGCTAGTTGGAATATTCATAATTCGGTCATCTTGATTGATGAAATTGAGTTGCACTTACATCCACCAATGCAACAGGCATTATTAGCAGCTCTACCTAAGTTAGGTAAAAATAATCAATTCATCATTACAACTCACTCGGATTATGTGGAGAAACTGGTACCTGAAGCATATGTTGTTCGGCTAGAGGTGTGATTATGAGTGTTGTTAGTGGTGGAAGAACGATTTTTTGCGAGGGAAGGCAAACTAGCCTAGACTATAGGTTACTTAGCAGAGTAGTCGAGGGCATATCAGGTGATAAATGCACAATTATTCCTGCGGGCAGCAAGTTTACATTTTCCATTTTTGCACAAGGTTACTTCTTTCCCAATGAGGTAAGAAACCAGCGATACATCGTTTTTCGCGATCACTAAGAGTGGCGCTTACGCGATCGGGATTTTGATGCTCAACCAACCCCTAGCATTCAATTACTTCAACTGGGAAACAGATCAGGTAATCTATCTATTGCTTTGACCTATCGTTCTTGTGTTGAGAACTATCTTTTAGATACTAATTTAATTCATGCCTATTGGACAGAAAAATACACAGAGAAACGAGACAATCCTATCTCTAAGTGAGGGCATGGGGACTCACCAGGAGTAGAAACGATTGCAGCATGGATTGAAACCAGTGCAAGAAATTTACGGTTCTATCAAGCTGTAAGATGGGCATTGGGTGATTTGTTGAGCATGGGGGCAGCACGGGAACTAAAAACCACTTGGACAGGTGGTAGTGGTAAGTTGCCTAAATCATTAGACTTACAAGACTGCCAGCAACAAGCATTAGCATTAGTCGCTCGATTTAGACAGACAGTTGAATCAGTTACACCAGAAAAGTTTGAAGCAAGTCTTAATTCATATCAAAAGCGTTTTATTGAGGAAAATTTTTGGACACAAAAACAGTACTTGATTTGGTTTCATGGAAAAGACCTTCAAAAGGAAATGCAGAGGCAGAAACCTCACTATATTTCTCTGTCCTCGTTTTTTGACTGGGCAATTACTCGGATTGACATTACTCAGCATTCCGATCTTATACAGCTCAGAGCAAGAATAAAAAAGCTATAGTTTAGTCTCTATTAATAGGACTTGCACCCTCATGGTTATTCAGTTGTCAGCGGTTCTCACCTTGCCATCCGTCCCTGAGTCTACTAGACTCATGATAGATAAACAAATTACCCAAATCATAGCCAACTATGACTAAAAACAAGAAAGCATCCTCAAGCGATATTAGATCGAAGGCTTCTCAGATTCAAAAGAAACTGGCTGGATCAGCTCTTTCACAGTCCGATCCTAATAAGCAGACTGGTTCCGAAATGGAAGAGATCGCGACTCAAGTTCTTCAAAGTAACAAATATAGCGACACTACCAAAAGTTTAGCTGGATCTGTACTATCACAGGCTGCTATTCAACGGTTGCCAGACGGCGACATCAGAGAACTTACAACTCGTCCACAGGCTTATTTAGACGATATGTGGGATCGGCAACTAGAATCTGACTTAGAATCAGGAAAGCTAGATACCCTGATTGCCAGAGCAGAAAAGGATATTGCTACCAATCGAGTGAGGGATCTGGATGAAGTCCTTTGCGACGCCTGATTTTTGGCGCGCTTACGCAGCGCTTCCTCATGCTATCAGGAAACAAGCGCGAAAAGCCTATGGACTCTGGCAGGAGAATCAATCTCATCCATCATTGCATTTTAAGAAAGTGTATCAGCCTGATTTCACTGGTTCGGCAGTCACGACAGTTTTACCCCACTTTACAAATTGACGACCATTCGCTACTATAGGGGTAATGCGGCACCGGACGGCTTGGCGATAACTTTTAGTGGCCCTTTGGGATCGCTGAGGCTTTCCCAATAAATCCGAGCCGCCGGTGAGCTTGACCGTTAGACATAGGATAAGTCATATAAGGAGGCTATTCATGAATAAGAGTTACGTTATATGGAACAACAAGGGTGGTGTCGGTAAGAGTACTATTACCTTTCACATTGCATCTATGTATGCCGAGAAGGATCCAAATCAGAATGTGGTGGTTATAGATATGTGCCCACAAGCAAACTCATCAATGATGCTGATGGGAGGCGGTACTAGCGCTGAATCTCATCTACAGGAACTAATTGTTGGAGAAATTCCTAAAACTGT
The DNA here is from genome assembly GCA_965198675.1 of Prochloron sp. GTDB lineage: Bacteria > Cyanobacteriota > Cyanobacteriia > Cyanobacteriales > Prochloraceae > Prochloron. The sequence goes on along the minus strand of OZ240666.1, from coordinate 2,549,439 downwards.
TGTGGGTTATTTGACAGACAGTGTGTTAAAAAATGACACCAGAGATGTGAATAAGTATTTGCTTAAATTACAAGAAAGTAACAATGAGCTACCGTCAAACCTTTTTCTGATGTCTGGTGATGGAAATCTTGAGTTAATTGCTCCCTTGTTGGCAGAAAGGGCTGATGCGACACCATTGTCAAACACGGATTCACCCTGGGTTGAAATACATTCAATTCTTAAAAAGTTTACAGAGCGTACTATATTTGACAAGCCAACAACATTTTTTATCGATACTAATCCGAGCTTCTCAATTTATACACAAATTGCAATTCTGGCAGGGGAAAAGTTACTGGTTCCTATCAATGCTGATGATTCATCGATTTACGCCATATCGGGATTGTTTAATTTAATATGGGGTACAGAGAAAACACATCCAGTTTACGGAAAGTACACTTTTGCAGCTAAAGTTGATAGTTTCCAAATGGAAAGACCAAAAATTGCACTTCTACTGGGTAATAGATTTACTCAAAAAATAGGTGCAGCCGAAGCTTTCAAAGCACTATCAAATGAAGCGGTGAGGAAAATGTTTGAGGAGTACGAAAAAAATAAATCTCGTTTTGTTGATGGAGAAAATCATACTTATTGTCGAGATGCATTTGAAAAGGTTTATGGTTATGAATTGAGAGACTTTAATAGTGCTGGTGTAGTAGCAGCAAACCAAGGATTACCATTGAGTAAAATGCTGAATCGACGTAGTTACACAGTATACGGTAAGGATATTCAAGTTTCTAAAGACCAGTGTTATAAATGTCATGAAGTAATCAAGGAGCTCGTTGGAAAGCTGTGAAAATATAAGGCGAGAGCAAGGCTCCGCTTCGCGAGCGACTATTGTCTGATTTGGGTGAACTGACCTATGTATATGAATATCTTCCTGCAAAGTGGCTGTTGTAACTTTGGAATTATGAAGGGTATTTATGACGACTAGTCATAATAGATGTCCCGCCGATGGCTCACTTTGTGGATTGTTATACACTCAGTTTCATTGTCAAAAGAATAAATTACTCTGTAATCGCCAATTCTGAGTTTGAAGAGACCATTTAAATTGGCACTTAGTGCTTGGGGACTAATTCCATCAAAGTTCTCGCAAAGCCAGCGTATTTTTCGGAAAATGCGTTCTTGCACCGCTGAAGTAAGCGACTCCAAGCCTGCAATCGCTTTTGCCTTGAACTCTACACGATAGCTCATTACCACTTCAGACCAAGTTTCTTTGCTACTACGTTCGCAGGAATACCACGCTCTCCGCCCTGAGTGCGCTGTAGCGATTCAATCAACTCCTGCACAACCTCAGGTTTTAGTTGTTTATCTTCATCTGGATCGCTCAACAGTGTTTCTAGGGTTTCAGTTACTGTTTCCTGAATGAAGCACTTAAATTCTTCAATGGTCAGATCTTTAACTTGCATTGTCTCTCAGTCACGCTCTTCTTCTATTATAGCAATTCCATTTTATCGAGGTTATCGCATTTGAGCAGTTCCTCAGAATTGAAATTCGTCCGCTTATCTTTGGGCAACGGTATTTCTGCCGTCTCTAATTAAACCCAGTGGGAAAGTCGCCCCTCCCACTGGTATGACCTTGGGTATGGACCCAGCCTGAGAATCTATCTGGCTCTACTGTGTTTCGTACCTCTGAAATTCGATTGAGTTTGGGTTCCATCTCTATCCCGGCAGGAGTTTAGTTCTCTCCCTATGAGTAGCCCTGAGTTCATCCCCAACCCACTTACCATTGGGTTCATTACTTACTGCCAATGTAGGCGTCCTCAGTGACTCTTTTACATGGGGACAGGGGGAGAGAATCCCCTGGAGGAGACGGAACCTCATTCTGCCCATGGGTTATCATGCTAGATGTACGACTTTCACATCGCACAGGACCAGTCGGCTCCTCATTCTGTGCATGGGTTATCATGCTAGATGTACGACTTTCACATCGCACAAGACGATTCTCTACCGTAGGGGTAATGCTGTAACCTCAGCACCAAATGCATTTGTGTTTTTCGTACATATCCGATACTAGATTCAGTCAGGAGTAAAAATGGATTCTTCTATTCTAAACAACGTAATGTAAAACTTGGGTAAGTATGGTCTTATTTCCCTGCTCAAGTCACTTAAGTCGGTTGAGAGTTCCTCTTCTCAGAGAAACGAGATAGCTTATTAACTAAATATCAGTTCAAGCTTAATAAAAATGCCCCAAAGAAAACTTATTTTTTATCAAGATGAAAAAGGGAATGTTCCGATTATTGAGTGGCTAGATCGCCTTCCTCAGAAAGTTCAAACTAAATGCTTTATTAAATTAGAAAGATTAGCGCAACTTGGACATGAATTACGAAGACCGGAAGCAGATTTTTTAAGAGATAAAATTTACGAACTAGAAGGTATCTGTAAAAGAAAGATTAAAGCACGAGACGTTGGAGCATCAAGGCAGTCATCGCGTGATAGACAAAGCTTTCGCTCATCTGAGGCAGTCGCTCATAGTCTTTACTCAAGCGTCTTACCCACCCCCCAACCCCCCTCCCAGGAGCTTGGGGAGGGGGGTGGGTTATGCCGCTTCCGTCCATGGACTTTCTTACCATCGTCATCTGTGGTTTTCACCTCTGCTAAGGGGCGGCCGCCCCTTAGCAGGCTATCGATGAGCCAGGCTGTGGCTGTTCCTTTGCGCTGGGCTCTTTTTCTCACTCGCTGCCGTAACTCATCATGAATTTTCTGCCACACCCCTTTCTTCTCCCATTTCCGACCGTACCCATATACTGTCTTTGGGGGGGGGAAAGGGGTGAATAATAATTCCCACGCACATCCCGTTCGGCATACGTATCTGATGGCGTTGTACACCTGTCTGAGGTCTACTGTCCTTTTCCGACCCCGACCCCTGCAGAGCGCCGCGCCTGAGCAGGCTGATTTGGCTGCCGGCAAAAGTGGTTCTATTATTTTCCACTCTGCATCACTGATGTCACCTTTCAGTTACCAGTGACCAGTAATCACGTACCATGGTAGCAGCTCAACCTTGGGTTTGAGGCCCCCACTTTTCAGTTACCAGTGACCAGTAATCACGTACCATGGTAGCAGCTCAACCTTGGGTTTGAGGCCCCCACCTTTCAGTTACCAGTGATCTTGTACCATGACAGTGACCAGTAATCACGTACCATGGTAGCAGCTCAACCTTGGGTTTGAGGCCCCCACCTTTCAGTTACCAGTGACCAGTAATCACGTACCATGGTAGCAGCTCAACCTTGGGTTTGAGGCCCCCACCTTTCAGTTACCTCGTACCATGACAGTGACCAGTGACCAGTAATCACGTACCATGGTAGCAGCTCAACCTTGGGTTTGAGGCCCCCACCTTTCAGTTACCTCGTACCATGACAGTGACCAGTGACCAGTAATCACGTACCATGGTAGCAGCTCAACCTTGGGTTTGAGGCCCCCACCACTTATTTGGTGGCAAGCCACTTATTGGTAACTGGTAACTGGTAACTGGTAACTGGTAACTGGTAACTGGTAACTGGTAACTGGTAACTGGTAACTGGTAACTGGTAACTGCCTGACTGCCCCGGTTGGCATGAGCAGGACTGGTAACTGGTAACTGTCATGGTACGAGGTAACTGTCATGGTACGAGATAACTGTCATGGTACGAGGTAACTGTCATGGTACGAGGTAACTGGTCACTGTTTTACTAGGATATCCTTTTCTTGGCATTGCTGCTTTCTCTTCTCTCCCCAGCTGTTCTTTTCTCTGTTTTCTTCTCTTACCCCTTCTTTCTTTACCTTTTCTTTACAGACACCCTCTAGAATCCGTCAGACAGCAGTTATAGCACGGAAGGGCGGGTGTGGGGTGTGGGGTGTGGGGAAGACAGTAGGGTGGGCAATGTTAAATCAGTTTACTTTAACATAGTAGTTTATAGAGCCATTGCCCACCTTCCCCTATTTGTCGATGGGCAATATTGAACCAAAACACCGCTACTCTCAGAATAATTTATCATTGCCCACCCTACGTTGGCGAGCGGGAAAACCCCCGCCCCTACGAACAAACAAATGAGAAACAATGAATCATTATCTTACCCCAGGAAAACTTATAGATAGACGCTATCAAATTATAGCAGTGCTCCAGGAAGATGAATTAAAAGGTAGTTATTTGGCAGTGGACACCAAGTTACCTCAAAAGCCTAAATGCTTATTAAAACTAATATATCCTACTCCCGGTGAATTATTTCTTCAGAGCCAAAAATTTTTGCACCAGGAGGCGGAAATATTAGCAACTTTAGGGAAACATACCCAAATTCCCGAGTTAATGGCTTATTCTGAAGAGGAGGGAGAATGTTACTTAGCACGAGAATATATCTCTGGCACTAGTTTAGCAGAAGAATTACAGGGTAAGCGACTGGGAGAGTCTGTGGTAATCGAGATCCTCACTGACTTGTTGACCGTGTTAGAGTTTATCCACAGTCAAGGTTTAATTTATCGGGACTTGCAACCGAAACATGTTATTCGTCGCCAAGAGGATGGAAAGTTGGTTTTGATCCACTTTCAAGGTATGATAGAAGGAGGTTTAATTAAGGTAAATAGAGGTTATATTCCTAGTGAACAAATGAGAGGAGAAGCGCAATTTAGTAGCGATATTTATGCAGTGGGAATAATTGATATTCAAGGGCTGACTGGAGTTCACACCGTCGAAAGTTTCACCCTTGGGGACAAAGGAGAGATTTTGTGGCAAGACTTAGCTATGGTAGGGGAGGGTTTGGCCAGGGTTTTGAATCGAATGACTTCTTATGATTGGCGCCATCGCTATTCTACCGTGAGAGCTGCTATTAATGCACTTAATCGTCAAGAAAATTATACCTCCAATGAGTCATTGAGTCTATCTGCGGGGACAGAAAAATTATCTCCAGCACCGAAAAAATGGATTACCATTAGTATAATGGTTTTGGGAGTCGCTGCCACTATTATAATTGTCTTAATCATTAAATGGTTAATTTCTCTGTAGTAAAAGCCCCTACACTCTTGATAAAAGCAACTTTTTAATCTTAGCAACTAATTCCTTGGGTTTAAAAGGCTTAGTGATATAATCATCAGCTCCTTGTTTTATTGCCCAGTAGATATCGAAATCTTCCGCTTTAGAAGAACACATCAATACTAACACATCTTTAGTTGCCGAGTCACCTTTAATCTTGCGACAAACCTCATAACCATTCATTTTGGGCATGACAATATCTAAAATAACGATATCAGGAGGATCGAGTTTCACTTGTTCTAAGGCTTCAAGCCCATCTTCCGCCGACCTGACCTGCAACTTAGTGTTTTTGAGTATTTCTAAAATCACTTGTCGGAGTACTAAGTTGTCTTCTACAATCAAAAGTTTAATCATACTAAAAGTTTTAAGTAATTAATATATAGGGTAGAGACTGGAATGATGCCGCCCCACAGGTTTTTGGACCATTGCAGACTGTATTATTCAATAAACGGTTAATTACTCGTTCAAATTCATGACCTTCTCTTCTATTATTCACACTCTCGGACAAAAATCCATCACCAAATCCTTGTTGGACAAACTGGAACAAGAGGGGAAGTTGTACTTAAACGGCATTCCCCGTCTACCTAAAGGTTTAGTGGCTTCCAGTTTAGCACGGGACCGAGGCCATAATCTCTGTATCATTTGTCCCACCTTACAAGAAGCAGGACGTTGGGCAGCACAGTTGGAAGCTATGGGCTGGGGAGCAGTACATTTCTATCCTACCTCAGAAGCTTCCCCCTACGATTCTATTGCCACAGAGTCAGAGACAGTTTGGGGACAAATGCAAGTTCTCTCCTCCCTGTCTCACCAAGATAACATCGCTATTGTGGCTACGGAGCGCTCCTTCCAACCTCACCTCCCACCCCCCACCGTCTTCCAGTCTTTTTGTTTACACCTAAACCCTGGAATGACTTTCACCAATGAAACCCTGCAAAATAAACTCACCCAACTGGGTTACGAACGAGTTCCCTTGGTAGAAACAGAAGGACAATGGGGGCGTCGAGGGGATATAGTGGATATCTTCCCCGTCTGGGCAGAATTGCCAGTGCGTTTAGAATGGTTGGGAGAGGAATTAGAACAGTTGCGGGAATTTGACCCCGCTACCCAGCGCTCCCAGGATAAAATAGAACGACTCCTCCTCACTCCTACCAGTTTCCAAGCAATCACAAATAACAACCCCGAACCACTCACCAGTCTCTTAGATTATTTACCCAAAAATACGTTATGTGCTTTTGACGAAGTCGCTCAATGTGCAGCTCATAACCAGAGGTGGTTACAGGGGGTAGAGGAACAATGGCAATGTATTGCGCAACTGGGGAGGAAAATGCATCGTCCCTTCACCATTCAAGACGCTGCTGACAAGTTTAAGGTAATTTATTTAACTGAATACGAATCAGTTAAGAAGAAAAATGGAGTGAATCTGGCCAGTCGCCCCCTGCCCACGGCACCACACCAATTTGCCAAGTTAGCAGCTATCCTGCGGGGTAAACAGGAAATCTCTACTAACTTAACATTAAAAAAGTATGAAATTTGGCTCATTTCCGCCCAACCATCCCGTTGTGCTGCCCTGCTCCAGGAACACGACTGTCCGGCTCAGTTTCTTCCTAACCCCCACAATTATTCAGCTATAAGGCGACTACACCAAGATTCTACTCCTGTAGCCCTCAAATATGCCGGGCTGGCAGAATTAGAAGGGTTTATCCTCCCCACCTATAATATAGCTGTGGTGACGGATCGGGAATTCTTCGGTCAACATTCCTTAGTTACCACCAGCTATGTGCGCAAGCGTCGCCGGGCTACCTCGAAAACAGTAGACTTGCAAAAATTATCTCCCGGAGACTATGTAGTCCATAAGCGACACGGTGTGGGCAAATTTCTCCAACTGGAAACTTTAAATAACCGGGAGTATATAGCAGTAAAGTACGCAGACGGGTTATTAAGAGTCCCAGTAGACTCCTTAGAAGTTCTCTCTCGGTACCGTACTACTGACAAGAGACCCCCAGAACTCGATAAAATGTCTGGAAAAGCTTGGCAAAGCAAAAAGAATCGGGTACGCAAAACTGTCAAGAAACTAGCTTTTGATTTATTACAATTATATAGCAAGCGCTCCCAACTAACTGGCTACGCTTATCCTCCAGATATCCCTTGGCAACAAGAATTAGAAGACTCCTTCCCCTATGAGATCACCACGGATCAGTTGAAGGCGATTCAGGATGTAAAACGGGATTTGGAGAGCGATCGCCCCATGGATCGCCTCATATGTGGGGACGTAGGTTTCGGCAAAACAGAAGTAGCACTGCGAGCTATCTTTAAAGTAGTCAGTAGTGCAGAGAAACAAGTAGCTTTCCTCGCTCCCACCACCATTCTCAGTCAACAACATTACCACACTCTCAAAGAAAGATTTGCTCCCTATCCCATTAATATCGGCTTACTCAATCGCTTCCGCAGCCCCAAAGAGCGGAAAGATATCATCCAACGTCTTGCTACCGGGGAATTAGATATTGTGGTGGGTACCCAACAACTCTTAAATCGGGAAGTGAAATACCGAGATTTGGGTTTATTGGTAATTGACGAAGAACAGCGATTTGGGGTGAACCAGAAGGAGAAGATTAAAAACCTCAAAGCCAAATTAGATGTGCTCACCCTCAGTGCTACACCCATTCCCCGCACCCTCTATATGTCCCTGTCTGGCATTCGGGAAATGAGTATCATTGCTACCCCACCTCCTTCTCGTCGTCCCATTCAAACCCATTTATCCCCCTACAGCCCCGACGTAGTGCGGACAGGTATCCGCAACGAACTAGATCGAGGAGGACAGGTATTTTACGTCGTTCGTCGAGTGGAAGGGATTGAGAAGGTGGCAGTACAATTGGAGGAAATGGTACCTGGTGTGAAAGTAGCTATGGCTCATGGTCAAATGTCTCCGGGAGAGTTAGAAGCTACTATGTTAGCCTTTAATAATGGGGAAGCAGATATCCTCCTGTGCACCACCATTATTGAATCAGGTTTAGACATTCCCCGGGTCAATACCATTATTATCGAGGATGCCCAACATTTCGGTTTAGCTCAATTATATCAGCTCCGGGGACGGGTGGGGCGTTCCGGTATTCAAGCTCGGGCTTGGTTATTGTACCCAGATAATCAGATTTTATCAGATACAGCTCGGAAACGGTTACGGGCTCTCCAGGAATTCAGTCAATTGGGTTCTGGGTATCAGTTAGCCACAAGAGACATGGAAATTAGGGGTGTAGGTAATATTTTGGGTGCAGAGCAATCGGGACAAATGGAAGCGATTGGTTTTGAGTTATATATGGAGATGTTACAGTCTTGTATTGCGGAAATTCAAGGAGAAGAAATTCCTCAAGTAGAAGATACCCAAGTAGACTTACAACTAACTGCGTTTATTCCCGGGTATTATATTGCTTCCCAGGAGCAAAAAATGGCGGCTTATCGTGCTGTTGCTGCCGCAAACTCCCAACGGGAATTGAAACTAATTGCAGCAGAATGGAGCGATCGCTACGGTTCCATTCCTGCTCCTGTGGAACAATTATTAAGTGTCATGCAATTAAAACAGATAGCCAAGTCTTTAGGTTTTTCTCGCATTAAACCGGAGGGAAAACAACATATTGTCCTCATAACACCCATGGGGGAACCTGCTTGGAAATTATTAGCAGAGAAATTGCCCCAACACCTGCAATCCCGCTTTGTTTATGGACGGAAAAAGGTCATGGTTAGGGGTTTAGGAGTCCTCAAACCTCAGCAACAGTTAGATAATTTGATTGAGTGGTTAGGGAAAATAGAAGATGTTTCACGCAGAGGCGCAGAGACGCAGAGAGAGGGGTAAATTTGTAGGGTGGGCATTGCCCACCAAACCAGTTCGTAGGTGTTCGCCGGACCCTACACCTTGACAAGACCTCTAGTTTAGTCTATACTAAAAATTAGTCCTCTAGACGAGACTAGAGGACAAAACTCAAAAATACTCTTGAGGATTGTACCATGACTGTAGCCGTCGAGACCGATTTAATCACCATTCTCAACAACCTGGACAGCAAAATGGACAGGTTGCAGGAGATTATGGAGCAGAAAATTGATAGGTTAGACAGCAAGATGGATGAGAAATTCAATAGACTGAGTGCTGATGTGGAGCAGAAAATCGGTAAGCTGAGTACTGATGTGGATCAGAAAATCGATAGGCTAGACAGTAAGATCGATAAGCTGAATGCTGATGTGGATCAGAAAATCGATAAGTTGAATGCTGATGTGGATCAGAAAATCGATAACTGAATGCTGATGTAAATCAGAAAATCGATAAGCTAGACAGTAAGATCGATAAGCTGAGTGGGGATGTGGATCAGAAAATCGATAAGCTAGACAGTAAGATCGATAAGCTGAGTGGGGATGTGGATAATAAAACCAATCAGCTGAGTGGGAATGTGGATCAGAAAATCGATAAGCTAGACAGTAAGATCGATAAGCTGAGTGGGGATGTGGATAATAAAACCAATCAGCTGAGTGGGAATGTGGATCAGAAAATCGATAAGCTAGACAGTAAGATCGATAAGCTGAGTGGGGATGTGGATGAGAAAACCAATCAGCTGAGTGCGGATGTAGATGAGAAAATAGACCAACTGAGTAAAGAGATTAACAAAAAAGCAGACCACTTCAGTGAGGAATTTCTCGAATTGAAGGTTTTTGTAACCAGGTTAGAAGAAAGCAACAATGGTAAGTTTATTGGTATCAGCGGTGATATTCAAGCTCTGGATGAAAGACTGAAGGGTTTTGACAAGCGGATCGATAACCAAGAATTTCTCAATCGCACCATGGTTGTAGCCCTGGTTAGTGCCTTTCTTGTGGGTATTATGAAGATTTTAGTCCCTAATTGGTTCGGGAATCCATAGGTTAATCAAAACTCATCCTGGATAGTATCCAGATCCAAGATACCAAACTTGCTCGGTTTCTGGCTCAAGTTATCCCCGCCCAATGTCCTTTTGAAAGGAATATTACCATATTTGGACACAAAATGCGCCCTATTCCTCCCATGTGTAAACTGAATCCCTTCTAGGAACAATTAGTGGGTATCCGTTTCCGCGCTCTCTGCTATTTGGAAACGGGTGTGGGGAAGGTGGGGAAGGTGGGCAATGCCCACCCTACAAGGTACTCGCAGGCTTGAGCCACACACATAAACCCCTTGCCCTGAGCCATTGCCAGGTTAAGGGCATATTGCTGTAGGGTAACTGCGGGTTGGTTGGAACTCACAGCCCCTTGTTGCATTAGATCCACAAAGACTTCTAAGATGGAGCGACTAAAGGCTGTTTTCTTCAAAATAATGCTATTCATTGCTTGCAGCCCAAATGTCACCCCAGCCCCTGGATCTAATACAGCCTTCGCCCAGGCAACAATCTCACTAGAGAATACCTGAGCCAGATCTGCCGTGGTGCTGGCGGCTTGGGCTGAACCGTCAGTATTTTCTGGATTGAGCAGATTGAGCTGACTCATGCGCAGGTGCAAATATTCAATTTTCTGGAGGTGATTGGCAAGTTGGGTGGTAATATTGTTCCACTCAATTTGCAGCTCAATTAAGTCCAGTTCCTCCAAGATTACGAGTAATGCATCTTGGATCAGAGCAAGCTTGTTTAAAATCTTTTGATTTTCAGCAAGAAGCTGCTCCATCCGCGGCACCAGGTATCCGAATAAATCTCGCTCGAATTGCCTGATTTGGCTACTAATGCCATCCAGTTGGGTTTGGATATCTTCTAATTGGTCATTGATGGAATCTGATAATTCGTCCAGCTTCTCTTGGGTGATTTCACCTTGTTCTTGCAAGTTGTTTAAATAATCCAGGATCGCTTGCTGATTTTTCAGCAAAACCTCCAAAACTTCTTTCTGCTGTACCAGAAGCCAATAGCTCAATTCACCCCAATCCGTACCGGCGTCAAATACCCCCATTAGCCAATCCATGAGGGAGGTGATGGAAGCAAAATCGGAGATAAATCCGATATCATTAGTAGAGGAAGGAGACTGGGTTAGGGCTACAGACTGAGACATAAGATATATCCTCGCAAATTTGAGTTAAGACATTAAACAGGATAACACAATAATCACAATAACACAACAATCACTAATTCCAAATTTTCCGAGCCAACCCAAGGATTTTATTTCAGGGCACTGCTCACCGCTCCATCACATTAAACTGCCAAAAATCGCTGAATCACCTCCTGACTAAACTTCCTAGTACTCCCAAAAGCCACAATGCCTCCTTTTTGCATGGCATAATACCGATCGGCAAGGCGGACAAAATGTAAGTGCTGCTCCACCAACAAGACGGAAATACCGGAAGTTTCAATAATCCGCCGTACCGCAGCTTCAATTTGTAAGATAATGGAAGGTTGAATGCCCTCCGTGGGTTCGTCTAACACCAACAACTGGGGTTTCCCCATCAGAGCCCGGGCAATAGCCAGTTGTTGCTGTTGTCCTCCGCTTAAATTTCCCCCCAGACGGGGGAGCATCTGCCCTAGATCAGGAAATAATTCAAATATCTCTGAAGGTATCTCCCCTTTCCCCTTACCCTTCTCTCGTCGTGCTTCTAACCCCAGGAGCAAATTCTCCTTCACCGTCAACCGGGGAATAATTTCCCTTCCTTGGGGTACATAACCAATGCCCAATCTTGCCCTTTTATCAGTAGATATGCCCGTCAGGGGGCGATCCCTGAAATAAATCCTTCCCTGACGAGGTGTGAGCAAACCCATAATGGTCTTCAAGAGAGTGGTTTTCCCCACTCCATTCCTTCCAATTAAACAAACCATCTCTCCAGGATGGACGTTCAAGTCCACATCCCGTAATATGTGACTCTCACCGTAATAAACATTCACTCCGGCAATTTTTAACATTATTCTTTTTATTGTAATTCAGATGTTAAGATAGAATGAAACCGCAGAGACGCAGAGGACGCAGAGAAAGAGAAGAGAGAGAAGAGAGTTAGAACTGGTTATTTTCAGTGGCTAAAGTAGCTTCCGATTCTCCCAAATAGACTTCAATCACTCGGCGGTCTTTTTGTATTTCATCCATGGTTCCTTCGCACAATACCGTACCTTGATGTAATACAGTCACTTTCCTGGCAATTTGCCGCACAAACTCCATATCATGTTCGATAACTAAAATGGAATGACTCTCAGCCAAAGCTAATAATAGGGCGCCCACATTTTCCGTCTCTTCATCCGTCAATCCCGCTACTGGTTCGTCTACCAACAATAAGTCGGGAGACTGGGCTACCAACATCCCGATTTCCAACCGCTGCTTTTCTCCATGGGAGAGTAATGCTGCTTTTAAATCCCTTTTCCCTCCCAAACCCACGGTCTCTAACAGTCCCATCACCATCCTTCTATCGGTAAAGGAAGGGGTTCGGAAGAGGGTACTAAACACATTCTTGAACCGATTACAAGCCAAATCTAAGTTTTCTCTCACAGTTAAACCCAAATAAACTCTCGGTGTTTGAAACTTCCGCCCGATTCCCAGTCGGGCAATTTCCTGTTCTGGTATCCCTCGCAAGTTTCGCCCTTGAAACAACACTTTTCCTGTGGTGGGCTGTACCTTCCCCGTAATCACATCCAGAAAGGTAGTCTTCCCCGCTCCGTTAGGACCAATAACCACCCTTAATTCCCCAGTATTCATGGTAAAGTTGAGCTGATTGAGTGCTCTAAACCCGTCAAAACTAACTGTTAAATTATCCGTTACTAATATTTTGTCCATATTCATCCGCGTTCATCTGCGGTTCAACCATTTCTTCCAAACCTGGATAGGTAATTACTCTCTTCTTCCCTCACCTCTTATCTCTGATCCACCCCACAATACCATCGGGCAGCACCGTCACTACCAATAAAAATAATCCTCCCTGAAAAAAGAGCCACACTTCGGGAAATTCTTCGCTCAAAATGGTTCTCGCGTAGCGCACCAACAAGGTACCCACAATGGCTCCCACTAAAGTGCCCCTACCCCCCACTGCTACCCAAATTACCATTTCAATGGAAAAGGCTACTTCCATGAATTTGGGGGTAATAATACCCGTTTGCACTGTATAAAGTGCCCCTGCTACTCCAGCGATGGCTCCAGAAACGGCAAATACCAACACTTTATAGCCAGTAGGATTATAACCGGAAAAACGCAGTCGCATTTCATCATCCCGAATTGCTACTAATAAGCGTCCGAAACGTCCACTAGTGAGCCAGCGACAGAGGATATAGACTAAGATTAAACAGATAATGGTAATTTCATAGAAAGCCCACTGAGCAGAGTCAGAACCCGCCATCACCCCAAAGATATGTTCTGTACTGGTTTTCAGTCCATTAGTGCCATTAATCAACTTTTGCTGACCATTAAAGAAATTGAATAAAACCAGCAATGCTGCTTGAGTGAGAATGGAAAAATAGACCCCTTTAATGCGGTTCCGAAACACTAAATAACCCAGCAAGGCTGCTACCAGACTGGGAATGAGAATAATTGCCATGAGAGTGAAGGGAAAAGAATAAAAAGGCTGCCAAAACCAAGGTAATGTATCCACTCCATAGAGAGTAAAGAATTCTGGTAATTCTCCTGAGGGCAATTGTAACTTCAGGTGCATAGCCAAACCATAGCCCCCCAGGGCCAAAAATATCCCGTGTCCCAAGCTTAGCAATCCCGTATAGCCCCAAATGAGGTCAATCCCCAAACTGACTATAGCCAAAGCTAAAAATCTCCCCAATAATTTGAGGCGAAATGCCGGTAGCACTGCTGGTATGACAAAGGCTAAAATGAGGGCGATCGCCACTACAGCCACCCCTTCTATCAAGAGCTTTTTTTTCCTCAACCCCTTTTTATTATTCATCATAATCCCTATCCATCTGCGTTTATCTGCGGTTCATAATTCCGAAGTACGTCCTTTTTGGGGAAACATTCCTGCTGGTTTGATTTGCAAGAAAGCAATAATGAGAGCAAACACAATCACTTTACTCATAGAAGTGGTACCGAAGAAATCCAAAAAACTCTCCCAAGGCTGAATCCCTGCTAACATGGGGACTAAAGTTTTAGAACCAATTAAATAATCCAGGGTGCCGATACCCATTGCTGCTACAATGGTACCTAAGAGATTCCCCACACCACCTACTACCACAACGATAAAGGTATCCACGATATAATTTTGACCTGTATTTGGTCCTACGGAACCTAACAGAGTGATAGCACAACCGGCAATACCTGCCAAACCGGAACCCAGGGCAAAAGTGAGTCCATCCACCTGACTTGTTCTCACCCCCAAACAAGCACTCATGGTCCTATTTTGGGTAACCGCGCGAATTCTCAATCCCCACTGAGAACGGTGTAAAAACCAGTAGGTACCTATTAAACAAAGGAGGGTTAAAATAATAATAAAAATGCGAGCTGAGGGAATTTGAAAGTCTCCTAGGGGCAGTCCCCCCTGCAACCAAACTGGTGCGGTCACGTCCACATTTCTAGCACTAAACCAGGGTTTTGTCAAGGCTTTATTGCCTAAGTTTATCACGATCAGGCTCTGAAAAATAGCAAGAGCTAAAGAAAGGGAGCCAATAGTAGGGAGCGCCCACTTTTTTATCCTCTCCCAATTCCTCCTTCGACGCAGCAAAAAAAGCCCCCCAAAAAAGAGGAAACAAAACACCCCTATGCCCATAGCCATGGCCCCATTGACACTGCGGACAAATTGGCGTAAGATTAAACTAACCCCCCAAGTAGCTAACAGGGTTTCCAAGGGTCGTCCGTAAAGATAGCGAATTACCCCCTTTTCTAAGATTAAACCAGCTAAGGCTGCTACCAGAAAAGCTGCTGGTAGAGCCAAGAAAATATAAACCTCAAACCAAGAATCACCCCAGCCTTTCAAGACATTTTGCACCACAAAAGTAGTATAAGCCCCCAACATCATTAATTCCCCGTGGGCCAAATTAATTACTCCCATGAGTCCGAAGACAATAGCCAATCCCAAAGCTGCCATCAGCAGCACGGAACCAATACTAATGCCATTAAATATGGCGATGAGTAATTCTAGCATTTTTAATCCTTATTTTTCTTGGTGGGCAATGCCCACTCTACACCTCAGTGCCTCTGCGCCTCTGCGTGAAACCAACCCCCTCAAATCTTATACTTCCCCCCCTTACTCGGATCGGTCCAATCACAACCATAGCCTTTAGTTGTGGGAACATATTGGTTCCAGGGTTCCGGTTCTAACGGACCGTCAGTAGACCAGACAATATCAAAGAGACCATCCTCTCCTACCTTACCAATGCGCACGGTTTTCGTAATATGATGGTTAGCTTTCATGGTCACCTTTCCTTCTGGTGCATCAAAGCTTTGCCCAATGGCAGCCATGCGCACTTTTTCCAAATCCTCAGCAGTCCCTGCCTTTTCTACTGCCTGTTTCCAGAGATAGACCATAATATAAGCAGCTTCCATGGGGTCATTAGTCACCCGCTGCTCCCCGTACTCAGCCTTGAACCTTTTCACCCATTCCTTATTTTGGGGGGTATCCACAGTTTGGAAGTAGTTCCAGGCTGCATAATGACCCAGGAGAAAGTCCTTCCCGATCTGTCGCACTTCTTCTTCAGCAATACTCACAGACATAGTAGGATATTTATCTGGTCCCAGTCCTCCACTCTTGAGCTGTTTGAAGAAAGCTGCATTGCTATCCCCATTGAGACTATTAAAAATCACCCCCCCATTGGGGAGTGCTTCCTTAATTTTGCTGATAATCCCTGTAACTTCTATATTCCCCAAAGGCAGGTAGTCCTCTCCAACCTTAGTACCGCCTTTTGCCTTCAACTGCTCCTTGATAATGGTATTGGCAGTGCGGGGGAAAACATAGTCTGAACCCACCAAGAAAAACTCCTTCCCTTTGTTTGCCAGCAACCAATCCACGGCAGGTTCAATTTGTTGGTTGGGGGTCGCACCAGTGTAAAAGATATTTTTAGAGCATTCCTGTCCTTCATACTGAACCGGATACCACAGCATATGGTTCTTCGATTCAAAAACATCCTTCACTGCTTTGCGACTGGCGGAAGTCCAGCAACCAAAGATAGTCACTACTTGGTCCTTCTCAATGAGCTTTTCTGCTTTTTCGGCAAAAGTGGGCCAATCGGAAGCACCGTCCTCCTGAACCGGCTCAATTGGCTTACCCAGTACTCCTCCAGCGGCGTTAATTTCTTGAATGGCCAGTAATTCAGCATCCACCACCGTAGTTTCGCTAATGGCCATGGTACCGCTGCGAGAGTGGAGAATCCCCACCTTAATGGTATCCCCGCCCCCACTAGAAGTAGGGCTACTACCGCAGGCTTTCAGCAACAGACTGGTGCCCAAACCTGCCGAACCGTAGATTAAAAATTTCCTTCGTCCTAATCCTTGTGCCATGATATACTAAATTGTGAGTAGACTTTATTGCCCTGTCTAGGTTTGTATCCTACATGGCTAGGGGTCAGGTAAAATGTAATTTTTGATACATTTTACAAAAATCAACAATTTCCTCTTGACATTTGGGATCATATAGTGTTGTAATAGAAGTAGATGGAAAACATTGTGTGAGTGAGGAGAACTATGAGCAAAATACTCTGGTCTATATTATTGACGAGTCCCATGGCCTTGATGGCATCCGCCACGGTCACCATGGCCCAAGAGGTTCAAACCCAAACCGAACCAGCACAAAGGACCCTGCTGGAACAACTAGAGCAATACAGCCGGGAAGGCAACTCTCGTTCCCTGGGACAAGTAAATAGCGTGGATCAGTTGCGGGACGTTGACCGAGGACACTGGGCATACCAAGCATTAAAGAGCCTCATCGATAAATACGGTTGTATGCGAGGCTTCCCAGACAGAACCTTCCGGGGCAATCAAGGAGTAACCCGCTACGAATTTGCCGCTACCTTGAACGAGTGCCTGCAGAGGATTGAGGGATTTATTACCCCCAGCTCTCCCGGTGACGAAAGGGGTATCTCCCTCGGGGATGAGCGCCAGATCTGGCGGTTGGTGAACGAGTTTGAAGCAGAATTAGCCATTCTCAGCGCCCGGGTAGATGACATCGAAGGGCGAGTAGATTTCCTGGAAGACCACCAGTTCTCCACTACTACCAAACTGGAAGGGGAAGTAGTATTTGCTATCTCTGATGCTTTCGGTGAAAGTACTCAAGGTGATGATACTACTGTCTTTCAAGACCGGGTGCGTTTAAATTTCGTCTCCAGCTTTACCGGGAAAGATGCCCTCTACACTCGTCTCGGTGCAGGGAATTTCGATGGCTTTAGTACTACGGATCAAGGTGTTTTTGTTCATGACTTTGGCAATCTCAACAACATTGAGATAGATTGGTTAGCATATTACTTCCCTATTGGGGATAAACTCCTAGTATACCTTCCCGCTGCCTATCCCCTGTGGCAGGATATCGCCCCCACAGTGAGTCCTTATTTAGACGGCTTCACGGGAGCTAACAACGCCATCACTAGCTTCGGCGAATCCAGCCCCATTTACAAGATAGGTTTAGCTTCAGGAGGTGGTATCGCAGCCAACTATGAGATTTCCGATGAAGTTACCCTCACTGGGGGTTACTTTGGGGGCAATTCATTTAATCCTGAGCCAGGACAAGGTCTGTTCAACGGGAAATACTCTGCCTTAGGACAAATAACTTGGACTCCTAATGACAAATTCCAGATAGCTGCTACCTACGTCAATGCTTACTTCAACACTGATTCAGACAGCATCTTCGATTTAGGGGTAGGTACTGACAACGCCCGGCGGCCCTTTGAAGACGGAAGTGGAAGTGCAATCACCAATTCCTACGGAGCTGAGATAGCCTACAAATTCTCCGACAAACTTGCGGTCAATGGTTTCTTTGGCTACACTGACGCCCAGCAAACCTCAGGGGGAAATGGCAGTGCTGAAATTTGGTACTATGGCTTAGGACTTGCATTCCCTGACTTAGGTAAAGAAGGGAACCTGGCGGGTATAATAGTAGGTGCAGAGCCTTATGTTGGCGATTGTGAAGGTACTGGCTGCGTCTCAGGAGCAGCAGACAGCACCGCTATTCACATAGAAGGCTTCTACCGCTATGCTGTCAACGACCATATCTCTGTAACTCCTGGTATTGTCTGGATCGCTGCTCCATTTGGCGTTGGCGAAAGCAGCAATGACAGTGTTGTCATCGGCACCATCAGAACTACCTTTAGCTTCTAAAGGTAATAAAACCTAAATAAATTATCTAGGTGGGTCAGATTTGCCCACCTTTTTTTTCGCGCAAAGACGCCAAGACGCCAAGGGATTATAGCGCGGAGTCAGGGATTTGTTCCCGAATGAAATCGATTACTTCAATCAATCCTGCCTTTGTTTTTAAGTTAGTAAAGACAAAAGGTTTATGGTCGCGCATTTTTTTTGCATCCCTTTCCATGATACCCAAATCAGCCCCTACTAGAGGTGCGAGGTCAATTTTATTAATTACCAAAAGGTCGGATTTAGTAATTCCCGGTCCCCCTTTGCGAGGAATTTTATCTCCAGCAGCAACGTCAATAACGTAAATAGTCAAATCCACTAATTCCGGACTGAAAGTAGCTGCTAGGTTATCACCACCACTTTCCAGGAAGAGGAGATCTAGACTAGGAAACAATTCTTCCAGCTTTTCTACTGCCACCAAATTCATGGAAGCATCTTCTCGAATAGCAGTATGGGGACAACCTCCAGTTTCTACCCCGAGAATCCGTTCCGGTGCTAATGCTTGGGAACGAACTAAAAATTGAGCATCTTCCTGAGTATAAATATCATTGGTTACTACTGCAATCTCATATTCTGGTCGGAGATGTTTGCAGAGAGCATCCAGGAGTGCTGTTTTTCCCGAACCCACAGGTCCAGCAATACCAACGCGAAATACAGTCATTTTTAATAGTTATCACGTACCATGACCACATTATTATAAACCACAGAGACGCAGAGGACGCAGAGGAAGATAAGAGAGGAGGTTTTTAGAGTGAGCCTCAGGGGACAACTTTTGTTATATAATACTAAATATAATACCTTCCAGTATCTCCTATGACTCTTTCAACGGCTCCACCAACTATTTACCCAGAAAGTGACGGCAAACCTATGGCCGATAATACCATCCAATTTGGCTATATTACCACTATTGTGAACGGGCTGGAGGCTCTTTTTGCTGGGGAGCAGGATGTATTTGTGGCGGGAGACTTGTTGTGGTATCCTGTAGAAGGAAAACCTAAAATTAGGCAGGCTCCCGATGCTATGGTGGTCTTCGGTAGAGAAAAGGGAGACCGTCGCTCTTACAAGCAGTGGGAGGAAGGGAATATTCCCCCCCAGGTAGTATTTGAGATTGCTTCCCACAGTAACACTATCATAGAACTAGAGGAGACAAAACACGGATTCTATCAGCGCTACGGAGTAGAAGAATATTATCTGTTCTACCCAGAAAAGGGAGTGTTAAGGGGCTGGTTGCGGTGTCGGGAGACTTTAGAGACTATCTCGGATATGTCAGGTTGGATCAGTCCTCGTCTGGGAGTGGGCTTTGAAGTGATGAACCAAAAGTTAAAATTATTTCGACCCTCAGGAGAACCTTTTGCAACCTATGTAGAAATAATACAACAGCGGGAACTGGAACGGGAAAGGGCTGATATTGAGTTTCGACGGGCTGAACAAGAGTCTCAACGGGCTGAACAGGAGTCTCAACGTGCCCAACGAACAGAAAGAGAACTACAGGAAGCCGTTCCTCGTCTCTTGGAAATGGGTTTGACTGTCCAACAAGTAGCAGCAGCATTAAACTTGCCTTTAGAATCCGTGAGCAATATAATGGGTAATTAAGCTACTTGCAAAATAAGTTTAGCATAAACAATGTTATTAAAAGCGCGTAAGTACTTGGTGCTGCTAGCGGTGACAACCCTGACGGTAGCCTGCAATTCCAATGCCGTAGAAACAGAACCTGTAACCATACCAGAAATAAAAACAGTTACTGCTTTGGGATATTTAGAGCCTTCAGGGGAGGTTATTCAACTTGCTGCGGCCTCGTCTTCAGGGGGAAGCAGAGTTGATCAATTGTTAGTGAAAGAGGGAGATTGGGTACAGCAGGGGGATATAATAGCTATTCTGGACAATCGCGATCGCCTCCTAGCTGCCTTACAAGAGAGCAAAGCTGCTGTGAAAGTAGCCCACTCCCGTCTAGAGCAGGTTCAAGCAGGAGCAAAACCAGGGGATATTGAAGCGGCGGTGGCTCGCTGGCAACAGACTTTGGCGGAGTTAGAAGGGCAAGTTATAACCCAAAGAGCCACTATTGCTAGTTTAAAAGCTACTCGGTCAGGAGAGACAAGGACGCAACAAGCTGCTATCGACAGAATTAAAGCGGAGTTGGGCAATGCCCGAATTGAGTGCGATCGCTACCAATTACTATATCAGAATGGAGCAGTCTCAGCTTCAGCCCGGGATAGTATCTGTTTGCAAAAAGAAACCGCTCTTCATAGATTGGAAGAAGGGGAAGCTACTCTGAACCGCATTCTGACTACTCGCAGGGAGCAAATTGAAGAAGCAACGGCTAATCTGAATCGTACTGTAGCTACAGTAGAGAAACAAGCCACTGCTGCAAAAGCAACCCAAGAAGCCATTGCTCAAGTGCGTCCGGTGGACGTGCAGGTAGCAGCAGCAGAACTGGAAGCAGCAGAAGCAGCGGTTGCCAGAGCAAAAGCGAATTTAACTTTAGCTCATGTCCGCTCCCCCATAGATGGTCAGGTGCTGGAAATTCACACTCTCCCCGGGGAATTAATGGCTCCAGAAGGCATTGCTGAATTGGGACAAACTAGGGAAATGTACGCTGTGGCGGAAGTATATGAAAGTGATGCAGGTAAAATAACCTTAGGACAGTCCGCGCGGGTATTTGCCGATTCCTTACCAGATGAATTAGAAGGAACCGTAGAGCAAGTGGGCTTGCAGGTGCGCCGTCAGGAAGCCATTAACACTGACCCAGCTGCCAATATCGATGCTAAAGTAATAGAGGTGAGGATTAAGTTGGATGAAGCAGCCAGGGAGAAAGTGAGGGGTTTGACCAATTTGCAAGTAAAGGTAGCTATATCCTTATGATAGGTTTAATTAAACAATTGTGCCGCCGCACTCCCCTGGGGTGGCTTCAACTGAGTCGAGACAAAACCCGCTTAGTGGTAGCCCTCTCCGGTATTGCTTTTGCGGACATTCTCATCTTCATGCAGCTCGGATTTCAAAGCGCCCTCTATGACAGCAATACTCGCTTCCACCGCAGTCTGAAGACAGATATTGTCTTAATTAGTCCCCAAGCAAGGAACTTGGTGAATATGTCTACCTTTTCCCGGCGGCGCATCTATCAGGCTCTAGATATACCGGGGGTGAAGTCTACAGAAGCCCTCTATACTAACTTTGTAGACTGGAAGCATCCCCAAACTCGACAGCAAACAACTATCCTGGTAGTGGGAACAAATCCCGCTCGCCCTGCTTTGAATTTGCCAGGAGTTAATCGCCACCTGGATCTAATTAAACTCCCAGATACAGTTTTGTTTGACCGGGGTACGAGGGGGGAATATGGTGCAACTATTGCTCAGGTAGAGGAGGGTGAAACTCTAACTACGGAAATCAGAAGACGGACTATTACTATTGGGGGTTTGTTTCAAGTAGGAGCATCTTTTGCTACTGACGGCCATTTGATTACTAGTCAAGAGAATTTCCTCCGTCTTTTTCCCAGAAGGGAGACGGGAACTGTTAGTATTGGTTTGGTGGAAGTAGAAGAGGGTTACGAACCAACTGAAGTAACAAGGGTATTAAACGCTTATTTACCCGAAGATGTTCGCGCTCTTACCCTAGCAGAATTTGTTATCTTTGAGAAAGAATACTGGGGGAATAATACATCCATCGGTTTTGTTTTTCGATTAGGGACGATGATGGGATTTATCGTCGGTCTCATTATAGTTTATCAGGTTCTGTCCACCGATGTCAACGACCACATGGGAGAATATGCTACCTTTAAAGCTATGGGGTATGGGGATTGGTATTTGCTCGGGATCGTGTTTGAAGAAGCGATTATTATAGCTCTGCTGGGCTTTATTCCGGGGGTTTCCGTGTCTTTGGGATTATATACCATGACTCGCAATGCTACCAATTTGCCTATGTACATGACGGTAGAGAGGGTAGTATTGGTGTTAGTTTTAACTATGATAATGTGTAGTTTATCAGGGGCGATCGCTACTCGTAGACTGCAAGCTGCTGACCCGGCTGATATTTTTTAACAGTTACCAGTGACCAGTTACCAGTTACCAGTTAGTGAAACGAATTTTTGCTTTGTCTCGAAAGTAGATGATGAATAGGGAATCTGTAATTAGTATAACTGGTTTGGACCACTATTTTGGTAGGGGTAAATTGCGCAAGCAAGTTTTGTTTGATATCAATTTAAAGATTGGTGCGGGAGAGATTATTATCATGACAGGTCCGTCGGGATCTGGCAAAACTACTCTTCTCACTTTAGTGGGTGGGTTGCGTTTGGTGCAGTCTGGCAGTTTGCGGGTTTTGGGACGAGAACTCCGTGGTGCTCCTGGACGAGAACAAGTCCAAGGACGACGCTATAATGGTTATATTTTCCAAGGTCACAATTTGCATCGGAGTCTGACTGCGTTACAAAATGTGCAAATGGGTTTGGAAGTTCACGGTTCTTTTACCCTCAAGGAAATGAGAACTAAAGCAGCTGAAATGTTGGAACAGGTGGGGTTGGGGGAACACCTCTATTATTATCCGGAGGACCTCTCCGGGGGACAAAAACAAAGAGTGGCGATCGCTCGTGCTTTGGTGAGTCACCCCCGTATTGTTCTAGCAGATGAACCTACTGCTGCTTTGGATAGTAAATCCGGTCGAGATGTGGTAAATTTAATGCAGAAATTGGCTTTTGAACAAGGATGTACTATTTTACTGGTCACTCACGATAATCGCATTCTGGATATTGCCCATCGCATTGTTAATATGGAGGATGGAAAATTAGCGTGACAAGTAGGGTGGGCATTGCTGTATCTGGAAATAATAAACCGCAGAGACGCAGAGGACACAGAGGTAAGATTAGAGAGGTTTAAATGAGACAAAAGCCTGCGTTTGGTGGGCAATAAGCAATTTACTCCCATATTAGATGGCTTTAGAACTCTTTTGAGTGGGGGAAATCTCTCCCACAATGCCAAAATCGATTAAAATGGCTTCCCCAGGTTGGGGTAACATGATATTAACGGGAGTAGTGTCTCGATGAACTAGTCCGTAACCATGAACTAAACTCAATGCTGAACCAATTTGCCTAATATACCCTACCACCTCTCCTTCTGGTAAAGCACCCTGTCTTTGTACCCGCTGATCTAAATTTTCCCCGGCAATAAAATCCATCACTAGACAAGGTAACTTTCGTTCCAGAAAAAAATCCCTGACCCTGACAATATGAGAATGACGTTCTTGTTCTAACTGGTGGAGAGTTTTGGCTTCTTTATAAAACCGTTTCACAAACTTGGATCCCCCTGTTTCCCCCTTTAACCTAGCATTAGAGGTTTTAATCACTACCCAGTCACCCAACAAAATATGTTTGGCTTTATAGGTGATGCCAAAAACCCCTTCTCCCAACTTTCTCTCAATGCGGTATTTCCCTTGTAACTCATACCCTCTTGGCCACATATTCTCCCTTTTTACCATCTAATTTAATAGTAACAGCCATCTTATCTTTTGTCAACCTCTGTTACAAAACTTAATATTATTTAACCACAGAGGACACCGAGTACACAGAGAAGAGAGCCTGCGTAGCCCTTCCGGGTGTACAATTGATTTAGGCTTGCCATATCACAAAAGAACTGGACATGGAAGACTATATTACTAATAAGAATCAGATAGAGCAGTTGGGAGAAATGACTGAGGAGGAATGGAGTCAAACCCTTCAATCTTTAAGCAATAATTCTCAGTTTGATAAGATGTGGCAATTGGCTCAAAAAGCTCCTCCTCTCTGGAGCAGGAAGTTATTGTTAGAGTTGGGGAAGGTGGAATGGACTCTCTTCCGGGAAGGAGAAAGAGAAAGTTTTCAGAAGTTGCTTTGGTTAGCAGGTAATTGTGTTGAGGAAGTGCCAAAACTGGGAGGATTAGTAGACTGTGAGAAGAAATTGACAGGACATTCCTATACGGTGGAATGTTTAGCTATTAGCTCCGATGGGGGTATTCTCGCGATCGCTAGTGGGGATTATTACGACAATACAATAAGGTTGTGGTCATTGCCTGATGGTAAACACTTGCGCACCTTGACAAAGCATTCCGATGAACTCACTTGTTTAGCTATCAGCCCAGATAGACAAATTCTCGCCAGTGGCAGTAAAGATAGAACCGTCCAGTTGTGGAGATTGCCCGATGGGAACCATTTACGCACTCTAGAGCATTGCGACTCAGTGGAATGTTTAACCATCAGCCCAGATGGCAAAATGATAGCCAGTGGGTGTTGGAACACAGTGCGGTTGTGGGGATTGCCCGATGGTAAGGACCTCGGCACCCTTAGAGGGCATTCTAATTGGGTCTATAGTTTAGCTATCAGCTGCGATGGAAAGATAATAGCCAGTGGGAGTTATGACGATACCGTGCGGTTGTGGGGATTACCTGATGGTCAGCACTTGCGCACTATAGAGCATTCCCATGCTCGTGAGATCTATCGTTTAGGTATCAGCCTGGATGGGAAAATGATAGCCATTGGGGGTCGGATTGGGTATAAAAACAGAACCACGCGGTTATGGCAATTGCCAGATGAGAAGCTCCTGGGTACTCTAGAAGTGCATCCCAAATCAATCGATTGTTTCCTGATCAGCCCCGATGGAAAAATTATCGCCACTAGTTATAATCGTTTGGACTATTCCGTACAGTTGTGGCAATTACCAGATGGGAAGCTCTTGGGCAGTCTAGAGCATCGCGATTCCGTCAGTTGTTTAGCTATGAGCAACGATGGAAAAGTTCTCGTCAGTGGAAATGACCGTTGGGACAATACCGTGCGGCTGTGGTCATTGCCTGATGGTAACCTCTTACGCACTCTCCAGGAAGAGGATGAAGTTCGTTGTTTAGCCATTAGCCCTGATGGAAAAATGATAGTCAGTGGATCTAGCATAACCGTGCGGTTGTGGTCATCACAGTTACCTCGTCTCAGTGCCTTACCCGTAGAGCAACTGACTGAAGAAGATAGGGAGTGGATGCAGCAAGCATTAGACAACGACAATGTGACAGAAAAAGAGTATTACTGGTTGTAATTCATCAGCTTTTTATGATAAGTGTTTAGCCGGACATGATATAACTGGTAACTGGTAACTGGTAACTGGTAACTGCTAAGGCATTTGCCACATCATAATCTGATTTGAACCACTGCGACTAATTATCATCTTATTATCAGAAGTAATAGTTACCAGACCAATGGGACGATTGTTCTTGCGGAAAGTATGAACCATCTTGGTTTTTAAATCCCATATTCTAATGGTACCATCTTCTCTTCCACTCACCAACTTCTGGTTATCCGGACTAATAGCAATAGTATTCACCGAGTTTTGCTGTTTTTGGAATTGAAATTGTGGCTCCTCCTGATTAAGATACCAAAGAGCAATAGTACCGTTTCCTCCCCCACTGATGACAAAATTCCCATTGGTGCTAATATCCACAGCATTAACAGAGTAATTTGTGGTATTATAGGAATGTTTCACCAACCCAGTTACTAAATCCCAGATTTTAATTTTATAGTCACTACCCCCACTCACCAAAGTCTTCCCGGAACCACTCATAGCTAAAGATAAAACAGAGTACTTATGTCCTTCCAGGGTTCTTTTTTCCCTACTTGTCTCCAAGTCCCAAACTTTGAGAGTACCGTCACCCCCACCACTCACAAAAGTTTTCCCGTCCGGGGCAACTACCAAAGATTTAACCAAAGTCTTGTGTCCCTTGATACCCTGTTTTAGGTTACCATTATCCAAATCCCAAATCGCCAAATTACCATCCTGATCCCCACTGACTAAAATACCACCGTCCTTACTAATGGCGATCGCCTCAATTAAACGACCCTGTCCGTTTAAAGTCTTGATTTTCTTACCCCTATCTAGGTCCCATATCTCTATCCTACCTCTATCCTTACCCCGCGCTAAAATCTTGCCATTGGGACTAATAGCTACAGTATCCTCTAACTTGGCCCCTATGTTAACACTTCTCACTAGGGACTCAGTATGCTCCGAAACCCGTTGAACTGGTTGGACAGAATAGGTTGCAAGACGGAAAACAAAATATCCCCCAAGGGATACCACCAAGAGAAAAGCACCTACCACCAGTACATTTCCCCACGGGATTGTTTTGAGAGGGTTAGGAGTGGGAGTTGGTTTTTTCTGGGGTTTTGGAGGTAAGTGTTCCCCTTTTTCCACAGCTTCCTGGGAAGGAAAGGGGTCTGCACCCCCCAAAAGCTTAGTTCTTTTGCACCAAGGACACCGATGCAAATGTTCCTCATAGCGATGGTTCTGGTTGACAGAACATGTCCTCAGCGCTCTTTCCACCTCTGCCAAGGTTCTTACCCAAACCCCAGCATTAGGTCTAGCCTTCGGGTTCTCATGACCCTCCTCAAAACAGCGGCGAAATAACTCTTGTAGTTCCGGGTGAAGGACTTGAAAAGGAGGGGAAGTGGGTTTGGGACCATAGGGTACCCTCTTGCGACCATAGGTAAAATGACCTCTCATAATACGTTCCCTTTTCCCAGGTGGTTCTCCTCGTCCTTTAAACACCCCATCAAAAGGATGGGTTCCTTCCATTAACAATTGAAAAATCAACACAGACAAACCAAATAAATCCTGTTCCTTCCTCCGGTTCACCTCCCGGAAATTTTGTCCTTGTAGTTCCGGTGGGGTACATTCTGGTTTACCTACCGGACAGCGATAAACTCTCCCATTTTCCGGGTTACGCACCTGAAAGGAGTCTGTATCTACCAGAGTCACCAGAGTGGTGGGAGTCACGAGAATGTTGGACTCGTTCACATCACCAATAATATAACCCGCACTGTGGAGCGCCTTCACCGCTGTAGCTAAGTTTTTCGCTGTTCGGTGTAAAAAGAGATAATTAAAGAAAGGAGAATGTTCACGGCGCTGCTTGGGGGTGTAGAATTGATGTATTGGACGGCTATCCCTTACCCGAGGCATTAAGAAACCCACAACTTGACTATTATCATTGACAGGGACAAGTAAATCAATAGGCCAGGCGACCGCTGTATTTTGAGGTGGGTTAGCTAACATTACCCTCAGTTTATCCCCATGAACTTGGGTTACCTTGTCGGTATGATAGATTTTCGCTACAAGAGATGATTCTCCTTCTACCTCATAGATTTTACCCTCCCCTCCACCACCTAATGAGTTGCCCAGAGTGATTTCTTCTTTATTTAATAGGCGTCTGAGTACCATAGGTCGGTTTTGTTTGCTACTCTAATCATATAGCAAAAAAATTGGGAGTTATTGACATACTCCCAACCCCCCTCCCAGGAGGGGGGTGCAAATCAGCCACTGTGTGTCATCCCTTCAATGTCATAACGCTTATACGTTGCTTCAGGTGTATCCGCTTCCGAAGGAGGTACCACTTGCCAGAACTTACCGAGATAAGTCTCCCAAGCAGCTAAAATCTCTAGCGCCTTCTGACTCCCAGTCCTTTCTAGGTGAGCAGCAATCAAGTCTTTTAACTGCTTTTCCCCTGATGGGTTACTCACCCGCTGGATCTGAACAATCTCTTTGTTCACATGAGCAGGAAAACTGCCATCTTCGTCTAAGAAATAAGCCAAACCCCCAGTCATACCAGCTCCTACATTCCTGCCTACAGGACCTAGCACCACAATAACCCCTCCAGTCATGTACTCGCAACAGTGGTCTCCTGCTCCTTCAATGAGTGCCGTACCTTTGGAGTTGCGTACCCCAAACCGCTCTCCAGCCCGTCCGTTGCCATAGAGCACTCCCCCAGTAGCACCGTAGAGACAGGTATTCCCGATAATAGCATTCTCAGCAGCAAGGTAGGTAGCCTCCCTGGGTGGCAGAATGACAATTTCTCCTCCGTTCATACCTTTCCCTACGTAATCATTAGCTTCCCCCCGGAGCACCAACTTCATACCGGGTAAATTAAAGGCACCGAAACTCTGTCCTGCTGCTCCGTGAAAATGCAAATTCAGAGTTCCTTCAAAACCATCATTGCCATAAAGAGACGCAATTTTACCTGCAATTTTCCCCCCAACACAACGGTCTGTATTGACAATCTTCACCTCTTTCTTTACCGCACCCTGAAACTTTATGGCCCAAGCAATATCCGGGTCTGCTAACAATTCATTATCCAACACCGGTCCGTTACTATGAACTGTCTCATGGTGCAACCAACTGCGTTCCGTCTTTACGTCAGGCAAATGAGTCAAACTTGCTAAACTAATTCCATGGGTCTTTTTCAGCGCAACATTGCTCCTTTCCTTCAATAAATCCCCGCGACCAATAATCTCCTCCAGACGACGATACCCCAACCGGGCTAAGAGACTCCTGATTTCTTCGGCAACAAAATAGAAGAAGTTGGTCACTTGCTCTACCCGTCCTGTAAACCGCTTTCGCAGTCGTTCCTGCTGAGTTGCGACCCCCACAGGACAGTTATTGGTGTGACAGATACGGGCCATAATACACCCTTCTGCAATCATAGCAATGGAACCGAAACCGAACTCTTCTGCCCCCATTAAAGCAGCCATTACTACGTCCCAACCGGTTTTCAACCCTCCGTCAGCTCGCAGAATAACCCGATCCCGCAATTGATTTTCCAACAAAATCCGGTGTACCTCAGTCACCCCTAATTCCCAGGGTACCCCAGCATGCTTAATAGAACTCAAGGGGGAAGCCCCAGTGCCCCCGTCGTGACCAGAAACCTGGATAATATCTGCATTAGCTTTGGCTACCCCAGCAGCAATAGTGCCAATGCCAATTTCCGCCACCAATTTCACCGATACCTTAGCTTGAGGATTAATTTGATGGAGGTCAAAAATCAACTGAGACAAGTCTTCAATGGAATATATGTCGTGGTGGGGTGGAGGAGATATCAAGGTCACTCCCGGCTTACTGCGACGCAGTCGGGCAATATAAGCACTCACTTTCTTGCCGGGTAACTGACCCCCTTCTCCCGGTTTTGCCCCCTGAGCTACCTTAATTTCCAACTGCTGGGCGCTCATCAAATATTCTGGTGTCACCCCGAAACGCCCGGAAGCCACCTGTTTAATAGCGGAACTGGCTGTATCCCCATTCCGCAGACCTTTAAGGTGGGGTAATGTAGGTGACATACCAAAGTTATCTACATCTTCTAATACCTTAAATCGCACCGGGTCTTCTCCCCCTTCCCCGGAATTAGACTTACCTCCCAGGCGGTTCATAGCTACAGCTAGGGTTTCGTGAGCTTCCCTGGACAGGGCACCTAAAGACATGCCCCCTGTACAAAAGCGCCGTACTATCTCTTCCACTGGTTCCACTTCTGCCAGGGGAACCGGGCTACGGTCAGGGTTTAAGTCCAACAAATCCCGCAGGGCAGTTGCTGGACGTTCCTGGAGATACTTATGATACACCTCATAATGGTTATAATTATTATCCCCCACAGCCTTATGGAGAGCTTTAGCCATCTCCGGGCTATTCATATGGTATTCCCCACCGGGCTTATAATTAATTAAGCCTAAATTCTCCAATTTCTTCCCGGCCATAGAGAAAGCCCGGGAGTGAAAAGTCATGGTTTCCTGCGCTAACTCTCTCAGAGAGAGACCTCCTACCCGACTAGTAGTCCCAGCAAAAGCCAAATTTACCACATCTGCACCCAAACCGATGGCCTCAAAAATTTGCGCTCCCTGGTAAGAAGAAAGGAGGGAAATACCCATTTTGGAGAGAATTTTCAACAAACCCGCTTCCACTGCTTGACGGTACCGTTCCAAAGCTGTAGCAAGAGAAAATTGCTCTAACTTCCCATTTTCCATCAACCTTTGAGTTTTGGAGCTACCCCAAAACGAGCGGACGGTTTCCAAAGCCAAATAAGGAGAAACAGCACTTGCTCCATAACCGATAAGACAAGCAAAATGGTGGGTACTCCAACATTGAGCTGTATCAATAATTAAAGAAGCTTTCAAACGCAAACCCTGACGAATCAAATAGTGATGCACTGCTCCCACCGCTAACAGAGGGGGAATATAGGTATTTTCTTCATTGATTGTTTCCCGATCGCTTAAAATCAGAATCTCCTTTCCCGATTCTACTGCTGCACCAGCTTTTTGACACAACTGTTGGATAGCGTCAGTTGGATCCCCCCCCAAAGGCGTTAAAGTGGATAATTGGGCAACCTGAAAGGTCGAATTCTTAATGGCAGCTAATTCTGCTTCATTGATTAAAGGACTGGCTAACTCTAACAAGCGAGCATCTTCTGGTTGAGGGTTCAGCACATTCCCCCGACTCCCTAGCCTGACCTGCAAAGACATGACCAAACTTTCTCGCAGGGGGTCGATGGGTGGATTGGTTACTTGAGCAAAGCGCTGTTTAAAATAATCATAGAGCAAGCGTGGCTCCGAGGACAGTACCGCTAAAGGAATATCATCCCCCATGCAGAAAGTTGGTTCTTTCCCTACAGTAGCCATGGGCTGAATAATCATTTCCACATCTTCTGCTCTATACCCGAAAGCTGTT
Organism: Prochloron sp.; assembly: GCA_965198675.1. Taxonomy (GTDB): domain Bacteria; phylum Cyanobacteriota; class Cyanobacteriia; order Cyanobacteriales; family Prochloraceae; genus Prochloron. Next base: position 2,518,684 of record OZ240666.1, on the reverse strand, counting down.
TGCAGTTGCAAGAGCGGAAGATCCCCCCTGCCCCCCGATCTTCCCAAGATCCCCCCGCTACGCGGGGGGTGAAGGGGGGTGCCCTCAGGGCGGGGGTATCCCTGGAAAGGCAACCGTTCTACTTTTAAGCGATACTTGTATAACCACTCCCCATAGGGTTTTGCCTTAGCTACCCGCTGCTTAATTTCCCAGTTCTTCAGTATTTCATGGCTTTGCAAATCCACGGCGATCGCCATCCCTGGACCCAATCTACCCTTCTCAATAATGTCTATTTCCGGCAGATCTACCACCCCGGTTTCCGAAGCCACTATGATACAGCCATCCTTGGTAATACTATAGCGAGCGGGGCGCAAACCATTGCGATCCAATTGAGCACCCACGGTCTTCCCATCACTAAAAACTAACAGAGCCGGACCATCCCAAGCTTCCTGCATGCCTTCATAGTACTGATAGAAATCCACAATTTCTGGATATGGCTTTAGATCTGGCTGATTGTTATAAGCTTCTGGTACCAGAATCATAGCCGCTTCTAGAGTACTACGACCCGTTCTCACCAGCAATTCCATGGCACTATCCAGATTATAAGAATCGCTATTGGAAGTATTAACAATAGGTGTCAATCCTGCCAATTCCTCTTGGCTCCAACCTGGTACCTCCAGATTAACTTCCCGAGCCATCATCCAGTTTATATTGCCCAACAGGGTATTAATCTCCCCATTGTGTCCCAACAACCGCATGGGTTGAGCGAAGGGCCATTTTGGCATGGTATTAGTACTGAAACGGCGATGATAGATGGCAAAAGCACTACAGTAGTCCTCGTTTTGCAAATCCTCATAGAATGACTCCAAAACCTCTCCTCGAACCATCCCCTTATAGACTATAGTCCGACAGGAGAAAGAACAGATATAGAAATCCTGAGCTAACTTCTTCCCTACCCGGGAGCGAGCCACATATAAAACCCGCTCCAAAGCATCTCCCTTCAGCTTATCAGCAGAAGTAACAATCACCTGTTCGATTCTCGGCTGATGTTCTCTTGCTTGCACCCCTAACACATGCGATCGCACGGGAACCTGGCGCCAACCCAAAATCTTCAGATTTTCCTCAGCCACCACCTCTTCAATATGAGCACGTGCTTCTCTTGCTTTCCCTTCGCAAGAAGGCAAGAATACCATCCCTACCCCCCATGTTTCCTTTTCTGGCGTGGGGATATTTTCCTGGGCAAACCAAGACTGGAACAATTTGACAGGCAACCCCGTCATCACACCAGAACCATCTCCAGAGTCTCGGTCAGCACAACAAGCACCCCTATGTTCCAGACAATTCAAAGCTGAGAGAGCATTTTGGACAATTTGATGACTTTCTCGACCATCTTGATAAGCGATAAAACCCACACCACAAGCGTCTCTTTCTTCAGCGTAATTTGTACGGAGTACAGTCAACCAACGGGGAGGTTTTGAGATTTGTACTTTTTGTCTTGTCTTTTCCATTCTTCTTTACGCTATTTCTTGTAATATTAATTGTCCCATTTTCATGAGACTTATCCCCTACTATGGGCCTTCATTATACGGCAACTTTCATCATGGCTCGAATTAAAACTACTTTTGCTGCTATTGCCCCTTGGCTGCTCATAACCAATATACTACCATATGGTACGCCCCATAGTACCCCAGCAGCGATGGCAGAAAGTGGGTCTTTGGCGCGAGCCTCTGCCCCTTCAACCATCTTAAAACAAGGAAAGCAAATAACTCTCAATGGTCGCCAATTAACCATCCCCTGGATTCAAACCCAACACCAAAATAATCTTCACTTTGGTATTAGCGATACTGCTGCGGAAAAAATTTTAGGTATAGAACTGTTAAGCAGTAACAACCCAGCCTCTCAACCCATCGCCTGGTTTGACCATCCCCCTTCTGCACCCCTGACCCTCAAAACTGAGCAGTTGGGTGCTTATCGCTATCTAGATATTACCAAAATAGCCCAACTTGCTGGCTGGCAGATCCAAATTATGGAGGATACCCTGAAAATAAACTCACCCCAAGCCAACATCCAGAATATCTCCCTTCTGACCACTCCTATATCAGAAGAAATTATTGTCTATTTAGATAGACCCACTCCTTGGCAAATGAGTCAAGGGAAAAAGAAAGGAATAATTAAAATTGATGCTATGGCAGACCCGGCTCTACTTCAGCGTTTTGCACCCCCCAGCGGGGTCTTCCCGCCCGGGGAAGTGGTCCAGGAGAAGAATATTCCCAGTCCACCCCTGTTAGTCTTAGCAGCTGAAGGAAAGCAGACCATAATGCGGTTTAATTTACCTGAAGGTAGAGGGACGCCTTGGGCGGGACGCCAAAGGCAGTTGCGACGCCAAGGGCGGTTGCTTCGCAAACGCAAAGCTTCGCAATTGCGAGTGCGCAGCTCTCAGGTCGGCTTGATTATTGAGGTTAGACCAGATACCTTAATAGAAAGGGATATTGTTTGGGGAAGGGGAATAAATTGGCATCAACGTTTTATCAGTATTGAGGACGAAATATTCCCGGTGACTTGGTTAGAAGTGGATCCCAGAGTCCGTAATATAACCATGAAACCCATAACTACCAGTCCCGAGCGGGCGGAAGGTATTGCTCCCCTTATTACAACTGCAAGAAAAAATGAAGCAGCCATCGCCATTAATGGAGGTTTCTTCAATCGCAATAATCAACTCCCCTTAGGAGCAGTGCGTCAAAATGGAACTTGGCTATCAGGACCAATATTAAACCGAGGAGCGATCGCTTGGAATGACTTAGAAGAGATAAAATTTGACCGTCTCAGTCTAGAAGAAGTCCTAACCACCTCAACAAATGCGAGTTTCCCCATCCAACACCTCAACAGCGGCTACATCAAAGCAGGTATCTCTCGCTATACTCCTGCATGGGATGATACCTATAAAACCATGACTGACAATGAAATTATTGTCGTCGTGCGCAATCATCTCATCGTGGAACAATTTCAAGGAGACGCAGCAGGTTCCGAATCCTTTCCTATACCCTCAGACGGTTATTTATTAGTTCTTCGTTCCTATCAATCTGCTGCTAGTCAACTAGAAATAGGCACCATAGTCAACTTAGAAAACAGAACTATTCCCCCTGACTTTGCCCGTTACTCTCATATAATGGGTGCTGGACCGTTACTAATGCAAAATGGTATCATAGTATTAGATGCAGAAGGAGAAAAATTCAGCACTGCCTTCCAACAACAAGGAGCACCCCGCAGTGCTATTGCCAAAACCTTCCAGAATACCTTAATTATCGTCGCAGTTCACAATCGTCCAGGTGGAAAAGGACCAACACTGGAAGAATTAGCTTTAATTATGGAACAAATGGGAGCGATAGATGCCTTGAATTTAGATGGAGGCAGCTCTACCTCCCTATATTTAGGAGGGCAATTAATTAATCGTTCACCCGCTACTGCTGCGAGGGTTCATAATGGTCTTGGTTTATTTATTGAGTAACTTCATAACAGTATTATAGGGTAGGCAATGCCCACCAACACGTCCCGCTGCAACTCACTGATAAGAGTACTTTGCTGTCTATATTCGCGTTTTTCCACTGGGTGGAATACAATTACAATGGGGGAGGGCGCAGAACCCCCTGCGTTCTTTTTCCCCGATGGACAATGCCCACCCTACACTTTGGTGAATTATAGATTAAGCAAAGCAAGGTCTTGTAAAGTTGCTGGTCTAAAATCATCAGCAGAATTAGACCATTTACCCCCAGAAATGCTCTGACACCACCCGCACTCTGGACAGTCTAGGATAAACAAGATTTTTTGCAGGTCGTGGGGCTTATTTACCCCAAACAAACTATTTGTTAATTGGTGGAAGGCACCCACCCCCCATCATACGCCTGATCAACTGTCATGGTACAAGGTCACTGATTGAGGACAAGGTATTAGGCACTTTGTGGGCGCAAGCCTTGCGCCCCTACTCTCTGGTTTGGTGGGCAACAAGAAATTTACTATCCTAGCTCTAATTATCATCGCTAAAATCATCTGTACCTATCTTTGACTCTCCCCGCTCATTAGATCCGGGGATTCACAAGCAGTCCAAAAGCGGACTCGTGTTTATCTGCGTGTATCTGCGGTTCCCACCCATTTGCTATGGTAGTAGGGCCGCAGATCTAAATATAGGTATAAAAATATGGTTCAATTGGCAGAAGTAACTCAAACTGCTAAAACCTCCTTACCCGAACCTGTCGGTTTAATCCCTGAGCAAACAGAAATGCGTCCTTGGGGTTCCTTCAGTGTTCTGGAAGAAGGCAAAGGATATAAAATAAAGAGGATTCAAGTAAATCCCGGACACCGTCTAAGCTTACAGATGCATCATCATCGCAGCGAACACTGGATTGTGGTTTCTGGTACTGCGAAGGTGGTTTGTGGTGACCAAGAAGAAATCCTCAGCGTCAATCAATCCACCTATGTACCCCAGTGTACTCCTCATCGCCTCGAAAATCCAGGGGCGATCGAATTAGTCTTAATCGAAGTGCAGAATGGGGAATATCTGGGGGAAGATGATATAGTACGCTTTCAAGACGACTACGCCCGTAAATAATGATTCATCTCAGTGAAGCTGCTGCTGGCGAAATTAAACGCTTGCAGTCTTCTCGCAATCAACCAGACAGTTGCTTACGCCTAGGAGTAAAAGCTGGAGGCTGTTCCGGGTTATTATATACCATTAAACTCGAATCAGTCCAAATCGAGGGCGATCCCGAAGGGATCCGCTACGCGGCGCGCATCTTCTATCATAACAACATCACCATCATTGCTGATAAAAAAAGTTATGAATTTTTGAAAGATCTGAAATTAGATTACTCCGAAGATTTGATGGGGGGTGGCTTTCGCTTTCGCAATCCCAAAGCTACCAATACCTGTAGCTGCGGTCAATCATTTTCCACGTAATTGTACGGAGTACAATCGACCCCTAAATTTTTGGGAAAATGTCTTGACATCTTCTTGATCTTAGAGCTATGATGGAAATTTGTCAGCGATTCTGATCTAACCGAAACATCGCAACTTTAACCAATTACTCATGCCCACTATTCAGCAACTGATTCGCGCAGAACGCGCAAAAATGCAGAAGAAAACCAAATCGCCGGCGCTGAAAGAATGTCCTCAGCGTCGGGGAGTCTGCACGCGAGTATATACCACCACACCGAAAAAGCCCAACTCGGCACTGCGAAAAGTAGCGCGGGTCAGACTGACTTCTGGGTTTGAAGTGACCGCCTATATTCCAGGTATTGGCCATAACCTTCAGGAACATTCTGTAGTCTTGATTCGCGGCGGGAGAGTTAAAGATTTGCCAGGAGTTAGATATCATATCATTCGTGGCACCCTAGATGCAACTGGGGTCAAGGATCGCAGTCAGAGTCGTTCTAAATATGGAGCGAAGCGACCTAAAAAAAATTGATGCAAAAAATCCTCAGAGAAATTTAGAGAAGTATTGAATAGCTATGTCTCGTCGCTCCAATAGAAAAAAACGGACCATTCCCCCGGATCCCATGTATAACAGTACCCTAGTAAGCATGACCATTAGGCGACTGATGAAAAGTGGGAAAAAATCTCTCGCTGCGAAAATTATCTACGATGCTTTCACAACCATTAAAGAACGTACAGAGGGCGATCCCCTGGAAGTCTTTGAAAAAGCGATTAAAAATCTCACCCCTTTGGTAGAAGTGAAAGCCCGTCGGGTTGGGGGAGCAACCTATCAAGTACCCATGGAAGTGCGTCAAGGGAGAGGAACGACTCTCGCACTGCGGTGGTTGGTAAGGTTTTCTAGAGCCAGAAATGGTCGCACCATGGCAAGTAAACTGGCCAACGAGATTATGGATGCAGCCAACGAAACGGGAGGGGCAATTCGCAAACGGGAAGAAACCCACAAAATGGCAGAAGCAAATAAAGCTTTTGCTCATTATAGGTATTAAGACAAATAAGAGCAGAAATACCTCTCTTGCATTGTAGAATTGTTTCGCTCGTGTTAACAAATAATAAAGAATTGAAGCGATCGCTTTCCCAAAGGAGGTAGCTGTGGCGCGGAGTATCTCGCTAGACAAAGTCCGGAATATTGGCATTGCCGCTCACATAGACGCGGGCAAAACAACAACCACTGAGCGCATCCTGTTTTACTCCGGGATCGTGCATAAAATAGGTGAAGTCCATGACGGGACAGCAGTCACCGATTGGATGGAACAAGAGCGGGAGCGAGGCATTACGATTACTGCTGCTGCCATCAGCACCAACTGGAAAGACCACCGGATCAATATCATTGATACTCCGGGTCACGTAGACTTCACCATTGAGGTGGAACGCTCCATGCGGGTGTTGGATGGTGTTATTGCCGTGTTCTGCTCCGTGGGAGGCGTTCAGCCCCAATCGGAAACCGTATGGCGCCAGGCCGACAGATATAAAGTGCCCCGCATTGCCTTTATAAACAAAATGGATCGGACTGGGGCAAATTTCTTCAAGGTTTACGAGCAAATTAAAGATCGTCTGCGGGCGAACGCCGTACCAATTCAAATTCCTATCGGTAGCGAAAGTAACTTCCAAGGGATTGTAGATTTGGTCCGGATGCGGGCGAGGATCTACAAAGATGATATCGGTCAGGAAATTGAAGACGCCGAAATTCCGGCAGAACTTGCAGAACTTGCAGAAGAATACCGCGCCAAGATGATCGAAGCAGTAGCGGAAACAGACGAAGCACTGCTGGAAAAATTCATGATGGAAGAGGAATTCAGCGAAGAGGAAATTAGGACAGCCCTGCACAAAGGCACCATTGACGGCGACCTTATGCCCCTGCTTTGCGGTTCTGCCTTCAAAAACAAGGGTGTTCAGCTCTTGTTAGATGCAGTAGTAGATTACCTCCCCTCTCCCCCTGAAGTTCCAGCAATCAAGGGGACTCTACCAGATGGAACAGAAGCAGTCAGGAAAGCTGACGACGAAGAGCCATTCTCAGCTCTTGCCTTCAAAATTGCTTCTGACCCCTACGGTCGTTTGACATTTATGCGAGTCTATTCCGGAGTTCTCACTAAGGGAAGTTACGTCTACAACTCCACCAAACAGAAAAAGGAAAGAATTTCCCGTTTAATTGTCTTAAAGTCCAACGAGCGCATTGAAGTAGATGAACTGCGGGCTGGAGATTTGGGTGCAGCTGTAGGTCTGAAACTGACAACCACAGGGGATACTCTTTGCGATGAAGCTCAGGAGATTGTTTTGGAATCCCTATTCGTACCGGAACCTGTAATTTCCGTAGCAGTAGAACCCAAAACAAAACAGGACATGGAGAAACTCTCCAAAGCACTTGGAGCACTCTCCGACGAAGACCCTACTTTCCGCGTCAGTCTGGATCCGGAAACGAACCAAACCGTTATTGCGGGTATGGGAGAATTGCATCTGGAAATTCTCGTAGATCGTATGCTGCGAGAATTTAAAGTGGAAGCTAATGTGGGCAAACCCCAGGTAGCTTACCGAGAAACAGTGCGCAAATCCTGCGAAGCAGAAGGGAAATTCATTCGTCAGAGCGGTGGTAAAGGTCAATACGGACACGTCCAGATCACACTGGAGCCAGGAGAGGCAGGGAGTGGCTTTGAATTTGTCTCCAAGATTGTGGGCGGAGCAATTCCCAAAGAATATATTCCAGCAGTAGAACAAGGGATGAAAGAATGCTGCGAATCCGGGGTGATAGCAGGTTATCCGGTAATCGACCTGAAAGCCACTTTAGTGGATGGCTCCTACCACGAAGTAGACTCTTCAGAAATGGCCTTTAAGATTGCTGGATCCATGGCTATGAAGAACGCAGTCCAAAAAGCTTCCCCAGTTATCTTAGAGCCAATGATGAAGGTAGAAGTGGAAGTTCCCGAAGATTTCTTGGGAGACGTAATAGGAGATTTGAACTCCCGCAGGGGTAACATTGAAGGGATGAACTCCGGAGATGGTCTAGCCAAAGTAGCTGCAAAGGTTTCCCTAGCAGAAATGTTCGGTTACGCCACCGATATTCGGTCCAAAACCCAAGGTCGAGGCATTTTCTCCATGGAGTTCAGCAACTATGATGAAGTTCCTCGCAATGTAGCAGAGGCTATCGTCGCTAAAAGTAAAGGAAACGCATAACCAGTGATCAGTAACCAGTGACCAGTAACTAAGGTAACAAGTCACGCTTACTGAAACTTAGGGTAGTTCACATCACCCTCTAGGTGGCTCAAATGCTCTCAAAACTTGGGATAAAGAGTTTCTCATCTTTTTCTGGTGACCCACAATATCAGCCCTCGAACTGGTAACTGGTAACTGGTAACTGGTAACTGTAAATAAGGAACGGTTAATTAATGGCACGCGCAAAGTTTGAAAGGAATAAAGACCACGCCAACATCGGCACCATTGGTCACGTAGACCACGGCAAAACGACCTTAACGGCAGCAATTACCCTCAGCCTGGCAGCCATAGGCAAAGCAAAAGCCAGGAAATATGACGACATTGATGCTGCACCGGAAGAAAAAGCACGGGGTATCACCATTAACACCGCTCACGTAGAGTACGAAACCGATAATCGCCACTACGCCCACGTAGACTGCCCAGGACACGCTGACTACGTCAAGAATATGATTACCGGGGCAGCCCAGATGGATGGGGCAATTCTCGTAGTCTCCGCAGCAGATGGTCCCATGCCCCAAACCCGAGAACATATCCTCCTAGCAAGGCAGGTGGGGGTCCCAAGTCTCGTAGTCTTCTTAAACAAGAAAGACCAAGTGGATGACGAGGAACTCCTGGAGTTAGTGGAACTGGAAGTGCGGGACTTGCTCACTGAATATGACTTCCCAGGGGATGATATCCCCATTGTTGCCGGTTCTGCCCTCATGGCTCTGGAAGCCCTGACTGAAAATCCAGAGATTAAAAGAGGGGAAAATGAGTGGGTAGATAATATCTACGAACTCATGGACAATGTAGATTCCTTCATCCCCACACCAGAGCGGGAAATTGACAAGCCTTTCCTGATGGCAGTAGAAGATGTCTTCTCCATCACTGGTCGAGGAACCGTGGCAACTGGTCGCATTGAGCGGGGTAAAGTCAAAGTCGGGGAAACAATTGAAATCGTCGGCATCAAAGATACTCGCAGTACCACTGTCACAGGGGTAGAAATGTTCCAGAAAACCCTGGATGAAGGGATGGCAGGAGACAACGTGGGGGTTCTACTGCGGGGGATAAACAAAGATGATATCGAACGGGGGATGGTAATTGCCAAGCCAGGTACTATTAATCCCCATACCCAGTTTGAGGGAGAAGTATATGTCTTAACTAAAGATGAAGGGGGACGACACACTCCATTCTTCCCTAACTACCGCCCTCAGTTCTACGTCCGGACAACGGATGTCACCGGCACCATTAAATCCTTCACCGCAGATGATGGCTCTGAAGCTGAAATGGTAATGCCCGGCGATCGGATTAAAATGACAGTAGAGTTAATAAATCCCATCGCTATCGAGCAAGGTATGCGCTTTGCTATCCGAGAAGGGGGACGTACCATTGGATCTGGAGTAGTATCCAAAATCTTAAAATAGAACGAAAAGGGAGCAGAAAACTGAATCTGCTCCTTTTAGTTTGTAAAATCACCGAACCTTGACAACTAAAAATGGCAACAATTCAGCAAAATAAAATTCGCATTCGTCTCAAAGCTTTTGACCGTCGCTTACTGGATACATCCTGTGAAAAGATTGTGGATACGGCCAACAGGACAAACGCTACGGCTATCGGTCCCATACCTTTACCCACCAAACGGAAGATTTACTGTCTGCTGCGATCGCCCCACGTAGATAAAGATTCCCGAGAACACTTTGAAACTCGTACCCACCGCCGAATTATCGACATTTACCAACCTTCCTCCAAAACAATTGATGCTCTGATGAAACTGGATTTACCTGCGGGAGTGGATATTGAAGTAAAACTATAAGTTAGTTATATTAAGTTAGGGTGGGCAATTGCCATAGGAATATCTATATATTTTATCCTGATATTATCTTAATAATTTATGGATATTCTTTCACGGCAAACAAACTTACCTTACTGCTCAGGGTAATCGCATTTTACTCGAATACTCAACTATCCCTCTTATGTCACTCTCAGAAAAAATTGGCCATTTCTTGAACCGCAGATAATTGCGAAGCAAAGCGCAAGCAAAGCGCCCTTGGCGGGAGCAGATAGGTACGGATAACTCTTTTCCTCTCTCTGCGCCTCTGCGCCTCTGTGCGCATTTCTTAATTCTAGAGCTTTTGTATACAGCGTCGGCGTTTCATATCAATTCCGGTTGCACACTACCTTCTCTAATGTAACGCAAATAGGTATTTTGGCGCGATCGCTATCTCACTGCACCGCACTGAATTGTACTCCGTACAAATTGCGCGGCGAGGATTTTCATCATAAAGTCATTGTCCATAGCTGCGCGTAGGATGCGTTACGCTAACCCATTTAATTTAGGATGCTGCTACGTACGATGCGTTACGCCAACAAAGTTTGTATTGTTGCTACTACTTACGGCTAGTAACGCATCCTACGACTTCTTAGCATCCTACGGGTGGGGACTGCCGCGCATTCGTTCACACTCAGACGGCGGCGAACGCGACAGGCATCCTCGTTAAAGGCCGACAGTTGCCAAACACTCTAGCAAACGTATCGTGGGACGGAATCCCGGCAGGGTTTGTCCAAAAAACTCTCCAGCCATTCTTGCTTGGCTTTACCGTATGCCTCTATCGCCACGAACCCGTCCGCTCCTGCCAGAACTGCTAAAATCGCAATCGTGACAATTGCCACCAGAGGATGATCTCGTCTGCGTCCTTGACGGGGATCCGGTAGCTCCTCGAAATATTGCATAACACTCTTTTTGAGAATCTGAGTCTCTCGCTCCTTATCAGAGTTGAGCACTGGTTGACCAAACCCTTTTGCCATAGGACATTACTGAGGAAGTGAAATTGGGTGATTACCTTAGGATAATGTCTAACGCTGCTTCAAAACAACCAAGTCAAGGGAACCTCACGAATTTTGCATTTTTGTCAAGTACAATTGATACCAAACAAAATGCGATTACCCTGCCTTGCTGCTGGTGTTTCAATAGTCGGTGAAGACAAGCAGGGGGAGCAGAGGTAGCCGGGAGAGAGAGTGTTAATGTACCATTACTTCCCAAACTTTCCCATCTCCCCATCTCCCCAAATGATAGATCGATCGCCATGACCTTTCAGTTACCAGTGACCAGTAATCACGTACCATGGTAGCAGCTCAACCTTGGGTTTGAGGCCCCCACCAAATAAGTGGTGGCAAGCCACTTATTGGTGGAAGGCGTTGGTGCGGGACCAAAACCTTACCTAGCAATAAACTAAAAACACTTTATAACAGAGACTATTATCTTTGGTTGGAAGAAACTGCGCAACTATTAAGGGATAGAAAGTTAGAGGAATGAGATGTAGTTAATTTAGTTGAAGAAATTCAAGACATGGGAAGGAGCGAAAAAAGAGCTATTGAAAGTAATTTAGTTATTCTTCTCATGCACTTGCTGAAATATTAGAGAAACGTAGCAATAGTTGGAAGTCAACTATTAGAGAACATCGTCGGAGATTAAGAAAAGCTTTTGAAGATAGCCCTAGTTTGAAAGGATATTTTGCCACAGTATTTAGAGAATGCTATCTTGATGGAAGAGAACAAGCAGCAGATGAGACTGGTTTGCCTCTTACAACTTTTCCCATAGAATCTCCTTTCACTTCAGAAGAAACCCTCAATCCCAACTACTTACCTCAAACAGTGACCAGTTACCAGTTACCAGTCCTGCTCAGGCAGGCGTCTGGTGCGGGGTTGTACCCACCCCCCGAGCCAAGCTCCCAGGAGGGGGGTTGGGGGGTGGGTTGCTGATACCATGGTACGTGGTCACTGCATAACTGCTAATTATAGCCCAACGGCTTACAAATAGGGGGATGGGATTAGCTGATATCTTCTTCATATTTGTAAAAATAATTTAGGTTCACTATACCAGCTTGAAAAATAAGTATATGCCTTAACTTAAAAAACTGTTATCTAGTAAATGTCAGTAACTCGCTCAATGCCCCGAAAACCGTCCGGGTCGGAGCAAAATCAATATGATTTTAATCTAAGTTTACCTGTTCGGGTCGAAGGAGTGGTCGCCCACCCCATCCCTGTAGGAACCGTGCATGAGACTTTCACCTCACACGGCTCCTATGACCTACGGGCTAAAACTCACCTCCTGAGAGGCTATAAACCCCTTGATTACCTCTATCCAGCTGGTACTGGGGGTTGTGGCAATCTTCGCTTTTCTTCTTTCCCTTCTCAGTCTTACTGGTTCCTACTCGGATTTATCAGGACTCTAAACTACCTTGACCTAAAATTCAGAACTAGGTTATCCTCTCGTCCGTATCTCTACGGCGGTATCTGGTCTTTTGACCTCAGGCATCCCTTTCGGGTAGAAGTTAGCTCTCGGTCATTGCGGGCAATTGTTTAGCACTTGGCTTTCGTTCCCGCGTCCTATCCGAATGGCCTCGTTAGAGGTATGCCTGCCCTCCCTCTCCGGGTACCACCCCTAGGAGAGAGAACCATTCGTTTTTCCTCGTTCCAAATCAGAAATTGTTTTGAACCTTTAGGTCTCACCAATTCGCCTACCGACCCCCTAAGGAAGCTGCTATCAATACCGCAATGCAGCAGGGTTTTGATTATCGGTTAGGAAGCCCATTAAGAAGGTCGCCCTTCAAACTTGCCGCTGTACTCCTAGATTTTAGACGCTTTTTCCGGTGATTCGCTTCACCTGTTTCCAGGATACCTGTTGACCATGGATTCTCCTCATTAGCGGCAGGGTCACTTTCGTGTCTGATTCCGCCCTGTCCCCAGCTTCACACCCCGGAGGCTAACCCGGCAAGCCTGCTTGATTTCACAGTTGTGTGTGGGCAGATAGAGATTCGCTTATCCTCTAAGCGGTTGGACTTGCATATACTGATTACTGACCAGCTCCTCACCAACAATTCTAATTTAGTTGTCAAGGTACAAAGTACCAAGCCTGGGGTTATATCATTCGGCTGTTAAGCCGCGACTTTCGCCCAGAACGAGTCGCCCAACATTTAATCTTGTCTTAGTGGACAGACAATTGGGATAGGTCGATGATGATTACCTGTTATCAATAAGCAGGTTTGAGGTAATCTCTCAATGTTTGAAGCCAACAGTGTCGTTTTCATTGACTCCCAGATTCAAAATTCCGACCAGCTAATCACAGGTCTTGGCCGTAATACGGATATTTACTATCTCAATAGTGAGCAAGGTGGGTTGGCCCAAATTAGTACGGTGTTGGATCAATATCAGAATCTAGATGTGATCCATATTGTTTCCCACGGGAGTGAGGGAAGCTTACAACTGGGCTCATCAACGTTGAGTTTGAAAACAATTAATCAATACCGTCAAGATATAGCGGGTTGGTCCGATGCGCTGGGTGAAGATGCGGACATTCTCTTCTTTGGTTGTAATGTGGGTCATGGGAAACAGGGACAGAAATTTATTCAACAACTTGATAGCCTAACGGGGGCTGATATTGCCGCTTCAACGGACTTAACGGGAGCAGGAGGTGATTGGACCCTGGAAGCGGCCACAGGCAGCATTGAAGCCCAAAGTCCTTTTGCTACCGACAGCTTAATCAATTACCAAGGGACCCTTGCAAGCTTGGCAGGCAATTTAAGTGGAACGCAGGATCTCTCCGATGTGACGGTGACGGATAACCTAACCCTAAGCGGAGATGTGACCCTGAATGTGGGTGATTTCACCCTAGGGGAAAGTTTTACGATCTCTGGAGATAGTGCAGGTGCACGGGATAACTTAACTATTAATTCCGACGGCAAAGTCACTATTGCTGGGGATATTTTGGGTGGGGGAATTAAGGACATCACTATCTTCGCCAAGGATATTGTCATCGAAGGGTCGTCATTGATTTCAACCCGGTTAATCAACAGCGCCGACTATGACACAGGCACATCAGTGGGGGATTCGGGTAAGCTCACCTTGGGGGTCTCATATAGCTTTAGAAGTCCTGGAGACGGTTTCTTGCGTACAGAGTATGAGACCGACGAGGACGGAAATCCTAAGGGAGAGATTATCGGCAGGTCTAATGCCTTAGATGGTGCTTTACGGGCAGAGCATGGCGGAATTTTGGGGAATGCGAACCCAACGATCGATATTCAATCGGGTGCAAAATTGCTGACTCATGTCGGAGATGGGGATAGGTCGGCAGCAGGAGATATTACAATTTCGGCTTTAGATGAAACACTTCAGCTTCAAGTGCTTTCTTTTCCGACCCAACCGCTACGGGCAGCCACTATTGATATTGATGGAGCAACCATTAAAGGTAATGATGTGGCAATTTCGGCCAGCGGCATCGATCCTAAGTTGTTTGGGGATGTGGTTGATTTCCCTGGTTTGAAACTCCTGGATAAGACAGTAATTTCTCCATTCCTAGAAGGCAGTGCTTCGTTGCTGCAAAATCTTCTCTTACCCGCCTCTGTAGAAGTGCGAATTTCTCAGGCCAATGCCACAGTGACGGGAAGTACAATTAATGCCAGTGGCGATGTGTCCATTAGCACGGAGGCTACAGCTGATAGTAGCGTGCGAGCCCATCGCAATATCTACACCGCCGATGACTCTTCTAGCACAGCTTCTAAAGCAGCGAAACTCACTAGTCATATTGCAGTGGCAGTGGGTTATGCGGAAACCGATGCCGTTACTAATGTGGAAGACACCACTATTAACGCAGGCTCTGATGTCTCTATCACATCAGAAATTCAAACCGTTTCTAACATCACAGCGCGGCTCTATGGCAACCTCCAGTTTGGAGGACAAGGGGCTGATGCCAATAACTATGGGATCACTGGTGCGGTTGCAGTGACAGATACCACCTCCAAGGTTCTGCTCGACAAAAATAGCAGCATTACCTCTGGCGGCAATGTGGACATTATGGCGGGAGGGCGCGTTGAAAGTGGAGCTAAGGCCAACACTTCAATCTTCTCCACCGGAAACTTGGCCACTGGCATTTCAGTAAATTACGATGACACGGAAGTCAAGGCAATCGTCCACGGCGATATTACCGCTACCGGCGGATTTAATGAAGAGGAAGAGCACACCCTCATTAAGAGTCAAAAGGTTAATACAGCTGATAATACCATTGCCTTTGATGGAGAGCATGGGTTTGAGAATGGTGAGCTAGTTACCTATTTGAATGAAAGTGAAGGAATTAATACGACGGATGTTGGGGGACTAGAAGATGGGGAAACCTACATTGTCCATGTGCAAAATGATCAGACTATTCAGCTCTCTAAGGGTCCAGCGATCGACATTAATGCCAATGCTGCTAATGAAGGCGCTATCCATAGCCTCAGCCGTCAGGAGCTGCAAGCCCTAACCCCCGTTGATAAGACAATCACGGTGGGGGCTGTTGATACCGCTAGCGATACCATCACAGTCAATAACCATGGTTTAGAAACAGGTAATCAAGTTGCCTACCGGGTTGCTGAAGGAGCAACGGCGATCGAAGGATTGGCAGCGGACATTGGCTTCCATGTGATTGTGGTGGACAGCAATCGGATTCAACTGGCCGATAGCCCTGAATACTTGGCGGCTGAAACCACTAACATTAATCTGACTGAGAACACGATTGAAATTGAGAATCACGGTTTGACCGTGGGCCAGGAAGTGGTCTATCGGCGCGGAGATACTGACATTGGAGGGTTGACAGATAATGAACGATACTATGTTGCTGAGATTGATGGTGACCAGATCAAACTAACTGCGACACCTGGGGGAACCACCGCAATTGATCTGACAGGGGCCGGCACTGGAACCCATACTTTTGAGAAATTCACGGCAATTGACCTGACCACAGCGGGATCGGGAACCCAAACCATTGAGACTTATGTAGACCTTAAAACCCTAGTTAATGAGCAGGACAATACCATTACCCTAGCAGACCATGGTCTCGTTACTGGGCAAGAGGTGATCTATCGCGCCAACACCACAGATGAGAATGAAGAAATTGAGGGGCTGATTGATCAGGCTTCCTACTATGTAGTGGTAATAGACGAAGATACGATTCAGCTAGCGGGAGATTTAGATCAGCTCGCAGCAGGCAATGCAGTAGATATTGAAGCGGTGGGCATTGGAAATCGCCATGAACTTGATTTTTACCATCAAGAGTCTGTGGAGAAAGACTTTAACTCCAGCTCAGTAGTCAATACTAGTGCCAATACCTTAACTCTTACCGACCATGGTTTCTATAATGGTCAGCTTGTTCGCTACAACTCAACGGTTAGTAACGGTAATATCGGTGGTCTAGCGAGCGGCGATTATTATTTTGCGATCGTCAAAGACAACAACACTATTCAACTGGCCACAACTCGACAGAACGTCGATGATGAAGTGGCCATTAACTTAACTTCTATTGGAATTTCCACCGGAACTGGCACTGAGCATCGGTTGACATGAACTACGCCGAGTCGCTACGCCTACCTAGGTTTTCTGACGCAGAAGACGCCCCTAGTTGCCTCATGTTTCCACAATTGGTAGAGCTAGGCCGCGACCCATCTAGAGAGGACAGTTCCTGCCCCCTAGCCCAAGCTAACATCACTTGAGCTGCATTGATGTCCCTATCTTCTTGATGTCCACAATATTGGCAAACATGAACACGGTCACTCAATGTTTTCTTGGTAGTGTCCCAACATTTAGCACATCGTTGAGTGGGTTTTAACTTTTGTGTCGGTGCCTCTAAATAAACACCTTTTGCCTCGAGTACTTTGTACTTAATAGCATCTTTTGTCATGCCAATTGCGACATCTAACAAAGACCGATACCCACCCCCATCCCCTCCTGGGAGGGGAGCAACCCACCCCCCAACCCCCCGATACATTTTAGTTAACAAATGTTCACATTCGCTCACTAATGCACTATTTACACTAGTAGAGGGGGTATCTCCCAATGCAACCACTGTAAAAGCAATTGCTCTTTGTTGAGACCGGCTCGAATCCGGTTCCGGAAAATGGCTTGGTTATCGCCATATTTCTAATGTACCCAATTATTGGCATTTTAACAATGAGTAGTACGATGCGTTAGCCCCCTCGCTGCTAGCAGCGGAGGTTAGCCGAATAAGCGTAACGCATCCTACTATTTTGGCTTAAATTTGGAAGATTTTGGAACGAACGTGAGGTTTTGTTAACGAATCTACCACTGTTAAAGAACCTCCGTCAGGAGAAAGGTGATTGGGATAATGATAACGGTAATACTGCTAATGTTTTCCTCTCTAATGCTAACGGCTCCTTTGACCAACAAACACTCTCAGAAGATTTGAACATTAAAGGTGATCTGAGCAAACTACTCATCGAAGACTTTGATGGCGATGGCAAGGCAGACTTCCTTCGTCAAGGACATGGCGATAACACCGGAAAGATTAGCTTTGCTTAAAAGATTAGTTCTGCTTAGGTGATGACAATCACCCTAGGGGCAATCCTAAGAAATTGCTCCTAATCCACCCCTATCGCCACCTAAAAGCTTTCAATTAAAATTCAGGAGATCTGTATCATGACCCACACAGTCACCATTCAAGAAATCGTTATCAGACCCCCAGTGTTGTCAACGCCGATTTCCTCAAATACAGCGGCATTATCCCCGATGACTGGTAATTTGTTCACCAACCTGTGTATAACGAAAATGTGGCCCAAATGATCTATAACAGCAACGTTACCGTGACAGTCCAACCTAACCGCATGGTGGTAGCCCAAGCCATTCAAGGTCATCCGTGGGTTGACCTCATGGCTGCTCAAATTGCCCGGAAACTAGCCACCGCCTTACCTAAAGTTAACTACCGTGCCTTTGGTTTCAATGCGTATGTGCCCTTTCCTGAAGGCAAAGAAGCCCCAATATCTGAACCACACCCTATTGGCCCAAGGTTCCTGGCAGGAATTTAATGGTGTTCCTGTAGAGCCTTCCTTTGAATTTGTCTACAACTTGCCCCAAGGCAAACTAAGTTTAAGTGCGAGTGAAGCGGTGTTGCGCCAACGAAAACAGGGGGAATTGACTGGGACGATCGAACATGTGCTCAAACAAGAGGGAACAGATCGCTTAGAAGAATTAATTGGCTATCTCGGCAACTGGCAAGACGATCTCAAGACTTATACGGACTTGGTGAACAACTATTTCTTACAAATAAGGTCCACTGATGAAGTAGAAGAGGTTCCAACAGCAAACTGTCAGTAAATTTTCAGATGTTACATTTTTAAACAACCAATTAAAAATGACAGAAACTGGTCTAAGTTTTCAAGAGTTTAAAAAGGAATAAATTCATAGTTTTGCCCATGATGAATGTATTGCATTAACCTCCCTAAAAAAACTAAATAGCATCGGCTCTATTTCTATTTCCGGCTGTGAGAGATTAGGGATTCTTACTGATAATCCATATACTATTGATAGTTTTAGAATCAATCAAGATTACATAATCTATTAGAAGATACCCACATCTTTATTTTAAATTTGGTTTAAACATAGTTAACGTCATATTCATATCCAATGATTTCTGTCTAGGAGCGCTCCCTTGTCCGTGTGGTGCGCCATGATAAATCCACCACCCACCACCAAAAATACGTTAAAGTAAAAGGGTACAGCTTAGTTCTGCGCTCTAATTCAAATGGTATCATCATCTATTGCTGTCAGAGAACTGCCCTTGTTTCCCTTACCTGAGGTAGTTTTATTTCCGAGTCGTCCTTTACCGTTGCATATCTTTGAATTCCGCTACAGAATCATGATGAACACCATTCTGGAGGGCGATCGCCGTTTTGGCGTCTTGATGATCGATCCGGCGCAAGGGAAAATTGCCAACGTTGGCTGCTGCGCCGAAATCGTTCACCATCAAAGGTTACCTGATGACCGGATGAAGATGTTGACTGTGGGACAACAGCGGTTCCGGGTTTTGGAATATGTCCGAGAAAAACCTTATCGGATGGGTTTGGTGGAATGGATTGAAGATCGACCTCCCAATCAGGACTTAAAACCCATGGGAGTAAAGGTAGAAAAGTTACTCCGGGATGTAGTGCATCTGTCTGCTAAGTTGACTGATCAGAAAATTGAGCTACCAGAGGATCTGCCAGACTTACCGAGAGAATTGTCTTACTGGATAGGGAGCAATCTTTATGGGGTACCATTAGAACAGCAGGCACTTTTGGAGATGGATGATACTGCTTCTCGCCTTCTTCGAGAAGAAAAAATTCTCAGCATCACGAGCAATCACCTCGCAGCTCGTACTGCTCTCAAGGATGCTTTGAAGAATTAATGGGCATCACGTTATAATTACCAAAGATTTTTAGCACTTCTACGTCAGGGGAGAGTGCTGCTAAAGCTGCTTGATATGATGGTTCTCTTGAGTTGGCGAATATGTCAATAAAGAAAATATACTCCCCGAGGGAGCGCTTGGTGGGACGGGACTCAATCCGACTGAGGTTAATTCCGTGCCTCGCTAAGATTTGCAGTGGTTTAACTAGGGTTCCGGGAACGTCCGCGACGCTAAAAGCTAGGGAAATATGACTCCCCACAGTGGTCGGTTTTAAACCCAATACCCAAAACCGAGTGCAGTTGTCCGGATAATCGTTTATTGAAGCCGCGAGAATTGGTAGATTGTATAATTCAGATGCTCTCGTTCCAGCGATCGCTGCTGCGGTTGGGTCTTTTTCCAGATATCCTAAAGCTTCTGTGGTGGAATTGGTAGGAATGATTGTACATGCAGGTAAAAATTGCTCTAACCATTGCTGACACTGAGCAAGAGCTTGGGGGTGAGAATAAACTGTTTTCAATTCCTCTAAAGATGACCCTCGGGATAGAAGCTGATGGGATACGGGTAAAACTAACTCTTGTTGAATTTGCAGGTCATCTAATTGCCACAGGGTGTCTAGGGTAATCGTTACACTGCCTTGAATCGAATTTTCTACCGGTACTACTGCTAGTTCTGCCTCTCCCTGAACCACGGAGCGCATACCTAGGGAAATGGTGAGATAGGGACACAGCAGGGATTTTTGACCCGTTTCTTCTGCTAACCAATTTACATAAGCTAAAGCTGCTGCTTCGGTGTAAGTACCCGATGGACCTAAGTATGAGATGGATTTTACCATAAAAATGTTATTAAAGTGCAAAATCAAGGTAAATGAGTCATATTTTAATGCATTTTGTGAAGAAATGTCACGTAGAATCGAGATCTCAAACAGTGACCTCGTACCATGACAGTTACCAGTCCTGCTCAGGCCAACCGGGGCAGTCAGGCAGGCGTCTGGTGCGGGGTTGACTGGTACCATGGTACGTGGTCACTGCATAACTGCTAATACTTTTTCTTAATGTGCCTATTTATGGATATCCGCTTTACTGCCTCAGAATCTGTAGCTATCCCGGTGGAGTCCGGAACAGTGGAGATTCAACATTATCTGCGTCAGCCCCAAAGATTAGTAAAGGCAATCGCCGATCCAAAATTAATGGAACAGCTGTCGATTGTACTCCGTACAAATTACGTGGAACTATTTCGGCTGAAAATGCGCCCTTTGAACTTTATGAAAATCTATTACTTTCAACCAACTGTTATCCTCAAAGTCTGGGGAGATGGCAATGGCAATGGGACTATATATTTAAGCTCTCAATCCTGTGAAATTAAAGGACTGGAATATATCAACCAGCGATTTTCCCTCAATCTTCAAGGAAAATTATGTCCTCGACTGCTCAATGGACAAACCTATCTTGAGGGTAAAGCAGATTTGGCAGTGACAGTGGAGTTACCCGCTCCTCTGTGGCTCACCCCTAAACCACTGTTAGAATTTACTGGCAATGGACTCCTCAAGAGCGTTTTATTGAGAATTAAACAGAGGTTACTCAGCCAACTCTTGCAAGATTACCGCGAATGGGCTAGCGGGGTCCAGGAGCTTCCCTCAAATAATAGTGTAGGGGGTCACTAATAACTGTTAGGTGAATAGGAGATAAGGATAAATAACCTATCACCCTATCACCTACAAGCACCAACTAAAATTCCAATGATCGGGAGTTAGCAGAAGAGCGACGACGACGGCGACGGATTAAAGGGCGCCCCCCGCTCTCGAAGAGACGCGCAGCTACCCCTTCGGGCACACTGGACTGTTCTTCTTCTGAATCGGATTCCCAAGAAAGCTCATTGGACTTTAACTGTTCCCTCCGAGAAAATGGTTTTTGCTTTTTTGGTTCTGGATCTGGTTCTCCGGGACGTTTAACGGAAACGATCGCTGATTTGGTATCTTTCAAGGAACTACCTATCATAATCAGGGGGGAAACTCCCATCAAAGCATAAACATCTTGCTCTAAATCGGTCATTTCGACGCAAATTCTTTCCAGATTGGTTTCATCTCGTCTTGTTCCCTTGATGATTCGCGGAGCTTCTTTTATTGGCGTACCTGGGGTTGAAACCACCAGGCTACTATCTCGAACGGGTTCCACCTCTGGTGATATACCATTCTCTTGTACGTCTTTGGTAATTACTTCGCTCAAGCGACGACGACGACGACGGCGATTGGTATTATTGTTGCTACCCTGCTCTTCATAACTGGGATGATTGAGTAGGTCTCGTGGGAGGGAACTCTCTTTCTCTGCCTTCTCTATGTGCTCTGTCTGGGATAGTGCAACTTTGTCAGTAGGGTCTTTTTCTGGTACGGGCGCACGGCCTTGCGCCGATGGCGCATTTCCGTTAAGAATAGGTAGGGTAGTCTCCAGGGTAAGACTTTCTCCCTGTCCGGGAACGCGATGCAAATGTCCCAACCCACCGCATGTACTACAGGGTTGACCGAATAATTCGTAGATGTTTTTTCCTTGACGTTTGCGAGTCAATTCAACTAAGCCGAGTTCGGAAAGTTGAGCAATTTGCGGTCCCGCTTTATCTGCTTTTAAGACTTGATTAAAGTGTTCCAGCAGTTTGAGTTGGTCCCGTCGCGAGTCCATATCGATAAAGTCAACAATAATCACGCCGCCAATATTGCGCAGACGCAACTGACGGGCAATTTCCGTGGCGGCTTCGTTATTGGTCCAGAGAACGGTTTCTCGGGAAGTTGCCGAACGGATAAAGGAACCGGAGTTGACATCGATGACCGTCAAAGCCTCTGTAGGCTCGATAATAATATAGCCGCCAGAGGGAAGTTCTACTCTGGGTTTGAGGGCTTCGCGAATTGCAGCATTGACCCGGAAGTAATCTAAAATCGGCTGGTACTCGCGGTGATGGTCGATTAAGACTCCTTCTGGGGAACGACCACCACTCCAGTTGAGCAACTGTTGTTTAACTCGTTTGAGACCAGCATTGGAATCCACCACAATCCGATTTACATCGGCAGTGTACATATCCCGGAGAATCCGCCCAATTAAATCATCGTCCCGGTTGAGTAATGCTGGGGCTTTGGTAGTATTGGCCTGTTGCTGAACTAATTCCCATTGCTTTTGGAGGAATTCCAGCTCCTCCATAATGGCTTCTTCACTTTTTCCTTCTGCTTCCGTTCGCACCAGCAAACCCATACCAGAGGGTTTAATCAGAATTGCTAATGCCCTGAGACGGCTGCGTTCGTTATTGTCTTCGATGCGCCGGGATAAATTTACCCCCCTGCCATAGGGCATTAAGACGAGAAAGCGTCCTGGTAAAGTAATATTGCCCGTCAGTCGGGGGCCTTTGTTCCCAGTAGGTTCTTTCATAACCTGCACCAAAACCTTCTGCTTGGGTGCTAGTAGTTCGGTGATTGCTCCAGAAGTTCGTCTTAAGCGCAGCGGTCCGAGGTCGTTGACGTGAATAAAACCATTGGGTTCACTATCACCAATGTTTACAAATGCTGCATCGATTCCCGGAATTACATTTTCTACAATGCCGAGATAAATATCGCAAATTTGTTGGTTGCCAGTTGCAACCACTAGTTCTTGGATTTGATCTTCCCAGAAAACAGCAGCAACGTTATGCTGCTCCGCGATTATAATTTGCTTTGCCATTCAACAATTAAATTCTAGATGGGTCTTCTTGATCAACTGCCTGGGTCTGAAACATGCTCGTGAACTACCCGTGGGCTTCTGACTTCACGGGGGAATGCCGCGGTCTTGGTGCGCTTTCCAGCTGGAATCTGATTCCAGAAAACGCACCGCACCGCAACTTAGACTTACGTCCAAGCTTTGGTTTTACTTCCCCTCCATCAGCAGCAGTCCTGGTTCCCAAGACCGATAGCATTCTGATGCCTTCTGCTCTGATATTGATGGCAGCATTACCATCTCGATCATGATGAGTACCGCAGCTAGGACAAGTCCACGCCCTGACATGTACGCGCATCGTACTTGATAGTGACAGCTTGAGCAGAGCTTAGAGCTAGGAAACCATCTATCAATCTCTACAAGCACCTTACCTTCACGGTCTATACTTGTACTGTAGGAAATTGACAAACATGCCCCAGCCGACATCAGATATAGCTTTGGCTAGTTTGTGGTTACGAACTATGCCGGTAGTTTATGCTTAATTTAAGTACAAAGGTTACAGTCACTAATAAAAAAGTATGAACAATACCATAACTTGACTGCTCGGGATTATTACTATTGAACGCCTACCCTGCATAGCTCTGTCGGAGGGCTTGGATAGTGGCTCTCGCGAATTGGGCTACCTTATGAATTTCCTCTACCGTATTAAATCTGCCGATCCCAAATCTCAGAGAAGCATAGGCGAGGGGAGCAGGGCGTCCTAAACCTAAGAGCACGTGAGATGGTTCAGTTGAGGCAGAGGAACAGGCGGAACCAGAAGATAAGGCTACTACTGATTGCAAACCCAGTAACAAGGCAGAACCATCCACTCCTTCTATACTAACATTTAAATTACCAGGTAAACGCTTTTTTGGATGACCGTTGAGATGAATTCCCGAAATCTGGGTAATATCCGCGAGCAGTTGAGACCGCAACTCAAGTAGACGCCTTGTTTCCGATTCTAGTTCGGCCAATCCCAATGCTACCGCTTTGGCAAAGCCCACAATCTGGGGGGTGTAAAGGGTACCGGCCCGTTTGCCCCGTTCTTGTCCTCCCCCTTGAATTTGTGCTGCCAGGTTTACTCTAGGGTTGCGACGGCGGACGTAGAGAGCGCCGATACCTTTGGGACCGTAAATTTTGTGGGCTGTCAAGGACATGAGATCCACTTTCATGGTCTCTACGTCTAGGGGTATTTTGGCGATGGCCTGGGCAGCATCGGTGTGAAACAAAATTTCCCGTTGGCGACAAATTTCCCCAATTTTCTCTATGGGCTGCAATACCCCGATTTCATTGTTGGCGGTCATGACGGATACTAAAATGGTATCGGGACGTATTGCTTGCTCTAATTCGGTTAAATCCAGCAAGCCATCTGACTGCACTGGTAAGAATGTAATCTCAAAACCCAGGGTTTGCAAGTACTTGCAGGGATCCAAAACTGCCCGATGCTCGGTTTGGACGGTAATGATATGCCTTCCCTTCTGGTAATAAGCTTCTGCTACCCCTTTAATAGCCAAATTGTTAGCTTCCGTAGCCCCACTAGTAAAGACAATTTCCTCTGGGGAACTATGGATGGCATCAGCTATAATTTGCCGCCCTTGTTTGACTGCTGCTTCTGCTTCCCAGCCGTAAGCATGGGTAATGGAAGAGGGGTTACCGAAGCGATGGGTGAAGTAAGGTATCATGGCCTCTAGCACCCTTGGATCCATGGGTGTTGTTGCATTACCATCTAGATAGATTGGTTTTTGGTTGTTGGTTGGTGGTTGTTTGTTCCTCATTTATATATAAAGTTAGGCTATAAGCGTTTCCTGTGGGGAGTAGATTCGTTCCCGGGATTCGTAGATGACACAATTCCATTTTTGAGCAAAAACTCTGGCTAAGTCAATGGCTAGTTTTTCACTACCTGGGGTTTCGCTGATATCCAGTAGAATATGAGTCACTGGGACACCTCCAAGTTTTTTGGTTATCAACTTGATTTCATCTTCTTCAAAAATCTGGAGTTCCCTATTGTCTAAAGCAATCCAAACATGGAGATCGCCATCAGAAAGCCTGCCATCATATATATTATCGTTCTCCTGCTGTACTCCCCCATAATGTAGAAAATAAGCAAATTCTTCCGGTGTAATTGCTGTACTGGAAATTAAAGAAATTGGTTCTGGCATAAACTATTATTCTCCTAGCTTTCTCAGTAAGTGTATAAGTTCATCTTCATTACGCACCACATAAGCTCCTGCATTGATAATATCCCGAGCTGAAGTAATTTTGTAATTAGGTGCATAGAGAATGACTGGCTTGTGACCGGGATTTAAATCTGGGTTGGATATCAATTTCTGGATCTGCTTCAATTTTCGAGAAGTCTGAGTTGTGACTTCGACGATCCCTAAGGCTGTTTCCACGTCTATCTCGCCAATAGAGTCATTTAACCCTACCTCTTTATTAAAGCTTATACAGGCAATGTTGGCCTTTAAGATAGCATTGGCGACTGTGCCTTCTAGCACTTTTTGATAATTTCCAGAATTAATCGCTTCATTGATGGCTTGCTGTAATAAGGTTGTCACATTATAAATACACTTCTGGAAATATTCAAGATTGGGGTTGACAAGTTGCTCAGATTTATAGTATAATCTAAAGGAGAGCAAAGACTGTTTGAGAATCTACTTATTATTATCTCTCATGGTACCACCTTCTGAACCCCCGCAAATCTTGAAACAACGTCTTTCCTACCAAGGTCGTAAATTTAACTTTGAAGTGGCTAAACTCCGCTTACCTAACGGGGCTGAAGGAGACTGGGAATGTATTCGTCACCCTGGGGGAGCATTAGCTGTACCCGTTACGAAAGATGGTAAGCTCGTATTGGTACGACAGTATCGCTTTGCCTTGGAATCCAGACTTTTGGAGTTTCCAGCAGGTACAATAGAAGTTAATGAAGACCCAGCAGAGACTATTAAGAGAGAAATTGAAGAAGAAACTGGTTATCGGGCGGAACGTTGGCGATCGCTGGGTAAATTTCCCCTCGCTCCAGGCTATTCTGATGAATATATCTACGCTTTTTTGGCTCAGAATTTAGAAAAATTAGCTCAACCTCCACCACAGGATGATGATGAGGATATAGAGGTGGTTTTGATGACTGTTGAGGAATTAGAAGGGGCAATTTTAGCTGGGAAGTTGGTAGATGCGAAAACAATTTGTAGCTTTTTTTTGGCTCGTCCATTTTTATAACATATTATAGCTAAATTTATGTCAGATTTAATCCTCTTTTGGCATCGTCGCGATTTGCGGATCTCCGATAGTATAGGACTTGCTGCTGCTCGTCAAGAGAGTAGAAAGATAGTTGGTTTATTTTGCCTGGACCCGCATATTTTAAACCGGAATGACATAGCTCCTGCAAGAGTTACCTATATGGTGGGCTGTTTGCAGGAGTTAGAGCAAAATTACCGCCAAGTTGGGAGTCAATTATTAATTGTACAAGGGGAACCGAGTATAGTTATTCCTAAATTAGCAGTAGCTTTGAAAGCTAAAGCTGTATTTTACCATAGGGACGTGGAACCCTATGGGAAGGAACGGGATGAAAAAGTTACGGCAGCCCTAAGAGCAAAAGGAATTACAATCCAACAATTTTGGGACCAGTTATTACACCCCCCGGAAGCTGTTCTGACTCAGTCAGGTAAACCTTATACTGTCTATACTCCTTTCTGGAAAAACTGGATTGGGCAAGATAAGGAAAGAGTAGCACCTAAGTTAGATAATATTGAGGGGTTGACAGCAGCAGAAATAACCGTCGCTGAGGAAGTGGGGGTGATCCCCTTACCAACGGCAAAGGATTTGGGTTATTTTTGGGATACTCCTTTAATTTTAATCCCCGGAGAAACAGCAGCAAGGGAGCAACTAGAGGAATTTTGCGGCAGGGGGGTCACGGAATATAAAGAACAGCGGAATTTTCCCGGACTTGAGGGTACATCAAAATTGAGTGCAGCCCTCAAATTTGGGGCGATCGGTATTCGTACTGTTTGGCAAACTGCTGTGGAAGCCTTAGAATCTAGTTATAGTGATGAAGCCAGAAGTGGTATTGAAACCTGGCAAAAAGAACTAGCCTGGCGAGAATTTTATCAACACGCTCTTTATCACTTCCCCAAATTGACGGAAGAACCTTATCGCAAGAAATTTAAAGATTTTCCTTGGGAGAATAATCCCGACCATTTTCAAGCATGGTGTGAGGGGAAGACGGGGTATCCTATAGTAGATGCTGCTATGAAGCAGTTAAAGGAAATTGGGTGGATGCACAACCGAGTTCGCATGATTGTAGCTAGTTTCCTCACTAAGGATTTAATCATTAATTGGCAGTGGGGAGAGCAATATTTCATGGAGAAGTTGGTTGACGGAGATTTAGCTTCTAATAACGGGGGTTGGCAATGGAGTGCTTCTTGTGGCATGGATCCGAAACCTTTGCGGATTTTTAATCCTTTTAGTCAAACTAAGAAATTCGACTCGGAGGGGAAATATATCCGTCAGTGGCTGCCGGAATTGAGTTCTATGGACACACAATATATAATAAGTGGGAAAATACCTGATGATGAAAGAGAACGTTGTGGTTATCCTCAACCTATAGTTGACCACAATCTACGGCAACGAGAGTTTAAACGTCTTTATAAGGAATTGTGAACCGCAGTTTGAGATGTTTGTAGTTTTACCTTATGAAGAGTTTTTGGTGTTGCCTTATAAGGATTTTTAACCACAGATTGATGGGTTGACAATTTGGATTTCATGGATTATATTTATTTGTAGGTTGGGTTGAGGAAACGAAACCCAACAGCACGGGTTTGGTGTGCAATCATAAATTTACTATCATGATAGGTTAGCGAAGAAGATTACTTTTCCAAAACCCACTAAAATGGCGATAAAAGCGGAAACCAGAAAACCAATCAAACTCACTAACAACCCATAGTAACGATTGTTCTGTTTTTCCGTTTGTTCGTCTAGTTTTTTCACTTGCTCTTTTATTGTTTCCATTTGAATTTTGATTTGGGTTTCGATGGAGTTGAAACGCTCTTCTGTCTTGGTTATGTGGATCTCTAGTTTCTTGTCTACAGTCTCTACTTTCTTATCTACAGCTTCGATTTTCTCCTCCACTACTTCGATTTTCTGATTCATGGAGTCCATTTTCTGATTCATTGCGAGAACGAGGTTTCTCAGTTCAGCAATTTCTGTCTCTTGTGCGATCGCCATTTCTTAAAATTCTCCTGTATTACTTATTTATATCCTATCACAAGGAAGGAGGAATTGGACCAAAATATTTTCTTCTCTTTGCGCCTTTGCGCCTTTGCGCGAAATTTTTAAAGAATTGTGAACCACAGATAGACGCAGATGAACATGGATCTATTTAGAGGTTAGCGAAGAAGATTACTTTTCCAAAACCCACTAAAATGGCGATAAAAGCGGAAATCAAAAACCCAATCAAACTCACTAACAACCCATAGTAACGATTATTCTGTTTTTCCGTTTGTTCCTCTAGTTTTTTTACTTGCTCTTTTATGGAGTTGAAACGCTCTTCTGTCTTGGTTATGTGGATCTCTAGTTTCTTGTCTACAGCTTCTACTTTCTTATCTACAGTCTCTACTTTCTTATCTACAGCTTCGATTTTCTCCTCCACTACTTCGATTTTCTGATTCATGGAATCCATTTTCTGATTCATTGCGAGAACGAGGTTTCTCAGTTCTGCAATTTCTGTCTCTTGTGCGATCGCCATTTCTTAAAATTCTCCTGTATTACTTATTTATATCCTATCACAAGGAAGGAGGAATTGGACCAAAATATTTTCTTCTCTTTGCGCCTTTGCGCCTTTGCGCGAAACTTTTAAAGAATTGTGAACCACAGATAGACGCAGATGAACATGGATCTATTTAGAGGTTAGCGAAGAAGATTACTTTTCCAAAACCCACTAAAATGGCGATAAAAGCGGAAACCAGAAAACCAATCAAACTCACTAACAACCCATAGTAACGATTATTCTGTTTTTCCGTTTGTTCGTCTAGTTTTTTTACTTGCTCTTTTATGGAGTTGAAACGCTCTTCTGTCTTGGTTATGTGGATCTCTAGCTTCTTATCTACAGCTTCTACTTTCTTATCTACAGCTTCGATTTTCTCCTCCACTGCTTCGATTTTCTGATTCATGAAGTCCATTTTCTGATTCATTGCGAGAACGAGGTTTCTCAGTTCTGCAATTTCTGTCTCTTGTGCGATCGCCATCTCTTTCTACACTCCTTTATTAACTTATTTCTATCAGACCACAGGTTTGAAGAATTGGACAAAAATAATTTTCAAAAAAGGGTTGACAATTTGGATTTTATGGATTATATTGTAGATGGTGGGATAGGTGTCGTCCTATAAGGGTTTCAATTCTTTGCGTCTTTGGGCGAAACTTTTGAACCGCTGTGTATGCAGATGATTCATGGCGATCGCTCCCTTCCGCCCGCCCTTAACAGCCCAGGGTTTGAATTCTTCCTTTGCGTCTTGGCGTCTTTGCGCGACACTCTCTTATTACTGTAACTATCGTTTTAACTCTTCAGGAACATTCCTCGCTGTTTCTAATCCTATCACTCCTCCCCACGTTGTATCTTCATTCCATTTAATTCCTTGGAGGTTGGCTTTATCGAGGTGAGCGTTTTGGAGGTTGGCGTTTTTGAGGTTGGCGTTTTTGAGGTTGGCGTTTTTGAGGTTGGCGTTTTTGAGGTAGGCGTTATCGAGGTGGGCGTTATCGAGGTAGGCGTTATCGAGGTGGGCGTTATCGAGGTGGGCGTTATCGAGGTGGGCGTTATCGAGGTAGGCGTTATCGAGGTGGGCGTTATCGAGGTGGGCGTTTTGGAGGTTGGCGTTTTTGAGGTAGGCGTTATTAAGATTTGCACCACTCAGAAAAGCACCAACAATATTGAAAAAGCTAGAATCCCTCAGACAACCGTCGCTATAACTGATGATGCGAGACAACTTATTTTCATCTTTTGGTTTTCCTTTCTCATCCACTTCCCCACAGAGATGAAAAGACAGATGCAAATCATGACGTTTTCCATAGCGTTGTAACTCCAGGAGCAAAATCATCACATTCAAACCAGTGTAAATATCGACTTGACGCACTCCCCAGGTAATTTTGTCTCCTAATTCTGGTTGAGCATTCCGTAGTTGCCGCATCTTCTCTTGAGGAAGATTAATCCGATATTGGGTTTTGTCAAGGATTTCCTCAGGAAAAACTTCGTCGATATACTCCCCCTCACACCACCGAAAATAGAAATCTTGCAATCGTTGGAACAGTGTTTCCGCTGCAAACTCCTAATTCCTCTCCAATAACCCAAATAAATAGTCGATTATTTCCTGAGTGAGACTCCCATAACCAAATAAATCGTAGATTTCCCCTGCTAATTCCTCCTCCGACACATGATACAACTGATTCCGAGCACCTGGTTTAACCCATTGAGAGAAACTTTGCTCCATAGTTTTCCCACAGAGAAACTCACCAAAGCTTTTGTGGAAAAATTCTACTGCTCCTCCTCCCGCTGATTTGAGATAAAATGCTGCAAAAGCGTTCCTTAATGCTTCTTCTTGCTTCTTATCATCCCCCATTTTTGCAATTTCATCCGCAATACGGGGGTAAGATTTCTTTAACCGCTCTTCCACTGCTGCAATTTTGCCATATTCTCCTCCCGATTGTACCACAGCAATAGCTGCACTCATCAAAACTTGCTCTAACTTTTTCCCTGATAACTTCGTTAAATCCTTTTGTAACTTTTCTGGGCGCTGTTTTGTTAAAACCCATTCCAGAGATTGGTTGTAAATCTCAATTTTACCTTCCTTATCTCCCCGGGAGACGAAATTTTCTCCTTTAATCTTACCATCTCGATGCATTGCAGCTAAAAGATAGAGCAGCAATGGTTCTCTTGTTAACTCTTCTTGGATAGTTTGCGGACAATTTTCCCCCCGTAAAAACTTCTCAAACCCTTCCCTTTTCTCCCTTCTCACCGAAACTTCCCATTTTGCCAACCACTGGTTTTGCAGTGAGTCATCCATAGGGAGGATTGTGGCTTCAGCTATATTGTACCCAGAGTAATTAAGAGTCTGGAAAGCTAAAGGGCGCCCCGTGAGAATAATACCATGGTGAGTGTTTTGGGGGAAAGAAATAACTTGTCGCAGAAACCTCTCAGCCCCAAACTCCCTCCCTTCCATTCTCAACTCATCGAAACCATCCAGGAAAATCAAATAACGCTGAGAATCATCCTTTAACCAGTCTTTCCCTAAAGAAGAAGCTACTTCTCTTGCCAAGATTTCTTCCAAATCCCCCGCAAAATTACTTATCCTTCGCAGACGCAAGAAAATCGGTACCCACTTTGGGTGTAAATGCTCCCAAACCCGATAAGCAAACAGGCGACAAAACACTGTTTTCCCACTTCCGGGCCCACCTAAAATAATCATTGCCTTCCCGGAGTCTTCTTGCAGCCTTTCTTTCACCCACTTCTCTAAAACAAACTCCTCCTCTCCCACCTTAGCTTTCAGGGGAACGTAAACCTGCTGCAAACTAATACTCTCCTCTCCCAAAACTGGTTCCAAGGGCAACTTCTGAATCGTGTTTTCCCCATAATCCTGAATCCTTTGATATAAACTCTCCTTTTCCCTTCCTATACTATAACTTCTCCCCACTCTATCTACTTGCTCACCTGCTTCCTCTACTGCTTCTGCTAAATAAGCCTCTGTTTTCCAACCCACCCAACCAGCAATAATCTTCCTTTCTGTTTCCTTCAGCCCTCCTTCCTTTAAGAAACGAGCCAAAACTGTATTGTAAGCACGCCCCAAGGTAGACTTGTGAAAACAGGTGATAGCTTCCTTAGCTAATTCTTCATTTACCTCAAACTCTAGTAAAGCAGAGTCAGGTTGAATCTCCTCTGGTAAAGTTAAAGAGATTTTTAGTTCCTCAAAACTCTGGCAATAAGAGAAGGGAGCCGTAAGAGCTACAAATTCTGCCGAAGTAAGCTTGCGGTTCTTCTGCTTCTGATGGGAATCAATGCACTTCTTGCCAAAACCAACCAAAGGAAGAGCAGTAGCAACAGGAGTCAGAGTAGAGGTTGCTATACCTACCGTTGCCAGTAATTTTAAAACAGCAGCGGATCCACTTGCCATCTCCACTACCCCTAAGTCTTTGAAAATTTCTTTGAATTTAACCTTAGATTGATTTTGACGAACCTGGATATTCCCTGACAAAACTCACCTCCTCGGATATCTAACCTTATCATAGCAACTGTAGCTGAACTTGTCAAGTGTTATTTGTAAAGAATTGTAAATCGCAGATAAACGCGGAGGCGATCGCCCTAACTAAATCTTCCTTCCCCCTTTGCGCCTTTGCGCCTTTGCGCGATACATTTCCTAAAAAAAATATAGAGAATGGGTTGACAAAAAGAGAGTTAATAGATTAAAATAGGTATTGAATAAAAAAATAATCACAAAGAGGAAAAAAATGGTAACCACAGTGAAATTTACCTTTCCAGTACCACTTATATCTAAAGAGATCTACCAAGAAGCAGAAAGTGAAGCAAAAATAGCTTACGTTATGACATTGCTACGACACGGTGAGATTACCAGTGGTAGAGCAGCAAGGCTTTTAGGAATATCCAGACTGGAAGCGATAGATCTTATGGCGAACTTTGGCATATCCGTTTTTGCCACCCAAACTAGAGCAGAATTAGCAGAAGAAGTTACTGAAACATTAGCCATGTTAGAAGGATATTCCTAACACTACTCCCTTACTAGATGAACTTATCGCTCAAGGAACGAGAATTAGCCAACAACTTTATCGAGAAGTTTTGGCGATCGCCCAAGAATAATTAAGAGCAGAAAAACCTGAAAGTAGTGTAGATCAATAAAGAATAGGTTGACAAAAAGAGAATTGATAGACTATAATATAGATAAGTGAAACATTGTTGATTCTAAACACCCCATGACTATTTCCCTTACCCCAAACAAAGCTTATGATGAACTAATAGATTTCATCGCCTCAGGAACCACACCTCATAATGTTATAGCTTTTCAGTCTTCCGAAGAAGTGAAACTAAGGGTAGCTCATTTAATAGCTCAGGAGAAAAATGAAGAGTTATCACCAGAAGAAAAGAACGAGCTGAATAACTACATAGTCTTAGAACATATACTGCGGTTAGCGAAAGCAAAAGCTTATCAATATCTCACCCAGGTGAATCAATGAAGGGCGATCGCCCTAACTAAATCTTCCTTCCCCCTTTGCGCCTCTGCGCCTTTGCGCGAAACATTTCCACTCGTCTCCAAACCAGCTCCAAAAGTCTTGAACTATCTCCATCAAACCATTCTATCTCCTGATAAGCCCTAAACCAAGTTCTTTGTCGTTTAGCAAATTGCCGGGTATGCAAAACTGTCAAATCAGGAACCACACCTCATAATGTTATAGCTTTTCAGCCTTCCGAAGAAGTGAAACTAAGGGTAGCTCATTTAATAGCTCAGGAGAAAAATGAAGAGTTATCACCAGAAGAAAAGAACGAGCTGAATAACTACATAGTCTTAGAACATATACTGCGGTTAGCGAAAGCAAAAGCTTATCAATATCTCACCCAGGTGAATCAATGAAGGGCGATCGCCCTAACTAAATCTTCCTTCCCCCTTTGCGCCTCTGCGCCTCTGCGCGAAACCTTTCCACTCGTCTCCAAACCAGCTCCAAAAGTCTTGAACTATCTCCATCAAACCATTCTATCTCCTGATAAGTCCTAAACCAAGTTCTTTGTCGTTTAGCAAATTGCCGGGTATGCAAAACTGTCAAATCTTTAGCATCGCGTAAAGATACTTCTCCAGCTAAATATTGTTTCATTTCCCGATAACCTAATGTATCCAAAAGAGGTAAATCCCAACCATATTTCTTTCCGAGAGTTGTTACCTCCTCCACCAATCCCTCTCCTACCATCTTGTCCGTTCTTGTTTTAATCCGGTTCAAAAGATTGTCACAATCTAAGCCAATCTGAAGTATAGGAATTGATGGAGGATTTTCTCCTTGTTGTTGGCTGAGAGGGATACCAGTAACGTAAAATACTTCTAATGCTCGGAGCGTTCGCACAGAATCGTTAGGATGAATTTTCTGAGCAGCCCTAGAGTCCACCTGGCACAATAAAGAATATAATAAAGGTTGAGAGAGAGATGCTAAATGTCCCCGCAATTCTGGCTGAGGGGAAACTCGGGGAATCTTCAAACCCTTCACTATTGCCTTAATATATAAACCCGTACCCCCTACTAGAAGACAAGGAGAGGCAAAAGAAGCAATTAAACCTTGTGCTTGTGCTTGATATTGTGCTAAGGTGAGAGTCTCAGTAGGTGTACAAATATCAATTAAATAGTGGGGTACTGACTGTCGGTAGGTCTGGCTAGGTTTAGCAGTACCAATGTCCAACTCTCGATACACTTGACGAGAATCTGCACTAATAATAACCGAATTCAGACGCTTCCCTAATTCTAGAGCCAGTTCCGACTTACCCGTAGCAGTAGGGCCGCAAATAACAATCAGCATCTAGGTTCATCCCCAAAAAAATTTTTCTGCAAACAGCTCTAGCTTCCTCTTTAACCATTTTGTGTTATAATTTTTGATGAATTAGCCATCTCGGGTTCAAACTTCGGCGATGGTGCCATTATCGGAGAATTTATTTAATGACTAGCAGTTACAGCGCCCAGCAGATTCAAGTCCTGGAAGGTCTCGAACCAGTGCGGAAAAGACCGGGGATGTATATTGGCACCACGGGACCACGAGGTCTCCACCATCTAGTGTACGAAGTGGTGGACAATTCTATCGATGAGGCTCTGGCTGGGTATTGTACTCATATAGAAGTAGATATTAACCAGGATGGTTCCGTCAGGGTTACCGACGATGGTCGAGGTATTCCTACCGATACTCATCCTACTACAGGGAAATCAGCCCTGGAAACGGTTATGACAGTGCTCCACGCTGGAGGTAAGTTTGGTGGGGGCGGCTATAAGGTTTCTGGGGGACTGCACGGGGTAGGGGTTTCCGTGGTCAATGCCCTCTCTAAATGGGTCTTAGTCACGGTCTGGCGAGAAAATAAGGTCCACACCCAACGTTACGAACGGGGAGTTCCCATAGGGGAACTAGAAGCAAAACCAGGCCCCGACCACTCCACAGGTACTTCTGTCTCCTTCATGCCAGATGAAGAAATTTTTACGGACACCATTCAGTTTGACTATAACACCCTGGCGGGACGCTTGCGGGAATTAGCCTATCTCAACGCTGGAGTCCAAATCACCTTCACTGACAAGCGACAAACCGAACCCCATATCGAAACCTATTGCTACCAGGGGGGTATCAAGGAATATGTAGCCTACATGACTCGGGAAAAACAACAGCTGCACCCAGATATTATCTACGTTGAAGGAACCAAAAAGGGGGTCCAAGTTGAAGTCGCCCTCCAGTGGTGCGTAGACGCTTATAGCGACAATCTTTTGGGTTTTGCTAACAATATCAGAACCAATGAAGGTGGTACTCACCTGGAAGGACTGAAAGCGGTCTTGACCCGAACTCTCAATAATGTGGCCCGGAAGCGCAACAAACTCAAAGATAATGACTCCAACCTGGGTGGGGAAAATGTGCGGGAAGGTTTGACTGGGGTCATTTCCGTCAAAGTTCCCGAACCCCAATTTGAAGGGCAAACCAAAACTAAATTGGGGAATACGGAAGTGCGGGGGATTGTGGATTCCCTGGTGGGGGCGGTTCTGAATGAGTATTTGGAATTTAACCCCCAAGTGGGAGACACGATTATCGAAAAGGCTCTTCAAGCATTTAAAGCAGCAGAAGCAGCTCGTCGTGCCAGAGAATTAGTAAGACGTAAGTCAGTTTTAGAATCTTCTCCCTTACCCGGAAAATTGGCGGATTGCAGTGAGAGAAAGGCAGCCAATTCTGAAATCTACCTGGTGGAAGGAGATAGCGCCGGAGGATCCGCTAAACAAGGACGAGACCGGCAATTTCAGGCCATTTTGCCTCTGCGGGGTAAAATCCTCAACATCGAAAAAACTGACGATGCCAAAATCTACAAGAATAATGAAATCCAATCCTTGATTACTGCCCTGGGATTGGGGATTAAAGGGGAAGAATTCGAACCTAAGCAGCTACGCTATCACCGCATCATAATTATGACTGATGCTGATGTTGATGGTTCTCACATACGAACTTTATTGCTTACTTTTTTTTACAGATATCAGCGGGCATTAGTGGATGGGGGCTACATTTATATTGCTTGCCCTCCTTTATATAAGCTGGAACGGGGTCGCAATCACTACTATTGCTATAGCGATCGGGAGCTGCAACAGAAAATCAAAGACTTTCCTGCCAATGCCAATTATTCGATCCAGCGGTTCAAAGGTTTGGGGGAAATGATGCCGAAACAGTTGTGGGAAACCACCATGAACCCGGAAAGTCGCACTCTCAAGCAGGTGGAAATTGAAGACGCGGCGGAAGCAGATCGTATTTTCACTGTTTTGATGGGGGATCGGGTAGCACCTCGGCGGGAATTTATCGAAACCAACGGACCAAAACTCAATCTCACCGACCTGGATATTTAGAGTTCTTCTAAATACTGAAGTAAATCTGCCATTTCTTGCGGGTTAGGTTGGAATTTCGGCATGGGGGGTGTTTGACCGCTAATTACCTGGTAAATCAAACTTACCTTGGATTTGCGTTTGGAAACCTCTACCAGAGAAGGACCAACTTTCCCATTTGCTGTGCTGCCGTGACACCCAGCACAGTTGATCTGGAAAATGGCATTACCTTGGACAACATCTCCTTTCAGGGAAAGTACTTCTTGCATGTAGGGTTCTGATACCTGATACCAATGAACACCCCACATGCCCAGGACAACAATCCCCAAGACTAGCACGGCAGTTAAGGCAATCCGCAGTACTAGCATTTTGGGATGGACGAACTGATTATCCATTGAAACATTTGAATTGGGCATCCCGAAGTTGCAAGTGGCAGGTTTGACTTCTTAAACATCGGTTAAAACGATGTAACAATTATTGCGCTTTATAAAGATAACTTAATATTTATCCACTCTGCAACCACGTCTGCCCCCACACCCCACACCCGCGAGCAGCGCTATAGTAATATATACAGATAGGTCAAAATTATCGCCAAGGAGAACTATAGTGATTGAACACTTGCTGTTGGGAATTGTTATCGGTCTTATTTCAGTGACTCTCGCCGGGCTATTTGTCGCTGCCTATATGCAGTACAAGCGCGATGATCAGTTGGGAATAGATTAATATAGCAGTTACCTCGTACCAGTTACCAGTTACCAGTTACCAGTTACCAGTTACCAGTTACCAGTTACCAGTTACCAGTTACCAGTTACCAGTTACCAGTTACCAGTTAGTGGTTAAGATAACTAATTACTGGTAACTCAAGACAACTTGAATCATGCGATCGATAGCTCAACTTTGAATACTGATTTTTGGGGCGGGTACCCGGCCCACCCTACCAAATCCAAGACCTTCGAGCCACAGGATAAACAGTTTCTCATCTTTTTTCGGTGAGGGGGAAAATTGTGAAAGAACTGTTAACTCTCCAGAAACTGATTGGGTGATAGGGTGATTGGGTGAATCTGTGAGATACTATCTTGGGAGAGGCACTAGAAGATTTTCCCATCACCCCATCTGGCCATCTGGCCAGCTCCCCACCCAGTTTCTCATTTTATTTTGGGGGCGTTCGTTCCAAAGACGCCCTGGTCACTGGTAACTGGTCACTGGTAACTGGTCACTGATAACTGATAATGCGGACGGCGAGACTCGAACTCGCATGGTCTAAGCCACACGCCCCTCAAGCGTGCGTGTCTACCGATTCCACCACGTCCGCGTTTGTATATAGATAACTATATCACATCAAATTGGGATTTGACAGGGAAAATATGGAAAAAAAAATTTTTTATCCCATTGTCGAAATTTTCCACTCCATTCAAGGAGAAGGAGCTTGGACTGGGGTGAATGCCTTCTTTATTCGACTGGGGGGTTGCGACGTCCATTGTCCTTGGTGCGATCAGAAAGAGTCTTGGAGTAAATCAGGTTACTCCCTCTATAGTAGCGCCCAATTGAGGAAAGAGGCAAAAGCTGCCGGCTCCGCTATCATCGTTATTACCGGGGGAGAACCTTTGCTCCACAATCTGGATCCCTTAACGGAAGAACTCAGAGACTTAGGAATACCCATTCACTTAGAAACTTCTGGTGCTCATCTTTTCAGCGGCAAATTTCATTGGGTAACCTTTTCCCCCAAAAAATTCAAACCACCTCTTGAGAGTGTATATAACCATGTCCAGGAATTAAAAGTTGTGGTAGCCAACGATTCGGATTTAAAATGGGCGGAAGAGCAAGCAGCTAAGGTTCCACCGGAAACCGTCAAATATCTGCAACCGGAATGGAACACAGAGACGAGTCAGGAATTAATCCTACAATACATTTTACACCACCCAGAATGGCGCATTAGTCTCCAGACTCACAAGTTCCTCAAAGTTAGATAATCAAAAATGCCCACTGCTGTAATATTACTATCCGGGGGTTTAGACTCTGCAACCACCGCTGCTGTTGCTCTTAGCCATGGTTACCAACTCATTGCCCTCTCCTTCCGTTACGGTCAACGTCACTCACTAGAATTAGAAGCAGCCCAGAAGATAGCCCAAGCTTTAGAAATTAGAGAACACTTTATCACTGATGTAAATTTATCTCAATGGGGTGGTTCTTCCCTAACGGACAAGTCCCTTGCTATACCCCAAGACGGCGTCCAACCAGGAGTCATTCCTTCTACTTACGTCCCCGGAAGGAATACAGTCTTTATCGCTATTGCCCTTTCTCTTGCGGAAGCCAAAAATGCCGAAGCAATTTACCTGGGAATAAATGCAGTAGACTATTCCGGTTACCCCGACTGTCGCCCCGAGTATCTGGTGGCTTATCAGCAACTGGCCAACCTTTCTTCTAAAGTAGGAACAGAAGGAAAAACAATCCAATTAATCGCTCCCTTAATTAAGGATTCTAAAGTAGATATCGTCCGTCGCGCCGTGGACCTGGGAGTACCCATTGAGTTAACTTGGTCTTGCTATGGGGGAGAGGAGGAGCCTTGTGGTTTGTGCGATGCTTGTCGGATTCGCGATCGCGCTCTCATTGAAGCTGGTTATCCTGAGTTAGCTACAAGGGTTGGTAGGGGAAACCTCCTTTGAACTCCGGCGCTGCACGTCCCCACCCGCTCGCTTTCCTCGCGTAGTTCATGAAGCTCTTTGCTCCACTACTGTTATGGAACCATTGGGGCTCAGTTCCGATGATGGAGTCACTATTATTTCTATATTTTGCCCCAGAAAAAGATTGTAATCTGCCATTCTTTAAAGCAGCAAGCTTATCCTCATTTATACCTAAAACTTGAATAGTTTCAATGATTGTCATATTTTTATCAAGAATGTCGTCAATCATAGAGGCTAATTTAACCTTAGCAAATCTAGCCGCAGCATTTGGCAATTCTAAATCTTGAAAGATGTTTCCCGAAGTTACTGTATATTCCATGAGTATATCTACTGCTGTATTTCTTTGGATATTTGTTTGGCGCTTTGAAGACGCTTTTCGATTAAATCAATGGTTTGCAATGGAGTTTTAATACCCTTCAGCTTGTAGGACATAAATATAATTGTCTATTTTTATAGCATACACTGTCCTGTAAGTATCGGTTTGATAATTTGTGACTATCTCAAAAACACCGCTCATCTCTTTCAATTGTTTGATTTTAGGATGAAATTGATTCTTTTGAACTCGGTAGAGAATAAATCCAACTTCGTCGATAACATCTTCAGGAAATGCTTTTAACTCCTTCTTGGATGCTCCTACCCAGATAATAGTTTTTAGTGAGTCATCTCTTGTACAAAATCTTGTGCCCCTAACCTCAATAAAATATTCTTTTGAGCCGAAGTTAAGCCTTGAACTGAGGATATGTTCATCCCTTCATAGAGAGGTTTGGTTTTTAATATTTTTCTACATTCTCCGTCAGCTACTGTCCATAATCTCATGGTCTCATTCTCACTCCCACTAACTAATAACTTACCATCACTGCTGAAGGCAAGGGACCACACCAGTTGTTCATGACCTTCAAGGTCATAGAGCTTTTGATATGTATAGCAACCCCAAATATTTATCCTTCCCTCATCATCAGCGCTGGCGAAAACTTTCCCATCTGGGCTAAAGGCGACGGCACGGATTTGTTCTATATGGCTAGTTTGAGTATGTATTAGACTGCCCTGTTGCCAATCCCACACCTTAAGTGTCCTATCATGACTACCACTCAAGAGTAGTTTACCATCAGGGCTGAACCGGATCGTCTGAACTCTATTTTCGTGTCCTGCCAATGTTTGAACAGGCTCTGGTTCTTGTGTTTCAAGATTCCAGAGACAGATATTAGCATTTTCATTGGCGATGGCGAGGATGTTGCCTTCAGGGTGGAGTGCCATTGCCCAGCACCAAATTTCTCGTAACTCTAAGGTGCGCAAACATTTTCCCGACAGTTTCCAGATTTTCACTTTTTGGTCATCACCAGTGGTGATCAGCTTTTTACCGCAGGGGCTGAAGATGACCGACCAAACCCAATCTTGGTGCCCTTCTAAAGTTCTCAGACATTTTCCCGTTTCCAAATGCCACAGTTTGATAGTTCGGTCATTACTGGCACTGGCCAGAATATCTCCCTGAGGACTGACAGCCAGTGAGCGAATTCTTCCCTTATGCCCAGAAAAGCTTCTGATGAGGTTTCCTTGTACATCCCAAAGTCTGAGGATATTATCGTCACCACCGCTGACAAACTGTGATTGGTTGGGGACAAAAGCAACGGACCAGATTCGGGAGGTACGTGCCTCGAAAACCTGAAGACACTCCCCTTTCTGGACATCCCAGAGTTTGACTCCCTGAGCATCGCTACCAGTGGCCAGGATTTTTCCATCATTGCTGAAGGCTAAAGCCCTGACTCGACCCACCTCTTCTTTAGTAAAAGTATTCAAACAAGCTCCCGTTTCCAGGTGCCAAAGCTTAATCACTTGGTCGGCACTACTACTAGCCAAAATTGGTTGGGACTGGGCTGAGGAAACGGACCAAACGCGAGCGGTGTGACCTACAAACTCTTTAACGATTTTACCCTTGTTCTCTAGTTCTAGTAGTCTGACTTTGCAGTCTTCACCACCGGTAATGACGTATTTACCGTCCTGGGTTAGGGCTACTGCTCGCACCTCATGGGTTTCCTCTTGCCATTGGTTAACACAGTGACCCTTTTCAATATCCCATGTCTTGACTACCTGGTCCGTACTAGCACTCACCAGGAGGCCATCAGGACGGAAGGACACAAAGCGAACCCACAATTGGTGGGAGTAGGTACCGAGGCAATTACCGTTCACAACTTCCCAGACTTTCATGGTAGTATCATCGCTACCACTGGCTAATTTGGTGTCATCGAAACTAAAAGCAATGGACCAAATCCAATTTTTGTGTCCTGTCATGGTATGAACATGTTCCAGTTGAGGAACATCACTATTCAGTTTCCAGAGTTTAACTGTATAGTCAGTGCTAGCGCTAGCCAGCTTGGTGCCATGGTTGCTCCAAGTTAGGGCGCGAACCCACCCACTATGGGCTGGTTTATTGATAAGAAGTGCCCCTGTTTGCACTTGGTAAATACGTATTTCACCGTTGGTGTCTCCTGTGGCGAGTAAATTTCCTTCAGGACTTAGGGAAACGGTTAAGACACTGCCAAATACATCAGAGAAAACTGTATTGTGGATGGCCGAGTTCCCAAAGTCCACTCCTTGGAGATTAATATTTTCCAAATAGGCTTGTCGGATAGTTAGATTTTGGAAGTTAGAGCCTGCTAAGTTACACCCTAGATGAACCAGCAGGTTGATAGCGTTTCCTGCTCCATAGCCTGAGTTGAAAGTTTTTTGTAATTGGCTGACTATTGTCCTCAAATGTTGTTCAAGGGTTTCCTGAATTGGAAATTTTTCTTTGAGTTTTTCCAGGATAGGCTGAAGAATGAGTCTAATTTGTCTGAGTCTGATATAATTTTTAGCTTGAGCTATAATTATAGCATGACTGTGAAATAATTTCAATTGTAATGTGGTGATTTCCTGGACTATTTGCTCCACAAATTGGTCTGTCAGATGTTCCAGAATGACATTTTGGAGAGTATAACTGGCAGACTCCTGACTCTTTTCTATTAAGGAGCGTCTTCCTAGGGATTCTAAGACATTCTTTACATCATTCCTATCTGTGGAAGAGAGCAGATATTTTTGGAGTTGAGCTAGGGAAACCGGCTCTCTGTTAATTGCCAGCCAGTACATAATGGCTTTTTCTAAGTTAGAGAGAG
This sequence comes from Prochloron sp., assembly GCA_965198675.1. Taxonomy (GTDB): domain Bacteria; phylum Cyanobacteriota; class Cyanobacteriia; order Cyanobacteriales; family Prochloraceae; genus Prochloron. Next base: position 2,476,210 of record OZ240666.1, on the reverse strand, counting down.
GGGCAAATATTTCTGAGAGCAGTTTCTCAATATTCCCAAAAGAAAGAGATAGTTCTGGTTGGTTCAGAAATTGACTAATATTACCATCGTAAGTAATTTGGATGTGAGATGAGACGATTTCTAAGGCTTGAGGATGACCTTTATATGAGTCTATGAGAGATGTGTAATCTTGGGGTTTACCCTTCAGCTCTTTTGCTTTTAGTATCTTGTGAGCATCTTCGTCGGAGCAACCTTTCAGAGGGAAGCTCTTCACCCTGGGTAGGGAGTCTATGGTGGGGAGTTGGCGACTGGTGAAAAGGAGACAGCTTTGATGAGGTTGTTTGGCGATGGTTTGGAAGAAAGTATCATATACTTCATAGTTGGGGCGATAGGTAACTTCGTGAGTGTTAGTTTCCAGAATAGCTTCTCCGTTATCCAGCACCAATAAGCAGCGCCAACTTTTTAGATATTGAATCAGTAGTGAAATTTGCTTATCAATGCTATTCGGTAACTCGTTAATTTTATTGGCTCCCAGAAATTTAATTAGTCTGGGGAGGATCTCTTCAGCTGGGGGTGCTTCCCGAAGGCTATACCACTTGACGTAGTGAAAATCCTCTTGAATATCCTGAGCTAGTTGAGTTGCAAGACAAGTTTTCCCCGTCCCCCCCCATACCGTAGATGGTAATTAAAGGACACCGCTCCTCTAAAATGAGGGATTTCAAGCTCTCCAATTCTTCAGTGCGCCCCACAAAGAAGGAAATATCCGGTGCCCCTCCCAAGTCTATGGGGGAGTGAACAACGTTCTCCCAATTAACCCCCAGAGCTGCACAGATTGCCAGAAAGTTCTCGCGAGTAATAGGTTGTTTCCCAGCCCAGAAACGTTTCAATGTACCTTCAGAACCTTCGTATTCTGCTGAATATTGTGCTGTATTGAATTTCGTCCAACCTTTTTGCTTTCTAGCTGCGTCGGCGATTTTCAATCCAGACTCTGATGCTATTAATGAATCAGCCATTTTCTTCCGTCTTTCTCCGTGTCCTCTGTTTCTCTGCGGTTATTTTACCATTTGACATTGCCCACCGCAAGAATCATCAGGGGTGGGGAGAGCGCCTTGCGAAACCCAACAGCGCCAACCCATGTTGGGTTTCGCCCTCTCAACCCAACCTACAGTACTACGTGTTGTCAGCATAGCCCATAAAAGTGATCCAAAAACTGATCCTCCAATCCCCATGTACCCAAAATATCATGGATGTATCGACTAAAAAAAGGATAACAGGAGGTATACACCCGTGTTTTCAGCCCCAGGTTTGTGGAGTTTTGCACAGGTTTTAGAAGGTTAAATGCTGCACCAAAGTATTGTAACCGTTCACATCCCCCCTTACTTTTGAACGAGGGATCAAAGGTTCAACCATTTCGCAGCGATTACAAAGTATTCATGAAAGGAGAAAAAAATGAGCGATCGTCAAAATCCTGAAAATCTTAGTTCATTTCAAGAAAGCCCAATTCTTCGCTTTTTTGAGGTAGGCAGAGTTAATCCAACTGTAAATCCTCAAGATGTTTTTGTAACAACCTTTGAACAAGCAGGAGTATTCAGTATTCTTGATTCTGGAGGACCAGGGGCAGCTGATTTTATCGTGACTGGTGAAGGGCTATTCAATGGAGTAGTCACTGGAGTTAGTCCGGTAAACAGGTTCGTGAACTATGTCATTGGACAAGATGCAAACAATAATGGACAGTTTGACACTGATGAGGTTTTAGCTACTATTCTACGGGAAGATATTACTGAGCGAGGTCAGGTGATTTTTTCTCAAGCAGTTGCCCCAGGGACTTATTTTGTTGAAGCTCAGGATAACTTAGAAACCAACTTTTTTGGTGATGATGGAACATCAATTTATTCTTTTGAAGGTTTCTTTACCCAAGGGGTGGATAATAATGCCAATGGTGATGGTGGAAACCCTAACCCCACACCCGCAGAAGACCAATTCTTTGAACTGAATCTCCCTGGTATTGGTGGGTTCTCCTTTCGTGCTCCCACCTTGGAAAATAGTATCATTACCGATCTGGCCCTCGAAACTGACCCAGTTGCTGAAAATGAACTCATTTTGAGTGAGTTACCCCAAAGCATCGAGGCTTTCGGGACCGATGCAGCCTTCGATAATCAGATGGGGCTTTACCTGATGGTCAATGCAGGAGGTGGTGTTGAAGCGGAAAATGGAGAAATTCTCCTACCCGGGGACAACGGCTATGCAGCAGCAGCTTTAAATAACGCTGTAGATGACTTCTTGCTACGGGGAGGTTCTGGCGTGAATACCACCCCTGAAGACTTTGGTACAACCGAAATTCCTGCTGATGCATTTATTGGGGCCTTTCTAATTAGTAATGGGGGAGGTCTAACGATAGCGGAATTCCTAACCCAAAATTCCAATAATGAATTTGGGGATGCAGGAGACCCAGTGGCTTATTTCAGCTTTGCAGCAGCTAATCCCGATAGTCGTCGTCATCTTCGTTCGCTTGGAGACGAGATGTTCGGCTGGGAAGACTTACCCAATACAGGAGATGCCGACTACAACGACCTCATCTTTAGTCTAAACTTCTCCACTCAGGTTGTGTAAAACACAAGTATAATCCACAGCTCTCCGGGACACTCTTGAAGAGAGTGTCCTTCTTAACTCAGGTAAGATTGACATGTTCAAAGGGTGTTAGCAGAAGAGTGGATGCGGATTACAAACCCATTCTGCAAGAGGAACTACCCAAGGCGGATGTTGTGCTTTGGATACTTAAAGCAGACGCGCTGGGGACACTAGCATATGACCTAGATTGGATAGAAAGTGTGGTTTTGCCAGCTTTTGAAACCGATCCTTCCAAGCTCGTTATTGGTTTGAATCAAATCGAAAATATTTACGATCGCGACTTCCGTGATGGAAAAGCTTCTAGCGTGCTTGTGAGTAATTTAAACAAGAAATGTGCTCTTGTGTTTGAAGAAACAAAGGAGATTGTACCCAATCTAAAACACTCTCAAGTCCAACCTTACTCCGCTGCTCGCTCATACAGAGTCTTACATCTTCTCAAGCAACTAGCAAGTGCAGCGGGGGACAAGGGGTGGATCTTAGAGCTGATCTCTCAAGTGACAGAAGCAACAGACTCTTACTTCGCTGGGAACTATGTCAAATCTTGAACATGGGGGGTGTGCCCCCTCTGGTTCTTTCGATTACACCCACATAGACGTTGTATAACAGGGTTGTTATTTTATAGTAGGGTGGGCATTGCCCACCATTGGCTAATTTTCCCCTGGAGATGGTTTTTCCCTAAGTTGTCTTACCCTAGCCAAAGCTTCTCCTCCTGGAATGGGTTTAACTGTACCGCTTCGGATTTCATCGAGACGCTTTTTTGCTTCACTTACCCAAAGTTGTTGCACTGGGTAAAGATAAGGCGTCTTCCATTGTCTTGACTACCTGGTCCGTACTAGCACTCACTAGGAGGCCATCTGGACGGAAGGACACAAAGCGGACCCAAGATTGGTGGGAGTAGGTACCGAGGCAATTACCGTTCACAACTTCCCAGACTTTCATGGTAGTATCATCGCTACCACTGGCTAATTTGGTGCCATCGAAACTAAAAGCAATGGACCAAATCCAACCTTTGTGTCCTGCCATGGTATGAACATGGTCCAGTTGAGAAACATTACTATTCAGTTTCCAGAGTTTAATTGTATAGTCGGTGCTAGCACTAGCCAGCTTGGTGCCGTCGTTGCTCCAGGCTAGGGCGCGAACCCAACCAATATGGGCTTGTTTATTGATAAGAAGTGCCCCTGTTTGCACCTGGTATAGCAACCGCCACAGGGGTTGCGACATCAAGTACAAAACCTAAAAAGCTCTCATCCCCCTATCCCCCCATCCCCCTGGCGATTGCTATATCAAGGCGCGAGACCTTGCCACTTGTCCCTGAGTGTGTTATTCTATTTAGAGAAGTTGACTAGTGAAGAGGAAGCTTTAATGGGTTTAACCAACGCAAGAATTCGGTTGCGAAATCCGATACTCCCTGAATTGAATCCTGTAGAGGTTGATGCACTGGCAGATACTGGCTCGGTTCATCTGTGCATTCCAGCACACATCCAAATCCAACTAAGGCTTCAGGAGATTGATAAAAAGGAGGTTACATTAGCAGATGGAAGTCAAAAACTTGTACCCTACGTTGGTCCAATTGAACTGCGCTATAAAAATAGAGTTGGTTTTGCAGGTGCACTAGTGATGGGAGATCAGGCTCTATTAGGAGCAATCCCGAGGTCAGATATGGATTTAGTTGTAGTGCCAAAAACAAGAGAGGTGATGGTGAACCCTAGCAGTCCTAACATCGCATCATCTATTGCCAAGAGCAGTGACAGCGGGAACCACCAAAAAACAAAACCATTATGATTTGGCTAAAGCGGTTTTAATTGTGGCGATTAATTCCTCAGCATTCCAAGGCTTATGCAAGCAATGATAGAGGTTAGCCTGTTCTTGCACCCGTTCGATGGCTTCGTCGTCAGCTTGCCCTGTCAGCATTAATTTTATAATCTGGGGATATTTTTCATGGACCTGAATCAGAAATTCGTCTCCTTTCATTCCCGGCATCAACCAGTCTGATACAATAATCAGTATTCGCACTGTTTTTTCATCTAGTTCATGGATTATTTCTAGGGCTTCATCTGCACTTTCGGCAAATTCGTAGATGTAAGTATCTGCAAATGCTGCGTGTAGTTCGATTTCTAAACTTTTTAAGATGGCTATTTCATCATCGACGCATAGAATTGCTGCTTCAGACATTGCTACCTCTGGTTGTTAGTTATTTGTTGTTCCTCCCTCACATTTATTTTATAGCAATCGTCGCTGGACGATTGAGACCTCCAAGTGACCCACCCCTCTGCTCCCCTCCCGGGAGGGGATGGGGGTGGGTTTGCGAGAAATGTTATAACCCTTACCTGACGGCAATTTTCAAGGTAACTCATGACTGGTCAACTGTCATGGTACGAGGTAACTGCTTTATTCCTTTGGTAGGGATACGGTGAAAGTTGTTTGTCCAGGGGCTGACTTTACTTCTATTGTACCTTGGTGTTTCTCAATAATTTTCTTGACAATATTTAACCCTAAGCCACTGCCTTCTCCTGCTGGTTTGGTTGTAAAGAAGGGATTAAAGATGTCCGGTATTATCTCCGGGGGAATTCCCGGACCGCTATCCCTAATTATGACTGTGATCCAGTTATCAATATCACTCACCTCAATGGTTAGAGTTCCCTTTTCTGCCATTGCTTGAATAGCATTGTGAATTAGATTGGTCCAAACTTGGTTCAGTTCGTCGGGATAGCAGGGTATTGCTGGCAAGTCGGGAGCATAGTTCCTGATTACTTCTACTCCTCTTTTAAGAAGATTATGATAAATGATTAATACTGTTTCAATACCTTCTGGAATATGTGCTCTAATTTTTGCGTCCTCGGAGTCATGACGAGCATAGGTTCTGAGGGCAAACACAACTTTAGTTGCTCTTTCTGAGGCGGTGGCGATGGTTCTAGTGCTGGTTTGAGCTTTTGCCAATTGATCCGCTATCTTTAAAATACTTTCTCCCTCTGGATCTTTAATGAGCCCTAGGAAGGGTCTGATGTCTGCTGTAATGCCAATACTAACTAAAATATTAGCGATATCTTGAGGATTTTCAACCTCCTGTTCTTTTAATTGACGCACCCAATTTTTTTGTATTTTTCGCGTTTCTCTAGTAGATAAATAGCTATCTTTTTGAGTTGACTTTTCCAGTAATGCAAAGAAATCCTGCTTTTTTTCGGCAGATATTTTTTGGAAAAAAGACGGTAACTCCAGGAGATAAGTCTGCCAGAAATTAGCTAGATTCCTCACGGAGGAGGTAATGGCTCCTAAAGGAGTATTAATTTCGTGGGCTACCCCTGCTACTAGTTTTCCTAATGCGGCCATTTTCTCTGATTGGATCAATTCTTTTTGGGTAGCTTGCAACTCTGCCAATGTTTGGGCCAAGTCCTGGTTTTTTTGGGCTAATTGCTCATTTCTCTCGCGGAGACTTTTTTGCAGCTGTTGCAAAGCCACATGAGTTTGCACCCGGGCTAACACTTCTTCTATCTGAAAGGGTTTGATGATGTAATCCACTCCCCCCACACCAAAGGCTTTTACTTTATCCAGAATGTCAGACAAGACACTGATAAAGATAATGGGTATTTCCCGAGTGCTTTGGTCGGCTTTGAGCTGGCTACATACTTCATAGCCATCTATATCCGGCATAGTTATATCTAGTAAAATTAAATCCAGTTCCCCAGGGGACCGGGCAATGGCAAGTGCCTCTTCCCCATCCTTGGCCGCGCTCACAGCGTACCCTTGAGCAACTAAAATTTTTGTTAACAGGCTTAAGTTAGCTGGGGTGTCATCCACAACTAATATATTGGCTTTTTCTAATGGTTGGCTCATCTTTAGTCTGATTTTTACTAATTATATCCCTTTTTCTTTATTCTCATTCATCAGGGTGAAGTAAAAGATAGTGCCCACACCCAGTTCAGATTCTACCCAGATTCGCCCGCCGTGACGTTGGACAATTTTCTTGCAGCTGGCCAAACCAATACCGGTACCGGGGTATTCAGTCCCTGTTTCTAGTCTTTGGAAAATGCCAAAAATGCGGTTGAAGTTCTCCGGGGAGATACCGATACCATTGTCTTGAATGGCAAAACGCCATCGCTCCCCTTCTGACTCTACGGAAATTGTAATCTGAGGAGAAAATGCCGGACGGGAAAATTTGATAGCATTGCCAATCAGATTTTGAAACAGTTGGAGCAGTTGGGTTTCATTCCCCATTACCCTGGGTAGAGGAGCGCAAATGAGGTTGGCATGTTTTTGGCTAATAGATCTATGTAAGTTAGCCAGGACTTTCTCCAGGACTTTATTGCAGTCCGTTGGTACCAATTTTTTACCTTCGGTGCCCACTCGGGAATAGGTAAGTAAGTCCCGGATCATCTGTCTCATTCTCAGCCCGGAATTGACTAGAGTGGATAAGCAGTCCTTTCCTTCTGCATCCAGAATCTCCTGGTAGTGTAACATCAGTATTTGCCCAAAACCAATGATACTTTGTAATGGTTGTTGCAAGTCGTGGGAGATAACATAGGCAAATTGTTCTAAGTCCTCGTTGGAACGCATTAAGTCCTCATTTAAGCTTTGTAATTTTCTCTCTGCTGAAAGGCGATCGGCAATTTCTTGTTTGAGTTTAGCGGTGCGCTCTTCTACTTGTTGCTCCAGAGAAGCGTTTAATTGTTGTAAAATTTTGTGTTGCTTCTCTAATTCCCGATCCTGTTTGTAGCTGCGCAATGCCTCTCTAAGGGTCAAAATTAGATCCGTTCCGTCCCACGGCTTGGCTATATACCGATACAGGTTCGCTGCGTTCACTGCATTACCCACTGCTTCAATATCTGCCTGTCCAGTTAGCATGATTTTGAGGATTTTCGGATCTTGCTCATGAATTTTAATCAGCAGTTCATCTCCTTTCATTCCCGGCATGATATAGTCTGCTATGGCCACCGCAACTGAATAATTATCTTTTAATAATTCTGATAATAATTCTAAGGCTTCTTGGCCGCTTTCGGCAGTTTCAATGATATATTCATCAGAGAGAGCCGTTTCAAGTTCTATTTTCAGGCTATCTAAGATAGTCTGTTCGTCATCAACGCATATAATCACTGATTTATGCATATAAAAAATGGTAATCCAGCTAGCAATATAATACTATACTATTATATGGCAATTTTAACCGCAGATGCACGGGGATGAATATAGATGGGTTGGTCTCCTTTTTGATTGATTTTTTCCAGATAATTTTATTAGCTTGTTGGGCACCTTATACTAACTTTATAAAATAAAACTAAAGAAATTGGTTGAACCGGGAGATAGTGTTAAAATCAGAATCGATAGCTAGGGGTGTCTGGAATTTAGGCTGAGAAATACCCTTAGAACCTGATCCTGGTTCATACCAGCGGAGGGAAGCTGTTAATTGAGGAGCAAAAAACAACATGAGATCTGAATGGCTAACTAAGCGTCGGGGTCAAGGTAATGTAACCCAAATCCACTACGCTCGTCAAGGTCTGCTGACGGAGGAAATGCACTATGTGGCCCAACGAGAAAACCTGCCACCGGATTTGATTCGGTCCGAAGTAGCTCGAGGCAGGATGATTATTCCCGCCAATATTAATCACTCTAACTTGGAGCCTATGGGTATCGGCATCGCTTCTAAGTGTAAAGTGAATGCTAATATTGGCGCTTCTCCTAACTCCTCTAATATTGATGAAGAGTTGGCTAAGTTACATTTGGCGGTTAAATACGGTGCGGATACGGTGATGGATCTGTCCACTGGGGGGGTTAATTTGGATGAAGTGCGCACTGCTATTATTAATGCTTCCCCTGTACCTATTGGCACGGTTCCCGTTTATCAGGCTTTGGAGAGCGTTCACGGTCAGGTGGAAAATCTCACGGCTGAGGATTTCCTCCAGGTGATTGAGAAGCATGCTCAACAAGGGGTGGATTATATGACTATCCATGCTGGTATTCTCATGGAACATCTGCCTTTGGTGCGTTCGCGCCTTACCGGGATTGTTTCTCGTGGTGGGGGTATTCTGGCTAAGTGGATGCTTCATCATCACAAGCAGAATCCTCTCTATACTCACTTTGATGAGATTATCCAAATCTTTAAGCGGTACGATGTTTCTTTTAGTTTAGGGGATTCTCTTCGTCCTGGTTGCACTCACGATGCTTCTGATGAAGCCCAGTTGGCTGAGTTGAAGACTTTGGGTCAACTCACTCGTCGCGCTTGGGAACATGATGTCCAGGTGATGGTGGAAGGTCCGGGTCATGTGCCTATGGACCAAATTGAGTTTAATGTGAAGAAACAGATGCAGGAGTGTTCCGAAGCACCTTTCTATGTGCTGGGTCCTTTGGTGACGGATATTGCTCCTGGTTATGACCATATTACTTCCGCTATTGGCGCTGCTATGGCAGGGTGGTATGGCACCGCTATGCTTTGCTATGTGACACCGAAGGAACATTTGGGTCTTCCCAACGCTGAGGATGTGCGCAATGGCTTAATCGCTTATAAAATTGCTGCCCATGCTGCGGATATTGCTCGTCGTCGTCCTGGAGCAAGGGACCGAGATGATGAGTTGTCTAAAGCTCGTTATAATTTCGATTGGAATCGTCAGTTTGAGTTGGCTCTGGATCCAGAAAGGGCAAGGGAATATCATGATGAAACTTTGCCAGCGGATATTTATAAGACGGCTGAGTTTTGTTCTATGTGTGGACCTAAGTTTTGTCCCATGCAAACTAAGGTGGATGCTGATGCTTTGACTGAGTTGGAGAAGTTTTTGGATCGGGTACCAATAACCAGTAACCAGTAACCAGTTCGTAGGGTGGGCATGGCCCACCTTCCCGAATTTGATAAGAAGGTTTCACACAGAGGCGCAGAGGCGCAGAGAGGGGAAGAAGAGGTAGAATGAATGAAATTGGTTTAATTATTACACTCTATAGGACCAATTACTAAACCATATTTATCCGCATTTATCAGCTCCCGCCAAGGGCGGGACGCCAAAGGCGGTTGCTTGCGCAAAGCTTGCGCTTTGCTTCGCAATCATCTGCGGTTCCGAAATTACATCGAGCATTTCTCTGCCACATTTGAGGCTTAATCCTTCTCAAAGCAGAAGCAGTCCACCGTTTACTCCACTCCTCTTCAGAGAGAGTTGCCAAGTCAGTTAATAAAGGAGCAACATTTCCAGGATAAGGTTGAAAATCTGCTACGTCCGTCTCCTTAGCAAAACGCTGGTTCCAAGGACACACATCCTGACAGACATCACAACCGGCCACCCACCCGGCTAAATCAATATCCTTGGGTATTTCTTTTCCCCGATTTTCAATGGTATGATAAGCAATACAACGATTAGCGTCTACCACAAAGGGTTTCGGAAACGCTGAAGTAGGGCAAGATTGTAGACAACGGGTACAAGTGCCGCAATATTCCCCGTGGGGTTTATCTGGTTCTAACACTAGGTTGGTAAGCACTTCTCCCAAAAACACCCAACTGCCATACTCTCTAGTAATGAGGTTCCCATTTTTCCCGATCCAACCTATGCCTGCTCGTTGTGCCCAAACTTTCTCCTGAACAGGTCCGGTGTCACTATAGTATTTAGCTTCAACTCCTGTTTCTTGCTTTTGTAACCATCGACTGAGAGCTTTCAGCTTTTTGGACATGACTTTATGATAATCCCTGCCCCAACCGTAACGAGCAATTTTGCCATATTTTTTTCCTTCCGGGCGTTGGTGGGGGGTATAATAGTTGAGAGCAACAGAAATAACTGATTGCACCCAGGACCTACAGGTACGGATATGATGGCGTTTGGGATTTTTCATCCATTCCATGTTTCCATGGTACCCTTTTCTTAACCAGGTTTTGAGATGGTTTGTTTCTTTGTGCCCTTCTACCTTGGCTATACCCACTAGGTGAAAACCTAGTTCCTTGGCTTTTGCTTTGATTTGGTTACTGTTTGGTTTCATGGTTTCGCGCAAAGGCGCAGAGGCGCAAAGGGGGAAGAGGAGTCATGACTTGACATAGGGTGCCAACTCAGGCCACAATTGAGAAAAATGGGAACGAAAGTAGTCTGGTTTAGCCAGGGACATATCTCGATAATCAAAACCTGGTGCCACTGCTTCTCCCAGTAAACCAAACTCTCCCGACTCCAGAACTGTTGCTTTTCAGCAGTTTTCCGGTACTAATAGTTGGGGAACATGACCTTGGGTGACGTCAAACCCCAATTTCACCTTCTCTAAATGTCCATTTTCCTGGAGGATTAAATAAGTCAAGGGGGAACCGGACTGGAAGTAGTGGATAATAGGAGACTGATTTTTGTTAAAGTAGCCAATGGGTTGGTCGTCCGTGAGGAGATAATAGATAGAGGTGAATAAGTTTCTCTGGACTCCCTCTCTTGAGGTACCGATAGTGAGGGAAGAACGGTAGGTTTCTGAAAAATCCCCTCCTTCTACATGTTCTACTAAGGATAGTTTTTGGATTAGGTCGTGTTTATTCATTTTGTTTCACGCAGAGGCGCAGAGTCGCAGAGAGGGGAGGAGAGGGTTTGGTTTACTTGGATATTCTACTACCCCAGGAGCACATCTATCCCACCATGTGCACTATACCCTGTCAATTCTCCCTTGTCAACCCCTTAGATTGACAAAATTGAACTTGCCTGCTATGATAGAACTATCTACAATTTCCCCATCATCTTATATTTCCCCTTTGCGACTTTGCGCCTTTGCGCGAAACTCCTACTATGAAACCTGCTATAATTAGTAAAGTAACCCCCAACTCCATAGCAACAGAAATAGGGTTTGAACCAGGAGACGCTATTGTAGCCATTAACGGTACCAAACTGAGAGACCTCATCGACTATCAATACCTCTGTGCCGACGAGTATCTAGAGTTAGAAGTCCTAGACAAAAAGGGAACCACCCACTATATCGAAATCGAAAAGGAGGACGGTGAAAAAATTGGACTGATAGGTTATAAGTGTCACGCTTACTCACACATATTGCCAGGAAATGTAACGATCGGGCACTGGGGACATGATAGCAGGGGTTCTAATCAATTCTTAAATTACACCACAATGGTTACCATTGGCGACTATACAGAGAATTTAGGAGCTTTGGCGGCAAAATGGCAATGTGAGACGGTATAAATAGTTAATCCTACTAGCTTATACGGTGGCTACGGTCGTTATGTTAAGCGTCGGAGGGTAGCTGATCCGCGCAGTGAATCGTCCCAACGAGCAAATCACTATTTACCTACCAGGGAAGTGGTCATCAGATGAAATATCGGCGATCGCCTCTAGACTACCTGGAGTAGTTACCGAGCAAGTGGCCACTTATGATATATGTTCAGCAGCAGCTAAGAAGGGCGAACAGGCAAAAAAAAAATTATCGACACCATGATGGAATTGGCCAAGATAGGAGAATCTATCACCCAAATCTGTAAAACCATACTGCCAGCGGGTTTTGTGAGGATAAAAAACTATTATCTGAACTATCTGAAGAGGAAAGATGGTTTGAGGATTACTCTTCTACGCAAAACACCCCAATCAATCCAAGAGGCTACCGGTTAAACTGTAGGATGAGCATATTCTCTTGCCCATCAAGGAGAGTCATGTATACCAAGGGGTTAACGGGCACCTTTCAAGTACAAAGACCGATCGGAAAGGCTGGATGTTACCTTAACAACCTGAGCTAGAGGCCAAACAGTTAGTTTCCTCTAATCCCTCTAGCCAAATTTCAGAATTTCGCTCAATTTGGTTGGCCCTCCTATTTTGTTCGCGAACATAATCATCTACCGATCGAGAGGAGGAATTAGAGGGCGATCGAGAGGAGGAATTAGAGGGATAGTAGGGAACCCATTGAACTTCCAAACGCCGGGAGTAGGGATTCCAAAATTGTCGCGGAGCGCACAAACCTGAGGGACTATTGCATTGGACGATTTGGCTGGAAGATAATTGTGCTTGAGCTGGAGGGCTGAACGGCAAAACTAGAAAGGCAGTGGAACAGAAAGTGATAAGGTAAGTTCGTTTGAGTTTCTTTGTCATCGATCTTGAATTCCTCCATTTAATGGTGTGATTGAGTTAATGGTGTGATTGAGTAAAGACTTGTTTGTTCATTCCTACTCCACTATGTGGACTATACCCTGTCAATTCCCCATTGTCAACCCCCTAGATTGACAAAGTTGTAGAAATATCTCATTTTTATTTTGGGAGCGATCGCCCTTTGCGCCTCTGCGAGTCTTTCGAGCGGCTACTTTGCGCGAGATAGACAAGATTGACAAAGTTGAGGTTACCTGTTATGATAAAATCATCTATAATTCCCAGCGCACTGTAAACCAACCACTGGTAACTGGTAACTGTCAAGGTACGTGCTCATGAAACCTGCCACAATTAGTAAAATAACCCCCAACTCCATTGCAGCAGAAATAGGGTTTGAACCAGGAGACGCTATTGTAACTATCAACGGTACCCAACTGAGAGACCTCATCGACTATCAATACCTCTGTGCCGACGAGTATCTAGAGTTAGAAGTCCTAGATAGAAAAGGAACCACCCACTATATTGAAATCGAAAAAGAGGATAACGAAGACTTAGGTTTAGAGTTTACCACTGCTCTTTTTGACGGTTTAATCCAGTGTAACAACAATTGTCCCTTTTGTTTCATCGACCAACAACCTCGGGGAAAACGTTCTACCCTCTACCTGAAAGACGACGATTATCGTCTCAGTTTCCTTTATGGGAGTTACCTCACCCTCACCAACCTCCCTCCTAAGGAGTGGGAAAGAATTGAAAAACTCCGACTCTCTCCCCTTTACGTCTCCGTTCACAGTACAGAACCAGAAATGAGAACCCGTCTCCTGCAAAACCCCCGGGCAGGAAAAATACTGGAACAGTTACAATGGTTCCAAGAACGACGACTCCAAGTTCACGCTCAAATAGTAGTGTGTCCTGGTATTAATGATCAGCAACATTTGGAAAGAACTATCCTAGACTTAGCCCAGTTTCACCCTACAGTTATCTCCACTGCTGTGGTTCCTGTGGGTTTAACTAAATTTCGTCCCCCCGAAGCAGAATTAACTCCGGTTAGGAGGGAAAAAGCAAGGGAAGTAATTAAGCAAGTGGAGCAACTGCAAACAAAATTCCACGGTAAACTAGGAAGTAACTTTGCTTGGTTAGCAGACGAGTGGTTTCTCATAGCCCAAACCACCACTCCCCCACCCTCTCACTACGAAGACTACCCGCAAATTGGTAACGGTGTGGGTTCTATTGGTAAATTTATCCAAGAGTTTACTATAACTGCTAACAAAATGCTTCCCAGGGAGATAGAAACACCCCGCAACTTTACCTGGGTAGTAGGCAACGCAGTGGAACATGCTTTCATACCTTTAGTATCACAACTAAATACACCAAAAGGATTAACAGTCCACCTAGCCCCCCTCAGGAGTAACTATTGGGGCCAAGAAATAACTGTCACTGGCTTACTTACAGGACAAGATTTAGTTAAGGAACTAAAAGGGCGCTACCTAGGAGATGGGATCTTGCTCCCTTCGGTGATGTTAAAAGAAGATGACCCGCGCTTTTTAGATGATCTAACCCTAGAAGAAGTTAAACACGAGTTGCAGTGTGATATTTTTCCTGTTACTGGAGTCTCAGACTTGATTGAAACTTGTATAAGGAACCGCAGATGATTGCGAAGCTTTGCGTAAGCGTCCCGCCCTTGGCGGGAGCTGATAGACGCCGATGGTTGAAGTGGATAATTTTAGGTGGAACCCTCTTCTTTATCCTGAAAGCTTTCAAGGACAGGTGGGAAGAAGTAACAGCAGTACGGATCCACGGACCAGGGTGGACTCTACTTATATTAGCAGTACTCATGACCCTTATAGCTCATGTTTGGTCGGGTTGGGTTTGGACCTGGATCCTGAAAAGCTGCCAACAACCAATAACAACCAAACAGGGATTAAAACTGTACCTGAGAACTAATATAGCCAAATACTTACCCGGGAATGTTTGGCACTACTACGGACGTATTAAAGGGGTCCAAAAAGCAGGAGGTTCCGGTACGGTAGCCACCCTCACCGTATTACTAGAACCCCTTTTAATGGCAGCAGCAGCTTTAATTATAGCATTAATAGGACTCAGAACCCGAGGTTTAGAAATTTTGGGTTTAATTCTCATTTTACTAACTATTCACCCCAATTTCCTCAACCCAGTGCTGCAAACTTTAAGTCGTCAGAAAAGAAACACCACCACAGAAAAGCTATCCATCTACCCCCTCATACCCTTATTGGGAGAAATAGGTTTTGTTATCCTGCGGGGAATAGGGTTTTTGGGTTGCTTCTGGGCACTAACATCCATAAACTTCAGTCAAATACCCCAAATACTTACAGCTTTCAGCTTTGCTTGGCTACTGGGGTTAATTGTACCAGGAGCACCGGGAGGGTTGGGAGTATTTGAAGCCACTGCGATCGCTCTCCTAGATGAATTTTCAGGAGTGGTTGTCCTCACTATTGCCCTTTATCGGGTAATAAGCATTCTAGCAGAAGTTTTAGCAGCTGGATTAAGTATTTTGATTTAAATGAACTACGCCGAGCAGCTACGCACTCGCTAGGCGTTTCTGACGCTTCTTTACCCCTAGTTGCCTCATGCTTCCGCAATTGGTAGGATGCGTTACGCTAATCCTAACGGCAGCTACCGCATCCTAACGGCAGCTAACGCATCCTACGCCGCGACCCATCTAGAGAGGACAGTTCCTGCCCCCAAGCCCATTTCAACATCACTTGAGCTGCATTGATGTCCCTATCTTCTTGATGTCCGCAATGCTGACAAACATGAACACGTAAACGAGATGTTTTCTTGGTAGTTTCCCAACATTCAGCACATCTTTGGGTAGGTTTTAATTTTTGTGTTGGTGCTTCCAAATAAACACCACCTGCCTCAATAACTTTGTACTTAATAGCATCTTTGGTCATGCCGATAGCGACATCTAACAAAGACCGATACCCACCCCCATCCCCTCCTGGGAGGGGAGCAACCCACCCCCCAACCCCCCTCCTGGGAGGGGGGCGAAGGGGGGTGGGTTTGACGCTTTCTCTTGCCTTTTCCTTTGCGGGTCATCCCCTTGAGGGACGCCAAAGGCGGCACCTTCGGTGTTAGCTTCTCAGTAGCAACCAAGCTATTACTGCTAACGATTTGTGTTGCTACCTTATGAGACCAGAGGAGGATCCCCCTTTACCCCCCTTATCATCCCACCCCTCCCATCCTCTATCCCCCCTAGGCAAACACCAGCATCCCCTGGACGCCAAGGGCGGGACGCCAAGGGCGGTTGCTTGCGCAAAGCTTCGCAATAGGGGGGGGGACTAAGGGGGGGAGTTGGCGCTGATTGGCAACTTTGCGTTTTACTTTGCTAATTAGACCTTGCGCCTTGCGCCATCTACGAGAAGCTTTAGTCTTCCTTTTTTCTGGTCGGCGTTTTCTTCTTAGCTGTTTTGATAGTTGCTTGACTTTTGCCGCAGCAGCTGCCTGGAACTTTGGAGCTTCTATAAACTCTCCATCTGATGTCGCTACAGCTACTTTGCAACCAAAATCCAAGCCAACCCACCCCCCAACGGGGGGTTGGGGGGTGGGTTTCCCTTTCGGGAACACAATTAACTGTAATAGATGCGTACCATTTATTATTATTCCAAATTATTGTACAAGTTGTTGGCTTACCCCAAGTTCGCGCTTTACCCCGCATAGGAATTGACAGCTTTAAATCTCTCAATTCTAGGTGCCCATTGATCCCCATATTAGTATGCACTTTCCACCCAGCACTGTCTGGATAAGTCCATCCCCTGTAGCGACGTTTTGCTTTGAACTTAGGATATTTAACCAGCCCCATGAACTACGCCGTGCCGCTACGCTGAGCGTTCCCCTCCTGGGAGGGGGTAGGGGTGGGTCGTTTCTGACGCTGAGGGCGCCCCTAGTTGCTTCATACTTCCGCATGAAGGTAGGATGCGTTACGCTAATCCTAACGGCAGCTACCGCATCCTAACGGCAGCTAACGCATCCTACGCGGCTCGGCGTCTGAAGAGGACAGTTCCTGCCCCCTAGCCCAAGCCAACATGACTTGAGCTGCATTGATATCTCTATCCTCTTGATGCCCGCAATGCTGACAAACATGAACGCGCTCCTTCAATGTTTTCTTAGTAGTTTCCCAGCACTTAGCGCATCTTTGAGTGGGCTTTAACTTTTGTGTTGGTGCTTCTAAATAAACACCACCTGCCTCAATGACCTTATATTTAATAGCATCTTTGGTCATGCCAATAGCTACATCTAATAAGGAACGATTAAGACCTGCTTTCTGGCGCTTTTGTTTCCCTTTTCCCTTACGGGTCATACCCTTAAGATTTAGCTTCTCAGTAGCAACCAAGCTATTACTGCTAACAATTTTGCTGCACCTAAAGGAGACCAGTCGTGACGCTGATTGGCTACCTTACGTTTTACTTTACTGATTAGACCTTGTGCTTTGTGCCATCTACGAGAAGCCTTAGTCTTCCTTTTTTCTGGTCGGCGTTTTCGCTTCAACTGTTTGGAAAGCTGCTTGACTTTTTGAGCTGCCTGAGCCTGAAACTTTGGAGCTTCTATGAACTCTCCATGGTCGGTGGCTATGGCAACTTTGCACCCAAAGTCCAACCCAATAGCACCCGACCCGGTCTCTCGCTCAGGGACGCAGTTAACCGTGATAGATGCGTACCACTTGTTGTTGCTCCAAAAAATAGTACCCACCCCTACCCCCTCCCAGGAGGGGGACCAAGGGGGTGGATTCCCCAAGTTCGGGCCTTTCCCCGCATTGGAATAAAGATAAAACCGGACTTAAAATGTCTCAACTCAAGCTGACCATTAACACCCATATTGGTGTGAACTTTCCAACCAGCACTGCTGGGATATGTCCATCCTCTATAACGACGCAAAGCGTTTGAACTTGGGATATTTCCCCAAGCCTCTAAAGAATCTGGCAAATGCAAAATCGACTCGTTTTCAAGTCGCCTGGAGGGTTTGGGAACCTAATTCTTTGTACTCTGGCCAAACTTCTTTGAATGCTGGTAAAGAGTTTTGCTGCTCAAAATAATCTACCGAGTGCCCATTTGCGTAAGCAACCGCCCTTGGCGTCCCGCCAATATTGTGTTCTGCGATTAGCAATTGCAGCATTGTAGAGCTCGCAGTGCATCTTGCGGGCCATGTGCAATTTGCGTGAGCTTTCTACGTTTGGATATAGTCGGTAGGTTATACGGCGGGTTGGCATCACGAACTCTTGGGTTGGATAATTTAACTATAGCAGTTTAGGGATACATTGTCAAAATGAAACCTAGAAAAGGCTCTCATAGCGTTTTTAGCGTGCTACTGCACTTTGTATTTGTAACACATTATCGAAGGAAAGCTATCAATGCCTCTATGTTTACCCGCATGGAAGCCATGTGTAATCAGGGACGCTAACGCGGTTGCTTGCGCAATTGTAAGAAGATGGGGTGTAAGCTAGTTGAGTTTTCGGGCGAGTCTGACCATGTCCACTTATTGGTGGATTTCCATCCTAGGAACTCAATCTCAGCAGTTGCTGGATCTTTGAAAGCAGCCACTAGCCGAACTATGAGACGGGAGTTTAAGAGTGAAGTTAAGAAGTTTTACCGGTTCGATGTTTTCTTTTGGTCTTGTTTTTGCCTATGTAGCTTCTAGTGGCGGCGCGCCAATTGAAAAGTTACGACAATATATAACATCTCAAGACGTCCCCAAAGCGTAGTTGTTAACTTAAGTTCCCGCGCTATCCATCCCCATTCCGGAAAACGCTGTCATATCGCGTTTTACGTAGGATGCGTTACGCTAACCCATTTAATTTAGGATGCTGCTACGTACGATGCGTTACGCCAACAAAGTTTGTATTGTTGCTACTACTTACGGCTAGTAATGCATCCTACAGTGGCTAGTAACGCATCCTACAGTGGCTAGTAACGCATCCTACAGTGGCTAGTAACGCATCCTACGACTTCTTAGCATCCTACGGGTAGGGACTGCCGCGCATTCGTTCAATTGTTCCTTGTGGGAATATGCTTCCTCTCCTTCAAACCAGATCTCAAATCCTATATGGCTGCATCCCTCGATAAACATAGGCTGGCGAGAGAAACCACTTCACCCAAGATATTGCTGGCTGGTGCTTCCAGCGTTGCTTGGGGCACCAACTCCTCTTTGATTTCCCAGCAACTTCAACTCCCCGTTGTCAATTTAGCTTATAACGCTGGACAAGGTATTGACTATCAACTCAACGAGGTACTTGAGTTCGCCCAACCCGGTGATATAGTCATTCTATCCATTGAGTATAGTTCACTACTGGGAACCGTTTCTCCCTCTGTCGTTTGGAGAACTATCGAACCGGAACCGTCCAATATGAGTTTTTTCCGTTGGCCCCAATACAAAGCCATGCTGGATAAAGGTTTCTTAGTTGGTTTGCGAGATCTAACGAGAAGAATTGCCCCAGGTAAGAGTATTCCTGAGCTTCCTTACAGCAGAGACACCTTTAATGAATTTGGAGATGCAGTAGGCCATCATCAACTTGAGGTTGCCAAGGATATAAAGAGTGGAAAAGTAAAGTATTCCAGACCTAATTTTAAAACATCAATTCGCAAGCTTAATAGCTTTGCAGTCAAGCTTCGTCAGAGAGGGGCTGAGGTATTTTACTTCTTTCCAGCCATTCCTGAAGAGGAATTTTTCCAGTCTGAGGAGGCGCTCAATAAGATATATAATGATATGACCAGTGAACTAGATATCCAATTACTCAATTCTCCCGGGGAAATGGCTTATAAGCGAAGTGATTTCTTTGATACTAATTATCATCTCAAGAAAGAAGCGGCGGTGCGCCGAACACTCTTGATGATTAACCGTCTTTCCCAATACCACTTTAACAAATAAAATTCAACTGACATCCTTCCTTTGCGTATGCAGCGCCTTTGCGCGAGACCAATATAACTAAACCATGATAAACTTAATCATCAATTTAATGCGAAGGATTTGTAAAAAGTGGTTCAAGCATCCGTATTAACTTCCCGATCCACCTCTAATGTACCCCCAGAAGCTAGTGCGAGTTTAGCCGAGGGGCTAGATAAACTTGCCACTAGGATTATTGCGGAGGAAAAGATTAGCAAAGCAGAAGCACTAACTCTGACTACAATAGAAGGTAGGGAAAATATATTACTCCTCTGCGCAGCAGCGGATAAGATCCGAAAAGCCTGTTGTGGTAATGTTGTGGATTTGTGCAGCATTATCAACGTCAAGTCCGGCAACTGCTCCGAAAATTGTGGCTTCTGCGCCCAGTCTGCCCATCACCCCGGCAACAATTCCCCGATTTACGATCTCAAACCGTCTTCAGAAATTCTCGCTCAAGCGAAAGCAGCAGCAGCAGCGGGAGCAAAACGCTTTTGTTTAGTCAGTCAGGGAAGGGGACCGAAATACAATCTTCAGCAATCCAAGGAATTTGAAGGCATTCTGGAAACGGTGCGCCAAATTATCGCTGAAACTGACATTAAACCCTGTTGCGCTCTGGGAGAAGTGACGGCAGAACAAGCTATGGCCTTAAAATCCGCTGGGGTAACTCGCTACAATCATAACCTGGAAACCTCAGAAAACTTTTTCGACACCATCGTTACTACCCATAGTTGGAGGGATAGGGTCCAAACGATAAAAAATCTCAAAGAGGCTGGCATTCAAGCTTGTACTGGAGGCATTCTGGGTATGGGGGAAAGCTGGGAAGATAGGGTAGACCTGGCTTTAATATTGCGAGAATTAGAAGTAGAATCCGTGCCCCTAAACCTGCTCAATCCCCGAAAAGGTACCCCTTTAGGCGATCGCAGACAACTGGATCCCTATGAAGCTCTGAAAGCTATCGCCATTTTCCGCTTCATTTTGCCCCAGCAAATCCTCCGCTATGCTGGGGGTCGCGAAGCAGTACTCGGGGTACTGCAAAGCTTGGGATTGCAAGGAGGAATAAATGCTATGCTCATCGGTCATTACCTCACTACCTTGGGGCAGCCCCCAGAAAGAGATCATGCTATGCTGAAATCCTTAGGACTTGAAGGTGGCGAAGCCCCCATTCCCGGTGAATATAAAACCCCAGCCAAAAAGCAAAAATACCTCTCGGAAGCGATTGGGTAAAATCCCAGCGGTGTCTCCTGCGAATCAAATACTTTGGGGGCTAACGGGTTTATTCCTAACCATTGGTGGCACTTTTATGGAAGCCTTTGTCACAAATGCCCCCTGGTATTGGGCGGAGATAGGGATTCAGAGTCAACCCCTCGGTGTTACCTATCAAATTGGCGGTGTATTGTTGACCGGGTGTTTGGGGGGAAAAAATGCCGGAGCTATGTCCCAAATTGCTTATTTGGTTCTCGGCTTGACCTTTTTACCCGTCTTTACCCAAGGTGGGGGATTAGAATATATCCAACAACCCTCCTTTGGCTATATCTTAGGCTTCATTCCCGGTGCTTGGCTCTGCGGTTGGCTCGCTTTCCGCATTAAGAGAACATTGGAGTCTTTAGCCTTTAGTTCTATTTGCGGTTTGGCGATGGTTCACCTCTGGGGTTTAGTTTATTTGCTGGGTTTATCCTACTTCAACGGCATGGAGCTGGCAACTTCCATGGCCCAATATTCCGTCGCCCCCCTCCCCGGTCAGTTGGCGATCGTCTGCGCCGTAGCAGTCATTTCCTTTGTCCTGGGACATATCTTATTTTATTAAACCGAGCTCGAAAACTGCCATTGCGGAGCAACCGCTCTTAGCGTCCCACCAATGACAAAAAACCTTTATTTTTGGATCATTGCCTTTATTGGCGTGATTCTGGATCAGTTAACTAAATATTGGGTGGTAGTGCATTTTGCCTATGTGGGAGATACTTGGCCATTGTGGCCCCATATCTTTCATTTTACCTATGTGGTCAACACCGGAGCAGCTTTTAGTTTTTTCACTGGTGGAGTTGGTTGGCTCCGCTGGCTCTCCTTATTAGTTAGCCTGGGTTTAATTGCCCTCGCTCAGTTTGGTCCAAAAATGGCGGCAGCCGTTCAGTTGGGCTATGGTTTGATCCTCGCTGGAGCCTTTGGTAATGGCATTGATCGCTTTTTATTCGGTTATGTGGTGGATTTTCTGGATTTTCGCCTGATTCAATTCCCGGTATTCAATCTAGCAGATCTATTTATTAACGTCGGCATCATCTTTCTCCTCTACGCAACCTATGATGCATCTGGATCGAACCGACATCGACCCTAACAGACTGTTACAGAATTTTAACTTATATATCGTTTTGCATCTTTGGTTTCTGGCCTGGGTGTAAACTATCCCTTAATCGAAAGAAAAGATAAGTAGGATAACACTCGGTAAGGAGTTTATATTCAATGTCTCATAGCGTCAAAATTTACGACACCTGCATTGGCTGCACTCAATGCGTTCGCGCTTGTCCCCTGGATGTTTTGGAGATGGTTCCCTGGGATGGCTGTAAAGCTGGTCAGATTGCCTCTTCTCCTCGGACAGAAGATTGTGTTGGTTGTAAGCGGTGCGAAACTGCTTGTCCTACCGACTTCTTGAGCATTCGCGTGTATCTGGGGGCGGAAACTACTCGGAGCATGGGTCTAGCTTACTAAAAAAGACCTCAATCCCCAGAAGAGAGGAGGCTTTTTGGTCCCTCTCTTGATTATATTTCGCTCCTGGGGTTGAAACCCCAGGGTATATTTTGATTTAACTTCTTCGCCGTGCGCAGAATTTGCCCAGCGAGAATAGCAGCCCCAAAACCATTATCAATATTAACCACCCCTATACCCGCCGCACAAGAATTGAGCATAGTTAGCAAGGGAGCAACTCCAGCGAAACTGGCACCATAGCCCACGCTAGTGGGAACGCCAATCACCGGACAATCTGCCATCCCAGCTACAACGCTAGGCAATGCTCCTTCCATCCCAGCCACCACAATTAGTACGTCTGCATCTTTGATCATCTCCCGGTGACTGAGCAAGCGGTGAATACCCGCCACCCCTACATCCCAGAGACGCTTGACTTGAAAGCCACACAGTTCGGCAGTCACCGCCGCTTCTTCGGCAACAGATAAATCGGCAGTACCAGCAGTGAGGATCGAAATGGTACCGGATTGGGGAGGAATGGTTTTGGATTCCGATAAAGCGCAAATCCGGGCGAGACGGTAGTATTCTAAATTAGGGATTGCGGCTTTGAGTTGCTCGTAAACCGCTGGTTCAATCCGCGTCGCCATTACTAGGGTGTCCCCTTTCCCCATAGCCTCCATAATCCGGACAATTTGCTCCGGGGTTTTCCCTATACCGAATATTACTTCTGGAAAGCCTGTTCTCAGAAGGCGATGATGGTCTATTTTAGCAAAATCCCCTACAGGTTCAAAAGATAGATGCTTGAGTTTTTCCAGGGCAACTGCGGTGGTCACTTTTGCAGCTGCAACAGCTTCGAGGAGTGATTTTAGTTCTTCTGGTTGAGTCATCAGGAAGGTTGACACACAGGAATGAGGTAAGTAATACAATTCTACAATTGTTATGAAAAGCGCGTGTTGATGGTATAATGTATGTCAAGAAACATAGTCACCTCTTCTGTGGTAATCGGCTTGCTAAACAGGTTTCCCTGCATTTCCTCACATTCGAGACCGCGTAATAATTCCAGTTGCTCCTGAGTTTCCACTCCTTCTGCTAGGACTCTGAGTTTCAAGCGACGAGCCAAAGCAATGATAGCCGACATAAAAGCAAGATCCCAAGGGTTATTTTTTAGATTTTGCACCAAAGTGTGATCTATTTTTAGAGTATCGAAGGGAAATTTCCTCAGATAGGCAAGGGAAGAATAGCCGGTGCCAAAATCGTCCAGGGCAATTTTAACTCCCATCTTCTGTAAATCCTGTATTTTCTGGCGGTCTGAGTTATTATCTTTCATCAGGCTTCTTTCCGTAATTTCCAATTCCAATAAATGGGGCGCCAGTCCTGTATCTTCCAAAACACGGGACACTATTGCTAGTATATTCTTGTCTTGGAACTGCCGTGGTGAAAGGTTTACCGACATCTTTATTGGGGGTAACCCCGCATCAAGCCAAGCTTTGCTTTGAGCACAGGCAGTTTGGAGCACCCACTCGCCGATGGGCAAAATCAAACCAGTTCGCTCCGCTACGGCGAGAAATTTCTCTGGAGATACTAGCCCGAGTTCGGCATTTTGCCAGCGCAAGAGCGCCTCTATGCCGTAGGTAGCCCCGGTTCTTATATTTATCTGGGGTTGATAGTGAAGTAAAAACTCCTTCCCCTCTAAGGCATTGTGCAGCAGATTTTCCAAGTGCAACCGGGTTGATACCTCAAGGTTATTCTTTCGAGTGTAAAAGTAATAACTATTCGGACCTAGTTTCCGAGTACCGGCTAAAGCAGCATTGGCATTGTTAACTAGGGTTTCCGGGTCTTCACCATCTTGGGGATAGAGAGAAATGCCGATAAAACAGGTGGTATCCAGTTTATGGTTATCGATGTCGAAAGGTTCTTGTAAGGTATCGATAATTCTTTGACTCACCTTCGCAGCGATGGACTCACTTTCAATTTTAGGCAGCAGCACGGTAAACTCATGGTCTCCCCAACGAACAACTGTATCCCCAGCTCGCAAACAGGAACGCAGGCGCGCCGCGAAGCGGATAGGAGCGGGATCGCCTACGGATTTTAACAAGCGATCCCCAACTCCATCACCCAAAGTCTCGTTAATGTTTTTGAGGCCATCTAGATTCGCAAACAACACCGCTATTATATTGTCATTTCTTGCCCCATTGGCTAGGGCTGTGGCTAGCTGATCCTTGAAATATTGTCGGTTTGGCAAACCAGTCATAAAATCGTGACCGGCTTTATCCTCCAGCATTTCTTGGTCGCGCTTGGGTGACCTTACCTCAAAAATATAACTCCTGATTAACTGGCCTTCACGAATATAGTGGAAGTGTTGGTCAAATACTTTCTCACCTATTTTTACAACACGAAAAAATAATTTTCCATCTTTATATTTCTCTTGACCTAGTAATCCTGCGATAAGAGGATGTTTAATATTTTCTTCCTTAAGATTACCAAACTTGAGGCGAGCTGCTGGATTCAAATAAGTGACCCTCCCTTCCCTATCTATTTCCAGGATCGGATTGGGCGTTAATTCCGGAAATGATGCCAATTTCATCAGTTCCTCATCATTTAATGTTTCTGCATTGAAATCACTAGGATTCTTGACAATTCCTAGAATTTTATCGCCTTGGATATATTGGTTTGAATCTAGCTCTGAGTCCTGCTGATTTTTGGCGTCTCTGGAGAGAATAATATCGTTCAAGCCTTCTCTGACATGGTAGCTTATTTTTACTTCACTACCTAATTGAATGACATCGCCGTGATTTAATTTACCCTCTAATATTTTTCTGCCATTTACATATATGCCATTATTACTTCTATTACCTTTAGTATCGCCGTCAATTAGCCAAAAACAATAACCATTGTCGCCATCTTCTTTTCTTATTAAAGTGGCGTGTTTGCGAGAAACTAGTTTAGAATGGAGTACAACGTCGTTGCTGGAATGACGTCCGACTGAATAGGTATATTTTTCTAGCGCAATAGTGCGTCTAAATTGTGGATCTTCGATGACCAATACATGGTGAACTGGCTGCAAATTACTCATCAATCGTGACATGACTCTTTTTTGGGCGTTGGTGAATTAAAAGATGATTCGAGGGGGAACAGGTACATCCCAGAACTTGAGGTAATGAATTAGTAAACGAATCGAATGTTTGAGCATCTCAATGGACTTGGAATAGCACAACGCCAGCAGGGGCGTCAGGAAGTTGCTCACCTACTTGTTTGACCCAGTTGATAATGGTTGTGTGATGAATATCCATGACCCGCGCAATCCTCCGAAATCCCATGCCATTGATATACATTTTGAGGCAGAGGTTCGGAACCTCGTCGCCTCCGCCCCCGTGGCTCTTGGGTTGTTCGATGAATTGGCGGCCACAATCGACACAGCGGTGATTTTGCTTGTCTCCTCGGTGTCAGTTTTTACGAATATGAGTGGACTGGCATCTTGGGCAAGAAAGCATTGGCTTGTCTCTATCTTGAATTTATAGCAGTCGCCATCATTTTTAGGACCTGATTTCCGGGGTCCCGCGCGCGCCTACATCAACAAGGTGTCCTAAGTTGCGCGACCTGAACTGGTCGCTTAGTGTGAGGCTCCCAGCCTCCTAGGGATTTCCTCCCCTAGCCCTCACGGAAAAGACTCACAGAGTCTGGTCACAGCCGCCTGCTCAGGCGCGGCGCTCTGCAGGGGTAACGAAACAGCTGGAATGCAGACCCCGAAAGTAACCAAAATGCCAGGGATTAGGCACACGGAGCAAGAGGGAAATAGTTGGAAGGTTGAACGAAAGTGAAGTAAAAGAGTTGTGGTTCACGATGACCCGCCTGAAATCAGAGGAAATGCCAGAACCAACTGAAGAGAGTAGGAGGCATTGAGGTAATAATTACCGAACAAGGACCGAACTTCTCCGTTTAAACCCCGTTACACACCGAAAGGTGAAATTATCCCTGATACACCTTAGCCAAAATGGCAAGTAGACAGAATCCACCGCTGAGTTTTCGATGGATTGAGGAAACAAAGTACTACCGGGGGATAGGAACCAACCTAACCAACTAGATAAAACTAAGCGATACAACAGGATAAGCCCTACAGGGTCTGAGAGGCGGTCGATTCCTCTCAGTAGGCTGAAGGTAACGGAGGCGGAACTCCTTGGAGGGTAAAGGATGAGTGAGAAAGCGAATGCTCCTCTGTAATGGAGAAGATAGGGATTCAAGATTTGTCCCTGACCGAAAGGAAAAGCAGACTTCACTTGGGTCTTATACGAAATAGAAAGACAACTAGAGACCAAACTGAAGGAAAAGTTAGATGACAGAAGCAGTTCTGGAAAATGGACCTAAAGGACAATTGGAAAAGTGGGGAGACATAAACTGGCGCCGCACTATGAAGATTGTTAGGAATTTACGCGGTCGGATATTTCGTGCCCGAAAGCTTGGACTGTGGAGGCAATTATTGCGACTACAGAAATTAATAAAAAGATGTCGGTCAAACCTATTGCTAAGTATCAGACAAATCACACAGGTAAACACCGGAAAGCAAACAGCGGGGATAGACAAGGAGGTAATAGAAACCCCAGCACAGCGCGTGAAACTTGCCAACTCGTGGGTCATGCCTAAGGCTAAGCCCGCTAGAAGGGTATATATACCCAAATCAAATGGTAAGAAACGTCCCCTCGGAATCCCGACCGTGAGAGATAGAGTCGCACAAGCAATAGTAAAGAATGCACTGGAACCCGAATGGGAAGCCATGTTTGAAACCAATTCCTATGGTTTCAGACCCGGAAGAAGTTGCCATGATGCCATTGGACAATGTTTCAACAGGCTAAGAGGTGACTGTGAGAATTCAGGAAAGAGGCGTAAGTATGACAAATGGGTTCTGGACGCTGATATCAAAGGCTTCTTTGACAACATTGACCATAAATCTATCCAGACCGCTACTAGAGAAGACTCTCTAATAAATGGATGGTTAAAAGCTGGATTTGTCGAGTATAAGAAAGGCTACACCCCGACCGATAGGGGAACTCCACAGGGTGGCGTTATCAGTCCCTTATTAGCCAATATAGGACTCCACGGGTTAGAAGAATATATAACAAAATGTAACCCAAAGGTAGGCGTCATCAGGTACGCGGATGACTTTGTAGTTACCGCCAAGGATAAGGAATCCTTGGAGACATTGAAAATCCAGATAAACCAATGGTTGTCAGAACTAGGTCTAGAAATCAGTGAGGAGAAGACACGGATTATACATATCAAGGACGGATTTGATTTCCTGGGGTATAACCTACGACAATACGAAGTGAAAGGAGATGACGGCGTCTTAAGGGACAAATTAATCATCAAACCTCAAAAGTCAAAGGTATTAGCCTTCTGCAAGAAAGTCGGTATAACCATCGACAGCATGAAAACGAAAACCCCGGAGCAAGTCATCCGCAAGATAGAACCGCTTCTCATAGGTTTTGCTAATTACTACAGAGGAGTATGTAGCAAGAAAACCTTCACATATATAAACTACCGAGTCTGGTGGTACCTCTGGCGTTGGGCAAGAAGACGACACCCCAACAAAAGCAAAAAGTGGGTCAAAGAAAAATATTTCCGTACCAAAACTACCTACGAGAAGGGTAAGAAAAAGGTCAGAAGCTGGATATTCTTCTATAAAAGTACAGACCGAAAAGGTCGTGAAATAACTCACGACCTATTCAATATACAATCTGTACCTATTATAAGACATATCAAGGTCAAAGGAACCAATTCCCTAGATGACCCAGAATTGGTGGAATATTGGCAAAACAGGCAAACAAAATCAGGTAAAGTGCGTTGGTCCGAAGGCTCGAAACATGAATCTGTCGCAAATGCACAAGGCTGGAGATGCCCGGTATGTCATGACCACCTGTTTAATGGTGAGGAAATTGAGACCCATCACATAGTACTTGTGAGGAATGGAGGTTCTGATAATATCGATAATCTTCAGCACTTGCATAAAACATGTCACAAGCAGGTACATAGTAAGAAATCCAAGTAGGGCTTGAAGTAAGGCTTGAGCCGGATGATAGAAGACTGTCACGTCCGGTTCTTAGGGGAGGGGCGTAGGGCGACCTACAAACCTTACCCGACAGATGGCGATCGCTATATCTATTCTAGACCCATCTTCTAATTCACCAACGCCCAAAATTTCATATATTGAAACCTTCATTTCGGATGGTAGACTGCTATACATATTCACTATAAACAAAATATAAAAATCCAGCATCGCCCTACTGTACCTTGGTAAAACAGTGACCTTGTACCATGACAGTTACCAGGCGTATGGTGCGGGACCAAAGCCCGCACCAACGCCTTCCACCAATAAGTGGTTTGCCACCACTTATTTGGTGGGGGCCTCAAACCCAAGGTTGAGCTGCTACCATGGTACGTGATTACTGGTCACTGGTAACTGAAAGGTGAAGACCCTGAGAACGATTAAGCTTATGATTAGGCTCTGTTGTTCAATTAGCCGTTAAACCTCAGTAGGCGATTATATCTAGAGCGGGAGACAACGAGACCGGGAATCAGAGCAGACTGCTGTCGGACTGCGACCGGCGCGAGCAAGGCATAGCATTCTTGCATTCTTGGGGGGTACTGGGTCTCCCCGCCTGTTTGGGAATGTATAATTGGCGAATTACCAGAATTTGTGTCGTAATCATCTATATCATGCAGCAAGAACATTACCTATCCCGTTTCCTTGCTCTCATTCTAGTCCTAATCATAGGCTTGGTGGGATGTTCGGGCAGCAACACCACCTCCGGATTGAGTGGAAAGTACGTTGAAGATACATTGACAGTAGTCCAAACCTTAACCACAGCCATTGACTTACCCAAAGACGCCGAGAACAAATCAGAAATCCAATCTATGGCACGGGAGCAAATTAACAATTACATTGCTCGCTATCGGCGGGATGGAAAAGTTTCTGGCAAACGTTCATTTACGACGATGCAGACGGCATTGAACTCCTTGGCGGGATATTATACTGCCTATGGCAGTCGTCCCCTACCATCTGAATTAAAGGAACGTTTGCACCAAGAGTTCCATCAAGTTGAACTGGTTGTGAAGCGAGGAGCTTGAACCAGTTACCACCTACTATGGTAGGTCTGGGGATTACAATCTAATTGGTGACTGTTAATCTTGCCCCAGCGTTGATCCCCTCTATTTGTGTAGAGGGGATTGAAACAGTTACCAGCTCCTGAGGAACGAACGCCAGCTTCTATCTCCGGCTATCGCCTCATAAGCTGGGACGCCTTTGGCGGCACCTTCGGTGTCGGCTACGTATTTCAGCAATGCTTGCCATGCCCTGTCGGCGATAGTGGGAATGCCTAATCCCCTGGTCTGTTCGGGTCGAAGGAGTGGTCACCCACCCCATCCCTGTAGGAACCGTGCATGAGGCTTTCACCTCACACGGCTCCTATGACCTATGGGTTGAAACTCACCTCTTTTAAAAGGCTTGAAACCCTTTAATTACCTCTATCCAGCTGGTACTAGGGGTTGTGGTAATTTTCGCCTTTTCCTATCCTTTTCAGTTTACTGGTTCTTACTCGGATTTACCAGAGCCTAAATTTCGGAACTATTTCCTACTCGGCTTTCATCTTACCTGGACCTTAAATTCAGAACTAGGTTATCCCCATCGTCCGTATCTCTACGGCGGTATTTGGTAATGTTTCAACCACAGGCGTCCCTTTTGGATAGAAATTAGCTCTCGGTCATTGCGGGCAATTGTTTAGCTAATAGCTTTCGTTCTCGCGTCCTATCCGAATGGCCTCGTTAGAGGTATGCCTGCCCTCCCTCTCCTGGTACCACCCTCGAAGTGAGTTCCATTCGTTTTTCCTCGTTCCAAATCAGAAATTGTTTGAACCTTTAGGTCTCACCAATTCGCCCACCGACCCCCCAGGGAAACTCTTGTTATGACAAAACAGAGTGGGGTTTTGATTGTCGATTCGGAAGCCCATTAAAGAGGCGCTTCCCTCTAAACTATACGCTGTACTCCGAGCCTCTAGACGCTTTTCCCGGTGATTCACTTCACCTGTTTCCAGGATACCTGTTGACCATGGATTCTCCTCATTAGCAGCAGTGTACGATGCGTTACGCCAACAAAGTTTGTATTGTTGCTACTACTTACGGCTAGTAACGCATCCTACAGTGTCTGATTCCGCCCTGTCCCCTGCCCGCGGCATTGATTAATGGCGCGGGCGCGGCGCTCTGCAGGGGTGCGCTTTCCACCTCGAATGCGATTCGAGAAAATGCACCGCACCGCAGCTTCACGCCCCAACCCACCCCTACGGGGGTGGGTTGCTTGAATTCACAGCTGCGTGTGGGCAGATAGAGATTCACTTATTCCTTAAGTGGCTGGACTGTTTCACTGATTTCTGACCAGTTATTCACCAGCAATCCTGATTTAGTTGTCAAGGCACAGTCGCCTATTGGCTTCGATGTTCTTTCAGCGGATTTCCCCACTTATATTCTCTATCGTTCTTACTGTACCAAGCCAGGGTTTATATTTCGGCTAGGCCGCTATTTTCGCCCGGAACGAGTCGCCCTGCCATTAGGCTTGGGGATGTTTACCCTTCTCAGTGGGCGGTGATACCACCTGTCCCATTTCTGGTTCAGCTTCTGGCACAATTCCAGCCTCTCCTTGGTGGAGAGAGCTGTTTTGCCGTCCACTCCGGGGGTCTTCTTTCCCTGATTGCTCTGGGTTACCTGACGTACAGCTAGCGCTTTGGCTGCCCGACTGCGCAATAACAGTCTTTGCAAGCGTTTGACCTTGGCTTTCTGTCCATTTTTTTGAGCTTTGAAGATTGCTCGCTGTAACCGAAAGACCTGGCGGCGGAATTTCTTCCATGGTAAGTCTCTCCAGACATCGTCTGCCTTCTTCCGTACCCCTGCTCCGGTGCCGCCTTTGGCGTCCCTTAGCAGGCGTGCAATTTCTAACTGCTTTGGTTTGATTCGTCATTTCGACTCTCAAACCGCTGTTGAGAAGCTCTACACGTTAAACCAAGCCCCTGCTTATATTCGGCTCACGCCGCGACTTTCACAGAGAACGAGCCGCACAACCATAGATTGTCTTTGCCCATATCGCAGAATCTGTGGTAGTTCCTCCACCCACGTACCTTTGACCCTATGGCCTTCAGTCTGGTTTCGGTGTCCCGTTTGGCTCCTGTTTTGTCAGGAACACTTAGGTCACGCCACGTCTTCTTAACCAACTCTAGGATACTCACATACGATTCATGACTCGGTGTAGATTTAAACCTTCCTCTGGAATCAACACGAAAGTGCCATCCAAGGAAATCAAACCCTTCCCTTGCCTTACTTACCTTAGTCTTAGCTTCATTGATTTGTAAGCCTCTTCGCGCTAGCCATTCATCTATGTCACGCCGCAGCTTCTGGATTTCAGCTCCGGGTTTACAGATGAATATGGCGTCATCAGCGTACCTTATATCCTTTATCAGAGTTCCGTCTCTCCGGTTCCCTTTCCATTGGTCACTCCCTAGGTTCTCGAATCCATCTAGGGCGATATTTGCCAGCAGAGGTGATATGACTCCACCTTGTGGGGTGCCTTCCTCACTGGAGGGATATTCTCCTTTAACACCTGCCTTTATTCCCTCTCTCAAAACCTTCTTTGCTTCCTTTGGTAGAACCACTCCTTTTAATATCGCCTTATGGGATATCTTATCGAAGCACTTAGATATATCTGTTTTCAGAACTATATTATTTTTATTATGGTTACTCTGGAGATTTGCATAGATGAGCTTTTGGGCATCATGGGCAGAGCGTCCGAGTCGGAACCCATAGCTCCTCTCTCCCGCTGTAGCCTCATAAGCTGGGACGCCAAAGGCGGCACCTTCGGTGTCGGCCGCGTATTTCAGCATACATTGCCACGCTCTATCAGCTATCGTTGGGATGCCCAATCCTCTGGTTTTACCGTTGGATTTAGGAATGTTAACTCTCCGAAGCTTCTGGTGCTTCCACCTATCCCACTTTTGTACTAACCGTTGACACAAATCAAGGCGTTTCTTGGT
Source organism: Prochloron sp. (assembly GCA_965198675.1). Taxonomy (GTDB): domain Bacteria; phylum Cyanobacteriota; class Cyanobacteriia; order Cyanobacteriales; family Prochloraceae; genus Prochloron. Next base: position 2,443,941 of record OZ240666.1, on the reverse strand, counting down.
TGATAATGCAGTTTTCTCATCTACTCCTTCAGTCTTTCTCCCGGCATTAAGTTGTGTTACCTGACGTACAGCTAACGCTTTGGCTGCCCGGCTACGCAATAGTAGTCTTTGCAAGCGTTTAACCTTAGCTTTATTACCGTTCTTTTGAGCTTTATAGATTCCTCTCTGTAACCGAAAGACCTGCCGTTTGAATTTCTTCCACGGTAAATCTCTCCAGACATCGTCTGCCTTCTTGTCGAGATAGGTAGACCCTTACGGGTTTTCCCCCTCACAGTACCGGACGTGCAGGTTTCCAAGCATCCGGCTCCTGGTGTATCATCCTACTCCCGGCGCGTTTACTCCTCATTATTAGTGTCGGCTTTCTGGTCTCATTTAGTTTGGGCTTTGAGTCCTTAAATTCCAACTTGTTCGCCATTGACGTTTGCCCTACGCCTCTAACTTATGAACAACATTGAGTTTCAAGTTCCAGTTTTTGGATAACGTTTCACCCTCTCCTACGCCTGCTCCTGCGCAGCCGCGCCTGAGCAGGCTCCTCTTTCGAGTTGACATCTGTCTATCTGCCGGGTTATTTATTCCCCTGAACTTTCGTTCTAGCAGCATTCGCTTTTTAGAAGAGTCCCATCTCCCCAGGGAATTGGTCCTCATTACTGGTTTCCTACTGGCTATGCCAGACCCTGTGGAGGTTTTCTCGTTCCGCAATAGTTAGATTCGATTGGGTTAGGTTGCTCCATAGAACGGCGGTGTGGTGTCAAATACTAGAACTGTACGAAACTCTATTGTCGGGTAAGGTTCAGGAATCGCTCCCCTCCCCTCCCCTAAGAACCCCTGCTCCTGCGCTGCCGCGCCTGAGCAGGCGTGACAGTCTCCCATCATCCGGCTCAAGCCTCACTTCAAGTCCTACTCACTTGGATTTCTTGGAATGTACCTGCTTATGACATGCTTTATGCAGATGCATTAGATTGCTCTGGTCGTCTGAGCCTCCTTTAGCTACAGGTACTATGTGATGGGTTTCGATTTCTTCACCATTGAACAGATGGTCATGACACTTTGGGCATCTCCAGCCTTGCGCGTTCGCTACTAACTCATATTTTGAGTCCTTCGCCCATCGCTTCTTGCCAGATTTTGTTCGCCTACTTTCCCAATATTCCGTCAGTTCTGGGTCATCTAGGGAGTTAGTCCCTTTTACCTTTATATGTCTTACAATCGGAACAGACGCTATATCGTATAGGTCTTTGGTTTCCCTTTGACCTTTTCGGCCTGTCCTTTCATAGAAGAATATCCAGTCTTTGACCTTCTTTTTACCTTTCTCATTGGTAATTTTGGTTCGGAAATACTTTTCTTTTACCCATTTTTTGGATTTGTTGGGGTGCCGTCTTTTTGCCCATCGCCAGAGGTACCACCATACCCGATGGTTTATTTGTTTGAACGTTTCTTTGCTGCATACTCCTCTGTAGTAGTTAGCAAAACCTCTGAGAAGTGGTTCAATCTTGCGGATGACCTGCTCTGGGGTTTTTGTTTTCATGCTGTCGATGGTTTCACCGACTCTCTTGCAGAACTCTAATACCTTCGACTTCTGTGGCTTAATGAGTATCTTATCCCGTAGGACACCGTCTTCTCCTTTTACCTCATACTGTCTCAGGTTAAATCCCAGGAAGTAAAATCCGTCGCTAATGTGTACTATCCGTGTCTTCTCCTCGCTAATCTCAAGGCTTCGCGCTGACAACCATTGATTTATCTGAATTTTCAACTTCTCCAAGGATTCCTTATCCTTCGCAGTGACTACAAAATCATCTGCATACCTGATGACGCCTACCTTTGGGTCACATTTCATAATATACTCTTCCAACCCGTGGAGTCCTATGTTCGCTAACAATGGACTTATTACGCCACCCTGCGGAGTCCCTTTTTTAGTTGGGCTGTAGCCCTTCTTACTTTCGACAAACCCAGCTTTTAACCACCCTTCAACTAAGGAATCTTCCCTAACTGCGGTCTGGATAGATTCATGGTCAATGTTATCAAAAAAGCCCTTGATATCAGCGTCTAGAACCCATTTATCATACTTTTTCCACTTTCCGGTTTTCGTCTTGTAGTCACCCCTTACTCGATTGAAACATTGTCCAATAGCATCGTGGCAGCTTCGTCCGGGTCTAAAGCCGTAGGAATTGGCTTCAAACATGGCTTCCCATTCAGGTTCCAGTGCATTTTTGACTATTGACTGAGCGACTCTATCTCTAATGGTTGGGATTCCAAGAGGACGTTTCTTACCATTTGCTTTAGGAATGTATAGCCGTTTTGCAGGTTTTGCTTCAGGCATTTCCCAAGTATTCGCAAGTTTCACACACTGTGCTGGCGTTTCTATAACCTCCTTGTCTACCCCAGCTGTTCGCTTTCCGGTATTTACCTGTGTGATTTGTCTGATGCTCAGTAATAGGTTCGACCGACATCTTTTCATTAATTTCTGTAGTCGCACTAATTGCTTCCACAGTCCAAGCTTTCGGGCACGAAATATCCGACCGCGTAAATTCCTAACAATCTTCCGAACACGACGCCAATTAATGTCGCCCCACTCTTTCAATTGTCCTTCTGGTCCATTTTCCAGAATTGCTTCTGTCATCTAACTTTTCCTTCAGTTTGGTTTCTAGTTGTCTTTTTATTCCGTATAAGACCCAAGTGAAGTCTGCTATTCCTTTCGGTCAGGGACAAATCTCCAATCCCTATCTTCTCCATTACAGAGGAGCATTCGCTTTCTCACTCATCCTGTACCCTCCATGGAATTCCGCCTCCGTTACCTTCGGCCTACTGAGAGGAATCGACCCGCTCTCAGACCCTGTAGGGCTTATCCTGTTGTTTCGCTTAGTTTTGTTTAATTGGTTAGGTTGGTTCCTATCCCCCGGTAGAACTTTATTTCACTACTTAGCAAAAGTAAAGCACTAAGTTTTGTCTACTTGCCTTTTTGGCTGAGGCGTGGTGGCCAGAGATAATTTCGCCTCACGCGGTTCACGAGGTTTAGACGGAGGGGCTGGATTCACAGCCCTTTTACTTCACTTTCGTTCAACCTTCCAACTACTTCCCTCTTGCTCCTTACCCTTAATCTCTAGGGCTTCGGCTACTTTCGGGGCCTGCATTCCAGCTTTTTCGTTACTCCTGCTCCTGCGCAGCCGCGCCTGAGCAGGCAACTGTGGCCAGACTCTGTGAGCCTTTTCCGCGAGGGCTAGGGGTGAAACTCCCTAGGGGACACGGCATCCCATACTAAGCGACCAGTTCAGGTCGCGCTCACTTATACCGCGTGCCTTTTGACGCTTAGCGTATCATCTTAGTTTTCGCTCCTCGTTGAATGACGTCCCTGCAAGCTTCGCCACCGTGCTACCATACCAATCTTTCCCTAGCCTTCCTCAATCCTAAGCAATTTTTGGATTAGGCATTCCCTCTAGCTGTGAAACTTCGGCATTACTGCTAAAGCTCCTTCGGGCGGGAACCGGAGAGACACTCTCCATCGGGGTTAGACAGCTAACCCACTAACTACCGCGACTTTCGAGTCGCACTCGTACCTTCAACCTGGTTGTCCAAGAATCCAATATTGCGGTCAGCAGCGGTATTGATTTATAAATCGTTCTGTTAATCACTTTGATTCCTCTAACTAATGAAACCCGGCGGCAATTACGCCGCTTCCTACCCTCACCTTCCCGATAAGATTGTTGTCATCCAATCTCCACTACCAACATCGACCAGGCTATTGCAACCCGTATTGATAGAAGTCCGGTGAGTTTCTACTCGTTCCGAATGAACTATTGTTTTTACCCAGGAAACCCATCTATTGACCCATGACCATCTCGGGAGAGTAAGTGCCAATCGCTTGCCTTACGAGCATCTTTTCGGTCTCTCTTCTGCTTTTTTGTTAGTTCGGTTATGCAGTGTCGGTTCTCAGGTCTTTTTTCAGATGATTCACGTTAAGTTATTCCGGTATTCTCTCCAAAGCGCGCCTTTACCTCTGTAACCGTACCAAAGCGTCGGTCGCGCCCTGCTTCCAGCTTCACCCTGGCTGACTAGCCTCAGTGTGGACAGAACCCCCCCCCTTATGTCCCCCCCCCCTATTGCGAAGCTTTGCGAAGCAACCGCCCTTGGCGTCCCGCCCTTGGCGTCCAGGGGATGCTGGTGTTTGCCTAGGGGGGATAGAGGATGGAAGGGGTGGGATGACAAGGGGGGCAAGGGGGGATCTTCCGCTTGGGATTCACCCTACTCTTTAGCGGGAGAGACTTGCTGCACTGATTGCTGACCAGTCGCTCACTCTCATAATCCATTCAGTTGTCATGGTTTGGTTATTACACCATGTGAGTTCGGTTATACACCCGGGTCCGGTATGATAGGACCCGCTCTCTGCCATCATTCCAGGATTTCTCCCTCTTTTCCGGCATGCCCGGTAATAATCTCCTCAGGTTTTCAGCCAGTTTCCCACACGTAGGATGCTAAGAAGTCGTAGGATGCGTTACTAGCCACTGTAGGATGCGTTACTAGCCGTAAGTAGTAGCAACAATACAAACTTTGTTGGCGTAACGCATCGTACTAGCAACAATACAAACTTTGTTGGCGTAACGCATCGTACGTAGCAGCTGCCTTGGCAGAATCTGTCAGCGTAACGCATCCTACATTGCCCTGGGATTTTCGCCTTCACGTGCAGTTTCTAACTGCTTTGGCCTGATTTCGTCATTTAGACTCACCAAACCGCTGTTGAGAAGCTCTACACGTTAAACCAAGCCCCTGCTTATATTCGGCTTACGCCGCGACTTCACAGGGAACGAGCCGCACACAATCAAAACCTTTACCCCGCGATAAGCACTATACCTTCTCTTTGATCAGCAACTCGGTATCAGCATATGATACTCTAAATGTCAATATCTGTAATTGATGACACGCCCTAGCGATTTCGGCTATTTTCGGGGCCTGCATTCCGGCTTTTCGTTGCCTACTAGGCCGTGACCGGACTCTGAGGAGTCTTTTCCGTGAGGGCTGGAGGTGAAAATCTCCAGCCCCATTCTAGATGACCAGTTCAGGTCGCGCATAGTTATAGGTAGTCATGAATTTTTGATGCGTTTACCCTGCTTCAATTGACGGAAAAGAAGTATTAACTGTTTAAACCATTATTAGTGAAGTTGGATTAGATCCTTCTAAATTTAAAACTGTCAAACATTTCAGTTCATGGCTCGAATTATGTCCAGGTTTAGTATTACGGGCGGAAAAGTTAAAAGTTCCCAAACTCGTCAAGTAGTGAATCGAGCAGCTACGGCTTTCAGATTGGCAGCCCAAGCTGTTAGTCGTTCTAACTCTGTCCAAGGGGCGCTTTTTATCGTCGAATTAAAGCCCGTGCTGGTGCGCCTAAGGCCATTACTGCCACCGCACACAAAATTGCTCGTCTTTTTTATACTTTGTGGACTACGAAAGAATCCTATTGTGATAAGGGAGGTGATTATTATGAGCAGCAGTACAAAGAACGAGTCATCAAAAACCTAAAGCAAAGAGCCAAATCCCTGTCGTTGAGGCATCAGGAGCGTGAGAGGAGATTCGGTCGAGTTGTCATGTCCTGGTACTCTCGTTTGAAGTAAAACTTAGAGAATTGAGCTGAGACATTGTTGAAACAGTCTTGTAATTCGTACAACTTGCATTGCTGGCGCGGTTTGATGATGGGGATAATCACCGCTAGTAACTTAGTGGCTCAGTGTTGCCTACCCCCTATAGCCGCAGCCCAAAGTTCAGCTAACTGCCATTTTACCCCCCTAGCGATCGCAAGGAAAGAAAACCAGCGCCAGCAATCCTTACAAGGTAATCGGTCGGCGAAGAACGACTACAAAGCCTTGTTGCAAAAACACGCTGAGCTTTTGCGCCAGTGTCGCGATCAATCCTGGCTGAAAAATCAGGCTATTTGGCTGCGAGTCTATCCTTGCGATGCTCGAGAAGGATCCCTCGATCGCCTGCTGGATAGTATCGTCAATAAAGGGTACAACCAAGTCTACTTAGGGGTATTTTACAACAGTCAAGTACTCTTGCCCACTGCTGACAATCCCACTCCTTGGGTTTCCGTAATGCAATCCCCTATTGCGCAAGCAACCGCGCAAGCGTCCCAGGTGGATTTGTTGGCTCTAACCATTGCCAAAGGACGAGAACGGGGTCTCAAGGTTTATGCCTGGATGTTTACGATGAATTTCGGTTACGACTATTCCCGTCGCGCCGATCCCGCTATAGGCGGCTACGGGGCACGCCGAGGAGTTCTCGCCCGCAACGGCAAAGGAGAAAATAGTCTGGACGTGGTCCGGGATCACCCTCAAGTCTTTATTGACCCCTATAATAGACAGGCTCAAGTAGACTTCTATGGACTGGTACAAAAGATAATCGAACGGCGCCCGGATGGTATTTTATTTGACTACATTCGCTATCCTCGAGGCAGCGGTAGCCAGTCTGTAGCCGGGAATGTCAAGGATTTATGGATTTACAGTCCCGCATCAAGACAGGTTCTCTATGACAGAGGGCAAAATAATCAAGGGCGGATGCTGATCCATCGCTTTCTCAATCAGGGGAACATCGGAGCAGTTGATTTAGCAGAAATAGCTAAAATGTATCCCGAAGAGGAAATGCCCCTCATAGAAGGTGGCAATAACCTGGATATATCAGCAAAGGATTACTTGCAACAACTGCGCTTGCAATTGTGGCACCTCGCGGTTGCTCATGCAGCTCAAGGGGCGATCGACTTCCTCGAAGGTGCCGCTACCCCGGCGATGGAACAAGATATTCCCGTCGGCGCCGTCTTTTTCCCCGATGCTAACCAATTGGTGGGGCAAGGAGGATTTGATTCTCGTCTCCAGGCTTGGGATCGCTTTCCAGAAAATTTGGAGTGGCACGCCATGTCCTATGGGGTTTGTGGCTATAGTGATTGTATTGTGGACCTCGTGCAGCGAGTGACTGAATCCGCATCGGTGAATACGCTGATAATACCTGCCCTGGCGGGTATTTGGGGGGAAGCTTACAATCAGCGCCCTTCCTTGGAAGAGCAGATGGAAGCGATCCGCAAGGCATCGTCAGAAGTCGATTCCGTCAGTCATTTCGCTTATTCCTGGCAAGAGCCGGAGTTAGATAGGGAGCGTAAGTCATGCATTTTGTAAAATCCTGCCCAATTTGACAATCTACTTCATTCTTGCTATCCTATAATGGAGAAAAGTTAGGAGCGGACGTGGCGGAATTGGTAGACGCGCTAGATTTAGGTTCTAGTGAGCTTGCTTGTGAGAGTTCGAGTCTCTCCGTCCGCATTCTGGGTTCCATAGATTGGTTGCCTTTTAGATTACCCAGATGATCGAAATAGTTCCATGGGCGTAAGATATTGAATACAACAACGATCGCTAAAGAGGATACCAGAATCCTAACTAATTTACCTACTGATGCTACTGCCCGTGAGGAAGAAAAAAAACCTAAACTAGATTACGATCCGTTTGATTTGCGCATTCAGGTGATGAGATTTACCAATCCCTTGGCCGTGAAAATTCTGGTATTTTCCATAGTTTATCATCCATTCGCGATTGACGGGCAAGACTGGCCAATGCTTAAGACTCGCAATTTAGACGAACTGCTTGCTCAATTGTTCGAGAAATATCCAACTCTGACAGAACTAGAAGATATATTGTACGATACTGCCAAATCTTTGCAAGACAGCGAGCGATATCTGGAACCTGCTGAAGCGATCATGCAATCAATTAGACCTTTCTACGAAGGAGGAGGGCTAATTTAGCGTCTGTCAATCTTAGGAATGCTAACTTGAGAGAAGCTAGCCTCACCGGTGCCGATTTACGGGGAGCAGATCTCAGTCAAGCGAATCTCAAGGGGGCATCTTTGGTTGATGCTAATTTGGTTGGGGCGAAATTGACAGGGGCAAATCTAACTAATGGGAGACTCAATCGCGCTCAACTGGAAGAAGCGAAAATGATGGGGGTCAATTTAAAAGGAGCAATCATGGCTGATGTTAAATTACTTAACGCGGATCTCAGTCAGGCAGATATGAGTGGGGCGAGCATGATTTGCGCCGATTTGAGTCGTGCTAATCTGACTGATTCTTTTTTGACCAGAGCTAATCTAACTGGTGCTAACCTCAGTAATGCCGATCTCAATCAGGCAGATCTAACTGGGGCAAATATGAGGGGTGTCAAATTACAGAAAGCAACTATGCCTGATGGCTCGGTTAATAAATATTAGATGATTTTGTGGAGCACCAGAGGCGAGGAAAGGAACATTCAGATAGGCTATACTTATAATGGAATAACTCCCAGTAGGATATGATGAAAATCTCAATCGACCTACTTACCTAGACAAAAAAGTTGAGAATCCTAGCACCTTCATAGAATCTCTCCTACAACAATGGCAACAACAACAAGAAGATGAAGCATTAGCTCAGGCTTGTTGTCTGGTAGATGAATTAGAATTAGGTTGGACTGAAGAATGGCAGAAGGCAGCGATTACAGACTCTTGACTATCAGGCTAGTGGTGCGTCTAGACTAAAACTGTGGGCTGATAGCGCTTGGCACGGAGACAGGGGGAAGGAGGGAAGGGAGAAGAAAAAGCCGCATAAGATTCTATTTCGTGGAATATAGGAGTGCTCATACGGCCTAAGTACCCGCTAATTTAGGGATTAAAAGTGGCTTAAATACCTGTACAGGAAAGTATACAGCTATTTTGAGCCTGGTTCTATATCCGGTGCAGGACTTGACACTTGGATATTTGGGTGCTACTATTTTGGTATCCTATGTTTGGCTTGATTCAAGTAATTGCAATCTAGAGCGAGTATACTCAGTACAACTATTCAACGAATAATAACATGTCAGATCTAGTTTTGCTTTGCATCGAATTTATTAGTGTAAGTATTGAGGGTAGTATTGGTCGCCAATTGATATTTACATTTAGCAGATGCCCAGACCTTTACTATTACAGGTCGTATCCAGAAGATAGATGAAGTTTATTCTGATGATTCTGGTCTGTTTCCGCTTCCTTTTACCGTTGACTTCAATACTCTATTTCAAGTCTTTCTTCAAGAGAAGAAATCTCCTGAGGGGACAATTACTTCACTCAAAACGGTTGAAGCTTATGAGGGGCCAATCTGGGGTACCCGTGAAGCTACCTTCAATATTCAACTGCGCTGGTATTTGTCAGATGGAATAGGTCAACTCAAGAGGACGGGTCTACATTTACTGACTATCCTAAAGGCAAACAGCATAGCGGTAAAAGCAGACACAATTGAGTGGAGTAACGCTCTATTTTTAAGCTTTGCTCTCAATGTATTAACTGACTCTGGAGACGCACCAATTTTGGAGTTACCAAATAATATAGCGCGTCTAAATCATTTGTGCAAATCGTGACTTTTGTGCTATGATGCCTTCAAACCAAACAAAAAGAGGATAAAATCATGTTAATGAATGATAAGAATCATCCTAACTTTACTAAAATACAGGAATTGAATGAGTTTATTCACAACACTAAGAATTTAAAAGAATGGAAAAGAGTACAAGCAGTAAAATTGAGATTATTGGGGTTGGATTATAAAAGTATTGAAGTAAGTTTAGGTGTTTCAACAAGCTTTATTGCCCAAACACAGAGAAAATATTTGCTACAAGGTGTATCGGGATTAAGCCTGGGACATCAAGGTTCAAGAAGTTACCTAACTAGGGAGCAAAAAAAAGAAATTATAAAATGGCTCCAGCCACCAGAAAGACGTAACATTTCTGAATTAGAAAGACATCTTATAGAAGAATATGATGTCCTATTTAGGTCAAAAGAGAGTTATTATCAAATCTTGCGAAACGCCAATTTAACATGGCAGAAAGGCAATAAAGAAAATCCCAGAAAAAATCCAGCTCGTATCAAAGAAAGAAATAAAGAATTAGCTGCTATATTACGCGATCCGGTGGTACACCGGATCCGCGCGGTAGCGCGGCCCGCCTCGATAAGATAAAAGCTGAAAAACTTGTGGTATATGCTTTAGATGAGTGTCACCTTCAAGGCGATGAGATTTGTGGTTACCTTTGGGGAGACAAAAAAAACGAGAAATTGTTAAGATTGATAATTATAGAGCTAGACAAACTTACTATGGTGCTTTAAACATTTGGAATAATGAATTTATTGTTTGTCCTTATCCCAGCGGCAATGGACAAAATACTGTGAAATTTGTTGAAGAGATAAAGAATCGTCATCCTAACCAACAAATTATGTTACTTTGGGATGGTGCGTCATATCATAAAGGAGAGGAAATGAAAAAAATCTTAGCCAAATATAATGATGGATTAGCCAAAGATGAATGGTTGATTACTTGTGAATTGTTTGCTCCTTATAGTCCGGAAGAAAATCCTGTAGAGAGAATTTGGTTACAAGCCAAGAATTTTTTGAGGCGTTTTTATTACAAATGTAAAAATTTTACAGTTGTGAAAAGATTGTTCAAGCTATTTTTTGCTCTCAAACTTTTCAATCCGGAGAGATTGGAACGATACGATGTGTTTGCACAAATCATTTAGGCTCGCTATATGAACATTTGGGACTTTAAGCGGCAGTGGGTGCAAGGTTATGCAGATGTAATTCGTGAGGCATCTCGAATTTTTGATATTCCTGCTACCTTACTAGCTGGTATTGCCTACATGGAAGTAGGTGGTGAGGCTCCGATTGAAAATATTGTAGCATACAATGTAGATCTGATGTCGACGGCAACAACAATTGAAGCTATTCCTCCTGACCAGTTTTGGCAGGCTACATCTCTCTATCCTGGTGGGGTTGTATGGGGGCAGGCTCGCCCAACACCTGAGGAAGATCTCGGACTTTTGGTGACTTAAGTATTGCAGTTCGACGGGCAGGAGAGTCCTTGTAGTAGCCAAAGGTCGGGGGCAAGTGCTTGACTGTTTAGCAATATTAGTCACCCTGCTTAGCAATTTACCTATTATCTATCCCTATGCTGGAACTGGTGATCCATTTTTGGATCATCAAGTTGATCCTGACAGCACTGATATTGCCTTTTTATTATCAATTTTGGCGTTAATTCTTGATTTTGGCGGATTATATCTTACTCTAACAATTGGCAATAAAAAAGTTCGTAGATTGATGCTTATTATCCCTATTAGTTTACTAATTTGGTGTGGCTATCGCTTGACTTACGTTTTTAATGGTTATTCAAGGAATTGAGTTCTATCGATAAAATGGATGAGGGGCGTAGGGGAGTAGGGAGTAGGGGCACGGCAGTGCCGTGCCCGTACAGGGGAGATTCGCTCAATGGACTCCTCTCCCTCTTCCTTTCTCCCTTTCTTCTTCCATACCTCTCCGATACATTTTAGTTAACAAATGTTCACATTTTAGTTAACAAATGTTCACATTCGCTCACTAATGCACTATTTACACTAGTAGAGGGGGTATCTCCCAATGCAACCACTGTAAAAGCAATTGCTCTTTGTTGAGACCGGCTCGAATCCGATTCCGGAAAATGGCTTGGTTATCGCCATATTTCTAATGTACCCAATTATTGGCATTTTAACAATGAGTAGTACGATGCGTTAGCCCCCTCGCTGCTAGCAGCGGAGGTTAGCCGAATAAGCGTAACGCATCCTACTATTTTGGCTTAAATTTGGTCACGCAAAGACGCAAAGACAGCGAAGGAATTAAGGGAGACGGTGTTATCGGGCAGTTGGGGTGTAATTGCGTCCCTTTGCGCCTACTCGGTGGGCGCGAGGTTTGGAAGATTTTGGAACGAACGTGAGGTTTTGTTAACGAATCTACCACTGTTAAAGAACCCTTTCTCCTCACTCCCTCTCTCCCTTTCTTCTTCTTGACTTTGACTGCTCCCCATGGCAATAAAGCTAAAAAATGTAACAAAATGCAACGAAATTTTATTATAATTACTAAAAGTTAGTATAATTAGTACCCTATAAATGCGAGTCGCCATAGCCGGAGCCGGCCTAGCAGGGCTTTCTTGTGCCAAATACCTCACTGATGCGGGACATAGACCAATCGTCCTAGAACGTCGCGATGTCCTGGGGGGCAAAATCGCCGCTTGGCAAGATGAAGATGGAGACTGGTACGAAACTGGTCTTCACATTTTTTTTGGGGCCTACCCCAATATGTTACAGCTTTTTACAGAACTGGGGATTGAGGATCGGTTGCAATGGAAAGAGCATACCATGATCTTCAATCAGCCAGATACCCCCGGAACCTATTCTCGGTTTGATTTTCCGGATCTGCCTGCTCCCTGGAATGGAGTAATGGCAATTTTGGGCAATAATGAGATGCTGACTTGGGGGGAGAAAATTAGCTTTGGTATGGGTCTGATTCCAGCCATGATTCGGGGTCAGCAATATGTAGAAGAAATGGATAAATACTCTTTCTCCCAGTGGTGTCAAAACAAAACATCCCGTCCCGGGTGGAAAAAGAAGTATTTATCGCTATGTCTAAAGCTCTCAATTTCATCAATCCGGACGATATTTCCGCTACCATCTTACTCACGGCACTGAATCGTTTCCTCCAGGAGAAAGATGGATCATTAATGGCTTTCCTGGATGGTTCCCCCACAGAAAGACTCTGTCAGCCCTTAGTAGATTATATTACTGCCAGAGATGGCCAAGTGCGTTTGAATACCCCCCTGAAAGAAATTTTAGTAGCTTCGGATGGTACAGTAAGGGGTTTGGAGATTCGGGGAGTACATGGGGCAGCAGATGAAGTATTGACTGCTGATGTCTATGTCTCTGCTATGCCCGTTGACCCCTTAAAGCTGATGATACCTCAACCTTGGAAAGAGTTAGAGTACTTTCAGAAATTACAAGGGTTGGAAGGAGTACCGGTTATTAACCTTCACCTTTGGTTTGACCGGAAGCTGACGGATATCGACCACTTGCTCTTTTCCCGATCGCCCCTCTTGAGCGTTTATGCCGATATGAGCAATACTTGTAAGGCATATGCTGATCCGTCTCGCTCGATGCTGGAACTGGTTTTAGCCCCAGCAAAAGATTGGATCGGTAAATCAGAGGCGGCAATTATTGCGGCCACTATGGCTGAATTAGCTAAACTATTTCCCCATCATTTTAGCGGCGATGCTAAGGCCAAGCTGCTCAAATACCATGTTGTCAAAACTCCCCGTTCTGTATATAAGGCTACTCCAGGACGGCAAGCTTGTCGTCCCGACCAAAGAACCCCTATTGCTAATTTCTATCTCGCTGGGGATTACACTATGCAGGAGTACCTGGGCAGTATGGAAGGAGCTGTACTATCGGGGAAACTGGCAGCCCAGGCGATTGTGGACGATATTCAACAAATAACCAAAAATTGAATTGCTCTCCAGGCTAATGGAATGAGACAATTGTGACACATCCCACGGTGAAACGTCATATCCATATTAACACTTCTGGAGAATGACTTCAAGCTTAATAGATAGAGGCACTCTCTGTGCCTTGCCCCTGATCGGAACAATTTTTTCTGCCTGCGCGAATGCTGCAATTGCCAAAACCTCAACCCAAGAGATTCCTGGCCTCCTCTGGAGAGGCATACGAATACTGCCGTCAAATTACCGCCAAATACTCGAAAACATTTTACCTCGGTACTCTTTTGATGCCCGAGGCAAAACGGAAAGCCATCTGGGCGATTTACGTCTGGTGTCGTCGCACTGACGAGTTGGTAGATGGCCCTCAATCTGCTTTCACTACTCCAGAAACCCTAGATCGCTGGGAAAGTCAGCTAGAATCAGTTTTTGCCGGACGGCCTATAGATGATCCGGACGTAGCTCTGGTGGATACGCTGGAACGTTTCCCCATAGATATTCAGCCTTTTCGGGATATGATTGCGGGACAAAGAATGGATTTGTACCGGAGTCGCTATGAAACTTTCGCCCAACTGGAGCTATACTGTTACAGAGTTGCTGGAACTGTGGGTTTGATGTCCAGTGATGTTCTGGGAATCGATAATAGTTGGGCTGCTGCTCCTTGGTATCGTGGCAAGGAGATGTACATTCCCAAAGAAGAAGCCATCGCTCTGGGTATTGCCAACCAACTGACCAATATCCTCCGGGATGTGGGAGAAGATGCTCAACGGGGTCGGATTTATCTGCCCCTAGAAGATTTGGCTCTCTTTGATTATACCGAAGAAGATTTGTTTAAGGGAGTTATTGACCATCGCTGGCGAGCATTGATGGGCTTTCAGATTCAGCGGGCGAGAAAGTTTTATCACGAGGCAGAAAGGGGGATTCCCGCTCTCAACCAGGACGGACGCTGGCCTGTTTGGGCTGCTTTGATGCTCTATCAAGGGATTCTGAATATTATCGAACGGAATCAGTACGATGTGTTTAGTAAAAGAGCTTTTGTGCCCCTGAAGAAAAAAATGCTCTATCTACCTGTAGCATGGTTAAGGGCTCAAGCCCTTTGAAAGGAACCGCATATAGCACGTACCATGCTTTGTTTATTCAGTCTTCAAGAGCGGGTTAGAATATTTTTCTTGGACTATATCCAACTCATTAAGCGCGTCTCAATCGCCCTGGCGTTTACTATATTAACACAGATTAACACAGATGAACGCAGATAATCCCACTCTGGAAATAAATGTTTCCCGGCAATTTACTTCCTGGCTGTATGAACAAAATCTCAGTCTCGCTTTCACCACCTATCAAGCAGGGAAATTATTCGCTATCGGTTTACAATCTAATGGGAAAGTTTCTGTCTTTGAGCGCACTTTTGAACGATGTATGGGTTTGTATGTAAGCGGCGCGAGGCTTTATATGAGTTCTCTCTATCAACTCTGGCGCTTTGAAAATGCCTTGGAGCCGGGACAAAGCCATAATGGTTATGATTGTGTTTATGTTCCCCAAGTAGGGTATACAACTGGAGATTTGGATATTCACGATATTGGGGCTGGAACTGAGCCGATTAATTCTCTGAACGGGTCATCCTTACCACAAAAACTTATATTTGTCAATACCTTATTTAGCTGTCTGGCCACAGTCAGTGAACAATATAGTTTTATTCCTGTCTGGAAACCTCCCTTTATCTCTCGTTTAGCTGCCGAAGACAGATGTCATCTCAACGGGTTGACAATAGTAAACGGGGAACCCAAATACGTCACTGCCGTCAGTCAGAGCGACGTAGCGGAGGGGTGGCGCGATCGCCGAGTAGATGGAGGTTGCTTAATAGATGTTAAGTTTAATCAAGTTATTCTTACAGGACTTTCCATGCCTCATTCTCCCCGCTGGTATGGAGATAAGCTTTGATTGCTCAACTCCGGTACGGGAGAATTTGGTTATGTAAACTGGTCGGAGGGGAAGTTTGAACCCATAGCTTTTGCTCCTGGTTACTTGCGTGGTCTTAGCTTTAGAGGGTATTTTGCCATCGTTGGTATCTCTAAACCAAGAAAGAACAAAACTTTTTCTGGTTTGCCACTAGATGAGAAATTAGCGGCCAAAAATGCGATCGCCCGTTGCGGTTTATTAGTAATAGACCTGTGCAGTGGAGATATCGTCCACTCCTTGCGGTTAGAAGGAATAGTAGAAGAACTCTACGATGTTGTTGTCATATCAAAAATTCGTCGTCCGATGATAATTGGTTTTAAAACAGAAGAAGTTCGCCGCATAATTACTATGGGTTCCTGAATCAACAACTTCCCTCAGCCAGCATTGCCTGATAAACAGATTGGCCTTCCTGTCCTTCAAACCATTCATCTTCATCCACTTCTTCAATCAGCTCGGCCAAGGCTACATCTTCTAGCCAGTCTAGCAATGTTTCAGGACTAGTGTTCAGTAACTGAGCTAGTGTAAAAATAGGAATTTGAGGTTGATCCGTAAAAAATAACACTCCCGGGATATGTTCTTTTTGAACAAACCTTAGAAATAGCTCAGGCTCCGTGCCTAAAATTGAAGCTGAAGTATAAATATCTAGAGTAAGAGAGGGCATTTGGCTATGGTCAATTGAGTTGGACAGTTTCCATTATACCGCCAATTTAGCTTAAATCAATTAACAACATCATGGTAACTGTCCAGTTAGTATACAACTGTAAAACTACTAACTGGTAACTGGTAACTGGTAACTGGTAACTGCTATACCTGGTTTCCATTTGATATTACAGCCAATACTAGGTTTTTGCTCCTGAGGTACTTCTTCTCCTGCCAATACTGCATTAATAGCATGACGCAAATCTTTTCCCGTAACTGGTTTGTGATTACCAGGACGACTGTCGTCCAACTGCCCCCTGTAAACTAAATGGCGATGACTATCAAAGAGGAAAAAGTCTGGGGTACAAGCAGCAGTGTAAGCTTTAGCAGTGTTCTGACTTTCATCATAGCAGAAAGGGAATGTAAAGTCCAGCTTTTGAGCCATTTCTTTCAGTTTGGAGGGGGAATCTTCGGGGTAATTTTCCACATCATTGGCACTAATTGCTACAATAGCCAGAGGTTGATGAGTGTAGTCTCGGCCAATGTTGGCTAATTCTTGCTGAATATGCTTGACAAAGGGACAATGCTGGCAGATAAACATGGCGAGGAATGCCTTGGCGTCTTTAAATGTGCCTAAGGAGATAGTATGGCCAGAAACTACATCCGGTAGTTGAAAATCCGGCGCTTTGGTTCCTAGGGCTAACATAGTGGAAGGTGTGAGTGTCATGTAATAATTGCTCCTTATTTATAGCAGTGACCACGCCATGTACCATGACAGTTACCAGTTATTGTACAATTTTCCTTCTCACCAAAATAAAATTCCCAACTCGATGTTCGGTGTTAAGTTTTGTTACAATAATCAAGATATAACGGCGATCGCCTGGTACAGTTATTATCGGGTGGGCATCGCCCACCTTTCCTGTGACATATTGCCCGGCCTTTCCTGCGACATTAGGACCTATTCTGGAGCCTTTGCGTTCACCTTTTGTTAAGTTTTATGACAATAATCAAGATATAATGGCGATCGCCTGGTACACTTATAATATAGCCCACATATCTTTTGTTTCCCAGATGACTAGAAAAAAAACTAAGGCTTCGATTTTGGCACCAGTGGGTACTTGCGGGCGAGTCGTTAGAGGCTAAAAAGCATATAAACCTCTGCTTGGTACTAGTAGCCGTACTGTACCTTGATAACTAAATCCAGAATGCAGGTGAGAGGTCCAGCCTGATAAGGGAAATCAGAATCTTTATCTGGTCACATCGTAAACTTACTCGTAAGAGAAAAATAGGACACTTACACGAGTGTAACAAAGTACCTGCTCCTGTAGTATTCCCGAACTTGGAGGGGTTGGCTCCGGGAGCGAAGTGTTTGCTGTTCTCCTTTAATCATGATAGTGGGGAGTGGGAGGTTGTTGGAACTGGTACGGTTAGTGAGGATGGTTTGAGTATTGTGTCGGATCCGGGGAAGGGTATTTTAGCTCCGGGGTGGCATTTTGTGAATGAAGGAAATGAAAACGATCCAGATCCCTGTGAGGAGCACAAGAGAGTAGCTCCAATGGCTCTAACAAGGGGTTTACAAAATTATTTGTTGAATGGTGACAATGAAATGTTGACTTTATTTTTGGCTAATACTGCTCCTGCTGAGTGTAGCACCCCTCTGATGGTTGAATTAACCTATGATGCTGGTGTTGCTAGTCAATTTTTGCAGGGTACTGCTTTTTTACCTGATTATCGACGTTTTTCAATTTCAGGAGGACAAGGATTCAATCTAGAGATCGAGACCAGGAATTTGCTGGGCAATATTGGGAGTATCGAAAAAGACCGCTTATATGGAATTAAGCTAGGGGTTAAGGGGTATGAGCAAGGAAATCCGTCCAATGAGTTAATTAATGAGGAGTTTCATATCTACCGCTTCCTAGACGCTGCCGATTCTGACCATACCGACGGGGTGGTGGAGCTAGCGGACACTGCTAATGACGGTAGTGGGGGAGTGGTGCGAAGTCGTCCCATCGAGTATATTGTGGCGAGTGACGCTATGCCTAAATTGGAAGTGGAAGATGAAACTCATTTCTCTTTCGATAGTTCTACTAAGGAACTCAAGTTCGACCCCACGGAAACTAAGCAAGATTTGACCACGTCGGTGAAGATTTTGAGTTCTAGCTCTGAGGAAGTTGGTAGTTTGAGACTTAAAGGGGATGGGGAAAAGTTAAAAATCTTTATCGACAGGAATGCTTTTTTGCGGTCTCTGGATGATTTGGCTGTGGGAAGAATTCTTGGTGCTATTGACGTGGAACAACCATTGATAGAGGAGAAACGGACTGAGATTGTCACTGGAGTTATTTCCTGGATAGAGGATACGTTACTCAAGGATTTTGCACGAGGTTGGGAATTTGTCAATTCTCCTTCTACCAATGGGGTGACGATGAATGTTTTCGATACAAGAGCTGCCAGATTTGACTCTGAAACCGCCCGAGGTGTTACACGAGGAAATCCTAATTTAAATAATTTGCAGAGTTTTATAAATAAAAACATCAGCAAAGCTGAAAAGCATTTTCGACTCAGTGAGGAACTGAATGAGGGCAATACTGGTGGATTAATCGATATTTATCTGGACAACATTTTTCGTCAGCAAGATTTTTCAAATGAAGGGGAAATCATTAATGACGTTGCCAAAACCATTGTCCATGAAATAGGTCATGTTGTGGGATTGGAGCATACTGTTGCTTTGGTGAATCTTCAAGGTCAATCATTGGATATACCACTTAATCTTAATGGGGTTGACACTGATATTCTGGCATCAGGTTCCCAAGGTCCGGATCTTCAAGGGGAAAAGAGATTCAATGTCACAAAGGAAGCTTTGGCTATTGCACTTGGTACAGAATGGAATCAGGAGCAAGGGGATAAAGCAATTGATTACTTTAGGGAATATCTTAAGACAAGAAATTTGTTACGTAGATCTGGTGTCACGGACCGTTTCGATGTTTCTCATTCCCAAATTGAACTAGAGGCTTTAGGGGAGCCACAAGTTCCTTTAGATTTGGCATCCACATCAGCCCCGACTCCTGAGGACATGGAACAAAGCAAGAAGCCAAGACCAATTATAATTATTCAGATTGTTGATGAAGATTATGAAGTTTTTCGTCTTAATGGACGCATCTTCTATGAAATTGTGTTAGGGCAGCAAGATTTCGGCATGGTTTCTGCCGATGGAGTGGGGGGAGAGAAGACGTCGCAAAACTGGAGGATAACGGCTAGGACTTTCCAGGAAGAAGGTCTGACCATTACAAATATGGAAATTGTTTCTTCTACCAATGCTTTTCAAGTCACCCCCATCATTGCTCCGGGAACGATTTTGAAAGATGAGGAAGAACATGAGATCACCGTTACCTTCGATGGAACCTTTAATGCTAAAGAGATAGCATTACAACGAGGAGAGATTCAGATTTTCTCGAACGACCCGGAAACCCCCATTATTCGTCAACCCATAGTGGGTACTGGTTTGCTCCATGATGGGTTTATAAATCATCGCGACATTTCGGTAGATTATGGCAATGACTTCATCATGATAGCAACCGGAGCGGACGCTTACAAAGAAGGAGGAGCCATCTTCACATCCCGCTTCCAAACCGATAGTGAAGGAGGGAGCTGGAACGTGGTTTTGCCAGTCGAAACACCCTTTGCCGTTTACCTTTTTGACCCAGTCAGTGGACTGTATGGTCTGGAGTTGAGTGAAACTGGTCCCAGCGGAGGGCGCACAAAAATCAGGAGTCTTTTTATCAATTACAAAGCCAGTCAAGCTCCTGACAGCGACGGAGACGGCTTACCAGACAACATCGAAAGGATTATCGGTACCGACAAAAGTAACCCGGATACCGATAATGATGGCATCGACGACTTCAACGAAATCGAATTAGGACTAGATCCCTTCGGAGGACAACAGGTAATCACAGGCATTATTGCCAGTTTACCCCTCTCTGGAGAAGCCAAAGCAGTGGAAAATCGTAGGATGCGTTACGCTGACGGATTCTGCCTTGTCACTACTACTAACGACAGCTAACGCATCCTACGTGGGGAAACTGAATCTAAGTCCCGAAAGAGGCTGAAAAGCCGCCGGGATAAGGAGGAGTCTAACCCGTCGGAAAATCCCCCCTGGCCCCCCTTGTCCGCTCCACCCCTCCCATCCTCGGTTAATTCGACGGTGGCAGCACTGTTGAAGCGACAGAAGGGGAGGTATCGGATGTGCGGGTTATGGTTTGGGAGTCAGGATAAGTTGGAAATCGACCATAGGGTTTCTCGCGCCAAGGGTGGGGGGAGTTCTTATGATAATCTCCAGCTTCTTCACGCCCATTGTCACCATGTTAAAACGGCTAATGATGGCCGGGGTTTGGTGTGATTGTCAGGCACCAAGATGTTGAGGAGCCGGATGAGGTTAACGTCTCAAGTCCAGTTTTGCAGCCAGGTGGAGGGGGCGATCCCTTCACCTAGGTTAATTAGGCCACACAGACCAACCCGCTGCAACTGACCCCCTTGAGCTTAGCAGACCAACTCGATGCAACCTAGGGCCTTTTACTTAAGTTAACCTTGTGAGGAACGATTGATCCCCCATCTCCAACCAAAAGTCTTTGTGAAAGAAACAGAAGCCTAACGGTTAGCATCACTGGCGGCAGACAAAACTAGAACGAAGCCAAGAAGTTACCAATCCTTCCCATGCACGGGTTTGTTAGGCAATCAACTACTAATACACTCCCTATTTAAAGACTCAAGTCGTGACAACCATTGGTTGAAATGAGAGCATTGGCTCCGAATTACTTGCAATCCAATTAATTCAGCTAACAGTGGTCCATCAGCGGTCTTTCTATAATCAGGAAACTGACCCATGATTCGTTTGCTAGGGGCTGTTTGCTGCCCATCGTTGATTAACTCAGGTGTCTGATATTGACTAGCGATAGACTGGAGAACTTCAACTTCTTTTGTGCGTCGAAAATAAAGGCACTCAAAACACGTTGGATCAGAAAATAGATATGCCTCATATTCATGTAACTGAATATAAGGAATGAATCGATTATCATCAATATGTGCTGCAAAGCGTTGCTCTAAAAATTCAACCCGCTGTGGAGGATTTTGGCTCATACTTTCAGACTCAGCTAATCCTGGAAAATCGGGAGGAATAGCGTATAAATCAATCATAGTTGTGAAGAACACATCCAGGGCTTTCTCTTGCTTAAGAAAACATCTGATGTCATTCTTCATCGGCACATATTTACCACCGCCACCGCGATGTACCCTGCCTTTCTTTTTTCCATGAGCAATGAGTACCGGATTTTGCATATACACTTGATGTAGAGCTAATTCCGGTTTTATCAAAGTGTCAGCGAATGTCTGTTCAGTTTGCCCTTCGGCAAATAGGTAAAGGCGCGCCATTAATGTGGACCGGATCCAAGAATATTTTTCTCCCAAACTTCTCCCAGACTATACTCATCAAGCCAAGCGTCTAATTCTGTTGGATTGAGCCTTTTAAATTGAGACTCTTTACCCTCTCGGTTCACCACAATTACATCTTCAGGCTCAAAATTATCTAAGAAAGAACTAGATTGGGTACTAATGAGAATTTGGGTGTGGAGTGCAGCCTTGCTAAACAAATCAGTCACAATATTTAGGGCATAGGGGTGAAGTCCCAATTCCGGCTCATCAACAACAATAAGTTCGGGAAGTTCATCTTTTGGCTGTAAGAGTAGGGTGGCAAGGCAGATGGCACGCAAAGTACCATCTGAAAATTGATGTGGCCCAAATACCCGATCTGACTCCTTTTCTTGCCAGTTGAGTATGACGCGATTACCCTGATCCGGTTCAAGGACAAAATCATCGAAAAAAGGTGCAATAAGACGGATTGTTTTCATAATGCGCTGATAAGCTGCACCCTCATTCTCTTTACGAAATCTCAAAAGTAGTGCAGCTAAATTGCCCGCATCAGGCATTAACCATCGCTTATCGCCAATATAACAAGATTGGCGCACCTCTGCCGTAGATGATGTGTCATGAAAGTGATACACACGGCAACGGTTGAGCAAGTATCTGAGCGTCTTAGCCGTCTGATTGTCTTCCTCTGCTGCTTTGATGATTTGGGTTTCTTTATGTCCTCCTCCTAACTGGTCAATTTTTGGGGATGTCCAACCTGTTTACATAAAGCTTAAGGTTTCTTCCGCAAATATCAGTGTATCACCAGCCCCATGAAATAGTCGCATGTGGTAAGTATCTACACCGTTTTCAACTTCAAATTCCAGCTTGGCTTCTATTTGGGGAGTTATCTTAGATCCAAAGTGTAAGAGAGATTGAGCACTTCCTGATTTCCCAATGTACAGTTGGAGGCGTTCAGCCATCATCTCATTAAGCATTTTGAAGAACGAGATAAGATTGCTCTTACCTGCCCCATTTGCTCCAATCAAGATATTCAGGGGATGCAACTCAAGATCCATTGCCTTAATAGATTTGAATCCATTTAGACTTAATTTTCGTAAATTATTCATTATTTATTCTATGCATGGCAGTATTAAATAGCACGCAAAGGCTTGTGATTGCTGGGTTTCGTGCCTCAACCCAGCCTACGATGCTCGTTCGCACTATTTATTTGTATCGTCGAATCATATAAGTCAGTGGTGGAGAGCATGATTCAAATCCATGACGTTCATACCATTCCTTGCGATTGAACCCATCAGAAGCAACAGTATCCCCTGGTCTTTCCAAAACAATATCTATCTTTTCAATCTTCCAAAGGGCTTCACAAGTCTTTTCTAACAATTGAGAGTCATAGCCTTTTCTTTGAAATTTAGAGCAGATGTAAATGTCTTCTAAATACCCAGCTTGTTCAGTATATTTACCAGAGTTACAACTACTTTTATCCATTTTTTCTAAATCCAGAGCTTGTTTTTTTAATCTATTAGAGTTACAAGTACTTTTACCCAAAAGAGTTCCGTCATCTCTAAAAAGTCCATACACTAGCTTTTCTTGTGTAGACTCATCAGGAATTTGCTTGAAAACAAGGTTTTCACCACAAAATCTTTTTCTAATTGCCTTCAACTGCTCAAACTGTTGTTGAATCACTTCTCTAAATACTCCACTTAATTATTTATTAACGTTTGGTGAGGTTTGGGAGGATTACTGTTATCCAGTAATGTGTCTTTAGTTTTGTTATTCTCCATTATAACGAACTTATTTGTTAAATGTCAACTCTTTCAAGGATTTTTTTTATGTCTGAAGGCGATCGCCTTCAGGGTATCTTCTGCAACTGCTAACGCCAACAATCCCACTGGTTTTGCCATAGCAGGTAAGCGGGAAAAGTTTAGCAAATTGCGTAGGTTGGGTTGAAGAATGAAACCCAACACAAGTGCTATCAGCTCAGCCAACGTTGGGTTTCGCCCACTCAACCCAACCTACGGGCTAAGGTGTTTGAGAATCGCCAAGACTTCATGGAGTTCATTGGTGGGATTGACGAGGGAGAAGAGTCTGGAGGTAGCGTATTGGGCAGTGGGGGTACGGCTGGTTTTCAAGAAGAGGAACTCAGTACCATTGGTTATTAAGCCAAAGGTGGGGCGATTGCCCTCTGGGTTACCAAGCATATAGGCTAGGGTCTGGGGAATAGCACGGGTCACCGCAAAGTCACTGCGTTTGGATTCTATCACCACCAACCACAGGAAATCACTGACCACTAGAACATCAATCCGACCTCGAATCAGGGTGCCTTCGTCTTCTAGATTAATTTCGATACTGGCTTCTGTTTTGATGCGGAAAGGACGACGATAAAAACCAGCCAGGTCCAGCAAGGGCGCTAACACAACCATTTTGACGCTATTTTCGAGGGCGGGGGGATCTTCCAGGAGATCCAAAAAGTTAGTTTTCACTCGATCCAGATAGCACTCTTCCGCCTCGCTAAGTCCCCCTAACCCTTCTCTCCACTCTGAAAAGAATTTAAGATCCGGGGCGGATTGTAGGTTAAGGGTTTGTTTCAGAGTGCGAAGGGTGACTTCTTGAGCGGAAATGGTTTGAATCATATCATTTGTACTTTAGTCCCGCTAAAGCTAAACCAAACAACCGTCGATGAAAAGATGTACAGTTATTAGTACATGTGCAATTTTAGACAGCTTATGGACACTATTACATATACTGCTCTTCGGAGCAATTTGGCAAAAACAATGGATAAAGTCTGCGATGATCGTGCTCCTGTAACAATCACGCGGAGCAATGATCGACCCGTTGTTATGCTCTCCTTAGAAGACTACCAGGCGCTAGAAGAAACTGCTTACTTGCTTCGTAGCCCCAAGAATGCAAAGCGGTTACTCGATTCTGTTATTGAACTTGAAGCAGGGAAAGGGCAAGAGAAGGAGTTGATTGAGTGAAGTTAATCTTCTCTGAAAATGCCTGGGATGACTACCTGTACTGGCAAAGGACTGATCGTAAACTACTTAACCGGATCAATACCCTTATCAAAGATATTCAGCGACAACCTTTTGAAGGAATTGGCAAACCAGAACCCCTCAAACATCGGTTCTCCGGGTATTGGTCAAGACGCATTACGGATGAGCACAGAATTATTTACAAGATTGATACTGACTCTGTGCTTATCGCTCAACTTCGATATCACTACTAACTCATTATTCGTCCACTACCAAGCAGCCACCACACTAAAAAGTAACACTAGAACGCTTTATTGTGAGGGCGGGAATACCCCGCCTCTACCGTTATTACCTTAAGTTAGTAAAGGTTGACACTGCTGAATAATTTGTTTCATAGATTCAGCAATTTGTTTTTGCTTCTCTTGCTCGTTGGTTTCGATGTAAACCCGCATCAGGGGTTCCGTACCAGAGGGACGGAGTAATACCCAGCTTCCTTCTTCTAGGTAGAGTTTAATCCCATCTTGGCGACCTACTTCCTTAACCTTAATCCCAGCCACTGAATTAGGGGGAGTAGTTGTGCAAGAATTTAGTACGGCTGCTTTATGGGCTTCCGTTAAGTGCAAGTCCAGGCGCTCGTTGTAAAGGGGACCGTCTGCTTCGGCGATCGCCTCTTCTACTAGCTGAGACAGGGGTTTCCCTTCGTAGGCGATGGCTTCTGTTACTAGCATATCGGCCAATATACCATCTTTTTCAGGAATATGGTCAATAACGCTTAAGCCCCCAGACTCTTCCCCACCGATTAAAACTTGGGTTTGCCGCATTTTCTCGCCGATGTATTTGAACCCTACAGGGGTCTCAAACAGTTCCAGATCGTATTTGAGGGCAAAATTATCTAACAAATGGGTGGTAGCCACAGTGCGGACAATCGCTCCGGTTTTGCCTTTATTTTTAATCAGGTGTCGGGCTAAGAGTAAGAGTACGGTATTGGGAGTGAGAACGTTTCCCAGTTCATCCACTATACCAAAGCGATCGCTATCTCCATCGGTAGCTAAACCTAAGTCTGCATTATCCTGTTTCACAGCTTGCACCAAGGTTTCCAGCTGTTCTCCCTTGGGTTCTGGCATACCGCCACCAAATAACACATCCCTGGTAGCATGGAAAGTCTCGGTCTCGCAACCGCATTGGTTTAACACCTCATCTAGATACCCGCGAGAAGTGGAGTAGAGAGCATCGTACTTCACCTTCAATTTAGCAGAACGAATTCGCTGTATATCTAGAAGAGAGTAAATAAACTTGAGATATTCCGGTTTCGGGTCAAATTTAGAAATCTTATCACCATGTTTCCCAGAAGGAGGAGCTTCCGAGGAGCCTTCAATATTGGCCACAATGGTATCTGTGATTTCCGGGGTTGCAGGTCCGGCATAATCTGGGATATATTTAATGCCGCAATAGGGGGCTGGGTTATGGCTGGCGGTGAACATCATGGCTCCAGCGGAGTTGAGTAAACGGGCATGATAAGCTATCACTGGGGTAGGGCAATCCCGTTCTACAATCAACACAGTCCAACCGTCCTCAGCTAGAACTTCCGCCGCTGTTTGGGCAAAGCTATCTGCCAAAAACCGGGTATCATAGCCTATTAAAACCGGACGGTCTTTGCCATAGGCACTCTCCAGATACCTGGCGATCGCTCTTGTTACTTTACAGACGTTGGCAAAGGTGAAGTCATTGGCAATTATTCCCCGCCATCCATCTGTACCGAACTTTATCTTGGGTGTACTAGCAATACTCATCTGTACCATCCTTATCAAGTCTATTTTAGATTCAAAGCCAATGGTTCCCAACCCAACTGCAATAATCTAGCACTGGAGGAAAAGAGCAAACGTGAACCAGACTCGCACCAAGCAGCTCAGAACTCTGCAAGCGGAAAACTCTCGTCTGCGAGAAGAGTTACAACTAAAAGACCAGCTGGTGGAACAACTATCTCAAGAAGTTTTGCGGCTGGTTGAGGGGAACGTGAATGTACTCCCCCCAGAAGTGTACCAGAACCGGGCCAGGGAAATGCATCTCTTGCGCTCCCAATTGCAACAGTTAGAAAAACAGGTCCAACTGTACGCCGAACGGATCGCAGAAAAAGATAGGGTCATTGAGGAGTTAGAGCAGTCAGCAAGGGAATTGACGGAACACAGTCGAATGTTAGAACAACTGCTTGAGGAATTGCCCCATACTTATCAGCAGAAATTTGCCCAACGTTTGGGAGCAGTGCAAGAGAAGGTGGAACAACTGCAAAGAGAAAACAGAGAACAGAAGGCAGAGTTGCACAGAGTCAATTACCTTCTGGCAGTTCAAACCAATTGACTTTTCCGAAAAATTTCTCCCCGTCTCTCTGTGTCTCTGTGTCTCTGCGTGAAACAATATTAATGTCTAAGATTATAATTATTGCTCCCAAGAAATTGACAGCCTCACCCGTAACTAACAAAATGGTGGCTGCACTACGCAGCGGAATAGCTGCTCATTCTTCTGCTCCATTAGAGGTCCAGGTGGTTAATGCAAATGATGCCAATAAACTAGTCCCAGTGGAAAATCTAACTTATTGTCCTTTAACATTACAGTTACCAAATGAATTGGATTTTCCCTCTCTCCCTATCTATCAAGCTTGTCAGGATATTCAAGCACTACGTACCTGGGTTCAGACAAATTTTGGTTTAAAAACAAATCCGGGAAACCTTTGGTTACCAGTGGTACTGACCTTAAAGGGATCCCTTTATGGAGAGGTTATTGGTGAAGGTAAAATGGCCAATTCTTATCAGCAACCAGTAGATTTGCCCGATAACCAACGTCAGACCATTTATCATTTAGCCTATGAGTTACTGACTTCTTTATCTGCACCTCCAGCAGTTTATTTGTTGCAATTTAGCTTACGGCACGATGAAATTGTCTTTGACCGATTTTGGCCTTTCCCCGCAGCACCAGCGATCGCCAGTATCGGCATTCAGCAACCTGACTTATTTACCTGTCACTGGTGCTGTTTAACGGGTCAGCCCATTTTAGACTTAATTATATAGGGCGGGTGTGTGGTGGGCAATGCCCACCTACCATGTTCATTGATAGTATGAGCGCAATTCGGCGAGATTTTGTGCCTTTTTTATTCCTTCCTTAATGGCTGACAATACCTCTAAGTCGCGAATGGGGGAAATTTCTGGTAACAGTTCTAAACCGTCAGGGCCGAATTTGAGTTCTAAACCCAATTCAATTGCTGATACCAGTCCTTCCTGCCGTCCTTCCTGTCTTCCTTTCTCTATTCCTTCCTCTCGTCCTTGCTCAATACCTTTCCGTATACCACGACGTTCAGCGCTGTTTATATAAGGCATTCTTTTATCCTCCTCGTATTCATCGATGTCTTCTAAAAAGCTCTCCTCTAAATCTAGAGGCAATCTCATCACCCAATCGATAAAATGAAATAGGTTGATGATATCTTGTCTTTCGTAACCTTTTTCGTACAGTCTTTTGGTGATAAACAGCTTCCACTGTCGGCGCTGATTTAGGTTTTTGCGGGTTTCTTTCGCTTTTAAATGAGCCATGACTACTGTAGCAAAGGGGTTTGTGCTGTTTTCTAATTCAGCCCACCTCTCTTTGTAGTCCAGTAATTTGACAATGGGGAATTTGAAGGTTATTTCACAACCCCATATCTCATTCCTGTATTCTTGCGGTTTCCATTTTGGACGCTCGTCTCCTAAAATTACGAAACTGGCGACAGGACAATTATAACTCAGGAAGAGACGAGAGTGGTATTCGTAGATACGTCCTTCAAAGTTTGTTTCTGGGTCTCCTTGGACTTCTAAATGGATTAATACCCATTGCTCGTCACCGTTTTTTAGCCACACTTTAACCAGTTTATCTACATATCTCCGTCCTAACTGGGCGTCTCGCACTATTTTCTGTAGTTCTTTATCCAGGAAAGTATAGCCTTTCGTCCAGTCTATTCCCTTAGCAGCGTAAGGAAAGAAAAATTCGATACACTCTTGAAAGTAAGTTTCGATTATCTCTTTCCAAGGGCTATCATATTCGTCAGTTGGTGTTGTGGTCATAATAAGAGAGTAGTTTTTAGTGTTCCAGGGTAGTGAGAAGAATAAGAGGAAGAAGAAACATATTACTGTTCCCTATTCCCCATTTCCCCTTACATAATGGACTTTTCTGGACCCACTAAAGAGATATAAGGTTCGGTTAAATAACGCCTCGCTACTGTTCGTGCCATTTCGGTGGTTACCCCAGCAATATCTTCCTGAAACTGGCGATCGAATTCGATTCCTAATCCCAAACTTTCGTACCAACCGAAAATTTGGGCTATTTCCCCATTTGTCTGCTTTCCTAAAGCATACTGACCCAATAATTTATTCTTCGCCCCTTGCAGTTCTGCTTCAGTTAAGTTAACTTTAGACAAACGCTCTACTTCTGTGCCCAGTCCTTCTACAGCAACTGCTGTATTTTCCGGGGCGGTTCCCATATAGACGACAAACTGGGAGCGGTCTAGACGACTGGGATAAAAGGCAGATACATCATAAGCTAATCCCCGCTTCTCCCGCAATTCGACAAATAAACGACTGGAAAGTCCGTTACCTAAATAGGTCGATAGTAATTTTAGTACCACATAATCTTTTGACTTAATATTACTACATAAATAACCTATTATCACAATTGATTGCTGGGTTTCCTGGGGTTCTGCCCGCCGACATGGCTTTATCTCTAGTTGTGGTACTTGTAGTTCAGGATAAGCAGTCGCAGGGGCTGACCAATCTCCCAGTACTTCCTCTACTATCTTAATTCCATTTTGGAGGGTAAGACGACCGGAAAGGCTAATAACCAGATTATCCGGTCGGAAATAAGTTTGATAATATTGCTGCAAGTCAGGACGAGTTATCTGAGAAACTGTTGCATAGGAGCCTAAAATCGACACACCATAGGGATGATTTGGATACATGGCCTCCCGCAACCCCTCGAATGCTACATTAAAAGGGGATTCTCGCTGGGAGCGAATATTTTGTAGGGTCTGATGTTTTTCTAGTTCTACCTCGGAAGTAGGAAAAGTGGGGGTGCGCATGATTTCCCCAACTAACTCAAACATCTTAGGAAAGTCAGCAGCAACTGTCTTCATACTCAGGACAAAGTAATCCGCTGCTGCATCGGCACTTAAACTAGCTCCCATGGATTCTACCTTTTCGGCGATTTCTGCTGAAACTAGCTTTTCTGTTCCCTTGGTCAGAGTTAGGGCTAGTAAATGAGAAAGTCCTGCAAGTTCAGGCTTTTCCCATCTGGACCCGGCATTTTTCAGAAATATACGACCAGCGACTATATCGGAAGTGGGATTTTCCACTACAATCAAAGTAATGCCATTCTCTAATACCAGCCGTTGAATCTGCTGATGTTTGGTTTCTTTGGGTTGTTGGTTTCTGTTCAGCAAATTAAATACCTAGAAGGGGTTTAGTTATCAGTTTACAAAATATCCGCCAGGAACTTGCGGGTGCGATCGCTTGTGGGGTGATTGAAAAATTCTTCTGGGGTACTCACTTCCACGATTGTCCCTTCATCCATGAATACTACCCGATCTGCCACGGAATTGGCAAAACCCACTTCATGGGTGACACAGACCATGGTCATGCCAGAATTAGCTAGAGTGCGCATAGTATCCAACACTTCCCGCACCATTTCCGGGTCTAAAGCAGAAGTGGGTTCGTCAAAGAGCATTATCTTCGGTTGCATGGCTAAAGCGCGGGCGATGGCCACTCGCTGTTGTTGTCCCCCGGACAGTTGACCGGGATATTTAGACGCTTGTTCCAAAATACCCACTTTCTCTAACAACTGCATGGCTACTTCTTCTGCTTTCTGTTTGGACCAACGACGTACCCATATGGGAGCCAGGGTGATATTGTTGAGCACCGTGAGGTGAGGAAAGAGATTAAATTGCTGAAACACCATTCCTACTTCCTTGCGGATAGCTTCAATATTCTTCAAGTCTCCGGAAAGTTGAATGCCGTCAATTTCAATCTTGCCTTTCTGATAAGGTTCTAATGCATTAAAGGTGCGAATAAAGGTGGATTTTCCCGACCCAGACGGTCCCATAATCACTACTACTTCCTGCTTTTTCACGGTCAGACTGACTCCTCGCAAGACGTGAAAGTTGTTGTCATACCATTTCTGGACGTCAGTGGCAACGATAATTGGTTTTGTTTTGTGTAGTTTATCTTTCATATTTCACGGCCATATTTTTACCCAACCATTTATACCACCGCTAGCAAGGAATTTACCATTGGGGCTGAAGCTAAGGGACATGACAGGAGCACCATGTTCGAGAGTAATACCAATCTGTTCTCTGTCTTTGACACTCCACAGCTTCACTTTACCATTATCATCACCATTAGCAGCTATTCTACAGTTTGGACTAAAAGCGATGGCATTAATGGCATTAACTGTACTTTCACTACAATCAAAGTGACGTAAACTCCCAATTTTGGCCAAGGTTTCCCCGTTCCAAATTTCAATACAGCCTCATTGTCATAGGTCGATATCAAGGTACTGTTTGTAAGTCTTATGATACTTGGAAAACTTGTTTGGGTTCTGGTAAAAGTTTGCCTTCTTCCAAAGTTGACTCAACCAATAGTTTAATGACATCAATGGCATTTTCTAAGGCTTCGTTGTAGGTTGCTCCATGAGTGACGGGTTGCATTACGTCTTCAAATTCTGGATGGTAGGAATACAACTTGAATAACTATCGTATATTTCATCAGTTATTTTACTCTTTTTCAATCTTTTTCAATTCTCTTATTTGATTTTTTGTGTACTTGACAGTATTATAAATGATATGCTAGTATAGTTATAACAAAAATAAGTCCTAAGATTATGACGGAAGAACGCTGGAATCGTATTGAAAATAAAATCGGTCACCTGGATCAAGACCTGCAAGGTTTAGTGGAAGTAGTTGCTGGATTGACCAAAATTCTCGGGGGGTTGCGCTCCCTTCCTGCTAGGGTGGAAGCCCTTGAGCGGGGACAAGTTGAACTTAAGCAGGAAGTATCGGCAACAAATCGGAAGATAGATGAAGCTAATCAGAAGATAGATATTATCTTGCAACACATCACGAGTACAAGTGAAGCGTCTTAATTGTTTTGGCGCTTGCAATACAATAAACCTATGAAACAAAACTAACTCCTAACATTATGACGGAAGAACGCTTGAATCGCATTGAAAATAAAATCGGTCAGCTGGATCAAGATGTGCAAGGTTTAGTGGAAGTGGTTGCTGGATTGACCAAAATTCTCGGGGGGTTGCGCTCCCTTCCTGCTAGGGTGGAAGCCTTGGAAACCAAGGTGGAAGCGCTTGGGCAGGAAGTATCGGCAATAAATGGCAAGGTAGATATTATCTTGCAACACATCACGGGTACAAGTGAAGCGTCTTAATTGTTTTGGCGCTTGCCGCACAATAAACCTATGAAACAAAATTAACTCCTAAGATTATGCCGGAAGAACGCTTTAACCGCATTGAAAATAAAATCGGTCAGCTGGATCAAGATGTGCAAGGTTTAGTGGAAGTGGTTGCTGGATTGACCAAAATTCTCGGGGGATTGCGCTCCCTTCCTGCTAGGGTGGAAGCCTTGGAAACCAAGGTGGAAGCCCTTGAGCAGGAAGTATCGGCAACAAATCGCAAGGTAGATGAAGCTAATCGGAAGATAGATGAAGCTAATCGGAAGATAGATATTATCTTGCAGCACATCACGGGTACAAGTGAAGGGTCTTGAGCTGATTTTGTACCAATCAATAGTATAGTTCACTGAAAGTGGACTTCCCGCATTAGTCCGCAATTCATTCGCGGGCGGAACAGCAGCAGAACTTTTATTATTTTCTCACACCTACGTTATACAATGCTGACGTTGCCGGACTTGATATCATGAAGATGGGCAATGCCCACCCTACCGGATCACACAAAGATTTTTTCCAATTCATTAATTTTCCTAATATTGTGACATTAGCTTTAGCTTTTGTTACTAAATCTTCAGCAACCTACTTTTGTGCTGTTTCCAAATCCGAGCTTTCATGCTGTTGAATTTCCTTAGCAGCTTCTACCAAGGTTTGTTTTTGTTCTGGGGCATAGTTGTGCTGCGTACTGATTTGATTACCATTGACAGTTTCTGCGAAGCCTTCAATTTGGGCACCTCGTAAATCATATTTTGGAGTTGAGGTTGGATCGAGCAAGTCATCGATGTCTTCAATAGCAACTTTACCCTTATCTTTCAGTATTAAAGAATCAAAGTTACGTTCCCCAGACCGCGATTCCCTGTGAGCTATAAGATAGCCATC
Organism: Prochloron sp.; assembly: GCA_965198675.1. GTDB lineage: Bacteria > Cyanobacteriota > Cyanobacteriia > Cyanobacteriales > Prochloraceae > Prochloron. The sequence continues at coordinate 2,411,302 of OZ240666.1, read as the reverse complement.
TTTTTCAAACTCTTCTAAATAATAATTTACCAAGTGCTTCTTTAAACCAGTCTTTTCAGCAATTGCATGAGTTGATTTTAATCCCTGGCCAATTGCTTGCAAGATTTTTCGTTGTTTGTCATTCATTTTACGATGCAGAATTTGTCTAGGTGTCATTTTAGCTTGAGCTAAGGCTTCAGAAATATCGCTGCTGAATGTGATAAAATAATTCTGGTTCTGAAACTTCCTCTTCAAAGAGAGCTGTTAGATACGCTGCCGACTCTTGAGGGTTTTTCAGCTCTTCAATTAAAGCATCATCATGGCTATCACCAGCGGGAATCTTGACGGTTTCCATAATCTTTCCAATACTCCTTTGCTTTTTAACTCCTTTTGATGGGCAATACATAACATAAAAAACTATTATTGTTGTCACTGTTTCCATCATATCTTGTGGAACTTAATCTTGATTTGCGATCGTCTCATAGGTTACCCCCGACAAAGCTCTAATATGGGCTAGTGACGTAGATGAATATTATCAAATGTCTGTAAAAAGAGTCGGTGTGATTGGTGGGGGACAACTAGCTTTAATGATGGCTGGTGCAGCTAAGGCTTTGGGTATAGAATTAGTTGTGCAAACTCCCAATGGTTCAGACCCAGCTGTTAAAGTAGCCGCAGATGCAATCCTAGCACCTATTCAGGATAGTTTAGCAACGGCAGAATTAGGCAAAAGTTGCGATGTGATTACCTTTGAGAACGAATTTATCGATTTGGCAGCCCTGTCCTCTCTCGAAAGTCAGGGGGTTTGTTTTCGCCCCAGTTTATCTGCTCTATCTCCTCTATTAGATAAATATAGCCAGCGCTGCTATTTAAGGGATATGGGTTTGCCGGTTCCTCAGTTTGTGGCCCTGTCTGAGTCAGAGAAAATTTCTTCTCCTTTTGGAAAGTCTGTGGTGCTGAAAGCTCGTCGTCACGGTTATGATGGACAGGGAACATTTATCCTCCACTCTCAGGAAGCTTTGGAAAAGACTTGCCAACGGTGTCAGGGACAGGCTATGGTTTTGGAAGAGTACGTCCCTTTCCAAAAGGAGTTGGCGGTTATAGCTGGTCGCAGCGTTACTGGGGAGGTAGCTATTTATCCGGTGGTAGAAACCCAGCAGGAAAAACAGGTTTGTCGTCGGGTAATAGTTCCTGCTTCTATTTCTGTGACGGTAAAAGAGCAGGTGGAGGCGATCGCCTCTACTTTACTAAATCAACTTGACTATGTAGGGGTATTGGGGATTGAGTTATTTCTCACACCTGATAATAAGGTTTTGGTGAATGAAATAGCACCCCGCACTCACAACTCTGGTCATTATACCCTGGACGCTTGCTCTACTTCTCAGTTTGAGATGCACTTGAGGGCAGTTGCGGGTTTGCCTTTAGGGGATCCTGGGTTAAAGTGTCCGGGAGCAGTAATGGTTAATTTGCTGGGGTACGAGCATTCTGAGGAGGATTATAGGGAAGTTCGGGAGCAAATAGGTGCTCTGGAACGCACTTATGTCCACTGGTACGGCAAAACCTTATCCCGTCCCGGTAGAAAGCTGGGTCATGTTACAGTGTTAGCTGGAAAGTCCGAGAGTCGGGAGTCTTTACTTGCTAAGGGTCTCCAGATAGAATCAATATTCACTGCTGGTAACTGCTAACTGCTCCTTGATTAGACCACAGAGGCGCTCTTGACGCAGAGAAAGATAAGAGAGGAAGATGGTACAAGTTTTTGGGTTGCTAATTTAGGTAAAAGGGTTTATAATGAAAAAAGACCTACTGCGTTGGTGACTGCCAATAAAGTTTTTTGATCTATGCTCGAATTATAAGGGAACCAAAAGCTGGGGTCGCAGTAAACCGGGCCTGTACCCGGAAACGAAGACTCTACAGCGTAAGGTACCCACCTGAGCTAAGCTCAGGTCATAAACTGAGGTAAAACGGCGCAGCGGGTCTATATCACGTACCATGACTGACCAGTTATCACCACGGCAGGGCAAGTATAATTATTCCATAATAGGTTATCATAAGGTTGAAAGAATTATTAGAGCGTCTCGTCGAGGAAATACCATTTCCAGCCAATATCTATAGATTAGATAGCGGGTTAACCCTCATTCATCAGTATATGCCATCAACCCCAGTGGTGGTAGCTGACGTGTGGGTGCGGGCTGGGGCCATGGCAGAACCGGAAAATTGGTGGGGAATGGCTCACTTTCTGGAACACATGATTTTTAAAGGTAGCAAGCAAGTTCAGCCGGGAGAATTTGATTGGGCAATCGAAAATAACGGTGGTGTCACTAATGCAGCTACTAGTCACGATTATGCTCATTTTTTCCTCACTACGGCAGCCACCTATTTGCCGGATAATTTATCTTTATTAGCAGATATCCTCCTAAGAGCCACTATACCGGATGAAGAGTTCTACCGGGAACGAGACGTGGTGTTAGAAGAAATTCGCTCCTGTTATGACGACCCGGACTGGATTGGTTTTAAAGCAATGTCTGAGACCATTTACCAACGTCACCCCTACGGGAGAACCATTTTAGGGGAGCAAGGTGACGTTCTGAATCACACTCCCAACCAAATGCGCTGTTTTCATGACACTCACTACCAACCGGAAAACATGACGGTAGCTCTCGTGGGTGGGTTGGAAGAGTCCTTAGCATTGTCTCTCACCAATAAAGCCTTTGCAGAGTTTAGCGTCCGCTCCGAGTGTCCTACCACTGTAGTGGACGCAGAACCCCCCATGACGGGAATTCGCCGCACCGAAATGTATTTGCCCCGCATTGAACAAGCCCGTTTATCTCTCGCTTGGTTGGGACCGGGAGTAGAAAGGTTGGAAGACGCTTTTGGTTTAGACTTATTAGCCGCTATATTAGGGGGAGGTCGTTCTTCTCGTCTCGTGCGAGAGATGCGGGAAGAAAAGCAATTAGTAATAGATATTGGTAGCGACTTCTCTTTACAACGGGACTCCAGTTTGTTTACTATTGGTGCTTGGTTGTCCTCTGATAAGATAGAGGAAGTGGAAGAGATAATTCGCCTTCGCATTTCTCTCCTGCAAGAGAGGAAGGTGTCGGAAATGGAATTAGCTCGTTGCAAGCGTCTCCTCTGTAATGACTATGCTTTTTCCACTGAAACTCCCGGTCAGTTAGCTGGTATGTACGGTTATTATCATACCATTGCTAAGGCAGAATTGGCTCCTATATATCCCTATGCAATTAAACAGTTAGATGGGTTAACATTGCAACGAATTGCTTGTCAGTATTTGAGTGGCGATCGCTATGCTGTTACTATCTTGAAACCAGAGATCCCCCCTAGCCCCCCGATCCCCCAAATGTAGGGTGGGCATTGCCCACCGGTCTAGTAACGCACCGATTTCAGGGTATTGTTGTCAAAAAATTTTCCCCAAGGGGTTGCAATTCAGTTGCAAGCTTGCTATACTAGGATTGAGACGATTCTATATGAGTCAGCACCCCGCTCGCTTTGTGACGGGGCTTCGAGCCTCCAACTGTAGGATGCGTTACGCCATAGCTGTCAGCTTTAAACACTTCTCCAGACGTGTGCTAACGCATCCTACTTAACTGACTACGTTATTGGCAAGAGTTAAAATTCCTACCTTGAGGTGCTTGCCAGCTTCAAGCTCTAGAACCGGATGGTTAAACAGTCTTACGAGGGGTAAAACAGTGCTGTCTGGATAGTACCCACCCCCTTTCCCCCTCCCGGTCTCCCCCTGGGGGGAGTAGAGGGGGGTTGGGGGTAGGGGTGGGTTGACTCGGCAAACTTTACGACCGAATTGGAGGTTTGGGGGATACAACAATTTCCCCCACCCCCTTCCTCTCTGGTCTAAAGACACAGGGCTTCCCCGCTCCCGTGCCTTCCTCGTGACCAATGAAATCAAAAATATGGCAGTTAGCTATCTATTTTGGGCTTGTGATCGCCCGCCATAGATACCAAATGGGCAGGGTAAGCGCAAGAATCAATAAGGGGGCTAATTCTCAATAATAATGATAATCTTCCCGACATTATTGATAATAGAGTGAGACTATTGAGAATTAATGGGGCTATATACCACATTTTGGCACAATTTTTCTTGCGCTTGCCCTGTGGTTAAAGGTGGGTTGTAACGAATCTTTTGGGTAGACATTTTACTTATACGTTCACTGTTTGACCTACATTTGTATTCTAACTGATGGTTAATCTGTTGTCAAGCCCATCGCCCGCTTCAGTTTAAACCATATCTTTTTATTGATAATACCATTATCATATTTGGTTCCAGGTGCGTCTCTATACGGGTACAAAATCATCTCTTAACTCATAATTCCATTTAAATACAATTTCACAATTTTGTCAACTTTACCTACCATTCTGAGTTGCCCTTTCTCCAAGTATATGGCTTGACTGCAAGAATTCTGGATAAAATGCAGGTCGTGAGACACCACCAATATAGTAGCATTAGCTTGCCAAAACTTTTCCATTCTTTGCTGGCACTTGTGTTTAAAACTCTCATCCCCCACAGCGAATACTTCATCCAAGATTAAAATATCTGGTTGTACATCAGTGGCGATGGCAAATCCCAACCGCGCTATCATTCCCGATGATAACCCGGTTACTGGTACTAGGGCGTAATCTTCCAATTCGGCAAACTCCAAAATTAATCTGGCTCTTTCCTTCATTTCCTGGCGCGAAAACCCCAGCATCACCCCGTATAAAACGATATTGTCCATCACGGATAGTTTAACATCAAATCCTGCCCCCAACTCAATCAAGGGAGCAATTTTTCCCCGTACTCGCACGGAACCTGCCGTGGGTTGTAAGATACCGCAGATTATCTTCAGTAAAGTTGATTTACCGGAACCATTTGCTCCGATAATACCCAACTTGTCTCCCTCTTGAACAGCGAAATTAATATTATCGAGAACTAGCTTTTTCAAGGGTTTGCGGTATTTCCTCGACACAATGGAAAGCAGAGTTGTCTTGAAATCATAGGATAACTCCTCCTGAGTCCTTCTCAAGAGCGAAACTTCCTCTAATCTAATAACTTCCCTCATCTATGCTAGATCAAATCCATAAATTGTTCCTGCCATTTGCGAAAGCAAATCCAACCGAAAGCTAAAATAAGCGAACTACTGATTCCCGCTTTCCCCATCAAGATTATATCTGGTAATGCTCCTGAGAGAGAAATCTGACGAACACTTTCGATAATCGGCACCAAAGGATTGAAAATTAAGAACTTTTTTATCGTTGGAGGTACGATTTCGGCAGGATAGAATACCGGAGAACTCATCCACAAGACAAATGTGACCAACTCGTAAAAATAGGGTAAATCCCGAAAGAAGACATAAAGAGCGCTGACGAAAAAGCCAATCCCCGTGCAGACTAAGGTTAAAGATAGCAAGGGAATCAATAAAGCGACTACATTGACTAAACTGTGGGACTTGACTAAGGTGACAATGGCTAGCACGGGTAACATGCCTAAGCAGAATTGAAACACATTGGCCCCCACCATGGATACGGGAAAAATAACCATGGGTAGTCTAATCTTATTTAACAGGACTCCATTTTCCACTACGCTTACCAAGGCTTGGTTGGTAGATCCGGAGAAAAAGTGAATCACCACTAAACCAGTAAATGCGGCCAAAATGTACTCTATAATAGAGTTGTTATAGTAAGAGGCGAAGTTAGGGCCAAAAATAGCCGTATACAGTCCCGTCATCAATAAAGGATTTAACAGAGACCAATAAACCCCCAATAAGGAACCCCGATAGCGCACTTTCAAGCTCCGCTCTACTAAAACATAGAACAACTCCCAATAGCGCTGTAGTTGTGACCACTTGTGGTTCGTCTTAATGAGATTTATCATGAAGAATTCCTTTCGTTGGAAACCCCGTCGCTGACTTCGCGGGGTGCTGACATAGTCAGATAGGTATCCACCGACTCCGATGGTAGCACTTTTAGGCGTTCATGGCGCAAATCTGTGCTTCCAAAGGAAAGACCCCCAACAAAGCATCCCTACCTCCCGATAATTCCAAACATTCAAAAGTCCCTTCTCTTCCACACAGAGCAATAGTGGCGTCCCGAAAAATTCGCGCCTTACCCACTTCCACCTCTTTTAAGAGTTTCAGCCCCAAGCGGGTAATGACTTCGGGGGGTAAACAGAGGGTGGTTGCTCCTATATCCACCAACACATTCTCTAATGTAACAGAACGAATCTGCACCGGATCAATTGTACCATCTTCTGCCCTAATTTGGTCTGCTCGATTGGTAATAGTCAGACTGGTATAAACTTTCCCCATCTCAAGCAAGCTGTCTGTTTTAGTCATCTTATCCACCTTCTCTCAAATGGGAATCTCTTGGAGATCACTAAGAGTGGCGCTTCGCGATCGCCACCAAATTGCCCACATAAACAAATTTTTCAATTTGCCAAAAATCCCAACTACGAGGTTCCCCACATTGGTGAACACACAACAATCCCCACAATTCTTCCTAGAACAAAAGAGATGCCATAATAGATTAATTTATTTTTTAATAAAATTTATTTATTATTATTATTATTGAGTACCACAGCTTCCCCCTTGCGGTAAACTTCCCCATACTCAGCTACGCCAATTGCTGGACAAAAAAGTACTGACGGTCTAGAGAATAAACCATAACTCTGTCTACCCCAGCCAAAATCTGCAAATCCTTAACAATAATATCCAGTAATTGGTTAAAATTCAATAACTGCATCTTTCGGGCAATTTCCCCCAACCATTGCTGCCATTCTTGTTGCTGTTGCAATTGTAACTATACCAGCGCTCACTGCTATAACTCTTAATCACCTTTCAGTTACCAGTGACCAGTAATCACGTACCATGGTAGCAGCTCAACCTTGGGTTTGAGGCCCCCACCTTTCAGTTACCAGTGACCTTGTACCATGACAGTGACCAGTAATCACGTACCATGGTAGCAGCTCAACCTTGGGTTTGAGGCCCCCACCACTTATTTGGTGGCAAGCCACTTATTGGTGGAAGGTAACTGGTAACTGCCTGACTGCCCCGGTTGGCATGAGCAGGACTGGTAACTGGTAACTGGTAACTGGTAACTGATAACTGGTCACTGTTTTACGTCCCCTAAAATACAAGGAGGAACTTCTGGGTCAATTTGCCAGTGCAGATTTAATCCTTTGGTAACTGCTTTTGGGGCAAATAAATCCATTGCCTCTTTCAAGCATAATTTTAAGGAGAATGGACCAGGGCCATTGCACTTAACTTTTGTATGATAGCACCATCCCCCAACAATCCAAGTATTTATACTTAGATATGAGTGCCTTACCCAGCAAGGGTTTCAAAATAGCTGCGATTGCCCTGTGACCGCTAGTATGTTGCCTAAAGCTGATTTTCTCTTACAAAGGAGCAAGGAAGCAGTAGATACTCTGGTAGCAAAAGCAGGGGAATTACAAGATTTTATCACTCTCATTGAGAGGAAAGTGAATGGTATAAAAAGTCCTTATCTAGCTACAGCAGTACGAGCTTTTTATTATACCTTATTTAGGGGGCGAGACTTGAATTTAGCCATATCTCTAGATGAAAAAGATGAAAAATTAGGCGGTAATTTAAAAGGAGATTTAGCGTTAGACTTAGCTTTAAGTCGCGCTTTTGGAGTCAGCTTATCCTTGATAGATAACCCAGAACTGAAGCAGATATTGCAGCTGGGTTTTTCGGTAAGTTTACCTTAGAAGCAGAATTTCAGCGAGCACTAACTCATCTTAAAGACCAACTCTCGGAGCCCACAGCAGGTCTGGCCAGTTTACAAACTTGGTGGCAAACTCAAGGACCAAATTGGGTTGACAAGTTTCGCTCTATTCTGATAAAATATCGTCAGATTGATTATGACTGGCAACTAAAGCCTGCACAGCAGGAGCTTTGGCAACAGTACTACCATGCCAACCTGTTTTTGGTAGAATGTCTCCAAAGCGATTGTAACGTCAGTCCTAGAGTTAAAGAGGAACTGAAAAATACTCTTACCGATTGCAACAGATAGATAGGAGTCTAAATAGGAGGATAAACAATGGCAAATGCTCGCAATGTTCTCGGTACTGACTTAGAAATTTGCTGCGGATCTCCCATAACTGGTTGGTATCGCAATGGTAAATGTGAAACGGAACCTAATGACAGGGGTGCCCATGTTATTTGTGCAGAAATGACGGAGGAATTTCTGGAGTTTAGCAAGTCTCGCGGCAATGATTTGATTACTCCAGCTCCCAGGTTTGGTTTCCCAGGTCTGAAACCAGGGGATCGCTGGTGTCTCTGTGCTAGTCGCTGGAAAGAAGCCCTAGACGCTGGTGTAGCCCCACCAATAATTCTCCAAGCTACGGAAGAATCGGCTCTGCAATACGTCAGTTTGAATCAACTCAAAGAACAAGCGTTAAATGTTTAGGGTATAATAGTATAGCGATGAATAAAAAATTGATTTGGTATATCAAAGCTCAAGTTGGAGTACTGCTTTTTCCAGTAGGACTGTGTTTATTCGGGGAAGCAGTGTCCAGAAGAATTGAAGGAGAACCGTGGTTTTGGTGGGGAACCTTAAGCTTGATCGCCATTAACGCAGGAGTTGGGTTAATGATTGAAAGTGGCTTAATTAGCGGTTTTCCCAAATCAAAAGAATAAACAACCCCTCCCCTCCCCTCTCCCAACTCGGTTCTGCGCCTCTGCGGTTCATTCATTCGGTTCTCACAGTCAAAACCTGGGGTGGAGTCGCGTTGGGAGGATAGACCAAATCGAAATACACCAATCGGCGATCGCCTGGAGGCATAATAAGAGTTACCAAGGGTTCTCCCTGCTGACCCCGCTTTTGGACTAAATGGAAATAGCGAGTGCGGGGCAAATAATTATCATCATTGTAGCGCACTCTCTAGAGTATAGAACCCAAAAGATATTTTCTTCCATCTCCTATACCATACAACATATTGGCAAATATCAGGACTTGAATCTTGACCAATTGTCTTTTATAATGGGTCTCAGTCCACCGCTAAATGAAAAACCTATGTTCAATCAACTAAATGGCAAAACTTTGCTCCTAGCAACAACCCTGCTGGTAACCACCCTAAGTGGTTGTGGACAAAACCAAAGTAACAGTAGTAGTCGATTAGATACAGTAAAAAGCAGAGGCACCTTAGTCTGTGGGGTACATGGTAAATTGCCCGGATTTAGCTTTGTAGACGAGAGTGGGGAATATTCCGGTATAGACGCTGATTTGTGCCGTGGGGTTGCAGCAGCTTTATTTGACGACCCCTCCAAAGTTCAATTCCGCAATCTGAGCGCTCAAGAACGATTTACTGCGGTAAAATCAGGAGAAGTGGATTTATTGAGTCGCAATACCACTTGGACCATTAGTCGGGATACTTCTGCAGGAATGGAATTTGCTCCCACAATATTCTACGATAGTCAGGGAATGATGGTCAAAAAAGCTAGTGGGGCGAAAAAATTAGCAGACCTGGAAGGTAAATCCATTTGCGTTCAGTCTGGCACCACCACAGAACTCAACTTAGCGGATCAAATGAAAAAGCGGGGGATAAACTATACCCCAGTAGTCTTTGAGAATCCAGATGCTCTTTACGCTGCTTACCAGGAAGGGCGCTGTGAGGGTGCAACATCAGATCGCTCCGCATTAATTGCCCGTCGTACTAGTTTACCCAAACCAGATGACCACGTGGTGCTGGACGTGGTTCTGTCTAAAGAACCCCTTGCTCCCGCAGTTGCCAATGGCGACTCTACCTGGTCTGATACTATAAAATGGATCACCTATGCTCTGATTCAAGCAGAAGAATTGGGGATAAATCAAGAAAACTTGAGTAGCTTTGAAAATAGCGACGACCCCAGCATAAAACGCTTCTTAGGTCTTGAAGGCAAGTTGGGAGAAGATATGGGTTTACCTAACGACTTCGCAGCTCGTGTCATTAAGCACGTGGGAAACTATGGCGAAATCTACGATCGCAATATTGGTCAACCCTTCGGTTTAGAACGAGGACCAAATAAACTCTGGACAAATGGTGGACTGCTCTACTCACCTCCCTTTCGCTAGTGTAGCCAGAGACTCCCCTGCTGAGGATCCCGTAAATAAATTGCGGGTAGTAGTAAATATGTAGTGATAGCTCCAAGAAAATTGATAATAAATCAGGAGAAGTTAGGAATTAAATGATTATTAGGCTAAAAAGCGAATTGGGTCGATTAAATTCTTGAAAAAGGCGCGCCCGACTCAAAAAATGTCTTCTTCTCAATTAACCTGTCCCAGTTGTGGTTCTCATCACATCGTCAAAAATGGAACTATCCATAATGGCAAACCCCTGCTCCTGCGCAGCCGCGCCTGAGCAGGCCATAAGTGTCAGAAATGCGACCGCCAGCGCAGTGCGCCAAACTATCGATATAATTGAAAAGCTGAAAAAGAGAAAAAATTAGCTTGGCGGGAATTGCACGAGTGACTGAGTAAGCGCTAAGTTCGATTTGACTTCCCAAGAGATTAAAGTAACTGAAAAGAGCCGGGGTAAATTAACTATTCAAACTCGATGAACTGTGGTCTTATGTTGGCAGCAAAAAGCAGAAAGTTTGGATTTGGTTAGCCCTGGATAGTGACACCGACACTAGAGAAATCGTCAGATAAAATCCTTGAGCTAACTGGGTGTCAACCCTACTTATTGCAACTAATTGGTCAAAAACTAGTCACTCACTTTAACCAGGAGACTTTTGAAGTTGGGAATAACTTAGATAAAGTATTATCCTTAGAAACTCTCAATGCAGTTATTGAATCCCGAGAATTTTTCCAAGACGGAGGAGCTTATTTGACTGGAATTTGGGCACAAGGGCGATCGCCATATAATCAAACCAGCTAACAATCTTTTCCGAAAATTATCTCCAGTTAGATATATTGTATATTCACCTAAACTACCCGACACTGAATGATTACACCGATTTAGTTATTATAGCCCATAGTAATGTATATTGGACTCAAACCTGACCAATATTGAAACCCTGGAGGGGTTTTATAAGGTAGGTCTCGCGGGGATATGATATGGGTGACGGTGGGCAATGCCCACCCTACAAATTATCCCTGTTTGAGGGACAAACGCTCGTCTTTCACATCCACAAAAATGGTATCTCCAGCTTTATACTCTCCCCTTAGAATAGCCTTGGCGATCGCCGTCTCCAAATATTTCTGCACTGCTCGTTTCAGGGGTCTAGCTCCATAAACCGGGTCAAAACCAACTTCCACCAAGAAATCCAATGCTGTATCAGACACTTTTAAGGATAGTTTTTGTTCCTGGAGACGGGAGTTTAAACCCTCCATTTGGAGTTTAACAATTTGCTGCAACTGGTGTCGCTGTAAGCTATGGAAGATGATAATTTCGTCGATACGGTTGAGAAATTCCGGTCGGAAACTACTGCGCATCCGGTTCATGACCCTAGTTCTCATCTCTCCATATCTGGACTCATCTCCTGCTACATCTAAGATATACTCAGAACCAATATTACTAGTCATGATAATAATGGCATTCTTAAAGTCTACCACCCGACCCTGGGAGTCTGTCAAGCGACCGTCGTCCAGGATTTGGAGCATGACATTAAAGACGTCATTGTGAGCTTTTTCTATCTCATCAAATAAGATAACCGAATAAGGACGACGTCGAATAGCTTCCGTCAACTGTCCCCCTTCCTCATAACCCACATATCCCGGAGGTGCTCCCATTAATCGGGCTACATTATGCTTCTCCATATACTCGGACATGTCAATCCGCACCAAAGCTTCCTCTGTATCGAAGAGATTAGCAGCTAAAGCTTTAGCCAACTCCGTCTTCCCTACCCCCGTGGGACCGAGGAAAATAAAGCTGGCAGTGGGGCGATTGGGGTCCGCTAAACCAGCTCTAGACCGCTGAATCGCCTCAGCAACAGCAGTGACAGCTTCCTCTTGTCCCACCACTCGTTCATGGAGTTCCGTTTCTAATTGCAGCAACTTGTCCTTTTCCGACGCTACCAACTTACTAATGGGAATACCAGTCCACTTGGAGATAGTTTCTGCAATATCCTCCTCCACCACCTCTTCTCGTAATAAAGAAGCTCCCGTAGTTTGTTTTTGAGCCAGCTTGCTTTCCATTTCCTGAACTTGCTGCTGCAATTTAGCCAACTCACCGAAACGTAACTGAGCAGCTCGGTTGAGGTCATAATCCCGTTCTGCTTGTTGCATTTCTAAGTTAACCTTATCCATAGCTTCTCTCAAACTGCGGATTTGCTTGATAACCTCCTTTTCTGACTGCCACTGACCATTCAGTTGGGACTGTTCCTCCTTGAGGTTAGCCAATTCCTTTTCCAATTGTGCTAACCTTTCCAAAGAAACTGGGTCATTTTCCTTAGCTAGGGAGAGCTTTTCCATTTCCCGTTGGAGGATTTTCCGGTCAATTTCATCCAGTTCTTCCGGTTTGGAGGTAATCTCCATTTTCAATTTCGCCGCTGCTTCATCGATTAAATCAATCGCTTTGTCTGGAAGAAAGCGATCGCTAATATAGCGATCCGAGAGCATTGCTGCGGCTACTAAAGCAGTATCGGCGATTTTGACCCCGTGATGAAGTTCATACCGTTCCTTCAAACCCCGGAGGATAGAAATAGTATCCACCACATTAGGTTGTGCTACCAAAACTGATTGGAAACGTCGTTCCAAAGCGGCATCTTTTTCAAGATACTTGCGATATTCATCCAGAGTAGTAGCACCAATACACCGGAGTTCTCCCCGTGCTAACATGGGTTTTAGCAAGTTTCCTGCATCCATAGCACCTTGAGTTGCTCCTGCTCCCACAACGGTGTGAATCTCATCGATAAAGGTGATAATATTCCCCTCAGACTCCGTAACTTCCTTGAGTACCGCTTTGAGTCGTTCTTCAAATTCTCCCCGGTATTTTGCCCCAGCAATAAGTGCCCCCATATCTAGGGCAATTAATTGGCGATCCCGCAGAGATTCTGGTACATCTCGGTTCACAATGCGCTGGGCTAATCCTTCCACAATAGCAGTTTTTCCTACCCCTGGTTCTCCAATTAAGACCGGGTTATTCTTAGTACGACGGGAGAGAATTTGAATTGTGCGACGGATTTCGTCATCTCTCCCGATAACCGGATCTAGCTTACCTTCACGAGCCAAATCTGTCAAGTTGCGACCGTATTTGGTTAATGCTTCGTATTTCCCTTCTGGATTTTGGTTTGTCACTTTCTGATTCCCCCGAATTTGTTGAATAATCTCTTTTAGTTTATTTTCCCCCAAACCAAATTCCTGGAAAAGGGGCTTACCAAAGCGATTATCCTTGGGGTAAGCGAGGATGATATGTTCGATGGAAATAAATTCGTCCTTAAATTCTTGCCGCCATTTTTCACTCCTGTCTAAAAGGGTATCTAAACTCCGTCCTAAATAAATATTATCTCCCAGTTTAGCTATTTTGGGTTGACGACGTAAAATAGCATCGGTGCGTTCTCGTAATTTTCTCACGTCAATATCTGCTTTATTAAAGATAGATATTGCCAGTCCTTCTTGTTCCAACAGGGATTTGAACAGGTGTTCCGTTTCAATTTGTTGCTGTTGGTTTTCTTTCGCCACACTGGGAGTGTTGGCGATCGCCTCCCAGGCTTTTTCCGTAAATTGATTGGGGTTATTGGGTTGCATATAGTCTCGCTTATTGCTTTTTTCCTTGATTATAGTAATGAATTACTTCTAGATTAGCAGGGAAAGCCCTACTGTCAAGGTGGGGTTTACCCCCTATAACAGTTACTTCGTACCATGACAGTTACCAGTCGGAGAGCGTCTGTGAACATTTCGAGCAAACTATATCAAAATTGCTTTTTCTCTTTTTATCTGTTATTATAATCATGAACAGCCATCAGGTTATTTTGGAGAGCATTGATTATGTTAGAGTGGGATCGCATTACTTTCAATCCACGAATTATGGCAGGGCAAGCTTGCATACGAGGAATGCGCATTCCCGTTTCTTTGGTAGTCAATTTAGTAGCCTATGGCAAACCTATCACTGAAATATTAGCAGAATATCCCGATCTAGAACCAGAAGACATTGAACAAGCTTTGAAATATGTAGCTTGGTTAGCAAGAGAACAAGTTTACCCGATCCAAGAGACTGATGTTATTTGTTTCACGCAGAGGCGCAGAGGCACAGAGAGGAGCTGGTAAATTTTTTACTCTGATAGCCAAGCCAAATCCCGTGCGATTAGCAATTCTTTCTTCTGGGCATGATGTGTATTTTTCATTGAGACAGATTTCATGGCGAACTTGTAACGACTTGCTAAGTCTCGTGCCTCTTGAGTATTCTCATAGCTCATCAAGAAATTACCTTGTAACTTCCCAGCAAGTTCAAACAAAGCTTCGTGATTAACCATTGAATATCGATAAAGTCTTCCCCCAGCTTTTATATAGGGTGGATCTATAAAATAAATAGCGTTTTTGCGCTGAAAATTTTGTTCAATAATCTCAAACCCATCCCCCTGAATAAAATGAATCTTGTGATTCATTTTGGCAATGGCGAGTATGCGCTTTTGTAATGTTTTAGGATACCAACGGGATGTTATACCCTTTCCATTTTCACCCTGCTTGATAAAGCTAGCACCATCTGCAAGAATGCCACCTCGGTTAACACGATTTTTTATAATGGTAGCGAAGGCAAGAGACTCTAGAGATTGATCGACAGCTTCAATGGCTTTTCTGGCATTTTCTCTAGTTAAGTTAAAATTTTCAATAGAATCCGCTAACCATTTAGCATTGCCTTCTAAGATGATCCGCCATACAGCAGCCACACCTTCATCCTTTTCCACCATTATTACCTGAGGGACTAAATCCTCAAAAGCAGCAGTTAGGCTAACAATACCACCACCTGTAAATGGTTCAATTAATTCTTTGTCTGAGCCACCATATTTTAGTAGCCACTGTCTAATGCGTGGAATTAGCCAAGTTTTGCCTCCAGCGTAGCGAAAAGGGCTTCGCTGTGGAACACTAGCAACATTTACTAGATGCTGTTTTTCTGACCTGGCTTTTGTGTCAAAAAGTTCCATTTGAATCATTGTTGAACTCTTACTGTAAAGGGATATCAAGGATAGTTTGGGTGTCTGGTGGATTATCCAGCTTATCATCAAGCTTTTGTTGCAGTATCTGGATAAAATCCTCTAATTTTCCTAGTGTCGGGGTGGAAATGCGATTAATGGCTGACCAATACTCTGTATAAACGACATCGTTCAAGACTAAGTTTAATCGCTCCCCCTGCTGTTTTAAATCATAGAGACACCACGCAATTTCAGCCTGTTCCAGTTCTACTTGTGGTAAATTAGATAGTGTTTCAAAGAAGCTTTTTTGAACAACAATAGCCTGCTTTTTTTTCCATTCATGTAGGATTGTACCTTTATAAAGTAACTGGGGTATCAATCGCTTACGTGATGATGATAAATAGTCAGGAGTTGGATAGTAGTTTGCTAGTCTCGACCAATCTATTTTTTCCCAGCCTTGAGGATTATTCATGTAGGTTTCAAAAGGCTTGCGTACATTACCAGATATGTACACAGCCTGTACCTCAACAGCCCCAAAATCTATTACTCTTCCTCGGTTATCATAAGAAACCAGTACAATATCGATATTTCCTGCTGATTGCCCATTAGCATCTTGTAAACGAACTTCTGTTAGTGAAGTCCAGCTTACGTTATTGCAAAAAAAGAAATTTGCAGCGTTTTCGGCAATCAACCAATCTTGCCTAAATCGAATTGGACAAGTAATAACAGGAGCATTTTTGTGATAAATGCTACATACCCCAAGAGGGTCTTTAGCCTTGTCCTTTGTATAGTTAGGCACCTTATTATTGTATGGACAAAGTTTATTTCGGCGGTAACGCTCTGCTTGTTCAGATAAATTGTTACTTGGAAAACCGAAGACCTCTGCTAATGGGTTTTCAGACATAAGGGTTGTTCTCGGAAGGTACGTACTCAGATCTAAGATTACCATGGAGATTGTAGAAAAGCAAGCTATAATGTCGAAGATGGCGCTGATCCTTCCATCCCCGCACCCGCCCTTGGACGCTATAACTGCTGTTCAAATTTTTTACTTGCTAAGGACATAGAATAACAAAAAATCCAGTAAATTAGAGCAATAAAGCCTAATAAATCCACCAACCCCACAATAGGGAGGTATCTTTAAACAAACTAATGAATTGTCCCACAATATTTCTAAAGTACTTGACAACTCACCTCAAAACATGATATATATATTAGTATACAAATTATCCCCTAACTATGTCAAATTCTGTAACCATTCAAGATATTTACCAATTATTTCAAGCTTCTCAAGCCGAAGCAGATCGTCGCGCGGCCGAAGCAGATCGTCGCGCAGCAGAACTAGATCGCCGTTTCGCCGAACTTACCGAGGAGCGTAAGCATCGTGCAGCAGAATTAGATCGTCGTTTAGCTGAACTTGCCGAGGAGCGTAAGCATCGTGCAGCAGAATTAGATCGTCGTTTAGCTGAACTTGCAGCAGAAGCGGATCGTCGTGCAGCAGAATTAGATCGCCGTTTCGCCGAACTTGCAGCAGAAGCGGATCGTCGTTCAGCGGAGGCTGAAAAAAGACTGGCTAAAGCAGAAGCTATTGCAGCGAACATCAATAAAGCTGTGAGTGCTCTCACAAGTCGTTGGGGACAGTTCGTGGAGAACTTAGTTAAACCTGCTGCTATACGGATATTTCAAGAAAGAGGTATCACAGTAACACAAACCCTCCGTCGGCTGGAAATGAAACGTTCTGGTATAGCGATGGAAATTGATATACTAGCTATTGATGGGGATGTAGCAGTTGCAATAGAAGTTAAATCTAATTTATCTAAAGATGATGTGGACTATTTTTTAGAAAAGTTAGCTCGTTTTAAAGAAGCATTTCCTCGTTATAGTGACGTAACACTAAATGGTGCTGTGGCGGGGATTGAGATTGATAAAGGAGTCGATCGCTACGCTTATCGTCAGGGGTTATTCGTTATCCAGCAGTCAGGAGAGGTAGTAGAAATTGCCAATGACAAAAATTTTCGACCTAAAGTTTGGTAACAGTTATCTTCCCGCTATAACTTTTGTTCAAATTTTTTACTCGCTAAAGACATAGAATAACAAAAAATCCAGTAAATTAGAGCAATAAAGAGATAAACCTCACCGTAACGTCCTAGAAATTTAGGATTAGCGAGAATGGATTGGGATATACCTAATAAATCCACCAACCCCACAATAGCTAAAAGGGATGTATCTTTAAACAAACTAATGAACTGTCCCACAATAGTGGGAATCACCGCTTTAAGAGCTTGGGGAAGAATAATCAGTGCTAATACTAAAGGAGTACCCAAACCCAAAGCTTTAGCTGCTTCAATTTGACCTTTGGGAATGGACTGCAAACCACCCCGCACGTTTTCAGCCAAATAAGCAACACTAAACATGGTCAATCCACAAATAGCTCGCACCACTCGATCCGGTCGAATATCAGGGGGTAGCACTAAGGGAACCATGACTTGAGCCATAAACAGAATACCAATGAGAGGCAAACCTCGGATTAGTTCAATATAGGCAATAGATAACCAGCGAATTACAGGTAGAGTACTCTGTCGTCCCAGTGCTAACAAGACACCAAAGGGAAAGGAGAGGACAATACTCACCAGGGCTGTTAATAGAGTCAGCATCAGTCCACCCAAGTCGTCCAGTTTCACTGTCTCTAGGAATAATCCCCCTGTCAGGAGCCAACTGATTACTAAGAACCCCGGCAACCAGATTAATACTTTGCCTTTTCTCAGTCTCCAGGATAGGGTTCCTAAACCCACTATAATCCCCAGTATAGTCCAGGGACGCCACAGGAGGTCAACTGGGTATCTACCTAGAAAGAATAGCCGCATATTTGCCTGGAGAACTCCCCATTCTGCTTGGGTAAACCCCCAGGAAATTAAGCTAGAGCTGATCCAGTAAATCAAGAAAAGACTGATCAGGGTGAGAAGACTGTTGTACCAAGTACTGAATAAATTTTGTTTTATTGTTTTCATTTAATTTTTGAACCGCAGATTATTGCGAAGCTTTGCGTAAGCTTTGCGTAAGCGTCCCGCTCTTGGCGGGAGGAGATTAACGCAGATGAATAGGGATGGTTTTTGGCTCATCGTTCTTTTATTTGTACTGAGCGATTTAGCCAGTTCATACCAAAGGAAGTGAGCATGTTCATTGTTAAATAAGTTGTCATCACTAATAATACCATCTCTATGTCCCTTCCCGTTTGGGTCAAGGTGGTTTGGGAGACTGCGTAAACATCGCTGTAACCAGTGGCGATCGCCAAACTAGAATTTTTCGTTAAGTTCAGAAATTCACTGGTGAGGGGAGGAATCATTACTCGCAATGCTTGAGGGAAGATTACTAACTGCATTAGATTACTATAGTTTAGTCCTAGGGATCTCCCTGCTTCCCACTGTCCTTTGTTTACCGATTGAATTCCTGCTCGGACAACTTCAGCAATAAAAGCAGCAGTATAAACAGTCAGCCCCACCAGCAAAGTGGCAAATTCAGTGGAAAGGTTTATTCCTCCCTGAATAACTTCCTCCTCTAGTTGGGGTACTCTCCAATCTAATCCGAAGACTAAAGCAATAATGGTAGTGAATGCTAAGGCAATTATAATCCATTGGAAGAGCTGTCCTGACTCTGAATTTTCTACTATTCCCTTAATTCGTCTTCCCCAGAGAATGACAGCGAAAATGACGCTCAAAACCACCCATGCTAGAGCTAACCAGGTTTGTGTCGTTCCTGCGGGCCATGAGATATCTAGACCCCTATTGGTGAGAAAAATTGGCCCGGGTATAACTACTGGATTCTCAATCGAGGGCAGTTGTAGGAAGAAGGCAAAATACCAGCAGAACAGTTGCAACAGCAGGGGAGTATTGCGAAATGTTTCCACATAAACTGTGGCGAGGAATCGCACTAACCAATTATCTGATAATCTGGCAATACCTACCGTAATACCCAGACCTGTTGCGAGAATAATGCCAAAGATTGTCACCCGTCCGGTGTTCAGCAACCCCACTAGCAAGGCTTTCAGGAAGGAGTCGGTGGAACTGAAGGAAATGGGAGCATTCCCAATATCAAAGGAAGCAGGACGGCTCAGAAATTCAAATCCAAATTTCAGACCCTGTTGTTGGTAGTTACGAATTAGGTTATTCCCTAGCACCCCGAGGATAATTAGGAGAATTAAAACTACCACAACCTGTGCTGCTATACTCAGAACCCTCCCGTCCCTCCAAAAGGGAATTTTTTCTTTATTCATTAATTTTCCTCTCAATAATCATGGGGTTACCAAATGGTAGTATACAAGGTAGGGTGGGAAATGGAGGCCAAACGCTTATACCTCTTCCCTAAATTATAATATCCCTATTGCCCACCGCAATTAATCTGGGCTGGTGGGCAATACTGTTACCATAACAAGTTAAAATTAAATTATTATAGCATTGCCAACCCTACTAACTTGTAACTAATAACTGGTCACTGGTTACTGGTTACTGATAAATTAAGCTAGGGACGGTGGGCAATGCCCACCCTACAGTTCCATCATGGTACGTGGTAACTGTTAAAGCCAGCCTTTGAGACTAATAACTGGTCACTGGTTACTGGTAACTGTTAAAGCCAGCCTTTGAGACGATAGACAGTGGTTCCGATGTATTCTTTAATGGCTTTTGTGGTTTTGGCAATGCGATCGGCATCCGGTAAACTATACAAAATAAATGCTTGAATACTACTGGAGGGTTCTTCAACTTCTTGTTGGCTGACGAGAAAGTCTGTGGGTGCAGCAATAGTATCTATTCCCTGACCTTGAAAAATCTTCAAAGCTCTGGGCATATGCATAGCAGAGGTTACTAATAAAACCCGCTTAATGCCTTTTTCGGCCAAGATTTCCTTCACGTAGACAGCATTTTCATAGGTATTGAGAGCAAGAGGTTCTTCAATAATAGCACTCTCAGGAACTCCCATTAATTGTAACAATTGTGCCATATCCGTGGCCTCGGGAAAACCCCCGCCACGCCAAGAAATGCGCCCCCCAGTGGGAATAACCACAGGAGCTTTTTTCTCTTGGTAAAGTTGGGCTGCATAGATAACGCGGTCCCCCTGTTCTGCAACATCTACCATGGGTCTGGGGTCTATTTTAGACCTGGTAGCCCCTCCCAGAACCACAATAGCATCTGCCCTGGGTATCTCTGTTGGGGGAAGATGTTGCCACTCCAGGGATCGCACCAAAGAGTTACTCACCCAACCATTAGTAGCCAACAGTAACACAATCAAGGCTAAAGCCACTGGATAGGGAACCCAGCGGTGATTTTTCCACCACAGCACTAAAGTGACAATCAGCAGTAAACAAGTTAATTCGACGGGATAGAAGAATAGGGGTAATAACTTAAAGAGAAATAAAAAGCTCATAATGTGTTAGGATAGCAAATAAGAATTGTGGATGAAAAATATTGAGCAGCTATGGTGAATCTTAACACAACTTATTATCTTGGGAAGAATTTAAGCAAATCTCACAAAACCCAGTTAAACTAAAAAGAGCTGAACCCCAGAATCTACCATGTTCCAGTCCCATCAAATCCTCCAAGAGCGCTACCAACTGCAACAACAATTAGGACGCACCGCTGCGGGACATCAAACCTGGCTAGCAATTGACTTGCTGTCTAAAGAACAAGTCACTGTCAAGCTCCTAGCATTTAGTCCCACTATGGAGTGGGAAGAACTCAAGCTATTTGAACGAGAAGCACAAGTACTGCAAGCTCTCGAACATTCTCGCATTCCCCACTATCGAGACTATTTCGACATCGATAAGCAAACAGGAAAAGGAATATCTTGGTTTGCTCTTGTCCAAGACTACATTCCCGGTTCTTCCCTACAGGAATTATTAGAAAGGGGACAGCGTTTTACCGAAAAACAAGTCAGGGACATTGCTCTGGAAGTCCTGGATATTCTCATCTATCTTCACGAACTGAGTCCCCCAGTATTGCACCGAGATATTAAACCCAGTAATTTAATCTTGGGGGAAGACGAAAACATCTATTTAATCGACTTCGGTGCCGTACAAGCTACTGCTGCGGTGACAGGAGTCACCTTTACTGTGGTAGGAACCAGCGGTTATGCCCCCCTGGAGCAGTTTTGGGGACGATCAGTTGCTGCTTCTGACCTCTATGCTTTGGGAGCTACTTTAATCCATTTACTCACAGGTATTGCTCCAGCTGATCTACCCCAGCAAAATGCTCGGATCCAGTTTCGCGCGCCGCGAAGCGGATCCGTTCCGGATCGCCTCAATTTCCAATCCGATTTTATCCCTTGGATTGAGAAAATGACGGAGATGGCTTTGGAAAAACGCTTCCCAAATGCGAGGATTGCTCGGTCAGCTCTTGAGAGTAAACAATTTTCTCCCCACCTTCCTCCTGAAGTCCCCGTTGTGGGAAAACTGGCCAAACCAAACCAAACTCGAATTAAAATCGACAAATCCCCAGAAAACCTAGAAATTTATATTTCTCCAGGGGGAATGAGAAAATTGAGTAACCTCAGTATTAATATTGGTTGCACCACTGTTTTCGCTATCTTTTTGTTAGTGACCTTCGAACGATTCATATTCATACTCTTTCAGCCTTTGTCAATTCTCATATTGCTGCTAGCTGCTACTAAAGCGATAAATTTCTTTGGCCAACAAACGTACATTTACTTCTATCGCGATAGCTTTGAAATAGTGCGAAAAGTATTTCGCTTTATTTACAGGAGGCAAAAATGTCAAAACAATCGTATTTTGGGCGTTTTCTTACACAATAAAAATCAAAGAAATTACGTCAGCATTCGCTCTCAAGAGAAAGTTTACTTCCTAGGGGATGCTTTGACGGAAGATGAAGCTGCTTGGTTAGCGCAAGAAATTCAAGACTGGCTCCACTATAGATAATATAGCACTCTATGCAGGGGTAGGGGCACCGCCTTGCCGTGCCCCTACGGTCAGTTTTTAATTATTTAACTGGCTTAATCTAGAAAGGGTCTCTTTCAAGTCCGCAGTGAGTTGCTTTGCTCTTTTTTTGCCCGAACCGCTGCTATAGTCTGCTACATTTAGAGGAGAACCAATATCTAGACAGATATCCGTTCCCCAGGTAGGATAAGGTTGTGAGTAATTAATGCTAACTGGCAGTATTTTTACATCTATTTCTTGGGAGTTTACAGAGAGAGCAATACGAGCAAGACCTTCTTTGAGAGAATGAACAGCGGTATCGCGATAGATACCTCCTTCAGGAAAGATAACCAGCATTTCACCTTGGGTTAACAACTGGACACTATAACGGAAACTGCTAATTCCCAGACGTTCCAGATCCACGGGAAAGCCCCCGAGACGCTTCACTAACCAACCTTGAAAACCTTTCATCTCATAAGCAGAAACCATAAAGCGCAAATCTCGACCACTCACCAACCTTCCCATAGCCAAGGGGACAATTATAGCATCCCAACGAGAGCGATGAGTGGGAGCAATAATGACAGGACCGGTGGTGGGAATCTTTTCCCTTCCTTTAATTTGGATAGAACCGAAGTATAAAGGTAAGAGGGCATATTTAGCCATGGGATAAAGGGGAGCAATTAACCAGGGAGAAATCCGGTAAGTCTCAGAAAAGTTGCTCGTTGGTTGAGAGGTTTTGCTATTATTAGCGAAAGGACTCATCATCATGTTCCTGCCTTATATTACTTTACCACCTCTACTCTAATTTGTCTATCTCTCAATTGGTTGGGATACCAGGACACTTATTTTACTGTCATAGCTAACGTCGTTGAGCAAACCAGGATTGTAACAGAGAGCGACAAGCAGACTCCCTGATACCACCGAGTACAGTGAGACGATGATTGGAAATGGCGCTATCGGGGAGATTGGCAACAGTGCGAATGGCACCAGTTTTAGGATCATCCGCACCATAAACGAGCAAACCAATCCTGGCTTGAATAATTGCCCCAGCGCACATGGGACAAGGTTCGAGAGTGACGTAGAGAGTACAGCGATCCAAATGCCAAGTTTTTTTAGCTAGTCCCGCTCCACGGAGGGCGAGAATTTCCGCGTGGGCAGTGGGATCTCCATCCCGCTCTTTGCGATTAGATGAGGAGGCAATTAAATTACCCAACTCATCCACCACTAGAGCACCTACGGGTACGTCTCCCTCTTCCCCAGCTTTTTGAGCTATTGTGAGAGCAAGTTCCATCCATTGACGATGAACTAGATAACTAGAGCGATGGATTGGGACGTGGGACATTTTCCGAGGTATACTGAACTAAGCATTGATTGACTTATGATAGAGCATGTTAAACTGTGACAGTAAAGCAATATTATCCGGTGTGAGTATTTTTTTCAACTCGGATAACTGATTCAGGATAATGATTTGGCGATTAAACTCGTCCTGCAAAATATCTAAATAGCGCTGGCGCAATTCTGGAGACTCTTCTTGTTGGAGAATGGTAATCGTTAGCTTAATATTAGCTAAAGGACGGCGCATTTCCTGCTCGAAGTTTTCTAACAGGCCATCTTTAGTCTCGATAAAGTTATGCAATCTATCCAGTTCGGCTGATAGACTTTTAATTCGTTTTCGCAGACGTTCTTGTTTTTTCAATTTTCCTCGAATTGCTGCCAATAAATCCTCAGAATCGAAAGGCTTAATGAAGTAGTCATCTGCCCCCAATTCTATCCCAAGGCGGCGCTCTTCCTTTTCCCCCTTCACTGTCAGGAAAATGAAGGGAATGAGAGCAGTTTCCGGATCTGCCTGTAGTTTACTGAGGACTTCATAACCATCTAGTTCTGGCATGAGAATATCACAGACAATCAAATCCGGATTATTTTGTCGCGCTAATTGTAAGCCAATCAGACCGTTTTCAGCATCTAGTGCTTGAAAATTTTCTTCCCTGAGAAAGTGGACAATGTTATTCCGAACACTTAATTCGTTTTCAATGACTAAAATTTTATCCATATTTTTAACCTAGGTACTCGATTGAGTGGAAAAGATACTTCAGAGATCCAAAAATGCTCTATATTTAATAGTACCCTAAGTTTGAAATTTTGACTTTTATTTTCAATAAAAAATGTTATAAAAATTTTGTAGTATAAGTATATTTATTTAAGTAGAGGGGAAGGCTTGAAATAGTTGCCACGGAAGATTTACAGACCTATAGTGTGGGGGTTAGGTGTTTTGACTGCCTTTTTTCAGTATTATTACGGAATTAGATTGATTTAGAGGAGCCGCTTAATATTCTCTTTAGAAAGAGGCTCGGATTTACCCCCTGTCTGATATACTTTTCACGAGGAAGGCACGGGAGTTGGGAAGCCGCCATCTTTTAAGTGGCGGGGGAACAACGACGCGGCAAATTTATTTGCCGTCCCCCATCAGGGGAGGGAGACGGGTTTGTCTCCCATAAACGCCCATTGCTGGGGTAAAAGTGAGCCTCGCCGTCTTGCCTCGCTTTCCAGCTCGAATTCGATTCGAGCTGGGTCGAGGCGCAAAGTTATCGGTCGGTACTGTCCAAGCCGCACTGCCTTGCCCCTCGTAGAGCTGTTTAACGACTCGGTTCTAGAGCCTGGAACTGGCAAGCATTCCAGGGTAGGATTTTAACACTTGCCGATAACGTAGTCCGCTAAGGACTTAGGCTGGTCAGCTAGCTATTGCTCTGAGGCTCGAAGCCCCGCGCGCGGGGCGCGCGGGATGCTGACACTGAGCAGGCTAATATGCAGGCCCGTATAAACATAATAAACAATTGGGAGTAAACTAAGAGTGGAGAGTACCCTCGGTTTAGAAATCATTGAAGTCGTCGAACAAGCAGCGATCGCCTCTGCCAAGTGGATGGGTAAAGGGGAAAAAAATATCGCTGACCAAGTGGCTGTGGAAGCCATGCGGGAACGGATGAACAAAATCTACATGCGGGGACGGATTGTAATTGGAGAAGGAGAACGAGATGATGCTCCCATGCTCTATATTGGGGAGGAAGTGGGTATCTGTACCCAGGAGAATGCCCATCAATATTGCAATCCAGACGAACTGCTCGAAATCGACATTGCTGTTGATCCCTGCGAAGGAACCAACTTGGTCGCTTACGGGCAAAATGGTTCTATGGCGGTGCTGGCAATCTCTGAGAAAGGTGGTTTATTCGCCGCCCCAGACTTCTACATGAAAAAATTAGCAGCCCCACCCCAGGCTAAGAACCATGTAGATATTAACAAATCCGCAACAGAAAATCTGCAAATCCTCTCAGACTGCCTGGAAAGGTCGATTGATGAGTTGGTAGTGGTAGTGATGGATCGCTCCCGTCACCAGGACTTGATTAAGGAAATTCGGGCAGCAGGAGCCAGGGTGCGGCTAATTAGCGATGGAGATGTTTCCGCCGCTATTTCTTGTGCCTTTGCCGGAACTAATATCCATGCCCTTATGGGTATTGGAGCTGCACCAGAAGGGGTTATTTCCGCAGCCGCTATGCGTTGCTTAGGGGGTCACTTCCAGGGACAGTTAATCTACGATCCCGCCATTGTGAAAACTGGTTTGATTGGGGAAAGCAAAGAAAGCAACATTGCCCGACTGGAAGAAATGGGAATTAAAAATCCCGATAAGGTTTACAATGCCCACGAATTGGCTGGGGGAGAAACAGTTCTTTTTGCTGCTTGCGGTATTACCCCCGGAACTCTTATGAATGGGGTACGCTTATTCCATGGTGGTGCGAGGACCCAAAGTTTGGTTATTTCTTCCCAGTCCATGACTGCTCGCTTTGTGGATACCATCCACATGTTTGACAAACCTAAGTATCTGCAACTTAAATAAAGGCAACTCTTTGTGTGGGGGCGGGGTATTCCTACCCCTACATATGTTGACAAAATCAAGATTTTGATACCCAATCCTGTCCAAATTACTCTGACAGAATTGCAGCAAGGAACCAAATTTGGGAATAATAGATGAAAATAGCAGTTGTTGGACTTTCTCACAAGAGTGCTAATGTAGAAATTAGGGAAAAGCTGAGTATTACCGACGCAGACTTGGCTGGAGCTATTGGGAAATTGCAAAGCTATCCTCATATTGAAGAAGTAGTGGTTATCAGCACTTGCAATCGCCTGGAAATTTATGCAGTAACCAAAGAAACAGAACGGGGAGTGCAGGAAATCACCCAGTTTCTCTCCCAACGTAGTCAAATACCATTACACCAGTTACAACGCCATTTATTTATCCTACTTCATCTGGATGCCCTACGCCATTTAATGCGAGTAGCTGCTGGTTTGGAAAGTTTGGTTCTGGGGGAAGGGCAAATTCTCGCCCAGGTGAAAACCGCTCACAAACTGGCACAAAAACACAAGGGATTAGGAAGATTACTAGATCGCCTATTTAAACAAGCAATTACCGCAGGTAAACGAGTCCGTACCGAAACCAATATCGGTACTGGTGCTGTTTCCATTTCCTCCGCAGCAGTAGAATTAGCCCAAATGAAAGTAGAAGACTTAACCAGTCAGAAAGTTGCGGTTATTGGTGCTGGGAAAATGGCTCGCTTATTAGTGCAGCATTTATTAGCCAAAGGAGCCAAGAATATTTCCATTGTCAATCGCTCCCAAAGAAGAGCAAAAGAACTTGTGGGGCAGTTTCCCCATGCCAATTTGCCTACCTATCCCCTCGCGAAGATGATGAAGGTTATTGCTGCTTCTGATATGGTCTTTACCAGCACCGGAGCCACCGAACCAATTTTAGATCGCCAGAAACTAACAGAAAGCTTATCACAATCCCAGTCTTTAATGCTGTTTGATATTTCTGTCCCCCGAAATGTGGCCGGAGATGTTATAGAATTGGACAATGTTCAAGCTTATAATGTAGACGATTTGAAGGAAGTAGTAGCAGCTAATCAGGAAAGTCGGCGCCAAATGGCACGGTGCGCTGAAGCACTGTTGGAAGAGGAAGTATCAGGGTATATGTTGTGGTGGCGAAGTTTGGAAACTGTCCCCACTATTAGTTCCCTACGCAGCAAAATCGAGAACATTCGCGAACAAGAGTTAGAAAAAGCTTTGTCTCGTCTGGGTAAGGAATTTACTGACAAACATCAAGATACTATTGAAGCCCTCAGCAGAGGTATTGTCAACAAAATTCTTCACGATCCAATGGTACAATTGCGGGCGCAACAGGATATAGAAGCCCGTCGTCGCTGTCTGAAATCTCTGGAGGAGCTGTTTAATTTGGATGTCGGGCAACAGTATAACTGATTCTTGAGCACTTTGGGCTAATCTGAGATTATACTCAGAACGGTTGAGAACTTGTAGGATGGGCCGACAGTTGCCTGTCGGGGAACGAAACCCATCGAAACGCCTGCCCTTGTTGGGTTACGCTATCGCTAACCCAACCTACAAAAAGTCCATTTTTTAGCCGTTTGCAGTATAAC
Organism: Prochloron sp.; assembly: GCA_965198675.1. Taxonomy (GTDB): domain Bacteria; phylum Cyanobacteriota; class Cyanobacteriia; order Cyanobacteriales; family Prochloraceae; genus Prochloron. The sequence continues at coordinate 2,383,853 of OZ240666.1, read as the reverse complement.
TTCATAATTAAAAAAAAACTCGAAAAATAACTTGCTAAAACAAGGATGGGATGGTTGAATAAGATTTGTCCCTGGGATAGTGCTAATTTATGATGGACGATTTAGATTATCCAATCAAAGAATACTGTTGCTCTGCTGGGTTAAATTCACCTTTCCCTGACTACCAACTCGGGGCAGAAGAACAACCGCCTGACCTTCGATTGTCTGCGGGTCAGTTACTCTCTGAACCATTAACAATAGAACCAGTTGTAGTCAGGGAAGTCATCCAAGATGAAGTAACCGTAATACCAGTTGCTTATGAAAATGACAACCCGCTACCGTTGGCTATGGCGGATCCATTGCCTGTCAATGCTATAAATCCACAGTCACCTTTCAGTTACCAGTGACCAGTAATCACGTACCATGGTAGCAGCTCAACCTTGGGTTTGAGGCCCCCACCACTTATTTGGTGGCAAGCCACTTATTGGTGGAAGGTAACTGGTAACTGCCTGACTGCCCCGGTTGGCATGAGCAGGACTGGTAACTGGTAACTGGTAACTGTCATGGTACAAGGTCACTGTTTTACCGGATCCCCTTGAGATTGCATTGTCAAAAGCAACATCTTTTGCTCTTGCTACTCTGAGAAAGTTTAGGTCTAACCCAGACCAAATCCATTGCCTTAATAAATTTCTTAATAAGGAGGGGAGTGCTGATAGGGTAAGTTCCTTGATTGATGAGTTGGTTGACATTGATGGTTTGCCCAAAATTGAGATTATCTCCGAGGTTCAGCTGAAGGCTAATGGTGCTTTTAGCATAGATACTAACACTATCTCTATTATTTAATAAATTTCTTAAGGTTAACTTAAGTAATACTAAGGCGATTGCCGAGGTTATAATTAAAGAGGCGGGTCATTATTTAGACTCCTTACTCAATCCCACAGCTGATACTCCGGGGGATGAAGGAGCGATTTTTGCAGCGGTTGTGCTGGGTTATCCCTTAAACGAACAGGAACTTTTGGCGCTAAAAGCCGAAAATGATATTACAACTGTAACCCTAAATGGCGAAACTATCCAGATTGAGCAATCGTCAGAGCAATCAGATTTGGTAGTTACCGAGGTAAATATACCAGAAGGGGTGAGTTGGGGACAATCAGGGGTTGAGGTATCTTGGGAGGTAACGAACTTAGGTTCGGGAGGTGCTCTAACTTCTCACTACGATGGAATTTTTCTTTCCAGTGACGCAGTGTTTGATAGTGGAGACACATTTGTCTCTAATCGTCGGATTTCCAGTTACCATTCCTAAGGGGAATTCCATCACTGGGAAACCTTATCTACTGGTAGTTGCGGACTATTATCGGAATCTAGAGAAGGAGAGTAATGAGGAAAATAATGTCGGAGTAGCTTCAACTCAGATCCAAGCTGATCCAAATAGGGCTTCATCTTCTTCGGGTTCGGGTTCCGGTTCGAGTTCTGCTACTAAATCTGGTCCTGATTCTGGGACTGGAACTGATTCTGGGGCTGATTCTGGTGCTGGGACTGATTCTGGAACTGATTCTGGTGCTGGTTCTGGGACTCGGACTGATTCTGGGGCTGGGACTGATTCTGGTGCTTGTTCTGGTTCTGCTACCGATTCTGGGGCTGGGACTGATTCTGGTACTGGGACCGATTCTGGTTCGGATGCTGGTGAGGATAACGGTTCTGTTACTGTAATTCGATTTGTTTCCCCTAATAATGGAAACCGGACTATAACGTGGGAGGTTCTGTTTTATAGAATTCAACCTACCAGTAATCCAGTTGTTCATAGAAAGTATCCATATACTATTGATGTAAAATTTAGAAGTAAGTCGCTATATGGCAGGAGTTTTGCCACACATATCGACCCTGACACTCTTGAAATTGTAAGTCCTCCACCTTGTGAGCCTGCTGGTCTACTGGATACAATAGATGAGTTTGTCTCTGGTTTAGCTAGTGCCCTTACGGGGGGTTTAACGGATAAATTAAGAGAGCTAATTTATGGGCGTCTTGCAACCTGCAATCATGAAGGTACTTGGGCACGTAGGTTAGGAGAACTAACGGGTACGGGGTTGTCTTTTACTCCGGCTGGCGGTGGTGGTTGGACTAAGTCAGTCAGAGGTGCTCTGGATGCGGCGGAGACTGTTTCGGAGCTGATTGAGGTTTCTAAGAGCGCCTTGAAACTGGCGAACGGTGAGGGCGATCTAGATGATTTAGCAGTTATGCAGTGACCACGTACCATGGTACCAGTCAACCCACCCCCCAACCCCCCTCCTGGGAGCTTGGCTCGGGGGGTGGGTACAACCCCGCACCAGACGCCTGCCTGACTGCCCCGGTTTGCCTGAGCAGGACTGGTAACTGGTCACTGGTCACTGTTTGAGTTACCCTTGGGGTTGGGGCTGCTGGTTTGGGGGCTGGGGGTTTGCCGCCGTTGAAGGGGAAGGGGGTTGATCCAAGCAACTCAGAGATTTCGCCGCGAACTCCTGTTGGTCGTTCGGGGCAGCAGACTCATTCCCCAAATCCAAATGCGCCTCAGCCAAGGAACGCGCCAACGACTATTAATGGGCGGGATTTCAGCGGCCACGCGATTGATCGCATGCAAGAACGCGGGCCCACACCATCTGTTGTTGAGAATACAATTCAACACGGGACGCCAAGTGCAGGGAATTCACCCAACACCACCGCGCTCACGGATAAAGTAAATAATATCCGTGTTATTACTAATTCTGAAACCGGACGTGTTATCACAGTAATTGAAGGTAGTAAATGAGCACAAATAATGTTGATACGAATTTACTTTATGATCAGGTTCGTCAAGCAATAAATAGAAGATGGGATCCGATTGGTATCGCATCTTATTCAGAAGAGATAGATGAATATGATGGCTATATACCAGCTTTGTGCCGACTCCTTAAAGAGCACGCGAGTCGCGATCAGATTTTTAATTATTTGTGGACAGTAGAAACGGAATCAATTGGATTAAGCGGCAATCGGGAGGCGACAGAAGATTTTGCTGATTGGCTCAGCGACTGGGACAAAGCAGCTGTCGGGTAGCACTAAGTTCTCTGGGTTCTAGACGCAGCTGAGACTGCGGGCTCGCGAAAGAGGTTTCTCAGAGTGCCTTGAAACTGGCTCTCGGCGAGGGCGATCTAGATGATTTAGCAGTTATGCAGTGACCACGTACCATGGCACCAGCTACCCACCCCCCAACCCCCCTCCTGGGAGGGGGGCTACGGGGGGTGGGTAGCTCTGAGCTGCTAGAACTCGGTGGTTAAACAGTTGTACGAGGGGTAATACAGTGCCGCTGGGATAGTATAAATGTCGTAGAGATCCGGATGATTTGGCTACTTTTGGGGTTGCAGGCTGGGAACTGGGGGTTTTCCGCCGTTGAAAGGTAAGGAGGTTGAGAAAAACAATCCATTCCCTAGTCTAGATCCGTCAGGTTTTGCGCCTGGAGTACATTTTGCCAATAAACCATTAGATGGCTCCACCATTGGCAGATCAGAAAACTGTGTGAACTGTGTAGTCGCTGGTGATGTTGCTTTAGAGGGTCGAAGGGCAACAGCTTTACCAAGTAATGGTCCTGTACCAAATGGATTGGCTAAGTTGCAAGAAAATTTTGCGTCACAAAATGGTCATGACGTATTTAAATTTATGAAGTTAGATAAGATTAATCAATTATTGCTCAATGCTGGCGATGGAGCGCGAGGAATTGTATATGTACAATGGAAGCGTGGAGGAGGTGCCCATGTATTTAATGCAGTTAATGACCGTGGCAGAATTAAGTATCTTGATCCTCAGTCCGGCAGTTTACAAGATTTAAGCGCAGGAATCAAGGCATCAAGAACAGCATTTATGAGAACAAACAAATAGACACAATGGTGATACCAATGGAATATGAAGTTGCAAAACAAAGAATGTATGAATTCATTAACAACCGCTTTGATAGTGATGATGAACTTGTCATAGATGATGAGGGGATAATCAAGACAGACTTCGGTTGGGTTTTTCCCTATGATTCCAAAAAGTTTTTAGAGTTAGGGGAGCTAATTTATGCATTAGTTGGTAACGCACCTATTATTTTTGATAATCGTGATCAATCCATACATATAACTGGAACAGCCCACGGTGTTGATTACTATATCAATCAACATCAGGAACTTTATAATCCTAAAAGGGATGGTACTCTTTCGCCAATAGTTATGCTTTAGAGCGCGTGTAGTTACAAATCGACATTGCCGTTGATCCCTGCGAAGGAACCAACTTAGTCGCTTACGGGCAAAATGGTTCGATGGCGGTGTTGGCAATCTCTGAGAAGGGTGGTTTATTCGCCACCCCAGGCTAAAAACCATGTGGATATTAACAAATCCGCAACGGAAAATCTGCAAATCCTCTCAGACTGCCTGGAAAGGTCGATTGATGAGTTGGTAGTGGTAGTGATGGATCGCTCCCGTCACCAGGACTTGATTAAGGAAATTCGGGCAGCAGGAGCCAGGGTGCGGCTAATTAGCGATGGAGATGTTTCCGCCGCTATTTCTTGTGCCTTTGCCGGAACGAATATCCATGCTCTTATCGGGACTTAGGGAAAACTTAATGCCAGATATACCCCAAACCAGCTCGGTGACCGGTGAATAGGTCGATATTATCCGATCCGGCGTTCTCGCCGGATCCGGGCGGTAGCCCGGCCCGCCAAGGTCAAAAAAGATTCCAAACAGCGAGACGAAGGAGAAAAATATGAACCACGAAGAGCTATAATCGGGATATAGCAATCCTATATGTTTCGTAAACAATGTGCTGTGGGGTAGGGCAGATACCGGCGAGCCCTTCGGGCTCCGCAGGATTTTCTTCCGGACTATATAGTAAGTTTGTCTAGCTCTATAATTATCAATCTTAACAATTTCTCGTTTTTTTTTGTCTCCCCAAAGGTAACCACAAATCTCATCGCCTTGAAGGTGACACTCGTCTAAAGCATATACCACAAGCTTTTCAGCTTTTATCTTATCAAGGCGATCGCGTAATATAGCAGCTAATTCTTTATTTCTTTCTTTGATTCGAGCTGGATTTTTTCTGGGATTTTCTTTATTGCCTTTCTGCCATGTCAAATTGGCGGCTCGCAAGATTTGATAATAACTCTCTTTTGACCTAAATAGGACATCATATTCTTCTATCAATATGTCTTTCTAATTCAGAAATGTTACGTCTTTCTGGTGGCTGAAGCCATTCTATAATTTCTTTTTTTTGCTCCCTAGTTAGGTAACTTCTTGAACCTTGGCGTCCCAGGCTTAATCCAGAGATACCTTGTAGCAAATATTTTCTCTGTGTTTGGGCAATAAAACTTGTTGAAATACCTAAACTGACTTCAATACTTTTATAGTCCAACCCCAATAATCTCAATTTAACTGCTTGTCCTCTTTTCCATTCTTTTAAATTCTTAGTGTTGTGAATAAACTCATTTAACTCCTGGTTTTTAGTAAAGTTAGGATAATTTTTATCATTCATTAACATGATTTTATCCTCTTTTTGTTTGGTTTGAAGGCATCATAGCACAAAAGTTACGATTTGCACAAATGATTTAGACGCGCTATAGTTTGGGATATGTCTGGCGTTAAGTTTTCCCTAAGTCCCGCTAAGTCCCGTTAGGTATAATCCAACAATAGGAACATGGAAACAATGAACAGCTACGACGAGAGACAATATACTCTCATGAGAAATTTTATACATGAGTTTGAACAAGGAAATCTCAAGATCGCCAAATTGATAGATAATTTATCAGGACTTCTTGATTGCTTAGAGCAAGCAGAAGAGGAATGGCGAAATGCCTTTAAAAGTGAATGGTGGACTCTAGAACAGGTATATGCAGTTGCTTGTTATCGAGGTGAAAAGATCCTAACATATGAAAGTGAAGCCTTAGTTTATGAAGCTATAGACAATATGAAAAGTCTTTTAGAGCGTGTTTGAAAATACTCTTGTATTAGACTGACACGCCTTAGTGCTTGGTTACCGGGAGCTAATCTATGGGCGTCTTGCCACTTGCAATCATGAAGGTACTTAGACACGTAGGTTAGGAGAACTAACAGGTACGGGGTTGTCTTTTACTCCGGCTGGTGGTGGTGGTTGGACTAAGGTCTCTGGGTTCTGGATGCGGCGGAGACTGTTTCGGATCTGATTGATGTTTCTAGGAGCGCTTTGAAACTGGCGAACGGTGAGGGCGATCTAGATGATTTAGTCACTCTTGGGGTTGGAGCTGCGGGTTTGGGGGCTGGCGGTTTGCCGCCGGGTAAGGGTAAGTCCAATATCGATCCGCCTTCTTCTGGTTCGGGCGGTTTAAAGGGTGATGGCAATATGAGACCTTGGAAAGATGGAGCTTATCATGGACCGAAGCCAAAATATAATAATCCAGGACATCACGATCCATCATCTGGTAAATTTCGAGGTGGTGGATCAAAAACTAGCCCTTTACCAGATGATGCTCAAGAAGTTTATAAAAAAGCGATTCCAACACCAGATGGTAGAACACGGTACGGTAAGAACTCTGATGGAGAAATTTATCGATATCAAGTTGATAGGGAAGGATTTGTACATTTCAATGGTCGGGAAGATTCTGGACGTGGACTCAAAGTTCCCAGCTACATAAGAAAAAGATTACGTTATTGATACACACAAGTTTAAAATAAGAACAGGAGAGCTAAAATGTTGTTTGGAAGTAAAAACACATTTGCAATTCAATGCAATCTGGAGAAAAGTAACAAATCTCAAAACTTAAATTTTGGCCAAATTGCAATTTAGATTGCAGAACATCAAATTGGAGATTTTTCACTAACTGTCGTTTTGGACACACCAATTAGATTTTTTCAGGATTCTCTAAAGAATTGTGGATCCAGAAAAGATGAGATGTTGTGTAAAATGAATGTTAGTAAAATATGGAAATTTCTAGACTCAGTTCTGTGGGGAAATGACGAATCTTTTTTAGATTTACCATTGTCTAAGATTGTTGAGCTGGAAGAAAAATATCTTCCATTTAACATCTGCACTAATTTTGGCGAATCCTTTGATGGAGAAAGTGTTTTTCTTATTGAGTTAAATCAAATGGAAAAGTTTATTTGGCAAAACATTCAATCCAAAAAAATCCAAGAAATCAACTTGACTAATGGAACTTATGAAAAGGTAGTAAAAAGCTTACTGGATTGGTACTTTGAAGCTACAATATTTGAATCAAGCGTAAAGGAAACTATGAACATATCGAACCATACGCCACTAGTTTAGATAAAGTTGCTATAGATCAAGGTAGGAAAAGTAATATTTATCTCAAAAAATCCATATTACCTACCCCATAAAACAATTATAATCTACTAGTCTCCAGACTCGTTAACAGTGAAAGTGTTTTAGAAGGTATGAGTAAAAAGAATCTAAAACACTCGAAAAAACATCTACCGTAATTTCAAAAGTTAGATCCCAATATTAACGAAGATTCGCTGCGAGAACTTGGAGCGAGTCTAGTTAAACCAGAGAATCTTATCAGTAGCTCCGACTCATCACAGAAAGTTTTTGAGCAAGTTGTTGATATTGGTGGGGTCCCAAGTAAGAGTAGCTTTGAATGAACGTAATAAGCTTCATAGTGTCCACATTCGATATAAGTGAAGTTCTGAATGAGTTATTTACAATGGAAGCTTGATACTGAAGATGGTTTAGATGCATGTGACCCTCTGGGAAATATAAGCATCATTGGGGATGAAGGCAAACTTGAGGAAAAATGCATTTATATCGATGCTTTTCTTGAAGCATTGGTAGAGGGTGTTGAGCATATGGAGGTAGGTAAAACTATCAATATAGATCCTTTAGTTGAACCCAATGATATTGAATTTGATTGCACAAGTAACGTACTCAAAATCAATTATGGAAATCAGCAAGTTACGATTTCAAATCCATGGCAATTCGCTAAAGATGTTCAGAAAGCTGTTGAAGAACTAATCGAAGTACTTGACGAGTTAGTGGATAAAGCGAATCAGCCAAAGCGCAAACTTTTCAAATGGCGTAAATATCGGGCGATATCTAAACCAGGGCAAGCGCAAGAAAAATTGTGCCAAAATGTGGTATGGAGCCACGTTAATTCTCAATAGTGTGGCATATTCGCAATAATGTGGCAATCATTATCATTATAGTTGAGAATAGATGCCCCTTATTGATTCTTGTGCTTACCCTGGGTTGGAGCGGCGGGTTTGGGGGCTGGGGGTTTACCGCCGGGGAAGGGTAAGGGGATTGATCCAAGCGGGGGAGTCAGTTTCATAAATGCCAATGTTAATACGGCTGACCCAAGTCATATTCTTGTGCGCCCTGATGCACGAAAAATAGAAGTTTTTGAAGAGTTTCTTCACGGCACTCAACTACGGCTAGGGGAAGAACTTCATGATTAGACATCAGAGACTATTAGGTTTGTCTGATGGAGATGTTGAAGCTCTTACGAGAATGAGGTATAGTTAATGGTAAGTAAAAGTTATTAACTTTAGTATGACAGTCCCAGATGTTTTTCATCTTCAATCAGGTTACACAGTCTTTGCAGGTCCAATACGAGGCAGTGACCAGATAGTAAGAAGCTGTAAGGCAGAGCTTTTCATTGACGGGAAGCTTTCTCAAATAGTAGAGATTAGTGGCGAGTTTCTAATGAATGTTAAGCACCCAGAAGCTTATCGGGCTATTTCAACAGAGCAACATTTAGACTTGACTTCTACTTTTGTCAAGCAGCATCTTTGCCAGTTAAAGGAAATATGGCCTAATATCAAGTCAGAATAAATAGCCATAATATAGAGAAGAAACTGTAGACTTCATGGTACTCCCTCACTGGTACGTGCTATACAACTTCATTGACACAACCATTCCCAGCTGCAAAATCCCTAATATTTGCTAAAGTAGTTTCGGCGATATTTTCCAGAGCAGTGTCGGTAAAGAAAGCTTGATGACCTGTAATAACTACATTGGGGAAGGTTAGTAACCGTTGAAAGACATCGTCTTGAATGACTGCTGTGGATAAATCTTCAAAGAATAAATTGGATTCTCCTTCGTAAACATCTAAACCGAGATAGCCAATTTTACCAGACTTCAAAGCTGCGATCGCAGCTTGTGCATTCAGTAATGGACCTCTGCTAGTATTAATTAGCATCACCCCCTGTTTCATCATCTCTAAAGCTTGCTCATCGATAAGATGATAAGTTTCAGGGGTCAGGGGACAGTGGAGTGTTATAATATCCGCAGCAGTGTATAATTCCGGTAGTTGGACGTATTTAACTCCCAATTCTTGGCAATGGGGGTTAGGATATAGGTCATAGGCCAGTAACTGACAGCCAAAACCGTGCAGAATGTTGGCTATGATCGCCCCTATTTTCCCTGTACCGATAATACCCACAGTTTTGCCATACAAGTCAAATCCCAATAGTCCCTCTAAGGAGAAATTGTCTTCTCGTACCCGTTGATAAGCGCGGTGGAGATGGCGATTTAAGGTTAAAATAAGCCCGATTGCGTGTTCAGCCACTGCATAGGGGGAATAGGCTGGAACCCGCACTACAGTTATCCCCAATTCCTTTGCTGTTTGCAAGTCTATCTGGTTGAAACCAGCGCAGCGCAAAGCAATTAAACGGGTACCATTCTCAGCGAGGGCTTTTAAGATGGTACCATCTCCTTGGTCGTTGACAAACAAGCAGACTGCTGGGAATCCTGCTGCTAAAATTGTGGTCGGGGAGGTCAGACGAGGCTCGAAAAAGACCAGTTCGTGGTTATAGTTGCGATTCGCTGCTTCCAGGAACTTCTGGTCATAGGATTTGCTGCTAAAGACTGCTACTTTCATGGGTTGTGTTATGCATACTAATTTATACCTTCTTTCCCTGGATAAGGGCGCAACCCTTGCGCCCCTACTCTGCGCTCTCTGCGTCTCTGCGGTTTATTTATGCTTATGCATCAAAGAGTCAATAAATGAGGTTCCGTTTGGATTAATTTAGCTAAATCTCGCAAGAAAGCAGCAGCCTCAGCCCCATAAATAATCCGGTGGTCGCAGGTAATATTGACCTTCATTTGATGTTGTACCCCTATGAGTCCTTCGACCTTTGCTACCGGTTGGGGGTTGGAAGCGCCAATGGCGAGAATCGAACCGGTGCCTGGTGGTAAGATGGCATCGAAGCTATCCACTCCAAACATACCTAAATTAGAAATGGTAAAGGTTCCACTGCTATATTCGTCCGGTTGCAGTTGCTTGGTTCGTGCTCGGGCTACCAAATCTTTCCATTGACGGGACAGGGAATAAATATCTAATTGATCGGCGTGCTGCAATACTGGGGTTATCAGTCCTCCGTCGGGCATTGCTACCGCTACAGCAATATTAATGGCCCCGGGATTGAGAATTCCCGATTCTGTATAACTGCTATTGAGCAGGGGATGGTTGGTGAGGGTGATAGCTACTGCTTTGGCTAGCAGTGCGGTCATGGTTACCCCTTTCGACTTGATTTGCTTGTAAAGCTTATCCAGGGCGTCGGTAGTTATAGTATAGCCTAGGTGGTAGGTGGGCACTTGTAAGCTGGCTACCATATTCCGTACCACTGCCTGTTGTAGGATATTGAGGGGTACGGAGGCGGAGGTTGGAGCGGTAGTAATTTGGGTTGCAACAGGAGTGGGGGCAGGAACTTTACCTACAGCTTGTTCTACGTCAGCCCCCACAATACGTCCGTTGGGGCCGCTCCCTTGAAGGGTTTTCAAATCCACTTTCAACTGTTTAGCCAGTTTTCGAGCGCGGGGGGAAATCATGGTCCGTCCATTACCATTTTGGGCAGTAGTTGTGGTTAGAACTGGGGTTGCTACTGCTGCCACTGGGGCTGGGGTTGGGGTTGCAGCTGGTTTCGGTACACTCTGCTCACTAGACGCTGCTTGCTGTTTAGCCTGCTCGATTTCTGCTTCAGTTTCCGCTATTAGGGCTATGGCAGTTCCTACCGGTGCTGTGTGTCCTGCTTCTACCAGAATAGTGGCTAAATAGCCTTCATGGAAAGATTCAACGTCCATGTCAGCTTTGTCCGATTCTACCACCACTACGGTTTCCCCTTTTTCCACCTTGTCTCCTGGGGATTTAGTCCAAGAGACAATCTTCCCTTCAGTCATAGTGGAACTCAGAGCGGGCATGAAAATATCTTGAATCATCGCCAAAATCTCCCCAGAATTAAATCTCGCCGCGAATTTCTTCTACTATACCGTCCCGGACCACTATTTCCACGTTCATCTTTTTGACGATATTATCTCCTTTCTCCAAATGGAAGAAGCTTTCCATTTGCCCTTGAGCAAATTCCTGCTCTAATTCCAGCAACTGTACTTGTTGTAACTGCTGCAACAACTGATTTTTTTTCTCCAGCATTTCGCTTTTATTTTTGTTGACTTGACTTTGAATATTCTCGATCTGCTGGGTTACTCCAGAACCTAGGGGAGTGAGGGATTGTTTTTTGACTTCGCTGATTGCTCTATTCCCCTGCATTTCCAACTGCTGCATCTGACTGTCGAGCTGACTGGTTTGAGCTTGGAGTTGTTGCTGCACTTCCTCTTTCCAACGGGAAGTGACGATTACTTTGACCGTGACTGGTCGTTTTAAGAGCAAGTTTTTCGCTTCATCCATTAGTGAGGTTATCCTTTGTGATTTGTAGTTCGGGTAGGGGCACGGCACTGCCCTGCCCCTACAAGGTTTTTAGCAATATCTTTATTTAAACATCTTTTGAATCACATGGCGATACTTTTCCCTGATAGCAGGACGTTTTATTTTCATGGTTTGAGTCATGGTACCATTAGGGATAGAGAATGGTTCTTCAATAAACTCAAAGGGTCCAATACGGTCATCTGGAAGGTATCCCGGACGATTTTTCACCTGGGTATTCAATTCTTGACGGAATAAATCCTGTACTGGTTTACTATCCAGGTCCATGTTATCTAGGTCTTGCTCCTTTACCCATTTTGCCAACGCTTCCACATTGGGCACAATTAAAGCACCAAGGGTTCGCTCATCTTGTCCTAATAACATGATTTGGTCTACATAAGGGCTGCGGATACAAGCATCTTCTATGGGTTGGGGTTCGATATTCTCCCCGTTACTCAACACAATGGTATCCTTTGCTCGTCCCGTTAACACCAAGTCTCCCCCAGCAGTTAATAAACCCAAGTCGCCGCTGTTAAACCAACCTTCCGAGTTAATAGCTGCCGCTGTTTTGTCCGGTTTCTGATAATATCCTTGCATAACTAGGGGACCGCGAATTAAAACTAAGCCCCTGACTCCCTGAGGTAAGGGTTCCCGGGTTTCTGGGTCCACAATAGATATTTCTACCTCCGGAACTGGGAGTCCTGCGGAACCCCGGAGGTTCCGTTCTGGACGACGAAGGGTGGCGACGGGAGAGGTTTCTGTCAGTCCGTATCCTACTAAAAGGGGAATACCCACGATTTCATAGAAGGTATCTAAATGCATCGCCAGGGAACCCCCACCACTGATTACATATTTGATTTTTCCTCCCGTAGCTTGGCGCACTTTTTGATACACTATCTTGTCTCCTAAGAAGTGGAAGGGGAACAGGAGGGTAGCTGTAATTTTAGCCTTCAACCGTTTACTAGGGGCAGGGTTAGGGTGTTCTAAACTCAATCCTTGGGCTATGCGACCAGCCATGATATACTTTTTGGAGACATTAAAAAAGAATTGAATTAGTTTTTGCTTGTTAGGGGGTTGGGAACGGAACTGCTTTTGCACCCCTTCATAGAGAGAGTCCCACAACCGGGGTACCCCTACCATATATTGGGGTTGAAACTCTTGCAAGTCTTGTTTGAAAGAACGCAAGTTAGTATAAATCTGAGTTGTACCTTGGGAGAGGAGGAGGTATTCTGCGGTTCGTTCGTAAACGTGCCAAGTGGGGAGAATACTGAGGACGCGATCGCCTACTTCGGGTTGAATTAGAGGAGCTAATTGAGTTACTTGATGAAGTAAATTGCCATGGGATAGCATTGCTCCTTTTGGTTTCCCTGTGGTGCCAGAAGTATAGAGGAGGGTGGCTAAATTATCCCGCTTTTTTTTAACCGGTTGGAGTTCGTGCTTTGCTCCTTCTGTCATTAATTGTTTAAAATTGTAGATATTGCAGTTTGCGGAACCTGTTGGGGTTTCTTCGTCAGAAAGGAGGATAATTGATTTTAGGTTAATGTCATTTAGTTCTGGTTGCAGTTTTTGGAAAGTTTGCCTATCTTGGAGGATTAAAGTGGTACTGTGACTATCTGCTAAGATATAGAGTAGTTCCTGTTTTTCCGCTTGGGAAGAACGCACTGCGTTAGCAGCACCTGCTGTCATTATACCTTGGTCAGCAATCATCCAACGGGGACTATTATCAGCGAAGAGGGCAACTTTATCCACCGGTTCCACCCCCAATTTTTGCAGTCGGGCAGCAAATTTGCTAATCTGTTCCCATAGTTGACCATAGTTAAGTTTTACTTCTGGTTTGTTGTGGGGGTCATGGAGTGCCAGGGTACGGGGGAACTGTTTTGCTACTATAGGCCAAATTTCCGGAATTGAGTTAACGTTGGTGTAGTCTATTAGTTGAGTCATGAGTTACTTCCAATTCATATTTTCAATATACTGCACTAGGGAGGATGTGGGTATTGAGGGTGACAGTTTTTATTTTGTCCATTTGGATTTTTCCCCGCCTGTAGCAAGGCTTGCGCCCGTAATGTAAAGTTCTGTAACAAAGTATTGCATTGGCTATTTTTAGGTGTTATACTTTAAAAGTGGGAACCTGTATATAGGTTTTTGATAAAACCGCAGAGACGCAGAGAACGCAGAGGTAAGAGAGGAGAGAGGAGAGAGGAGAGAGGAGGCGATCGCTCTTTCCTTTGCGTTGCCCAACCCCTTTTTTTGTTGTCAAAGTACGTGGAAATGTCTTATAGTGAATTTACTCTGAGTCTGCTGAAAAGTCAATTTCAATTGACCATTGTGGAACAAGTTGAATTATTTTCTCCTCTTGAGTCTATCACACCCAGTCAGCTTTTACAAGACACTTTAGCCGAGAATATTCCTTTAGCTTTAGGGATAGATACGGAAAAAGCTCGTTCTGAGATGATTATAGTTCCTGTTTTGATTGAATTACGTAAACTTTTTCATCGTAACATTAGTCTTTTCTCGGGAATTGACTTTACTATCGATAAAGAGCAGGGTTTGAATGGTATTTGTGACTTTATCCTCAGTAAGTCTCCAGAACAGCTAGATTTAACTGCTCCAATAGTGACCATTGTAGAGGCGAAAAATGATAATATCAAGTCCGGTATCCCCCAATGTATTGCCGAAATGCTAGCTGCTCAAATATTTAATGAACGTGCTCAGAATAATATACCATCTATTTACGGCATTGTCACTACAGGAAGTCTCTGGAAATTCATGAAATTAACTCAACAAACTGTTACCATTGAGCTTAGGGAACGGTTTATTGAAAATCTAGAACTGCTTCTGGGTATTTTATCCTATATAATCGCGCAAAGCCGTAAAGTTTTGTAACAAGGTCTTGCATTGGTAATTTTTAGGTGTTACCCTTTAAGAGTGGGAAAATGTGCTGCCATATATATAGGTATATTTACTCATCCTTATTCGCTTTTTGTGCATCTGGGATTAAATCTGAACCTGCCCAATATATAGGGTTGTGATAAAACCGCAGAGACACAGAGGACACCGAGGGGAGAGAGGAGAGGGATAGTATAAACTTAGAACAAGGCGATCGCTCTTCCCGACGCAAAGGGTTTATCTGCGGTTCATATTTTCCAGCTCCTCTTTTTCTTGTAAGAGACGTTGTTCTAGTTCTTTTTGATAATTTTTCCATCCTCACCGCTTCTAAAAATCTGGTCAAAACTACCTCAAGCTAGAGAGAACCCATTCCAGTGACCATTCTTGTGATAGAAATGCCAGGTTTTTGCTCCATCTACAGGCAATCGATTAATCTTGCGCTCGTAGTTGCCGAATCTGGTTATGACGTGCTTGCCGAAACGAGATTCTAGACAAGCAGGAACTCTAAATTTAATATATTCTCCATCCCATTGACAAACCTGATTGCCCAGCGTTTCTGACTTGCAACCCACCACGAAACATTGAGAGCGAGGTACTTTTACCCGAACCGGCGCAAATTTAAAAGATTCGATTTGCCGTTGTAAGTGCGCAGCAAGCCGTTTCTTGTGATGAAGTTGAAAACGCAGATTTTGCCAGTTAGTATCTCGGTAAATCAACGAACATGACAGAGGGAGACCGCACCCAGACTTAGAATGCTGCGAATTTTTTTGAGCATAAAACTTGCGGGCGTTCTTGAGTTTTTTAGTGGCCTTGCGAATCCACTCATTTACAGACTTAAACTTGCAGCTAATGTGCTTGATATGATTTTGCCGACATTCCTTCGCCGAGTCAACCTGACATGCGAGCATCGCTGATTACGCCATTAGCATGGCGCTTGTTGATTCCATAGGTGCGCCCTCTCGTAGGTGTTCCATTTGGATTTGTGGAACTTCTCCCTAGACAGAAGGTGATTGACCGTCTCGACAACGGCATTGCGGTAAACCTGAGCGTAGGCCGTGAGAAACATTTCAAACGGGGTGAAACCAAGTTCGTTTAGTTCTTCTGCTCTGTTACCAACTCATGCTCTCATGACTGCTCTTCTTTGCTTTTGTTGACTATTATTACTTCTGTCTGGAATTCGTCACACATCAAAAAAATCAATTCAGCACCGAAGCGAAGCAATCGGTCTTTGTGAGTAATCACCAGGCGCTCTACCTGGTTTGTTAGAATCAAATTTATTAAACGCTTAAGACCTTTTTTCTTGTAGTTTAATCCCGAACCAAGGTCTTTTATTGTTTCAAACTGCCAACCATGACTGGCGGCAAATCGTTCTAGTACTTCAGCAGTTACCAGTTCCACACCCCCGGTGAGGAGATTTGAGCTAAGTGTAACATAGCTATTGACATCCTCCCCACCCCTGCTCCTGCGCAGCCGCGCCTGAGCAGGCTGTCGCTTCTTGGTGGGGATTCCCAAACATCACTATTTGGGTTTCTGTTTCTTTCCCCCGCCATCGATGATGCCGGGGGAATTTCGCAACTGCCATGCAAGAGCCTTGTCTATCGGGTCTTACGTTCGCTCCACAGACTGAAACGGCAAGCCCTGCCGCCAAAATATTCTTAGCTGCGTTGATATCTCGGTCGTGAGTACTACTACATTGAGAGCATTCCCATTCCCTAACGCTTAGTGGTAATTTATCTATTACGAAACCGCAGTTTCCACACCGCTTACTAGAGGGAAAAAAGCGGTCAATCTTAATCAACTCACGACCGTACCAATCACTCTTATACTCAAGTTGTCTGACCAATTCACTCCACCCTGCATCACTGATACTACGGGCAAGCGAACGGTTCTTGACTATATTTCGTACTGCTAAATCTTCTACCACTATCGTTTGGTTTTCACAGATAAACTTGGTAGTTAGCTTGTGGAGAAAGTCTTTTCTGGCGTCTGCAATCTTTGCGTGAGCTTTAGCAACTTTTAATCTAACTTTGTACCTGTTGTTGGAATCTAGCTTTTTTCTAGAAAGAGCTTTCTGGGCCGCTTTTAGTCTCTTGAATTTGTGGTTGAAATGCCGAGGGTTAGCTATCTTTTCTCCGTCACTAGTTGTGACTAAGGTAGTCAATCCAACATCTAACCCAATCTGCTTAGTTAACATAGGCATTGGTTTAACTGTAGGGTCATCTACCAGTATGGAAACAGACCATCGATTAGAAGGTTCCAATCTGACAAAAACAGTGGACGGTTCACACTCAGGAGGAATTTGTCTGCTCCAGATTATGTTGAGAGGTTGTTTGCATTTCGCTAATTTGAGTTGCCCGTCTTTCCATCTAAATGCTGAGGGTGTGAATTCTGCACAACCTCCATTCCTTTTCTTTTTAAATCGCGGGTATTTAGCTCGCTTTGCCCAAAAATTTGTAAACGCAGTTTGCAGATGGCGTAGAGCTTGTTGGAGCGCCACAGCGCTAACTTCATTTAAAAAAGCCAACTCTTCTTGTTTCTTCCAACTAGTCAGCATTGAGGACGTTTGCACGTATCCAATCCGTTCCTGCCTCTCAAACCAACCTTCTGTTCTCGCTGCCAAAGCTTTGTTGAAGACTAAACGAACGCACCCCATCGTCCGACGCAAAAGCAGCTCTTGATTCGAATCAGGGTAAAACCTATATCTGAAGGCGCGTTGGGTCATTTTTAGGTAACTGTATTTCTTAAATCTTAACACAGATTTTGGAAACTTGAGGCATTTAATTGGTACACTCGTAGCTAATTTTTTGGGCGCGCTATCCCTCCCCACCCCGTAAAACGCTGTCATATCGCGTTTTACGTAGGATGCGTTAGCTGTCGTTAGAAGCAGCGTCCTAAATTAAAGGGGTTAGCGTAACGCATCCTACGGGTGGGGTCTCCCGCGCGTTTGATAAATGTGGGGATGAATTATTGGCTCAGATTTTGGAGACGATTTTGCAAAATTGCTGCTTGGGTTTCAGCTTCAGCCAGAGCATTCCTAGCACCTTGTACCACGTCAGCAGGTGCTTTGTTGACAAAACCGGGATTTTGCAAACGACTGGTCAAAGATTTAATTTCTCCTTCCACTTTACTCAATTTTTTCTTGATTTTACCTCGAAGAGCATCCACGTCCACAATATCAGTGAGGGGAATCAACACTTGCACCGTACCCCAGACACCGACGATCGCCTGTCTGGTTTCCTCTGTCAAACTTGGCACAATAGTCAGTCGGTCTACTTTACCCAAATCTTGAATATAAGCTTCCCCTACTGCGAGAATAGACCGTTCCGACTCATGAACTGTCTGTAAAATCGTGTTGCACTTCACATTTGGTTTAATATCCACCTCAGCCCGCAAGTTACGAATCGTGCGAATAGTGCCAATTAACAGTGTAAACTCCTGCTCCAAGGATTTGTCAATCAGAACCTCATCGCTCTCTGGATAAGGTTGAAATCCCAAAACCCCCTCTTTTTGGGTGAGAGCATGCCAGAGTTCTTCGGTAATATGAGGCATAAAGGGATGAAGTAACTTGAGTATTCCTTCCAAAACAAAACCCAGAGTTTGCTGTGCTACCTTCCGAGATTCACCCTCTTCCTCCTTCAAGCGAGACTTAATCAACTCAATATACCAATCACAAAAATCCCTCCAGATAAACTCGTACAAACCTTTCGCACCTTCTCCCAGCCCGTAAACTTCCATGTACTTCCTGGTTTGGAAAACGGTGTGATGAAAACGGGAGAGGATCCAGCGATCGCTCAACTCCAAAGTCTCCCTTTTGGGTGTCCCCAACTCTTGGGGTGTCTTCCTGTTCAGGTTCATCATCCCAAACCTAGCACCATTCCAGAGTTTATTAGCAAAGTTACGAGACGCTTCCACCGAAGAAGATTCATCGGTTTTGCGGTCATACTGTAAACTGATATCCTGACCAGCCCCAGCTACTTCTTTAACCAAGGTATAGCGAAGAGCATCGGTGCCATATTTCTCAATGAGCAGCAACGGATCGACACCGTTCCCAGCGGACTTAGACATCTTCTTCCCCAACTCGTCCCGCACCAAACCGTGAATATAAATATCCTGAAAGGGAATTTTACCTGTAAAATAAGTTCCCATCATGGTCATGCGAGCCACCCAAAAAAAGATGATATCGAAGCCCGTCACCATGGTACTATTGGGGTAGTAGGTCTGGAAATCGGCAGTATTTTCAGGCCAACCCATGGTGGAGAAAGGCCACAAACCGGAAGAAAACCAGGTGTCCAAAACGTCTGGATCTTGCCTTAGGATAACATTATTACCGTACTGCAATCCAGCCTTCTCCAGTGCCTCTGCCTCATCATGAGCAATAATAAAAAAATTATGGTTTGTTATTTCCCCATCAGTTTCACTTACCACATACCAAGCGGGAATTTGGTGTCCCCACCATAACTGTCGGGAGATACACCAATCCTGCAATTTCAGCAACCAATCCCGGTAAACCTTCTTCCAGCGCTGGGGTACAAATTGGGGAGCATTCTGTTCATCCAGCAATGCAAGAGTTTTTGCTGCCAAAGGTTTAATCTTAACAAACCACTGAGTAGAAAGTAAAGGCTCTATAGGTACCTTACCGCGATCGCTATAGGGAACAGTATGGCGATAATCCTCAACTTTTACCAGTAACCCTTCCTCTTCCAACCACTGGACAACATTTTTCCGTGCCAGAAAACGGTCTTGTCCTGCAAAAGGACCAGCCTCCTCATTCAGACTGCCATCCTTATTCATAATATTAATAAAAGGCAGGTCATGGGTGCGACCCATTTGGAAATCATTAGGATCATGAGCTGGAGTCACCTTTACGCAACCAGTACCGAACTTTGGATCAACTAATTTTGAGCCAAAAATCGGAATTTCCCGTCCTATAATAGGAAGAGTGACGGTCTTCCCAATTAAGTCCTGATAACGTTCATCATGGGGATTAACTGCTACTCCCGTATCCCCCAGCATAGTTTCCGGTCGAGTTGTAGCCACCTGTACATAACCACTTCCATCTGTGAGAGGATAGCGAAAATGCCATAGATGTCCATCTACCTCAGTATTTTCCACCTCTAAGTCAGACACCGCCGACTGAGACTGAGGACACCAATTTACCAAATAATTGCCCCGATAAATTAGTCCTTCCTCGTAGAGACGGACAAAAGCTGCAATTACTCCCTTACAGCGGTCTGGATCCAGAGTAAATCTTTCCCGAGACCAGTCAGCAGAGAGTCCAAGACGTTTTAACTGATTAATAATCTTACCACCAGACTCAGTGCGCCATTCCCACGCTCGCTCCAGGAATTTTTCCCTCCCCAAATCGTCTCGGGTCTTTCCTTCTGCTTTCAGTTGTTTTTCGATCATGGTTTGCACCGCAATACTAGCGTGGTCGGTTCCCGGTAAGCACAAGGTATTGCAGCCCTTCATGCGATGGTAGCGAACCAGAGTATCGATTAGGGCAGTATTAAAAGCGTGTCCCATGTGTAAACTTCCCGTCACATTAGCAGGGGGAATGACAATACAGTAAGGTTCACCTGGGTGTTGCGGATCTGCTTTAAACGCTTGATTTTCTTCCCAGTAAGTTTGCCATTTGGCTTCTGTAGTAGTGGAGTCGTATTGACTTGGCAAGGTAGATGTAGTAGCACTCATCAGGGCAAAATTAATCAGAGCTTCATTGGTACGGGCATTTGGTATATTATCATGAAATGACCAATTTACCCACTCACGCAATTTTAAGATCCCCCCGCAAGATTCGATTGAAACATAGCTGCTCCTTTACCGCCCCGCCCGCGAATGGATTGCCGGCTCATAAGTATAGTCCACCTTCGTGGACTATACACAGAAGTAAAACCCTATCTAGCACATAAACACTTTATTTATCTTTTTTGTAGCTGTTACCAACGGAGTCACAGGAAATCTATAACAAAGATAGAGCATACTTTATATTAAGCCTAACTAGCAACAAACAAAAAAACTTATTTATGCTTCAACTGACTTGATTAACTGGTAACTGCCTGACTGCCCCGGTTGGCATGAGCAGGACTGGTAACTGGTAACTGGTCACTGATTTAGCTCCAATCTTGTACTTCTTCTCCCTGCCGCATCCGTTGATATAATTTAGTGGAGTGAATTTGACGAGTCTTAGCATAAAGTTCTTCTTCTTTTTCTTTGAATCCCCACTTTTGAAGGATTAATTCTAAATCCCGTTGAATATCTTTAGCACCAGGAAAATTGCGGTAACGAATGCGCAGTCGAGCCAGATCAGCCAAATTTTCATCATTAGGGTCACCTTGTAAGAGACGGTCAACTATGGGGCGATCGCATTTTTCCTGTGGGTGTTTTTGCAGCTTAACCTTTGCTTCAGTCATGGATCTACTACCAGAAGATTTTCTTCCCCGTCATTAGAGGAACCAATTTGTCAAAGGCTGTTAGATCAACGCTTGAGGCGACTATAATAGCAGCTATGGTCCAGAATATTTTCCTCATTTTGGCCTCTTAAAATTTCTTGTGGGGATGTCAAGAGCGGCACCTTCGGTGTAGGAGCGGTAATAGGGGGTGAGATGAACTAGGAGGCAGGAGGTATTTTACCTTAGTCCTGGCTCGATTAGAAGGTATTTTTTCCAGTTTCCACCAACGGACAAAGGCTGCCATACCTAGCACCGTTAACCCCAAAGACAGCAATGTCCAGTATCCACCAACACCACCCATTACAGCGTCTACCAAGCCAGCAATCGCCATAAAGCTGGAAATTGATTTTAAATTGCGAGGCAAGAAAGGCTTCATCAGTTTAGCTATCTTAACAGCTATATGCTACTGTAACCCCAGCCAAGATAACAAGCCTTGTCCGCTCCAGTATTCAATGGCGAGGGCTAGGACTAAGCCAATCATAGCGGCTCTCCCATTTAACTTTTCTGCGTATTCATTAAAGCCGAATTTTGGCTCTTCTAGGTTCGGAGTTCTGGTAGGTTGAGGTTCCGTCATCTTTGGAGTACCGTAACAATTCTTTATATTTATAATAACTCAAAAAGTCTGTTTCGGAAGTCTAGTCTAGTAGTAGTATAGCAATATTAAGGCGCGATTGACAGTCCTGCGTGAGTTGGTACGAGTCATGGTACGAGGTCACTGCTATCTCACCACCCCCGGCCTTTTCAGTTCTCTGTATTATGTTAAAAGTCCCCATCAAACAAGCCAAACGCCTTTTGCCGAGGCAACCCAGTAGAGTCAATGGATGGTTTAAATGGTTATCGCCGGGATTATTGGTTAAGCGCTGGTTATTTCTTTCAGCAGCAGGGGTTTTGCTCACCAGTTTGGGGGTGGCTATTTGGGTCCAACTTACCCCCATTTACCGCTTAATTGAGTTCACCTCTCAAATATTGGAGACTCTCGCTAGTATTATTCCCAGCTATTTATCGGGAACCATCGCTATTGGTTGCGGCTTATTATTAATTTTTTTAGGACAAACCGGCGCAATGGGATCCATTACCTCCGCCCTCCAGTCAGAAACAGATCCAGAACTGGTGGACGTTCTTCTTGCTCGCCGAGGTTTAAATCGAGGTCCAAAAATTGTGGCTATTGGGGGGGGAACTGGTCTTTCTTCCTTGCTCCGAGGCATCAAGCTATACAGTGCTAACATTACCGCTATTGTTACCGTTGCCGATGATGGAGGGTCTTCCGGGCGACTAAGACGAGAATTTGGCGTTCTACCCCCAGGAGATATTCGCAACTGCGTAGCAGCCCTAGCAGACGAAGAAAAATTATTAACAGAATTGTTTCAATACCGATTTACTGCTGGCAATGGTTTGAGCGGTCATAGTTTTGGCAATTTGTTTCTCACAGCCATGAGCGAGATAACTGGGGACTTAGCCCAAGCCACCGATGCTAGTTCTAAGGTTTTGGCAGTACGGGGCAGGGTAGTGCCCGCTACCTTAAGCGATGTAAACCTCCGAGCCAAGTTAACTGACGGCAGGTTGATTGAGGGAGAGTCCAATATTAGCGAAGCGGGAGGACAGATAAGTGATATCAGCTGTATTCCCTCAGCTCCCCCTGCATTACCCTCAGCTATTGAAGCGATTGAATCCGCTGATTTGATTATTCTCGGGCCTGGTAGTCTCTATACCAGCGTCATTCCCAATCTTTTAGTCCCGGAAATTCGTGAGGCGATAGCTTCGAGCAAAGCTCCTCGCATCTACATCTGTAACATTATGACTCAACCAGGAGAAACCCAAGACTATACTGTGGCCGATCACATCCAAGCTATGGATCGCATTTGCGGTGGCAAGGTCTTTGATGCTGTTTTGGTCCAGCGGTACAACCCCTCCGAGCGAGCACTGCAGCGTTACGCTCAGGAAAACTCCATCCCAGTCTTTTTCGACCGGGAAAATGTGAAAAAACTGGGACGGCGGACAATTTATGCTGATGTGATGGATGAAGACCCGGAAACTGGATATGTTCGCCACGATCCCCAACGTTTAGCCGGAGTTTTACTCCGCTGGTACCATCGCACGAGAAGGATATGATAGAGCGCTGCGCGCGGGTGTGGGGTTCGGTCTATATGTCCTAATCTATAATAGTACTGCTGTATTAAACTTTTTAGTTGAGCACAAAAACTATTTTGCAATCTTGTCGAATGATTATTTCCCTTGGTAATAGGCGAGCAACAGTAAAGTTGGGCAGGTTGCTAGGGGAATCTCTCCCGGCGGGTACTGCGGTTCTGCTGGAAGGTGGATTGGGTGCGGGAAAAACTACCTTGGTTCAAGGTATTGGCGCTGGATTGGGCATTCCCGAAACGGATCTTATTAGCCCTACTTTTACTCTGGTTAATGAATATTATGGAGGAAGGTTGCCCTTGTATCATTTGGATTTATACCGCTTGCAAACAACTGAAATTGAGTCCATTAATCCAGAAATTTACTGGGACTCCCTTGAAGTTACCCCCGGAATTACGGCCATTGAGTGGGCCTCAAGGTTGCCCTATCAACCTAATAATTTTATTAAGATATATTTAAGTACAACAGGAGAAGGACGGCAAGCTAATTTGCACCAATGCCCGATTCTGGATTGGCAGTTAGATGAAACAAAATTAAATCTTTAGGGCGTGTCATCAATTAGAAAAAAAGTACTTTTTCAGGTCTTTTCACGACCTACTGCGTCGAAAAATAACCTATATAGCTCTGCTATAAAGAACATTTTTCTCCTTGTATCTCGCAAAAATACCTTGAAAAATTATCTTTCCCCCTAATTGATGACACACCCTAACTTTTTGAGGGGGTTTGGGGGTCAGAAGCCCACGCTATAGCGCAAGCTTAGCGCTGGGTAGTTCACATGCTTTGCTCAGTCTCCAGTCTATGGTAAAATACGGAGAAGGGTAAGTAAAAAAAGAAGCAATGCCAAAGCGTGACTTGACCCGAGAAGATATCCAAAATGCTGATAGTCCAAAGAGAATAGCCGCTCTATTTCGGAAACTGGGTTATGATGCTGCTGCCGAACCCGTCAATTTGTCGGAGTTAGAACTCCCATGTGGTTGTGCAGAGATGGTCCAGGAGGCTTATTTAATTGCGGATGTGGGAGATGACGGTCTGCAAGTATTGCTGTTTGAATTAGCTTCCTCGAAACTCTTATCCTCAATGAGAGCGATCGCCCCTAGTTTTGCCCCCCGCAACTCGTACCAGGGTAAGACCGCTTTTTTGCTCCTGGGTACTTTTGAGTATCAACAGCTGATTGTGGTCAATCCCCGAGAGGGAGGGAGCAAATATTGGCAGATGGACCTGATCACTCCCAGTTACTATGACTTGCATCGTTTGGAAGCTATCGCAGCCGTAACTACGGACCCTGAAGAACTTTATACCATCCAAGAAGAAGCCTTTGACTTGATGAACAAAAGGCATAGTCGGCAATCTTATACAACCGACTCTCTTCGCCTTTACCTGCGCAAAATCGGTCCCATTCCCCTGCTACAAGCTGCCGAAGAAATAGAATTGGCGGCCAACATTGGGGACTTGGTAGCATTGGAAGGAGTGGAAGCAGATTTGGCAACTTCTTTAGGACGGAAACCAGATGGGCAAGAATGGGCTGATGCTGTTGGAATCTCTCTGTCAGAATTGCGCTATCGCCTATCATTGGGTCGCCAAGCTAAGAATAAGATGATATCTTCTAATCTGCGTCTGGTAGTCTCCATGGCGAAAAAATATCAGAAGAGGGGGATGGAGTTAGAAGATTTGATTCAAGAGGGTACTCTGGGATTGATTCGAGGGACAGAAAAGTTCGACTCGAAAAAAGGTTATCGCTTTTCTACTTACGCTTATTGGTGGATTCAACAGTCAATTACTAGGGCAATTTGCAACCAATCCCGTACTGTTCGCCTCCCCGTCCATCTCTGGGAAACTATGTCTCGGATTAAAAACAAAATTGGGACTCTAACAGAAGAAATGGGTCGTACCCCCACCAAGAAAGAAGTTGCCGACCGGATGAAAATTACAGTGGAAAAGCTGCGTTTGGTTGCCAATAGATTTCAACCGATTCTTTCCCTAGACCTTCCCGTAGAAGGAAAAGAATATGCTACATTAGTAGACTCCCTCCCATTTGAGGGGCCAACAGTAGAAGAAGAGGTCGGGAAAATTCTCCTGCGGGAAGACTTAGAAAAAGTCCTCACAACTCTCAGCACTAGGGAGCAAGAGGTATTACTCCTGCGCTATGGATTGGAGAATGGTAAGGGGAAAGAGTTGGAGGAAATTGGTCGGCTATTTAATCTCACTCGGGAACGAATTCGCCAAATTGAAGCCAAAGCTTTGAGAAAGTTACGGAATCGCCATCGGAATAACATTCTCAAAGGCTATATTTAAGCATTAAGGATTAACCATGAAATATCGTCCCTTTCCTTGCGGACATCTTCTTATATTGATAGCAGTTATCGCTCTGGGATGTGTTCTCAGGTTCTGGAATTTAGAAATGAAACCCCTCTGGTTAGATGAGGTGGTGACTGCTTTATTTAGTGTGGGAAGGGATTATAATGACATTCCCGTTGCCACAATTATCCATCCCACACAGTTGCAGGATCTGTTTGTTTTTCAAGAAGGTAAAAGTTGTCACGAAGTTGCTCTAACTCTTGCCCAGCAATCAACTCATCCCCCTCTATTCTTTTGTTTGATGTATCGCTGGTTGGAAATGAGTTCCTCTTGGAGTCAATCTCTGATCTGGAAGTTGCGCTCCCTTTCTGCTTTATTGGAGTGGGTGGTATTATAGCTGTTTATTTCCTCGCTCGCCTGGCTTTTTCCCCTACTGCTGGCATCATGGCGGCTGCTTTTACTGCTGTGTCACCTTTTGGGGTTTATTTATCTCAAGAAGCACGTCAATATACTCTCCCTGTTTTTTTTATTACTCTGACTTTACTGGCGGCGATCGCTCTGTTAAAGAATCCTCCGTTGAAAACCAGACTTTTACTGTGGTTAATGTGGGTAGTGGGCCATAGTTTAGCAGGCTATAGCCACTATTTCTGTTGGCTGACATTTGCTGCTCAAGTGCTCCTCCTGGCCCTCCTTTTACCACGACAACGTTTGGGGATGCTCTTGGCCATGAGTTTGGGGGTTGTATGCAGTTATTATCCTTGGTTTCCCATTCTATTTGAACATTTCCATAGCCCCTACACTACTTGGTTGCCCACCCCTGATATCATCGCTCCTTTGTATCAATTGTTCGCCGGGTTTTTGGTTATGGCTATCTTACTTCCTGTAGAAAACCAACCGATTTGGATCCAGGCGATCGCCGCTCTGACCATGTTAGGTTTTGCTCTTTGGTTGGGTCGGCAGATTTGGCCAGGAATAACCAAATTATACCAATCTCCTGTTACCCGTCGTGCAACGCTCTTTTTAGGTGGATATATCCTGGTTATTTTATTGGCGTATTTCGCAATTATTTATCTTTTACAAAAAGACATAAGTATTGCTTTTCGCTACAATTTCACCTATTATCCTGCGGTTTGTGTCTTGTTCGGAGGAGCTTTTGCTGTCCGTCATTCAGAAGCGCGGGTACCAATAGGGTTCCTGAAAAGGTTTAAATCAGAGATAATACTCTTACTGTTCGCCCTGATATCTTCTGGGTGTGTTGTCTTTGACCTGACTTTTCCAAAGCCCTACCTCCCCAATAAAGTTGCTCGTGATTTAAATCAATCTGAGGAACATTTTCCCGTTATTTCTGGTTATCTTTATAACCTAGAAATTGCTTTGGGAATTAGCTATGCTATGGCTTTAGAAAATGTCAGAGATTCTGCCTTAGAAACTAACTTTATCTTCTTGTCTAGGGAGCAAGGTTATCAGTCCTTGTGGGACACTATTCCTCATCTAAAAATTCAAACTAGAGACCTTTGGGTGATTGATCCAGGTTTGGGAAAAGCAGATTTTCCCGACCCATTAAAGTTGGGTGAGGGTTTTGAGTGTAAACGGAATTTAAACCATTATTACCGCACCTGGAGGTCTTATCAACTATATCAATGCCAGTCATATAAGTAGGGTAGGCAAGGTAGTTCAAAATTTATAATTCATAGTCGGGGATTAATTTAATACCTTGCCCACCAGCCCAGAATCGGGTATAGTGTAGCATATACCATGACAGTTTATTCAGCTTTCTGGTTTAGGGCGTGTCATCAATTAGAAAAAAAGTACTTTTTCAGGTCTTTTCACGACCTACTGCGTCGAAAAATAACCTATATAGCTCTGCTATGAAGAACATTTTTCTCCTTGTATCTCGCAAAAATACCTTGAAAAATTATCTTTCCCCCTAATTGATGACACACTCTAGTGGGCAATCAAAAATTTACTCTCATATTAAGGGTAGCAAACGTTTCCCCAATTGCCCACCCTACACGCTCTATATCAATGCCAGTCAGATATTTAAGGGCATTCCCCACACTCTAATTTTACAATGCTCCTGCTGCTGTTGTATCCAGAATACCCCGACTGAGATGAGTGGTAATATTAATCCCCTGGAGAACGGGTAAACATAAAGCACCTTGAGGATAGTCTATCACACTTACCGAGCCATTACCCTGTTTTATCAACCAAAAATCAGCGGTTGTCAAACCGAGTAAATTACAGATAATCACCTTGTTAATGGCGTCGTGAGCTACAATTAAACCAGTTTTTTCTTCCTCGGTTGCACTAAAGGTTTTCACTATATCCTCCCAACAGGCGATCGCCCGATCCCAAACTTGCTGTAAATTCTCTCCTTCGGGCATTTGTACCGTTTCGGGTGCTTCTTTCCATTGACGGAGCAAATCGGTAAACTCTGCTTCTATTTCCCTCTCTAGTTTTCCTTCCCAGAGTCCGTGACAAATTTCCTGTAGTTCTTCTCGCACTTCTAAAGTCACGTCCGGGTGATGCTGTAAGATAATCTGGGCAGTTTGTTTGGGACGCAAGAGGTGACTACTGATAGCAAAGTCAATTTTCACCTCTTTGAGAAAGTCTCCTGCTTTCTTTCCTTGTTCCCTTCCTGTATCGTTGAGGGGAATATCTTTGATTCCCTGGAACACGGATGCGCGATTCCATTCCGTTTCTCCGTGACGCACCAGCAATAAGCGGAGACGATTTCGGGGTGGACGGGGTGGGGCTAAGGGTATACCCAAATGAGAAGTTTGATTTAAAGACTCTAACTGCACTGGTTCGGCCCAACCCCCAGTAAAATTGAGGACATTAATGGAGCAGTTAGACTGTTGGAGGGAGTGGTAACGAGAAATAGGGATAGAAAGAGCGCTCATAATTAAACAGCGGTTAATGCCGTTGTGAGCTACAATTAAAATGGTTCTGCCCATATGCTGAGGGATGATTTCCTGCCAAAACTGCTTCCCTTGGGTGTAGAGAGAAGAGACGGGAAAATGTGTCTTACCTAAGACTTCCATTTTAAACTCCTGGGGACGCTCTTTCCAGCAGCGGTATTCCTCGGGAAATTTTGCTTTAACCTCATCCTTGTCCCAACCCTCCCAGAGGGGCAGGTCAATTTCCTGTAGCAATCCAGTGGGTTGTAGAGGAGGAGGATTGTTCAGACAGCTGTGAATGATAGTAGCAGTTTGCTTGGCCCGTTGCAGGGGGCTACAATAAAAGCCATGGAAGTTGTAGTTTTTGAGGGTAGCCCCTACTGTTTGGGCATCTGCACGACCTTTTTCCGTCAATACGGATTCGTCGCAGCGACCTTGAATTCTTTTAGCTGCATTATAGCTGCTTTGTCCGTGACGCACGATAATCACCCGAGTAGCCACTCTTATTAATCCTCCCTGAATGTGTATTTCCCCAGTCATTGTAGACTATATAACAATCCCGACATCATTTGTTTTCCCTTGGTGTAGGGGCACGGCAGTGCCGTGCCTCTACCTGTTCTTTTATCCTATAGGATTGCTATAGCGTTGTTTTCCATAGTCGAGTACAATAGGAAAAGTATTTTAAGAGATAACAACTACCCTACACCCCACACCCCACTATATGACTATTAAGCGATTAATTTTAAGCCTGCTGACCATTTTGGCCATCGTTAGGGTGCTGCTCTCTTTGGGAGACAGTCTTTCTCAGCCTCAGATTCAAAGTCGTCTGGAACTCTATCAAACTAATCTGCTACTCCATGCAGCAGAGGTATCCAACGACCATTTGATTGCTGTTAGGGATGCTTTAGTGGGCACTGATCCCCTTGCTGCTGCCCAGGAACAGTATCTCCGAGCCAGGAAAGTAACGGAAAAGAGTCTTGCTAATTTCAAGGGGTCGCAGCTAGAGTTAGAACAGTTTATTGATGAGATTGATTTAAAGCTAGGTATAATTCAGGCAAAGCAGGGAGAAACCAAAAGAGCAATCACCACTTGGCAGAAGTTGATTGAGAGGGAAAGAGCAGCTAATTATAATAGCTCAATCCCTCTGACTGGGTCGGTTTTGATAAAATTATGGAGTGGATCCCCGGTACAGCAAATCGATATTGAATCCATACTGACAGCAAATTTAGATGGTTGGTTTCTCTATGTAGCTAATTCACAATTGGATTGGGTCCAAGGGCATTTTGTTACCCCCTCAACCTGGAAAGCAAGAGAAAAAGAAGTGGCACGTCAAGCACTGTTAAAATTAGCTCTCATTGGCACTATTCCCCTATTCACGGGCATTCTGGGAATAGGATTGGGGTTATTTTTGCTGGTGCAGTGGTTCATTAAACGAGAGACTGCCATTCTTACTCTTAATAGTACCATGGCTTGGGAAGTACCTTGGGATGGAGAAATTGTTTGGCAAGTGCTCATTATTGGCTTTTTCTTCATCGGCCAATTTGTACTTCCCTTATTATTAGGTATCTTAGGTATTGACATCAGTGTATTGAACCTCCGTCTCCAGGCTGGATTTATTTTAGTTACTTATGTACTGATGGCTATGGGAGGATTGTCTGTGCTGTATTTTTCCCTCAAACCCTTCTTTCCCTTATCCTCAGAATGGTTTAAGTTAGAATGGCGGGGTAACTGGTTTTTCTGGGGTTTAGGGGGTTATTTAGTAGCCTTACCCTTAGTTGTGTTAATATCCCTAATTAATCAACAAATCTGGCAGGGACAGGGAGGAAGTAATCCCATTTTATTTTTAGCTTTGCAGGCGCAAGATAGGGTAGCATTGGCCATATTTTTCCTTACTGCTTCCGTAGCTGCACCTATATTTGAGGAAATTATATTTCGCGGTTTCTTGTTGCCTTCCCTGACTCGTTACTTACCTGTTTGGGGCAGTATTGCAGTGAGCAGTTTGATTTTTTCAGCCGCTCATCTTAGTTTATCAGAAGTGTTGCCCTTAATGACTTTGGGAATAGTTTTGGGGTTTGTTTATACCCGATCGCGCAACCTCCTTGCTTCCATGTTACTCCACGGTCTTTGGAATAGCGGGACTTTATTTAGTTTGTTTGTTTTAGGGAGTGGAGCGGGTTAGTTTTTCACCGTAGGGTGCGTTGTTAACGCACCTTCTTAACTCTGGAGAAGTTCAAAATGGATATTCTGATTCACAACCCCATCGCCCACATGTACGGGCCGCATTTTTTAGTTTTGTATGCATCGGTTATTGCTATTACTCTGGGATGGTGTGCTATTATTCTCAGAGATGTTACCGTCAATCTACCAGCGCCATTAGTACCAACTCAACCGGATCCCTACGAAATAGCTTATTTGCGTGGCGGTGCAACCCAAGTCTTGCATTTAATTTCCTTTGATTTGATTCAGAGAGGTTACTTGAAAGTTGATGGGAATCTAGTTACCGTAGGGTGGGCATTGCCCACCGACATTCGGTGTGCAATACTCATATGATATTATCAAACAGTTAAAAATGGATATTCTGATTCACAACCCCATCGCCCACATGTACGGGCCGCATTTTTTAGTTTTGTATGCATCGGTTATTGCTATTACTCTGGGATGGTGTGCTATTATTCTCAGAGATGTTACCGTCAATCTACCAGCGCCATTAGTACCAACTCAACCGGATCCCTACGAAATAGCCTATTTGCGTGGCGGTGCAACCCAAGTCTTGCATTTAATTTCCTTTGATTTGATTCAGAGAGGTTACTTGAAAGTTGATGGGAATCTAGTCAGTCAAGTGACGACTCATCTTGACTTGTCTAAACTGAAACCAATAGAACGACAAGTATTTGTCCGCTTGAAATATTGGCACAACCCTAACGACACAATATCACATTCCCTGGTTAAAGGACTAGAACAATATTGCTTGCTGGTTAAAGGACTAGAACAATATTGCTTGGTTTATCACCAGTTACTGGAACATAAGCAGTTGCTCCGTTCCGATGAAGCTAAGAAAAAAGCTGGAAGGTCAGTAGGGATCGCCGCTGGGATTATCTTAGGTTTGGGAGCATATAAGCTGGTCTCGGCACTTTCCCGAGGACATTATAATGTGGGATTTCTGATTCTGATGGCCATCGGGGCTATAATATTGCTGGTATACATTTACCGAAAATCCCTCCGTCCTCAAACCCATAGGGGGGAACGGTATCTCCAAGAGTTACAACAAGTCTTCAAAGGACTCAAAGCAAGATTGACCAGTAACTCAGTTGAATCTGATTATGAGTGGAGACTACTAGTAGCACTCTTTGGTGTTAAGGTACTTGAGGAAACCCCTTATCAAGACTACGGGCAAATTTCGACTACCGGGACTAAATCTAAGGGAATCAAAAGTAGTAGTAGCTGCGGCGGTGGCAGTAGCTGCGGCGGTGGCAGTAGCTGCGGCGGTGGCAGTAGCTGCGGCGGTGGGGGTGGTTGTGGGGGTGGGGGTGGTTGTGGGGGTTGTGGCGGCGGTTGTGGGGGTTGTGGCGGCTAATGACTTCTCTTCCCATTTTAGGAGTAGGTATCGGTTTTCGGGAACCGTTCCTGAGCGAACTATTTCTCTATCGACAAAGAGTTGACTTTCTGGAAATTATTGCCGAACATTACCTGGAGGTGTCAGTTAAGAAGGAGAAAGAATTAGAATTATTAACTGCCCATTTCCCCCTTATTCCCCACGCTCTTAATCTTTCTGTGGGTAGTGCAGAAGGTTTAGATACCGATTACTTGAGTCTACTAGCTAAATTGGTGAAAAAACTGAATCCACCTTGGTGGAGCGAACACCTTTGCTTTACCAAAGCAGGTGGAGTTGACATTGGCCATATCTCCCCTTTACCCTATACTTGGGAAGCAGTAGAAGTAGTTTGTCGCAATATTAATCAATTGAGTAGCTATTTAGACGTACCCCTGATTTTGGAAAATATTACTTATCTGGTTACTATTCCCGGTGGAGAAATGTCAGAAGCCCAATTTATCGCAGAAGTTGCCCAACGTTCTGATTGCGGACTCCTGTTAGATGTTACCAATTTATATACTAATGCTGTCAATCACCACTACCATGTGGAGACTTTCTTATCTCAATTGCCCCTGGAAAGAGTGGTACAGTTACATTTTGTAGGCGGATATTGGCAGAATGGCATTCTCATAGACAGTCATTCCCACTTCACCCCAGAAGCAGTGTGGGCATTAATGGATCAAATCCTGGCTCGCACCACCGTGAAAGGAGTTATCCTGGAACGAGATGAAAACTTGCCCCCCTTTACTCAATTAGCAGCAGAACTAGACAAAGCTCGTTCCCTTGGGAGGAAGCATGGAAGATGGGTTTAGGAACAGTTCAACAAGTTTTAGCTCAGCTCTATACTAGCACCAGCTTACGAGAAGGTTTTTTCCATTCTCCCCAAGCAGTAGGTCAAGAACTGGGACTAACTGTGGATGAAGTACAACTGCTCACTCAATTATCCCGCAAACAGGTAGACTTTTTCGCCCATTCCCTCAAAGGTAAGCGTTTGGGTGAAATCCGCAAATTGTTACCCCTGACCCAGCAAAGTTTGGGTGGCGATTTTGCCCAGCTATTTTGGCGCTATGGGGAAACTTATTCACCTACAGGAATCAAAAAGCATTGGCAAGATGCTCTCAATTTTTGTACTTTCATGGAAGGAGAAGACACAGTATTACCTTGGGTATTAGATGTAATTCGTTATGAAAAAGCTGGGTTACAAGCAGCAGAACTGAATCGCCGATTTATTTGGCGTCGCTTCCATTATAATATTAATTATCTGGGAGAAAGTTTAAATAAAAGCCCTGTTTCCAGTCTTGTATTATTGCCCCAACCCACAATTTCCATTTGGTTTCGACTCTCCCTAAAAGGAGAATGGCGGTATTTTACTTATCCCCTACCTAAATTTGCTATTAGAAATATGATGATGAAAATTTTTGGTTTATTTAACCACGACCGAAATTAAAGATGTAGGGGAAGAGGTAGGGTGGGCATTGCCCACCGAGCTGTGATTCAGAAAAAAGAACGGTTAAAGGAACCAAAGACTCTCATATGATACTCTGAATAAAATCCCAGTGGTAGGGTGGGCAATAGCCAGGCTAATTAATTCTGAAGGTAGCGGTTATCTTCCTTATTGAACACTTACCGTCTTGGTGGGCAATGCCTACCCTACGAACTTACCGTCTTGGTGAGCAATGCCCACCCTACGAACTTGATTTAGTTTGTTTGTTTTAGGGAGTGGAGGGGGTTAATTGCAGATAAATGGGGATGATTTTTGCCGTAGGGGCGGGGTTTTCCCGAGCAGCAGTTCAGAAAAAAATAATCGCGCAAAGGCGCAAAGACGCAAAGGAAGGGTTAAAGGAACCAAAGACGCTGATCTTGATGAACCCCTGGAGGAAGCAGTCCTTCTAAAGAGTATTCCGCAGCGCGATCCGCATAATAGGTAGTAATGGGTAAGCGAATAGTTTGGGTGGAACCCACTTGCATCTCACTCAACCAATATACTTGTCCTGCGAGGGTTAAGATGTCTGTATCTCCCATTATCAGGCGAATTCGCAGAGGGCGCGGAGAACTATTTTTGCTCACCTTTGTCTGTGCTTTACCTGTGGTGAGAATAATTGCTTCCTTGGGGCAATGTTCCCAACCATAGCCTTTCTCTGGATTAGTATAACTTCCATCCTGGATTGCCACTGCTCTACAAGTACCTGATTTGATGACTTCTATCACGTCTAACTGCTCTAAACCTTCCTTTTGCAACAGGGGTAACAATTCTTTGAATACTTCACGTTCCGGTTTCCTCACCTCTCCGTCTCGATGAATTACTAAATGCTTCAAGGGTGAATCGTATTTCTGTTGATATAAAACAGCTAAGTCTAGGAGTAAATTTCGCAGGGCATGAGAATCGAAGGTTTCTAGGTGAGCACTTAATTCTATGTTGGACCAACCTATTAGTTCCCCTCTTCCATCAATAACAAAAGCAGAAGCTCCCACGGCTCGATTATTCTTCCTGCCGATGTCCAAACCAATAAAAGCATCGGCATTTCCGGGCATTTCTTTCAATCTCCAGCTGCTATAGCCCAATTTAGCATTGATACCTAATATCAGATTTTGACTAATAAAACCCTGACTCTTTTTACTTTGCTTTACAGTGCTATAATTAATCATTTGGGAAGGAAGTTGCAGCTTAATTAGCTCATTTTTGATTGTTTTATAGGGATCCACCTGCCTATTGTAATCTTCATGTTCCGATTCAGGAACGAAAGCAAACACGAACTCCCCATTTTTCAGTTCCTGACAAGTGCGCTTAATTTCAAACGAATCCTTCGGGTTGTAGGAAATATCCTTTCTTTTGAAGTCAATTTTCAATTTGGCAAATTCTTGTTTTAATGCTACACCATACTGTAGCACTTCCTTTTCCAAGCTCTTAGGGTACAAGACAAAACATTTTATTTCCTTGGGTTTGTCTAAAAGATGAGGATTTCGATACAAAGCTTGTCCGGGTTTCTCAACCGTAACTTCCCCAAAGTCCAAGTTTCGTTTATTATCCCCCTCCAAGAACCATTGTAGTCGTTCTGGTTCCCGTAAAGACAGGGAAAATGGCACCGAGATACCATTTATTTGGAATTTATTGTCTTTATTCAGAAAAGCGATGGTTTTTATTGCCATTTTTACCTTATCATGAATAGGTAACAACTGCTGCTCCCAAAATCTCTGATCTATCTGGGTTCTATCATAGAGTTTTTTTAACAGTTGGGGCATATGACAAGCTTCAAAGTCCTTCTTCCCCTTAGACTTATACCGCACTTTCACCACGGGAGTGGATAAATTGAGGGATTTAAGCTGGTCCGAAGATAAATTACCTTTTCCCACGTGATATTGGAGAACGCTTTTATTCCCCAGTTTCCCCAATCGAGTATCGATAGTGTCTTCTCCAACTTGGATAAACTCGCAACTCTTACCGTCATAAGAGTGAATCAGTTTTTCTCCTTCTCTGAGTTTCTCGGTTCCCAATTCGTAAATAGTCTGACGAGAGCGATATTCGTTGCCAAAATCTATGGTTAAGACTAGGTGTTGGTTGTGGTCTTGCAGTAAATCAAAGGTAAGATAACGCTGGGCTTCATATTTCCCGTTATTAGAAACCTGAGAGTAAATGCGTTTGCGATAATAATCTACTCGGGAAACGCTGGGTGCGCGCTTAAAAGCTTTCAACAGAGCGAAGTTACAGACTTGAAACAAGGAATGTTGATACCTAGAGTCAGCCAAATTAACTTGTTCTTCTCCTAGTACCTTATACTCTTTCGTCTCGGGAGCTATAGCTTTCGGGCTGAAAATAGCCGAGTTATAAATATCAGCCACAATAGCACAGTTGTGTTTCCTCTTGAGTCTATTGGCAATTGTCCCCACGTCTCCCGCTACATTATTCTGGTCGATTTTCCCAAGAAGTTGCAGACGATATCGAGTATAAGGAACTTCGGTAATGGGTTTTTCACTCACAAAGCTGAGTTCTCGAATATTTTCCATTTTTTTTTAGTGTTTCACGCAGAGGCACAGAGGCGCGGAGAGGAGGAGAGGGGTGGTATCATGGTACGTTAAAAGTCAAACCTTTTAGACGGTGGATATTTTGTAACCCCTTACTTTGAATCAATACCCCAAATTTACCTAAACCCATAGGATCTATCAATTGATGGAGAGCGTCACGACGCTTTAGTACTTGCTGGAAGTTTAACATACCCTGGGAGAGGGCAGCAAGGCGATCGCCCAATCCCAAAGCCATCAAAAACAGTGCCTGGTGAGTAAACCCCACTTTGGTCAAACCCCACTTCTCTCCTTCACGTTCCAAAGCGGTAAAATCTACATGGGTGGTAATATCCTGCTTTCCAATATTAACATAGGGATTCTGATGACGACGATGTTCATAGTAACACAACAAAGTCCCTTTTTCTCTTTGAGGATGATAGTATTTTACCGCAGGATAGCCATAATCTATAGTTAAAAGGTAGCCTCGGTGCAATTTTTCCCCAACGGTTTTCAACCAATCTAACGCTGCGAGATTTACTTCCGTGCGATATCCTTCCCTGTAAGCATTTGTCGGTAACTCCACTCCTACCAATGCAAAATACTTTTCCAGTTGGGGTGTAGACAGTTCCCCCCTCACCTCTTTAAATCCTTCTGCCCCTATAGTAACATAGATTTCTCGCAATTTTCCCTTTTCAAGGATAACTTGATGAACGGGAAAAGCATCCACTAATTCGTTGCTGAAACAACAACCGGTAATAGACGCTGCTGATATTTCTTGCCAACCTTTCCAAGAGATATTTATCTTTTTCCCTAACCAGGGCTGAAGGAACTGTTGTTGTTGAGTAATTAATGCAGGCGCTTCCTCCACGATAACATATTGGAAAACTTGAAGCAAGTCCGGGTAATGGTTTTCTAAGTAATAGAGAATATCCTGGGCTAAGATACCTGAACCAGCCCCCATTTCTACTAAGATAAAGGGGACAGGACATGCCATATTTTCCCACATATCCCTAAATTGTACTGCTAGTAATTCCCCAAAATATGCCCCCAGAGAAGGAGAGGTAAAGAAGTCTCCCCTAGAACCTATTTTAACCTTTCCAGAGCTATAATAGCCAGAGTTGGGATGATAAAGAGCTAAGTTCATATACTCAGCAAAAGTGATTCTTTGTTCAGCAGAGGCTTTGATGGAATTAGTAATGATAGTTTTTAATTTATTTGACATATACGCCCTTATTATAAAGGATAAAGGACTCTTCTACTTTTCTAAGCTCTCGGATCTAAGAATCTATTATAATAGACAAATTCGTAAATTTTTTCCTCATCTCTCGGATAAAATACTAACACAGATCTATTGTGGTATAAGAAAATTTTCCTACGCCAAGGTGCTGATATCAAATCCTGTTGAATACTTATAAAATTTGGGAATCGGGAATCGGGAAAGATTTGCCCTAAATAGAGAGGGCTGGTTTTTTATTACGAACCCCAGCGGATTTGATATTAGGACACCAAGCTGATGCGCCATCGGCGCACGCCGTGCGCCCCCTCCCGTAAATCTTGTCCTAACCATGATGGCGGTTGCTATAACATTTGGGTGTATCTAATCGCCCGTTGCTGTGCTATAAATCCTATTATCTCCCTAAACCTAATAAATGTAGGTAAACATAATATATTATCAACAATTACTGTCTACCTTTAATACACTGTAACGCACCTAACTAGGAATAAATAATTAACTGGTAACTCTACCGACACCTTCAATCACCTTTCAGTTACCAGTGACCAGTAATCACGTACCATGGTAGCAGCTCAACCTTGGGTTTGAGGCCCCCACCAAATAAGTGGTGGCAAGCCACTTATTGGTGGAAGGCGTTGGTGCGGGACCAAAGCCCGCACCATACGCCTGGTAACTGTCATGGTACAAGGTCACTGTTTTACGAGAAGGAGGCTCAAACTAGCTATGTGCAAGGAATTTAGAAGTTTCTCATCTTTAAAAAGGGGTACACCTCACCAGACCAACCCCACCCAGTTTGGAATCTTTTTTTGGTGACGGACTTTCATTGTGAAAGAACTGGTAACTGGTAACTGGTAACTGGTAACTGGTAACTGGTAACTGCTCACTGGTAACTGTTTACACCTGTCATCAGTTGCAAAGCATTAATTTTGAAAGGACGAATATTGGCTATCACCCAGAGACCAAAACGCCGTATCATGACAATAGGGAACCAGTTATTAGAAAAGAGGCGATCCAGAAAATCCGTAAATCCTAAAATCGTGAAATTCTCCCACTTACGCCACTTTTCGTACCGTTTCAGAACCCGAACATCCCCAATATCCTCACCCCGCAAGGAAGCTTTCTTTAACACTTGCCCTAGGGCAGCAGCATCGCGGATCCCCAAATTCAGTCCCTGTCCACCAACAGGATGACAACAATGAGCAGCATCCCCAATTAAAGCTAGTCTGGATTGAGTATAGCGATGGCTGCTCATCAACTGTACCGGAAACAAAAAGCGATCGCTGGTCAACTCCAGTTTCCCTAACAAACCCCCAGTGCGTTCCTGCAACTGAGCCAAAAATTCCCCCTCCTCCAATTGCTGCAAAGCTTGTGCTTCTGCATGAGGAGCAGTCCAGACGATTTGACAGCGGTTTCCCGGTAGAGGCAAAACCCCCATAGGTCCGGTGGGCCAAAACCGTTCAAAAGCGATATCATTCCGTTCTGCCTCGTGTTTAATGGTAAAAGCAACACAGGATTGCCAGTATTTCCAACCCCGAGTGCCAATACCAGCGAGGGTGCGAATAAAAGACTTAGCTCCATCAGCCCCCACCACCAATCTCGTCCGCAGCTTCCTAGTTTCAATTCCTTCTTTGACTTCAATCTCAGCCCCAGACTCCTGGTAAGACACCTCTTTTACCTCAGCGGGACACAACCAGTTCACATTGGGACATGTGGTAATAAACTCCTGCAAAGCCCTCAGCACCACACTATGCTCCCCCACATAGCCCAAACATTCCTTTTCCAAATCTGCCCTCTGGAATTCTACCCCCAGACGACCCATATCTGAGAGTTGAATCTGGCTAAACTTAGCAATGTGAGGCAAGATCTGCTCCCAAACCCCAATCCAGGCAAAAATATGACTGGAAAGCAGAGTGATAGCATAAGCTTGTCTCTTAGCTGCTGCTACTTCCAGGGGTCGTGCTTCTATTATCACTACATTCAGTCCAGAATCCTTGAGGGCACTCCCTAAAGTTGCCCCCACAATTCCCCCACCAATAATAGCCACATCGTAATCAAAACTCGGTTTGTTATCATCTTTGAGAGATTCTAGGGTCATTCTGAACAATTGTTTAAAAAAGGATTAAAATCTTTACTTCTTCAATTGTACCTACCTACGGGTACAGCGTAGGCTCGGCGTACAGACGACTGCCTCTGCTTGGACTTACGCCCTCGCTTCGGTCTTACATCCCCTCCACCAGCTCTGATGTTCGCTGCTGCGTTTCCGTCCCTATCGTGTTTCGTGCCGCAATTCGGGCAGGTCCACTCTCTGACGTTTAGCGGTAGTTCGCTAACCTGATAGTGACAGTTAGAGCAGAGTTTCGAGCTAGGAAACCATCTGGAAATTTCTACCAGAACTTTTCCCTCTTTTTGGACTTTGTAGTCTAAGAAATTGACGAAGGTACCCCAACCTACATCAGAGATTGCTTTCGCTAATTTTCGGTTACGTACCATACCCTTGATGTTTAAGTTTTCTACCACTATCACCTGGTTACTATCTACGATTTTTCGAGACAGTTTGTGCGCTGATTCGTTCGTATACCTTAGCTACTGTTTTTCTCGCTTTCTTGCCACCGTTGCTGTCTTTCTGTCTGTTTTCGAGCCAGTTTCTTCTGTTTCCTGGCTACATTCTTCTCGTGTTTGGCTAAATGTTTCGGGTTGTTATATTTGGAAGTTTTTTCTCCGTCGTGAGTGACTGCGAAGTCTTTTACTCCTAAGTCAATCCCGATAACTTTCCCTTCTGTCGTTTGGGTTGGCTCGTCTTCTGCCTCCTGGAGAGGAGCTACGCTATCGTATTCCATCAAAACAGAAGCGTAGTATTTCCCAGACGGTGTTTGACTGACCGTTACCGTTTTGATTTTCCCATTTAGAAGGCGATGGATGACTGCCTTCACAAGCCCAAGTTGGCCAGGGAATTTCAGACAGTCCCCCACTTGCTTGACATTTTGGGGGTATTGAATTGACTGACGGTGAAACTTCGATTTAAACCGAGGATATTTAGCCCTGCCTTCAAAAAAGTTTTGATCAGCACGAACGAGATTGAGAGTTACGGATTGCAAAACCTGCGAGTAACATTCCCCTAACCATTGGTGCTCTTTTTTGAGTCCTGGGAGTATGGAGTTCAACGCACTGCGAGACAAACCCTTCCCCGTTGCTTTATAAGTATCAATGCAGGTGTTGAGTGCGCGATTCCACCACCATCTCGCACAGCCAAAATTTTTGGCTAGCACCAATTCTTGAAGGTTGTTTGGGTACAAACGGACTTTGACAGCTTGTTTGAGCATTGGTTTTACCTCGTTACTTTTATCTTACCAGAAAATAAGATCTTAGGTAAACTTTCAACGCAAGTTGCTAATTACTTCGGCATCGCAGCCCACTAATTAGCTTGGGGGATACACGGACATCCCCCAAACCCCCACCATTAGTTAAAATTAACAGGGTGATAAATTAATTACTGACCAAAGTCCAATCGTGCCCGCTCCACTATTTCCACAGTTATTTCCTCCAGGTTGGCAGCACGAGCGAATTGTTCAATCTGCTTCCGTGCTTGAGTGCGAGCAAAAAAAGGAATATTTTTTAGTTTAGCTTTTGCTGCGGGGGTCCAGCGTAAAGTATCCGTAAAATCAAAATCACTCATAATACCCTCACATATCACAGTTACCAAATGTTTCCTCTTCTCATTATACTCTAATATAATAAGAATCCAATTTTACACAGAACCGGAGAACAGCTGAAATGTTTGGCGAAATTCCATAAAAATCCATGCATTTAGTGAGGTGGATAGTCGTCATCGGGTGGCTTATCCTCTAAGGGAAATTCATGCGCTTGTTCTGCCAAGAAAGAGGAAACTACTCAATATCCGCGCTCTACTCCCAAAACCGCTACCTTAGACGTGAGTGGTATGAAATGCGTAGGTTTCCTCCAGGTACTAGAAAGACTTCTTTGTTAAAATCCCGGTGTCCTGTCCGCCTAGGTAATTCGGTGTACTGGGGTTTAGCCACCCTCGCCCTTTCCTCCCGGATCCTCAATCCTTCTACAGCAGCATTTACCTGCTCGTTTTCCAAGAAAGACTTCTGATGGTACTATGTGAGAATAGAACAGGACAAATCCCAATAGCAACCCACGATTAAGATAGTGGATGGCAACATGGCATGCAGCACTATTCCCAAGAAGAATGGATCTAAAAACGGCAAAACCCCATAAAGATCATTTCTTGATTGTTGAGGACGACAAAGGGAGAAAGGAAGTCGTCTTGAAAGATGCTTTTTATTCTGTCGGCAGACAGAAAGAATGCAATATCCGTCTTCATTCCCAATTTGTCTCCCGTCACCACGCTACCTTAATCAAACGTTTGCGTCCAGATGGCACTTCTTATTACCGGATTATTGACGGTACTCCTGAAGGCAAACAAAGTGCCAACGGACTGATGATTAATGGTAGTAAACTTGCCTCTCACGATCTGCAACACGGGGACGAAATCGTCTTCGGACCCCAAGTGTTTGCCATTTATCAATATCGGCAGCGGGACGTTTTCCCCACCATGCCTCCTGACGATCCATTTGACATTACTCTCATCGATCCGGCCATGATGGATATAGAACTTGAGGATTAATCAGCAGTTACCAGGACGCCCAAGGCGTCCTGGTAACTGATTGAGCGTATTGTAACTGATGAAAGTGAACCCTTTTGCCCAACAAATCGGACAGTCTAGAGCAATTCAATTATTGCAGCAAGCTGCCCGGCGCGATCGCATTGCCCCAGCATATTTATTTGTCGGGAGCGATGGAATCGGCAAGTCAATGGCTGCCAAGAGTTTTGGGGAATTATTAATCAGTAAAGTAGCATCTTCAAAAGAACAGTATCTCAACCAACGACAGCGGTTGCTTGCCGGTAATCATCCCGATTTCTTGTGGGTGGAGCCCACTTATAATCATCAGGGTAAATTACTCACAGCGTCCGAAGCAGCGGCAGTAGGACTAAAGCGCAGAGCGTCGCCACAAATTCGCATTGAGCAAATTCGGATTCTGATCCAATTTCTCAGTCGTCCTCCCTTAGAAGCATCCCGTTCTGTAGCAGTCATTGAAGATGCTCAGAGAATGGTGGAACCAGCAGCGAATGCTTTGCTCAAGACTTTAGAAGAACCAGGACGAGCGACTATAATTTTAATTGCACTCGACCCTGATTCTTTATTACCGACCCTGGTATCTCGCTGTCAGCTCATTCCTTTTGCGACCCTAGGAGAAGAAGATTTAAAGCGAGTATTGCGGCAAGTGGGTGAAGAAGAAATTTTAGCACACCCGGAATTATTGGCCATAGCTGAAGGAAGTCCCGGCAAAGCTATACTTGCTTACAACGCAATGAAAGCTATTGGTTCTGAATTGCTCCATCAGCTCACCCAACCCCCCAAAAGTCCTCGTCATGCTTTAGAGTTAGCCAAACAAATAGATAAAGAACTGGACAGTGAGCACCAATTATGGTTAATCGATTATCTCCAGTACTGCTACTGGCAAAAATGGCATCTAGGGAGTCTGATACAACACCTTGAGCATACCCGGAAATTGCTCCTCAGTTACGTTCAGCCGCGCTTGACATGGGAATGCACCTTATTGCGCATTTTTCAACAACTCAATTTCCAAGCCGCTTAGACGCGCTTGACGCACTTTCTCGACTCTGGGCGTAAGCCTTGCGCCCCTACTTAAATATATGTGGTGGCCATTGCCCACCCTACTCTCTGGTCAACTGTCATGGTACAAGGTCACTGTTTCTCAAATAGCGTTCAATTAATAAAATAGCTACAATATCGTCCACAGGACGGGGAGGAAGACGCATATCTTGAGGAATGAGTCTTATTAGTCCTTGAGGAGGATACATTTGCCAATAGCGATCCCGTGCTTCTAAGGAACTATTCCGCTCGTCTACCATCACAATAGGTATAGATTGGGATAAAATAGACTCAATCTTATTCTGCCAACTTTTGGCTGTAGTTTGGTCACCCATTACCACTAGATCAACTGCAAATTTCTGGATTAAAGACTCAATTATAGCAATAACTTCCTGTGCAACAACTACTTCATGATAGCACAATTTGCCGTCTTTTGCCATCACTGCTACACCGCATTTATCCCTTCCTGGGTCGAAACCTAAAATTGTCATTTTTGTCTGGATTATTCATTGTTACTGAGTTGCAGTTGCGGCAGTACTAAAAATTACCTCTCCATCTTTAATCGCCACTAAATTGAGTTGTAAAGGTCCAGCAGTATAAGCACTTTCCATCGCAACCGCTTCAATTTCATCCAATTCTGACCCCGAATCTTTTAATGCTTGAAAAAAACTACTCAAGGTGCTAAAGTAACTTTCTCCTAGTTTAATTTCCCCAATCATTCCTGCACTCCGGGCGCGAAACTCCGTAATAGATAAGAGCAAATTCAACCTTTCTTGCATTTCCTCAGACGTCATAGAATTGGGAGAAATGGAGACAGAAGTGATCACCTCCTCACCCCGGAAAATAAGCATATTTTCGGTAACGTCAACAAAGACACGCACCAGGTTTTCTTCCTGGACGTAATTTCCCGCAGAGAGAATACGTACCACATATTCGGAACCATCTTTAATTTGCTGGATTAATTGATTTACCTCAGCCTTGGTAATTTGCACCACCCTTTCTTTCGAGGAGCTATTTCCAGTTTCCGTCTTCTTAATGGCAATTCGGTTAGCTTCTCGCAACAATCCGTCAATGGTTTGGGTAATTTTTTCCGGTTCATCAATTCGCACCAGACTAAATGTCAGCACTTCACCCCTCGAGAGTGCTAAATTACCTTGACGCAATTTTTGATAAGATAGCTCCAAATCTGCTACTCCCCGCTTTAGAAATACCAATTGGCTCTCCAAATCTGCAAGATGTGCTTCTCGATCTTGTAGTT
This sequence comes from Prochloron sp., assembly GCA_965198675.1. Classification (GTDB taxonomy): domain Bacteria; phylum Cyanobacteriota; class Cyanobacteriia; order Cyanobacteriales; family Prochloraceae; genus Prochloron. The sequence continues at coordinate 2,339,759 of OZ240666.1, read as the reverse complement.
GGGTATCTAAAGAAGTGATCGCTTCATCTAAGACGACAATTTTTTCGTCTCGCACACTTATTTCCACTTGCAATAACTCTTGCTGTTCTTGTAATGCTGCCAAACGATTTTCCTGCTCTACCAAGATTTTACCAAGAGATGCAATATTTTGTTCCCTTTCAGTAATGGTCTGATTTTGCTGGTTAATTTTTTTCTCTCGTAGAGCAATAATACTGTCTCGTTCGGTCAACTCGCGGTTGCGCTCCCGGACTTCCGATGTTAATTCACTAGTTTGTTGTTTTAGCGTCCTAATTTGTCCTGCTAACTGCTCTTGCTCTTTTTTCAGTTGCTGTCGTTCCCGCAAAAGTTTTTTGACCTCGACCCGCAGGGTATTACTTTGCTTGGAAATAGCTTGCATTTGTCTTTGAGCTAGCTGATAATTCTGGTTAGTCTCAGCTAAACGCTGCTCAACTTTTGCTTGTTCATTAGTCCCTCGCTTAAGTTCCGCTTCAACCCGTTCTTTGGACTTAGTAACTTGCGTCAGTTCATGTATAATGTCTCGCCGTTTTTGGAGAATGTCATCCAATTCAAAAACACCTTGACGTAAAGACTTACTCAAAGCAAAGAGAATAGCCAAAGTAGAAGCAGCAATGAAGGTTCCCGTCACAATCGTTACCATTATGGCAGTCTGACGGGGACGGAGACCGAATAATCGCAGCCGCGCTTTACCTACTTTCGTTCCCAAGCGATCTCCCAATGCAGCAATTAAACCTCCTAATAATAAAATCGCTGCAATTAAGATATAAGCACTGGTCATATTCTCTGGTCTTCAGGTAAACTGCTTGCTGAGGGCAACTGGGTTATCAACGGTAATTTTTTTCTTATAGATTGAAATCATGCTCTTGTCTCGCAGCTCTCCCAGAAGGCGCGTAACCGTTACCCGGGTAGAACCAATAGCTTCGGCGATCGCCTGGTGAGATAGTTTCAGATCAATTCTAATGCCATTCGCCGTGGGCACGCCAAAATCCCGGCAGAGAATCAAGAGAAAACTCACCAACCGAGAAGCCATATCTCCGTGAGCAAGGGTTTCAATCATCATCTCCGTCTGTAAAATTCGACTTGAAAGACCTCTGAGCATCAACATTGACAGTTCCGGATTATTACGCAAAGATTTTTCCACATCCTCAATGGGTGCTGACAGCAAGTCCACCTCGGTAAAAGCTACTGCATGATAAAAACGGTCAGATCGCTGACCGGTTATCAGGGACAATTAGAGTCGATGCCTCTGTTACCAGAGGGCACCTCTCCTAAGAACCGTGCATGAGACTCTCACCTCACACGGCTCCTCCAGCTACATGATTAGTAAGTTCCTTGCTTACAATTGACTTTCCAGACGAACGACTTTGTCTGTGTGCACAGGGGTGTTGATGACATGCGCGATGTAATGCGGCATGGTTACGAGGGAGGTTGTTGGCGTGTTTGCCGTCAATGTGGTGTAACTTTACATCATCCCCAGGCATTAACGGCATATGACAGTATGCGCACTCATACCCCTGTTTCTGTATGGCTTTGCCTGTCCAGGACTTTGTGGCGTATTGTTTGTATTTCCGCCGTGTCCAGTAGACAAGGTCACCATTGAGCGGGGATTTGTCGAATTGGACTTTGACATGACCGAATAACTCGGTCTTAATCTTGGGAAAGGCTTGTTTAACGAGTTGCACTGCTGCCTCTCGCTTTCGTATGATAGAGGTAGGTTTACTAGTTTCGAGGTTACGACGTAGCCTCGATTGAAGTTTCTTGGCGGCTCTACCAGCCGCCTTACCTAACTCCTTACGGATTTTCCTTTTGACCCATTGACTTAGGTGCCATAGACTGTGTTTGGACATGTCGCACCATTTGTGGTAGTTCCTCCAGCCGCGTATTTTTGATGCAATCAGGTTAAGACGACCCTCTAGCTTTATGTCGCTGGATTTCATGGTTTCTTTTACATCTGCCTTGACTGCTTCCTTACCTTCGCGACATGGTGTGACAGTGAGTTTCCCATTGGCTTTAACTCTGAAGTGCCAACCTAGGAAGTCAAAGCCCTGTGTGGCTTTGATGATGCGAGTTTTGGTCTCTTTAATCCGGAGACCTCGTTCGGACAGGTATTCAGTAACTTTCACCAGAAGCCAAAAGGCTTCTTCCTCAGTCTTGGTGATGAACACCAGGTCATCCCCGTAACGGATACCAGGAATACCAGTATTCTCGGTGTAATTACCATATTTCCGGTATTTGGCCGCGATGTCCTCGGGGTTACCTATCGCTAGATTCGCGAGTAACGGACTTATTACACCACCTACTGAGGGGGTCTCGCCTTTGACCCCTGCTTTTATCGCCCTACGGATACCTTCTCTTGCGGGTCGGGGTAGTTGCACCTCACCCATGATGGCTTGGTGACTAATGTTATCGAAGCAGCCTTGTATATCTAGCTCTAGGACCCATTTGTTGATGCCATTGCAGCCTTCGTTAAGTTGATTGAATATCTGCTTTTGGGCGTCCCACGCGCTCCTGCCGGGTCTGAATCCGTAGGAGTTGGGGGAGGCTTTGGCCTCGTACACGGGTTCCAAGGCTAATTTCATCAAAGCTTGCCACGCCCTATCCGCAATTGTTGGGATGCCTAACGATCGTGTTTGTCCGTCGAGGATATTTACCCTTCTCAATTTCCGATGCTCCCAATCATGCCAGTGCTGTCTTAGCCTCTGACAGAGTCTCAACCGTTCGTTAGTCGTGAGGGCTGTTTTGCCATCCACTCCGGGAGTCTTCTTACCCGTGTTGAGTTTGGTTACCTGTCCTACCGATAGAGCCTGTGCCGCCCGACTTCTTAGTAGTAGGCGCTGTAACCACAGGACTCTGCGGTTGTCGTTCTGTCTGGCTGCCTGATAAATTCCACGCTGGATTCTCCAAATCTGTCGTGACCATGTGCGCCACGGTAGACTCTTCCACACTTCGTCAGCTGTAATTTGACGAATCTGCTCCACAAGTAGAGCGTTCATCACCATTTTCAGCTGCGGTATTGAGTTAAAGTCAGTTGCGATATCCATTGTTTCCATTATCTTCTGTAGCCTGTGACCAGTTACGGTCATTCTTACCCTCGCTCTCCCGGTAAACCCGTAGCTGCGGGTTCCACTATCCGTAATTGACCTGTAGCCGGATAGAAGTTGAGCGAGTTTTTACTCGTTCCGAATTTGACATTGTTGTGAACCGTCGGGTTTCAGCTATTGAACGATTGTCTCACCAGGATTAGCTCCCACCGGATACTCGTGGAGCGGTGATATAGACAATGTGGTCATGGTTTCCCAAGGTGCTGCCATGCCATGTTTTACGTCCTTTTTACTGCTGATTCGTTTTCCTAACCCTGTGTTCCCCTTAGCACCAGTGTTGCCCCAGCACGAGACCTCTGATTGTGCCCTTTTGCCAGCTTCACCCCAGGCTGCTAATCGTCGGTGTGGCAAGATTTAGAGTCACGCTATCCCTAGCGGGCTGGACTATTCCGGATTGATTTCTGGCCAATCCCTTTCACCAGCATGTCAAATTCAGTTATCAAGGTTCGGTTATTACTACCTGTGTGTTCGGGAATACTCCTGAGGTTTCCCCACTGGTTCTTCGGTTTTATCCGTTTAACTGGCAGGTAAGGTAGAATTGCTAGGTGTTTTCAGCGAGTTTCCCGGCTTAGATTGTCTCCTAGTTTTTAGCCCCTGCTAAGGTCAGGCTTGACCTTAGCAGGCGTTCACTTTGCCGTCCCGTTGAGGTTCAGAGCACTGTGAGCGTTAAACCAAGCCCCTGCTTATGTGTGGCTTACGCCGCTTTCACAGGGAACGAGCCGCACATACCCCAAACACGGTATTTTCTCGCAGCAGGGCTACGGTTATTTCTTCCCCAGTTTCGTAAACTCGAGATAGCTTGACTGCGCCTTGGAGCAAGAAGTAAACTCGTTCTGCTGGGTCTCCGGGAAAAAATATGGTCTTCCCCCTTTCAAAGGTTTTCACTGAGGGTGAAAAAGAGCCACTACCGATTTGACGAAAAATGGAGCCTAAGGCTGTATCTTGAGTTATTGATAAGTTCATGGACAAATCCCTTCATTGGAAACTCCGCACTTTGCGAGGGTCGATGAAAACGGGTAGCGGCTTTAGCCGCCGTCAAAAATCCCCTTGCGGGGCGAGGGCCGGTAAGCCAAATAACTCGCCTTTCGGCGGTATGTTAGCTTCGCCAACCCACCCCTACCCCCTCCCGGGAGGGGGAAAGGGGGTGGGTACTATCCTGACAGCACTGTCTTACCCCTCGTAGACCTGGGGTTGAAACCCCAGGCTATGTTTAACTGCCAGGTTCTAGCAGCCCAGAGCTACCCACCCCCCGAGCAAGCCTCCTGGGAGGGGGGTTGGGGGGTGGGTAGGAACTCTAACGCTTGCCGATGCCACCTGTTAAAACAGGTGGCTATATCTCGCTCAGGGATTTTTTAGGTATTTTGTTGTACATTTTACCCCAGTATCTTGATCTTGATCTAGGGGGGTAACAAAAATATCTTACTTATTTAATAAATTTTTGCGTATTTATGCTCGAGTAAATATTCTATGTATAATTAATATATTTTAATTGTCAATACATCATGTGGCTTCACGCCGGTCGCAACTAAAGAAAACAATGCTGAATTTAACTGAAAAAAACGCTCTGATCACGGGAATTGCTAACAATCGCTCTATTGCTTGGGGCATTGCTCAACAGCTACACAAAGGTGGAGCCAATTTAGGTGTCACCTATTTACCAGATCCTAAAGGGCGCTTTCAGAAAAAAGTGCAGCAGTTAGTCGAACCTCTTCAGCCTTCTATCTTCTTACCCTGTGACGTTCAAGATGATGGCCAAATCGATTCTACTTTCGAGACAATAGAGCGAGAATGGGGCAAACTGGATATATTGGTACACTGCCTTGCCTTTGCTAATAAGGAAGATTTGACTGGGGAATTTAGCTCTATGTCAAGGGTTGGCTTTGCCAAAGCTTTAGATATCAGTACTTACTCCCTCATCCGGTTGGCAAAGGGGGCAAAACCCTTGATGTCAGAAGGTGGCAGCATTCTTACTCTCAGCTATCTCGGCGGGGTCAAAGTGATTCCCAACTATAATTTGATGGGTATTGCTAAGTCAGGTTTGGAAATGAGCGTTCGTTATCTGGCAGCAGAACTGGGTCCGAGCAACGTTCGGGTCAATGCTATTTCAGCAGGACCGATCCGCACTCTAGCATCTTCGGCAGTAGGGGGCATTCTGGATATGATTCGCCATGTAGAAGAAGTGGCTCCCTTGCGACGTACTGTGTCAACTCTTGAAGTGGGTAACGCAGCAGCATTTTTGTGTAGCGACCTTGCCAGCGGTGTGACGGGACAAGTTTTATACGTGGATGCTGGTTACGAAATCATGGGAATGTGATAGAATAGTTTTCTGGCTAATACCCACTTTAACGTTTGCACGGAAGTCCCCACCCGTAGGATGCGGCCTTCTGTCGTAGGATGCGTTACTAGCCGTAGGATGCGTTACTAGCCGTAAGTAGTAGCAACAATACAAACTTTGTTGGCGTAACGCATCGTACGTAGCAGCATCCTAAATTAAATGGGTTAGCGTAACGCATCCTACGCGCTAGCGGCGTGGGGATGGACAGTGCGGAGAAAGAGAGGATTCGATGTCCTCTCTTTCTCCAATCACTGTGCTATCCTAAAAAAGGAGACCGAACTATATGCCAACCCGTCGAATAACCTATCGATTATATCCAAGCGTCGAGAGCTCACGTAAATTGCACAGAGCTCGCAAGATGCACTGTGAGCTATACAACGCAGCCATCGCTAATCGCCGAACTCAACCCACCCCCCTTCGCCCCCCTCCCAGGTTCCCCTCCTGGTTCCCCTCCTGGGAGGGGGTAGGGGTGGGTGGGTAGGGGTGGGTGGGGTTGGGGGGTGGGTTGGGTTGGATTTTGGGTGTAAAGTAGCTATAGCTACATCTTCTGGAGAGTTCATAGAGGCTCCAAAATTTCAGGCAAAAGCTGCTGAAAAAGTCAAGCAACTATCAAAACAGCTAAGAAGAAAACGCCGACCAGAAAAAAGGAAGACTAAAGCTTCTCGTAGATGGCGCAAGGCGCAAGGTCTAATTAGCAAAGTAAAGCGCAAAGTTGCCAATCAGCGCCACGACTGGTCTCATAAGGTGGCAGCACAAATCGTTAGCAGTAATAGCTTGGTTGCTACTGAGAAATTAAACCTTAAGGGCATGACACGAAAGGGAAAGGGAAAGGGGAAACGGTCAAACCCACCCCTCTTCTCCCCTCCCAGGAGGGGATGGGGGTGGGTATCGGTCCCTCTTAGATGTAGCTATTGGCATGACGAAAGATGCCATTAAATACAAGGTCATTGAAGCGGGGGGTGTTTATTTAGAAGCACCGACACAAAAGTTAAAACCCACTCAAAGATGTGCTGAATGTTGGGAAACTACCAAGAAAACATTGAGCGAGCGCGTTCATGTTTGTCAGTATTGCGGGCATCAAGAAGACCGCGATGTCAATGCAGCTCAAGTGATGTTAAAATGGGCTTGGGGGCAGGAACTGTCCTCTCTAGATGGGTCGCGGCCTAGCTCTACCAATTGCAGAAGCATGAGGCAACTAGGGGCAAGGAAGCGTCAGAAACGCCAAGCTCAGCGTAGCGGCTTGGCGTAGTTCATAATACTGTTGGAGAGAACAAGACAAAATATGGATATATTGACACTTGGTTGGATTAGCACTTTAGCTTTATTTACTTGGTCCATTGCTATGGTGGTTTGGGGTCGTAATGGTTTCTAACGTGGAAACTACCTCTCTTGTCAATGTTCTCTTTATCGCGGCGTTCGGCCTGCTTATCGTCGTCAGTTGTGGTATTATCTACCTCACGGCATTAGAATGGAGCGCCCGTCGTCGTCAAAACCGGGAGAAGCGCAAGAAAAATTAGTCGGCTGTCTTGGTGCGCTTTCCAGCTCGAACTGAATTCGAGCTGGGTCGCACCGCAAGTGCCTCTTGCTATATCCTTGATTGGGTGGCAGGAGGAATGCCGATATTATCTTCCACTACGCGTAGGATGCGTTACGCTAACCCATTTAATTTAGGATGCTGCTACGTACGATGCGTTACGCCAACAAAGTTTGTATTGTTGCTACTACTTACGGCTAGTAACGCATCCTACGGCTAGTAACGCATCCTACGACAGAAGGCCGCATCCTACGGGTGGGGACTTCCGTGCAAACGTTAAACGGTTTGGGGGGAAGATGTTGAAGATAATCGTGCCACAGCTTGCTTGACAAAGCTAGAGAGAAAAGCTTTTCTTTGATTTTGGGCGAATATTTGTTTGAGCGAGGCTGACATTCTTGCTAAATTAAACCCTTTCCCTTCCTCAACACTGATTTCTTGTTCTTGAAAATATTCAATCAAACTCAAACCTGCTATCCGGGTTAAATAGGCGGCGCTAATACCCTGAACTGTCCCCCCAGCTACGTAGCTAAAGGCGTTAGTTTTGAGGATACTACCGATAGTTTGGGTAGACAGTTCCACTAAACCCAGCTTCACCATCAATTGACCGATGGTTCCCGCCCCAGTAGAAGCTTGGGAAAGGGATAATTTCTGCTGGTAGATAGCGCTTAAATCTACCAACATCTGGGTGTTTATCGCCGCTGTTGCTAGTAAATCTCCCGCAGGGACTGGATTGGCAAATGCTGCGGCAGCAGCAATCCACTGATATTTTTCTACTAGTGGATTTGCCCGATGGCGCCTAACCTCATTTAACACCTGTTTGGCTTGCTCTTTCAATCTTACCGCTTGCCGCCAAGTGCTGGCTAAAATTAATTGCTCTCTTTCTCCTGAGGATATTGCCTGGAGGCGAGCACTCAAATTCTCCACAAGAGGAGCCTCTTCTTCGAGCAATTCTGCCACGGAACCATCGGCTCGATGTTGCCGCACTTTCACGACCCCGGTGAAAGCTGCAATGGCTAAGACATCTTCTGCTGGAATTAGATCTCCTACCCTTTGGCGCAACTGCTGTAATATCAGAGCACGTTCTTCTGGTAAATATCGCTCGCGAGTATTTAAAATTAACAATACCCGTAGGCGATACCGCAGCAAGTCTTGTATAACTTGCCATTGTGAATCAGTTAAATCTCCTGGGGTGAGGAATAATACTAAGTCAGAGCCCTTAGCCAATTCTAAGCTATCTGTTTCTGTAAAGCGGATCTTGTCCCCAATCTCTCTCTGCTCTAATATTTCTTTTGGGCTAGTCTTGCCGACTTTCTTCCCCCCAACAATAGCTAATTGTAAAAACTGTCGCTGATCAGATTGTGGTAATTTAGCCAGTTGTTGCTTTAAGGAGGAGATATCTCGATCCTTAGCTTCTGTCTCCAAAGAATAAATCGCTGTTTCTGCAAGGGCGATCGCTTTTTCAACTGCTTGTCGATCTAAGGAAGAGGGTACTACTTGTGATACCCGCTGTTGGTACCGTTTGTGTTTGAGCCACCAAAAACCGCTAGCTCCAGCTATCAGAAGTGTCACCGTCAACTCCCCAGCCTGCATGAGAGAGGAATGCCAAAAACTTTCCCACAGCCCAAATCCGGCAGATATGCCAATTCCTGTCCATAAAATCGGTTTAGCTAATTTCAATGCCATTTTTCTGATCCCTTAGGAAAAGACCTCTTTCCATGGTACCACAGCAGCTATAACTCAATCGCCAAGGGCGCAGGTTGAATGTCAAACTTGAAAATAATTTTAATTTCCGCTCTTTTCCTGATTCCTTTCTCTTTACCAAGTCATGCTCAAACAAGTCTGCCACCACCAGTAATACCCACTCCCAAACCTGTTCCCGAACCCCAAAGATTACCGCCGCTGGAAGATATACTGCCGAGGATAGAAACTGACGAAAATAGACTACCATCGCTCGGAGAAGAATTTACAGGCACAATTACGGTCTCCAAATTTAACATAGTCGGCAGTACCATCTTTAGTCAGCAAGAATTAGAAGGAGTAGTCGCACCCTATAGAGGAAAGCCTATCTCTTTTGCAGAACTGTTCCAAGCTGCTGATGCAATAACTAAATTCTATGTCCGTCAAGGATACATTACTTCTGGAGCTGTCATTCCGCCCCAAGCTTTGCAAAATGATAGCCTGGGGTTGAAACCCCAGGTAGTTTTAATTCAAATTACCGAAGGATCGGTGGACGAGATCCAGATTACAGGTTTGAGACAACTCAATCCTAGCTATGTCCGCAGTCACCTCGAAACCCTTATTGCACCGCCTCTGAATCAAAATACACTGCTGGAGGCTTTACAACTGCAGCAACTAGATCCTTTAATTCAAAATTTATCGGTAAAACTAGGAGCTAGAAGACGTCGGGGAACCAGTATTTTAGAAATAAAGGTAATGGAAGCGTCTCCATTAGTGTTACAACTGACTACAGATAATCTGCGATCGCCCAGTGTCGGTAGCGATCGCCGCAAAGTTGAGTTTACTTTCCATAGCCCCTTGGGTGTGGGCGATCGCTTGCAAGTGGGCTACATTAATACCAAAGGCAGCAACTCTCTCGATAACTTCAGGTATACTATTCCCATCAACTCTCGCAACGGTACTCTCAGTTTCAGTCACACTCGCACAGAAAGCAAAATTGTCGAAGAACCTTTCGATTTACTGGAAATTGAGTCAAGAACTCTCAACTATGAAGTTACCTACCGTCAACCCCTCTGGCGATTTCTCAACGAAGAGTTTTTCCTCGGTTTGACTGCTTCTCACCAAGACTCGGAAATAACCTTTTTAGAAGGGGTTCCTTTCCCTAGTGAGGCTGACGGCAATGGGAATCTCAAAATTTCTGCCCTGCGCTTTTTTCAAGAATACACTCAACGGAATAATAAACAAGTATTTTCCCTGCGCTCTGAATTCAGTTTAGGGATTGATGCAATAGGTGCTAGCCTCAATTCAGGAGATACTCCCGATAGCAATTTCTTGGCTTGGCGAGGACAAGGTCAATATTTGCGTCTTTTGAGTCAGGAAGGTATAACTTTATTCCTCCGCACTGACATACAACTAGCTGCCGTTGCTTTAGTTACTCTAGAACAGTTTAGCATTGGCGGACAACTGAGCGTTCGGGGCTATCGTCAAGATATTTTGTTGGCGGATAATGGGGTATTTGCTTCTGCTGAAATTCGCTTTCCGATTCTGCGCATTCCTGACTGGAACAGTATGCTTATGCTCAGTTCCTTTTTCGACTTCGGTACGGTTTGGAATAGTGAAAATTCTAACATAAAAAGAAATAAAAGCACTCTTTACTCTGTCGGTGTGGGTTTGCGCTTTAACATCGGCGAGAATTTTAATGCTAGAGTGGATTATGGCATTCCCTTGGTGAATGTAGACAAAATTGGGGATACTTTACAAGAAAATGGTTTCTATTTTCAGGTCCAATACAAACCATTTTAATTTACCAAACCTCTCCAAAAACCGCTATAATTAACTAAGAAATTCTCGTGGATCGGTAACATAACCAGTAAGAGCAGAAGCTGCGGCAGTATAGGGGGAAGCGAGATAAATCTGAGCCTGCTTATCTCCCATACGTCCAGGAAAATTGCGATTCGTCGTTGAAACACAGGTTTCTGGTTCGTTCATGCGCCCAAAAGTATCCTTGGGACCACCTAAACAAGCAGCACAGGAGGGGGCTGCGGGTTCAAGACAACCGCTCGCAGAGAAAATCTGGGCGAGGGTTTGGCCTTGGTATTTAATGGTAAACAGGTCTTGGTAAACTTTTTGGGTCGCGGGGACAAGATAAGTAGGGACTTTCACCTGCTGATTTTTCAGAATGCGGGCAGCATTGAGAAAGTCGGTAGTTTTGCCCCCGGTACAGGAACCGATATAGACTCGGTCTATTTTTACGTTGCCACACTTCCGTGCTAAGGCGCGGTTATCGGGAGAATGGGGTTGAGCAACTACTGGTTCTAATTGAGAGACGTCGTAGGGGCGATCGCTATAAAATTGGGCATCTTCGTCATTATAAACTGGCTCGAAAGGCTTGTTGGTGCGGGAGCGGACGTACTCAAAGGTGGTTGCATCGGGAGCGATGACTCCATTTTTGCCTCCAGCTTCAATTACCATATTACAGAGGGTCATGCGTTCTTCCATGGTCATTCTGGACACTGCTTCTCCTGCAAATTCCATGGTCCGGTAGGTAGCCCCAGCAACGCTGATGTCCCCAATAATTTGGAGGATTAAGTCTTTAGCAAGGATGTAATTGGGCATTTCTCCATCTAAGACAAAGCGCATGGTGTTGGGTACTTTTATTAACAGTTTTCCAGTACCCATAATAAAGCCTGCATCAGTGTTGCCGATGCCAGTGGCAAACTGACCAAAGGCACCTGCATTACAGGTATGGGAGTCGGTACCGAAGAGGACTTCCCCGGGACGAACGTGACCTTCTTGGACCAGGGCAACGTGACAGACTCCTTTATAATCTGGATTAGCTTTAAAATCTGCCCGATCTGTAATATCGTAAAAGTATTGAATTCCTTGTTCAGTTGCAAAGTCCCGGAGGATGTCTACATTGCGGTTAGCCCGTCGGTCATCAGTAAAAATGTAATGGTCTGGAATTAAGACTATTTTATGGGCATCCCAAACTTTTGCATCACTGCCAAATTCCCGTTTGAATACCCCTATAGTCCCCGGACCGCAAACGTCGTGGGTCATGAGTACATCTACGTTCACCCAAACATTTTCCCCAGGTTCCACCTGTGTACGACCTGCTGCGCGAGCGACAATTTTTTCCGTGAGGGTCATTCCCATATTCTCTATCCTTGTTTGTTATTAGTTGTATTTATAGCAATTACCAGTTACCAGTGACCAGTTACCAGTGACCAGTTACCAGTTACCAGTGACCAGTTACCAGTTACCAGTTACCAGTGACCAGTTACCAGTTACCAGTTACCAGTGACCAGTTACCAGTTACCAGTGACCAGTTACCAGTTACCAGTAGCCATTGAGTAGGGTGGGCATTGCCCACCAGCAATTGAGCTATTGAGTAGGATGGGCATTGCCCACCAGCAATTGAGCCATTGAGTAGGGTGGGCATTGCCTACCAGTAGCCTGACAAGTTCCAGGGGTGGGCATTGCTAACCATACATAAGTACAATATTTAGGCAAATACAGGTAATTCTGGGGAAATTTCAATCTTATTAGTCTTTTTGGTAGGCTGGTAGCGCTCTGTTTCCAGGGCCCAATCGATCCAGCCACGCATTGAGGAACGGAGACCCAAGACATAACGTTGTAATTTAGGGTCTGTTACAGGGCCGAAAGAAGGCAGGCGGGACTCTTTATCCATAAATTTCCGCACCTCTTTATTGCAAAGTTCAGCAGCGCGATTAATTGCCTCTTGCAGGGTCAACTGATGTTCCTGCTGGAGCACTAAGACTAGGTTGTGAACGTCTCTTCGCTCTATCTCCCATTCCAGACCGATGATATCGTTGGACCACGCAACAACATTGTTAGCTATCAGACTCAATTCTTGCACAATTTGGTTGGCACGGACTTGGTTTGGTAGCTCCATGTCCTTGTTGACTTCAACTTCAATGAAGTCAAAACTGGGATAAATTCCACTGATAAAGAGGCGCATTTTGAGATAGGTTGCCAAATCTGGGATGATACCCTGGGTGTGGTTAGCAGCTTCCCAGACCAATGCTTGAAAATAATCTGCCATATTGCTGATAAAACGGTCCATCCACCCAGAACTTGCATAGGGTTCCACTCTCTGTCTAATATCTGCCAATGCTCGCACTAGGGGAGCATCTCGATAAGTAGGCTTTCTCCCCCGCAAAATAGCTAGTGAGCGACTATGTAGAGGAGGCAATTGCTCCGGGTGTTTGCTAATTCCCGCCTCTTCGTGATAGTCATCCCAGATAAACCCCCAGGTGTAAAAGTCAGCAATCATCTGAAAGATTTTAGGTGAAGCATGGTGATGGGTCCGGGCAGGCAGCCTGGTAAATTTGGCTGCCCGCAAACGTTGGTAGGCTAATTCATCCGGGAGAAGATGGAAGCGACGTACCCATTTATTGGTTTGCTCCTGGGCAGTGGCAACATTCTGGTGAATGGCTCCAGGAAAGGGACAAATAGAACCCATTTGAGATCTTTTTAAGTAGTGGCTAGCCTTTTAAGCATCAGTCGGACAAAACATAGACTAATCTTGGTATTAGCCTGCTCAAGAGTCCTTTCAAAGTTTTTGACCAAACTCTTGCATCTTTCCATCCACGAATTAATTCTTTCAATCACCCACCGCGCTTTTACTGGCACAAAACCGGTTTTTCCTTCCTTTTTCTTTTGAGCTTTTGATGGTTTACGGGAGACCTTAAATCTAATCTTAGTCATAATCGCCGGATAAATTTTATGTAATTCCTGGGTCAGTTTTTCTGGGTGATATCCATGGTCAAGCAAAATGGTAATCTTGGGGATGTTGACTGGTTTAGACTTGAAATAATCTATGTTTTTCGATAACATTTCAATCAAACCCACATCGTCAGATACCGATGCTTTGGTGCAATGACTAAAAAAAGGAAAGCCCAAAGTATTTACTGCTAGATGTCTTTTAATACCATTGGTAGACTTGTAAAAACAAAACCCTTTCGACTTTACACTGGCGTTACAGGTATTTTTTACCGCTTGGGAGTCAATGATGATTAGGGTTGTCCATTGCCCTTTTTTTTTAACTTGCTGACGGACTCTACTATGCAAGATATCTCTGATTGCTTCGATTACCCCAAGCGATCGCCACTGTTTGTAGTACCAAAATACTGTGGAATAGGGGGGCAAGTCTTTGGGTAAGTCACACCAATTACAACCATTCTTTAATTGGTACAAGATACCATCTAAAATCTGCCTTTTACTCCATTTTGGTGGTCTTGTCTGTTTCTTTTTGGGCAACAGAGGTTCTATTATTTTCCACTCCCCGTCTGTCAAACTACTTGAGTACGGCATTTTTTCCCTATTTTACTCCACAACAGAGATCTCAAATGGGTTCTATATCAATGAGGGAGAATGCTTGATTGTTCAGAATAATACGATGTCCTATTAGAGTCGAGGGAGATGTTACCATCTCGCCCCTCTCCTACGAACCGGACGTGCGAGTTTCCCCGCATCCGGCTCAGGTGTCTCTATGCCTTTACAGCGCGCTTTACGAGTCCGTCTCTAATTCTCTTACGATGAATCGTCTGAGTTTGGTGACATTCCCGATGGAGAGCAACTAGATTTTTCTTATCCCAGTTGTTATGGTTCCCGTCTTTGTGGTGCAACTCCACAGGGCCATCTATCTCCATGAACAATCGGTTGCAATGCGTACATTTCCCTTTCTGTCGCTTAATAGCTTTAGCAGTTGGCCCCTCATATAATTTTGAATTACGGCCAACCCAATAGGATATATTCCCATCGAAGGGTGAAGCACCACCTCTGACCATTACGTGTTTATTCACTTCCCAGGATACTTTCGGGAATGCTTTATCCACCTGCTCTTTTGTAAGCTGGCGCTTTGCTGCTCCCTTCTTCGCCTTCTTACCTTTAATGGCTTGACGACGGGCCTTTTCGGCCTCCTTTTGGTCCTGTTTGCGCTTGTCAGCCCTTAGTTTGTGCCACAACCAATGGCTCAGTGACCATAGAGCATGTTTCGACATATCGCAGTGTTTATGGTAATTCCTCCAGCCTCGAACCTGTCTTTCTATTTTCTTTAGCCGAGCTTCTGTGCTCAACTCTTTGTTCTTCCAGGTTGCTTTTACTTTGGCCTTTATTTCCGCATAATTCTTTTTGCTCGGTGTGGATTTAAATGTTCCTCTTGAGTTGACTCGAAAACGCCATCCTAAGAAGTCAAACCCATCCGTAGCTCTCCTCGTCTCAGTCTTGTCTTCGTTTATTCTTAGCCCTCTGGACTTGAGAAATTCGTCAATATCCTGCCTCAGCTTTATGGTATCCGCTTTTGGTTTACAGATAAAGACCGCGTCATCTGCGTAACGTATACCCCTTATTTCCGGACGTGAACGTTGTTTTGTCCATTGGTCTGACCCTAGGTTCTCGAATCCATCTAGGGCTATATTTGCCAGTAACGGAGATATCACTCCACCTTGTGGAGTTCCTTTTATACTGGAGGGGTATTCACCACGGACACCAGCTTTAACCGCCATTTTCAAACCTCGTTTGGCTTCAGTCGGTAAGATTACGCCTTTGAGCATGACCTTGTGGTCAATCTCGTCAAAGCATTTACTGATATCCGTCTTCAGAACCAGCATATCCTTACCATTAGCCTTGCTTTTTAGGTTGTCAAATATAAGCTTCTGTGCGTCCGCAGTACAGCGTCCGGGTCGGAAGCCGTAGCTTCTTGTCCCGGCTATAGCTTCATAGGCAGGCTCTGCCGCCAATTTAAGCAGCGCTTGCCATGCCCGGTCTGCTATCGTCGGGATGCCTAATCCCCGTGTTTTGCCATTAGGCTTGGGGATGTTTACCCTTCTTAGTTGTTGGTGTCTCCAGTGGTGCCAATGCTTATTCAGCCTTTGGCACAATACCAGACGCTGACGTGTGGTCAGTGCGGTTTTGCCATCAACTCCGGGGGTCTTCTTCCCTTGATTCTGCTGTGTTACTTGTTTGACGGCCAAAGCTTGGGCTGCACGACTCCTTAGTAGTAGCCGTTGTAAGAGTTTGACCTTGACTTTTGATTGTTCTTTTTGCGCTTTGAAGATACTCCTCTGTAACCGAAAGACCTGTTGCCGGAATCGCTTCCATGGCAGCTCTTTCCAGACATCGTCAGCCTTCAGACTTATCTTTCTGCCCCGCAGGAATACTGCAAGGTGAAGTTCTAAGTCTTTCCAGCTGCGGTATTCGATTGGGGCTACCTTAGTGCCTTGCACAGCTTAAGCTCCTTAATTCGCTCTGATAATTACATTGGGTGTCTTCTCTCTAGAAACCCTCGGGCAGTTACGCCCTCTCTTACCCTCGCTCTTCCGTTAGGCTGTTAATCAAGCAGCCCCACCACCCCTGCTCAGGGGCGGCCGCCCCGTAGGATGCGTTAGCACACGTCTCGAGGAGTGTTTAAAGCTGACAGCTATAGCGTAACGCATCCTACGCAGGCATGTTGCGTTTGGACCCCCTGTTTTGGTGGAAGTTGAGCGAGTTTTTACTCGTTCCGAATGAACTATTGTTACGAACCTTTGGGACTCACCCATTGACCCACTACCAACTCAGGAATGTAAGTGGTAGACAATTACCCTTACGAGTCTTTATTCGGTGTCTCTTCTGTCGCATATAACGGCCTTCCGACAGTTTCCGTACTTAGGTCTTTTCTCAGGCGATTCACGTTAAGTTATCCCGGTGTTCTCCCCATTAGCGGAAGTATCTCTACCTAACCGTTCGGTCGCACTTTACCGCCCTGTTGCCAGCTTCGACCTGGTGATTAACCTCATCGTGGCCAGATAAGGATTCACGTGATTCCCTCACGGGAGAGACTTGATTCCACGATTCCTGACCGTGTCCTCACTCTCATAGTTCATTCAGTTGTCAAGGTTCGGTAGTCGCTACCTTGGGGTTTCAGAATTCCACTTTAGTTTTCCTAATTTCCTTCGCTATTCCCTTGTGGGTCTAGCGTTCAGGTAGTGACTCGGTCATCTGTTTTCAGCCCCTTTCGGCGGCTTAGATTAGCAGTTCCGTTGTACCGAAACCAAGCCCCTGCTTATGTTTTGGCTTACGCCGCAGCTTTCACAGGGAACGAGCCGCACTTATCTTGTACGTGAATGGTTCCTGGGTTATCAAATTGCAGACCAGTGGGTACGTCGATAATCAGCAAGGGAGGAGTATTGGGTTTGGAAGCGTCGAAACTGCCATTTTTCCAGATGAGTCTGTCTGCCGTACTGCCTAAAAAAGAACCGCCAATATCCAGTGTGGCATTGGGACCAAAGATGATGCCACTGGGATTGAGAAGATAGAGGTTTGCGGCACCATTAGCGCATAGAATTCCGTCAATATGGGATATTTTTCCTCCCGTAACCCGGGTGATAATATTTTGAATCGCCTGGGAGTTGTTGAAATGGGCGGTCATACCATTTGACAGTGTGAATTCCCGAAAACTGTGGAAGAGGTTGATTCCTGCTGTGGTTCCCGCATCAATGATGAAGGTGTTCCCATTCGGGGTAACACGAGAATTAGTAGGTAATGTCTCATCGGGAACAATTTTCGTCTCTTTGGGAACCATTTGAGCGAAAATGGGTCCAGAAGATATGCTAAGACTGAGCAGTAGTAGAGTACTGACGTTTTTTACTAGCTGCCAAGAACTGGGTAATTGTTTTTTCATGAGATCCTCTATTATGGATCTGGATCATGTGATTTTCGAGATCACTTGAAAATTTTCGTGGCCCGAAAATATCGCACAGTGTAATGTTTTCGGGCTATTTTTTTCCCCCCTCCTGGGAGGGGGGTTACGGGGGGTGGGTCCAACCCCGCACCAGACGCCTGCCTGAGCAGGACTGGTAACTGTTTGAGGACAGTCCGGCGTGAGTTGAATTCGTTTCCTGCCTTTAATAAATATGTTATGGCATTTAAAAATGTTATAACCCACTTGACCACTGAATAAACTGGTACGTGTCATGGTACGAGGTAACTACTATAAATCACAATACCATTCATTATAACTATTTTGGCAAGCAAGAAATGTATAATAAGTTACATTTATTAATATTTCTAGTTAGATGAACTACGCCAAGCCGCTACGCCTACCTAGGTTTTCTGACGCTTCTTTGCCCCTAGTTGCCTCATGCTTCCGCAATTGGTAGGATGCGTTACGCTAACCCATTTAAATTAGGATGCTGCTGTAAGATGCGTTACGCTAATCCTAACGGCAGCTAACGCATCCTACGGGTGGGGACTTCCGTGCAAACGTTAAAATAATCTCCCATTAAGCAATTTGGTATCAAGTATTCCTCGATTCCCGATTCCCGACGAGCGAAAAAAGTTTCTCATTTTTTTTTGGTGACCGAGAAGATAGTGAAAGAAGGCGTATGGTGGAAGCCTCAAACTGTCATGGTACGTGTCATGGTACGAGGTAACGCCTAACTTCCTACAATGCGCTATTATATAAGCTGTTGCTTTGCTGGCAAATGAACACCAGTACAGCCCTTTGTAGCTTATTAAGATGGAGTAGGTTTTGTTGACACGCAAACATTTTGTTATCTAGCTCAATCTTTCCCATAATTATAATTGACCCAACTGCTAATTCGTCAAGTTCTTTTTTTAATGAAAATAATATTTATTGGACGATAAATTGCTAGTTAATCTCTTATGAGCAGTAGATATCCATTGATAAAAAGTGTTTGCTTACATTTTGTTTGCTGCTTTTTCCTAACCCTGATAGTACTAACCGTGGTACCAACAGTTGCCCAGGATAGAACCTCAGCTCAAGTACCAACAGCAGCTCTTAAGGAAGGAAGAGAAAACTACGAGCAGTCGAGGTTTTTTGCAGCTGCTAATCTCTGGGAACAGGCAGCGGCAGCTTATGAAAAGAGGGAAGAAATTATAAACCAAGTACAAGCTCTGAATTATCTCTCTTTAGCTTATCGAGAGTTGAGAGAGTTGTCCAGGGCAGAAGAGGCGATCGCCAAAAGTATAACTCTATTAAAGAGTGTAGGGGAACTAGAGGATAGGGGAGTGGTGCTTCTGGCTCAAGCTTTAAATACACGAGGGAGTCTGGAACTAAAAAAGGGACAAACAGAAGCGGCTGAGATAACTTGGTCCCAAGCAGCAGAGATATACGATCGCGCTGAGGATCGAACTGGAGCACAGAGCGCCCGCATTAACCAAGCCAGATCCCTACAAATTCTAGGGCAGTATCCACAGTCAAAATCTCTGTTGGAGGGTGTGTCTCTTGAGCTTGCTAGTGAACCAGATAGCCTACTCAAAGTCCGTAGTTTGCGAATGTTGGCCATTACATTGCTCCAAACCACCGGCGATGTTTCCGCCACGGAAGAAATTTTAGAGCAAAGTTTGGCAATTAGCCGCCAATTCAATGCCCCGGCAGAAATCAGCGCTACTCTCTTCACCCTGGGCAATTTTGCGAAAAACAGAGGGCAAGATAACATTGCCTTGGATTACTATCGCAGAGCGGAAAAAATTGCCAAAGACCCCATTGCCATTGTCCAAAGCCAACTCAACCAACTTAGTCTTTTGGTGCAAATGCCAACAGTGCAAGATGGAATCTCTTTAGTCAGTGAAATAACCTCAAAAATGTCTAAACTCCCTGCTTCTCGTCCTTCCATTTACGCCAAAATCAATCTAGCAGAAAGCCTGATGAAGTATGAAGCCAAAAGCCGCCTAGCTAGGAAATCGGAGCCATTAAATTTTCAATTTCAGATTTCAGAATTGTTAGCAAGTGCAGTGTTTCAAGCAAGAGAATTACAAGATCCCCTAGGAGAAGCTTACGCTCTCAATCAACTGGGAAAGCTCTACGGGGAAAATCAGCAATGGGAAGAAGCCCGAAGTCTTGCCCAGCAAGCACTAGAGATTGGTCAATCAATTGATGCTGGGGAGATAACGGCTCGTGCTGCTTCCCAACTGGGTATGATTCTCAAAAAGGAGGGAACAATTCAGGATTCGCTTGCTGCTTATCAAACTGCCTTCACTTCCCTTCAATCTCTCCGCAGTGACTTAGTTGCCATGAATCGGGAGTTGCAGTATGACTTCCAAGAGAGCGTGGAACCAGTTTATCGAGAATTGCTGGATTTGCTCTTACAACCCGATGCAACACCTGAAGACCTCAAAGAAGCTCGTGAAGTGGTGGAAGCCTTGCAATTGGCAGAGTTAGATAATTTCTTTGGGGATGCTTGTCTGAAGAGTGAGCCGGTAGACATCGATAGTATAGATTCGGGCACTGCGGTGATCCATTCGATTATTTTGTCTGATCGCCTGGAAGTAATTATCTCCGTGCCAAATCAACCCCTGCGCCACTACTCTACTTACTTGCCCCAAAGGGAAGTGAAAGCTGTTTTGCGGCAACTGAAGGGTTCTTTCTCTTTTGGTTATAACCGCCAGGAAAGGTTACACTGGTCAGAGGAAGTTTATAATTGGCTGATCCGCCCCGTCGAAGCTGATTTAGCTAACAACGGCATCAAAAACCTCCTCTTCGTATCAGATGGACCCTTGCTTGATTTGCCTCTAGCTGCTCTTTATGATGGCAAGCAGTATCTGGTGGAAAAATACAGCAGTGCAGTGAGCCCGGGATTACAATTATTTCCCCAAGGACTTGCAAAAGAAAAACTGAAAGTTTTGATAGGTGGCTTAAGCGAAGCTCGTCACGGCTTTCCTCCCTTACCAGGAGTGGAACCAGAAGTGAAAGCAATTACTGACCAATGGTCGGGGAAGGTGTTGCTCAACCAGAAGTTTACCAGCTCTAGCTTGCAAAAGGCTATCGATACCCAACCCTTTCCAGTGGTTCACCTGGCTACCCACGGTCAATTTAGTTCTAACCCAGAAGAAACATTTCTCTTGACTTGGGACGAGCGTCTCTCAGTACAAGATTTCGGTCTTTTGTTTGAAAACAGGAAATTCGGCAGACTACCGCCCATCGATCTGTTGGTGATGAGCGCCTGCTCTACTGCTGCGGGAGATAGCCGCGCTAGCTTGGGGTTAGCAGGGTTGGCCTTGCGATCGGGGGCTCGCAGTACTCTGGGCAGTCTGTGGGACGTTAATGACGAGTCTACAACTGTCCTGATGAGCGAATTTTATCGCCTGCTTGCCTCCGGTGATGGCTCCATCAGTAAGGCAGAAGCTTTCCGTCAAGCACAACTAGTCCTGTTGCAGGATAGCAAATATGGTCATCCTTTTTTTTGGGCTCCTTTTGTCTTAGTTGGCAATTGGCTCTAACTTTCAAGCTATTAAAGGTTCGCACAATTTTTCCTCTAGTACAAGCTCAAGCTGCTTCATTATTTCGATCTGCTGTTGGATCAGGTGGCGAATAGGTAGCCCTTGATGGTGTCGAGATAACCACTTTTGAGCAAGATTGCCAGAATGGAGTATAGTTTTCAATGGGTGCAGAAAGCAGCTGAAGCCCTTTCTTTTTGCTATGGGCAGGACTTGTTGATAAATTTCCCAGATCCAGTCTCTGGCCAGAATTTTGCGCCCATCTTGCCAGTGTATTAACTGAGCATCAAGACTTAGCCTGGCAGCCGCTTCCTCATTTTCATCTGCCATCGCTATTAAATCTTCGGCCCGAGTAGATTCAGGTAGATAGCTTGAGTATAACGGATCTAGGCTGGGTTCGGAAAACAGTTGAAAGAGACGGGCTTCTAGGAAAGCAGTGACCGCTAACAAGTCCAGGGGATGTTCCATGAGGTCGCAAATGCGCAACTCCAAGCGGTTGAGATGGTAGGGTCGGCGATCGCCGTTGGGACGAACTGAACACCAGAGATGACGGACATTTTTCATCCTTCCCGCCTCTAATTCAGCTTCCGTCCATTTGATAAAATGGTCGTGGCTGGTAAATAAGGGTACCCGCTCCGGAGTTTTGGGGAAAATACCCCAACGGGTAGAATGATAGCCTGTAGTGTGTCCGTCGAGAAAGGGAGAAGAAGCACTGAGAGCTAGGTAGAGGGGCGCTTCTACCCGCACTAAGCGGCAAGCCTGCATCAACCTTTCCGGATCGCTGATGCCAATATTGATGTGGACGCTGGCAGTGACTACGTTAGTGCCGTAGCTTTTCTCAATGTAGCTGTGGTAAGGATTATGGGGGTCAGAACGGTAGAAACGGCTGGTATCTCCCAAGGATAGGGTACTTCCGGGAATTAAAGTATAGTTGCCTTGCTGCTGTAAGTAATTCCTGAGCTGTGCCCTAGGGCGGAGGAGAGCGCAGAGGAGGCGATCGTAGCAACACAGGGGGGCGGTGGTATATTCTACATTGCGACTGTCCGGTTCCCGCACGAATCCATCTAAATCCCCCACGATCCGGTCTGAGAGACCCACCACATCCCCCTGGGGGGTGCCAGTGTACAATTCAATTTCAAAGCCTTTAGATAGCAGCACGACTTCTCCTCAGTAGGGGGGATTGGTTACAGTAAGATTACTATGGCGTCAATAAGGAGATTGTACTATGGATCCTAGACTTGAGGAAGCCTTTGCCCAAAGAAAGGCACTGAAAATAATCAGCGGCTTGAATAATTTTGACAAGGTTAGAGTAGGAGCAACGGTAAAAGCAGCATTTGCTGGCGGTGCGACTTTTGTAGATATTGCAGCAGATCCGGAATTAGTGGGAGCAGTACGTCAGTTGGTCAATTTACCCATCTGCGTTTCTGCTGTGGAACCGGAGTTATTCCTCAGTGCGGTGGAAGCGGGGGCAGATTTGATTGAAATTGGCAATTTTGATTGCTTTTATAGTTCCGGCAGGCGCTTTTCCGGTGCTGAAGTACTGCAACTGACCCAAAAAACCCGATCCCTCTTACCAGAGATTACTCTCTCTGTTACCGTGCCTCATATCCTCCCTTTGGATGAACAAGTGGAACTAGCAGTAGCTTTAGTTGCCGCTGGGGCTGATATTATCCAAACAGAAGGAGGTACTAGCAGCAACCCGACTCATCCCGGTACTCTGGGACTGATTGAAAAAGCAGCTCCCACCCTTGCTGCTGCTCACAGCATTTCCCGGGCAGTGGAAGTGCCAGTTCTCTGCGCTTCCGGTTTATCTAGCGTTACCGCACCCATGGCGATCGCCGCTGGTGCTGCTGGAGTTGGCGTTGGCTCTGCTATCAACCAACTGGACAGTGAAGTAGCTATGGTAGCAGCAGTACGTAGTATTGTGGAAGCCCTCACTACCCCTGTAAGCGTTACTGCTTGATATTTGTAGGGGCGCACCTTGAAAGAGCTGCGCCCCTATTGGATATTTTGCTCTGGTAAGTAAATTATTTATGACTAAAATCTACCACGCTCATCTCTGGGGTTCTCGGAAAGACAAGTTTCGTTATCTTCTAGAACATGATATAACTACTGTTGAGTGGACAGAATTAAATCCTCAAGCTTCATTTTATCTCTTTATTCCTTTTCATACGGAGTTTTTCCCAGAATATGAGAAAGGTTGGAAAATTACAGAGATAATGCCTGTTAATGTTTTAGGTTTTCAAACCCATAGAGATAGTTTTGCTATAGATTTTGAAAGAGAAAAAATCTATCTAGGTATTGCAGAAATGGGAAATGATAGAATTTCTGATGAAGAATATGAGCGAAAATATAATCTTCAAGATAATCGAGATTGGAAATTAACAGAAGCTCGTCAAGTAATTAAAAATGATAGTAATTAATTACTTGTTTATACCGTCCTTTTGATTGGTTGATTGCTATTTTAGTAAAGTAGCAATGGATTGTCCTAGAACTGAATTAATGAATCATGTTGCTGGTAAAGAGAATTTAGTTTTAAATTTACCCAGAATAATTAAATTAGAAGAATGGAGACACGCTTTAGTAGCTCATGTACCATCTACAGCAATTTCCATTGATATTAATGGATCATATGTTTTCCCCCTATACCTTTATCCTAACACCCAAAACCAACAAAGTAGCCTGTTTGTGGAAAAATCCCCCAACCTTTCCTCAGACTTCCTCAGTGCAATAAAAACCAAATTGGGTTACATACCCACCCCGGAAGCCATCTTTTACTACATCTACGCCATCTTTCATAGCCCCACCTATCGCCAACGATATGCCGAGTTTCTTAAAATAGACTTTCCAAGGGTACCCCTAACAAGTAATAACCAGCTATTTAAAGATTTGGGAGTAAAAGGGAAAGAATTGGTGGACCTGCATTTAATGAAATCCAAGAAACTCAACCCACCCCCTTTCCCCCTCCCGGGAGGGGGAAAGGGGGTGGGTGAGAGGTGAGGGGGATAATGCTGTTACCAAAATAACGTATAATTGCGAAGAAAAGCGGGTTTATATCAACAAAACCAGCTATTTTGCAGGAATCACCCGGTCAGTGTGGTACTTTAAGATTGGGGTGGGGGGTATCAGGTGTTGGCTAAATGGCTGAAGGATAGGAAAAAAACCAAACGTAGCTTATCCTTTGAGGATGTGTTACATTATCAAAAGGTGGTGGTTGCTCTGAAGGAGACAATGGAAGTGATGAGAGAGATAGATGGACTAATTCCGAGTTTCCCTATTGAGTAAAATTTTATCATCAGTACTTGGAGCAAACAAGATGAAATGGCGTGTTGTCCTGGAAACCGATACTGAAACAGGCGATTGGGCAGTTTGGTGCCCAGAATTACCCGGTTGCGTGTCAGCAGGGGAAACTGAAGAAGAAGCTTTAGAGAACATTCGTGAGGCGATCGCTCTTTATCTAGAACCAGATCCCATTGAATTAAAATCTAGGGCGGTTTTACGGGAGGTATGGGTAGGATGACTCGTATCCGACCCATGAATGCTGATGATGTGGAACGTATCCTGGTGCGATCTGGATTTGAGTTAGTGTGCCAGAAAGGGAGTCATCGGAAGTGGAGAAATCTCCCTATGGGTACTCTACGGAACATTATGGTGAGTGCAAATATTCCAGAAACCGAATGGAAAACGGAGTAGAAAACAGTCATGAGTGACATACTCCATTCTGTTATCATGATAGAATATACTAAATTGGTGAAAAATCTATGGAAACTAAAGAACTCATTCCCAACCCGGTATCTACAGCAGCGTCGGTTCGTGAACTACTACAGCAAGAAATTGAATAAGCACCGGATGAAATTTTAGTCTGCGCCTTAGAGTTTCTTCTCTTTCTCAAGTCTCGTTGTTCGCCAACGTATATGGGAAAACAGGAGGGAGATGACTTGGATGAGTGTTTAGAGTTAGTGCCGTAGGTTGGGTAGAGCGCCAGCGTTACCCAACATAGATTAGTGCTGTTGGGTTTCGGCACCTCTTCCCAACCTACAGTCTGCTATAATAAGGTCAAATTACCATGAAAATGTCATCTATCACCTTTGAAGCTTACCTCCAATCCATTGAAAAAAACCTCCCAAAAGGGAGCGAACGCAGTCATTACCCAGCATTAAAAGATTTGCTGGATGATTCCACTAACGGAATTGATGCGGTGATTGAAGAAAAAGGCAACAAGGCAGGAATTCCCGACTTTACGGTCAAACGTCGCGATTTACTGGTGGGTTATGTGGAAGCAAAAGATATCCAGCTAGATTTGGATCAGGTTGAAAAGACTGAGCAGCTAAAACGCTATCTAGAGGCATTTCCCAATCTGGTGTTGACTAATTATTTGGAGTTTCGCTGGTATGTTAACGGGGAGCGTAGACTCAAGGAGGTTTTGGCGACAAGAAACGGGGAAAAGCTTCAGTTAAAAGATAGGGATAAAACTGCTGTACTTCTGGAGCAATTTCTCAACTATACAGGGGAGATGATTAGCAATCCTGAAGATTTAGCCCAACAAATGGCACGGTTGACAAAGGCAATTCTCTTAGCAGTCACAACTGCCCTAGAGTTAGAAGAGAAAAGTGGGGAGTTGCAGCAATTGAAACAGGGGTTTAGGGAGGTGTTGCACCCAACTTTGAATGATTCTGATTTTGGGGATATGTACGCCCAAACTATTTCCTATGGGCTGTTTGCAGCCAGGGTGGGTCATGCTCAAAATCCTGATGGGGAAGCCTTTAGGAGACGCACAGCAGGCACCTATATGACCGCATCCAATCCCTTTTTGAAGCGGTTGTTTAATACCATCGTGGAAACGGATGCATGTACCCCCATTAATTGGGCGCTGGATGACCTGGTGCAATTACTGTCTCAAGTAAATATGGGCAGTATTCTGGAAAACTTTGGGCGACGCACTCGAACGGAAGATCCAGTGGTACATTTTTACGAGACGTTTCTAGGGGCGTACAATGCCAAGCTGCGCAAGAGTCGAGGGGTTTATTACACACCAGAACCGGTGGTGTCTTTTATAGTGCGTTCTGTGGATGAAATTCTCAAAAACCGTTTTGATTTACCTTTGGGTTTGGCTGATACTGCGAAGGATCCAAGAACACAAGCAGCCCGGGTACAAATTCTGGATCCAGCAACGGGAACGGGAACCTTTTTATATGAGGTGGTGAAGCAAATTTACCGCAATTTGGAAGAAGTTGGTATGGCACACCAGTGGGATAGCTATGTAGGGGATAATTTGCTGCATCGCTTGTTTGGTTTTGAGTTATTGATGGCACCCTATAGTGTGGCTCATCTCAAATTGGGTTGGCAATTGCAAGAATTGGGCTATCAGTTTACCAATAAACAACGATTGGGCATCTATTTAACCAATACTCTAGATGAGGCGATGAAAAAGTCCGAGATTTTGTTTGGGCAATATGTGGCGGCTGAAGCCAACGAAGCCTCGGAAATTAAACGAGATACCCCTGTCATGGTAATATTGGGCAATCCTTCCTATTCTGGACATTCCGCCAATGAAAGTGAGTGGATCACGGGGTTAGTTCAGGATTATTACTATGTAAATGGGAAACCTTGAGGAGAAAAAAATCCCAAGTGGTTGCAAGATGACTATGTGAAATTTATTCGCTTTGGACAATGGCGCATCGAGAGTACCGGTTGTGGTATTCTCGCTTTTGTTACCAATCATGGCTATTTGGATAACCCCACTTTTCGGGAAATGCGTCAGAGTTTAAACAAAACCTTTGATGAAATCTATCTGCTAGATTTGCACGGTAATAGTAAGAAAAAGGAGGTGTCCCCTGATGGTTCCCCTGATGAAAATGTTTTTGATATTCAGCAGGGGGTAGCGGTGGTTATCATGGTAAAATATCCCTGAGCATGATAAAATATTCTCAGTCTGTCAAGTTTACGGAGGGAACAATCTATGGAAACCAAAACATCGGTTCGCGAACAACTACAGCAAGAAATTGAACAAGCACCGGATGAAGTGTTGGTGCGCGTTTTAGAGTTCCTTCTCTTTCTCAAGTCTCGTTATTCTCCAACGTATATGGGAAAACAGCCCCTCTCTACAGCAGGATCCATCCTCAAAACACTGGAACGTATTGGTAAATGGGAAGGAGATGACTTGGATGAGTGTTTAGAGTTAGTGCATAGATCTCGTGGCAAGTTCTATGTGACAACTGATGAAAACGAAGCTGAAGACTTGAAAGCTGATTAAGAAATCCTATGTATTTGTTGGATACGAATCATTGTAGTTTAGCCATTAAAAAGGAACCTGATATATTAGCTCAGTTGACAGCACTTGAATCATGGCAGGTTTCAATTTGTGTCATTGTGCAAGCTGAGTTGATTTATATGGTAGAAAATTCCCAGCAACGAGAGAGTAATTTGAATCGTGTCATGGAGTTTTTGAAGAATATTTCAATCTATGACATTGACTCAGCAACTGCCGAAATTTATGCAGCACTTCAGGCAGCTCTGATGCGAAAGTTTGCACCAAAAGAGAGAAGTAAACGCCGGAAAACTAGACTCATTGATATTGGTGTAAGTCAACATGACTTATGGATTGCTTCAATTGCTCTCCAACACAATCTCATTCTTGTTTCTGCGGATAGTGACTTCAAACGCATCCAAACCGTGGGCGCTCTATCTGTGGAAACTTGGTACAAACCCACAAAGGAAACCTAACCCATGACTAAAATCTACCACGCTCATCTCTGGGGTTCCCGGAAAGATAAGTTTCGCTATCTTCTAGAGAATGAGTGGACAGAATTAAATCCCCAAGCGCCATTTTATCTCTTCATTCCTCAAAATACCGAGTTTCTCCCCAAAAATATTGAATGTTAGAAAAAAACGTGATGAAAAAGATGAAATATTGTGTTAGTTTAGTGAAATATTGCTTCCCTGAGAGCGATCGCTCTTTATCTAGAACCAGATCCCATTGAATTAAAATCAAGGGCGGTTTTACGGGAGGTATCGGTGGGATGACTCCTATCCGACCCTGATCCGATATGGATTGGAGTTAGTATTCCAGAAAGGGAGTCATCGGAAGTGGCGAAATCTGGAACGCCAATATTCCAGAAACCGAATGGAAAACGGAGTAGAATAGAATCATGGAGTAGCTTATTTAACCCAGAATTGCCAGCCTGTTTCTGCACTCAAACGGTTAGCAAAATTTCTAGCAGTGTTAACATTGGTGAAACTCGCTACTTGGGTATTTCCATGTTTTGTCACAAAAGCATCACCACAGTAACGGTTCTTGACAGTATTGAGGGAACTTCTAGGACCAAATACAGCATACCAGGTTGAGCCACTTCCGGGGGGAGAACCACAGGAAGAACGGTAGGATAAACCGCTGCTAGGTGGTTGTTGGACAACAACGGTTCTTTGTTGATTTTCTGCTGCTCGACGCCTCCTTTCTGCTTCTCGACGGGAAGCTTCGGCTGCTGCTGCCTGTCTTTCTGCTTCTAGACGCTGTCTTTCTGCTGCTGCTGCCTGTTGTCTTGCTGCTGCTGCCTCCTCTTCCTTTTTTTTTCTATCTGCTTGTGCTTGCTGAAGTTCCTCATCTCGTTGCTTTTGTTCTTCCTCTAGTTTAGCTAGTTCGGCTTTATGTTGTTGTTGTTGTTGCTCCAACATATAATAACCAATAGCACCGCCCCCTCCGAGAAGCAAGATGGCAATTATACTGACGGGAATGAAAGTTTTTGTCCAAGGAGAAGAACTTAATGTAGTTGTTGCTGGGGTTTGAATCACCCGAGTTGGAGGAGTAACAGTATTTATTGGTACAGTAGGATTATAAGCTGGGTTGGAAGATGATAAAGCATTCAACATCTCCTTAGCAGTGCGATAACGCTCCCGGGGATGACTTTGGATCGCTTTATTAATCACAGCAGCAAAATCAGGACTAACACCAGGAGCAAACTCTTGCCAACCTAGTTCTCCTGTATAGGGATCCGTAGTTAAGTCTTGAGGTATTTTACCTGTCATGAGGTAAATAGCGGTGAGGGCTAAAGCATAAAGGTCGCTAGCAAAAACTGGTCTTCCGGCGGTTTGTTCGGCGGGCATAAAGCCTGGGGTACCAATGACAATGGAAGATTTGCTTGTACTTCCCCCCTGGGATACAGTGGTTTGCATAGTCTCTTTAACCGCACCAAAGTCTATTAGTACGGGTAAATCATCGAGGCGGCGCAGAATAATATTTTCTGGTTTAATATCTCGGTGAACAATACCCTGACTGTGAACGTAATCTAAGATTTGTAAAGTATTAACTACAATCTTGCTAACAGCACTTTCCCCTTCTACTCCTTGGGTTTGTAACCGTCGGGCTAAGGTATCCCCTTCAATGTACTCCTGAACTAGGTAAAATTGTCCCCCGGATTCAAAATAAGCATAGAGAGTGGGTATTTGCTGGCTATTGTTACCCAGTGCTTCTAAAACCGCTGCTTCCCGCTGAAATCTCTGTTTAACTAACTGGTACACCTGGGAACTTTTGTTCATCGGTTTCAGTTGTTTAATCACGCAGCGTCTACGAGAGGGTATATGAGTATCTTCAGCGATGAAGGTTTTCCCAAAACCCCCATCTCCTAATTCTTGGAGAATTTGATAGCGATTTTCCAGGATTGTGTTCATCATTTGACCTCCGGTTTAGATAATGACTGAGATGGAAAGGCTTCCTCTAGAGTAACAAATTGAAAGCCCCGTTCTTGCAATTGGGGAATAATTTCTGCAAGAGCATCCACTGTATTCTGTCTAGTATCGGATGATTCGGGAGACTTTAGTTCTAGATTAGCATCAGTGGCATCGTGCATGAGGACAATATCTTGTCCTTGGGATTTTAATACTTCCCCGGCAATTGATTGTGATGTTGCCGTTTTCCGCCAGTCATTGGTATCCACAGTCCACAAGGCTGTATTTAACCCTACTTGGTGAGCAACTTGTAAAGTAGTTTCATCTTGAGCACCGTAGGGAGTGCGTAACCAGCGAGGTAATTTATCTGGGGCAATACCACAATTTTTAATAGCTGTTTGGGTTGTCTCCATCTCCACTTTTTGTTCTTCAGCACTAAGTTGAGTTAAAATGGGATGATTATAGGTATGGTTTCCTAGGGTGTGACCTTCTCTCACTATACGGTTGACGAGAGGACAATTTTGCTCTACTCTATAACCTACTAAGAAAAAGGTGGCTTTAATTTGATACTGCTTGAGAATATCTAAAACTTGCTCTGTATATTTCTTGTCGGGTCCATCATCTAAGGTTAAAGCTATAGATTTAGCTGGCATTTGAGCTGTAAAATAACTGCTACTATTCCAATCTATATCAATAGTTTCCTTAGGTTGAGAAGTAGCAATAGATTCAGGAGGAGCGATAGTTTCAGGAGTAGTGAGAGAAGGAGTTAATTCATGGGTTGAATTAGTTACAGGAGGTGGTGCTGCAACTGTCTCTGAGCTATCTGCTGTTGGTGTTGCTATTTGCTTGTCTCGCTCTATTTCTTCCTTTTTTTCTCTAATAATGTCCTTATTCTTTTGGATTTGATTATAGGAGTACCAGAATAATCCAGCTAAAGCTAAAATACCAACGGCACCAGTAGCAATGGTTAATCGCCTCATAAACAAATTGTTTCGTGTCATCTTTAATGCTAACATATTTTTTAGAGGACATTCAGTGACCTTGTACCATGACAGTTGACCAGTTGTCGTTTATCATCCCTGGGTCCTCGTTCCCCCACTACATCTCGGTACGTGAAAACTGATAACTGGTCACTGATAACTGGTAACTGTTTCAAGAAATGTCCTCATCTATCCACAGGAGATTATAGAATGGTTCGCTTTACACGCCAGGAGAACTTGATTATCAAGCAGCCGCTGCCAGAGGCGGGGGTGGTTTGTTCTAATCCCCAACGCTACCGCCGTCTTGTGGAGCGCTTCCTAGAACATCCCCAACGACATACGGATAGCTGGGGGATTGAGGTGCAAACGGGAACGTACCGAGGACAGGATGTTTTTCTGGCAGCAGTTCCGATGGGGGCTGGCGGCTCGGGGTTTGCGTTTTTGGAAATGTTTGCAGCGGGCGCGGTGTATTTGGTGCGCTATGGCTCCAATGACCTGCAGGTGACGCCGCAGCAGTTGCGCGATATCTGCATTGTGGATGAGGCGGACAATCTCTATGGGTTGCTGCGTGGCAGTGGTGAGCCGGAAGCGAGTTTGAGGCGCTCACTGTTCGCTTCTCCGGTGTTAGTGGAGGCACTCAAGGCACAAGCAAGCCGTCTTAACTATCCAGTGAAGTGGGCGCTCTGCCATCACCTAGAGGATTACCATGGGTTCAATTTTCCGGACTGTGCTGGTGAGGCGGGGGAGCGAATTCGAGCCTACTTTCAAGCACTGGATCAAGGTCGGATCAAGACCAGTGTGTGCGATATGGAAACGGCGGCGTTATTGTGGCGTGCGGAGCAATTTCAGACCCATGGGGTAACGGTGCTGCAATCGTTGATCAAGCATCGGGGAGAGAATACCCCCTATGACGGACATTACGGGGAGATTGCGGTGGAGATGGAGCAGACGTTTGAGACGTTGATTCTGGATAGTCTGCTAACTGTAGTGGACAGCGCTCAAGCCACGGGAAGATAGTGGTAGTGGTAGGGTGGGCAATGCCCACCCTACTAAATGTTTAACCATTGAGCAACTGCTCCTGGTAAAGGCAAAAGAATACTTACCAACAGTACCAAGCAAAACAAACCAGAGATATCCCGCCAATTATCCAGTTCCGTGACATCATTGAGAGCAGGTTGATCCCCAGGGGGCAATAGTAACAAGATAAGGGCGAAAATGAGAAAATCCTGTTGCACCAGTGTCAGGAGAAACATCAGCAAGCGAGTCACTTGACCGATATTAAAGGCAGTACGCTGTCCGAAAACGGCGTGAACAATTGATCCTCCATCCAATTTTCCCACGGGCATGAGTTTCAAGGCAGTGAATATTAAACCAATATAACCTGCCACTGCTAAGGGATGAAGAGCGATGGCAACTCCCGGTGTAAATTGACTACCTAAAGCTATTTTCCCTAAAAGGGAGAGCAGGAAAGAAAATCTCGGATCGAGAGCTTCAAAATTTAAGAAGTTGGATTGTTCAGGCAGCTCTACAATGTGGGATAAAGATAGTCCCCAGAGCAAGAGGGGTACAGTGACTACTAAACCGACCATGGAACCAGCAATAGCCACATCGAATAAAGCCTTGCGATGGGGAACTGGCGATCGCTTCTGAATAAATGCCCCCAAGGTACCGAGGAAAAACATATCTGGAATAAAATAGGGCAGGGTGGTACGAATCTTGTAATATATGGCTGTTAAATAATGACTCAGTTCGTGGCAGCCTAAAATGGAGACTATGGCTAAACTATAAGGAA
The DNA here is from genome assembly GCA_965198675.1 of Prochloron sp. Taxonomy (GTDB): domain Bacteria; phylum Cyanobacteriota; class Cyanobacteriia; order Cyanobacteriales; family Prochloraceae; genus Prochloron. The sequence continues at coordinate 2,307,418 of OZ240666.1, read as the reverse complement.
GTCCCTGTAAGAGCACCATGGGGTCAGATTGTAGTCCGGACAAGTCCGTACCACTAATTTGTACCCCAATGACAGTAGTAGTAAAGAGGCTAATCAACAGCAGGGATACAGCTAGAATGGGTCGAGTGAGAGGATCCGTTGCCTGTTGTGGGGATTTATGGAAAGGGTTGGCTACGAGAGCAAAAAAAGGTTTGCCTTGGAGACTTTCTTGGAAAACAACTAAGAAGCGATCGCCAAATGCTGCTTCCACATTCGTCTTAATCTTGGTGTAAGCTTCCTCCGGTACTCCTCGCAACTTACCGAGACAGAGAATTGCCTGGGGTCGATAGTCAATGTGTTGTAAATAATAAAGTCCCCAAGGGAAACAATTGCGCAAAGCAGTTTCTTCACTTTTACTAATGGGGCTTAGTTGCTCATGCTCTGCTGATTTAGCTGTTGAACTTGGCTCCTCTTGCGACCTGGTATTATAATTATAACTGCTTTGATTTTCTTTTGGTTTTGGTCGTCCGAGCTGAATGAGCCACCAGTAGAGTAAAGGACAAGTTACCAATGGACCGATTATTAAAATAGTTGGTATGGGCTGGTCTTGACCAAAGGTGAGAGACCACCCAGACCAGATCAGTCCTGGTGTCATCAGTACCAGCCACAATAACCAGACTGGTGTCTGAGAAATGTTAGCAACGCTGCGCTTGACAATGAAGTAGGTAATCAAACCAAGTAAAATTACGAGCAACCAGAGTTCCATGTTCAAATAGTCTTACTTCACGATACCATGGGGAATGGTCCCAAGGGAGGATATTTTTGCCAAAGGAGCCGAATCGGGAGATTTTAGTTCGGACAGCTGGATCCTGGCTCGGTTCCGGTGCTCTAGCCTCCCTATCTCACACGGGCCAATTTTTTTGGATATTTAACAATATCTTTGATATTATTTAATTTAATATAACAAAAACTAGATTAGGGAGAATCAATGGCTTTATTTGGACTCTTACCCGACAAAGCGAAGTACGTCGATGAGAACGGTAATACCGTGGAAGTGGTAGAAAACAAGGATAGCTTCTACCTCAGTCCAGACGACTCCAAGTCTTTTGGGGACATCGACTACATGCGCAAAAAAGTGCAAGTCAAGAGAACTTTTCCTAATACGAAGAAGGGCAAGGGTGCTGCTATCGTTAAGGAAGTCTCTGCTGAGAACGCGAAAACTTTTTCCGGTAACAGGGTTCCTGCTCCAGCTCCTGCGACCGCTCCTGCTCCTGTAACAGTTGCCACACCAGCTCCTGCTCCCGTAAAAGTTGCCACACCAGCTCCTGCTCCCGTAAAAGTTGCTAAACCAGCAGTAACTACTGAGCTTCGTACCGTTGAGGATAACATTGATTTCTTGCAAATGGCTCGCAATCTGAGCGGGGCTACTCGCGCAAGTACAGAGCGCAATCTTGCTGACAGTTATCTGGATGGGTTCCGGAGTATGGCGCAGCAAATTGGCAAGTCTTAAGCATCTTTAAAAAAGGAATTTAAATCTGGATTTAATCTTTTCTTAAAATAAAAAAGTTAGGAGCATAAGTAGGGGCACGGCAATGCCGTGCCCCTAAGGTTTTAAGCAATTATAGCACAGCAACTGGGCGATTGAGACCCCCAAGTGAGTTGGATATAGTTTGACCTTACCTGTCGGCAATTTTCAAAGCATGGTACGTGCTATATGTCAGCGGTTCACACAACGAAACCCAGCCAAAATTTGCCGTACCCAAGGATGATACCAATTGCGGAAACTACACCGTAACCCCCAAGAACGAGTGGCCCAACTACCACCCCGCACAACTCGATGCTGCATATCAAAATAAGCTTGGGAATAACCGGGATAAGGGTAACTCTCAAACCCCTTGTAACCATCAAACCAAGAGCTGGTCCATTCCCAAACATTGCCTAACATATCGTAACAACCAGCAGGACTTTTGCCCTGGGGATCAGCATTCACTGGGGTTGTCTGCCCCACCAAACCGTTACAATTGCAGTAAGATCCTGTGTTTCCCCAGGGATAAAGAAGCTTTTCCCCCTTTGCTTCATCCCAACTAGCAGCTTTTTCCCATTCTGCTTCCGTGGGGAGTTCCTTCCCTACAAACCGAGTATATGCTTCTGCTTCATACCAACTGACACCGCAAACAGGATGGTTTGGATCCGAGCAGTATAAAGGTTGGTTAACTGGGTTGCTTTGCAGCCATTCCCACCCCACCTCAGACCAAAACTGCCGCTTTTGGTAGCTCCCAGCAGCGATGAATTCCCCATATTGACCGCAAGTTACGGGGTAGGTGTCGATCCAGTAGGTATCCAGGTAAACTGAATGTTGAGGACGTTCATTATCTTGAGTGTCAATAGCGTTACTTCCCATTAAAAACTCTCCTCCAGGAATTTTCACCATTTCTGAATCACTAATGAATGTAGATGAACAGGGATAGCATGGGGATTTTTTGCGTTGGAGTTGAAGGAGAAAGGAGATAGTTTCGCTGTGCTGACTTTCATGCTGGATTAACCAATACCACAGTCTTGCTTGCTTTTGGATGGGTGCGGTGGCTAAATAGGTCAATACTTTGCTTCTGACGGTATGGAGATAATCTTGAATCGTCTCTCTGGGGGGAAGATGTTGTCTTTCCTGCTTGGGTAAACCATCCGCAGCAAATAATGTTTTATACTGGGTCCATAGTGGCCTATAGCCTGCAAGTTGTTCTAAAATCCAGTAAGCTTCGGTAAAAGCAATGTGACCGAAATGCCAACCCACGGGGCTGAAATCGGGATGAGCTTGTTGGTAAAAGCTATCTCTGTCCATATCAGCCCATAAATCCAGGGTAAGTTGACGACACTGGTGTAAAGCTGACTCAATAGCTTCTCTAGGAGACTGGATATCGGCGTACTTCAAGGTTTTCCCCCACACTGATAATACTTCCTGCTGGACAACTGTTCCAGTTTCCCCTAAATAAGGGTTCTGACGCAATGATGACTCCATTGTATTTTTGACCCTGGTCTTTTAACCAATATAAACTAGGTGTGTCAAGGCCATGAGCATAGCGAGAAGCAATTAACTGGTTCCCGTTGCTGAGGATAATATTGGCGGAAAAGTCAACTTGATAAGATTGAGCTAATTGAGAGAGATAGGTTAAGACCTTCCCTAGAGCTGTTGCTATGGTAATCTTATTCTTATTTGCTAATTCTTGCAGAATCAGGGCGAAGATGTGTTCTGAGTCCGTGGTACCTTGAATTAATTGATAGATATCATCATCTAAACTCTTGCGTAGGGGTCGATAGAGGGTTTGGCGAAAGTTACCAATGAAACCGTTATGGATAAATAAGAGTTGGTCTTGGGTAAAGGGCTGACAGTTACTCAAATCTACAGAAGAGGGTGGGGTAGCGCTGCGGACGTATCCCAGAATGCATTTGGACTCAACATAGCGACTAATTTGAGGTAGATTAATATCGCTCCAAATAGGTAAGATATTTTTATAAGTATAGGGGGTAGTTTCTTTGGCTGGATGATACCATCCTATACCAAAACCGTCGGCGTTGAGAAGTCCAGAGGTCATTTCTTGGGGTTGATAACTTTGAATCACAAGGGAATGTTTTGGTTCATATAAGAGTTGGTTGAGTTGTATTTTGCTTCCCAAATATCCGAGTAATCTGCACATATTTTTAGTTGTGTTTTTTGTTAGCAAGTGCTATTCTAGTAAATAATGAAAAAAATTTCAAGATTATGAACGACGAATATGACAGTCCTTGGAAAGAAGTCATAGAAGACTACTTTCCCGATTTTATCCATTTCTTTTTCCCCCAAGTATATAGAGCCATCGACTGGAACAAACCTTATGAATTCCTCGACCAAGAATTGCAACAGCTAGAACCGGATGCAGAAATTGGCAAACGTCTGGTAGATAAAGTAGCGAAGGTTTGGTTAGTGGAAGGTCAACAAGTGTGGATATTGGTACATATAGAGGTACAGGGAAAATATGAAACCATCTTTCCTGAGCGCATGTACTGCTACAATTATCGCTTGTACGACCGCCATCACAAACCAGTCATCTCTTTAGCAGTTTTAGCAGACTCCAATCCCCATTGGCGACCAGACAGTTTTAGCTATAATATTGGGGGATGTCAGGTTAGTTTGGAGTTTCCCGTAGTCAAACTACTAGATTACGAATCCGATTGGGAAACTTTAGAACAAACTATCAATCCCTTTGGGATAATTGTGATGGCGCACCTGAAGACGAGGGCGACTAACAAAAATCCAGCAAGTCGATTAAACTGGAAACTAAGTCTAGTCAGACGATTATATGAAAGGGGTTATAATCGTTCAGATGTGGTTAAATTATTCCGATTTATCGATTGGATCATGTATTTACCACCAGAATTAGCCCGTGGATTTAAAGCAGAAGTCAGAAATTACGAGGAGGTAAGAAAAGTGCGATATGTCACCAGTATAGAACGATTGGCACGGGAAGAAGGTCTCGAACAAGGAATTATGGAGAAAGGGCGAGAGTATACCCTGGAAATTCTATCCACACGGTTTGGTTCTATACCCAACTCCATGATAGAGGTAATTAATCGCATTGAGGAGCAGTCGGTGCTGAACATCCTTCATAAACGAGCAATTACCATTGGTAATCTGGGAGAATTTCAGCAGTTCTTGGAGCAAACTATTGCTCAGTAGCAGCAGGTTTAGGTGGGCTGCGTCATGGACGGTGCCCACCTTACTCCTTTATTCTCGCGCAAAGGCGCAAAGACGCAAAGGGATGTTGATGTAGGGTGTGTTAGTGCAAGAAGAGTCAGCAGTTCTTGGTAGGGTGGGCAATACCTCTCCAGATTTTAGATATCAAGAGCGGGGAGACATGTTGCCCACCTTACAGCCGTTATCTCTTACGGTACTTGGTGAAGTATAAGATTTACTTATAACACTGATAAATAATTATCATCTGTCTAGGGGTTGACATTTGACGCCGAATTAGTTATTATAAGTATGTAGTTAAGTATGCATATTAAATAAGCCCATTAGCATACAAGCTGGGAGGAAAAGAGTCAAGGTAATGGCCATTAAAATTACGAGTCCGACTGACAATCAAGAATTTTCCCTAGGACAGCAAGTGACTTTTCAAGGGAAGGTGGATGACCCGATTACCCAAGTCGAGTTATTAGCTGATGATCGCTGGCCTTTAGGGAGAACTCAACTTAGCAATGGAAATTGGTCAATTTCCTACGCATTTAATGCAGCAGGAAATCGTCTGGTTGTTGCTAAAGGATTTGATGCTGCTAACAATTTAGTCGCCAGTGATGATATTTGGGTAGAAATCTCATCATCATGGGATTTGAGTACTTTCTTAACACCGAATTTCCAACTTTGGGAATTTGTGGTGTCACCAACTGCCCAACGGCTAGGAATTGACAACACACCCACTGCTAGAGAACTTGAGAATTTGCGTACCTTTTGTTCACAGATTTTACAACCTGCCCGTAATGCCCTCGGTGCATTAAAAATTAATTCCGGTTTTCGTTCTGAAGCCCTCAACCGAGCTGTAGGCGGAAGTTCAACCAGTGCTCACAGGAAAGGATTTGCTGCCGATGTTAATTCATTGAGTGTCGGGACAAGAAGATTTGCCCAATGGGTACATGATAATTGTGATTACGATCAAATTATCCTAGAATTTGGCACGTTAGCTAATCCTGATTGGATTCATGTTAGTGCTGAACCCAGAAATCGCAAGCAAGTCCTGAGAATGGACAGTTCAGGGACGCGAGTTATTACGCTCCCATAAACTGCCTTAGATCTAAACTGACAATAGGAGGCTATTCATGTCTATAACGATTACGAGTCCGGAGAATAACTCATCATTTCATTGAAAAGTTCCCGTCACGTTTAAAGGAAGGGCAGATGGGGGCATTGTTAGAGTAGAGCTTTTTGCAGAACAGTATTACCTTGGTGGTGATGATGTTGAATTAGGAGACTGGGTTTTAACTTATCCTGAATTTAACACCTCCGGAGTCCGGCAGATCAGAGTTGTAGGACTTGACAGGGATAAAAACAGAGTGGCAAGTCAGGAAATTACGATAGTTCTCTCTAATTCCAATTCTTTAGGCTTCGAGCCGGGAATTGATGTTTCTGACTATGATGGTTCGGTGAACTGGCGTAGAGTTAAGGGAGCAGGTTTCTCATTTGCCTTCGCCAAAGCTACGGAGGGGAGAACATGGAAAGCAACAACCTTCCCTAGGAACTGGCGACAAATGGAGGGTGCGAGCATTATTCGCGGAGCTTATCACTTTTTCAGACCTACTGTAGATCCTCAAAAACAAGCTCGCAACTTTCTAGACTACGTTAACAGTGTTGACCCAATTGGGCCGGATGATTTGCCTCCAGTGATAGATTTAGAACATTTCCCCAACTCAGTGCGACAACAATGGGATTCTCTGAGCAAATCTGAGCGAGTAAGTCGAGTTCGCACCTGGATTGAAGAAATCGAAACAGAGATCAAGCGCAAGCCGATTATTTACACCAGCTTTGGTTTTTGGGATGGATGGATGTCTGGTGTCCGAGACTTCTCCAGTTATCCCCTGTGGGTGGCTAACTATACAAGTAAACGAAGACCCTTAATTCCCAGAGAATGGTCAACTTGGACATTCTGGCAATATACTGATCGCACTGAAGTGCCAGGAATTCCAACGCCAGATGAAGATGGCGATCGCTTTAATGGTTCTCTAAGCGATTTAGTGGCATTTATCGGTTCAACCATTATTCCTTACACTAGCTTAATTATTCCAATACGAGAATAACCCTAAGAGTACCAGCTACTCGCCTGGCTAACTTGGTGTCATTAAAGTCGTGGCTGATAAATATTTTCATCTGCTTCTCTATAATTTACCATTATATTATAGCGGCGAAAGTTACCAATGAAACCGTTATGGATAAATAAGAGTTGGTCTTGGGTAAAGGGCTGACAGTTACTCAAATCTACAGAAGAGGGTGGGGTAGCGCTGCGGACGTATCCCAGAATGCAGTTTGACTCAATATAGCGACTAATTTGAGATAGGTTAATATCGCTCCAAATAGGTAAGATATTTTTATAAGTATAGGGGGTAGTTTCTTTGGCTGGATGATACCATCCTATACCAAAACCGTCGGCGTTGAGAAGTCCAGAGGTCATTTCTTGGGGTTGATAACTTTGAACCACAAGGGAGTGTTTTGGTTCATATAAGAGTTGGTTGAGTTGAATCTTGCTTCCCAAATATCCGAGTAATCTGCACATTCTTTTAGTTGTTATTTGTGTGCTCAAGTGCTATTCTAGTAAATAATGGCAAAATTTACAAGTTTTACCGTATTTTTACCCTAGGGTGGGCAATAGTGGTATAGCACGTACCATGACAGTTATGAGTTACCAGTTTATTCAGTCTTCAAGCGGGTTAGAACATTTCTCGCCAACTAGAGCTCTGGCGGTTGCTATACTATTAAATAAGGAGGTTGCCAATTATTGAAATATTGCCCACCAAGACTTTCCATGGGCAGTAAGGAGCGATAAATACTACCTTCAAAATTAATTACTCCCAGTAATGGCTCTTTTTCTTCACAAGTGTTATCCTAGTAAATAGGTGCCAAATAGACAAAGTTATGAACGACGACTATGACAGTCCTTGAAAAGAAGTCATAGAAGACTACTTTCCCGATTTTATCCATTTCTTTTTCCCCCAAGTATATAGAGCCATCGACTGGAACAAACCTTATGAATTTCTCGACCAAGAATTGCAGCAACTAGAACCGGATGCAGAAATTGGCAAACGTCTGGTAGATAAAGTAGCGAAGGTTTGGTTAGTGGAAGGTCAACAAGTGTGGATATTGGTACATATAGAGGTACAGGGAAAATATGAAACCATCTTTCCTGAGCGCATGTACTGCTACAATTATCGCTTGTACGACCGCCATCACAAACCAGTCATCTCTTTAGCAGTTTTAGCAGACTCCAATCCCCATTGGCGACCAGACAGTTTTAGCTATAATATTGGGGGATGTCAGGTTAGTTTGGAGTTTCCCGTAGTCAAACTACTAGATTACGAATCCGATTGGGAAACTTTAGAACAAACTACCAATCCCTTTGGGATAATTGTGATGGCGCACCTGAAGACGAGGGCGACTAACAAAAATCCAGCAAGTCGATTAAACTGGAAACTAAGTCTAGTCAGACGATTATATGAAAGGGGTTATAATCGTTCAGATGTGGTTAAATTATTCCGATTTATCGATTGGATCATGTATTTACCACCAGAATTAGTCCGTGGATTTAAAGCAGAAGTCAGAAATTACGAGGAGGTAAGAAAAGTGCGATATGTCACCAGTATAGAACGATTAGCACGGGAAGAAGGTCTCGAACAAGGTCTCGAACAAGGAATTATGGAGAAGGGAAAAGAGTATACCCTGGAAATTCTATCCACACGGTTTGGTTCTGTACCCAACTCCATGATAGAGGTAATTAATCGCATTGAGGAGCAGTCGGTGCTGAATACTCTTTTCAAAGGAGCAATTACCATTGGTAATCTGGGAGAATTTCAGCAGTTCTTGGAGCAAACTATTGCTCAGTAGCGGATTAGGTGGGCTGCGTCATGGACGGTGCCCACCTTACTCCTTTATTCTCGCGCAAAGGCGCAAAGACGCAAAGGGATGTAGGGTGGGCAATATCTCTCCAGACTTTAGATATCAAGAGCGGGGAGATATGTTGCCCACCTTACAGCCGTTATCTCTTACGGTACTTGGTGAAGTATAAGATTTACTTATAACACTGATAAATAATTATCATCTGTCTAGGGGTTGACATTTGACGCCGAATTAGTTATTATAAGCATGTACTTAAGTATGCATACTAAATAAGCCCATTAGCAGACAAACTGGGAGGAAAAAAGTCAAGGTAATGGCCATCTTAACACCGAATTTCCAACTTTGGGAATTTGTGGTGTCACCAACTGCCCAACGGCTAGGAATTGACAACGCACCCACTGCTAGAGAAATTGAGAATTTGCGCACCCTTTGTTTACAGATTTTACAACCTGCCCGATGTTAATCCATTGAGTGTCGGGACAAGAAGATTTGCCCAATAGACTTCTCCAGTTATCCCCTGTGAGTGGCTCACTATACAAGTAAACGAAGACCCTTAATTCCCAGAGAATGGTCAACTTGGACATTCTGGCAATATACCGATAGCACTGAAGTGCCAGGGATTCCAACACCAAATGAAGATGGCGATCGCTTTAATGGTTCTCTAAGTGATTTAGTGGCATTTATCGGTTCAACCATTATTCCTTAACGGCGTAAACACTGAGCGGGCGCGACCCGTTGCGCCCCTACACTAGCTTAATTATTCCAATACGGGAATAACCCTAAGAGTACCAGCTACTCGCCTGGCTAACTTGGTGTCATTAAAGTCGTGGCTGATAAATATTTTCATCTGCTTCTCTATAATTTACTATTATATTATAGCACGGTGGGCAATGCTAGCCATAGGTTACTGTCTTATTATTAAAGCAATAGTTCGGTTGGGTAGAGCGTAAGCTTTACCCAACACAAATCTCCGCGCGCAGAGGCGCAGAGGCACGGAAGATTTATAAACAAGCGTTTGAAACTCCTAGAGAACCGTGCTATCCTCTGCGCCTCTGTGTCTCTGTGAGCTTCTTTTTTGCTGTTGGGTTTCGTTGCCTCAACCCAACCTACAGTTTACTATAAATTACTGCCTTATTAGTAAATTAATGAGAGCATTTCCCCCCCCCTACACCTGCTGACCTCAAGTCCTGTCGCATCGTCATTGCATAGCGCTTTGCTCAATAGTATAGTCCACCGAGGGTGGACTTACCGTATTAGCCCGCAATTCAGGTTAAGGACGGTTTATAGATCACATAATCTAAAAAATGTTAAAATTATAATGATTAATTTTTGTTAAGCAATATATGAGCGAACACTATCACAAAGTGTAAAGAAATGTAACAAAGAATATATCGAATTGTTGCAAATAACCACTGAGGCTTATATAGGGCGAGGATTTTCTGATACAAACAAAGATTGAGGTAGTACTGTCCAGCCCTAGAGGAGAATCACTTTTATGTTCACGCAAGTAAAATCTACCATTCGCCACATAGTCCCTGGTAAAGTAGAGGGGCGATCGCTCCTGAAGGTAGTCTATGTGGTGTTGGAGCCTCAATATCAAAGTACCCTGTCGGAAGCAGTGAGCTGCATTAACCGCAATAACCCCAAAATAGCTGTGGAAATAAGTGGTTATTTGATTGAGGAGCTGCGGGATCCGGATAACTATGAGGATTTTAAGCGGGATATTGCTACGGCGAATATCTTTATCGCTTCCCTCATATTTATCGAAGACTTAGCTGATAAGGTAGCGGAGGCTGTAAAACCCCATCGCGATCGCCTGGATGCTGCTATTGTCTTCCCCTCTATGCCCCAAGTTATGCGCTTAAATAAGCTGGGTAGCTTCTCTATGGCTAATTTGGGTCAGTCTAAGAGCGCCATCGCCCAGTTTATGCGCAATCGGAAGAAGAAGTCCGGCTCTTCTTTCCAGGATAGCATGTTGAAGTTGCTCCGTACCCTCCCCAAGGTATTAAAGTATATGCCGATGGATAAGGCGCAGGATGCTCGTAATTTCATGCTGGGCTTTCAATATTGGTTGGGGGGTTCGGCGGATAATTTGCAAAACTTCCTCCTTATGCTGGCGGATAAATATGTGTTCCCAGATTTGGCTAGTTTCTCCTATCAAGACCCGGTAGTCTATCCTGATATGGGTATTTGGCACCCCCTCGCTCCCCATATGTTTGAGGATTTGAAGGACTATCTGAACTGGTTCAATAGTCGGGAGGATATCTCTGAAGACCTGAAAGACCCCTTAGCTCCTTGTGTGGGTTTGGTTTTGCAACGGACTCACCTGGTGACAGGGGATGATGCTCATTATGTGGCTATGGTGCAGGAACTAGAGGCTATGGGTGCTCGGGTGATTGCCGTGTTTGCGGGGGGTTTGGACTTCTCTAAGCCTGTGAATGCCTATTTCTGGGATGGTACTATTAAAGGAATGGAACCTCTACCTGTGGTGGATACGGTGGTTTCCCTGACTGGTTTTGCTCTGGTGGGAGGACCAGCTCGCCAAGACCATCCTAAGGCGATCGAGTCATTGAAACGGCTAAATCGCCCCTATATGGTAGCTTTACCTCTGGTTTTCCAAACTACCCAGGAGTGGGAAGAGAGCGATTTGGGACTCCACCCTATCCAAGTGGCGTTGCAAATTGCCATTCCTGAGTTAGATGGGGCTATTGAACCTATAATACTCTCCGGACGGGATGGTATGACTGGGAAGGCGATCGCTCTTCAAGACCGGGTGGAAGCCATCGCTGGACGGGCGCTGAAATGGGCGAATCTACGGAAAAAGCCCAAACTGGATAAGAAGGTGGCTATTACGGTGTTCAGCTTTCCCCCGGATAAAGGTAATGTGGGGACTGCTGCTTATTTGGATGTGTTCGGCTCTATTTACGAGGTGATGAAGGGGCTACAATATAATGGCTATGAGATTAAAGATTTGCCTGACTCGCCCCAAGAGTTGATGGAAGCGGTGATTCACGATGCTCAAGCTACTTATCAAAGTCCAGAACTAAATGTGGCCTATCGCATGTCTGTCCCCGAGTATGAGCGTCTCACTCCCTATTCTACCCGTTTGGAAGAAAATTGGGGTCCACCTCCAGGACACCTGAATAGTGATGGGCAAAATTTGCTGATATATGGTAAAGAGTTTGGCAATGTCTTTATTGGAGTGCAACCTACCTTTGGTTACGAAGGAGACCCCATGCGGTTGCTCTTTTCCCGTTCCGCTAGTCCCCATCATGGTTTTGCTGCATACTATACATACCTTAAAACAATTTGGGAAGCAGATGCAGTGCTCCACTTCGGTACCCACGGTTCCTTGGAATTCATGCCGGGTAAGCAAATGGGCATGTCTGGGGACTGTTATCCTGATAACTTAATTGGCCATATTCCCAATATCTATTATTATGCTGCCAATAACCCCAGTGAGGCTACTATTGCTAAACGTCGCAGCTACGCCAATACTATCTCCTATCTTACTCCTCCAGCGGAGAATGCAGGACTGTATAAGGGTTTGCAGGAATTAAGGGAATTAATTGCCTCTTACCAAACTCTCAAGGATACGGGACGGGGTATTCCTATTGTAAATACTATCGCCGATAAGTGTCGTTTGGTGAATTTAGACCAAGACATTGATTTACCGGACGTGGACGCTAAGGAAATGACCGCAGAAGCACGAGATTTATTGGTGGGTGCAGTGTATCGTCGGTTGATGGAAATTGAGTCCCGTCTCTTACCCTGCGGTCTCCACGTTATCGGGAAACCCCCTACTGCTGAAGAGGCAGTGGCTACCTTGGTGAATATTGCTAACTTGGATCGGGAAGAAGAAGGTATTATCTCTTTACCTCGTATTATTGCCAAGAGTATTGGTCGGGATATTGAGGAGATTTACACTAATAACGATTTGGGTGTGTTAGCAGATGTTCAGTTGTTGCAGGACATTGTTCAAGCTACCCGTAACGCTGTGAGTGCCCTGGTTGGAGGTATTGTAAACGAGGAAGGACGGGTTTCCATGATTTCCAAACTCAATTTCCTCAACTTGGGTAAAAAAGCGCCTTGGATTGAATCTTTGGAGGAAAGTGGGTACAAGGAGGTTGACGTAGATGCTCTCAAACCCCTATTTCAGTATTTAGAGTTCTGTTTGGAACAAGTTTGCGCTGATAAAGAGTTGGGGGGACTGCTGAAAGCTTTGGCAGGGGAATATGTTCTTCCTGGTCCTGGGGGAGACCCGATTCGTAACCCAGATGTTTTACCTACGGGTAAGAATATCCATGCTCTGGATCCTCAATCTATCCCTACCCTAGCAGCGGTGAAATCTGCTAAAGTTGTAGTAGATCGCCTGTTAGAGCGGCAAAAAGTGGCCAACGGGGGCCAATACCCGGAAACTATTGCCTGTGTCCTCTGGGGTACAGATAATATTAAGACCTATGGGGAGTCTTTAGCGCAAATTTTTTGGATGATTGGGGTGAAACCAGTTCCTGATTCTTTGGGACGGGTGAATAAGTTAGAGTTGATACCCTTAGAGGAGTTGGGACGTCCTCGTATCGATGTGGTAGTTAACTGTTCTGGGGTGTTCCGGGATTTGTTTATCAACCAGATGAACCTGCTGGACCTTGGGGTGAAGATGGCTGCGGAAGCTGAGGAAGATTCCAATCTGAATTTTATTCGCAAACATGCATTAGAACAAGCTCAGGAGATGGGTTTAACCGTGCGGCAAGCAGCTAGTCGGGTATTTTCCAATGCTTCTGGTTCCTACTCCTCCAATATTAACTTAGCAGTGGAGAATAGCAGTTGGGAGGAGGAGAAGGAGTTACAGGAAATGTACCTGAAGCGGAAGAGTTTTGCTTTTGACTCCGATAACCCTGGTACCATGAAGGAAGATCGCCAGATATTTGAAGCAGCGTTAAAGACAGCGGAGGTTTCTTTCCAAAATCTGGACTCCTCCGAGATTAGTTTAACTGACGTTTCCCACTATTTTGACTCGGACCCCACTAAAATAGTAGCTAGTTTACGGGAGGACGGAAAGCAACCTGCTGCCTATATTGCTGATACTACCACTGCTAATGCTCAAGTGCGCACCTTATCTGAAACCGTCCGTTTAGACGCCCGCACCAAACTCCTGAACCCTAAGTGGTACGAAGGAATGTTGAACCACGGTTATGAAGGGGTGCGGGAACTTTCCAAGCGCTTAGTTAATACTATGGGGTGGTCAGCAACTGCTGGTGCGGTGGATAATTGGGTTTATGAAGACGTTAACACCACCTTTATTGAGGATAAGCATATGTGTCAGCGGTTGATGAATTTAAATCCCAATTCTTTTCTGAAAATGGTGGGGACTTTATTGGAAGTAAATGGTCGGGGTTACTGGGAAACTAGTGAGAGTAATTTAGACCGTTTACGGGAATTGTATCCGGAGGTGGAAGATAAGATAGAAGGAGTCGAGTAGGGTGGGCATTGCCCACCACACTGTAAGGGCGCTGCATGCTTGCGCCCAGCATTGCCCATGGGGGGCATCGCTTTGAAAAACCGCAGAGATAAGAGAAGAGAGAGTTCGTAGGGGGGGGGCGAGAGCAAGGCTCCGCTTCGCGAGCGCTTTGAAAAACCGCAGAGACGCAGAGGGCGCAGAGATAAGAGAAGAGAGAGTTCCTCGGGGGGGCGAGAGCAAGGCTCCGCTTCGCGAGCGCCTGTTATAATAGGAACCGCAGATGAACGCAGATATTTACTGATGCATACTTTAGCGTTAAAAAATAACTTATTGTCATACAACTTTATGCTATGTTAGGCTCAATCAAATCAGTCATTATAAAATAATCAAGAAGCTAGGAGAAGGGGAGTTTGGAACTACCTATCTCGCGGTAGATACCCATTTACCGGATCACCCCTATCGTGTAGTTAAGCACCTTAGAAGTCAAAATCCCATAGGTTTTAAGGCAGCAAAAAGACTTTTTGAACAAGAAGCAAACATTTTATATGGTCTAAAACACCCCCAAATACCCCGTTTACATGCTTATTTTGAGGAGAGGGGCAAATTTTTTCTCGTCCAAGAGTATATCTCTGGTCATGACTTGAGTCAAGAAATTATTCCCGGGAAACCTGGGAAGGAGGATAAGACGAGGGAGTTGTTGGAAGAGTTATTGGAGGTTTTGGCTTTTGTTCATGACAAGAATATTATTCACAGGGACATTAAACCAGCTAATATTAGGCGACGAAAAAGCGACGGGAAGCTGGTTTTGATAGACTTTGGGGCTGTAAAAGAGGTCATGACAGGACAAACTAGTTCAACCGTGAGTATAGGTTCTCCTGGGTACAGTCCTTCGGAACAGTCTAACGGAAGACCGAACCTGGCGAGCGACGTCTATAGTGTGGGTATAATAGGGATCCAAGTTTTGACTGGTTTGAACCCTCAGAACATGACCAGAGATAATAGTACGGGGGAAATTATTTGGCGAAACCACGCTCAAGTTTCCTCTCACTTCGGGGACGTTTTGACAAAAATGGTCAAAGACCACTTCTCTTTCCGTTACCCTAACGCTACTGAAGCTTTAAAAGCTATTCGTTCCTGTTCTCCTTCTTCTCCTACTCCTCGTTTCCTTCTTCCTCTTCTCGTCAGTTTATCCGTTTTTGTGTCTTTGGGTGTGATTTTTGCAGCTTTTCTTCCTTCTGTACGTGATAGTACTTCTCTTCCAACTCTTTCCTCCTCAAGTCCTAATATCTCCTTAGCTCAAACCCTGACAGGACATAGCGACTACGTTGTGTCAGTAGCTATAAGTGCTGATAAGAGCACAATAGTGAGTGGGAGCTCGGACAAAACCATTAAAGTGTGGAAAGTTGTTCCTTGATCCCCCCCAGCCCCCCGCTACGCGGGGGGAGCCGAAGTTCGGCGCTGCATGCTTGCGCCCAGCATTGCCCATGGGGGGCATCGCTTTTAAAAACCGCAGAGACGCCGAGGGCGCAGAGATAAGAGAAGAGAGAGTTCCTAGGGCGGGGCGATCAGGTACCTGTTATAATAGGAACCGCAGATGGGTTTATTTGTTATGATAAGATACTTTATCATAATGCAGCGCGACCTGAACTGGTCGCTTAGTGCGAGGCTCCTAGCCTCCTAGGGATTTCCTCCCCTAGCCCTCACGGAAAAGACTCACAGAGTCCGGTCACAGCCGCCTGCTCAGGCGCGGCTGGAATGCAGTCCCCGAAAGTAACCAAAATGCCAGGGATTAGGTACAAGGAGCAAGAGGGAAATAGTTGGAAGGTTGAGCGAAAGCGAAGTAAAAGAGTTGCGGTGTCACTGTACAAAAACCGAACTCCTCCGTTTAAACCTCGATAGTAAAGATAGGCGAAATTATCTCTGACACGCCTTAACCAAAACGGTAAGTAGACAGAGTTCACCATTTGCGTTTTGGTGAATTGAGGAAACAAAGCTCTACCGGGGGATAGGAACCAACCTAACCAACTAGATAAAACTAAGTGAAACAACAGGATAAGCCCTACAGGGTCTGAGAGCTGGTCGATTGCTCACAGTAGGCCGAAGGTAACGGAGGTGGAACTCCTTGGAGGGTAAAGGATGAGTGAGAAAGCAAATGCTCCTCTGTAATGGAGAAGATAGGGATTCAAGATTTGTCCCTGACCGAAAGGAAAAGCAGACTTCACTTGGGTCTTATACGAAATAGAAAGACAACTAGAGACCAAACTGAAGGAAAAGTTAGATGACAGAAGCAGTTCTGGAAAATGGACCTAAAGGACAGTTGGAAAAGTGGGGTGACATAAACTGGCGCCGCACTAAGAAGATTGTTAGGAATTTACGCGGTCGGATATTTCGTGCCCGAAAGCTTGGACTGTGGAGGCAATTATTGCGTCTACAGAAATTAATGAAAAGATGTCGGTCGAACCTATTGTTGAGCATCAGACAAATCACGCAGGCAAATGCCGGAAAGCAAACAGCGGGGATAGACAAGGAGGTAATAGAAACCCCAGCACAGCGCGTGAAACTTGCCAACTCGTGGGTCATGCCTAAGGCTAAGCCCGCTAGAAGGGTATATATACCCAAATCAAATGGTAAGAAACGTCCCCTCGGAATCCCGACCGTGAGAGATAGAGTCGCTCAGTCAATAGTAAAGAATGCACTGGAACCCGAATGGGAAGCGGAGTTTGAGGCCAACTCCTACGGCTTCAGACCTGGACGAAGTTGCCACGATGCCATAGCACAATGCTTTGCAAGGTTGAGTAAAGGCAAGAATCGGTTCGGATGGTTTGATAAAGACAAATGGGTTCTGGACGCTGATATCAAGAGCTTCTTTGACAACATTGACCATAAATCTATTCAGAAAGCTACTAGAGAAGACTCTCTAATAAATGGATGGTTAAAAGCTGGATTTGTCGAATATAAGAAAGGTTATACCCCGACCGAAAGGGGTACTCCACAGGGTGGCGTAATCAGTCCCTTATTAGCTAATATAGGACTCCACGGGTTAGAAGAATACATCGGAAAATGTAACCCAAAGGTAGGCGTCATCAGGTACGCGGATGATTTTGTAGTTACCGCTAAGGACAAGGAATCCTTGGAGATACTGAAAATCCAGATAAATCAATGGTTGTCAGAACGAGGTCTTGAAATCAGTGAAGAGAAGACACGGATTGTACATATCAAAGACGGGTTTGATTTTTTGGGGCGCAACCTGCGGCAATACGAGGTGAAGAGTGAGGACGGCGTCTTACGGGACAAGTTAATCATCAAACCTCAGAAGACAAAGGTACTAGCCTTCTGCAAAAAAATTGGTGCAACCATCAGTAGCATGAAGACGAAAACCCCGGAGCAAGTCATCCGCAAGATTGAACCACTTCTCAGAGGTTTTGCTAATTACTACAGAGGAGTATGCAGCAAAGAAACCTTCTCAAAAATAAGCTACCGAATTTGGTGGTACCTCTGGCGATGGGCAAAAAGACGACACCCCAAAAAAGGCAAAAAATGGGTTAAGAAAAAGTATTTCCGCACCGAAACTACCTACGAGAAGGGTGAGAAGAAGGTCAAAAATTGGATATTCTTTTATAAGAGTATGGACAGAAGAGGTCGTGAGTCTCTCCACGACCTGTTCGATATACAGTCTGTACCCATTATAAGACATATCAAAGTGAGAGGAACTAACTCCTTAGATGACCCAGAATTGGTGGAATATTGGCAGAGTAGGCAAACAAAATCAGGTAAAGTGCGCTGGTCCGAAGGCTCTAAATATGAATCTGTCGCAAATGCACAAGGCTGGAGATGCTCAGTATGTCATGACCACCTGTTTAATGGTGAGGAAATTGAGACCCATCACATAGTGCCTGTAAGGAATGGAGGTTCGGATAATATCGACAACCTTCAGCACTTGCATAAAGCATGTCACAAACAGGTACACAGTAAGAAATCCAAGCAGGGCTTGAAGTAAGACTTGAGCCGGATGATAAGAAATTGTCACGTCCGGTTCTTAGGGGAGGGGATAGAGGTGACTCTTGAACTTTACCCGACAGTAGTTTATGTAAATTGATGTATAATTGCTAAAGCACAATGGTCAAAGAAATTAGTCACTAGGAAATCATTCGGGAGCTAGGAGAAGGTGGGTTTGAAACTACCTATCGTGTAGTCAAGCACCTTAGAAATCAGAATACCACAGTTTTTACCGAAGCAAAGACACACCCCCAAATACCCCGTTTATATGCTTATTTTGAAGAAAAGGGGAAATTTTATCTCATACAAGAGTATATCCAAGGTCATGACTTGACTCAAGAGATTATTCCCAAGAAACCTTGGAGTGAGGAAAGTTTCCCCTTGATCCCCCCCAGCCCCCCTTGATACCGAGCGATCGCCCCTTTTTGACTTGGGAACTGCTATATTATAATATAATAGGGCGGAAACTTCCAGTTCCCACCCCACATAATACATATACCTATATCCTACAACCATGTCAGAGTCCTTTACCATAGACGATATCTACAAATTGTTTCAAGCTTCTCAACGGGAAGCAGATCGACGTTTCGCAGAACTCGCAGAAGATAGTAAGCGTCGAGCAGCAGAAGCAGATCGTCGTTCAGCAGAACTAGATCGTCGTTTCGCAGAACTTGCAGAAGATAGTAAGCGTCGTTCAGCAGAACTCGCAGAAGAAGCAGATCGTCGTTCAGTAGAAGCAAAAAAACGGCTTGCTAAACTAGAAGATATTGCAGCGAACACCAATAAAGCTGTTGGTAATCTTACAAATCGTTGGGGACAGTTTGTGGAGAATTTAGTTGAACCTGCTATTGTGCGTCTCTTGCAAGAACGAAATATCCCAGTAACACAAACTTTCCGTCGGATGAAAACAAAAAATCCCCCTGTAGCCATGGAAATTGATATACTAGCTATGAATACTGATGTAGCAGTTGCTGTAGAAGTAAAATCTAATTTATCGAAATCAGATGTGGATTATTTTTTAGAAAAGTTAGCTCGTTTTAAAGAAGCATTTCCTCGTTTTGCTGATATAACGCTAAATGGTGCTGTCGCCGGAATTGAAATCAATGAAGGAATCGACACCTACGCTTCCCGTCGGGGGTTATTCGTTATCCAACAGTCAGGGGAGGTGGTAGAAATTGCTAATGACCAAGATTTTCGACCAGGAGTTTGGTAGCCACGTACCGCCATCGCCTTTATCTATGTGTGCATAGTTCGTAGTGGGTACTGCCCATCAGAGCGAGAGCAAGGCTCCGCTTCGCGAGCGCCTGTTATAATAATATCATCAATTTTGTTTTGTTATGTATGCACAAATTTATTATTCAAAATAAAATAATTAATGAGTTAGGAGAAGGTGGGTTTGGAACTACCTATCTCGCGTTAGATACCCAAGCAATAAGTAGTGAGTGGGAGTGAGGATGGTATCATTATAGTGTGGAAAGTTTTCCATGATTTCTCCTTTGTACAATGGGTAACGCCCGATTGAATGATATAATAGAAGAGAGAGCGATCGCTTTTAAGAACCGCAGAGCCGCAGAGGGCGCAGAGATAAGAGAAGAGAGTTACAGAAACTCATATAATAGTGGTGATCGCCCTAAAGTTTTAGTTTGATGGGCACTGCCCCCGCCAGAGCGATCGCTTTGTAAGAGTTGCTATAAAACTATGTCACAATTCACTATAGACGATATCTACAAATTATTTCAAGCTTCTCAACGGGAAGCAGATCGACGTTTCGCAGAACTGGCAGAAGATAGTAAGCGTCGAGCAGCAGAAACAGATCGTCGTGCAGCGGAAGCCAAAAAACGGCTTGCTGAGCTAGAAGATATTGTAGCGAATACCAATAAAGCCGTTGGGAATCTTACAAATCGTTGGGGACAGTTTGTGGAGAATTTAGTTGAACCTGCTATTGTGCGTCTCTTGCAAGAACGAAATATCCCAGTAACACAAACTTTCCGTCGGATGAAAACAAAAAATCCCCCTGTAGCCATGGAAATTGATATACTAGCTATGAATACTGATGTAGCAGTTGCTGTAGAAGTAAAATCTAATTTATCGAAATCAGATGTGGATTATTTTCTAGAAAAATTGGTTCGTTTTAAAGAAGCATTTCCTCGTTTTGCTGATATAACGCTAAATGGTGCTGTCGCCGGAATTGAAATCAATGAAGGAATCGACACTTATGCTTCCCGTCGGGGATTATTCGTTATCCAACAGTCAGGAGAGGTGGTAGAAATTGCTAATGACCAAGATTTTCGACCCGGAGTTTGGTAACTATTCCCCCCCTGCTCCTGCGCAGCCGCGCCTGAGCAGGACTGGTAACTGCTGAGGGGTACTAAAATAGATGAAAACACTGTTTTAGGCGATCGCTGGTTATTAGTTTGGCGCATTATTAATGAAGGAGAGAGCAAAGAAGCTTATCTGGCAGAGGCTAACCTGGAAAGAGCGAACCTCCAGAATGCTAACATTGAAGATGTCAATTTTGAAGACGCACAACTTTACCTGATGGTAGCAGAGGTTGAATACTCCTTCCCCCCTTTGCGTCTCTGCGCCTCTGCGCGAGACTACCAAAATAACATGATAACAAAACTTATTTCAAAATTGATTGCTGCGGGTACAGTTCTCTTTTCCTTACAAATCTCTTTAACCCAGGGAAGCTCCCAACCTATTTATCGTTCCGAGGATATTTTTCATCCCATTACTGCTAACAATGGCATGGTCTCCTCCCAAGAAGCATTAGCTACTCAAGCGGGTTTAGCAGTTTTGCAAGAGGGAGGAAATGCTATTGACGCTGCTGTAACTGTAGATTTCACCTTAGCAGCTACTCTCCCCCGGGCGGGTAATTTAGGTGGAGGCGGTTTTATGGTGGTACACCTAGCAGAAACAGGAGAAACTATCGCTATCGACTATCGGGAAAAAGCCCCATTAGCAGCAACCAGGGATATGTTCCTAGATGAAAAGGGGGAACCAGATCCAGAAAAATCCCGTTTCAGTCATTTAGCTGTTGGGGTTCCCGGTACGGTAGCAGGTATGACCATGGTGCTGGAAAAATACGGCACCATTTCTTTAGAGAGAGCCTTACAACCAGCCATAGCCTTGGCGGAAAATGGCTTCCCCGTAACTCAAGATTTGCATCGCAGTTTGAGTTGGGCAAAGCCATATATGCAAGCTCACCCTGCCAGTATTGCTACCTATTATAAACCAGGTGGAAAACCCTATGAAGTGGGGAAAATACTGGTCCAAAAAGATTTAGCCCGCAGTCTGAAACTAATTGCTAAAGAAGGGAAAGCAGCATTTTATCAAGGGGCGATCGCCGAGGCAATTGTAGCAGAAATGGAAGCCAATGGTGGTTTAATTACCAAGGCAGATTTAGCCGCCTATGAACCCGTTATGCGCCAACCAATTCGAGGTACTTATCGGGGCTATGAAATCCATTCCATGCCCCCTCCCAGTTCCGGCGGCATTCATTTAGTTCAAATGCTGAATATACTCGAACCATTTCCCTTAAAAGAGTGGGGACATAATAGCGCCCAAACTATTCATATCATGGTGGAAACCATGAAACTAGCTTACGCTGACCGATTCAAATTTCTCGGAGATCCGGATTTTGTTTTCGTGCCCATAAAGCGTCTGATTTCTAAAAATTACGCCCAGATATTGCGAAATAAAATCAATTTATATCGAGCCACCCCCAGTAAATCAATATTACCAGGAGGGAAAGAATTACTTGAAAGTAACGACACAACCCATTACTCTATTATAGATAGTCAAGGCAATGCAGTAGTCAACACTTATACTTGAAATTTCAGCTTTGGGTCGCAAATTACAGTTCCCGGAACGGGTATTTTACTCAACAATGAAATGGACGACTTTACTGCCAAACCTGGAGTAGCAAATGCTTACGGACTGATAGGAGGAGAGGCCAATAGTATTGAACCAGAAAAAAGAATGCTCAGTTCCATGACCCCAACCATTGTAATGAAGTCCGGTCAACCTTTTCTGGTAACAGGCAGTCCTGGGGGAAGTAGAATTATTACTACTACCTTGCAGACCATTCTCAATGCTATCGATCATGATATGAATATTGCCGCAGCCACTAATGCAGTCAGGATCCATCATCAATGGTTTCCCGATGAATTGCAGGTGGAACGGGGTTTAAATCGGGATACCTTTAACCTATTAACGAGGAGGGGTCATAAAGTAGTCCTAAAACCAGCTATGGGTTCCACTCAAAGCGTAATGCATATTAATGGTATATTCTATGGTGCATCAGATCCTCGTAAACAGGGTGCTTTAACTCTAGGATATTAAATGAACCGCAGATGAACACAGATAAACGCTACCATTAAAGTGTGGAAAGTTTCCCGATCCCCCCTTTAATTCCCCCCTTTGCGTGAAACTATAACCCTAAGCTATAATAGAAGACGGTGGGCAATGCCCACCCTACACTGCTCACTGTTTAAAATGCACCCTACCCCCACTTATACAAAATACCCTTGGTCAGAAAATTACAGCAAAATCATCGACGTCCGTTCCGAAAATGAATTTACCCAAGACCATATTCCCGGTGCAATTAATCTCCCCGTACTCAATAATGAAGAACGAGCAAAAGTAGGAACTATCTATAAACAAGTATCTCCCTTTGCAGCGCGAAAAGTTGGTGCTGCAATAATATCCAAAAATATCAGCCAACATTTAAACAGTCACTTTGCTACCAAAGAAAAGCAATACTCTCCTTTAATATACTGCTGGAGGGGGGGTCAGCGTTCCTCTAGTTTAGCACTGGTATTGACTCAAATAGGCTGGCGAGTTACCTTATTAGAAGGGGGATACAAAACTTATCGTGCTTACGTGCGGGAACAATTAGCCCAACTCCCCTCTCAGTTTACTTACAAAATCTTGTGTGGTTTAACCGGGACAGGAAAAACCCATATTCTGCGACAGTTGGGTTCCAGAGGAGTGCAAATCCTGGACTTAGAAGAGTTAGGAAATCATCGCGGTTCCCTCCTAGGACAAAAATGGGATTCCAAACCTTCCCCTCAACCTTCCCAAAAGCGATTTGAATCATTGCTCCTCCAGGAGTTACAAAGGTTAGATTCCAATAAGATAGTGTGGGTAGAATCGGAAAGCAATAAAATAGGACAGGTTCATTTACCCTCAGTATTGTGGGAGAAGATGAAACAAGCAACCTGTGTTGAACTACAGTTACCAAACCAGGAGAGAATTAAGTGGTTATTGCAACAATATCCCCATTTAATGGAGTATCCGGAAGTGCTGAAAAGCAAATTAGGAGGTTTGAAGTCCCGTTACGGTGGTAAAAAGATAGAAGAGTGGTATAATTGGATTGATAGGAAGGAGTGGGAAGCTTTAGTGGGAGATTTACTGAAGTATCATTACGACCGGGCATATTATCGTTCCCTAGATAAGACTTATCCAGAAGTGAAGTTGAAATTGCCTCTAGCAGATTTATCCCCCAAGAGTATTGAAACAGTGCTAAATATTCTATGAGATGATTTTTTCTCGCGCCCCCAGCCCAAATCAGTGACCAAAATAAATTTTACCAATTCTCTCTCTTCTCTCTCTTCTCTCTCTTCTCTTTCTCTGTGCTCTCTGCGCCTCTGCGGTTTATCCAATCCTCATATAGATTGAGGTTGAGAAAATTTATAAACATCCTTAATAACCCTGACCCAACCATCAGAGAGAGATGCTAATAGGCGATCCGGTGAGTACACCGGATCCGCGCGGTAGCGCGGCCCGCCCTTTTCTTTAGTAGCTATAGTAGCATCTCCCAACACCCCACTAGCACTCAATTCCCGAATCATCCAAGCAAAAGGCAAATCCCCTTCCATACTCAACAAACTATCTGAAGGTATACCCTGGGGATACTCCTTTATTGCCTTCTCCATTTTAACCCAATCTGGTAACAAAGAGAGCATCAGACTAGTTTCTCCATCCCCTGCATGGATACCATATTCTAACTCTTTTTCTGTCAGTAATTCAGCAGCAATATTGGGCACTTTCCAGGTAAATAAGGGAAAAACGAGAAAATCTTCATACTGCTGGTGAATATCCCGAGCTGCAATTTCCATCACTTGGGGTTGTCCTCCGTGGGAGTTCATCAGTACCAACTTGCGAAAACCCGCCCGATAGATACTAGCTGCCATTTCCATCAATACTGCTAATAGAGTTGTAGCAGTGAGAGTAATGGTGCCCGGAAAGTGCCAATGTTCGTTGGATTTACCGTAATAAAGACAGGGTAAAGCATAAGCTGGTATATCCCCATCCAACAAGGTCAATGCCCGTCCCAACACCCCCATACCAATAGCAGCATCCACTATTATAGGTAAATGGGGACCGTGTTGTTCAATTGCTCCCACTGGCTGAATAATCACCACATTTTTCTTATCCTCCATTGCTGCAATATCACACCAAGTCAGATAGGGAAAAAACCTTTCCGGAGGAATAAAACCATGGATCATGACGGTTACCAAATCTCTTTTAATTCTAACACAAATCCTGGCAGGACATCTTCTCCTGAGAGAGTAACAGGAGTCGGTCGTATTTCCACGTCTTTACCAGGACGATAAATTTCCACTTGCTTATTTTTCCGGTTAATTAACCAACCCAAACGAGCGTTGTTCTCTATATATTCTACCATTTTTTCCCGCGTCTTAGGGAGAGAATCGGTGGGAGAAAGTAATTCTAGGACAAAATCAGGACATAAGGGGGCAAATTTCTGTTTTTGCTCCGGAGTTAAAGCATTCCAGCGCTCCTTCCTTACCCAAGAAGCATCGGGAGAACGTTCTGCGCCATTGGGGAGTTTGAAACCACCAGAAGAGTCGAAAGCAACCCCTAGATTATACTTTTTATTCCAGATTCCTAATTGGACGGCGATTTCAAAATTCCGATTGCTAGTTTCACTTCCTGTGGGAGTCATAACGATTAATTCTCCTAATGTTGTCCGCTCGAATTGATAATCGCGGTGGTGCTGACAAAGCTGGAAAAACTGCTCGTCAGTCAATTCGATAATGGGATTGAGGTTTAATGTTATAGTTGTCATGACAAGTTACCAAATCTCTTTTAATTCTAACACAAAGTGGGGTAACACATCTTCTCCTGAGAGAGTAACAGGAGTCGGTCGTATTTCCACGTCTTTACCAGAACGATAAATTTCCACTTGCTTATTTTTCCGATTAATTAACCAACTCAAACGAGCGTTGTTCTCTATATATTCTACCATCTTTTCCCGCGTCTTAGGGAGAGAATCGGTGGGAGAAAGTAATTCCCGAACAAAATCAGGACATAAGGGTGCAAATTTCTGTTGTTGCTCCAAAGTTAAAGCATTCCAGCGCTCTTTCCTTATCCAAGAAGCATCGGGAGAACGTTCTGCACCATTGGGAAGTTTAAAACCTGTAGAAGAGTCAAAAGCAAACCCTAAATTATACTTTTTATTCCATATTCCTAATTGGACGGCTATTTCAAAGTTGCGGTTTCCAGTTTCACTTCCGGTGGGAGTCATAATGATTAATTCTCCTGATGCTGTACGCTCGAATTGATAATCTCGGTGGTGCTGACAAAGTTCAAAAAATTGCTCGTCAGTTAATTGAATAATGGGATTGAGGTCTAATGTTATAGTTGTCATGACAAGTTACCAAATCTCTTTTAATTCTAACACAAAGTGGGGTAACACATCTTCTCCTGAGAGAGTAACAGGAAATTGCAGTATTTCCACGTCTTTACCAGGACGATAAATTTCCACTTGCTTATTTCTCCGGTTAATTAACCAACCCAAACGAGCGTTGTTTTCTATATATTCTACCATTTTTTCCCGCGTCTTAGGGAGAGAATCGGTGGGAGACAGCAATTCTATCACAAAATCTGGACATAAGGGGGCAAATTTCTGTTGTTGCTCCAAAGTTAAAGCATTCCAGCGCTCTTTACTTACCCAAGAAGCATCGGGAGAACGTTCTGCACCATTGGGGAGTTTGAAACCTATCGAAGAGTCGAAAGCAACCCCTAGTTTATACTTGCGACTCCAAGCTTGGAGTTGAAAGGATAGTTCCATGTTACGATTGCCAGTTTCACCTTCAGTGGGAGTCATAATGATTAATTCTCCTAATGTTGTCCGCTCGAATTGATAATCGCGGTGGTGCTGACAAAGCTGGAAAAACTGCTCGTCAGTCAATTGGATAATGGGATTGAGGTCTAATGTTATCGTTGTCATGACAATTTACCAAATCTCTTTTAATTCTAACACAAATCCCGGCAGAACATCTTCTCCTGAGAGAGTAACAGGAGATTGCAGTATTTCCACGTCTTTACCAGGACGATAAATTTCCACAGTCTTATTTCTCCTGTTAATTAACCAACCCAAACGAGCGTTGTTCTCTATATATTCTACCATTTTTTCCCGCGTCTTAGGGAGAGAATCGGTGGGAGAAAGTAATTCTAGGACAAAATCAGGACATAAGGGGGGAAATTTTTGTTGTTGCTCCAAAGTTAAAGCATTCCAGCGCTCTTTACTTACCCAAGAAGCATCAGGAGAACGTTCTGCACCATTGGGGAGTTTGAAACCACCAGAAGAATCGAAAGCAACCCCTAGATTATACTTTTTATTCCAGATTCCTAATTGGACGGCGATTTCAAAATTCCGATTGCTAGTTTCTCCTCCGGTGGGAGTCATAACGATTAATTCTCCTAATGTTGTCCGCTCGAATTGATAATCGCGGTGATGCTGACAAAGCTGGAAAAACTGCTCGTCAGTCAATTGGATAATGGGATTGAGGTCTAATGTTATCGTTATCATCGTAAATTACCAGTCTGACTATTTCTAGTATAATCCCTGTCTCATCTATCCGACTCATGAAGGTGGGCATTGCCCACCCTACTACTCTTCGCGCCTTTGCGCCTTGGCGCGAAACATTACACCCTAATTTAACGCCATTTTCATCAAGATATTTTGCGCACTTTGAACGCGATCTGGTTCTGGGGGTTGTCTTTGAAGATAACTACCGTCGGAATGCAAATCCCAAGCTTGGCGGTTATCTGCTAGCATAATAGCTAATATCTCTTGCAAATCTTGCCCAATCTTTGGATCTTCCACTGGTGTCACTGCTTCCACCCGTCGATCGAGGTTACGACGCATCCAGTCTGCACTACCCAGATAAATCTCTTCATTGCCACCATTATGAAAGTAGAAAATGCGGGAATGCTCCAAAAAGCGACCGATAATACTAATCACCCGAATATTCTCGCTCACCTTAATAATACCGGGACAGAGACAGCAAATTCCCCGGATAATCAGGTCTATTTTGACCCCTGCTTGGGAAGCTTCGTAGAGACTCTCGATAATTTCCGGGTCTACTAAAGAGTTCATTTTACCAATTATCCTCCCACTACCCCCATTGTTGCAATGTTCTATCTCCCGGCGAATTTTCGCCATCATTGCCTCCCGCAAATTTACCGGAGCCACTAACAGTTTGCGATAAGACTTTTGCTGAGAATAACCGGTTAAGTAATTAAATAAATCAGTTAAATCAGCCCCCAACTCCTCCCGACAACTCAATAAACCCAAATCCGTATATAAATTGGCAGTCTTAGGATTGTAATTCCCGGTACCAATATGGACATAACGACGAATTTTATTCTCTTCCTGACGCACCACTAAGACTATTTTGGTGTGAGTTTTCAACCCCACCAAACCGTAAACCACATGCACCCCAGCTTGCTCTAATTTCCGCGCCCAGAGAATATTGTTTTTCTCATCGAAACGGGCTTTCAGTTCCACCAACACTGTCACCTGCTGATCATTTTCCGCCGCAGCAATAAGAGCTTCGATAATGGGAGAATCCCCAGAAGTGCGATAGAGAGTCATTTTTATGGCCAGGACTTGGGGATCCCTGGCCGCCTGGGTAATAAAATGCCTTACTGTGGCATCGAAAGAGTGATAAGGATGGTGGAGCAGCTGGTCGGAGGAGCGAATTAAGGGAAAAATATGTTCTTCTTCTTGCTTCGGACTCTCAACTTCCAATGATTCCGACCTGGGTTGAAACTGTGGTGGCACCACTGGTGTCCAGGGGGTAGCTCTCAGTTCGGGGAGGGGCAATGATGTCAAAGGCATTAAATCAGCCAATCCCAGCAAACTCTCAATCTGATAAATATCCCTCCTCTCCAAGTCCAGTTCCCTTTTTAGCATGGATCGCACCTGTTCAGGCATGGAGGCGTGAATTTCTAGCCGCACTGCGGAGCCGCCCAATCGCCGTTTATGCAATTCCTGCTCCATGGCCAGTAACAAATCGTCTGCTTCTTCTTCTTCTAGTTCCAAGTCTGCATTCCGGGTGATGCGGAAGGGATGACATTCTTGGATATTCATCCCCGGAAATAAAGCTTCCAGATTGTGGGTAATTACCTGTTCTAAACTCACTCCCGTC
The DNA here is from genome assembly GCA_965198675.1 of Prochloron sp. Lineage (GTDB taxonomy): Bacteria > Cyanobacteriota > Cyanobacteriia > Cyanobacteriales > Prochloraceae > Prochloron. The sequence goes on along the minus strand of OZ240666.1, from coordinate 2,278,893 downwards.
CAGTTTCCTTTGCACAATGGTTCTGGTAAAGGGACAAACCGAGGTAGCACCTTGGGTACTTTAATTCGGGCAAATAATTCTTCGGACCTATCCGGTTCCCGCAGCACCACAGCGAGGTTGAGGCTGAGGTTGGAGATATAGGGAAAGGGATGAGAAGGGTCCACTGCTAGAGGGGTGAGGACGGGGAAAATATGCTCCTCAAAAAACTGCTGTAGGTAAATGCTATGTTCTGGGTTTAGGTCTTTATAGTCGAGAATGGTAATACCGTGAGCAACTAATTCAGGTCTCAGGGTAGATTGAAAATACCGGTCTTGTTTTTGTACAATAGGACCTAAGCATTGGCTGATGTCTTCCAGTTGTTGCCCTGGAGTGCGACCGTCGGCAGTTAGTTGGCTCACTCCTGCTTCCACTTGCTTTTTCAACCCAGCTACCCGCACCATGAAGAATTCATCCAGGTTGGAGCTGAAAATAGCCATAAACTTGACTCTTTCCAAGAGGGGGGTTCTGGAATCGAAGGCTTCGTGCAAGACCCTGCGGTTGAATTCCAGCCAGCTTAATTCTCGGTTAAAATAATATTGCGGGTCTTTGAGATTGATTTTCTGGGCAGTATTTTTTGATTTCCCCATCACGTTTACTTTGCAGTTTCATCAAGTACCATACTATAACAGTTACCAGTTACCAGTTACCAGTTACCAGTTACCAGTACAGTCTTGGTGGGCAATCTTAAAAAACTCGTAGCTTCCTTATTTAATAGTACCACTATTGCCCACCCTACGGTAAAACTGCGGTTACTGAGCAATAGTTTGCTCTAATAACTGCTGAAATTCTCCCAGATTACCAATGGTAATGGCTCGTTTAAAAGGGTATTCAGCACCGACTGCTCCTCAATGCCATTAATTACCTCTATCATGGAGTTGGGTACAGAACCAAACCTTGTGGATAGAATTTCCAGGGTATCCTCTCGCCCCTTCTCCATAATTCCTTGTTCGAGACCTTGTTCGAGACCTTGTTCGAGACCTTGTTCGAGACCTTCTTCCCGTGCCAATCGTTCTATACTAGTGACATATCGCACTGTTCTTACCTCCTCGTAACTTCTGACTTCTGCTTTAAATCCACTGGCTCACTCCGATATTTATCGTTCCTCACAGCCCAAAGAAAATCTTGGTGAGCAATATTGAAATTGGTAGCTTTCTTATTTAATAGGACCAACATTGCCCACCCTATAGTAAAAGTGCAGTTACTGAGCAATAGTTTGCTCTAATAACTGCTGAAATTCTCCCAGATTACCAATGGTAATGGCTCGTTTATGAAGGGTGTTCAGCACCGACTGCTTCTCAATACGATTAATTACCTCTATCATGGAGTTGGGTACAGAACCAAACCTTGTGGATAGAATTTCCAGGGTATCCTCTCGCCCCTTCTCCATAATTCCTTGTTCGAGACCTTGTTCGAGACCTTGTTCGAGACCTTGTTCGAGACCTTGTTCGAGACCTTGTTCGAGACCTTCTTCCCGTGCCAATCGTTCTATACTAGTGACATATCGCACTGTTCTTACCTCCTCGTAACTTCTGACTTCTGCTTTAAATCCACGGGCTAACTCTGGTGGTAAATACATGATCCAATCGATAAATCGGAATAATTTAACCACATCTGAGCGATTATAACCCCTTTCATATAACCGTCTGACTAGACTTAGTTTCCAGTTTAATCGACTTGCTGGATTTTTGTTAGTCGCCCTCGTTTTCAGGTGCGCCATCACAATTATCCCAAAGGGGTTGGTAGTTTCTTCGAGAGTTTCCCAGTCTGATTCGTAATCTAGCAGTTTGACTACGGGAAACTCCAAACTAACCTGACATCCCCCAATATTATAGCTAAAATTATTTGGTCGCCAATGGAGATTGGAGTCTGCCAAAACTGCTAAAGAGATGACTGGTTTGTGATGGCGGTCGTACAAGCGATAATTGTAGCAGTACATGCGCTCAGGAAAGATGGTTTCATATTTTCCCTGTATCTCTATATGTACCAATATCCAAACTTGTTTACCTTCAACTAACCAAACCTTCGCTACTTTATCTACCAGACGTTTGCCAATTTCTGCATCCGGTTCTAGCTGTTGCAACTCTTGGTCGAGGAATTCATAAGGTTTGTTCCAATCGATGGCTCTATATACTTGGGGAAAAAAGAAACGGATAAAATCGGGAAAATAGTCTTCTATGACTTCTTTCCAAGGACTGTCATATTCGTCGTTCATAACCTTGTCAATTTGGCACTTATTTAGTAAGATAACACTGGTATAGCAATATTAAGGTGCGATATACACCAAGCCGTGCGCCCTTCCCCGGAAATCCTGTCAAACACCATGATGGCGATCGCTATAATATAAGAGTAAATTCTAGAGAAGCAGATGAAAGTATTTATCAGCCACGACTTTAATGACACCAAGTTAGCCAGGCGAGTAGCTGGTACACTTAGGGAAGCTGGCTTCCAGGTTTGGGACTACAGCGAAATAAACCCGGTCGATAACTGGAGAGAAAGTCTAGGTAAAGCCCTTGATGAATCCAACGCCATGGTTGTCTTACTCACCCCCAACTCAGTTCATTCTTATAACGTTTCTCATGATTTGAATTACGCCTTAGGGAAGCTGGAGTATAAAGGTAGGGTTATTTCCGTAATCGCTAATCCTTCCCAACAACTTAGTCCGAGAGAAATTCCTTGGGTTTTAAATCTTGAACTATTTCAAAAGATTTCTCTGCCAAACCTTGAGAATGATGAGGAAGGCTTGAAAAAAATTGCTCAAGCACTTAAAGCAGTTGCCTAACAGTATCCAAACAGTTTCCAAGTTTTCGACCACATGATACCAAACGAGGTTTTCCTGTCCCATTCCAGTCAAGATGAAGAATTTGTATCTAAGTTAGCAGATGAATTGCGACGTCATGGCGTCCCAGTTTGGTATAGCAAAACGAACCTTCTAGGTGGACAACAATGGCATGATGAAATCGGTAGTGCTTTAGAAAGATGTGACTGGTTTCTCCTAGCTCTCTCTCCCAGGTCGGTAGAATCAATGTGGGTCAAGCGAGAGTTGATATTTGCACGCTTTGCAAGAGCGCTTTAATAATAAGATTGTACCAGTTCTCTATGAGTCTTGCGATTTCAAGCGTCTGTCTTGGGTTCTACCCAGCTATCAAATTATCAGTTTTCAAGAGTCTTTTGAACGAATGCGCGTCAGTCCCCACCCGTAGGATGCGTTACGCTAACGCATCCTACGCACAGCCAATTATAGCATACAGTACCTGGACAAACTCTAATAACCCTTTGCGCCTTTGCGCCTTTGCGCGAGAACAAGAATGTTGCGCGCCAAGACGCCAAGACAAGACAATCTAAACTGACTGAACTTGAGCAAGAAGACTCTGCAACTCCTCCCCTTCAATAGTTTCTGTCGCCAAGATTTGTTGTGCAATCTTCTCCAACAAATCCCGATTCCCCTCTAAAATACCCAAAGCATGTTGATGAGCATGGTCCACAATCTCCTTCACCTCCTCATCGATCGCCTTTGCTGTCTCATCACTCACCATGCGCCGAGGATTCATAGGATTATCCCCCAAGAAACTGTTCTGCTGTCCCTTTTCATAAGCGAGGGGACCCAAAACTTTACTCATGCCATAGGTAGTCACCATCCGTTCTGCCAAATCCGTGGCACGTTGCAAATCATTAGCAGCACCGGTGGTAATACTACCAAAGATAATCTCTTCCGCCGCACGTCCCCCCAACAAAGTAGCAATCTCCCCCCGAATTTCCTTCTCATCTAATAAGAAGCGGTCTTCCGTGGGCATTTGCAAAGTATAGCCCAAAGCAGCCATTCCCCGAGGAACAATGGATATCTTCGCTACTTTAGCTTTCCCAGCAGTCAGAGCACCTACCAAAGCATGACCTACTTCATGGTAAGCCACAATCTCCTTCTCCTTATCGCTCAAGACTCGGCTTTTCTTCTCCAAACCTGCCACCACCCGCTCAATAGCTTCATTAAAATCTTCCTGAGCAACCTTCTGGCGATTATTGCGAGCAGCCAATAAAGCTGCTTCATTCACTAAATTAGCTAAATCTGCTCCGGCAAAACCAGGAGTCCGGGTAGCCAGGGTTTCTAAATCCACATCCTCCCCTAACTTCACCTTCCCAGCATAAATTTCGAGAATTTTCCACCTTCCTGCCTTATCAGGACGGTCCACCAAAACTTGACGGTCAAATCGTCCCGGACGCAACAGGGCTTGGTCTAAGGTTTCGGGACGGTTCGTGGCTGCCAACACGATAACAGTGCCATCCTTCGCGCCAAACCCGTCCATTTCCGTTAACAACTGGTTCAGGGTTTGTTCCCGTTCATCATTACCGCCGTAGAAACCTCCTGTGCTTCTGGACTTACCAATGGCATCCAATTCATCTATAAAGATAATACAGGGAGCCTTTTTCTTTGCCTGTTCAAATAAGTCTCGCACCCGAGCTGCACCGGTACCCACAAACAATTCCACAAACTCGGAACCGCTGATACTGAAAAATGGCACCCCTGCTTCCCCAGCTACCGCTTTCGCCATGAGGGTTTTCCCTGTTCCCGGTGGTCCCACTAACAGCACCCCTTTGGGGATGCGAGCGCCAATTTGGGTAAAGCGCTGAGGCATTTTCAGGAATTCCACAATTTCCGCCAACTCAGTCTTGGCTTCTTCTACCCCAGCCACGTCGGCAAAAGTAACCTTGGTTTCATCTTCTTGCACATATACTTTCGCTTTGCTTTTAGTAATAGAAAGGGCTCCAGCAGGTCCGCCACCGCTATTGCGATTGAGGAAAAACTGCCAAACCCCGACAAAAATCAGTGGGGGAATCACCCACCCCAGGATACTGCTAAACCAACGATTACGGGGTGGGGGTGCAGCGGCGAATTCAATCCCTTTTTCTTCCAAGCGTTTCGGTAATTCCAGGTCGAAAATGGGGGTGGTGCGCAATACTTGTCCTCCTTGTTCGTACTCCCCTTCCAACTGATAGCGGATTTCATTTTGACCCACGGAAACTCGCCCTACTTTTCCATTGTCTATCTGCTGGATAAATAAGCTATAGGGTACTTGGGGAATAGGGGGACCTAATAATTGGGGCAAAAATAAGTTTGCCACCAAGAATAAGCCACCGAGCAGAAAGAGAATATTACCTATCTGTCGCCCACGAGGCGGTTGAGGTTTGTCTTTGATTGCCATTTTATCTTCAAGTTCCTTATTTTTTTATCTTATATAACTCATAACTAATACCTAATGCATGAAATTAAAATAACTATATTATGTGATAAGTAATACTTGTGGAGCAAGAGAAAGTTCCTATTTCTCATTGCAACGAAGGAGATAATCTACAATCCGCTCAAACCTATCCATAGCAGCATAAGTGGAAGCTTGTTTCTCAGTCAGTGGAGGTAATATTTCACTTGTCAGTCGTCCTATATTAGATGAGATAGCCTGCTGGTTGTCAACTAGAGCCTCTTGGTGGTCTACTATAATAGCAATGTGCCGGACAACTTTCTCCATTAGCTCTTCTAGGTGGTCTACTCGGCGATCGAAGGAGTCCATTCTTTCGGAAAGCTTGTCCATTCTCTGAGAAAGGAGCATTTCCATGGAAGGAACGGACTCGAAAGTTGTTTCTATCTTATCTTCTGGGGTATTTGCCATGAGCTTTTGATATTATTCCCAAGGTGAGCACTATTGTTACCCTACCACATTCTGTGACATTCTCCCGACGCTGATGCTTCGCATACAGCGCGGGACTTAGAGCTAACCGAACCCCTCATTAGTTAATTTTTCTCAGCATGAACGTAGTCAAGGAAATAAAACCTGGGTTCAAGCCAAAATTTCAGCCAACTATAAACCCCTAAACCCAAGAGTGCCATCCCAATTAGGGGTAAACCCCAGGGGAGTCTAATGGTATCCGACATCAACGCTACACCAGCAACAGCCAGAGCGAAGTATGCCAACAGCATTATTTGTAACCGCTGAACCACCTTCAACGCACCTCGACAACTGCTGCAATGCTGGGTGTGTTGTTTATAGCGATCCAGCAATTCCTCTCGACTATCCTTAATTGTCAATCTCTCTGGAGCAGTAATCCCCACCTCATTCCAAGGAAGTTGTCCCTGACAATATTTATCAAACCAATTGCGAAACTTAATTACAAAACCGTCAGCAGTGGTAGGAAGTTTGTAGGCAGTTTTCCAACTTTCCCTCTCTTGTTTCTGTTGCAGAAAACGTTCTTGTTGGTGGAGCAAAACCATATCTCCATCTAAAACCAAGTTCCGAGTTTTGATGTGAGTCCACCAACGGGGGGTAAGGTGGTGGAGACGTAATGCAAAGTTCCGAGGAAATTGAGCCACAATTCTGGATTTCCCTGGAGAGACAGGAACACAGTAAGTCACCAATCCAATTTGCCGTCCTTGATCCCCAAAGGAAATTGCATACTCCAAACGACAGGGAGGTTCAAAAGTAATAGTTGTTTTAAACCGTCCTTGAGTCTTTGCTTCTATCAGGTTCGGAGTTGATTGGACGAAATCCATCCGAATAGGAGTTGCTTGTGCTCGATTACCTTGTACTCCATGGTGTGCAAAGGGAACATGACTGGGATCTGCTACATTTTCTACTAGGGTTTGCCAGTCATATTCCAAGTCCCGGACAAAAGAAGACCAAACAAACCCTTTCTTGGCATCAATTTGGGGAGATAGGGGCAGGGGAGTTTTGGCTGCTAGTTCAGGAGATTTGGGATCCGCCCAAACCCAGAGCAAATCATTTGCCTCACGGATCGGGAATGGAAGAACACAGAAGTTTTGTGGATTTTTGCTAATCAGTTCCGGTTTTTCCGCTTGGGGAATGGAAGTACAAATTCCTTGAGCATCAAACTGCCACTCGTGATAGCTACACATTAACTTACCTGTTTTCTCATCAACGCGCCCTTCACTCAAGGGAGCAAGACGGTGGGGACATTGGTTTAAAAACACTTGATAGGTGTCATGGTCAATGGGTTTCCAAATCACCAAGGGAAGCCTCAACAGAGTAACAGCGGTGGATCTGTTGGGGTTAAGGTCTTCAACGGGTGAAAGGGGATACCAGTTTTGGAAGAAGTTGAATTCAGGTTTCATCGTTTTCTATTATATAACAATGGCATAGTTCATAGCGATCGCCCTTTTACCTATTTTCAACTCATTCTTTTTGGGACTTATTGGGGAATATTTTTTTTTGATTATCTTAATGTAAGTACCCAAGTTATGATCCAGTTTACGCCAATTTTTCAACCCTACTATCCTATCCCACACAGCCTTCCGAAAAGTAAGGCCCTCGGTAACTATCCGATGATCAGCAGTGAGGTAGTAAAGCTGTTCTATATGGGCATATCCAAATAAAAAGGGTGGTACAAAGGTCACGAAATCATTATTGTTAACAAATCGAACAACTTTGTGGCGGTGAGATTGGTTAAATACCTTGGAAAAATTCCATACTCCAACACGAGGTTGTCCAAAAGTATATAATCCCTGGAAGGGTAACCCTTCTTGAGTTAGTCGGAAAGCTGCTAAAGTCGCCAAAGCTCCCCCAAGACTATGTCCGGTAAGCCAGATAGGTTGTTCTTGATTACGGAATGTTCGGATATGTTCCATAATCTCACCCCATGCTAAATCTAGAGCGTGCCAAAATCCCTTGTGTACATGAACCTTACGAGTTGAGTTGGCAAGATTCACAGAATGCTTGAAAAACTTAAAGTTAGTTTTCCAATCCTTAATATTATCCGGTTCAGTTCCCCGAAAGGCAAGGATAATGAGTTGGTCATTCCCGGCGACAAAAGCCTGAGTATCAATACTGAAACTGAAAATCAACTTGTCTTTATCTGTTTTACTGACATATTTAACATTAGGTGTTTTCCAGACATTTTCCACTACCCGCTTAATAGTTTCCTCCGGCTCGTATGTTAGCCGGGATGCTTCAGCCAAAATCAGGGCATTACGAGGGGAATAGCTGGTGGCATTGTGGTCGAATTTAGACAAATCAGTACTCAACATGCTGCATAACCTTTTAATAAAGTTTCTAGTTACCGAACCTGTGGGCCCGTGTCACCCACTTTACCATATTATCGAAACATTTACCAGTTATCAGTTTTTAGTGAACGTTGATGTAGTGGGGGATGATAAACAACAACCACTGGACAGAAACTTAAATTAGGCTCCAGATAGCTCAACCACTTACAAGCCAAGGGATTTGGCTGTTTAAAATCATGATTTTTTGGGGCGCGATCGGGGAGCCACTAATAATTTGGTGGGCAATGTTACTGGGAAGGTGGGCAATGCCCACCCTACCTTCCTCCCTCATAAGGGATGTAGCTGTTTTTCATCTGGATTTTAGGGGCGTATGGCTCCTAGAGGGCGTAGCTTCGCTCCTTCCTGCTAAAAAAAGTTTCTCATCTTGTTGTGGTGAAGTCGTCTCTTGTGAAAGAACTGGTCACTGGTCACTGGTCACTGATTCCTAGCTAATACTCCTGGGGTGAGCTTGTCGGGAACTACTTGGAGATGGTGGTATTCCCAGTGGAAAAAGCCAACTCCCATAGTGAGGGATCGCAACTCGACGATAAAGTTCTGCATTTCTGCTTGAGGTAAATAAGCCTTCACCTCATCCCAGTTTGGCCAGTTTTGCACACCTTCATAACCGAGAATTTGTCCTCGCCGTCCGCTCAGCAATTGCAGTACCTTAGCAGTAAACTCCTTGGGAGCTGTCACTTTAAGGTCGAGAATTGGTTCGAGCAGGATAGGTTTGCAGTCTGGCATTCCTTTAGTCATGGCAATGCGAGCCGCTTGTTTAAAGGCTTGTTCAGAACTGTCAACGGAGTGGTAGGAACCATCTTTGAGGGTAACATCTATATCCACCACTGGGAAACCCAAGGGACCACAAGTAAGATACTCCCGCACTCCCATTTCCACTCCCGGAATGTACTGCTTTGGCACCGCACCCCCCACAATAGTTTGGTGGAAATGAAACCCTTCCCCTCGCTCCAAAGGCTTAATATCCAGGTAAACATCCCCAAAAGCCCCATGACCACCAGTTTGGTGCTTGTAACGACCGTGGACGGTAGTAGATTTGCGGATTGTTTCTTTATAGGGTACTCGGGGTAAATGGGTGACCATGGACAAGTTATATTTGCGGCGCAACCGATCGAGAGCAACTTGGAGATGAATTTCCCCCTGTCCCCAAAGGATAACTTCCTGGGTGTCCCCCTGTTGCTCCCATAACAACCCAGGGTCTTCTTCTATCAGTTTACTTAGGGCGCCGGAAAGTTTCACTTCATCTTTGCGTTTTTCCGGGGCGATCGCCAGACCATAGACTGGTTCCAGCCTTGCTGCTTTGGGCAATTCCTTTATTTTCTTATGTTCGTTGCTTAAAGTCTCCCCAGTGGCAATTCCTTCCAAACGACCAATGGCCACAATTTCCCCTACCCCTGCACTGGTGACCAACTCAGTTTTTTGACCCATCAACCGATAGATACCCCCAGCACGGACCCCATTGAATACCATGCCGTCCGTTACCTGACCCTGCCATACCCGCACCAGAGAGAGTCGTCCTCCTTGGGGAGTAAAATAGGTTTTCAGTACCTGTACTAAAGTATCCCCATCATCTTTTGCTTTCAATCCGCGACGTCGGGCAGTAACAGTGGGTGGGGGAGCTTCCTTCACCAGAGCATCCAACAGGGGTCGAACCCCATAATCTTCTTCGGCGATGCCTAAAAATACCGGTACAATCAGGTCAGCACTTAAATCTTGTTTCAAGTCTTGGAGTATTTCTGCTTGGGGGGGATCGATTTCTTCCAGCAGTTCTTCTAAAAGATGGTCATCAAAGTCCGCTAAGGTTTCCAGCATTTCATTCCGCGCTGCTGTTTCTTCCTCCTTGAGCTCTTCGGGAAGGGGAATGGGATCGGCGGGGCTCCCGGAGTGATAATGATAGGCTTGTTCTGTAATTAAGTCGATGTAGCCCACCAGGTCTTCCCCTTGGCGAATGGGATATTCTTGGGGTACTAAGGGACGACCTGAAACCTTTTGCAGGGCGTGGAGCACGTCCATGAAACTATCTTGGGACCGATCCATCTTATTCATGAATACTAAGTGGGGAATTTCCCAATCATCCAGAAATTTCAAGAGAGGAGCGAGGGTTAAAACCTTGTCTATAACAGGTTCGCAGACAACGATGGCAGCCCCGGCACCCACTAAAGCGTTGTCTGTTTCTTGGGCGAATTCAATGGAACCGGGACAGTCCAGAAAGGTGAAGTTAATATTTTGGTATTGGGTGCTAGCTGGCGATACTTCCACACTCATATGCCGTTGCAAGCTCTCTGGGGAACTATCGGCTACAGTGTTTCCTTCTTTGACCTTGCCTTTGCGGCTAATAGATCCGGTGACGAACAATAAACTTTCTAATAAAGTGGTTTTCCCGCTGGAATAAGGACCGACAATGGCCACATTACGGGTGTTTTCTACCTTAGAGCGATTCATGATTTACTCCCAAGAAAGTTTTAATTTACGTGCTATGTTTGTGAGGGTAACTCCTTCTGAACCCTGAAAATGATAATTCGTAATCTATCGTAAAATAAACTCAACTAAAATGGAAGAAAGATAAATAATCGTCTCCCCCCCCTGGTGGGGGACTGCGGCTAAAGCCGCTAAGCGTTTTCCTCCCCGATCTAAAGACGCGGGGTTTCCAACGACTAGGAATTACTCATGAATTAGAGATAATTTTTATTAAGCCAAACAACTATCTCTCTCTCTGCGTCTCTGTGCCTCTGCGTGAAACAAAACAAAAAATGCCGCTATTGGGAAGTCCAGGAGCGCTGGGAGCGGACAAAGTGGCAACAATGACGAACGGGAACAGACTCTGAACCAGTTGTTGACGGAAATGGATGGTTTCTCTGCTCAAGATAATAAAGTCGCTATTGTGTTGGGAGCCACTAATTGTCCCGATTCTCTCTCAAGTACAATGACCGTAGGGGGGTAATTTAGCACAATGTTATGCATTAACAACTTATTTATGTGCTAGAAGAAAAACAATGAACCACAGATGAACACAGAGGATTCACTTGACAATCAGCACATTGAGCATTTCTTGAACTACTAATTCATATCCGCATATATCTTCCTATATAAACGTGATATGATGCGTTAGGCTTCCTAGGAAGCTGGTAACTGTTAACTGCTAACCGATATAAAAATCTATCCTGTTTATGTCATGAATTTCCTAAATTTTATCAAAAACCAAACAGAAGCATTGACTGCATGGCTCCAATGGATGGCAAAATTAATTGTTAATCGCAATTGGGTTTCTTTACTGGTGCTGGTTGATGTTGTTGGCTTATTCTTGTTTAAACCCACAGGGGGGTTGGTTTCTGAACCATTAAATTGGATTTCACTATCATGGTATCCCACTGCCTTTTGGTTGACTTTTGTCTCCATTTTGATAGCTGCTCTAATTATAGCACTAAGGAATCGTCCTAGGGAACAAGCAATATCTCAGGTAGTGGAGCGGAAAGCTATTAAAGGTTTGCGAACTTTTACTTCAGAGGATGCAAAAATTTTTAAGCGTTTGCAACGGGAATCAGATTTGAACCGATGTGTCGAATCCATTACCCATGAAGACTTTCGCTTTGGTATTTTGATGGGTTTATCCGGTTGTGGGAAAACTTCTTTTTTGCAAGCGGGACTTTTACCCCGTTTAAAGAAACCTGGGTACAATCTTCGTGGGGTATATGTGCGATTTTCCGATGCAGAACCTCTCCAAACTATCCAAAAAGCGATCGCCAAAACATTGCATATACCTTTGGATTTGTTGGAGGGAGATTTTCTCCAATGGGTTACCAAAGCAGTAGAAGCTGCTGGTTCTCCTGTAGTGTTGTTTTTGGATCAGTTTGAGCAGTGATTTGTTCATTATAAGGGAGTGGAGGAACGAGAACCTCTGTTACAGGGTTTGAAAGAATGGTATGATGAGGAGGTAGGGAACGTAAAAATTGTGGTTTCCATTCGCTCCGATTTGTACTATCGTATGAATGAGGTACAACAATGCTTGGGGTATAATTTGGGAGCACTAGACGTTTTTGAGCTGAAGAAATTCAGCGCCGAGCAAGCTACTCAGGTACTGAAAGCCATCGCTGAAACGGAAAATTTGCCTTTTGATGAAGGTTTTCTCGCTCAGTTAACTGAGGATGAGTTAGCTGATAAGGAGGATAGACTCATTTCTCCAGTGGATTTACAGATTTTAGCCTGGATGATTACCGCTCAAAATACCTCCGAGTTACGAGTTTTTAATCGGAAGGCTTTTCAGAAGCTTGGGGGAGTGGAAGAGTTATTGAGTCGTTATTTACAGGAAGTTTTGCGCGCTCAAACCATGAAGACGCGACGAGAAGCAGCGATGAAGGTATTATTAGCTCTTACTGATTTGGAGCAGCAGGTACGTTCCGAGGTGCTCACTTTAGAGGAGTTGGCAGCTAAAAATCCCCATGTTCAAAGCCAGGAAGTTAAAGCAGCAGTGAAGTGGTTAGTAGATGTGCGGTTGATAACTCCGGTGGAAAAGGATAACTCGGAGGGGTACGAACTTGCTCACGAACGTCTCATTGGAGCAGTAATGGAACAAGCTAACCAGGAATTGACCAATGTGAGTCGAGCGAATCAATTGTTGGAGCGTCGAGTAAACGAGTGGTTAGGAAACAATTGCAGTCATCGTTATTTGCTTCCATGGGGGGAACTTTGGTTCATTGAGAGGAACAAGTCCCATTGGGGGAGCAAGAGGAAGGAGAAGCAACGTTTGTTAGCCCGCAGTCGTAGGCGGATTTATAGATTTGCTAGTGTTTTCATCGTCTTTGCTCTCATGATGGTGAGTTTCATCGGATGGTTAAAGTTTACTCCTCAAGGACAGATCCACTGGGTGTACTGGAGCATTACGAACCCTTGGGATAAGCATTTGGTGAAGATTAGCGATGAGAAAGCTGCTGAAGTAGCGGTTGCCATTGCTAACTACGGGAAATGGGAATATGCTTTGAAATTAGTGCAAGAGCATATTGAGGAGGATCGAGCTAGAGCGTCTTTTTTGAGTGAGTTTAGCAAAGTTATTACCCAACAACACAATTTGGAACCAGCTCTTGCTCTTGCTAAAGACATTGAGAACTCATCCTACCGAAGTGAGGCACTGAGTGCCATTGCGGCTGCCTATGGAGAACTGGGGGATACAAATGCTGCCCTGGAGGGGTTAAAAGACTCTTTGAAAGCTGCCAAAGACATTGAGAACTCATACTACCGAAGCAGAGCACTGAGTGCCATTGCGGCTGCCTATGGAAAACTGGGGGATACAAATGCTGCCCTGGAGACGTTAAAAGACTCTTTGAAAGCTGCTAAAGAGATTGAGAACTCATACTCCCGAAGTGAGGTACTGAGTGCCATTGCGGCTGCCTATGGAAAACTGGGGGATACAAATGCTGCCCTGGAGGGGTTAAAAGACTCTTTGAATGCTGCTGAACAGATTGGGAACTTATACTTCCGAAGCAGAGCACTGAGAGCCATTGCAGCTGCCTATGGAGAACTGGGGGATACAAATGCTGCCCTGGAGGGGTTAAAAGACTCTTTGAATGCTGCTGAACAGATTGGGAACTCATATAACCGAAGCGAAGCACTGAGTGCCATTGCCGCTGCCTATGGAAAACTGGGGGATACAAATGCTGCCCAGGAGAGGTTAAAAGACTTATTGAAAGCTGCCAAAGAGATTGACGACTCATACTCCCGAAGTGAGGTACTGAGTGCCATTGCAGCTGCCTATGGAGAACTGGGGGACTCAAATACTGCTCAGGAGAGGTTAAAAGACTCTTTAAAGGCTGCCGAAGACATTGAGAGCTCATACCACCGAAGGAAAGCACTGAGAGCCATTGCTGCTGCTGCTAGACAACTTCCTAACCCCATGAGACATGTTATTTTGCAAGATACCCTAGCTGTTGCAGAAGCAATGAACGCAAACGAAGCCTTAGCAGAAATTTCTTATCAATATGCCCAAAATCGTGCTTGGGGCAAGGCTTTACATGCTCTGCGCCATTGCGACGATAGCAATAAAGTTCCAGCCTTGACAAAAATTCTCACCGAGTGGAGCAAACAGTCAGCAGTTAGCAATTAGCAGCCGCGTAGGATGCGTTAGCTGCCGTTAGGATGCGGTAGCTGCCGTTAGGATTAGCGTAACGCATCCTACCTTCATGCGGAAGTATGAAGCAACTAGGGGCGTTGAAGCGTCAGAAACGACCCACCCCTACCCCCTCCCAGGAGGGGAACGCTCAGCGTAGCGGCTCGGCGTAGTTCATACAGCGGGATAAATAGAGATTAGGGCGATCGCTCTCATACTACAGTTATATTACAAAGCCAAGGTGATATTATTCTGCGTCTAGATCAGTTTATTATTAAGGGCGGGGTTGGTAATGTCCACCAAGCTAAGGCGTAAGGTTGAACGGACTCATTGACTTGCTGACGATAATGAACGCGAATTTTATAAGAACCAGTTTCTGGAACAGGACAAAAGATATGTTCCACACTATCAACCTCACTAACTGAAGAACAGACAGTTTCATTATTCCTATCAGTAGAAATGAGGTAAATATCCAGGTTATTTAAACCGCGATCGCTGAAAGTTTCCCCAATATCGTACTGTTTATCTCCATCTAAATCCTTCAGTTCCACCAGGCGATCCCATGCTAAAGTAATAGAGGCAAAACTGCCACCTTGTAAGGGCTGCTCTAACTTATAATCCACATGAGATTTCCTCTCTAAAGTACCATAGTCCCAACCTATATTCTCCACGGAAGAAGAAGGAGATTGTTTACCGGCGCTAAATTGTTGATAGGCACGGAAAACATTCAGATGACCGGTACCTAGTTGGATATCCAGAGGTATTCTCTCATCAGTATAGGCATCGGAGGAGAACCAAGTACTATTATGCTCATTGAAAATAGTGTGGTTCATTTCCAAATAGAAACCATCCCCACTATCTTCTACCTTATCTCCTGCATTGAGCAATACTGCCTTCATTACCTCGTGACGACGAGAGTCTATATTCTGCAACAAAGCATCGCCATATTCTTGCAATAAAGCTACTGAGGCAGTAATGTGGGGTGCTGCAAAGCTCGTACCACTCACCCGGGTTATTTTTCCCTCTAGGTTATATAAGGTTATTTGGCTTCCCGGAGCAAGTAAACTAATAGCACGTCTTGCACCTACATTAATTTCTCGCTTAATTATACTACTGCCAATTCCCTTTGGGAGGGCACTCAAGTTGGCAAAATCCACTTTAGTAAATTTCCCTTCTCGCTTGGTAGTATAGGCAGTGGTGATGCCATTATAGTGGTCTGTAGGAATGGGAATACCCCCCCGACCCTGATTTCCAGCAATGACATAGAGGACGTCGTGAACCCTACTGGACCAATCGATGCATTGAGTGAGGAGAGCATTACCGTCCAGAATAGCATCTTTGCGTTGGTCCCGTTCCAAAGATTCCCCGAAACTAAAATTAATGGCTCGCACGTCTCCCCCATTTTGCAGAGCTACATGCTGACTTGCGAGACACTCCTCTGGTTGTCCATTATCCATCGGGGAACCCACTGCTGAAGCGTAGAGTCTTGCACCTGGTGCCACTTCCCGGAACCTTTTATCACCGCTGACCATCACCATAGCTACTATAAAGGCGTGGTTATCTACATGGGTGTTGGAACTGGCGAGGGTATCCTTGTGGAAAATGCCAGCGATGGGTATTTTGGGATTCCAAGATACGGCTTTATCGAAACCAAATCGACCGGGTCTACCAATTTCTACTTGACCAATGGCAATTTTCCGCCCGATTAAATTATAGGGTTCTTGGTGTAAGCGCCGGGCTCCAATGCCGTTGTCTCCTACGGAAATTTCTAAGGCGATGGCGATGGGTGTCATTAATACGGATGTTGCTAACGCCCCCAAGAACCATTTCACTTTTTTCCCCATGTTCTCCTGCTCATATACTTTTCTTTATCTTATCTTACTAACAGGACGACAGCGTAAGCAGCAATACCTTCTTCTTTTCCTACTGGTCCTAATTTCTCATTGGTAGTGGCTTTAATACCAATTATATCCTCATTGATAGCTAAAGTGTTGGCTAGATTAGATATCATGGCTGGAAGATGGGGTTTTAGTTTGGGACGTTCTGCTACAATGACAGAGTCCAGATTGTTAATTTGCCAACCCCGTCCCAGCACTAATTCATTCACCTCCTTTAATAATAATAAACTATCAGCTCCTTTCCATTTCGGGTCCGATGGAGGAAAATAATGACCGATATCTCCCAAACTTAGAGCACCTAGCATAGCATCCATGATAGCATGGGTGAGAACGTCAGCATCGCTGTGTCCCTGCAAGCCTAAGGAGTGGGGAATTTTTACTCCACCGAGAATTAGGGGTCTTCCTTCTACTAGTCTATGGATATCATAGCCGTTACCAATGCGGATGTTCATTTATCAATTACCATGTACTATAGCAGTTAGCAGTTACCAGTCCTGCTCATGCCAACCGGGGCAGTCAGGCAGTTACCAGTACTAATTACTAATTATAGCACACCTCTGGGCGGGTGTAGGGTTGGTATTGCCCACGGAATCGCACTAGCTTAATTATTCCAATGTAGTCTGTCATTATAACATCTAAAATAAACCGCAGAGACGCAGAGGACACAGAGGAAGAGATAAGAGAGGGAAGAATGGTTATGAAACCTCAATTTCTGTATAGATAGCTATTGGATCTATTACTTTGTCTATTTTGCCAACAAAAGCTTCCAATAATTCTCTCATATCCATATCTCCGGGTAAACCCGAAAAGTGGTTAGAAAAATTTTGTTGTCCAGCCACGACTCCTACTATGATAACATTCACGTCGCCCGGCATAATATAACTAGCTCTGAGCTGATCTAGAGTTATAGATAGATATTCTTCATTCAGAGATGCCAGAATATTGACACTGCCAACTTGAGCTTGCATGGTAAGAGAACCAAGAGAAAACATATCCAAGACTTTAACTGCTGTTTTTAGTTCTTTTTTGTTGGTGCCAAATCCTTTGCGCGTCTCGTTGTCCAAATAAGGCAATAATTCACTCATCCCGTTGACGATTTTTTAAAAAGAATTCCAATCCATGAATCTAGCTAATCCTCTGACTTTCACTAGAGAATGGCAATGGGTATTCATAAGTGATTGACCATCAACTTCTTTTAAGAAATTAGCTTTTATTAAGTCTCTTTCTAGATTAATATAAATATTGTCATAATTTACCTTTTCTTCTGACAAAGATTCAAGAGACTCAGTGGTTATACTCATACCACCAGATTCAAAACCTTTAGTTTTGGAGCGCTTCTGGTAGCGTTTTTGGTTTACCTTAGCTATTTTGATACTACCACCACTTCCTCCCTCTCGTAAAGACTCTGTAGTTTCGGTTCCACTTTCAATCTCCGGGGTATCCGTAGAACTTTCCCGTATTGTCTCGTTGAGCTGACGGAGCTGTGTAATACCATCTAGCATTTGGGATGTATAGGATTGCAAACGGTTACGATCTAAGTAAATAAAATGCTTAAGACTGGTAAGAGTTCCATTTCCTGGCAATTCTTTTTCTTCGCTTGTCATGATTTAATCTGAGAGTTTGACGTCGTTCACTTTGTTGCTGTTTAGCTTTCTCAATCCAAGATTCTATCTTATCAAAGGAGTTGTCCGTTTCTGACTCATCCCCTAAATCAGATATGCTCTGTATCTCTTCAATATAATCCACCAACTCTTTAAGTTCAAGGGAAAGCTTATTTTTGTTGGCTTCTTCAGTATTCATTCATCGATCTTCCTAGTCCGTAGTCCGTAGGATGCGTTAGTAACGCATCAGTTAGTCCGTAGGATGCGTTAGCTGTCGTAGGATGCGTTACTAGCCGTAAGTAGTAGCAACAATACAAACTTTGTTGGCGTAACGCATCGTACGTAGTAGCATCCTAAATTAAATGGGTTAGCGTAACGCATCCTACTGTGAGACACCCCCATTGCTGGCGATGCCCCTTCGGGCGAGGACTGGAGAGACACTTTCCTTGCTTGCTTGACTAGACGGCTAGTCCGCTATTGCGAAGCAACCGCCCTTGGCGTCCTACTGCGACTATCGAGTCGCACCTATCTCTATATTACCATCCTTTGTTCACGCCGAGGCGCTGAGTCGCAGAGAGAGTAGAACGAAAACTCAATCACACCATTTCTCTGTGTACTCTGTGTCTCTGTGGTTTATTTTTTAATTTTATTGGTGGGCAATGCCCACTCTACGAGGGATAACGCTGCTTTTTCCTAGCCAAAAACGGTATGATGGAGAGAAGGGTCAGGAAACCTAAAGCGAGGAAAAAAGGGAGGCGATCGCCCCCAGCAATTGCTTCTGAACCACTAGTTCCTAGCCAAGTATAAGCTAAGGTTCCCGGAATAATGCCAATAAAGGTTCCCACACTATAAGGAACCCAATGTATTGGAGTTAAACCAAACAAAAAATTGACCACATTAAAAGGAGATATGGGAGCAAAACGAACCGCCAGCACGAAGGAAAAGGGTTTATCGAGCACCGCACCCTTAAACTTAACTAAAGCGGGGTGAGCACCAAATCGCTTTTCAATCCAATCGTGCAATAGGTAACGAGCAGCCCAAAATGACCCCATGGCCCCTAAAGTTGCCCCGATTACGGACCACAAACTCCCCCAGTCCAGACCAAATACCAGTCCCCCAGCAATAGTTAAAATTGTCCCAGGAACCCCAATTACTGTTACCGCTGCGTAAACCAGGATAAATGGGAGGGCGACTCGTTCCGGGTGAAAATCGCGGCTTAGTAGCCGAAATATAAACCCGGGCTTGGTACGGTAAGAACGGTGAGGAATATAAGTGGGTAAACCCGCTGAAAGGACATCGGAGCCAACAGGCGACTGTACTTTGACAACTAAATCAGGATTGCTGGTGAAATAACTGGTCAGAAATCAGTGAAACAGTCCAGCCACTTAAGGGATAAGTGAATCTCTATCTGCCCACACGCAGCTGTGAATTCAAGCAGACTTGCCGGGTTAGCCTCCGGGGCGTGAAGCTGGGAACAGGGCGGAATCAGACACGAAAGTGACACTGCCGCTAATGAGGAGAATCTAAGGTCAACAGGTATCTTGGAAACAGGTGAAGTGAATCACCGGAAAAAGCGTCTCATATCTCGGAGTACAGCGCGGAGCAATCCGTTTAGTTTGGAGGGAGACCTCTTTAATGGGCTTCTGAATCGATAATCAAAACCCCACTCTGTCTTTCTCATGATAAGAGTTTCTCTGGAGGGTCGATGGGCGAAATGGTGAGACCTAAAGGTTCGGAACAATTTCTGATTTGGAACGAGGAAAAACGAATGGTTCTCTCTCATAGGGGTGGTACCCAGAGAGGGAGGGCAGGCATACCTCTATCGAGGCCATTCGGATAGGACGCGGGAACGAAACGCAAGCTAGAAATAGCAGAAACAATTGCCCGCAATGACCGAGAGCTAATTTCTACCCAAAAGGGATGCCTGAGGTTGAAATAATACCGAATACCGCCGTAGAGATACGGACGAAGAGGATAACCTAGTTCTGAATTTTAGGTCAAGGTAGTTTAGAGTCCTGATAAATCCGAGTAGGAACCAGTAAGACTGAAAAGGGAAAGAAGAAAGGCGAAGATTGCCACAACCCCCGGTACCAAACGGATAGAGGTAATCAAAGGGTTTCTAGCCTTATATGAGGCGAGTTTCAGCCCGTAGGTCATAGGAGCCGTGTGAGGTGAAAGTCTCATGCACGGTTTTGAAAGGGAGCTGGGGTGGGTGACCACTCCTTCGACCCGAACTGACAACACAACATGGGTTGGCGCGCAGGTATTCCACCAATAAATCTTGGTTGAAGAGGACTTTCAGGGGACCAAAAAGGCAGAATAGTAGTACTGCTCCCAGGATAACTGCCAGCCACAAACGAGGACTGGATCGTAACTTTCTCCTTCCTTTTCCCCTAGAGTGAGTCTTCAGCGGTTGGGAGCGGTGTATTTGTTTCATTTTCCAACTGACTGTCTAAAGCTTTTTTGGCAATTTTGGTGACATAAACCGTAACAGCAACCGTAGCCAGCAATCCCACCACATTGAGCACCAATTTCAGGGTTCCCTCCCCCCCGGTGCCCTCAGCAGCAAGTTTACCCAGGGAACCTAAATAGACGTACATTACCGTTCCCGGCATCATGCCAATCCAAGAAGCCACCACATAATCTCTCAGGGATACTTGGGTCACTCCAAAAGCGTAGTTTAAGAACACGAAGGGGAAAATAGGGGAAAGCCTCGTCAAACCGACAATCTTCCATCCTTCCTTAGCCACCGCAGAGTCGATAGCTTTAAATTTGGGCTGCTTTTCGATTAGTTTAGCAACCTTGTTCCTAGCAATGTAACGACCAATTAGAAAAGACACGGTGGCGGCTAAAACGGAGGCTGCGGAGACCAAAATGGAACCTTTCACTACTCCAAAGGCTAAACCAGCTCCTAAAGTGAGAGCTGCTCCAGATATGAAGAGGGCGGAAGCGATGATGTAGATGAGAATAAAAGCCAAATAACCGATAGGTCCGAGGTTTTCGATCCAATCCAAAGCAGCGGTCAACAGATTATTTATCTTTTCCGTCACCCCGAAATGGTTGGCTACAACAATTAAAGCGGCTACGACGATAGCGCCAATAACTAGTTTGAGCTTAGAATTCATTTTTTCCTCCTTTAGTCTCAGTCATTTTACTGTAAACACCTGGTAACTGGTAACTGCTAACTGCTAACTGGTAACTGCTAACTGGTAACTGCTAACTGGTAACTGGTAACTGGTAACTGGTCACTGGTAACTGGTAACTGGTAACTGCTAACTGGTAACTGCTAACTGGTAACTGCTAACTGCTAACTGGTAACTGGTAACTGCTAACTGCTAACTGGTAACTGCTAACTGCTAACTGCTAACTGGTAACTGGTCACTGGTCACTGGTCACTGGTCACTGGTCACTGGTCACTGTTATAGAACCCATTTGAGATCTCTGTTGTGGAGTAAAATAGGGAAAAAATGCCGTACTCAAGTAGTTTGACAGACGGGGAGTGGAAAATAATAGAACCTCTGTTGCCCAAAAAGAAACAGACAAGACCACCAAAATGGAGTAAAAGGCAGATTTTAGATGGTATCTTGTACCAATTAAAGAATGGTTGTAATTGGTGTGACTTACCCAAAGACTTGCCCCCCTATTCCACAGTATTTTGGTACTACAAACAGTGGCGATCGCTTGGGGTAATCGAAGCAATCAGAGATATCTTGCATAGTAGAGTCCGTCAGCAAGTTAAAAAAAAAGGGCAATGGACAACCCTAATCATCATTGACTCCCAAGCGGTAAAAAATACCTGTAACGCCAGTGTAAAGTCGAAAGGGTTTTGTTTTTACAAGTCTACCAATGGTCTTAAAAGACATCTAGCAGTAGATACTTTGGGCTTTCCTTTTTTTAGTCATTGCACCAAAGCATCGGTATCTGACGATGTGGGTTTGATTGAAATGTTATCGAAAAACATAGATTATTTCAAGTCTAAACCAGTCAACATCCCCAAGATTACCATTTTGCTTGACCATGGATATCACCCAGAAAAACTGACCCAGGAATTACATAAAATTTATCCGGCGATTATGACTAAGATTAGATTTAAGGTCTCCCGTAAACCATCAAAAGCTCAAAAGAAAAAGGAAGGAAAAACCGGTTTTGTGCCAGTAAAAGCGCGGTGGGTGATTGAAAGAACTAATTCGTGGATGGAAAGATGCAAGAGTTTGGTCAAAAACTTTGAAAGGACTCTTGAGCATGCTAATACCAAGATTAGTCTATGTTTTGTCCGACTGATGCTTAAAAGGCTAGCCATTACTTAAAAAGATCTCAAATGGGTTCTATACCAAAGAGCCACCGCAACTAGAACCACTACCCGCAGTGCAGCCATAGCAATAAGATGCGGTTTTTACCACCTCAATTAAGTCGATGGTATCAGCTTCCAGCAACTTAGCTACGGTCAACCTTTCTCCCGAGGGAGTTGTGGCGGGTAGATTTTCCATTTGGTTGAAGTCGCAGTCATAGACATAGCCCAAATAATCAATAGACAGTTCGTTACGACACATAAGATTACTCACTGTATCCCCATTGAAATTAGCTGCTAAAAACTGGAGATAAGCATCATTTAATTGTCTTCGTTGCAAATATTCTTTGGTTCGTCCTATGGGAATATTAGTAATAGTGAACAGGTGATTAAAATAAATGTCAAAATATTCCTTCAAGTATGCTTGATAGTCTTGTTCTAGGTTCTGTTGACTTGGGGTTAAACTAAACTCCTCACTCTGAGGTAAAGGAGGGTTGTAGACCAAATCTAAAATTAAATTGGGGTCTCTACCGTAGCCCAACTGATTTAATCGTTCAATAGCTTTAATGGAAGCATTATACACGTCAACACCCCGCTGTTTATCCACATTGTTTTCTAGATAACAAGGAAGAGAAGCAATTACTCGCAATTGGTTTTGAGCAAAATATTCCGGCAAATCTTCAAATCCCGGCTCGAAAAATATGGTTAAATTAGAGCGGACGATGACTTCTTTTCCTTTCCTTCGCGCCGCAGCTACCAAAGGTCGAAAACCATAGTTCATTTCCGGGGCACCCCCTGTTAAATCCAGGGTTTCAATTTGGGGAAAGCGGTTAATTAATTCAATTAACTGACCACAAACTTCCGGGGATAATTCTTCCGTTCTCTTGGGTCCAGCTTCTACGTGACAGTGGGTACAAGCTAGGTTACACTTTCTACCCAGATTGACTTGTAAAACCGTTATTTTTTCCTTAGTTAAAGGTGCTGACAGTCGCTTTACAAAAGGGGTCATCTTCTTATTTAGTGCTAACGATGAAACCATGTTTTCCTCCTGTAGGGTGGGCATAGCCCACCTTCCTCTAAATTAACAACAAGCAGAGGCACCATTATTAGTATTAGTTACCCGGTAATGGTATCCCTTCGTGGCCCGTGGATCGCGAATGGTTTTATTTTTACAGTTAAAATTACCTGCCTCTGCCATAGGAATCTCTTGATAAGGAGGAACAGGAATGATATCCTTACTGTAGGGACCCTGGGGATTAGTTAAAATCTGGTAGGTTTTATCGCAAACCGCCATCCGTTCCCCACGACAGAGAGTGTGACCATCATCATCTTCTACTTTACGCCATGGTCCTTTATAGATAATGGCTTGTTGTCGTTCTAAGCAAGGACCATCCTTCCCCTTAAGAGCCCTCACAGTGAGAGAACGAAATTCAATCCCGTCAATTACTTGCCAAGGTTCGGATTGGCGAGTGAGGATTTCAATGCCATAAAATCCCGCTTCCTGGAACATTTTCAGGAAAGAATCTTCCCGAAATGCCCCTGCAATGCAGCCACTCCAAAGTTCTGGGTCGTTGAGAATGGTGGGTGTGGGATCTTCGTCACACACTATATCCGATATTACAGCCCTCCCACCCCGTTTGAGAACCCGATATATTTCTTGAAAGAGCTGCTGTTTGTCTTGGGGACGGACTAGGTTGAGGACGCAGTTGGAAATAACCACATCTACGCTATTATCGGCAATTAAGGGTTGTTTCTGACGCAGACGATGACACTCTGTTTCAAAGGCTGCCAATTTTTCCAGGTTGGTGATCGGATTATGCCGTAACCAAGCCTCTGCTTGCTCTATATCCAACTTCAGGTCTTGAATTTTCCCCTTGAGGAAGCTAGTATTAGTGTAGCCCAGTCGGTTCCCAATTTCTTCTCGATACTTGCGAGCCAGTGCCAGCATTTCATCATTGAAGTCCACACCGATGATTTTGCCTGCTGCTCCTACTTTCTGAGCGAGAATATAGCAATTTTTGCCACCGCCAGATCCTAAGTCCACCACCGTCTCCCCTGGGGCTACATAACGAGTGGGATCGCCGCAACCGTAATCTTTGTCAATAATCTCTTGGGGTAAGATGTCCAAATAATTCTTGTCGTAGGAAGTGGGACAACACAAACTGGGTTGCTGCTGTCTTGCTCCCTCTTCATATCGCTCTAGTACTGCACTTTCAATATCATAGCCCATAGGAGTTTCAAGTTCAATCTTAGTCACAGACTCGTTCCTCTTGTTCGATTTCCCTGTCTTGGTGCGCTTTCCACCCGGAATCAGATTCCAGAAAACGCACCGCACCGCAAAGTTAATGGTACAAATTATATCCTAATTGTCTCTACCCCTATTGTGACTTGCTAATATGAATATAGGATGAGAAATATTCTTCCCTATTCCCCCTTTACCCCTTCCCCTGCGGGGATCACAATCAACAATGACCTTAAAAGCAATTCTCTTTGACTTCAACGGTATCATTATCAACGACGAATCAATTCACCAGCAGTTGGTGACGGAGATCCTGGAGAGGGAAAATATTAGTACCGACGAGGGGGAGTATCGGGAAACCTGTCTGGGAAGAAGCGATCGCTCTTGTTTACGAGATATTCTCGCCCTGCACGGTCGATTTGTACGGGAAAATTACCTGACCAAGTTGATTGAGGCGAAAAATAGGGCTTATAGAGAACGGTTAGCAGCATTGGAAACTTTACCCATTTATCCCGGAGTGGAAACTTTCTTAGAGAAAATCCGAGAGCAGGGTTTGTTCATGGGGGTGGTGACGGGAGCATTGCGTTCGGAAGTAGAATTAGTTTTGGATCGGGCACAGATAACTCCCTATTTCAATACTATCGTCGCCGGAGATGAGGTACAAGAGAGCAAACCGAAACCCCAGGGATATTTAATGGCAGTAGAACGACTTTATCGACAAAATACTTACCTGCAAATTCGTCCCGGAGATTGTTTAGCCATCGAAGATAGTTATCCGGGCATTGAGGCAGCAAAACGAGCGGGAATGCAAGTAGTAGGAGTAGCCAATACTTATCCCTTCCACATGATACAACGCCGAGCCGATTGGAGTATAGACTACTTATCTGATCTAGAACTGGAGAGGGTGGAGCAGGTTTTTGCTCAGATTTAATTGCGGTTGAAGATAAGGGGTGTTATCATATATGATGGGCCAATAGGGGGAATTAGCTCAGTTGGTAGAGTGCTGCGATCGCACCGCAGAGGTCAGGGGTTCGACTCCCCTATTCTCCATTTTTCTCAATATGACCTATAAGATCCAGAATATTTAGTGTAATATTGGTCAATGGATTTAGACAAATTACACCAGTCTTTAAATATTGGCGAAAATAAAAATATTGAATTTAAGTCTGCTGCTGGAGGTTTACCAAAAGATATATGGCCAACTTTATCAGCGTTTGCGAATACAGATGGGGGTTATATTTTTCTGGGTGTTAGTGAGAAAAATTGCAAAATTGCAATTTCTGGAGTCCAGAACCCCGAACAACAATTAAAGTATTTTTGGGATTCGCACAATAATACCCAAAAGCTGAATCCACCAATCTGTTCTGAGGAAGATGTTAAAATCCAGGAGATTGAAAAAAAGAAGCTCATTATTATTAAAGTTCCTAGAGCTTCACGTACTCAGCGTCCTGTTTACATTAATAATAATCCTATGACGGGGACTTATAAGCGTAACGGTGAGGGGAACTATCGTTGCAAGGAAAATGAAGTGAAAGGAATGTTTCGGGATGCTAATGATGAACCCCAAGATATAGAAATTTTAGAAAGATTTAATCTTGACGACTTAGATCCGGCAACTCTCAAATCATTTCGCCAACGATTTCGTTCCAGAGATCCGGATCATCCTTGGTTAGCTTTAGGAGATCGGGATTTACTACTTCAGTTGGGAGGATGGAGACGAAATCGCACTACGGGAAAAGAAGGATTAACAAGAGCTGGGTTACTGATGTTTGGTCGCGATCGCAGCATTTTAGACGCTTTTCCTCATTATCATCTGGATTACCAAGAGCAACTATCTGAAGATCCAGAACAACGTTGGACTCATAGAATTACTCTGGATGGGAAATGGGAACCCAATATTTTCAACTTTTACCTAATGTCGGCAGAAGGCTCACACCATAATCTTTGATTTGGTGTGAGATGAATGACGACGCCGGGGTGTGGTATAATAAGGTAAGCGTTCGGGTAAAAATCCCCATGATTATCTACGAAATGAAACTGAAAGGAACTGAAGACCAGTATCGACGGCTAGATGAAGCCATCCGTACTGGCAGATTCGTTCGGAACAGTATTATTAGAGCGTGGATAGATGGTGAGGTTAAAACCCGTAATGATGCCTATAAGTACTGCAAAATCCTATCTGATAACCCAGAGTTTTCATGGGCAAATAAGCTAAACTCTCAGGCTAGGCAAGCCCACGCTGAAAGAGCCTGGATAGCGATTGAGAGATTCTATTCAAACTGTAAAGCAAAGGTACCCGGTAAGAAGGGCTACCCAAGGTTTAAAAAGTATCAGGTCAGAGCGTCTGTTGAGTACAAAACTAATGGATGGAAGCTCTCGGAAGACCGTAAATACTTAACTTTTTTTGATAAGTTTAAGGCTGGGACTTTTAGACTATGGGGAAGTCGTGACCTCCACTACTACCAACTCAAAGACATAAAGAAAGTTAGGATAGTGAGGAGGTATGATGGGTATTATGCCCAATTTGTCATCAATTACACTAGAAAAGAGGCTAAGGAGCCTTGTAATAGACAGATTGGTCTCGATATGGGACTGACCCACTTCTATACGGATTCCTATGGGGACAAGGTAGAGAACCCTAGGTTCCTTAGGGATAATGAGCAACGTATTAAAAGGCTTCAAAGGAGGTTATCCCGTACCCGAAAAGGAAGTAAAAACCGTCTCAAAGCTAGAAATAGGTTAGGTAGAGCGCACCTTAAGGTCTCCCGCAGGCGTAACGACTGGGTTTGTAAGTTAGCTCAGCGCGTCATACAGTCTAACGACTTGGTAGCGATTGAAGACCTGAGAGTGCGCAATATGGTTAAGAACCACAGTCTAGCCAAATCTATTAATGATGCGGCCTGGTACCGCTTCCGCGAGTGGCTAGAATACTTCGGAAGAATTTATGGGGTGAAAGTGGTAGCAGTTAATCCCCGATATACCTCTCAGAACTGCTCTAGTTGTGGTGAGAAGGTTCTAAAATCATTAAGCACTAGGACTCATAACTGCCCTCATTGTGGATACAAAACTGATCGGGATGAGAACGCTGCAATCAACATCTTATCCAAGGCATTAGAGCAATCTAAAACTACCCTGGGGCACAGGGAAAGTAACGCCTCTGGAGAGAATCCTCTCTGCTCCTGCTCAGGCGCGGCAGCGCAGGAGCAGGGGTGGAAACACTGCAAAGTAAGGGAACTCGTCGAAAGAGGAAAATCTCATAGCGATATGGGAGTCCCCCGCTATACCCGTAGGGTTAGCGGTGGGAGGATGTCAATATCTAGTATATAATCGTTTAGTGAAAGACTTAGAGGTTCCATTTCAACTGGATTCTGAAGCTGTGCGTAAAGAAGAAACTCACGTCCATGAGGCTTTACGGGAAGCTTTAGTCAATACACTAATTCATGCCGACTATATGTCTTCACGCCCGCTAAAGATTATTAAACATCCCAATCATTTTGTATTTTCTAATCCAGGTCGTCTGAGAATCCCAATTCCAAGTCTTTATGAAGGTGGAGTTAGCGATCCTCGCAATCCTCAGTTACAAAAAATGTTTCAAATGCTTGGTTTAGGAGAAAAAGCTGGCTCTGGGTTTCAAAAGATTCTTCGTGCTTGGAAAGAACAACAATGGCGTGATCCATCGGTGAATGAAGATACAAAGCAGGAATTAACAACAGTCACTCTGGAAATGGTGAGCATGATTCCCAAGAATGTTGAGACTGAGTTCAAAAAAGTTGTTGGCAATCAATATTCAAAGCTGACTCAGTTAGAGAAGACAATATTAATGTTAGCACAGCAATCTGAAAAAATTAGTAATACTCAAATACAAAAGTATACATCAGAACATTCCACAGAAATAGGCAAGTGTTTCAAAAGTCTTGTCAAAAATGGCTATTTAGAAAAACGGGGTCGTAGTTCTGGAACTCACTACATTCTAGCAAATCATATTAGCTCCGAACATTTTGAAACTAGCTCCGAACATTACGACATTAGCTCCGAACATTACGACATTAGCTCCGAACATTACGACACTAGGGACCAACTTTCTGGTACTAGGGACCAACATTCTGCCATTAGCTCCGAACATTACGACACTAGCTCCGAACATTACGAACATTTAAGACAGATAGCTGCACCAGTTCGTCAGAAACGTCGCGCTAATAAAAAGCTCGTCCAGAAGGTTGTCCGAGAACTCTGCTCGGAAGATTATCTATCACTGCGAACATTAGCTCAATTGCTAGGACGGGAACCAGACAGTATCCGCAATCACTATGTAAATCCAATGCTGTCGGAGGGTTTGCTACAGCTCAAATATCCCCAACAGCCAAATCACTCCCAGCAAGCATATATAGCGCGATCCGGCAGGGGAAGGGGTAAAAGATAAAGGGTAAAGGTTCATGAAAAAAAAGTTATACAAAGGTTTCGGAAATTTGGAGACTTGTGACAAGAGGTGGAGAAAACTGTTGCAGGAGTTTTTTCTTAGCATATCCGAGAATATCTCTCACCACACTGGGATCTAAAAGTACTGCATGGTATGGTGGTATGTCATGTTCGCTGCCTTTTTTTGCTTTTTCTAACCCCAATACAGTTTTGACGGCAAACCCAATTTGACGATGAGCCATCCTTTCAATTTCCTCCTTATCTCCTTGAAGAACACCAGTCTCAGCGCTGTAAGGATTATAACCTAGCTGACGATACAACTTGGTTACTAACCCTTTGCGAATTTTATCAAAGTCAGTAACTTTGGGCAGATCGGCAAAACGATGAAATCCTTTCATATAAAGATTGTAGCCATGCTCTAAGGCAGAGCGAATAGATGCTTTCTGAGTATCATCAATGGATGGTTTATCCAGCATATCTACAACGGGTAAACTTGCAGGATTATGTACTTGGTAATACCGACGCAAATCTTCTATACTAGGATGAATTTTTGGTCTTTCATGCTCAATAATGGCTCGTTTGCGGAGCTTACCTACATATATTCCCAATTCAGTCTGGGCAGTTTCCGGCTCCTTTTTAACTAAGTTTAGCCATTGTTTACCCAACTCCTGTTTCTCAGGTATATCACCGCACCAGCGATTAATGATATTATCTTCTGCTATGGCTTCATTCTTGACTTGATAAGTCCCAATATCAAAGGCTTAGCAGTTACCAGTTACCAGTTACCAGTTACCAGTTACCAGTTACCAGTTACCAGTTACCAGTGAAGCGCATTTCTCAGGTAGCTTCCACCCGTGTTTTCTCATCTGAAATTTTTTTTCACGCCAGCACATCAGCCACGGATGGTTGGTGTGCAATTTATGCCCTTTAACTGTCTTGCCATCCTCATCCTCTCCACCACTATAAACCACCTGAGCTATAAAGCCCTGTTTCTGGGGATATTCCTGGGGATCGCTGCTGAAAAGCCTTTCCAAATGCTTCTGTAAAACATCCGCGTCGTGCTTTTTCCTGACAGAAATCATGCCATGCATGGGGTAAATCAAATCTGCCATCACCTCCTCTTCATTTCTGTGGGGTGCAGGTTCAGGAGTGATTTCCCCCAAAAATACCTTTTGACACAACCTATCTGATTCTACCACATAAGAGACAACTTTTTCCGCCACGGTTTTAGCCGGTTCTAACTGCATATTGTAACCTTCCCTGTCGGGACTTCCCTCAATTTCAGTGCGGTCACCGGAAAAAAACTCCCTTGCCTCCACTTGCTTCACCGTCTCAATTAGCTTTGATTGTTCAATGGATCCCGGCGATGAGGATAAGTACTTCAGATTTCTTTGCTCTTGGGAAGCTTCCCGGTAACCTAACAGAGAAAATAGGACATAGGACTCTAAAATCTTACCTTTGGCATTGATGGGGGTACTGGTTAGCCCAAAACAAAGGCTTCGAGTTGCTGATTCAGCCAATTCTGCCACTTGCTCTACAGCAAAATGAGGTTCATCAAAGAAAATAACGGCAAACTTGCCCAGAATTGGCTCCATTTTATCCCGAGAAATACCTTTCTCCCGTTCCCACACCTGCTGTAGGCAAGAAACCACAATATCATGTTGTTCCAGCCAATAGTCGTTCTCCAAGTCCCCACTGTTTTTCACTACACCGACTCTGGGCAACGTGGGACAGATTCCGTACTTCTCAACATCCTCTGCTAGTTCCTTTTGTAGTTGATCCCGTAAAGCCTGCTCTTTCACGAGAACAAGAATGCGGTCAACTCTAGGATAGGCTACTCCTTTATCCCTTCTCAAAATTTGGTTAAGAGCAAAGCAAATGGCGTGGATAGCCATTGTTTTTCCCGCCCCAGTTATCCATGCCAGCAAATGGACTATTCGGTTAATCTGGGACCAGGGACGCTGGAAATGTGGGGCATAGGCCCGAATTTGGCGATAAGCCAGGGAATCCTGAGCATAGCGAAATTTATTGGGATCGTGGTTTCGGTCATAGTAGAAGTCTTGCGACCAATACTTATCTGGTTTTGCCCACTTCTTGAGGTTTTCCTCCTCGCAAAGGAACTGGTAGTTACTAACTTCGTTTTCGCCTCCTTGGGACCGGGGTACAATATGGTCAACCACCAACTTGGCTTCATGAGCTGTTTTCTTGGTGTAAGCACATTGGGGAATGCCACCATGCAGTGTCAATAGTTCCCGCCACTATTCTATAGACATCCAAGTTGGCTGGTTAATTCCCACTTTTTTCTGGTCTGAGTCTTTCACTGGGGCAATTCCTGGTAAATATGTGTTCTTCACCATCATACACAATAAAATGGAATGGCGGAGAATGCTCTAATTTAAAGGATGGTATTTTTTGAGGGTATCTGAGTAGACCCAGGCAACACCATCAGGGTCCTTACTAGCAGTCCACTCGGCAAACTCCGACTCAGACAGGTTGGTTTGCTTGGATTTCAAGGTCTTCTTGCAAACATGTAACTTTTTACTGAGAGCGGTCTGGGTCAACTCACTCTTTATTTCAGTAGGTTGAGGCTGTTTTTTCTGATACGGCAAAGATTCTGGGCTATTGGCTTTTCCATCTTTTGGCTTCACCAACCAAAGATTTCGTTTTTTATAATCAATGCTATACATTACTCCTTCTACCTCTATTTCTAGGGGTAACCTACCTTCTTGTCTGCGCCTGTCTACCTGTCTTTTGCTTAGACCACAAAAATTGACTACTTCTTGCGTTGTCATTTTTTGTAGGCCATTAATTACCGACTTAGTCAACTGTTCAGTATCCTCTTGATTACTTTTGGCACCTCCATTAAGAGATAGAACAGCATCAGTCTTCTTTTGGACAAAGTCAGAGTGAAACTTTTCGTCTAATTCGCCATCTTCTTCTATAGGTAAGAGTTTATCTAGTATTTCTTGAGGACAAAAATCTACAATAAATTGGTAGGTATGCTCCATTTTTGACCAGTTATCGAAAAGTTTATTAAATCGATACTTAAAATAGTGATCAAATGAATTGTAAGTCCGGTTTCCTTCCATCCAGTGGGGAAATTTGTACATCTCTTGATCTTCCATAATGCCCATAAGTTTGTAACAAATAGGCAAAACCCCATTGAGGCTTTGAACGCACAAACCGAGCCACTTATCAGCAAAAGCAGCTCTGGCTTCATCTGTGTTAAGAATTCTGAATTGATCCAAAACATAGGAAATATTGGCTGATGGTTCCCATCCTGGATATGTTGAGGCTGCTTCACCCCAACCATAGGCGACACTGTGTGGTTTTGTAGAGCGATGGGTAGGTCGAAGAGATTTAATTTCTTTGACTTTTACTTTATAATTAAACTCCTTCTCTTCTAGTTTTTTGCTATTTTTGGATATCTGCTCACTGAGAACAAATATATGTTCGGTGTTATTAGCTACATCTTGTCGTTGTTCTTTGAGCCTTGCTTTGATATTAGCTACATCTTGTTCTAGTTCTTTGAGCCTTGCTGTTTCGGTGCTCAAATAAGATGTTAAAGCTTGGCGGACAATTTCTGTAGCTGAAGTTTGCTCTTGGTCGGCTTTTGCTTGAACTGCTTGAAGTAAATCTTCGGGAAGCTTAAGGTCAATTTGCTTTCTGCCCATATTGGTCTTCTTATCTTCTTTGTACATAATTAGTACTATAGCACATCTTGGCTGCCAACGGGAAAATGTTATATTGGATACATTTTTCATGGTGATTGACAGGAATTAGCTCCATGATGAGAATAGGACGCCAAAGGCGGCATCTTCGATGTTGTGAAATAATGACTATTATTGCGGTTTAGTAAACTATTGTTACAAATTATATACACCCCAGCTGACCACTTACAAATTGGCTATGGTGGGGAATATTAGAGGAAGTCATGAGTATAACAAGAGAGTATTTTTACTTCTTCCTCAATTTTCCGTCAGCCAATAGGAGAAGAGATGACCCCGAAAATGCTACGTCAGCTATGGTCTTTGATTGAAAACACTCAGCCCAATGTGCTGCTCAAAGAAGATGATGCCACTTTAATCCAGTGGCTGCTGAATCGACTGGGCGATCGCCAATCTCTAGATCGTCATCAGACGGATATTGTCACGGATTACATCCGCAGCAAAATGTCCCTGATTCGGGATTTAGCCGAAACTAGATGTTAATCAACCAAGGGAAAACAAAAGGTAAAGTATATCTCGTCGGTGCAGGTCCTGGTGGGAGCGCCTACCTCACCCTGAGAGGACAAGAATTGCTTGCTCGGGCGGAGGTATTGGTGTACGATGCTCTGATAGACTCCCAATTATTACAATTAGTCCCCAGCAGTTGCCTGAAATTGGATGTGGGTAAACGAGGGGGAGGGGTCAGTACCCCCCAAGAACGAATTAACCAATTGCTGGTAGCTTATTGTCTTCAGGGGAAACAAGTGGTGAGACTCAAAGGGGGCGATCCTTTTATTTTCGGTCGCCCTCGGGAGGAAATGGCAGCTTTGCAGGCGGTCGGTTGTCCATTTGAGGTGGTTCCAGGTATTTCTTCTGCCCTCGCAGCTCCTTTATTTGCTGGTATTCCCCTGACGGATAAGGTATTGAGTAGCTGTTTTGGGGTGGTGGATGGTCATAATCCGGCAGTTTTAGATTGGGAAGCACTGGCGCGACTTGATACTTTAGTAATTTTAATGGGGGGAGGAACTCTGGGGCAAATTGTCCATCTCCTCCAGGAACAAGGACGCCATTCTGACTGTCCCGTGGCCATAATTCGCCATGGTGGCAGGGTAGAACAAAAAGTTTTTCAGGGTAACTTAGGTAATATTGTAGCTGCTACTGCTGGGGAAATGCTCTCTCCTACAGTTATTGTTATTGGCGAAGTGGTTGGTATGAGTAATAACAATTTTATGCTTAACTTTCAGACTCCCCTAAGGGGAAAAACTGTCCTGGTGACTCGCGCTGCGCAACAGTCCAGTAAGTTTACGAATCTGTTGCAAGAGCAAGGAGCAACAGTCATTGAAATGGCAGCGCTGGAAATTCGTCCTCCTTCTAGTTGGGAGGGTTTAGATAGAGCAATTACTAATCTGGAGTATTTTGACTGGTTGATCCTCACTTCTGCTAATGGGGTAGAATATTTCTGCAACCGTTTAGCAACTCTGGGTAAAGATGCTCGCGCTTTAGGTAAAATCAAAATAGCTGTAGTGGGTAAGAAAACTGCTGCTTACTTGCAACAGCGTCAACTGCAACCAGATTTTATCCCCCCCAACTTTGTCGCCGACTCCTTGGTGGAACATTTTCCCGAACCTCTTCCGGGGAAAAAGATTCTCTTTCCTAGGGTAGAAACTGGGGGGAGAGAAGTCTTAGTTAAGAAATTAGGCGATGGTGGTGCTGAGGTTGTGGAAGTGGCTGCTTATGAGTCGGGTTGTCCGGCGGAAATTACTCCTGCTGCTTGGTCTGCTTTAGAACAGGGTAAAGTAGATGTAGTTACTTTTGCTAGTTCTAAGACAGTAAAAAACTTTTATCAACTCATTAATGAGAAAGGTAAATTGCAATCACTATGGGAAAAAGTTGCCGGTGTTTCACCCCGGATCGCTTCTATTGGTCCTCAAACTTCCAAAACCTGTGAGGAAATTTTCGGCAGGGTGGATATTGAAGCCCAGGAATATACTTTAGAAGGTTTAACTACAGCGATCGCAACTTATTATTCATCAATACATAGCTCAAAATTTCGGATATAATCCTGCCTGCTTACAAATTTGATTTGCTGTAATTCTATCAAATGTTTTATGTCGTTTGACGGGTATCTTTTTGCTGTCATTTGTGTAGATTGAGTGATTACCACCTTCTCTTAAAAGATAAAAGCCATTTTCTTTCAAATAGGACAATAGTTCACGGCGTTTGACCGACATAATTAACCTCAACGGGCACTTGTTCTATCAGACTATTACCTAAGGGGATCTCTTGGTTTTGCTGACAGTAGGCTAATACCATTTCCTGGGCTGCATCTCGCAACATTCGACGGCATTCTTCCAGGTCTTTTCCTTCTGTAACTACTTCTGGCCACTCCACTAATTGCCCCATATAACCAGCATCAATTTTAGTGTATTTGGCGGTGTAAGTTTGAATCATTTTGTATTCTAGCTGATGTTGGTTGAAATTCTCAAGGTATCCAGGTTAAACTGTGCTGCTGTAGGGGCGCAAGCCTTGCGCCCTCTCAGATGTAAAATTCATTCATCCGCGTCTTTGGTGCGGTTCAAATAATCTACCATGAACAAGAACGTTATTTTTCTCATTTTACTCCTTTTTATCCCAGTTTCCATCATCGGTAACTTTCTGGAGTGGGGATCAGTGGTAGTATTCATTACTGCTGGTTTAGGTATTGTACCCCTAGCTGCCTTTATGGGAGAAGCCACGGAAGAAATCGCTGTGGTAGTGGGACCAAATTTAGGGGGGCTGTTAAATGCTACCTTTGGTAATGCTACGGAACTGATTTTGGCTTTTTTCGCTCTGAAAGCAGGGCTGATTGAGGTAGTTAAAGCTACTCTTACAGGCTCCATTATCAGTAATATCCTGTTGGTAATGGGTTTTGCTATGGTTTTGGGGGGACTCCGTTATAAGGAGCAGGAGTTTCAGACAGCAGTTGCTCAGACTAACTCTTCCCTCATGAATTTAGCAGTAATTGCTTTGCTAGTTCCCACCGCAGTGGAATATACTTCTACTGGTATTGGGGAAGAAACCATCCAAACCCTTTCCGTTGCTGTTGCGGTTGTACTTATCTTAGTCTATGGTTTAAGTCTCTTGTTCTCTATGAAAACCCACTCCTATCTCTATGAGGTGGGGGTAGCTGACTTAGAACAGGAAGAGGAACAGGATAAAGAACCCACTAAGATTTGGTTTTGGGTTATAGTGCTCCTCGCTGTTACCCTAGGGGTAGCAGTGGAGTCGGAATTGTTGGTAGACTCCTTGGAAGAAGCTACTTCTAGTTTGGGACTGACTGCATTGTTTACTGGGGTTATTTTGCTCCCTATTATCGGTAACGCTGCTGAACATGCTACTGCTGTGACGGTAGCGATGAAGGATAAGATGGATCTATCTGTCTCTGTGGCCATCGGTTCTAGTTTACAAATTGCCTTATTTGTGGCTCCTGTGTTAGTCATTACTGGGTGGGCGATTGGTCAACCCATGGATCTGAATTTCAACCCCTTTGAGTTAGTTGCAGTTGCAGTAGCAGTGTTAATTATCAATTCTATCAGTGCGGACGGGAAATCTAACTGGTTGGAAGGGGGTTTGCTGTTGGCTACTTACACTGTCTTGGGTTTGGCGTTTTATTTCCATCCTGTAGTGGCAGGATTATAGGGAATAGGCTGTGGGGTTTAGGGTGCGAATCCGTTTCGTGAGTCGCCCTCTGATCCCTTTGCGCGAGATTCAAATCAATTCCCCCGCCAGTTTCAGCACAGCGGTACGGGTAGACGAATGAAGACGAAAGTTGAGTTCATCAAGCTGGTCAAGAACTGGTGCTACACTAACCAAATATCCAGCTTGTTTTATCTTCAAAAGAACACCCAGAGTACCTGTAAACTCAACTCCCAGTAAGCGTGCGTAGCGCCTTGCTAGAGCATCATCAAGTAAAACTAGAGAATTCCTAATTTCTAGAGCTAAAGCCAACGCCTCTCGTTCACCCGCACCGAGTTCAGTAACAAGGGGTAAAATAGCTCTCATACGGGCTTGACGGACGATTATCCAGGAGAGTGTTGTAATATCAGGAAGCATCACACCTAAGGATTTCCCTATAGTTAGTTCATCAGCAACCGCCTGGGGAAGAGTAATTTGACTATATAAAGTCGGTAATAAGTCCAGCAAATTTGTTTGATAAAGGTATTGAATTGGCGACGTGTCAGCAATGACATTAAGCACGGGATTTATCCCCCAACAATTCTGCTTCTGTTAGCCGAAAGGTATCAACACCATAGTCTGCTAACTTGGATAAAAAGACAACTCTCGTTATCCCAGCAAGATTAGCAGCCGCACCAGAAGATAATTTCCCCAACTCATATAGCTTTACTGCTGCTGCTAAGCGCATTTCCCCACCAAGTTGTTCTGGAGTAACCTTGAGTGCTAAAGCTGTCTCTTCTGGTAAAGATAAAGTCACATCTATCATAGGTATTATAGCCTCTATTTTTTATGATGTCGTTTCCGTATGTGTAGGGGCAATGGGTGACTAAATCAACTTGATCGCCTCGCCATTAATAGTATAACCCAAACGGTCAATGACAGCCAAAGCATCCCCACTTTCAATTATACCATTCCCATCAATATCTGCCAAACTATTCCCGGAACCCACACTTTCACCAAGACTATTGATGACCGTAATAACATCCGTAGGCGTCACCCTGCCACTCCCATTGATATCCCAAGGAGCGTAAGTAATATCATTAAAGTTAACATTATTATCCTCATCAGCTTCTCCTACAAAATTCTCAGGGTCAATAATTACTCCCAAATAGTCCACATGCTGGGTTTGATAATCTATCCCCAAACCTGCCGAGTCTTCCGTCTCAGCCCGGGTGCGGAGCAAGTCTAGGGGCAATTCTACCTCAACGGATCTAAAATTAGTTTCCAAAACTTTATTATCCTTAGTTATGATAGCATCATCTGAATAGACAATATCCACCCTCACCTTTCAGTTACCAGTGACCAGTAATCACGTACCATGGTACCAGCTCAACCTTGGGTTTGAGGCCCCCACCTTTCAGTTACCACGTACCATGGTACCAGTAACCACGTACCATGGTACCAGTGACCACGTACCATGGTACCAGTGACCAGTGACCACGTACCATGGTACCAGTGACCAGTTAGCAGGACGCCAAGGGCGGGACGCTTACGCGGGACGCCAAGGGCGGTTGCTTCGCAAAGCTTACGCAAAGCTTCGCAATAGCAGTGACCTTGTACCATGACAGTTGTACCATGACAGTTGACCTTGTACCATGACAGTTGACCTTGTACCATGACAAAACATCATAATTCTGGTAACTGGTAACTGGTAACTGGTAACTGGTAACTGATAACTGGTAACTGGTAACTGGTAACTGGTCACTGGTAACTGGTAACTGGTAACTGGTAACTGGTAACTGGTCACTGGTCACTGTTTTACCTTGATTACTAATACTAAAGTTAACAGTACTATTGCCTGTTAATATCCTATCCACAGTAGCATCAAAAGCCACAATTGCCAAATCGGCGGTAGAATTACTAAAAATAATACTTTCCGATGCTAATGCCACATCGTGAATAATTCTAATCTCATTATCAGGACTCAAGCTTATATCCGTAAACAGCCCCCCACCAGTTACCGTTCCTTCTCGAAGGATAGTAAAATTAGCTACTACCTCAATAACATCCCACAAGAGTATCATTTCCACCACCCCCTTTCAGAAGGTCATTGACGGACCCACCTAAAAGACTATCATTTCCAGGGCCTTCTTCCAGAGTATCCGCCCCCTCATTTCCCTGAATCTCGTCATTTCCCCCCAAACCAGCAATCGAATGCTGTAACGGTAGCTATGAAGGATAAGATGGATCTGTCTGTTTCTGTAGCTATCGGTTCTAGTTTACAAATTGCCTTATTTGTTGCTCCTGTCCTAGTCATTACTGGGTGGGCGATCGGTCAACCTATGGATCTGAATTTCAACCCCTTTGAGTTAGTTGCAGTTGCAGTAGCAGTGTTAATTATCAATTCTATCAGTGCGGACGGGAAATCTAACTGGTTGGAAGGAGGTTTGCTGTTAGCTACTTACACTGTCTTGGGTTTAGCGTTTGATTTCCATCCTGTGGTGGTAGGGTTATAGGAATAAATTCAAATTTTCTAGTTGAGAATTTCATAATTTTCTCATTCCCCCTATAGTACATCAAAATACCATTCCCATAACCCTTTGCGCCTTTGCGTCTTGGCGCGAAACTCAAATATCGGTTCCCTAGGTATTTGTCTCCAACCACCGCATTAAATCTGCCACCTGGTCAAAATCCAACAGCGCTTCACCTAATGCTTCTAACCGCTCCAAGGGTAAGGCTTCAACTTGAGACTGTTGGGCTGGGGAAAGGGAGCCAACACGATGGCGCAGCAGCCTTATAATTAACCTCCGTTCTCCTTCCCAACGTCCTTCAACTCGTCCCTCTTGGAGTCCTTCAATTCGTCCTTCTTGTAAGCCTTCTTGTAGTCCTTCCTGATAAACCCTGGTGTGCTTGACGCTTTCTGCTAATCCCAACATTGCTGCAATCTCCTTACGACTTAATTGGGGAAACTTGTATACCATTGTAGTCTCAATCAACTCCAAGATTTTTTCCTTGGGAATTTTTGTATCCTCGGTTTGGTTGACTTGCGCCCATAATGTTCTTGCGAATTTAGGTACTTGCTTCTCTGGTTTGACAATTAATTCCATCAGCCCTAGGGTAGGGGAAAACCTACCTGTCGGAGACAGCAGTTCATTGAGATAAAAACGTTGAACCTGCTCATTCGACAATAATGCTTCATAGAGTTTTCTCTTGTCAGGTTCCAGGGAGCGTCGAGGAAAAATAACAACTGCCTGCCAATCCGAGATATTGGGATTTTGAGCCAAAAACATGAATAGTTCCCCAAACAAGCGATGATAAAGTAATTCATCTTTTTGGAATTGAACTTCTACAAAAAAAACCGGTTCATCCACTGCGTCGGGAGAGGGTAGAAATACTCCATCAATCCTGAAAGCTGTTTGTTTGACTTCTATGGAACGAAAATGATACCCTGCTCGGTAGGGTTGTCCAATGAGTTCAAAGAAAATCTCCGGCACACTCTGGAAAATGCGGTAGAAGAGGGAATCTGTTTTCATGAATCATTACTCTGTCAGCTAAATAATTTATTTTTAATAAAAGTAGTATTAAATATTTAACTGAACCGATGAGAACCTAGTACTTCCACATAACTCAAGGCTGAGACGGCTGGTGTGCATTCGGCTATGAAACGTCTCAGCTCAGAATTTTCTGGTCTAGCTGCATAAATAATAATATTGCTATCCAGGAGCATTCTTAGTTTCTCTGGGGAAGGGAACGGTCTTGGCGCAACTCTCGCTGTCATGTCATGGGTTCTACATCAGAGTAGACTTTACTTTGAGTTAATTGCTCAAGAGCCGAACCGCCCTAGGGCGATCGCTGAGAGGAACATCATTAGTCCACTCTAGCTGGTTTCCCTTCAATACAGCATCAAACGTAGTCAACATTTTCTTAAATCATTTTATTGTCATCCCTTCTTATTCTATAACAAACTTGTTCCTTTGCGCCTTTGCGGCTTTGCGCGAGACATAGAATTTTTGGTTTCACCGCCGGCATTAATCAATGGCGGCGGCAGAGGCGCGGAGAGTTAGAGGAGATAAACGAGAACGAAGAGAATAATCCAGACAACGTCCACAAAGTGCCAGTAAAGTTCGGCTGCTTCTACGCCAAAATGACTGGTTTCGGAATAGTGTTCTGGTTGGCGCGATCGCCACAAAACGGCTAAAATGAGTAACAGCCCTAGGGTAACATGTAAACCGTGAAATCCAGTGAGAACGTAGAAGCAACTGGTAAAGACATTCAGAGTTAAACCAAATTCTGCGTGGCTATATTCGTATAGCTGTCCCAGGAGAAAAATTGCTCCCATAGCCGCAGTAATAGCAAACCAAAGCTGCAACCCAGGAACATCATTTTTCTGAATGGCACTTTGACCTTTGTGCATGACGAAGCTGCTCGAAATCAGGATAATACTATTGATTCCCGGTACCAAAAGTTCCAACTCGGGGGTTCCTTCTGGAGGCCAAACTGGCATCATGCTACGATAGATTAAGAAGGCCCCAAATAGACCTAGGAAAATCATGCTCTCGGCCACGAGAAAGACGATGACACCTAACATGCGATGGTCGGGATGTTCCCCGTGATGCCCTTGAGCTTCCACCTCTTTGTGATAGTTTAGGGCTAGTTTTGGATCTTCTACAATTGAACTTTGCATCTTGTTGTTGGTTGTTGTTACAGGAACCGCAGATGAACGCGAATGAGTTAAGATTTAGCGCTCACTTCTGCTAACATCTCTTCTACGTCTTCTTTCTCTTCATTTTCACTGTCAATGCCGTATTCGTAGGGGCCAGCCCATAAAACTGGTTCTGACTCAAAGTTTTCAATGGCAGGAGGTGAAGTGGTTTGCCATTCTAAGGTTAGGGCACGCCAGGGATTCCGACCTGCTTTTTTCCCTTTTATTAAACTCCACAGAACGTTAATTACTAAGGGCAGAGTAGAAACAGCTAAGATATAAGAACCGATGGTGCAAACTATGTTCAAGGATTGAAATTGGGGGTCATAAAGGGCAATGCGGCGATTCATCCCTAATAAACCCAATTGGTGCATAGGCAAAAAGGTCATGTTGAAGCCAATAAAGGTGAGGGCAAAGTGAATTCTCCCCCAAGTTTCATTGAGCATTCGTCCTGTCATTTTGCCAAACCAATGATACAGTCCCGCAAAGAGAGCAAAAACAGAACCTCCGAAGAGAACGTAGTGGAAATGAGCTACAATGAAGTAGGTGTCGTGAACATGAATGTCAAAGGGTACGGCTGCTACCATAACTCCACTCAATCCCCCAATTAAGAAGGAGGAAATAAAGCCGATACCAAAGAGCATAGCGCTATTGAGTTCGATTTTCCCCCCCCAAATGGTGGCACACCAACTAAATATTTTAATCCCTGTGGGTACCGCAATCAGCATGGTGGTGGCCATGAAAAACATCCGCAACCAACCAGGAGTACCACTAGTAAACATGTGGTGTGCCCAAACAATCAGTCCCAAAAAGGCGATCGCTAAACTGGAATAGGCGATGGCCCGATAGCCAAAAATAGGCTTGCGGGCGTGGACTGGCAATACTTCGGAAATGACCCCAAAAAAGGGCAATACCATAATGTATACCGCTGGGTGGGAGTAGAACCAAAACATATGCTGGTAAACAATGGGATCTCCTCCCCCTACCGGATTAAAGAAGCTAGTTCCGGCGATTAAGTCAAAGGAAAGGAGAATCAAAGCTGCTGCTAAAACAGGGGTACCGATTAACACCAGAGCGGAAGTAGCCAGCATAGACCAGCAAAACAGGGGCATACTGTTGAGATCCATCTCCGGAATCCGCATTTTCAGGATCGTAATGGCAAAGTTGAGGGCACCCAAAATGGAAGATGTGCCTAAAATCAGCAGGCTCATGATCCAAATTTCTTCCCCCCATTTCCCGGACATCAAGCTTAAAGGGGGGTAAGAAGTCCAACCCGCTTGGGGAGCGCCGACGAAAAAGCTACTGATTAATAGCACACCCCCCACGGGAATCATCCAAAATGCCACCGCATTTAACCGGGGAAAGGCCATATCCTCTGCACCGATCATCAGGGGAATGAGATAGTTAGCAAAGGCAGCACCCGCCGGAAGAATCCACAGGAACAGCATGATGGTGCCGTGCATGGTAAACATTTGGTTGTACATTTCCGGTTGCACCAAGTCCGGGTCGGGAGTTGCTAATTCTGTGCGCACTATTTCCGCTAAGAAACCGCCAACGAAGTAGAAGAAAAACGAGGTGACTAGGTATTGAATGCCGATTACTTTGTGGTCGGTGTTGAAGGTAAAATAATCCTGCCATTTCCTTTGCTTGTCTGAACCGTGTCCGTTCTGACTGACAGGATTGTCT
This sequence comes from Prochloron sp., assembly GCA_965198675.1. Taxonomy (GTDB): domain Bacteria; phylum Cyanobacteriota; class Cyanobacteriia; order Cyanobacteriales; family Prochloraceae; genus Prochloron. The sequence continues at coordinate 2,236,507 of OZ240666.1, read as the reverse complement.
TTCGTTTCTGTTGCTGTGGACATGGGTTATGATTGCTGGTTAGTTATTGACTGGCAACTGGTAACTGGTACGGGCACGGCAGTGCCGTGCCCCTACACTGTCATGGTACGAGCTTCCTCTCCTCTCATGGTACGTGATAATTGGCAACTGCTTCATCTAAGAATAATTCTTGAGCAAAAGTATTGTCTTGTACCCACTGGTTGTACTCTGCCTCCGTCTCCACAAATAAGGTTGTTTTCATGGCGCCGTGGTATGCACCGCAGAGTTCAGCGCAAATGATAGGATACTCTCCCACTCGGTCAGGAACAAAGGTCAACTGGGCCTCTCGACCCGGAACTGCATCTTGTTTCAAACGCAGTTGGGGCACCCAGAAAGCGTGAATTACGTCTGCTGCTGAGATATTTAGGGTTACCTGGCGATCTACTGGAACATGGAGTTCTCCAGAGACAACACCAGTGTCGGGATAGGTAAAAAGCCAAGCGTATTGGAGTCCATTCACGTCCACAACTAAACTTTCTTCCTCCTTATTTCCAGGGGAAGCACCCAATCCGAGAGCAACCTCTTGCCCTTCTAGATCTAAAGCCACCAGGTTGTCATTATGATGGTGATGAGCCATTTGGGTTCCCATATCGTGGGAAGCCATGGGATCCAGACCCCCCATTTTGTTATAGACCTCAAAACTGTAGATCGCCAGGATAAAGACAATAACAGCGGGAATAGCAGTCCAAACAATTTCCAAGGGAATATTGCCTTCAATGGGAGGACCGTCCGTTAGATCCCCTTTACGCCGGCGGAATTGAAAAATGGAGACTATTAGTACCCCTTCAATGAGTAAAAAGAGACCCGTAGCTATGGTCATCATGAAATTGAAGAGTTCGTCAACCGTCCTCGCGTCTGCTGAAGCTGCTATGGGCATCAGACCGTGATTTTGTCCGTACCACAGGCAAATCAGGGTTAGGGCGATTCCGGCTATGAGAGTGAGAATGTTACTTGGAATCTTCACGATTAAGCCTCCCTTAGTTGCCTATCTATATAAGCATAACGAAAAATAATTGATTGGACCGGTCTCTGTGAATCTTTTGTTTTTTTTCTGGATCACCTCAACAGTTACCAGTTATCATGTACCTTGACAGTGTAGGGGCACCGCCTTGCCGTCCCAACCCACATATAATAATACTTTGCTTTCTTTTAAGATTTGATTGACAAATTAGCTCTCAAGAGTGACCATGACATAGGCTCATGTTTAGTCAGGGTACTGATTCAATTATTAAATATTTCTATATATATGATAAGCTTTGCGAAATACATTGTCAACTAAATCTGAAGAATAGCTAAAATAATCTCGATATTAGCAAGAGAGTAATTACACTCTGAGGTAGCTCAACCCTTTCCCTTGTTCCATGACAGAATCAGTCCTTCATCATCAGCAGGAAACACGTTCGCCAGAAAAATGGATTCGCAGCTTAGTGTGGAAGATAGGGATCGCCACCTTGTTGCTCATGGCTATCGGTAGTGCCACCCGAGTGATGAATGCCGGTCTTGCCTGTCCCGACTGGCCCTTGTGTTACGGCCAACTCATACCCAGCCAGCAGATGAATTTTCAGGTCTTCCTAGAGTGGTTTCATCGCCTGGACGCCTCCCTCATTGGCTTAAGCACCATTCTCCTGGTGTTCCTGAGTTGGTGGTGGCGGCGGGACTTGCCCTCATGGCTGCCTTGGGTGTCCCTCTTTGCTTTATTCCTGGTGGTTTTCCAAGGTATTCTCGGTGGACTGACAGTAACAGAAATGCTGCGGTTCGATATTGTCACCGCTCATTTAGGCACAGCACTGTTATTCTTCAGTACCTTAGTGGCCATAGGAGCCATGCTAACTCCCATAGATGCAAAAACACCAAGACATCTCTCCTGGATGGGTTTAACAGCAGCTATCCTTGTCTACGGGCAGAGTTTAGTTGGGGGTTTAGTGGCCTCCCGTTGGGCTTTACATCAATGTCTCGGTGGTGCTGGACTCTGTACTGTGATGAATAGTCACCTCTTTGGGGTATTGCCCCCCACTGTAGCTACCTTAACTCTCTTCTTCTTAGGGCGACGTAAAGCTGTCGGACACCCAATTTTAAGGCAATTAGCTAACCTGGCCGCAGGTTTAGTCCTCTGGCAAATTCTGCTCGGTATTGCCACTTTTCGCTTCCATTTACAAGTAGAACTGCTGACGGTTTTCCACCAAACCGTAGGAGCAGTCTTACTCGGTACCCTAGTGGCTTTTACAGTTTTAGCCAATAGAAGCCAAGACTAATTCTAGCAGACATGAATTTTAAAAGAAAATAAGGTACAACTAATGATTGGGACAACAGTTGCACGACGCAATACAAACCTCCTGGAAGTGGCTCACAGCTACTATCAATTGACCAAACCCCGCATTATTCCCCTGTTGCTCATTACTACAGCAGCAGCTATGTGGATAGCCTCGTCAGGAAATGTGGACCCCCTACTCCTCTTCTTTACCCTCCTGGGGGGCACTTTAGCTTCAGCTTCAGCCCAAACGTTCAACTGCATTTACGACCAAGACATAGACTATGAAATGCTGCGCACTAGGTCTCGTCCCATTCCTGACGGTCGAGTGCAGCCCCGTCACGCTCTCATTTTTGCCATTATTTTAGGTGTTCTTTCCTTTACCATTCTAACAGTCTTTGTCAATTTCTTAGCAGCCCTCTTAGCTATCTCTGGCATTGTTTTTTACATGGTAATCTATACCCATCTCCTCAAACGTCATACCGTGCAAAACATCGTTATTGGTGGTGCTGCGGGTGCTATTCCCCCCTTAGTAGGTTGGGCTGCGGTTACTGGGGACTTGAGTTGGACTCCCTGGGTGTTGTTTGGGATAGTTTTCCTCTGGACTCCACCTCATTTCTGGGCCTTATCTTTAATAATTAAAGAAGATTACGCTCAAGTAGGAGTACCCATGCTCCCTGTAGTAGCTGGGGAAAAATGTACGGTCAATCAAATTTGGCTTTATACCCTCTTGACTGTTCCTTATACCTTATTATTGGTGTATCCTTTGGAAGCTTCCGGGATAGTTTATGGCATAATTGCTTTGTTTTTGGGAGGTATTTTTCTGCGCAAAGTATGGCAATTGAAACAAGAACCTTCTAATAAGGAATTGGCCCGCTCTTTGTTTAAGTATTCCATTCTCTACATGATGTTATTGTGTACTGGTATGGTGGTAGATAGTCTATTGCCATAGTGTAGGGTGGGCATTGCCCACCACCTGTCATCTGATGTTTTGAACCGCAGATAATTGCGAAGCTTTGCGAAGCAACCGCCTTTGGCGTCCCGCCCTTGGCGGGAGCAGATGAATATAGATAATTTTTTGAACTAATTTGTCAAACAATGTCAAAAGAAATAATTCAAAACCTTGTCCAGACTTATTTTGCCAACATGGAAGCCATGAATGCTGAGGGGTGGTTGGCAATTTTTGCACTCGATGCCCTCATTTACGATCCAGTGGATAGCCCTGGTAAAAAAATCCATGAGAATGCCCAAGAATTCTTTGCCATAATGTCTCGCTTTTTTGCTAAGTTAGAGCTTTCCCAAGACTATCTCTTTATTGCCAGTAATGAAGCAACAGCTAAATGGACCATGACGGTAGTTGCTAAAAATGGCAAAACTGCTACTGCTGAAGGAATTAGTTTATTTACAATTAATGAAGCTGGTAAAATTCAACAGGTTCGTTCTTATTGGGATGAAGCTACTATGATGGCTCAATTGAGATAAATTGGGTGTGTTAGCGTAACGTAGGAGCGCGGTGGGCTATTCCCCGTTCCCTCTTAAACCCTCTCCGCGCTGCCGGCGTTCTCCGTGAAACAAACAAAAGTGTCACTATAGTCAAATGGGAGGAAACACCATGAAAAAGGGAGTATTTGCTTGACTTTTATATGCTGCAACCATTTATGGTCATGCTGCTCTGGCGGGTTGTATACCAAATGAGAATACATCTACAACTCCTCCAGCACGCACTTTAAAGGATTCTAATAAACAGTCCTTAAAAAATAAAGTTGTTGGTAAATGAGTTTACACTTCTGAACCCAATTATGACAGTTCAGAATACTCTTGCAGAGTGTATCATTTAGATGCGCTTGTTATTTATTTTCTCAAGGAAAATGGTGATTTCTCTTTAGAGCGCTATAATGGGAATGGTAAACTGTGGAACGTAGGTAGTGGAACATGGTTTGTAACAGATAGTGGTGTTATAGTTCTTCAAGGAAGTTCGACAAATATTCCGTAAAACTTTCAGACTACAAAACAATATTAGCTTAGAGGAGGCAGGAACAGGAAAAATTTATAGAAGACAATAATGAAGTAGGTTTGGTTTACCGTAGTACCCAGTGGGTTTGCGCTGTTGGGTTTCGTATCTCAACCCAACTACAGTTTCCACTGGGTAATATTGAAACCAAACCAGGGGTTTTATAAGTTAGCCCGCAATTCATTCGCGGGGGTTGGTGGGCCATGCCCACCCTACGATAAAATTGTCCAAGCTTGTGCTACCATATTACTCAACCAGCGTCTTTCTACCGGATCTAAAATCTCATCCTCCTCTAACACCTCAGCTGTCAGCTCTTCTAGAGATTTACCGGATCGACGAGCAATTTCTACCACACCTGCCATGGCTGCTGCAAGCAATTCTGCGTTTACGGCGCTCTCTCGTAACGCGAGGATTTCTTCAACTGTGGTGGGAATGGTATAATCCATGGTCTGTTAACTTTTGTTAACGCTTCTAATAATTTAGTGTCGGCAAGTTTAGCACACTTTGGTTAAAATAGAACACAGACATGAAAGAAATTCTCTATCTCGAAGTCCCTACCCCTGATACCCCTGCTGTCTGCAACTGGTTACAAGCAGAATGGACACCTCCTAGGGGGCAGAAAGTGGTGAGACCGGACGGTATTCTTCTCCAATTTCCCCAGGGGGAACTTTCCCTCTTTGTCTGGTCTTTACAGCGCACTACCTACCTGAAGGTCTTTCAATGGTGTGAAAAGTCTATTCCTGGTGCTGGTAAAATCTGTCAAGGGTTAACTACTGAGGTTCGGAACCGTTTTCCTCAGGAATATCCCGAACCTCCAGAGATAGATTTGTCCCAGCAGTCTATTTTTGATGCACTCACTCCCTATTACCCGGAAACTGTCCGTTACTTTCAGAAAATGCCCCAGGGGGAACAGGATCTGAACCGAGTCTATTGGTGGGAAAAGCGTTGGCGGGAAAGTGTTCGTAATCCTCAACAACCGAAACAGGTAGTCTATGAGCAAGAAGGGGAGAATTTTAGTTCTGATTATGACCTTATTTATATCGGTGGCGCTCTGGGGGCGATCCACGGAGCAGTGATGTCCCTGAGAGGTTATCGGGTACTATTGGTGGAACGGTTGAGTTTTGGGAGAATGAACCGGGAGTGGAATATTTCTCGTTCTGAGTTTCAAAGTTTAATTGATTTGGGTTTATTTACAGAAGCTGAATTTGCTAGTGTTATAGGGGCTGAGTATTTAGATGGTTTCAGTAAGTTCTTTGATGGGAATAATCCTCCTCATTTGAAGGCATCTGTTTTACATACCCCCACTGTTCTCAATGTGGCTATCGATACGCAAAAATTACTTGAACTTTGCGCCATTAAGTTGTGTGACGCTGGTGGGGAAATATGGGATCGGACGGAGTTTATCCGGGCTGATATTGGTTCCCAGGGGGTGAGGGTGCAGATGGTAAATTTGTCTACTGGAGAACCAATACAGGCTAAGGGAAGGTTGTTGATGGATGCGATGGGAACTGCTTCTCCTATTGCTTGGCAATTGAATGGTGAACGGACTTTTGATAGTGTTTGTCCTACGGTAGGAGGTATAATTAAGGAAGGTTTTGCCCCAGAAGTTTGGGATTCTCGTTATGGGGATGTACTCAATTCCCACGGGGATATCTCTCGGGGGAGACAGTTGATTTGGGAGTTATTTCCTGGTAAGGATGGAGAGTTGACTGTTTATCTCTTTCACTACCACCAAGTTCATCGGGATAATCCTGGTTCTTTATTAGAGATGTATGAGGATTTCTTTACCATTTTACCAGAGTATCGTCGTTGTGACATGGATAAGTTGGTGTGGGGGAAGGCTACTTTTGGTTATATTCCCGGTTATTATAGTGTGGGAAGTGGGGATCGCACTGTTGCTTTTGACCGACTCCTTGCTATTGGGGATGCTGCTTCCCTTCAGTCTCCTTTGGTTTTTACCGGGTTTGGTTCTTTGGTGAGAAATTTAGCTCGTTTAACTACTTTATTAGATATTGCCCTCAAACATGACTTTCTGGGAGCAGAACATTTAAATCAAATTCGTGCTTATCAGAGCAATATTGCTGTTACCTGGTTATTCTCTAAAGGTATGATGGTACCTACAGGGAAAACTTTGCCTCCCCAACGCATTAATGCTATGTTGAACACTTTCTTTGGTGTCCTTGCTGATGAACCTTTGGAAGTAGGGGATACTTTCATTAAAGATAGGACAGGGTGGCTACTTTTTAACCGCTTAGCACTGAAAGCAGCGCTGCAAAATCCGGCTTTGATTGGCTGGATTTGGGAAATGGCCGGGAGTAAAGATATGCTTCGTTGGGTTGGGTCTTATTTGGCTTTTACTTGGGACGCTTTCATCGGTTTTCTCCTCATGGGATGGTTTCCTAAGTTGTTGGAGAAGTTACAACCTTGGTTGGAGGTTAATTATCCTGCATTATGGCTAAAGTTGCTCTCTTTTAATTATAGTTTAGGTTTCGCGCAAAGGCGCAAAGACGCAAAGATGTAGGGTGGGCATTGCCCACCACACCAGGTATAGCACTACGGAAGAAGGTTAGGACATATAAATTTTTCGTAGGGCGCACAACCTGCGCCCCTACACTAGCGCTATATGAGGAAGAGGTTTATTGTTCACCCTCCTCTCTTCCTCTGGGTACCATTTTTCTGATAATTGAAACTATTTTCACTACATTTAGTAGTATAGTGGACAAATAGGCGATCGCCATTATGGGACTCATTGATGTTTCCAGTTGCTCTGAGGGAGGTGTGGGGTTACTAAATTCTACAGTTTTCATATTTTTTCGCCTATTCTGGGATTATAGATATCATCATAAGGGATATTTATGGTAATAAGTAGGCAAATAAATAGCAAAATGTAGATGTAGATAAATGTAGAAATAAGTAGATAAGGGGTTGCAAAACTATAGGTTGATGTTGTATAAAGGAAGAGGATAGACAGAGGAGGTTCATTATGAGCGGAAAATACGAAAAGAGGGAAAAGGAGTTCCTGGAAGCTATGGCTACTCATTTCTGCTTCTTCAAGGAAAAAACCAAGACTGCTTTTGTGGAACGGTTGCGGAAAAAAAAAATTCTGGGAAGCAATTTTGGTGAAGGGTTGTAAAGAAGGTGCGGATCCCTATACTATTCTGAGAGATAAATGGCACAAAAAGATTATTCCAATTTAGGTTCCGCTGAAACTATCCACCAACTGGTGAAGGAGTTCCGCAAACTTATAGTTTCACGCCGAGGCGCAGAGTCACAGAGAGAAATGCCGTTGCAAAGCAGGCAGAACAGGACAGGGTCGTTTTCCCTGCAAATTATGCCGGTCGCCCTTAAAAATACTCCAGCGAAAAGGACCTTTCTGGGCTGCGGACATCCATAATAAACGTTTAGCCCTAGTCATGGCTACATACAACAAGCGAAACTCCTCCCCCCTCTTCAGTCTAGTAGCTTCTTCCCAAGCATTACCTGGCCTGGGTATATTTATCTTATGTTTACTTTTTTTATGAGAAGCCATGGCCCTAATTTGTGCCCGGGTAACTTCTGCCAAAGTAAAGTTACCCAAAAACTTAGCAGCAGTGGGAACCCAGAGAGAACCGGGAAGAACATCTTCATGTAAAAAAGGAATAAAAACATAATCCCAGTCCAACCCCTTAGCTTTGTGCATAGTAATAATAGTTAATTGTCCGGGACGAGTATATTCATCATCTATCTCTTCTTCCAACACTCCTTCAAACCGTTCCTCACTGATAATCTCCACCAACACTTCTATCGTACTTTGAAGAGAACTACGACCCACTATTTGCTGATTCACCCGTTCCCCCAACTTCTCCACCGTGGCAAGTTCAGATCCAGTATACTTTAAAGTCAGACCCAAAAAGAAAATCAATTGATAGTGAGGCAACTCTAACCTCCCCTGTAAGAGGTTACAACAGTAACGACGAGCAGCAGCAACTTGAGGTTTCTGTTTTGGTTCCAGAGGTCCAGGGTAGAGGAACTTTTCCGGGAAAGCAGCCAGAGGATTCAAGTCTTGAGTAGGGATAAGCTGACGATTTTGGAGTACTTCTAAAGCAGCTTTGAGATAATTAGGAGAATGGGGACGATGGATAAATTGTAGCAGCTTAAGCACCTCAGCAGGTATGTTCGTCTGACGCTGAACTTCATTCACTTCATAGATTTTAATTGATTTAGTTAGAGGAGCAAGTTGTTCTGCGAGAAAGCGACCTTGACGATTTTCCCGTACTAAGATAGCAGCGTTGTGTTGAGGATTTTCCTTGAATAAGGCTACCACCCGTTCACCAATCATTTGGGCAGTTTTATAGATATCCGGTGGCGTATATATTTCCACACCCCCACCCACTGGTTCCGGGTTGGCATCTTTTTGCAAGTCCCCAGGAGCTACAGGATGAATTTCTTGGTAGCGAAAAGGTAATGGTTCCTTCTTGGTATTCTTATTAACCCATTTAAGCACAAAATTAGCAGCATCCAAGATAACTTTACTACTACGACCTGCTTGATCCATAGTAGATAAACTGCCTTTACCTTGACAACTAGTGCAAAAGTAGTTAAAATAAATAGGGTCAGCGGGAGTAAAGGTAGAGTTAATGGCTTGATTAGGATCTCCCACCCTCACTAAATTTGGTGATGTTTCCGGGTTTTCTGGGTCCGTAGCCAAGAGTTTAATCAACCTTTCTTGTAAAGGACTAGAGTCTTGAGCTTCGTCTTCAAAAACAGCAAATACTTGACTTTGCCATAATTTACGAATAGGAGCATATTCCAACACCCGCAAAGCAGCAAGAATCATATCTTGGTAGTCAATGAAATTCCGTGCTGCCATTAATGCTTCATACCGCTTATACAAACCCCCAGCCATAGCTAATATGTGATAGAGATCCTCAACCTGGACAAATTGCAAATCTTCAGGAGAGAGCGCGGAACTTTTCGCCTCAGCAATAGCCGTCCTAGCTAAGGTAGGTAAAACCTCCGTTCGCAACACCCACTCCCGTCGCAACCTTTCCGTTTCTTCGCCGTCAAACCCCGCCCCTTCCAGTAATATCTTATATTGTTCCGGTGCAGAAGCAATCCACTCTTGGACACAATTTTTAATCAGTCTGTGACTATTATGAGGATTAATTAAAGTTGCTGTTTCCAAATTCAGTTGAGATAATTCTGGGTGACGACTAGCAATACTGCAAGCCAAACCGTGGAGAGTATGTACCTCATACCCCCCAGGTATCAGGGAAAGAGACTTGAGTTGGTCGCGAATTACCCCCTTAATACTAGCAGCAGCAGAACGAGTATAGGTAACCACCACTAATTGTCTGCGAGGGTGGAGTTCATAACGAGCAACAGTCAAAGCAGCAGCTACAGCGAGACTGTAAGACTTACCCGCCCCGGGAACAGCAGAAATAGCCATTTCGCCCCCTTCCCAGTCCCCCATTCTTTTCTGTCCCTCTCGCAAGGTACCCCGCAGCTTTGCCAGTTCCTCTGTTATGATTATAGCTCTGTCTTGTAAATCCAATGGCCTCTATGTGAGATAGACTATAATTATAGGATAAATCAATCACAACCAACAAACATGTTTGAATTTTTCATGACTTGGCTCCTGACAGCCATCGCTCTCTTAATTACAGCTTATGTGGTCCCTGGCATAGAAATCGCTGATATACAGACTGCTTTAGTAGCTACAGTAATCTTAGGAATAGCCAATGCTGTTGTCAAACCTCTTCTCGTGTTTTTCACCTTACCCCTTACTATCCTAACCCTAGGTGGCTTTCTCCTGGTAGTCAATGGCATTACTTTTGGACTAGTGGGCTATTTTACCCCAGGAGTTACTATTCATGGTTTCCTTCCTGCTATAATTGGTTCCATTGTGCTTTCCTTAGTTTCCGGTTTCTTGAACCGTCCCTTTAAAAAGGACTATTGAAGAGTTTCGCGCAAAGGCGCAAAGGGGGGAGGGGAGCAAGTACCATGATAGTTATCAGCTCGTAGGGAGTTACCAGTTAATAGTTATACCAATGGGAACTGTGCTGATTGAAACTGGATTTCAGGCAATATCTATTACAGTTGTATACTAGTTAAATCTGTAACTATACCAGCGCTCACTGCTATATCATACATTCTGCTTTTGGTTTTTTACAGCCACGAAGGGATCGCCCATAGAGGTCGATGGTAATATGGACATAGTCCTGTTGCGCCGGATCAACACTCTTTATTCAATTGGGATATGCTACACTCATTTACAATCCAGAATTTTCGCTGTTTCCCCCATCTTACTATCCAACCCCTGAAACAAGTCAATTTAATTGGGGGGAAAAATAATGTGGGGAAGACATCTCTCTTAGAAGCTCTTCTGATTTTTTTCAATCCAGATAATCCAAACATTCTCTTGAATCTTAATGTGACTCGTAATCTGACAAAAGATGCTAAGGTCAATGACCTGGAAGTGCTCAGGGGATTTTTTTTCAACCAAGATGTGGAAAGGGCGATCGCCCTCATGGATCCCTCACAGGATGACGAAAAACTCTCTATCAAAATGAGGAGTTCTGCCAGAGGATCTAATTTTCAGTTAGTCATGGAATATGGAAATGAATATTCTTTAAAAAAAATTCTCACGAAGAAATCTTCTAGAAAAAGACAATTCTCATCTAACTTAGAGCGACAAGACTTTCCTTTAAGTCTTTATCTTAACAGTAGCAGCTATTCTCCTCGAAAAGATGCGGAACTTTTTAGTAACATGGAGCGTTTTGGAAGAACTGATGAAATTATACCTACCTTGCGGATGTTAGAACCCCGCTTAAAACGCCTTAGTTTATTACTTGTAGAAAATGAACCGATTATCCACGGCAACATAGGTATGAGAGAACTTGTACCCCTACCCCTTATGGGAGAAGGAATGGGACGGTTGCTTTCAATTATCTTGGCGATCGCCAATACTAAAGAAGGAATCGTGTTAATTGATGAGATTGAGAATGGTTTTCATCACTCAGTTTTGACTAAAGTTTGGGAAGCTATAGGTGACGTTGCTCGCAAAGGAGAAACCCAAATATTTGCTACTACTCATAGTATAGAGTGTATCCGAGCTGCTCACCACGCATTTAAGAGTGGGAAACAATACGATTTTGCCTATCATCGTCTCGATAGAGTTGAAGATGAAATTAAAGCAGTAACTTACGATGAAGAGACTTTAGAATCTTCTGATGAAATGAATTGGGAGGTGCGTTGATGAGGAATCAACCCCAAACAATCTCCCAACCCAAATTACTCCTTGGTGAAGGGAAAGATGAAGTGCTATTTTTCTCAGCATTGCTGAAGCATCTCCAGATTAAGGATATTCAAGTGGTGCAGTATGGGGGAAAAATGGACTGAGAACATCTCTCAAATTTCTAGTAATGCGACCGGATTTTTACCAAGTTGTATCCTTAGGAATTACGCGAGACGCCGATAATTCCGCAAAAAGTGCATTTACAAGTGTTTGCGACTCATTAAAAAATTGTGGTTTACCTTATCCTAGCCAACCAGGAAAAATTGTTGGAGACAAACCCAAAATCAGCGTTTTAATTCTCCCAGGTAGTCAAAATCCTGGTATGCTGGAAGATGTTTGTCTGAAAGCAGTGGATCTCAATCAGTTACAATGCGTAGACGATTACTTAAAGTGCGTCAGCACCCCGCTCTAAAGAGGCGTTGCTCTCATGCCCTCTCTTTTTAGGTAGCTGACCAGCCTAAGTCCAAAGCGCGGACTACGTTATCGGCAAGAGTTAAAGACCTACCCTGGGATGCGTGCTAGTCCCAGGCTCTAGAACCGGGTGGTTAAACAGCTTTACTCGGGGTAAGGCAGTGCTGTCTGGATAGTACCGACCGATAACATTGGCGAAGCAAACTTCACGACCGAATTGGAGGTTTGGGGGATACAACAATTTCTCCCACCCTCATTGAGGGGGACTGCGGCTAAAGCCGCTAAACGTTTTCCTCCCCGCTCTAAAGAGACGGGGTTTCCAACGATTAATTTCATGAGCAAGACAGCAAAATCACAACCCAAGAATAGGGCAAAAGCTAGACTTAATGCTTGGTTATCAGCTCAAGCTAAACCAGGATTGCGTTTAGGAGAAGCAGCTCAGAACGGTTATCTACCTTGGAATAATAACCCATTCCATAGCCTTAAGCAATTCTTGCAAGCTATATAACACTAAAAATCTCTCCCCTCTCTCCGCGCCTCTGCGCCTCTGCGTGAAACTATAAAAAGCCATTACCCTAGTAACTTGAATCATGGTTCTTCCTCCAGCCCATACTCCCTTATACAATCATTCCTTGCCAGCAATAGAACAATGGCTGGTAAATTTAGGTTGCCAGCAAGACCGAAACAACTTACACTGCTGGGAGGTAGAGCGCTCCAACTGGAAAGGGGAAATTTCCCTAGAAATTGAAGGTATAACTGTACGTTACTTCAAAACCGATGCAAAGGGAAGGGAGATCCAGCGTTCCTTCAAATATTCCCTCAGTCGTCAAGATATCGAAGCTGCTATTTTTGAAGGTCCATAGATGCTCCGGTTCCGTGAAAAACTGTGGGTGCTTGTCTTTCTTGGAGCCATCGCCTTCTCCCTCTACCAAGGGTTAATCGGGCAGGAAGATATCTTCAATCCCGGAGGTTTACCTCTCCTCTGGAGATTTTGTCGCGCTAGTCTCCAACCAGACTTATCCCCTCAGTTTCTCCACCTCACCTTCCATGGAACCCTCACTACTCTAGCTTATGCTGTCTGCGGCACTTTTCTCAGCATCCTCTTAGGCATTATTTTGGGCGTCTTCAGCTCCAAAGTGTGGTGGTGGTTCGTTTGGCGTAACCCCTACCTCTGGGTGGGTATGAGGGGGCTGTTGGCGTTTCCCCGAGCTATTCATGAAGCCATTTGGGGGCTATTTTTCCTCAATATTTGGGGCTTAGATCCCCTCACCGCCATTTTCGCCATCGCTATTCCCTATGGGGCGATCGTCGCTAAGGTATTCTCGGAAATTTTGGATCAAACCCCCCGTGAATCCTTATTTGCCCTCCTGGGTAGTGGTGTTCCTCCCCTGACAGCATTTATTTATAGTCTCATTCCCCAAGCATTTTTCAACCTCCTCTCCTATAGTTTCTATCGCTTTGAGTGTTCCATTCGCTCCGCAGCAGTATTAGGTATAATTGGAGCTGGAGGATTGGGTTATCAGCTCCTCCTCAGCCTGCAATCCCTCCGTTATGAGCAACTGTGGACGTTATTTTATGCCCTAGTTTTGTTAAATGGGGCAGTAGAGATGAGCAGTGCTTTTTTACGCCGTCGCTTAGGTTGCACCAGTCGTTTCGATTTAAATTCTGGGAATCTCTCTCAGGGGGGATCAAGGGGAGATCAAGGGGGGATCGGGGTCTTGTTGGGGGTCATAATTGCCGTACCCTTTTGTTTTTGGTACATTAGTCCAAATTGGAGTAAATTGCTATCTGGAAGAAGTTGGCAATTATTCAGAGATTTAGCCCAGCAGTCATTTCCCCCAGAAATTAATACTTTTTTCATAAATAAATTAGTTATTCTTGCTGGTGAAACTTTAGCCATGTCTCTGTTGGCGATCGCCTTTGCAGGTATAGTTGCTCTCTTCCTTTCCTACCCCGCCTTGTTTCCCAACACTAGTAAGATAACTCAAGTAACATATATAGTTACAAGAGTATTGCTGCTTTTTTGTCGTGCCATTCCCGCACCCATTTGGGCATTAGTGGCCCTGTTTGTATTGTTTCCCGGCATTTTCCCTGGGGCGATCGCCCTTGGCTTGCACAATTTGGGCATTCTGGGCAGGTTAATGGCCGAAGTGACGGAAAACAGTCCCAAGCCGCCTCTACAGGCACTCAAGGCTATGGGAACCCCCGCACCGTTGATATTTCTCTATGGGGTGCTACCTACCACCCTGCCCAGTTATCTCGCCTACATTCTTTACCGCTGGGAAGTGTGCATGATCCAGACCGTGATAGTTGGGTTAGTGGGGGCTGGGGGTTTAGGGCAGTTATTAGAAGAGCAGAGGAGTAGTTTTGACTATTCGGGTATGGTGGTGACTTTGGCATGTTTCATTATTTTAACCTTTTGTGTGGATTTAGTCAGTGCTGCTGCGAGGAAGTGATTGAGTTTGTAGAGAAAGCTAAAGAGCTGAACTTCGCTGAAACCGTTGTAACTGCCATTCATGAGACGAGAAACATCTGCCTGGTCAATATTCAATAAGGTGGCGATTTCCTCTTGTTCCAGGTGCCGTTGTTCCAGAATGCGGACAACTTGTGAACCCAGCATAGCACGCATAAGAAGGCTGTCAGCCTCTTCCAATTCCAGATCGGCAAAAACATTGCCGCTGCTTTCTTCAAAAGTAATGATGTCATTCATGGATTTTCCCTCTCCTTGGCTGCTTTGAGCCGTTTGCAAATAAGGTCCAGATCTGATTTTCTGGTATTAATTCCCGAAGTTGATTTTTTTTGAAATGCATGGAGTATATAAATACTCTCCCCCAGTGCGACGGCATAAACGGCGCGGTAAGTATCAGTATTGTAGCGCTGGACAATCTCAAATACTGTTTCTCCCAACCCCTTCAATAGTTTAGCACTCCGTGGCGTGACGCCCAACTACACCTGGAACAATGCATCTCCAATCTCCTTCCTCACTTGTTGGGGAAAGGATTTAAGCGCTCTTCTCCCATCACCTACCCACACCAAAGGGCGTAGCTTGATTTTTGACATCTTTGGTTCCCTCCTGCAGAGGAAAACCGAGGAACAAACCACCCCTGAACCCTTAGAGGGGCGAGAATACTTTTCGTTTTACATCCCACAGGGCGAGGTGAGAGCTAGAGTAGATTTGAGTAATCAGAGCACCGATGAAGGAATTTTAACCGAAGGGAACCAGCCAGCTGTAGTGACGCTCCTACACCAACCCTGACAGGTATGGTGTAGGCTTCTCAGCCGCCCGAAGGACGGGTAGAACTTCCATCAAGGTACTCGAAACTTTCCCTCTACGGCGTTTTATAGTGAGGACGGCGCCCAGCCCCACTGCCAATTAATTATAGGGCGCGATTAAGTTCCTGTCAATGAGTATTAATACCCCGGATCGGCATTCATCTCACGGCATAATCTCTGATTTGCCGTGAGGCTTCTGCCGCCACTGCTAACTCTGACTCTATAACTGGCAAGAGCCTCTCTGGAGGGGAGTTGAGGAGGAATCAAAAAGTTTTTTCTCCCAGGTGATATGAATAAAGGGAGAAAAGGGTATCTTGGATATATATAGAGATTAAGATAAATCTTCTCTCCCAAAACAAAGGACGCAATATACTATGAAGAGCGATCTAAAAGTCAAATATATCCAATACCTAACCCAGAAAAAGCCAAATGAGGGTTTTACCCTAATTGAACTTTTGGTGGTAATCATCATCGTCGGTATTCTCTCCGCCGTAGCCCTCCCTTCCTTCCTCAATCAGGGAAATAAGGCTAAGGAGACAGAAGCGGCAGTAAATATCAGTGCTATTAATCAAGCACAGGAAATCTTTCGCATTGCACCTGGAAATACTCGCTTTGCAACTGGTTTTGATGCTCTAGATGTGGGCATCGACACTGACACTTCTAACTACAACTACAGTATTTCAGGTAGTAACGAGAGTTATGCTGGTGTTACCGCAATCCCCGATGATACTAGCGCTGTCAGAGGGTTATCAGGAGCTATTGCCTTAAAGAATGGGATAATTTTAAAGACTATTTGTAAAAAGAACAATGTGGGTTCGATAGTAGCTCCAACAATTAGTGAGACGGGAAAGCCAACCTGGTCATGTAATAATGGTAGATTCCTGAACAAATAAGTACTAGTGGCACAGTTAGCATGGTGGCTACTCTTACCTAACATGATTTGGTAATTTAGAAATGGAGGTAGAGGTAGCTTTGATGCTTCTGATAGACTATTGCTAGTTGTAGATTTTCCCCCTGCTTTGAGGAGAGAAGAGATTGATGACTGGAGCTAACCAGCGATTTATGGCTGCTTGGCAAGAAGGAAACTATGCCAAAGCAGCCTTTATTTATGAAGCAGGAATTGAAACTGAACCGGAGCAGTTACTTTATTATTGGTATCTGGGATTAGCTCAGTTGCTCCAAGGGCAGGAAGAGACAGCCCAGATTACTTGGATGTCCCCCATGGTAGGAGCATCGGAGTCGGAGATTGAAGAGTGGACCGGGGAGTTAGGGGTTATCCTGGAAAAGGAAGCAGTAAATCAAACTGAAAAGGGCGCTTATAAAAATGCCTGGTTAATTCGACAACATTTGAGAGAAATTGACTCGGATAATAGTCATAATTTGCAGCAGTTGCTCTGGGTATCCATTAAAGGAAAGGTATTTAAAGAAGAAGATGAGGTTATAGCTCAATTAATTCAAACTTACCAAGAAGGGGAAACCATTGAGGAAAAATTTCTCTTACAAATACTAGAGGATGTTCTCCAGTTAAATCCTTTTCCCTCCTCTATATTACAGTGGGTGAAAGTTTGTGCTTCCAGCATAGCAGACTGTACCCCGATGATTAAACTCCTCATGGGTAAACTGGGGTCTTTATTTTATCAGCATCAATATCAAATCGGGGCTGACATTGCTAGATTCTGCCTGGATCTAGCCCCTGACAACCTGGATATTGTGTTGTCATTAGCCAATTTTACTCTGAAACTGGGAGTTGAGGAGAAGTGGGAAAGTGTCAGGTTAGGAGAAAGATATCAGGAAGAATCTCAGGATTTATCTAGTAAACTTACAGGTACTCACTGCATTCTTTCTGCTTTAATGGAAATTGAAGGTCAGTTTGACCGTGCTGGGGAGATATATCAATTATACAAAACTTTAATCTTGGAGATAGTGGAGGGGGAAAAGGCCCAGAAAGAAACAGATTTTGGATTGCTCCACAAAGCACTTATTATAGGAGCGTTTTTCTTCTATTTTGAAGATGCGCCTCAAATTAATCGTCCCTTGCGCAATGGTCTTGCTCAACTTAGTCAAGATGCTCTTCAATCCCTTATCAAGGAAGAAGTCAAGCAATATGAAGAACGGCACCGGGAGAGGAAGAGTGGGGGCGGGCCTAAAACCCTGAAAATAGGCTACTTATCTGAGTGTTTGCGCCAGCATTCCGTGGGGTGGTTGGTTCGTTGGCTGCTGAAATATCACCATCGGGATAACTTTGAGGTTCATCTCTATTGTGTGGACGCCCCTACAGGAGATTCCCTACAACAGCAGTTGAGGGCAGAATACGGGGACAACTTTCACTATGTCTCCCCATTAATAGTTCAGATTGCCAATCAAATTTACGAGGATGAAATTGATATTTTAGTGGATCTGGACAGTTTAACTAGCTTTCCCACTTTGGGTGCCATGGCGGCTAAACCAGCTCCTGTGCAAGTTACCTTCTTAGGACAAGATGCATCGGGGCTACCAGCCATTGACTACTTTATTGCGGATCCCTACGTCCTACCCGATAATGCACAATCCTATTATCGGGAGAAAATTTGGCGTCTCCCCCACACTTACATTGCTGTGGATGGTTTTGAAGTGGGAGTACCCACTCTCCGTCGCCCCCAACTGGATATTCCTGAGAATGCCATTATCTATTTTAGTTCCCAAAGTGGATATAAGCGCCATCCTGATAATGTGCAGTTGCAGCTGAGAATTTTAAAAGAGGTACCCAATAGTTACTTTCTCGTGAAAGGACGCAGCAATGAAAACGAAAATGAATTCCTGGCCAGTTTCTTCTATCAGATCGCCCAGGAGGAGGGAGTGTGCACCTCCCGTCTGCGTTTTTTACCGAAAGTTGACCACGAAGTGTTTCACCGGGCTAATTTCACTCTTGCCGATGTGGCCTTAGATACCTATCCTTATAATGGAGCCACCACCACTTTGGAAACTCTGTGGATGGGTATTCCTTTAGTTACCCGGGTGGGAGAACAATTTGCCGCCCGCAATAGCTATAGTATGATGATGAATGTGGGAGTGACAGAAGGCATTGCTTTCTCGGATGAAGAATATGTTGAGTGGGGGGTGCGGTTGGGTACTGATACCGAGTTGCGACAACAAGTTGCCTATAAATTGCGCCAGTCTCGCCACACATCCCCCTTGTGGAACGGGGAGCAGTTTGCCCGGGAGATGGAAAAGGCTTATGAGGAAATGTGGAGGAGATATGTAACCGCTCCTTCAAACTCTAGGTAAATATACTTATATATATGGGCGCAATCTTTCCCCATGATACTACTATAACAATTAATTTCATTTTTGTCAACCCCTTTTGGAAAAAATTTTTGTAAAATTTCATCCTCCCCAAGCGCTCGCGAAGCGGAGCCTTGCTCTCGCTCTCTCTTATCCTCCTCTGCGCCGAGCGTTCAGCGGTTCATCAAAATAACTATAATTTCCAAGAAGGAAGCTGTAGGTTGGGTAGAGCGCCAGCGAAACCCAACATAGATTGGTGCTGTTGGGTTTCGTTCCTCAACCCAACCTACGTAAGAAAACCACTTAGATTGGTGGGAGATCAGGGCATTGTTCGGCAATCTTAAGGTAGTTTTCCTGGGGCAGGGGGACACGGGCCCGGAGACGGGGGCGAAGGGTCTGCCACTGGAGGGGACTAAGAGCAGGAAGAGGGGAAATGTGAATGCCCTCCGGGACTTCCAGCTCTTCCCTCATCATCAGTTCAAAGCAGACGCTACTGATGAGGAGATCAAGATCAAGGTCAGGGCTGTCGCTGACGTCTAGGAGAAGGGTGAGGCGGAGCTGTTCCGGGTCAGTCTCCAGGTTGAGGGCGTAGTGGATGACTTGGTGCCAGGCAGCAAGTATTCCGATTTGCAGGTCTTCTTCAGGTTGCTCCCAGGCGGGAAAGGCAATGAGGTTAATATCCCCCAGGTTGAGGGGGAGGAGAGTGGTGGCTATGGAGGTGTCAGCGACGGTGGTGGCCATGGTTGCCCAGGAGAATTGTTTGGCTTGCTCCAAACCAGCCGCCATAAGGGAGTTGCGAACGGTGGGTTTTTGTACTTCAATCAAGCTCTCTGCCATGGCATCAATGTCCTGGTCCCCGATGTAAATGGCCGCTTCTCCCGCCACTTCCGGGATAGGGCCGTTGGGGCAAGTGATGACAGGACAGCCACAGGCCATAGCTTCCACAATAGGAAGACCAAAGCCCTCATATTGAGAAGGATAAACTAAGGCAACAGCACCAGAATAAGCAGCTTTAAGTTCCTGATCACTGAGGGACAGGACATGAACGGTGGTATGATGGGTATAGTTACGAAACTGAGAGGGAAGTTGATTTACAACTCCAGTACAAACAATCTCAAAACCCGTTTTGGTAAATAGTTGGGCAAAGGCTTGGTAAAAGAGGATGGCATTTTTGTAACCTTCTCCTGAGCCACAGAGGAGAAAATAGGGTTTGGTGATATTGTAGCGCCCTCTGAAATCTTGAATTTCGGTGGAAGTTGCCGGACTGAAGAGGGGACTGACACCGTTGTGGGCGATAGTGATGCGCTCCTGGGGGATCTGGGAATAGTATTGCTGCAAATCCTTGGCAGTGTTCTCAGAGACGCAAATGTAGTGGGAAGCATAGTCAATGGCATGGGGTTTACCTCGCCAAAAAGGATGATCCAGATTTTGGCCCATGAGTTCGGGAATTAAGTCATGGACCAAGAGAACGGAGGGGGTAGTAAGGGGAGTGGTGTAGTAGGTAGAGATGAAAAGGTCGGCGTTTTCTTCGTCACAGACTTGTTGGAGGAGTTGGCGATCCCGATCTAGATCCTGCACATTGTAGGGAGGGATAGTGCGGTAGGCAAGTCCAGGAATTTTAGGTGCTCTGTTACCACGATCCAGTACCACTAGAGACTTACCAAACTCAGTATGAGACCATTAATTTGAACAAATTGCCAAGATTTTGCATCTTGAATAGGTTGAGCAATAGGTTCAATTCCTAAAGCTAGAGTTGAGGATACCTGAGTCTCATCTTTAACCCAACTTAAATAGTCCCTCAAGAAAAGGGGCAAGGTTTGAGCTGCTTGGAGCCGCTGCCACTGAGCCAAGGCATTGGTATAACCGTAGTACTGCTCCTTAAATAGAAGTTGGGAAGGCAGAACATAGGCGTAGTACTGAAATACAAGACCACTGCTCTCCGTTTCCCTGGTTTTCTCCATGGAGTGTGTCATCAATTCTCGCATCATTTTTAAGGCTCCAAGTTGTATCATGTTTGAAATCAGCCACCCCTTCAACAATATGCCAATGCCATGGAAATGGAAGTTGTTTTAGAACCTGGATAATGAAGATGGTATATTTCTCTCCAGTTTTCTTGGCTCATGGTTTGCTCCTCTTTCTTCACATTTTTTGAATAATATGATTAAACCGCAGAGGCGCAGAGGACGCAGAGAGAAGAATAAGAGAGATGGAGTACGTGTGGTAGCTGATTTGGTGGGCTGGTGGGGGATAGTCTCCAGCTTCAATGGTAAAATAGTGCCCAGAATAGGATAGCGCCATCGCGCAACTGAGCCATAGTACCCATCGCACCAGATGGGGAATAGTATACATCATAAAAGAAACGTCGATTCGTGCTACTAAGATTCAGAGAGAGCAGGTGAGTGATGATATTGGGTGATTGGTCATTCTATCTTGCCCCTGAGTGCTTTAAATGATATGATTGCAACTTTGGACTATAAGGAGTTTTAGATGAGCAAACGCTTGCAAGTAGTATTAAACAAGAACGTGCGGAAGCTAGGGAAAAATGGGGACTTGGTGGAAGTAGCACGAGGATACGCCCGCAACTATTTAATTCCCCAGGGCTTCGCAGTATTCGCCACTCCCGGCATTCTCAGACAAGTAGAACAAAGACAAGAAAAAGAGCGGCAGCGTATTTTAGCCATCAGACAGGAAGCAGAGGAGCGAAAAACAGCCCTGGAAACTATCGGTCGCTTCGTCATCCGCAAGCAAGCAGGGGAACAGGAAGCCATCTTTGGTACTGTCACTAGCCAAGACGTGGCCGATGCAATCCAAGAAAATGCTAACCTAGAAGTGGACCGACGGGGTATTACTTTGCCCGACATCAGTACTACAGGTTTTTTCCAAGCTGAAGTTAAACTGCATCCAGAAGTAACTGCTACCATCGAAATTCAAGTTGTCCCTCTTCAAACATAACATAAATAAAATTTTAAAGACTGCTGGAGTCCAAACTCAGGGTTTCACCTTGGGTAAGGGGTAAGTGGAGACCGCATTCCTGCTTCAGACCTTGAAAGCGGGTATCCCTTTCATTTTCGTCATGGGCAGTGAGGGGACGGCTGGAATGCCAATCCCCTACAGTCACATATCCCCGCTCGAAAAAGGGATGATAGGGCAAATCGTGGGCGGTGAGGTATTGATACACATCTCGAGAATGCCAGTCTAGAATGGGCAGTATTTTATATTGTTCTCCCTGTTGGTTCACTCGGGTGAGTTGTTGACGGTGGTTGGTCTGGTCCCGACGGAGTCCAGTCAGCCATCCTCGGGCCTTCAGCTCTCTTAACGCCCGCTGCATGGGTTCCACCTTTCTCATTTGGTCATAGCGGTTCAAGGCTTTAACGTCATTATTCTCCCAAAGTTTGCCATATAATGCTTCCATGCGTGCTGGACTGATGGGAGACTGGTAAACTTTCAGATTAAGCTGCAACCCTTCGGTTAGTTGGGCGGCAAACTGGTAGGTTTCGGTGGGTAGGTAGCCAGTATCCACCCAAATAACGGGAATATTCGGCAGAACGCGAGTAACCAGATGGAGCATTACTGCTGACTGAATGCCAAAGCTGGTACTCATTACCAAGCCTTCTGCAAATGTGTCAGCTGCCCATTGGACTAGGTTGGTAGCAGAAGCATTTCCCAGTTGGAGATTTACCCTTTCTAGATCTAGTTCTAGGGTATATTGATTCCCATTACCTATTATAGCTGACTTTCCACCCCAGGTATGGTTGTTTTCCAGTGCAGTTGTTAGACAATCAATCAATTTTGGCATAGTCTTTCTCTTATCTTTGGTTATTGGTTGTTGGTTGTTGAGAGAAGTCCCTAATAATGGTCTCAAAGTTCCGTGGATCCCTCTGATCCCCCCTTAATCCCCCCTTATCAAGGGGGGTGCCGAAGGCGGGGGGATCGTCCGATTTTTGCCCTGCCCACTATTTTAGCCTGAATGTACTATTAGGAATGTAATCGAATTGTTGAATTTAATGTCCTGTGTCTAGCGATCGCCTGAGAAGATTATATAATAAAGTCATAGTTAATATAAAAGAAGGTCCATGGCTAAACTAAAAGAACGTCGAGAGGAAAACGTCAGGGGAAACTTCTATGTAGATAGTACCTGTATTGACTGCGATACCTGTCGCTGGATGGCACCAGAGGTATTCAGTCGAGTGGGGGAACAGTCGGCGGTTCATGGACAACCAACCTCAGAAACGGCTCAGTTGCAAGCAATGCAAGCATTGTTATCCTGTCCCACAGCCTCTATTGGCACCAGAGAAAAGCCAAAAGATGTTAAATTAGCCCAAAAAAGCTTTCCTATTTTAGTGGAAGATAATGTCTATCACTGTGGCTATCATTCTGAGAAATCCTATGGTGCAGCCAGTTATTTCATTCAAAGAGAGTCGGGGAATATTTTAATTGATTCCCCTCGCTTTGCACCTCCCTTAGTAAGACGTTTGGAGGACATGGGCGGGGTGAGATACATGTATTTAACCCATAGAGATGATGTAGCCGATCATGAGAAATTTCACCACCATTTTAACTGCGCTCGCATTCTCCACAAAGATGACATTACTCCCAATACAGAAGATGTGGAAATTCAGCTCGAAGGTGTTGAGGCCATAGAGTTAGCCCCTGATATCTTAATTATACCAGTTCCGGGACACTCCAAAGGCCATACCGTTCTCCTTTATGGGGAGCAATTTCTCTTTACCGGGGATCATTTAGCTTGGTCTCGTCATTTAAACCATCTCTATGGTTTTCGTCGCTTTTGCTGGTATTCTTGGTCTGAACAGATTAATTCCATGGAGAAGCTAGCTCAATATTCCTTTGAATGGGTGTTACCGGGTCACGGTCGTCGCTATCATGCTGATAAGTTGACCATGAGCAAAGCTATGGAACAATGTATTGCTTGGATGAAAGAGAGTTAGATTAACAAAGGTAAAGAGGCGATCGCAGATTTTTAATTTAAGTCGTAGGGTAGGCATTGCCCACCAAGAGCGCTTGGTAGCATGGACATGGATTTTTTTTTTGTTTGAGGGTTGAAAAATTTTAGATTGATAGGTTATTATATTTACTATGGTAAAGGATCCCCACCGGCCCCCCTTCGATCGGGGGGAGAAGCTCATAGTAGGGCACCTTGAAAGAGCTGCCCCTACTGTGCTAAAATTCTAGGTTTCATCTTCCCCATTCCCAATCTTTACGTCATTGCTGAATTCAATCAAGAAAATTAGGGGTATTTTCCAAGCAAAAGAGGGAAGACTGATCCATTTCTTCTTCCTGGCCATGAACCTTATGGCTCTCAATGTGGTGAGCTACACCTTGGGCAGTTCCCTTTTCCTCACCCACGTTGGGTCAGATCGCCTACCTTTATTCTACCTGTTCATAGGTTCCATCTCCATTCTCGGCTATACTTGGCTTGCTCAAGTAGTGGATAAGTTTCCACGGGAGCGACTATTCCGATACGTTCTTCTGGGGGGGATCGCCCTTGGGTTGCTGCTGGGTTTACTGAACATTCCCGACAGTGTGGTAGCCTACTACGTCATTTTTATTATCTTTGCTTTCCAGTGGAATTTTCATCTGGACATTCTCTTCCCCAGTCTGGTATCCGATTATTTTACCACTTTGGAGTACAAGAGTTACGCTCCCCGACTGGCGATCGCCCAAGCTGTAGGAGGGTTGTTAGGGGGTGCTTTGACTAGTTGGCTGGCGGTTAAAATGGCTACCCACAACTTGCTTTTGGTGTTGCCCGTTTTCTGTGCTGTAGCTATGGGGCAAATTTCCTATCTGGAACGTTCCTTTACTCAGTTAGAAGGGAGTGTCGAAGAAGGGGTAGGAAATTTGAGAACCTTTGTTTTACTGGTTAAGAGTACCCCCATCGTTTTTTTCTTAGCTAGCAGCACCCTGGTCTTCTTTATCCTCTACACTTTTGCTCAATTCCAATACTTTACCATTTACGCTCAGGTATTTCCCAATGACCAACAATTGACCGATTTCCTAGGGAAAATCTGGATTTTGGGTAATGGAGTGCAGTTAGTGGTTCTCTCTTGCTTTACCCAACCCCTGCTACCCCGACTGGGAGTCACTCGGATGAATTTAGTCTATCCCATTACTACCCTGGCTAGCTTTATCGGTCTAGCAGTTAATTTCAACTTACCCTCTGCTATCTTCGCTTACGTCAATAACGAATCTTTGGATCAAAGTATCAATCAGCCCACCCACACTTTAAACTATAATGCCGTTCCTCACAGCTTTGTGGGTCGGGTGCGGGCCATCGCCGACGGTACATTTCTCGGACTGGGTTTCATTCTCGCAGGTGCCCTACTTTTGCCTGCGTCATCCTTCCTCACTCCTTCTCAGATTACCTGGATTGGTATTGGCTTATGCTGCGGGTTTGGACTGCTGCGCTACTTCCAAAACAAAAGCTACTTGCAGTCTCTGTTGAGTATGTTGCGCTCTGGTTCTGTTAATTTAGATGATTGTGACTCGGGATTGACCTTTTTACCGGTTGCCTACAATCAGGAAGTGGCACAACTCCTGGCTAGCAAGGAGAGGGATAATCGCATTTTGGGACTGGAGTTAGCCGCCCGGTTACAAAACCCCAAGGTCATGTTCCCGGAAATACTGGCACTCTTACCCGAAGCAGACTATGAAGTCCGCGGTGCTCTCATCAAGCTGATTGTTAGTAACCGCGCTCGCGAGACACTTTTACCTCAGTTGCAGCAAGAAATAGAAAATCTCTTGGCTGGGGACAACCCAAGGGAACAGGCCATCGCTCTGGAAGTGGCTATCGCTACGGGGAAAAAGCTCGACCGTGGGGAGGACATGGGGGGGGGTGCCGGAAGTGACAGCTCTAGCTAAGGTAGCTGCCAGTCAGAACAAACTTGAGGGGGCTGAATTAGAAGGTGTGGCGGGAATGGCGGTGACCCGAGCCATCTTATACAGTGGCAATCCAGAGTTGATTCCCATTCTGGGGCAAATCTTAACCCATGGACCTGTGAATGTCAGGTGCTCCGGATTAAGAGCCATGGCCACCTTAGCTCACCCTGACCACACTCTGGCTTTGGCACCCATAGCCACCGCTCAACTGAGTCATCCTGTCCCAGAGGTGCGTGCTGCTGCATTCGGTCTTGTGGCAGTCTTGCAGAGCATAGAAATGCTGCCCCATGTAGTCCGGGGTTTGGAAGATACGGATCCAGCAGTGCGTCGGGAAGCGGCAACAGCTCTCGCGAACTATGGAGACAAGGGATTATTTGTAGCCAAGGAGTATTTGCACAAAGAACAAACTGATATAGTGGAAGCAGCCATTGCAGCTATTGGACAAGTGAGGACACCCGCTGCGAAAGCAATTTTGCTCGACTATTTGGCACCGGATTTTGAAGAACTCCCTCGCACCTTGCGTCTGTCCGAAGAGATACCCCTGCTGGAGTCCAGTTGTCAGTTCTTATTGGTAGCTATTGCTGACTACCAGCAACGACTCTTGGAACGGGTTCTCTATATATTATCCTGTTTAGGTCTAGCAGGAACTGTGAAAACCATCGGCATTTTGCTCCATGCTCCAGACAAAAGAGACCGGGCTAATGCGGTGGAAACCCTGATTTCTCTCCAGCGACCTTTCGTGCAGCCCATAATGCCATTGCTACAAAAGTTAGCTGCCACCGCACCCCAACGGGATATTGAGCAACCAAAGGGTTTCCATTCCCTCCTGGGAGCAATCCAATCTAGAGACCGGTGGATTCAGATTGGGGCAATGCTGGCTTTAGCTGCTTTACCGGATACTTTGCTCCAAACTGCCGATCCATTAGTGAAACAAGTTGCTCAATCCCTTTTCCGACAGGAAATACCCCAAAAACTATGGCTTAATCGCCTTCTTTTACTCAAGAATGTACCCCTGTTGGCTAATTTTTCCTTGGAGGAACTGTTTGACCTAGACAAAGTTTTGGCAAGGGAAGATTTCTTAGCTCAGGAGACGATTTTAACGGAAGGGAGTTTTGGTAACCACCTCTATATTATAGCCTCCGGAGTAGTGCGGATTGTTAAGTTAGTAAATGGTCACCAACGAGAATTAGCTCAGTTAGGAGTGGGTCAATACTTTGGAGAAATGTCCCTCTTTGATGATTTTCCTCGTTCTGCTACGGCGATCGCCGCTGTCAATTGTACATTATTGAAGTTAGAGAAGAACAGCTTGATAAAATTGATTTACCAACGTCCTCAAATGGGTTTGGTTTTGTGTAAAGTTTTGAGTCAGCGTATCCGCAATTATCAGTTACCACGTATCTTGACAGTTACCAGTGAGCAGTGAGCAGTGAGCAGTGAGCAGTGAGCAGTTATGATTTATTATGACAAAACATTTACTTTTCCTCAAAAAAGTTTCTCTTTTTCAAAATCTTTCCCTGGAAGAACTTTTGCTGATTGATAGTGCATTAGTAACAGAGTATTATGTGGCTGGAGAAACTATTTTTAGGGAAGGAAGTGTGGGGAGAGACTTATATATTATCGCTGAAGATAGGGTGCGTATTCTCAAAGAAATGATGGACGGAAAGCAAAGAGAGTTAACCTGCTTATCAGTGGGAGAGAACTTTGGAGAAATGGCTCTTTTTGATGATTTTCCCCGTTCTGCTTCTGTTGTTGCTGCTTCTGATTGTACTTTGTTAAAGTTAGATAAAAATAGTTTGTTTAGTTTAATCATTCAACGTCCTCAAATTGTGTTAGAATTTTGTCGGGGACTGAGTCAGCTTCTCAGGAATATTGAATCTCGTCAATAGTAGGATGGGCATCGCCCACCAAAAGAGCGCTTAGTAGCATGAAATTTTTCTTTGTTTAGGGGTTGAAAAATTCCAGATTGATACGTTATTATATTTACCATGGATAAATGGTGCGACATATATATATCGGAATTCACCGCCCCCCCCTAAGTAGTGATTTCTGCCTTGGGAAAATCCTGCAGTAAATCCCATTTGTGCCAAAGAAACTTAGACAAACAAAGGTTCTTACTTTTGAGCAAAATCCTAACTTCTTCATCCCTATTTAAATATAGTCTCAATACCAATACTGGTTCCTTTCAGCCGGATATCATCAGGAGAAAGTACCATGAAATAATCTTCCAGTTCCATATAGACCTCTTATACCACAAAAGTTTCCGTTACAGTAGCATCTCCCAAAACTAATCTTACATCAAACTTGTCCCCAGGTTCGGCATCAAATTGACATTGGATACGATTGTCTGCACTTCTAGCAGTAACTTTCTGGAACACCTCCTCCCCCTCCAACACCAGCAGTTTGAGATTTAGTGGTAAACAAGTCTCCTCCCTAGGATAAACTCGCAACCAGATAGTTACCAAATTTTCCCTTTCCCGGGTCAAATTAACCAGTAAGATGATAGAGTGACCAATTAAATCAGCTCCCAAGTCAATTATTTTAGTTCCTTCAGTGCGCACCGCGTAGCGGATCCGTTCCGGATCGCTCCCTACCGTAACCCTTTCCCAACCTGCTGCAAAGACCCCCTCAAACCATTGACTCAAGTTTACCCTTTTTTCGGGTGTAGCCTGCAAATCTAAAACAGGAACCCCCAGCAAATCCCTTAATTCTCCCTCCCTATATAAAGATTCAATGCGCCGCAACACTTCTGGAGAACTTTCCAACAATAGAGCTATACTACCTTGTTTCATTTTCTTAATCCATATAGGTCCTTTACCTTTTTTCTCTAGTTCTTTGATTATATCATGCAAATCTTCCAAATCACTTAGATTACGTTTTATCTCTTTTACACTCTTGTCAATCCCCAAAACAATCCACCAAACCTGTTTTCGAGGTAGCTTTTTGGACTTTTCCTTTCCCCCGTAGATTTTTCTCATTTCGGCCCAAAATTTCTTAAGCTCTTCAAGCTCCTTGTCCACAGAATTACCAGTTTTTTTATGAAAAGCCGTAGCTATCTTCTCAAGAGTGGTCTGACGAGGATTCAGAACTGGATTATTTTTTATTTTGCTAATAGTATCCCTATTAAGATGACCTAGTTTAGCCAACTGGTAGTCAGACGTCAATTTTTTGTGATGGCACAATTCCTGGAACCTCTTAGCAAAATATGACATATCCTATCTCTAGATGAACATTACTGTCTAACATAGCATGGAATAAGGTTAATGTCAAGGTGAACTTTAAATTCAACTATTTCAACGTTGAATTCAACTTTTCATTTCATCGGAGAGAGACTATAAATAGTGATAGAGAGCCATGATTCTGGGCTAAAAAGTCCTATTTAATATGAAGAAACTCAAATTTCGTTGCGAGAGCGCCAACTTTTCACTTTCCAGTAAAGTTAAAATTGAGGTTCAATGTAATACCATGAATAAACAAACCCTCAAATCTCGGTTAGTTCAAGCTTTCATTGTATCTACTGCCAGTATTTTAGCTTGTACCACACCATCTTTAGAGCAACAACCCTGCCCCTCTGAAGCACAACAGGTAGCAACCCAATTTGCCGATGGTTTTCGCAATCAGATACCTGATAATCTCCGGTAATACCACAAAAAACCGCGAGCGAGAAATAGCCACCCTGGCATTGATTAATGGCGGGGTGGCCGTGGAGCGAAACCCACCCCCCAGAAAGTGATTCCAATCACGGACGCTCTTTCTTATAAAACTTAGAATTAAGTTATTTGAATGGGTTAACATTTAATCCTATTCAAGGATGGGCGTTATTCCTAATTTTGGTGAAAAACCCAGACAGAGTCCATCTTGCCAAAGACAGAAAATTGTCTTTGCGTCTTAAAGTAGGCCCAATTCTAGTCTTGAATTAAGAATTAGTTTGAGGGAGTAGAGGGTGTTTGACCATCCCAACCAGAATTAAGACTCTGGTTAGCTAAACCGCGCTGGTTGCGGTCTTTTAAGCCGCAACCAGCAACGTCTAGAATCCCCGTCGATTTATCGCGGGGAATGTCAATTTAACTATCAACTTGAAACTTAGCAGAAGCGGCAGAAGCCTCACGCCATAGGCAAAAACCGAAGGTTCAATGCTTTGGCGTGAGATGAATGCCGCCCAGTAACTTGATTTTTTTTTTAAAACACGTGCTATGCTACTTAATAGGGCGACAGGGCATTCCGTGCTTAAAGCTCGTGGAGTCCGACCCCCGGCATTGATTAATAGCGGGGGGGACGCTTGTTGCGAGAGAGCACCACACTATACCGCTTTGCGGTTAGTGTGGGAGTATGTCACTACAACTCATCCTGTATCAGGAGAGTACAATGAAGCGGAAGGGATTTAGTGAGCAAGTTTAGGAGGTGAGACGGTGCGTTGCAACGCACCCTACTACTTAATCGGCACTCGGTAAAGATAACTGCTGTTTTTCCGAGGGTTTAGACCCATTACCAGAACCATTGTCATCTTCTTCCAAGAAAACATTGCGAATCAATCGCACTGCCAACTTTTGCACCAATCCCTCCAAGATTTGATGTCCCATTTCCTGAGTTTCCTGCTTCGTCAACAACTGTCCCAGCAAAGGTAAAAGACTCATGGGGTCAAAACCGGGAGTATCTTGAATAATTTGCCAGATATTCTTCAGGTGTTCTCCCCTCTGGGAATTATACTGCAAATCAAAAGGTATCTCCTTCCCATTTAATCCGACTTGCTCTCTTATTGCTGTAGCAAAATTAAACCAACTCCTCCTCCCAAAAATATCGATCGCCTGAATAATTTCATCTATCAGTCTTTCCCGAATAAAAGCCCCCCGTTCGGAAAAGAGAAAATCCATAGCTTGCCCTGCTACCTTATCAAAATTATAATCTTGACTATCACGAGCATTGCGCAATAAATTCTCCAAACGATTCCAGCGAAAAGTACCGTCTTTAAACAATAAATCTCGCAAGGAAGAACGCAATTCCTGGGAAGGATCCGTGAGGAGACGTTTGGCAACATAGGGATATGCTTTGCTCAGAACTTTAAAATTGGGATCAATACCGATAGCAATACCTTCCAATGTTACCATAGAACGAATAATCAGGGCATAATAGGCAGGTACCCGGAAGGGAAACTCATACATCATCGCCGACATTTGGTCAGTTATGCTTTTAAAGTTCAACTCCGCTACAGTCGCTCCTAAAGCATTACCAAACACTCTCGTCAAAGCTGGAACAATGGGTGTCAAGTCCGTTTCCGGTTTGAGGAATTCTAACTTAACATAATCATGAGATAGGGCTTCAAAGTCTCGGTTCACCAAATGTACAACAGCTTCAATTAACCCATAACGCTGTTTCTGCTTAAGATTACTCATCATACCAAAGTCTAGATAAGCGAGCCTACCGTCCGGGCGAGCTAAAAGATTCCCTGGATGGGGGTCAGCGTGGAAAAAGCCATGTTCCAGGAGTTGCCTGAGAGAGCATTCTACCCCAATTTCCACCAAATGGGTGGCATCTATACCTTGAGCCTGCACTTCTTCAATTTTAGTGAGCTTAATACCCTCAATCCATTCCATAGTCAGCACCCGCCGCCCAGTATATTCCCAGTAAATGCGAGGAACGTATATTTCCGGCATATGACCATAGAGTTGGGCGAATTTCTCCGCATTCCGTCCTTCTTGCTCATAATTCATTTCTTCAAAGATCCGCTCCGCCAACTCATCAGTAATACCGATTAAGTCAGAACGCACCCGCTTGATATTGTGCTGTACCCAAGTAGCGATCCCCCGGAGGATAAAAAGGTCCAGGGTAATCCTTTTCATCAAGTCCGGACGCTGAACTTTCACAGCCACCAGTTCCCCAGTTTTAAGCTTCCCTTGATAAACTTGTCCCAAAGACGCTGCTGCAATGGGTTCCGGAGAGAGTTCCGCGTAAATTTCTGTTGGTTTCCCCCCCAGTTCTTCTTCGATAAAGCCATAGGCTATTTCGTTAGGAAAGGAAGGGAGTTGGTCTTGCAGTAGGGCCAGTTCTTCTAGATAGATAGGAGAAACTAGATCTGGGCGAGTGGAGAGAGCTTGTCCGATTTTAATGTAGGTGGGACCGAGTTTGGTTAACAGTTCTCGTAGGGCGATCGCTCGCCGCCGTTGATTCGCAGCAGACTTCTCCGTCAATTTGTCCCACCACAAACTGAGAATAAAGGAAACAAAGGAGAAAGAGATGACAATCAACCTACCGATAGTTTCCCAGGGACGGCGGCCATAATAAAGATTCATTCTCGCTGGATCGTAGCGCCAAGTGTCCGACTCGGAGCTTTTTTGGTTCTGTGTGTCCGATCCCTGAGAAACTTGGGCTAAGATTGGTTTAGTCATAGAATCAAAAATTAACGCTATCCACTCCTTTGTTAAGTATTGTAACAATGATTTGCATAGAGAATGACAAGATTCATCCATGACCAGTTTGCCAAGGATTACCTGGAAGAATTCCTCAAACCCTATGGTGAGGTAAGAGCAGGGCTACGGGTGCGTTCTGAGCAACGGGAAATAGATGTATTTTTCGAGCCCAGCTCGCCTCCCTCTGTGCAAACTTTGGGATTATTAGGGCGTCTAGCGCAAACCCCATGCATATTCGAGCCTTTTCGTAACCCAGCCACCGCTGACGAGATTAGTGATTGTATGATTAAAACTCGGTCAATGCGGCGCTTCTATAAACGAAAAGCAGCTCGTAAGAAGAGTGAAGTTACCTCCTCCCAAACCCTGAAACTATGGATTCTCACTCCAACAGCTTCTCATACCATCCTGTCACAATTTAGAGCTATCCCAGAGGAAAACGGGTTACCAGGATTTTATTTCCTCCCACCCCACTTCCAGGGTGCTATAATAGTGATTCATAAACTACCCCGTACCAGGGAAACTCTTTGGTTGAGAGTGTTGGGGCGTGAAAAGGTACAAGAGCAAGCAATTGCAGAATTAGAACAGCTAGAGGAAAACAATCCTTTACGTTCTCTAACTTTAGAGTTGCTCTATAGCTTACAACTTTCTTTAAAAAAGAAGCCAGATTTAGATAAGGATGAGAAGGAGTTGATTATGCGTTTAGCACCACTTTATCAGCAAGACAGAGCATTAGCAGTACAGGAAGGAATGGACAAAGGAATTCAACAAGGAGTTGTGCAGGGAATTCAACAAGGAATTGTGCAGGGAGTTGTGCAGGAACGCCGTAATAACATAGAAAACATCATGAGAGCGCGCTTTGGAGCATTAGATCCAGCCCTGAAAGGAATTATTGAACCCTTATTGGTGTTACCATCCAACGAACTTACTCCTCTACTCTTAGAATTATCTCGCTCAGAACTTTTGAGTCGTTTTCAGCAGCGACAGAATTAACTAAAATAGTGTTGATAGGTTACATAAATAGCTATTAATGCTTTCTTATCTGCGGATTCAAAATTTTGCTTTAATCGATCGCCTAGAACTTGAGTTGGGTGCTGGTTTAAACGTACTCACAGGGGAAACAGGAGCTGGTAAGTCAATCATTCTGGATGCTATCGACGTTATCTTAGGGGGGAAGGTTAACAGTCGCATAATACGTACTGGTACTAGTAAAGCAATGCTAGAAGCTACTTTCCAAGTCAATACAGCTCTAGAAAAGTGGCTGCAAGAAAGGGAAATAGACTTGCTCGAAGATAATAGCGTTGTTTGCAGTCGGGAACTGGCGGTGTCTAAAGGTAGCCTGCGTTCCCGTTCCAGAGTCAACGGAGTACTGGTAAATCGCCCAAGTATCGCCCTGTTGCGGCAATGTTTAGTGGAAATTACGGCTCAGGGACAAACGGTACAACTAATGATACCTGGGCTACAGCGGGATTTACTAGACTTGTACGGTGGTGAGGAACTTTTGCAGCAGCGACACCTAGTAGCCTCCCTCTTTGAAGAAGCTCTTGACAGGAAAAATGCTTTAGAAGGTAGGCGTCAGTCGGAACAGCAAAGGTTGCAAAGACTTGATTTAGTGGCATATCAACTCAAAGAACTCCAGTCAGCCGAATTGAAGGATTTTGAAGAACTGCCTCAACTAGAAAGAGAACGAGATCGCCTCTCCCACGTGGTGGAACTGCAACAGCTCTCTTACCAAGTCTATCAAGTTCTCTACCAACAAGATAGGGAACAATTAGCAGCAGCAGATCTCTTAGCAAAAGCAGAAGATATGCTGACGGATATGGCCAATTATGACAAAGAATTAGAACCGATCCTGGAAATGGTCAGAAGCGCTGTAACTCAAGTAGTGGAAGCGGGACATCAAATTAATACCTATGGGGATGGGTTGGAAACCGATCCCCAACGACTGGAAGAAGTAGAAGAACGGATCCAGACCCTGAAGCACATTTGTCGCAAATATGGTCCCAGTTTAGAGAACGCCATTTCTTACTATCAAAATCTCCAAAAGGAATGGGCAGAACTGACTGATAGCGGTCAATCTCTGGAAGAATTAGAAGGAGAGTATGAAAAAAGGCAAGCTAAACTCATTCAAGCATGTCATGAACTGACTCAAAGAAGGGAAAAAGCAGCTTTGGCATTAGAAAGACAGCTAGTGGTTCAATTGAAGCCACTAGCAATGGAAAAAGTCATCTTTCAATGTTGCCTCAGCCCTACTTCCCCCGCTGCTAACGGTTCAGATAAAGTGGAATTCAAATGGAGCCAAAACCTAGGAGAAAAAGTACAACCCCTTGCTGCTACTGCTTCTGGAGGTGAAATGAGCCGCTTTCTCCTAGCACTGAAAGCTTGCTTTTCTGATTCGGAGTCCAGTTCCAGAACCTTGATTTTCGATGAAATTGACGCTGGGGTTTCCGGAAAAGTAGCCCAAGCCATCGCCACCAAATTGCACCAGCTGAGTCAGAAACATCAGGTTCTCTGCGTCACCCACCAACCCTTAATTGCCGTCATGGCAGATACTCACTTCCGGGTAGACAAGGAAATTATTGACGAAGGCCATAATGGGTCGGATATTAGAACCGTTGTGAGGGTTAAAACATTAGGCGATCGCCGCACCAGGAGGGAAGAACTGGCAGAACTGACGGGAGGACATTCTGCTACTGATGCCATCGCTTTTGCCGATTCTCTCCTCGCCCGAGCAGCAGCTGAAAGGGAAAATAAGTAGGGTGGGCATTGCCCACCTTCCCCTTCCGTCCGCGAATGAGGGCTACCTTATAAAACCCCTACAGGGTTCAATATTACCTTCTACAACTGTCGATATTTCTTCGTTTTGTAACCTTCTTGGCGAATGATTTCCTTTCCTAGTTCTTTGGGTATTGGCTGCCAACCGTTTGCCCTCACCAGTTTCGGCGATCGCACCTACATGGGCTTGTTTTGTATCCCGCTCAAAAGCCTTTGCACTGTGATTGTTGTGCATTTCCACTCCTTTTTTCACTCCTTTTATTATCAAATCAGAAGCAGCACCAATAAATGCGCTCTTCACTACCTCTGCTGCTAATCCTTGCACACTCATCTTGTGTTATCCTTATTAATGCTACCGTAACAAAGGTAGCTAAGAAGGTGAAACTTGCTTTTGAAGCTGAAATGATAGTTGATGGAGTCGATGTTAATGTGATAGATCCCCAGGGAAAGGGGGAACGAGGACATCCCAATGGCGATCGCTCCCCTTACGAACTTGTTTACAAATGGTTGTGGGAAAAGAAGTTTCCTCGTGAAGGGTGGAAATTGGCTAAGAAAATAGCTATCTATGGTGGGGAACGATTGAAGATGAAGCTCATATCCGATTCGGAGCGCAAACCCAATCTTGATGAGATTCCAGCGGTTGAGGATGGTTTCATTAAGCGAAACCAGCGTTATCGGTTGCACGTGACACCGTCGGAAAAAGGGAATCTCTTGCTGATTAATGAGGATAATAAGGGATGGAAAGGTTTGATTTGCCCTTCTAGAGCCTATGCTAGGGTGCCTTATGTGGAACTTGAACCCAGTGAATCTATCCAGTTACCTCCTCCCGATGGATCTGAAGATTGTGCAGAGTCGTTAAAATATAACGATATTAGGTACGGAGTATTTTTTTGCTATCATTATTTTGGAACCGCTAAAATTGTCTTGGATTAAACCTGATTCCCCCCGCAAGGATATTGAGTTAAATGGCGATCGCCTGACGGAAATCTTTACCCTTCTAGGTAAACAGGGTAACAGTCGTGTGTTTTACAAGAAGTTTGAGGTAGTAAATCATGTCTAATGCAATTATCCAGCAGATAGATTCAATTGAGGATGCAGCAAAACTGTGTACATCCGCTTTGAGTATCAAGGAAAACACTGTAGGGAAAGATAGTCACTCCTATGCTACTACTCTGCACAATTTAGCCACAGTGTATAGTTAAGTTCTTGCCAAATTGCTTCTAGATCACCCTGGTAGTAGGTTGGAGATTCAAAGTTCACCACTCCTGTTGGTCCGCCTATACTACCGATAGTCACGGGATAGATGATAGATGTTTTTATTGGGCTATCAGTTTTTCTAACATAAGATTGTAAATTTCGTTATTGACAATATCCATTAAATTGATGAATTGCGTGAGGCAGTCTCCAAAAGTTTCGCCCTACTTCATAAAATTATCCTCCTTGGGCTAATAAATTCCACAACCTTGAGTATACCACATGAGATGGCCAATTTTCCATATAATCATTTATAATTCCACAAGTAACTTTAGTCAAGACATGCTACAATTATAGCATCGGAGCTGCAAGCTAACTATGTGCGGATCTAAAGCTCCATTGGGGAGGGCGGGAAAACCCCGCCCCTACAAAGTTGGTACTTATTAGACTGGGCGCTCGTCGATTACTTTGTCGATTAAGCCGTATTCCTTAGCTTCTTCGGCAGACATAAAATAATCCCGGTCCGTATCTTTTTCAATCCTCTCCAGATTTTGACCCGTTTGTTGGGCTAGGAGATCGTTGAGCAAACTGCGAATACGCAGAATTTCCTTGGCTTCTATCTGGATATCTGTAGCTTGTCTACGTCCGGTTCCTCCCATAGGTTGGTGAATCATGATCCGGGCGTGAGTCAGTGCCAGTCGTTTACCTGGACTTCCTGCTGCTAACAAGAAAGACCCCATAGAAGCAGCCAAGCCTACACAAATGGTGACTACCTCCGATTTGATATACTGCATGGTGTCAAAAATGGCCATGCCAGCAGTGACGGAACCGCCGGGGGAGTTGATGTACAGATAAATGGGCTTGTTAGGATCATCGGAATCCAGATACAATAGTTGGGCGACAATGGCATTAGCCAGTCCATCAGTAACTTCTTGACCCAGAAAGAGAATTCTTTCTATAGCAAGGCGGTTGTAAATAGAGATCCATTGTTCGTATTGACTACCGGGAAAGCGGTATGGAACTTTCGGGACACCAATAGGCATAGCAATCTACTTTTCTTAATTGTTGGTACTATCGTGGTACGTGGTATTATTATCCTGGTACGTGAGTTTGAGGCAGTTCTTTGGTACTTTCCAAGATGCGATCGATTAAGCCGTATTCTTTGGCTTCGGTAGGGGTGAGATAAAAAGTTCTGTCCGTATCTTTGGCAATTTTCTCCGGGGTTTGACCTGTATTTTGGGCTAAAATCTCCAGCATGGTTTGCTTATTGGTGAGCACCTCTTTAGCGCGGATCTGAATGTCTGTTGCTTGACCCTGAGCACCGCTGCGGGCTTGGTTGAGAACGATGGTACCGTGGGGCAAACTGGCGCGACAACCTTTTGTTCCAGCGGAGAGTATCATGGCTGCTGTTCCCATAGCCTGACCAATACAGATGGTATGAACTGGAGGTTTGATGTAGCTGAGGGTATCACAGATAGCAAAAGCTTCCGTTTCAAAGCCGATAGCGTCTCCTGTATACCAAGACGTACCTGTGGAGTTGATATAAAAAAAGATGGGCTTTTCTGGATCGTCAAATTGCAAGTAGAGCAGTTGAGCAATAATTAGCTCCGTTACATCTATACCTACGTTCCTTTTTACCTCGTCTGATGAAAAGAGGGGCATTCCCAAGTAGACAATGCGCTCTTTGAGCAAGAGGGATTGTAAATCTGGGGGTGGTGTCCGGTAGTATGCGTCTCCGGCGTAATAGGGAGCTTGTACTGCCTTAATTGGTGTCATGAATAATTCCCTTAGTTGAAAACTCCGTCTCGGCGGAGATGAAAATGGGTAGTGCAACATTTAACCTGCTCAAATCTCGCCATCGCTGGGAGAATCTGAGATTAGTATAGCATCACCTGAAATGGTGAAGGCAGTTGCCTGCCCAGCTTGACTAAAAAGCCAAGCGCTATTTTTATTATCTGGGCCCTTACTTTTTAAATTTAACACAAGATTCTCATCGTGTCAATCCCAAAACAAGTGATATGGTGATCAAGAAAAGTTTTCTGTAGTTTTCTGTAGGGTGGACAATGCTGGTGAAAAGCTGGTATCTTTGGGATAGTATAATATTAGCATTGCCCACCCTACCACTATTCTCTATTCCCCGTTACCTCCTAAAACACGGGATAAATATTGAGATAAGGTATAGGCATCTACTCCCAATTCTGTTCGCTCTTTTGCTGCTCTAATTCCAGCAGTAGCGTGCCACCAAGCAGCAGTAGCTACTATGGCTTCTTCTGGTGGATAGGCACCCCTTATTTGAGCCATTAAGCCACCCATTAAACCAGTCAGTACATCCCCACTCCCACCCCGAGCGAGGGCTGGTGTACTGGAAGGAACCAGCCATACAGAGCCTTTTGGATGGGCGATCGCCGTCCTGGCTCCTTTGAATAAAACAATAGCTCCACTCTGTGCTGCTGCTTCTTTAACTGCCCTAATTCGGTCTTGATGAGGATTTATTATTTGCGGAAATAAGCGTCTAAATTCTCCCAAATGAGGTGTCAGGACTGTGGTTGTTTTTCGTAGGGATAAAGTGTCTATAGTACCCAATTGAGCCAGGATATTTAAACCATCTGCATCTAATATGAGGGGACAAGTAGCGGTTAAGACCTTGTTGACAACTTCAAAAGCATCTAGAGTTAAGCCAGGACCGCAGGCTATGATGTTAAATTGAGTCAAGTCTAGATTGGGTAATTGGGCGATCTGGGGGTGGGGCACTAAGGTGCCCCGCCCGCCAGATCTGTTACCACAGATCGCCCCCGTTTCTGTTTCCGAACATTCTATAATCAATGCTTCGGGTAAGTGACCAACTAATAGAGGTTTTAAAGATCCAGGTACAGCAATAGAAACCATTCCTACCCCAGAAGCTCTAGCTCCCAAACCAGTTAAAAGAGCAGCTCCAGCATAGCGACGGGAACCGCAAATCACCAGCAAATGTCCCTGCTGATATTTATGAGTTGTGTTACTGCGGGGTAGGGGCAAATATTGGCGAGCAAGACTTGCAGTTATCTGCTGTACGGTTGGAGAAGTTAGGGGAATGAAAGAGGGGTGAATCCCAAAATCAATTAATTCTGTCTTCCCCAGATATTCTAAAGCCTGATCTTGAAAGAAGGCTAATTTCCACAAACCCAAACAGAGTGTGTGGGTAGCCCTGATAGCAGTTCCCAAAACTTCCCCCGTATCCGTATGGAGTCCTGAAGGAATATCTATACTCACTATAGGTAAAGATGTTTCGTTTAGTTGATTCACAGCTGCGGCAATTTTACCTGATAGGTGACGAGTCAAGCCAAAACCAAATAATCCATCTATAATGACATCACAATTGAGCAATGGTTCTATGTCTTCATAGAAAGGAATGCCCAAACTAGCAGCATAGTTACAATGTTGTTCAGTTAATTCCTTCAGCTGCAAAAGAGGACGATAAACTGCTACCTTAAAACCAGCGAAATGCAACTCCCTCCCAACTACTAAAGCGTCCCCTCCATTATGACCCGGACCTACTAAAATGCCCACCCTCCAGACCCGAGAAGGAGGATAGAGTTGTTGTATGCGAGCTGCCACCTTCCCTGCTGCCTTTTCCATTAAAGCAGCTACAGGCATTCCCGCTGCAAAAATCCGCCCTTCAATTTGGCGCATTTGTTCTGTCGTGACTACTATTGACTCTATCTGTTCTCTCATAAGTAATAATGGTAGTGCTATCCTAGGCTTTTGGTTTAACCCTTACTACTCTAGCTTGTAAGCCGTAGGCTTCTAATTCTTCCACTAGCTCCCGCGCATTCTTTTTTTCCCGGAATAATCCCGCTTGGATCTTACCCTCTCCCGATCGCACAAAGGCTTGGGGTTCTATTCTTCGTACCTGTGCTAGGATGAGAGCGCTATCACCACGCACTTCAACCCGATAAGTTTTCTTGTTTTTGTTTGTCCTATTGGTGACTTGGGGAGTGGGTG
This sequence comes from Prochloron sp., assembly GCA_965198675.1. Classification (GTDB taxonomy): domain Bacteria; phylum Cyanobacteriota; class Cyanobacteriia; order Cyanobacteriales; family Prochloraceae; genus Prochloron. The sequence goes on along the minus strand of OZ240666.1, from coordinate 2,196,746 downwards.
AGGGTGGTGTGGGAGTTTGGGGAGGTAACTCTCTTGGAGGACGAAATTCCAGTACTCTAGAGTTATTGATAGAACATGGGGAAATGTTCTCAGCTCTGGTTGCAGTAGCCCCGAGGAGGAGCAGACTTACCCCAAGGAGGAGTAGGGGCTGGCGATTCTTTGACTTGGTCATAACCGTGCTACGATGAATGGATTGGTGACTATAGTATAAGAAATTGAGTCAGAAAATTTAACTAATTCGATGAACAAAGTTGTTGTCGGTATGTCTGGGGGAGTGGATAGTTCCGTTGCTGCTGCTACTCTCCATCATAAAGGATACGAAGTCATTGGTTTAACCCTCTGGTTGATGAAGGGGAAGGGGCAATGCTGTTCTGAGGGTATGGTAGACGCAGCGATGGTCTGCGAACAATTGGGTATTCCTCATCATATTGTGGATAGTCGGGAGTTGTTCCAAACTCAAATAGTGGACTACTTGGTTTCCGGTTACGCTCAGGGGGTGACTCCTTTACCTTGTTCTCAGTGTAATCGGACAGTAAAATTTGGCCCCATGTTAGAATATGCCCGAGAAAAGTTGGGTATTGACCAGATCGCTACAGGCCATTACGCTCGGATTAGGTATGATGAGGCACTGGATCGCTATCAGTTATTACGAGCAGCAGATAGGAATAAGGACCAGTCTTATTTTTTGTACGACCTGACCCAAGATTTGCTAGCGAGTTCCCTCTTCCCTTTAGGGGAGCAAACTAAGGCAGATACGCGACGAATTGGGGCTGAATACCATCTGAAGACAGCGGATAAACCGGAAAGTCAGGATTTGTGTTTGATTGAGGCTCACGGTTCTATGGGGGCATTTTTAGATAAGTATTTGGGTCCGAAGGAAGGAGAGATGGTAGATAGTAATGGTAATGTTTTAGGATACCATAAAGGTATTCATAATTATACTATTGGTCAGCGACGAGGACTGGGAATTGCTGCTAAAAAACCTTTGTATGTCATTGGTTTGGATGAGGCAACAAATCGAGTTGTGGTGGGGGATCGCTCTAGTGCAGCAGGGTCCGAATGTACTGTGGGGCGGATGAATTGGGTTTCCATAGCCCAACCCACTACACCAATTAAGGTTGAAGTACAAGTGCGGTATCGGAGTAGGGCAGTGGGGGTGAATGTCATTCCTTTGGGGGATGATAGAGTTAAGTTAATCTTTGCTGAACCTCAATTTAGTATTACTCCCGGTCAAGCCGCTGTTTTGTATCATGGGGAGGTATTGCTGGGAGGAGGTATTATTGAATCCCAAGATAGACGTCAATGAACATAGACAAAGGAGATAACAATGGTTTGGGAAAAAGGACAGCAATTGCGGGATGGGAAGTATATTATTGAAGGAGAACTAGGAAGGGGAGTTCTTAGCATTACTTATCGCGCTCGACGTCGAGAAGGGAAAATTGTAGCCTTGAAAGCTCTTAATGAGGAGTTGCGACTTCGTGATGATTATGAGAGGTTAGAGAGGATTTTTTTCGGGGAAGCTGTTAAACTGGCTAAATGCAATAATCCTCATATTGTCAAGGTAGATACACCATTTAAAGAGGGGGAGATTTGGTGTATGCCCATGGAATATATTGCTGGAGTTGATTTGGGGAAAAGAGAAAACCCGATTTTGCCAGAAGTTGAAGCTTTAGAATATATTCGCCAGGTTGGTGAAGCTTTGAGTGAAGTTCATCGTCAAGGATTATTGCATCGAGATATACGTCCAGAAAATATCATGGTGCGATCCGGTAAAGCGGAAGCAGTGTTAATTGATTTCGGTCTCGCTTTGGATTTTGATGAGGAATTAACTCAGACTCGCACCGAGGAGGTTGCCTTTGGTTTTGCTCCCCCGGAGTTATATTCGCGAGAGGGAAAACGAGGTCCATATACGGATGTTTATGCTCTCGGGGCTACTTTATATGTGCTCTTGACTGGGGAGATTCCTCCTTCTGCTATAGAAAGAACTTTGAATAATGTCCGTTTAAAACAACCACGTAAAACTAATTGGGGAATTAGTAAGAAGGTGAATAAGGCTATTCTTTGGGCTATGGAATTGAAAGCAGAAAAACGCCCTCAGTCAGTTGAGGAATGGTTGTATTCTCTTCCAATTAAGGATTCCATTGAGCCTGGGAGTAATGATACTCAGGGGAAAAAGAAAATTAATTGAGCTTTAGTTTGGGCGGCGATCGCTGCTATGGGAGCTTTATTAGGAGGGCTAGGGTTTCCGAAATTGTGGGACATGTTCCATAATGATCCAGCTACAGAGCAACAAGAAAGTGAGGTTAACCCCAGTTTAATATAAGAAAATGGTTTGGAATGAGGGAACAAAATTACAGTCAAGAAGATATGAAATAGGAGAAGTGCTGGAAAGGAGCGGTTTTGGCATTACTTATAAAGCCAAACACCTGGAGCTGGAAGAGTATGTAGTGATTAAAACCCCGGACAAGTATTTGAAGGATGACTCGGAATATAATAGATATATAGCCCAATTCAAGGAAGAAGCCCAGAGGTTAGCCAACTTTTCCAGCGACTCCCATCCCCATATTGTGCGGGTGCGAGACTTGTTCCAAGAAGAGGAAACTTATTGTTTAGTTATGGACTTTATTCCGGGGAAGAATCTGTTTCAGTTAGTTAAGCAAAGGGGAGCAATACCAGAAGCAGAAATCGTACCCTATATTCGGAAAATCGGCGAAACCCTAGCCTTCGTTCATGGAAAAGGAGTGGTACATCGAGATGCTCATCCTGGTAATATTATTATCCAACCTAACGGCCAACCTATTTTAATTGATTTTGGTATTGCCAAAGACATTATTCCTGGTACCATGAGTTCTACTGGGAAAGGGGGTAATAAGAGTTTGGCTCCTTACAAACAAATAATCAGAGATAATCAAGAGCCAAATGTAGACGTCTACTGTCTCGCTGCTACCTTTTATTACGCCGTTACTGGAAAAAAACCTCCTACTTCCTTGGATCGGAAGCTTTATAATAGTCCTTTGACTGAACCGAAAGCCATTATTTCTAGTATAAGCCATCGCCTCAACACAGCAATTATAGCAGGAATGGAGTTAGAAGCAGTTACCAGCTCCTGAGGGGTTCGGGGAATAGTTGATACAGAATATATTTCAGTAATATCTTTAACTAAGCTCGCGCCCCCAAATGAAAAATGAGAAACTTCCTCAATCCCTTGCAGGTACTTAGTTTGAGCCACATATAGCGTGATGCAAGATTCGGTCGAGCTACCAGTTACCAGTCACACAATCCGTAAACAACGACGTCAGAAAAGACGGGTGTGGTCAAAACCAGTTGGTAATATTTCAAGCGCGGTTTACTCTCTAGGAAGAATAAGCGGAGGTTGACACCAACTGGAATTTCCTTGATCATAAAACTATATCGATAAATTTTTGGGAAAATATTCTATGAGTAATCACCCTTTGCCTTGCTCCGCTGTGCTTTGGCTGGAGGTGCCCCCGGATGTGGTTATTGTCATGAAACTCTAAACCCTTTGCGCATGCAGCGCCTTTGCGCGAGTGGGTTAAGCAGGTGCCCAGTTTACTCTATCAACTACTTTTGACCGCACCCGGTGGAGACTAACACTAATCTTGTGTTCTTATCTACTTGTGGGCACTATTCTTAGCTCTTCTTCTGCTCCACTTTTGGCTGGGGCTGGGGTTTGGGCTATGGCTAGGGCTTGGGCTTGGGTTTTGACTGGGGTTTTGGCTTTGGTTTGGACTTTTGCTGTAATTGTGGCTTGGGCTTTTGCTCTGGCTTTGGCTTCGGCTGGAGAGAAGTTATTAGAATCTTTCAGCGATCGCCAAACCTTTCTCATTTTGCTGGCAACTTCCTGGTTAGGATTGATATTAGGATGGTTATTGGGCTTATTTATTCCCGGAGCATCCTAGGGTGCCCAAAACCAAAGAGCGGGAAAACTCCTCCCCTACGTACACATATTGACAAATAGAGTAACAAAACATTTTGCTTGTCCAAAGGGCGATCGCCATATGTACCTATCCCTTCTTCATCAACATTCATCCGCGTTCACTCTACTTCAACGTGCATCTGCGGTTCTGCGGTTTATTAAAACTGCCCCTGCATAGCGATCGCCTATAATAAATCTTATCAGGAAAATGGAATAATCCGCAAAAATTTGGTAAAATGTACCGCAGGTTTATTTTATTGTTCCTTTGCGCGAGATAGATCATGACAAACAATACCACAAAAACCCCTGGATTAGCTTCTCGTTTAGTTAATACAGTCCTCTCCATCAAACCTTTAGCAGACTTCGCGAAAAATCAAGCACGGAAGATGATAATCCAAGAAGCGGAAGCTATCGGAGTACCTTGGTCCGAAAACGTGAAAAAATTGCGTTCTCACTACTGGGAAAAAGAAATAAAAACAGTCCAAAACCCCCAGTTAACTTATCCAGACTATTATCTCACTTCCTTTCATGCTTATGAAAAGGGAAACTTGAGTTGGGATGCTGCTTTTGAGGTAGAATCAGCCGCCTATGCAGTTCATGCTAAAATTTGGCCAGAAGCAGGAGCACAAGGAGACTCCAAACTACGTCAAAGTTATCATGACCTGCTCCAAAAGCAAATTTCAATTCAGCCTAAAACGATTTTAGACTTGGGTTGTGGAGTAGGCATGAGTACTTTAACTTTACAACAGATTTATCCAGAAGCCAAGATTACAGGAGTTGATTTATCTCCTTATTTCTTAGCCGTAGCCCAACACTTAGCTCAACAAAAGAATGTTAGCATTAACTTGTTCCATAGTGCTGCTGAAGCTACCACTTTACCCGATAATAGTTTCGATTTGGTTTCTGCTTGTTTAGTATTTCACGAACTCCCTCAAGGAGCAGCAGTGCAAATATTCCAGGAGGTAAAACGTTTATTGCGTACCGGTGGTTATTTTGCTATTATGGATATGAATCCAGACTCCCAATTTTTCCGCAAATTGCCTCCCTATATCTTAACCCTACTCAAAAGTACAGAGCCTTATTTAGACCAGTATATGACATTAAACATGTCCCAAGCGTTAGTTGAAGCTGGTTTTCAGAAACCAACTATTACTAGTAACAGTCCCCGTCATCGTACAATCTTAGCAAAGGTGTAGGGTGTGGGATGTAGGGAGATGGGGTTACAATAACGCCAGGGCTGTTTCATTCTCGGTTGAGACTGAGTGTGATGGGGTAAAACAGTGACCAGTTACCAGTTACCTTGTACCATGACAGTTACCTTGTACCATGACAGTTACCAGTTACCAGTCCTGCTCATGCCAACCGGGGCAGTCAGGCAGTTACCTTCCACCAATAAGTGGCTTGCCACCAAATTAAGTGGTGGGGGCCTCAAACCCAAGATTGAGCTGCTACCATGGTACGTGATTACTGGTCACTGGTAACTGAAAGGTGATGGGGGGAAGTTCTGTAAAATAATCCCCAAATCAGCCAATCACGTTATCTTCCGGTTCCCCCTATCCCCCTATCCCCCTATCTCCCTATCTCCCTATCTCCCTTTCATCTTGAATGAAATAGCCCTGCAATAACGCCGGTAAATATTGTATAGCCCCATTTGAGCCAGCAATTCAGGTTAAAGGCGAAGCGGAAATTGCGAATACTCGGTTCGGTTCTACTAATTAAAGAAAAATCCATGATTGAGTTACTATAAAAGAAATAAAGCAATCCCCAGGGTGATACGTGTCATGGTACTTGCTATAAGAGAGAGGCGCTATAAGGGAGTTAATTGTGGGGCAAAATTGGTTATTACAAACATTAAGCGACGTTTTCAATGAGCAGGAACAGAACGGAGTTGAAGGTTCCACCGTGGAAATTCGGCATCATTCCAGATCCAAACTAACAAAAGCGCGACAGAAAGCCCAAAGGGAATGGTGCGGTGCCATAGCAGCTTTAGAAAGCTTACTTTTAATTTCAGATAATCAGTGCAGAGGACTGATTTTATCCGCCCCAGGCACCGTCTTGAGTACTCATACCCTACTGAATCGCTTTGAGACCAGTATTTTTACCCCCAAAGCCTTTAATCCTCTCGCTTTAATGCCCGCAACCAAACAAACCAACCCACCTACAACCCCCACTATAACCCAATTACCTTTACTCCCCAATGATCCCATTGCTGAGGAACTATTTTGTCTCACTTTTACTTCTAGCTTTAGTTTGACCATGGTTTTGGGAAAAGATTATCAAGGTATTCCCGCTTTTCAGTTTTCCTTCTGTCCAGAAACTAACCAGCAAATTTGGAAAACCCTGCGATCCCGATTGGTGGTTACCAACCATCCTCAACTCAGTCACTTAGATGAGGTAGTAGCCCAATTTTTCCCCACAACCCCAGACTATTCCAAAGTCCAACACTTCAGTCGTCACTTACTCAAGCATTTACCAGATCCCCCACCCCCACTAGGAATAACGGAACCTCAACTAGAGTTAGATATTCCTCAACAACCCCCAGAAGTAGAACTGCTGGAAGCTCTCAGCCACGAAATTCGCACCCCTCTCACCACTATTCGCACTTTAACCCGATTGCTGCTGAAAAAGCGTCGTCACTTGACAGAAAAAGTGGTTCAGCGTCTAGAATCTATCGATGGAGAATGTAGCGAACAAATTGATCGCATGGAACTGATTTTGCGGGCAGCAGCATTGAGCAAACAAGAACAGCAAGTTCCCCTGTCTCCCATATCTCTGGAGCAAGTATTCCACCAGAGTATCCCTTGCTGGCGTGAACGGGCGCGACGGCGGAATGTTATCCTGGATGTAGTATTGCCCCCTAATTTACCTACCGTAGTAACAGATCCAGCTATGCTCCACCAGGTACTAACTGGAGTAATGGAGAATTTTACCCGCAGTTTACCCCATGGAGGAGAAATTCAAGTGGAAGTAAAAACAGCTGGCGATCGCCTCAAGTTAGAACTGGTCTCCCAATCAACTCATGGGAGCAATCCCTTCAAATCTCTCGGTCAACTCCTCATGTTTCAACGGTCAACGGGTTGTCTTCGTCTCAATCTGGACGCAACCAAAAATCTCTTTCATGTTTTGGGAGGGAAACTAATCGTGCGTCAGAAACCTCAACAAGGGGAGGTTTTCACCATTTTCTTACCTCTGAGTCTCCCATAGAACGAATGCGCGTCTGTCCCCACCCGTAGGATGCTAAGAAGTCGTAGGATGCGTTACTAGCCGTAAGTAGTAGCAACAATACAAACTTTGTTGGCGTAACGCATCGTACGTAGCAGCATCCTAAATTAAATGGGTTAGCGTAACGCATCCTACGCACAGCGGGGTGGGGAAGGATAGCGCGGAAACTTTCTGGGTGATGCCCCCTAAGTTTCCAACTACGCTATGGGAACCTTTTCTCGGTTTTATCTTGACAACCTATATCTAAACTGCTATAGTTAGAGCATCCAATCTCGCACCTCTGTATGTCAATCCGCCGAATAACCTACCGACTTTATCCAAGCGCCGAGAGCGAACGCAAATTGTACAGGGCTCGCAAGATGCACTGTGAGCTATACAACGCTGCTATCGCTAATCGCCGAACTCAATATAAGCGCTTTGGACACTCGGTTGATTATTTCGAGCTGCAGAACTCTTTGCCAGCTTTCAAGGATGTTTGGCCAGAATACAAAGAATTGGGCTGCACCGGATGTAAGGAACATTTCTCACACCATTACAGCGGATGTGACAATGCCTAAAAAAGAGACACCAAAAGGAATGTTGGTAACCTTCGGTGGTCGTTTTGGTGACTATGCTTTGTATGTGGACTCCGAGGGATATCTAGTTTATTGCTACAACCTAGCGGATTCCGACCATTACTACATCAAATCCAAGGATCCTCTACCCACTACTGGTGATGTCACTCTGAAAATGGTTTATACACCTGATTCCGATGCTCCTGAAGCTGGTGCAACGGTGAATCTCTATTTAGGAGAGGAAGACATTACTGAAGTGGATGAGAATGGTAATCCCAAGAATCACATTCCACAGAGTCTTCTGAGTCGTTTCACTATTGATGAAACCATGGACATTGGTTACGACACCGGAACCCCTGTCAATGAAGATTATACTCTTCCGTTTGATTTTAACGGAACCCTCAATTCTCTAACTATTGAATTGCCTTGAGATCCTCATTTGGAAAGTTGTCCTACTGACTGACAATTGATGATACCATGGAGTGGGCGATGCCCACCCTACATATCTGCATCAGAGCTATTTGGCCAATCAAAAAATTCACCAATGTGGTCAAGAAACAATGAAAAAAAGAAGTTTTTTCCTAATCCTCTCTCTTGTCTTATCTATCTTCTATCTGGGAATTGTTTTTCCATCTCCCAGAGCTGAAGCATTAGAAATTACCCCTCTATCCTTCTGGAACGACGGTGACACCAAACAAGAGATTATAGACTTTGTTCAAGACGTTACCAACCCTGAAAGTCCCAACTTTGTAAAACCCTCAGATCGCATTGCCGTTTTCGATAACGATGGCACTCTTTGGACAGAAAAACCTTGCTTTTTTGAAGAAGCTTTGATTGTTCATCAGCAAGAAAGTTTAGAAGCTGACTCCAATGGCTGTCTTAAGGACAAAATAACAGAAGATATTGCCCTTAAGAATATCGAAGTCAATAGCGACATTGAAACGGAGGAATACAAGACAAACGCCCGTAATTTTCTCGACACTGCCCTGCACCCAGACTTTGGAGTTCCCTATATCCAACTCACCTACCAACCTATGGTGCAGTTATTAGATTATCTCCGGGGATATGACTTCCAAATCTATATTAGTTCTGGAGGTGAAATTGATTTCATTCGTTCTTTCGCGGAAGATGCTTATAAGGTTACCCCACCAAATGTCATCGGTACCAGTTTTCTCTCTAAGTTTGAAATTACAGAGGAAGGAGAACCAATTCTAATCCGATTGCGCATTCCTGTATTGCCTATTAACAATTACGACGGGAAAGCCATAGGAATCGAGCGTTATATCAGCAAAAAACCCATCATAACAGTGGGTAATTCTGACGGCGATGTAGCCATGCTTCAGTATACCGATGATGGAAAAGGTCGAAATTTGATGATGTTAGTTCACCATGATGATAGTGAACGGGAATATGAATATGATGAGGGAGCAGAAAATGCTCTTGCTGAGGCTGAACAAAATGGTTGGACTCTAATTAGTATCAAGAATGACTTTAGAAAGGTCTTTTCTTTGGGCGCAAAGCGCTAATTTGAAACACTTACTTTGATATAGTGAGCCTAAATGATTTGATCCCCCCTCTATCCTTTATAAGCATATTTCTTAACAAAATTGGGAAACTATGTATATAGGAGTGTCCCCAAAAAATTTACCTCCATGAACCCGGTAAAACAGTGACCTTGTACCATGACAGTTACCAGGCGTATGGTGCGGGCTTTGGTCCCGCACCAACGCCTTCCACCAATAAGTGGCTTGCCACCACTTATTTGGTGGGGGCCTCAAACCCAAGGTTGAGCTGCTACCATGGTACGTGATTACTGGTCACTGGTAACTGAAAGGTGATTGGCCTTAAATACATCTTCTGGCTGGTGGGAGTTAGAATTGTAGAGAATCCCACCCCTGGGAACTGTGGAAGGGCGCTGCGCCAGAAGGAGGCGATCGCCCTTAACCCGTAGGATGCGTTAGCTGTCGTAGGATGCGTTACTAGCCGTAAGTAGTAGCAACAATACAAACTTTGTTGGCGTAACGCATCGTACGTAGTAGCATCCTAAATTAAATGGGTTAGCGTAACGCATCCTACTGTGAAACCTAAAATGCATGAAATTGCCAAACAGCGAAGTGTTTTCAGATTTGGATGATGTTCGTCGAGGTCAGGGAAAAAGGCATGGACTTGCTTTATGTCTGGCTCTGTTCACTCTAGCAGTGGCTGCGGGCAAGGTCGGTTTTATCTGGTCATTGGAGATTGGATTGATTCCTATCGTTCTCAACTAGAACAACTGTTTCAATTTTCAATTGACACTCCCCCCTTTAGAAAAGGCAGGAGTGTCAACGATCTCCAGCAGATTATCGAAAAATTGGTAAAAAATGAGTAGATCAAAATAGATACTGACAATCAGAGGTTGCATTTGCTCCAATTCAAGCAGTTATCCCATTTAGCCCGAAGAGTAGATGCCAACTCATGATATCATTTCTAGAATGAATCCAACTAAACCGATAGATTTTAGCTAACAAATGCTCACACTTGCTCACCAATGCACTACTGAAATAAGTCAGTAGAGGGGCTATCTCCCAATGCGGTTACTTAGAAAATAACCGCTCTTTGTTTGATTTTGTCAGCTTGTTTATCGCTGTTACCCCAATATACCTAATTAAAAGCCTTTTGGCAATAGGTATTTACTACTAATTTCCGAAACAGTTTTTAGGGCATATGGAAGCAAACCCACCCCCCCAACCCCCCTCCCAGGAGGGGGGTGGATGCAAATCAACCACTGTGTGTCAACCTCATTCCCAGTCCTCTAAGTCTTCGCCAACCATCGCTTATCTCGTGGCTATGGGATCCCCAGCATCTCATCTGTTTGAAGTTACCTTAGAGATAGGCAATTGGCGCTCCCCCGTCTTGGATTTAAAAATGCCTGTCTGGACTCCCGGTTCTTATTTAATCCGGGAATACTCTAGGCACCTCCAGGATTTTACCGCCACAGCGGGGGATAGTTCCCTACCTTTACCCAGTCGCAAACTGAGCAAAAATCACTGGCAACTTACCACTAAAGATATTGCCGCCATCACTGTTCGCTATCGGGTATTTGCCAACGACCTAACCGTGCGCACCAACCATTTGGATGCTACCCACGGTTATTTTAACGGTGCAGCCTTATTTTTCTATCTCCCTGGTTGGGAAAAGCAACGGATTCGGGTTAAAATAGCAACCCCATATCCCCATTGGCAGATTACTACCTCTCTCCCTGAACTAGAAGGTTCTCCCCATACCTTCGAGGCAGAAGATTTTGATACCTTAGTGGATAGTCCCTTTGAAATTGGCAGCCACCAAGTATATGATTTTCAAGTATTAGGCAAATCCCATCAATTAGCTATCTGGGGCAAAGGTAATGCTCAAGTAGAAAAGATTATAGAGAATACGAAGAAGATTATTGCCACAGAAGCAGAATTATACGGCGGATTGCCTTACGAGCGCTATCTTTTTTTACTCCATTTATCCGCCAAGGGCTTTGGCGGTTTGGAACACAAAAATTGCTGTTCCTTAAATTACCCCCGCTTCGGTTTTCGCAAGAAGGAGCAATATAATCGGTTCATGCAATTAGTCGCCCACGAGTTTTTTCACCTCTGGAATATCAAGCGGATCCGCCCCAAAGCGTTGGAAGAATTCGATTACGATAGAGAGAATTATACCACATCTTTATGGTTTTGTGAAGGGGTTACCAGCTATTATGACATGCTCATTCCCCTGCGGGCAAAAATTTACGATATCCCCACTTTTTTAGAAATCTTAAGCAAAGAAATTAGCAGATTTCTCACCACTCCAGGAAGGAAAGTACAGCCTCTAGATGAGTCCAGTTTCGATGCGTGGATCAAGCTTTATCGCCGAGATGCTCACAGCGATAATTGTCAGATTTCCTATTATTTAAAGGGAGAAATGGTATCCCTGGTGCTGGATTTGCTGATTCGGTTACAGAGCGAGAATCGGCGCTCCCTGGATCATGTCATGAAGCAAATGTGGCAGGATTTTGGCAAAGATGAAATTGGCTATACACCCCCCCAGTTGCAAACTGTAATTGAATCCGTAGCCGGAATAGACTTGACAGATTTCTTCGCTCGCTATATTTACGGTACTGAGGAGTTGCCCTTAGCCCAATACCTGTCATACTTTGGTTTGCTACTTTCTCCCGTAATGGATCCAGAACCCGTTCCTTACCTGGGAATTAAAGCTAAAGTGGAAAATGGCTCAGATAAGATTTTGTTTGTCACCGCTGGTTCCCCTGCTGCTGTAGCAGGTATTGACCCGGGTTCGGAGTTGCTGGCTCTTGACGGAATACGGGTTACTGCTGAACAATTAAATGAGCGACTGGGAAATTACCAGGCTGGGGATACGGTTCCCATAACCCTATTCCAAGGAGATGAATTGAAGACTCTAGCAATTACACTAGCAGAACCTCAACCCAGTCGCTATCAAGTGGTAACTTGTACCCATCCAACTCCGATCCAAAAGCAGAATTTTGCTGGGTGGCTTCGATAGCAAGTACCATGACAGTGTAGGGGCACGGCAATGCCGTGCCCCTACCAGTTTATTCAGTCAGAAAGTGGGTTAGAATATTTTTCTTGGACTATATTTAATTCACGATAAGTGTTTCAATCGCCCAGTTGCTGTGCTCTAACTAATTAGAAACAATCATCATGCCCAACTTTTTACCCATTGCTTACTTCCAAGGTCAATTCGTTCCCTTCCAACGAGCAAATATTTCCATCGCTACCCATGCTTTGCACTACGGTACCGGGGCTTTTGGCGGCTTGCGAGGGATACCCAATCCCCAAAACCAAGAGCAGATTTTACTCTTTAGATTGGATCGTCATTGCCAAAGGTTGAGCCAAAGTGCCAACTTCCTTCAGTTCCATTTGCCAGCTAGTAAAATCCAGTCCATTATTATTGATTTCGTCAAAAAAAATCAACCAGAGCAATCTTTTTACATTCGACCTTTTGTCTATACTTCCGATTTAGGTATAGCCCCCCGACTTCATAAAATGGAGAAAGATTTTTTTGTCTACGGTTTGGAATTAGGAGATTATTTGCCTGGGGAAGTTAGCTGTCGTATTAGTTCTTGGCAGCGACAAGAAGACCGCAGTTTTCCTCTCAGAGGTAAGATTAGCGGTGCCTATATTACTTCCGCTTTAGCGAAAACAGAAGCAGTAGAATCAGGTTTTGATGAGGCAATTTTATTAAATTCCCAAGGCAAAGTGTGCGAAGCTACGGGAATGAACATATTCATGGTCCGGGAAGGAAAGTTAATTACCCCAGGGTTCGACCAGGATATTCTGGAGGGTATTACCCGAGATAGTATTCTCACCATTGCCAAAGATTTGGGTATGGTAACGGTAGAAAGACCCATTGATAAATCAGAACTGTTGATGGCCGATGAAGTGTTTCTCAGCGGTACGGCGGCGAAAATAACCCCCGTGAAAAGAATTGAAAATTATCAGTTAAACACCCAACGACCCATTACCACACAATTGCAGGATAAGCTCATGGCAATTACGGAAAACCGAGACCCAAAATACCACGATTGGATCAGTGCGATCGACTTGGATTAGTTAAAGGGGTATAGCTTCGTGGATCTGGTGAGGACGCTTTCTGGACAACCATCGGACAATCCCAGTACTGCACCTCATGAGTCAGACGATTGGAACCTGTTGTTTAACCTCATATCAAGTCCGGTAGCATCGTAATTGTATAGTCCACCTACGGTGGACTTCCCGTATGAGCCAGCAATTCTAAGCTGGGCGGGACAGCAGCAGAGCCTTTATCCTTTTCTCACACCTGCGTTATACAATGCTGACGTTGTCGGACTTAACCTCACTCAGATTTGGTAAAACGGATCTCGATACGTCGCCGATCTTGATTAGGATTTGGATCAGGTTGGGCAAATTCTCCATTCTTTAAGGTTAACTGACCAGCAGAATAAACCCGAAAACCCTTCCGTGGGTCAAGACCTTTGAGACGACCATCGGACTTTTGAATGTCTTGTAATTTTCTGACAACTGCTAAAGCTCTCATAAGCCCTAGATCAGCATTAGAACCTGGGGTTAATTCCGTTACAGATTCACTCCCAGCAGCAACCCTTTCCACTAGAACATCCAGGTTACTGGAACTACCACTCACAGCTTGTCCATCCGTATGACCAATTACAACTACTGTGTCAACGTCAAATTCTTGGTAGTCCTCCACAAGTAATGATATTTGCAGCTTCAATCCCTACAGCATCGAGCCATCATCATTACATCTGAGGCACTACCAAATTATTTAATATTTTCCCCAATTTTACTCACAAGTATATCACTGATATATAGCGAGCCTAAATGAATTATACACCTGGGAGGGCGATTGCCGGGTAACCCCTACACCATCACAAGAGGATATATTTACACAAATGATTTAGACGTGCTATAGTCCTCTAAATCATCAGTTAGTTTAGCACTTCCTAAAGGGAAGTCATATCCTCCAGCAGCAGTTACGTCTGCTAAGTTCTGAATTATTTTTTATTTCTTCATCAAGCAAACGCTCTAACTCCTCCACATACTCTTGTGACTCCTCATATTTAGTCTAACTCCAGTCTGTTATTTTTGAGGTTCAATAAAAAGCGATCGCTTTATACCCGTTGGCTAGTTGAACAAAATAGTAAAGGGTGAGAAATATCACATAGAATGGTCGCGGCTCATAGCGTCTATCACGGGTATAGATAAATTTTATAGAGCCTGCAATAGATACAACCAAAGGCAGCAGCAGCGACCAACCAATAACTGCTTGTAAACCGTTGTTTTGCCAAGGCTGACATAGCAGCCAAGGTACGCCACAGGCAGCAAAAGCCAGCACCAATGCCAACAGAGCCGATCCTATACCGCCAATTTCATGAGAATAGAGCTGTTCACCTGGCTTTGTCAGATGGGGCCAGATAGTTTTGCGTCCTACATCAAAGTGCAAAAACGCACAAATATAGGCAAAGATTGTCCAGTTCATACTGCCTATGTATGAAAGTTGGTCTTGCCAGATAAAAAACAATAGGGCATAAACATTTAGCACTGCGCTGACAGGAAAGGTAATTATCAAATTTAGCACAGTACTATCACGTACAGGCTGCGACCAACGCTCTAAATAAAGCAAGAATATGCCATAAAGCATATTAACCAGTGCCAATAATGCCAAACGCCAATCTAGAAACAAGTTGATCATTAAGATGCAAGCAGCTATTAGCCCAGCAAAGCGTTTGGCATCTGTAAAATTTACAGTACCATTAACCAGGGGACGGTCGGGCTTAAATTGCTTATCGTAATCATAGTCTTTGATTTCATCTACAATACGCAGAAAGAAAAACATTAAAAAGAAGTGAAAACTCACTATTATTCCATCAAACCAAGAAGCCAATGAAAGCTTTTGATCTGCAAGGGAAAAGAAAGCTCCCTGTAGAGAAAGTGCCCACAAGAGGGCAAAGATAAGATGAAATTTTGGTTTATACGCTGCATTAGTAAACTTGCGTAGTTTGTCACAAAAACTGTCGGTATTGACTGTGACTTCAAACGGTTGAGACATATGGATTCTCCTTTAAACAGTTTTAAGCAATTTCACTTGACCAGTGGAACCATCTATTTCAATTAAAGCTCCGTCAGGAATTCGTGTAGTAGCATTGGATAGAGCTACCACTGTAGGGATACCAAGCTTACGTCCAGTGATTGCTGTATGAGAAAGCATACTACCTCTTTCCACGATGATGCCTTTTGCTGCTAGCATCAAAAACAGCCAACCTGGATCGGTTTCTCTTGCTACTAAAATTGTATTATCGGCAATATCGGTAACAGTGGTGGCATCGACCACCACTTTGGCTACTCCACGTGCTTTGCCAGCACTAGAACCCAGTCCTTTCAGTTGACGATCTTGGTTCTGATCGATCTTTTTGACAAACAGATCGTTGGCGCGTACTGGACCGAGCGTAGTAATGTTTTCTCGGACTTCTCGGTGACAATTTTCCTCGTATTCTTCGCGGCGCAAGGCGGCAAGAGCAGCAAGGTTTTCGGTAACGCCAGTACCGTCAATATAGCCAAAAATTTCTTCTTTGGTGAGATGGTAAATATCGTCATGCTGGTTTAGTACGTCTTGTTGCACCAAGTAAACAGCTAGTGCTTTAAAGATTTTTTTACTGATCCCAAACAATTCACTACGACAATAGCGGGAATTTTCTCGATAGCTAATTAACTTACGCAGGCGCGGCAGCAACAAACGCACTATCCAAAGTTTAAGTGGCTGATTCGCCAATTTGTCCGCAAGTTCTCGATCAGCAGCCAGGCGCACCTCAACTTCGTGTTTTCTAATACTAGATACGGTAATAGACTGTTGGCTAAACTGTTTAATTGAGCGCATTAGAATCTGTGGATTATCGCGTGTACTAGGAACTTCCAACTTCAATTCTTGTAAGCCCCGATCTCCAAAATAGTAAAGATGCTTGTCAACAGCTTCGCTGAAAACTTTCGGTAATCGATTCTCGCGGTGATAATGCCAGAGAGTGTTCTCATCGAGAGAAGAAAACTTTTCGAGCAGATCGGGGGTATTTCGTACCTCCTCAGCTAAATTAACTACCGACAGTAGAATTTATACGCTAAGTAATTGTTCGTCACCACAAAGTAAATCGCTCAACAGACTTGGGTTAGAATCGCTCAAATGCCATCTACTAAATAGGTTTTCTACCCAGCCATAAAGCCGAATCATATAGGCATCGTTGGTCAGGGTTACCCCCCAGTTTTCTCCTACTTCTGCCCAAATATAATTGAACTGAGCGATCGCACTAAGAGGATCGTCGTTATTGAAATTTCGCTCCCGTAACGGGGCCATCAGATTTTCCCACCAACGGTGAAAACTTGCTATCTTGCGATCGTGATTCAAGTAATCGACAAAAGTATAAATAGCATAGATCAAAAACAGGACTTTACTTTTAATCTTGTTCCACAATTGGTCTAGATAGCTACTGGAGTGAGTTTGATAAGAGCTGTTTAGCCCAATCATTTTTTCCCAATGTTCGCGAAAAATGGGAAATAAAGGAGTTTGCTGATGCAACAGATAGAAAGAATTTAAACAGTAGTAAATATGACCCCCCAAAAAGCCAATCATTTTATCTAGAGGCTCAAAGTTGCGTATTAATGTTTTACTAGTAACGCCTAGTCTTCGATACAGGTCATAGAAAATCACTCGGTAGAAATAACGCGCAAATGAATAGGTCAACGTGGTGGTCACCCCAGGAAAACTTTCTGTGACATTGGCATTACTCCACACCTGCTGACGTTGGTATTCTAAGGCGATAGGACGGGATTGTAAAAAGTAAAATTTGCCATCAGTAGTCAAAGTGCCTTCAATATCCTGTGGGATGTTGAATAATTTTTCGATACGCTGACTGTATTCTCTAAGGCAGTAGAGTTCACTATCTTCTAAACAAGGAGTATTTTGTAGTTCTGACGGCACCAGGGCGCGTTTCATACTGTAACCCTTGACCGAATCAATCGTGAGTTTATCTCGTTTTTCAGCAATGGTACGCTGAATTTTGCCACTTTTTTGGTTGATAAAGTAATGGTCTACCCCTACTTGTTCTTGTACGACACC
Source organism: Prochloron sp. (assembly GCA_965198675.1). Classification (GTDB taxonomy): domain Bacteria; phylum Cyanobacteriota; class Cyanobacteriia; order Cyanobacteriales; family Prochloraceae; genus Prochloron. The sequence goes on along the minus strand of OZ240666.1, from coordinate 2,179,388 downwards.
TTCCCCAATACCGTAGCCAGCTATGATAATAATATCTTTAGCCGCTGTTTTCGGGTCGCAGGTAAATATCACAAAAGAGCGTTCGCCCATAACCATCTGTTGCACACCAACCGCAACACTAAAGCCTATCAAATCCATACCTTGAGAATGACGATAGAGCAAGGATTCTTGAGAAAACCCAGATGCCCAACAGTGTTTTACCCGATCGCACACTTGAGCGCGAGGCACATAGAGAAAACTCTCGCTCATACCAGCAAATGGATTAGTCGCAGAGTCTTCACTCTCTTCTTTTTTGGAACCTACAATTGAGGCACGCACGGAAACTAAGGTATCAGCATTGAACAGTTTATCGAACCCATTCAGAATTTGTTGCTGCTGTTCCTTATTTAAGGTGAAGGTGAGGAATAGTTGTTGAATAGCGTCGGCTGCATCTTGGATGCTTTGTTGGCTAGTAAAATCTACTGCTGCCAAAATATCTTCTATTTGTGGTTTCAACGAGACAAATATAAAATCATAAAAAGCTTTGCTGAGGCAGAAAAAAGGAGGAACTGGAATATTAGCCGCTTTCATAACCGCTTGTTTAGCAAATTTTCCACCAACTGCCTCTTCTGTTAATAATTTATGGTTAAATATGATTGAGTTCATCCTTTTATTCTCTAGTATCTAATTGGTTTTCACGGGAAAACAATGCAGTCACGGCGCGTTTGAGTGCTATTTGGGGTGAGCGACCGATTATATCTTCACCCACCAGTGCAGCCAGTCTACTGATGTCTGCGTAGTGGTCTATTCCAATAAGCGAAAGTTTTCTGGCAATATATTTTAGTGCTGGTATTGGCAACCGAATAAAAGTACTTATTAACCACAATGGAGCTGGTATTGTTGTGCGTGGTTCTGGGAGAGAGTAACGTTCTTGCAGTGCTTCGATTAACTCGGCAAAACTAACAGGCGTGCGGTATCCCACATTTAATGACTGCTGTTGGGGACAGTTCGGTTGTTGGGCAATATGATGAGTCAAACGCAGTAAAATTGCTGCGTAGTCATCTACATCGATGATACTGAAGCGCTGCTGCCCACTACCCACACTAAGTCCTTTGCGGCTAAGACTTAATAAGCTGGGCAATATAAATTGATCACCTCGACCTAACACAAAGCGCGGGCGCAATAGCAGTGCCCAACGATGGTAGACAGCCATATGTTCTTGTATTAACTGCTCAGTTGCAGCTTGGCTAAGGGATAAAGCAGTTTGAGGCTTAACAGGAACCGACTCATTGATACTACATTGAGGACCCGCGCCATAAACCGACAGTGAGCTATTGTAAATAATTCCCAATGTGTGATTGTTGACTTGCGATAACAAGTTTCCCGTGCCATCGATATTAACTTCCTCAAAGCCACGATTATCGCGATCAATCTGTTTAACAGCCAAATGTACTAACACATGAGGGGTTTGCGGGAAGAAATCGTTCGGTAGCTGCTGTAGACTGCCATGTCGCAAAGTCAAATTAATCGGTAGTTTAACTATTTGTCTACAGGCGGCTTTGCTACGTACCAGTGCTATGATCGGCAAATCTGGCATGTGTGTAGCGATACTACGGAGTAATGCGCTGCCCACAAAACCACTTGCTCCTGTAACTACTAAGGTAAAAAAAGCTGTCATCGAATTAAGTTTCTACCAAATATAGGGTATCAATCTACAGCGATACTCAGCGTAATCTAAGTATCCTGGTAACTGGTAAAGGTGATCTTCCTCTACCTTGATACGACGGATCATTGCTGGAAGCAACAGACCTAATAATGCTACTAAGCAATACCAGTTGAAAAACAATACTAGTATACCACAGTGTGCCAACAGCATACCTGTGTAAGCTGGATGACGAACTAAGTAATAGGATCCATGAGAAATAACTTGATGATTGCTCACAATTCTCACTCTATGGGAATAAAAGCTGCCTAGTATTCTGATAGCGTAAAGTCGTAAGCCAATGCCGCCAATAAATATTACCATCCCTATGGGTATCCACAACCCTGGTGTCTGCCATCGGGCATCAAAACCTAGTGCAGACAAAATGCAGGCAGCACGACCTATGGCGTAAGCCTCACAAGTTCCACTATCTTGTTGACTACCACCTTTACCTACTTCACCTATGGTTATATTCATCTCTGAAAACATCCAGAGTAAATAGATAATTACGATCCCCCAGTTAAGCCACCATGTTATTCCGTCCCAACTGCTTTGTTTGCAATATCCCAAAACAACTAATAGAATTAACAAGAGCGTGCCACAGAGTAGAGGTATACTTCCGCTTGTTTGTTTCATGGCATACTGTTTTTTTGATTGAGCATTACTCATTTCTTGCCTCCAAATTAGATACTCTTAAAGTCCCTTGAGCCAACAGATGATTATTTTGTGTCGCTTGGAGTTGTATGCTGCTGTTTAAAGGGCTGATGCTATTACAGTCAACTACACTTAATTTGACTGGATAATTCAGTTCGGCAAATTTGGAGAAATCCAACTCTGCTTGCGTGACATAGTTAGGAGTCAAGTCTGCACAGTAGCGACTAGCTAATTCATTAAAGCCTTGAAAAAGCAAAATTCCAGGTACATGATCGCAATAGTGATCGAAAAAAAACAAGTTTTGCTCATCTACAACTAGAGTGGCTTCGTAGACCGTTTTGGTCCTATTGCTGCTGATTGCGAGTACGCTAGAATTAAGCGGCTTAATACTGCGTCGCTCCTGCTGTACTTTCCAATTGACCTGATCTGGTAGGGGAGGTAGACTATCTTTCGGCGAAAACTGTTTTCGACGACCAAGATTGCGCAACCGTTTATAACGTTTGTAGGGCATATAACTCCAAGCGAGCTTGCCTCGCGCAATTAACTTATCCCGAGCAAAAAATTTCAATTCCGAACTTATGGACTGGCTTTCTTTTGTACTGCTATCTATACTATTATCCATGAGCGCATGGATCTTGATTTCGTTAATCATGCAGTCTTGTAGCAACGATAAATTGTGCGATTTCACTTCAAAAGTAAGTTGTTTTAATACAGCGCGACCTGAACTGGTCGCTTAGTGAGAGGCTCCTAGCCTCCTAGGGATTTCCTCCCCTAGCCCTCACGGAAAAGACTCTAAGAGTCCGGTCACGGCGGGAGTCAGTAATAAAACCGCTGGAATGCAGACCCCGAAAGTAGCCAAAATGCCAGGTATTAGGCACGCGGAGCGAGAGGGAAATAGTTGGAAGGCTGAACGAAAGTGAAGTAAAAGAGTAGCGGTTTTGGATGACCCGACCGAAATCGGAGGGAAGGCGAAAGCCAGCCGAAGAAATTAGGAGGCATCGAGGTGGTAACTACCGAAAAAGAACCGAACTCCTCCGTTTAAACCTCGTCAAAAGAGATAGGCGAAATTATACCTGACACGCCTTGACCAAAACGGTAAGTAGGCAGAGTTCACCACTTGTGTTTTGGTGAATAGAGGGAACGAAGCTCTACCGGGGGATAGGAACCAACCTAACCAACTAGATAAAACTAAGTGAAACAACAGGATAAGCCCTACAGGGTCTGAGAGCTGGTCGATTGCTCACAGTAGGCCGAAGGTAACGGAGGTGGAACTCCTTGGAGGGTAAAGGATGAGTAAGAAAGCAAATGCTCCTCTGTAATGGAGAAGATAGGGATTCAAGATTTGTCTCTGACCGAAAGGAATAGCAGACTTCACTTGGGTCTTATACGAAATAGAAAGGCAACTAGAGACCAAACTGAAGGAAAAGTTAGATGACAGAAGCAGTTCTGGAAAATGGACCTAAAGGACAGTTGGAAAAGTGGGGTGACATAAACTGGCGCCGCACTAAGAAGATTGTTAGGAATTTACGCGGTCGGATATTTCGTGCCCGAAAGCTTGGACTGTGGAGGCAATTATTGCGTCTACAGAAATTAATGAAAAGATGTCGGTCGAACCTATTGTTGAGCATCAGACAAATCACACAGGTTAACACCGGAAAGCGAACAGCGGGAGTAGATAAGGAGGTTGTAGAAACTCCAGCACAGCGTGTGAAACTTGCAAACTCGTGGGTTATGCCTAAGGCTAAGCCCGCAAAAAGGGTATATATACCAAAAGCGAATGGTAAGAAACGTCCTCTCGGAATCCCCACCGTGAGGGATAGAGTCGCTCAGTCAATAGTAAAGAATGCACTGGAACCCGAATGGGAAGCTATGTTTGAAGCCAACTCTTATGGTTTTAGACCCGGAAGAAGTTGCCACGACGCCATAGCACAATGTTTTTTAAGGCTAAAAGGTGATAGTAGAACAAGTACGGGAAAATGGCGAAAGAATGATAAATGGGTTCTGGACGCTGATATTAAGGGCTTTTTTGACAACATTGACCATAAATCCATCCAGTCGGCAATCAGAGAAGACTCCCTGATTGATGGATGGTTAAAAGCTGGGTTTGTCGAAAGTAAGAAGGGCTACAGCCCAACCGAAAGAGGAACTCCACAAGGTGGCGTAATCAGTCCGATATTAGCTAATATAGGACTCCACGGGTTAGAAGAATATATAACAAAATGTAACCCAAAGGTAGGCGTCATCCGGTACGCGGATGACTTTGTAGTTACCGCTAAGGATAAGGAATCCTTGGAGAGATTGAAAATCCAGATAAATCAGTGGTTGTCAGGACGGGGTCTTGAAATCAGCGAGGAGAAGACACGGATAGTCCACATTAAAGACGGGTTTGATTTCCTGGGGTTTAACCTGCGACAATACGAGGTAAAAGGAGATGACGGCGTCCTAAGGGACAAATTAATCATCAAGCCACAAAAGTCAAAGGTATTAGGCTTCTGCAAGAAAGTCGGTGAAACCATCGACAGCATGAAAACGAAAACCCCGGAGCAAGTCATCCGAAAGATTAATCCACTTCTCAGAGGTTTTGTTAATTACTACAGAGGAGTATGTAGCAAAGAAACCTTCTCAAAAATAAGCCACCGAATTTGGTGGTACCTCTGGCGTTGGGCAAGAAGACGACACCCCAACAAAAGTAAAAAGTGGGTTAAAGAGAAATACTTCCGCACCAAAACTACCTACAAGAAGGGTAAGAAGGAGGTCAAAAATTGGATATTGTTTTATAAGGATATGGACAGAAGAGGTCGAAGGGAGACCCGCGACCTTTTCGATATACAGTCTGTATCCATTATAAGACATATCAAGGTAAAAGGAACTAACTCCTTAGACGACCCAGAGTTGGTGGAATATTGGCAAAACAGGCAAACGAAATCTGGTAAAGTGCGGTGGTCCGAAGGCTCAAAATATGAATCTGTCGCAAATGCACAAGGCTGGAAGTGCCCGGTATGTCACGAACACCTATTCAATGGTGAGGAAGTAGAAACCCATCACATAGTACCTGTGAGGAATGGAGGTTCAGATGATATCGATAACCTTCAGCATTTACATAGTGTATGTCACAAGCAGGTACATAGTAAGAAATCCAAGCAGGGCTTGAAGTAAGGCTTGAGCCGGATGATTGGAGACAGTCGCGCCTGCTCAGGCGCGGCAGCGCAGGAGCAGGGGTTCTTAGGGGAGGGGATAGAGGCGACTCTTGAACCTTACCCGACAAAGCAAAATCCAAGGAAACACCAGACTGGTGAGCGCAAGCAAGTAGCCCCTGACGACTAATTTCACTAAGTAATAAAATGTTTTCGGTTGGTTTTGTGGTGGCACTGAGAAACTGTTGTTGTAACTGAGGAATAATAGCACCACATACGTACTCAGTGTGACTTATCCGTCTTATGCTAGTAATGTAGACATTTTCTAGCAATTTCTTGTGTACCAAATATCGTGGCATTAACTGATTAAAATCAACCTCTGCCGAATCATATGCATTAGCGATAAGAGTTTCTTTTTTTAACGGTTCTATCATTGCACTAATTTTCTTAAAAGGTATCGTGGGAAGGTATACCATAGGAGAAATCCCTCTGACTTACCCGATAATTTTATTTATCTTAGCCGATGTTAACCCAGACTGTCAACATCAATATTATAGCACTGCAGTCGATGACGTACAACTATAGTCAGAGTACTGCTATAAGTTAATTTACCCATAACGTTATCGTTAGCCTGACTTTGATAGAATTGAGACTAAACACTGAAATGAGAAGAATGAAAACAAAGGCCAATACTGATGGCAGAGTCAAGAGCACTCTTACCTTACCAATTAATGCCATTAAACTACCCGCACAACAGCCGAGACGATATTTTGACCCGGAGGCATTAGCACAGCTAACAGAGTCTGTGAAGCAGAACGGTATTTTAGAAAACCTTTTGGTTCGCCCTCTTCAAGATAACGAATATGAATTAGTTGCCGGTGAAAGACGCTATCGTGCTGCTCTAGAGGCTGGTTTGACTGAAGTTCCGGTGGCGATTAGGGAATTGACCGATGAAGAAGCTCTCCAGATTTCTCTGACCGACAACTTGCAACGGGAAGATCTCAATCCCGTAGAAGAAACAGAAGGTATTATATCCTTATTATCCATTAGACTTGGTTTATCTGTAAAGGAGGTTGTTTCTCTCCTGTATCGACTGCAAAATCAAGCCAAACACAAAGTTACCGCTGAGATAGATACTGCTTCTAAAGAATCAGTCACGAAGGTTTTTCAAGAATTAAGGTTAATGAGTTGGGAGTCTTTTGTCAGTAATCGCTTCCCCTTGCTTAATTTACCCCAAGACATCTTAGAAGTGTTACGTCAAGGTAGAATAGCTTATACTAAAGCTAAAGCCATCGCTTCTCTCAAAGAGGAAGAAGCAAGAAACCAGCTATTATGGCAAGCCATTGATGAAAACCTCTCTTTGGTAGCAATCAGAGAAAAAATCGCCCAGCTAAAACGGAACACACACACTACCTCCACAACCCCTACCCCCAATGTTAAAATCCAGAATATTAGTCGTCGCTTGAATCAAGCAAAACTGTGGAAAGAAGATCCGCAGCGATGGAAGAAAGTCCAGAATTATCTGGATCAAATCGAAGCTCTCTTAACCGAAGCGGAAAACACAACAAATATATGCATAATTTAAGCAACTAAGTTATTTATATATATTATAGAAGCGTCTTAGCTGAATAGGAGGAACACCGAGAAAGTAGCCGAGAATCATTAGTTGGTTAATGAGAGCAGTGCGCCATACTCCTAACTTTTGCCAGCGACGAGCTGAAGTGAGCACGGGGAGGTGGGCGATCGCGATTTTGCCTCGCCGTTTCAGCCTGGAAATTAGCTCAAAATCTTCCATAATTGGTAAATCGGGAAAACCGCCGATTTCCTGAAAGACTGAGGCTTTTAAGAAAATAGCTTGATCCCCGTAGGGGAGAGAAAGAAAGCGCGATCGCCAGTTTACCATTCTTTCCACTAATCGCAGGGATCGCTCTTCTCCATCAATTTTCAGTTCAAAAGCACCAGCAATGGTTTGGGGGGTACAAAGTGCTTCCTCAACTATAGCTGAATAACCCTCTGGTAACTGAGTATCAGCATGGAGAAATAAGAGCATATCTCCCGTGGCAGCTTCAGCCCCAGCATTCATTTGCCGAGCCCTTCCCCCAGGGCATATAATTACTTTAACACCCATTGAATTGGCTAATTCAACTGTCTTATCCTCACTCCCTCCATCCACAACAATTACTTCTAGATCCGGTTCATCTAAGAGTCTCTGTAAGGTTGTTTGAATCATCCCTGCTTCGTTTAATACGGGAATGACGATTGTAATTTTAGTGATTATTTGTTCTGTCACTGTCTAGGTACCTGCTGAACTATCTAGTCATGGTACTATTAATAATGGAATTATCATGATGAGTGGGGAGTAAAGGCAACCCCTAAAACAAAGTCAGCACCCCGACTGCTTCACTGCGATTTAGTGCTTCAATGTCATCGTAATGGCTAGGTTCGATTGACTCAATATCTGCCCTCTTGCAATTTCCTCGTCGAATCCAGATAATCTTGGGCGGAAAACCACACAATAAAGACAGATCACTAAAATCTGCATCCTTAGTGACAATGAGAAAATTTTCCCTTTTCCCATATTCCCAAATTTCCCTATCTGGAAGCTGATCAAATCCTAAGGCGTAGAGCGCGCAACAAAAAGTGACAAATAAACCCCATTGGTAACCCACACAATTATAAGGTAAGTAACATTAATACAATTATACTACATAAAGGCAGGATACAAGGCGCTGGTTTATATACCCTTGTTGGTGGGCGATGCCCACCCTACGAGGTCTGGTCACTACTACAGTGTGTCAGGGTTGACTCCCATTTCTCGCAAAAGCCGTGCTAACTTTTCAGCCCGTTGTGCCAAAGTTTGGATTTTAGACTGTTCCTCCTTAATTAATTGCTCAACCAAAGGAGGATTCAGCAGTTCTTTCACCGACAAAACCAACTGAGGAAACTGACTAGAAATAATAAAAGTATCTTCCGGAAAATCTACCCAATCATATCCTTCCTCATCACTAGGATTAGTAAACACCCTCACTCGTTTTTCTTTCAGATCCACTATCCAATATTCGGCAATTTGCGCCAATTCATATTCATTGCGTTTAATAACATAATCATCCCGGCGATTGCTGCTGACAATTTCTACCACCAAAATCGGCTTTTCGGGAAAATCCAAAACCCCAGCCCCGGGGCGATGAAGAACTTGTTCCCAAACAGTTTGGCTACATACTACCAAATCAGGAATTCGAGATGTATTTTCTTCCGTTCGCACACCCGTAGCCAAAGCGTTCGCCACCAAATCCAAGTTTCCAGCAGCAAAATAGCGCTGGAACTTGTAGAGCAAAAACTTGCAAATATTGGTATGTAAATGAGTAGAAGCTGCCATTGGTAGGAGTTTCCCCCTAACTAATTCATAGCGAACATCCGGTTCTCCAACATAATCCAGATATTCTTGGAAAGTGTACAGACGTTCAATTTCAGGAGGTTCATTTATAACGACGGCTTGAGTCATAAATTCAATCTCTCCGGCGATCGCGCTTTTTAACTATTGTACTGTTTCCCCTCTCTTATCCTCCTCTGCGCCCTCTGCGCCTCTGTGGTTCAATCAAAAAAAAACGCCCCCCAAAATTGGAGGACGCTGTTATCTGCAACCATTCAAGTTACCAATTACTGGGTAACTGATAAATGATAACTGAATTATTACCCGTGGATAGTAGGAGCAGTGAGAGCTACAGGAGCAGCCTCACCGGCAGCCAAATCTAAGGGGAAGTTGTGCGCATTCCGCTCGTGCATTACTTCAAAACCTAAGTTAGCCCGGTTCAGAACGTCAGCCCAGGTGCCGATTACATGACCTTGGGAGTCAAGAATAGACTGGTTGAAGTTGAAACCGTTCAGGTTGAAAGCCATGGTGCTGATACCCATAGCAGTGAACCAAATACCAACTACTGGCCATGCACCCAAGAAGAAGTGCAAGGAACGGCTGTTGTTGAAGGAAGCATATTGGAAGATAAGACGACCGAAGTAGCCGTGAGCGGCAACGATATTGTAGGTCTCTTCCTCTTGACCAAACTTATAGCCGTAGTTCTGAGATTCGGTTTCGGTAGTTTCCCGCACTAAGGAGGAAGTTACCAAAGAACCGTGCATAGCGGAGAATAAAGAACCACCAAATACACCAGCTACTCCCAACATATGGAAGGGGTGCATGAGGATATTGTGCTCTGCTTGGAACACGAACATGAAGTTGAAGGTACCGCTGATTCCCAAAGGCATTCCATCAGAGAAGGAACCTTGTCCGATGGGGTAGATGAGGAATACAGCAGTTGCTGCTGCTACAGGAGCAGAGAAAGCAACACAGATCCAAGGACGCATTCCCAAGCGGTAGCTCAGTTCCCACTCACGACCCATGTAGCAGAATACGCCAATGAGGAAGTGGAAAACAACGAGCTGGTAAGGACCGCCGTTGTAGAGCCACTCATCCAAGGAGGCTGCTTCCCAGATGGGATAGAAGTGCAGACCGATAGCGTTGGAGGAGGGGACAACTGCACCGGAGATGATGTTGTTGCCGTAGAGCAAGGAACCGGCTACAGGCTCGCGGATACCATCAATGTCCACAGGAGGAGCAGCGATGAAAGCGATGATGAAGCAGGTAGCTGCGGAGAGCAGGCAGGGAATCATGAGGACACCGAACCAACCTACATAGAGACGGTTGTCGGTGCTGGTGATCCACTGGCAGAACTGCTCCCATACGGATGCGCTCTCGCGCTGTTGCAGGGTAGTTGTCATGTTCTTAAAAGTGCTATTAAATTATCGAGGTTCCGATTACATTTCTAATATAACTGCTTTTTTAAGAAATGTAAAGGGTTGTAACGAAATATTTATTTATTCGGCATATAAAGAAAACTTATCTTTTATTTTGGCTCTTGTGTGGTATAATATCGAGATAGCAAGGTGGGCAATGCCCACCCACCAGCGATTTAATCTTCAAATTTTAAGTTGACAGTGACGCCAAGGCGATCGCCACCACACCAAGGACTCCAAACCCTGCCACAAAGGCGGAAAACTTATCCTGGGTCTGTAAAACTCCTGTGGAGGATTTAGCTTTAAAAGCATGCCAAATGTGTCCGATTAAAAAAGTGACACACAAACCCAACTGAATCCCTACAGAACCATCTCGACTTGTACCGTAGAATGACTGTGGGAAAACTGTTGTATTAAAGGCAAAAAAGTAAACAGAAGTAAAAGCCATCAATGCCAAACCTGCCAGACTATAAGAAAGAATTGCATCTGCTTTAAAGAGGAAAAATTGCTTCGCCCAGTCAAAAGGTTCCATCGTAATGTGCCATGCACCACCAGCAATACACATCACCCCAACCCAAATATGACCCCCAATAACATCCTCTAAATTACTAACGGCAGCCATTCCTAAAGAATTCCAATTCCCATTCACCAAACCAAAAAGATAACCGAAAATGGTAAATGGATTCAAAGTTGGATTAGTTATCAGCCGAACATCTCCCACGACCGGGTCATAAATCCCTCCAAATACCGTCGCCTTTCCTACAAATAGCAAAGCAGCCACTCCTAAAAAAATCAGGTGATGTCCCAAAATAAACCCCAACTTCTTCGGATCGCTCCATTCATAATGAAACTTACCAGCCCTTCCTGCTCCATCTTTCAAGATTGCCGGACCGATAAAAGTATGAAAAAGACCCCCTGCACCTAAAACAGCCGACCCTGCTAGGTGCAACATACCAATCACAAAATAGGGATAGGTATCCACGATAACTCCCCCAGAACCCAAACCAAAGCCCAAAGTGGCTAGATGGGGTAGCAAAACAAATCCTTGTTCCGACATAGGCAAAGACGGTACAAAGCGACCCACCTCGGAAATGGTGGTTGCTCCCGCCCAAAACATAATCAAACCTGCATGGGCGATATGAGCGCCCAGTAATTGACCGGATAAGTTCTTGAGACGGTCGTTCCCAGCCAGCCAGCTATAATCAGGGCGACTTAAAGTTGTTGTCACGATACCTCCTTTCAGTTACCAGTGAGCAGTTACCAGTTACCAGTTGTTTTTCATAGCAATACCAAGAGTGCCTATTGCTTCCCGTAGGGTGCGTTAGGCGCTAACTGAGTATTAATGACAGAAAATTAGATATTCTCCTGCGCCGTAACGCACCAGCCAGGATTGAACTGGTAACTGTGTCAAAATAGATGAGAAATTTGGCTCCCTGCATTAGGGTGCAGGAAGCAGATTTACTCAGTGAAGAAACTTATTCAGCGGCGGCTTTGGCTGCTGCTGGTTTACTTGCAGGCATACCCGACTGGGGAATGGCTGCATTATCTAAGGCATTAAAAATCCGCCGGAAGTCAAAACCCATTGCCCGCAATGCGTGCCAGAGATGACCTTGGAGGAAGAAGAACGCCAAGAAGAAATGAGCATTGGCTAACCAAGCCCGGGCAGTATGGACTCCTGCTGGCAACTGGACTGTATCCACAAAATAGGGAGTTACTCCCAACTTCACTTCTAAAACAGGACCGTAGAATTCCTCAGGATATGCCAAAGTGTTCACGGCGCAGAAATAAGCAGCAACAAACCCCGCTAAAGCGATACCGCCGAGAGAATAGGAAAGAACTGCTTCCCCTTCAAAACTCAACAGGTTCTTCGCCCAGCCCAAAGGTGGGGTGATGATGTGCCAAATACCGCCACCGATAAGGAGGAAGCCCACATAGACGTGACCCCCCACTAAATCTTCCAAGTTGTCAACGGAGGCAAAATGGGTTTGATAGCCATAAATTGTCAAGGGATTCAGGTTCGGCTCTGCCACCACCCGAACCGCTTCAATGGTGGAGTCATAGAGTCCGCCAAAGAACATGGCTTTAGCCACCAAGAGCAACGCACCTGCTCCCAAGAAAATCAGATGATGCCCTAAGATGAAACCCAACTTATTAGCATCTCCCCAATCAAAGTGAAATTTCCGAGTGCGACCCGTGCCATCTTTGAGAATGGCAGGCCCTTTCAGGGAATGATACAAGGCACCCGCACCCAAAACAGCAGATGAAATCAGGTGGATAGCGCCAATGACGAAATAGGGATAGATATCCACTATTTGTCCTCCCGCACCTACACCCCAACCTAGAGTTGCCAAGTGGGGCAGCAGAATTAAGCCCTGTTCCCCCAGGGGCTGATCAGGAGAATATTTGGAGATTTCAAAGAAAGTAAATGCCCCCGCCCAAAAGACGATGAGGGCTGCTTGACCCACATGAGCGGCCACGAATTTCCCAGACAAGTTAGCTAGACGGGCGTTACCCGCCCACCAGTCGTACTTGACTTCCGGATTACCGTAGGTTTGCAAAATTTAACCTCCTATTTCTTACACGCCTTCTTGCTGAAGGCTCAGTTCTCTTGCTCTATTGTGCCTCGAAAGGAACTTTATTGCAAATTTATTTGAATAAAACTCAACATTTTCTGCAAGTCTAGGGTACCAAAATTGGCTATAATCCACTCCATATAAGCTTTTTAGCTTTTTTGTGTTCCGATTGATTCCCAGCAATCTCTACTGTTATTAGTTTATATTATCAATAGCGGCTATTTGATTAAGATTGCTTATCTAAAAGCAAATTTATTGCAATAAGCAAATTGATGGTGTAAGCTAAATGAGACGTTTATTGAGTCAATTTCTCAACTAAAAGCCGAGGAGGTATAGTGACAACTGCTTCTGAGAGTCCGCAAGAGATAATTCCTTGGTGGGCTGGAAATGCTCGCCTCATGGACATATCGGGCCGATTGCTTGGTGCTCATGTAGCTCATGCCGGTCTAATCGTTTTCTGGGCAGGAGCGATAACCCTATTTGAAATATCTCGCTTAACGCCAACAGTTCCCATGTACGAGCAAGGTTTAATCCTGCTGCCCCACCTGGCTACTTTAGGCTGGGGCGTAGGCGCGGGAGGAACTGTAGTGGATACCTATCCCTACTTTGTTATTGGCGTCTTGCACCTCATTTCATCAGCCTTTTTGGGTTTTGGTGGCGTTTTTCACACTATCTTCGGTCCGGAGTATCTGCACAACCAGTTTTCTTTCTTCAGCTACGACTGGAAAGATAGCGACAAAATGACCACCATTATTGGTATTCACCTCATTCTGCTGGGGTGCGGTGCTTTCCTTCTAGTGGCTAAAGCCATGTTCTTCGGCGGTTTATACGACCCAGCAGTGGAGAATGTACGGGCGATCGCCAACCCCACTCTCAATCCCGCAGTTATTTTTGGCTATTTATTCGGTGCGGTAGGAAAAAATTGGATTGCTGGGGTAGACAACCTGGAGGATGTAGTGGGAGGTCATATCTGGGTTGGTTTGCTCTGCATTGGCGGTGGTATTTGGCACATGAAAACCAAGCCCTTTTATTGGACCCACCGTCTCTTTATTTGGTCTGGGGAAGCTTATTTAGCCTACAGTTTGGGTGCTCTCGCTCTCATGGGCTTTATCGCTGCTTTCTTCGTTGCCGTGAATGGAACTGTTTATCCAGAGGTATTCTACGGTCCCACCCTGTCTATTACCCAGGGGATTGTGCCTGGTTTCTCCTCCTCTAACCCGGAGTTACTCTCACCTCGGACTTGGCTCGCCAATGCTCATTTTTGGTTAGCTTTCTTCTTTTTACAAGGACATATTTGGCACGCCCTGCGAGCTGCCGGGTTCGATTTTAGCAAGGGTCGGGTGGATCTGTTGATGGTTGCTCAAGAACCAATTCAGTGACGACTTTAGGATGATTTTGTTTCACACAGAGGCACAGAGACGCCGAGAGCTTATCTTAGATCATCGGACAATTATGCAACCTCACACCCGCGCCCAGCGCTCCTAAATGCAAATAATTATCAAGGAGGTTAGAGATGACAGCCGTAATTACTGAGAATCCTTATCGGTCAAAAATACCCAAAGTTGGTTGGTGGGCTGGCAATGCTCGTTTCATCGATTTATCTGGTAAATTGCTTGGCGCTCATATTGCTCACGGGGGTCTGATTGTCTTGTGGGCTGGGGCAATGACCCTGTTTGAAATATCTCAGTACAATCCAGATCTGCCCATGTACGAACAGGGGTTAATTTTATTGCCCCATTTAGCCACCCTAGGGTTTGGGGTTGGTAGTGGGGGTCAAATTACAGACACTTACCCTTATTTTGCGATCGCCCTTTTACATTTGGTATCTTCTGCCGTTTTGGGGGCTGGAGGGCTTTATCATGTCTTGTTGGAACCGGATGTTTTAGAAGAAAATCGCAGTTTTGCCGGTTTTTTTGGCTATGACTGGAAAGATGGGGATAAGATGACCAGCATCATCGGCATTCACCTGGTCTTTTTAGGTGTAGGAGCCTTTTTACTGGTTTTGAAGGCCATGTTTTGGGGGGGACTGTTTGACCCTGCTGTAGGTGAGGTGAGGGTTATTGCCAATCCCACCATTAATCCAGCGGTAATTTTTGGTTACCTATTTGGAGCATCGGGTCCAGAAGGCATGGTAGCAGTAGATAACCTGGAGGATGTAGTTGGCGGTCACTTTTGGATCGGCACTCTTTGCATCTTAGGGGGGTTATGGCATATGGGGACTAAACCTTTGCCCTGGGCACGTCGAGCTTTGATTTATTCTGGCGAAGCTTACCTATCCTATAGTTTAGGAGCCATCGCCTACATGGGCTTCCTCGCCACCTACTTTGTCAGTGTCAACAACACTGTTTATCCGGAAGTCTTCTACGGACCCTTGGGGGGACTGGAAACTGATACAGGTATTGTCTCAGTTCGCGGTTGGTTGGCTGTTTTCCATTTTGTCTTCGCCCTGTTGTTTCTTTTCGGTCATATCTGGCACGGTATCCGCGCCAGAGGTGCTGCGGCTGGGTTTGACTTCCAAAAAGGGGACACAGTTATCAAAGTTGCGGGAAACCCCTATGTGGGTAATCTGGAAACTCCAATCAACTCCTCCGATTTTACCCTGAAATTGCTGAAAAACTTACCCATCTATCGTTTGGGTCTCTCTCCCCTCACCAGGGGTCTAGAAATTGGCATGGCTCACGGATACTTTATCCTTGGACCCTTTGCCACATTAGGACCATTGCGGGATTCAGAACAAGCTAACCTTGTTGGTTTGCTCGCAGCAGTGGGTTTGGTGGTGATTATGACCATCTGCCTGTCCATTTATGGCACTGTTTCCTTTAAGAAGGAACTACAAAAAGATAAACCCACTTACGCTACATCCGGACCTAATGTACCTGATTCTCTCAAAACTAGCGATGGCTGGAGTCAGTTTACAGGAGCTTTTTTAGTTGGTGGTGTGGGGGGCGCTATTTTTGCTTACCTCATTTTGGATAACTTGAGCCTGCTTCAAGCAATAGCCAGCGGCAGTATTTGAATCAACACCTATCATGGGGGCAGGATTGGACGATTTTTCAATCTCCCCAGCACCCCATTTGTAAATAGCGATCGCCTGCCACCTAAATTGCGGGCTACTTTATGAAACCCCGATCAGGTTGAAATTTTCCCACACCCTACACCCCACACCAGAGCGCAGGCAAGTGCTAAAAAAAAATTTTCTCAAAATACTTGACATATTTTTTCAATAGTGTTAGATTAGATTTAGTGGTTCTCCTCCTCTAGGTTCTGGGGCTAGGACGAAGTCATTTCTAGCCCTGAGCTTATTTTCAATCATTTAGTTGCCATGGTTTTGAAGAGATACTCCCTTGTACTCACACTTTGTGGGTACAGGAGGAAGGAAGGGAGTTCTCTCCTCTTTTTATTGAAAAAATTTATTAATTACCGTTTAAACAGTCTCCTTAGCCATGAATATTTGTCCTTGTTGCTCGGAAAGATTAATTCGCCAAATCGGGAGAAGGGGTATTTTCTGGTTTTGTCTCCATTGCAGACAGGAAATGCCCATTCTGAAGCGGAGTCACAATCGCGCAAATTTGTCAATCAATTAGAAATTAGGAGTAATATCATGTCCAAGATCGGTCTTTTCTACGGCAGCACAACTGGTAAAACAGAGTCAGCAGCTGAAATGATTCAAGCGGAATTCGGCGGAGAAAGTGTCGTCACTCTCCATGAAATCTCAGAGGTACAAGATAGTGATTTTGACCAATATCAAAATATCATCATCGGTTCCCCTACCTGGGATATCGGTCAATTGCAAGCAGACTGGGATGGCTATTTTGAAGATCTAGACAATATTGATTTTAGTGGCAAAAAAGTTGCCTATTTTGGTACGGGTGACGCTGTTGGCTACGGGGAAAACTTCCAAGATGCCATGGGCACCCTGGAAGAAAAAATTTCCGAGTTAGGAGGTCAGACCGTGGGAAATTGGCCCACAGATGGTTATGATTTCGAAAGTTCTAAAGCGGTCAAAAACGGTAAATTTGTCGGTCTGGCACTAGATGATGATAATCAATCTGAACTAACTGAGAGTCGGATTAAAGAATGGGTAACAAAACTAAAAAGTGAGTTCGGAATCTAATATTATATCTGGTTTTGACTTGATATAAGAACTAATTTTAATGGTCAATCATTGCACTACATCATATCAAAGAGTAAATCATGGTTCAAATATGCTGTTTAGTTTGCGCTTGGACATTACTCTGTTTATTTGTCGGGAGTATTTGTCGGGTTAGTAGAGAAGGTTTAATTTACGTTAAACGACTGCATCAAATTCCCTGTAATCGCTGTGCCTTCTTTACTAAAGAATATTGCCTGAAATGTACTGTTCATCCTTTAACAGCACTTTCAGAAGAGGCAATCGACTGTCGGGATTTTGAACCCATCTCTTAGAGTGGGGTCGAGGAGAGGGCCCACAGCTGTGGGCCCTCCATGCATAACTACATTAAGTTATCTAATATGTTTGTGTATAAATAAAACTTTCCGAAGCTGTAACCTCTTCAACAACAAGGGCATCCGCTTCTTGCTTGCGAAGACTCAAGTTTACGCCTTGAACTTGAATTTCCACTAGATCTCCTCCAAACCCAACGCGAATGACGTTAAATTCTGTTCCTGGGGTTAACCCCAGGGAGACTAATTTCCCCCGATAACCGCCAAAAGCTTTATCGTAGCCAACTAAGCGCCCTATAGTACCCGCCGGCATATCTCTGAGATAAGTTGTAGTGATTGTTGACATCTGTGTTTCTTCTTCGCTAAATAAGAAATATTATCAATATATTAACAACATATCACTGATAATGGTAACTGGACAGAAACTTCAATCACGCGGACGATGCCTCAACGACTTCCTTCGTTTTGGGATTTAGCTCTTTGTGCTCCCGAAGGGACACTCTTAGTGATCGGTTTTTAATGACACGAGCTTGATGAAGATGTTAAGTCGCGCTTGGCACAAATTTTGCATGAAGTCGCCTTTGAGCAAGGCTGGTTGATTAAAGCAACAGAAATAGCGCCTGACCATGTCCATCTTTTGGTAGAGCATGGTTCTCAAGTCCCAATTCACAAAATCGTTAAAGCTTTTAAAGGACGTTCATCTAGATTGCTCCGACAGGAGTTCCCCCATCTGTGCAAGCTCCCCAGTTTATGGACTCACAGTTATTTTTGTGTAACCGGTGTGCGAGCACCTTCGAGTGGCGCTGCGCGGGCTCGCTCACATCGATGGTAATAAAGCGCTCCCAATCCAGGGAACTCTCGGGCGTAAACTACCCACGCGCTTGCTTGCCCCCGGCCCCCGGCATTGATTAATGGCGGGGGGCGGGGGTGGGCTTTCAGTAGCCCTGGTTTCACTGCACAAGACAGGAGTTCCGAGCCTCTAGCGGATTAGGAGCAGCCCCAAAGTTCAATCATTTTTTCCCCATTCAAATCGGCATCGTCATGATAGCCACAGTTATGTCGGGTAAGGTTCAAGAGTCGCCTCTATCCCCTCCCCTAAGAACCCCTGCTCCTGCGCTGCCGCGCCTGAGCAGGCGCGACTGTCTCCAATCATCCGGCTCAAGCCTTACTTCAAGCCCTGCTTGGATTTCTTACTATGTACCTGCTTGTGACATACACTATGTAAATGCTGAAGGTTATCGATATCATCTGAACCTCCATTCCTCACAGGTACTATGTGATGGGTTTCTACTTCCTCATCATTGAATAGGTGTTCGTGACATACCGGGCACTTCCAACCTTGTGCATTTGCGACAGATTCATATTTTGAGCCTTCGGACCACCGCACTTTACCAGATTTCGTTTGCCTGTTTTGCCAATATTCCACCAACTCTGGGTCGTCTAAGGAGTTAGTTCCTTTTACCTTGATATGTCTTATAATGGATACAGACTGTATATCGAAAAGGTCGCGGGTCTCCCTTCGACCTCTTCTGTCCATATCCTTATAAAACAATATCCAATTTTTGACCTCCTTCTTACCCTTCTTGTAGGTAGTTTTGGTGCGGAAGTATTTCTCTTTAACCCACTTTTTACTTTTGTTGGGGTGTCGTCTTCTTGCCCAACGCCAGAGGTACCACCAAATTCGGTGGCTTATTTTTGAGAAGGTTTCTTTGCTACATACTCCTCTGTAGTAATTAACAAAACCTCTGAGAAGTGGATTAATCTTTCGGATGACTTGCTCCGGGGTTTTCGTTTTCATGCTGTCGATGGTTTCACCGACTTTCTTGCAGAAGCCTAATACCTTTGACTTTTGTGGCTTGATGATTAATTTGTCCCTTAGGACGCCGTCATCTCCTTTTACCTCGTATTGTCGCAGGTTAAACCCCAGGAAATCAAACCCGTCTTTAATGTGGACTATCCGTGTCTTCTCCTCGCTGATTTCAAGACCCCGTCCTGACAACCACTGATTTATCTGGATTTTCAATCTCTCCAAGGATTCCTTATCCTTAGCGGTAACTACAAAGTCATCCGCGTACCGGATGACGCCTACCTTTGGGTTACATTTTGTTATATATTCTTCTAACCCGTGGAGTCCTATATTAGCTAATATCGGACTGATTACGCCACCTTGTGGAGTTCCTCTTTCGGTTGGGCTGTAGCCCTTCTTACTTTCGACAAACCCAGCTTTTAACCATCCATCAATCAGGGAGTCTTCTCTGATTGCCGACTGGATGGATTTATGGTCAATGTTGTCAAAAAAGCCCTTAATATCAGCGTCCAGAACCCATTTATCATTCTTTCGCCATTTTCCCGTACTTGTTCTACTATCACCTTTTAGCCTTAAAAAACATTGTGCTATGGCGTCGTGGCAACTTCTTCCGGGTCTAAAACCATAGGAGTTGGCTTCAAACATAGCTTCCCATTCGGGTTCCAGTGCATTCTTTACTATTGACTGAGCGACTCTATCCCTCACGGTGGGGATTCCGAGAGGACGTTTCTTACCATTCGCTTTTGGTATATATACCCTTTTTGCGGGCTTAGCCTTAGGCATAACCCACGAGTTTGCAAGTTTCACACGCTGTGCTGGAGTTTCTACAACCTCCTTATCTACTCCCGCTGTTCGCTTTCCGGTGTTAACCTGTGTGATTTGTCTGATGCTCAACAATAGGTTCGACCGACATCTTTTCATTAATTTCTGTAGACGCAATAATTGCCTCCACAGTCCAAGCTTTCGGGCACGAAATATCCGACCGCGTAAATTCCTAACAATCTTCTTAGTGCGGCGCCAGTTTATGTCACCCCACTTTTCCAACTGTCCTTTAGGTCCATTTTCCAGAACTGCTTCTGTCATCTAACTTTTCCTTCAGTTTGGTCTCTAGTTGCCTTTCTATTTCGTATAAGACCCAAGTGAAGTCTGCTATTCCTTTCGGTCAGGGACAAATCTTGAATCCCTATCTTCTCCATTACAGAGGAGCATTTGCTTTCTCACTCATCCTTTACCCTCCAAGGAGTTCCACCTCCGTTACCTTCGGCCTACTGTGAGCAATCGACCAGCTCTCAGACCCTGTAGGGCTTATCCTGTTGTTTCACTTAGTTTTATCTAGTTGGTTAGGTTGGTTCCTATCCCCCGGTAGAGCTTCGTTCCCTCTATTCACCAAAACACAAGTGGTGAACTCTGCCTACTTACCGTTTTGGTCAAGGCGTGTCAGGTATAATTTCGCCTATCTCTTTTGACGAGGTTTAAACGGAGGAGTTCGGTTCTTTTTCGGTAGTTACCACCTCGATGTCTCCTAATTTCTTCGGCTGGCTTTCGCCTTCCCTCCGATTTCGGTCGGGTCATCCAAAACCGCTACTCTTTTACTTCACTTTCGTTCAGCCTTCCAACTATTTCCCTCTCGCTCCGCGTGCCTAATACCTGGCATTTTGGCTACTTTCGGGGTCTGCATTCCAGCGGTTTTATTACTGACTCCCGCCGTGACCGGACTCTTAGAGTCTTTTCCGTGAGGGCTAGGGGAGGAAATCCCTAGGAGGCTAGGAGCCTCTCACTAAGCGACCAGTTCAGGTCGCGCTGCCTCAAATAGACTTATTATTTCTAGTTCCAATATGCAGGCATTTATGGCAGGTTTGACTAGTGTAGGCAGGTACCCACCCCTCTTCTCCCCTCCCAGGAGGGGATGGGGGTGGGTTTTACTCCCGCCCCAATTCCCTTGTATTCTAAGAACAAACGCAATTGATAAAACGCCCATGAATTAGAACGTCTTTTTTCTGTTTTGTTTCTAGGTTTGGAGTTGGTGCGTTCCCTAATACCTGTCAAATCTTCAATGGCAACTAGAGAATTTGTTTGTTTGGCACTTGAGATGATTGATTTAGAAATATTGTGATTAAGCCATTTTTGAAATCTTCTCTCTCTTCCCGATAACCGTTTCAAAATTTGGCGGCATCTACGCCGCGTTGTCCTTGTGCCTTGGGAAGCTTTTCTTTGGAGAGAAGCTCGAACGAAGGTATATTTGTCCCGCTTATTTTTAATTGTTTCCCCCGACCAGGATTGACCTTTAGAGGTTACAGCAATATCCCGACGTCCAAAATCTACTCCAATAACGTTTTTAGTTGGTTTTAATTTTGGCGCATCGGATTTGAGCTGTATATGAATGTAAAAATTTCCGTCCCTGTGTTTACAAACCCACCCCCCTTCGCCCCCCTCCTGGGAGGGGGGTTGGGGGGGTGGGTTTTGATTTTTGAGCTTTGCCATGTGGTAGGGGCTCACCTTTATGGCGATTTTAACCCGTTTACCGGTGGTACTGATGCTGACTAAATAACCATCTTCGATAAATCTAAACGTTCGTGCATCACAGTCAAAACTCGTGGGTTTAAATTTCTTGACCAATCTGTTTTTATGCTTGGCAGTCAAGCGATTAGCTGCCACTCTGGCACAAGCTCTAACAACATGATTTGCCTTTAACCCAAACCCAAGCTCATCTTTGAGCTGTCGATAACAGGCGGCTTGGATTGAGTTTCTGTTGGTTAGTCGAGAGTTGACGTTGGTATTAATCCATTCACAAGCAGCCGCAATTGCGCAGCAAAGCGCAAGCAACCGCCCTTGGCGTCCCGCCTTTGGCGTCCACCACAGCAGTGTTGTCAAGCAATGCGTACTGCTCAGGAGTGGGGTCAATTTTGGCAACTAGTGTTAGAATTTGCTGCATCCCACGCACTTCTCACAACTACAATTGATATTAGCATGGTTTCAAATAATCTGTCAATCTGCCTCAAGACCCACCCCCTTCGCCCCCTCCCAGGTTCCCCTCCTGGGAGGGGGTAGGGGTGGGTGGGTTGGGGGTGGGTTCGCCGAATCAAAGATTATGGCGTGAGCCTCCTGCCGACAAAAGGTGAAGTTCCATTGAGGAGCGGGATAGTTCTTTTACCCCCCCCCGACGTCAAGGGTTTTAAGGGTAAAGTAAAGTTTAAGCGAGTTGGCAAAGTTGCATGCAGAAACGGACTTCAGCCGTTTTAATCTTGCCGAAACTCTCCCGTGAGGTTATCATGATTAAGGAGGCATCACCCTGCCCTACTTCTAGGAGAGGGCTAGGTCGAGATGAAGGGGGCGATCGCTGATTATGGGGAATGAGGAAAGAAGGGCGATCGCTCTTGCTATAATGAAAACACTCATAGTAAATAAGTAAAATTGTGATGAAAACTCAATTTATTGATGTGAGCGATCTCAGTCCGAAACAGGTTGCAATAATTGAAGAAATTATTGCTACTTTTAAGTTTGTTGCTCAACGGAATATCTTATCCCAAGATATAATTAAGAAAAAAGAAAAATTGGGGCAACTTCATCAAGAATTTGATTGGTTAATTGCCGATATTCGTGTAAAAGAACCTATGACCAGTGACCAGTGACCAGTGACCAGTTACCAGTGACCAGTTACCAGTCCTGCTCAGGCCAACCGGGGCAGTCAGGCAGGCGTCTGGTGCGGGGTTGTACCCACCCCCCGAGCCAAGCTCCCAGGAGGGGGGTTGGGGGGTGGGTACGTGGTCACTGCATAACTGCTAAAAGTGGCGCTGCGCGATCACTAAGAGTGCGGCTTCGCCGACCGCACATTATTGAACATCTCTATCAAAAATTTGGGAAACTTTTAAAATTAGAGCTTCTCTAAATCCAAGAGATAACACCAACTCATCACCGGCAAAGCTACCTACTTCTGTATAACTATCTCCCTTAAGTTCTAAGACTAAGATAGATTGAGTTTTTGGCTCAACAATCCAGTATTCAGGGATACCACAATCTTGGTATTGTAGTCTTTTGGCGATGTAGTCCCTATCTCTTTGTATTTCTCCGGGACTAACTACTTCAACGACTAATAGAGGCGGTGCCATAAAAAGGCGAATAGTGTTGCGTTTTGATAATTGTTGAATATGTTCTGCTTCGATAATGGTTAGATCGGGATAGCGGTTTTTAGGTTCGCCTCTGACTTCTAATTCTAATCCGTGTCCTCGTACTCTACGATGACCTACAAGCAAGGCAAACTTAAGCAACAGGAAATTAGCAATTTCAACATTAAAACCAGATTTTGGAGGCACTTCAATCAATTTTCCATTAAATAATTCATAGAGTTTTTCTGAATTGTCATTATATGAAATATACTCTTCAAAGGTTTCAAATCGAGGTAGAAGTGTTAACATAATATTGATTCAATTTGTAGGAGAGTCATGTTTTTAATTTTCATGAATTGTCTCATAGTTCTTATTGTAGCTTTTTCACCCCCCTCATGAGGTTTAATGTTAAGTTTTGTTACCTTATGGGAGATAGGGAGCTGGGGGGAAAGAGGGCGATCGCTTTTCTGGAGTGTAAGGTATGGGAGAGGAGATGATCTCTGGTTGTTATGAAGAAAGCGATCAACTTAATCATCCGTGAGCAAACGTTCCAGCAAGCTAGGTGCAACCCAAAAACCAGCATTTTGCAACTGTTCAAAAGTTATCTTTAAATCCAGCAATTCAAATCTGGCAGCATCTTTGATAATTCCCAAAAGACCAATTATTTTGAATTCGCGTTTTGCGATAATTCGCCTTGCTGCTTTATCATCCAAGATAACTAAATCCACTTTCAATTGTTCTGCCAGTAAAATTGCTTCATGTTACCCTAGAGCCAGCAGGGTAATCGCATATAAATGAGTTGGAGTAGGCGTATAAAAATTTGAAAAAATTCTCAAAAATTAGAGAAATTTTCGGCTCCCTCAATCAGTGCTGATTGAGTTGCTTGTTTCTGTCATAGGAGCCACGAGTGGTTTTTCCATCTATGTTGATGAGCTTAATCTCTAGCTGGTGGGCGATCTGTTGCACCCAACTCAAAAAGCATTCATGCAACTGCTTCGGGTCAATCAATGCCAACACTCTTGAAAAGGTATCGTGAAAGGAAATACCATAGGTTTCAATGGCCACCATATTGTCTGCCCCAGACAGGACGGCTAAGATGGCGATGGTCACAATATCTACCAGTAAATGTTTCGGTTCCCGTTTCACTCTCGGGTCGTCCAATACCTCAAATTGACTAATCACGCTATGTTTGAGTTTTTTCATTGACACCGAAGCCTTGGATGGGACAGGAGTACTAAAGCCTTTTGACATCTGGGTTGAGAGGTTGTGAAAGGGACTCGTTTTATATCTCTTTAGTTTCCTTGATTCCCTGCGGGTTGTCTAGTCCAAACCCTCACAACTCTAATGTCTCTAAAGTCAAGTACAATTTATACAAAATAGCTGCGATTACCCTGCTACCAAAGATTCTTCAAAAGGCATACATTTTCTGCAAAATGAGTAACGTATACCTATTTTTGTTCCATTTTTATTCGCACTACGTGAAAATAATTCATTGAGTTCAATGTTGTTTTTTTTGCATTTTGAGCAAAGAATCGGTAACAATGCAAGATATATAAGTACTTCTTTTCCATTTCTGTAGTATTTTTTTACTGGCAACACGGGTGAATTTTACAATCATAAAATATGCCGATTCGAACGTTTTTTTTGTTCAATATTGATACCACATAACAGCTTATTCTCTTAAGAATTAACTTGAAAGATTAGGACATCTCCGAATATCAAACCCTTTACTTCAAAAAAACCACTTTTCAAATTATTCTAACCACTTATCCAATTAATAAGTATACTTTTATGGTTAATTAATGTTCCTAATAAAAATACAAATACAAGCAAGTAAAGCAAAAGATAAGTATTAACAATGACGGAAAAATCAAGCATTGTTAACATCTTGTTCTAACTGCTCAGAAGTCATTAAAAAGGGCGAGATTTGATAACGTCCTAAAATCCTTAAGAATTCTACTCGTGACATTCCTGCTAACTGTGCTGCTCGTCCTGATGAAAGTTTATCAAGTTCAAACAGTTTAACTGCTGCTAAAATTTACAATTCTCTAGACAAAGTGTCTGAGATTTCTTTGAGACTGATTAAAACTTCTTCTGGTACCTCTATAGATATGATACTCATAGTTTAATCTTACCCATTGCTACCTTTATTATACAGCGATCGCCCTCCCAGCTCTAAGAAAGCCCCCTTGGTGTTCGCACCATTTCCCGAAATAGGCTTCCCTCCCATGAGATTTTATAGGCAAAACCCACGTGATTAAAACGTCTGGCCATCCCCGGATTAACCGGGTTGCATGGCTGTTTGTTGGTGTCGATTACTAAAACAGAGTTAGACATTCGTCCTCCAAAACGGGTAATGTTTTCCTCCCCCGGTTATCTGAGCTTGTCGCGCCAAAAGCACTGTCTTAATCCCGCTAAAACTGTTTAACCTTTGACCTCAGAGCCTAGGGCTGGAAAGCACCCTAGAGTGAGATGACTCAAATAACGGCTACGAATACTAGATTCGTGGGCTGGTAACCTATCGGCCTCCCTGTCCGCCCGAAGGGCGGACAGTCTAGGAGGAGCAACCTTCTTTAGAGGGGGGATCGGTTACAAAATCTTTGCTCCTTGCGAGTTGTTCTTCGAGCACTAATAATGCGTAACCCACACCCCACACCCTTGTTAAAGCGACCTTTGTAACCGCTGCATTAACTGAGGTGCTTGTAAAACTCCCTCGATCCGGTCTACAGGCTGACCATTTTTAAAGAGTACCAACGTCGGTAAAGCCTCTATTCCATATTCAGACGCCAGACCGGGATACTTATCCGTATCTATTTTAACCACTTGCAGCCTATTAGAGATCTGAGGATTTACTTGTTCGATAATTTGTGCCATTATCTGACAGGGACCGCACCAAGTAGCATAGAAATCAACTAACACAGGTATCTGGGTGCTGGCTAGAAGTTCTTGGAAACTGGAAAATTTCTTTTTAACTGCCATAATAATTTCAAAAACTAATAACAAATGATAGAACTATTACCGGAAACTGTACAATATTTACAAAATCGCGTCTCTCTCGTCACAGGTGCTTCTCGGGGTATCGGGCGCGCTACTGCCTTGGCTTTAGCTGCTGTTGGATCTAAAGTAGTGGTAAACTACGCCAATTCTAGCATTGCTGCTTCAGAAGTAGTCCAAGAAATTACCGCTGTTGGAGGGGAAGCGATCGCCGTTAAGGCTAATGTCTCCCAAGTAGAGGAAGTAGATAACCTTATTAGTGAGACTCTCCAGAAATTCGGTCGCATTGACGTTGTTATCAACAATGCAGGTATCACCAGAGATACCCTCCTGCTGCGAATGAAACCCCAAGACTGGCAAGCTGTAATTGACCTGAACCTCACGGGAGTCTTTCTCGTCACCAGAGCAGTGAGCAAACCTATGTTGAAGCAACGCAGTGGACGCATTATCAATATAGCTTCTGTGGCAGGACAAATGGGTAATCCCGGTCAAGCCAATTATAGCGCAGCCAAAGCGGGAGTCATTGGCTTTACCAAAACCGTGGCCAAAGAACTGGCTAGTCGCGGGGTCACCGTCAATGCAGTGGCTCCGGGATTTATTACCACCGACATGACTAAAGAGTTAAAATCCTCTGAAATCCTCAAATTTATTCCCCTCAATCGCTACGGTAAACCAGAAGAAGTGGCAGGAACCATCCGCTTCCTAGCCGCAGATCCCGCTGCAGCCTACATTACCGGGCAGGTATTTAATGTGGACGGGGGCATGGTAATGGCTTGAAACAGTTATCAGTAAACAGTGACCAGTTACCAGTCCGTACAGTTTTATCTTTGACAGACTGGTACAAGTAGGCTAGATTTAAATTATTGTAATTACCACTACGAATGCCTACTTTATTTCGAGGAAATTAACCGGATTCAGAAACTAGTTGAAGATAACCAAGAGCAAATGTGGGAGAAATGGAATGACTTCTTTGATACTTGAAACACTTGAAGTTCCCGAAGCACAGCAAGTCGTTATCACAAATGATTGCCTCACTGTTGATTTGTCCGATGGTCGCACTATTTCCGTTCCTATTGCCTGGTATCCTCGACTTTTACATGGCTCACAGAATGAACGGAATAACTGGCGGTTCACGGGAGGTAAAGAAGGGATACATTGGTCTGACTTGGATAAAGATATAAGTATAAAGAACATTATCCTGGGTCAGCCATCAGGAGAAAGCCAGAAGTCACTCCAAAGATGGTTAGAATCACGAAACGGCTTCTAATTAACCTATAGCGCTACGAGCGGGTGTGAGGTGCTATGAACCTATAAATTGGTAGAAATACGCCAAAAAAACTCCTTGACAAATAACTAAAAATATGCATTAGTCACCAGAAAATCCGATGAAATCATTACTATCCCTATATTTGGGCTTTTGACAGAGTTTCGGTAAACTCCCCTTAGCACTCGACCTTGTAGAGTGCTAAATTGACAATGGAGACATAGGGAGCAGAAGACATCTATGGCAAAAATTGTTTCGTTTAAAGAAGAATCCAGAAGGTCTTTAGAGAAGGGTGTAAACGCTCTTGCTAATGCAGTCCGCGTTACTCTGGGGCCTAAAGGTCGTAATGTCCTGTTGGAAAAGAAATTTGGCGTACCGCAAATTGTTAAAGACGGTATCACCGTCGCCAAAGACATCGAACTAGAAGATCCCTTAGAAAATACTGGCGCCAGTCTCATTCAAGAGGTGGCCTCTAAAACCAAAGATAATGCGGGAGACGGCACCACCACTGCCACAGTTATGGCCCAAGCCTTGATTCAGGAAGGGATGAAAAACGTGGCCGCAGGGGCTAATCCTGTGGGACTGCGTCGGGGCATAGAAAAAACCATCGCCTATTTAATCCAGGAAATCGCCGCAGTTGCCAAATCAGTGGCTGGAGAGGCTATCGCTCAAGTTGCTACCGTCTCCGCAGGTAACGACGAGGAAGTGGGTCAAATGATTTCCCAGGCCATGGAAAAGGTGACTAAAGACGGAGTCATCACCGTGGAAGAGTCCAAGTCCTTAGCCACGGAACTGGAAGTAGTGGAAGGGATGCAAATTGACCGAGGCTATATTTCTCCCTACTTCGTCACGGATCAAGAACGGCAAGTAGTAGAATTCGAAAACCCCCTCCTGCTGATTACGGACAAAAAAATTAGCGCCATCGCCGATTTAGTCCCCATCCTGGAAAAGGTGGCTCGGGCCAGTAAACCCCTCCTCATCATTGCAGAAGACTTAGAAGGAGAAGCCTTAGCTACCCTAGTGGTGAATAAAGCCCGGGGTGTCTTGAATGTAGCAGCAGTGAAAGCTCCCGGTTTTGGCGATCGCCGCAAGCAAATGCTGGAAGACATCGCTATTCTCACTGATGGTCGGGTCATTTCCGAAGATATAGGCTTGAATCTGGAAACGGTATCCCTAGATATGCTGGGCAAAGCAGTTAAAGTAAGTACGACCCGGGAAAATACCACCATTGTCGCCAGTGGAGGCAGCAGCAAAGATGTGGAAAAACGCATCGCTCAACTGCGCCAACAACTGGAAGAGACTGATTCGGACTATGATAAAGAGAAGCTGGAAGAAAGAATTGCCAAATTGGCAGGTGGAGTAGCTGTCATTAAGGTGGGTGCTGCAACAGAAACGGAACTGAAAGACCGGAAACTGCGCATTGAAGATGCTCTCAACGCCACCAAAGCAGCAGTAGAAGAGGGTATCGTTCCCGGTGGGGGCACTACTCTCATTCACCTGGCCCAGAAAATAGGGGATTTTAAAGCCAGCCTTAGCCAAGAGGAAGAAAAGGTGGCAGCAGAAATAGTTGCCAAAGCTCTAGAAGAGCCTCTCCGTCAATTGGCCAATAATGCCGGGGTAGAAGGAAGTGTAATTGTGGAAAAAGTCCGGTCCACCGAGTTTAACGTCGGTTACAATGCTGCCACCGACAAGTTTGAAGACTTGATTGAGGCAGGCATCATCGATCCGGCGAAGGTAGTCCGTTCTGCCCTGCAAAATGCTGGTTCCATCGCCGCAATGGTCTTAACTACTGAAGCCCTAGTAGTTGAAAAGCCGGAACCCGCAGCTCCTGCTGCTGCTCCCGATATGGGCGGCATGGGCGGCATGGGTGGCATGGGCGGCATGGGCGGCATGGGTGGCATGGGTGGCATGATGTAACCCTGTTGTTATACATAAATATGTTTTTCATGCAATCCTTGGCATAAGCAATGTCTTGTGCATGATACACCTAGTAGGGGCGCAGGTTGTGCGCCCTGCCCCTACACCCTACTTTAGTCTTGAGGGAATATAAAACCGAGACCGAAGTACAGTCCTGCATTTGTCTTACCATCAATAAAACTCGCATTTATGCCCCCATTGACCAAAAATTCATCTCCTAAGGGCACTTCCACCCCGCTAGAAAGGAGCAACCCGTCCTTAGGACCGAAGACCACACCACCACCAACAAAAGGAACTATTGCTTGAGTTCTGCTGAAGGAAAAGTTAAAAGTCACTGGGATCAGGAAGGACGTATCATCAGCCAAAATAACAGCGGGTCGTAATGATAAATTGGGAGTGATGGGAATTTTAGTGTTGACAAGAATACCGAAATCCTCAAGGGAGGTATTATCGTCGTCTGTCAAACCAATATTGCCATTGATACCAAGGTAACTGTAGTCTGAACCTGTAATTTGAGCCATTGCTGCAAGGGGATATAATAAGGTAACGGCAGTGAGACTTAATAAGATAATTTTGTTATTCATTTGCGTAATTGCTTTCATTCGGCTTATTGATTATCAGAACAATAACAGGGTGATTCCGCTAAGAATATAGCAGAACCCCCCTACAAATAAATCAGAACATGTAGCCGAGATTGAAACTCAATCCTATCTCCGTTTCCTGTTCCAGGAAACCGATATTCAGCCCTGCATGAGCGACAAATTGCTTGGTGAAGATGTAATCTAGTCCACTAGAGAGCAGGAAACCCAAATTGTTGTTATTCTCGGTGGTGTAAATCAAGCCCCCACCGACGTAAGGGATGAAGGGAACAGGTTCAAAAGGATCGGAACCCCGGAGGGTAAAATCGTAGGTGACGGGGAAGAGGAATGCCGTGTCCGATGCGAAAACAATGGCTGGTCGCAATGAAATGTTGGGACTAAAGGCTATTTTACCGTTAATAACAAAGCCAGTATCCCCCACTGTTGTATCCTGGTTGTCACCCAAACCAAGGTTAAAACCAACTCCGATGTAGCTGTAGTTAAAACGAGTCCGACGACCTAGATTGATATCTCTTTGGGCGAGGGGATCAGAAGAGGAAAGAGCGGATGCAGAAGTAGATACGGTGGGGTCGATTGCTCCAGAAGGAGGTGGGGTTTCCGCCTTGACTATCAGGGAGTTGGCGCCGAAGGTCAAAGCAGTACACAGAAGCAAACCAATCTTGTTCAAAATCGCTCCTCACAAATAAACTTGAATTTCAGTCTCTATTGTGTCCTAGATTCTCCATTACAGCAGCAAAAGCTTTTCCCAGGAAAGGGAGAAGAGCTGGGTTTTGGCTGTTCTCTTTCCCTTCGGTAAAAGCAACTAGTAAGTAGGGGGGCAGTTGGGGAATTTCAATGTAAGCTGCGTCGTGACGTACTTGGCTTGTCCAGCCTGCTTTTGACCACAACTGAGCACCCTGAGGCAAACCTTCCCCGAGAAAGCCGCTGATTTGCTTTTCCTCCTCACCCTTACCCGCTAAATCTTCAGGGGTAAGATGGCGTCGTAGCAAGCTCATCATTTGTTGCGATCGCTTTTCGGAAACGGCCATGCCCCTCACAATACTATCAAGTAGCCTCCCTACTCCATCTGTAGTGAGCATATTGCGGTTTGACCTGTCTGACCCTACAAATGCTCGTTCCCGACCGTAAGGTCCGTCACACCAGGTCTTTTGATTCACGTTTATACCATCTAACTCCCGCCAATCTAAAGATTGGAAGTAGCGATTAACCATATTCCGTTGGTACTTCCAGGTTTGAAAGGAACTAGGGGCTAATTCCGGTCCGCTGGTGGTTTCGGTCAACATATCTACGATTAAACTGGTAGCATCGTTACTAGAAATGGTGATGGCGTCATGAATTGCTCGGTCCAACTCCGCTGAAGCGATA
Organism: Prochloron sp.; assembly: GCA_965198675.1. GTDB lineage: Bacteria > Cyanobacteriota > Cyanobacteriia > Cyanobacteriales > Prochloraceae > Prochloron. The sequence goes on along the minus strand of OZ240666.1, from coordinate 2,148,087 downwards.
ATCTTTCCGGACTCTAGCCATTGGTGGATAGCAACTAGATAAAATAGTTTCACCAAGCTAGCGGGATAAATTAGCTCCCTACCTCGGTAGCTAAAACCTCGCACTGGGGTGTCGTAAACTATCCAGGTAAGTGCGATTTGATTTGTACCTAAGGTGGGAAATTCTTCCCAGGTTGACTGGAGAATTGATTTAGCCTGTTCTGCTAATTTTGGATCAAGATGAAAAAAGGTCATTGTTTGTTATTTCTTGCCTCTCTCCCTGATTATGAAGCCAATACCCACCTCCGACCTTGAATATTGCTGCCACCTGGATCTGGATCTTTACGATTCTCCTAGCTGTGAACGGTTAGCTACCCAAGCTGCTGCTGGACGTCATTTGCGTCTTTTATCGACCACCCCTACTGCAAAGGCAATTTTGGTTTGCTCCTGCGAGGATGGTTATGAAGCTTGGTTACCCGTGCAGAAAGTTTCCCTTCTGGAACCAGTCTCCACAGTCTATCAGGCTAGGGCCATTTCCCGCCAGGAAATCGAAAAGCAAATAAGAGCAATTATTGCTTTTACCCAGGAGAGGATTAAACAGCCTAACTATTATCTCTGGGGTGGAAATATTGATCCCAATTATGACTGTTCTGGCTTGATCCAAGCTGCTTTTGCTCATAGTAATATCTGGTTACCGCGAGATTCTTATCAGCAAGAGGCTTTTACTGCCACAATTGCTGTTTCTGAACTTCAGGTGGGAGATTTAATCTTCTTTGGGACCAAGGAGAAGGTGAACCACGTTGCTCTTCATCTGGGGGATTTATACTACATTCATAGTTCTGGACAGGATTTGGGACGCAATGGCATTGGCATCGACCGACTGGATCGGTCAGAAAATGAAGTGAGTCGGTCTTATTATCAGAAATTTTGCGGATGCGGTCGAGTTATGTCTAATTATATACCTAAATAATTTGGGGAGGCCGAAGTGGTAATTTCGCAAATTGCAGTCAAGCAGGAGCCAAAGGTTCCGGTGATAACCCCATCTGTATCCGCAGTAGTACCGATTTATAACGAAGTAGAGAGTTTGCCCCATTTAATTGAGGCTGTCTCTCATACCTTAATATTGCATAAAATAAAATATGAGATAATTTGCGTTGATGATGGTTCTACTGATGGTTCCACAGAACTATTGCGACAGATAGCTGCCACTCGCAGGGATGTTGTGGCTATCCTGCTGCGACGCAATTATGGTCAAACCCCAGCCATGGCTGCTGGGTTTCAATATGCTCAAGGGGAGGTCATTGTTTCCCTGGATGCAGACTTGCAAAATGATCCAGCAGACATACCTATGTTGTTAAATAAATTAAGCAAAGGTTATGATTTAGTTAGCGGTTGGCGGAAAAACAGACAGGATGCTGCTTTGAGCAGGTTGGTTCCTTCTAAGATGGCTAATTGGCTCATTGGACAAGTTACGGGGGTCAAATTGCACGACTACGGCTGTTCTCTGAAAGCTTACCGGGCGGAATTAGCGGCGGATCTCAATCTCTACGGGGATTTGCACCGTTTTTTACCCGCTTTGGCGTTTATTGAAGGGGCAAAGATTGCTGAGTTACCCGTCCGACACCATGCTCGCCGTTTTGGTAGCAGTAAGTACGGTTTGGGACGGACATTGCGGGTGTTGATGGATTTATTGACTATCTGGTTTATGAAGAAGTTCCTCACCCGTCCCATGCACGTTTTTGGTGGCTTGGGGATGGTTTTAATGCTGGGGGGAATGGTTATCGGTGGTTATCTCACTTGGATAAAACTGGTGTTGGGGGAAAGTATTGGCGATCGCCCTTTATTAATTTTGGTGGTAATTCTCCTTCTGACAGGTTTGCAACTTTTTTGCTTCGGGTTGTTGGGAGAATTACTGATGCGCACTTACCACGAATCTCAGAATCGTCCCATTTATCGGGTACGGGAAATAATTGGTAAAAATGTAAATAGGGTGTAGGGTGTGGAGTGTGGGGTGTAGAGTGCTTGACAAATAAAAAGCCGGTGGGCATTGCCCACCCTACTTAATATTAAGATAAAGAAACAAAATGCCCTGAGAATGATTAAATAATGTTTAACAAAAATTTGCTCATTTTATTCGCTGCTGGTATTTTATTTTGGATCAGCACCACTTGTCTGCTCCCCACTCTCCCAGCTTATATCGCCGATGTGGGGGGAACTACCCAGCAGGTAGGGTGGGTTATGGGCTGTTTTGCTATCGGACTGTTGTTTTCCCGCACTTGGGTGGGTTCATTAGCCGATGGACACAGTAGGAAGATAGTATTGTTAATCGGAACCGCTGTAGCAGGGATTGCTCCTGTGGGTTATTACTTCCTGGAGTCAATTCCCCTATTAATGGTATTGAGGGCATTTCACGGTATTAGTATAGCTAGTTTTACCACAGGATATAGTACTTGGGTAATTGATTTTGCTCCTCTAAAGCAGCGAGGAGAACTCATTGGTTATATGAGTTTAGCAGTACCTATAGGGATGTCTGTGGGACCGGCTTTGGGGGGATTATTGCCAGAAACTTCCGGTTACGGAACTTTATTTTTAGTATCCTCTGGTTGCGGTTTTCTCGCTTTGGGTTTAGGGAGTCTGGTGAGGGAGAAGAAACGGGAAGGTTTGGGTACTGATACTGCTGTGGAACCTCATCGCAGTTTTACAGAAATGCTCCAAAGTCCTTCCTTAATGGTACCCGCTGGTATTCTTTTATCTATCGGTTTATTGTTTGGCACTTTGGTTGCTTTCTTACCTTTGTTTTTGCGGTCCAGTGGGGTAGATTTTAATGCTGGTTTGTTTTATACCGCAGCGGCTATTGCCAGTTTTTCCCTTCGTATCTTTGTGGGGAAGATTTCTGATAAAATTGGTCGCGGTTTGTTTATTACCGGGAGTTTGGTTTGCTATGGTATATCTATGGTAATATTGGCGTCAGCACAGACTTCTAATGGGTTCCTTCTGGCTGCAATCTTGGAAGGAATGGGTGCTGGTTTGTTAATTCCCATGATGTTAGCACTAATGTCCGATCGCTCTCATAGTAATGAGAGGGGGAGAGTTACTGCTTTTTGTATTGGGGGTTTTGATTTAGGTGTTGCTTTAGGGGGTCCTATATTGGGTTCCATCACCTTTTTGAGCTATCGCCATCGCTTCTACATCGGTGCTGGTTTTGCTATGATAGGTTTGGTGTTGTTTTTGACTCGCTCTGGTCAGGGTTTAGGTCATTCTCTTCGTTTTGCTCTTGGTCTATCTGAGGACAGTTATCAGTGACCAGTGACCAGTGACCAGTGACCAGTTCTTTCACAATCTTCGACCTCACTACTAACTTCCTCTCTTATCTTTCTCTGTGTCCTCTGTGTCTCTGGGGTTTTTTAATCAACAACGTAGGGTGGGCATCGCCCACAGCAATTTTACGCTGTAATTGTAACCTCAAACAACCTCCCAATCTTCATATTTTAGTCCATGGACCCTGCTAAACTCAGTGACATTATGGGTCACCAACACCAAATCATAAACCCCGATTGGTGTTCTTTTTTTGTTCAACTGCTCGCGAAGTAAACCTGCTATTTTTGCTGATTTATCATCAAAACTTAGGGACTTGAATTGATTTAAAAAACAGTGACCAGTGACCAGTGACCAGTGACCAGTTCTTTCACAATCTTCGACCTCACTACTAACTTCCTCTCTTATCTTTCTCTGTGTCCTCTGTGTCTCTGGGGTTTTTTAATCAACAACGTAGGGTGGGCATCGCCCACAGCAATTTTACGCTGTAATTGTAACCTCAAACAACCTCCCAATCTTCATATTTTAGTCCATGGACCCTGCTAAACTCAGTGACATTATGGGTCACCAACACCAAATCATAAACCCCGATTGGTGTTCCTTTTTTGTTCAACTGCTCGCGAAGTAAACCTGCTATTTTTGCTGATTTACCATCAAAACTTAGGGACTTGAATTGATTTAAAAAACAGTGACCAGTGACCAGTGACCAGTGACCAGTGACCAGTTCTTTCACAATCTTCGACCTCACTACTAACTTTCTCTCTTATCTTTCTCTGTGTCCTCTGTGTCTCTGCGGTTTTTTAATCAACAACGTAGGGTGGGCATCGCCCACAGCAATTTTACGCTGTAATTGTAACCTCAAACAACCTCCCAATCTTCATATTTTAGTCCATGGACCCTGCTAAACTCAGTGACATTATGGGTCACCAACACCAAATCATAAACCCCGATTGGTGTTCCTTTTTTGTTCAACTGCTCGCGAAGTAAACCTGCTATTTTTGCTGATTTACCATCAAAACTTAGGGACTTGAATTGATTTAAAAAACGTTGAATGATTATAAGATTACTCTCTGTTCTTTGGCTTCGATATGCTCCATAATATAATTCCAACTCAATCACTGTACAAAGATATATTTTTTGAGGGTCTTCCTTGACTAATCGTTTGACTACTGCTTGATTGCTATTATTCAGCAGCTTAATACAGACATTGGTATCTAATAAATAACTCATAATAAAGGATCTCGTTCCTGATATTCGGGCTGAGGTCCTCGCACCAGAGGTTCCCCTTCCCATCCCCCAATCACTTCTTCAAAAAATCCTGGGTTCCATGCTTTAGCTTTTAACACTCCCTCTAAAATAGCTGTAACTTCTTCTTCTAAGGTACGATTATTTTTTTTAGCCATATTTTCTAATTTACCCACAAAATGATCCAAAAGCTCAGGAATCCGCTCTTCTATCCCGGATAAACTTTCTGCAAGTTCTTGAGGGATTTCAACTGTAAGTTTAGCCATGGTTAGTATGAAGGTAGCATTGATATTCACTATTTATAGCACAAGCATGAGGTTAACTGAGAATAGGGGTAGTGAGAAAAATGCTGATTTGACTGTAGGTTGGGAAGAGGTGCTGAAACCCAACAAAACCAACCCTCACCCCTCCGCCCGCGAATAAATTGCGGGCTAGTTTAGAAAGTCCCTTCAGGACTAAAATAGGGGTAATGCTTGCGCTTAACTGCATATTCTAACAAAATTGCAAGAGAAAATAAAAGTAAAAGGAACCTGCATCAACACGATAAATTGCCTGCTTCACACCCCTCACTTTATGTAGCCTCGTTCAGCATAGCTTGGAGACACCTTCCCTCACTGATTTCATATCTCTAATGCTGAAAGTCGTCCTTCTATTGGTTCGTATTCATCTTCCAACAGCCAAGTTTGAGCTTCATCGTAGGTTGCGACAGTATACACAACCTTGTAATTCTCAGCCTCTGTCGTACACGCGACAACTACCCGATGAATCACCAAGTAATAGCAGGATATAAGGGGGCGATAGCATCGGATCAATCCAAACTTCGAGAAAATCCCACTCATTTTTGGCTTCGTCGAGTACGGGGAATGACATGATATTGGTTTTTTGCATCAATTTTTACCTCTCCATAGAATAAAAGAATTCTTGAACCATCATCGGGGCTGATTCTGTAACCAATTGAATCAGCGAATAACAAACCGTAACGCTTATATCCTCGAATGACTCCCGTATACTCTCTTTTTTCTATAATGACTTTAGCAACCCTTTCCATTATAGCTTCATCGTTAAAAATATGTGCAGATCTATTATACTGACACGCCCGCCCAGCTTAGAATTGCGGGCTAGGGCTAATATAGAAAGTCCCTTCAGGACTAAAATAGAGGGAATGCTGATATTACGTGTTATTATAAAATTAGTCAAGAGGAAATAAGAGGGAAAGGAACCTGCTATGACACGAGATGAAGCATATCGGGAGGCGGAACGGAAAATTGAAGAGGCTGGGCGATCCGGCGGGTACGCCGGATCTGCGCTACCGCGCAGACCGCAATCAACTGAGCTGGATCTCAGTTATATGGGTTTGACTGCATTACCAGAGTCTATAGGAAACCTGTCTCAGTTACAAAAGCTTTCCCTCTCCTATAACCAACTCACGGAAGTACCATCCTTTTTAGGAAACCTATCTCAGTTACAGTGGCTTTCCTTCTCCTATAACCAACTCACGGAAGTACCATCCTTTTTAGGAAACCTATCTCAGTTACAGAGGCTTGATCTGGAGCACAACCAACTCACGCAAGTACCTGTGGCTTTAGGAAACCTGTCTCAGTTACGGTTTCTTTACCTCTACAAAAACCAACTCACAGAAGTACCATCCTCTTTAGGAAACCTATCTCAGTTACAGACACTTTACCTCGACAACAACCCCTTAAAACCAGAACTAGCAGCAGCGTACCAAAAAGGGGTAAAGAGACTAAAAGCATATCTGAGGGAAAAGCAGAAAAATCTATAATAGGAGACAAGTTTCCTCAGACAAACTTTAAGCAACAACCATGGAAATTACCCTAGAAGTACCTGACAGGTTAGCCGAACAATTACAGCAGTTCCAAGAACGGTTACCCGAAGCATTAGAACAAGGCTTACAAGCATTAGTCCATGAACGCAGTAGCAAATTTATGGACGAAAGAGAAATAATTACCCTGTTAGCCACTCGTCCTACCCCAGAACAAATTTTAGCCATTAAACCCTTGCCAGAATTCCAAGCAAGAGTCAGTGAGTTGCTGGCTCAAAGCAAGACAGGTGTACTTACAGCCAAAGGAGAAGCAGAATTAGAGCGCTATTTAACCATTGAACATCTCGTTCGCCTTGCCAAAACTCATGCTTATGAAATGCTTCAAACTGCGCCATGACCTATGTTTCTACAGTCTTACGCCAATTTGTAATTCAACGAGCAAAGGGACGGTGCGAATATTGTTTTTGAAATGGAACATGTAATTGCCCAAAAACATGGCGGAAAAACCGTCACAGAAAATCTAACCCTGGCTTGTCCATACTGTAATCGCGCCAAAGGGACAGACTTGGGGTCTATCGATCCACAAACCGAAGTTCTCACCCCCTTTTTCAATCCCCGAACTCAGCTTTGGGCTAATCATTTTCAATGGTGGAATGGGAAAATTGTGCCATTTACAGCCCAGGGACGAGTGACTGTAACTATCTTACAATTCAACAATCGGGAACGTTTACAAGAAAGGCGGAAATTAATCGCAGTGGGTCAATATTCCCTTAATGGTAACTGGTAGGGGCACGGCATTGCCGTGCCCCTACAACGGGCGAGAAGGGATTCGAACCCCTGACACCGTGGTCCGTAGCCACGTGCTCTAGTCCACTGAGCTACACGCCCTAACTAACTGTTTGGAATAGTAACACAGAGAAATGGAAAAAAACAAGTGTTTGAGGAAAAAAATTTTTTATCCCATCTAGATAGTAGCGGAAAAGCTCGTATGGTGGACGTTTCGGAGAAAAAAATAACATTTCGAGAAGCTGTGGCTGGGGGGCGAGTACGAATGTCCGCAGCAACAATGGAGGCGATCTGCGGTAGCAGATCCGGTGTTTCACCCCGGATCGCCTCTGCTAATGCCCCGAAAGGAGACGTTTTAGGGACCGCTAAACTAGCGGGTATTATGGCAGCGAAGCAAACGGCTAACTTGATTCCCTTGTGTCATCCTTTACCATTACAGAAGATAGAAGTGGATCTGATACCGGATCCGTCCTTGCCCGGCTATCAAATTCGCGCCACGGTGAAAACGAAAGCAGAAACCGGGGTGGAAATGGAAGCTTTAACCGCTGTCTCCGTAGCAGCCCTCACCCTGTACGATATGGCTAAAGGGTTGGAAAAGTCTATAGAAATCCAGTCTATTCAGCTATTGAGGAAAACCGGCGGCAAATCAGGGAATTATATAGCAGTGAGCGGGCCCCCGAATTAAAGATAAGAAACTTCTCAATCCCTTGCACGTAGGTAATTTTAACCTTGTATCCGTGATTGAAGATTCGGTCGAGTACCAATTGCTAGTTATAGGAATCTACCGAAAGCTTTGTACAGCGCTAATTGAGGTAATATATTCCAGATGATATAGCGCCGCCCAAATCATTTCTGCAAATATAGAGCATCCTAGGCTGCTGTAGGGGCGCAAGGCTTACCCCCTCCCCGGTGTAAAATTGATGATAGTTAGCTATATTCGAGTTTTAATCTGTTTCAACCCCCGCCGCGTTGGGCTATAATAGGGATGAGAACTCCATTATAGATTGCTTATGCCCCCTCGTTGGCCCCGCAAACCCGATCGCCTGGATCCTGCATATCGTCGCTTGGACGACAGGATGAACTTTGCTTTCCATGTGGCCATTTTTGCCGCTTCTAATTCCGGTTTGTGGTTTGTGCGCACTATTAAAGCTGCTGACTGGACTTGGAGTATCTGGGTGAGTGGGGTTTGGGCAGCAGTGTTATTATTACATCTAATTTATATTGTGGTGATAGCAGATTATTCTACCCCAAAAATCAATGGCTAATTACACTACCCGAGATATTGAAGCCCTGGCTGGGGAAATAGGTGAGCAGATTTATATTGATGTGGCTAAATGGCATCTTTATTTAGCGGATGCTCATCTTCATCTCACTGTAGCACAAAAAGTCTATCCTTTATTAGCAGATGATGCTCTTAATGAAAGGGAGCTGGTGCAAATTTTGCAGGATATTCCGGTAAAGTTAGGTGGTGGGAAGCAGGAGTTGCCTCTAGTGGACCTCATACCAGATAAGTGTTTGCAAAATATCCTGCATTTGCTATTAGAATATCAACAAAACATCTAAAATTCATTTGCATGCTACCTGGGTAACTCATAACTGGACAGAAACTTAAATCACGGGGGCGGGAAGACCCCGCCCCTACTGGTCACTTTCATGGTACGTGCTATAACTGCTTTTGTAAATATTGGCTCCACTCTGCTGCTAAAGGTATTTCCGTGAAAGGAATCTGAATAGAAGGAGTATCATTGAGGAAGATAAATTCTAGCACCGGGGAACCTTTACGGGGTAAATCTTCTAGATCCACCGGGCGCTGGTCCACCAACAAGCGAATAGTTTCCACCTCTTTCAGGGAAAAAGTTTGGCGGACGTCAGGTTCAGACTTCGTCGGTTTCCCCCAAGTCAACAAATCTCCTTTTAGCCCCAAAACTGCATAAATATCGTACTTTGCCCGGTCAAACTGCCTCTCCCAACGACGATACGCCTCAACTTTTTGATACTCGTTCCAACCAGCCCAAGCTAACCAGCAAAAGGCCAATAACAGGGGTAACCACAGAAGTCCTCTTTCCACGGGAGCAATTTTCCAATCCAACACTATATAGCGCGTCTAAATCATTTGTGCAAATCGTGACTTTTGTGCTATGATGCCTTCAAACCAAACAAAAAGAGGATAAAATCATGTTAATGAATGATAAGAATCATCCTAACTTTACTAAAATACAGGAATTGAATGAGTTTATTCACAACACTAAGAATTTAAAAGAATGGAAAAGAGTACAAGCAGTAAAATTGAGATTATTGGGGTTGGATTATAAAAGTATTGAAGTAAGTTTAGGTGTTTCAACAAGCTTTATTGCTCAAACACAGAGAAAATATTTGCTACAAGGTGTATCGGGATTAAGCCTGGGACATCAAGGTTCAAGAAGTTACCTAACTAGGGAGCAAAAAAAAGAAATTATAAAATGGCTCCAGCCACCAGAAAGACGTAACATTTCTGAATTAGAAAGACATCTTATAGAAGAATATGATGTCCTATTTAGGTCAAAAGAGAGTTATTATCAAATCTTGCGAAACGCCAATTTAACATGGCAGAAAGGCAATAAAGAAAATCCCAGAAAAAATCCAGCTCGTATCAAAGAAAGAAATAAAGAATTAGCTGCTATATTACGCGATCCGGTGGTACACCGGATCCGCGCGGTAGCGCGGCCCGCCTCGATAAGATAAAAGCTGAAAAACTTGTGGTATATGCTTTAGATGAGTGTCACCTTCAAGGCGATGAGATTTGTGGTTACCTTTGGGGAGACAAAAAAAAACGAGAAATTGTTAAGATTGATAATTATAGAGCTAGACAAACTTACTATGGTGCTTTAAACATTTGGAATAATGAATTTATTGTTTGTCCTTATCCCAGCGGCAATGGACAAAATACTGTGAAATTTGTTGAAGAGATAAAGAATCGTCATCCTAACCAACAAATTATGTTACTTTGGGATGGTGCGTCATATCATAAAGGAGAGGAAATGAAAAAAATCTTAGCCAAATATAATGATGGATTAGCCAAAGATGAATGGTTGATTACTTGTGAATTGTTTGCTCCTTATAGTCCGGAAGAAAATCCTGTAGAGGGAATTTGGTTACAAGCCAAGAATTTTTTGAGGCGTTTTTATTACAAATGTAAAAATTTTACAGTTGTGAAAAGATTGTTCAAGCTATTTTTTGCTCTCAAACTTTTCAATCCGGAGAGATTGGAACGATACGATGTGTTTGCACAAATCATTTAGGCTCGCTATACTATAGTAGTGGATAGAGCTACAATACGCAGTAAAATAGGATAATGTGTAGTAATTATATCTAGGCAAATTTATGACGACTTATACAACTTCTTCTGCTAAAGCTGAAATGAATGAACTGCGGCGGTTGAAAGGTTTGCTCCCCCCAGAGTTGCAAAGCTGGGTAATAGTAGAAGGAAGCACGGAAGTTAACCCACCTCTGACTCGGTGCGAAGAACTGGGTAAAGACGAGGTGGAAATTCAAATTGACCTAGCTAAATGGGATAATCTCGCTATTGACCAGCGCAATTTGCTATTCTGGCACGAAGTGGCTCGCATTCAAAACGATACCATACCCAAAGAAGGCTGGGAAATGGCAGCCCTAGCTATTGGTTTGGGAGGTGCTGTGGGAGAACTCTGGGTGCAGGACGGCTTACTGCTGATCCTCGCTCTCGGTTTGTGCGGCGTTTCCGGCTATCGACTCTGGCAAAAGAACAACAGCGATCGCACTCTGACAGAAGCTATGGAAGCAGACGAAAAGGCCATCGCCCTGGCCACTCGTTTCGGCTACTCCGTCCCCAATGCTTACAAAAGTTTAGGCAGTGCTTTAAAAACATTAATAGACCTAACCCCTAACCGTCGCGCTAAGAAGAAATACGAGACTCGCTTACAATCCCTCCGACGCAGCGCTAACAAGGCAAAAGCGAAAATGGAAAAGGAAAAAAGATAACACGTACCTCGACAATCACTACAAATATTACGTAAAGTTCAGTAAAGTAGTGATTGTGTATTTTTTTTATGAAATATATTTGAATTATATTATATCAAGTCAGGTAGTATAGTCAGCACCCCGCGCTCTTCGCGACGGGGCTTCGTGCCCCAGAGCATGAAGCTGCGAGACCAGCCTACGAGACCGACAGTTGCCTGTCGGCGTTATGGGCTTTCCCCCTCCCGGGAGGGCCTGCTAAGGGACGCCTTTGGCGGCACCTTCGGTGTTGGCCAAACCCCTGCTAAGGTATAGCCAGACCCCTGCAGAGCGCCGCGCCCGCGCCATTAATCAATGCCGCGGGCAGGCAGGGGGGGTGGGTTGGCTCGGCTAACATTACGACCGAATTGGAAGTTTTGGGAGCTTATTGCCCTCAACCCCTTCTCGGGGTTTTCTCACAGCGGCTAAAGCCGCTACTCGTTTTCCTCGGGGTTTCCCAGATCGGAGTTCTTCATGATAAAGAGCAGCCCAAATCTGACTTGATAACCTCCTGAACCACTTTCTAGACTCATGATGACCACAGACTTTCCTGTTTCTTCGAGGGGTTCTTCTGTATTCCTCCACGGTTAACCATTCTGAAAATAGATGAATTCAGAGAAATATGCGATCGCGCAGCGCCACTCTTAGTGATCGCCTTTTCCTAGTCCTAACCCCACTGGAAAAAATTTACTTAGATTTCCTGCAAACCCAGTTTATCGATAGTAGCGCTATTGGGGCATTAGTTCACAATCTTAAAGCATCGAAGCAAAAAGAAATTGAATTAATTCTCATCAACGTTCAGCCTCCCGTAATGGCAGTTTTGTCCCTCACAGGACTGGACGCAGTTTTCCAGATTCAATTCTCAGCACAACAACCAGAGGATACTCCTAATAAGAAGTATTTACGGTCAACTCATCCTTCTGTCCGTTCCTGGGTAAAGCGGTTGCTAGATATTGTGGGTAGTTTACAGGGTAAACGCATCAAAAAGAGAGTTGACAAGATGAGATAGATGTAGGGGAAACCCCCAAGCAGTTTGGCAAAAAGTCGGTGACGATAGGACAATGCCAAAATGCCAAAAACCTCAGGATTTCACCGTTTATGTCCAAAGCTGTCCAACTAAAATCATCACTAAAAGACTACTTCGGAGAAATTACCGCTCCGAGAGTGAGCGGGCGCTGCCGCCATAGATTGCTCGATATAATTGCGATTGCTTTGCTAGCAGTGCTAGCGGGAGCAGACGGATGGAAAGGAATTGAGACTTACGGGAAGGCCAAAAAAGATTGGCTATCAACATTTCTTGAATTGCCGAACGGCATACCGTCACATGATATCTTCTCCCGAGTCTTGGCTCGACTAGAACCTGAGAACTTGGAAAAGAGCTTTCGTCGCTGGAGCGGTGGGATTGTTGGGCAACTGGGAGCAGAAGTAGTGGCCATAGATGGCAAAACGGTGAGAGGCTCCTAGGACCGAAATGAGCAGCTCAAAGCCCTGCAACTGGTGAGTGCGTGGTCCAGCGAACATCGCTTGGTCTTGGGTCAAACACCGGTGGAGGAGAAGTCGAACGAAATAACAGCGATTCCAATCTTGCTTGAACAGTTGGACTTGAAGGGAACGGTAGTGAGCATTGATGCAATGGGGACTCAGACAGCGAGCGCCGAGCAAATTCATCAATGCGATGCCGATTACATCCTGGCTTTGAAAGGGAATCAGGGCAACGTATCGAAAACCGCTCGTGCTTGGTTTGAGTCCGTAGGATGCTAAGAAGTCGTAGGATGCTAAGAAGTCGTAGGATGCGTTACTAGCCGTAAGTAGTAGCAACAATACAAACTTTGTTGGCGTAACGCATCGTACGTAGCAGTGACAAGGCAGAATCTATCAGCGTAACGCATCCTACATTCCAGCGAGTTGCCTGGGGATAGGTCCCACGATTTCTGGACTTTAACCGAGAGTGGTCATCACCGACGGGAGAGGGGTCAAGTTTGGACGTTCCAAGCAAGCGATGTCTTCTCATCATCCGTTTGTGCAGCTTGGTCGGGACTTCAATCACTAGTAGTGGTTCGCCCTCGACGTCATCTCTGGAATAAGACCACAAGCGAAACTCGCTTTTTCCTCAGTTCTCTTAATGCCGATGCTCCCTCTTTTGCTCGTTTAATTCGCGCTCACTGGGGTGTGGAGCAGGAGCTGCACTGGTGTCTTGATGTCGTGTTTGCCGAAGATGCCTCTCGAATTCGAGCTCATAATGGGGCTCATAACTTCAGCATCTTACGGCGATTGAGCCTCAACCTTTTGCGTCATCATCCTAGCGCTTGCAGCTTGAAGATGAAGCGCTACCGTGCCAAGCTCAATGATGCCTTTCTACTCCAAGTCCTCTCTCATTCTTTACCGACTACCACACCACACCATGATGTGAATTTTTGATGCGTTTACCCTGCCAAAGAGATAAGCGGTAGGGTTGGAAATTGATGGACCAAATAACCGACGAGCTGCGCTATTTTCGAGTGAAAGATAGGAATTGCTTACTAATGCGAAAGAGCATGGTAGCATAGAAAAAATCAACGATGGAGATCAAAATGGCTTTCACTTCTTATAAAAATCTGGAAATGCTTGTGAAGGTGTTTCAGTTAACTTATCAAGAAAATGACTTTATTATCGAATCAAAGTTGCCCCTAAACGATTACTTCAAACAACGGTTTGAAATCCTTCTAAGAGAAGGAATAATCGATAACTCCGAAGCGGCTATTTGTGAGAACTTAATCGTACCAATTTTAACGGAAACTTGGTATAGCTATAAGGACGAATTTTTGCTTTGGAGTCATCAAACGTTAACCTATAATGAAGACTTATCGGGAGTTCCAGATTATCTGCTAGCCCAAAAGTCCCCTTTAGGCAAGATAGTTTTTGAGCAACCTTTTTTTGTAGCGGTGGAGGCAAAGAAAGATGATTTTACTGCTGGTTGGGGGCAATGCGGGGCGGAAATGGTAGCCTGCCAAAAAATTAACCAGCTTGAAGGAGCAACCATTTTTGGCATCGTCTCTAATGGCAAAATGTGGGAGTTTGCTAAGTTGAGCGCGCCGCGAAGCGGATCTCTTCGAGATCGCTTGTTTACTAAAAATATTAAACCTTATATAATTTACGATTTGGACGAGTTATTTGGGGCAGTTAATTACATTTTCGAGCAATGCAAATTACAATTAGCAGTTACCTCGTACCTTGACAGTTAATCGCCAGTCTGTAGGGTAGGCAATGCCCATCAAGCCAGTAGCTCGTAGGGGAGTAGGAGAGAGCGATCGCCCTAATGAAGAAAAAAAAAGAATATAAGTTTCGCGCTCTACGCCGACGCAAAAGGGGGAGGAAGAGTCCGTAGGGTGGGCATTGCCCACCCAGCCAGTAGCTCGTAGGGGCGGGGTCTTCCCGCCTTCCCAGTTATCAGCTCTTGAGGAACGTCCGTAGTGGACACTTCAGAAAGTGTCACTCTCTCAATGCTCGTCGACCGTAGAGAAAGATAAGATTGAACGAATGCGCGACAGTCCCCACCCGTAGGATGCTAAGAAGTCGTAGGATGCGTTACTAGCCACTGTAGGATGCGTTACTAGCCACTGTAGGATGCGTTACTAGCCACTGTAGGATGCGTTACTAGCCGTAAGTAGTAGCAACAATACAAACTTTGTTGGCGTAACGCATCGTACGTAGCAGCATCCTAAATTAAATGGGTTAGCGTAACGCATCCTACGCACAGCGGGGTGGGGAAGGATAGCGCGGGAACTTCCTGGGTGACGCCCCCTAAGTTTCCAACTACGCTTTGGGGACATTTTGAGAATTAATATACTGCCGTAGCTTCTCGATTGGCGCTCCGCCACTAGAAGCTACATAATAGGAACCGGACCAAAAGGAAACATCGGACCAGTAAAACTTCTTGACTTCACTCTTAAACTCCCGTCTCATAGTTCGGCTAGTGGCTGCTTTTAAGGATCCAGCAACTGCTGAAATCGAATTTCTAGGATGGAAATCCACCAACAAGTGAACATGGTCAGATTCTCCTGAAAACTCAACTAGCTTGCACCCCATTTTCTCACAATTGCGCAAGCAACCGCGTTAGCGTCCCTGATTACACATGGTTTCTATGCGGGTAAGCATAGAGGCATTGATAGCCTTCCTTCGATAATGTGTCACAAATACGAAGTGCAGTAGCACACTAAAAACGCTATGGGAACCTTTTCGGGGTTTCATCTTGACAACCTACACCCAAACTGCTATAGTTAGAGTATCCGACCCAACAGTCCTGCTCCTGCCAAGCCTGGCCTGAGCAGGGCCAACCCGCCGAATCACCTACCGACTCTATCCAAGCGCCGAGGACGAACGTAAATTGCACGCTCGCGCGCAAGATGCATTGCGATCTGTATAACGCCGCTATAGCTAATCGTCGAACTCAACCCACCCCCCGAAGGGGGGTGGGTTGGACATGAGGTGGATTATTTTGAGCAGCAGAACTCTTTGCCTGCATTTAAACAAGTTTGGCCAGAATACAAGGAGCTGGGTTCTCATACTCTGCAAGCAACTTTAAAACGAGTAGATTTTGGCTATCAGCGCTTTTTTAAGAAGCTGGCCAAATATCCTAGATTCAAAGCAAAACGTCGCTATAGAGGGTGGACATATCCAGACAGTGCTGGTTGGAAAGTTAACCCCC
The DNA here is from genome assembly GCA_965198675.1 of Prochloron sp. GTDB lineage: Bacteria > Cyanobacteriota > Cyanobacteriia > Cyanobacteriales > Prochloraceae > Prochloron. Next base: position 2,132,285 of record OZ240666.1, on the reverse strand, counting down.
GCCATTAATCAATGCCGGGGGTTAACGGTCAGCTTGAGTTGAGGCATTTTAAGTCCGGCCCTATCTTTATTCCAATGCGGGGAAAGGCCCGAACTTGGGGAACCCACCCCCAAGGTCCCCCTCCTGGGAGGGGGTAGGGGTGGGTACTATTTTTTGGAGCAACAACAAGTGGTATGCATCTATCACGGTTAACTGCGTCCCTGAGCGAGAAACCGGGCTGGGTGCTATTGGGTTGGACTTTGGGTGCAAAGTTGCCATAGCCACCGACCATGGAGAGTTCATAGAAGCTCCAAAGTTTCAGGCTCAGGCAGCTCAAAAAGTCAAACAGCTTTCCAAACAGTTGAGGCGAAAACGCCGACCAGAAAAGAGAAAAATCAGGGCTTCCCGGAGGTGGCGGAAGACTCAAACCCTAATTAGTAAAGTCCGACGTAAGGTAGCCAATCAACGCCAACCCCCCCCCTATTGCGAAGCAATAGTGGACGAAAGTCCCACGGGGAGTAGTTTCCCCAGTCCCTGCCCTCAGGGGCACTTCCGGCAACGGAGGTGTTTCACAGTAGGATGCGTTACGCTAACCCATTTAATTTAGGATGCTACTACGTACGATGCGTTACGCCAACAAAGTTTGTATTGTTGCTACTACTTACGGCTAGTAACGCATCCTACGACAGAAGGCCGCATCCTACGGGTTAAGTGGCTAAAGACCTGCTAGGTTGTAAGCGGGTACAGTCTAAGGGAAATCCGGTATGGCGAGCATAAAGCGAAGCTTGCAGCAACGTGATTTTGTTGCATAGTTTAAGCAACCTGATGAACTAAGCGCCAAAATGGCACGCGGCACATGTGAAAAGGTTATTGCTAACTGACCTATGTAAACTACCACGCCGCCGTTGTAGGTCGCTGCCTAACCCGGACGTATCTAACTATTGTGGAACGAGTAATATCGACCCAGGGTCGGCAGTAATGCCGTAGGAAAGGAGTAATCCGTACCAATTCCCTGGGGAGAAAGGACTCTTCTAAAAAGCGAATGCTGCCATGACGAAAGTCGAGGGGAATACATAACCCGGCAGAAGTCCGCTGTCTACCCCCGGCATTGATTAATGGCGGGGGGAGCCTGCTCAGGCGCGGCGCTCTGCAGGAGTAGGAGAGGGTGAAACGTAATCGAAAGCTGGTACGGGCACGGCAGTGCCGTGCCCCTACTAACTCAACGTTCCCCGTAAGTTTGAAGCGTTAAGGTTCATCGTTAATGGAGGGGAAGCTAGAATATAAGGAATTAGAAAACCTAAGTATCGTTGGATGATTCCTGAAAGCTGGCTCTAAAAATGAGGAGTAAACGCGCCGGTGATTAGATGATACACCAGGAGCCGGATTTGGATAACTTGCACGTCCGGTACTGCGTGGGGGAAAACTCGTGAGGGTCTACCTATCACGACAGTAATAGCTTGGTTGCTACTGAGAAACTCAACTAAGAGGGCATGACGCGAAAGGGAAAGGGAAAGGGGAAACGGTCAAACCCACCCCTCTTCTCCCCTCCCAGGAGGGGATGGGGGTGGGTATCGGTCCCTCTTAGATGTGGCTATTGGCATGACGAAAGATACTATTAAGTACAAGGTTATTGAGGCGAAAGGTGTTTATTTTGAGGCTCCAACACAAAAGTTAAAACCCACTCAAAGATGCGCTATTTGCTGGGGAACTACAAAGAAAACATCTCGTTTACGTGTTCATGTTTGTCAGCATTGCGGGCATCAAGAGGATAGAGATATCAATGCAGCGTAGGGGCACGGCAATGCCGTGCCCCTACGGCTAGGGGTCAGGAACTGGCCTATGCCAGATGGGTCGCGGCGTAGGATGCGTTAGCTGCCGTTAGGATGCGGTAGCTGCCGTTAGGATTAGCGTAACGCATCCTACCAATTGCGGAAGCATGAGGCAACTAGGGGCGTCTTCTGCGTCAGAAACGCCTAGCGAGTGCGTAGCGGCACGGCGTAGTTCATATCAAGAAGTATTTCCCCTTGAGGTAAAAGTACAATGACAAAACCGATAAACAACCAAGACCACAGTAGCGCTTGGGTAATTCAAACCTGGATCTCCTTTGTTCTTTCCATTTCTGCCACCTCAATTGGTATTTTTTACCTACCTGTAGGTCCTTGGATTAAAGCCTTTATGGGCATGGGTTTAACCTTCACCGTTGGCTCTACCATTAGCTTAACCAAAACCCAAAGAGACTTGCATGAAGCAAAAAAACTCATTTCTAAGGTTGAGGAAGCTAGAGTTGAGAAAATTCTAGCCGAACACAATACTTTATCCTAACGATTAACTACTAACTAATCGAAACCCAATATGAGTCGCACCTGTATCTGGGGCTTGAGATTCTCGCGCTCCCGGACGGTAGCGACTACAATAATTTTTAGCACAAAGATAGGAACCACCTTTAATAACATGCAAAGCCCCTTCATTAGGTTTCTTTGGGTCGAAGCTCCTCTCCTTACTCGGTCCTGTGGGATTGACAGTTTTAGCTTTACCCAAGTGACCGGGGCTGAACCAATCTGATGTCCATTCCCAAACATTGCCAGTCATGTCATAAAGTCCGTGGCCATTGGGGGGGAAGGACTCCACGGGAGCAGTGTCTAAATAGCCGTCTTCTTTGGTGTTAAAAAAGGGAAAGAAACCTTGCCAAGTATTAGCTTTTTGGGCAGAATACTCATTCCCCCAACTAAAGATTTTGTTCTTCAGTCCACCCCGTGCTGCATATTCCCATTGAGCTTCTGTGGGGAGCATTTTTCCCACCCAGTTACCATAGGCTAAAGCATCCTCATAAGCAATATGAACCACAGGATAATTCTCCTTTCCTTCAATATTACTATCAGGTCCGTAGGGGTGCTGCCGGTTTGCCCCTGGAACCCAATGCCACCAACTCAAATAGGCAATTTGCTCTATTCCTTCCGAAGGGGGTAAAAAGACTAGAGAACCAGCAGCTCTCTCCTCTTCAGATAAGGAGGGAAATTGTTCCTGAGATAGGGGTCGTTCAGCAACTGTTTTATAGCCAGTAGCTTGGACAAACTGGGCGAACTCTCCATTGGTGACTTCGTGGCGATCCATGCAGAAACTGTCAACGGTAACGTTATTGGCGGAGCGTTCTTCAAAAAATTCTTTATTCTGGGAACCTATGGTGAAAGTACCTCCAGGAATAAACACCATTTCCGTTGGACAGGAAGATTGATTAACTGCTGCTTTTGCTGAAGTAGGGAGATGGGGAAAACTAGTTATTCCGAAAAGAAGAATAAGGAGAGAGATAAAATAAGTTTTCATTGGATATTCATGATTGATGTAAATTGAAATGTAAGAAAGGGCGGGCGGCATCATTGATGCCGCCCGGGGACCGTCAAAGTCTAGAATCTCTTGCTTGGTGTCACCGTCGTTCCAGAAAGATAGGGGAAGAATTTCTCTTGTTTAAGCCCTGGAATCTGGCTCTGGGCATCCCGTCGGCGGGTTCGACGATGAGTCATCTAGAGTAATAGTGAGCTTCTTCAGGTTACCGGTGAACTCAAATGGCATGTCGTAGGGATCCTCTTGGACAACGGGCGTTCCCGTGTCAAAGCCCACCACGAAATTCTCATCTTGAGTCATGCGGTAGGGGATAGTCTTGTCCAGTTTTCCCGTTCCAATCTGTTCCAGATTATCTTCGTCAGCACCAGCAAAGAGAGTCACTATTGCAGGGGCACCCGGATTACTAGGATCGCAACTTTGGTACACTGCCTTGAGAATTGCGGGAGATTCCGAAGGCCAAAGGTCGGATTCAGAGGCAATGGAATACTGGTCCAGCCCTACCCAATTGTAGTGGTAGACCAATTGGGGTTGAGAGGGATTGTCGGGGTCCTGCTGAAGGAACAGACCGAAGCCACCAAAGCGTCCCCCTTCAGTCACCAGCATTCCTTCTATTCCTTCCTTCTTTTCTATTCCTTCCAGGGAAGGAATGGTAGCTTCCAGGGTTGTAGGAGGAAATCCTATCTCTGCAATAATCGTATGGTTGACATTCTTGAGGTTGGGGGTTGCTCCTTCTGGGGCTTGGAAACCTGCAGGATAGACGAAGGTGTCCCGTCCTTCCGTGAGGCTGGGTCGATGGGTCAGTCTTTTTGTTCATAGACTAAGAGTAAGGGCACCATTGATGACGCCGCCACTACTACTTAGGTTAGACTAGAGGTTTTAGGTTGACAAAGTTTTTAATTTAAACATCCATTAGACTTGTAAACTACATCACCCAATCTAGCACTCGCAAGAGAAAATTAATTGTTTTGTTATTTTTCTTAATATTTGGGCCAATTTAGTAAAAATCTTTGACCAAATAAGTCAAATATGGTATACAAACAAAAGCTAGGCATTGACGGTGCCCAAAAATGTAGTAAAGGGCGATGGCGCGATCGCCCTTTAATTAAGCATTTCAGGATTTAAAGTTTGCAGCGAAATCTAGTCTGCAATCTCTAAAGTAGTCTAGGATTCGGAAGTGGATAACAACTTAACAGTCACTTTGTTGATAGTGCCGTCAAATGCAAACGGACTTTCGTCAGCATAATCAAGAGAAACCGGAGATCCTAGGTCTGTGCCCACATCAAAAGTTTCACTGGCTGTGAAAGCTGCGGGGACGGTGCTTTCAACTGTTGTAGAGGCAGCTGGTACGTCATCTACGGTAATGCTGACATCAGCAGGGGAACGCTGCTCGCTGCTCTCCAATGTTGTTTGCACTTCAATGGTGTGGTGGCCAGCAGGAATTGGTTCAGATTTAACCTTGTAACGGTCGAGGAGCATCATGTTGTACTCATAATTGAGCGTTCCGTTGTCCATGAAGAAGGTCAGACCGCCACCAGCACCTCCTAGGGCATAGAGAACACCGGAGTCATTTCCCTTCAGATCCACATCAATGGTAACCAGGCTGTTTTTATTCCCAAGACGAGGTGCGGTGAATTCCGGCATGCGAGTGGTGGTAGTATCAAAAGTCCAGCTTGTATAGGGGGTAGTGAGCACGTCTTCAGGATGAATGCGAGTCCACATACCACCACCGATGGGGTAGACTGAGTTATCTCCTGCTTCTTGCAAGAACAGTTCTTTCATCCTCTCCAGCACCTCCGGCTCCTCATCAGCCAGATCATTGCTTTGGTTGAAGTCCTTAGTCAAGTCGTATAGCTCCCAAACGTCTTCGCTGGAATCCCATTTAGCCAGCTCTTCGCTAGTGGTGTCATTGGACCAGGGACTCAGAGGACCGAAGGTGCAGGCATACCAGCCATCGAAATAAATGCCTCGGCTGCCGTTGTTCTCGAAATACTGAATCATCTTCTGACCCGGTGCATCCGCATCGTCGAAGGTGTACTTCATGCTGATTCCATCCAGGGGATCTTGGATGAAGCCGTAGAACTCTTCAGGGGGAGTAATATCCAGGATGTCGTAGATAGTCGGAGCAATATCGTTGACATGGTGGAACTGAGACCTGATAGTTTCGTCGGGAGTAATGACTTTCGGCCAGGAGATTACCAGGGAATTGCGGGTGCCACCAAAGTGGGAGGCAATCAGCTTGGTATAACGGAATGGGGAATTACCTGCCCAAGCCCAACCGGCGTGGTACATGTTGTCGGTTTTGGGGGTACCCAAAGCAGAAAGTCCGTCCTCTCCTTCTTCGACCAGTTCGTTCAGAGCCTTAATTTGTTCCTCAATGGTATTGGGAATCTGATTCTGAGCCAGCAGTTCGCTGATAGAGCCTTGCTGACCTTCAGCACTGGCTCCGTTGTCCCCCCAAATGTAAAAGATGAGGGTATTGTCCCGAATACCGAGTTTATCCAGTTCATCGATTACCCGACCTGCCTGCTCGTCGGCGTGTTGGGCGAAGGCTGCATAGACATCCATTAAGCGTGTTTGGAAGTTCCTTTGATCGTTTGGAATTTCGTCCCATCCCTGGAGATTGTCGGGACGAGGCGTATCAACAACTGGCTTTCCATTAATTTCTTTGGGAATCCAGCCTATAGAACCCATTTGAGATCTCTGTTGTGGAGTAAAATAGGGAAAAAATGCCGTACTCAAGTAGTTTGACAGACGGGGAGTGGAAAATAATAGAACCTCTGTTGCCCAAAAAGAAACAGACAAGACCACCAAAATGGAGTAAAAGGCAGATTTTAGATGGTATCTTGTACCAATTAAAGAATGGTTGTAATTGGTGTGACTTACCCAAAGACTTGCCCCCCTATTCCACAGTATTTTGGTACTACAAACAGTGGCGATCGCTTGGGGTAATCGAAGCAATCAGAGATATCTTGCATAGTAGAGTCCGTCAGCAAGTTAAAAAAAAAGGGCAATGGACAACCCTAATCATCATTGACTCCCAAGCGGTAAAAAATACCTGTAACGCCAGTGTAAAGTCGAAAGGGTTTTGTTTTTACAAGTCTACCAATGGTCTTAAAAGACATCTAGCAGTAGATATTTTGGGCTTTCCTTTTTTTAGTCATTGCACCAAAGCATCGGTATCTGACGATGTGGGTTTGATTGAAATGTTATCGAAAAACATAGATTATTTCAAGTCTAAACCAGTCAACATCCCCAAGATTACCATTTTGCTTGACCATGGATATCACCCAGAAAAACTGACCCAGGAATTACATAAAATTTATCCGGCGATTATGACTAAGATTAGATTTAAGGTCTCCCGTAAACCATCAAAAGCTCAAAAGAAAAAGGAAGGAAAAACCGGTTTTGTGCCAGTAAAAGCGCGGTGGGTGATTGAAAGAACTAATTCGTGGATGGAAAGATGCAAGAGTTTGGTCAAAAACTTTGAAAGGACTCTTGAGCATGCTAATACCAAGATTAGTCTATGTTTTGTCCGACTGATGCTTAAAAGGCTAGCCACTACTTAAAAAGATCTCAAATGGGTTCTATATCTTGCTGGCGCTGAAAGACGCGCTTGCGGTACTCATCCCAACCGTCATTGAACGTGCCTTTCTTTGTATATTTATCGGCCAAGTTGCCGAAGATGTGGTGAGGACTGTGAGCTGCTCCCGGCGTCCACCACATAAAGAAAGGTTTATCAGGAGAATAGGACTGGTGCTGATGGAGCCAAGTGATGGCCTGATCCGCCATGTCCGAACTCAAGTGATAGGTGAGGTCATGGGGCGGTTCTATGGGGTTAGTATTTTCATAGAGCCGTGGTTCGTACTGGGAGGTTTCTCCGGCGATGAAGCCGTAGAAATAGTCGAAGCCATGACCGGTAGGCCAACGGTCGAAGGGACCCATGGCTGTGGTCTGATCCGCTGGAGCATTGTGCCATTTGCCAAAGGCAGCGGTTTTGTAGCCGTACTCTCGCAGCACCTCTGGCATAGTGGCGGTGGTCTTAGGAATGATGCCAAGGTAACCATCCCAGTCCACCGCCCGTTCTGCAATGGTGCCTGAGTGAACCCGGTGGTGATTGCGCCCCGTTATCAGAGCGGCGCGGGTGGGAGAGCAAATAGAGGTGGTGTGGAAGGTGTTGTAGCTGATTCCTTCGTCCCGCAGTTTCTCAAGAGTTGGTGTCTGGATCTCCCCGCCAAAGGCACTGGTCTGTCCGAAGCCCACATCATCCATCATGATGATGAGGATGTTGGGTGCGTCTTCCGGCAGATAGTCCGGTTCCTCCCGCCGAACCATGGTGGACTCTTGCAAAGTGGGATTGGCAATACTGGCTGATGGCACTGGGGGAAATGGCAGCATTGAGCCATCTGTGGTGGATTGTGCCATGGCTGGCGCTGGGGCAGTCCCTAGAAAGAGGGAGGTAGCGATCGCGATCGCCACAAAAAGATTCCAAATGCGTTTGAGCATTGGGAAAATCGTAAGCCTTGCTAAATTCTTTTTGAACTTCATGATAAATTCCCTAATGAAATTTGATTCTTCGCTGGGGCAGGCAAGATACTGCTGGCTATAACCGCCTCACTTAATTTAGTACTTAAACGACACCATTATTTGTTTTGTTATATTTCTTAATATTTATGCAAATTTAGCCAAAATTATTGACAAAATCAGTATAATATGGTATGTGAGCACAAGCTTGCCCGGAAATGTAGTAAAGGGCTAGTTATAGCGGTTAGCAGTTAGCAGGACGCCAAGGGCGGGACGCCAAGGGCGGTTGCTTACGCAAAGCTTCGCAATAACAGTTACCAGTACTAATTACTAGTTATAGCAAAAGCTTTGTACCACAGTAATTGAGTCAATTTATTGTTGAGTATATCTGGCGTAAAATTTGTAAGTGCACCGGCGCGAACTGCTATATTCCGAAAAGAAGAATAAGGAAAGAGATAAGATAAGTTTTCAAATGTTGGATATTCATGATTAATATGAAATGTAGGGGTGCAAGGCTTGCGCCCAGAAGGTTGTGCGCCCCGGAACCGTCATTATGGAGTTTGAGATTCTACTGCAAACCCTGATTAATCAGTGAATCAAGAGCATCGACGATATTGTCGATGGTTCCAGATCTTTTGATCCTCGATTTGATCGGCAGTATCTTCAATCAAATTTGACAAATCGAAGGATTTTCCACTTTGTACAGGTGGATATTCAATCAAGCTTTGAATGTGTTCGTGTAACTGTTCGCCGATGGGTGCCAAAAGCCAGGAAACTTTTTGCAGAAGGTGTCTTTCAGAGTCTTTGTTGTCATAGCTCTCAAAGGGGTCCATCCGCAGATTGAATACTAGGGGCACAGTACGGGGAACCAGATTAGCGTAGTAGTCCTCCTTGGTGGAAAAGTGGAACTTCCACGGTCCCATTCGCACTCCGGTCAGAGTGCTTTCGTAATAGTTGAAAAGTAAGTTGCGGTTCGACTCCTTCGCCTTGCCAGTCCAGTAATCAAGATTGTTAATCCCATCAATGTACTGATTTTTTTCAGTCTTCATCTGCTCTACCACATCGGGTACACCAGCAGCAGCAGCAAGGGAAGTAAACATATCTTGGTGAGCCTGGATGCCATTGAGTATCTGACCAGGCTGGATGTGCCCAGGCCATCGGAGCATGGAAATGAGGCGAATCCCGCCTTCGTAGGTGGTCATTTTTTCACCCCGGAAAGGCGTGGTTGCACCGTGAGGCCAAGAGGAATGTTCAGGACCATTGTCTGTGGAATACCAAACGATGGTGTTCTCATCCAAACCCATGTCTTTAAGGGCATCCAATACAAGGCCAATGTCGTGGTCGTGCTGGAGCATACCGCTACCGTGGTAATCGGCTTCGCTGGTATATGTTTCCGCTGCGTAACGCCAAGTTTGTTCGTTCAGCCGAGTGTAAAGGTGCATACGGCTGGTGTTAAGGCAGACAAAAAACGGTTCGTTAGCATCCTTGGAGTCTTTCATGAACTGGATCGCTCTTGGGATCACCTCCCCTGCATCAAAGTTCTCCATCCGCTCTCGGTTAAGAGGACCGGTATCCTCAATGGTTCGATTCGTCATTTTGACTCTCAAACCGCTGTTGAGACGCTCTACACGTTAAACCAAGCCCCTGCTTATATTCGGCTTACGCCCCTGCTAAAGCCAAGCCTGGCCTTAGCAGGCTTTCACAGGGAACGAGCCGCACATGTCCTAACCTACCTAGCCCACGTTACTATACTTCTAAAATTTCCCTAAAGCCATAACTGCATTTTGGCCGCCAAACCCAAAACACCAAAAAAGCACAGTATTAATATTACATTGAACAACCTTATTTACTAAATTTAACTGAAACTTGTGATTATGTAACCCAACAGAAGGAGGTAAGACCTGATGCTCCAAAGCCAACAAGGAAAAAACAGCTCCCATGGCTCCACTGGCCCCTAAAGTATGTCCCGTAGCTCCTTTAGTGGAACTCACAGGGACACCAAAGGGAAAAAGCTCTTCAATAATGTAAGCTTCACGGTTATCACCTAACTTGGTTCCAGTACCATGAGTATGAATGTAACTAACATCACCAAACTCAAGATGACTACGATGGAGAGCAGTTTTAATCGCCCCCATAGCCATCTTCCCTGTGGGTTCTGGAGTAGTAACATGATAACCGTCGCAAGTCAAGCCAAAACCCAACAATTGACCGTAAATTCGCGCTCCGCGAGCAACCGCCAACTCTGCTGACTCCAAAACCAAAACAGCCCCTCCTTCCCCCAAAACCAACCCTTCTCTCCCCTTATCAAAAGGATAGCAACCTGTTTTAGCTAAAGCACCAAGACGCTCAAACCCTGCTATAGTGAGGGGTGTTACGGGAGCTTCCACCCCCCCAGCCACACAACGGGAGCAATAACCCTGTTCAATTAATGTTTTTGCTCTGGCGATCGCCCAAATTCCCGTAGCACAAGCAGCCATAGGGGCTAACACTGGTGCTGTAGTTCCCAGGAGGTGAGCTGCAACTAGAGCACCTCGATTGGGTAATGTCTCCAACCAACCACCCCCCCTACCCCTACGAGGAGCTAGTAACCTTTCCCAAGAACCTTGACAGGCGCGGGAAGAGCCAATGACCACACCGCAGTCCGGTATGGGAGTCGTCAGCCCGGCATCTTCTATGGCAGTTCTTACTAGTCGAGATAGGTAGACCCTTGCGGGTTTTCCCCCTCACAGTACCGGACGTGCAAGTTTCCAAGCATCCGGCTCCTGGTGTATCATTATACTCACTGGCGCGTCTAATCCCCATTTCTGGAGTCGGATTTCAGGTCTCATTCCAGTTGTTAGGGTTTTTGAGTCCGTAGGATGCTAAGAAGTCGTAGGATGCGTTACTAGCCACTGTAGGATGCGTTACTAGCCACTGTAGGATGCGTTACTAGCCGTAAGTAGTAGCAACAATACAAACTTTGTTGGCGTAACGCATCGTACTAGCAACAATACAAACTTTGTTGGCGTAACGCATCGTACTAGCAACAATACAAACTTTGTTGGCGTAACGCATCGTACGTAGCAGCTGCCTTGGCAGAATCTATCAGCGTAACGCATCCTACATTCCAACTTCTCCGACCTTGAAGTACGTACCCCTAACTTCTCTAACTTACGGAGAACGTTGAGTTAGTAGGGGCACGGCAGTGCCGTGCCCGTACCAGCTTTCAATTACGTTTCACCCTCCCCCACGTCAGCTCCCTCCTGCTCCTGCGCAGCCGCGCCTAAGCAGGCGGGTAGACATATGCCTATCTGCCGGGTTATGTATTCCCCTGAACTTTCGTCCTGGCAGCATTCGCTTCTTGAGAGAGTCCCATCTCCCCAGGGAGTTGGTTCCCATTACTGGTTTCCTACTGACATTAGTCAGACCCTGTGGAGGTTTACTCGTTTCACATTAGTTAGATACGTCTGGTTTAGGCTGCTCCTTACCCCGGCGGTTTGGTGTCTGCTAGGCGACAGATAGAAATCACCTTTCAAATATTCCGCTTACCATTTTGGTCAGAGTGTAACAGTACCGCTTTCACTCATCCTTACTTACGAGGCTGCAAGCTTCGCTTTATGCTCACCTTGCCAGACTTCCTCTAGGCTGCTACCATCATCGGACTAACAGCAGCTTCGCCACTTAACCCTCTAGCTGTGAGACACCCCCATTGCTGGCGATGCCCCTTCGGGCGAGGACTGGAGAGACACTCTCCTTTGGGACTAGACGGCTAGTCCGCTAACTACTGCGACTATCGAGTCGCACCTATCTCAGTAAGATGGCTTAAATCTATGGGTTTGGCTCCAATTAACCCCAAAGGAAGGGGTGGCAATTCCGGAAAAGGTTGATGGATATCAATCCCAGATTCTCCCCTAAGCAACTTCTCCCAGGTTTGGGACTTTGAACCGAGAGAGGAGAGTAAACCCATACCGGTGACCACTACATGGTTATTTTTTGAGATTTTCCTCTCCTGCGATTATCTTCGCCGACTCAATGGTATCCCTCATCTCAATCCCATTTACTACTTCCATGCCCCTGGTGACATAGCCGAAAACCGCATAGTCTCCATCTAAAAATGCCACATCGCTCAAAGCGAAGTAAAACTGAGAGGAAGCGGAGTCAGGTGCTTGTGAGCGAGCCATGGCGATCGCCCCCCGAGTATGTTTAAGAACCACTGGAGGTGCGGATTTACCAGCTTGCATTCCCAAAGCTATGCTGTAGGTGGGTTCTGCATCTCCTTCCAGCTTTATTTCCAAGGGAATATAACGGCGTTGCTTAGTTTCAGGGTCGATAAAACCCCCCGTACCATCACCTTTAGGATCCCCACCTTGAGCCACGAAAGGATTGGGTTGTTTAACCACCCGGTGGAAGGTGAGACCATTATAGAATCCTCGCTGCACCAAATCGGCAAAATTTCCTGTCGTAATGGGAGCTTCTTCCCCATTTAATTCAATGGTGATGGGGGAGCCGTTGACGAACATTTCAACGGTAGCTTTTCCTTCCAGTCTAGGTAATGTCATTTTCTGACTGCTCGGTTCAGCAGCGATAGGTGATTGTGGTGTATCAGTAGCAAAAGTGGTGCATCCCACTCCAACAGTGCTAATCAAGATAACAAAAAGTAATCCTGCTATTGCGCGGCAACAGCCTTTGGCGTTCCAGCGCTGGATTTTAATGTTCATTTGTTTCTCTACAAACCTTCCAATGGTACTTCTAAAAAGCGAGCTAAATTAGCAGCTTCATTTTCCAGCACTGCTAAGGAGATGGGTTGTCCCACTTTAGTAAGAGGAATGTCACGGCGGTTTTTCACCCGTAAATAAATAGCTCGCTTGGGGTTTAAGCCTTCTTTAATTTCCGCTCGCACAGACTGCACCTCTTCTAGGGGACAATTTATTTCAATGTGGCGGTTTTTTCCAGGAAACCCGGTGCGGAAAATTGTCAGAGAGCCTTTTTCCTTGTCGAACTTATTGTAACCTCCCCCCACGTCCCAAAGGAGCAGCAGGGATAGATACAAACTGACGAGGCACCCTGCCACACCGTAAAATGTCAGTGCTGCCCCTTGGGGTATAAACTGAAGGTGGGTAGTATCGCTCACCAGCAACAAATTCACTTTTGAGTAACTAGACAGCCCTGCTAACAGGAAGCCCACACCACCGCTGGCAGCTATTATTGCCCACGCCAAATTACTGAATCTACGAGAGCCTAACACCTCTTGATGGAGGAGGCTTTCTTTTGTTGTCCTTGTCTTTGCTGTCATCATTTTACCTTATTATACCACATTAAAATTAATTGTGCAACAAAATAAGTCTAAAACTTGCCAAGATGAGCAAGGATTAAATGGCTGAAACTCTAGTATATTAGCCTTTTCAGGCAAATTATACTCCAAAATATTAAGATTTATTAACAGGACTATGTCATTTTGTTAAATTTTTGCTATCTTTATTAAAGATAGGTTAGCAGTTCCATAGCCACAAGGGACATTCCTGTCAACTTGTGGTAGTTTAAGAAATGTTAACAAATCACAAACCAGGGTTACTTACCCCGCTCTCGTCAGCGACGGTGCCTAAGAACTAAGAAGTGACTAGGGCAATAGCCAAATGCGATAACACTTCCGGGTATTTCTCTAGCTCGGATTATCTGTTGGCTCTCTGATGTTTGAGCGCTGCGTAATGGCAGGACACAACGCATTGGGTGCCCGTAGGGACTTACAACTTTAGCGAAGGATTATCTCCATGGGGAATAAATTCCCCGAGTCGCTTTTCTTCCCCGCTGATCAAAGACGGGGATTCCAAGCTCCCGAACCTCTATCTTGAACCCACAAAATCTTGCAATTTATCATTTAAGCAAGGTGATTTAATTATGACAGCTATAGTCTCCCGCGCCCCAGCTCAGAGAGGATGGTTTGACGTCCTGGACGACTGGCTGAAGCGCGATCGCTTTGTATTTGTTGGTTGGTCCGGTATTTTGCTCTTCCCCTGTGCTTATTTAGCGCTCGGGGGTTGGCTCACGGGCACAACTTTCGTCACATCTTGGTACACCCACGGACTCGCCTCCTCCTACCTGGAAGGGGCTAACTTCCTAACCGTAGCGGTTTCCAGCCCTGCGGACGTCATGGGACATTCCCTCCTCTTCCTCTGGGGACCAGAAGCCCAGTGGGACTTCACCCGCTGGTGCCAAATCGGCGGTCTCTGGAGCTTCGTTGCTCTCCACGGTGCCTTCGGTTTAATCGGTTTCATGCTGCGACAGTTTGAAATCGCCCGTCTGGTAGGAATTCGCCCCTATAACGCCATCGCCTTCAGCGGTCCTATTGCGGTATTTGTGAGCGTTTTCCTCATGTATCCCTTGGGACAATCCAGCTGGTTTTTTGCTCCCAGTTTCGGTGTAGCAGGGATTTTCCGCTTTATCCTCTTCTTACAAGGATTCCACAACTGGACCCTGAACCCCTTCCACATGATGGGAGTAGCAGGTATTCTGGGAGGTGCCCTGTTGTGCGCCATCCACGGAGCGACGGTGGAGAATACCCTGTTCCAAGACGGGGAAGACGCTAATACTTTCCGCGCTTTCACCCCTACCCAAGCTGAAGAAACCTATTCTATGGTGACAGCGAACCGCTTCTGGTCCCAAATCTTCGGCATTGCCTTCTCCAACAAGCGTTGGCTCCATTTCTTCATGCTGTTCGTCCCTGTGACAGGCTTATGGATGAGTTCTGTCGGTATTGTGGGTTTAGCTTTGAACCTGCGGGCTTACGATTTTGTCTCCCAAGAACTGCGGGCGGCTGAAGACCCCGAGTTTGAGACATTCTACACTAAAAATATTCTCTTAAATGAGGGGCTGCGGGCTTGGATGTCTAGCCAAGACCAGCCTCACGAGAACTTTGTATTCCCTGAGGAGGTACTACCACGTGGTAACGCTCTCTAGTGTTGGAGGCGGTCGCGACATAGAATCCACCGGTTTTACCTGGTGGTCTGGAAACGCCCGTCTGATTAATCTTTCCGGTAAACTGCTGGGTGCTCACGTCGCCCACGCAGGCTTAATCGTCTTCTGGGCTGGGGCTATGACTCTATTTGAGTTATCCCACTTGATTCCCGAAAAGCCCATGTACGAACAGGGTATTATTCTTCTTTCTCACATTGCCACCCTGGGCTGGGGTGTGGGTCCCGGTGGAGAAATAGTGGATACCTTCCCCTTTTTCGTCGTGGGTGTGGTTCACCTCATTTCCTCTGCCGTTCTCGGTTTGGGGGGTATTTATCACGCTGTTCGTGGTCCTGAGACTTTGGAAGAGTATTCCGACTTCTTCGGTTACGACTGGGCTGATAAGGACAAAATGACCAGCATTATCGGCTTCCACCTGCTCATGTTAGGGGGCGGTGCTTTGCTCCTGGTAGCTAAAGCCATGTTCTTTGGTGGTGTTTATGACACCTGGGCACCCGGTGGTGGAGATGTGCGGGTTATCACCAATCCTACCCTCAATCCGGCCATTATCTTCGGCTATCTCACCAAAGCTCCCTTTGGTGGGGAAGGTTGGATCGTCGGCGTAGACAACATGGAAGACGTCATCGGCGGTCACATTTGGGTTGGTTTGATTTGCATCTCCGGGGGAGTTTGGCATATTCTCACCAAGCCTTTTGGCTGGGCACGTCGGGCCTTGATCTGGTCTGGGGAAGCTTATCTTTCCTATAGCTTAGGCGCTCTCTCCATGATGGGCTTCATTGCTTCCACCATGGTCTGGTTCAACAACACTGTCTATCCCAGCGAGTTCTTTGGACCCACTGGTATGGAAGCATCTCAGTCCCAAGCTTTTACCTTCTTAGTCCGGGACCAACGGTTGGGTGCTAACATAGGTTCTGCTCAAGGTCCTACCGGGCTGGGTAAATACCTAATGCGCTCTCCTACTGGGGAAATCATCTTCGGTGGGGAAACCATGCGCTTCTGGGACTTCCGTGGTCCTTGGTTAGAACCTCTACGGGGTCCGAACGGTTTGGATCTGGACAAAATCAGAAATGATGTTCAGCCTTGGCAAATTCGTCGCGCTGCGGAGTATATGACTCACGCTCCTCTGGGTTCTTTGAACTCTGTGGGTGGAGTTATCACCGACGCTAACTCCTTTAACTATGTGTCTCCTCGCGCTTGGTTAGCCACTTCTCACTTCTTCTTAGCTTTCTTCTTATTGGTAGGACACCTGTGGCACGCTGGTCGCGCTCGGGCTGCTACTGCTGGGTTTGAGAAAGGTATTGACCGGGAGACGGAACCAGTTCTGTCTATGGATAACTTGGATTAATTCCACTGTTTCCACAGTTTTTGGATTAAATTATTAAAAGGCTTTTGCTCTTCGGAGTAAGAGCCTTTTTTTTATATATGTTGTCAGCACCCCGCTCGCTTTGTGGCGGGGCTTCGTGCCTCTCCTTTAGATAGCTGACTGACTACGTTATCGGCAAGAGTTAAAGACCTACCCTGGAATGGGTCGCTAGTTCTAGGCTCTAGAACCCAATAGTTAAACAGTTTTACTCGGGGTAAGACAGTGCTATTAGGAAAGTACCGACCGATAACCTTGCGCCTCGACCCAGCTCGAATCGAATTCGAGCTGGAAAGCGAGGCAAGACGGCGAAGCGCACTTTACCCTCGCGCATAGGCGTTAGAGGGGTTTATCCCCCTCCCCCCCCTGGTGGGGGACGGCTAATAAATTAGCCGCGTCGAACTTCCTCCGCCACTTAAAAGATGGCGGTTTCCGTTCTCCCGCGAGATTTTAGATGATAGAGGCTGAAATCACTAGAAAGGTTAAAAATGACCCAACATAAGAAAGATTTAAAAGAAAAAGCCCAAGGTGCAGCATTAATTGCCGGGGGAACGGCAGCAGGTGCTGGGGTTGCAGCAACTGTGGGTGGTATGGGTTTGGCAGTAGGGAGAACTGCAGTAGGGATTACAGCCGCCCCGGTGGCAGCAGCAGGAGCAGTGGTAGGTTCAGCAGTCTATGGAGCTGAAAAAGCACTAGAAGAAAAAGATGCTACTGCCTTGGTGGCAATAGCTGGTGGAGCTGCTGCTGGGGCTGGAACTTCTGCTTTAGTGGGAGGTATGGGTTTGGCTGTGGCAGGAACGGCGATCGGGATTGGGATGGCTCCTGTTGCTGCTGCTGGTGCAGTGGTGGAGCTGGCTGGTTACGGTTTGAAGAAGCTATGGGGTAAATAATGGGGAGAAAACAGTCCAACCCATTGCAAAAACTGGTGCGGGGGGCAATTAGGGATTTAATTAACCAGGCTAATTCTAGTTCTAAGGGAAATCAATCCCCTAATAAGTCCCGGAAGAAAGGAATAGGAAAAGGGAAAGGGCGCACCGCTTCGCGGTCCCGTTATATTTCCCCTTCGGTAAGAGTCTCTGTATTGCATCGAGATGGTAACAAATGCGTTTTTTGCGGTCGCACTGCAAAGCAAATTGAGCTAGAAATAGACCATATTATTCCTTTTTCTAAGGGTGGCAGCAATGACTTGAGCAATTTGCCAACTCTTTGTATTGATTGCAATAGAGGGAAAGGTTATCGTCTTTTGAACTGAATTGTTTTCTAAGATGATATTATTATCTTACGGTCAAATTGCGGACAGATAAAATCGTGAGTTGGAAATTGTAGGGTGGGCCATGCTACCATTATTCTATCCCTGACTTGGTATTTTTATCTTCCATTGCCCACCAACAGAGGTTAATCTCACATCCGAATAATTAACAAAAATAATCGCAGGTTGAAACCCTGTAGGGGTTTTACAAATTAGCCCGCAATTCGGAGCGCGCAGAGGCGCCCAGGCACTCCGGCTTGTCAAACAAGCGCTAAGCCGCACCTAGACCCATTTAATCTCTGCGCCTCTGAGACTCTGTGAGCTTTTCAGGTTAAGGGCGCTTCCCTGGTTGCTGTCGGTGGGCAAGGGACGCCATATTAACAGTAATAACCATGTGCTATAATACTAAATTAACAACCACTGATAAATGTTTTAATAGGAGAGGTGAAACCAATGACAGTAAGGCAACCGCGCTATAGTAAAGAAGAATTTGCCCAACGGGGCAATGAACTCTACGAGAGGAAAATACGTTCTCAAGTGGAGTTGGGCAACTACGGTAAGATTGTAGCCATTGATATTGAAACTGGATCCTTTGAGGTTGCTGATAATATTGTGAATGCCACAGAGCGACTATTTGAGAGATACCCTGATGCTCAACCTTGGGCGATTCGCATTGGACATCCCTCAGTATTCCGTTTTGGCAACCGAAGTCTAAAGAAAACCCTATGATGTTCGGTGTAGTCAATGATAGCTGTGAGGCTATCATCAAGGTGGCGGTTGGTCATGGTAACTTACCCAAGATAATGGTTGATGCTGTCATTGATACAGGTTTCACAAGTTTTTTGTCCCTCCCCTCATCTATCATAGTATCTCTTGGACTACCTTGGAGTTGCCGTGATTTTGGTACTTTGGGGGATGGGAGTGAGGTCGTCTTTGAGATGTATACTGCAAGCATTATCTGGGATGGTCAAGTTAAAACCATTGATGTGGTAGCATCAGAAGCAGAGCAGGGAAAACGCATACAGAAAAATAGCAAAAAAGACAGACAGAGGAAAAAAAGTAGAGTTGTTGAGGAAGAAGATGAAATCCGGTTACCCTGCATGTTATAATGAGAGAGTAGATCAAAGGAATAAGCAAAAAGGCCCAGAAAACTGACTATATACCCCCATCTGAGCTTAGAGGAGCTAGAAAATGGATATCGTCAAGCTCATGAGGCGATCGCTGCTGGCATACCAGGTTGCAGATGAGGGAGAAACAGCAGCGTCCAGAATCTGGAGCATGAATTGATTATCTAAACCAGCCAGATAGCGTTTGCGTTTCAAACTAAGTTTAGAAGACCCTTGACGCCGAAGATTAAGCGCTAAACGACGTAAAACGCTGAAATTGCGAGGGGCATTACCCTGGCGAATAGGAGAGCGGTCATCAGTGAAAACCACCCGCTCCCGCTAGCACCGCCAACAGTGCGATCCCTATGATGTCTAGGAGTTTGTGTCTACACAGGTGTTTCCTTCTCGGGTCTGGGATTTGGACGAAGCACTTTTCTCCAGTCTCTTGGAAGACCTTAGCTTCGCGAACTTCTGTTTTACTCACTTATTTATCCGTTGGCAAGACGTAGCTTTCTACTGTAACTCTTGCTATGATCTTTTCTTTTCCTTCACTGTTTGTGTTTTTTATCTGTATCTATCTAGACACTTTTGTATGCGGTTACCCTGTGGGAGATAGGGGGATTGGGGGATTGGGAGATTGGGAGGATTGGAAATAGATAAATCTTCCATTACCTCAGCAAGAATAGCACAACAAAGGTCAGTTTGATAATTGGTAATGAAATCGGCAAGCTACAATTAAAAGGTTGTTTTCCACTACTTTATACACTAATCGATGTTCTGTGTTGATATGTCGCGACCAATAACCTGAGAGATTGGCTTTTAGGGGTTCGGGTTTGCCAATACCCTCAAAAGGGCTCCGCTGAATATCTTGAATCAAGGTGTTGATTTTTTTCAGCAATTTTTTATCAGCCTTTTGAAACCACAAATAATCAGCCCATGCAGCTTCTGTAAATGTGAGTTTCATTCTTCAATTAACTCTCTCTCAACAACTTGACCTGTTTGCGCCGATTGAATTGAACCAAGAAGATGAGCTGCATTAGCAGGATTTGACAGTAGATATAGTGTTTCTTGCCATGCTGTAAATTCGTCCAAAGACATTAAAACAGCTCTGCTGCCTTTGTTATTGCAAAGAATCCTAGGTTGCATATCTATAATGACTCTTTCAATCAAGTCATCCAAATCCTCTCTCGCTTGTTTCGTTGTCATTGCGTCCATTCTATCCTTCTTTCCTTTGGATCTCAGTGACACTCACCAGTTATCACCTAAATTATAATTGTTGAACTGCCGATAAATGTCTATGGCTGCCGATAATTATAGCAATACACAGTCGGGTGTGGAAAAGGAAATAATGCTCACATCAATATCCTCCCTTAGAGTTGGAGACTTTGTTGGTGCGTTAACAACACACCCTACTGAAACTGTTCTAATAACCAGGCGCTGACTCTACTGTGATTTGTTTGTCGGGTGCGTCTGAGGGCTTCTTCTAAGACAGCAATTTCTAACTCTGGTAAAACTAAGGATTTTCTAATCCTTCGACTTCCTTCTTTTTCTACTGTAAAGGCAATAATTTCAACATTTTTTACATCTACAATCCAATATTCTGTAACTTGTAAATCTTCATAAAGAAGCCGTTTTGCTCCTAAATCATCCGCTAAAGAAGTATTGGCAATTTCTATCACTAAGGTTGGGGGAGGATAGGTATCTAGTTCAATGATACTGGTTCCATAGGGAACAGCATTGGCTGTTTTACCGATATAGAAAGATAGATCTGGTTGAGAGCTTTTATGCCATGTTTTATGGTAAGTACAGTTATCATGACCATTTAATTCAATTTTATTAAAGGCTGCATAAAGATGTATGGCCAGGGTAATAATAGAATGGTCGCAAGCGTGATCGTGTCCAAGAGGTGAGATTTCAATTCTGAGTTTTCCGTTGTTGTAGTAGAATTTAGCTTTTGTGTAATCGGGATTTTCTGTCGCTTGGAGATATTCGTCCCAAGTTGCTTTTATCCAAGTATCTGTGGTAGGTTTTAGGGAAATTGCCATTTATATTACCTCCTTTGTTGCTATTCCTTTATACATGTAGCCGATAATTTTTGGTATCTTGGGAGCGTAAAACTGAGTAATGGTTAGGTGGTTAAATTTGGTGGCCACTAACTGCTGCATATTGCGGTTTAGATGACAACCATCTGCTATAATCTTCTGTAACGGGGTTAAACGATGCTGCCAAATTTGGATTTTCCTTTCCTCACTCAGTCCGTGTTCGATGAAAAAGAACTTGCCTCCAGGTTTGAGGACTCGATGGATTTCGGCGATCGCCTCCTCTACTTTCTTAATGCTGCACAATGTCCAAGTACAAATCACGTTATCAAAACTGTTATCTGACCCGGGTAAATTCTCCCCATTGAGCACCTGACTATCTACTTTAATTGTAGCAGCTTTAATCCGTTTTTGGGCTAATTTATTCATCCCTTTATTACTATCGATGGCTGTCAATTTAGCTACAGCAGGGGGATAATGGGGTATATTTAACCCTGTACCTAAGCCAATTTCTAGCACTTCCCCACTGACAGAGGCTAATAATTCCTGACGGTAGAGGGTGAAAAGGGGCTGGGACATTGCCCAGTCTAAACTTCGAGGGAAAATTACTTCTCTATAGAATCCCATGCTAATAATATGATAGCAGCTGTTCTAAACTGGATACTTTAATCCCTTTCCCAATGGCAGCCATTTTCCATTCTCCGTTATCTCGATAAATTTCCGCCATAATCATCCCCGTCTGACCTGCATATTCCCTTCCCGATAAGTTGTACCGAGCTATTTCTCGATTATTCCCCATATTAACCAAACGCACGAAGGCATTTTCCACCAGGTCGAAATCTTGTTTGCGTTGAACACAATGATAAATGTTCACCACGAACACCAGCTTGGCAATTTCTGGGGGAATATTAGCTAAATGAACGGTAATCTGTTCATCAT
This sequence comes from Prochloron sp., assembly GCA_965198675.1. Lineage (GTDB taxonomy): Bacteria > Cyanobacteriota > Cyanobacteriia > Cyanobacteriales > Prochloraceae > Prochloron. Next base: position 2,110,805 of record OZ240666.1, on the reverse strand, counting down.
CCCCTTCTCCTTCTCCGGTGAGATTATCCCCACAATGATTAATTGCTCCAGAACTGTGTCGGAGATTCCCGAAATAGACCAGATTATCCTTTTTACCAATTTTACCCTGGGTATCTAAACAGAGAACAGAAGCATCCAGGTCCAAATTAGGAGTTGAATTAAACATCCCCAAAAGTCCTCCTTTAGAGGGTTTAGCTACATCCCAACCCAAACCACACATGACGTTGGTTAACCCTGGTGCTTCTTTTTTCAGGGAGATACGTTGTCCTTTTTGTAAATTAATCGCCATTTTCCTAACTATACCTATTTAATAGAGCTTGCAAACCACCTTTATAACCAGAACCCACCGCATTTACGCGCCACTCCCCATTTTTGCGGTATAATTCTGCCATAATTAATGCTGTCTCAATGGAATAATCCTCCTGTAAGTCATAGCGCAGCACTTCCTTTTTGGTCTACACGTCTACAAGACGCACATAAGCATTGCGTACTTGACCAAAATTTTGTCCCCGTTTATCTGCTTCATAGATAGTAACGGTAATGGCGATTTTTTGGACTTCTGCTGGTATTTTACGCAGATCCACGACGATTACCTCGTCATCTCCTTCTCCTTCCCCGGTGAGGTTATCCCCCATGTGCTGCACCGATTTATCTGAATCTGGACTGGTTGAGTTATTGTAAAAAACAAAATGGTCGTCAGAAATTAACTTCTCATTAGCACCCAAGAGAAATGCGGATGCGTCCAAATCGAAATCGTAACCTGTATCCGTAGCTTTCACGTCCCAACCGAGACCAATAAATCCGGCCATCAAACCTGGTGCTACCTTATCTAGGGATACTCTTTGTCCTTTTTGTAGGGAAACTGCCATTTATACTTTACCTCCTGAGCTATACTAAGAATAGTCTATTAACTCCTAACTATACTTTTGTAGGAGAGCTGCCAAACCACCTTGATAACCAGAACCCACCGCATTTACGCGCCATTCGCCATTTTTGCGGTATAATTCTGCCATGATTAATGCTGTCTCAATGGAATAATCCTCCTGTAAGTCATAGCGCAGCACTTCATTCTTGGTCTGCACGTCTACAAGACGCACATAAGCATTGCGTACTTGACCAAAATTTTGTCCCCGTTTATCTGCTTCATGGATAGTAATGGTAATGGCGATTTTTTGGACTTCTGCTGGTATTTTACGCAGATCCACGACGATTACCTCGTCATCTCCTTCTCCTTCCCCGGTGCGGTTATCCCCCATGTACTGCACCGATTTATCCGAATCTGGACTGGTTGAGTTATTGTAAAAAACAAAATGGTCGTCAGAAATTAACTTCTCATTAGCACCCAAGAGAAATGCGGATGCGTCCAAATCGAAATCGTAACCTGTATCCGTAGCTTTCACGTCCCAACCAAGTCCAATAAATCCGGCCATCAAACCTGGTGCTACCTTATCTAGGGATACTCTTTGTCCTTTTTGCAGGGAAACTGCCATTTATCTTTACCTCCTGAGTTATACTAAGAATAGTAGATTAACTTTTAACTATACCTATTTAAGAGAGCTTCCAAACCACCTTGATAGCCAGAACCCACTGCATTAACTCGCCATTCCCCATTTTTGCGGTATAATTCTGCCATAATTAATGCTGTCTCGATGGAATAATCCTCCTGTAAGTCATAGCGCAGCACTTCCTTCTTGGTCTGCACGTCTACAAGACGCACATAAGCATTGCGTACTTGACCAAAATTTTGTCCCCGTTTATCTGCTTCATAGATAGTGACACAGATAACGATTTTTTCTACCCCCGTAGGTACTTTACGCAGATCCACAATGATTACTTCGTCGTCTCCTTCTCCTTCCCCAGTGCGGTTATCCCCCATTAGCTGCACCGACTTATCTGGATCTGGTGAGGTGAGATTATTGTAAAAAATAAAGTGCTTGTCAGAAACCTTTTTTTCATTAGCACCCAAAAGAAAAACAGATGCGTCCAAATCGAAATCGCTCCCGGTATCAATAGCTTTCACGTCCCAACCGAGACCAATAAATCCTGCCACCAGACCAGGTGCTACTTTTTCCAGGGAGACCCTTTCTCCTTTCTTCAGTGAAATTGTCATCTTCAAGTACCTCCTAGATAATGAAATTCAGCGACCTTGTGCAAAAATTAGGGAAGGGAGAGGGTAATAATAGCCTCACCCTCAATCCCCATTGTAACCCAACTATTACCGGGGTTGCTGCTATTGATCAAGCAGTCCCCGGAACCCTCAGCTACATTGAGTCCGGAAAATTTGCCAAGTTCCTCACTAATACTGCTGCTACTGCTTTGATTTTACCCCTGGATGACACTCTCCAGACTACTGCTTTGGATCTGGGTATTGCTTGGATTGCTACCTCCGAACCTCGCAAACTATTTGCTCAGACTATAAGTCTATTCTATCAGCCTTTCCTCCCCACTCCAGGAATTCATCCCACAGCAATTATAGCAGACTCTGCGGTGGTGGGTCAAGATGTTTATCTCGGCGCGAATGTGGTGATTCAAGAAAGAGTCAAAATAGGCGATCGCGCTTACATCCACCCCAATGTAGTAGTATATCCCGATGTAGAAATCGGCCACAGTACCATCCTCCATGCCAATTGTACCATCCACGAACGCAGTCGCATTGGTGCTCATTGCGTTATTCATAGTGGTGCAGTCATCGGTGCGGAAGGTTTTGGCTTCGTCCCCACTTCTGAAGGCTGGGTTAAAATGGAACAATCTGGCTGTACTGTGCTGGAAGATGGGGTTGAAGTAGGCTGCAACAGCAATATCGACCGTCCCGCTGTGGGGGAAACCCGCATCGGCAGTCACACCAAAATAGATAACTTAGTTCAGATAGGCCATGGCTGCCAGGTAGGTTCTTATTGTGCTTTGGCTGCCCAAGTAGGTTTAGCTGGTAGAGTAACAATTGGTAATAGAGTTATGTTAGGCGGTCAAGTAGGGATAGCCAATGAGGCTAAAATTGGGCATGGGGCGATCGCTACAGGTCAAACGGGCATTCTTCACGATGTTCCAGCGGGGGAGATTGTGTCTGGCAGTCCAGCAGTGCCTCACAAATTATATCTCAAAGCTTCCGTCATAACCGCGCGCCTCCCGGAGATGTATCAATTATTAAAACAGATTAAAAATAAATTTAAATTTATGTAGGGGGGCAATGCCCACCAACCCCACGTTCAAAAATGCGGGGACGCAAGCAGGGTTTAAATTTCCCCGAACACCGAACCCACCCTACATTGAATGTAAAGTTTTGTAACAGTAACAGTCTTCAACATTTGTGGGTAAAAATGAACGTAATAGTAGGTTGGGTTGAGGAACGAAACCCAACACCCACAAAGTAAATTTTTGTTAGGTTTCGCTTGCGCTCTACCCAACCTAATCTACCGTATTAGCGATCGCAATTAAAACTAGCTCACCAAAGACTCTTTTAATGATAATTTTGGATGAACGTAATCGCAGATAGTAGTGGGGAGAGGAATTGATTCGTTATCTAAGGCTAATCCCTCGAAATGAAATTCTAGCGCTTCTTGTATCTGTTGCTTCACCTCTTCAATAGTGGCTCCTGTAGCAATATACCCAGGAACATCAGGAGCGTAAGCAGCATAATTGTGCTGGGCTTTTTCGATTATAATAGCGTAACGCATTTACTTTTCTCCTTATTGACGATCACGAGCGATTAATTAGGGTTACGCGCATTCGCCATCGTCGCGAGGTTTACCGCAATTAATAATTTCTCAATAGTACTGTATCATGAAGACTCATCCCCATATTGCCAAGACTTCAAATTTATATGAAAAAGACTATTATCTTTGGTTGCAACAAACAACCTTATTGCTACGCCATGGTGAGTTGTCAGCTCTAGATATTCCCAATTTAATCGAAGAACTAGAAGATATGGGTAAAAAAGAGAAAAGAAGTGTTTATAGCAACCTCAAAATTTTATTGTTTCATTTACTCAAATACAAATATCAACCTGAAAAACGCTCTCATAGTTGGAAATATACCATAGAAAAACATCGACAGAGAATAAAGGAAGCATTTGAAGATAGTTCTAGTTTGCAAAATTACTGTGAGGAAATATTTGTTACTGGGAAGTATTATCGTGACGCTAAAAAACTAGCAGTTCATGAAACCGGGTTCCCAGAAAATACCTTTCCGTCTCAGTGTCCTTTTAGTTTAAAGGAAGTTTTGGCTGAAGACTATTTTACCTGAGGTGGTGCGTATTCGCGGGCGATCGCCATAGAGAATCATTAATTAACGCTGATTTTTCATCCCCAATAATTCCTTTACCCATATCTTATCTTTTTCTGCTAAAGCGGGCATAACTTCCCGAGAGTAATCAATCCGATAATCGTAACCAGCTCTGTCATAAACCTGATTCAATAGCACTTGTAAATCAATAATAGGTTCCTTATCTTCAGAACGTAAAGGAAGAGGAAAACTAGGCAGCCTATCTTCCAGGTTAAAGGAGTATAATTCTGCTTCGGGGCGAAGAGTTCCCCGACTCACCAAAACTCGATAATCGCTCTCTATATCATTATCCAATGTGGGCATAGGTTTCCCCCCCCGCAGCAAATCAATCTCTACCAAATTTGTCAAACTTACCAAAATGCCCTGGCGTTTTTGCAAATAACTCATTCTTCCTTCCCCAGAACGTTTATTTACGGGAGAAAGAATTTCAATTGCTGTCACAACCCAACCAGTTTCCATATCTCTTACTTCTAAATATACATGTTTGATTCGCGTCGGTACCGGAACCATGACTTTCCTTGGTTGTGTGGTGGGTGCGGCAACAGCTATATTGGTTGGTTGTAAATCCAAGTTACTCTTCGGTTGTTTTACTGTTGCGTCAGGAATACCTATTAAGACAGAACGCTCCCCATTAGTGTCATTAGTGTCATTTACCTCATATATTCGCTTTTCAATTCCTACCTCATATTTAGGACGTATTTGAGGCATTAAGGTTTCCGCAATGAGGCTAATTAGCCAATGATGTACTTCTGGCCAAAAATTCGGATGTTCTAAATAGGGATCCATTCCCGGAAAAATATAAGTCATCAGCTTTCGTCCCTTTGCGTCTTTGCGGCTTTGCGCGAGGTATTACGACAGTACAGGTGGGCATTGCCCACCCTACCAATCACAGTTTTGCTCTAATGGCTTCAATACGCTTGCGGTTAACCCCTAGGTCAGATTTACCCAAACGGGAAGCAGAACGGACGTGAATAACATTAGCATTGGTATCCAGATAGAATTCCACATCATCCACATAGCCCATTAATTTGCTCTTAAATTCAGCATAGAGATAGTTGTTTGTTTCTTTGATAATTGTGGTTCCCTCCATTTTTTGGATGACTTGTTTCACCTGGGCTATTTTCACACCAGGAAGAGGAGCTATTTTAAATCTTGAATCTTCAGTTTGGCTGCTAACGCAGTTAGGAGTACCAGGGCAGGGTGTCAGTTTTCCGTCCTTAACTCCTAGATTATTGGGTCTTTTGCCTGCAAAATTAAACATTTTTTACTTTTATAGCATAGTATTGGTTAACAACTGTACGGCGGTTTGATATTGTTGATCTGCTTCCGTACCTATTTGGTCTAGGAAAATTGGTTCTTGAGTAACCAGGCGATCGGGAGTAATGCCTAATTTATTGATATCTTTGCGGTTAGGAGTCTCGTACTTAGCCACTGTAACAGCTAAACCTGCCCCGTCTACCAGCTCAAACAACGACTGAATCAAACCTTTGCCAAAAGTAGTTTCTCCCACCAGTAACCCTCTGCCATTATCCTGTAGAGCACCAGCGAGAATTTCTCCCGCACTGGCTGTTCCCTCATTAACCAACACTATTAGAGGGTCTTGAGTGAGAGCAGTGCCATCAGCCTCAAAACTGCCCATGGTTCCTTCACGATTGACAGTATAGACGATTTTTCCATCACTCAACCAGAGACGGGCAATCTCAATCCCCGCTTGGAGCAGTCCTCCAGGATTATTGCGCAGATCTAAGATATAAGCATCAGCTCCAAGTTGCTCCAACTCCTCAATGGCTGTAGCAACTTCCTGGGCAGCATTAGCACTAAATTGACTCAGACGCAGATAGCCAATGGGGAAGTTATCTAACCGTTCGTCGAGAGTAGCGTAGAGAGCGCTCAGGGAAATGATATCCCGCTCTAATTCAACAGTGAGAGCGTTTTCTTCTCCTCGAGGCAAAATAGTTAAAGAGACAGTGGTGCCAACTTTTCCCCGCATTCTCCCAGCAGCTTCGTCTAGGGTTAGGGTGGAAGTACTAACTCCGTCAATAGCGAGAATCCGATCGCGCGGTGCAATACCTGCGTTTGCAGCGGGGGAACCAGCGATAGGGGCAACAACTTCCAACTCTCCAGCAGCACTGATATTAATTTGCAGTCCCACTCCCGAGAGTTCCCCAGAAGTATTGATTTGCAAGCTGGAATACTGTTCCGGTCGCAGTAACCTGGTATAAGGGTCATCCAGGGTGCCTAGCATTTCCTCAATGGCAGTATAAGTCTGCTCAGAATTATCCAGCCGCCCCTTGAGAAACTGACGCCGCAATAACCACCAGTTCTGATTATTAAAAGTTTCATCTATATAAGCCTGGTTGACAATTCGCCAGGATTGGAGTAATTCCTTTTGCCCTTCCGTAAAGGCAACAGCCGGTTGAATCTGCCAGCAAAAGAATAAAGCAAATAAGATTGTCAGCCACAATCCGCTTCTTTTCACCATGAGTATATTTTTGATTTCTTCTCTTAAAGATATGTTACATTTTTGTAAACAGTTCTCATCCCAAGGTACTCCCCCGTGATGGGGAGAGCAAGGGTGGCACTACCATAATCCTTCATATCTATCTCTACCCTTATGTTTTCCAAAGGAGTTACCGAATCCAAAGCATTTCAGTGGTTTGACGAGCGCCTAGATGTTCAGGCGATCTCAGACGACATCACCAGCAAATACGTGCCGCCCCATGTCAATATCTTCTATTGTCTGGGGGGCATAACCCTGGTTTGCTTCCTGATCCAGTTTGCCACTGGATTCGCCATGACTTTCTACTACAAGCCCACAGTTGCAGAGGCTTTCACCTCGGTGCAGTACATTATGACCGATGTGAACTTCGGCTGGCTGATTCGTTCCATTCATCGTTGGTCTGCCAGCATGATGGTGCTGATGATGATTTTGCATATCTTCCGGGTTTATCTCACTGGAGGTTTCAAAAAGCCTCGGGAATTGACCTGGGTAACAGGGGTAGTGTTAGCAGTTATCACCGTTTCCTTTGGTGTCACCGGTTATTCCCTTCCTTGGGATCAGGTGGGTTACTGGGCGGTTAAAATCGTCTCTGGTGTTCCCGCTGCGATTCCCGTAGTTGGAGACCAAATCGTGGAACTGATGCGGGGTAGTGCTAGTGTGGGTCAAGCAACTCTGACTCGTTTCTACAGCCTCCACACCTTCGTTCTGCCTTGGTTCATTGCCGTGTTCATGTTGCTGCACTTCCTGATGATTCGCAAGCAGGGCATTTCCGGTCCTTTGTAAACTACAAATTGGGCAGCTTGCTGATTCTGAGTGAAATAAGGAGAAAACTACTGCTATGTCAACTTTAAAAAAGCCCGATCTGAGCGATCCCAAATTGCGTGCCAAGCTGGCTCAAGGCATGGGTCATAACTACTATGGGGAACCCGCTTGGCCCAACGACCTAGTTTACACCTTCCCCGTGGTTATTCTCGGGACAATTGGCTTGTGCGTTGCTCTAGCTGTACTGGAGCCTGGTATGATGGGAGAACCAGCGGATCCTTTCGCTACTCCCCTGGAGATTCTGCCGGAATGGTATTTTTATCCCGTATTCCAAATCCTGCGGGTCGTTCCCAATAAATTATTGGGGATCGCCTGCATGGCGGGAATTCCTTTGGGTTTAATGCTGGTTCCCTTTATCGAAAACGTCAACAAGTTCCAAAACCCCTTCCGCCGTCCAGTAGCAACGGCGGTTTTCTTATTTGGGACTCTGGTAACCCTCTGGCTGGGTGCTGGCGCTACCTTCCCTATTGACAAATCTTTAACTTTGGGTCTGTTCTAAAGGGATAATTACGCCATTTGTGGGTAGTGGGTAATTGGTAATTTATGATTCAATTGAATAAGACAATTACCCTCTACCTACTATAAAGGTTATGAAAAAAAGCCATTCTAATACAAGCTCTAACAGAGTATTTGTTTTTTTAGAAATATTTGGTCAAGAAGGGGGAATACAATGTTACGTCAAAGATATTTTAGCAGCTTATCATTCCCTCCAAGAGAAGGGAGAGTTTTTTTTGCTCCGAGACGTACCGGAATGTAATAATCCCTTTGAGAATGGCTTCATGAGATTTCATTATCTCAAAACCCTTCCCCCTTGGAGGGGTCGTTTAAAACTAGCATTCTCCCTCCTAATTTGTCTATTGCAGCGCCGTCCTCATCATGTATTTTGCGGTCATATTAAGTTAGCATCCCTAATTTTCTGCCTCTGCAAACCCTTAGGCATTCCCTATACTATCTCAACCCATGGTAAAGAAGTTGAGGGTGGGCAAGGCTAAAGTTTACCAAATCTTCGCTCCTTACCCCTTTTCCCTTGCCCACCGACTCAGATCAAGATGCTATCAGAAAGAGGTTGGCATGGTTTTGGCAAGAGTCACTTTCTTAAAACTGATGCTCTTGGGGCCATTTGTCAAATTCTAGAGTTTTCATCCTGTTGTCCTTGTTTAATCGAACAAAATCTTTGTTACTTTTGACTAAGATATTGGTTTTTTTCTCTAATACATCAGGTTCATCAGGATTTTTGCTCAAAGCATAGAATCGGTCTTGCCAGACTTGAGGTGAAAATAACTGCATTAAGTCAAAAAAAGTATTGGTGCGTTTTATCCCCCGGGGAGACCAACGAGTAGCAACAGCAATGGTTTCATCCGTAAGGTTATCGATTGCGTGCCACAGCCAGGGGGGATTGAGCAGAATATCTCCTGGTTCTAAGATTGCTTCATATTTGGGGCAATATTGCTGTAGCGGGGCGTATTGATTGAGATACTGCTCGTCATAATCTTTTTGGAGAAAAGAAGCACAAAAGCTGAAATCACGATCGAGCATCGGATACATTAACCAGAGATAATCAGGATGTACAAACGTCCACTTTTTTTGGCCTCCGAGCTGGAAAAATAGGTTAAATCCAGGCGCACAATGGGCAGAGGTACCAGTAGCCCGATGGACTCCCAAAAATAGCTGTGCTCCTGCAACTATAACCTTGGTCAAATTTTCCCCCATGTATTCTCTGAAGTTGAGATAACCTATCTCATCAGATAACTCTGGATGAGAGGAGAAGATGTTAGCACAGAAAGAAAGATATAGTTGGCGTTCTGTTCCTTTGCTGTCGATTACCTCTTTGAGCGTACCCATTATCGGCTCATTGATACTAGGATCGAGAATACGTACTTCAACATCGCCAAAACGCTCGCCAAACATTTCTGGTGTCCAGTTTTGATAGGCATAGGTATGTTTAGCACCGCCTTTAATAATGACTGGAGTAGCAGTCTTAACGTATTTGTGCCAAAACTCTTGTGGAGATATTTCTCCTAATTTGACAGTGGGAATTGGCATTTTTAATTGACGGCGATCGAGATTTTGTTGCTGAAGATTCTCCCAAATTGAATTATGGACTCTCTTGTACCATTGCTGTCCCCAAAACTGCTCCTTTAATAAAAAACGTAGCAACAGAATGAGTTTAAATTGCAGTTTGTTCCAGTAACCAATTTTTAATTGAATTGGAGATTGTGATTCACCATCACAATTACGTGGAACATTGGAAACCGAGGAACGGAAGAAGGTGTGTAAGAAAAATTTATGGACGAAAATGACTTCTTTGATAGCAAAGATGGTGAGTAAAAGAGTGGCTTTGAAACCCCGGAACCATTTAGATATCTTGGCTTTGGCAACATTTGGTGCTGATGCGCTTGATGTTTTTTTGACTGTTAATCCTTGTGTCATATCCTGATTTATTAATAAAGTTAAGTATCTAGATCCTGTCAGAAAAGCAGCAAGATGGCATAATTCTGACAGAGAAAGCCACCCAGCAGGCTAACCGTTCTGACTTACATCGTCTCAATCAACAATGTTTTGCGGTTCAGTTTTTCCTCGGTGCAAAACTCTTCAGCCAGACTCTCTTTCCGTAAGCGGTTGTAACCGAAAGTATCTTTCCCTCGCACCAAGACAGCCTGCCAATTGTCGAGGCGAATCTGGCTTACACCAGCGACTTTATAGCTGTGCCCCTCGGTCAGCATTTCTGACCTATAGAGACGGGTATCGGGCCTAATAATGCGCCCGTTAACCGCCCATCGCCATTGGTCTGTTTGGTTGCCCAATGAGCCGTGCAGCGCTCGTTCACTAAAGATGAAAAATTGTCCGGCTGCCATTTCAATGGGTATGACATCCTCTGGCTGAATTGGATAGTCAACCTCGATTTTGGCAGTTCCGAAGCGCTTACTCCCCTGGTCGTCATTTTCTGTGTTAAAGCTTCTACTGATTTTGAGGGGATGGATCCGCCGTTGGCTGCTCTTGACCACTGTCATGCATCCATTTTCTTGAGTGGCGTTGGTTAAAGCAATCCAACAAGTTAATTGAAATAACTCACTGGGATCGGGTGGATAGACAACCGGTGCTTTCATGTTGTCGAGCAGATAACAACTCGCTTAATGCAAGGGAGTACCAGCGCCTCCAGAGGGCTTGGGAAAAAATTGGGTGCGCCACAATAGCAAGTCAGGACCCAGGAGTTGAGCGCAGCGTTCGGTGAGGGCAGGGTGTTTGAATAAGTTGAGCAATGTATCCACTTCTAAATGGCGATCGCGATAGTTCATCGCGAGATAGCTGATCTCGTAATTGCTTCTGACCCCGTCTTGAGATGATGCTTGATCTTGAGCTTCGATGACATAGGCTCCCTGAGAATAGGGATACACGCGGGATTCTGTCGCCAGACTCTGCTCCAGATGTTGCCACAGTGATTCAGCCTCTGCAGGAGACATCAACGTGAAGGGACCGAGATAGCCATTCTCATAGAAGAATTGGATATCTGCTTCAGTCAGTCGGTAGGCATCTTCCACATCTGCCTTGGGCTTATAGCTCGACCGCTGTCTTAACTGACAGGGAATGTCCACATAGACTTGCTGTCCTCTTGATTTTAAGACGGTCCAATACATTTCGTCGGTCCACCCCAGCGGTAGTTTTTTTAGCAACTTCTGGGGGAGCAGACGTTGTAAAGGCTTGCTCTTGCTCAATAGGAGGCTAAGGGCAACCACCAGACAAAGTAAAAACTTGTTCTCTAACATAGTTCTTGTTTCCTTTTTGAGGGTGAATGGGAGAAATCATGAGTGGCTCTGTAGGGCATAACCAAATTCTGAGAAGGCAAATTGCCAACGTTGCTCAACCTTCTGTTGTGCCTCAGCAGAAAGCTGATGTTGGTTCTTTTTATAGGACTTCTGAGAATCTATGTAAGTCTTGAAGGCAGACGAAGATGCCTCATAGCTTGGTAAATTCAGCGCTGCATAAATCCGCTGTATTTCGACCATGGGATTTCGCTCCAGATCCTCAAAACGAACTTCAACTAGATTCCCTGCTGGAATCAGAGAGCGCTCCTCTAAATATCGCTGCATCATTTCTTCATACACCGTCAGGAGCCTTTCCTCTCTCTCTGGGCTAGTAAAATCCAAGGCTTGTAAGGTGGTAATGGGAGTCAAGGTTTCGTTCATGTTTTTGTTTGACCGAAAGACATGATAAGGAGAGCGATGAATGTGGATAAACTTGGCATCGGGAAACATTTCCAGCAGTAGCTTGATCCGTGCGGTGTTGACCGGATTTTTCAAAATCAGTTGTTTGCCTTCGGCGTGGATGGTGGCAATTTGTAGCAGTCGATAATATTTGCCCTTGAATTCTGCGATTGTTCCTTTAGATGCCCCCTCCATGAGGACATACCTGCGGAACAAATGGAGGGACTTTTTAGGAAACATGAAACGGGTGTACAAGGAGGTGGCCATGGTTTTGCAGAGGGCTATTTCGTCCTCAAACGGGTGTATCCAGCGGCCAGGTCACGTTATCCATAGGCCGTTTATGCGGCACAGATCTGTCCAAGAGTTGCTTCAGCCAACCTTGACCCACAAGGGAGCAGTCCGGGACTATAGCCTGATACATGGACAGGTAGCCAAAGCTTGAGTCTTGAGTCATCAGGTTGTGCAGATAGGTGGTGCCACTGCGCCAATAACCGATGATAAAAATAGGTGGATCCTCGATCTGAGTCAGGGCAATTCTTTGGCCATAGACAACTCGTTCCCAGAGTGCTAAAGGTAAGCTAATCAGACTTGAGCTTACAACTAACAGGAGACGCAAGAGATAGGGCGGATGGATCCCAATGGCATAGTGGCACAGCCTCAGAATATTGCTGAATCGGGTGAAGCCAATTAAGCCTATCTGATAGCGTAGATTAGTGACAAGAGTGGTTGGCATCTTTACTGTTAAGAATTGGAGAAGTTTGGACGAGGAAAAACTTTTTCATTCAGAGTGTTGAAGACGAAGCCTTAGCCACAGTATGACCTTGATTGAGGTAGTGTAGAACCAGCTTGCGCCCAATGCCTGAAGATGCGCCGGTAATCAGAATAACCATGTTTCACACCTCCTGAAGCTGTTGCTGTTGGGCCTCAAAACGGTCCAAGTATGGATGTACAATGCGCTGAAAGAGAGGGGGAACTAACGCCAGCAAATACATGATTGAGTAATTATCGGGGTATTCGGGAACAGTGTCGTCATGTCTTAGGGACTGATAATGGCGTTGTGGATTGGCGTGATGGTCTCCGTGCCTCATCAGATTAAAGAGAGCGAGATCCCGGAGGAATATTCCGGAGGACCAGGCATGATGAACTTGCACAGGCTCGTATCGACCTTTGGCGTCTTGCTTTCGAGTTAGGCCGTAATGTTGCAAATAGTTGGTCCAGTCCAGGGTGAGAATGGCGATGAGGGCCTGTAGTAACCAAAATACGCTTCCTTTCCACCCCCCTAGCAGAATGGCAATGGTGAGCCAAAGCAGACTTAAAAGATACCAGAGTAGGAGTTCGCTATGCCAAAAGGCTTGGCCCCTCTTTGCCAGTTTTTCCCGTTCGCAGCGGATTGTCACAACCACATTGCTGGTGAGATTTTTCCACCAAAATGCATAAATACTCTGCCCTCGTTGGGCGGTGGCAAAATCCAGGGGCGTACCCACATACCGATGGTGAATGGGGATATGATGGACTTTAAACGATCCATAGCCCACGGTGGAGAGGAGGACTCCTCCCAAGGCTCGATCCAAAGGTTGCTGATGATGTATTAATTCATGGGAAATGGTGATTGCCAATGTACCACTGTAAATCCCCACCGACAGCAGGTAGGCGAGGCTTCCCCAAATATTGAAAAGGTCTGATACCCAGTAATTTAGGGCCATGTATAGCATCCCAAGCTGAAGGGGAAGACTCAACCAGAGCAGGAACCGATAGTAAACTGACCAACCTTTTTCCTGGCCAACCTGGTCGGGAATGGGCTGGATTCCATAGGGAAAAATGGCTTCAATAATCGGGACAATCCCATAAGAATGATGAGGGGAAAAACAGCAAAAGCGTTGGGATGTTCTGTCATTTTCCCAAGCCTTGCACTCACAATGGGCACGGCAGGAACGGTGTAAGCCAACATAAATCCGAGGCTAGTAAGATATACCGGCCAGGGTTGTCCTTGAGTCATAATTTGAGTCATGATAGATCTCCTCAAAATGTGAGTTGCACCACGGAAGCAACCAGCCCTGCACTTACAGGTACAAGTGCAATGGAGTCACCTGGCTTTAGTGTCCCTTCACCTTTCCCTAGAGCTAATCCCACAGGAATGCTGGCGGAGACCAAGTTGCCAAACTGAGGATAGACTTTGAGATAGACTTTTTCGGCGGGCACACCATATTTGGGCATGTTTTCCTCATAAATCCTTTTAGAGGGTGCATGGGGAAAATACCAAACGTTTCGCTCTACATCATCAATGGTGTTTCGGATCAGCTCACCCAGGCAAGTTACACCCGCTTGTAAGAGTTCTTTGCCATAGGAGACAAATTTATAAATGCCGTTGTGTCCCATTTTCTCACCACCATCCTCAACAAAGTTGCCGTGGCTAGGTAACGGGATTGTACACAAGTCAAAAAATTCAGGTTTAGAGGAGTAGGCAAATTCCCAGTCCTCTTCACTGGGAATCAGGATAGTAGCAGTTGCGGCTTCACCGATAGTATACATGGGGAAGGAGTATTCTAGGGCTCCCAAGTCCCGGATTTCCCAGTTGTCATGAAATCCTAAATGAAATTCCCCATTGATAATCATCACCCGTTTGCATGTCCCAGCCTTCAACATGAGTTGGGCAATGTGAGTGGCTCGAATCCAACTCATGCAGGCATCGGTAATGTCAAAGCAATTGGCGACCTGCATACCGGTGGTATGGGCATAAAAATAGGCGTTTGCTGGTTCCAGGAAACCCCGTCCGACGCCACAGTAAATCAGCAAATCAATGTCAGTCGCCGCTAGATTCCCCTCCTGGGAGCTTGGCTCGGGGGGTGGGTACAACCCCGCACCAGACGCCTGCCTGAGCAGGACTGGTAACTGGTATTGCGAAGCTTTGCGCAAGCTTTGCGCAAGCAACCGCTCTTGGCGTCCCGCCTTTGGCGTCCTGGTCACTGTTTGAGGGTTGTAGATTAAACAGGTGGTAGTCGCTTAAATATGGCAATTATGAGAAACTCCTGCTAGCGTCTCGTGTACAACTTTTGCCCATTACTCAAACGATTTTGAAAGCAGCTGCACTGCTACGGGCGACGACAAACCTGAAAACGTCTATATATAGCGCTAGTCATTCAGGTTAGGACGTAAACTAGGAACCAGTTGAGCATCTTACTAGACCCATGGCCAAACTCTACAGCTACGACCTGCGCCGCAAAGTGATCGAGGCCATCGAATTGGATGGCATGAAACGGAGCGAAGCCAGCAAAACCTTCCGCATCAGTCGCAACACGATCAACCTGTGGTTTCGGCGGCAGTTGATGGGGATTTCAAGGCCAAACCTAGAGAACAGAAGGGACACAGCCACAAGATCACCGATTGGGAAGGCTAGTTGTCTCCTGGCTTTGCTGCCTCGTCTTTTAGCATTCTTTCTGGTTTGTACTTTACTCAAACGGGAGTGGTTTTTGCGGTAAGACTTTAAAGAAGAAAGCTTGTCACCATCAGAGGTAGCTAGGTAATTATTCTCGTGGAGTACGGCATCTAAGCCTAATGAATTTTGCCAGTGTTTGGTAACCTCACCCACCCCTCTGCTCCCCTCCCGGGAGGGGATGGGGGTGGGTACGGTGGGGTTGTCTAACTGTAAATTAACGTACCATCCATCAGCTTTTTTGATAAACTGTGCCCGTTTGAGAATTGCACCATCTGGAATGTGACGATGGGTACGAATTTTAACAACACCTAGCTTAGGAGTCTTCAAATACAGGTATTTACCTCCCACAGAACAGGAATGTAATTCAAGTCCCGCCCCTTCAAAAACTAATGAACGATATCGGGAGGAAGATTTAAACCTAGGCTTCCCACTACGTTTATTTTGGTAATCTCCTTTGATATATCTCCTGAATGTTTCATCTACCCTTTTACATTTGCGTAAGCAACCGCGCAAGCGTCCTTGCTGCAAAGTATTAGCAGGGACTTGAGAAAAATTCAATAATTCTCCCGACCATTCGACAGTGACCAAGTCTTTTTTGAGGAAAGGTAGATATTTTTTCTGACTGTAATAGTTTGGCTTATCTCTTAACGAGGGAAGGCTGCACACCAAAGGGCAAGCATTCATGGAAGTTCGATTATGCTCCCACCAGTCGAATCGGTCTCCCAATTGACGGTTGTACCAATACCTGCAAATCCTCAGCCACAGATTCAGTATCTGCTGCTGTTGTCTGGTTGGATATAGGCGATACTGGTAGGTATATTTCATCCCTAGAATTTAGCGCTTTAAATATCTACTACACTCAGTATAACAACACTTATGCATTTTGGCAACAGTGAAAAAAGATTTTATTTCAAGAGGGCGTGAGGTTCCCGATCGCTCAGCCCATCTTGTATTGACCACCAAATATAGACGGAAGGTGTTTACAGGAGAAATCTTAGAACGGTTAGGGGAAATTCTAGATGACTTGTGTCAGAAGTGGGACTGTAAGCTAGTTGAAGCTAAGGTCGAGGAAGACCATATACACTTGCTGTTTCAATATTATCCACAGATGGAGTTGAGTAAATTCATAAACAACATCAAAACGGTTACTAGCCGCAGGGGACGCCGCAAAAATGAGTTGTGGAATGGTTCTTATTTTATCGCTAGTTGTGGGGGTACAACGGTAGCTACACTACGAAAATACATAGAATCTTAGGATACGCCAAGTTAAACCTCCTGCGGCATCTCCCCTTGGGGGGAGTAGAGGGGGGTTTCTCTCACGCCAAATCAAAGATTATGGCGTTCCGCTCCTGCCGCTTTAGCTGAGAGCTGTATCTCCGCCCATAGCAGGTTCTTTTTCCTAATTTTATTATCAAACTTCCTAAGTCCGAAAGAGAGCGATCGCCTAGTTTCTTCAATTTGACTTTCTGCCTCCTCGTGCCATAGCAGGTTCCTTTTCTCCTTATTTCCTTTCGACGCTTTTCGACTTTTCCCTCAGGTATACTTTTAGTGTCTCTACTCCTTTTCGGTACGCTGCTTCTAGTTCTGGTTCTAAGGGGTTGTCGGAGAGGGAAAGCTCTCGTAACTGGGATAGGTTTCCTAAAAAGGAAGGTACTGGAGTGAGTTTGTTGTCGGAGAGGCAAAGCTCTCGTAACTGGGATAGGTTTCCTAAAACTTCTGAGACTTCCGTTAATTGGTTATAGGAGAGAGAAAGCCTTTGTAACTGAGACAGGTTTCCTCTAGACTCCGGTAACTCAGTCCACTAACATTTTTGAGAACTTTACCCTGATTTATAACGGCTGCTCCCAAACGCTCCTTGACCCGCTGAAATGGCAGAACCAGATGAGCGGTGTAGAGTGTGATTTTGGATGATTGGACAGCTAATCCTGTGTATATTTTGCCTGGATCTACCCCAACCACGATAGACCAGTCGCACATAGTAAAGTCCGGCATCATTCTAGTGTGCGGTAGCTTTTCCTTCTTTTACCCAGCGGCGGGCACGGCTTGCCTTTGTTGGCATAGCAGGAGTTTTATCTGGGTTTTGTACTGGTACTCTAAGCATGGAGATAATCCTAAGGGAGTAAAAGTTATAAGTCCCTAGGAGCACCCAATGCGTTGTGTCCTGCAATTTAATCAGAGAGCCAACAGATAGTCCGAGCTAGAGAAATACTCGGAAGTGTTATCGCTTTGGGCTACCGCTCTAGTCACTTCTTAGTTAGAAGCTGATTCTTCCAAGCCCCGCCACAAAGCGAGCGGGGTAAGTGACATGCATATATAGTCAGCCTAAATCATTTGTACAAGTTCTAACGGTAGATTTTTTTGTGTAGCGGGGGGATCGGGCGAAGTGCTCAAATTATTTAGGTTAGCTATATTCCAGATTCAGTGTAGTCGAACCCGATCGCCCAGCCTCTTCAATTTTTCGTTCTGCTTCCTGATATGCATATTCTGGTGTCATTAATTTTATAATAACACGTAATATCAGAATTCCCCCTATTTTAGTCCTGAAAGGGACGCGGGCAGGCGGGGGGTGCTACTTATAGTGGTTGAGTTTGAATTATATTATTAGTAACGGTATTTTGGAGCGATCGTGTCCTGGTTACTACGAACTTGATTAAAAACCGCAGAGACACAGAGGACACAGAGAAAGATAAGAGAGGAAGTTAGTAGTGAGGTCGTCTCTTGTGAAAGAACTGGTCAATTTTACGTTCAGCCTCCCGATATGCGGTATCTCCTCCCATAGCCTTTTATTTCCTCTCGACCAATTTTATTAATATCAGCGTTCCCCTTTTCATCCTAGCCCGCAATTCTAAGCTGGGCGGGTAAACTGTACAGCGTAAAATTCCCATCGCCCCAACCCAAAGTTATTCCAAAACGAAATATAATCCCCAAAATAGGGCCTTTTTTTTTGCCCCACTCTCCCACAATTATATCATAGTCACAAAATTTCAATTTGTCAACCCCCATTTCCCTAAAAAAACCCTCAAACCTAGACAGGGAAAGGAGAAAATAAATTTTTTCTTCTCAAACCGCCTTTTTTTTAGACACACCTCCCCCTATTCTCAGCTGACCTTATCCTAGCCCTCCCATGTAACCGATGTCAACCCCTATTGCGCCGTTTATTATTAAGAATTGTCACAAAAATTTTTTCTAAGTATATATACCCAAAATAACCAACGGAGAACAAATTTACCCTAGATAAGAAATACAAATAAGTTGCTTTATGTAGTATAATAGAAACTTATCGGTGAGCAATGCCCACCCTACCCAGGCTACATTATCTCTCTTTTCCAGGTACAGGATCGTAACCCCCGGGATGAAAAGGATGACAGCGTAATAACCGCTTTATGGTCAACCAGCTACCTCTCACAGCCCCAAATCTTCCTATGGCTAAGAGAGCATACTGGGAACAAGTAGGGTCAAAGCGACAAGTGGGGGGAAATAAAGGAGAAATAAAGCTTCGATAACCTTTAATTAGCCAGATTAACAATATTTTCATTCTTCTATTCTTCACAGCTTGGTGGGCAATGCCCACCCTACGAGGTTACTGTAACTGTAAAGCAACTTGTTTAGCAAAATAGGTCAAAATCAAATCTGCTCCAGCTCGTTTCATAGAGGTGAGAGTTTCTAAGACAACCTTCTTTTCATCAATCCAACCTTTTTCGGCTGCTGCTTTTATCATAGCGTACTCTCCGCTCACATTATAAGCAGCTACGGGGAGTTGAGTTGTTCGGTGAATTAGATGGATAATATCCAGATAAGCTAAAGCAGGCTTAACCATGACCATATCAGCCCCTTCGGCAAGATCCAAAGCCACTTCTTTCAACGCTTCCCGAGCATTAGCTGGATCCATTTGATAAGTCTTTTTATCCCCAAATTTAGGGGTGGAGGACAAAGCATCCCGAAAAGGACCATAATAGGCAGAGGCATATTTAGCAGAGTAGGCGAGAATAGCCACATCAAAATAACCTGCCTCATCTAAAGCCTGGCGAATCGCCCCTACCCTACCGTCCATCATATCGGAAGGGGCTACCACATCGGCTCCTGCTGCTGCTTGGGACACTGCCATTTTGGCTAAAACAGCCACGGTTTCGTCATTAAGAATCTTGCCATCCTCCACAATACCATCGTGTCCGTAAGTAGAGAAGGGGTCCAGAGCAACATCGGTGATAATGGTAATATCTGGAACTTCTTTTCTGATGGCTTTGACAGTTTGCTGCACTAAACCATCTGGATTAGAGCCCTCCGTACCCTGATTATCCTTCTTCTCATCCGGGACTAGGGGAAAAAGAGCGATCGCCTTGATTCCCAAACCAAATGCCTCTCCTATCTCTTTCAGGAGCAAATCCAAGGAATAGCGATAAGAACCGGGCATGGAGACAATCTCTTCTTGTTTATTTTCCCCTTCCATGACAAAAAGTGGATAAATCAAGTCATTCACCGTCAAATGGTTCTCCTGTACCATCGAACGTAAAGCTGCGGTGCGACGCAAGCGACGAGGACGATGGATTAGGGAGAGGGGATTAGTTGTTGGGGTAGACATAAGACAATGATGGGCAATATTCAATCAGGGATTATTATACCAGTTACCTCGTAACGTAAAGAACCAAAATTTTCCAGAATTCTACCGATTCGACTCTTAAGCCATGACCAGCATTTTTCAAATTTATTGAGCTCGGGTGAATAAGGTGGTAAGTAAAGGATATCACAACCAGCCTCAAGAACAAGAATTTGTCCTGGCTTCATCGTTGGTCACACTCGTTATAGCCATCTGGATAGTCATCTCTGCTATCCATTCCAGATTCATCCGCATAGACAATTTTCTCAGGTCAGGTTCTAAGTTGCTTAAGCTCTCTAAAAACTCTTGGCGCTTTTTTTCATCCCGTTCGCCCAGGCGGTTGCTATACCTTCTAACTGGTAACTGCTAACTGCTAACTGGTAACTGCTAACTGCTAACTGGTAACTGCTAACTGCTAACTGGTAATTGTCATGGTACGAGGTCACTGGTAACTGGTAACTGGTAACTGGTAACTGGTAACTGGTAACTGGTAACTGTCATGGTACGAGGTCACTGGTAACCCACCAGCCAAACGTCGAGTATACTATAGTTCTATGGCAAGGCGTAGGCAATTAAAAATTTACTCCCTTCCCCCTGTGAGCCAAAATTAAGAAGTTTCGTTAAGCATGGGACAAAAATTACAAAGATGTTCAAACCAGGTACATTGTGGACTCTGGTCCAAGATACAAGCGATCGCGCCCGTAAATGTGGCGCTCTGGAACCCATAGCAACAGAGGAGGAGTTTGTCCAACAGTGGGGAATGAGTTTCCTGGTGCGGATCTTATCCAAGATATCCCCCAAGGTGAAAGCGAAACAAGAACGAGGTGCAAAATTTAATCCTTTCCTTCCTTACGAGGAAGACTTATTTGTGGCTGACATTTCCCCCACCCACTTGTGTATCCTCAACAAATACAATGTGGTGGATAATCATTTATTAATTATCACCCGTAGTTTCCAAGAACAGCAAACTTGGCTTACCTTAGAAGATATGGTAGCTCTGAGTCGGTGCATGGCAGAATATGAAGCCTTGGCATTTTATAATGGGGGTAGGATAGCAGGTGCAAGTCAGCGCCACAAGCATTTGCAACTAATTCCCTATCAAAAGGAACTTCTTATCTCTACTATAGTCCAAAAAGCTGAATTTACCAACTCTATAGGTACTATACCTCATTTTCCCTTTTGTCACGCCATAGCTAAACTAGACTCAAGCACCCTAAAATCTCCTGGAGCTTTCCTGAATACCTATTATGAACTGTTACAGAAAGTAGGCTTACTGAAACTCATTCCTCCCACCGGTACCCATCAAACTGGAGCCTACAATTTCCTTGCTACCAGGGAATACATGTTAATTATTCCCCGCTCCCAAGAGCGTTGTCAATCCATTTCTGTCAATTCTTTAGGCTTCGCTGGTGCTTTCTTAGTGCACAACCAGCAGCAAAGGTCGTTACTTAAACAATTGGGTCCAATTAATTTGCTTAAAAATGTAACCGCTGTGTACGCAGATGATTGCGAAGCAAAGCGCAAGCAACCGCCCTTGGCGTCCGCGGATAGATGAATAAGAATTTACATACATATTTTAAAATATGTATGTAAAAATTTATTTAAATATTACACAATGTAATACATATTTCCTAAAATCCAGTTCCAATCAGCACAGTTCCCACTGATATAACTATTAACTGGTAACTGGTAACTGGTAACTGGTAACTGGTAACTGGTAACTGGTAACTGGTAACTGGTAACTGGTAACTGGTAACTGGTAACTGGTAACTGGTAACTGGTAACTGCTAACTGCTAACTGCTAACTGGTAACTGGTAACTGCTAACTGCTAACTGGTAACTGGTAACTGCTAACTGCTAACTGCTAACTGCTAACTGGTAACTGGTAACTGGTCACTGGTCACTGCTAACTGCTAACTGCTAACTGGTAACTGCTAACTGCTAACTGCTAACTGCTAACTGCTAACTGCTAACTGCTAACTGGTCACTGGTCACTGGTCACTGGTCACTGGTCACTGATAACTGGTAACTGGTATGATACGTGCTATAACTGCCAATGAAATATAGCACAGATCTGACTCACTAAACCCCAAGGAACAAAAGGCTTGCAGATAATCCCTTTGACTCCTAAATCTTTAAGTTCTTGTTCGTTGATGTTCCCTTTTGCTGTCAGGAAAATAGTGGGAATATCCTGAGTGTCAGAATTACCCTGTAACTGCTTTAAAGTAGAAATACCATCCAGCTTTGGCATCATCATATCTAACAAAATGGCATCGGGTTGCTCAGTCTGGGCGAGAGCAAGTCCTTGGAATCCATCCTCCGCCATTAAAACCTGCCACCGGGCTACCGTTTGGAGACAGAGTTTAATAGTTTCTCGAATACCATCATCATCTTCAATCACTAAGATCCGTTTCTGGTTCATGTCTATCCTTTAGTTGAGAGAGGGTAAAGTAGAAGGTACTTCCTTCACCCAGGGTACTTTCTACCCAAATTCTACCACCGTGTTGGGCGATTATCTGACGAGAAATAGCTAAACCTAAGCCGGTTCCTCCTTGTCGTGCGTCAGAAGAATCAATTTGCTGAAAGCGCTGGAAGATTATGTCCAGTCTATCAGCAGGAATACCTCTGCCTTCGTCTTTAACTACAAATAATACTTCTTCTTCCTGGGGTTCTATGATTAATTCTACAGTGGAGTTGGGAGGGGAAAACTTAATTGCGTTACTCACCAGGTTAGTCAGCACTTGCATAATGCGCCTCCTATCAGCGTAACACTCCACCTCTGGTGCTGATACACTGATTGTAATTCCCTTTTGAGCAGCAATTACCTGCATTGAATCTCTAACTTCTCCTATCAAGTCAGCAGCATTTACTGGTTCCTTCCATAAGCTTATTTTTCCTGACTCCAACCGTTCTAACTCCAAGATATCATTAACTAGGAGTACTAAACGCTCCGTAGCCTTGGAGGCAATTTGGATGGCTTCCAAACCTTGCTCTGAATCTGGTTCCACCCAACCCTCTGCTAGGAGTTGCAAGGTGGCGCGAATAGAAGTTAGAGGGGTACGAAATTCATAGCTGACAACGGAGATGAACTCATCTTTCATCTGTTCAATGGCTTTCCGTTCGCTAATATTGTTAATTAAGGCCAAAAATCCCTGTACCTTTCCCGAAGGTAGCACATGGGGAATATAATTGACATTCACCCACAGGTTATTATTTTCTACATTTGATAATTCCAGATCAAAGCTGACATTTTCACCGGCAAGTGCTCTGTCTACATAGGTGCTAACCTGCTCATAGGTTGACTCCCCTAACACTAAACGGAGATGAAGTCCATGAATTTCCTGGGGAGAACGTCCAAACCAACTTTCGTAGGTTTTATTATTAAAGCGAAAACACCTTTGGTCATCAATATAGGAAATCCCGGCGGGTAAAGCATCGGTAATGAGGTGGAGTTGTTCGGACCGTTGTCGGAGTCTTTCTTCTGTCAGCTTGATTTCGTGAATATCCACAAAGCTCAACACCAAACCTTCACAATCCCCTTTTTCGCGACCGTAGGG
Source organism: Prochloron sp. (assembly GCA_965198675.1). Classification (GTDB taxonomy): domain Bacteria; phylum Cyanobacteriota; class Cyanobacteriia; order Cyanobacteriales; family Prochloraceae; genus Prochloron. Next base: position 2,087,419 of record OZ240666.1, on the reverse strand, counting down.
ATGTACCCGCAAAAGCAGGTTCTCGCCGCTAGTACGCAAAATCATCTCCTGTTCCAGGGGTTCTTGGCTAATCAATACTTGCTTTAACAACCCGATTAAGTCAGGATAGTCCAGATTGTGGGAAACATCTGCCAGGGGACGATTGATATCTCCTTCCCTCAAATTGATTTCTTGAGTTGCAGCAGGAGTAAACTTGCGAATATTCAGATCTCGATCCAGAAAAACCACGCCAATTTCTGTGCTTCGCAGCAGGTTGTCCATGTCATTATTCAGTTTCGTCAATTCCTGAATCTTAGACTGGTACTCAGCATTCACAGTGTAGAGTTCCTCGTTAACAGAATGGAGTTCCTCATTAGTGCTTTGCAACTCCTCGTTAGAAGCAATCAATTCTTCAGACGCCAAGAGCGGGACGCCAAGGGCGGGACGCTTACGCGGGACGCCAAGGGCGGTTGCTTCGCAAAGCTTACGCAAAGCTTCGCAAAGCTTACGCAATAGTAGCTTGCAGTTCCTCATTAGTTGCTTCCAGCTCTTCAATGGTAGTTTGGAGATTCTCACGGGTTTGTTGCAGTTCATATTCCAGGACGCCAAGGGCGGTTGCTTACGCAAAGCTTACGCAAAGCTTCGCAATCGCTAATTTGATTCACCGTCTCTGCTTCCACCTCAAAACTTTGACTTGATTCCGTAACATGAGATTAATATTCCTCACTTGATACCCTTGTGTAAGCTTAATATTACTATAAAGCACCGACTGCTTTTCTCGTTTAGCACGATGCAGATCCCTAGACAGGGGCAGTTGTAAGGACTTGGGCACAATTGTGGTCACATCAAAATTCGCTGCCCCCAAAGGAAACTGAAGTAGATTTGCCCGAATGAACTACGCCAAGCCGCTACGCACTCGCTTGGCGTTTCTGACGCTTCTTTGCCCCTAGTTGCCTCATGCTTCCGCAATTGGTAGGATGCGTTACGCTAATCCTAACGGCAGCTACCACATCCTAACGGCAGCTAACGCATCCTACGCCGCGACCCATCTAGAGAGGACAGTTCCTGCCCCCTAGCCCATTCTAACATAACCTGGGCTGCATTTATATCCCTATCCTCTTGATGTCCACAATGTTGGCAAACATGAACACGTAAACGAGATGTTTTCTTGGTTGTCTCCCAACATTTAGCACATCTTTGAGTGGGTTTTAACTTTTGTGTCGGTGCTTCTAAATAAACACCACCCGCCTCAATGACCTTGTATTTGATGGCATCTTTGGTCATGCCAATAGCTACATCCAGTAGGGAGCGGTTGAGGCCGGCTTTCTGCCGTTTCCTTTTCCCTTTTCCCTTACGGGTCATGCCTTTGAGGGACGCCAAAGGCGGCACCTTCGGTGTGAGTTTCTCAGTAGCAACCAAGCTATTACTGCTAACGATTTGTGCTGCTACCTTATGAGACCAGTCGTGGCGCTGATTGGCAACTTTGCGCTTTACTTTGCTAATTAGACCTTGCGCCTTGCGCCATCTCCGGGAAGCTCTAGTTTTTCTTTTTTCTGGTCGGCGCTTTCTTCTCAAATGTTTAGAAAGTTGTTTGACCTTCTGAGCTGCTTTAACCTGGAACTTTGGAGCTTCTATAAACTCTCCGGTCGATGTAGCTATAGCTACTTTGCACCCAAAGTCTAAGCCAACCCACCCCCCAACCCCACCCACCCCTACCCCCTCCCAGGAGGGGAACCTGGGAGGGGGGCGAAGGGGGGTGGGTTTCTCTTTCGAGAACACAGTTAACTGTGATGGAAGCGTACCATTTATTGTTACTCCAAATTAGAGTGCAAGTTGTTGGTTTGCCCCAAGTTCGAGCCTTTCCCCGCATTGGAATAAAGATAGAGCCGGACTTAAAATGTCTCAACTCAAGTTGACCGTTAACACCCATATTGGTGTGAACTTTCCAACCAGCACTGCAAGGATACGTCCATCCTCTATAATGGCGTTTAGCTTTGAATTTTGGGTATTTTCCTAAGCATGCGAAAAAACCGCTGATAAGCAAAATCAACCCGCTTCAGAGTCGCCTGAAGGGCCATAGAGCCTAACTCTTTATATTCTGGCCAGACCTCCTTAAACGCGGGTAGGGAATTTTGCTGCTCAAAATAATCTACCGAATGTCCAAAGCGTTTATATTGAGTCCTACGATTAGCCACGGCAGCATTATATAGGTCGCAATGCATCTTGCGGGCCATGTGCAACTGCTTAATCTCCGAAGCATTTGGATATAGGCGATAGGTTATTCTGCGGGTTGGCATCACGACCTCTTGGGTTGGATAATTTAACTATCGCAGTTTGGGTCTAGGTTGTCAATATGAAACCCAGAAAAGGTTCTCACAGCGTAGTTGGGAACTTAGGGGGCATCACCCAGGAAGTTCCCGCGCTATCCATCCCCACCCCGCTTCGCGTAGGATGCGTTACGCTAACCCATTTAATTTAGGATGCTGCTACGTACGATGCGTTACGCCAACAAAGTTTGTATTGTTGCTACTACTTACGGCTAGTAACGCATCCTACGACAGAAGGCCGCATCCTACGGGTGGGGACTCCCGCGTCGTTCCGTTGAAAAAGACGTGGAGCAGTTTATTCTCCTCATTCACCAACACACAAGTTGCCTGACGCTCCCCAAAACAGAAACTATATACCTGACTGAGCAAAGTATCAAAACGGGGCTGTTGGGGATTGATTCGGATCCGAGCCTGGGTGGGGGTGGCTACCGGTTCCCCAGAGACAGGAAGTAAAGACAGTTGGTTGTCCCGCAGCTTTTGATATATTTTCCACTTAGGCTGGATACTGGAAAACTCCGCATCCAGCCTACCCAGCACCTCCGCACTCCCCAGGAATAAAACCCCCTGTAACACTAAAGAGAAATGCAACATCCGCAAAACTTGCTGTTGTAGATCTGGCTGCATATAAATCAGCACATTGCGGCAGCTAATCAGATTCATCTTGGAAAAGCCCGCATTCTTGCTCAGGTTGTGGGGGGTTGCCAGATAATGCCATGCTTCCGGATCCCGGAAAAACCGAGTTGAACCAATGAGTAAATCTTGGGTGAGTAACCGGCGCTCTTCGGAGACACTTTCCAAATAATCCAGATAAGCTTCCAAATCGTGGAAGCCGTTGAGGGAGCAGCGATGATAAATCCGCCGGGAAAGAGTGCCCGTTTTATACTGGGAAAAATCGATTTTCTCCTGCTCATTTAACAACCTCAACACCTTCTTCAGCTTGAAGAGATCAATCGGGTTCTCCGTCAGTTGTTGGGATCAGGATATATTGCGAGTAATACGGACAATCTCATCAATGGTTTGGGCTAAGTCCCGGGGGGATAAAACCTCATCCACCAACCCCATGAGCAGAGCATTGGCAGGCATACCGCTAAATTCCGCCGTTTCCGGGGACTGAATTAGAGCCAAGCCTCCCCTTTCCCCAATAGCTCCCAAACCATTAGTTCCATCCTTGTCAGTTCCCGACAGCAGCACCCCCATTGCCCTATCATTATATTCGGTAGCTAGGGATTGGAAAAAGATGTCAATGGGAAAGTTGAGGTGCTCTGAATCTTTATTCGGAAAGCGTAACCGCTTATCTTCCACCACCAGATTGGTTTTGGGGGGAATCACATATACTGAATTAGGGGCGATCCTCATGCCATCTTCAATTTGATAGACTGGGAGAGGGGTTTTCCGCTGAAGTAATTCCTGCATGAGGCTTTTGTAACGAGGCGACAAATGTTGAATTACCACAAAAGCCCCCTTGATAAGGGGGGTGACGGGGGGTGCCCGGTAGGGTGGGCAATTAACAATTTACCAAACGTTTTCCCAATTGCCCACCCTACGGACTATAATTGTACATTAATATCGACCACTACTATGTCAGACATTGAAACCTTAATCACCCAAATCCAGCAAGAGAGCACAAAAGAAGAATTCCCCATTGATATCCCCGTTTATCAGAGTGCGGGTTTAGAACCCACCTATCCCATTCTCTATGCAGGGAACCTGAAAAGTCAACTCTGCTTTTTGGGTAGAGATTTAGGTAAAGATGAAGTTTATAGTCGCCAACCATTATACGGTGCTGCAGGGACCTTAGTACGTCAAGGTGTCTATCGAACCAGATACCAAACTGATACCCAGAACAAAAAAGAATTGGAAAAAGTCTGCGATCGCCTTCTCCTCACCAACACTGTTCCCTATAAACCCCCCGGGAATAAAGCTTACTCCGCAGCCGTCAAAAAACGCTTCCGTCCCTTCATTGAACAGTTATTGGTCTTATACTGGGAAGGGGATCGCATTATTACCCTGGGAACGGAAGCTTTTAAATGGTTTGCCCCCTATGGTGGGAAAAAGGAAATAGATGATTTTTGGAGAAAATCGGATCGCTACAGTGCTGAACTAAATATTACCCTCAAAGCAACGGATAATAAGGGATTAACCCAAGAAAAACCAATCACCCTCTGTCCTCTCCCACATCCTTCACCCCTCAATCGAACCTATTATGCCCAATTTCCCACCATGCTGCAACAGCGTCTCGAATCCGTAGGGTGGGCCAATAATAATGAGAATAGCGGGAGGCGGATTTGAACCACCGACCTTCGGGTTATGAGCCCGACGAGCTACCGAACTGCTCTATCCCGCATCGTCTTCTTTATTATAACCACAACAATTTCAAAATGTCAACCTTTTTGGGAAATTTTTTTTTTATTTCCTGAAACCCTCTCCCAGAGGGGCTTACGACAAATGCTTGTCCAAGTCCAGTGCAGAAGAAGCTAAAATGAGTATAATAGTCAGTACCCCGCCCGGGCGACGGAATTTCCCAGATAGGAGTTATTCATGAAAAAACCGGTAAACTATGGACTTGATGAAAAAACCCTAAGTGCAATTAGCTATTCAAGTCATGAGAGGGATATTTCTGCTACCGCTATAATTGAGGAACCTAGAGACAGATTCTTATCCCAGAAACATCCCTTACTTAAATCCCAGAAACATCCCTTACTTAAATATGCTGGAATCTTAGAAGAAAAGGAGAGTGATAACATCCTGGAATCGATAAAATCCAACCGAGTTGATAAGGATATTGCTGCTTGATGATGTATTGTCTGGATACCGACATAATCAGTTATTTCTTCCGAGGAGAAAAAAGGGTAGTATCAAAGATAGCTACAATTCCTTTGGATGAAATAAGCACAACCATTATCAATTATTCCGAGTTCAAATTTGGTGCGCTATCTAAATTTGAGTAAGAGAGAAATTATCCTAGGCAAAATCCAGCAATTTTTTGCAGATATTACCATCTTAGAATATGACATAGAATCAGCGGATATTTTTGCCAAGCAGAAAGCAGAGCTAAAAAGAAAAGGAATGCTTATAGCGGATATGGATTTGATGATTGGGTGCATATGTATTGCCAAAAATATTCCTTTGGTTACAAATAATCAAAAGCACTTCTCAAGAATAAAAGCACTGAAGCTTGTTAATTGGATGAATTAAATCCAATCTCCCTAAATTTTTTGCTCTATCATAGCGGAAAAAATGCCCAGCACTTTTTCCGGTTTATCTTCCAGGTTGTAATCCTTCAAGTCAATAAAAAGTGTATCATCTTGCAGTTTCAAAAATTTCCAAGCCACACCAGATGTGACTGCACCATAACTACAACTAATTGAATTACCTTCTTTTTCATTAAAAATTTTACCTGCAACCATGGTAGCCCCACATTGCCCTAAACCACTCATGATATTCTCATTTTTAGCTTCCACAATGGCAATCACTGGAGATTTGATGAATAGCTGCTCAGATGATAGACTCACAATAAAGTCACAGAAACCATTCAAATCCTTGTCTTTATCTACATTGAACTCAATACCGGAAAAGAAGCTTATTTGGCGATGGAATAGTTTCCGTACTTCTAAAATAACTTGGGAAACAATCAATTCGGAGCGAGCTTTTTCAGTGTTAATTGCTACTGCTAAAGGGATATTCTCTTGTAATGTCTTTGAACCACCGACCTTCGGGTTATGAGCCCGACGAGCTACCAAACTGCTCTATCCCGCGTTGTGTTTTTGATTATAACCACAAAGATTTCAAAATGTCAACCTTTTTGGGGAATTTTTTTAAAATTCCCTGAAATCCTCTTCCCCAGGGAGTTACACCATGGATAATTCCCCGATTACCTCCAAGCGCTTCCAGTCGGACAGAATCATAAACCTATCCGAGAGGGTTTCCGCCACAGTGGGACTAATCCAACCCATTTGCTTCAGGAGCTGAATCGCCACAGCATATTTAGCTCGTTTGGTGCCATCTTTAACTTTAAGAGCTAATCCCATCCCTTCACTAACCCTCCCTATACATTGAATTCCTTCAGCACCAGATTTACTCACCACTTCCCCTTCTGTCAGAGTCATGATTTCTGTATCGAATAACCCAGAACCTGCTACCAGCTGAGAATGACGGGTCATAGCCCGCACAATCCGTTCTAAATCTAAGTTAGCACCGGAAGATAAGCGAGCATACAACCAAGCCATTTGTCTTAGTTCCATGAAGTAAGTAGGAACACCACAGTCATCCCTGGCTACAATAAACTCCTCCCCGGGCATTTCCAGCAATTCGGAGATTTTGCTCAAAATCAACTTTTGGATGGGACTGTTGCGCTGCATATAGGTTTTGAGGGGCCAGTGACGCTGCTGACAGACAGCGAGCATTCCGGCGTGCTTCCCGGAACAGTTGTGTTCCAGGGGACTTTCTTTACCTGACCGAATGGGGCATTGCAGTGCTTTGGGTTCCACGTCTGCTCGCCACAAGATATTAAATGCCTGTCGCGCTTGTGCTACCGTACCTTGGTGAGAACTGCAAATAATGGCCAAATCTTTATCGGTCAGGTCGAACCGCTCGATGGTAGCGGTACTGGTGACTGCTAGAGCTTGAAAAGGTTTGAGAGCGGAACGGATAAAAGTACTGGTTTCCGGACTGCCTGCTAAGGAAAGAAGACGTCCGCGATGATCGCAAATGACTGCTTCAACTTGATGGACTGATTCTACAATCCCTTCTCGCAGCAAATGAACTTCTAATTTTGGCGCTGATGTGCGTTTTCCCCTTGTCATTCGATTTTGTTGAATTGATTTTGTTAGAGAAATAGCCAAGTTAAACTGCTAATTGCTCCACAAATCGCCAGAATAAGGGCAGTTCGTCTCAGACGAGACAGAATTGGCTCGATTTGATAGGAGACAATTAGGTGATCCCGGTTGAGTAGTTCGGTGGGTTTGACCCAGGTTTGACCATCATACCAGCCTGACTCTTCATACTGGATTTTTCCTTGCTTCAGGCGATCGCCCACGTAAGACCAGCCGCCATAAAGTTGCACCAGGACGAATACTACCAATAAACCAGCCCCTAACCCACCGCTGAGAAGGAACTGGATTGGTTGCTTCAGGGGTGGGAAACTAGCGCTGGCTATGGGACCGGAGATAATCCACCCCCACAGCCAAACCATGGCCAGCTTTTGCCCATATTTCCCCACCTCCAGAGTAGCCCAACGAAACAACCAGGATTCTTTTAATTTTTCGTACTCATTAATGGGTTGTTGTTCCTCGGGAACAGGGCATATTTGAATCGGTCCTTCCCTCATTATTTCTCCTCTCCTGGAAAATCTATCCGTTCTGCGTGGCCCCAAAACCCTTCTAAATGATAAAATGCCCTAGCTTGAGGCAAAAGGATGTGAACGATGATATCGCCATAATCTTGAACAATCCAACTAGCTTCTGCTTTTCCCTCTACTCGCAAAGGCTCTTTGTCCCATTCTTGCTTCACTTTCGCTTCAATGGAATCGGCGATCGCCCGCAATTGAGCTTTGGAAAACCCAGTCACAATGACAAAGTAATCTGTCAGGTAACAAGTCTCTGTCACTTTCAATAATAGGATATTCGCTCCTTTTTTGTCCTCAGCCCCGAGGGCAATTGTCCGAGCTAGCTGTTCGCTTGTTGTTTCTGGTAAGATATCTATTGCCGTCATAGTCCCATTTAGTTTCTACTTTGATTACAAGTATAATACAATTCTTCCTATATTATATTATAACTCCCCCCTAAAAATAAAACCCCTTCATTAGCTTTGACAATCCCTCTCTCTTCTCTTATCTCTGCGTACTCTGCGCCTCTGCGGTTCCATCCTATGTTAACATATAAATATAGCTCAGGTGCAAGAATCTCCTGTGGTAAACTTGCTGGTAGTGGTAGCACGTCCCAATGAAGATGAGGATGTGGGGTATCGTACCATTTCTCGCCCTTTAAGAGAAGCAATTGAAAAATCTAGGCTGCGCTCACATATGAGGTTTCGCGCAAAGGCGCAAAGGCGCAAAGGGGGGAGGGGGGAAGGAGTTTGGGGAGTCATTTAATGACGGCAGGAATGGAAATGGTGGTGGGAATGGCTTATTCTGTCACTGTGACGGCTGCTACTTTGATGATAACTAAGCTTTATACTGATTTGTTTGGGGGAAAAACCATTGATGAAGCTTTGCGACTCAGCAGCTGGCAATTCAGAACACTTTGTCTCCGGAGGAGAGGAACAGTCTGCGGGATTTCTTAGCCCGATTGGTGGGGGGTAAAACAGTGACCTTGTACCATGACAGTTACCAGGCGTATGGTGCGGGCTTTGGTCCCGCACCAACGCCTTCCACCAATAAGTGGCTTGCCACCACTTATTTGGTGGGGGCCTCAAACCCAAGGTTGAGCTGCTACCATGGTACGTGATTACTGGTCACTGGTAACTGAAAGGTGACACTAAGGTTGTACTGGGTTCCCGCCGGGGGGAAGATTGGCTGCAAGAGAGCACTTTTCGTCATCATGTTTATGAGCTGAAAGGGTTAGACTTGGAAGCAAGAACGGTGTTGGCGCAGAATATTCTCCAAGGAAATGTAGCACCACGGGAGAGGATTGAAAAGATAAAGGAAGATGAGCATTTTCAGTGGCTGATGAAAGTGCTGGCTAACCTGAAAAACCAATCTCCTGCCCTGGTTTTGGCTGGTTTGCAGGCTGCTGATATTACCATGGATAGTAACAGTGAGGATAAAACGAAAAGCATTCTCAAATGTGGGGCATATTCCCATAGTAATTTATCCCCAGACCCTCAGAGGTTATTATTGTGTTTGGCTCCTTTTAGCGGGTTTATTTTCCTCGGTGGTATTCCTCATTATACCCAGGAGTTGCAAAAGCTGGCACCTTTTCAGGATTACCCTTTTGATAAGTTGGACTCAGCTATAGGGGAAGCCATTAATTGGGGTTTGCTCTCTCCTGATCAGGATATACCACAACTCCTCACTATTCAACCAGTTTTCCCCTATTTTCTCCAAGCTAAGTTAAATGAATCGACTCTAAGTCTCCAGGAGGCTTTGGGAGAGGGATTTAAGAACTATTATATACCGTGTGCGGGTGCTTATCAGCAGTTAATGGAGTCTAAGGAACCCCAAAAGCGGCAAAATGGCATATTCATCTCTCTACAATGCTCTGGTGCTGTGCTTAAAGAAGCAAGAGACAGTGGCTATATTTTTCTGCTTGGCTCAATACTTGAAGTTAATTAATGATTTTCCTCGTCAGTTGCAACTATCGGAGTTTGTCTATCAAGCACAGGAAGCCTATCCTCAGGAAATTAGGACAGGAAATTGTCATGACCCTGGATAGACTGGGTTTCGACTATTTACAAACAAAGAATTACGCCAAAGGGAGGGAGTCTTATGAGAAAGTAGTAGAACTAACTCAGGAATTGAGGGGTGTGGAAGAAAAGCGGAAACAGTCACTACTTGCTGTAACGTACCACAACTTGGGAATGGTTGCTCAGGAGTTAAGAGAGTGGGAGGAAGCGAAACGTAACTATAGGGAAGCTTTGGAAATCTTGATTCAATGTGGCGATCGCTTCTCTCAAGCTTCTACATACCACAATTTGGGAATCGTTGCTGAAGAGTTAAGAGAGTGGGAGGAAGCGAGACGGAATTATAGGGAAGCTCTGGAAATCTTGATTCAATGTGGCGATCGCTACTCTCAAGCTGGAACGTACCACAATTTGGGATATGTTGCTCAGAAGTTAAGAGAATGGGAGGAAGCAAAACGTAACTATAGGGAAGCTTTGGGAATCTTGATTCAATGTGGCGATCGCCTCTCTCAAGCTTCTACATACCACAATTTGGGATATGTTGCTCAGGAGTTAAGAGAGTGGGAGGAAGCGAAACGTAACTATAAGGAAGCTCTGGAAATCTTGATTCAATGTGGCGATCGCCTCTCTCAAGCTTCTACATACCACAATTTGGGATATGTTGCTCAGGAGTTAAGAGAATGGGAGGAAGCGAAACGTAACTATAAGGAAGCTCTGGAAATCTTGATTCAATGTGGCGATCGCTACTCTCAAGCTAAAACGTACCACTGTTTGGGAGTGGTTGCTGAAGAATTGGAGGAATTTTCAGAAGCAAAAGCCAACTATCTGCAAGGGTTACAAAATTTTGCTGAGTTTAACGACACCTATAGGATCCAAACCTTTTCAATTCCTGCACTTTACAGGTTATATAATAAAACCCAAGACGAGACTATAATAGCTTCCATAGCCTCCATTTTAGGAGTAACAGAGGAGAAAGTGAAAGCAGGATTTTCTCCGTAGGTTGGATCCCCCCGCCCTACGGGCACCCCCCTTGTTAAGGTTGGATCCCCCCGCCCTACGGGCACCCCCCTTGTTAAGGGGGGCTGGGGGGGATCGAAACCCAGAGCCGTAGCATTGCCCACCGCCAATGCATCTAAATAATTGGATCCCCCTGCCACCCCCTATCACCCTATCACCCTATCTGCCTTAATCAAGAATGAAACAGCCCTGTCTTAGATCGGGGGGCTGGGGGGGATCGAATTTATAATGAGGTGGGCAGGTGGGCGATGCCCACCTACAAATTAGTTACCAGTTACCAGTTACCAGTTGTCACTTTTCTAATGGGTTCTACGGATAATTCTGAGGGTTCTATCTTAATGAAAGAAACAGAGCGCCCTAGTAACCAAGTCGCTAGATCCTCAGAAAAGTTTTCCGCCAGAAATTTACATGTGGTATAATGAGGTTGGGAGGTGCGGTGGTGGGCGATGCCCACCCTACAAATTAGGTGGTGGGCGATGCCCACCCTACAAATTAGAAATAAACAATCGTAACCCCTGCACCGCCATCTTTTTGACCAGCTAATTCAAAACGGGAACCTGGGTAATGATTTTGCAAGAATTCATGTATTCCCTGGCGCAATTTTCCCGTTCCCTTACCGTGAATAATCCATAATACCCCCAAATCCTCTGCACTACCTTGAGCGATCGCCCGATCTAATTCAATTTCAGCGTCTGCAACTCGACTCCCTCGCAAATCAATGGTATTCTGGGAAGTACGCACTGTAAAAACGGTTTTCTTCCCAACAGGTGTAGGGGTTGGAGATGATTTATGTTTTGGTGCTACTGCTACCTTTTCCCCTTGTAAAGACTCAATATCTGTCAAAGGAACATTCATTTTCATTAACCCAAAGCGCACCGTTAATTGTCCTTCTGCACCCCCAATACTGAGAATTTCTGCCGTTTGATTCAACCGAGGAATCCGCACTTTTTCTCCTACTTGAGGTTGATAGTTGGGAGGCAGGGGTTTAGGTGGGGTAGGAGTAGGTAAGTGTTGTTGAGCAATTTGATTTAGCTTCTGGTGTGCTTGATGAACATTCCTAACAGCTTGGGTTCCTTCTTTTAATTCCCTGAGTACCTGAGAAACTTCCCCTTTTGCTGCTAAAACAGCCTCAATAACTGCTTGTTGCTGAGATAATTTTAAATCCCGCTCTCGTTCCCGTAAATAAGAGGCTTTCTCGCATATTTCCCCATATAAACGCTCCGTTTCTGCCAGCAATTTTCCTGCTGCTTCCGCTTTCCTTTCCTGTTCCCGTCGCTGCAATTCCAATTGTGCTATAATCTCATTTACATCTTCTGCTTCTCCCCCTACCAATTTTTGCGCTTCCTCTACAATAGTGCTCTGTAAACCTAACTTTTGGGCAATAGTGAGGGCATTAGAACGACCCGGAATACCCCAGAGAAGACGGTAGGTAGGTTTCAGAGTGTCATTATCGAACTCCACGGAGGCATTTTCAAAGCGAGTATCTTCATATTTCAACGCTTTTAATTCCCCATAATGGGTAGTAGCAATAGTTAGTTGAGCTTTATTTGCTAAATATTGCAGCAGGGCGATGGCTAAAGCACTCCCTTCTTTGGGATCGGTTCCCGCTCCTACTTCATCTAAGAGCACTAAAGATGTTCCACTCCTATCTATAGCCTGGATAATGCAAGTAATGCGGCGAATATGACCAGAGAAAGTAGATAAACTAGCTTCCAGAGACTGTTCGTCTCCTATGTCTGCCAACACTTGGTCAAACCAAGGTAACTGGACAGGTTCGGAAGCTGGGACAAAGATACCTGCTTTCCCCATTAAAGCTGCTAAACCGAGAGTTTTCAGGGTAACAGTTTTCCCTCCGGTATTGGGTCCGGTAATGGCCACCACTCGAATGTTCGGGTCAATGCAGAGGTTAATAGGTACTACTTCAACCCCTTGTTCATGATGTTGTTGCCAAACTAAGAGAGGGTGACGCAACTTACCCAGGGTGATGGTTTCCCCCTCAATAAATCTGGGTTTATTTCCTTTCAACCACCAGCTATACCTAGCTCTCGCGGTAGCTAAGTCCAAAGCAGTCGCAACCGCTAACAGTCGTTCTAAATCCGGTTGTACTGCTTCTATTTGCCCTGTTAACCGTCGTAAAATAGCCTCTTCTTCTGTTTGTTCTTGACGACGGTATTGACGCAGCCTATTGCCCAACTCTACAATGGCATGGGGTTCTATATATAAAGTCGCTCCTGTACTAGAGGTATCGTGGAGTATACCGGGAACTTCCCCTTTCTGAGGTACTTTCACGGGAATAACAAAGCGATCGCCCCGTTGGGTAATCACCGTTTCTTGCAGAGCGCCCCCTTTTCGTTGGATAATCCGCTGTAGAGTTTGCTGAATTTTCAGACGCAGTTCTTTCATACCACTGCGAATTTCTTTTAGTTTATCACTGGCCCTGTCTGCTACTTCTCCGTCAGGATCAATGCAGTGGTGAATTGACTTTTCTAATTCCGGATAAGTCCGCACATAGCTTACCATTTCCTGGAGGGTAGGAAAATTTTCCCCGACCTCAATAACCCGACGCAAACCCCGGACCCCAGCTAGGGTAGTAGCGATATACAACAACTCCAGCCCGGAAAGCATTCCTCCTAGTTGTGCTCTTTCCAGGGAGGGTCCAATATCTTCAATCCCTGTAAATGACCAGCCCTCCTCTAATGTGGCTTCCAGGTTGTAAATTTCTTCCGTTTGCGCCAGCAGTTGACAACTTTCCTCTTTTGTGGTGGGTATTTTGAGCTGACGAGAGGCGATCGCCCCCAGTTTCGTGGCTGCGAAGGTAGATAGGTGCTGGCACAGGCGCTGCCATTCCAGTAATGTTAAGGTTTCCGATTGAATCACGGCTTATCTATCCCAGCTGTTCTCCCTTCTATGATAGTACGCTTGTAGTGGACTGTCAAAAAATGTTAAAAAATGTTGCCATCTGTTAAATTATTTGTTACATTATCTAACAGATGCTTGACAAAAGGAGAAAATCATGGAGGGACAAGAGCAAGAGGGAAAATTCGGTTTCACCAACTTTGCGGAAAACTGGAATGGTCGTCTGGCTATGCTAGGATTTCTCATTGGTATCTTAACAGAGTTGATTACAGGAAAAGGTATCCTTACTCAATTAGGCATAATGTAATCCGGAGCGACTACCCAGAGGAAATTATATTGTTTTAGATCAGCCTAGGCTCCAATCTCCCTTTTACTATAATTATACCTTAAAGTGACAGTCTCTAACTATTTAGGCGATGCCTACGGGGTTGGTGGGCGATGCCTACGGGGTTGGTGGGCGATGCCTACGGGGTTGGTGGGCGATGCCCACCCTACGAAAGCAATAAATTTTTGATTGCTATTGCAGTAGCAGGTGCGAGTAAAATACCGTTACGATAGTGACCTGTAGCAAGAAGAACCCGGTCATAACCGGGTAACTTTTCAATAATAGGAGCAGATCGCCCTTGGGGACGGGGACGCACTCCCCACCAAGTCCGAACTATGGTACCATAGGCTAAACTGGGACAAAGGGCGATCGCCTTCCTTTTCACTTCTGCCAACATTTCTGGATCTGCTACCACTTCTCCTTTTTCCTGGGGAAACTCTACTGTTGCACCCACCCAATAGGAACCTTCATCCAAGGGTATAATATGAACATCATGGCCACTTATTACAGGTTGAAAATTACCTAAACCCTGTTCTAACTTTAATTCTAACCCTTGTCCCAGTACAGGACCAATATTAATAGTTTCTTTTAAACAAGCAGTCAGGGGAGTAGAACCTAACCCAGCAGCTATGACCAACCAGTCTACATTTAAACTGTCTGCTGTAGTCTCAAGTTTAATTTTATCAGAGTTTGGTATAATATTATTAACCTTTACTCCAAACTGACAGTCTACCCCATTTATTTGTGCTCCAGCAATTAAAGCTTGAGTTAGAATAGTGGGATTAATTTGACCATCTCCGGGAGAATAAACAGCACCAATTATGTTATCTGTATCTAGATAATCGTAACTATTTTTAACGTCATTAGGCAGCAAAATTTCCAATTGATAACCTTGAGAACGACGTATTTCTGCCATTTGTTCCCATTTTACTAGATTATCTTCAGGAAACAGGAGTTTGAGAATACCTTTTATGTATGGTATGTGAATTTTAGTATTAACTTCTAGCTCCCGAATGAGGGTTTCGTAGCGCTTCATACTTGTATGTCGCAGTGCCCATGCTCTCCCCTTTTTTTTCATCCTAATAGCCCCCATTAAGACTCCGAGAGCGGCACCAGTAGCACCAGAGGCGGGATCATGGCGATCCAGGAGGGTAATACTCAGTCCGGAAACTCGACTCAATTCGTAGGCGATCGCCCCTCCTACCACACCTGCTCCAATAATAGCTATCTTTGTCATTTCCTGGGTACTAACGCTATATCCCTACTTATCGGATCCCCCCGATCCCCCCTTGATCCCCCCTTGATCCCCCCTTAACAAGGGGGGTGCCCGTAGGGCGGGGGGATCGAGCGGAGGGTTCTCTAATTATTTAGGATTGCTAGATAAAGGACGTCTTTGGACGAGAATAATCGCGCAAAGACGCAAAGACGCAAAGTTTAAGCTTTAGGGATGAGACTTAAGAAAGCGTCAAAATCCCGTACTGCACTCCTGTACTTGCTGGAGGCAGCACCATAGTTGCGATTTTTGGCCGCAGCATCGATCCCCTCGAAGTCATTAAATAACTGCTTAGCTAACTCAGTGGCTTTCTCTTGGTCCTTAGGTAAGAGACTGCGAGACAAATAGGTCATTTTGCTGCGCAGTTGTCCAAAAGGACCGTGGATCAATGTTACCGTATCCACCCAGTTTTCCTCTTCAATGAGATTTTCCACTTCCACCATCCGTTCTCGGATAGCTTCTATGGGTTCTACAATGGTTTGCAGTTGGGCAATTTTCTCAGGAGTGTAGGTGGTGGGGGCGGTTGCACTCGTGGAGGAGCAACTCACCAGTAAGGTGGTTGCTACTACTAGCATTAAGGAGAGCAAGGAGCGGAAAAAACGTTTCATATTTCTTTCTATTTTGGTGATGGTACAAAAGTCAATTATCTAGATGAGATGATTTTCTCAAAATTTGGTCCATTTAGAAACCTTGACGATGAAAAAACTTGACAATTGCTTCTGTAATTTCGTCGGACCAGTGTTCCTGAGGATAGTGTTTCCCCTCTTCTAACTGCACCAATTCTATATTACCTTGCTTCCTGGCCAGGTTTTGGGCAGGATCTGAAGGCAACCAGGGATCTTCTATACCCCAAATAATCAGGGTGGGTTTGGTCCAGTTGGCAAACCCAGTTTGAATTTCTGCCATAGACTGGGGTAACTGGAGGTTCTTCACTGTAGCAATGAGGGAACGTCCAGCAGCTGAAGTCTGAAGGAAGGGTTTGCGATATATGGCTAGGTCCCGATCCCTAATGACGAAACCGCTTCCCTTTTCTAGGGAGCGATCCACTAACAGGGGATCTTGGGTGAGCAGATCTCCAATTAAGAACCAACCCCACTGTTGCATTTGTCTGGGTAATTTAACCTCAGGGGATAGGGGGGTGTTGAGGATGGTTAAGCTTGCCACTTTGTCTGGGTGACGAAAAGCGTATTGAATGCCCACGGATCCCAGAAATCCTTGTATAATCAGGTGACTGGTTGGTATAGCTAGGGTTTCCAGGAAAGCTGCCAGAGCGTCTCTAAATGCATGGGGGGTGTAGGGAAAGTCTCTTCCATCTGGTTTAGCAGAAAAGCCAAAACCGATCCAGTCTGGTGCTATTGCCCTATGTCCCCTCTCAGCTAAATTTGGCATCATTTCGCACCAGGTATAACTGTGGGCAGGGATACCATGGAGGAGGATAACTGGGGGTTTGTCACTCTCTTGGGAGGGGGTTGCTTCTTGATAAAACCATTTTAATGCCCCGACTTGGATGGTATTTTCTGCAATGGCCACGATTGTTTATTATTTCCTTGTTATAATCTTATCTACCCTATCACCCTATCACTAAATGAATGCATCAGAAAGAGCCAACAGCTTGAATTTTACCACGAAGATTGCCACAGTGGTCAATTTATTTACATCGGAGTTTCCCGACGCCAAAGCGGATCTCAAACCATGGCAAAATGACGCTGAGACTAGGAGTTTGGTGGATCCTGATTCTCTTGATATCGGTTTTCACTTCCCTGGTTGGAGTAGACGGATCCAAAGTCGCAGTATTTTAGTGCAAATTCGTTTTCACCAGGATCCCTTGGATAGGAAACAGCGTCTTATCGGGGTGGAAACCGCAGGGTTTAACCTGACGGGACAAGTTTGGCGATTTTCTACTGTGGATCGCTGGGAATGTTTGGGGGAAAGTAAACCTGCTGCTGAAGTGGGAGAAAAACTTAAATCTTTCTGTCGTAAAGTGTTTGAGTTATTTAAAACGTAGGGTGGGCAATGTGTGAGCATTTTCTTGGAAGATGATACCGTTTAAATTTATTGCCCACCTTGCACAACTGCATATCATATAATCATGCTATTCAATATATCCACCGCTCGCAACAAAATCTTTTGGTAGTATTTCTCCTGTTGTCTGCCACCATTGTTCAGCTATTACTGCTCCATAAACATTAAAAGTTTGAGGGATAGGTGGTTTAATGGTCTTGGTTATGGGCATCACGACAACGTATTTATTATGACTAATCACTAGACATGGACGGGCATTCCCCTCGTTTTCTATCAATAAATAATTTATGTACTGTCGCGCATTCGTTCAATTCGATATCCATATTATCACCAATGCAATCATTGAATGTTAAGTTTTTTAAAGGAACCGCAGATTTTTGTGTTAGACTCTTATTGTCACAGATATGATGGATTATTTTTAAAGATGGAACCAATTATTACAGAAATTGTCGGTTTGGTTCTCAAGGGGAGTACCATGGAGTTGGGGAAACGGTTTACAGAAGGAGCGATCGCTAAAATAGGTACACTCCGTCAGTTTATTATAACTCGATTGCAAGGAAAACCGAAAGTGCGTAGGATGCGTTACGCCAACAAAGTTTGTATTGTTGCTACTACTTACGGCTAGTAACGCATCCTACGACAGCTAACGCATCCTACGGGTGGGGACTGTCGCGCATTCGTTCCATTCGATATCCATATTATCACCAATGCAATCATTGAATGTTAAGTTTTTTAAAGGAACCGCAGATATTTGTGTTAGACTCTTATTGTAACAGATATGATGGATTCTTTTTAAAGATGGAACCAATTATTACAGAAATTGTCGGTTTGGTTCTCAAGGGAAATACCATGGAGTTGGGGAAACGGTTTACAGAAGGAGCGATCGCTAAAATAGGTACACTCCGTCAGTTTATTATAACTCGATTGCAAGGAAAACCGAAAGCTAAAGAGGCGATCGCTCAATTAGAAGCAGGTTCTGAGGAAGCATTGACCAGTGACCAGTTACCAGTTACCAGTTACCAGTTACCAGTTACCAGTTACCAGTTACCAGTTACCAGTTACCAGGCGTATGGTGGGAGCCTCAAACCCAAGGTTGAGCTGCTACCATGGTACGTGATTATTGGTCACTGGTAACTGAAAGGTGATTTATATTTGGTTGCACTTCTTTCTCCCTAATTAGATTATTACCATGAACCAAAACAATCAGGATAATGCGACGGGGTTTCAAACTAAAGCAGAATCGGGTTCTCATGTTTATAATGCTCAAGAGATACATTTTCATGATGCTGGGGGTAAAGAGAAGGAACAGGTAAAGTTAAACCCTCCCAATAACCTACCATTCAGCAATGTGAGGGAGTTTGTGGGACGGTCTTCGGAAATGTCAACTTTGCATGAAAAGTTGCAAAAAGGCGTTTCTGTGGTTATTTCGGCCATTTCAGGAATGGGTGGAGTGGGGAAGACAGAATTAGCACTTCAATACTCTCGATATCATTGGGAAAATAACCATTATCCTGGTGGGGTTTGTTGGTTGGAAGCTCGTCAGGGGGAACTAGGAACGGAAATTGTCAATTTTGCTCGTTCTCAGTTAAATTTAAACCCATCGGAAGGTTTAGAGTTAAAAGCTCAGGTCCAATATTGTTGGGCACACTGGATAGAAGGGGACGTATTATTGGTTTTGGATGATGTGGTAGCCTATGAAGATATTCAAGCTTATCTTCCTCCCTTCCAGTCTCGGTTTAAAATCCTCATTACCACGAGACACAAAGATTTGCTCTCTTCTTGTGAGGAGTTAGACTTGCAGGTGTTGGAACCAGAAGCAGCACAAGAACTGTTAATTGCTTATATTGGTGAAGAACGGTGGAACCGGGAAGTAGAGGAAGGAAAAGGAATTTGTGCGGATTTGGGATATCTCCCTTTAGGGATACAACTGGTAGGGAGCTATTTAAAGGGGAAACCAGACCTATCTTGGCAGAAAATGAGACAGAGACTGGGTTTGGAACATCGTTCTTTGAAAGACATTTCTGGAGACATGACTGCTCAAAGGGGAGTAAAGGCTGCTTTTGAGTTGAGTTGGCAAGAATTAAATCCAGAACAACAACGGTTAGCAGGTTTATTGAGTCTCTTTGCTTTAGCTCCTATTCCTTGGTCTGCTGTAGAACAGTGTTTACCGGGAGAAGACCAGGAGGAGTTGGAGGATAATCGAGATGAGATGGTAAATTTGAGTTTGTTGTCAAGGAAGGAAAAAGGGTTTTACTAACTTCATCAGTTGATTCGAGAGTTTTTCCAAAGGAAGGGGAACGTGGATCATATGTCCAGTATGAAGGAAAGGGTGTGTGAGGTTATAGTAGCTGAAACTAAGGAAATACTCCAAACCCCCACTCTTCAGGACATTGAAAGGTTTGCTCCCTATATTCCTCATCTTCAGGAAGTGGCTACAGTTTTGATAGACTGGGTGAAAGATGAAGATATAGTTAGACCTTTTGTTGGTTTAGGAAGCTTCTATAGAGATCAAGGAGCATATGAGGAAGCAAGACCTTGGTTCGAGAAGTGTCTGTCTGTAACCAGAAGTCGTCTCGGAGAGGAACATCCTCATGTAGCAGCCAGTCTCAACAACCTGGCTTTACTCTATTACTCCCAAGGAAGGTACTCGGAAGCAGAACCTCTTTATCAGGAAGCGTTGGAAATGAGAAAACGGCTACTCGGAGAGGAACATCCTCATGTAGCAGCCAGTCTCAACAACCTGGCAGCATTCTATAAGTCCCAAGGAAGGTACTCCGAAGCAGAACCTCTTTATAAGGAAGCGTTGGAAATGAAAAAACGGCTACTCGGAGAGGAACATCCTTCTGTAGCAGCCAGTCTCAACAACCTCGCACAACTCTATTACTTCCAAGGAAGGTACACAGAAGCAGAACCTCTTGATCAGGAAGCGTTGGACATTGCTGAACGAAAGCTAGGAAAAGAACACCCCCACACTATTATATTCCGGGATGGTCTAGCATTACTTCAATCAAAACTCTAGAATACTGGGTGGATAACAAACCTTTTCCGGGCAATTTGTCATTTTTGTGCTCCCTCCTTTATTAAGGGGGGAGCCAACCTTATCTATCAAATCCGGCAATTTAACAATACCATGGACATGAATACCTCTGTCGTCAAATCTAACATTCTGTTGTTTCATCATACCAGGTCCATGGTGGGCAATGCCCACCCTACGACTGTTGTTTCATCATACCAGGTCCATGGTGGGCAATGCCCACCCTACAGAATATCTTATCAAAATAGTGGGCATTGCCCACCGTCCAAAGTTATAGCAACCGCCAGGGGGATTGGGACAAGTCCAGATAAGGCTTTTATCTTCCCCACACCCGCCCGTAGCGCTTCAAATCCGGCAATTTAACAATACCATAGACATGAATACCTCTGTCGTCAAATCTAACATTCTGTTGTTTCATCATACCAGGTCCATGGTGGGCAATGCTGGTCTCCCGGGTAGATCAGCATTACGGAGACGGTGCGTTGTTAACGCACCCTACAGCAGCAGCCACAGCAGGGGCAATCCGGGGGTCGAACACAGAGGGGATAATATGTTCAGAATCTAAATCCGTAACCAAAGAAGCGATCGCCTTTGCTGCTTCCAAATACATCTGAGTAGTAAAAGCTGTAGCCCGACAGTCTAATGCTCCCCGCAATACTCCCGGAAAAGCGAGCACATTGTTAATTTGGTTAGGATAGTCACTGCGTCCCGTTGCTATGACTCCTACCTGATCTCGTACCAATTCTGGTTGTACTTCTGGAATAGGGTTAGCCATAGCCAAAACAATAGGGTCTTTAGCCATAGATTCTACCATTTCCGGAGTGAGTACTCCAGGAACACTGACCCCAATAAAAATATCTGCATCTACAATAGCATCAACCAGAGAACCACTAGATTCCCAGGCAAATTCTTGTTTCTGGGGTGTTAAGTCCTTCCGACTAGTGGAAACAATCCCTTTGGAGTCACAAATACAGATATGGGTAGCCCCTGCTTCCCGCAAGAGACGAGCTACAGCTATGCCAGCCGCCCCCGCCCCATTGAGCACAATCCGTACCCCTTCTAGGCTTTTTTGTACCAGTTTCAGGGCATTATAGAGGGCAGCCAGGGTGACAATAGCCGTACCGTGTTGGTCGTCGTGAAAGATAGGAATATCCAACTCTTCTCCCAGTCTTTTTTCAATCTCAAAGCAACGAGGTGCGCTAATATCTTCTAAATTCACCCCCCCAAACACAGGAGCAATATTCTTCACTGTAGCCACAATTTCATCCGTGTCTTGAGTAGCAAGACAAAGAGGAAAAGCGTCGATATTAGCAAACTCCTTAAACAGCATAGCCTTCCCTTCCATGACAGGTAAAGCTGCTGCTGCACCTAAGTTTCCCAAACCTAACACAGCACTACCGTCGGTGACAATAGCTACAGTGTTACTTTTAATAGTGAGGGAAAAGACCTTTTCTGGTTGGGAGGCGATCGCCTGACAAACTCTCCCTACCCCTGGAGTATAAACCATAGCCAAGTCTGACTGACTCTTCAGTTTCCGCCGACTCTGAATTTCTATTTTGCCCTCCTTATGAAGGTCAAAAGTGCGATCCAATACCTCCAGAACCTTTACTTCCGGTAGAGCTTCCACAGCTTTGACAATGCGTTCTCCCTGTTCACAACTATAAGCCTCTATCGTCAATTCTCGCACGGAAACCTGCAAATTTCTTGCAACCAGGGATATCTCCTCTAAATTACCTCCTACCTGGGCGATGGCCTGAGTTACCTCTGCCAAGGTTCCCGGACGATTTGGCAATTCAATGGAAATGGTTAAACTAAAACTAGAATTAGGAGTGAGATTTATCATCAAATTACCCTCAAATACACTACCATAGTAGGTAAGCCCTCTCTTATCCTTCTTTCTCTGCGCCCTCTGCGCCCTCTGCGCCCTCTGCGCCCTCTGCGCCTCTGTGGTTCAATAAAAGAATAACCTAAAATGACTACTTTAAGAACAGAAATTGAAATTAATGCCCCGAAACGGTTAGTTTGGCAGAGCCTTATGGTCAAACAAAAGTGGCACCATTGGAATACATTTCTCTTTGACTGCGATCCTCAAAGGTCTTTTCAGCCTTGGGAGGAGGTCTTTTTAGCCCTCCGTCGTCTCCCGAGAGAGCAGAAAACTGAGTTTCAGGCTCAAATTACCCTGCTGGAACCAGAAATTTGCCTCCAGTGGGTTTCTTCTATTCCTGGTTTCCGCAACCAGTTTCTCTTTGAACTGCAAGAAATTGACTTTTGGCGAACTAAGTACGTTCACCAAAGTCGTTTTGACGGTCTGCTTGAGCCCATATTTTTGCCTTTTATTCGGGAAGATGAAATAATGGGAATGAGACGTATGGCAAGAGAGTTAAAGCATTATACTGAATCATTATAACTCCTCCGTTGCCTCTTCTTGTGACTCTTGTACAATCCTTTGATACCTCTCTAATTCTTCCTGACGAATAATTAAGCCGCTGAAACCAAAAGAGTTCAGATTTTGCAAAACCAGAGAAGCACTTTCCAAGCTAGAAAAAACCCCTACTTGCCACATGGATTGGCCATTGAACATTTTCGGCATTACATGAGGGTAAATTGCCACCAATTCTTCTTCGTGCTGGGAATTAAAAGTGTCCACCATGACAAGATAATCCTGGGGATTGATATTCCCATCTCCTACATTGTCAATAGGAATGAGTTTCGAGTCAAAGGATAAAGGGGGAAAATCCCGAGGATCTGGTATTGACCTAGGAGACAACACCAATAACTCTGCCAGGGTTTTGCGACCTGGACTTACTGTTGAAGGAGTGGGAGGAGGTGCTTCAGATGGGGTCTCTGGAGGAGGAACGGGAATGACAATTGCCATAGAATTCAATCCATTACCAGGTTCACCAGTTGCTGCTAAATCTACTGCACCGGAAAAGCCTTTTTCTAACTGATTACCAAAAGCGGCAAGAGAATGATGAGGGACAAGATTGCTAATATCCATGGTACCATTACCATAGAAAATATTGCCTCCCGGGTCGTTACGGTTTCCCAGATCCACCACAGCGTTGTCTTGAGCAACTATTCCGGAAGTCAAAGAAGTATCGATGGTATTATGACGTAAGATTGCCTGACCATTACCTTCTAAAAAAACCCCAATTTTATTGCCAGTTATGCGGTTACTGGTCAAAATCGGCGCCCCATTTTCCAAGACTCTCACCCCATAATTGGTGTTGTTGAAGGTATTTTGCCGTACTTGGGGGGTTGAGGTTCCCGCCACAACCAAGCCATTGCCCATATTATTAAAGTAGTTATGAGTAATAATTGGGGCACTATTGCCACTGACAAATATTCCCCCCTTACCCCTACCGCTAAAAATATTATTGGTCACTTGAGGACTAGCAGATTCTATCCACAATCCGTAACTTAGGTCATCTTCGTTTATTATGGTAACTCCCCTCAATTCCCCAGCTCCTTCTGTTACCACTACCACTGCTTGTAATTGTTCACCAGCGGTAGAACTGAACAAAGTGCCGCTCCCTGCTATAATAACATTTGTATTCATAAAATTGTTTTGATAAAAATTTATAATACTAATATTATTACCAAGGATAAGGGGAAATTGTTCTCCTGTCTGGGGGCTATAAAGTCCCGGAGCGAGGATAATTGTTGTCCCCGGTTGCCCTACCCTCAAGGCTTGAGTGATAGTAGGATAAGGAGAATCCGGACTTCCTTCTCCCATGGCGCTCCCCGTGGTAGGATTAACATAGATGACATCGGAGGTGATAGTTTGAGCGTAAGCCATGGAATTGAAGGACGCCGGTAAAATACCTACCAAAATGTAGCCTAGTAGCTTGAGCATGGATTTCCATTGTAAAACCATAGAAACTATAACCGATGGCGTTCGCGTATTTACAGATTAAAACTTGGCTCCACATTGTAACTGGTAACTGGTCACTGGTAACTGGTAACTGCTAACTGGTAACTGGTAATTGGTAACTGGTAACTGTTAACTGGTAACCCTTAAACCAATTTTTCTAATTGCCAAAGAATTTGATTGCCTTCCCTTCTAACGCGGGAAACAACCCAGTTACGCCAAGACCACTCCTCCCCGCGACTGGTGACAGCACTGGCGTTGATATGCATCAAATCGGCCAGTTCTGAACTGCTAATTAAGTAGCCTTTGGTGGCTATCTCATCAGCAATCCGCAAAGCCTCGATTAGTTCTTCCAGTTTGGTCACTCTCTCCTGAGGGAGCAGTTGTATTTCTTCCATGGAATTAGCAGATAATTCATTCATAACCTTTGTTGTTAGTCCTTTGTGGTTTGTTGTCGAGAATTTTCTGGGTTTTTTAGCACTGTGAGTCATAGGTGATCGCCCCGAACTAACTAGCAACTCGGGTTTACTACTGGTTTGAGGATTGATTTATTTTAGCTCTCATTTCCTCGCTTTTGGACTGAGCAAGTGCAAAATCTGGTTTAATTTCTAAGGCTTTATCATAGCTTGCCAGAGCGTCTTCCCACTTTTGGATGCTGTAGAAAGCATTGCCCAGGTCATGCCAAGCTTGATAGTTTTTTGGTTCCAGTTCGATGGCCTTGGAAAAAGACGCGATGGCATCAGTGTACTGTCCCAGGTATGCCAAAGCACAGCCCCTATTATGCCACACTTTAGGCAAATTGGGGTTTAATGCCAAGGCTTTTTCCCAACTGGCGACGGCAGAAGTATAATCTTGATTATCTGCTTGCTGTAGACCCAGATCGAACCAATCTTGGTAGGTTTTGGGAGTCATATTGGTAGCAGGGATTAATGCCTGCACGATAGCTTGAGGGTCTGCGGTGATTTCCACTCCCAGTTGCCGGGCCATTGCCTCCCTAAATTGACTATCTTGCCCCAACCGGGCAATTAACTCTTCCACAGTCATAGTCTCACTGGGCAATGATGAATTATCCGGTCCATCGTACTCCCAAATATCTCTCTTTGGTTGCCGAGTGAGCAACTCCCTACCGATACTATAGGCTGTCTCGCCGATTTGGTCAATATCTCGCTCTGTTACAGAACGGCATTTTTCCCCCAACTGCACCATGCGCATTCCTAACTGGTGGTTTGATGCTTCAGAAGCTAGGACTTTGTTGCCAAACCGTTGTAACCAGGCAACCCATGGTCCTTGTTTGCCCCGATCCTCCAAACCAGCGAAAAATTTGACGATTCGTCCTTCGTGCCAACCATGGACAACCCCTTCTAGAAGCTGGCTAAACAAAAATTCGTAATCCGTATCGTTTAGCTGTGGCAGGTCTTTTTGGGACTCTTGTTGCCGTTTCGAGCTTTTGCCCAACAACTTTTGCCATAACCCCTTCAACCATTGCCAGATTTGCCCGAACATCCCCTCTCCTCTTTGAGACTTTCTACTCTAATATACTATTATCTGTGAATAAACCGCAGAGGCGCAGAGGACGCAGAGGAAAGAGAAGAGAGGAAAAGATGAGGGAAGAGGGGAGAGATTTAACGAGAGAGGTAATCGGGGTGGCTATAGAAGTGCATCGAATTTTAGGGCCAGGTTTTTTAGAGTCTGTTTATGAGGGAGCCATGACTTACGAGTTAAAATTGAGGGGAATCTCCTTTGAACGGCAAAAAAATATAGCCGTTACCTATAAAGGACATCCTGTAGGAGAAAGTCGATTGGACTTTTTGGTGGAAAAAACTCTGGTAGTGGAACTAAAAGCAGTAGCTAGTCTAACCCCGCTACATGAAGCGCAAGTCCTCTCCTATCTCAAAGCGACGAATTGCTCCCTCGCCCTCTTAATCAACTTCAACGTACCCCTCCTCAAAAACGGCGTCCGACGCATCATCCGCACTTAAACCCCTCTCTCCTCTCTTCTCTTCCCTCTGCGTCCTCTGCGTCTCTGCGGTTTATTATTTCAAGCACAGCATGAATACTTTCAACCACCTGTTCAAGAAAATCAACAGCATCATTAACAAGTACCTCATCAATCCTCCATCTATTGCCCAAACCTAGTGTTGGATCTATGTCAGCTTCATGGGCAATTTTATGGCGACGATCCACGATAATGCTCAACTGTTAGAAGCTAACATCCAACCTAAGTTAAAGGTTGTTGTGGTTTTACTAACGCCACCTTTGTTATTGAAAAGAGCAATCTTCTTAACCGTTTCTTTAATCCCGAATTGACATGAGCTGGAGCGGTACAAATTGCCTTGTACTTGGGAAAAATCCCATTAATTCATATTATAGTGGGTAATGTGTGAAAATGTCAATAGGTAAATCTTACTAAATACTCTGATAAGTAATGCCCACGTCTCTTACCTCTCTGCGTCCTCTGCGCCTCTGCGGTTTATTATTAGAGTCAGCAGAAAACTTCTGGAACAGTTTTATTCGGATCTGTCTGTAAGTTCAGAGTCTGTCGTGTCGTCTGAAAGCCATCCAGGTCGAAGACTGCTTATTCTCAGCTAGTATAAATACGTTCATAGGCTAATCGCTTTTGTGTGTTAGCATAAACCCTATGGTGGGCAATGCCCACCGGATTTAGAGTTAGCTAGAGAGGGTCTTTAATTGCTCAACTCTCTGCTGAATTAATTTTTCAACTTCCTTGACTTCAGCCAGAGACTGGGGTGGAGCAAAAGTTTCCTCCTTCGCCGAAGCAGTAAGGCGATCCACAAATGTACCAAATGCTACTTTGTCCTTGGGATGAGCTATAACGTAAGCTCGTAGCTCCTTTTTAGTCATGGTGTTAAAATTAGGCTTAATCACAAGAACCTCCAAAAACCATTGGGATAGATTTGAATCTCTATGCTGTCGCCAGCCACTATAAATACGTTAGCTGTTCCCTCATCAAAACGAACAACAAAAATAGGGGTAAAGGTATTGGTTAGGGATTGGCACAATATGATACATATTATCCCCTGAGCAGCGGTTGGCAAAATCGACACACCTCACCAACAACACTATATTATATTAGCAGGGATAGGGATCGCCTGTACCAAAAATTTTGGTAAAATGGACCAGGGTAAGATGAATACAGATCCGCCACCGCCCTTGGGCGCTATCCTCTCCCCTCTGTGTCCTCTGCGTCTCTGTGGTTAATCAAAAAAAGTCTATCACAAATACCAATGTCCTATGAACCCTTTCACCACAAATATCGCCCTCAAACCTTTGCCCAGCTAGTGGGACAGGAGGCGATCGCCACCACCCTCACCAATGCTATAACCAGCCAGAGAATTGCCCCAGCCTATCTATTTACGGGTCCACGAGGTACCGGGAAGACTTCTTCGGCGAGGATTTTAGCCAAGTCCCTAAATTGTCTCAAGGAGCAACAACCCACAGCTTCTCCTTGTGGAGAGTGCGAAGTTTGCCGTGCGATCGCTCGCAGCTCTGCTTTAGACGTGATTGAAATTGACGCAGCGAGCAATACGGGGGTAGATAATATCCGGGAGATGATAGAAAGAAGCTCCTTTGCTCCCGTTCAATGTCGTTATAAGGTTTATGTCATTGACGAATGTTTGACTGCCGATAGCCTCATTTTAACCAGTGAGGGGGAAATACCCATAAAAGATAGCAGTCTCAAAGGGAAAGAGGTTCTCAGTTATAATGAACATAAAGCAACATGGGAATATAAAAGGGTAGTGAGATGGTTAGAACGAGGTAGAAAACCCACTCTCACTATTACCACCGCTAATACTTCGCTTCAATGTACTGCTAATCATTTAATGAGAACAGAAACGGGATGGACTGCTGCCGAAAACCTGAAACCAGGCATGAAAATAATCTCTTATCCCCATAGAGAAGTGATTCAATCTGTAGAAGAGGGGAGAGTAGAGCAGGTTTACGACCTAGAAGTGGAGGAGAATCACAATTTTATCGCCAATGGGTTATTAGTGCATAACTGCCACATGCTCAGTAATGCTGCTTTTAATGGACTGTTAAAAACCTTAGAAGAACCTCCTGCTAGGGTAGTATTTGTCTTAGCAACCACCGATCCTCAACGAGTGCTACCCACTATTATCTCTCGGTGTCAGCGATTTGATTATCGTCGTATTCCCCTAGAGGAAATGGTTGCTCACCTACAATACATTGCTAAAACAGAAAAGGTAGATATAACAGAGGAAGCTATCTCTATAGTAGCCCAAATTGCCAACGGTGGTTTACGGGACGCAGAAAGTCTCTTAGACCAGTTGAGTCTCTTATCCGGTACCATAACTGTAGAGGAAGTTTGGGATTTAGTGGGAGCAGTCCCAGAAAGGGATATGCTGGCATTATTAGGGGCGATCAGGGCTAAAAATCCTGAAGCTATTATCCCCCAATGTCGTCAGATAATGGATCGAGGGAGAGAACCTTTAATCGTACTCCAAAATCTAGCTAATTTCTACCTCCATTTAGCTATAGCAAAGTCTGCACCTTCCCGAGGAGATTTGGTTCCCGTCACAGCACCAACTTGGGAGCAATTAATTACAGAAGCAGCAAATTGGGAGTTAGGGGATATCCTCCGGGGACAGCAACACCTGAAAGAGAGTGAAGTCCAAATTAAAAATACCACTCAACCCCGTCTTTGGCTAGAAGTAACCCTCTTAGGATTATTATCTGTTGTGGAACCAACAGTTGCACCCCAGCAGCAACAACCCAACAATAGTGAGATAAGAAGAGAGAAGGAGGTTAAACAGAAGGTTTCCACTGAAAGTGTCCCTGTTAAAACGGCACCTTCCCAACCCATTTCTACCTCCCCACGTTCTATTGCTCTCGGAGAAATTTGGTCCCGGGTACTCCAGCACCTCCAACCCCCTACAGCAGAAGCATTGGTACGTCAGTACTGTCATTTAATTACTAAGACAGACACTGCTGCAAGGGTGGGTATCAGCAAGAAAAGATTTTTGGGCATGGTAGAACAGAAATTGCCTAACCTTGAAGCTGCTTTTGCCGCAGTCTGTCAACAAAAGATAAAGGTACAGTTGGAAGTGGCTACTGATTCTACCACGAAAACTACTCCTGCACCACCACCAGTAACAACTGTTCCTGAGTCACCTAAAAATAAGGTAGATAAGGTAAAGAAGATAGATAAAGCTACTACTTCAACTAATAATGGTAAAGATAGTAGTCCAAAACAAAATAATTATTCCGAGTCCGAGGTGAAGAAAGCTGTTAAAGCTCTGGCTAAGGTTTTTAAAGGTCAAATTTACGAAGATAAAGAAGTTCGGGAGCAAGAGAGGAAAGAATCGGAAACTTCTCCCTCTCCTACCCCCCAGCAACTAAAATCATCAGTTAGTAATAGACCTTATCGTATAGAGGATATCAAAGATTTAGAGGATCTAGAATTTTAACAATAGGTTGTAGGGTGTGTTAGCGACAGCGTAACGCACCGCTGCGTGAAACATTCTTAAGGGCGAGCGGGCGGGGCAAAAGTGCAATGTCGGTGGACGATGCCCACCCTACAAATGCTCCAACCAACGGGAAAGAACTGGTTACTGGCAACTAAAGAAGCTATAAATAGTTTGAGTTTGTAACTTATCACAGAGTTGGGAAGGTTTATCACTCAAAGAGAAAGTTTGCCGTTCCAACTTTACTTGTAAACCCAACATGGGGTCCTCCCCAGGAGAAACAAGAAACTCCAACCGTTTAATTTGCTCCCAACTGATAAGATTATCTAATATCTTCCCGATCGCCTGGACATAAGGATGATGAGTATCTCCATACCAATCCCGTGTAGCTATATTAGGTTGGTCGAACCCCAGGTGAACGATGAGAGAAGGTTTACCAAAAAGAGCGATGGCCACTGGTCTAGTTTCTTCCTGCAATAATAAATTATGAGAATGGATTAGATAGCGCAATTTCTCCAATTTCTCGTACCTTTCCCTCACCTCAAATGCTTCTGGGTACCCTACCCACTCTATTCCCAGGGTAATGAGATAGGTTTGTAACAGGAAATGTCCCAATTTGTGGGCTTTAGTAGCTAAATACCCGGAATTATAGTCATTTGACTCAATTAACAGGGGTACTCGTTCTACTACTTCCAATCCATAACCCTTCAACCCGGCAATTTTCCGGGGATTATTGGTAATCAAGCGAATTTGCTGCACTCCTAAATCGTTGAGTATTTGAGCACCCATGCCATAATCTCGCAAATCTGCGGGAAAACCCAAACGTTCGTTGGCTTCCACTGTATCCAAACCCAAGTCTTGTAAAGAATAAGCTTTCAACTTATTCACCAAACCAATGCCCCGTCCTTCCTGACGGAGATAAACCACCACACCGCAACCAGCATTTTCAATCATTTTTAATGCTGCTTGCAACTGCAGACGACAGTCGCAGCGCAGGGAACCCAATGCGTCCCCCGTTAAGCATTCTGAGTGCATGCGCACCATTACGGTTTTTGCGGCAAACTCCTTTGAGTTACCCTTAACAATAGCTATATGCTCTGTATTATCCAGGGTATTCCGGTAACCGTAAATCTGGAATTTCCCAAATTGACTTGGTAATTCTGCTACCGTCTCTCGATAGACAAACCTTGCCTGTTGGGTACCTTTGGCAGCGTGTTGGAGGCGATAACTGATTAAATCGGCAATGCTAATTAGTTGAAGCTTATGTTTTTTAGCATACAACTTTAATTCAGGTAACCGAGCCATGGAACCGTCGGGGTTTTGGATTTCGCAAATCACCCCTGCTGGATATAATCCTGCCAGTCGTGCCAAGTCCACTGCTGCTTCCGTATGACCTGCCCGTTTGAGAACACCCCCGTTTCGAGCACGGAGGGGAAAGATATGACCGGGGCGACGCAAATCTTCCGGTCTCGTTTCCGGATCTATGGCTGCCTGAATGGTGCGGGCACGGTCTTCTGCAGAAATCCCTGTACTCACCCCGAGATGAGGGGCAGCGTCTATACTAACAGTGAAAGCAGTTTGATTGCTATCAGTATTATTACTTACCATTAAAGGTAAATCCAGCGCATCCAGGCGATCCCCTGAAAGAGCTAAACAAATCAATCCCCTGGCTTCCACAGCCATGAAATTAATCAAATCGGGGGTGGCAAATTGGGCAGCACAAATCAGATCTCCTTCGTTTTCTCGGTTTTCGTCATCTACGACCACAATAACACGACCTGCCTTCAGAGATGCCAAGGCAGCATCAATTGAGTCAAATGTAAAAGAATTGTGGGGCAATGCTTCCACGAGTTTTCTTGTTTAGGGAGAATTTATTAATTATAGCGCCACAAATTTGTAACATTTGCACTAAAATGCGCGCAAAGACGCAAAGGCGCAAAGGAAGTATTATGGGTTTACCAGTGGGCATTATCGGTGCATCGGGTTATGGCGGCGTACAATTAGTACGACTGTTAACAGATCACCCTGAGGTAGAAATTGTCTACTTAGGAGGGGATAGCAGTGCGGGGAAGAAGTTTGCCCACTTGTACCCCCACCTGGGTCATGGGGTCAAATTAACTGTAGAAGCAATAGACTTAGAGGCGATCGCCTCCCGGTGCGAGGCGGTATTTCTCGCCTTACCCAACGGTTTAGCTTGTAAAATGGCACCCACTTTGGTGGAGAAAGGGTGTAAAGTGTTAGACTTATCTGCCGACTATCGTTTTCAGGACTTGAATACTTATACAGCATGGTATGGAGGGGAACGAACTGATAGGGCGATCGCCTCTGAAGCAGTTTACGGTTTACCAGAATTATATCGACAGGAGATTGAAAGCGCAAGTTTAATCGGTTGTCCCGGTTGCTATCCCACTACCAGTTTACTAGCTTTGGCTCCCCTACTCAAGCAGGGATTAATTTTGCCGGAAACCGCCATTATTGATGCTAAGTCTGGCACTTCTGGTGGGGGACGTCAAGCCAAAACCCACTTATTACTAGCAGAGGCTGATCAATCTTTGGGGGCTTATGGAGTTGCTCGACACCGACACACCCCAGAAATAGAGCAAATATGCAGCACCTTAATCGCTAGGGATATGAAGGTGCAATTTACTCCTCACCTGGTTCCCATGGTACGGGGTATTTTGGCTACTGTCTACGCTACTCTTAGAGATCCGGGGTTAGTGCGGGAAGATTTGATAACTATCTATAATTCCTTTTATCGGGCTGCCCCGTTTGTGAAGATTTTGCCCAAGGGAGTTTATCCCCAAACTAAGTGGACTATGGGTACAAATCTCTGTTATATTGGAGTGGAAGTTGACCAAAGAACCGACAGAGTCATTGTCATGTCCGCAACGGATAATTTGCTCAAGGGACAGTCGGGACAAGCAGTACAATGTTTGAATCTGATGATGGGTTGGTCAGAAACTTTGGGTTTACCTCAATTGAGCTTTTATCCTTGACTGGGGTGTGCTTCCTGGGGCTATCAGCCCCAGGCTATAATAAATTAGGATCCCTACCAGCACCAGTAAATGAGCAACAATCCCCAGCAACCACAAACCAAAATTTCCCAGAGAGTTACCCAGGGAGTGCGAACTGTTGTTCATTTTACAGCAACTGCGCTCAAACCCAATGCGAAAGTACCGGAAATTTGGGTAAAAAACCCCCAAAATCAAAACCAACCCGAAGAAAAAAAGAAGCTCCTCAAGGATAAGTATACCTTAGGGCGCAGCAATAAATGCGACATTACGGTGAATAATGATATAGTCAGTCATACCCATTTGTCCTTGACTCAGCATAGCAAACGTCCTCAATGCTTTATTCTCCGAGATGAAAATTCTTCAAATGGGATTTACATCAAAAAACGTAGGCTGACAAAACCAGTTACTCTCTACCACGGCGATCGCTTTTCCCTCGGAAAGTCCCAACTGAAAGATGCGATGCAAATTAAATATCACAATCCTCCCCCGTGGTGGGTATTCTTGTTGCGCTATTTCCTCTCTGGTACAGGAGGTATATGTGCTCTGTTCTGCTTGTGGATAGGCTATGAGTGGAGTAAAATTCCTGTCAAACCCATACCGGAAACAACTAGAAATCCTGTCCTTGTTTTGGATAGAAATGGGCAAAAACTGTCCAGTTCACCCACTGTGAGCCACCGGGAATTAGAGAAACTGGACGACTTTTCCGAGGACTTAGTGAATGCCCTGATCGCTTCAGAAGATAGTCGTTATTATTGGCATTTTGGGGTGGATCCTATTGGTATTGCCCGTGCTGTGAAAGTATCCCTGGAAGATAAGGGTATCAAACAAGGAGCTAGTACTATTACCCAACAGTTAGCCCGCAGTCTTTATGCTAATGTAGGGAGGGAAAATACTGCTGGACGGAAAATGCGAGAAATGATAACCGCATTGAAATTAGAAGCTGTTTACAGTAAGGAGGAAATTCTCAAGACTTATTTGAATCGAGTATATCTGGGAGTTGGCAAATACGGTTTTGAAGATGCAGCTCAGTTTTACTTCGATAAATCGGCGTCCTATGTTAACATTTCCGAAGCAGCCACCTTAGTAGCCATTTTACCCGGTCCCAATATTTACAATCCAGTGAAGGATTACGACGCAGCGGTTCAGTTGCGCAATCGAATCATTAAGCGCATGCTTCAACAGGAGATGATAACAGAAGAAGAGGCGAAAAAAGCGAGGCGATCGCGCATTGAAGTGAGTCCAAAAGCACGGAAAGCCTTCTCTAGTAACAGCAGTGCCCCTTACTTCTACGACTATGTGTTTCAGCAACTTTCTCATCCCTCTATCTTAGGGGCAGATTTAGCTAAGGAAGGAAATTTTATCATCCAAACCACTTTAGATATCCAGATGCAGCAGAAAGGAGAAGCAGCACTGGAAGATATAATGAAAAAGGAAGGTTCTCGTCTTGGCTTTAATCAAGGAGCACTAGTAACCTTAGATAGTAGTACCGGGGAAATTCGCGCTCTCATAGGGGGGGTAGACTACAATCAGAGTCAGTATAATCGGGCTACCCAGAGTTTACGACAGCCTGGATCTACCTTTAAAGTTTTTGCCTATGCAGCAGCGATAGAACAAGGTATCTCCCCTTATAAATTATACTCCTGCGACCCCTTAACCTGGAAAGGTCAAAAGTATAAAGGTTGCGAACGTAGTAGTACAGGGGAAATTGATATGTACCAAGCAATAGCCCTGTCAGAGAATGCCGTTGCTTTAAGAGTAGCACAAGATGTGGGTATAAAACAAGTAGAAAAAATGGCCCAACACCTGGGAGTAAAATCAAAATTGAATCCCGTACCTGGCTTAGTCTTGGGACAAAGCGAAGTGAATGTGTTGGAAATGACTGGAGCTTATGCTACATTTGCCAATGGTGGTACTTGGTATTCTCCCCACCCTATTAAAACAATTCGAGATAGCAGCGATTGTGATAACCCCCAAGACTATCAAACCTGTCGGATAATTTACTCCTTCGAGAATGAAGACAAGACGTCGAAAGAGGTACTAGACAGGAAAGTAGCCGCTACAATTACTAGTTTATTACAAGGTGTAGTACAGAGAGGTACGGGGGGTCGGGCAAAGGTGGGACGGGAAGAAGCGGGGAAAACTGGAACCACCGATAAAAACGTTGACCTCTGGTTTATCGGTTACCTACCCTCTGAGCAATTAGTGACAGGAATTTGGTTAGGTAACGACAACAATAAACCCACCCAAGGTAGTAGCAGTCAAGCAGCAGCATTGTGGGGTCAATATATGAAAGCAGTAACCAGTAACCAGTAACCAGTTACCAGTTACCAGTTACCATAAGGTCAAACTTTGCGCCTTTGCGGCTTTGCGCGAAACAATGCTATAATAAACAATAACCAAAATCGAGGTTGAGCTATGATTTCGACAGCTCCAAAAATTATCTACCCTGAATCGGATGGAAAACCCTTGGCTGATAATACCCTCCAATTTCGTTATATTACCACCATACAAGGGGGAATAGATGCTCTCTTTGCGGATAACCCCAAGATTTTTGTGGCTGGGGACTTGTTTTGGTATCCCGTAGAAGGGGAACCGGACACAAAACAAGCTCCCGACGTCATGGTAGTGTTTGGGAGACCAAAAGGGGATCGCCGTTCCTACAAACAATGGGAAGAAGAGAACATTCCACCCCAAGTAGTATTTGAAATTGCTTCTATCAGTAATACCAGAAAGGAGCTAGAAGGGAAAAAACTTGAATTCTACGAACGTCATGAGGTAGAAGAATACTATATCTTCGATCCAGATAGAGGTTCATTGAAGGGTTGGTTGCGCCGGTTCTCGTCTTTACAGTCGATTTCGGAAATGCAGGGGTGGATAAGTCCCCGTTTAAAGGTTCGCTTTCAAGTATCAGACGGTACACTCCAATTATATGGTCCCGACGGAGAAGTCTTTGGGACTTATGTGGAGATAATGGCGAAAACAGAAAGAGCTGAACGAGAAAAATATCTAATTCAACAGGAACGAGATGCTTTGGCGTCCGAGCAGCGAAAATCAGTTATCCGTTTATTGGCAATGGGTTTGACGGTACAGCAAGTTGCAGCAGCCTTGGGTTTATCTGTAGAAGGAGTTCGGGAAATTGCTTCTAATTGAAAGATTGAACGAATGCGCGACAATTACCAGCTTCGTGGGGGCGCAAGTAGCTAGTTTTAGCCTCCTGAGCGTTATTTAAGTTTCTGTCCAGTTATGAGTTCATCCGCAGTTATACAATAGATGACTAAACAGCTAATTTCCCGCATGACAGGGGTGCAGTCCCCCATAATTCCCGCCGTGGGCCAACTAATGGCTAATTATCCGGGAACTATCTCTTTAGGACAGGGAGTAGTGTCCTACGGTCCTCCACAAAAAGCGATCGCCCGTCTTTCCCAATTTCTCGCAGCACGAGAAAATCACAAGTACCAATCTGCTTGCGGTATTCCCCCCTTACTGGAAGTTATCGCAGCCAAACTGGAACGGGAAAACAAAATTAAAATAGATGCTCACAAGTCTATTGTGGTGACAGCGGGGAGCAATATGGCTTTTGTCAATGCCATTCTGGCTATTACTTCCCCTGGGGATGAAGTTATTCTCCTGGCTCCTTATTATTTTAACCACGAAATGGCTATTACCATGGCAGATTGTAAGCCAGTGGTGGTGCAGACTGATGAGAATTATCAGTTAGATATATCCGCCATAGCTGCTGCCATTACTCCTAGAACTAAAGCAGTAGTTACTATTTCTCCCAATAATCCCACGGGAGTAGTTTATTCCCAGTCAGCTTTGGGTCAGGTTAATCAAATATGTGAGGAACGAGGGATTTATCATCTTAGTGATGAAGCCTACGAATATTTTACCTATAATGGAGTGGAGCATTTTTCTCCTGGAGCTATTTCTTCAGGGGATAAACAAACTATTTCCCTTTACAGTCTCTCCAAAGCCTATGGTTTTGCCAGCTGGCGTATCGGTTATATGGTCATTCCTACTCACTTGCTAGAAGCAGTGAAAAAGGTGCAAGATACCATCCTCATTTGTCCTCCGGTTATTTCCCAATATGGAGCATTGGGAGCTTTAGAAGTAGGAGTTAGTTATAGTAAGCAGCATTTACAGCAAATTAATGAAGTGGGGCAGTTAATGAAGCAACAACTGCTTGCCCTGGATAATGTTAGTATAGGGGATGCTGACGGTGCTTTCTATTTCTTTCTGAAAGTAGATAGGTCGATGAAAGCAATGGAATTAGTAGAGAAATTGATTCGGGAATATGGGGTAGCAGTTATTCCCGGAGACACTTTTGGCATGGAAAATGGTTGTTATTTGCGAGTTTCTTACGGTGCTTTGGAGTTGGAGACAGCAGTAGTGGGAATTGAGCGGTTAGTAAGAGGTTTGGAGAGTATTAATCATTGAAAGTAAACCGCAGATGAACCCATAGACAGTTCGCCGGTGCCAGGATGGATACAGATAAATTTTGAATAGGATAATTGATTTTTCTCGCGATCGGGAGGAATAGGGAGCATATCTTGGATTTTGAAAGTCAGCTCTTAATGATCGGTAGTTTCCTCGCAATGGGTGATGATTAACGTTGTGTCAGTTCGTTGTCCCTCACACTGAACATCCTTGCCTACCCAATCGTTCAAAGTCTCACCCTCAAACGAATTGCTGCCAAGACGCCGTAGTAAAAACTCACCTTCCTCTGTTTTAATCATCACAGCTTCTCGCTCACTTTTTGAGCAAGGTGCATACAATTTTTTGAAAACTTTGCCTGTATATCTCATTTGATTATCAGCGTCGATGCTTCCATTATACCCTTTGGGTAAATGGCCATTCAAAACGCAGCCTCCAGTTACAATACATAATATGCTAGCAATTACAAGGCAGAAAATGCGAGTTTTTGAAGTCATTATATTACAGCAATTTTCACCTGCTTGCCATAGGCCAACGTTACGATATGGCACGGCGCAGGCTGTGCGCCCGACCGGGAATCCTGTCCTAGCTAACAAGCGTATTGCTATAACAGAATATCACAGGGTAGTCCAAGGCATCCGTGAACCACCTTTCAGCCTACGACAGAATAAGGCTTTCAGCTGACATCGAACTCAGGTCACTAGCCCTATGATTGCTGGCTTCTAAACACTTGTGTCAGGCAGACAAGTCTGGATCTTTAACAATCTACTTACGATACGAAATTTTTACGGATGCTACCGTCCCGGCCCTTTCCTCAACAACAATAATAGCTGCTAATGGAATTGGAGCATCCCCCCGTTCAAGCTCTCCATAGACATAATGAAAGGCATCGTGGCCGATAGTCTTGAATTGCGCAGCGAGAAAATTGGAACCACCAGTAATTCGGTGAGAACTACGCCGATGGTTTATCAGATTGAGATCCCTGGTAAGATTATTGATCACTGTTAATGCATCGCCTGTTGGGGAGATATCGGGATCTTCTACACTGACGCCAACGCTATCAGTCAAAGCTTGGCCATGGGCTACATTGTTCAACATTTGATTCCGATGGTCTTCCAAGCAACCATCGCAATGTAAAGGTCATTATAGTCACTGTCAGTCCAATCCTCTACACAAATATCGAAGCCGTATCCTCTAATTCTACCGACTTCGTCAGTAACATTATAGGAACGAATGCTTGCTTTAATCTCATTAGACAGGTTAGTTTCCACAGTAAGCATCAAATTATTGCCTGCTATAACAGAGTTATCAATCGCCAATGGAGGGTTGATAAAAGTATCTAATCCAACAGCAACGAGATGTTTTAGCTTCCCAACAGCAAACATCAGTTATCCGTTTCTTAGAAATGGGTTTAACTGACAAGCAAGTTGCAGCAGCTTTGGGGTTATCTGTAGACTCCGTGCGGGAAATAGGTTCAGTCTGAGATGGTGCGGGGCAGGTGGGCAATGCCCACCCTACGGCTACGGCTTACCTAGATAAAACCGCCACCATCAAACATATCACCACCAGAGCAACAATACCAACTATAGCTACTGAATCGCCTCTTCCCTGAATAATACTTGACAAAGTAGATAGAAAGTGCTTAGATTGGTTCTCAGGTACTAAATTACCTGGAGGAATC
The DNA here is from genome assembly GCA_965198675.1 of Prochloron sp. GTDB lineage: Bacteria > Cyanobacteriota > Cyanobacteriia > Cyanobacteriales > Prochloraceae > Prochloron. Next base: position 2,048,804 of record OZ240666.1, on the reverse strand, counting down.
TCTAAATTAGAGGATTCATTGACATTTACTGTATCATAGGATACGTTGGTATGATAAAATTTCGTCATGATAAAATATTACTTAACATATGCATTAATTATCGAAAATTTTAGGCCATATAAGCAATTGAGGAAAACCGTACAATATAGGTTCGTAAAATCGTTGAAACAACCATTTTTCGTTGGATTATCTTCCTTGTCTACCGTCCTTCCTTGTCTCCCAAGTCTTGCCTCAACCCAAATATTAAAAACCTGCCCTTGTGAGCCCAGCCCCCCCGCGTAGCGGGGGGTGCCCGATAGGGCGGGGGTATCTGGGACTTCTCCTCATAGCCATTACCCCCATTACCCTCAGTTCCGGTATTTCCCCTAAATAAGGCAAAACATCATCCCCTGCACAAATGCGAGGTAAATCATCTCCTTGCCACACCCAAACCTGCTGACGAGTCATATCTATTAACCAAGCAAGTTGGGTTCCGTTCCCCAGACAGTGAAGTATTTTATTCTGTAACGGATTTCAATTAACCAGTCTGGCGCTCCCACCAGGGGATCATCCTCATCAGGAAGACGATGGCAGGCAACAACAGAAATATCGGGAACAGGGGAATAGGGAGAAACCACACAGCGCAGTTCTTGCACTGCTTCATATCCTGCCAAATGCTGGTTGATGTAATTAACCAGGTTGCGCTGTAGTCTGGAGTGAAAAAGGGATGGCATGGGTTTTTCCACAGCGTGTCCATTAACCAACTCCCATGCTGGAGAGGCTTCAATGTTGGGTTGTGAGAGAAATTCTGCTAGGGGTGTGGTTGCTACAGATTCCATAATGCTTTTTGGATAAAACTTTGCGCCGGCAGCGGCTTTGCGCGATACAATGTTATAATAAACAATGACCCAAAATCAAGGTTGAGCTATGACCATTTCGACAGCTCCAAAAATTATCTACCCTGAATCGGATGGAAAACCCTTGGCTGATAATACGCTCCAATTTCGTTATATTACCACTATACAAGGGGGAACAGATGCTCTCTTTGCCGATAACCCCAATGTTTTTGTGGCTGGGGACTTGTTTTGGTATCCCGTAGAAGGGGAACCTGGGATAAAACAAGCTCCTGACGTCATGGTAGTATTTGGGAGACCAAAAGGCGATCGCCGTTCCTACAAACAATGGGAAGAGGAAAACATTCCACCCCAGGTAGTCTTTGAAATTGCTTCTATCAGTAATACCAGAAAGGAGCTAGAAGGTAAAAAACTTGAATTCTACGAACATCACGGAGTAGAAGAATACTATATCTTCGATCCAGATAGAGGTTCATTGAAGGGTTGGTTACGCAGGTTCGACGCTTTACAGTCTATTTCGGAAATGCAGGGGTGGATAAGTCCCCGTTTAAAGGTTCGCTTTCAAGTATCAGACGGTACACTCCAATTATATGGTCCCGATGGAGAAGTCTTTGGGACTTATGTGGACATAATAGGGAAAGCAAATCGAGAAAGTCAACGAGCTGAACTTGAAAGTCAACGAGCTGAACGAGAAAGTCAACGAGCTGAACAAGCAGAACGAGAAAAGTATCTAATCCAACAGCAACGAGATGTTTTAGCTTCCCAACAGCAAACATCAGTTATCCGTTTATTAGAAATGGGTTTAACTGACAAGCAAGTTGCAGCAGCTTTGGGGTTATCTGTAGACTCCGTGAGGGAGATAGCTTCAGTCTGATAATAAGGTGCGGTGGGCAATGCCCACCCTACGACTGGTCACTGGTCACTGAATAATGCAGCATTGCAGCGGGAGCAAATAGTGGGATCGGAGGCAAAACTGCCTACGGAAAGGGAATAATTCCAACAGCGATCGCACTTTTTCCCTTCTGCTTTCACTACTCCCACAGAAACTATTTCCGACTCACTCTTATAATCTACCTTTTCAAGGGGTTCCCCGTCTGTCAACAATTTCACCTCAGATGCTAAGAAGAAATAGCGCAATTCATCCACCCCATTCCCGGTTAAAGTATCAGCAGAATTGAAAGATGCTAACCACTGACGCAATTCTAGATCTGGTACATAGAGTAACACTTTACTATCCAAGGAGGAACCGATGGCTTTATCATTCCTTCCCCGTTCCATCACCTTATTCATTTCCGTGCGGATAGCTCGTAATTTTGTCCAAGAAGCTGCTAATTCAGGTTTTTCCCACTCCGACTGTATTTGCACCCAACCCGACTCAAAAACTGACTTATAACCAGTTTCGTAGGGAATAAATTGCCAAATATCCTCCGCCATATGACAGAGAACGGGAGCTATTACCCGCGCTAAATTTTCCAAAATAATAGCCAATATCGTCTGACAACTGCGCCGTCGCTCTGTGTGAGGATGGGAAATATAAAGCCTGTCTTTAGCAATATCCAAATAGAAATTGGACAAGTCTACCACGCAGAAATTCTGTACTGTCTGGAAGAAACGGAAAAATTGGAAACTTTCAAACGCTTCTGTCACCTCTGCAAATACTTCAGTGCAACGGTGGAGCATATATTTATCCAACTCGGGTAAATCTTCATAGGGGATACCATCTTGTGTTGGGTCAAAATCCTCTAAATTCCCCAACAAAAATCGCGCTGTATTGCGAATCTTCCGATATACATCCCCCATTTGCTTGAGGATATTCTGCCCCATAGGCACGTCATTGGAGTAATCTACCGAAGACACCCACAACCGCAAAACATCCGCTCCATAGGGTGGCTGCTTCTTCTGATTCTTCCCCCCTTGAATAATAACTGCTGGATCTACCACATTCCCCAGAGACTTACTCATCTTTTTCCCTTTTTCATCCAGCACAAAACCGTGAGTCAAGACTGTCTTATAGGGAGCAATACCATTAGTAGCCACACTGGTAAGCAAACTAGACTGGAACCAACCTCGATGCTGATCCGATCCTTCCAAGTACATATCCACCGGATATTTTAACTCATCGGGCTGGTTCGCCACAGAGGCCCAGGAGGATCCGGAATCAAACCATACATCCATGGTATCCATACCTTTGCGGTACTGTCGTCCATTATGGCGATATTGTTCTGGTAACAATTCTTCTACTGACAGCTCCCACCACGCATCAGAACCTTTGTTAACTATAATTTCTTTTACATACTCAATTGTTTCAGTTGTTAGCAATGGTTCATTACTTTCTGTATCGTAGAATACCGGAATGGGCAACCCCCAACTGCGCTGACGGGAGATACACCAATCAGAGCGATCCGCCACCATTGCCAAGATCCGGTTTTCTCCAGCAGCGGGAATCCATTTCACCTGGGCGATCGCCTCCAGAGCTGCTTCCCTAAATCCCTTGACGGAAGCAAACCACTGTTCCGTCGCCCGGAAAATCGTCGGCTTTTTTGTCCGCCAGTCATAGGGATATTTATGAACATAAGGTTCAATCTTGAGCAAGGAACCTGCCCTGGACAAAGCAGCAATAATTGCTTCATTACCCTCCTTGAGCACATTTAAACCCGCAAATTCCCCCGCCTCAGCGGTAAAATTGCCCTTATCATCCACAGGAGAAAGAATAGGCAAACCGTACCTAGACCCTACAATATAATCGTCCTGACCGTGACCTGGAGCGGTATGGACCAAACCGGTCCCCGACTCTGTAGTCACGTAATCCCCCCCAATCAGAACCTCACTTTCCCTGTCAAAAAGAGGATGACCATAGGTACAATGTTCCAAATCTTGACCCCGAATCGTGGCTAACTTAGTCAGGTTAGTGCTGAAAGTTTTTCCTAACCGTTCCACCAAATCCTCAGCCACAATCAAATAGCGATATTTACTAATTTCTGAATCCAACTCCACCACAGCATAGGTTAAATCCGGATTCACTGCTACCCCTAAATTACCAGGAATCGTCCAAGGAGTCGTGGTCCAAATTGCCACCGCTAAATTAGGTCCAAAAGGCGCTAAAATCTCCCGAGCACCTGCCCCTAATTTCCTCAGCCCGAAAGCAACATAGATACTGGGGGAAGTATGACCTTCCGGATATTCTAACTCAGCCTCCGCCAGAGCAGTCCGGGAACTTGGACTCCAGTGAACAGGTTTCAAACCGCGATAGATATAGCCCTTGAGTGCCATTTTCCCAAAGACAGCAATCTGAGCCGCTTCATATTCTGGAGTTAAAGTTAGATAGGGATTATCCCAATCCCCCCAGACACCATAGCGTTTAAAACCCTCCCGTTGCTGTTCCATGGTTTCCAGGGCGAAGGACGCAGCTTTTGCTCTTAATTGCAAAGGAGAAAGGTTTTGCCGTTCCTTGGACTTCATCTTTTGCAGCACCTTCAGTTCGATTGGCAAACCGTGACAGTCCCAACCAGGAACATAGCGAACCCTATACCCTCGCAGCAGTTTATACTTGTTGATAATATCCTTGAGAATTTTATTCAAAGCGTGACCCATATGCAGGGAGCCATTAGCATAGGGAGGTCCGTCGTGCAGGACAAAAATCTCCCCCTCATTATCCTGGGACAGTCTTTGGTAAATCTGATTTTCCGTCCAAAACTGCTGTAGTTCTGGTTCCCGCTTGACGGAGTTTGCCCGCATGCTAAATTTAGTTTGGGGCAGATTAACGGTATCTTTATAGCTTTTTGGTGCTGTCACAGTCTGCTACTACTGAATGAAGTTTAATAGTATCAAGTTATCTTATCCTGTTCCGATTCAGTTTCATCCGGTTCTGCCATTTCAGCAATTTTCGTAGTAGGTACTACTTCAGAGCTACCAATTTCCTCTTCTGTAGAAGTTACTTCCACTTCCAATTCTGCTGTTGAAGCTATTTCCTGTGTGGGAGTTACTTCCACTTCCAATTCTGCTGTTGAAGCTGTTTCCGGTGTAGGGGTTGGTTCCCCTTCCAATTCTGCTGTTGAAGCTGTTTCCGGTGTAGGGGTTGGTTCCCCTTCCAGTTCTGCTGTTGAAGCTGTTTCCGGTGTGGGAGTTATTTCCCCTTCCAGTTCCGAGGTTTCCACAACTGCTACTTCCCTCGAAGCAGCTTCTAAAGTTGCTTCTACAGAAGTAGGTTCAGCGATCTCTTCACTTTCCGTAACTATTGTTGCCGTCTGGAGTACCTTGGGTTGGGATTTCCTTTGCAGGGGAGCGAGAATTTGGGAAAATAGCTCTTGCAAAGCGGATCTGAGGGAGCCTTCTAAAGCAGTTCTATCTTCGGGTTGAGCGATGGCTCGTCTTAATGAGAGAGTTTCCCAACCAAACCAACCCAAGAGAGATACTCCAGCCAATTGACCCAACAAAACGCCGCCAGTAATTCTGGACGCGCATACCCAGAGTACCAGGGCGTAAAACAATCCTACTCCACTCCAGAGAAAATCCTCCTTGCGGTGAACTTCTGGAAAAAAGAAAGCTGCCATATAAACAGCAAAGCTACCAAAACCTACTGCGATCGCCAGGATGTATGCCAGCATTTTGTGGTTACTCCTCCTTTGAATTTGTCGCGATTGCTTAAGCAACCGCGTAGAGTCCTATACCAATTTTAATGGATTAGAGCTGCATTCTATATTTTTTCCACCTTGTCCACCTATCTCCTGGTCTCCCCTGCCCGAGGGGTATAACATAATGGAATCTGGTAAACTACCCACACATAGCTCTGCGCTACAGTGTGGGCTTTTGGTAGCCCTGGCAGAATTGAGCAAGCCAATCCAACCGAGCCTCTAGGCTGGTTTACTGCACAGCCCCATAACCGAATCATTTGTGCCCCATTCAAATCAGCGTCACACTGGTTGGGGCACCTACCGCATTTAAACCTCTTGCCGCTTCTATAAGACTTGCCTTGTACCGGATGGATAGAGAGGCATTTATGGCAAGTTTGACTCGTGTAGGCCGGAGGAATGATTAACAGTCTTACCCCTTCCCGGATGCTCTTGTATTCCAGGAACAGTCTGAGCTGATAGAAAGCCCATGAATTGAAACGCCGCCTCTCGGTTTTTCTCCTGGCCTGTGTATTGATTCTCTCTCTGATGCCTGTTAGGTCTTCAATAGCGATAGAGGCTTTGAGGGCAATTGCTTCCCGAATGATTTGAATGGAGACATTATGATTCATCCAAGTTTGTCACGCAAAGACGCAAAGTACGCGAAGGATGGGAAGGAGACGGTGCTATACCGCAGTCGGAGTGTAATTGTGTCCTTTTGCGCCTTAGCGCCTTTGCGCGCGGTTTGAAATCTTCTCTCCCGTCCCGATAGCCGTTTCAGTATTTCCCGACATCTGCGGCGGGAAGTACGGGTGCCTTGGGATGCTTTTCTTTGGAGAGAAGCACGGACTCTAGAAAATCTGTCTCTGGTGCGGTTTAACGTCTCGCTTGACCAAGACTTGCCAGTGCTGGTTACGGCAATGTCTCTCCTCCCAAAATCCACACCTATGACGTCGTCTGTTGGCTCTACTTTGGGAGGTTCTGACTTTATCTGAACGTGCAGATAGAACTGTCCGTCTTTATGAAGGCACACCTGAGCGCTAGTAGGATTCTGACCTTTAAGTCTCTCGGCATGGTATCTGCTTACCCGCATAGGAACTTTTACCCGCTTCCCAGTAGTGCTCAGGCTAACTAGGTACCCTTTCTCAATTATCCGAAAGGTTCTGGAATCGCAATCAAAGCTACCCACCCCCAACCCCCTCCTGGGAGGGGGCGAAGGGGGTGGGTTTGCTCTTCTTCTGTTTGGCAGCTAATCTATTGGCAGCTACTCTGGCACAAGCTCTAACCACATGGTTTGCCGTCAGACCAAATCTAGCCTTTGCCTCTTTATAGCAAACAGCTTGAATGCTATTCCGGTTGGTTAATCGAGGGTTTATCGTTTCGTTAATCCAGCCACAAGCATTAGCAAACGCTACCGCCGTATCATTCAGAGCGCGATACTGGTCATCGGTAGTGTCTAAACCAACGCACAAGGTCAGGATTTGTTCCATAGTTGCTTCAAAACTCACGGGATGAGATTCTAGCATAAAAATAAAAAGATGTGGTGCGGTTTTTCCTCCCCCCGCTATTGCGTAGCAGGACGCAAGCGGTTGCTACGCAATAGCGGGGGCCTCCAAACCGCGTTAGGTGAAAACCAGGACTTTTGCGAAGAAATGCGATTATTTCCTGCTATAAAATACATGTAAATCCAGCGCAATAGGGGTCTAAAAGGCAAGCGGAGGGATAAATCTTTAGTTTTGTCGGTACTGAAAGAATCTACCACAATTACGTCATCTGAAAGCATTGCCGAGTCAAGACAAGGGGCAATATCTATTTCTTCGTTATAGGTAAGAATGTAGATCGAAATCATTAATAGTTTACTTGACGTTTCCAGTTGGTGATGTCCACTCTTTTCTTTCTTTTTAATTGGAAAACCGCTACTGGACAATCATAACAGTCCTCGATAGCGAATAAACAACAAAATCACCGCCCAAGAACCCAAAGCGACTTTAATGGCAACCAAAATGTTGAAGAGGGGAATCAAGCCGCCACTAACTAGGGTACCTAACTCACCGTGGGGTAACTCAAATCCCACTAGGGTTATCACAGCCAGAACTATAAAAATTAGCAGAGAAACCTTCTCCCAGGTGGCAGCGTGCCAGCGTTGGTAAATCCCCTCCATCCACTCTGATGATGAGGTGATGGCAATTAGCCCGATGGCTGTTCCCCCAGCTACCCCAGCCGCAAAGCCGCCCCCCGGACTCAGATGTCCCCGAATTGCCAGTTCGATACTCACCAGGGCAGCAATAGTTGCTCCCAGACGGGCGAGTACAATGGAGGGGCCATCGCTGAATTGATAGACTGTTTTGGTGGGTTGTTCGTCTGCCAGCAGAAACTTAGCACCTAGGATGGCGATTGTAAAGACCACTACTTCAAAGATCGTGTCATAAAGCCGATTCCTAAAAATGATGCCAGAAACCGCATTAGGTACGCCACTATCCTTTACTATGGATTCAACCAGGGAAACTTCTTCCCATTCTGGTGCTGGATTAGGCATGACGAGCATTTTGATAAACAATGCTATTCCCGCCGCAATATAGACCCATTTCATTAATGCTTATCCTCCAGGTTTGATACAGTTACATAGCTCAGAGTTGTTACTGGTGAGGTTAGCTCGGTTTCCATAATCTCAAAGAGACGGCGAACTCTAATGGCAGTATGATAACTTCTATCCCTCTCTGGTTCTAGTTCTAATTGTTCTCCTTTAGTACAGGTAGCGTGAATTTTTTTCGTCATCAATGCCTGTTCTAAAGCTTGTGAATTGGGATATTCGGTTATCTCAAGGCGCAAACTATGTTGATTAAGAATTTTTCTGAGATTAACTATTAGTTCTTCCAAATCAATCTCTCTTTCTGCCTCCACCTCTTGAAGTATACCCAAGCGCATCACCAAAGAGGAACGAACGGCAACTAAATAAAGGGTAATTGCCAACATCGTGCCTACCAAAGCTTCGGTTAAAGCTACATCCGCCGCCCCTACAACCCCATATACCAATGCCGCTACTGCCCCTAAGATGGCTCTTAGAACTAAAGCATGATAGGGATTTACTTGAAATACCAGCATCAAGGCTGCTAATGGTAGGAGGGGGATGATGATATAAATATAACTATCAGTCATTGTTCCCTCCCTCCGCTAGAACAGTATGCCAAGACATACCCCAGCACCGTATTCCAAATTGCCAAGGTAATAATTGCTAGGAGCAAAAGTGGCCATTCACTAGGTATTTTTAGCAATAAACCGAAAACAATACTCATGGAGCCAAGAGTATCAGCCACTGAAAGGCTGTGGAGTTTAAATAAAACAGATCTTTTGCCTATCAGGGGCAATGTCCCCCAAAACCAGAAGATAATCCCTATAACTATACAGCTATAACTAAAAAATTCTATCATACTTCGTTGAACCTTTTGATTAAATGTGCCAGTAACATTAATCCCGCATTACCCACACTCAGGATAATGACTGCCACTACTCCAATCCACCAATCATCCCGCAAAACAGAAATAACGAGGAGCATAATGGAGGTTTTGGTAGCAATACTAGCAAAGGCCAGCATTTTTTGCCAGATACTATTATCCTGCCAAGCTTCATAAATCGGTATTAATAAAGCCAAAATCATGGCAATTAAGATGGAGTTCATCTTTTTTTCCTCCGTCGAACTCGGTGTACTTCGTACCAGCCCTGTTCGTGGTATTTTAAGACAATGGTTTTGGGGGTAAAGGTAATCAGAAATATATCCAGAAATACAAGTCCTGGTGTCCGTCGGGGTTTGACTCTTTCCCTGACAATCTCTTCTTCGTTATGGGGACGAATCATAATTTGGAGCGCTTCTATATAAGCCTGGGGAATGGCAACAATAATTTCCCACAACACCCGCAGCCAATCTTGTAATGCCCCTGGGGATGGGTAACTGCGGGGTAATAAAAAGGCGATACTGACGCCAATGATAATATTAGCCAGACTGAAATCCGAGGTGAGTAAAAACCAAATTGTCAATCGTAATATTATATCGAGATATGCGATCGGGTCCATATTATCCAAAAGAGTGTAATTAACATTATAGCCATCACCCCAATCAGATGCTTGAATTCTTCTATCGCCCTGGGTAACTTAATTGCCAATTGCTTAAAAATTAAAAGATATGCCAGCCAGCCCAGAGCTATAGTTACCAGGGGTTTGACGATATTCTTGAGGGTGTAAGCTTGGTAATAAAAACCATTAGCCAAAATTAAGCCGCCGAGTAAGATAACCATCCCCCACCAAAAACCAGGCTGTATATTTCTTTTTCCTTGGCTTCTTTCATGGGGGAGAAAAATGAATTTAGCAAAGGAAATTGCTGTCCCCAGTGCGGCAAGATTCATGGCAATTTCCTGCCAGGGTAATAGATTCTTGCTGGTTAACACCTTTGCCCCAAAGCCAGACAGTAGGGGAAACCCAGAGATAGAAAAACTGGCGATCACTAAAGCAATCCAGATTTGGGTATCAATGGGCTTATACTGCAATTCCTTAAAGTTACGGCTGGGTAAAACACCGGCAATCAAAAACAGGGCAGATTTAACTAAACCGTGAGTCAGGGCGTAAAAACCACCTACCACTGGCGCAGCGAGGATAAAACCCAACTGAGAGATAGTGTGAAACGCCAGCATCCGTTTCGTATCTTTTTCAAATACAGCATAGCCCACTCCTAAAAGTGCTGTCCCAACACCAAAAAACCTCACCATGGGATCGATTTCCTCTAACATCAGGGCACAACGCACCAAGGGAAATACTCCTGCTTTAACCACCACACCAGAAAGCATAGCCGATACGGGGGTTTGGGCTTCCGAGTGGGTTAAAGGCAACCACAAGCCCGACACAAAAATACCCCCCTTGACTAATAATCCCAGAAAAATCAGGGCGATCGCTTCTGGGGGAGAACCCCGCAAACCTGCAAAATGAAAGGAATGATGGGCTTGATATACCAGCACCGCCCCCACCAGATAAAATAGCATTGCCGTATTGCTGACAAAGAGATAGCGCAATCCCACCCAAATGGACCTGTCAGTACGAGGATAGGCAATCAGGAGAAAAGAAGCAATACTGATAACCTCTAAAGCCACGTAGAGACTGATAAAATCAGCACAAATAAAAGTGGCGTTAACGCTACCATGCAGGATAACTATCTGCATATAGAAAAAAGCCGTTTTCTCGCTACCCCAACAGTAAAGAATGACGGCGGCTGTCACCAGAGCGTTAGTCAGGATAAAAAAGCCACTCAGTTGGTCGATGGTTAAAGTAACGCCGAAATTGTCTAGTAACTGTATCTCTAAAGGGGATGGCTGTAGAAATACCTGCCAGGCATAGCCTGCAGAAACCAATGCTATTCCCAAGGCGAGCAAGCGGTGGAGTTTGGGTAGCAGGTAAAGGATGAACCCAAACAAAAACGGTAATGCCATCCAAACGATGGTGATCTTGCTCATGGTGTATAATTCTCTTCAATCGCCTTAGTTTCCAGAGTGGGATTATCCTTTGCCAACTTCATCACACCCACCAGCATCAAAGCTTGAATCGAAAAGCCAATGACAATCGCCGTCAAGATAACCGCTTGGGGCACGGGATCGGCATATGCTACATCTTTAACCCTAGAAACAATTGGTGTAAATAAGCCTTCTCGGGATGCCATTAGTACGTAATAGGCAACAACCCCCGTACTCATAATATCCATCGAGATGATTTTCATCACCAAACTTTTCTTCAAGATGATGCCTAAAAATCCTGATAATATGGTAGCGAATATACAAGCTTCTAACATTTTTCTCAGCAATGAATGATATAATTATCGAGATAGGCAGACTCTTACGAGTTTTTTTTTGCAGTACCCCTGCTAAGGTCTGGCCATACCTTAGCAGGCGTGCAAGTTATCCAAATCCTGCTCCTAGTGTATCATCTCTCTGCTTTTGTCACCATCTCTTTTCTTATCCGTTTCTGGTTTTCAGGTACCTACTATGTGAGGTTCCCCCCCTTACGGCTGGGGATTTGGTGCTTTTGGAGTATCGGTAATGTTTCACCCTCTCTCACGTCAGCCCTGCAGATAAATACAGATATCCTATCCATCTGCGGATTTGATTTGGCGTGAGAGTAGAACCAGGGCGACTTTTAGCCCACACTATAGCCCAAACAAGGGTTGACACACAGTGGTTGATTTGCACCCACCCCCCTTCGCCCCCCTCCCAGGTTCCCCTCCTGGGAGGGGGTAGGGGTGGGTGGGGTTGGGGGGGGTGGGTTCGCTAATTTTCTGTGGCTCAATCTGGTTTCTCTACCAGTTGTCCTTCCTCTTCTTTGAAAGCAAAACGCAATAGAGGAGGAGCCACAAAAGTTGTAAGAATGACCATAATAATAATTGCTGCTTGTAAAGGTTTATCCAAAACGCCACTAGCCGCACCAATACCAGCAAAGACTAAACCCACCTCACCACGGGGAATCATACCAATACCAATGGCTAAACGATTGATTTTCTCCTTACCAAGGATCGCCCAACCAGTGATAACTTTACCGATAATAGCTACTACAATTAAAAAAGTTGCAATAATTAATCCTTGACGATTATCGATACTGGTGGGATTAAGAACGCCCAGATCCACTCTCGCCCCTACAGATACGAAGAAGATGGGAACTAAAATGTCGGCAATAGGGACAATCTGTTGGTCTAACTCTTTGCGTTTGTCAGTTTCATCTAAAACTAACCCAGCCGCAAAAGCACCTAAAATTGCTTCTAAATGAATGGCATTAGCTAAAAACGCCATCGAGAAAGCAAAGATTAAAGCAGGGATGACTAACTTACCTCTAGTTTGTAATTTTTCCGCGATCGCCACAAAGCTTTTATTAAAAAATTTACCCAGCAAGATCGAACCCAACAAGAAAACTGTAGCACTAATAATTAAGTAAACTAAGTTGAGCAGATCCACATCCCCAGTTTTCGCCAAACTAGCAACTACAGCTAAAACAACGATTCCGAGAACGTCATCAATAACCGCTGCCCCGACAATAATTTGACCTTCTGTAGATTTAAGCTGTCCTAACTCCGAAAGCACCTTTGAGGTAATCCCAATACTGGTAGCAGTCAAGGCAGCCCCGGCAAATACCGCAGGAATAGTTGGCATCCCAAAGATTAATACCAGTCCTACCGTACCGGCGATAAAAGGAGCGACAACACCCACGACGGCTACGACAGCGGCTCTGGTGCCCACTTTTTGTAATTCCCTCAAATCCGATTCTAAGCCGATTTCAAATAAGAGTATGATTACCCCTATTTCAGCTAAGACAGAGATAACCTCGCTTTGAGCAGCAAAAATTTCCCCAATATTTTCAGCATTTAAACCAGCAATCTGTTGCAAGATAGTTATCACCGCTGAATCACTAGCAACTGCGCCTGTTTCAGAAAAAACTAATAAATGCAATGCCGAAACCCCAACTACTACACCAGCAACTAATTCACCTAATACGGGAGGTAAATCCACTAATTTAGAAAGTTCTCCTCCTAGTTTGCTAGCCAGATAGATAAAGACGAGACTTAGCAAAACTCCGGCTAAAACCATCGGCGCGGTTTCAGAATTAGGTGCGGTTGCTAACAATGAATCAGAAAATACACAATTGGGAGCTAATCCGCTATGAAATATTGATTCTAAATGGAGCATGGTTATTTTTTTCTCGATTAACGGATGATTCAAACTGGAATAGAACTATAATTACAGACATTAACCACTAAAACAAACAAGGTGTTCGTCAACGTAATTTACTGCTTGCCTGAGAGCCGTAGTGCGATCGCTGATGATATTTTGAGAGGGAACTTTTTCCATTACACCCATCTTTCTTAGCCGTTTTTCGGCTTGACCTTGTAAACCAACCAGGAATACCTGACGGTCTTTTTCTACTGCTTCCGCAATGGCATTTTCTAAAGCCAAGGAAGAAGTTACACCCAAGATAGGAACTTCAGTTAAATCTAAAACCAATGCCTGATAATCATTGATTAAATTGTGTTTCCGGGAGATTGCTTTCGCTACACCGAAAATCATCGGACCGCTTAGATAGAAAAGAAGTACGCGACCGTTAGCTATTTCTAATAACTGTTTCTCCTCTTGCTTGAGCTCGATTTCTTCATCATCATAGGTAATGGCTTTAACTTTTTCTGCCCGATGGTTAGAAAGACGTTCGATAGTCAGAATGTTAGCGATAAAAACTCCAACTCCTACCGCCACAATTAAATCAACAAAAACAGTGAGTGCGATCACTCCGTACATAATTAGGGCTGCTTTGAGGGAAATTTTGTGAGCGCGTTTGAGGAAACCCCAGTCAACAATATTAATACCTACTTTAAAAGCAATACCAGCTAAAACTGCCCTAGGAATAACCGTTAGGTACTGACTGAACCCTAAAACTACCACTAGCAAAACCAAGGCACGAGTCAAACCAGAAACAGCAGTCCTACCCCCAGCTTGGATATTAACCACTGTACCCATAGTTGACCCAGCACCAGCAATACCGCCAAATAAACCCGAAACTAAATTACCGATACCTTGACCTATCAATTCTTTGTCAGAGTTGTGTTCGGTACGAGTTAAACTATCTGCCACTAATGAAGTGAGCAAAGCGTCAATACAGCCCAACATTCCTAACACTAAACCATCAGCTAACATTACTTGCAGTTGAGTGGCACTAAAAGTAGGTACTTGTAAGCTCGGTAAACCAACTGAAATTTCCCCAATAGTCCTGATCTGCTCATTACCAAATAAGAATGTGGCAATCAAAGTCCCCACAATTAATGCCAGTAGCTGTGGAGGCAACAATTTCTTTAACTTGCGAGGACATAAAAAGAGAATAGCAACAGTTAAACCAGCTAATAGAGTTTCCAGGGGATTAATATTGGCTATCAATTGGGGCAGATTTTGCACTGTACCGAGTATCCCGCCTCCTGGAGGATCTTGACCCAAAAATGGTGCAGTCTGGAGAATAATCAGAATTACTCCAATACCAGACATAAAGCCAGATACAACTGTATAGGGCATCAGAGTAACGTATTTACCAAGTTTCAAAACCCCAAAAATAATTTGGAAAACCCCAGCCAGCATGACTACGGTAAATGCCATTGCTAAACCATTCTCCGGATTGGCAGCCGTCAGACTAGTAATGACTGCGGTCATGACCACAGTCATTGGACCTGTTGGTTCGGAAATTAGGGTTGGAGTGCCTCCAAACAAAGCGGCAAAAAAGCCGATTATAATTGCTCCCCAAAGACCCGTAGAAGCTCCAGCGCCAGAAGCAACCCCGAAGGTTAAAGCCATTGGTAAAGCGATAACCGCAGCCGTTATACCGCCGAAGATATCGCCACGTAAATTGCGAAAGTGAATTCGATTGGTAAGTTTTATCAAATTAATTCCCCATTGAATTTAGTATCTATGCTTTGCGCAGATCCAGGCTTTGCCCGGGTCGCTCAAGGTAAGATAGTTCCGATTGTAGCCATCTTTGACCCGGAGTAATGAAGCCCCAGGACTGCATCATATAATATAATATCTAAGATCGGATGTCACAGGAGCACCGTAGGCCAGCGAGAGTTTCTTTTAGCGTTCGGTGCATTAGCTCCTGAGCCACGTGCGGTAGCGCATTGGCTCCACTAACTGGTTCCACTTTTAGTCTTCCTCTGCTTCTTCGTCGGGAGTCAGCTCAGAGTTAATAAGAGAGTCGCCGATTACTTCGCGGATTCTCTCAAGCAAGAGGTCTGCACGCTTTTCGAGGAATTGCTTGAATCGCTCGACTTTGAGGTCGTCTAATGAATCTTCCTCAGGGTTCAGTGGAATCATCGCGTCGGAAAACTTGCGTTTTAGGTCGTCAACAGTATCTGTTTGCCTCGCCGATTTCACTAGTTTGTCGAGATAATAGAAAGGCTCCTGGTCCCTTAGACTCCTGTTAGATTGCGCCAGAATCGGTATTTGATTCACCACAGTGTCAATCAACCCCTTAGGAATTTTGTTGTTCTTTGCGAGTCGTCGGGGGAAAATGTGGTGCTCTTCTATTTCAGAGTTGCCGTCAATTGTTTGACCAGTCTTCAGATCATGACGTATTGTAGTGGCCATCAAACTTTGTATTGCTTTATAGTAAGCATCCTTGCGTGTGAGATTTAGAAGTGTGGTTCGGCTAAGAAGCACCTTGGGGAACTCTGGCTGATCGCCAGTCTTTAAATACGTCATTAGGGATGAAAAATCTCGGCTAATCTGAGAGTTAGACCTTTGTGTGCTTCCCTGCTGTAGAACTTTGCAAAAATACCACTTACGAAGAACCGATTCCGATAAACTTTTGTTAATTTCCGATTCCCACGCACGTGCGGCGGCGATGGCAACTAATACTCCGTGGTTAGGAAGAGTGGATTTGCGGGAACCCTGGCCACGAGCCCAAGTGTATACATTAGCGAGAGATTTTGCTGCAAGATGCCACGATTCCTTTAGGGATTGAGGGTTAATTGCTAAAAGAGCAGAGCGGGATACTTCCGTATTTTTTTCCTCCTTGCCAGCCAAGTAGAGAGCGATTGTTTGCAAAACCCGCTCTCCATCAATCTCAAACTCCACTAAAACTGGGTATTCTTCTTGTGTGCTGTTCCACAAGTCGCGAAGATTGGGTTCTGGGAAGAATTTCGCCACTGCCAAATCGAAGGTTGTGAGCCGTGTTCCGGTTGAATTTATTGTTTCAAAAATACGGCAAATTGATTCTACTTGGGCATCACGTTCCAGTATGACTGCGGGTATTTGGTAATTCCGAATTGTCTCAAAAACAGATTTGATTTGAGCGGAAGCCTCTAAGCGTTTCGTTCGGTCGTCGCGAAGTTCCGGTAAATCATCAGAATCCTCAAGATATTCCGAAACATAGACTTCGACTTTGGTAGAGTCAAGTGCCACGTCGGAACGGATAAGGCGACCTTTATCCTTTCGCTCAGGAGGAGGATATTTCTTGCTGCGATTACGAAACCATGTCAATTCATTAGACGGGAAGTCTTCAATGAGTAGTTGAAGGTCGAAGTAGTAAGACTTTTTCGGGTGTGCGTTCATTAGTACCCGCGCTAGGAAGGTCAGCCTTTGCTGGCCATCGAGAACATAGAAGTGTTCTGCATCTTGACCTTCATCTTCAGCTCCTAAAATTACCTCGGGCGGGTATTCCTCACGGATCACAGCCTCTATGCTTCGGGAACCCAATTCAAGGGCTGGAGATTTTAAGAGGAGTAATAGGGAACCTATAGGGTAGTTTCGTGCAATCGAATCTATTAGAAGCTTTACCTGACCTTCATTCCATGTAAAGCGACGCTGAAACTCCGGTATAGTTAAGCTTTTCTCTTTGATTCTGCGTAGTATTTCACTTATTCTATAAGTTGTTGTCTGCATAAATTGTCAATTTTTGTTTTATTGGTTATTCTAGGTATCAGCCTGTGCTTTCAGCATTTTTGGTCTCCAACACCAATATTAGACTATACCATGCTTAAATACTAAATTAATATTGACATTTAAAATAATTAATTATACAATATAAATAAGAAAATGCGCATTCTTCTGGTTGAGGATGAAGTAGAACTGACAGATCCTCTTGCTCGCGTCCTGGACAGAGAATGTTATCAAGTAGACATAACAGTCTATGCTGAAGGTTATCGCTTTGGGGAATAGTACCGTAGTATATAATTGGGATTAGATATGTTGAAAATAAACTCTATTAAGTGTTAGAAAATGAGTAAATATGATCCGGAAACAGAATTAGAACTCAACAGCGGTGCCGAGAATCAGCCAGGGTTTTGCCATAACATAAAAATAAACTGGTTAATAGTTAGTGCCATCGCCACCATAATTCTTTGGCAAATACCTTGGGGCAACTATATCCTATATCCCTTCTCCATTTTAGCCACCTGGTTTCACGAGATGGGTCACGGTTTGACCGCTCTCTTCCTAGGGGGAAATTTCCAAAAGCTGGAAATCTTTGCCAATGGTTCCGGTTTAGCCACCCACAGCGGTAGCTTATTTTTAGGCAGAGTTGGACGTGCTTTAGTGGCTGCTGGGGGACCCCTGGGACCAGCGATCGCCGGTTCCCTCTTCATTCTCGCGGGTCGCAACAGGAAAACAGCTCAATATACTTTGCTCTTCCTCGGCGCTCTCTTGGTTGTTTCTGCACTTATTTGGGTCAGATCTGCCTTCGGAGGACTCGTCATTCCTCTTTGGGGTATAGCTATTCTGGGGATTGCCCTCAGAGCACCCCGCACCTTCCATGTCCCGGCAATTCAGTTCCTAGGTGTCCAAGCTTGTGTGAGTACCTACCACCAGGTTGGCTACCTGTTTACCCATAGAGTTGTCATCAACGGTCGAGCGCTCCCCTCCGACACTGGTCAAATCGCCCAACAGTTATTTCTCCCCCATTGGTTCTGGGCTAGTTTAATCTGCCTGATCTCCATCTTCCTTTTAGTCCAAAGCCTGCGTCTCTCAAGAGAGTGAAGCTATCTCTCCAGGGAATTTGCCAGATTTTGACCGCACTTCCCTGGACGGGTTTTACGCCAATATTCAGCCAGAGAAATTAGTTATATCTTGTTACAATGAGAGAAAAGGTAATTTTTGGTTTGTTCGGATCTGAAAGTTTAATCTTGAAGACTGCCAACTATTAACAAAGCTAATAATAAGGAGATTCTCCTATGAACGGCAATATTCGGGTGGGCAATTTATTCGGTATACCATTTTACGTGAATCCTTCCTGGTTTTTAGTCCTGGGATTAATGACTTTAACCTATGGGGGAGAACTAACAAGATTCCCTCAACTGGTAGGAATTACCCCTTGGCTTTTGGGATTAATTGCCGCACTGTTGTTATTTGCTTCCGTTTTAGCTCATGAATTGGGTCATAGTTTGGTTGCCATTGCCCAGGGAATTGAAGTAAAATCTATTACCTTATTTATCTTTGGCGGCTTGGCTAATTTGGAGAAAGAATCGGATACACCTTTACAGTCTTTTTTAATCGCCATCGCCGGTCCCATAGTTAGCCTGCTTTTGTTTGCTTTATTTACCTTCATCGGCTTATATACGAGCCTTTCCTTCCCCGTCGCAGCGATTCTTTCTTTACTGGGGGCAATTAACTTAATGCTGGGATTATTTAACTTAATTCCCGGTTTGCCCCTAGATGGCGGTAATATACTCAAAGCAGCAGTTTGGCAATTTACTGGCAATCCCCATCAAGGAGTTTTGTTTGCCAGTCGGTTCGGTCAATTTTTCGGTTGGTTAGCAGTTATTGCAGGTGGATTAGGTACTTTGGGGCTCCTTCCTGTGGGTAACTTCTGGATTTTATTAATCGGTTGGTTTTTATTGCAGAATGCTGGTAATTCTGCCCAGTATGCTAAACTCAACAAAACTCTATCAGGTTTGACCGCTGCTGATGCGGTAGCTCCCGATGGCCCGATTGTAACTGGGGATTTGAACCTGCGAGAATTTGCTAATGAATATGTTATCGGTCAGGATAAGTGGAGCAAGTTTTTAGTTACCGATGAAGAAGGGAAACTCCTGGGAGCAATTACAGTGAATGACTTGAAAACAATCCCTACTTCCCAGTGGACTCACACTATAATAAAAGAGTTGGTAACTCCGGTGACAACTGCTACCATTCAATCCGATCGCTCTCTGTTAGAGGTAGTTAAGCTGCTGGAACAGCAGAATATCAAAGAGTTAACGGTAGTCAGGGAAAATGGTATTTTAGTGGGAATGCTTGAGAAAGCTAACATTGTTGGCCTGCTGCAAAAAAGGCAGGATGATAAGGTAGGTTAATTGTTCATGGATTTGGCAGCCTTGAGCATATCGATTAAAGTGTGGTGAGCATCTTCTGCATCTTTTAGGGAATGGTCGAATTGAATTCTTATGGGAACGGTTTCCCCTTGCATTTGAGCGGACAAATTCATTCCTAGAGTATCAATAGACACCATTTCCGCTTTCTCAGTGGCGGTCACATTGCCAAAAATTTTAGCGTAGAGAACTAAAGCGTCTCCGTGGTCTTCATTCATGTGCTTACAAATGCGATCGCTAATAGCTGGGGTAATTGTTTCTGACATTTGGATTTGGCATTATCAACTTTTCGCCTTTATTCTAGGATATGTTGACGACAAAATGTTAGCACTGCGGCAAAGTCACTGGTTTGGCGGGGATAGGCAACTTGAGGTCTGGCGATAACAATCAAAGGAATGCCTAATGCTTCTGCTACAGAACGCTTCACCTCTTCTCCCCCTGCACTACCGTTGGCTTTTGTTACTACTAGGGAAATCTGCCAATGTTCCCAGAGAGCTTTTTCCATGGTAGCACTTATAGGGGGACGAAGGGCGAAAAGCCTTTCGCTGGTGAATCCCGAATCGAAAGCTACTTGTAAAGAGTTGACCTCTGGTAGGACGCGAGCAAAAAGGGTACAGCGGTTTTGCCAAGGTTTAAAGGCAGGTAAAGTTTTGATACCAATTGTCAGCAGTACTCTCTTTCTGTCGAGGTAATCCCCCTGTAAGAGAGTATCAAAGCTGTCTAGTTCAATGACTTTGCATGAAGGGGATACTCCTAAATCGACCACAGCAGGACGTTCGTAGCGCAGATAGGGTATGTTGTGTTCGGCAGACGACCTGTACGCCTCTCGGGAAATGGCTACTGCATAGGGATGAGTTGCATCCACAACTGCCCTTATTTCCTGTGAGTGCAAAAAATGGGCGATTCTGTCTCTTGACATTTTCCCCACCAATACTCTCAACCCCTTGGTCTGAGGATAGAGCAGCTCTGCGTTATCTGTTGTAACTGTTACAATACAAGGTATACCAACATCTGCGAGTATCCTGGCAATGACTGCACTTTCACTCGTTCCGCCAATCAACCAGATCCGTCCATCATCTCTCATTAATTTTTTTGCTTATCATAACTAATTTAATTTAGTTAAATACTAATTTATATTAAAATTCCAATGCCAGATGGACGAACTAAGAAAATTGCCCCTGATCACCATTTTTGTGGGAGGCTGGTAAATAGCTCGATTATAGACAAGGAGGATTTATGCGTGCAGTGCTGATGGCAGGTGGTTCCGGAACCAGACTACGTCCCCTGACCTGCGACCTGCCCAAACCGATGGTGCCGGTATTGAACCGACCGATTGCAGAACACATTCTTAATCTGCTCAAAAGACATGGTGTCACGGAGGTCATTGCCACACTTCACTACCTTCCCGACGTGATGCGAGACTACTTTCACGATGGTAGGGACTTTGGCATCCAAATCACCTACGCTGTTGAGGAAGAACAACCCCTAGGGACGGCAGGTTGCGTGAAAAACATTGCCGAGTTATTAAAAGATACCTTCCTGGTTATTAGCGGCGATAGTATTACGGATTTCGACATTGGAGCAGCAATTGAGTTTCACAAGCAAAAACAAGCATTAGCAACTCTCATCTTAACCAGGGTTCCCAATCCAGTAGAATTTGGGGTCGTCATTACCGATGAAGAGCAGCGCATTCGCCGTTTTCTGGAAAAACCTTCCAGTAGCGAAATTTTTTCCGATACAGTTAATACTGGAACTTACATCCTGGAACCAGAAGTACTGGAATATCTGCCTTCTTACGTTGAAAAGGACTTTTCTAAGGACCTCTTCCCCTTGCTACTGGCGAAGGGAGAACCCATGTACGGTTATGTTGCTGAGGGCTATTGGTGCGATGTGGGTCATCTAGATGCTTATCGCCAGAGCATTTATGACGCTTTACACTCCAAGGTCAAAGTGGAAAAGCTCTATGAAGAAAAATCGGACCGTATCTGGGTGGGGAAGAATACTTACATCGACCCATCGGCTAAAATAGAAGCGCCAGTGCTGATTGGCAGTAATTGTCGTATCGGCGCCAGAGTCAATATAGAAGCGGGAACAGCTATCGGGGATAACGTGACTATTGGTCCGGATGCAGAACTCAAGCGGCCTATTATTTGGAATGGGGTGACAATTGGGGAAGAAGTCCATCTCAGTGCCTGCATCATCGCCAGAGGTACGCGAGTAGATCGCCGCGCTCAAATTTTAGAAGGAGCTGTGGTGGGTCCCCTTTCTACAGTGGAAGAAGAAGCGCAAATCAGTCCCGGAGTAAGGGTATGGCCGAGTAAAAAAATCGAATCAGGAGCAATTTTGAATATCAACCTGATTTGGGGGAATAAGGCAACTCGTAATCTCTTCGGTCAGCGGGGAGTTTCCGGGCTAGCCAATATCGATATTACCCCGGAGTTTGCAGTTAAGCTGGGAGTAGCCTATGGCTCAACTTTAAAACCCAGTTCTCAGGTTTTGGTTTCTCGGGACCAGCGCAATGTCTCCCGGATGGTGAGCCGCTCTTTGATTGCAGGGTTGATGTCCACGGGGATGAATATCCAGAACCTGGAGTCCACAGCAATTCCCATCGCCCGGACCATGACAACCAGTTTGAAGGTGGATGGGGGGATTCACGTCCGGCTCCATCCCGACCGACCGGATTACATTCTGATTGAATTCTTGGATAAGCAGGGAATTAACGTCTCCAAATCCAAAGAAAAGAAGATTGAGGGAGCTTATTTTAAAGAAGACCTGCGACGGGTAGCGGTTCAGGAAATTGGCAGGGTATCCTATCCCTCTCAGGTGCTGGACATTTACAGCAAAAGCTTTGAGACTCACCTAAATGTGGAAGCAATTCGCCATAGCAACTCGAAAATTGTCATCGACTACGTCTATGCTGTATCGGGAGCAGTTCTACCTCGGCTTTTAGGTAAGTTCGGTTGCGATGCGGTGGTGCTCAATGCTAGTTTGAATCAGATGGCCCTATCAAAGGTGGAACGGGAAGATTTGCTGGTTCAGCTGGGTCACGTGGTGGAGGCTCTGAGGGCGAACCTGGGAGTGCAGGTATCAGCCAATGGGGAGCAGTTGATTTTAGTGGATGAATCGGGACTACCCATCGCCGGAGAATTGCTCACAGCCCTGATGGTGAATACGATTATGACTGCTCATCCTCGCAGCACTGTGGTAGTACCAGTTCATGCTTCTTCAGCAGTGGAACAAATTGTCCGTCGCCACGATGGGAAAGTACTGCGGACGAAGGCGAATCCCACTGCTTTAATGGAAGCATCCCAAGATAATGGCAATGTGGTATTAGGGGGAAGCGGGGAGATGGGCTTTATTTTCCCCCAACTCCATCCCGGTTTCGATGCCATGTTCACCATTGCCAAACTGATTGAAATGTTGACCATTCAGGAGCGATCCTTGGCTCAAATTCGCACGGACCTCCCCCGGGTTGGCCACAAATCCTACACCATGCGCTGTCCCTGGACCGTAAAAGGTGCTCTGATGCGTCATCTGGTGGAAAGTCATCCGACGGAGAATCTGGAGTTGATTGATGGGGTGAAAATTATTGACCCCCTGAGGGAGAATTGGGTCTTAATCTTACCGGATGCGGGGGAACCTATAGTACATATTTTTGCCGACAGCGAAGATCGGGATTGGGTGGATCGGTCTCTGAGAAACTATCGGATTAAGGTTCAAGACTTTATCGACTCCGAACTTGGTCTTAATGCTTGAAACAGTTACCAGTTAACAGTTACCTCGTACCATGACAGTTACCAGTTCTAATAGAGTATCGGAGAACTGGTCAGGAAAGTAGAAAGGGAGATGAAGTTGGACTTTACTCCCTTACTCCCCTCGGACAAGTTTATAGTACAATTGTTCTAGTCTAGTAAGAGAGCTTCTTACCTAATATCGTCAGCCCCAGGAGAATTGTGAGATGAATAGCTGCATTTTAATGGCTCAGATTGTTAGCGGTCCGGAACTGCGTTTGACTCCAGATGAAGTAGAAGTGACCGAAATGATGGTTCAGTTCGACGGACCAAACCCGAAAGATCCACCCGCTAATTTAAAAGTAGTTGGCTGGAGAAATAAGGCTAAGGAAATTAAAGAAAATTATGTGTCCGGCGATCGGGTTATTCTTCAAGGTCGCCTGTCCATGAACTTATTCGAGCATCGGGAAGGCTTCAAGGAAAAGCGAGCGGAATTAGTTGTTTCTCGCATTTACAAAATGGATGGAGCAACGGGATCGGAACCCACCCCTCTTCTCCCCTCCCAGGAGGGGAACGTGGTGGCGATGGACTCCTATAAATCAACGAACGATCCAAAGTTCGACGATGGGACTGATGTAGAAGTTGCTCCCATTTCTCACCAATCTGAAGACGACATTCCTTTTTGACGTAAGATACCGAAAATAGATTTGTTGGGGACGCCTTTGGCGGGACGCCAAGGGCGGTTGCTTGCGCTTTGCTTGCGCTTTGCTTCGCAATTGGGAAACAAAACCCAACTATTTTGTTGCGCTAACACACCCTACTGTATTAAATTTGATTTACCTGATTTGATATAATAGAGTTTTACATTAATGAAACTGGCAGCACGAGTCGGTCGAGTAACCCCTTCTCCGACGTTGGCAATCTCCGCCCAGGCTAAGGCAATGAAAGCAGAAGGCATCGATGTCTGTAGTTTGAGCGCGGGGGAACCGGATTTCGACACTCCCGCCCATATTACAGCAGCAGCAAAAAGAGCACTAGATGACGGGAAGACTAAATATGGTGATGTACCGGGAGAATTGGAGCTGAGAGAAGCGATCGCCCGCAGAGCTAAGACCAAAAACCACCTGGACTACAGTGCTGAGAACGTCATTGTCACCAACGGTGGTAAGCATTCCCTTTTTAACCTAATGCTGGCATTAATAGAGCCGGGAGATGAAGTAATTATTCCCGCTCCCTACTGGGTAAGTTATCCAGAAATGGTAAAGTTAGCAGGAGGGAAAGAAGTAATTGTCAAGACTAAAGCTACTAATCAGTATAAAATAACCTCAGAGGAACTGAGAAGCTCAATTACCCCCAAAACCAAACTGTTTGTCTTCAATTCTCCCTCTAATCCTACTGGAGCAGTCTATACTTTAGATGAAATACGCGCAATAGCAGAGGTAATTGTTGAATTTGATTTATTGGTAGTTACAGATGAGATTTATGAAAATATTCTCTACGACGGTGCTGAACATGTCAGTATTGGTTCTTTAAATAAGGAAATATTTCAGCGTACTATTCTTAGCAATGGTTTTGCTAAAAGTTATTCGATGACAGGTTGGCGTATCGGTTATCTTGCAGGTGCGGTGGAACTGATTAAAGGGATAACTAAGATCCAGAGTCACAGCACTTCTAATGTTTGTACTTTTGCTCAATACGGGGCGATCGCTGCTCTGGAAAGCAGTCAAGACTGTATCCAAGAAATGCTGCAAGCTTTTGGCGATCGCCGTCAAGTCATGCTTTCTGGTATCGACGCAATACCTAAAGTTAGCTGCGCAAAACCTTACGGTGCTTTTTATCTTTTTGTAGATATTAGTGCTACTGGTTTAAAGTCTCAAGAATTTTGCAAAACTTTACTGAAATCTTACCAAGTTGCGACGATTCCTGGTATTGCTTTTGGTGTAGATGAATGTATTCGTCTCTCTTATGCTACGGATATGACGACTATTGAGAAGGGAATGACTCGATTAGAAAAGTTTATTAGTTCTCTTTGAGGGGAGCATTAGTAGCAATTTCCAGAATAAATTTCCAGCAAACAATTATGAATAAATATTAAATTATATTAATAACTGGTTCCCATGGTTGTCTTTCCGAGTAGAGAATTGTATTAGGTGCAAGACTGACTACCGTCAAAATCAGTATTGGGGGAAAAGTAATGATTGCAACAGCTACTGATACAAGAAAACAAATCTCCAAACAGACAGCCTTTGTCATCTTCTTTGAAGAATTGAGGTTGGAAGACATCGCCCTGGTGGGGGGCAAAAACTCTTCCCTAGGTGAAATGATCCAACAGTTGACTTCTAACGGAGTAAACGTGCCAGCGGGGTTTGCTACCACCGCTTATGGCTATCGGTACTTTATAGAAAAAGCTGGTTTAGAAGCCAAGCTGCGCAAGTTATTTTCCGATCTAGACCCAAGTGACGTGAACAACTTGCGGTTGCGGGGCAAGCAGGCTCGGGCAATGGTAATGAATACGCCGTTTCCTCCAGAACTCACAGACGCGATCGCGTCCGCTTACCTGAAGTTGTGCGATCGCTATGGCGCTAATTCAGAGGTTTGCTCCTGGTTGGAGCCGGAAGACGAACAAGAGTGTCAAAAATTAAGCAGCGCTCTTGATGTAGCAGTTCGCTCTTCTGCTACTGCTGAAGACTTGCCAGATGCCAGTTTTGCAGGTCAGCAGGAAACCTATCTCAACGTCCAAGGGGTTCAAGGTGTTGTAGAAGCTTGCCACAAATGCTTCGCCTCTTTGTTTACAGATCGCGCTATTTCTTATCGTCACCAATACGCCGAAACCCATCCTGATTTTGACGAGTTTAGCGTTGCTCTTTCCGTGGGGGTGCAAAAAATGGTGCGCTCTGACTTGGCAACTTCCGGGGTCATGTTCTCTATCGACACCGAAACTGGCTTGAAAAATGTGGCATTAATTACCGCTGCCTACGGTTTGGGGGAAAACGTGGTGCAAGGGGCGGTTAACCCGGACGAATATTTTGTCTTCAAACCCACCCTCAAACAAGGGAAACGCCCAATCTTGGAAAAACGCCTGGGCAGCAAAGAAATCAAGATGATCTACGATGTGGGCGGTTCCAAATTGACAAAAAACCAGCCTGTTCCAGAACCGGACCGGGGTAAATACTGCCTCATGGACGACGAGATTATCAAACTCGCTCAGTGGGCTTGTATCATTGAAGAACATTATTCTCAGGTGCGGGGCAAATATACCCCCATGGACATCGAATGGGCGAAAGATGGTATCACTGGGGAACTGTTCATAGTTCAAGCCCGCCCGGAAACGGTACAATCTCAGAAAGCTGGCAATATCATCCGCAGCTACAAGCTGAATGGTAGCAGCAAAGTAGTGGCAAAAGGAAGGGCAGTAGGAGAAACCATAGGGCAAGGTAAGGCGCGGGTTATTCTGGACGTTCACAAGATATCGGAGTTTCAACCAGGGGAAGTTTTGGTGACAAATAAGACTGACCCTGATTGGGAGCCGATCATGAAGAAATCCCGGGCGATAGTCACTAACCAAGGGGGACGTACCTGCCACGCGGCAATTATTGCGCGGGAAATGGGCATCCCTGCCATCGTCGGTTGCAGCAGTGCCACCGAACACATGAAAACGGGTCAAGAAATCACCGTCTCCTGTGCGGAAGGGGAAGAGGGACGGGTTTATGAAGGTCTACTGCCCTTTGAGGTGCAAGAAACAAAAATAGACAACTTGCCCCGCACCAAGACCAAGATTATGATGAATGTAGGCAACCCAGAGGAAGCTTTCAGTCTGGCTTCCATTCCCTGCGACGGTGTGGGTTTGGCTCGCTTTGAGTTCATCATCGCCAACCACATTAAGACTCATCCCTTGGCGCTGATTCACTTCGACGAACTCGAAGATGAATCGGTGAAGCAGGAAATTGCCAAGCTAACTGCCATGTATGCCCACAAGCCAGACTTTTTCGTAGACAAACTGGCACAAGGGATTGGCACCATTGCAGCTGCGTTTTATCCCAACCCAGTAGTGGTGCGGATGTCCGATTTCAAGAGCAACGAATACGCTAACCTCCTGGGGGGCAAACAGTTTGAGCCGAAGGAAGAAAACCCCATGCTGGGCTGGCGCGGTGCTTCTCGCTACTACGACCCCCAGTATACCGCAGCTTTCGGTCTGGAGTGCAAAGCTCTCAAGCGGGTGCGGGACGAAATGGGTTTAACCAACGTTATCCCGATGATTCCTTTCTGCCGCACTCCCGATGAAGGTCGCAAGGTACAGTTGGTGATGGCAAAACAAGGCTTGAAGCGCGGCGAAAATGGTCTCCAGGTTTATGTCATGTGCGAGATTCCCAGCAACGTAATTTTGGCTGACGAGTTCAGTAAGGTGTTTGACGGGTTCTCGATTGGTTCCAACGACCTAACCCAGCTAACTTTGGGTCTGGATCGGGACTCGGCATTGGTAGCGGCCATCTTTGACGAGCGGAACCAAGCGGTAAAGGATATGGTGCGTATGGCGATCGAGAAAGTGAAGAAAAATGGCCGCAAAATCGGGATTTGCGGTCAGGGACCGAGCGATTATCCCGAATTTGCCCGCTTTCTGGTGGAACTGGGAATTGATTCGATTAGTTTGAACCCTGACTCGGTGATGAAGACGATGCTGGATATCGCCAAGATGGAAGGTTTTCGGTCAAAGGACGACGGTTAGGAGAAAAATTTTGACGAATGGTTGGTTTTTTTGGTAACTATATGTTAGGATTGTGAGGGAGTTGAATAAGCGGGTGTAGTTCAGTGGTAGAACATCAGCTTCCCAAGCTGAATGTCGTGGGTTCGAGTCCCATTACCCGCTTTTTACCCTGATGTCGGCAGAAGGCTCACGCCATAATCTTTAATTTGGTCACGCAAAGACACAAAGTACGCAAAGAATGGGAAGGAGACGGTGCTATACCGCAACCGGAGTGTAATTGTGTCCCTTTACGCCTACTCGGTGGGCGCGCGTTTTGGCGTGAGATGTATGACGACGCCCTGGTCCATATGCTATGGTAAACTAAAGGTGAACTATATGCCCTTCTCAGGGCATTCACCACTTGTTATTGAGATTGAGTAGGACATATCATGGCTAAAGAAAAAGTATAAGATGCCTTTAGAGTGCTTAAGAAAGACTACCTAAACCAAAGTAATATACTAACCAAGTACTGCAAGTTTTTGCCGAATTCAGATGTCATTTACATCTGCTTTCCTATTGGGGAATCTTCTTGTAAAAGTAGTTATGGTGATGTTAAGGAATTAGCAATCAAATTATACCTTCCCTTTAACATAAACACCATCCCTGTAACTCTGATGAATTTTCGGGAATGGAAAGACACCATCCCTGTAACTCTGATGAATGTTCGGGAATGGAGAGACACCATCCCTGTAACTCTGATAAATTATCAGAAATGGATAAATTTCAAGCGGAGCAAACAACAAAAGCCCTAAACCTTTGAGGAATTGGAGACTCTGCTATGACGCGCCAATACTCCACCCTGGCTAATGATGATGGGAGACGTTTGCTGGAGGTGATCGCCGACAAATCTACCCCCCATCAAGCATATCAACAAGCTTTGACTCAGTTGGGTCAACATCTTGGTCATGCAATGGTTGATGCCATTAACAGCCAAGGACAAGGATCCAAAAATGTCCATCTGGTAGCAACTGTAGAGGATGCCGATTTCCTGGCTCTGGGTGTTCTCAAAGCGCTCGAAATCCACGTATCTTCCTTGGGTTTTTCCTGTTTCTGGAATGAGCGCACTTCATTGTTTGGTCTCAGTTCACTGGCCGTTGCCCCAATTCTGAAGCGATATCGGGAACCCACAGAACAGGTAGACACTCTCATAATTGTCAAGTCCATCATTTCCGGGGGCTGTGTGGTCAGAACCAACCTGCAAAATCTGATCCAAACTGTCCAGCCTAAGCACATTTTTATTGCTGCCCCCGTGATGTATTACCATGCAGAAGTATCCTTACGGCAGGTGTTTCCCCCCGACATTACTGACAAATTTCAATTTTTCTACTTTGCCCAAGATGATGAGCGCACCCGTGAAGGGGAAGTGATTCCCCCCGCCATTAATCAATGCCGGGGGTGGCATGGTTTACGAGCGCCTTGGATTCAAGGATCAGGCCCATAAAAATAGCTACATCCCCACCATCGTAAAACAGCGTCGCCAGATGATTATCGAGGGTCGCAAAGCTAACGCTTGACACTCCCCGCGATAAATCGACGGAGAATCGGGGTAGGCGACCGGACTTAACTACACAGGATGGCTCCAATGTAGCCAGAGGCTCAATCTCCAGGAGGCACTCCGGATTAATAAACAAGCGTTAAGCCGCAGTTGGATCAGTCATATCTCTGCGCCTAGTCCGGCTCTGCGAGCTTCTTCCCAAGCGTATATAAAGAGTTGTCAACGATGTGTAATTTATCAAAATTGTGTTTTAGCTTTGAGGTCTAATGTTGCATAGCTTACCACTCTTCCCTTATATTGATTAAGTTCCTATCACACCATACTTAGAATGGATCTGGTTAATTGCTATAACTCGTTGGGTTTACACTCTGGAGCTAAACTAGAGGATGTCAAAACCTCCTATCGCCGTCTAGCAAGACTTTATCATCCCGATACCAATGGGGGAAACCCTGTTGCAGCAGCTCACTTCATTCACGTGACAGATGCTTATAAATTCCTAATGGGTGTCTTGGAGCGAACTGAAAAAACCCAGTTGTCAGATCTACCCAATGTCCGCAAGGTTACCAAGGTCACCGCAGATCCAGAGGTCAAGTCTCCCCCGAGCTACCCCTACGAGCAAAAGCTGAAGTGGGATGCTTATAAGCAATTACAGCAGTTACTCAAAGAACGAAGATTTGCTCGTGGTATCGTCCTATTGGAAGGTTTAGCCCAAAGGTGTCCGGAAGATCCAGAGGTACGTCAGTGGCTGGCGATCGCCTATCAGTTGCGCTCCAGAGAGCTAATGCAAACCAAACAATTCCACAAGGCGAAAATATACTTAAGAAAAGCAATAACAACAGATCCTCACAACCGTTCCCTTGCTGCGGAAGTGGAGCGAAATTTGCAACGAATTGAGAGAATGAGTTATAGCAGTTAGCAGTTACCAGTCCTGCTCATGCCAACCGGGGCAGTCAGGCAGTTATCAGCTCGGGAAGGACGGGATCGCCCCCAAAATAAATTAGACTTCCTCATCTTGCTGCTGGGCATTTTGGCTCCCTAGGAGAAAACGTCGTTCCACTTTGAGGAGAGCATTTTCTAGACGAAGTTGTAGTTTTTCTACCTCATGGATCCTGTTTTCCCGATCCCGTTGAATAGTTTGTGTTAACTTCCTGACAACTACGGTTAACTCTTGAACCTTTTGCTGCAAATCCTTGATATCCGATGTATTTTGCTCGGTTTGACTCTTAAGATTAAAGAGCTGTTTCCCAAACTCAACTAGCTTTAGCCACATAAGCCCCTCAACACTGCCTGTAAATCAGCTAAAAGAGCTTTGTTCTCCTTTTTGAGTCTTTGGATCTCGGCTTGATCCTTCTCGATTCTAGCATCTGCACACCGAAGCTGGACGAAAATTTCCTCTATTTCTGCTTCTTCGGGAGTCTGAGCAGCTCCTACCTTGGCCGCTTTAAAGTCTTCTTCAGCCGCTTGAACCATCCTGTTGGTCGCTTTAAAGCCTTCTTTAGCCGCTTGAGTTTGAGCCATCACGTTTGACATATTTGTCCCTCTAAATTCAACTCATTTCCATAATAGCACATTCTTACAAAAGTGGGTTAGTCTGGTGAGGTATAGGTAAAAGCGATGTTTTACAAGGCGTGCATGGAATTATTATCTCCCATAAATTTTTGTTAACTGTTTTGACGATCGCTAGAATTTAGTGTAGACTAAATAAACAGTCAACTAATCTAACTCTTTCATGTTTAAGCCGCATCCTAAATACTTGGCAACTTTTTTAATATCTGTACTGGCAACACTCACCATAACCATCGTTATTCATCATCCTGCTGACGCACAGGTGAACTGCCCGGTCCTGCCTGACTGGTCTTTCTCAAATCCTCCAGTAAATCTTCCCCATATTTTCTGTGGGGAATGGCGCCATAGAAGGGCAAGGGGATTTCACTCCCGTCCCGATGGAAAAAATCCGGTAACTATCGCTCAGGTCGCTGTCACCCAGCCGGAAAATAACCAAGGGATTTATGGTGGGCGTTGGAGCTATCGCGGTCATTCTCACAAAGATAAGTTTTCCACCTTCTTCCCCGACGGTTGCACCTATAGTCAAGTGGTACACTCCATTGTCTATGCAGCAAACCATCCCACGTCCTGTCTAGAAGGGGCACCTAATTGGGCAAGCTGTGGCCCCAACCGTCCCCAAGAGAGCGGTCTAGGCTATTGTCAAGCCATGGATGATAGTATTTTTACCATCGCCCTCGGATTGCTCAATAATAGGAAAGTCAACACCGCATTTCCCTTGAGGTTGACACACAGTGGTTGATTTGCACCCACCCCCCCTTCGCCCCCCTCCCAGGTTCCCCTCCTGGTTCCCCTCCTGGTTCCCCTCCTGGGAGGGGGTAGGGGTGGGTGGGTAGGGGTGGGTGGGTAGGGGTGGGTGGGGTTGGGGGGTGGGTTTGCCAAAAGGCTTTTAATTAGGTATATTGGAAACACAGCAATAACCAAGCTGACAAAATAGAACAAAGAGCAGTTACTTTCTAATGGAAGCTCACAGAGACACAGAGGCGCAGAGAATAACATGATATGGATGAGCGCTTGAAGCGCCTGTTTATTAATTCTCCGTGCCGTCCCGCCTCTGCGCGAGAGTGACTGCATTGGGAGATAGCCCCGGAACTGGCTTATTTCAGTAGTGCATTGGTGAGCAAGTGTGAACATTTGTTAGCTAAAATCTATCGGCAATAATGACTGAGAATCAATTCTCCTGGTCCAATCGCCGCCCCGAAGATCCAGCCCACCAGCGACTGCTGGCATTTCTGGTTATGGATATCCAGCACAGTCCTGTGTGGGCGCAGGAATTGGCGGGGAAAGTGGCAGCAGTGCGATCAGGGAAGCTACGGGAATGGGAACGAAATGGCAATGCATTTTGTTTGACACTCTCTGCAACGTTCGCACGGTTAGAAGATGAGGTTGATGACAATAGTCCCGTTTATACGGTGTCGTTAGAGGAGTTTGAAACAGCGGTTTTAGCTTGGATTAAACATATCCAGTGACTAGAAATGTTGGTGGCGATCGCTGTTGGGTTTCGTGCCCCGACAGTTGCCTGTGGGCCCAACCTACACATAAAACATTTATTTATCCTAAACCAACTCTTCTAAACTATCAGTAGTTACCAGTCCTGCTCATGCCAACCGGGGCAGTCAGGCAGTAACCTCGTACCATGAATGTTCTTCTTTGGGTCTGAGCCCCCCCACTGATTGAGGAGAAACAGTAGGTTCGGGAGTTTCAGGAGATAGAGAAGGTTCCGGGGGAGGAATAGTAATAGGAATAGTAGTAGGAGTACCTTCTAGGGGCACAGTCTCAGTGGTTCTTTCCTCTGGTTTGGGTTCTTCCGGTTTGGGTACTTCTGGAACAGGGAGGAAGACGAAAGCCATCGCCGCCAGTACAAAACTACCAATGCCCAAAATCGGTGGAGTAGCGCGCTGTAGGAGCGGTTCTTCTCTCTGACGATAGCGCTTACTCACTGATTGCAACTGCAAAGTCAAATCTGGTAAAGTCTGGGGATCTGTCAACAACCGATCCACCGCTTCCAGCAAGTCGAATAACTGCACCGTTGTCAGCTCAACTTCCACATTCTTTTCCTCTGAGGGGGGTTCCCAAGTTAAGCGATGTAAATGTTTACCTGGGACAGGTTCTATGGACACTTTTCCCTTCTCTTCCTTTCCTGGTTCCGCTTGGGGGAGATACAGTCCACTCAAGCACCCCTGTCCATAAGCACTCACCGTCTCTACCAGACTGGTCAAAAATACTTTACCACCGCTGAGGACTTGGTTCACACCCATAAAATAGCATTGAGCATTGAGCAAAATGGACATCTTCTGGGTACTATCCTCGCTAAAACCATCTAAAATCAGCGTGCAATTAGGTAAACTGTATTGGCGTCGAATTGTCATTTTATCTCCCCATCAAACAAACTAAACCAAAACCGCGACTTCCCTTGGGTTCCCGTACAAAACAATAGCTTATTTAACAGATCCAGAGCGAGGGCGTTCAATTTTTCCTCTGAGGAGAGATATATCTCTACCTTAGCACGGCGGGGATTCATTCTGGCTCTATAGTGAGAACTAAACCTTTCCAGATACTCCGAGAGGCGAAAATGGTGTCCCACGGGCAACCCCTTCTGGAGCATTTGCTGTTCTGCTAAGAGTAGCTGGCGAATTAAAGTCGACCGTTGGCGGACCTGATCCGTGAGAATGATGACAAAAGCTTTAGCTTGTTCCAGGGTAAGGGGTTGGCGGTGGTAGGAACGACGCCAGGGATTAGTACAGCGCAAACGCCAGACTAACACTCGGTTTTTAATTATATTCTCTAATTGTAACCTTTTAGCAGCGACCAGCATTCGTTCTGCTCCTCCTATTGCCAAGGCTTCCAGAGCTAGCAGCATTAGATCCAGCCGCTGTGCAGTTCGCACCGAACATTGGGTTACAGAGGGAATGTCCGCGAGACTGGACAAAATTGGGGGTTGGGACATTAAGGTAGATTCATCACTCATCTTATTTTTTATCTTAATCTTTTCACCAATAGCGGAAAATCTCACTGGGCGTGCCATAATGCCATAATCAAGTGGTAACTGGACAGAAACTTCAATCACGGGTACGAGGCTAAAACTAGCAACTATCAAGCGATTCAGTAGTTTCTTATCTTTCATTTGAGGGCGGGCGCTGTGGGTATCCCACACCCCACACCCCTCAAAAGCTGGTAACTGGTAACTGTTATAAAGATGGATCTCAAATCTCTCATTCGCGATATACCCGACTTTCCCAAACCTTCTATTCTCTTTCGGGATATTACCACCCTGCTCAAGAATGCTGAAGGACTGCGCTACACTATAGACAGTCTGTCTGCTAAATTTACCACGACTGGTTTGTTCCCTGATTATATTGTGGGAATGGAGTCCCGAGGCTTTATTTTCGGTCCAACCCTAGCTTATAAGCTCAACGCGGGATTTATTCCTGTGCGCAAACCTGGGAAACTGCCGGCAGCAGTTCATAGGGTAGAGTATGATTTGGAATATGGTACCGATCGCCTGGAAATTCATCAAGATGCTGTAGAATCGGGAGCTAAAGTAGCGATTGTAGACGATTTGATTGCCACTGGGGGTACAGCTAAAGCTACAGCAGACTTGTTGAGGAAATTGGACTGCGAAATCTTGTGTTTTGCCTTTATCATTGAGTTAAAGGATTTGGGCGGGCGACAAAAACTGCCAGAAGTACCGATTATTACTCTCATTGAATATTAATAAATCATAACTCAACTTTATATATTTATATAATGAATGAAACATTGCTCTATGTCCTCAAGCGACTGGGACAGGCGATTTTGACCTTGTTTTTAGCATCTGCCCTCAGTTTTACCATAATTCAATTAGCTCCAGGTAACTATTTGGATACTTTGCGCCTTAATCCGCAAATTTCCCCGGAGAGATTGGAAGAACTGATAAGACAATTCGGTTTAGACAAACCCCCCTTGGTTCAATATGGGAGCTGGTTGTGGCGGGTAGTGACTCACTTTGACTTCGGTACCAGTTTTGTCTATTGGCGTTCGGTCTCCTCCTTGCTGTTGGAAAGAATACCAGCTACTCTGTTGTTAGCAGTTACTTCCATTATAGTAACATGGGCGATCGCCATTCCTTTAGGGATAATTAGTGCAGTAAAGCAAAACACCATCCTAGACAAATTATTGCGGGTTCTCAGCTATTTCGGACAGGGATTTCCCAGTTTTATCACAGCCCTATTATTATTATTTGTGGCTCAGAATCTTTCCCCCCTGTTTCCCATAGGAGGAATGACCAGTATCAATTATAACTATTTATCCCCATTAGGTAAAGTTATCGATATCGGTTGGCACATGATATTACCTACTATAGCCCTGAGTATCACCAGTTTTGCAGGACTGCAACGGTTGACTCGGGGACAATTATTAGACGTGCTGCGTCAAGATTACATTCAAACTGCCCGGGCCAAAGGATTACCAGAAGATAGGGTTATTTACGTTCACGCTTTGCGCAATGCTGTAAATCCTTTAATTACCCTGTTGGGTTTTGAATTTGCTAGCTTGCTGGGGGGTGCCTTTATTGCGGAGTTTTTCTTCAATTGGCCGGGTTTAGGGCGTTTGATTTTGCAAGCAGTGCAAGGACAAGATATCTATTTAGTCATGGGAAGTTTGATGATGGGTGCTACTATGTTAATTGTGGGGAATTTGCTGGCTGACTTGTTGCTGAAAGCGGTTGACCCCCGAATTAAATTGGCAGATTTGAAATAGATTTGTAGGGGCGCAAGCCTTGCTCCCGCAACGCAATTGTTTCACGCAGAGGCGCAGAGGTGCAGAGAGGAAATCCTTAACGCACCGAAGACTTTAGGTATCACTTAGCATTTTAATACTGCTCCATTAGTCAAGTCTTTATATATGTCCAAAAGGTTCTCTCTCAATTCAGCTTCAGTCTCTCCTTGAGTCCAATAATCAGGATATTCTTCCAGGTATCCTAACCACATATCGTCCTCTTGCCAATAAGTAAACTTTTTTTTCTCCATGTTACGAACCTAGCGAATACGTTATCTATATATTATCCACTTTCTTTGGTATCTTTTATCCTCAATTAGTTGAAATTGGTAAAATTCATACTTCCTCTGCGGCGGGAAAACTTGGTGGGCAATGCCCACCCTACGGACCTTCTTTTTCCAGAAAAAGTGAGCTATGGCCCTCTCTGTTGGATTTCTCAAGAGAGCAATAATCTTTACGTCGGGGAGAAGCTCAAAAATACGTCTTGGAACTAGAGGATGGCAAATGTAACTAGGCGATGCTTCAAAGGTCTTTTGATGAGGAAGCATGTCTTTTTTCAACGGAAAGTGACTACGATACCAGGATGGTCCTTTTGGAAAAGTGTTAATATTGGACTTTGTCCCTCCTCCATCGAAAAAATGGACTTCTTTCGTCGATGACGGCAAAAGCTGAGGATGTTGACTCAAATAGAAATACAAGCTTGTAGTTCCAGATTTATTTGCTCCAATTACGATGAAATTTGGTAGACTACGGAGGTGCCAAGTTGCTTGCCGATATAATCTCTTTGAACGTACTCTTACCTGGAGCATCATTTGGTTTAAAGAAGGCATCACATCTCCATTTTTGTTGTCTAACTCTGGTAACTGATTACTGGTAACTGGTAACTGGTAACTGGTAACTGGTAACTGGTAACTGGTCACTGGTAACTGGTCACTGGTCACTGGTCACTGCGTAATTTATCCAAAACACTGCGGTCTTCTAAAGTAGAAGTATCCCCTCCTATCTCTTCCCCAGCAGCTAAATTACGCAATAAACGTCGCATAATCTTCCCAGAACGAGTTTTGGGCATAGCGTCGGTGAAGCGAATCTCTCCAGGACGGGCGATCGCCCCTATTTCCTGCACCACATGTTGTTTCAGTTCTTGTACCAATGACTCAGAACCAGTATAATTCCCTTCCAACGTGACAAAGGCAAAGATATCCTCTCCCTTCACTTCATCAGGTCGCCCTACTACCGCTGCTTCTGCTACTGCCCGATGAGATACTAAGGCTGATTCTACCTCCATGGTACCCAAACGATGGCCAGAAACGTTAATCACGTCGTCCACTCGACCCATAACCCAGTAATAACCGTCTTCATCTCGCTTGGCTCCGTCTCCAGCAAAGTAGAAATGTTGGTTGTCTCGGGGGGAGATAGGTTGCCAATAAGTGCGACGGAAGCGGTCAGGATTCTTGTATACTGTCCGCATCATACTGGGCCAAGGATGCTTTATTACTAAATATCCTCCTTGATTATCTTCCACCGGGTCCCCATCTAAGTCTACCACATCCACTAGAATACCGGGAAAAGGACGAGTAGCGGAACCTGGTTTGGTGGGGGTGGCACCAGGTAAAGGGGTTATCATTATCCCTCCCGTTTCCGTCTGCCACCAGGTATCGACAATAGGACACCGGGATCCACCAATAACTTCATGGTACCACATCCAGGCTGAAGGGTTAATCGGCTCCCCTACGGTTCCCAAGAGTCGTAGGGAAGATAAATCTCGTGCCTTAGGGAGGTCTTCTCCCATCTTAATAAAAGCACGAATGGCTGTGGGGGCAGTATAGAAGATATTCACCCCATATTTCTCCACTATATCCCAGAAACAACCGGGATTAGAAGGACGGGGTACTCCTTCGTACATTAAACTAGTGGCACCGTTGGAAAGGGGACCATAGACAATATAACTGTGTCCCGTTATCCAACCCACATCCGCAGTACACCAATATACATCAGTCTCCTGAAGGTCGAAGATCCACTTGGTGGTCATGTGGGTGTATAAATTATAGCCCCCCGTGGTGTGAACCACTCCCTTAGGCTTTCCCGTGGTACCACTAGTATAGAGGATGAAGAGCATATCCTCACTATCCATGGTCTCAGCAGGACAGTGTCCAGACATTTCTGGTTGCACCTCGTGCCACCAATGGTCTCTTCCCGATTCCATACTCACCTCTTCTTTCGTCCGTTGTACCACCAGCACATTAGTTACACTAGGGACTCCATTATCAGCCAGTGCTTTATCTACTTGAGCCTTTAAAGGGATAATTTTATCCTTACGATAGCCTCCGTCAGCAGTGACCACTAACTTAGCTTCTGCGTCTAGGAGTCTGTCTTGCAGGGCTTGGGCACTGAAACCGCCAAAAACTACCGTATGAGGAGCACCAATTCTTGCACAGGCTAGCATGGCGATGGCTGCTTCCGGTATCATGGGCATATAAATACCCACCCGATCCCCTTTACACACTCCCAAGTGCTTCATAGCGTTAGCCATTTGACAAACTTCCCGATGAAGTTGAGCGTAGGTAAGGGTGCGACTGTCTCCCGGTTCTCCTTCCCAAATTAAAGCTGCTTTATTGCGTCGCCCAGTAGTAAGATGTCTGTCGAGGCAATTATAGGCTATGTTAATCTTACCGTTGACGAACCATTGGGCAAAAGGAGGTTTCCAGTCCAGTATTTTATCCCATGGTTGAAACCAGTGTAGTTCCTGTTGGGCTAATTCTGCCCAAAACTGCTCCGGGTTGGAACTAGCTTTCTGATAGAGTTCCTCATAGTGTTGGCTACTTCCAATAGTAGCCCGTGAGGAAAAATCCCTGGGGGGGTTAAATAAGCGTTTTTCTTGCAGGACTGATTCTATGGTTGATTCTGACATTGGAGTTGTTTTATTGTTGGATAAGATAATTAAAGCATGGTTTCACGCAGAGGCGCAGAGGCGCAGAGAGGTTATATAGCACAGCAACGGGCGATTGATACACCCAAGTGAGTTGGTCTCGTTGAGGCGAGAAATGTTAAAATCCGCTTTCTGACTGCAATTCATTTACATATTACCTGTTACCTCATAACTGGTAACTGGTAACTGGTAACTGGTCACTGGTCACTGGTCACTGCTAACTGCTAACTGGTAACTGGTCACTGGTCACTGGTCACTGCTAACTGCTAACTGGTAACTGGTCACTGGTCACTGGTCACTGGTCACTGGTAACTGGTGTAGGACTGATTCTATGGTTGATTCTGACATTGGAGTTGTTTTATTGTTGGATAAGATAATTAAAGCATGGTTTCACGCAGAGGCGCAGAGGCGCAGAGAGGTTATATAGCACAGCAACGGGCGATTGATACACCCAAGTGAGTTGGTCTCGTTGAGGCGAGAAATGTTAAAATCCGCTTTCTGACTGCAATTCATTTACATATTACCTGTTACCTCATAACTGGTAACTGCTAACTGGTAACTGCTAACTGGTCACTGGTCACTGGTCACTGGTCACTGGTCACTGGTCACTGGTCACTGGTCACTGGTCACTGGTAACTGGTGTAGGACTGATTCTATGGTTGATTCTGACATTGGAGTTGTTTTATTGTTGGATAAGATAATTAAAGCATGGTTTCACGCAGAGGCGCAGAGGCGCAGAGAGGTTATATAGCACAGCAACGGGCGATTGATACACCCAAGTGAGTTGGTCTCGTTGAGGCGAGAAATGTTAAAATCCGCTTTCTGACTGCAATTCATTTACATATTACCTGTTACCTCATAACTGGTAACTGCTAACTGGTAACTGCTAACTGGTCACTGCTAACTGGTCACTGGTCACTGGTCACTGGTAACTGGTAACTGGTCACTGGTCACTGGTCACTGGTGTAGGACTGATTCTATGGTTGATTCTGACATTGGAGTTGTTTTATTGTTGGATAAGATAATTAAAGCATGGTTTCACGCAGAGGCGCAGAGGCGCAGAGAGGTTATATAGCACAGCAACGGGGATTGATACACCCAAGTGAGTTGGTCTCGTTGAGGCGAGAAATGTTAAAATCCGCTTTCTGACTGCAATTCATTTACATATTACCTGTTACCTCATAACTGGTCACTGCTAACTGCTAACTGCTAACTGGTCACTGGTAACTGGTCACTGCTAACTGCTAACTGCTAACTGGTAACTGGTAACTGGTAACTGGTAACTGGTAACTGGTAACTGGTAACGCTTACGCTCTACCCAACCTACCCCCTAGTGCACCTACTACTTCCGGTGCCTCAGCAACTAAATGCAACTGGGGTAAATTGAGGGTTAAAATGGGTTGACCTAAGTTTAAATCGGCAAAAGGACTATCTGCTGGGATTGTTAATTTACCTTTGGTTAAACCCAGAGGAGATGTAAAATTACTGGTAAAATAGAGTAACTCCTCACCCAAACCGCTAAAACTATAACCCTTTAATGGCTGTTGCCACCAGGTAGTAAAAGAAAAGAGTCCTTTTTGGTAACTAAAGTTACATAGTTCCCGTTCTTTTTGTGTTACAATGACCCCATGCTTATCCCAAGCAAAGTCCGCTAGTTCTTTCGGTAATCCCCAAATTTCTCGACCTCCAGCCACTGAAGCTGGATTATCTACATAAATATGGGAGATCCAAGCTCCCATTTTACCTTGATAGCGAACATAAGCTGGGGCAACTATTAACTCATTATAGGCTAATATGGAACCAGATTGGTAGGTAGAGAGATAAACGCTACCGAGAGTCTTTCCGGGGAGAAGTTCAACTAGCTCTAATTCCTTAGGCACGAAAAGGCGCCCTCGGGAGCTGGAAACTAAATGGAAGGTTAAAAAAGCGTACCCTTTAAGGAGCCAAGGTGCAGGAGGATAGGTCATTTTCTGTTTGAGAGGGTTATCTGATATCATCTTAACACTAATCATATTATAGCAAACCTAAATGATTTGAGCCCCTCGCCCTATCGGGCACCCCCCTTGATAAGGAGGGTGGTCAAAAGTAGTTGATAGAGTCTCGTGACTCCCTGTCGCCACAGGCTACTCTGAGTTAAAAAATCGACGTTTTACCAACGGGTTTTGACCACACCCTAGCATTGCTTCTTTTGATTATTGTCATAGGATTTGGGGGAATTTTGTGAACCGCAGATAATGGCGATCGCTGATAAACGCTGATATAAGAGCTGTAGATTGGGTTGAGGAACGAAACCCAACAGTAGTCTATAATTGATTATTATACCCCGAACTCTATAAACTGGACAGGTGGTCTACAGGTAATTATAATGGAAAAAAATCAACCAACAAGTCCCGTAGGGTGGGCAATTTTGGTAACGTCTGGTACCCTGGTAGAGGTACTGTTTTCCTGTCTCAGTTCCGGGCTAGGGGGAAAAGTCCCCTTCGGTGGACTATAATATTTGGCCAAGAGATACAATACTCGGTGCTAGATAGGTAATTTTAACGGAAAGGCAATGAACCAGCGAGAACTACTTGGGAAAATTGAGCAAGCTGCTAGAGAAAAAGCAACTTCCCTAGACCTCAGTTATAACCAACTTTCTAGTCTGCCCCCAGCAATAGCACAACTACAGAACTTGCAAGGGCTAGACCTCAGTTATAACCAACTTTCTAGTCTGCCCCCAGCAATAGCACAACTACAGAACTTGCAAGGGCTATACCTCAGTTATAACCAACTTTCTAGTCTGCCCCCAGCAATAGCACAACTACAGAACTTGCAAGGACTATACCTCAGTTATAACCAACTTTCTAGTCTGCCCCCAGCAATAGCACAACTACAGAACTTGCAAGGGCTATACCTCAGTTATAACCAACTTTCTAGTCTGCCCCCAGCAATAGGACAACTACAGAACTTGCAACGGCTAGACCTCAGTTATAACCAACTTTCTAGTCTGCCCCCAGCAATAGGACAACTACAGAACTTGCAACGGCTAGACCTCAGTTATAACCAACTTTCTAGTCTGCCCCCAGCAATAGGACAACTACAGAACTTGCAACGGCTAGACCTCAGTTTTAACCAACTTTCTAGTCTGCCCCCAGCAATAGCACAACTACAGAACTTGCAAGAGCTAAACCTCAGTGGTAACCAACTTTCTAGTCTGCCCCCAGCAATAGGACAACTACAGAACTTGCAAGAGCTAAACCTCAGTCATAACCAACTTTCTAGTCTGCCCCCAGCAATAGCACAACTACAGAACTTGCAAGAGCTAAACCTCAGTCATAACCAACTTTCTAGTCTGCCCCCAGCAATAGCACAACTACAGAACTTGCAAGAGCTAAACCTCCGTGGTAACCAACTTTCTAGTCTGCCCTCAGCAATAGCACAACTACAGAACTTGCAAGGGCTATACTTCCATGATAACCCTTTACTTATTCCCCCAGAAATTTTAGGACCAACGTGGGCAGAAGTTGTTCGTAACGAAGCAACACCTGCTCAACCCCAAACCATTATCCGTTACTACTTACAAAAGGAAAAGCATCCCCTGAATGAAGCAAAAATGCTCCTCCTGGGTCAAGGTAGTGTGAGGAAAACCTCCCTGGTAAACCAAATATTAACAGGGAAGTACAACCCCCAGGAAAACAAAACCCACGGCATTAATATTCAGCAGTGGAAGGTAAAACGGGTAGGAGAAGGGAAGGAAGAAGAGGGAGCTGTACAGGTGAATATTTGGGACTTTGGGGGACAAGAAATTATGCACTCCACTCACCAGTTTTTCCTGACTGAGCGCAGCTTGTACCTGGTAGTGTTAGACTGTCGTCAGGGAGAAGAAGAAAATAGATTGGAATATTGGCTGAAACTGGTGGACAGCTTTGGGGGAAAGTCTCCCGTACTTATAATAGGAAACAAAGTGGACCAACACTCCCTAGACCTAGACCAAAGGGGGTTACAGCGGAAATATCCCCGCATAAAAGGCTTTGTGGAAACCTCCTGTGCCCAAGGCACGGGTATTGACAATCTGAAAAAACGCATCACGGAGGAAATAAACCAACTAAAACACGTGGGAGACTTGTTACCCCAAAGTTGGTTTAAGGTGAAAACTCAGCTGGAAGCTTTGCAGCAAGATTATATTCCCTATGACCAGTATATGACTCTCTGCCAGGAGCAACAGGTAGAAGACCAAGACAGTCAGCGGGTCTTAGTTCGCTTTTTGCATGATTTAGGTGTTGTGGTAAACTTTCAGGAGGACCAACGTTTACAAGATACTAACGTGTTGAAACCGGAGTGGGTGACTAACGGAGTATACAAGATTTTGAACTATCGGGACCTGATTATAGAACACAAGGGTATTTTAAAGTTGTCCCTCTTGGAGAAAATTTTGTCTAACCGTTACCCTCGCCACAAACACCCCTTTTTGGTGAAATTAATGGAAAAATTTGAGCTATGCTTTCCTTTGAGGGATAGAACTGAGCAATATCTCATTCCCGACCTGCTACCGAAAGAAGAAGTTGATACGGGAAACTGGGATAATGCCTTGACTTTTGAGTATCACTACAGAGTCTTGCCCAGTAGCATTTTCTCCCGCTTTATGGTGCGGGTCCATGAGCAAATTTCTCAAAAAACCTATTGGCGTACTGGGGTTGTGTTACAGTATGAGGAGTGTAGAGCTTTGGTTCGTAGCGATCGCGAAGACAAAATCATTACTATAGATATTACAGGAGCCAAAAACCGTCGTCGTGGCTTTTTATCCTCCCTGCGCTTACAGTTTAATACTATCCACAACAGTTTCAAAGGACTGGAAGTTACCCAAAAAGTACGTCTCCCGGATCACCCAAATATTCTGATCCCTTATCAACACTTACTCAGTGCAGAGGAAGCTGGGGAGAAAACCTATTTTGTGCCAGAACTAGGGAAAAAAGTAGACTTAAAACCATTACTCGATGGTTTTGAAGCAGAAGGCGATCGCAGTCAACAACAAATTAGAAGAGACTCCTATAGACAATCATCTCAAACCCAAGAACCTCTACAAAATCAACCCGAAAGTCCAAAACCCTCAATAATATCCTTTTTAGAAAAGACAAAAACTGGGTATATTTTCCTCCTAGTCTCAACAATCTTCATTATACTTCTCTTCAACCCTGATTTTGTGAGTAAAATGAACGACTTATCCCAAGGTATGGTCAAAGTAATCACTGCGATTTTCGCGGCCATGACAGTTTATTCTTTTTCCGGCGAACTGAAGTTAGAAGCCAAAATACCCCAACTTAATCAGACCAAAATTCGAGCCACGGGAGCCTTGGCAGCCTTTGTTTTGGTACTATTATTGCTCTTTGTTGACATTCCCACAGGAGAATAAACCCCGTTGGTAACCCATCAAAACTACCTTATCTTAAAACCATACAAATATAATGGATAAGCTAATTATTTGTTAGACGCCATCTTCCCCAATTATACCATCTACTTTAAAGATAACACTCAACTCCTAATTTGTCAACCCAAGTAACAAAACCCAACCTACCAGGTAATTTTAATTGATTGCGTCCGGGTTTACTCCCATTTCTCGTAAAAGCTGTGCCAAAGTTTTGATATTAGGACGCCAAGGGCGGGACGCCAAGGGCGGTTGCTTCGCAAAGCTTCGCAATTGTTCCTCCCTGCGGGGCGATCGCCAAACAATGGCAGGCAAAATGGCAACTCCATTTCTCTTATTCCACTCCCCGCATTGCTATTTGGGTAACGAAACAAGACCAT
The DNA here is from genome assembly GCA_965198675.1 of Prochloron sp. Lineage (GTDB taxonomy): Bacteria > Cyanobacteriota > Cyanobacteriia > Cyanobacteriales > Prochloraceae > Prochloron. The sequence goes on along the minus strand of OZ240666.1, from coordinate 2,004,514 downwards.
TGCCTGCTAGACTTGGAGAGTGAAAATTATTGGAGCAACTGCCCACTACGTCACCGCAGAACTAGACGCAGGACCGATTACTGTGGCCGATTTTATCAGAAAAGGGAAGGATTTAGAAAGATTGGTACTAGCTAAGGCAGTGCGGTTGCATTTGCAAAATAGGGTCTTGGTTTACGGTAATCGCACTGTTGTTTTTGCTTGAAGATGTTTCACGCAGAGGCGCAGAGACACAGAATTGGTTTAATTGTTAAAGAACAGAAGTTTAACAACACCACTGACAAAACCGATAAATATAGCTGTTACACTAGCTTTACTGACAAACTCTGATGTTTCTAGTCGTTTTTCCCAATCATTGATTTTTGCGTCTATTTTTTTATCCAGGCCCTTGATTTGGTCATTGACACCATTGATTTTTGCGTCTATTTTTTTATCCAGGCCCTTGATTTGGTCATTGACACCATTGATTTTTGCGTCTATTTTTTTATCCAGGCCCTTGATTTGTTCATTGACACCATTGATTTTTGCGTCTATTTTTTTATCCAGGCCCTTGATTTAGTCATTGACACCATTGATTTTTGCGTCTATTTTTTTATCCAGGCCCTTGATTTGGTCATTGACACCATTGATTTTTGCGTCTATTTTTTTATCCAGGCCCTTGATTTGATCATTGACACCATTGATTTTTTCGTCTGTTTTTTTATCCACGCCCTTTATTTGTTCTTCCATGAGTTTGATATCTCCTTTAACCTCCGCAAAACGAGTATCAACTTTCGCAAAACCTACATCAACTTTCTTGTCTAAATCTTTAATGTCATTCTTTATATCCCCCATGTCATTCTTGATATTCCCAATTTCATTCTTTATATCCCCCATGTCATTAGTTAAGTTGACAATTAATTGTTCCAATCTGGCAAAATTTGAGTCAGTCATGGTTTTCTCCTTCTCTTTTGTTTGGGATAACTCAGGGTGAGACTGTGGTTCTGCTGGCGCAACTTCTGATCTAGCCATATGTTTCCTCTTTTACTATAGATTATAATATCATAACACAGAGTTGGTTTAATTGTTAAAGAAAAGAAGTTTAACAACACCACTGACAAAACCGATGAATATAGCTGTTACACTAGCTTTACTGACAAACTCTGATGTTTCTAGTCGTTTTTCCCAATCATTGATTTTTCCGTCTATTTTTTGCTCCACGCCCTTGATTTGGTCATTGACACCATTGATTTTTTCGTCTATTTTTTTATCCACGCCCTTGATTTGGTCATTGACACCATTGATTTTTTCGTCTATTTTTTCATCCATAGCCTTGATTTTTTCTTCCACGCCCTTGATTTGTTCTTCCATGAGTTTCATCTCTCCTTTAACCTCCGCAAAACGAGTATCAACTTTCGCAAAACCTACATCAACTTTCTTGTCTAAATCCTTAATGTCATTCTTTATATCCCCAATGTCATTAGTTAAGTTGACAATTAATTGTTCCAATCTGGCAAAATTTGAGTCAGTCATAGTTTTCTCCTTCTCTTTTGTTTGGGATAACTCAGGGTGAGACTGTGGTTCTGCTGGCGCAACTTCTGATCTAGTCATGTGTTTCCTCTTTTCTTATACGCTATAATACTGTCATGGTACGTGCTAACTGCTAACTGCTAACTGGTAACTGGTAACTGCTAACTGCTAACTGGTAACTGGTAACTGCTAACTGGTCACTGGTCACTGGTCACTGGTCACTGGTCACTGGTACGTGCTATAATAGTAGCAAGCCAATCAAAGATTACCAGAGATGTTTGCCCAAGTCCACTATTTAATTCGGTCTAAACTGGACGGGAAGTATTTGGTTGCTCGTCCGAAAGCAAGTGAGGTGGAGTATTTATTGACTTTTCAGGAGCAGTATGAAGCCCTGACCTATCTCAACACTCACGGAGAGGGAGTAACAGACCGTTTTGGGGTGGAGTCTGTGTCCGGTACCCAGTTAAAAGGGGTGCTGCAACGGTGGGGATATGGGGGTATCGGTCTAGTAGAAGACCCCCTCTTACCCCAAATTCAATTTTTGTCTATCATATAAACAGCCAACACCCATCATCTACCCTATGTCCTTCGTCAACTTGCACGTTCACAGTGATTATAGCCTCTTAGATGGGGCCTCTCAACTCAACCCACTGGTGGCCACAGCCGTAGAGTTAGGCATGTCCGCCATCGCCCTGACGGATCATGGTGTTATGTACGGGGCCATTGAGTTAACCAAAGTGTGCCGTAATAAAAACATCAAGCCAATTATTGGCAATGAAATGTATGTGATTAACGGGGATATTCAGGTTAAACACCGTCGCTGTCGCAAATATCATCAAGTTGTGTTGGCCAAGAATACCCAAGGATATAGAAATCTGGTGAAACTTACTACCCTTTCTCACCTCCAAGGGATGCAAGGAAAAGGAATTTTTGCCCGCCCTTGTATTAATAAGAAATTACTGAAAAAATACCATAAAGGATTAATTGTAACCAGTGCTTGTTTGGGAGGAGAAATTCCTCAAGCAATTATGAAGGGAGACTTAGAGCTGGCCCGGGAAACTGCCTCTTGGTATAAAGGAGTATTTGGGGAAGATTTTTATTTAGAAATTCAAGACCATGGTTCAAAAGAAGATAGGATTGTTAATGTAGAAATTGTTAATATCGCCCGGGAGTTAGAAATTAAAATTATCGCCACCAACGACTCCCATTTTACCTCCTGCAACGACGTGGAAGCCCATGACGCTTTGTTGTGCATTCAAACCAACAAATTCATCACCGAAGAGAAACGTCTGCGCTACAGTGGTACTGAGTATTTGAAATCAGAGAAAGAGATGAAACAACTCTTCCGGGACCACTTAGAAGATGAAGTTATTGCTGAGGCCATCGCCACTACCCAAGAAGTCGCCGATCAAGTTCAACCCTACAAAATAATGGGGGAACCTCGCATTCCCAAATATCCCATCCCCAGCGGTCATACTCCCGATACCTATCTGGAAGAAAGAGCTTGGTTAGGATTGAAAGAAAGACTCAAATGTCGCCAGACTGAGGAAATTGAACCCACCTACAAAGAAAGATTAGCCTACGAGTTGAAAATGCTCCAGCAGATGGGTTTTTCCACCTATTTCTTAGTGGTGTGGGACTATATAAAATACGCTCGGGACCATGACATTCCCGTGGGACCAGGTCGGGGTTCCGCAGCAGGTTCTCTGGTGGCTTATGCTCTCAGAATTACCAACATCGATCCAGTACATCACGGTCTTTTATTCGAGCGGTTTCTCAACCCAGAACGGAAATCTATGCCGGATATTGATACAGATTTCTGCATTGAGAGAAGGGATGAAATGCTCCAATACGTAACGGAGAAATATGGAAAAAGGAACGTAGCCCAAATCATTACCTTTAACCGCATGACTTCCAAAGCAGTATTGCGGGATGTGGGCCGGGTCTTAAATATCCCCCTGAGTAAAGTAAATCCCATGGCGAAAATGATTCCCGTGGCTAGGGGGAAACCTGCTAAACTGAAGGTGATGATTTCTGAGGAAACCCCCGCACCGGAGTTTAAAGAAAAATATGAGAATGACCCAGAAGTTCGCCGCTGGGTAGATATGGCTAGACGCATTGAAGGAACCAATAAAACCTTCGGTGTTCATGCAGCAGGAGTGGTAATTTCCTCCGAACCCTTAGATGAAATTGTTCCCCTACAAAGAAATAATGATGGATCTGTCATTACCCAGTATTTCATGGAGGACTTGGAATCACTGGGACTGCTGAAAATGGATTTCTTGGGTTTAAAGAACCTGACCACGATTCAAAAAACAGCAGAATTAATTCAGCAGCATAGAGGGGAAGCAGTAGACGTAGACGATTTCCCCTTAGGAGATATCAAAGCAGGTCAAATTCTTGCCAAAGGGGAAGTGAAGAAATTGCCGGAAGATGTGGAGAAAACCTATAAACTCTTGGAAGCAGGGAATTTAGAAGGTGTTTTTCAATTAGAATCTGAAGGTATGCGCCAAATTGTGCGGGATTTAAAGCCTTCCGGAATTGAAGACATCTCCTCAATATTAGCCCTCTATCGACCTGGACCCTTAGACGCAGGTTTGATTCCCAAATTTATTGAACGGAAACACGATCGCCATAAAATTGAGTATCAACATAAATTATTGGAGCCAATCCTCAACGAAACCTATGGAATACTGTGTTATCAAGAACAAATAATGAAGATGGCTCAGGATTTGGCAGGGTATTCCTTGGGACAAGCAGATTTACTGCGACGAGCAATGGGGAAGAAGAAGGTGGCTGAAATGGAAAAGCAGCGAGAGACTTTTATCGATGGAGCCACAAAAAAAAACGGTGTCGAAGAAAAAATTGCTCAAGAATTATTCGAGCAGATGATTCAGTTTGCCGAATATTGCTTGAGTTACGATACGGAAATCCTCACAGTGGAATATGGTCCCCTTCCTATTGGGAAGATTGTGGAGCAAAAAATTGATTGTACTGTATATAGTGTGGACAGGAATGGGTTAGTCTATACTCAGCCCATAGCTCAATGGCATAATCGAGGAGAACAGGAAGTATTTGCCTATACTTTAGCAGATGGTTCAGTTATTCGCGCTACCATGGACCACAAATTCATGACCACCGACGGTGAAATGCTCCCTATTGAGGAAATATTTCAGCGGCAACTAGAACTTAAACAGTTACCAGTGAGCAGTAACCAGTTACCAAAATTGTAGGTTGGGTTAAGACAACGAAACCCAACAGCCCAGGAGATTTTTGTTGGGTAACGCTTACGCTCTACCCAACCTACTACCTACCATTAAATACCTTTGCGCGAAACATTCTACTATGACTCTCGACATGAAGAAATACGGTCTTGCTCTCCATACTACCAGCCCTCAATTGGGTATTGCTCTGAGCAACTTTGCTGGGGATACTTCCACGGGAGTTTGGGATTTAGGGCGGGACTTATCTACCCATTTACATCAATATTTGGTGGAGAATCTGGTCGGAAAAAATTGGTCTGATTTGGGATTTATTGCTGTTGCTAAAGGTCCAGGAGGCTTTACTGGTACTCGCATTGGTGTAGTTACGGCGCGAATTATAGCCCAACAGTTAAATATTCCTCTCTTTCCTATCTCTACCCTAGCAGCCATGGCTTGGTCTGAAAAGGAGCAAGAAAGGGCGATCGCTGTCCAAATGGAAGCCAGAAGGGGTCAATTATTTGTGGCTATCTATAGGGTAGCTTATGACGGTGTTGGTTTGGAAGAATATTTACCAGATACTACTATGAAACCTCCTATTTGGGAGCAAACTTTAGCCAATTTAGAAATGCCCTACCAATTAATTCATGCTCCAGTTAATTTAGGGGCTACCGTAAGTAGTATCCTAGAATTAACATATCTGGATTGGCAACAAGGAAAGCGCCCCCACTGGTCTTCAGCACTGCCATTTTACGGACAACATCCGATTGAAACAGTGACCAGTGACCAGTGACCAGTGACCAGTGACCGGTTGAAACAGTTATACGATATTATACTATAATTGTGGGACTAACTCCTACAGGAAGATTAACAATAGAGGTGTTACGTTTGAATCGAGAAGGTTTGGTCAATTTGCGTCGGATTTTATATGCAGTGAGAGAACATCCTTGATAGTTAGCTCTTTCAAATTATAGCCTACATCAGAAGGCAATAACAACATCCTAACCATCTCCACTGGTCAAGTCTTTATATATGTCCAGAAGGTTCTCCCGCAACTCAGCTTCAGTCTCCCCTTGAGTCCAGTAGTCAGGATACTCTTCTAGGTATCCTAACCACATATTTTCATCTTGCCAATAGGTAAACTTTTTTGTCTCCATAGTAAAGCCATAGCCAATATACTTGTCCTCTGGATATTTTAACCCAAGAATCCCCTTTTTGGTGACACTTGATCCAGGCGATCGCCCTTAACCTCAGGCGATCGCCCTTAACCTAAATTGATTGCTCTCCTTATAAAACCCGGTCGGTGTTTTTTAGTTCCTCAGGTGAACACAGCAACTGTAGGTTGGGTTGAGGAATGAAACCCAACAGCACCAACCCAACCTGGAGATTCTTCTCATCGATATTGGCCATTTGATACAAGTTTATTGAGTTTGTTAATCTACTTTAAGTGATAGTGGGCTGTTTCCCTGAAATTTCCCACATTGGGCGATCCTGTTCAGCCAGTTAACAACAACTAAGGTTTGAGATATTTTTCCTTATGGTGATATTTCCGGTATGAACTCTGTTTCTGGTTCCTCTGTTTGCTGCTCTTCTTCCCACACCTCTGGTTTTGGTTCTATTGGTGACTCTTTAGGTTTTTGCTCGTCTGAAAGGGGCGGTGGTATTTCTGGTTCTCGTAAACGCTGTAGTCTAATTTCCTGTTCGGCAATTTGCTGATGCAGCTGTTGCAATTGCGCTTCTGCAATTTGCCTTTGAACCTCAAGAATCTCGGTTTCTTTTTTTAGATGATCCATTCTGGTGTTATGAGAGTCTGTTCGCCCCGGTTGATAGATTAAACCAAAGTACACCGTCACATTAGAAGCATCCAGGGTATTGACTCCTACTGACATATTGAAGCCAAAGTCATTTTCCGTGTTGACAGGAGTATTTATGGGAACGTTAAATTCATTGATGTTGCTATTCTGAGCATTATTTTGGCTTGGATTTTGAAACACATTGTTGAAGTCTCCATCTATATTAGAAGCAGGCTCTGCCGTTTGCTGGGATGACTGGGAGAAAGCAGGTTGAATGAGGAATGGTTCGACAAACAACAGAGCTAAAACGTTAGGAACTATTCCTTTTATCAATTTTTTGGACATGGATGGTTTTGCTAGTGCTGCTGTGTAAGGAGTCAGAAGAAAGCAAGCCTCTATTTTAAGAGACGAGCTTTTCTTTTGATAAACTATCTAACATCAATGATTAAAGTCTGATTGAAATAACCGCTTCCTCCTGTCTGCTGAGTAACTTGTGTGTTTGGTGCTGTTAACTCAACCTCAATCGAAGAGTTCGGCGGACTATAACTTCCCCGTACCTCGATAATATTGACTCCTTGACTGAGATTTGGTGACAAATCGATTTGAGTGCTATTGCTGAGTGCTTGAATCACTTTTCCATCTATTGTTACCTGTCCGGTAAATCGAGTACTTTTCGTCGGAGCAGTAACTATAAGAAGGTGGGGTTCTCTCAAATCATCTAAACTCACTTGGATTCTGGTTTGTTGCGCTTGACGATTGACAGAAACAGAGTCATGGTTTGAAAATTGGGCGATCGCCGGCATAGCAATTACCAGTAACCCGATGGAAGTAGCAGCCAGCGTTAAGTTTTTCTTTTTCATAGCACAGTCTCTTCCTCAGAGAGAAGGATCGAAGTTATCAGCAGGGTTGTAAACATCACTCTGGACGTTCACTCCATTTTGAAAATTTGGACCATCGATATTAGTACCATTGCCACTACCGCCTTCAGTACGGTGGCGAACATTGCGACGTTGTTCTACTTTTCCACCGATATTAACTTGAGTCCCAGTGGTAACACTTGCATTTCCCGTGCAAGGACCATTATTTTCCATGGTAACATTATTCCTTCTGTTGGTGGGATTTTTGCTCCCACTAATGTTTGTTTGAACAGAAACATCGGCTTGGACACATTGACTCCAAGCTCTATTTGCTGAAAACAGCAATGAGCTGTATAAGCAGCAAGTAGCCGCTAGCAGGGGACCAGTTTTCATTTTCATTCCTCTCTATAGTGCGTCTAAATTGTACAATTGGCGAGGGCGCATGGATGGTGGCGCCCCTACACAAGGGTAGAAGGATCTAGCAGATTTGTGGCTAAACCCTTCTTTTTCACTCAGACTTAGGAGTCCCACGAACTAGTTAAAAACCTAGCGTTAACGACGGCGGCGATTGGCGCGGCGGATATTGGTATTGTGTTGCTCGGTCTCTTGTATTGTCAAGTTATCATCTCCCTGTTGATAGTTATCTTGACCTGATACTTGAACGTTTCCACTACTGCCCTGCCGCGTCCGACGATCGCGAATCTGCTGGTTTGTTTGGCGGCTATTTTGGATGGAAGTGTTACCGTCTCCTACCTGAGTGTTTACTTGCCCGCTATGCTGGATGTTGACATCATCATTCTGGGCTACAGCTGGTAGGGAGATTCCCACAGTTGCTATGGCTGCTGCTAATAGAGCGAAAAACTTACTGTTCATGGTGCTTAGGCTCCTTTACCAAATTTATTTTTTATACGAATCAGGTTTTTTACCTATACATTTAATATTAATGCCAAAGATCTCTCTGTCGAGGCATATAAAGCATGAAAAAGATTATAATTTAAGCAAGAAAAAGCACTAAAAAGCAATATTGTATAGAACCCGCAGTCAAGTATTTGAAAACTCACATCTTTCACCAGTATATTTGAACCTAAATTGAGTCGGACATTGTGTGAACTATATTTGAAGCTCAACCAACTGCAAGTCGAGACCAATAGCTTGCAAAAGCGGTCGCCTTCGCTCCACATCTATCAGCAGATTAGAGATGACAACTTGAGGTAACAAAATCTCCAAAGTAGCAGTAGCGGCTGCGCCCCAATCAGGTAACTGACAAGAGCCTGTGGATAGATAAACCCAATGAGCCAGTACAAAGCAAATCCAGGAAAGAATAAACCAGCGATAAACACCTTGTAGAGATTGTTGGCCAAATCGGTGCAATCCAAAACGATGTTTACTGGTTTTGAAGAACCCTTCAATACTCCACCTACGCCGCCCCCACCAAGTAATGGTGCTGGCCTTGAGGGGACGAGTGGAAAGAACAAAGCGTTTTTCCAATTTGCCATTACGCTTGAGGTAAAGCCAGGAAATAGTCACAGGTGAGTCAAATCCATCAAGCCTCACCTGCTGTCCTTTTGTGGCCAAATTACGAACTTGTCGCCCATCGCTAAGTTTTCGGTCACGAGGAACTCCCACAACCAAGGGATAGCGTCGTTTCCTCATGGCTTTGAGAAACTCCACACTGCCGAATGCAGTATCGGCAAGCACTTGGAACCGGTAGGCTTGAGACAGCTGGATTGGTAGACTATCAATGAGGCGAATAGCCAATTGGGCAGAACTGGGCTTTCCTTTGCCACGCCAGACTCTAAATCCCCTTTTGAGCTCGAAAATGGCCCACCACCAGGTATAGCACCACCAAATGCAATCCCCGTTTTCCTTGTAAAACATGAATAAGATGACCAAAGGGCTTAAACTTGCCACATTTTTCCAAAGTGGTCAGGTCCACAATCATTTGCAAGTGAGGGCGACGGCCTTTGGGACGATACTTCAACAGTTGCTGCACTAGTTGCTGACGCACAGTTCGCACTACTTTACGTGTGGGCCAGTTGTAGTGGTTGAGAAAGCGGCTTAAGGCTCCTGGGGATTTGAGTTGGCTGTGGTCTGGCAAGGGACGACCTTGAGCTTCAAGGAACAACCCCAATAAGGCTTGGAGGCTATCACGTTGGTAGGTAGGAGGCATCAAGTCCAACAGAATGTAGACTAAGCCTTGGGCATGGCTAAGAATGGCTTCCACGGTTCTTAGTAAATTACTTTAACGATTCCATGCCCTTTTTCCCATGAATTGGGTACCCAAGTAAATTGACTCAAATATTCTGGTGAAAGATATAAGAAAATCAAAGTAACAATTGCTGAAACCTTTGTATAACTTGCTTTTCACTCACATACAACCCTTACCCTGTGCGATCGCCCTATATCAGTGTCGGGATAGGTGCTATTATTAGAAATAACGTTGATTCAATCTAATCTATAGATATGCAAGAAGTGTTAGATATTGCAGATCACCTGGTTTTCGCTAAAACAGGGAAACACCTGAATGATTTGCAACAGGCGATTCTTCAGGGTACTTTGGAAGGGAAAAAATACGCTCAAATTGCGGCTGAAAATTATCGCGCTGAAAAATATGTCAAAGACCTTGGGGGAAAACTGTGGAAGATATTGTCTGACGCTTTGGGAAAAGATGTGAGTAAATTTAATCTCAAGACTACTCTAGAGAGAGTTTACAACTATAATAGTCCCAATGTAATTCAAACTGATGGAAAATGTAATAGTGTTAACATGTGTAGAAAAATACCCCCTACCGACAATATTTTCAACTCCCCTGAGAAGGAACAAGAAGTTGAAGTACGGGAAGATTTAGATGATGCACCGCGAGGAAGGAGTTTTTATGGACGTAATGAAGAATTAGCTATACTGGAAACAGCTATTTTGGAAGCAAGATGTGGTATAGTTGCTATCTTAGGTATTACCGGTATTGGTAAAAGTGCTCTTGGGGCGAAGTTAGTAGCCAAGATTAAGAAAGAATTTGATTGTATCATTTGGCGTAGTCTCCATTTTTTACCCACCTTGGAAGAAACAATAACAGATATATTTCAGTTTGCCTCTCATAAGGAAACAAGAGATAGGAATAAATTAGGATTACTGAAGTCTTATTTGCGCGATCGCCGCTGTTTAATTATCTTAGATGATGTGCAGACAATTTTCAGTGCTGGAAAACCAGCAGGTACTTATAAAAAGGGATATGAAGATTATAGCTCTTGGTTCAAAACTTTAGGAGAAGTATCTCACAATAGTTGCTTATTGTTGCTCAGTAGGGAGAAACCGAGAGAAATTGCTCTCCTGGAAACATCTAACCCCTATTGTACTTCTTTAAGATTAACTGGGTTGGGAGCAGCAGAGTTGGAATTACTCAAAGAAAAAGGTGTGTCGGAGCATGAGGGGGAAAAATTAGTTGACATTTACGGTGGCAATCCTTTATACTTGGAAATAGTAGCAACTGTAATCCAAGATTTATTTGGTGGTGGAGTGAATGATTTTCTCAAGTACTCCCAATCATTATTAACCCATGACATGATCCCTATCTTAGAACAACAATTTCAACGTCTCTCTCCCTCGGAAGCAAATCTAATCCGCTTATTAGCCCATGAAACCACCACTGTTTCCTTAAATCAACTACAAGCACAGGGAATGGATTTACTGAAGGATATCCAATCTTTAAAGAGACGATTCCTCCTGGAAACCAAAGAAGAGGATAGTAGAATGGTATTTTCTCTAGATCCTATTCTGAAAGAATATATACAGCACGTACCAGCTTCGTAGGGGCGAATGTCATTTTACGTCCATCTTTGCGCTGGAGCGAGTCTTTCGAGCGGCTACTTTGCGCCTTTGCGCGAAACAATCCTGTAAAGTTTCTTCTATTGAACGGGGTTGCCAACCTAGTTCTCGACGCGCTCTATTAGCATTGACGCGGACGCAGCGATCGTAAATATAGTGTACCCGCTCCCTGCTAAGAGGAGGATTCCAAGAGAAGAGTTTTCCAATTCCATTTAATATATTTCCTGCAATTCTCACTAAGGGTTCGGGAACTTCCACTGGCTGAGATATATCTCTATTATTACCCAATATAGCAAACATTTCTCTAGTTGTCAAGTCCCCAGCAGAGATAATGTAATGTTCTCCCGATTTTCCTTTGGTTGCTGCCAAAATCATTGCTTCCACCAGGTCGTCCACGTGGACGATACCAGTAACCCGATCGCCTCCTACCCACAACTTCAGTTTACCTTGCACAAATAGCTGGATAATAGGACCGAAATGAGGGTCGTCAGCACCGAAAATCCCGGAAGGCATAATGCTGACTGCGGGTAAACCTTCTTGAGCAAATTTATCTACTAGCCGTTGTGCTTTATATTTAGTGCGATCGTAAGCTGAGGAGAAGTCCTGTTGCTGACGTTGGAAGGTTTCGTCTATGGTCTCTCCTCCCGTGTCCCCATAGACACCAATGGTACTGCAATAGACTAATTTAGATATGTTGGCTGCTTTGGCTACTTCCAGGACGGTACGGGTTCCTTGGACGTTTACCCGTTCCATTTCCCCTTCGTTTACCAGTCCCAGTTCCACATAAGCAGCGACGTGAAAGACAGTATCTACATTGGCGATCGCTTTCTCTAAAGCTTGTGGATCTGTAATATCTCCATAAACTAATTCTACATTGCAGTTAGTAAGACGGGATAAGTTACTGCTTTTGCGCACGAAACCTTTGACAGTATGACCTTGTCCCTCTAAAGCTTTGACTAAATGAGAACCCGTAAAACCATTGGCTCCTGTAATTAATGTTTTCATTTACAATTGTGTTTCGTAGATACGGTAAGTTTTACTAATTTTACCACCGGAAGCTTCAATTAACTTCCGAGAGGGTAAATTATCTTCCCAAACCCAAGAAAGTTCTGCTGTTTGATAGGGTTTACCCTTTTTGGTTCCTCCCGCCATTCCTAGATAAATTAAGGCCACAGGTACCATTTGCCGACGGTATTCTGGAAGGGAACAAATAGCTAATACTCGGGAGTGATTGATTTGACGGCGATACCAGAGAAATTTGATAATACCCCATAAATCTAACTTGCCATTGATTTGTTTTAATGCTACACTATAATTGGGCAATGCCATGAAAAAACCGATGGCTTTATTTTTATCTTCAGCAATAATAAAAATATCCGGATCTATTAGTTGTTGCAAATCTTTTGCTTCGGCGACAAATTCTGCTTCGCTCCGAGGAGTAGAACTCCAATTATTGACAAAGGCGGTAGTAAATAGATGATAGATAATACCACAATCTGCTTCAAACCCTTTTCCTTTGAGACGGATTGAACGGAAAGTAATGCCTGATTTAAGGGCAATGTTATACCCTTTCTTAAATTTAGCAGTGAGCTGATGATTGTGGACGGGAAAATCGTAGGCGTAGGCGTCTTTGGCTTTCTCCCAGCCAACCCGTTCCATAAATTGAGGATAATAAGGTGGATTGTAGGGCATCATGAAGGCAGGCGGCGAGTCAAAACCATCCACCAGGAAGAGGCAATTATTGTGAGTGAATAAATCAATTGGACCTCGGGCTACCTTCATACCCCGCGCCCTCAACCACTGACAAGCAGTATTTAGCAATTCTTTGGCTACTTCAAAGTCTTGTACACATTCAAAATAACCAAACAGACCTACTTGCTTATTTTCCTTTTCCATGAGTCGTTTGTTGACTGCTGCAACAATTCGTCCCAAGGGTTCTCCTGTGCTGCTGACAGCCATAAATGGTTGGGATTCACCGTATTGAGTAAAAGGATTGTCTGGGGCTAATTGCTTTTTAATACTGCTTCTTAGAGGTGGTACCCAGTTGGGGTCTTTTTGATATATTAAGGCTGGTAAGTTGAGAAAAGTTTCCCTCTGGGCAGCACCAATAATGGGTTGAATTTGAAATTTAGTCATTTTTTATAGCAGTTAGCACGTACCTTGACAGTTACCAGTACTAATTACTAGTTATAGCAATCTCCCGAAAGCTTTGTACAACGGTCATTGAGGTAATTTCGTGCAAATGTTATCCAAGTTGTAATCTGTAAATACGCCTGCGCGAAGAGGGATAATAGCAGTGATCAGTTACTTCCTATCATACCATGACAGTTATAGCACAACGCGGCAAGGGAAGGCTTTATCTCCCCACAAGGAGGTGGTAACTGGACAGAAACTTAAAGAAGATTGTGAAAGAACTGTCATGGTACGAGGTTACTAGTAACTGCTAACTGTTTCAAGCACTAACCATGGTTTTGGGTTGATACAAAGCATCCCTGGTGGCTACCATTGCCCTCACCAGCCGATCCATCTCTTCTTGGGTGTGGAGGGCATTGGCGACGATCCGGAGGCGGGGTTTAGCAATAAACCAGATAGGCGAGATCCAAATACCGTGGTGTTCCAACAGGTGACTGGCAAAGTATTTGGGATTTATTTCCGTCGGTAACATCACCGGAATCACGTTAGTTTCGCCAATAGGGGTAAATTCGTGTTCGATTAAGATGGCTCGCAGGTAACGGCTATTTCCCTGGAGTTTTTGTACTAACTGAGGATTGCGCCCCACGATGCGAATGCTTTCCAGGGCAGCAGCAGTGGTAGGCGGGGGGAGAGAAATGGTGCCGATGGAGGTAGGAGAGGTATCTAACAAGTCAATTAACTCGGCAGAATAACTACTAATTGCAGCCCCAGCGGAAGCGGCAAACTTGGAGAAGGTGGTCATAATAAGGGGGGCGACACCTCGATCCATTACTTCCTGGGGCGTTATACCGAAGTATTCGTAGATACCCCTGCCCGTGGCACCAATTGATCCGCTGGCATGGGCTTCGTCCATGAAGATAACACTGCCGGGATAATTTGCCAGCACGTCTACCATTTGGGGCAAGGGAGCTATATCTCCATCCATGGAGAAGACGGCGTCTGAGACCACCATAATCCTGTCGTCAGAGCGAGCATAGCGCCGTAGCTTCCGGGCTAAGTCATCGACATCGCAGTGGCGATAGGGTTTGACCCTGACCTTCGGACTTTGACGGAATACTTTGCCGGAACGGTTGCCCGCATTGGTTACAGCAGCGACAATACAGCCATGATTGAGGACGTCTGTCATAATCAGGGTTTCTCTCTTGTTGTGAAACCCAGGCACTTGGATGGCTAAGTGACAGAAAGCATCCATCAAGCCTTGCATTGCCATCCAAGCATTTAAAAATAAGTGGGTGTGGGGCAAGTGCTTAAAGGCGGAGATTTCTCTTTCTAACTGAGCGTGTAGGTGAATGCGCCCGCTTAATGTAGGACAGGAACTATTAGAAGTGCCGTACTGGATAATGGCATCAATGGCCGCTTGTTTAACTTCTTCTGATTGAACCAAACCGAGAACGTCATTGGTACAGAAGGTGAGAACCCGATGTCTCACCCCTGTTTTTTCTTCTTCGATTTCGACGATATTGCCCTCTTTGCGATGACAGATATACTCGTCTGGATAAAGGCCGCTTTTGTGAAGCAGCCCAACGTATTCTTGAATAACTTCCACAATCTACTCCTCCCACCTGTTTACTGTTGCCACTGTCGAGCAGCAATTGCTCGAAGATCCTGATTTGGCTCAAGCGCTATTGATACTATAGAACGGCTGACTAGATTCTGACATATAGCAGTGAGCCAGTACCATGACAGTGACCAGTTACCAGTTACCAGTTCGAGGGTTGATGTTGTCGGTCACAAAAAAAAAGATTCCCAACTTTTTATCCTATGGCTCGAAGGTCTTGGAGCAAGGTAGTTATTAGGGTGGGCATTGTAAACCAAATTATGGCGTTGCATAATAGAGACACGAATGGGAAGGTAGTAGCTATCGAGTCGGTTTTCCGCCCCGCAATAAATTGACGGGGCTACCAACCTCCCGTAAAATTCCGTGTAAGGGGTGAGTGCGACCTTGAAACAGTAAGGGTGCGACCCGCGCTCGCGCGGATCTGGGCTACTGCCCAGCCCGCCTGTCAACCTGATTACGGGAAAGGAAATTAGTGCGATCGCTTGGTGTGAACCAATGCTACGCTAAACACCCAAGAAGTGACTCTAGTTAATAACATGCCAGTGCAACATTTAACCTGCTCAAACTTATACATTGCTGCACAAATCTGAGATAAGTATAGCATCACTATTTATAGTGAAGGCAGTTGCCTGCAAAGCTCGCAACATGATATTGCGAGCGCCGTTAGCATCCAGCTAATGATAGAACTCCCCGAAAGTGCTTTTTCTGCACTGGGAACTAGCCCTGATGCTTTTGTGCAAGAAATGTGCCTAGCCGCTGCCATCAAATGGTACGAAGTCGGCACTATCTCCCAATCCAAGAGCCGTCAAGAATTTCTCGACGCTATGCAAGCGCTTCAACCTGTCACCCTTTCAGGTAACACCTCAAGAACTAGCTGAGGAACTCTCCCGTGGCTAGAAAATGGGTTATCAACGCTTCTCCCTTGATTGTTCTGGCAAAAACCTCTCAAATTAGTTTACTACCCCAAATGTGTAGCGAGATTGTGATTCCCACTGGGATAGCAGTGAGCACGTACCTTGACAGTGACCAGTACTAATTACTAGTTATAGGAATCTCCTGAAAGCTTTGTACAGCGGTAATTGAGGTAATATATTCCATGTTTAATCTGTAAATACGCCCGCCTGTCTAACTCTACAAAGAAAAACTCGCGATCCCGTAGGGATCTGCTTCGCAGCACGCGGAGCGCCACTCTTAGTGATCGCCCAAGCCATCGCGAGTTTCTAACTCCTAAATTGTCAATTTTCTTCTACTTTTTTAACCCAAAGGATGGAAAAGTAGGTCGGGGAAAAAGCGATTAAATTCAATCAAAAGGCCAGCGGTAAATGTCATCAGTAGGGTGAGCAAAACGGGAGCGGTAGAAAGAAATCCTTGTAAATCTTTCATCAGTTATTCTCCAAAGAATATAGTAGCCAACAATTAGCGGGGGGAAATGGGAACTTCGCTATCCTTAGCAATCAGATTACCAGAGACGTAGTCCTTAAATGCTATCAGAGGCCAAGTAGAAGCAGCTAACATCTTGCTGAATGCCAGAGGAACGTCGATAACCACTTCTTTCATTTCCGGATTCTTTCCGCCCCTTACGGCAATCAAATAGGAACGACCTGCCCAACCAATCCAACCGGCAATATAAAGGAAGAGGATAGCGGGAATGAGGAAGTCACCAGCGTGAGAGAAACGACCATCTACGATTAAGTGGGGCAAACCCTCTTCACCGCAGAGTGCCTCGGCGTAGCGTTCGGCTCGCTTTTGTCCCGACTGGGGATCGGCAGTGGTGTTCAAAAAGCTGGCTGCTCGCGCTTCATAAGCAGGAGACTCGCTGCAAGGAACGAGTCCAGCTACGGATTCAGCAGAAGCAGGTGGTGCAAGGTTAAACCAGAGAGCTAAGACTAGAATGAGCAATGCAAACAATCGTTTCATAGATTGATTTCCTTTTGTAACAAAAGATGAAGTAGGTGGATCCAAAAGATGAAAACATCCTTTAGTACACCGAGGCAATCTTACCCTGAGATGTTAATCAAGGTAAAGTGAAAAGGGCAAAAAATATTCTTTTGGATTAATTTATCAGATAATGGCAACGATTTTGGCAATCGAAACAAGTTGTGACGAAACAGCCGTGGCAATTGTAAAGAATCGTGAAGTTTATAGTAGTATTGTTGCTTCTCAAATTGCCGTCCACCGTAATTATGGCGGGGTAGTGCCGGAGGTAGCTTCCCGCCGGCATTTAGAAAATATCGACCATTGCATCGCCCAAGCTTTGAGTGAGACTAATTTAGATTGGCAGGATATTGATGCCGTTGCAGCTACATGTGCCCCTGGTTTGGTGGGGGCGCTTTTGGTGGGAGTAACGGCTGCCAAAACCCTGGCATCCTTACACCAAAAGCCTTTTCTGGGTATCCATCATTTGGAAGGTCACATTTACGCCAGTTATTTGAGCGAACCGCAGCTGGAACCTCCTTTTTTATGTCTGTTGGTTTCTGGGGGTCACACAAGCTTGATTTATGTGAAAGATTGTGGTAACTATGAGGTGCTAGGAAGAACCCGGGATGACGCTGCGGGAGAAGCTTTTGATAAAGTAGCCCGGCTGCTGCACTTGGGATATCCGGGAGGACCGGAAATTGATAGGGTAGCCAAAACCGGTAATCCTCAAAGGTTTGCCTTACCGGAGGGTAAAATTGGACTCCCAGAAGGGGGTTATCATCCCTACGATTGCAGTTTCAGTGGTTTAAAAACCGCTGTGCTGCGGTTGGTGGAGAAATTACAACAGCAGGGAAATGGGGATTTACCGGTGGAGGATATAGCAGCCAGTTTTCAAGAGACAGTGGCCCGATCCTTAACCAAAAGGGCGATCGCCTGCGCTAGGGATTTTAGTCTCAAGACTATTGTTGTGGGTGGTGGGGTGGCGGCAAATAGCTGCCTGAGAAAGCACTTAAAGGCTGCTGCTGCTGTTCATGGTTTTACAGTTCATTTTCCCCCTCTCAAACTTTGCACTGACAACGGGGCTATGATTGGCTGTGCTGCTGCGGACCATTTCAACCGGGGACAGAGGTCGCCTCTCACTCTGGGGGTAAAATCTCGAATGCCTGTTACAGATGTAATGGAGCTTTATTAGGGTTTCACCGCCGGCATTAATCAATGGCGGCGGCAGAGGCGCGGAGAGAGGAGTAGAATGTTTGGTTTTCTCAATTTAAACAAACCTGGGGGAATGACTTCTCATGATTGTGTTGCTAAGGTGCGGCGGATTTTGCAGCTGAAGCGAGTGGGACATGGGGGGACTCTGGATCCGGCGGCAACGGGGGTTTTACCTATTGCTGTGGGGAAAGCTACTCGATTGTTGCAATTTCTACCAGAAAATAAGGCTTATGAGGCTAGAATTCGCTTCGGGGTGAGGACGACTACTGACGATTTGGAAGGGGAGATTATTGCTACGTCTCCAGCAGGGGAGTTGACTTGCGAGAGGGTAAAAACTCTTTTGAGTCAGTTTGAAGGGACTATAGAGCAGGTTCCTCCCGTTTACAGTGCCATTCAGCGAGGGGGTAAAAGGCTGTATGAGTTGGCGCGGGCGGTCGATTCCGTGGAGGTTCCGGTGCGAACTGTCCGGGTGAGTAAGATAGAGGTTTTGGCTTGGTACCCGGGGGAGTTTCCAGAAATATCTGTGGCGATCGCCTGCGGTTCGGGAACTTATATTCGGGCGATCGCACGAGATTTGGGAGCAGCAGCGGGGGTTGGTGGCACTTTAGGGGCTTTGACTCGTACTGAAAGTTGCGGTATGAAGTTGGCTGATAGTTTTACTTTTGAGCAGTTAGATGGGACATCTTCTCTCATTGCTCCAAATATGGCTTTGCAACATCTAAATGTGGTTACTTTAAAGGATGAAGATGCTCGACGGTGGTGTCAAGGTCAAAAAATTGCGATTTCTGCTAACCAGCAGTTATCAGATAGTATCAAGGTTTGTGGTGAAGATGGACGGTTTTTAGGGATGGGCAAGGTTACAAATTTGTCTTCTGCCACTTTACTGATTCCTAAAGTGGTGTTGTGAACTACCCCGGCATCCATGGCGACTGCCTCGTCGATAGCTTACGCCCTCGATTTGGTCTTACGTCGCCTCGACCAGCAGAGACGGCTGTTCCATCCGCCTGTAGTTTTCTGATCCCTTCTGCTCTAATATTCGCTGCGGCATTGCCGTCTCGGTCGTATTGGGCGCCACAATTAGGACAAGTCTATTCCCTTACATCTAACGGCATTTCAGTGACTTGGCAGTGACAATTCGAGCAGAGTTTTGAGCTAGGGAACCATCTGTCAATTTCTACTAGAATTTTTCCTTCTTTCTCTAATTTATAGTCCAAGAAGTTGACAAACATTCCCCAACCTACATCAGAGATTGCTGCTTTTTGACATCTGGGTTGAGAGGTTGTGAAAGGGACTCGTTTTATATCTCTTTAGTTTCCTTGATTCCCTGCGGGTTGTCTAGTCCAAAACAAGAAGCCGAATCATCGAAGAGCCTTATCCCAAAAAACGAACAAAGGGATATATTTACCTTTTACACGGGAATGGATATTATAAAATAGGCAAAACAAAAAACTTGCCTCAAAGAACCAGGGTTATAGAGACACAGCTCCCTTTCAAAGTAGATTTGATACATGCAATTAGCACCAATGATATAAACCAATCAGAATATTACTGGCACACTAAATTCAAAGGCAAACGTCTTAATGGCGAGTGGTTCAATTTAGACGAGAAAGATGTAGCTGAATTTTCGTCAATCAATGAGATGACTTGATGCTTTCTCCTATTTTCTAGCAAGGATATGGAAGAAGGCAGTTAAAGTAGCCGTCGCCGCTGGGAAAATTCAATTGGACTAAGCTTGTACGAGGGAACGGACCGATAAAATCTCATGGGAGCGGAGGGGGGAAACGGCAGATTGGGGCACGATGATGGTGTCTATGGATTCACCGAGAGCATTAAATATTTCGAGTATGTAGCCTTCTTCTCCCCCTGTGGGGTGGGGGACAGTATCGATAAAAGTGGCGATGTCTCTTTTTTTAAGGTTGTGTTCGGGGAAGTCTTGGTTTAGGAGGATTCTTTGGTATATCATTATATATTTATCATTAATTATAGCATAACTAAAGTCTAATGACATTCCCTAACTGACACGAGAGGTAAGAAAATAGTGAAAACCCCTGCTAAGGGACGCCAAAGGCGGCACCTTCGGTGTTGGCCAAACTCCTGCTAAGGTATAGCCAGACCCCTGCCGAGCGCCGCGCCCGCGCCATTAATCAATGCCGCGGGCAGGCAGGCTTGTTGAGGTTTCTGACGCACGATTAGTTTAGCTCCCAAAACATGAAAGAGATTTTTGGTTGCGTCCAGATTGAGACGAAGACAACCCGTTGACCGTTGAAACATGAGGAGTTGACCGAGAGATTTGAAGGGGTTGCTCTCATGAGTTGATTGGGAGACCAGTTCTAACTTGAGGCGATCGCCAGCTGTTTTTACTTCCACTTGAATTTCTCCTCCATGGGGTAAACTGCGGGTAAAATTCTCCATTACTCCAGTTAGTACCTGGTGGAGCATAGCTGGATCTGTTACTACGGTAGGTAAATTGGAGGGCAATACTACATCCAGGATAACATTCCGCCGTCGCGCCCGTTCACGCCAGCAAGGGATACTCTGGTGGAATACTTGCTCCAGAGATATGGGAGACAGGGGAACTTGCTGTTCTTGTTTGCTCAATGCTGCTGTCCGCAAAATCAGTTCCATGGGATCAATTTGTTCGCTACATTCTAAGCGCTGAATTACTTTTTCTGTCAAGTGACGACGCTTTTTCAGCAGCAATCGGGTTAAAGTGCGAATAGTGGTGAGAGGGGTGCGAATTTCGTGGCTGAGAGCTTCCAGCAGTTCTACTTCTGGGGGTTGTTGAGGAATATCTAACTCTGGTTGAGGTTCCGTTATTCCTAGTGGGGGTGGGGGATCTGGTAAATGCTTGAGTAAGTGACGACTGAAGTGTTGGACTCTGGAATAGTCTGGGGTTGTGGGGAAAAATTGGGCTACTACTTCATCTAAGTGACTGAGTTGGGAATGGTTGGTAACCACCAATCGCGATCGCAGGGTTTTCCAAATTTGCTGGTTAGTTTCTGGACAGAAGGAAAACTGAAAAGCGGGAATACCTTGATAATCTTCTCCCAAAACCATGGTCAAACTAAAGCTAGAAGTAAAAGTGAGACAAAATAGTTCCTCAGCAATGGGATTATTGGGGAGTAAAGGCAGTTGGGTTATAGTGGGGGTTAGAGGTGGGTTAGTTTGTTTGATTGGAGGTGCGGGCATTAAAGCGAGAGGATTAAAGGCTTTGGGGGTAAAAATACCGGTCTCAAAGCAATTCAGTAGGGTATGAGTACTCAAGACGGTGCCTGGGGCGGATAAAATCAGTCCTCTACACTGATTATCGTCGAACCTCGACACCATTTTGGTAGACATCCCCGCTATCTGACATCCAAGCGATATCTACACCATTTTGGTAGATGTCAGCTGATACTAATACAGGATTAGGAAGCAATGTCAAACAAGCAATTAAGGCAACTGCTAAGAAAGCAAAAACTTTTTTCATGGCTAATTGTGATTTAACAACAACCTGATATTAACAATAATTTAATAAAGTTAAGATTTTTTAGCTATTTGGCTTAATTTTCTAAAAAGTCGTTGACAAAATCACTTGCGGTTCAAATCTCCAAAAAAACCCCCCATAGTAACTTTCCATGGAGGTTTCTTGAGAAAAAAGCACCAGACTAAAGACTGGTTAAGATTATTGATTCTTTATAGTATGATTTGATGATTTCGTGACATACTCCCACAGTAACCGCAAAGCGGTATAGTCTGAGCTGCTCTCGCTTCGCAGTCCCGCCATTGCGTCGGACTCCACGAGCTTTAAAAACGGAATGCCCTACCGCCCTATTTTTTATATTTCTAGCTGCATTTTCGTCACGATCTAGAACGACTTTGCAATGAGGACAAGAATGTACTCTTTCAGATAGTTTCTTTGACACTTTCTCCCCACAATTTGAGCAATCTTGACTTGTGCCGTTGGGATTTACTGCTATTATTAACTGCCCAGCTTTTCCAGCTTTGGCAGTCAATATAGTCAGAAATTGACCTCACCCAGCATCATTAATCGATTTACTCAATCTGCTTTTAGCTAGTCCTTTTATATTCAGGTCTTCATGAGCGATAACTTCGGATTTCAATATCGCAATCTTTTTATGTTGTTTTCCAACTGCCTTTATTGCTTTTCTCCTTCTATTACTACCCTTTTCGCATCGAGATAAGCGTTTTTGTAATACTTTTAATCGCTTTTGGTATTTTATGTAATACTGAGGTATGTCTACCGATTACCCTTCACTTGTTACCAGAAAATCTTTTAACCTCATATCTATCCCTAGGGTATTTTCTAGACTTGGTTTGATATCTGGAGTGAATACAGGGACTGATTTATCTTCCAAAGATAAAGTTACATAGTAACCATCTGCTTTACGGCTTATAGTTGCAGCCTTCAGGTATAGGGCGGTGTTGAATTAGTTTTATCCGTCCAATTTTTGGCAAATTAATCCATTTCCCCTTAATACAATCTTGTTTCATTTGGGGGAAAATAAAACTTCTATAACGTCCCTTACCCTTAAATCTGGGTTAGCCCAAGCGTTTGCCGTTGCTATCTTGTTTTAACCAACGCTCTCAAGCAAGTTTAACTCTCTTGATGCAGTCTTGTAATACTTGAGAATGAATTTGCTTGTATTCAGGAAATTTTTGTTTCGTGTTGACCAAATCCCGTTTTTGAGAGTAATAATCGGGATTATCCCTCAATTGAGGAATGGGGGTATTGAGAGGACAAGCATTGATAGGATTTCGGTTATCTTCCCACCAGGAAAAACGCTCAAATAAACGATAGTTATATTGCCTACGCAACAACTCTAGCCACGTTTCTATTGTGGCGACCTGTTCTTTATTTGGTCTTAGCCTGTATTGGTAAGCGATCCTCATGGCTGGGTTAACAACGTTTATATTTATTCTATCATTAGTTAGCAATATTTGTGTTCACGCCGATTCATCTCACACCAAATTAAAAATTATGGTGTGAGGCTTCTCGGCATTCAGCTAACTTGCTTCAGTTTTTTGACAGCAGGAGTTGAGTGAGTTTGGGGAAACCCAAGATGTTTAATCTGTTGATACTTCCGCTGTTTTTCTAACTTCTTCAGTTCTGTGTAATCGACCTTGTGAATGCAATCTACTGGACAGGTGTCAATCGCCTCTTGAACCAAATCTAAGCTATCCCCGTCTTGACGAGTAACCCGGGAGCGTCCATAATCCGGTTCAATAAAAAAGGTGTTAGGAGCAACGTGAGCGCAGTGCTTGCAACCGATACAAGTTACTTCATCCACGTAAACGCCATTTTGCCGCAGTTCTCCTCCTAACTCCGGTTCTAAACCGGAACGTTCCGACCCATAGCGAAAGAGACCTCCCAATTCTGGTTCTAAACCAGAGCGTTCTGTTATAGGGGTAGAGTCGGACATTACGCACTCCAGCGTTGTACTACTAAACTAATGGATCCGTCCTCATTCTTGGCTTCCTCCGCCACTGCAAATCCTTGCTTGCAAGTTTCCTCCAGGACTGTACGGTAAGCGTATCTTTGGGTCAAGCGCTTGAGGAAACCGTCTACGGATAAAGGTTGCTGCCAATACTGCAAGTCTGCTACCAACTCGTATTCTTTCCCGTTCCAGGAAAAGCCGATGTCGTAATCGTTTTCCTGGGCGATCGCCACTTCTGCACTGCGGGTTTGACCCTGATAACCTCTGACAGGAACGGGACCGGATTTCCAATCCACCTCCATATCCGTTAAAGCTTCTTTTAAAGAGGAGAGGTTGCGGATTTGGGTTTTGATATTGCTGAAATGAGACATATTCTTCTTTGTTAAATTGGACGCTGATGTTAAAAACGGATTTATAGCAGTTACCAGTTATGAGTTTGACAGGTAGGATGCTTGGTTCTTGGCTGTTGTTGACTGACTCACTTCGTTTTGTGCGAAGTAATCGGATGTTGTGGTTTGAGAAATCACTTGTCCCAGCTGAGACTCAATTGCCGCTGTCACTTCTTGACAAGATGCTCCGACAATGCCTGTGACCTTCTCCCGTACCCTGCCATCGGGATAAATGGTGAATTCTAAGGTTTCTAAGCTCATAGTCTAAAATAAAATTTGAGTAATTATACCAATTCTAGACATATCTTAGCAAAAGTTAATCTAAACAGGTGTTGTCACTCTAACTTATTTTCAGTTTCCCTTAACCTTTGCAGTTCGTCAAGGTCTCGATTGAAAATCTTGGTTTATAGCACTAGGATTGCAGGTTAGGACAGATAGCAATCGCCCTGGCGATCGCTATAACTGGTAGGGGCACGGCATTGCCCCTACAACTGGTAACTGCTATTGCAGCGCTATAGTTCGTAAAATATGAGGAGTAAAGAGCAAGTGACCACTAGAATCCAGGTAGGAGTATTAGGTTTTGGCGGTTTAGGACAAGCAGCAGCTAGAGTTCTTGCCCCGAAGCAGGAGATGGTGTTAACAGCAGCAGCAGACGCTCAAGGCTATGCTTATAACCCTGGTGGTTTAGATCCGGACCGGGCTATTGCTACCTCGAACCAGCAAGGTTCCCTGGGCTATCTAAAACCGGAAGGCACTCTCAGCCACCAAAGCATTCCCGATTTAATTGCTAAAGCAACAGCAGTGGATGGTTATTTTCTCGCTTTGCCCAATTTACCCAATACATTCATGGCAAATGTAGCCAAAGAGTTTATTAAATCTGGTTGGCAGGGAGTGTTAGTGGATGCCCTGAAACGAACCAGTGCGGTGGAACAAATGAGGCAGTTATCTGGCTCCTTGGCAAAAGCGGGGATTACTTACATGACTGGTTGTGGGGCTACTCCGGGACTGTTAACCGCTGCTGCGGCCATCGCAGCTCAAAGTTACGCCGAAATCCACAGTGTGAAGATTACCTTTGGGGTGGGTATTGCCAACTGGGAAGCTTACCGGGCTACGATTCGGGAAGATATCGCCCACATGCCGGGATATGATGTGGAAAAAGCGAGGGGGATGAGCGATGCTGAGGTGGAGGATTTGTTAGATAAGACTAAGGGTATTATTAGCCTGGAGAATATGGAACACGCTGATGACCTGATGTTGGAAATGGCTGGGATTTGTTCCCGCGATCGCGTCACCGTCGGAGGCGTGGTGGATACCCGCAATCCTCAAAAGCCTCTCAGTACTAATGTTAAGGTAACAGGACGTACTTTTGAAGGTAAAATTTCCACTCATACCTTTATCCTCGGAGATGAAACTAGCATGGCAGCTAATGTTTGTGGTCCCGCCTTTGGCTATCTCAAAGCTGGCATTTCTTTGCATCGTCGCCGTATTTACGGTCTCTTTACTGCTGCTGAAGTTATGCCAATATTTGTTAGTTAGTTTTCATAATAGAGTTAACATCATTATAGGGTATTAAATGTTTTCCAAATTGCCCACCCTACGGTTACGGGAGGGGAGGGCGATCGCTACCCCAAACCTTTCCTCTGTGTTCTCTGTGCCTCTGTGGTTTATTTTGTTTCGCCCGGAGGCGCAAAGGCAGCGAGCAATGGTGCGTTGCCATTGCGAAGCTTTGCGAAGCTTTGCGTAAGCTTTGCGAAGCAACCGCCCTTGGCGTCCGCATCCTACGAACTGTCATGGTACGAGTACGGAGAGGGAGGGATTCGAACCCTCGAGCCCCGCAGGACTAACACATTAGCAGTGTGCCGCTTTCGACCACTCAGCCACCTCTCCATGGCCACACCAAATAATTATAAACGGTTGGTTACAAATTTGTCAAGGTTATTTGCCTTTTTTTTCAAATCTTTCAAAGCTACTGACAGCAAAGGTTTCCAGGAAATTTTTATGTTTTTGTTATTAAGCGAGCCAAGTGGTGATATAATGCTCATAGATGTAATACGAAATTTGATTAAGTCCCCAAAAGACTATTTTCTTGAGACGCAATACAAACTATGCGGGGTGGGGCTTTATCAAAGCTTGACTCTGTCGTGCTGCAACTTGATTAAAATCAACGGAGGGGAGAAAATAAGATGTATAATCAACAGCAAAAGTCCATCGCCCTAATTTCTGTCCACGGCGATCCAGCAGTAGAAATAGGTAAAGAAGAAGCTGGAGGACAGAATGTATATGTGAGAAAAGTGGGGGAAGCTTTAGCTGCACGGGGTTGGAGGGTGGATATGTTTACTCGCGCTAGCGACTCCCAACAACCCAAAATAGTTCAACATGCTCCTAATTGCCGTACTATTCGCATACATGCAGGACCAGAAGATTTCATATCTCGGGACGAGATTTTTAGCTATAGGTCCGATTTTGTCGCCGCACTGCTCAAGTTTCAAAGGAGGGAAGGGATTGAATATTCCCTGGTTCATACTAATTACTGGATTTCCGGCTGGGTGGGGCTGCAACTTAAAGAAAAGTTGTCCCTACCCATGGTTCACACCTATCATTCCCTGGGTGCGGTGAAGTACAAGTCTGTGTCTACTATTCCCATGGTAGATCGGACTCGCTTGCGGGTGGAAAAAGCTTGTTTAGAAAAGGCAGATAGGGTGGTAGCCACCAGTCCTCAAGAAAAAGAACACATGCATAAATTGGTTTCCGGGTTTGGGAAGATTGCTATTATTTCCTGCGGTACGGATATTCACAGCTTTGGGAAGGTGAATCGTTTTCAAGCACGGGCTAGCTTGGGGATGGAAGAGGATGCTAAAGTGGTACTCTATGTGGGACGCTTTGACAAGCGCAAGGGTATCGAAACTCTGGTGAGGGCAGTTAATCAGTCCCAGTGGCGAGAGAATCCTGGTTTAAGAGTTATTATTGGGGGAGGTTCTCGTCTAGGACAGAGTGATGGGTTGGAGAGAGAGCGAATCGAGAGGATAGTTGCAGAGGTGGGAATGTCAGAGCGAACTTATTTTCCTGGTAGAATTGGGCAGGAAGATTTACCCCTTTATTATGCTGCTGCGGATGTTTGCGTCGTACCGAGTCATTACGAACCTTTTGGTTTAGTGGCCATCGAAGCGATGGCTAGCAGAACCCCCGTAGTTGCTAGCGATGTAGGGGGGTTACAGTTTACTGTTATAGATGAAGAAACTGGTTTACTGATCCCACCCCAAGATGTGGCGGCTTTTGCTGGAGCAATAGATCGCATTCTGAATCATCCGTCATGGGGTGTAAAGTTGGGTATCAATGGGAGAAAGCGGGTTGAGAAGAAGTTTAGCTGGAATGGGGTTGTATCTAGACTGAGCCAACTCTACAGTAAGCTAATTCAGAAGGATGATATAGCTGTCACTGCTTAAATCAAATATGGGGTTCGGGGTAGGAAAAGCCTTGTTTTGTAGGGGTTGTCATGGTACTTGTCATGGTACGTGCTATAATTGAGTTGGAGCATTTTATCGAACACCAGAAACTAGAAATATGGCTAACTCATCTTTCAATCTCGCCGAGCTAAATGGTAACAATGGCTTTATTATCAACGGTATTGGGCAGGGTGACTTTGTAGGTCGCTCTGTCAGAGGTGTCGGGGACATCAATAGACATCTCCTAAAAACATCAATACCTCTCTGGGACTACATTTGAGCTGAAATGTAGTCAGACAGCCAAAATTGGTTCTTGACGATTTTCTGGGAATTAGAGCAACATCCTGTTAGCAACTTACCCAAAAATAGACAATTTTTTGAATAAATTAACTGTGGGATAAATGATTAATTTAAATGACCATTAACTCACAAATATTGAACACTGTTACAAAATTTTACATCAACAGTCTTAAACAGGCGATCGCCAGATAGCATAGTTTCAGATATTTGCTGGGTTTCATGACATGTTTTCTTCATTTTTTAATTAGCTGTTTGAATAAAAATTATTAGAAAATAAGTCTATTGATGAGGGAGAACTATCAGGAAGTTCAGTGAGCAGTGCAGGGGATATTATTATCGGCGCACCTCAGGCTGATAATAACACAGGTCGAAGCTATGTGGTGTTCGGTAGCAGTGCAGGATTTAGTTTCAGCTTTGAACTATCCTCTCTCAATGGTAGCAATGACTTCGTCATTAATGGTATTGATGATGGGGACTTCTCAGGTTTGGATGTAAATGGTGCAGGGGATATTATTGGGGCAAGATTTGCAGATCCGGCAGGTGGTGAGAGTGCTGGAGAAAGCTATGTTGTCTTCGGTAATGTTGCTCCACTACTAACACTAAACAATACTGCCGATTTTACTGGGTCTCCTCTGGATCTTGGGAATAATTTAAACCTAACTGACGCTAACAGTAATACTCTAGGTGGGGCCACCGTAATCATTACCAATCTCCTCAATGGTAGCGCAGAAAGCCTGGCTGCGGATACCACTGGGACTGAGATTACTGCTAGCTATGATAATGGGGTACTGACTCGCTCGTGGTACGGATACCATCGCTGCTTACCAACAAGTACTCCAATTTGTCACTTATAATAATAATAGTAGTTCGGACCGGGATACAACAGATAGGATTATTACATTCCAGGTTGACGATGGGTCCGCTCACAGTAATACTAGTACTATAGCTACTACTACCGTTACCTATACTCTCCTACCGGACTTGGTACCCACGGGATTTGACCCTACAGAAGACCACGTACTCACAGGAACAACCACCATCAATTTTACCCTCTTGAATCAAGGAAATATAGCAGCGGGGGCTTTTGATGTCCAAGTTATCTATTCAGATAATGAAGTTATTGGGGACGGGAACGATATAGTATTGGAAACTATCTCCTACGATGGTTTAGAAGTAGGGGATACCCTTGTAGGGGAGGTTGTGGTATCTTTGGACGTACCTTCCTTGTACAATAACGCTATCACCGAGGATACCATTAATCAAGGGGTGGGCTATGTATCCAATAATATCGACTATTTGGGCATAATTGTGGATTCTGGAGCTGTTATCAATGAGGGGAACGAGGGAAACAATGTCTCCCAAGAGGATATGACCTACTTCCCCTGGGATTTAAACAACGATGGTGTAGTGACACCCACAGATTTTGTTTCTATTGTTAACAATCTGGGGCAAAATATAACTGATAATAATAGGTTTGCTGATTTAAATGGAGATGATTTGATTACTAGTGTGGATGCTCTGGGAGTGGGCGAGCGCCTCGGTTATCTTATTAATGAGGATGCTCTCTTGTAGTTGGTAACGCACCGAAAACGGAAAATGTCACTCCTAGGGGCGCAAACCGTGCGCCCAGACACCACCCTCTAATAATGCTCTTTTGGTTACGGTAATTTAATCAAAATTCATTAAAATCTGTTTCCTTAAATCTGGCAAATTATTCTCGACTACATCCCAAACCGTGTTAATATCAATTCCTCCTAAATAGTCATGAACTAAAATATTCCGAAAACCAGAAATATGGCGCCAATTAATCTCAGTCATATTTGCTTTTAACTCCTCAGAAAGCCGTTGAGTAGACTCGGCCAAGGTTTGCAACCGTCTAATAATGGCATCTTGAACCATTGAATTAGAAAAAAACTCTTCTTTCCCACCTTGAGAATACTCCTTAATTTTATCGATATCCTCATTCATAACTCAATCACCTCTTTTAATATTCGCTCTTTGATAATGGAATGGAGACTTTTCTCAGTCACGACATCCACTTTACACCCCAATAAATCTTCTAAGTCAACTAATAAACCACCGGGAAACCAAGGAGATGTTTTAGACAAATCATAATCAATCAAAAAATCAATATCGCTATGTTCCGTTTCTTCACCCCTCGCTACGGAACCAAAAACCCGCACATTAAACGCGCCATGTTTAGCGGCAATATTGAGAATATCTTCTCGTTTTTCCTGTAATAATTGTTTTAATAACATGGGGTAACTCCTGTTGTCTCAGTTTTCATTCTACCATATGATATAATAAAGTTTCACCCAGAAGTAACAGAGAAGAGAAGAGAAGAGAAGAGTCAAACACTTACTATGACTATTGATGACCAAGTTTTGGACTTTTACCATGAACTTTTTGAAAACCTGTTCTCGGAACCTTTCCGCAAGGACATTTCTGAACGACGAAGACTAAATAAAGTTCTGCGTCAGGTTGAGGAAGTAGCAGACGCAGCTTCCTCCTCCTTGACTCGCTTTTTCTTAAACCAGAAATTGAGTGAGGAAACAGTGACAACCATTCTGGAGAGCTTCACAACAATAAATAGCCTCCTGAAATTAGAGCATATCTCTAACTCTAATGTTACCACAGAAGGGATAGTTGAAAATTTGCTCCCAAATCTACCCTTTCCTCAGGGTAAACAAACCAAAGACCCCATTTATACTGTCGCTCTTTTTACCATAATACAGGTTTTAATGCAAGTGGGACCAATTATGGCAGAATGGCGAAAACTGAACTTTTCCAGCACTTTTGAGTTACCCCGACGGGTAGTACACCGCCTCAATGAAATTACTAACCAAATTAATGCTTTCCAGCAGTCTGGAGAGTCGGGAGCTGATGAAAACTACGAAATTCAGTATCGGGACTACCTGTTACAACGGTTCTACCGAGTTGAAGCAGGAACTGTCCGTATGACGACAAATTTAGATGTGGATCTGCGGGAGTTATTTGTCATATCTCCTGTGGAAGTGCGACAACCTCCTAACAAGGCAGAAAATCAGCAAAATCCTTCACTTTCTCTCATGGATTTAGGAAGAGCACGAGAGCAAGTGAAACGTTCCTCTCGAACTGTTATTGTGGGGTTACCTGGTGCAGGAAAGTCTACTTTCTTTGAGTGGTTACAAGTAAAAGTAGCTTCCGTTGAAGAAAAGTTTGTTTTAGCAGAGCAACAAGCTATTCCCTTATTGCTGCGAGTGCGACAACTGGACTTACTAAACCTTCCTCAGGGTGCAGACTTGATTGAAAAAGCCACCGCTAGCAGAGACAGAGCCATGAAAACGGGTAGAGTGCTCTTTATGATTGATGGGTTAGACGAAACGGAACCGGAACACTTAGAAAAGTATTTGGTTCCCTGGTTATTGAACCTGTTGGAAAAATACCCCAAATGCCACTATTTGATTTCATCTCGCCCTGTGGGTTATACTCCTGGTTTATTAAGAGAGCAAAAGTTTGTGGAGTGCGACTTATTAGACTTCCAGGAACCTGAAATTCGCCAATACTGCCGTAATTGGTGTACAGCTGTTCGTTTAGCCAGAAATGAGTTGGAAACTGAAGCTCGACGAGAAGGAGAAAAAGACGGGAAAACCATTGTTCATAGCTTTCAGCACCATCCTTATATTAGCAATTTAGCACGGAACCCCCTCATGCTCTCTGCAATTTGCCTGGTTTATTACTTTGAGGGAGGGCGTTTACCGGAAGATCGGGCATTATTGTACAAATTCTGTGTGGAAGGTTTGCTCCATAATTGGGATCAGCGACGGGGAATTCATTCTGAATTTACCTTGCAGGAAAAGTTACGAACCTGAGTTTTAGGTGATCCACAACGGGGAACTCAACTCTTGGAACACATTCGTTACCGCACCGGGTTGTTACTAGAACGTCGTCCCAATGTTTTTGGTTTTGCTCATTTAACCTTTCAGGAATATCTAGCAGCACTGGGTATCTATGGAGGAAACGGACTACATATTCATCCCAACCAGTTGGTAGAAGAACATGATGATAGTCGTTGGAAGAAAGTCATTCCCCTCTACTGTGGTTTAGCTACCACTTCTACTATACGGAATTTAATTGAACGAATGCGCGGCCCCCACCCGTAGGATGCGTTAGCTGTCGTAGGATGCGTTACTAGCCACTGTAGGATGCGTTACTAGCCGTAAGTAGTAGCAACAATACAAACTTTGTTGGCGTAACGCATCGTACTAGCAACAATACAAACTTTGTTGGCGTAACGCATCGTACGTAGCAGCATCCTAAATTAAATGGGTTAGCGTAACGCATCCTACGCGCAGAGTCTTGGAACGAGTGGCGATCGCTCCGGGGATTGACTTGCGGGAAGGAGAACAATTAAATCGATTTCCAGTGGAAGAAGTTGCACCTATTGCCAATGCTTTAGTGGGTACTATTAAAAGCAATGTTAGCTCCAGTGAATCCTTTTGCTGGCTACATTATCACCCACAGCTTATAGACTTTAACTCCCTATATAAACGACTTCAAAAATGGCAAAGCATGACTTTTATGCAAGTTGCAAAACTGTTTTTTCTCCTCCATAAATTTGCTCTCAATGAAATCTTAATGGAGATAGCAAAAATGCACAGTTCTGTAGATACCACTTTTGATTCGTCTTATACTTGTATGGGACAAATTGCCCTCTTTGGGTTAGCAAATAGAGACTTTAATGAGTCTAGTATAGAATGATTTCAAGCATGTTTTCGTGAGATTATTCATGCATTTATCAAGATTGAATAATTTTGGAGTCACGATGTAGATCACATTTCATTGTTAATATTTCAACTCCACAAACATTTAGAACCTATATGAAATATAACAGAAAAGCAAGAGATGGCAACCTTATTAAGACAACTAGCCAATCATTTTAAGACTGTGACGGTGAAAATAGATGACCCAGAAAAACGTGAAAAGGCGATCGCACTTATGAACAATTGGGCAAATTCCTTAGAGCGTGGGGAACCCCTCGATTTGCCCACCTAACTTTTACGTTAGCGCCCTTCCCCCCGCCCTACGGGCACCCCCCGTCACTCCCCTTATCAAGGGGGGAGCAAGTGGCTGGGAGGGATCTACACATTCCCATTTTGCCCACCCTACCCCCTTCTCCCTTTGCGTCTTTGCGACTTGGCGCGAGACTCTTCCTATATGATATAATAATATGGCGATCGCCCTAAAAAACTCATGAGTACCAAAACAAAAATCTCTCCAGCTTTTGAACCATTTCTTGCAGACAGTGGTGAAAACGATAAACGAGAAGCCATTGTAATATATAAAGCACCGAAAATTGAAAACTTACCTTTACGAGGGCGATTACGGAAACTGAAACGACGACTAGACGAAGTGAAAGCAGAAGCAAAACAGGAAAAACAAATAATTGAGCAAAGAATTTTCACCCACTACACTGAAGCTAGTGGAGACTTGGATTATACTAAAAAACCCCTCCAAACCTCTTCTATGGGTGGATCCTTACCCGTCGCAACGGTGGAAATTATCCGCAAAACCCTGACAGCATTAGCAGAACAAACCGACATTGTCGCAATTCTACCCAACCAGAAAATTCACCTAATCCAACCTCGTAGAGTTGAATATTCAGATCTAAATAAGCAAGAACAGCAAGACAAACTAACCTGGGGGTTAAAACAACTAGAAATTCCCAAACTGTGGGAAACTACCAAAGGTGAGGATATTAACGTTGCTGTGCTAGACACAGGAGTTTACGGTGCTCATTGATCCCTTGGGAAGAAAAATCACAGCAAAACCCAGCTTTGATTGTGGACAACATGGTACCCATGTTTGTGGTACCATAGCAGGAGGACAAGATTTTAATGGGGTAAGCATTGGTGTAGCCCCCCAAACCAACCTATTTGTGGCAAGTGTTCTCATGGGAGATACCACCCTGAAAACCTTACTAGATGAGATTTCCTGGGCAATTGAAAAAGGAGCAGATATCATTAATATGTCCTTGGGGATGAGCTACTACGAACCAATTTTTGCTAAAATACTGGATATGCTGCTCAACCAATATGGAATTTTACCCGTTGTAGCCATTGGAAACGAAAATCATGGCAACAGCAGTTCCCCTGGTAACTGTTATAACGCTTTCTCAGTAGGAGCAGTAGAAAAAACATCATCCAAGGATATTGATGTTACATCCTTTAGTAGTGGTGCTAGTCTAGTTTTTCCCGGTGAAGAAGCCAATGGTTTAGTCATCAAAATAGTTGCTCTCGGTGTAAATATTTACTCCTCCATTCCACCCACAAAAAGTCCTGACGGTACCATATTCTATGGTACCATGGATGGTACTTCTATGGCGACTCCCCATGTAGCAGGAGTTGCAGCTTTATTAATGGCAGCAAACCCAACCACACTTGCAACTGATATAATAAAGGTACTCAAGGAAACAGGAAATCATCCAAATGGCAAAGACTTTCGACCCTGCAATCGATGGGGATACGGTTTGATTCAACCTATTTGGGCATTGCCCACCAAACCAGCTTTTACATAAAAACTTTTTTATGCCTAAGCAGAAGCATGCTCATCAAAACAAGCTTAGTCCTGAGTTTGTAGCTCAATTAACCAGTCTTGAGCCTCAAAAAAAAGTCCCTATTATTATGTTAAACATTAATATTACCAAAAACCTCACAGGTAAGCGTCAATCCCGTGAGGAACGAAAAGCTTGGAATTACAAGAGTCAGCAGAACAAGCTTTGAAAAATATTGAAGGAATTATTAAACACTTTCAGGGAAAACCCCTTGCAAACCAACCCAATGTGTTAGGAGCTATTCCCATTGAAATTACAGTTGCTGGTGTCAATCCACTAGCTAAATGCGATGCAGTCAAAGCTATAATGGAGAATCAAAGTATTTCCTTGATGATATAGTTAGCTTGAGAACCATATCCACCACCGAAGAGATTAAAATGATTGAGAATATGGTATAAATTATAAATGCTTTTGCGCTGTTGATAACCCTCATTTAATCGCCAAACCTGATTATAACCGCGATAAAAAGCAGGAGGAAAACTACCGAAAAGTTCCGTCATAGCTAAATCTACCTCGCGATCGCCATAATAAGTAACTGGATCAAAAATAACAGGTTCCCCCCCTGAGGTAACCCCAGCATTTCCTCCCCACAAATCCCCGTGAACGAGAGCAGGTTGAGGAGAAATACCAGCCAAAGATTGCTTTACTGCTGCTACTACTTTAGTAGTATCCGGGAAATTGCCTCCTCGGCGTTTGGCTAATTTTAATTGGTAACCAATGCGATGTTCAGCAAAAAAATCCCCCCAGTTAGCAGTCCAAGTATTGATTTGGGGAGTGGAACCGATAGTATTATTCTGTTCCCAACCAAACCTATCAACCCTTCCCCTTTGGTGCATTGCTGCTAACTGACGTCCCATTTCCTCCCAGGACTTATCCCCACCACCCCCTCCTAACTCCAACCATTCTAAGACAAGATAGGAGGAACTGGCAGCAGTTCCCCAGCAAATAGGTTGAGGTACCCGAATAGTGTGGGTGGCTAACATTTGTTGTAAACCCTTCGCTTCAGCAGCAAACATAGACTCCTGAGAAGCATTATTCAGTTTAACGAAATAGGTAGTGTCATTTCCCGACACCTGATAACCTTGATTAATACAGCCTCCACTCACAGAACGGTGATGTTCAATTTGGAATTGCTTTCCGGTAACGCGAGCAATTTCTGCGGCAATTTTAGTCCAATTTTCCATAATTATAACCTCCTTAAAAAGTAATTACACAAACCAATTTTCAATCATTAAACCGTTAAATTTTTGAAAATCATCAACATTATTAATAACTATAGTTAAATTATTAGTAAAAGCTATGGATGCTATTTGACCATCAATAAAAGGAGGACTTTTCCCCACCTTAGACAACCTTGCCCTTTCCTGTGCGTGATATTGTGCTGATTTTAAGTCATAATCGAATAAAGTAACATTTAATATAAACTCATTAATATATTCCTCAAAAAAATTACGCTTTTTAGATTTTGGTAAACGTAAACAACCATATAACAATTCATGAATAACCACAGTAGCGGTACAAATTGATAGTTGATTTATATTAAATTTTTCGATGACTTGAGGATTGGGAATAGGACGCATAAATTCAGAAATAATATTAGTATCTAGTAAATATTTGAAGTTCATAAATACAGCCATCCTATCTTGTGTAGAAAATATAGTTGCTCTTAGGGAACCGGTAACAGGGGAGAGTTTCCTGCTATAGATTTATCTACCTGTTGATTTGTCCCTTAAATTAGCAAAATCGTCATCATCAAAAACAATCCCTTCTCGTTCCATTTTTGCTCTAAAATCTTGTAAAGCTGACCAAAAATCCCTAACCGGTTTGATTTCAACTAAAACCTCTTGGTTGTCAGGAAGATTAACTTTTTCTAACAACTCAATGTTTTTCCCTTTTTTGATTCCTTTAATTAACATAACACAAGATTTAATAATTTAAAAATGTTTTGTGAATTTCCTGTGGCTCGGTGGGCAATGGGTTGTACCAGCTACTATCTTAAAGTAAACTGATTGAAAATTACCCATCCCACATCCTGGTAACTGGTTACTGGTGACTGGTAACTGAAGGATCTGGTTTCATTACCACAATACCATAAGCTTCCGGAGAAAGATAGCGTCCGACAGCAGCTTGTACGTCCCCCCTCTGTACTGCTTGAATAGCAGCGGGATAATTGAGAGCCGGTTCTAAATCTCCCAACTGAGAATAATAGTAACCGTAGAGATTAGCCCGATCGCTCGGTCGTTCGTTGCTAAAGATAAAGTGATTAGCTACCTTAGTGCGGATACGCTCCAGCTCCTCTGGGGTAATCGGTTCGGTTTGGAGACGACGCAAGTGGTCAGCGATCGCCCTTTCTACCTCCTCTACATTCTCTGCTGGTAACTTAGCTGTAATATAAAACGCACCCTGAAACCCTTGGGTCATATTACTAGCGCCGATTTGAGATACAAGGGAACGGTCTTCGCGCAAAGAGCGAAACAGTCGAGACGTCCTACCTTGTCCTAAAATTGCCGCCACAACGTCCAGAGCATAGGTTTGGGACAGTTGCGTAATCCCAGGTACTCGCCAAACCATCACCAATCGTGCTTGCTGCAAATGGGGATCCGTATATTCCCGACGCACTATGTTGCTAAAAGGAGGTTCTGAGGACAAAGATTGAGTCTGGGTAATCTTCTGACCGGAATAGGTGCATTTATCTGCTGGTTGGACTTGCTCCCATCCTTCTGCTACAATCTGGATTAATCTTTCCACAGGCAGATTTCCCACCACCGCAGCAGTCATAGATGAAGGTTTATACCATTTAGTGTGAAAATCCCGCATTTGCTCAGGCTTCAACTGTTCGATTACAGCAGCGGGACCGAGTACTGGACGGCGATAGGGCAAGTTTTCAAAACAAGTCTCCATAGCGCGGGCAAAAGTGCGACGCTGGGGATTATCTTCAGAACGGCGAATCTCTTCCAAGATTACGAATCGCTCCCGCTCAAAAGCATCTTCGGGAATGCTAGGATTGCAAACCACATCTAGTTGCAAAGGAGCTAAAGTAGCAAAATCTTGAGGAGCAGTAGTAATGTAATAGTGGGTGTATTCTTGGCTAGTTGCCGCATTAGTCACGGCACCTCGTTCTTCAATCTTGCGCTCGAAGTCCCCACTTTCCAGACTATTGGTGCCTTTAAAGACCATATGTTCCAGGAAGTGAGCCATACCGTTAATTTCGTCTGCTTCCCATGCAGAACCCACATGGAGCCACACATTTAAATTTACCGCTTCCACAGGCATTTGCTCTGCTACGATAGTCAAACCATTAGGCAGGTTACGAACTGTTGGTGATTGCAATTGGGTTGATGTCATGAGTAGGTGTTTCGCCATTACCTTTACCATGATGTACCATTTTCCGTGAGTTTGCTACCAGGAAAGAGTTGTTTTGTTTCAATATCACAGCAATAGAGAGTTTTTCAATCTCATAAACCGCTCTGTGCATTGCAGCATGAATGTATTTTGTGACCATAGGAATTTCTGCTTTCAGGCTCTATTTAACTGCTAATTATATAGCGATCGCCACAGCGTCTTGAAAACGACCTGCGCAAAATCGATGAACGGCACGATAGCCAATCCGAACGACCCAGGGCTGAGGAAGGTTTGGACAAGTTCAGTGTTAGGTGGCAATTACTTCTACAGATTGCACAGCCAACGAGAAATAGATGCAACTTAATTCTCTTCATTCAGGTTGGCAGCATTACTGAGCATCCCATTTTCCAATTGATTCCAGATTTCACCTCTTGTCGGCAGGAGGCTCAAGCCATAATCTTTGATTGCGAAGCAAAGCGCAAGCAAAGCGCAAGCAACCGCCCTTGGCGTCCCGCTTGCGTCCCGCGGATTTGATTTGGCGTGAGAGGAATGGCGACCCAGAGTGTTGAGGCTGATTGACAAATTATTTGTAACCATGCTAATATCAATTATAGTTTGAGAAAGACGTGCGATGCAGCAAAACAAACACACTAGTCGCCAAAATTAACCCCACCCCTGAGCAGTATAAATTGCTTAATAATACTGCTGTGGCATTTGCGGCAGCCTGTGAATGGATTAATGGTAACGTCAACTCCAAGCTAACGAATAGAAATAGCATTCAGGCTCTTTGCTATAGGGAGGTAAAAGCTAAATTTGGATTAAACGCTAATCATGTTGTGAGAGCCTGTGCAAGGGTCGCCGCAAATCGTTTGACTGTCAAGCACAAAAGCCGTAAAGTCAAGGGATTTAAACCGACAAGTTTTGACTGTGATGCGCGAACGTTTCGGTTTATCTCAGATGGTTATTTGGTCAGTATCAGTACCACTGGGAAGCGGATAAAAACACCCATGAGAGTAAGCGCTTACCACATAGCAAAGCTCAAAAATCAAAACCCCAGGCTCGTTCCACTGCCACTCTCACTCGCGGTTTTTATGGTTTGTACGAATCGAAAGCGTTGTCCCAGTAAGACGTTGAAGGTATAAAGGGAAGGAATACAAATTATTGCCGTCAGCAAGAAGAGTAATGGCAATTTTAAGCAGGAAAAAAATGCCTGGAGCGGGCCGTTTCCCAGTCCCATCATAAAGCCGTAAATGCTTGAGAGAAGCATAGTTAAAATCGCCATTGACGCGATAACGCGCGGCAGTTGCCTTTTGGTATGAATTTGCTCGAATACCATAGTCAAGAAAGTGAAAAGCGAGTTGTAACAAGCTGCTTTCGGCGATCCGGCGTATCCGCCCAGCCCGCGGTTCTCAAAACCTGAGCTTCTTCTTTCTCTAAGGCTTTATCTGAAAAACCTTCTTCCCAAACTTTATTCGCTCCGGTTCCTGCTGTAGCACGAGGATTACCCTTATCTAGGGGTTCTGTTTCGCTCCAGGTATCTGAATCAGAAATATCGCTATCCAGATGGAGGGTTAAGTCTTTGAGGAACGATCGCCGTCAGGGTCTGAGGTTGAGCAACGATCCGGCTGGTGGGTGTGCATGGCTTTTCTTTAGGGCTTTGTGTATTTCGTTCTTTCTTTCTGCATGATATACCCAAGTCCCATTCTCGATTCTGGTTCGATTATATCGGTAAGCCATCACTAACGAATTGCCCGCACATCCCATCTATTTTTAAGGGTGGGATTTGCGCAAAGTGTTATAATTCTTAACGAAAGCGATTAAAAAATGTTGCCATGTCCGATCCCATCATCCGCTCCTTTTTTTTCGGCAGAGCCTTAGGGTCAACCATAAGGGAGAAAATTGAAGATACCCTCACCGATGCTCTGAGCGAAATTAGTAAATTTGATGCAGAACAACGAGAACGGTTGCGAAAATTCGTCTCGGAAGTGCAAGCTAGAGCTGAAAGAGACGCCGCAAAAGGGAGTGGGGGTAACAGCACGAACCCCTCAGTTAGTAACCCTGCGAACTTGCAAGAAGACCTGGACGAACTTAGAGCGGAAATCGCTCGCTTGCGTGCTGAATTAAAGCATTATCGCAACCAACCGCAGTAACTCATCTTTAGCTAATCAATTTAACATAACTTATTTTCATATCTTAGTGTCTGCTCTTTCTCAAACCAACAAATCTTCTGCTCAATACCCAGCTCTGCCCCCATCCGACCCCCGCAGCCCCTCAGAAGCATGCAAGACAACCTATCGCTGGAATCGAGATAATTATTCTAAAACTCGCCGCCAGTACGATATTTGGCATTTTGTCTTATCCTTAACCACTAAGTTATGGTTAAACAAAAAAAAATGGAGCTATCTTGGGGGATATACAGAAGAAAAATTTATCGCCCGTCGCAAAAACGGAGCTATCTGGATTCGGGAGAAGCTCATAGAATTGGGACCAACCTTTATTAAGGTAGGACAATTATTTTCTACCCGCGCCGATTTATTTCCTGCCGAGTACGTGGCAGAACTGAGTAAACTGCAAGACCAAGTCCCAGCATTTACTTACCAACAAACAGCAGCCATCGTCGCCGCCGATTTGGGCAAACCCATTGATAAACTTTTTTCTAGTTTCGACCCCACTCCCTTAGCAGCAGCCAGTCTAGGTCAGGTACACAGAGCTATGCTTTATAGTGGCGAAGAGGTGGTAGTTAAAGTACAAAGACCGGGGCTGAAACAATTATTTACCATCGATTTGGCCATTCTCAAACGAATTACTCGTTATTTTCAAAACCATCCTCGCTGGGGGAAAGGACGGGATTGGCTAGGGATTTACGAAGAATGTAGCCGCATTCTCTGGCTGGAAATCGACTATCTCCATGAAGGTCGCAATGCCGACATCTTTCGCCGTAACTTTAGCAACAAGGATTGGGTAAAATCCCCCCGAGTTTATTGGCGCTATACTACTAAACGAATTCTGACCTTAGAATATTTGCCGGGAATTAAAATTAGTCACTACGAAGCCTTAGAAGCGGCTGGTTTAGATCGGAAACTGCTGGCACAATTGGGGGCAAAAGCTTATTTACATCAATTACTTAACGATGGCTTTTTTCACGCCGATCCTCATCCAGGTAATATCGCAGTAAGTGGGGAAGGAGCGCTAATTTTCTACGATTTTGGCATGATGGGGCAGATTAAAACCAATGTTCGGGACAATTTGATGGAAACCCTATTCGGTATTGCCAATAAAAATGCCAAGCGGGTGATGAATTCCCTGATTGAATTGGGCGCTCTTTCTCCAGTAGAAGATATGGGACCGGTGCGGCGTAGCATCCAGTTTATGCTGGATAATTTCATGGACAAACCTTTTGAAGAGCAGTCTGTGAGCGCCATTACTGACGACCTCTACGAAATTGCTTTCCACCAGCCTTTTCGTTTTCCGGCAACTTTTACCTTTGTCATGCGGGCTTTTTCCACTCTGGAAGGGGTAGGGAAAGGTTTAGACCCAGAATTTAGCTTTATGGAAGTAGCACAACCTTTTGCAATGCAGCTTATGAGTAACGGTAACGGCAATAACGGCAACGGTATCCTGGAACAATTAGGACAGGAAGCGGCAAAAGTTAGCAGTACCGCTTTCGGGCTGCCGCGACGAATTGAGGATACAATCGATAAATTGGAGCGAGGAGATTTGCGGATTAGGGTTCGTTCCCTTGAATCAGAAAGGGTTATGCGCCGTCTGAGTGCGATTCAACTACTGACCAACTATACTTTACTAATGAGCGCTTTCATTTTGTCTGCTACGCTCTTATTAATTAATGAATATGTGACATTGGCGATAATAGTTATTCTCATGGCGGCAGTTCCCGGTTGGGCGCTGTTTCGCCTTTTGAGGCGACTCGACCGCATTGATCGTATGTTCTAATAAGATTGTCAAAAAGTTTCTTATCTCTAATTTTATGTCAGCACCCCGCGAAGTCAGCGACGAGGCTTAGAGCCTCAGAGCGATGAAGCTACGAGACCAGCCGTAGGGGCACAGCAATGCCGCGCGCCCAACCTCGGGCTACGTTATCGGCAAGAGTGCGACTCGAAAGTCGCTGTAGGACGCCAAGGGCGGTTGCTTCGCAAAGCTTACGCAAAGCTTCGCAATAGTGGACTAGCCGTCTAGTCCCAAGGGAGAGTGTCTCTCCAGTCCCTACCTTAAGGGGCAGTTCCAGCAATGAGACTGTCTCACAGCTAGCGGGTAATGCCTAACTCATTCGTTGTCGCAGGGAAGTCTGGCAAGGTAGCACGGTGGCGAAGCTTGCAGTCACGTGATATAACGAGGAGCGAAACCCACCCCCAAAGTCCCCCTCCTGGGAGGGGGTAGGGGTGGGTACGCTCCGGCCAAAAGGCACGCGGCACATGTGAAAAGGAATTTCTTACGGTCCTTGTAGACACCACGCCGTCGTGATACGGAGCAACCTAACACCGAAGGTGCCGCCCTTGGCGTCCCAGACGAATCTAACTGTAGCGAAACGAGAAATACCGACCCAGGGTCAGAAATAATCTGTAGGGAACCAGTAATGGGATTGCGAAGCAACCGCCTTTGGCGTCCCAATTCCCTAGGGAGATGAGACTCCCTTAAAAAGCGAATGGCGCCTGGTCGAAAGACCAAGGGAAAGCTGAAACACTTTGACAGTATAACCTAGCCCATAGAATATTTTCTACGCCTGCTCAGGCGCGGCGCTCTGCAGGGGTAAAACAGTGACCTTGTACCATGACAGTTACCAGTTACCTCGTACCATGACAGTTACCAGTTACCAGTTACCAGTTACCTTCCACCAATAAGTGGCTTGCCACCAAATAAGTGGTGG
Organism: Prochloron sp.; assembly: GCA_965198675.1. Lineage (GTDB taxonomy): Bacteria > Cyanobacteriota > Cyanobacteriia > Cyanobacteriales > Prochloraceae > Prochloron. The sequence continues at coordinate 1,962,070 of OZ240666.1, read as the reverse complement.
GGGCCTCAAACCCAAGGTTGAGCTGCTACCATGGTACGTGATTACTGGTCACTGGTAACTGAAAGGTGAGGGAGGGTGAAACGTAAAGCAAATGGTGCCACGGGCGAGGAGCTTTTGGGAAAACCATAAAAACCGCGAGTGAAGTGGAACGAGCCTGGGGTTTTAACCCCGCGTATTTGCAAAAACCGCTTGACCACTTTAATTTATTGGTGTTAGAATCTTGAGAAGACACTTAAATCTGGTAACCTGCCATGCGGTGTCCTTCATTAGAAGTAAAGGCACAGCTCAGCAGTTACCAGTTAGTAGGGGGTAGGGGGTAGGGGGTGGGTCTGCAAAGCAAAGTCAAAAGACGGTGATTTATCCCGTCTTTTGACAACCGCTTAGAATCCCCGTTCTTTTAAGACGGGGAGAGGTCAAGAGAATAGTTCATATTAATGAAGGATTCGATTTCCTAGGCTACAACCTACGCCACTACCAAAGACGGAGTTTCCCAGATAGGAATTATTCATGAAACTTTGCTTCGCGGGTCAGACAGATACCGGTGTCGTGCGATCGGTTAATCAGGATTACTACTATATTGACCCAGAAGGACGCTTCTTTATCGTTGCCGATGGTATGGGCGGTCACCCTGGGGGTACTGATGCAAGTCAGATCGCTACCAACACAATTCGAGCCTATCTAGAGCAGTATTGGGACGATTCTTACTCTTCTGGGGATTTGTTAAAAAATGCCATCACCGAGGCAAATAAGGAAATTCTCAAGGACCAATATAATCACCCGGAACGGCGAGATATGGGTACTACTGCTGTGGTCTTGTTATTCCGTCAAGAACAGCAGTGGTGCGCTCATATTGGGGATTCTCGTCTCTATCGGTTGCGAGGAGAACTCAATCAAATAACTGAAGACCACACTTGGGTGGCTCGGGCGCTAAAATCGGGAGATATTACAACTCAACAGGTCCGATCTCATCCCTGGCGTCATGTTCTCTCTCAATGTTTGGGACGGAAAGACCTTCAACCTCCCGATGTTCAGCACCTGGAACTGCAAGTGGGAGATGTTCTCTTGCTCTGTAGCGATGGTTTGACCGAAGAAGTACAGGACTTGCAAATTCAAGATTATCTCCAGTCCAGTTCTTCTTGCGAGGAGAGGGCAGCACAACTAATTACTGGTGCCAAAAAGGCAGGTGGCTCGGATAATATCACTGTGGTGCTTGTGGCTTTGCTTGGATAAACCTGGGGTTGGCAATTGTTGAATATGGTGTTAGGATAGTAATCAAGCTAACATGGGGCTGTGGCTCAGTTGGATAGAGCAAGCGCCTCCTGAAATATCGGGCACCATGACAGGAAACTTCATCGGTGAATGCGGTCAAATTCAAGGAAGCCTAAGTCTGGCAACGGATAGGGTAATCTTGAGCCAAGCTCTACTACCCCAGTAGAGAAGGTGCAGAGACTGGTTGTAGCAATTAGGGGTATTCTAAAAATCACAAGCATGCTACAACATAACGGCTGCCACCTAAAGGCTGATTGCCTATGGTGAAGGGATAGTCCGGAGAGTGGGGAAACTCACACAAATCTGAAGCGCTAGGTCGCCGGTTCAAATCCGGCCAGTCCCGTTTTTAACAGTGATCAGCTCCTTCCTATCATAGTTGTAGGAACTGTTTTCAATATGCCAACGTCCCTACCCCAGGCGATCGCTACTAACATTCTAGCAGATTTCTTCGAGATCGTCTACTATATAACTAAGGATTAGACTACATAGGCTTTTGTGGCGTTGGTGAATTAGAAGATGGGTCTAGAATAGATATAGCGATCGCCATCTAACTTAGGACACCTTAAATATGTAGCTGAAGGAGCCGTGTGAGGTGAAAGTCTCATGCACGGTTCTTGAGAGAGGTGCCCCGGTGTAAATCGGGCGTCGACTCTAATAAAAAGCCGACCAAATTGTCCGCATCATGATGCAGCCGGCAAATATTAGGCTGCCATCTAATTTCATTTGTCAGTTGTTGATGAGCATCACTATAAGTTAGTTGGCAGAGATGGCATTATAGATGATGAAATTCGATTAATGTCTGAGCTTGACGAATAAAGATATAACAAATTGCTGCACTCGGAAAAATTACCCTAATTTGACCGTGAGCAAGGCGTTATCTCAACAAACAATACTGGTTTCACCATTAGGACGATCCCTTGAAGTAATTCCCATTTGTTATAATTTTTCTCTAAATATTCTATTTAAAGCCTGTTTGGCATATTCAGCTACATTTTCTTTCATACTATGTCGCCATTGAATCCACCCCTTTCAAAAGATGACCTTAATAACGCCTGCTGGCAAAACGTAGTTAACAGCAGTGAACGGAAGGATTGCTTCTCTTATGGGAGTGCTTTTTGGAAGAAATCCCAGGAGGCACAAAAAGCAGGAAATCTTAGAGATCAAGAGGTGTTTGCAATTCTGGCAGCAGTGACTAGTGCTGCAATTAAGCTAAAATCAACTGAAGAGTTTTTTGCTGATACTTTCAAAAACCTTACAGACGAACAACTGGACTTTCTGGCTGAAATTGCGCCTGAGATATCAGATCCTGAACTTCAAGCACGAGTAGCAGATATTCTATGGGTCAGGCGACGTGACTATCGAATGGCTCAGTTAGCAATTCCTGCTTACTTAGAATCAGCAAAAATTTTAGAAAGCCCTGACCAGTGGACTTATTGTGTTGACAGAATAGAGCGGGCGTTACGGTTGGCACGCAAAATTGGATACCAGAATGAAGTTGTCTTTGCCCATATAGAAGAAGTTCTTGATCGCTATCAAGGGGAAGATCCTCTATGGCTATCTGCAAAGTTAATGGAGCTATTGCAGGAGAATCGATTTGGAGATCCAGCAAAATATGCAACTCTTTCCGAAAAAGCAGCAAATCTAGCAAAAACACATTGTGACTGGCGCAGAGCAAGGACACTTTGGCATATTAAAGCCAAATGGCATCGGATTGAGCAAGATTTCACCAAGGAATTTGCTGCTTCGATGTCAGCCGCCGAGACTTATGTTAAGGAAGCCGAGTCTGCTCTTCAAAGAACTCCACCAAGTTATATGGTCGCAGCGGACTTCCTACAAAGGGCTGTTGAAGCTTTTAGACGTATTGGAGGCGTAGATGCTAAAGCAAGAGCCGAGGACGTTCATAAACTTCTTCTTCAGTACCAGGAAGAAACTCGCAACGAAATGATGACCATTTCTCAAAAAGTGGACATTAGCGAGTTGGTAGAAATAGCAAGAAACTATGTTAGGGGAAAAGATTTTCAAGAAGCGCTCTTTTCTTTGGCTCTTTTAGTTACTCCTACTGACATCTCTCAATTGAGGCAGGAAGTACAAAAACAGGCTCATGATTTTGTGGCGTCTCATCTTATTTCTGCTGTCAAGATGAATGAGATGGGAAAAGTTGTGGCTCGTCGACCTGGTTCTATTCTATCCAGCGACCCTGAAGAAGCGGAAGCGGCAATTCATTTTGAAATGTGTCGTCAAGCCATTTACTATCATAATCTAAGAGTTCAAGCATATATTGAGCCTGCTAGATATCAAATCAATTTGGAGCATAATGTGCGGCTTAACGATATTCTCGCAATTGTTTCCCATAGTCCGTTCGTCCCACCTAAGCGTGAGTATCTCTATGCAAAGGGATTATATGCAGGACTGACTGGAGATTTTTTCACATCCACGCATATCCTAATCCCCCAAATCGAAAATTCTGTCCGTTACATAATGTGGCGGCGAGGCATAATTACTTCCGGATTAGACCACAGAGGAATTCAGAACGAACATAATCTAAACTCTACTCTTTACCGCTCAGAGATAACTTCTATTTTTGACGAAAATACGCTCTTTGACTTGAAATGTTTACTCGTTGACCATGCTGGCAGTAACTTAAGAAACCGCATGGCGCATGGTCTAATTAATGATGGTGGATTTATGAGTGGGGTGATGGCATACACTTGGTGGCTTACATTAAAGCTTTGTTGCTTACCTATCTCGATACACCAGCAGTGAGTTGAGCAATCTGATAATCATTTCAGCGATTTTTTACATATTTAGTTGCTAGCCAATTAAAAGGATAATCATTCTTACGATGACTTTCAAGTTGAAACAGATTGGTATTCCCGTAAAGAATTAGTCTTTAATAGGGTGCTTGCCTATTTTCAAATTTACATGAAGTAATTTGGCTTCATTCTTTTATAGTAATTTTGTAGAGACATCCATCCTCGGCCAAGATGATAGCATTGTCTACCCAGTCTGCCCATTGCCATTTTGGTTTAGTCAATACATCCCCATTCTCGTTGTCTAGTTGATGTTCATCCCAATAGCATCCTTTTCCTGGGGGAGAATTAAGTTGCTCATGGCAAATCTTTGTAATTTTCCAGCCATGAGTTAACTCTTTTGCAAAAATAGTTTCTGAATTATCATTTTTATCTTTTTTACTTCTACGCTTTAAATTCCATCCATCTCGCTGAAGCCGATTGTAATATACATTGAGGCATTCTCCATTATAATAATTTGGTGGTTGATAGGATTTATTTCTAGTAATTTTATTGGAGGTAAAAAGCGAATAATGACCATATCCATCATTTAACCAATAGTTTTTATCATCGAGAAATAAACCTCCACCATGCCAACAATCACCCTTTGGTAATAACTCAATGGCTTTTAACCAAGGGACTCTGGCGATCGCTGTCCACGAACCTTTGGCTTCAGATTGCCACTTGCCATTCATTGCAAAATAAATCCAATACTTTCCAGAAGGAGAAATATCCGATCTTCTTTCATAGATTCTTCCCTTTAGCCATTGACTTACAGTAAATTTATTCTTAATGCGATCCCAATTCAAAATACAGACTTGCTTGGAAGGACCACGGCGAATAACAATTCCATTGTTACTGTTTCTTGGAATTAATAGATGAAGTCTAGCTGGAAAAGATTGTGTGGAGTCTACGGGATTCATACTAAGTTGCTTTCATAGAGAGCATTTTGATTTTACCATGGCTGTCGCTATCTTGTTTACCGCAAGTTGCAACGGCTTAACGATTTAACATGGAATTTCAAGCATATAAACAATGCGGAAACAAAGGGCTTAATCGCGCTCGATTGTCAAATCTTGCGGATACATATGCCCCCAACTGTGTTCACCTGAGGAGTTAGGCAGAAGTGCGCAAGCATCGCCAGGAACATGCAGCTTCTTACGGAAACGATCTTAAGCGAATCGTCAAAGCACTTCGGGAACGGGAACAGAAATCAGAGCGCGAGCGTGCTAAATCCAGGACCAAAATATCTCATAAAACTGGATCAAGGTATAAAGTAGGTAAATAGATCAATTTGATTGGTGTAGCCTTTCCGTGGGAGTGTCAAATTTTTGTCTGACAAAAGCTTCAGCAACATCTCTATTCTTTATTTCTCCATCCAGGGTTGCTCGCCACAATTCGGCCAAAATGTCTTTGTAGGCAGGTCCCGGTGGATAACCCATTTTTTGCAAATCTTTGCCATTTAAAGGTGCTTCTATCTTTGACCAGTGGTTGAGATACTGCCAAATAGTACGCCTCATACTTTTAACACTTCTTACGGCTACTAAGATTAAAGTGGGTAATTTATACTGGCGCAAGAAAGTAGCCATTTCACTGTTCATCCGCCAATTCGGGAGAGTTTCCCTAATTTCCCTTTCCACTGACTCTAACTGTTGCAGCCGCTCAATACTATCTTTGGGCAACTGGAGATTCTCTGCTACTTTACCTCGGTAGTCAGGAGCGAGAGCGGCAATTAACACTTCCAATCTCATTAACCAGTGCGGTAGATTCTTATCAGGATCCAGCCAGGGCAACCAACGGGAAATACACCGTATTTGCCACCACAATTTTTGGTCTAATACTAAGGTGGGGTGGAGACAGCAGAGGGCTTTGAGGGAAGCAAGTTTAGCGATCGCCTCTTTCCAATAAGTTTTGGAAAGAATATATTGCAATTCCCCCCTCAGTCTGGTAGTAAGTGCTGGTGCGACTTGGGAGTATCTTTCGTAAACTCCGCAGGACATGGCGTAATGAATGTGGGCTTCTGTTTCCGAGGAGATATTCATTTCCAGGCGCACGGCAAAGCGCACGGCGCGATAAATACGGGTGGGATCTTCGATAAAGCTGTTGGGGTGGAGAACTCTAATTTGCCGCGATCGCAAGTCAATTAATCCGCCAAAGAAATCCAGCAATTCTCCGGAGCGGGGAGATGTTAGTCTCAAAGCGAGGGCATTAATAGTAAAATCCCGGCGATAAAGGTCTTGACGAATAGAACTTGCTTCTACTTCTGGGTTAGCGGCAGGATAAGGATAGAATTCCGTTCGCGCAGTGGCAATATCCACCCACAAAGAGCCGAAGTCCGGATCTTTATGCCACAAGAGGGCAGCAGTTTGAAAAGCGCCGTGGACTGAAAGACGGGCGTTGGGATAAACCTGTTGCAGTTGTTGGGCTAATTTAACCCCAGCACCCCTGCTCATGCCAAGCCTGGCCTGAGCAGGCTCTTCACCACGGTGAAAGCCATCTACCACTAAGTCAATGTCTTGCAAAAATAAGGTTTCCTCGTTTTCAGCCAGGAGCAAGTCTCGAACTGCACCACCAACGAGATAAAGATGACAACCTATAAAATGTGCTAAATCTGATGCTAGTTCTAATAACTGCCAGAGGTTTGGATCAAGGCGATTTCTAATTGAAGGTAATAGACAAGTGCTTCTAAGTTCTTTGTCTTCTTCCTTTCCCTTATTAATGCTCTCCCTTCTTTCCTGATACAGTTCCCTTAAAACATCGGTACGGGTGACAATACCTACTAACTGCCCGGACTCTAAAACTGGCAACCTACCCACATCGTAAGTTATCATCAGAGATTCTATTTCCCCCAGAGGGGTTTGAGGAGTAATAGTTTTCAAATTTCTGCTCATATAACCTTTCACAGGAGCGTGACTAAAACCATGGTGCAGAGCTAAATCTAAATCTCGCCGGGAAATAATTCCCACCAACTTTCCTTCTTTATCTACGATGGAAAGACCAGAATGACCGTAACGAAAGAGAATGCGTTCAGCTTGTTCAATGGTAGTTTCTGGCAAAATTGTCCGCACTGGGGAGGACATTAAATCCCTAGCAGTTGGAGGTTGGGGAATTTGGTCTTTCAGTGCAGTTCGTAATTGATTGAAAATTTTCTCGGGAGCGGCTGTTTTGATGCTCACAGCAGCAGCGCTGGGGTGTCCACCCCCTCCAAATGGGGCGAAGAGTGAGTGGAGATTAGTTTCCTCAATGGAGGATCGCCCGATTACTGTCAATCTCGTTTCGCCGTTTCTGACATATTGGTGTCCCAAAAGCAAGGCATCGCTTTGGGTTAAATCTATCAGCCTTCCTGCCAAACTGGATAATCCAGGGACGAAATCTTCCGTTATTAGCATTACAGCAGCAACAGTAGAGTCACTCACCGTCATAAAATGGAGGTTTTCCAGAGCAAAGGTTAATAATTGCTGTAATTGGGGGGATAATCCCGGCTGGACGTACTCAGCGATAGTCTTTACGTTAGCAGATTGCTCCATAAGCCAAGCTAAAGCGCGAGCATCTCGCGGGGTTGTTTGGTCATAGGTCAGGGAACCGCTATCCACGTGAATTCCGAGGGCCATTACCGTTGCTTCAGCAGCAGTAAGTTGGATATTTTCTTGTTGCAGCAGTTCCACGATTAAAGTAGTAGTTGCCCCTACTGCTTCAATTTGACTGTAAGTAGCCCTAATATCCGAGTCCATGTCCCCATGGTGGTCGTAAACTTTAATTTCTGTTATCCTGGGTAAATCCAGCCAGTTGGCGCACTTACCCAGGCGATCGCGCTGTTGAGTATCTACCACTGTGAGGCGGCGAATTTTGGACTGGTTGACGCTGCGAGTTTCAATCAGGGCAAATTCATTGCGATATAAAGCCAAAAAATTCCGCACTGTGGGGTGCGCGCCCCCTGTGAGTACTATTCGCGAGCCAACAGAGAGTCTCGTTAACCCCACCGCTGCACCTAAAGCGTCAAAATCAGCCGTTTGATGGCACAAAATTAAATCCATATATAGCATGTACCTTGACAGTTACCAGTTACCAGTTATGAGGTATAATATGCTTTAGGTATTGCTGATCCATGAAAATTATAACATTTCTCGCCTACCCACCCCCATCCCCTCCCGGGAGGGGAGCAGAGGGGTGGGTCACTTTAGTGTCTCAATCGCCTTGGCGGTTTCTAGAACGCGGGATGCCTGCTCCTGTGCAGCCGCACCTGAGCAGGGGTGTAGGGAAGCAAATTTGCCAAGTATGTAAAGGTTTGAGTAACAGGGAACTGCTACAACAAAAATTTACATTAAAATACTTGACATGGGGGGGTGAAAAAGCTACAATAAGAACTATGAGACAATTCATGAAAATTAAAAACATGACTCTCCTACAAAAAAATGTATTGAATCAATATTATGTTAACACTTCTACCTCGATTTGAAACCTTTGAAGAGTATATTTCATATAATGACAATTCAGAAAAACTCTATGAATTATTTAATGGAGAATTGATTGAAGTGCCCCCAGAATCCGGTTTGAATGTTGAAATTGCTAATCGTCTTTTCTTTACTTTTGCTTTGATGCTAGGAACGGATCGAGTGCGGGGACATGGACTAGAATTAGAAGTCAGAGGCGAACCTAAAAATCGCTATCCTGATCTAACCATTATCGGAGCAGAACATATTCAACAATTATCAAAACGCAACACTATTCGCCTTTTTATGGCACCGCCTCTATTAGTGGTTGAAATAGTTAGTCCCGGAGAAATACAAAGAGATAGAGACTACATCGCCAAAAGACTACAATACCAAGATTGTGGTATCCCTGAATACTGGATTGTTGACCCAAAAACTCAATCTATCCTAGTGTTAGAACTTAAGGGAGATACATATAGAGAAGTGGGTAATTGGGCTGGTGATGATTTGGTTGTATCTCCTCAATTTAAAGCAGATCTCAATTTAAAAGTTTCTGAAGTTTTTGGGATGACAGAATAAGTTGCGATCGCGTAGGTTGGTTTTCGTCTCACAACCCAACAGAACTAACCAAACCAGGAAATTATTCTTAGTGTGTTCGTAACTCACCGCCCTCTCCTATTCGCCTAGGGTGCTCCTTTCTCCAATTTTAAAAGATGAAAGCCCATAGCTTGGATACAATTCTAGAACTTGCCAACTTGCTCTGGTAGTATTGTGGGAACGGAGCGATCTGTGGTAACAGATCTGGCGGGCGGGGCGCCCTATCTCCCCATCCCGACAAACTAACTGGTTTAGGCAAAATCAGTTAGACTTTTACTTCATTATTAATGGTTATTGTGAGCTATGGTCTGCCAAACCTCATCATCACAACTTCATTGGCGCGATTTGATAACATGTTCCGACGAGGAGTTAGCTCGGTGTGACATCGCTGCCCTGAATTTAGCTTGTGCCATCGGACTGCCAGGAACCGAAAATCTTAACGTTCAAGATTGTCTGAAAATCCTAGATCGATGGGCTGAACGAATTCATGAAGTAACCGAGCGTTGTCCGTGGTTTCAAGATAACCCGGAAAAATATGACTACTCCTTCAACCTATTCCGAATCCATGTGATGTTTTCTATGCTGTCGGTGCATTATGGTTTTCACTATAATGCAGCTCGCATTGAAAGCACAAAAACAGAAGAAGAAGCTCGCTTTCGAGCCGAAGAGCTTTTCATTCATAGTCTCCTGGAGGGAAAGGGAGGGACTTGTTCATCTATGCCTGTGTTATTTATTGCTATTGGGCGGCGCTTAGGTTATCCCTTAAAATTGGTGAAGACTGTCAGCCATTACTTTGTCCGTTGGGATACTCCGAAAGAATGCTTTAATGTTGAAGTCAGTGGTCTAAAGGGTTTCGATTGCTACCCGGATGACCATTATCGAAGCTGGCCTTTTCCAGTTTCTCCCCAAAAAGAAGCAGAGCATTGTTTACTCACTTCCCTAACTCCCCGGCGTGAAATGGCTGCTTTCATGTTTGAACGAGGTTTTGTTTGGCATGGTGTAGGAGCTTGCGCGACCTGAACTGGTCGCTTAGTGTGAGGCTCCCAGCCTCCTAGGGATTTCCTCCCCTAGCCCTCACGGAAAAGACTCACAGAGTCTGGTCACAGCCGCCTGCTCAGGCGCGGCGCTCTGCAGGGGTAACGAAACAGCTGGAATGCAGACCCCGAAAGTAACCAAAATGCCAGGGATTAGGCACACGGAGCAAGAGGGAAATAGTTGGAAGGTTGAACGAAAGTGAAGTAAAAGAGTTGCGGTTTACGATGACTCGCCCGAAATTAGAGGAAAGGCTATAGCCAACTGAAAAAAAGTAGGAGGCATTGAGGTAATAATTACCGAACAAGGACCGAACTTCTCCGTTTAAACCTCGTTACACACCGAAAGGTGAAATTATCCCTGATACACCTTAGCCAAAATGGCAAGTAGACAGAATCCACCGCTGGGTTTTCGATGGATTGAGGAAACAAAGTACTACCGGGGGAAAGGAACCAACCTAACCAACTAGATAAAACTGAGCGATACAACAGGGTAAGCCCTACAAGGTCTAGCGGAAGGTCGATAACCGCTAGTAGGCCGAAGGTAACGGAGGCGGAACTCCTTGGAGGGTAAAGAATGAGTGAGAAAGCGAATGCTCCTCTGTAATGGAGAAGATAGGGATTCAAGATTTGTCCCTGACCGAAAGGAATAGCAGACTTCACTTGGGTCTTATACGAAATAGAAAAACAACTAGAGACCAAACTGAAGGAAAAGTTAGATGACAGAAGCAGTTCTGGAAAATGGACCTAAAGGACAGTTGGAAAAGTGGGGTGACATAAACTGGCGCCGCACTATGAAGATTGTTAGGAATTTACGCGGTCGGATATTTCGTGCCCAAAAGCTTGGATTGTGGAAGCAATTATTGCGACTACAGAAATTAATGAAAAGATGTCGGTCGAACCTATTGCTGAGCATCAGACAAATCACACAGGTTAACACCGGAAAACGAACAGCTGGAGTAGATAGGGAGGTTATAGAAACTCCAGCACAGCGTGTGAAACTTGCCAACTCGTGGGTCATGCCTAAGGCTAAGCCCGCTAGAAGGGTATATATACCCAAATCAAATGGTAAGAAACGTCCCCTCGGAATCCCGACCGTGAGAGATAGAGTCGCACAAGCAATAGTAAAGAATGCACTGGAACCCGAATGGGAAGCCATGTTTGAAACCAATTCCTATGGTTTCAGACCCGGAAGAAGTTGCCATGATGCCATTGGACAATGTTTCAACAGGTTAAGAGGTAACTGTGAAAATTCGGGAAAGAGGCGTAAGTATGACAAATGGGTTCTGGACGCTGATATCAAAGGCTTCTTTGACAACATTGACCATAAATCTATCCAGACCGCTACTAGAGAAGACTCTCTAATAAATGGATGGTTAAAAGCTGGATTTGTCGAGTATAAGAAAGGCTACACCCCGACCGATAGGGGAACTCCACAGGGTGGCGTTATCAGTCCCTTATTAGCCAATATAGGACTCCACGGGTTAGAAGAATATATAACAAAATGTAACCCAAAGGTAGGCGTCATCAGGTACGCGGATGACTTTGTAGTTACCGCTAAGGATAAGGAATCCTTGGAGACATTGAAAATCCAGATAAACCAATGGTTGTTAGAACTAGGTCTAGAAATCAGTGAGGAGAAGACACGGATTATACATATCAAGGACGGATTTGATTTCCTGGGGTATAACCTACGACAATACGAAGTGAAAGGAGATGACGGCGTCCTAAGGGACAAATTAATCATCAAACCGCAAAAGTCAAAGATATTAGCCTTCTGCAAGAAAGTCGGTGCAACCATCGACAGCATGAAAACGAAAACCCCGGAGCAAGTCATCCGCAAGATTGAACCACTTCTCAGAGGTTTTGCTAATTACTACAGAGGAGTGTGTAGCAAAAAAACCTTCACATATATAAACTACCGAGTCTGGTGGTACCTCTGGCGTTGGGCAAGAAGACGACACTCCAACAAAAGTAAAAATTGGGTCAAAGAAAAATACTTCCGCACCAAAACTACCTACGAGAAGGGTAAGAAAAAGGTCAGAAACTGGATATTTTTCTATAAAAGTACAGACCGAAAAGGTCATGAAATAACTCACGACCTATTTAATATACAATCTGTACCTATTATAAGACATATCAAGGTCAAAGGAACCAATTCCCTAGATGACCCAGAATTGGTGGAATATTGGCAAAACAGGCAAACAAAATCAGGTAAAGTGCGTTGGTCCGAAAGCTCAAAATATGAGTCTGTCGCAAATGCACAAGGCTGGAGATGCCCGGTATGTCATGACCACCTGTTTAATGGTGAGGAAATTGAGACCCATCACATAGTACCTGTGAGGAATGGAGGTTCTGATAATATCGACAATCTTCAGCACTTGCATAAAACATGTCACAAGCAGGTACATAGTAAGAAATCCAAGTAGGGCTTGAAGTAAGGCTTGAGCCGGATGATAGGAGACTGTCACGTCCGGTTCTTAGGGGAGGGGCGTAGGGCGACCTACAAACCTTACCCGACATCGAGAGGCAACTGGGCACAGGTACTGGAGCCGGAGAATCTCTTATATGGGGCAATGATTTTAGAGGAGATGAAAAAATGGGCTGATTATTTAGACACTATCCTACCCCAGCCCCATCCTTTGATTGGATCTGTGCCTCCCCCTAAACGGCGTTATCCTGCTAAAATAATACCGTTAAATATTGAGCAAAAAATGCTCAGTTTAGAAGTCATTCAAAATGTTTTAGAAGCACCGGAGCATCAACACTGGTGGCAATTATTGCGGCAGTCTACTGCCGAAAATTGGCCTGAAGGTGTGCCAAAACGTATTGTAGTTCGTTTGAGTTGAGTAGGAATAAATCCATGTATGATCCCAATCCGGGTAGATTTTTGAGTGAAGACCCTCTGGGTTATGAGGCTGGAGATGCAAATTTGTATCGATATGTCCTCAATAGTCCGGTCAACTATTTAGATCCAACAGGAGAAGCCCCAGTACCAGTGGCTCCTCCGCCAACACCGTTACCAACTCCGGTTCCAACTCCAACACCTACCCTACTACCAACTCCTACTCCAAAACCACCAATTCCTGGACTTGGGGTTTTAGGGGGTGCTGCGATTATTCTTCTATGGGATCTTCTGTTTCCTCGCCCTCTTAACGTAGGAGAGGATGAATTTCTTGAACAACTAGATTGTTCAGGAGCAGAACCTCCTCAAGCTCGTAAGAGGTGTGAGTTTATATTAGAGACAAGTGGAAATCCTAATTCTGCTTTTAAGACATGTGCATACAAGTGTAAAGGATATGGAGCCCTGGCAACGTTTCCATGGCCGAAAGACTTACCTTGTCCTGGGTCATTTGATGGTAATTTTCCTAATATTCCACCTGGCTATCCCGACCCTAATATCCCAGGAACTTAATAATTTTAATGTTGTCTAACTCTAAAGTTAAAAGGAAAGTAAATATGGATGAGTTACAAGGTGGTCTCGATTCTTTCTGGTCGGGAAATTACACAACTGCGCTCAAATTATTAAAGCCACTAGCTCAACAAGGTAATGCTGAAGCACAGTGCGTTATTGCTACCATGTACCATTTAGGACTAGGTGTTGATAGGAATGGTCCTGAAGCAGTCAAATGGTACACAAAATCAGCACAACAAGGATATCCTGTAGCATCTAACAATTTGGCTGGAATTTATCTAATAGGTGACTGCGGTATTCCTGTAGATCCCCAAGAAGCAGCTAGATGGTTAGAGCTATGTAAAGAGCAAGGATTTTTCCAAAATGAATCAACCTAATTGAATGAGATTAACATATCTACTGTTCAAGAAGGAATCTTTGCTTTTTCATGTCTACATTTGAACAAGGAGATGCTGCTTACGCAGCAGGCGATTATGATACCGCATTCAAAATCCTGATGCCCCTAGCACAAAACGGGGATATAAGAGCGCAAATTTCAATTGCGGGAATGTATTTTACAGGTCATGGCGTACAGCAAGATCTTGCTCAGGCAGCTAGGTGGTATCGTCCAGCCGCTGAGAAGGGACATCCTATGGCTCAAAATAACCTTGCAAGGATACTTTTTTCGAGCAACCCAGAAGAAGCAATTCAATGGTTCTTCTCTGCTGCCGAGAATGGTATTCCTTTTGCTCAATCCTTTCTAGGAGATATATTTACTGGTGCATATGAATTGCCCAGTAATATCAGAGAAAAATTCAATAATAATTTTGAAGAAGCATTCAAGTGGTATCGGAAAGCTGGCGAAGGAGGCTTTTCTTACGCCTATCATCGATTAGGTGAAATGTATGTTAATAGCCAGGGTGTCGAGAAAAGTGAAGTGGAAGCTGTTAGGTGGTATGAAAAGGCAGCCGAGCAAGAATACGAACCATCTCAAAAAGTTCTGGCACAAGCTTACCAACAGGGGTTACTCGGCTTAACTCCCGATCCAGAAAGAGCAAAGTATTGGTTAGACAAAGCACAGGCAAACGACTAAGGTGCAGTAAACGTCTTTCCGTCAATTGCACCTCCAACTCCTGCTCCGAGGCCACTATTAATGTACAACCAGATGAAAAAGTAAAAATTGATGCAAGTTGTGGGTACATTTGAAGTATCTCCCATCTTTACAGTTAATCAAGATGATCCATGGAGGTTTCGTATAGAAATATTAAAAGAATATCCTTCTGGCAAGTATATTCCAAGGGTTTATCGATGGGAATGCTTTAGAGTGCAACCAACTTTTCCACAGGATGAAAATGGAGAGAGCAGCAAAGACTTGAAAAGATTTTTCTTATAGATAGGTCTGGAGCAGATGTGGTTTGAGGCTGGAGATGCAAATTTGTATCGATATGAGACCTAATTACGATACTGTGGGGTCCAAGAGCGATCCCTGGGGTGAGTGGAAAGAATGGTAAACTGGCGGGGCGCTTAAATACCAAATGGGTTCTATACTTCAGAAATGTCAATTGACAGACACTGTACATTGCTCTATTCTTGATTTAGAGTGGGGCTGGGGGTATTCCTCAGTGCGGCTCGTTCCCTGTGAAAGTCGCGGATCCTAGGCCGAATATAAACAGTTGCTCAGTTTAACGCCCACTCTAATCTAGAAAAAATTTAAGCGTTTGCCATTTTAGGAGAAGTTAAAAATGTCTATTCTATTTCAAATATCCCTCGCTGCCTTAGTATTCTTGTCTTTCGTGCTGGTTGTGGGGGTTCCAGTGGCCTATGCTTCACCCCAAAACTGGGATCAATCTAAATCCCTGCTCTGGGTTGGCTCTTTTGCTTGGATAGCTTTAGTATTAGTTGTAGCGGTTCTCAACTTTTTCGTCATCTAAGAACTGGTTCATCCATAAAGCCTTGTTATATAAGGCTTTCTACCCCACACCCGCCCAAAGCGCTATACATTAAGCTGAGAAAAAGGTTGACACACAGTGGTTGATTTGCACCCACCCCCCGAGCCAAGCTCCCAGGTTCCCCTCCTGGGAGGGGGTAGGGGTGGGTGGGGTTGGGGGGGTGGGTTTGCTCACAGATAATCTAAAAACTGCCTGGGAAATTAGTAGTAAATACCTATTGCCAAAAGGCTTTTAATTAGGTATATTGGAAACACAGCGATAACCAAGCTGACAAAATAGAACAAAGAGCAGTTACTTTCTAATGGAAGCTCACAGAGACACAGAGGCGCAGAGAATAACATGATATGGATGAGCGCTTGAAGCGCCTGTTTATTAATTCTCCGTGCCGTCCCGCCTCTGCGCGAGAGTGATTGCATTGGGAGATAGCCCCGGAACTGGCTTATTTCAGTAGTGCATTGGTGAGCAAGTGTGAATATTTGTTAGCTAAAATCTATCGGACTACCATGGCAGTTTTTGAGGGAACATTTACTCGCGATCCAGCTCCATTCCGTTTTGCCATCGTCATTGCTCGCTTTAACGATCTGGTGACGGAAAAGTTGTTGTCCGGGTGTCAAGATTGCCTAAAGCGCCACGGTGTCGATATTAATCCGGAAGGTACTCAAGTGGATTATATTTGGGTACCTGGGTGTTTTGAAGTTCCTATGGTGGCTCGCCAAATGGCAATTTCCCATCGTTATCATGGGGTAATTTGCCTCGGCGCAGTCATTCGAGGACAAACTCCCCATTTTGATTATGTGGCTGCTGAAACAGCTAAAGGCATAGCAGCAGCAGCTTTTCAAACTGGAGTGCCAGTGATTTTCGGCATTTTGACAGCCGATACCATGACCCAAGCTTTGGAAAGGGCTGGAATTAAAAGCAATCACGGTTGGAATTACGCCATGAATGCTTTGGAAATGGTCAGTTTAATGCAACAGTTTGGCCAGACCGGTTCAGCTCTTACCCCTGCGAGCAACAAAAATGTTCTTCCCGTTTCTGCTCAAAACCCTCCCCTGCAAGAGTTTGAGTATAAGGAAGAAAAAAGTTGAAATTTTTTTTGCCAAAGGGGTTGACAGTTGGCTTTTATTTTGCCATACTGGATAAAAGAGAGATGCGGGTATAGCTCAGTGGTAGAGCGTCACCTTGCCAAGGTGAATGTCGCGCGTTCGAATCGCGTTACCCGCTTGAAACAGTTGTAGGGGCCCATGGCCGTGCGCCCCTACAGTTAGCAGTGAATGTTGAAGGGCTAAGAGCGGTATAATGTCAGTCCAGTAGGATTGTTGGCGTTAAAAGTAATGGCAACTGAGGATTATCAAAACTCTCCTTCCCCAATGCTTGTTTCAGTTAAGCGTGCTTACAACGCTTCTCTAGTATTGGAAAAGACGAAGGGCGCGGATCGCAGCAGGGGAATTGAGTACATGGCTCAAGGGCTGGAAAAGGCCAAGAGCGCAATTTTAGAAGCCAATACTCTGGATCTGGAAACCAGCAGGGAAATGGCAGTACCGGAACTGATTTTGGATTGGTTGAAGCTAACCCCAGAAAGGTTGCAGAAGGCCATCTGTATTTTGCAAAGACTGGCGGAGTTATCTGATCCCATCGAGCGGTTGATGAATGCTCCCTATCAACTCGATCCCGGTCAGACTTATTGCCAAAGAATGCCTCTGGGTGTTATTGCTTTAATTTACGAAGCTTTTCCCGAATTAGCAGCCATCGCAGCAGGTTTGTGTCTCAAAACAGGAAATAGCTTGATTGTTCGGGGGGGAATGGAAGCGAGTCACTGCAATGGGGCGATCGCCAAGGCTTTGCAAGAAGCACTTCTGAAAGCTGGTTTGCCTTTCGGCTGTTTAGAATTCCTCTCAGCAGAAGAAGGGTCTTCAATTCGCGATTTAGTAAATCTTGACCAGTATATTAATTTGGTGATTCCCTACGGTCGTCCCAGTCTGATCCAACACGCCATTGAATCTTCTACCGCTCCAGTTTTAAAATCCGCTATGGGAAATTGCTATCTTTATTGGGCACTCAGCGGGGATTTAGATTTAGTTCGGTGGATGATTCTGGATAGCCATGAAAGCGTTCCCGATCCGGTCAATGCCATTGAGAAAGTACTGATTAGCAGCGAACGGAAATCCTCTTCTAAGGTGAGTCTTTTTAATAGCCTTCAGGAAAAAGGATTTAAACTGCGAGGAGATAAGCAATTAGTTGAGGAATTTCCCGAACATTTAACTCCTGTAGAAAAGTTGGAATGGAGCACACCTTATTTGGACAAAATTATTGCATTTAAAGAAGTGGATAGCTTGTCAGAGGCCATCGCTTGGATGAATCGATATAGCAGCAATCATGCCGATTGCTTGGTAAGCGAATCTTATCAGGAAAGCCGTCAGTTTGCCATGGGTATTGATAGTGCTTTAGTTTATATTAATTCATCGCCCCGCTTTTCCCGCAACCCCAAAGGAGGTGAGTCGGTATTTTTAGGTATGTCTAACCAGAAAGGAAATCGTCTCGGTTTGATTGGTTTGGAAACTTTTACTACTATGAAGCAAGTGGTTCAAGGCGATGGAAGATATTAACAGTTACCAGTTACCAGTTACCAGTTACCAGCTCCTGAGGGGTTCGGGGTGCGCCATCGGCGCCACCATCCTTGCGCCCGCCCCCAGTTGCACTAGAGGGGTTGGGGTTTAGTCCAACCGCCCCCGCAGTCGAGATAGGCCGACAGTTGCCTGTCGGCCCTTACGGGCCTGCTAAGGTCTGGCCAAACCTCCTGCTCAGGTAAAGCCTGATCTGAGCAGGCAGGCCCCCTCACAGTACCGGACGTACACTGTTCAAAGCATCCGGCTCCTGGTGTATCATCTCTCTCCATCTTTCGCCACTCCTTGTCTTTCCTTACAGTCTTTCAGGGAGTCTTATAGTGGCTAGATTCCCTTAGATTTCCTGCCCATCCTCCATGACCACAAGCTACTTGGGTTCACACTTACGGTGGGGTCTATTTGGAATTGGCGTTTCTGGCTATCCGATTACGTTTCACCCTCTCAAACGTCAGCTCACCCCTGCAGAGCGCCGCGCCTGAGCAGGCGGCTAGACAATACTCTATGAACCTGGTTATACTAATTGGTACTGGCCAATTAGGTTTCCCATGGACTTTCGTCCGAGGCGACCTTCGCTTCTTAGGAGAGTCCTATCTCCCCAGGCCGACACCGCGTTGGCCATTGCAAAGCTTTGCGTAAGCTTTGCTTCGCAATCAGCCTTTCCTTCACCCGAATCTTGTGAACTTCTTGATGTTGGTGGCATTCCCGGTGCAGGGCGACAAGATTTCGAGGTTTCCAATTTTGATGGTCTCCATCGACATGGTGCAACTCCACGATATCGTCCGGCAAAACCCACCCCCCCCCTGCAGGCGTGGTGTTTCTGACTGCTTTTGGTATGATTGATTCGTCTTTTGGACTTCTCAAACCGCTGTCAAGAGGGACACCCCGTTAAACCAAGCTCCAGCTTATATGTGGCTTACGCCGCGCTCTCTGCGAGTCTCCGAGCGGCTACTTTCACACTCTTACGAGCCGCACAATGAAAGATAAGAAACTTTTCAATCCCTTGCACGTAGGGAGTTTCAGCCTCTTACCCGTGATTTAAGGTGTCGGTAGAGTTACCAGTGAGTATAATTTACCAAGAGGTTTTTTCTACCGCTATTCAAGGAAGATAAATAATGACAATTGCTTTAACTGCTGAACAAGAACAATTTATTCAAGAACAATTAGAAACGGGTAAATATACTAATGCCAATGAGGTTATTAGCGAGGCTTTTTACCTGTTAGCTAATCAACAAAAACCACTTTGATCTAAATATGAAATAGAATTGTTGGGTAAAATAAATCAAGATATTGCAGGTGATATCCAACAACGCTATCAAGTTTTAATCGGCAAAATTGGCACGAGCATTTCACTTGGAACGATGATTATACTGTAATTGTGGGACTAACTCCCACAGGAAGATTAACGATAGAGGTGTTACGTTTGAATCGAGAAGGTTTGGTCAATTTGCGTCGGATTTTATATGCAGTGGGAGAACATCCTTGATAATTAGCTCGTTTGGCGATGGCGAGATAATAAGGATTCATGAATTCCCTTGTTGCTGCATGAATGTAGCAGTGCGGACTGTTGCTGCTCTCAATTCAGCTTCCACCAAACTATCCAACTCTGCTTGTTGTTTTGGTGGCAATCCTTCTCCCTGATCTCGCGCGAGACGCCATAAACCCATCAGCGAACATAGTCTTTCTTGTTGGGAGACACTGAAAAACGAATCTGGACAAAAGCTTTGAATAAGGAGTAGTTCACCGAACTCAGTCTCACCCAACTGAGCAGTTAACCCATCTAAGGCTTGCCCCGCAGTCTTGCCAACAGAGTGTTTATCCCCTGCTATAGCACGATACCTGAAATTGGTAAGATTGATAGTGTAGCCATGGTTCGAGGTTAAAATCACTTACCTCAAATTATAGCCTATATCAGATAACAACTTCGATTAGAAAACCGATAATCTTTATATATGTCTAGAAGCGATACCGCCCGCTACCTTATAAAACCCCTTCAGGGTTTTTAAGTAGGTTGGGTTGAGGGACGAAACCCAACAGCACCAACCAAACCTGGAGATTATTCTCGTCGATATTGGTGATTTGGTGCAAGTTGATTGAGTTGGTTAATCTACTTTAAGTAATGATGGACTGTTTCCTTGAAACTTCCTTGGGCGATCCCGCAGCGCCACTCTTAGCGATCGCCGACCGCAAGCTAAAAACAAGGTAGGAGATATTTTTCCTTATGGTGATATTTCCGGTTTGAACTCTCTTTCTGATTCCCCTGTTTGCTGCTCTTCTTGGGACACCTCTGGTTTTATTTCTATTGGTGACTCTTGAGGTTTTTGCTCCTCTGAAAGGGGCGGTGGTGTTTCTGGTTCTCGCAAACGCTGTAGTCTAATTTCCTGTTCGGCAATTTTCTGATGCAGGTGTTGCAATTGCGCTTCTGCAATTTGCCTTTGAACCTCAAGAATTTCGGTTTCTTTTTTTAGACGATCCATCCTGGTATTATGAGAGTCGGTTTGCCCCGGTTGATAGATTAAACCAAAGTACACCGTCACATTAGAAGCATTCAGGGTATTTACTCCTACTGACATATTGAAGCCAAAGTCATTTTCCGTGTTGATAGGAGTATTTATGGGAACGTTAAATTCATTGATGTTCCTATTCTGAGCATTATTTTGACTTGGAGTTTGAAACACATTGTTGAAGTCTCCATCTATCGTAGACGCCGGATCTGCGTTTTGCTGGGATGACTGGGAGAAAGCAGGTTGAATGACGAATTGTTCGAGAAATAACAGAGCTAAAACGTTAGGAACTATTCTTTTTATCAATTTGTTAAACGTAAGGAGTTTTACTTCGTTAAGAAGCAGAAGAAAACACGCCTCAATTTTAAGAGACGAGCTTTTATTTTGATAAACTATCTAACATCAATGATTAAAGTCTGATTGAAATAACTGCTTTCTCCTGTCTGCTGAGTAACTTGTGTGTTTGATGTTGTTAACTCAACTTCAATGGAAGAATTAGAGGGACTATAATTTACCCGTACCTCGATAATATTGACTCCTTGACTGAGATTTGAGTGCTATTGCTAAGTGCTTGAATCACTTTTCCATCTATTGTTACCTCTCCGGTAAATCGAGTACTTTCCGTCGGAGCCGTAATTATAAGAAGGTGGGGTTCTCTCAAATCATCTAAACTTACTTGGATTCGGGTTTGTTGCTCTTGACGATTTACCAAAACAGAGTCATGGTTTGAAAATTGGGCGATCGCCTCAGTAGCAGTTAACAATAACCCCATGGAAATAGCCGCCAGCGCCAAGTTTTTCTTTTTCATGGCACAGTCTCTTCCTCAACTTTAGGCTCGAAGTTATCAGCAGAGTTGTAAACATCACTCTGGATGTTCACTCCATTTTGAAAATTTGGACCATCGATATTAGTACCATTGCCACTACCGCCTTCAGTACGATGGCGAACATTGCGATGTTGTTCTACTTCTCCACCCACATTAACTTGAGTACCAGTGGTAACACTTGCATTTCCCGTGCAAGGACCACTATTTTCCATGGTGACATTATTCCTTCTGTTGGTGAGATTTTTCGTTCCACTAATGTTTATTTGAGCAGAAACGTCGGCTTGAACACATTGACTCCAAGCTATATTTGCTGAAAACAGCAATGAGCTGTATAAGCAGCAAGTAGATGCTACCAAAAGACCAGTTTTCATTTTGATTCCTCTCTATTTTGATTCCTCTCTATTAGGTAGAAGTATCTAGCAGACTTATAGTTAAACCCTTCTTTTTTACTCAGACTTAGGAGTCCCACGAACTAGTTAAAAACCTAGCGTCGGCGATTACGATTTCGGGGTATAGTGATATTGCGTTGCTCGCTCCGTTGTATAAATACATCACCTCCATCTTGATAGTTATCTTGAACGGTATATTGAACGTTTCCAATACTGCGCTGTCTCGCTCGTTGGCGAATCCGTGTTTGGCGGCTACCTTGAATAGAAATGTTGCCGTTTCCTACCTGGGTGCTTACTTGCTGGCTATGCTGGATGTTGACATCATCGCACGTTTCTTCCCACCATGGTCGATTGATATTATAATTATTGAAATATAGCGATTCGGTCATTATTAATCAGAAAACTCTTAATTGTTAATTGTTATATGTATAAACAAATAGATTCGCCGCTCCCGCCGAAAGAAATCCTACCCACAATGTACGATCTACCTAGCGAAGAAAAGGAGGACTCAGGATTGCCGGATCAATACATATTTGGCAAGCAGACTTACTGGAGAAAACTTTTTTTCCCCCCAATTATCCTAGAAACCAAATTCTTATTGCCAGGGATTTGAATATCTACTACAACTTGAAACATCCCACTTGGTACAAGCGCCCCGATTGGTTTGCTGTCTTGGGAGTAGATCGCTTGTACGAACAGAGAGAATCCCGTTTGAGTTACGTTATCTGGCAGGAAGGAGTAGCTCTTTTTATTGCCATCGAGTTGCTTTCTCCTAGTACAGAGAAAGAAGACTTAGGAGAAGTTACGCCCAAAGCCAACCAACCCCCAACTAAATGGGAAGTGTACGAAAAGATTCTACGGATTCCCTATTATGTGGTATTTAATGGTAACAGCAATAAACTGCGCTTGTTTGAATTAGTGCGCAACAACTATCGGGAAGTCATTCACTTAGCGTGCCAAATTCTGGCTTCCAGAAATAGAACTAGGTTTAGGATTGTGGTTGGGAGAATATCAAGATTTAAACCGACTCTGGTTGCGTTGGTATAATACAGCAGGGAATTGGATTTCTACACCTGTTGAGAAAGAAAGACAGCTAGCGGAACAAGAACGACAACGAGCCGAACGTCTAGCAGCTCAATTGCGAGCTATGGGAGTAGAACCAGAAGAATGACACTCCCACGCGCGCGCGCGTGGGATTCTTCCTTTACCAAAAGATGCCTCAACCATGGGCGATCGCTGTTTCTTAACTCAGCTACTCTATTGTCAAACTATTTCTTTGAGTCAAGAGGAAAACACCATGACTGTGGCCATTAAAAAATTGACCTTTGAGGAGTATCTCAAGTATGACGACGGCACGGATACCCGATACGAACTTCTTGAAGGAGAACTCATTCCCATGAGCCTTGGAACTGGCAAACATGGAGCAATTATTCGCTTTTTAGAACGTCAATTTGAAGCTGAAATCGAAAAGTTAGAACAATCCTGGATATCTTTAGCTTCGCTAGTGGGAATTCGTTTTCCCCGTGGCGGTGGATGGGATACCTGTCGCATCCCTGATGTCATGGTTCTATCCATCCAACAATGGGAAGGGATGCAGGAAAGAGAAGCGGTAATTGAACTGAACGAACCCCCACCTTTGTTAGTGGTAGAAGTGGTCAGCGAATCGACAAAATCAGCGGACTATGGAGCCAAGTACAGCGAATACAGCCTGTTAGAAATTCCTGAATACTGGATTGTGGATCCTATGTCTGCCAAAATCACAATTTACCAGTTAAATGAAGGACGCTATGACGAGACGGTCTTGATTGGAGAAATGGCGATTTCCTCTTCCATTTTTCCAGAGTTGAAATTGAGTGTCCATCGCGTTTTGGTTGGGAAATTTTAAGGTGAGACTTAAAGGAAGAATAAGAGCAAAATATTGTACAATTTAATATAGCAGTCGCCAAGGCGATTGATACACCCTGGGTGACCCACCCCTCTGCTCCCCTCCCAGGAGGGGATGGGGGTGGGTTGGCTCGAAACGTTATAACCCTTACCTGTCAGCAATTTTCAAAGCATCCTACCTGTCAAACTCTTAACTGGTAACTGGTAACTGGTAACTGCTATTTCGAGGGCGCACTCAGCCCTTACACTATAAGCGCGAGACCTATAGAAACGAAAACTTATGGCAACCGTCGCTGATATCGGCAAACTGATTACAACCAATTCTCCACGAAGTGGAGGTCGTCCTATTATTGCGGGGACTGGTACATCTGTCCGTCGCGTTGCGGCGTTATACAAGCAGGGTTACAACGCCGAAGAAATTGCCAGACGGCTGAATCACCTGACAATTATTCAAATTTATGCTTCCATAACATATTATTACCCCAACCGAGAGGAAATTGAGCAAGGTGGATGTTATTACTCCTGCGGATGTGGGAATGCTATCTCGCTCTGATGAGGAGCAATTGCAATGGGCATTCGAGAATAATCGCGTGATTTACAGTTTTGCATAGGACTTGGCTGGAACAAGGAAAATCCCACCCAGGCATTATTTTAGGACAGCAAAGTTAATGAACTACGCCGTGTCGCTACGCTGAACACGGCGTTTCTGACGCTTCAACGCCCCTAGTTGCCTCATGCTTCCGCAATCGGTAGGATGCGTTACGCTAATCCTAACGGCAGCTACCACATCCTAACGGCAGCTAACGCATCCTACGCCGCGACCCATCTAAAGAGGCCAGTTCCTGACCCCTAGCCCAAGCCAACATCACTTGAGCCGCATTGATGTCCCTATCTTCTTGATGCCCACAATGCTGGCAAACATGAACACGGTCACTCAATGTTTTCTTGGTGGTCTCCCAGCACTTGGCACACCTCTGAGTGGGCTTTAACTTTTGTGTTGGTGCTTCTAAATAGACACCACCAGCCTCAATAACCTTGTACTTAATGGCATCCTTAGTCATGCCAATTGCCACGTCTAACAAAGAACGATTGAGACCAGCTTTTTGGCGTTTTCTCTTGCCTTTATCTTTACGGGTCATCCCTTTGAGGTTTAGCTTCTCAGTAGCAACCAAGCTATTACCGCTAACGATTTTGGCTGCTACTTTATGAGACCAATCATGGCGCTGATTGGCCACCTTACGTTTTACTTTGCTAATCAGACCTTGCGCCTTGCGCCATCTACGAGAGGCTTTAGTCTTCCTCTTTTCTGGTCGGCGTTTTCTCCTTAGCTGTTTAGATAGTTGCTTGACTTTTTGGGCTGCTTTTGCTTGAAACTTTGGAGACTCTATAAACTCTCCATTTGATGTAGCTATAGCTACTTTACAGCCAAAGTCTAAGCCAACCCACCCCCCTTCGCCCCCCTCCTGGGAGGGGGGTTGGGGGGTGGGTTGGCCTTTCCGGGACACAGTTAACTGTAATGGAAGCGTACCATTTATTGTTGCTCCAAATTATAGTACAAGTTGTTGGTTTCCCCCAAGTTCTAGCCTTTCCCCGCATTGGAATAAAGATAGGGCCGGATTTAAAATGCCTCAACTCAAGCTGACCGTTAACACCCATATTGGTGTGAACTTTCCAACCAGCACTGTCTGGATATGTCCACCCCCTGTAGCGGCGTTTTGCTTTGAATCTAGGATATTTTGCCAGCCCCTTAAAAAAGCGCTGATAGCCAAAATCTACTCGTTTTAAAGTTGCTTGCAGAGTATGAGAACCCAGCTCCTTGTATTCTGGCCAAACTTTTTTAAATGCAGGTAAAGAGTTCTGCTGCTCGAAATAATCAACCGAATGTCCAAACCGCTTATAGAACCCATTTGAGATCTCTGTTGTGGAGTAAAATAGGGAAAAAATGCCGTACTCAAGTAGTTTGACAGACGGGGAGTGGAAAATAATAGAACCTCTGTTGCCCAAAAAGAAACAGACAAGACCACCAAAATGGAGTAAAAGGCAGATTTTAGATGGTATCTTGTACCAATTAAAGAATGGTTGTAATTGGTGTGACTTACCCAAAGACTTGCCCCCCTATTCCACAGTATTTTGGTACTACAAACAGTGGCGATCGCTTGGGGTAATCGAAGCAATCAGAGATATCTTGCATAGTAGAGTCCGTCAGCAAGTTAAAAAAAAAGGGCAATGGACAACCCTAATCATCATTGACTCCCAAGCGGTAAAAAATACCTGTAACGCCAGTGTAAAGTCGAAAGGGTTTTGTTTTTACAAGTCTACCAATGGTCTTAAAAGACATCTAGCAGTAGATATTTTGGGCTTTCCTTTTTTTAGTCATTGCACCAAAGCATCGGTATCTGACGATGTGGGTTTGATTGAAATGTTATCGAAAAACATAGATTATTTCAAGTCTAAACCAGTCAACATCCCCAAGATTACCATTTTGCTTGACCATGGATATCACCCAGAAAAACTGACCCAGGAATTACATAAAATTTATCCGGCGATTATGACTAAGATTAGATTTAAGGTCTCCCGTAAACCATCAAAAGCTCAAAAGAAAAAGGAAGGAAAAACCGGTTTTGTGCCAGTAAAAGCGCGGTGGGTGATTGAAAGAACTAATTCGTGGATGGAAAGATGCAAGAGTTTGGTCAAAAACTTTGAAAGGACTCTTGAGCAGGCTAATACCAAGATTAGTCTATGTTTTGTCCGACTGATGCTTAAAAGGCTAGCCACTACTTAAAAAGATCTCAAATGGGTTCTATATTGAGTTCGGCGATTAGCAATTGCAGCATTGTAGAGCTCGCAGTGCATCTTGCGGGCCATGTGCAATTTGCGTGAGCTTTCTACACTTGGATATAGGCGGTAGGTTATACGGCGGGTTGGCATCACGAACTCTTGGGTTGGAGAATCTAACTATAGCAGTTTGGGTGTAGGTTGTCAAGATGAAACCACGAAAAGGTTCCCATAGCGTAGTTGGGAACGCGCTATCCTTCCCCACCCCGCTTCGCGTAGGATGCGTTACGCTAACCCATTTAATTTAGGATGCTGCTACGTACGATGCGTTACGCCAACAAAGTTTGTATTGTTGCTACTACTTACGGCTAGTAACGCATCCTACGACAGCTAACGCATCCTACGGGTGGGGACTGTCGCGCATTCGTTCAATCGGTGAACAAATGCGCCGCATTTTAAGGATAATCGCTGCTAAATCCGCAGAGGCAATGCTCAATCAAGTAGAGTTTCTTAGTGCTTGGAGTGAGTAATAGATTGTTGATGGCTGATCGCCGTTTCTTAACTTGGCTACTCTATCAAGAAGCGATCGCACTCTTACAGTTTCCAAGGAGCGATCGCTCTTTTTCCACATTCCGTGAAAAGTCAGGTCATGGTATGTATCGCAACTCTGATAAGTCTACCTTCCAACGTCTAATCGATAGTAAAACTTCCCCAGTTTCCTTCGATTGGTAGTGGATAGCCTGAATCTACAGTACTAGCATTGTCGTCAGAATAACGCACATATTCATTGCCTTTAGTGACGTAGATTTTCCCATTGGGCATAACTGTCATAGAATCAAAACCACAGTTGAAACTATCGGGCAAATCTCCCCAGTTTCCTTCGATTGGTAGTGGATAGCCTGGATCTACAGTACTAGCATTGTCGTCAGAATAACGCACATATTCATTGCCTTTAGTGACGTAGATTTTCCCATTGGGCATAACTGTCATAGAATCAAAACCAGACTTGAAGCTATCGGGCAAATCTCCCCAGTTTCCTTCGATTGGTAGTGGATAGCCTGGATCTACAGTACTAGCATTGCTGTCAGAATACCGCACATATTCATTGCCTTTAGTGACGTAGGTTTTTCCATTGGGCAGAACTGCCATAGAATCAAAACTAGACTTGAAGCTATCGGGCAAATCTCCCCAGTTTCCTTCGATTGATAGTGGATAGCCTGAATCTACAGTACTAGCATTGTCGTCAGAATAACGCACATATTCGTAGCCTTTAGTGACGTAGGTTTTTCCATTAGAGAGAACTGTCATAGAGTCTAAGGGACCTGAGACCTTGATTGTCCCTGCGTAACTTGGATTGACTTGAAAGAAGAACAGCCCTAAAGTCAACGAAACGACAACAACTCGAAACAAAACTTTTTTGAGCATGTTTGTTATTGAGAAATTGTATTTTCCAAAATTCATGGTTGTATTTATGTGAAGTAGTTTTTTTGCTTACACTTTCTTGAAAGACGTTTTCACGGGGTAATTCCGTCCAATTTTTCGAGTTAGGGGTAATTTTTTCAAAATCGAGGTATAATTCAAAAAAAAAGCCTAAAAGGTGGAGCAATTTAGCAACAAAACTTTACAAAAAAAGGGACAGCGCCTGCAAGCGCACCGCGCAGCGGATCCCTGCGCGATCGCAATCCTCATAGCTTCCAAGGGGGGATCGCTTGCCAAAACCACCTAAACTAGAGGTAGCCATTTTGCCCCCTAACTACCATGACCTTGACTCAAAATTCAGAAGTTGCGGCAAATTTAACCATGCCCGCCGAAGTAGAAGATATAATTATTCCACCCTGGGATTTATGGAGTGATGAACCACCTTTGGAAAGTGACCTGCATCGGGAGCAAATAGAGCTGTTGCTGGCTTGTCTCAAGTGGTGGTGGCGAGAGCGCACCGATTTCTATGCCACTGGGAACCTGACGATTTTTTTCAGTCCCGAACACATTACCACCCGGGACTTTCGTGGGCCAGATTTTTTTGTGGTTTTAGGTACGGAAAATAAACCGCGCAAAAGCTGGGTACTGTGGGCTGAACAGGGGAAATATCCTCATGTAATTGTGGAACTGCTCTCTAAGAGCACTGCCAAAGTTGATAAAGGGTTGAAGAAACAGCTTTACCAAGACACCTTTCGCACGCCAGAATATTTCTGGTTTGACCCCGATACCTTGGAGTTCAAAGGATTCAGCCTCCTACGAGGAAAGTATCAGCCCCTAGAGCCAAATGAGCAAGAGTGGTTGTGGAGTGAGCAGTTAGAGTTGTTTTTGGGGGTGTATGAGTCAAAACTGCGGTTTTTTAGTCCCCAGGGACAATTGATTCGGACTCCACAAGAGAGAGCTGAACAAGAAAAACAGGAAAAAGAACTAGCACAGCAACAAGCTCAAGAAGAACGAGAACAAAAAGAACTGGCGCAACAACGGGTGGAGGAGTTGCTGGCTAGACTTAAGCAGTTGGGTGTTGAGCCAGACACGCAATAAATAGCAGCAGTGCTTCTCACAGGGGTGCGGTCAAAACCAGTTGGTAATATTTCAACCCTGTAGGGGTTTCATATATTAGCCCGCAATTCAGGCGGTTTACTCCTCTATCAACTACTGCGACTTTCGAGTCGCGCTTATCGATATAGTTTTATGCTCAGGGAAAATCCAGTGCTTCAACAATCCAATTTTTGGAGGAGGCGATCTAGGTACAGAATCTCTCTCTCTTCTCTCCCTCTGCGTACTCTGCGTGCTCTGCGGTTCATCAAAAAAATTTTATTGTAGTGGTACCACAGATAAACACAGATCAACTTTTATTTCCTTCCCGTTGCTCTCCCAATGCAACTACTTTTGACCACACCCTTCTCACACCTTTACAAATCCGGCATAGCCTCCTTCACCTCCCCTCGTGCTGGATAGAGCAACTGCCCAGATAGGGCGCTGCGGTAAGCCTTCCTCGCACCCCTCACATCGTCCAAGGCGAACAACGCTCTCCCTTGCCAGTAATAAGCGATAGTAGGATTAAACTCCATCAGTGCTTGAGCGCGATCGCACGCTTCTTGCCACCATTTCCGACTCCTGGACTCATGCCCAAGTGCCTGATAACTCTCCCCCAACCACACAGCCGCAGAAGGTAATAGGGGGTGGGTTTGCCATCCTCGTTCCAGGGCATCTGTTGCCTCCCCATGTCTCCCAGCTAGGGCAAGCACCCGCCCATGGAAAAACCAAGCCTCAGGTAGGCTCGGCTGAAGTTCCACGGCGTGGGCAGAAACCCTACATCCTTGCTCCCCATCCTGATAATGTTCCACCAGCACTCGCCCCGCTGTTACCCAAACGCTCCAGTGTTGGGGAACAGGCAGCGATGGGTGGCTAACTGTTGGAGAGTGGCGCAATCATTAGGGCATAGCTTTAATACCTGCTCTAAACGCTGTCGTGCCTGCTTAAATTTGCCCACTGCCAACAGAGGCTCATAACTCTGGCTTGCGGCAACAACGTCATGGGGATTGAGTGATAATGCAGCATCAAAGGCTTGCAGCGCTGCCAGAGGAGATTCTATTTCTTGGTATACCTGCCCCATGGCATGATAATGAGCCGGGTTGCTGGGTTCCAGGTCGGTTGCCGACTGGAACAGCTTCACAGCTGCCATGGGGCGATGGCGATACAGTTCAATCAATCCCTCTAGATGGTGCTTAGTGGCAGTATTGTGGCATAAAGACAAGGCTTTCTCATAAACGGCGATCGCCTCCGTGTCTTTTCCCATCAGATGGAAAATCTTCCCCATTTGGAGCCGCACCTCCATTAAACAGGGTTCCCGCTGGAGTACTTTGCTGTACTCTTCAACTGCTTCCTGCCAGCGCCCCATCTGGTAGAGTAAATGAGCCAATTCCAAACGTTTCTTCCATCCTGAGGGATACTGTTGCAGATAATTGCTTAATGTTTTCAGCTTCTGGTTGGTTCGGGTTGGTTTGTGGTCTAAGACAAGGTGAACGTTCATCTCCACCTCAGATAACTGGGTGAGCTGTACCATGTAGGTGATAGGCTTTCTAAACATGTGGCAGTAACCCTGTAATCGATTGAGTCTGGAGTACACCCCGCAGTTATGGGTGTTTTGCAGCAGGTAGCTGATGGAAAAGAGCCATCCAACTCTGAAAAATACTTGTTGAGCTGTTTTTTCAGAATGGTTCGTGCTTGCTGAACTCGTTTTCGCACCTTTTCAGGGGAGAGGGCGAGTTGTTGGGCAATTTCTGAGTAGGACATCTCCTGTTCATACCAAAGGATAAAAGGAAGACGCACTTTGGCAGGCAAGGCGTTGATGGCAGGATTCCTCTCGTCATCAAGGACTGGTAAATCCGCTAGAGCAATTTCTTCAATGCTCTCCATACCTATAGCCTCTTTGCTGCGCTCTCGATGCATATCCATACAGAGGTTATAAATCAGTCGAGTTAACCATGCTTTGGGGTTAGCAATTTCCTCAGAGTAGTCTTGCCATTTCTCCCATGCTTTGATGCTGGCTCGACTGAGTGCTTCTTCGGCATCCGTAGAGTTGCCTTTCATCCAACTCAGACAGCGCTGATAAAGATAGTCTTGATGTTGCACCCACAACTTCCAAAAGTTTTTCATCTAAAACCTCGCGGGAGAACGGAAACCGCCATCTTTTAAGTGGCCCAGGAAGTTCGACGCGGCTAATTTATTAGCCGTCCCCCACCAGGGGGGGAGGGGGATAAACCCCTCTAACTCCTCTTTCGAGGGTAAAGTGCGCTTCGCCAAAGTTATCGGTCGGTACTTTCCCGGCAACACTGCCTTACCCCTCGTAAAGCTGTTTAATCACCCGATTCTAGAGCCTAGAACTAGCGACGCATTCTAGGGTAGGAACTTTAACTCTTGCCGATAACGTAGTCCGCGCTTTGGACTTAGGCTGGTCAGCTACCTAAATGTCTAGGGCATGAAGCCCCGTCTCTTTAGAGCGGGGTGCTGACTGTATTTTGGTGTCCAACCAATAATCACAAGTTTAGCGCTTTAGGTGTCCTTCGTCATCCAGTTTACTTAAATTAAATTTATTTAACAAAATGTAATGTATAAATACGCCAGCGCGAAGTGCTATATATTAATAAGCTTATGATGATTACATGGAGGTTATTTTGTCCAAAAACCGCAGACTAAACCCCTTAGCCAAGTGGCTGGCGTTGGATTGGGATAAACCTGAGCGTTCCTACAACCCAGACCTAAGGAAGCTCACAGAGCCTCAGAGGCGCAGAGAGGATTTGACTAGAACAAATGCGGCAAATACGCCTGTTTATCAATCCTCCGCGCCTTCGCGCCTCTGCGCGCGGGATTTTTTAGCAGGTTTACTAGACTATCCCAAGAAGCAGGTAGTCACTGAAGATAAAAGTGGGGGAGGCTATCCAGACATTAAACTTCTCACTACTGATGCTATTGCTTGGGTGGTAGGGGATTTGAAAAAGGATGATGACTCCCTAACTACTGAGGCTGGGCGCATCCAACTGTGGCATGAGAAACGCAAATATATTGAAGGATTAACTCGCTATCTTTTATTTTTAACTCCTCATTACCTTTGGATTGTTTGGCCCACAGGAGAACCTGTAGCCGGATTTGAAGTACCCTTAGATTTAGCAAAAGCAACATTTGAGGCATTAAAAGAACAACTAAAGTTTATATCTGGCGAGCAAGCAGAACACAGCAATCAATGGGAGACCTTTATTGAGGGAAAGCTGCCTTATATCTACCTAAAGCTTGATTCCCCCGAAACCCTAGACAGGCTAAAGCAAGACTTACTTCATAGTTTTGCCCAATTGAGTCAAGCTGGGGAAAAAGCCATGGATAAGATACAAAAGGAATACGCAGACTATCAGCAAGAGGAGCAAAACATTGAAGGGAATTTAGCTGGTGCGGGAGACACACAACGTCGTGCCATACTGCGTCTGAGAAGTAAATTTGATTTTCATCGACATTTATTGGAAGACATTTTGCCTCGATTTGAAGACCAATATGGGCGAGAAGTGAGCACCAAAGGGAAACAAGTAAGAGCGCGAATTCGGGAGGCATTTGTAGCAGATTCTGTGGCAGTACTCATTGCTCGTGTTCTTTTTCTCAGACTGGTTGAAGATTTGCAATTAACCAAAAAACGAAGGCTTTCTAACGGTGGTCCTGGGGATTGGGCAGCCTTTGTGGAGCACCTCACCGGGGATGCCCGTATTTTGGTTAAATTAGTAGGGACAGACCTAGGCAAGTTATACCAAGAACCCTTTCAATCCAATGTTTTTGACTGGATCTATGGCACCAATGGGATGTTAGATAAACCATTGCAGCGATTGATTTTGCGATTTAATGCCTATGACTTTTCCGGTTTGTCGGAAGAAATTTTAGGAGATATCTATCAAGCTTTTTTACCCACAGCCAAAAGAAAGCGACTGGGAGAGTTTTATACACCGATTTCAATTGTAGATTGGTTGCTGGATCACACCGTCTTTAGTCATGAAGAAGGTAAACTACTGGATCCTGCTTGTGGCAGCGGTTCCTTTTTGGTGCGGTACGTTCACCGATGTCTGTCAGACGCCAAAGATAGAGGATTAGCTCCAGAGGAGGTATGTCACTCACTACAAATCAATGTTTGGGGGTTCGATCTGAACCCATTTGCTGCTTTTATCAGCCATTTTCAGTTGATGTGGGCTATGGTGCGCCTCCAACCTTCCGCCAAACCCCCCAAGATTCATGTCTACAACTTGAACAGCTTGCTGCGAGATGACGATCTTGTGGGGATTCTGGGAAAAGGCTATTTACCGATACATTTTAGTTAACAAATGTGCACAAAAATTAACTAATGCACTACTAATATAAATTAGTAGAGGGGGTATCTCCCAATGCAGTCACTTAGAAAGTGACCGCTCTTTATTGAGACCGGCTCGAATCCGGTTCCGGAAAACGGCTTGGTTATCGCCATATTTCTAATATACCCAATTATTGGCATTTTAACAATGAGTAGTACGATGCGTTAGCCCCCTCGCTGCTAGCAGCGGAGGTTAGCCGAATAAGCGTAACGCATCCTACTATTTTGGCTTAAATTTGGTCACGCAAAGACGCAAAGACAGCGAAGGAATTAAGGGAGACGGTGCTATCGGGCAGTTGGGGTGTAATTGCGTCCCTTTGCGCCTACTCGGTGGGCGCGAGGTTTGGAAGATTTTGGAACGAACGTGAGGTTTTGTTAACGAATCTACCACTGTTAAAGAACCTCCTGGTTCCGAAGAAAGGGATAGGGAGCAATGGCAATATATCCTGGGGAACCCCCCCTATATCCGAGCGGAACGGGTGAAATATAGTTCCGAGATGAAGGGATTGTGGCAAGAGGTTTGGGGACAAAATGCCGATACAGGTTTGGTCTTTCTCTATCGCGCCATAACCTCATTCCTGGCTGATGGCGGTTTTCTGGGGATGGTGGTTAGCGGTGGTTACGCCAATTCTAAAGCAGCTGCCAAAGTCTGGAAACTGCTTTATCCCCGCAGGGAAGCCGCTTTGCGCAAGTTGGTCTGGTTAGAGTTTACAGATAAACCTGTTTGGGATGTCAGTAGAATTCCCATGTTGTTAGTCATTGAGAAAACCCCCGCTCAAGAAGAGGATGAGATTGAGTTATATGTTCCTGACCCTTGGGGGAGCGAGGAAATACCGACAAAAAGCGCGCAAAGCCGCAAAGACGCAAAGAATAAGATTGAAGAAGCCAGCGGACCTTCGCGCCTTAGCGCCTTGGCGCGATCGACAAAAGTAACCTATGGTGATTTCTTTGCTGCTTCCGTCAGTCCTCGAGTTACACATCCCAGTAATTCACGAGAAGGGATGTGGGGAGATTATCTGCTGCCTTTGTTACATTCTGAAGATGTGCCAATTCTGCGGAAGTTGTATCCTAACGGGAATGGTAGCAATATAGTGGAATTAAAGGAGGTAGTTGCGACCCAACTCAGCCGCAATAATCGTCCTTTTTGGTGGACCTATGGCATTCAGCGGGGTGGAGTAGAAGTTACCCCAGAACCCATGGGAACTCAACCTATTCAAGTGATTGCTGGACGTAGTGTAGCTGTGGGATACCATGGAGATCCAGCAGGATGGGTGGATTTGGATGCTGTGAGAGCAAAACCTAATGAAAAACTTAGTCTGTGGGGAGGAACCCACCCCTACCCCCTCCCGGGAGGGGGAAAGGGGGTGGGTCCAAACAAATTTATCGCAGTTGCCAACATTGTCCAATTACCGACAGCTGCTGTTGTTGATAATACTTATTCCATAGCTGTCCTCGATAGCGTCCTAGTTGCGCTCCAGAAGCCATCCGGACCAGCATTAGAGGCGATCTGGGGATGGGGCACTAAGGTGCCCCGCCCGCCAGATCTGTTACCACAGATCGCCAGCTACTTGAACAGTAAGGTTATTCGTTTTCTAGCATCAGTGAGGTTTCGTTCTGGTGTAATCCAGGGAAGTGCCAGCCAGCATCATCCCAGAATCCTTGAGTCTTTACCTTGGACGCGAATTGAGCTGCCTGATCTAGAAGAACGATTAGTAGATAGCTATCATGATTTAGCTGAATTAGGGAAAACTGCTAAGAATAATCCCGATGAATGGTTGTTATCCGAAGTGGAAACTCGGATTCAAAGGAGTCGGTATATATTGAGGGAACGTCATTTAGGACTTAATTTTACTCATTGGACTCCTGAAGACGTGGAAGTTGAAGCATTAAGTTGGGAGGGGAATCTACTCAAAGCTGGGGTATTTTCCTTTGAGCTGGGGGATGCTGATTTAGGAGAACTGGTATATAAACTGCTCACACTCAATGCTGAAAATAATGCTTCTATTTCCCGAGGGACGATCCAAAAATTATTGATTCCCCAAGACTATACAGCATTGATGCAAGAATATCGAAAGCGACGGTCGAACTTTCAGGAAGTAGAGGCAGATTTTATGGCCACTCTGGCTCAAATTGATGAAACCATTTACGAAATGTTTGAACTCACTGAGGAGGAAAGAGCTACCATTGAGAAGCGTTTGAGCAGTTTTCCCTTGAACCAGCTTCAGCCCCGCTATCCTTGGCAGACAGTTAAACCCAGACCTATCAAAACCTACACCGAGGACCGATTTGCATGAGAATTCTTCTTGGGATATGCTATATTTGTTATCATCTAGTTAGGATAGTTCGTAGCCATGGCCAAGTCTAGTAAAATTAGAAGGAATGTCAACAGCCAAGATCCTTCTGTAATCAGTGTCACTAATATTTCGAGCCATGGGACTCGTTTTGTGGGTATGCTGCCCCTGGATAAAACCAGGATTAAAATTGATAGAGAGCAGAACTAAATCGCTCTATAACGACACTTAACGATATAAAGAGTGATTTTGTTATCTCCCGAGACCGAAAAAATATCCTTGACAATTAAACTCAGGGGCATTTATAATTGAATTGATCGGTATTGCACCGTGCTTGACCATTAAACTTGCTAGGTGGGAGTGCTTTTGGCCCGAAACCGAGCGGAAAAAGTTGGTCAACGTTTAGTCAACGTTAAAGCGATAAAAGCGCCAAAAACAATAAAGAAGCTCACAGAGACACAGAGGCGCAGAGGATAGCACTGTTCTCTAGGGGTTTCAAGCGCTTGTTTATAAATCCTCCGTGCCTCCGCGCCTCTGCGCGAGTTTTTGGCTTTGAGGGATACCTCCTTTTAAGTATTAATACTTAAAAGCTATTGTTACACATTACGTTTTTATATCG
Organism: Prochloron sp.; assembly: GCA_965198675.1. Classification (GTDB taxonomy): domain Bacteria; phylum Cyanobacteriota; class Cyanobacteriia; order Cyanobacteriales; family Prochloraceae; genus Prochloron. The sequence continues at coordinate 1,925,846 of OZ240666.1, read as the reverse complement.
TTTTGTGACGCATAAATGTATCAGGTAGTTAATCTTCTCAATTGGCTTTCCCAAGAGCTAGGTCTTACTCCTGAAATGGCGCTTAAAAAAGCTGTGGTGACCGCAGCTTATTTTCAGGATCTCACGACCTACCAAAGAGGGAAACTGTTAGTTCAAAACCCGGATAAATCTATTAACGAGATTTTGTTATAGTGAGTGTTGGTGCAATATGCCAATAGAACCAGAAGAGAACCAAGACTCTACTATTCCTCCTTCAGAGAAAGTGGCATTTTACGATGATGCCCTAGACTTACCCCCATCTCAATACTTATCCCCATACAACAAATTTAAAATTGAAGAAAAGCAAGAAGAAACTCCCTCACAGCTGGCGACGTTTTTAATCAAGATACTTGCTGGCACTTTAACTGCTAGTTTCAGATTGATTCTACTCTTAACACTTATGCTAGGTTGTGTAGATGAAAAAAAAGCAGAGGCCTTGAAAAATAATAGCTCTTTAGTTAAAGATTTAATAACATTTATACTAACCGCTCAAACAGGCTTAATTGGTACAGCTCTTGGTTTTTACTTCGGCTCTAGAGATAGTAGCAACAGTGACTAAGGGGCACAGCACTGCCGTGTCCCTACAGAAGATTAACTAATGCCAACCAACTTGGCACTCAAATCCCACATACGCTCTGCTTTTTCATCATCCCGTGCTTGGGGAGAAACCTTTTGCACAAAAGACTTGCGACCTTTCTTTTGTCTGTTACCCCAGCTCCAATAGGCACCGGATTGGCTATATTCAGGATCCGCCACCACAGCAGCAACCCGCTCCCCAGCTAACTCCTGAGAGACATACCCCCCGGTGATGTTCTTTTGGAACCAGGGAAAAAGTTTTTGAAACAAGGGATAGTGGTGGCGGAATAGGGGGGTATCAGCCACACATCCGGGATAAAGGGAATTGAAGGTGATACCAGTTGATTCGTGATAGCGCCGATGCAGTTCCCTCATAGTCAGCACGTTGCAAACCTTGCTATCCTTATAGGCTTTTACCGGTTCAAACTTCTTACCGTCAATCATGGATATGGGGGGTTTAAAGCCCTCTGCAAAGCCCTTCAACTCGCCGAGATCCGGACGGGGCGGAATCTTACCCCCAAGTTCGTCGGGATTATGAGTGACGGTTCCCAAAATCACCAGCCTCTTTTCTGCTGCTGTTGAGTTCTTTAGATCCTCCAGCATGAGGTTACAGAGGAGAAAATGACCAAGATGATTAGTGGTAACGGTCAACTCATAGCCTTCAGGGGTTCGCAACGGCTCCTTTAATAAAGGCATGTAGATAGCAGCGTTACAAACTAAAGCATCCAGAGACCTGCCTGTTGCTCTAAAGGCATTGACAAACTGTCTCACACTCGCTAAACTCGCCAAGTCTAGATACAATATTGTGTAGCTATCGGAGGGCATTCCCACTTCCATAGCAACTTTTGCGGCCTTGTCTAAATTACGACAGGCCATCACCACATGCCAGTTTCCCCTTTCAGCAAGAGCTTTGGCAGCATACAAGCCGACTCCGGAAGAAGCACCCGTAATTGCCACTGTTAGCGTTCGTTCTTGTGCCATCTTTATCAGTTACCAGTTACCAAGGATATTCCTCTGAGAGCATTGTACAGTAGGATGAGTTAGTTATCTTTTTTTGGCAATCTGTAAAACTGAGAGATAGGAGGTTTGGAGCTGACTGCCGAATAGCCGCGACCCCGGCAAAGCCGGGATCTGCTTCGCAGCACGCCGGTATCTGCCCTACCCCACAGCACACTGTTTACGAAACATATAGGATTGCTATACCCCGATTATAGCTCTTCGTGGTTCATATTTTTCTCCTTCGTCTCGCTGTTTGGAATCTTTTTTGACCTTGGCGGCGGATAATATCGACCTATTCACCAGTCACCGAGCTGGTTTGGGGTATATCTGGCATTAAGTTTTCCCTAAGTCCCATTATTACTGGCAAGGGAGGGCATTGTTGACCTTGGGGGATGTGAGGGGTGCTAGGAAAGCTTACCGCAGCGCTCTTTCTAGTCAGTTGCTCTACTCGGCACGAGGGGAGATGAAGCAGGCCCTGCGGATTTGTAAAGTTTTGTTGCTAAATTGCCCTGCCTTTTAGGCTTTTTTTTTGAGTTATGGGTCGATTTTGAAAAAAATGTCTCTAACTGGAAAATTTCACCGAAATTGCCCCATGAAAACGCCTTAAAGATGTAAACTAACAAGTAACTACTCCACCTAAGTTTTGACAAACTTGTCAGCCACTTTATTCTCCACAAGCTCCAAGCTTTTGCTGTGAGCAGTTACGCGAAAACAACTAGACAGAACAGGAAAAGGAGAAAAAAATGAAGCGAATTTGCACAGCACGTAAGACCTTTACTTTGGCAATGATGGTGTTGTTTACCGGAGGAGTTGCATTTGCAACATCACAAGGCCAAAAGCCTGAAGCCTTTTATGTAGCCACAAATGGCAGCTCCAATAACACTGGGACACTAGATAGTCCCTTTGCAACCATCAAAGATGCCTGTAAGCGCATAAAACCAGGAAGCACAATTAAAACTATTTATGTTCGTGGTGGTGTTTACTCAAATCCTGGCTATGGTAGCGGTGATAAAAATAATAGATCTATACCAGTTGTTGACTGCAATGGATCAAGCAAGCAATACCTCACAATCAGACCCTATGAAGATGAGAAGGTAAAGTTTGCGTTTGACTCGTTCCAAGGCATTCGCTTGGAAGGGAATTATCTGAATTTTGAAGGCTTTGAAGTTGAAGGCCCAGCCTAGCAAATAACCTATAAGGAAGCACTTGCTGACTGGTGGATTGGTAGCAAAATCTATAATGGCAATGGGATTGTTATCAAAGGCCACGACATCAATGTGAGAAACAATGTTGTACATGACACAACAGGTAGTGCGATTTTTATCAACGGTGGCGATTACATCAATATTACAGACAATATCGTTTACAACGCTGCATGGTGGTCAACTAAGGGAACAACGGCCATCGGTATGATTAATGCCAACACCAGCGATGATACAACTAGTCAAAATATCAAGTCTGAAAGAAACTTGGTTTTTGCATCTGAAAGCAGAATTTTCTCACGAGTTCCTTCCAAGGGATTTGCGGAGCTTGCCATTGATGAAGGATCCGGGACGCTGATTCAAGTGAACGATGGAAGCTACAGGGGTGGGTATCTAATCAAAGATAGCTTCTACTTGTATAACGGCAAAGGAATTGCTAGTAAAGACACAGATAATATTACCATTGAAAACAATACGCTTTATATGAATGGTTCAACCCTCAATGGGAGAGCGACAGGCTTGCGAATTAACGGAGGCTCTAACATCAACTCCCGCAATAATGCAGTTGTTGTCAGCTCAGAAGACCTTGCTTATAGCGTTGCCAAAGAAGGCGTTAAGAGTTTTATCTCCTCTGAAAACAATTACTTTGTAGGGGGCGATAAAAATTTGCCTCGTGGAAATGAGCTTGTTTCTCAGATCTTTGCTGACCCCAGTAACCTTGACTTCTCACTAGTTTCAGGAATTTCAACTGATGTTGGTGCTCCCTTATCGGTCTTTAATAGTCTGAAAGCCAAGGCTGATAAATATGGCATAAACATCGCCCCCTCTAACTGGATTATGGATTATGAAGGACAAACAAAAGCCATTGTAGAGTCTGCACCTTCGGGATCAACTTACGACTGGTCACAATGGCCAGAGAAGGTCTTAGTTTATCTTCCAGAAGGGCAGCAGTTTTTTGGAAACCAGAGTGAGTTTGAGTTACGAATTAAAACCCCTTATGAGAGGTAAAGGCTTTTAGTTCAAACTAGCATGAATCCAGTAGCCACAAAGGTTTCAGCCATTTTCAGGCGATTGACCTATTTCCCTCTCCCAGAGATAAGTTACCATTGTAGGGGCGGGGTCGTCCCGCCCGTATAGTTACCAAAAATATTCTTATGAGAGCATTGTACAGTAGGATGGTTATTTATCTTTTTTTGGCCATCTGTAAAACTGAGAGATAGGAGGTCTGGATCTGACCGGGGCAGTTTCTCTCTAGGGTTTCTTTTAATCCGGCAAACAAAGAATGTCGCTGCTGCGGGTCTAGCATGATATAGGGGGACAAAGTACTCAACAGTGCCAAATAATCATCAATGCTATAGGTGACTTCACTAACCAACTGTTCCGACAGTAAGTCCTGGAAATAACCTGCCTCAATCACCTTTTCTCCTAACCTGCTCAGGTTTTCTTCATGAGTTCTCATCTCTTCATAGGGTGCAAGAGAGGGAGCATGGGTCTGATAGACTTGATTCAACAGTGGGTAAAGTTCATCCTTCGGTTGTGGGGGAGTGTTCCAGAGCAAAATCAACCTTCCATGCTCTTCCAGGGCATCAGCAGCTTTTGGATAGCCCATCTCTGACCCAACCCAATGAAAAGAACTCGCCGCCAGAACCCCATGGAATCTTGTCCTCTCTAGCTCCCACTCTTCAAAAGTAGTGTTGAGAATCTCTACATTTGGATACTGCTGGCAGTTCTGTCGCCCTAGCTGGTAAGATTCCCAACAAGGCTCCAAGCAAACCATAGAGAAGCCTAAGGTAGCAAAGGCTGTAGTAGCAGTCCCCGGACCACATCCTATTTCCAGCAAGTTCCCCCCAGGGGGAAGTTGGGCTAACTTAACGGCGCGATTAATCAGTTCTATGGGATAGGACGGTCTTGTCTGATTGTAGGCATCTGCCACAGCAGAATACCAAGTTTTTTTCGCTTCTAGGTCTTTGGAATAGATACTTTTGAGTTGTTCTTCAAAGTCTTTCATCTCCGGTTAAATGCCACCAATAAGTAATAACGACTGCAATACTTGAGCTATTTAATCATATTAATATCCTATAACAGGCATAGGCTTGTAATGTGGAAGGAATGGAGTATTGGGTTTTGCGTGGTGGAGAAAAGCTAATTCGCCTACCACTTGCCCACAATATTTATTGCTGCACATGGTAAGGAAAATAACTTGAGGGTGCTTCAACTTCCTCAAGATTGGGGCTATGAAGTTTCAATGATAGGAAATGGAACTGATGCGAAATGCTGACTATTTAGCCAACCCGTTAAGTGCTACGTAAATTTAAATAACCTTAGTGGGTGTGGAGGATGGTAGATGGAAGTTGTCAAAGGGTCGCAATTTTACCTGATAATGTAGTAAACTTGCTCACCTACCCAAAAATAAGAGGAAAAATCAACATGACACTGTCAAAACTGATTGCTACCCAAATCAAGCAATGGTTTCCAGCCCCACCTGTACATGCTCATTGCGACGGACCCTGTGGCGTTTATGACCCCGCATCCGCTCGCATTGCAGCGGAAGCAGTTCTCTCCATGACGAAAAAAATCTTAGACCTGCAACCGCCTATAGGTAATGATGCCCAGGCAATGGCAGCCTACCAAAATACCATGAGCCGGTACATCCAGATTAAGGAGGAACAGGCACAAATTACAAAGAAGGAACTGTTGATTTTATGGACAGATTATTTCAAGCCCGTTCATTTAGAACAGTTCCCAGATTTGCATGACAAATTCTGGAAAGCTGCTAAACTTTGCTCTGCTTGCAAAGTAGAAGTGAGCCTATCCCATGCTAATGAGCTAATGGCAGCTATCAAGGAAATCCAGGAGATATTCTGGAGGACGAAAAACCGCACCGATGTGAGCTGGTACACCGCTAGTTGAACCGAGGTACATGGAATTCGAGATAGCAATCTCGCCGATGTATTGCTCTGGTTGCTGGGGCGGCGCAAGCGATTCCGGGTTGTAGGTGTATCCATGGAGCCGCTATTGCAGCCCGGAGATGAACTATTAGTTGATGTTGGGGCATATGGGCAATCGTCCCCTAATGTAGGGGATATTGTCGTGCTCCAGCATCCACAAGAACCGAATCTACAAATAGTCAAGAGTGTGACTGCTGTGACAACCGCCGGAGACTGCTTTGTACAAGGAAATAATCCTTCATTCAGTACCGATAGTCGTACCTTTGGTTATGTCGAAGCGAGGTTAATTCTAGGACAAGTTGTTTGTTGGTTTTTTTAATGGCGGATGGTGGGAGATGGTTGTTACTCATAACCCATCACCTTTCAGTTACCAGTGACCAGTAATCACGTACCATGGTAGCAGCTCAACCTTGGGTTTGAGGCCCCCACCTTTCAGTTACCAGTGACCAGTAATCACGTACCATGGTAGCAGCTCAACCTTGGGTTTGAGGCCCCCACCACTTATTTGGTGGCAAGCCACTTATTGGTGGAAGGTAACTGGTAACTGCCTGACTGCCCCGGTTGGCATGAGCAGGACTGGTAACTGGTAACTGGTCACTGGTAACTGGTCACTGGTAACTGGTCACTGGTAACTGGTCACTGGTAACTGGTCACTGGTAACTGGTCACTGGTAACTGGTAACTGGTCACTGGTAACTGGTCACTGTTTTACCCATCACAAAAGTTGTAATAAAAGAGTTATGCTAAGAATGCTATGTATTGATTTTAAAAAGGCACACCGTCCATGACGCTGCGCCCCTACTCTTCCCTGTTCCGTCCTCCCAGCGCAAAAGCTCTATATAGCGGGACAGACAGGATAAACTTCTTAACGAAAGCGCTTCTTCCGTCGTGCAATTGCTTTCCGCTTTTTCTTTTCAATTGGCGTCTCAAAGTGACGGCGACGCTTAATATCGGCAAAAATACCTGCTTTTGATACTTGGCGCTTAAATCGACGTAAAGCTGATTCTATATTTTCATTTTGTCCCACAACCACTTGGGTCATTCTGTTGTTTCCTCCTCATAAATTTCAGTAATTTGGGTAACTTGAGTTTTTCCAGCTTGTAGCGCTCGCGGAGGGCAAAATTTGTCTTACTCAGCCCGACGCCCTTCTGTATCTATTAGAACACAAAACAAGCGAATTCCCCTCCTTACCTAACTAGGAAGGAGGCGGATCATCAATGGAAAAATGCACAAGATGGAAGTTTTCCTACTTATCGCGAACGGGGACGACCGGAATTTTCTTTGCGGGGTTTAGCTTTGTTCACCCTTAATTCCCTTCCCATCCACTCTGCACCATCTAATTCATCAATTGCCTTTTGTTCTTCGGCGTCGCTGTCCATTTCGACAAAACCAAAACCCCGCATTTCTCCTGTTTCTTTATCGGTGGGAATATGAACCCGCTTCACATTCCCATAGTCTTTGAATACCTCCCTTAAGTCATCTTGGCTGACTTCGTAAGGGAGATTACCGACAAATATTGACATTAAATCACTCCAATCTTTTTTTCAACAATTGAGGAACCTCGCACCCCAGAAATGTCCCTCAACAATACGGTTTGAATTTCGCTTGCTTGCAGACTGCTCTTTGGTTGGGTCGCTCAGTACCCCTAATTCATAATAGCACGGTTTTTCCCATTGGGACAACTTTAATGTAAAAAATGGCGCATGGCTGTAAATATCATGACCATCCCCAATTCATTAGCTGCTGTGATGGAGTCTTGGTCTCTTTTGGAACCTCCCGGTTGGATAATGGCTGTAATTCCCGCCGCTGCTGCTGTTCGTACTGAGTCATCAAAAGGAAAGAAGCCATCAGAAGCTAATACTGCTCCTTTTGCCGAAGAGGAAGCTTGCTCTAAAGCTATTTTCGCCGCCCCTACTCGATTCATTTGTCCCGCCCCTATACCTAGGGTAGCTCTATCTCTCGTGACCACGATCCCATTGGATTTGACGTGCTTTACTATTTTCCAAGCAAAAGATAACTCTGCCATCTGCTCGGGAGTAGGTTGTTTTTCCGTGACAACTTGCCAGTTGGCTGTATTATCCGTCTCTGCATCGGTTTCTTGCACCAGAAAGCCTCCGGCGATCGCCTTTACTGTCTCTTTCGGTCCCCCTGCCAAGTCTGGCAATAATAATATTCTGAGGTTAGATTTTGCTGCCAGAATCTCCCGGGCATCCTCATCACACCCTGGGGCTACGACGCATTCGAGAAAAGTTTGCTTCAGCGCCGTAGCGGTAGCTGCATTAATGGGTTGGTTTAAAGCGACAATACCCCCAAAAGCTGAGACTGGGTCGCCATTAAATGCCCGTTGGTAGGCAGCTGCCAGAGTAGTGCCTAATGCTGCGCCGCAGGGATTGGTGTGTTTTAGCACTACCGCTGCTGGTTCTGCTGTGGGGAATTCAGCAATAATGCGCCGGGCTGCTTCTAAATCCACTAAATTGTTGTAGCTCAGTTCTTTGCCCTGGAGCTTAGTTGCCCCGCTCCATCCCTTGTCTGAGCTGCCAGTTCCATACCAACTAGCCTTTTGGTGGGGATTTTCTCCGTAACGGAGAGTTTGCAACTTCTTTCCCACCAGGGTGTAGGGACGCTTGCGCGGTTGCTTGCGCAAAGGCTCTACTTCTGGAGTGAAGCGACTTAAATAATCGGCGATCGCCCTATCATAAGCATTAGTCAGAGCAAAGGCTTCGGCAGCTCTCGTCTGCCTAAATTCCCTGGTTACTTCCCCCTGGCGCAATTGGTCTAAATAGGCTCCATACTTGTCAGGATGGCACAAAACTGTCACGTGGGCAAAATTTTTAGCTGCCCCCCGCAGCAGGGTTGGACCCCCAATGTCAATTTGCTCGATGGCTTGGGAGAGAGTACAATCGGGTTTGGCAATGGTTTGGGCAAAAGGATAGAGATTGACCACCACCAAATCTAGAGTAGGAATTTTATTCGCAGCCAACTCTTCTAAATCTGAGTCTAAATCTCTCCGGGCAAGAATTCCTCCGTGAATGCGGGGATGGAGGGTTTTTACCCTGCCTCCTAGTATTTCCGGGCTACCAGTATAATCACTTACCTTAGTTTCTGGTAAGCCTGCTTCTTTCAGGGTTTTGGCCGTTCCCCCACTGCTAATTAACTCAAAGTCAAATTCCTCCACTAAGTGACGAGCTAGATCTACTATTCCTGTCTTATCGGATACACTCAGCAGTGCCAGACGTACCATTATTGCTTAGTTATTGTTTGTTGTTGACTCTCCCCGCTCAAAATATCCGGGGATTCATGAGCAGCCCAAAAAATGGACTCTCAAAGGCGTAGTCAAAACACCCCTACTTGCTCAAACTCACTGACTATTGTCATGAGAATTGCAGCTACTTTTAGAGTGTTTTTCCTTATTTTTCGATTATAACTTTTAATCGCAAATATTCTTGAATAATTCTAAATAATAATTACTAAATTTTGGAGATTAGTTCAATATAAAGATCTTGGTCTAATAAATGAAAATAATATTAGTTTTGCCATACTTGTCATCGGAATAAAGTTATGCTATCAGTCTCATTGCAGCATTTGGCAAAAACCGATGATTTTATCTAGGCGATCCCTCACCCCTTTTTGTTTTCGTCGATGCAATTGCAAAAACATCAGCTCTGTTGACAAGAGCCTCATTTCTCGATGGATCTCTGTTTGCACTGATTGCCAGGAAGAGAAAGTTATCGGCTCTAAATCCCTGCCACAGAGCTGCATAACTTGATTTTGAAAGATTGCTTGTACCCGCTGCCAAATTTGCTGTAGTTCGGGCAATTTTAGTTCCTCTGCAGTTAAGACTGACCGCAATTGCTCCAGCTCCTCTTGGAATGCGGCATATACTTGGCAATAGTCACAAGATTTCATCTATTCTTAGTTTCATTTGCTACTATACTAATATAGCAGTGAGCGAGTACCATGACAGTGACTAGTTATTTAGTTATTAGTTACCAGCTCCCAGTTTCTTCAGCGAACTACGAGGGTTAGAACATTTTTCTTTCCCTATATCCAACTCCAGATGAGTGTCTTAAGCGCCTTGGCGGTTGCTATAAAATCTCCCTTTTAACCATTTTAAACAATTAATTTTTACACATTTTTATCTAAAAAAAACTTTTACCTCACTATTTTACTGGTAATTATTAGTTTTTGGGTATGAGTATGAAGGAATTTCAAGTCCAGCTTCCTGACTGGCTGCAAGCATGTCTATTGTCTGAAGAGAGCAAAGCTAACGATGATAATAACCTAGTTTGCCAGTCTTTTAATTTTGCCTACCAACTTCACGAAGGACAAAGCCGCAAATCGGGAGAACCCTATATCGCTCACCCAGTGGCGGTGGCGGGATTACTGCGGGACCTTGGGGGAGACAGCGCCATGATTGCAGCGGGTTTCCTCCATGACGTGGTGGAAGATACGGCGGTAACCCCAGAAGAAATTGAAGCCAAGTTTGGTGAGGCTGTGCGTCAGTTGGTGGAAGGGGTAACTAAACTGTCCAAGTTTAACTTCTCTAGTAAAACGGAACAGCAAGCGGAGAATTTTCGCCGTATGTTCCTGGCTATGGCGACTGACATTCGGGTGATTGTGGTTAAACTGGCAGATAGGCTCCATAATATGCGCACTTTGGAACATCTCAGGGATGACAAACAGCAGCGCATCGCTCGGGAAACCAGGGACATATTTGCTCCTTTAGCCCACCGTCTCGGTATAGGGTGCTTGAAGTGGGAGTTAGAAGATTTGTGCTTTAAATACCTAGAACCGGAAGCTTATCAAGAAATTAAAATCTTGGTAGCTGAAAAACGTAGGGATCGGGAAACTCAATTAGAAGAGGCGATCGCCCTGCTGCGGACTCGTCTGGAGGAGATGGATCTGAAAATTAGGGAACTGAAAGGACGCCCCAAGCACCTCTACAGCATCTACAATAAAATGCGGCGGCAGAACAAGGAATTTAAGGAAATCTACGATTTAGCTGCCCTACGGATTATCCTCCATGAGAAAGATGACTGTTATCGGGCTTGGGGAGTGGTCCACGATGTCTTCAAACCGATTCCGGGGCGGTTTAAAGATTATATCGCTTTGCCCAAGACTAACCGTTACCAATCATTACACACTACTGTTATCGGTCTGAACGGTCGTCCCTTAGAAGTGCAAATCCGTACTGAAGAAATGCATCAGGTGGCAGAATACGGCATTGCTGCCCATTGGAAATATAAAGAAAGGGGTTCTGGTAATACCCAGTTTACAGCTCAAGACGATAAATATACCTGGCTCAGACAACTGCTGGAATGGCAGAATGACCTTAAGGAAGTCAAGGACCATGAGGAATATCTGGACGGGGTGAAAGATAATCTCTTTGGGGAGGATATCTACGTTTTTACTCCCAAGGGAGAGGTGATTGCCTTAAAACGGGGGGCGACACCAGTAGATTTTGCCTATCGCATTCATACGGAAGTAGGCCATCATATGAAAGGAGCAAGGGTAAACGGGCAGTGGTCCGTGCTAGACAGAGAGCTACACAATGGGGATAGAGTAGAGATTATCACCGCCAACAATAGCCACCCAAGCTTGGATTGGTTGAATTTTGCTGTCACTCCTTCCGCCCGCAACCGCATTCGCCAGTGGTTCAAGCGCTCCCACCGGGAAGAAAATATCGCCAGAGGAAGGGAGTTGCTGGAGAAAGAGCTGGGTAAAAGGGGTTTCCAGGGGCTGTTGAAGTCGGAACGAATGCAAACTGTAGCTCAACGGTGCAATTATCAGCATGGGGAAGACTTATTGGCGGGTCTGGGTTACGGAGAAGTGACTTTAAAGCAAGTGATCAACCGCTTCCGAGATTTAGTTAAAGCAGAGCAAGCAATTGACACATCTTCAGCAATAGCAGCAGATTTATCTTCTTTAACTATTAAGCCAGACCCCAATACTAATAGCAATTCTAAATGTCCTATTGCTGGAGTAGAAGGACTGCTCCATTATATTGCAGGTTGTTGTAAACCTGTTCCTGGGGAGGCGATTATGGGCTACGTTACCCGCTCCTCTAGGGGTATTGCTATTCATAGTCAAGGTTGTCCCAATATGGATAAGGTACCTGGGGAACAGTTAGTCCCGGTAAGTTGGAATTCCTGTAACGGCAATAATGGACGAACCCAGACTTATCCGGTGGATATAAAAATCGAAGCTATCGATCGCACTGGGCTTATGGCCGATATCTCAGCGCGGTTGAAGGATGAGAAGATTAACATGCGCAAAGTAGATGTTCAAACTAGCACGGGTACAGCATTTATTTTCCTGCGGATCGATATTGAGCATCTGGAACAACTCCATCGCATTACTAATAAAATTAAACAGATGAGTGATATCCTCAATATCCGTCGGGTTAGTACATTAAAAGGCAATGCATAAGTATGTAATTAGAAAATAAACCGCAGAGGCGCAGAGGAAGAGTTCCCTTCGCGCCTTTGCGGCTTTGCGCGAGACAATTTTATTTACTTTGTGGCATTACTTTCCTAATTTCTGAGTAGAATAAACTGGAAACAAAGTTATTATTATGTTTTATTAAGCTAATACGCAACCGCAAATTATCGCTGGCAAACCAAAGCCGTTCTTGCCAATAAGTATTCCCCTCCTCTATCATTAAACTTAGGGATTCATCCTCGTCCAGAAGATAACGACCCACATTAACATCCTTTCTATCCATAAGAGTGAGCAACTTACCCGACTGGGGATTATCTCTATCACTAACTAATATAATAGTACTAAAACCTTTTTCCTTGGGTTTGCCCCAATCCACTGAGTTATCCCAAGAAACTTTCATTCCTGCTAAGGTATCATTGGGGTTAATCTGGTTTTTTTGGCATAGTTGAACTAGATCCGGCAAATCTGACGGGAGCGTTTCTACCGTAATTTCGGCTTTGTTATTCTCTGTTTTATCTTCGTCCAAATGGTGAATACTGCGCTGGGAAAACCATTTCCCCGCACTAAGGTGAATAAATTCTTTAATATCCATTGGCATTCTTGTTGGTTTTGCTGGGGGACATTTGTAAACGTTCCAGGGAAATATTAGCAGCTTGACGTACCTGGGGGTGACTGTCTTTAGCCAAAAATCCCAGGGCTGCTATACTCTTGTCGCAATGAAGATTGCCTAAAGCTTCTGCTAACCGCTGGCGAATCAACCAATCATCGTCCGCAGCGAAACGGAGCATAGCCTCCAGAGCATTCATGGCTTTAATTTCTCCCAAAGCTGCGATGGCTGCCTGTTGCAATACCACTTCCTGGCTATCCAAAGCCTCTAATAAGACTTCCTGGGCGCGAATATCCCCTAAATTGCCCAAAGACACTGCCGCACTAAAGCGCACTAACCACTCTGTATCTTCATAGAAAGCTCGCACTAAGGGTTCAAAGGCACGCAAATCCTCTAAATAGCCTAAAGCACCCGCCGCATCGGCGCGAATGCCGTAGTCTGCATCCCCGGACAGCAATTTGACCAAAATGGGGTAGGATTCCGAGGTGGGTTTTACCCCCAAAGCGAACACTGCCATAGAGCGCACTGGGAGTATTTTATCATATAGTACTTTTTTAATTAGGGGCACTGCCTCCTCTGGGGGAACCTCCCGCAAGGAAACCAGGGCTAACAGGCGATCGCGAGAGTTAGAGCTTTCCAGTTGGGTTGCTATTTCCTTTAAATTTGGCTGACTCATATAATTTTACATATTTCTTTACATTATAATGCAATTTGATTCAATAGTCACAGTGAGTAGGGGCAAAAAATTACTTCCGCTCTTGGAATCGGCATTAATCGTCACCAAATTGCTCCGATAGCATTTTTAAAAAATCCTCTGGTAGCATTGCGGGAACGGAAGAAGCTCCAAAATCAGATATATTTCGTGTGACAATGATTTCTACGTCAGCAGCATTTGCGGCTTCACTTGTCACCGCATCTTCAAAATCTGTAATAGCGCTTTGCAATGCAGCCTGAATTACCTCATTGGTTACGCTGGCAACTTGAATACGCTGCAATAATCTCGACAGAAGTTCTCGCGCTGCTGTATTGCCAATTTGACGACGTAAAATGTAGAAAATATTGGTTACAGCATGACCTGAAACGTATCCCTGCACTGGTAATTGCGGTTTTGTCACTGTATTTAAAGCTTGTGCAGAAGCTACAATGAATTGCTGCCGTTCGGCTAAGACATCCAGCAAAACATCACTATCAAACAAGACTCGCTTCAACGGTATTTCTCCTCCAAATAATCCACGTAAGATTCTGTAGGTTCTTCGACCTTGTGTTGAATGACACCAATTAAGCTTTGAGTCCAGGGATCGAGATCGGTAAGTTGAATCGATTTAGGCTGTTTTTGTTCTTTGGGTAATACACTTTCATCATTCACCGTCACGTCCCCAACTGCAATCTCTTCCTGAAACTCAGGAGTGTTAGCTTGCTCCTCATCTAAGGTAATGCTGATTTTCTGTCTCACGATTTGAGCTACTCCACAATTCTCTCTTAGCATTATACTATCATATTATACAACAATTTTACTGATAACCCGGATAATTCTCTTTACTTCTCTGCGCCTCTGCGTCTCTGCGTGAACCTTCTACAGCAGTTAGTGAGTATTTTCCCATTCAATTCCCAATAGGTTAAGCTGCTCATTCATCCAGGCGATCGCCCTCTCTTCATTCTCCTCTATCGCCCTTTCTACTCCAGTTTTAGCAATTTCCAGGAGTTGTTTGGATTGCTCCCGTTTTAAAATTGCCTGTTTTACTTTGCTGGCTATTAAATTAATTTTGTCCTCATTGAGAATTGGAATTGGAAACTTGGCCACATCATCTACTGATAAGTGTCCCTGTATTGTCCCTGTTATGTCTCTTTTGCATAAAAGCTCGAGCATCGGAGATGACAAGACAATCAATAAATATTCAGATGGGAGAGAATTAGATTTGATTGCAACTAGATCGCCAGATATAGCAATATCGACTGCTGTTGCATTAATTCCTACTTTTCCGATTGTGGCTCCTGTAATTGCTAAAGCTATGGTACCTGGTTTAGCAAAAACGAGATTTTCTTGAGGCTGATCAGTTGTTTCGTTGGTTTCGATTAAAAAACTATTTATATCCTTAATACTTGCATAAGGTATTGTGCCATTTTCAGATTTAGCTCTTGCTTGACTTCCTTTTGTTAAAATAACTTGGTGTAAAGAAGTATAAGCCTCATCATATTTGGGTTGATAATATTCAGCGTCAAGGCGATCGCTCATCCCAAAGGAAGCCGAAAAACTCTTGATGGCAATGTTTTCATCTGTCGGTTGCCAGTTTTTTAACCCAAGTTCTGATAATAGCAAATCCTCGGCTTGTTGGTAAATCTGAATTGCCTTTAATCTATCTTGATGTGCTTGTTCAAATAGTTCCTTTAGTCTTGACTGAAATTTCAAGCTAAGTAAGGGTATTTTTACTGCTGCTAGTTCTTGAGCATTAACGTTTGATTGGTTGATTGAAATCCTAGCTCGCCTTTTGATATCCCAAATTCCTAAGCTAGAATTCAGGAAAGCGACCAAATATTCCGGTAAAATCTTTGACTCGTCAGTTCTGACTCTGACTAAGTAGGATGCAAAAACAAAACTTTCATTTGAGAAGCTCCTAAATAATCCTGTTCTTCCAACAAAATCAAAGGAATTTGTCCTATTAAATAAAATGTCTCTGTCTGTGAGCTTAAAGGCTTTTATCTCTGTAGAGGAAATATCGGCGAACTTAGAAACCTCGATATCACAAAGCATATTATGTATCTCGTTCATCCTGTAAATTTTTGTCCCTTCACCTTCTTCATTCATGCTTATTGATATTCCATACTGAACTAGAGTGAGATGATCACCAACGTCAACATAGTTGTAATTCGGATTTTGAACAGGCGGTTTGTGATGGAATTCACTATCAATTCTGAAATCCTTATTCTCTAAAGTTTCGCTAAACAAAACTTCAACCGCTTCCAGCCCATCCATTAACCCCTTATACCTCTCAGCATCAAAGGATCCCCCCTTGGATCCCCCCTTAATAAGGGGGGTGGCGTTAGCCGGGGGGATTTCAAAAAAACTCAACTCTTCCTTCTTAGCAAACTCAATAAACGCCTCAGCGATACCATCTTCCGTCATGCCATCGTGGTTATACAAATCATGATCCACAATCAAATGCCCATGGTTATCCAGCAAAAACTCCCCATCTTTTTCCTCCTGAGCAATGCGCCGATAAATCTTTTCCCCAGAGTTATCCTTCCCCGACTTCCTCATGGTAGCAAAAAAGATGTTATAATCATCTTGGCGGGGGCAGAGGGGACCCCCGGCATCAATCGATGGCGGGGGGTCATCATTCCACTTCTGCACAAACAACACCGAGGTTTTTGTGCCCGTGTGGGGCTTAAAAGTATTGCCATGTAACCCCACCACTGCCAAAATGCGGCACCGTTGAGCAATATAATCCCGAATTTGCTTATCGGAGGAATTATTAAACCACCCTTGGGGCAAAATAATAGCCATTCTGCCCCCCGGTTTCAAAAAGTCCAGATTGCGCTCAATAAACAAAATGTCCCGCCCTACCTTGGTTTGCCATTTACCATTGGACTTTTTCCCCAAGTCATAACGGGCAATGATACGGCTTTCCTTGATATCCCCAGCAAAGGGTGGATTTGCCATCAATACGTCAAACCGAAACTCCTTATAGCTATTTTTGTCAGCCCGGAGCCTTTTCACCCCCTTGAACCCCTCATTATAGGTATCGTTCCACTCTTCCTGTTTAGTGATTTCATCCCAGAGGTCAAAATCCAGGGTGTTCAAGTGCAGCACATTGGTTTGCCCATCCCCTGCAATCAGATTCAGGGTTCGCGCCACCCGCACTGAGCGTTCATCAAAATCCATGGCAAACACTTGCTTTTGCACGTACTCATAGCAACGGTGGGGCTTATTTTCCATGGTGAACAAATGGCTCGCCTTCTCCCCTTTCTCTTCTAATATCTGCTTCCACACATGAAAAATGGTGTGTACCGGAAACCCGGAAGAACCCGCTGCTGTGTCTATCATATACTCATGCTCCTTGGGATTGAGCATCTTCACACACATATCAATCACATAGCGGGGGGTGAAATATTGCCCCTTTTCCCCCTTACTGGTGCGGGCTACCAGATATTCAAAGGCTTCATCAATCACATCCAAGTTGGAGTTAAACAGCTTCACATTTCCAAGGAGCGCACACACACCGCCAAATGAGAGGGGGTAAGGGAAATTTTAGACTCCGAGTCAAACACCCCCTCCCATTTTTCCTTAGCCTTATCAAACAACTTTTGAATCTTGCTCTTGAGGGTACCTTCCGTTTGTCCCGTGTTGCGAAACTCCAGAATGCGACCCACCCCCATCCCCTCCCAGGAGGGGAGAAGAGGGGTGGGTTCTTGTCCCGACAGCCATTCATCATAGAGTTTGGTGAAAATTAGCTTAAACACTTCCTCAAAAACATCAACCCCCGCATTGGCTAATACCTCATCCTCCATTTCTTCGATGAGGGAGCGGAGGGATTTCTTCTCCTGCACTAAACGGTCATTTTTAATCAAGTCCTCCAAGGTAAACTTGATTTGGAGAATGCCTTCTAAGGTTTGGGTTGCACCTGGAATATCTGTAATCCGTTCAAAATAGTTCGGATCCATGCGGTGCCAGCGAGAAATTCCATCCCCGTTTGTCCAAACGCCAATGGGGGCACCGGTAGCATTGCAATAGGATTTAAGCTGCTCCTTACCGTCTTTTTCCTTGGGTTTCTCCAACTCCACAATAATATAGGGAACCGTGGGACGCTCCCTATCCATAATAGCGATGTCTGCTTTTTTGGTTTCTCGTCCAAACTTCACCGGATATTCTACTTTTATCCTGTCTACCGGATAACCATAGCGATCGCACAACACCTTGAGGTAAAGCTGTCGAACTACCTCCTCGGACTTAAGCTGAATATCTTTATTGCGCACCAGACACTTAATGTAAGCTGTGTCTCCTTTCTTAGTCTTTTTCAGGAAAATGGATTCTTCTAGCCATTTAGTCTCTTCTGGCTTAAATTGCGACAACTTATAATTGGAGTCTTTGAGGATATTAGCTAAATTCATTACTTATCTTGTCTTAATTTACGGGGAAGTCACAATCAGGCAAAGGGTTAGAGCGGTTCGTTATTTTGGATTCTCTCTATTATCCTCTATGTTGGTGAGCAATGCAAGATAAATATACCGTAGGGGGGCAAGAATCCATTTTACCCAATTTTGGCTATCAATTCAAACTCTATATCTAGATTCAGATTCACAATTCTATCGTAATATGATGTAGGAGAGTTAGTTTCTTAATAATGGTCGAAACCCAGCCTGATAAAAATGGTTATCAGCAGTGAGTGCGTCAGTAATTCCTCGATTTTGCATCACGATGAATGATAAACAATCAATTAAACCCCATTCTTTATCTTCTCGTTGCTTGAACAAATTGAATGCTGCCGTGTATAAATCCTTGGTTAATAACATGGGATCAGCTTGGAGTGATTCTAAAAGTTGGATTGCCCCTTGTCTGTATTTTTGCTTAGAAAGTGCGTTACCAATTTCTAGCAATATTGCCTCAGTTGTTACTAAACGAGTTCTTTGAATCTCAAGCTTATGAGCAAGTTCAACAGCCCTGCCATGATTCATATCTGTAATGGAAGAGAGGGCGATAGCAAAAGAAGTATCTAGAAAGACTTCAATCATTTAAAGCAATGGTTTCCCCATATAGCGCGTCTAAATCATTTGTGCAAATCGTGACTTTTGTGCTATGATGCCTTCAAACCAAACAAAAAGAGGATAAAATCATGTTAATGAATGATAAGAATCATCCTAACTTTACTAAAATACAGGAATTGAATGAGTTTATTCACAACACTAAGAATTTAAAAGAATGGAAAAGAGTACAAGCAGTAAAATTGAGATTATTGGGGTTGGATTATAAAAGTATTGAAGTAAGTTTAGGTGTTTCAACAAGCTTTATTGCCCAAACACAGAGAAAATATTTGCTACAAGGTGTATCGGGATTAAGCCTGGGACATCAAGGTTCAAGAAGTTACCTAACTAGGGAGCAAAAAAAAGAAATTATAAAATGGCTCCAGCCACCAGAAAGACGTAACATTTCTGAATTAGAAAGACATCTTATAGAAGAATATGATGTCCTATTTAGGTCAAAAGAGAGTTATTATCAAATCTTGCGAAACGCCAATTTAACATGGCAGAAAGGCAATAAAGAAAATCCCAGAAAAAATCCAGCTCGTATCAAAGAAAGAAATAAAGAATTAGCTGCTATATTACGCGATAGCCTCGATAAGATAAAAGCTGAAAAACTTGTGGTATATGCTTTAGATGAGTGTCACCTTCAAGGCGATGAGATTTGTGGTTACCTTTGGGGAGACAAAAAAAAACGAGAAATTGTTAAGATTGATAATTATAGAGCTAGACAAACTTACTATGGTGCTTTAAACATTTGGAATAATGAATTTATTGTTTGTCCTTATCCCAGCGGCAATGGACAAAATACTGTGAAATTTGTTGAAGAGATAAAGAATCGTCATCCTAACCAACAAATTATGTTACTTTGGGATGGTGCGTCATATCATAAAGGAGAGGAAATGAAAAAAATCTTAGCCAAATATAATGATGGATTAGCCAAAAATGAATGGTTGATTACTTGTGAATTGTTTGCTCCTTATAGTCCGGAAGAAAATCCTGTAGAGGGAATTTGGTTACAAGCCAAGAATTTTTTGAGGCGTTTTTATTACAAATGTAAAAATTTTACAGTTGTGAAAAGATTGTTCAAGCTATTTTTGGCTCTCAAACTTTTCAATCCGGAGAGATTGGAACGATACGATGTGTTTGCACAAATCATTTAGGCTCGCTATATAAATACTGGTCAATTTTCTCGGACCAATCTGGATTACCCCGTAATTGTAAAGACTTAGCGGTTTGAAGAAACGTTTTAGGCTGTTTTTGTTCTTTGGGTAATACACTTTCAACGGTAACCCGCACTCTCGTACCTGGATCTAGGTTTAAGGGAACTTCCAGTTGAAGGGCTGTACCGTCGAACATAGCTTCTAGTTCTTGGAACATGATTTGTTCGGGTCGAAGGAGTGGTCGCCCACCCCATCCCTGTAGGAACCGTGCATGAAACTTTCACCTCACACGGCTCCTATGACCTATGGGTTGAAACCCACCTCTAATATGAGGCTAGAAATCCTTTGATTACCTCTATCCAGCTGGTACTGGGGGTTGTGGCAATCTTCGCCTTTTCCTATCCTTTTCAGTTTACTGGTTCTTACTCGGATTTACCAAGGGCCTAAATTCGGAATAAA
Organism: Prochloron sp.; assembly: GCA_965198675.1. Classification (GTDB taxonomy): domain Bacteria; phylum Cyanobacteriota; class Cyanobacteriia; order Cyanobacteriales; family Prochloraceae; genus Prochloron. The sequence goes on along the minus strand of OZ240666.1, from coordinate 1,905,680 downwards.
TTCCTACTCGGCCTTCATATTACCTGGACCTTAAATTCAGAACTAGGTTATCCTCATCGTCCGTATCTCTACGGCGGTATCTGGTCTTTCGACCTCAGGCATCCCTTTTGGATAGTTATTTACTCTCGGTCATTGCGGGCAATTGTTTAGCACTTAGCTTTCGTTCCCGCGTCCTATCCGAATGGCCTCGATAGAAGTATGCCTGCCCTCCCTCTCCTGGTACCACCCTTGGAGTGAGAACCATTCGTTTTTCCTCGTTCCAAATCAGAAATTGTTCTGAACCTTTAGGTCTCACCAATTCGCCTACCGACCCCCTAAGGATGCTGCTATCACAAAAAAAACGCAGCAGGGTTTTGATTATCGATTTTGTTGCCCATTAAGGAGGTCTCCCTCCAAACTAATCGCTGTACTCCTTCCTATTAGACGCTTTTCCCGGTGATTCGCTTCACCTGTTTCCAGGATACCTGTTGACCATGGATTCTCCACAAAGCGCGGCCGTGTACGATGCGTTACGCCAACAAAGTTTGTATTGTTGCTACTACTTACGGCTAGTAACGCATCCTACAGTGTCTGATTCCGCCCTGTTCCCTGCCCGCGGCATTGATTAATGGCGCGGGCGCGGCGCTCTGCAGGGGTGCGCTTTCCACCTCGAATGCGATTCGAGAAAATGCACCGCACCGCAGCTTCACGCCCCGGAGGCTAACCCGGCGAGCCTGCTTGAATTCACAGTTGCGTGTGGGCAGGTAGAGATTCGCTTATCCTCGTAGGATGCGTTACTCTTCTTAATTCTGTTTTGTTTCTACTACTAACGATGGCTAACGCATCCTACGCGGTTGGACTTGGAAGGCTGATTACTGACCAGCTCCGCACCAACATTCCTGATTTAGTTGTCAAGGTACATAAGTACCCAGCCTGGGGTTATATCATTCGGCTGTTATTATTTAGCCGCGACTTTCGCCCAGAACGAGTCGCCCTTTTGTATAGGATGGACTATCTTTAGTATAGCCTGACTATTACGAGAGCTACAAGGCGGATCGCTAAGAAGTGCCACCAAATTGCTCCGATAGCATTGCGGGAACGGAAGAAGCTCCAAAATCAGATGTATTTCCTGTGACAATGATTTCTACGTTAGCAGCATTTGCGGCTTCGCTTGTCACCGCATCTTCAAAATCTGTAATAGCGCTTTTCAATGCAGCCTGAATTACCTCATTGGTTACACTGGCAACTTGAATACGCTGCAATAATCTCGATAGAAGTTCTCGTGTTGCTGTATTGCCAATTTGACGACGCAAAATGACCTGAAACGTATCCCTGCACTGGTAATTGCGGTTTTGTCACTGTATTTAAAGCTTGTGCAGAAGCTACAATGAATGGCTGTCGTTGGGCTAAGACATCCAGCAAAACATCACTGTCAAACAACACTCGCTTCAACGGTATTTCTCCTCCAAATAATCCACGTAAGATTCTGTAGGTTCTTCTGAGTTGAGTTGAATGACACCAATTAAGCTTTGAGTCCAGGGATCCAGGTTAGCGGGACTTAGGGAAAACTTAATGCCAGATATACCCCAAACCAGCTCGGTAAAACAGTGACCAGTTACCAGTTACCAGTTACCAGTCCTGCTCATGCCAACCGGGGCAGTCAGGCAGTTACCAGTTACCAGTTACCAGTTACCAGTTACCAGTTACCAGTTACCAGTTACCAGTTACCAGTTACCAGTTACCAGTTACCAATAAGTGGCTTGCCACCAAATAAGTGGTGGGGGCCTCAAACCCAAGGTTGAGCTGCTACCATGGTACGTGATTACTGGTCACTGGTCACTGTCATGGTACGAGGTAACTGAAAGGTGGGGGCTTCAAACCCAAGGTTGAGCTGCTACCATGGTACGTGATTACTGGTCACTGGTCACTGTCATGGTACGAGGTAACTGAAAGGTGGGGGCCTCAAACCCAAGGTTGAGCTGCTACCATGGTACGTGATTACTGGTCACTGGTAACTGAAAGGTGGGGGCCTCAAACCCAAGATTGAGCTGCTACCATGGTACGTGATTACTGGTCACTGGTAACTGAAAGGTGGGGGCCTCAAATCCAAGGTTGAGCTGCTACCATGGTACGTGATTACTGGTCACTGGTAACTGAAAGGTGACTGGTGAAGAGGTCGATATTATCCGCTCCGCCAAGGTCAAAAAAGATTCCAAACAGCGAGACGAAGGAGAAAAATATGAACCACGAAGAGCTATAATCGGGATCTAGCAATCCTATATGTTTCGTAAACAGTGTGCTGTGGGGTAGGGCAGATACCGGCGAGCCCTTCGGGCTCCGCGGCGCTGTACGCGGCGCCAGAAACTCAGATACAATAATAGTTGCTGTACCTGTAAAATTTACAAATAATGATAGATTGCGATACTTTGTTTTAGTGTTAAGTAGTTTAAGGTGATGAAACAAACCAGCCCAAGAGCAATGCCCCCTTGTTTTGAGAGATGGTGTAGTAATTATGATGATTTATGGGGAAATATAGCTCAAAAAAGAAATTTGAGGAGCTATATAGTTGGATTATTGGGGGAAAGTGAAAGAAAAAACTTGACTCAGCTATCAAATAACATGATAGGTGTTTCTGACGACAGTTTACGAGTACTTGGAAAGAGAATGAAATAAACGAGCGACGATTGAAGGTGATGTCGAAATGTCGTCAAACAAAGCCTGCCCAAAAATTTACCTTAATAATAGATGATTCAGGGCATCGTAAAAGTGGAGCATTAACTAAGGGCATCGGGATCCAATATATAGGTGAAATTGGGAAAACAGACAATGGAATAGTAATGGGAACAAGTCATCTTTATGATGGAGTAAGAAGCTTACCATTAGACGTAGCACTCTATAAACACGCCTCATCATTACCTAAAGGCCAAGATGATAAAGAATTTAAGCAAAAACCTGAGTTAGCCCTGGAATTAATTGATAAATGCGATCAGAGAGGACATAGACCTAGAGCTAGTTTGGGATATGTCTGGCGTTAAGTTTTCCCTAAGTCCCGCTACGCGCTTTTCACCATTTTAGCTGTGCCACACCACTACAAGCTGATCATAATGAATACCCTCTGGTTGACCTCCCTAACTCATAAACTTTTTCTCGGTTGCCTCACAGTATTGCTATTCCTAGGGTTATCTACCCCCTTGAATGCCGCATCCACAGACTCTTCCTGTCCCATAGGCATGGTTTTGATTCCCAAAGGAACGTTCAATATGGGATCAGATACCTACTATGCATCGGAGCGATCGGCGGTGGATGTAACAGTGGATAGTTTCTGTATCGATCGCCACGAAATCACCAACGCCGAATTTCGTCAGTTCGTCAAAGCCACAGGCTACCGAACTATTGCTGAACGTCCGTTATCCAAAGAACAGTTTCCTGACTTAACCGACGACCAGCGACAACCGGGTTCCCTCATTTTTGAGCCACCAAAGGAAGGATTGCAACAGGTGGCCTACTTGAGCTGGTGGCATTGGGTCGTTGGGGCCAACTGGCAACATCCCTATGGTCCGGACAGCACCATTGAAGGTCTAGATAACTATCCGGTTGTTCACATTGACTATGACGATGCCGTCGCCTACGCCAACTGGATTGGCAAGACGCTCCCCACCGAAGCCCAGTGGGAATATGCAGCCCGGGGAGGGTTAATTGATCAAGATTTTTCCTGGGGGGATGCCTATTCTGCTCAAAACGCCAATACCTGGCAAGGACTTTTTCCCTTCTTCAACACTAAAGCAGATGGTTATTTGGGCACGGCTCCGGTGGAATCATTTCCCTCCAATGGTTATGGACTTTATGACATGACGGGGAATGTGTGGGAATGGACGGCAGATTGGTATGGGGTGGGCCACTCCGGCAAAGACCATAGTGTTAACCCAACGGGTCCGGACCAAGCCAGCAGTTTGGATCCGAAAAAGCCTACAGAAGGAGCGTTGCATGTGATTAAAGGGGGGTCTTACCTCTGTGCTAAAAATTACTGTAGTCGCTATCGGCCTGCGGCACGGGAGTCCCAAGCCCCTGATACCGGAACCACCCACATTGGCTTCCGCTTAGTCACCACTCCAAAGGGTTGATTCGGATTGACTGCAACTCAATTCTGGCTAGTAGGTAGTCGGTAACAATAATGCTTCTCCCTTTGGTACAATATGAATGAGCGGTTAGCTTCTTAACACAAGTTGCCGCTCCTATAAATCTGGAGCTAATAAAAGAGGAACTAAATCCATGGCAGACTTAATTCGCATCTTAGTTGCTATCATTTTACCACCACTGGGGGTATTTTTACAGGTGGGTTTGGGTAAGGACTTCTGGATTAATATCCTACTAACTTTACTGGGTTATATTCCCGGAATAATACATGCTGTCTGGGTAATTGCTAGGAAGTAACTATGGGATTATTTGTTAGTTTTTGGTTGTTCTTTCCGCCTTTGTCTTCCTAACAAAACCACCTCAGCCGATGCGCCATTGCGTCGGCTCAAGCAAGCTTAAGGCACTGTAACGGTTCCTAATAACAATGCTCTCAAACCCTTCTCCTTGGAAACCATTATGTTGAAATTGAACTTAGGACTTAGAGAACCTTTTTTCCTCCCTCGTAGTCATATCACTGATTTGAAATTCGGAGCAAAAGCCCTAGCCCAAGCAGGGGTGCAAATTGAGAAAAGCTTAAGGATTTTTGAACCCGTTGAAATTAGACCCATGGTCGCTGCCTCTTGCATCAAAATAGGTAATGGGATATTTATTAATAGTGGTGGGCGCTTTTGTGCTGAACCAAACGCTACAATCACAATTGGTAGACGGGTAGCGATTGGCCCTTGGTGTTCTTTTGAAACCAAGACTCATTCTGTTGACCTGATTGACGGACGCAGAACTGGAGAAAACAAATCCATCGTCATTGAAGATAATGTGGTTGGGGGGGGATTCCAGCTAAATTTATTAAAGACGTTAACAATAAGACAGTCCATGAATCTATTTCAGAGTCTTAAGCTATTTTAGACTCTCAGGACATAGGAAATCAATCATTACACCGATTTTAGCAAGAGGGACTTGAAAATACTTCCAAGAGCACTAATATCAACTGATGGTTTTGGATAGCTCTCAGTTTGCTGATACAGTTTTTGATACATTGGCGAGAAGCTTGAGAGGTATCGCGGTTATTGGCAACCACCAACACGTTGGTATCCACAATCACATGCATTATTCTCTATAATTGGTAACTGGTAACTGGTAACTGGTCACTGCTATTGGTTATCTTCCGCTAATTGACGCTCCATGCTCGCTTCAGTCATAGCAAATACATCTCCCATTTCATCACCCAAGAAATTATCGGGCCAATTTTTGATATTCCCAAATTTATCAACTTGTAAGGGGGTTAGGTTAGATTTGCCTTCTGAGTCAGTGGAACAAAAATAAAGGGCTACATCTTCATGAGTCAATTTTTCTTCTGCTATTCGTCGTTGTAGTCGTCGTAAAAGATGTTCACTGTGACTTTCGAGAATAATTTGCACTTTCCGGGTTTTAGTTACTTCAATCAAAATATCAGCCAAACCCATTTGTGCAGAGGGATGAAGATGAATTTCTGGTTGTTCCAAGATAATTGAACTTTCCTCAGGAACATAGTAGCATAATGCCAAAACGGGCAAAATTTGGGATACCCCAAACCCAACGTCTGTCAGGGAGACTTCAGGGGAATTAGCAGTGGGACGAATTAGCACTTCATATTCTGGGCGATTTGCTCTAATGGGTTGGATGTCAAAATTATGAATTAGATTTAACTCTCGTAACCAATGTGCAATTTTTTCGAGGATTTCTGGCTCAGATTTTTGTGCTGCTAAAAGGGCGGAAACAGTCCATTCTCCTCGTTTTCCTACGTCTTGTGGCTTTTCCCCAGACCAGCGGTAGCTCCGGGATGGATACTCTCGCACTGGACCTAAATAATAGAGGTTTTGGAATAAGTTTTCAAAGGATTGTTCTAGATTCGATACAGAGCTAAATCCCAAGGATTTATTGATGTTATTTGAAAATTAATAACTATTTAAAGGTACGGAATATAACGATTGATTCTTTAGAAAAACATCCTCTAGAGTAGGGGGGTTGATAAATAAGCGATAGACATCAGGATGTGAAGGCCCTTGCTCCTCCATATTTATACCGATTTTGACTGTTTTGGTAACGTATTCTTCTGAAAGGTCGTCTGCTGTAAATGACAATGCATTCTTTAAAGTATATTGATAAACTATCTTGTGAACAGCGATTTCAGTCATATCAATATAAATCTCAGATTCAAATTGGATATGAGTGTAATCTTGTGAAAGTAACAAATACTTTGCTCCGTCTACAGAATAAATCCATGAACCTAATTCAAGTTTAGGTTGAGAAATTGGAGGGTGCCAAGTGAGAGAGAAGGAAATAGTTCCCGGGAGTATATGTTGGTGAATCAGGTCATAGGAAGTACCCAGATCCACATAGGATTGATTGTCTCCTCCCATGTGCAAAATCCGTTGGCGATCGCTGGACTCCACTGTTTGCTTCAGCATTAACAAAAACTGTAAAATTGCTGTTTTTCCCGAGCTATTGGTGCCAAAGAAACCCGTAATAGGAGCTATAGTAATGTCTCCCGTATCTTTCCAAGACTTAAAATTTTGAAACTGCAACTTGCTAAACATTGCTCAATATTACCGTTAAGTGCTACTTTAAAATGATAACACAGAATTGAAAGATAGTGGTGGAAGTGAAAAAATAACCTGGGTACGGTTACCCAGGGATAACAAAGAGTGGATCTTTATTGTCATAAAGATGATTTACCGAAACGCTCCAAGAGCTGTTCACGGGATAAAGTGGATAATTGCAGTAACAAAGAAGCGAACTCTTCTCTTGGTAATTCTAACATGAGAGCCATCGCCCTTTCCAGTTCTGGATCTAACTCACCAAAACTATTTTTGAGCACGGTTTCCAGGAGTGCGTAACGTTCCTGTTGCATTCCTTGCTCCATTCCTTGTTGCATTCCTTGCCGCATTCCTTGCCGCATTCCTTGCTCCATTCCTTGCTCCATTCCTTGCTGCATTCCTTGCTCCATTCCTTGTTGCATTCCTTGCCGCATTCCTTGCTGCATTCCTTCTTGGACTGCCTGCTGGCGGTCTTCCAGATAAAGTGGTGATAAGCGCATAACTAACTCCTGATCTTCCTTGTCTTTTATTTTATTTGCTTCCAAGTCTTTAAAGAGGCTGAAAAATACTTTCAGGGTACCATCTCGGAACGGATTGTTCTTTGGTAACCCCTCCAATTCCTCAATGGCTTTTTCTTGAACTTTTCCCTTTCCTAATAGTCGTAACCATAGGGTATCTTCCCTTTGGGGTAGCTGATGGATAACTACAATTGCCGCTCTCAAGGCAGTGGGGAAGAAATATATCCCTTCGGGCCAACTTTTTTTGGGGGTTGCTGTAAATTCAGCCAAAATCTGTTTGGATTCTGTGGGAGTGAGAATCCACAAAAAAGGATTCTTCTTCCCAAACTCAGTGGTTTTCTGGCTCTCTTTCCTTCGCTTCTCCCGTTTGAGTTTTCTAAGCATTTCTATAGATTTTACAATGCAATCCTTGATTTCATCCATCGTTGCTGGGTTCCGAAATGGTTCAAATATAGCTGTTGTTTGAATCATCCGAGAAAGTAACCCCAACGGAATCTGATTTTCTCCTGGAGTTGATGGTTGGAAAACCACATCTATTTCTCGCCCTTCGGAGCGGATTCTCACTGCTGTTTCTACTTGACCAAAGGGCTGTAACAGCTCTTCGAGATAGTTTTTGGCTAATTCATCGTGGATTTTTCTCGTCATAAAGATGATTTACCGAAACGCTCCAAGAGCTGTTGACGGGATAAAGTGGATAATTGCAGTAACAAAGAAGCGAACTCTTCTCTTGGTAATTCTAACATGAGAGCCATCGCCCTTTCCAGTTCTGGATCTAACTCACCAAAACTATTTTTGAGCACGGTTTCCAGGAGTGCGTAACGTTCCTGTTGCATTCCTTGCTCCATTCCTTGTTGCATTCCTTGCCGCATTCCTTGCCGCATTCCTTGCTCCATTCCTTGCTCCATTCCTTGCTCCATTCCTTGCCGCATTCCTTGTTGCATTCCTTGCCGCATTCCTTGCTCCATTCCTTGCTCCATTCCTTGTTGCATTCCTTGCCGCATTCCTTGCTCCATTCCTTGCCGCATTCCTTGTTGCATTCCTTGTTGCATTCCTTGCCGCATTCCTTGCTGCATTCCTTCTTGGACTGCCTGCTGGCGGTCTTCCAGATAAAGTGGTGATAAGCGCATAACTAACTCCTGATCTTCCTTGTCTTTTATTTTATTTGCTTCCAAGTCTTTAAAGAGGCTGAAAAATACTTTCAGGGTACCATCTCGGAACGGATTGTTCTTTGGTAACCCCTCCAATTCCTCAATGGCTTTTTCTTGAACTTTTCCCTTTCCTAATAGTCGTAACCATAGGGTATCTTCCCTTTGGGGTAGCTGATGGATAACTACAATTGCCGCTCTCAAGGCAGTGGGGAGGAAATATATCCCTTCGGGCCAACTTTTTTTGGGGGTTGCTGTAAATTCAGCCAAAATCTGTTTGGATTCTGTGGGAGTGAGAATCCACAAAAAAGGATTCTTCTTCCCAAACTCAGTGGTTTTCTGGCTCTCTTTCCTTCGCTTCTCCCGTTTGAGTTTTCTAAGCATTTCTATAGATTTTACAATGCAATCCTTGATTTCATCCATCGTTGCTGGGTTCCGAAATGGTTCAAATATAGCTGTTGTTTGAATCATCCGAGAAAGTAACCCCAACGGAATCTGATTTTCTCCTGGAGTTGATGGTTGGAACACCACATCTATTTCTCGCCCTTCGGAGCGGATTCTCACTGCTGTTTCTATTTGACCAAAGGGCTGTAACAGCTCTTCGAGATAGTTTTTGGCTAATTCATCGTGGATTTTTCTCGTCATAAAGATGATTTACCGAAACGCTCCAAGAGCTGTTCACGGGATAAAGTGGATAATTGCAGTAACAAAGAAGCGAACTCTTCTCTTGGTAATTCTAACATGAGAGCCATCGCCCTTTCCAGTTCTGGATCTAACTCACCAAAACTATTTTTGAGCACGGTTTCCAGGAGTGCGTAACGTTCCTGTTGCATTCCTTGCTCCATTCCTTGTTGCATTCCTTGCTCCATTCCTTGTTGCATTCCTTGCTCCATTCCTTGTTGCATTCCTTGCTCCATTCCTTGCTCCATTCCTTGCTCCATTCCTTGCTCCATTCCTTGCTCCATTCCTTGCTCCATTCCTTGCTCCATTCCTTGTTGCATTCCTTGCTGCATTCCTTCTTGGACTGCCTGCTGGCGGTCTTCCAGATAAAGTGGTGATAAGCGCATAACTAACTCCTGGTCTTCCTTGTCTTTTATTTTATTTGCTTCCAAGTCTTTAAAGAGGTTGAAAAATACTTTCAGGGTACCATCTCGGAACGGATTGTTCTTTGGTAACCCCTCCAATTCCTCAATGGCTTTTTCTTGAACTTTTCCCTTTCCTAATAGTCGTAACCATAGGGTATCTTCCCTTTGGGGTAGCTGATGGATAACTACAATTGCCGCTCTCAAGGCAGTGGGGAGGAAATATATCCCTTCGGGCCAACTTTTTTTGGAGGTTGCCGCAAATTCAGCCAAAATCTGTTTGGATTCTGTGGGAGTGAGAATCCACAAAAAAGGATTCTTCTTCCCAAACTCAGTGGTTTTCTGGCTCTCTTTCCTTCGCTTCTCCCGTTTGAGTTTTCTAAGCATTTCTATAGATTTTACGATGCAATCCTTGATTTCATCCATCGTTGCTGGGTTCCGAAATGGTTCAAATATAGCTGTTGTTTGAATCATCCGAGAAAGTAACCCCAACGGAATCTGATTTTCTCCTGGAGTTGATGGTTGGAACACCACATCTATTTCTCGCCCTTCGGAGCGGATTCTCACTGCTGTTTCTATTTGACCAAAGGGCTGTAACAGCTCTTCGAGATAGTTTTTTGCTAATTCATCGTGGATTTTTCTCGTCATAAAGATGATTTATCGAAATGCTCCAAGAGCTGTTGACGGGATAAAGTGGATAATTGCAGTAACAAAGAAGCGAACTCTTCTCTTGGTAATTCTAACATGAGAGCCATCGCCCTTTCCAGTTCTGGATCTAACTCACCAAAACTATTTTTGAGCACGGTTTCCAGGAGTGCGTAACGTTCCTGTTGCATTCCTTGCTCCATTCCTTGCTCCATTCCTTGCCGCATTCCTTGCCGCATTCCTTGCTCCATTCCTTGCCGCATTCCTTGCTCCATTCCTTGTTGCATTCCTTGCTCCATTCCTTGCTCCATTCCTTGCTCCATTCCTTGCTCCATTCCTTGCTCCATTCCTTGCTCCATTCCTTGTTGCATTCCTTGCTGCATTCCTTCTTGGACTGCCTGCTGGCGGTCTTCCAGATAAAGTGGTGATAAGCGCATAACTAACTCCTGGTCTTCCTTGTCTTTTATTTTATTTGCTTCCAAGTCTTTAAAGAGGTTGAAAAATACTTTCAGGGTACCATCTCGGAACGGATTGTTCTTTGGTAACCCCTCCAATTCCTCAATGGCTTTTTCTTGAACTTTTCCCTTTCCTAATAGTCGTAACCATAGGGTATCTTCCCTTTGGGGTAGCTGATGGATAACTACAATTGCCGCTCTCAAGGCAGTGGGGAGGAAATATATCCCTTCGGGCTAACTTTTTTTGGAGGTTGCCGCAAATTCAGCCAAAATCTGTTTGGATTCTGTGGGAGTGAGAATCCACAAAAAAGGATTCTTCTTCCCAAACTCAGTGGTTTTCTGGCTCTCTTTCCTTCGCTTCTCCCGTTTGAGTTTTCTAAGCATTTCTATAGATTTTACGATGCAATCCTTGATTTCATCCATCGTTGCTGGGTTCCGAAATGGCTCAAATATAGCTGTGGTTTGAATCATCCGGGAAAGTAATCCCAACGGAATCTGATTTTCTCCACTGGTTGATGGTTGGAAAACCACATCTATTTCTCGCCCTTCGGAGCGGATTCTCACTGCTGTTTCTACTTGACCAAAGGGCTGTAACAGCTCTTCGAGATAGTTTTTGGCTAATTCATCGTGGATTTTTCTCGTCATAAAAATGATTTACCGAAACGCTCCAAGAGCTGTTGACGGGATAAAGTGGATAATTGCAGTAACAAAGAAGCGAACTCTTCTCTTGGTAATTCTAACATGAGAGCCATCGCCCTTTCCAGTTCTGGATCTAACTCACCAAAACTATTTTTGAGCACGGTTTCCAGGAGTGCGTAACGTTCCTGTTGCATTCCTTGTCGCATTCCTTGTTGCATTCCTTGCCGCATTCCTTGCTCCATTCCTTGTCGCATTCCTTGTTGCATTCCTTGCCGCATTCCTTGCCGCATTCCTTGCTGCATTCCTTGCCGCATTCCTTGCCGCATTCCTTGCTGCATTCCTTGTTGCATTCCTTGCTCCATTCCTTGTTGCATTCCTTGTTGCATTCCTTGCTCCATTCCTTGTTGCATTCCTTGTTGCATTCCTTGTTGCATTCCTTGCCGCATTCCTTGCTCCATTCCTTGCTCCATTCTTTGTTGCATTCTTTGCTCCATTCCTCGTTGCATTCCTTCTTGGATTGCCTGCTGGCGGTCTTCCAGATAAAGTGGTGATAAGCGCATAACTAACTCCTGGTCTTCGTTGTCTTTTGTTTTATTTGCTTCCAAGTCTTTAAAGAGGCTGAAAAATACTTTCAGGGTACCATCTCGGAACGGATTGTTCTTTGGTAACCCCTCCAATTCCTCAATGGCTTTTTCTTGAACTTTTCCCTTTCCTAATAGTCGTAACCATAGGGTATCTTCCCTTTGGGGTAGCTGATGGATAACTACAATTGCCGCTCTCAAGGCAGTGGGGAGGAAATATATCCCTTCGGGCCAACTTTTTTTGGGGGTTGCCGCAAATTCAGCCAAAATCTGTTTGGATTCTGTGGGAGTGAGAATCCACAAAAAAGGATTCTTCTTCCCAAACTCAGTGGTTTTCTGGCTCTCTTTCCTTCGCTTCTCCCGTTTGAGTTTTCTAAGCATTTCTATAGAACCCATTTGAGATCTTTTTAAGTAGTGGCTAGCCTTTTAAGCATCAGTCGGACAAAACATAGACTAATCTTGGTATTAGCCTGCTCAAGAGTCCTTTCAAAGTTTTTGACCAAACTCTTGCATCTTTTCATCCACGAATTAGTTCTTTCAATCACCCACCGCGCTTTTACTGGCACAAAACCGGTTTTTCCTTCCTTTTTCTTTTGAGCTTTTGATGGTTTACGGGAGACCTTAAATCTAATCTTAGTCATAATCGCCGGATAAATTTTATGTAATTCCTGGGTCAGTTTTTCTGGGTGATATCCATGGTCAAGCAAAATGGTAATCTTGGGGATGTTGACTGGTTTAGACTTGAAATAATCTATGTTTTTCGATAACATTTCAATCAAACCCACATCGTCAGATACCGATGCTTTGGTGCAATGACTAAAAAAAGGAAAGCCCAAAGTATCTACTGCTAGATGTCTTTTAATACCATTGGTAGACTTGTAAAAACAAAACCCTTTCGACTTTACACTGGCGTTACAGGTATTTTTTACCGCTTGGGAGTCAATGATGATTAGGGTTGTCCATTGCCCTTTTTTTTTAACTTGCTGACGGACTCTACTATGCAAGATATCTCTGATTGCTTCGATTACCCCAAGCGATCGCCACTGTTTGTAGTACCAAAATACTGTGGAATAGGGGGGCAAGTCTTTGGGTAAGTCACACCAATTACAACCATTCTTTAATTGGTACAAGATACCATCTAAAATCTGCCTTTTACTCCATTTTGGTGGTCTTGTCTGTTTCTTTTTGGGCAACAGAGGTTCTATTATTTTCCACTCCCCGTCTGTCAAACTACTTGAGTACGGCATTTTTTCCCTATTTTACTCCACAACAGAGATCTCAAATGGGTTCTATAGATTTTACAATGCAATCCTTGATTTCATCCATCGTTGCTGGGTTGCGAAATGGCTCAAATATAGCTGTTGTTTGAATCATCCGGGAAAGTAATCCCAACGGAATCTGATTTTCTCCACTGGTTGATGGTTGGAAAACCACATCTATTTCTCGCCCTTCGGAGCGGATTCTCACTGCTGTTTCTACTTGACCAAAGGGCTGTAACAGCTCTTCGAGATAGTTTTTGGCTAATTCGTCGTGGATCTTTCTCGTCATAAAGATGATTTGCCGAAATGCTCCCTATATCTAGGATAGAATAAAGTGGACTTAAAGTAAAGATACGGCAACTTGCTCAACATTGCAATTAGGAGGTAAGGGCTACTTCAAAATGGTAACATAGAAGGGAAAGGTGGTGGTGGAAATGACGTATCAATCCTGCAAACGCGTAACAGACCAAACCTGTTCGGCAATCTGCCGATAAAGTTCTGACCGCTCTTTCAAGTCAGCCTTCTTAAATCGTGATTTCTCTTCCCCATTAGCTTTATAATAGGGCTTAAAGGGCAACCCTGTACGCTCTATCATTTGCAGAAATCCAGGGGCGTTTTCATAGCATATCTGATGCAGGGATTTGGCCAGCAAATTCTCCTTCAGGTAATGCTCAACTTTATAATCATAGTCCTTATCTTTCAGACTAGCATTATTTTTCTTCGGCAGCAACAGTAAACCCCCCAAACGGTTGCGATATTCACTAAACTCCTCTTGGTTGTCAAACTCATCTTTATGGCGCTCATACTTATCTGCCCAGATATGCTCAATCTCATAGCCAGACTTGCTCGATTTAATGTAGTTGGTGTAATTACCTGATAGGTCACTTTTTTTCTCTACCCAATCAATCAGACGAGCAAGCAGTCGCTTCAAGTTTGTACGATTTCTTTGATTCAGACGAGGTGGTTCGCTAAAGTTCAGTTTTACATTGTGCCTTCGCAGGTTCAACACTAGCTTTTCCCTTAACTGCTCCAGGGATAGCCTCCGTAGCTCTTTAGTTAGCTTAAATACTTCCCTCGCTACTTTGTCATATGTTATCAATTTGGAATTCCACAAGCGGCGATTTAGCCAACAGTCGATGTAGTCAGCTACTAACTTCAGCTTTACGTTAACGTTTGCCGCATCATCACTTGGTTGTAATGGAGCCAGTAACAGTTGATATTGCAGATTAGGAATGTTACCCTCATTGTAAAAAAGGCTCTCCAGTCCCTCTGTATAAGTCTTAGAAGCTTTGAGGAGTCTTAAATACGCCTGGGCATAAAAATCCAAATCCCTTGTGACCCACTCGTAAAAGGCTTCACTATCGGTTAAGCCAATGGATTTAGCATTGTTGCGAACCCAACGATAATAAGACTCCCCGATTCCTTCAAAATCCTGGGACGTTTCCTTTTTCCTATCCCGCACACTCTTCTCCACATACTGAGACCGTAGCCAGGTCTTGAAGAAGTCGGCTTCTTTGTCTTTGCCCTGTTCTGCAAATTTTAGAAGCCATTGCTTAATGGACTTGTCCGCTTGTTCTCGCTTCTCCTTATTATCAATGCTGGCCAGCAAATAGCCTTTCAACATATCCGTGTTCGATAGAGATAGGCCGCGATTGTTCACCGTCTCGAAAATAGTGTAGGCATCGTCATCGGAAGAAGCGGTGATTTCTACCAATTGCACTTTTTTGCGCAGCCAATCGACGAAATAGGGCAATGCCTTTTCCCTCAGCTCATAGGGAAAATTTTCTTCAATGTCCTCATATCGTCCCACCAGATTTTTTAAGGATTCAGCTTTTCCTGTGGGGTCAAAATTATTGCCCTGGAACAGAGCCTCCATGCAGTCATTGCGCTCCGGTACATTCAAGTTAAAGGATTTCTCCCCATAATCTTCGGAGACAATCAGCTGTTCAATGGATACTGCGTTGCGCTTTCCCTTTTGCAGATTATGCAGATAGATCAAGAGGAGGATGAGAGAAGTGAGCCGCTGTTGCCCGTCCACAATCATCTTTTGGTTGTCCTGTTGGCTAGTGATGATGGAGCCTAAAAAATAGTGACCATAATCCCCTACCTCTTTGCGATGGTTATTTGGGTTATAGTCCTCCAGAAAGCGCCCTGTTAAATCATGCACTAACTCAGCCATATGTTTCGATTGCCATTGATATTCCCGCTGGTAATAATCAATCCCATACTTATTGCCACTCAGCAGTTGTTGAATGGTACAAGTTTTACCTTGGATCTCTTTCATGGGCTCATCTCCTCAAAATTCACCAACAATGTAGTTCCTAACACACCATTTAACAGGGTAATCATACCATAGCTAAGGCTTAGGGCGCACGGCTCCTTCATCTTCAGTCATTGCATCCCAATTTTTACCCCGCTAGGCAGCAGCCAGTCTTGCTTTTTTAGATGTTAACATGGGATGGAACCGCAGAGACGCAGAGGACGCAGAGAAAGAGAAGAGAGAGGGTTAAAAACTTATATTTGTTGTTCTAATCATTTTATTAGGTATTATTATCCCACTTCGTTCTGCTGGCTTTGTGGGCAATGCCCACCCTACGAACTGTCATGGTACGAGGTTACTGGTCACTGTTATAGTGTATTCGCGCTCCAGCCCATTGCAATTTCTCTCTTAGAGTCTGATAAAAGGAATAACTTTCCCGCAAGATGATAAACTTAGCACGGCAGTCAGCCATGCGCACTGCTACCCACTGTCCAGGCCAAATTGAAGTAGCTAAAACTCCATCGGTCCAAAGTTTACTATTCAATTCTAAATCTGCTAAGGGCCAAATTTTGACCACAGAACCGGGAGGCAAAATTATGGGACGACTGGAGAGGGAAAGGGGACAAATGGGAGTAACGGCGATGGCGTCCATACCCGGATGTAAAATGGGACCGTTAGCAGAAGCAGTATAACAAGTGGAACCTGTGGGGGTGGCTACTAACAAACCATCTCCATGATATTGGTCTACCATTTCTCCATCTACTTCTACTTCTAAAATAGATGCGGGCATGCGATCAATGCTGGCAGGTTTGATACACATTTCATTGAGGCAGAAAAAGCGATCGATCTCTGGTTCTGGTTCGGTACGACTGCCTGTAAATAAACGGGCTTGCAACATCATCCTCCGTTCCACGGCATAAATATCTGACTCCAGGCGATCCCAAACTGCTTCTGTCTCTGCAAATATCTCCAAAGGTTCCGTCAAAAATCCCAGGTTTCCCCCCACATTTACTGCTAAAATGGGGATGTTTTCTGCTGCTAAATGTCGCGCTGCTGTGAGAACTGTCCCGTCACCTCCTAACACCAAAGCTAAATCAATTTGACCTAGGTTGGAAGAAAGAAACACGGGATAGGGATTATCTTTAAAACCACTGGGACCCATTAATACTTTACAATTCCTGGTTTCTAACTGGCGGGCGCATTTTTCTGCCATAGTTCTACTTTCCCGGTGTCCCGCTTTATAGGCAATGATTACTTGGTTGAGTTCCACTGTTATATATTAATATTATTGTCCCCTAAATGTTTGTATACTAGCTTCAAAATTAGCTAACCGTTGGTCAAATTCTTCCACTGTTGTGGTATAAGTGACAATCCAAAAGGTTGTGGAATTGGTGGGAATAAGATAAAATAGCTGCTTAATAGAGGTTGGCTCTGGTTGGAATTGGGCGATGATTTTGGCTCCCTCATACTCCCCAATAGAAACCATCTCTGAAGATTGAATCTGATAAAAACGAGCTAATTGTTGCAGGGAATTATCTAAATATTCTTCTAGTGTTAAGGAATTAGGAAGGGATTGTTGAACAATGTTAACATTGGTGATGAAGCTAGATTTTTTGGAAGTATCGAAAGCTAAAAAAGCGATGGAGGTTGCATTACTCTTGATTACATTCATCTTCCTACTAGATTCTGGACTTATTGCTGCTATTTTAGCAATAATTTCATCCAGATCCAGTTCTGGGTTGCCCCCTTCATAGACGATGGGTAATGATAATGTTACTCCCTTCCCTTCTATTTGCTGCCAATTACTAGATTGTAATAATGCTGGGGCAGCAGTTTCGTTCCCGTTTAGGGGAATGTTTCCCCAGGTAATTATACTTCCTAGGAGCAAGAGACTGGAGAGGATTACCGGGTAAGATTTGTTCATTTTTCTTTATTTAACCACAGAGGACAGGTGGAAAGTTAGAATGAGAGAGTATCTTTTTGTAATTGTAGCATATCCATGAGAAAAATTGCTTTTGGCTTGCTCTGGGTTGGCTTTATGGGTTATGCTGTTATCTTGGCACCCCCTAATGCCCCGGATACTTTAGAATTAATTAGACACCTTTCTTTGGGACAGTGGGAAGGTATTGACCCCTTGATTATCGCTCTGTTTAACTTAATGGGCATTTGGCCTTTAATATATGGCTGCCTCTTATTTGCAGATGGTAGGGAGCAGAAAATTCCGGCATGGCCCTTTGTGGTGGGTACTTTTGCTGTGGGTGCTTTTACTTTATTACCCTATTTGGCACTCCGGGAGTCTAATCCTGGTTTCCAGGGAGAAAAAGACTGGTTTCTCCAGGTGCAAGACTCCCGCTGGTTCGGTTTGTCCATCACTTTGGCTGCATTAGCTCTTCTAAGTTTTGGCTTGTTTACAGGGAATTGGAGCGAATTTATCTCCCAGTGGCAAACCAGTCGCTTTATCCATGTGATGAGTTTGGATTTTTGCCTCCTTTCTCTCTTGTTTCCTACTCTTTTAGGAGATGATCTGACCAGAAGGGGAATTAATAATCCTCTTGTGTTCTGGTCTGTGACCCTCGTACCTCTCTTGGGACCGTTGATTTATCTCTGTTGGCGTCCTTCTTTATAGTTTCACCCAGAGGCGCAGAGGCGCGGAGAGGGAGTACGGATCTTAGAGCGATCGGTCAATATTTCATAGCCTGAGTTAGTTACTAGTACTGTGTGCTCGAACTGAGCTGAAAGATTATTATCTATAGTCACCACAGTCCAGCGATCGCGCAATACTTTAGTAAATTTAGAACCCTCATTTACAATTGGTTCAATAGCTAAAGTCATTCCTGCACGCAACTTTACATTGGGTAACTGTTTGGTGCGGAAATTAAACACAGAAGGTTCTTCGTGCAAATTTCTGCCCACCCCATGTCCAGTATAATCCTCCACTACGGTATAACCAGCAGCCTTCACATGGTCTTCAATGGCTCCGGCAATATCTAAGAGGTAATTGTTCGCCTTAACCTGTTGGATTCCTTTATATAAAGCTTCCTCAGCCACCCGCATTAAGCGAGCAGCAGCTGGGGTTACTTCTCCTACTGCCATGGTAATGCAAGAATCCCCGTGATAACCTCCTTGATAAGCTCCCGTATCTACTTTTAAAATATCCCCAGCCTGAATTACCTTTTTCCTGTTAGGAATACCATGGACTACCTCATTATTGACACAAGTACAAAGGGAAGCGGGAAAGCCATGATATCCTTTAAAGCTAGGATCTGCTCCCATTTCCCTAATCCGCTTTTCCCCATAAGCGTCTAAGTCAGCGGTAGTCATTCCCGGTGCCACCATTTCCTCAATTTCCTTCAGCACTGTGGCCACTATTTTACCGGACTGACGCATAATTTCTATTTCTCGTGGGGACTTAATTTCGATACCACGACGGCTTTTTCTCAGGGGAGGAAGTCCCGTTTGCTGCCCTTGGTTCCCCCTTCTTATTCTCCGGGAAAATAAATTTCTAAATTGCTTCAATTTTAATTTATCCTAATTCGTTTGTCTAACGGTTGTTTACAATTCCCAACTACTATGAAAAGCTAAGGCTTTCTCTTGCATTTCATATTTCAAATCTTCGATTTATCGATTGATCGGAGCCAATTTTCTCCTGTACTTTTCTTCTATTTTTGGTTTTCGTGCCTTATCTATTAATACCCCTATTGGGATCCCAACAAAGCAAAAAAAAGAGAATATATAACAACCCTCTCCAGCCAACTCTAGACCTTCAGAAATAGCAGCTATGAATATTAAAATAGGTAGGCAACCCAATGAACAACCACAAGACAGTCCACAATTCAGAGCTTCTTTTTCTTCATTATGTATGCTTTTTCTTTTCTTTTCGAGAATCTTCATAGAATCAGAATATGGATTGATTATTTCCTCCACAAACCGACTCAAGTAATCTCTATGGCTTTCTAAGGAAAGATCTAGACTGGCACCCGTAAGCTCTTTTATGCTTTGTCTAACCTTATACAAATCCTCTGCTCTCCAGGTAGTACCACAATTTAAACAGCAATTTGCGATATTTTCTCTATCTTTCCCTGTTACAGCGCCAACCGCACCTGCAACAACACCGAATAGTGCCCAACCAGCTACAGCACGACCCCAGTTAACTGTGGTTTGCACGCTTCGCCGTAACTGAATGTCCGTCGAGCCACAAGTAGGGCAGTGAGATTTAATTTGTGTCATAATTCACTCATTCTTGATTTCTGAAGCCTTGCACCCCAACTTTGCGCCTTTGCGTCTTTGCGCGAGACTAAAGATACTTTTGTAGTAAAGGAGCTAATTTTTCCTTCTGTTCTGGAGATACCTTATTTAAGGGGGTAAAAAGAGCATGTTTTAAGGCAGAATGTGCTTTTGAGGAGGGAGGATTATTACTGAGACGTCCCACTGTTTCCATAATGACTTTTTGCCCATTAGTAACATTCCGTTGGAGATTTGTCATGATCATCTCCACTGTAACACTACCATGGTCTGGATGCCAACAATCGTAATCCGTAACTAAAGCTAAGGTAGCATAGGCAATTTCCGCTTCTCTAGCTAGTTTTGCTTCCGGTAAATTAGTCATGCCAATAATAGTCGCCCCCCAGCTACGATAGAGATTGGATTCTGCTTTAGTGGAAAAAGCTGGTCCTTCCATGCAAAGATAAGTACCACTGCGATGAAGTCCAACGTCCTTTAATTGGAGACTAGCCACTGCATCGCCTAAGATAGCTGCTAAATTAGGACAGATAGGATCCCCGAAACCAATATGAGCCACAATACCATCTCCAAAAAAAGTAGAAGGGCGATTTTTGGTGCGATCGATAAATTGATCCGGAACCACCATATCCAGAGGTTTAACCTCTTCTTTGAGGGAACCTACTGCTGAAGCCGCAATGAGATATTCTACCCCTAGCTGCTTCATACCGTAGATATTCGCCCGAAAGGGCAATTCAGAAGCAAGAAGGCTGTGGGAACTACCGTGACGGGGGAGAAAGGCTACTGTGGTACCATGTAAGGTACCCAGAATAAATGCATCGGAGGGGGAACCGAAGGGGGTTTCTATCCTAACTTCTTGGACATCTTTCAGACTGTCCATTTGATAAAGTCCACTACCACCGATAATACCAATTTTTGCCTCTACCATAGGTTTTGTTTCACTAAATCAGTTCATAACTATAGCACAGTGGCTGGGCGCACAGCTGTGCGCCCCGGAGTGTGTTTGGTGTTGCTGCCCCCAATGTTCCTCTTACTTATCTCCCTGTAACTGGAGCACCCTTTCAAGAGGTAAACCAGTCACTTGAGCCACTTGTTGCACTTTCATTCCAGTCTTGAGTAAAGAGAGGGCAATTTCTTGCGCTTTTAGAGCTAAACCTCTCGCTTCCCCTCTCGCTTCCCCTCTCGCTTCCCCTATAGCTAAGCCTTGGGTTTTCCCTTTCGCTAAACCTCTCGCTTCACCTCTCGCTTCACCTCTCGCTTCAGCTTCAGCTTCAATTTCTTGATAAATCACCGATTCTCGCATAATATCCTGCCTCAATACTTGCCAAATGAAGTCCTTCTTTAATACTAACCCAGCCAACACAGCGGAAGCAGCAATAATGTTCCTGGTGCTGGAGTTTAGTGGAAGAGTTTGGGTGCGTCTTGCTACTTCCCTGAGCACCTGCTCTTGGTTGTCAGTCTTACTTAAACAAGCAAAAGGCAGCAAACCTGGCAACTCTAGAAACATTTCCGTTGGTTGTTCCCAGAGTCTTATAACTTCGTAGTCACACCGTAAACCGAAAATGGAAAAATTGTTCTGATATACTAAAGGAGAACTTGTCTTACGCAAATAGATTACTACTTGTCGCATTTCCTTGTTAGGATAACACCGATAGCCCCGCAGTTTATAGTCAGCCATACGAAAAGGAACTTCTCGCACTGGGTTAGTTTGAAATTCCCCATGGAGAATCTCTTGCTCAGACTGAAGTAAAATGAGAGAGTCGGCGCGAATAGGTTCTAAGGAAAGTTCCTTCGGTTCCAGTTTAGTCAGAGCAACTGGTTCTCCTAACAACCAGGTAGCAATGTCAGCGGAGAAAGTCTCCGCCAAGAATTTGCAGGTGTTGTCATAAGGCATTTAATTGTCTCCCTGTAACTGGAGCACCCTTTCAAGAGGTAAACCAGTCACTTGAGCCACTTGTTGCGCTTTCATTCCAGTCTTGAGTAAAGAGAGGGCAATTTCTTGCGCTTTTAGAGCTAAACCTCTCGCTTCCCCTCTCGCTTCCCCTCTCGCTTCACCTCTCGCTTCAGCTTCAGCTTCAATTTCTTGATAAATGACTGATTCTCGCATAATATCCTGCCTCAATACTTGCCAAATGAAGTCCTTCTTTAATACTAACCCAGCCAACACAGCGGAAGCAGCAATAATGTTCCTGGTGCTGGAGTTTAGTGGAAGAGTTTGGGTGCGTCTTGCTACTTCCCTGAGCATCTGCTCTTGGTTGTCAGTCTTACTTAAACAAGCAAAAGGCAGCAAACCTGGCAACTCTAAAAACAACTCTGTTGGTTGTTCCCAGAGTCTTATCACTTCGTAGTCACACCGTAAACCGAAAATGGAAAAATTGTTCTGATATACTAAAGGAGAACTTGTCTTACGCAAATAGATTACTACTTGTCGCATTTCCTTGTTAGGATAACACCGATAGCCCCGCAGTTTATAGTCAGCCATGCGAAACGGAATCTCTATAACCGGGTTCGTTTGAAATTCGCAATGCAGAATTTCTTTCTCAGACTGAAGTAAAATGAGAGAGTCGGCGCGAATAGGTTCTAGAGACAGCTCTGAGGGTTCCAGTTTAGTCAGAGCAACTGGTTCTCCTAACAACCAGGTAGCAATGTCAGCGGAGAAAGTCTCCGCCAAGAATTTACAGGTATTGTCGTAGGGCATTTAATTGTCTCCCTGTAACTGGAGCACCCTTTCAAGAGATAAACCAGTCACTTGAGCCACTTGTTGCACTTTCATTCCAGTCTTGAGTAAAGAGAGGGCAATTTCTTGCGCTTTTAGAGCTAAACCTCTCGCTTCCCCTCTCGCTTCCCCTATAGCTAAACCTCTCGCTTCCCCTATAGCTAAGCCTTGGGTTTTCCCTTTCGCTAAGCCTCTCGCTTCCCCTATAGCTAAGCCTTGGGTTTTCCCTCTCGCTTCACCTCTCGCTTCACCTCTCGCTTCAGCTTCAGCTTCAATTTCTTGATAAATGACTGATTCTCGCATAATATCCTGCCTCAATACTTGCCAAATGAAGTCCTTCTTTAATACTAACCCAGCCAACACAGCGGAAGCAGCAATAATGTTCCTGGTGCTGGAGTTTAGTGGAAGAGTTTGGGTGCGTCTTGCTACTTCCCTGAGCACCTGCTCTTGGTTGTCAGTCTTACTTAAACAAGCAAAAGGCAGCAAACCTGGCAACTCTAAAAACAACTCTGTTGGTTGTTCCCAGAGTCTTATCACTTCGTAGTTACACCGTAAACCGAAAATGGAAAAATTGTTCTGATATACTAAAGGAGAACTTGTCTTACGCAAATAGATTACTACTTGTCGCATTTCCTTGTTAGGATAACACCGATAGCCCCGCAGTTTATAGTCAGCCATGCGAAACGGAATCTCTATAACCGGGTTCGTTTGAAATTCGCAATGCAGAATTTCTTTCTCAGACTGAAGTAAAATGAGAGAGTCGGCGCGAATAGGTTCTAGAGACAGCTCTGAGGGTTCCAGTTTAGTCAGAGCAACTGGTTCTCCTAACAACCAGGTAGCAATGTCAGCGGAGAAAGTCTCCGCCAAGAATTTACAGGTATTGTCGTAGGGCATTTAATTGTCTCCCTGTAACTGGAGCACCCTTTCAAGAGATAAACCAGTCACTTGAGCCACTTGTTGCACTTTCATTCCAGTCTTGAGTAAAGAGAGGGCAATTTCTTGCGCTTTTTCCTCTTTACCTTGGGTTTTCCCTCTCGCTTCCCCTATAGCTAAGCCTTGGGTTTTCCCTTTCGCTAAGCCTCTCGCTTCCCCTATAGCTAAGCCTTGGGTTTTCCCTCTCGCTTCCCCTATAGCTAAACCTCTCGCTTCACCTCTCGCTTCAGCTTCAGCTTCAATTTCTTGATAAATGACTGATTCTCGCATAATATCCTGCCTCAATACTTGCCAAATGAAGTCCTTCTTTAATACTAACCCAGCCAACACAGCGGAAGCAGCAATAATGTTCCTGGTGCTGGAGTTTAGTGGAAGAGTTTGGGTGCGTCTTGCTACTTCCCTGAGCACCTGCTCTTGGTTGTCAGTCTTACTTAAACAAGCAAAAGGCAGCAAACCTGGCAACTCTAAAAACAACTCTGTTGGTTGTTCCCAGAGTCTTATAACTTCGTAGTCACACCGTAAACCGAAAATGGAAAAATTGTTCTGATATACTAAAGGAGAACTTGTCTTACGCAAATAGATTACTACTTGTCGCATTTCCTTGTTAGGATAACACCGATAGCCCCGCAGTTTATAGTCAGCCATACGAAAAGGAACTTCTCGCACTGGGTTCGTTTGAAATTCGCAATGCAGAATCTCTTGCTCAGACTGAAGTAAAATGAGAGAGTCGGCGCGAATAGGTTCTAAGGAAAGTTCCTTCGGTTCCAGTTTAGTCAGAGCAACTGGTTCTCCTAACAACCAGGTAGCAATGTCAGCGGAGAAAGTCTCCGCCAAGAATTTACAGGTATTGTCGTAGGGCATTTAATTGTCTCTCTGTAACTGGAGCACCCTTTCAAGAGATAAACCAGTCACTTGAGCCACTTGTTGCACTTTCATTCCAGTCTTGAGTAAAGAGAGGGCAATTTCTTGCGCTTTTTCCTCTTTACCTTGGGTTTTCCCTCTCGCTTCCCCTATAGCTAAGCCTTGGGTTTTCCCTTTCGCTAAGCCTCTCGCTTCCCCTATAGCTAAGCCTTGGGTTTTCCCTCTCGCTTCACCTCTCGCTTCACCTCTCGCTTCAGCTTCAGCTTCAATTTCTTGATAAATGACTGATTCTCGCATAATATCCTGCCTCAATACTTGCCAAATGAAGTCCTTCTTTAATACTAACCCAGCCAACACAGCGGAAGCAGCAATAATGTTCCTGGTGCTGGAGTTTAGTGGAAGAGTTTGGGTGCGTCTTGCTACTTCCCTGAGCACCTGCTCTTGGTTGTCAGTCTTACTTAAACAAGCAAAAGGCAGCAAACCTGGCAACTCTAGAAACATTTCCGTTGGTTGTTCCCAGAGTCTTATAACTTCGTAGTCACACCGTAAACCGAAAATGGAAAAATTGTTCTGATATACTAAAGGAGAACTTGTCTTACGCAAATAGATTACTACTTGTCGCATTTCCTTGTTAGGATAACACCGATAGCCCCGCAGTTTATAGTCAGCCATACGAAAAGGAACTTCTCGCACTGGGTTCGTTTGAAATTCGCAATGCAGAATCTCTTGCTCAGACTGAAGTAAAATGAGAGAGTCGGCGCGAATAGGTTCTAAGGAAAGTTCCTTCGGTTCCAGTTTAGTCAGAGCAACTGGTTCTCCTAACAACCAGGTAGCAATGTCAGCGGAGAAAGTCTCCGCCAAGAATTTACAGGTATTGTCGTAGGGCATTTAATTGTCTCCCTGTAACTGGAGCACCCTTTCAAGAGATAAACCAGTCACTTGAGCCACTTGTTGCACTTTCATTCCAGTCTTGAGTAAAGAGAGGGCAATTTCTTGCGCTTTTAGAGCTAAACCTCTCGCTTCCCCTCTCGCTTCCCCTATAGCTAAGCCTCTGGTTTCCCCTCTCGCTTCCCCTATAGCTAAACCTCTCGCTTCACCTCTCGCTTCAGCTTCAGCTTCAATTTCTTGATAAATGACTGATTCTCGCATAATATCCTGCCTCAATACTTGCCAAATGAAGTCCTTCTTTAATACTAACCCAGCCAACACAGCGGAAGCAGCAATAATGTTCCTGGTGCTGGAGTTTAGTGGAAGAGTTTGGGTGCGTCTTGCTACTTCCCTGAGCACCTGCTCTTGGTTGTCAGTCTTACTTAAACAAGCAAAAGGCAGCAAACCTGGCAACTCTAAAAACAACTCTGTTGGTTGTTCCCAGAGTCTTATAACTTCGTAGTCACACCGTAAACCGAAAATGGAAAAATTGTTCTGATATACTAAAGGAGAACTTGTCTTACGCAAATAGATTACTACTTGTCGCATTTCCTTGTTAGGATAACACCGATAGCCCCGCAGTTTATAGTCAGCCATACGAAAAGGAACTTCTCGCACTGGGTTCGTTTGAAATTCGCAATGCAGAATCTCTTGCTCAGACTGAAGTAAAATGAGAGAGTCGGCGCGAATAGGTTCTAAGGAAAGTTCCTTCGGTTCCAGTTTAGTCAGAGCAACTGGTTCTCCTAACAACCAGGTAGCAATGTCAGCGGAGAAAGTCTCCGCCAAGAATTTACAGGTATTGTCGTAGGGCATTTAATTGTCTCCCTGTAACTGGAGCACCCTTTCAAGAGATAAACCAGTCACTTGAGCCACTTGTTGCACTTTCATTCCAGTCTTGAGTAAAGAGAGGGCAATTTCTTGCGCTTTTTCCTCTTTACCTTGGGTTTTTCCTCTCGCTTCCCCTATAGCTAAGCCTTGGGTTTTCCCTTTCGCTAAGCCTCTCGCTTCCCCTATAGCTAAGCCTTGGGTTTTCCCTCTCGCTTCACCTCTCGCTTCACCTCTCGCTTCAGCTTCAGCTTCAATTTCTTGATAAATGACTGATTCTCGCATAATATCCTGCCTCAATACTTGCCAAATGAAATCCTTCTTTAATACTAACCCAGCCAACACAGCGGAAGCAGCAATAATGTTCCTGGTGCTGGAGTTTAGTGGAAGAGTTTGGGTGCGTCTTGCTACTTCCCTGAGCACCTGCTCTTGGTTGTCAGTCTTACTTAAACAAGCAAAAGGCAGCAAACCTGGCAACTCTAGAAACATTTCCGTTGGTTGTTCCCAGAGTCTTATCACTTCGTAGTCACACCGTAAACCGAAAATGGAAAAATTGTTCTGATATACTAAAGGAGAACTTGTCTTACGCAAATAGATTACTACTTGTCGCATTTCCTTGTTAGGATAACACCGATAGCCCCGCAGTTTATAGTCAGCCATGCGAAACGGAATCTCTATAACCGGGTTCGTTTGAAATTCGCAATGCAGAATTTCTTTCTCAGACTGAAGTAAAATGAGAGAGTCGGCGCGAATAGGTTCTAGAGACAGCTCTGAGGGTTCCAGTTTAGTCAGAGCAACTGGTTCTCCTAACAACCAGGTAGCAATGTCAGCGGAGAAAGTCTCCGCCAAGAATTTGCAGGTGTTGTCATAAGGCATTTAATTGTCTCCCTGTAACTGGAGCACCCTTTCAAGAGGTAAACCAGTCACTTGAGCCACTTGTTGCACTTTCATTCCAGTCTTGAGTAAAGAGAGGGCAATTTCTTGCGCTTTTTCCTCTTTACCTTGGGTTTTCCCTCGGGTTTCCCCTCTCGCTTCCCCTCTCGCTTCCCCTCTCGCTTCAGCTTCAGCTTCAATTTCTTGATAAATCACCGATTCTCGCATAATATCCTGCCTCAATACTTGCCAAATGAAATCCTTCTTTAATACTAACCCAGCCAACACAGCGGAAGCAGCAATAATGTTCCTGGTGCTGGAGTTTAGTGGAAGAGTTTGGGTGCGTCTTGCTACTTCCCTGAGCACCTGCTCTTGGTTGTCAGTCTTACTTAAACAAGCAAAAGGCAGCAAACCTGGCAACTCTAAAAACAACTCTGTTGGTTGTTCCCAGAGTCTTATCACTTCGTAGTCACACCGTAAACCGAAAATGGAAAAATTGTTCTGATATACTAAAGGAGAACTTGTCTTACGCAAATAGATTACTACTTGTCGCATTTCCTTGTTAGGATAACACCGATAGCCCCGCAGTTTATAGTCAGCCATGCGAAACGAAATCTCTATAACCGGGTTCGTTTGAAATTCGCAATGCAGAATTTCTTTCTCAGACTGAAGTAAAATGAGAGAGTCGGCGCGAATAGGTTCTAAGGAAAGTTCCTTCGGTTCCAGTTTAGTCAGAGCAACTGGTTCTCCTAACAACCAGGTAGCAATGTCAGCGGAGAAAGTCTCCGCCAAGAATTTGCAGGTGTTGTCATAAGGCATTTAATTGTCTCCCTGTAACTGGAGCACCCTTTCAAGAGGTAAACCAGTCACTTGAGCCACTTGTTGCACTTTCATTCCAGTCTTGAGTAAAGAGAGGGCAATTTCTTGCGCTTTTAGAGCTAAACCTCTCGTTTCCCCTCTCGCTTCCCCTCTCGCTTCCCCTATAGCTAAGCCTTGGGTTTTCCCTTTCGCTAAGCCTCTCGCTTCCCCTATAGCTAAGCCTTGGGTTTTCCCTTTCGCTAAACCTCTCGCTTCACCTCTCGCTTCAGCTTCAGCTTCAATTTCTTGATAAATCACCGATTCTCGCATAATATCCTGCCTCAATACTTGCCAAATGAAGTCCTTCTTTAATACTAACCCAGCCAACACAGCGGAAGCAGCAATAATGTTCCTGGTGCTGGAGTTTAGTGGAAGAGTTTGGGTGCGTCTTGCTACTTCCCTGAGCACCTGCTCTTGGTTGTCAGTCTTACTTAAACAAGCAAAAGGCAGCAAACCTGGCAACTCTAGAAACATTGCTGAGTTAGGTTTAGGGCGTAGGGAACTATCGTTCCACAATTTAGAGGGAATAAGTACTTCTTTTGCCCATTTATCCGCCTCGACTTCAATGTTATCAACAGGTTCCAGACTCAGATCGTCAATGAAAGAATTATGAGAGTCTTTCTTCAAGTGCAAGGCAATATGAGCAATTTCATGACATAGAGAGAACCAAAAGTTGTCCAACCTGTCGTATCGAAGAGTCAGCCCAATCACAGGAGTGCCATCTGCCAAACTCAATACGGCACCATCTAGGTGAGTGTGGGGTAAATGGGGTAATGGGATTAAGTGAATACCATGTTTAGCTAGGTATTCTTTCGCTCGCTTGGGACCATCTTGGGAGCAGCTCAGTTTAACTAATGTTTGGGCAAACTTCTTAGTGATGCTCCCATTTTGGTATTCAGCGGGCAATGTAATTTCATTAGCAGTGGCCAGAAGCTTATAACACCATGCTTTTAAGGCATAGGGATCAGTTTTAGCATTTTGCCGAGTACCATCATTTTTTCGATAAAGTGCAGCGGAAAAATTGTTAAAGTCACCTGCCCGCTGGATCAGATTGCTCATGATTTCCTCTGCATAGTCTTTCAAATTCTTCCGAGGCTCTATCCAACCCAGCTTTGCCATTGCAGACAGAGGAAACTTGGACCAATCTATATTTACATCTGTTTTAGGTAATGTGGCTCCTGGTTTACCTAATAGCACTTCAGCGGGAATATGCAGGTGTTCGTGTAATGCTCGAATCATAGAGAGAGTCAGAGCACGTTTACCCGATAATACCTCTGATATCTTGGCTTTACTACCAATTAGGGGAATTAAGTCCCTACGAGAAAGTCCAGATTGATCCATGCGGAACTCAATAGCTGAAATTGGATCAGGGAAATCAATCGGATAGTGCTCTTCTTCATACAGTTCAACCTGTGTTACAAGAACTTCTATTTCCTCAGCCTCAGGAGTCCCTTCTTCGGCGTCCATGAGTACTTCAATCCTTGAGAGAGCAATTTCGTATTCCTTTTCAGTTTTAATTGGTTTAATTGCGGCATTGCTCATCATATTTTCTCCGCATCAATTTTGTCCTATTGTTTGTGAGTGCCTATAAAGCGAATATAGACTCTTCCTTTTGCCGCTTTAAAAGCGTTAAATTTGATTTCCACCACAAGCCGATACTTATTCCCAGCAATATTGAAAACTACCCGATTGTTCTTAAGGATACTGGCATTACAGTACTTAGCTTTAATGTCAGCTGGACTACCCCATTCTGCCTTCTTAACTTCCTGGTGCCAAGCTTTTAAGGGTTTCTCAGAATCCGCGTATTGAGGCTGTTCCCAGAAGTTACGCAAGGTTTTGCGGGCAATAATCCTCATCTTGTACTTGATAGTAACAGTTTGTGGGAGGAAAGTGAAACAATTTTCTCGTCCTACTTAGTGTTAGCCATGGTGCTAGACCTCAAATTCTTCAATTTCCAGTCTAGCACAATATATCCCTTTTAGGAAAGGATTTCCTTTAGAGCAGCTTTAATGGTAGGATATTGATAGGTAAAACCAGCAACCAGAGTTTTTTTAGGCAACACCTGCTGACCTTCTAATACTACCTTAGCACCATCTCCTAAGAGCATTTCTAAAGCGAAACTAGGTACTGGTAACCAAGAAGGTCGTTTCATGATTTCCCCGAGAGTGTGACACAACTCATTCATACGCACCGGGTTAGGTGCGGTAGCATTAAAAGTTCCTCTCTTATCCTCCTGTTCCAAAGCTGCTATAATTAAACTAACCAAATCATCTCGATGGATCCAGGAAAACCACTGTCTACCGTTGCCAAGAGGTCCACCAGCAAATAGTTTAAAGACAGGTAGCATCTTACTTAGAGCACCTCCATCTTTACCTAAAACAATGCCAATGCGCAGAATAACCAACCTCACCGACTCTGCTGTTACCTTGGTTGCTGCTGCTTCCCACTTTTGACAGACTTGGGCGAGAAAGTCATCTCCTGGGGAACTGGTTTCGGGAAAAGTATTGGTTTCGCTGGTACCATAATAGCCTATAGCCGAAGCATTAATCAATACTTTTGGTTTGGGATTAGCAAGAGTGAAAGCCTCCACAATTTTCTCCGTTCCCACTTGGCGACTATTCAGTATTTTCTCCTTTATTTGTGGTGTCCAACGTTCCTCTGCAATAGGGTGCCCTGCTAAGTTTACCACAGCATCACATTTTGCGATCGCCTGTTGCCAGTCACCGGATTTTGTGGGCTGATATGCTACTATTTCTAAATTGGGAAAAGCTGAGGTAGGAAAAACACGTCTGCCTCGTTTTTCGTTCCGAGTAAAAACAAGGATTTGATGTCCTGCTGCTGTTAGTTGGCTAACTAAACGAGTGCCGACAAATCCTGTAGCTCCAGTTATTGCTATTTTCACTTTATTAGTGGTAAGTTGTTATTAGGTGGGCATAGGGTTTATACCAGATAAAGATACCAGTCAGTTTGATGATTTTATGCCCACTCTAATAGTTCATAAAACTGATAACTGGTAACTGGTAACTGATTTATTCTGTTTCGCCGCCTTGAATTTTGAGAATTAAAAATCCCAAAGCCAAACCAACTAAAATTAGAACTGATGACAATAGGGCTCCATTGAACATTAAGTTTTCACCGCTCATGAGTAGTTCTCCCGATAATATTAGACAACAGTGTAATAAATATTTTATAACAAAGAGGTAATCAATTACAAGCCATGAGGAAAAATTTTGCAAAGCACACCCCATTTAGCTATCCCTATAGGGGATCCAGCTTCTATAGGACCGGAAGTGGTGCTGAAAGCACTAGCTAAGGAGTTCCTGCGGACCAATTGCCAAATTACAGTTATTGGTAGTCGCAAGATACTAGAGGAAACATACCAGCACCTGAGGCAGATTGTGCCAGCAGATGCTATAATTGACCCCGAACAACTATCCATTGTGGATGTGCCATTAGAGGGGCAGCTCGAAATTGGGAGGGGATCTGCTGTTACCGGAGCAGCTAGTTTTACTTACTTAAAAGAGGCGATCGCCGGAACTCTGACAGGAAAATATCAGGGTATAGTCACCGCCCCCATTGCCAAGTCTTTGTGGCAAGCAGCAGGATATAATTATCCTGGTCAAACGGAAGTGCTAGCAGAAGCGGCGGGGGTAGAAAAATTCGCCATGCTCTTTGTCGGGGTATCGCCCCATACAGGGTGGACATTACGCACCCTCTTAGCCACCACCCACATTCCCTTAGCTCAAGTTCCCAAAACTCTCAACCCAGAACTGATGACAGGTCAGCTGGATTTGCTCCTAGAATCCTTGCATCGGGATTTTGGCCTGAAAACTGGCAAAATTGTCATTGCTGGTTTAAATCCCCACAGCGGTGAAGAAGGTAAACTCGGGACAGAAGAGCAAGATTGGTTGCTTGCCTGGTTAGCAGAAGAACGGGAAAAGCGGTCTGAGATTGAGTTAATCGGACCGGTTCCCCCGGATACTATGTGGGTGCAACCAGGTCAAGCTTGGTACGGTAATGCTAGCAAGACCGATCCCGCCGATGCCTATCTAGCTTTATATCACGACCAGGGTTTAATTCCGGTCAAATTGATGGCATTCGACCGAGCAATTAATACTACTATCGGTTTGCCCTTCATCCGAACTTCTCCCGATCACGGTACTGCCTTTGATATTGCAGGACGTGGAATTGCCAATTCTAGGAGCATGGAAGAAGCGATCAAGTTAGCAATCAAGTTGACTGCTCGCAGAATGAATCTTCATGCTGCTTGAATGTTCGGTAGTTATCCTTCCCAAGGTTAGGCTCATTCCTGTACCTATCCTAAATGAAGAATTTCAAATTACAATTAAGAAATTGATCGCTCTCTCTTGGGAAACAAGGGAATCTTCAAGAGCAGCCTATTGTCAAGCAGAAGATTTGCTGTTGTCTGAACTTGGGTTAAAAAACTGGCAACCGACGGATGAAAATATTGCCTTGGGATGAGCGATCGCCTCGATGCTGAATATTATCAACCAAAATTTGATGACTTAGAAAATCATTTAAACCAAAAATCAAGCAAATCATTACATATCCTGTGTCAAGTGGAGCAACTCCAAAATCTGGTGGAGATGATTACACAAATGTGAATTCCTCTTATCAGAGCAGTTGATTTAAAAGATGGTCCCGTTGACATAAGCAATCTTATTTATATCAAGCGATATGTTCACGAAGTAATTTTGAAAAAAATCCAACTACAAAAAAAATGATCTTCTATTTTTAATTGCTGGCACAGTTGGAAGCAGCCAGCACTCTCAATTCTAAGATTTGATGAAAATAAAATTAGAAGACTTTATTTAATCGCGTTATTTAATTCTAAAGTAGGCGAGACCAAGATTGCAAACAAATCTTAATCTAACTGAAGTATCGAATCTAGAAATACCTGTTTTACCTCTCGATGTCCAAGACAGTATTAGTGCTCAAATTCAATCATCATTTGATTTGAAGCAGCAATCCAAACAACTACTGGAAATTGCTAAAACTGGAGTAGAAAGGGCGATATTGGAGAATGAAGAGAGGGCGATCGCCTGGATGAATCAGCAGCTTAACACTTTGGGAATTGAATGGTAAAATACTCACTAACTGCTGTAGGAGGTGTACGCGGACTCTCTCACTTCGAGTCCGGGCTGGTAAAGAAAATTATCCGGGGTTCTTGAAAATTGTTGTCTAATATGATAATATCATCCTACGGTCGTATTGTGGAGTAGCTCAAATCGTGAGTTAGAAAATCAGCATTACCTTAGATGCCAGTAATCGCAGTCGTTTCATTAATGATGTTCTCTTAGAAGAAAAGAAGAGAATTTTTCTCAAAGAGCTTGCAGCAGCTTACCAGGAGCAGGCTAACACTCCTGAGTTTCAGGAAGAGATTGCAGTTTGGGACGTGACGGTGGATGATGAAAGTGTATTATCCAAAGAACAACAAAAGATTCTACCATTCAATTCCCCAAACCTAATCATAAAACCTATTACTGACCTCGATCCCTGGACTCAAAGCTTAATTGGTGTGATTCAACTCAATGCAGAAGAACCTACAGAATCTTACGTGAATTATTTGGAGAAGAAATACCGTTGAAGCGAGTGTTGTTTGACAGTATAGACGCAATCCCGCGGCGCGCGCCGCGCCACTCGTTGCGGAAGGTTCCCCCAGAGGAATAGTCAGGCTATACTAAGGATAGTCCATTCTATACAAAAAAATCATGTTCCAAGAACTAGAAGCTATGTTCGACGGTACAGCCCTTCAACTGGAAGTTCCCTTAAACCTAGATCCAGGTACGAGAGTGCGGGTTACCGTTGAAAGTGTATTACCCAAAGAACAAAAACAGCCTAAAACGTTTCTTCAAAATCTAGATATAGAGTTTGAATTGGAAGATGATGGTAGGTGGATTGCAGAAGTAATCAACCTACCTGGAGTTTTAGCCTAGGTCGATACCAAGGAAGAAGCCTTAACCAAAGTTAAATCTTTGGCATTGCGTGTTCTGGTGGAGTGCAACGAAGCTCCTGTCGATATGCTAAATCTATCTTTTGTAGCAGTATGAGTCAAGGTTGCAGTACAAAAGCAAGGCAAGTTTTGGTAGCATTGATCCGGATTGGTTGGTCTATCAAGCGTCAAACAGGTTCCCATAAAATTATGGAGCGCTCTGGGTGGGAAGATGTTGTTTTCCCATTTAAAGATAGGGAGGAAATTGGTCCACGTATGTTAGCTAAAATTGCCAAACGAACGGAACTAAAGCCTGGAGACTTGTAACCGCAAAACAAAAGGAGAAATGTAGGGTGGGCAATGGTCCCAGGATTTTTTCTTTCCTTGGTGTCTTTATCTTCCATTGTCCACCAACAGAGGGTAAAATAGAGAGAATGGAGGCGGGCAAGGTTTACGGTATCCATAGCCAAAATTGGGTAAAATGGATTCTTGCCCACCCTACGGTATATTTATCTTGCATTGCTCACCAACATAGGGGATAATAGAGAGAATCCAGAATAACGAACCGCTCTAACCCTTTGCCTGATTGTCACTCCCCCTTAATGTAAATTTTGACAAGATAAGTAATGAACTTAGCTAATATCCTCAAAGACTCCAATTATAAGTTGTCGCAATTTAAGCCAGAAGAGATTAACTGGCTAGAAGAATCAATTTTTCTGAAAAAGACGAAAAAAGGAGACCAAGCTTACATTAAGTGTCTGGTGCGCAATAAGGATATTCAACTGAAGCCAGAAGAGGCGATTCGACAGCTTTACCTCAAGGTGTTGTGGGAGCGCTATGGTTATCCTCTAGACAGGATGATTGTGGAATACCCGGTGAAGTTTGGACGAAAAACCAAAAAAGCAGACATCGCTATTATGGATAGGGAGCGTCCCAAGGTTCCCTATATTATTGTGGAGTTGAAGAAACCCAAGGAAAAAGACGGCAAAGAGCAGCTTAAATCCTATTGCAATGCTACCGGTGCTCCCATTGGCGTTTGGACTAACGGGGATGGGATTTCTCGCTGGCACCGCATGGATCCGAACTATTTTGAACGGATTACGGATATTCCAGGTGCAACCCAAACCTTAGAAGACATTCTCCAAATCAAGTTTACCTTGTCCGACTTGATTAAAAATGACCGTTTAGTGCAGGAGAAGAAATCCCTCCGCTCCCTCATCGAAGAAATGGAAGATGAATGAGGTATTAGCCAATGCGGGGGTTACATGGCAATACTTTTAAGCCCCACACGGGCACAAAAACCTCGGTGTTGTTTGTGCAGAAGTGGAATGATGACCCCCCGCCATCGATTGATGCCGGGGGTCCCCTCTGCCCCCGCCAAGATGATTATAATATCTTTTTTGCTACCATGAGGAAGTCGGGGAAGGATAACTCTGGGGAAAAGATTTATCGGCGCATTGCTCAGGAGGAAAAAGATGGGGAGTTTTTGCTGGATAACCATGGGCATTTGATTGTGGATCATGATTTGTATAACCACGAAGGATTGACGGAAGACAGAAGATTGTCAGAGAATTACTTGTAAATTTCATCAACAGCTTAAAAAGTCACAGATCAGAAAGCACAATGTTCTTATTGCTAGGAGCGGTTCTTTTGGTAAAGCTAGCATTTATTTGGAATCAGAAATAATTAATTCTGCTGACATTATTATTGTAGAAAGCTCAAAAAATATAATAAACTATTTTTATCTTGTAACTTTTTTAAATTCAAAACTTGGTACTAGTCAACTATTTAGATTTGCCAGTGGTGGTTTGCAAGGCCATGTTAACTTAACTATTCTTGAAAATCTTCTTATCCCTATTCTGAAAGCTGATTTCCAAACTTTTCTTGAGTTGCTTGTTAACAAGGCGTATAAGATTTTGAAGAAATCGGAGAAGCTTTACCAACAAGCCGAGGATTTGCTATTATCAGAACTTGGGTTAAAAAACTGGCAATCGACAGATGAAAACATTGCCGTCAAGAGTTTTTCTGCTTCCTTTGGGATGAGCGATCGCCTCGACGCTGAATATTATCAGCCCTTTTATGAGGAAGTTGAGCAAAAAATTAACGGGACTTAGGGAAAACTTAATGCCAGATATACCCCAAACCAGCTCGGTAAAACAGTGACCAGTTACCAGTTACCAGTTACCAGTCCTGCTCATGCCAACCGGGGCAGTCAGGCAGTTACCAGTTACCAGTTACCAGTTACCAGTTACCAGTTACCAGTTACCAGTTACCAGTTACCAGTTACCAGTTACCAGTTACCAATAAGTGGCTTGCCACCAAATAAGTGGTGGGGGCTTCAAACCCAAGGTTGAGCTGCTACCATGGTACGTGATTACTGGTCACTGGTCACTGTCATGGTACGAGGTAACTGAAAGGTGGGGGCTTCAAACCCAAGGTTGAGCTGCTACCATGGTACGTGATTACTGGTCACTGGTCACTGTCATGGTACGAGGTAACTGAAAGGTGGGGGCCTCAAACCCAAGGTTGAGCTGCTACCATGGTACGTGATTACTGGTCACTGGTAACTGAAAGGTGGGGGCCTCAAACCCAAGGTTGAGCTGCTACCATGGTACGTGATTACTGGTCACTGGTAACTGAAAGGTGGGGGCCTCAAATCCAAGGTTGAGCTGCTACCATGATACGTGATTACTGGTCACTGGTAACTGAAAGGTGACTGGTGAAGAGGTCGATATTATCCGCTCCGCCAAGGTCAAAAAAGATTCCAAACAGCGAGACGAAGGAGAAAAATATGAACCACGAAGAGCTATAATCGGGATCTAGCAATCCTATATGTTTCGTAAACAGTGTGCTGTGGGGTAGGGCAGATACCGGCGAGCCCTTCGGGCTCCGCGGCGCTGTACGCGGCGCCAGAAACTCAGACACAATAATAGTTGCTGTACCTGTAAAATTTACAAATAATGATAGATTGCGATACTTTGTTTTAGTGTTAAGTAGTTTAAGGTGATGAAACAAACCAGCCCAAGAGCAATGCCCCCTTGTTTTGAGAGATGGTGTAGTAATTATGATGATTTATGGGGAAATATAGCTCAAAAAAGAAATTTGAGGAGCTATATAGTTGGATTATTGGGGAAAAGTGAAAGAAAAAACTTGACTCAGCTATCAAATAACATGATAGGTGTTTCTGACGACAGTTTACACCATTTTATAACTGAGAGTACTTGGAAAGAGAATGAAATAAACGAGCGACGATTGAAGGTGATGTCGAAATGTCGTCAAACAAAGCCTGCCCAAAAATTTACCTTAATAATAGATGATTCAGGGCATCGGGATCCAATATATAGGTGAAATTGGGAAAACAGACAATGGAATAGTAATGGGAACAAGTCATCTTTATGATGGAGTAAGAAGCTTACCATTAGACGTAGCACTCTATAAACACGCCTCATCATTACCTAAAGGCCAAGATGATCAAGAATTTAAGCAAAAACCTGAGTTAGCCCTGGAATTAATTGATAAATGCGATCAGAGAGGACATAGACCTGGAATAGTTTTATTGAATGGAGGTTATGAAAATAACTCTTCATTGCTGAAAAAACTTGAAGAGAGGAAGTTAGAATATTGTGTGGCAATACCTAAAAATCGTAACGTAATTTGGTCTCCTGACGAAAACAAGTTATTGAGGAAGAATAGATTAGATGAGGTAGCAGAGTTGATTAAGCCCGAGGCTTTTCAGGAAATTACACTACCAAGAGAAAAAATTAAAACGGTATGGGTAGCCTTAGTACAAGTAGAAATTTCGCGGTTGCAAGGTCAGAAAACTGTAGCTATCGTAATGAATGCTCCCACTGTAGCTGAAGCGACTGAAATAGACTACTTACTGACTAATGTCAATGGTCTAAAAATAACAGCTAAATGGCTGATTAGTACTTACATCCAACGAAATTGGATAGAAGGATTTTATCGGGAAGCCAAGGGATGGTTAGGTTTAAAAGAATATCAAGTACGAGGAGAAATAAGTCTTTATCGTCATTGGATATTAGTATTCTGTGCCTACACATTTATCCATTGGCATTGGTTGACAGGAGGGTTAAGAAGACAGTGGGCTAATAAGCCTTTGACAACTTTTGTAGAGGCATTAGAAGCTTTTAGAACTGCTGTATCTTATCGTTTTTTCCACTGGCTCCAGGATAATATCGACCTATGAGCCAGTCACCGAGCTAGTTTGGGATATGTCTGGCGTTAAGTTTTCCCTAAGTCCCGGTAGGTTGGGTTGAGGCGTTACCCAACATTGGCGGGTTTCACCACCTTCTACCCAACCTACAATTTAAGAGGTGTCAGTCCAGTAGTCTATTATTCCCAAGCAAAGACCTTGATGAAATCATCTTTCATGCTAATGATACTCCAACCTCGCACGGCAGCTTTTGTCAGAGCCTCTTCAGCACCTTCGTCATATTGATACTCCCGATTAGGATCATCATGGTGGACCAACATCATCAAATCTTGGCCTTGACCATCATCTGTATATTGCAACATTTGCAAGTCGCCCGTGGAATTGCCCACAGCCACGATCGGTCGTTTGCCAAGGTAACGCTCCAGTCCCACAGGCTTTCCAGCTTTGTCGTTGATGGGCCAAACTGGAAGAGGCACACGCACCAAAACCGGGTTGCCGTCTTGAATTTCAAACTTAGACAGAATTGCAGAACCAATCACGTTTTGCGGTGGAATACCATAGGCTTCTTCGGCAAAGGAGCGAATGAAATCGATGCCGCCGCCAGAACAAATATAAACCTGAAAACCGTTATCTCGCAGATAATCGAGGAATTCCACCATCGGTTGGAACGTCAGTTCCACGTAAGGCCGATGGAAGTCGGGATGGTTGGCAGTGTTTAGAAACGCTTTGGCTTCTTGTATATATTGGTCCGTCGTGATGCCGCCATTCAACTGAGCATCAGTCAAGATCAGTTCCTCTATAGTGAGGGGAGCAGTTTCTTGCCCCAACTCTTCCGGCAAACAGTTGGCGGAACTGCCTTGGCGATAAAAGATAAAGGATTCCTGGAAGTAACAGGGTTTTTCGCTCCAAAGGGTGCCGTCATTGTCGAAAACGGCAATACGATCGTCCGGATCCACAAAGTTGACATTGTTGGGATCAGTCACATCTGCCACAAAGTCAATAATAGTCGTCTTGATGGCTCCGTCTTGCCAGGAAGACAAGGGAAGCGAATCAGCAGCGATCGCCTGAGGACAGCTCATGGCACTGATCCAGAATAAACAAAATAAGCAGAGGGAGATTAAGTTCCTGAAAGTTCGGATTTTCATGCTTGAAATCGATGAATTAGTAGATTTTGATGAAGTAAAGTGTCACCAATAGGTAGATAAACTCCCTATTAATGACACCCTGAAATGATTTGTTTTAACGGGTTTTAGCTTTGAACTGAAAATTCATTTCACAGCACTTCCACGGTTTGGGTTTAACCAAGTTGAATACTTTGTAAATACTCTAACAGATCTTGCAACATGCCGTCGATGGTGAAAGAGGCAGGTAACTGACGAGGGGGATAGTCCACAAAGGTTTGGAGGAACTGTCCGACATAAGCTTGAGCCGGAGCTACCAGGAACGAATGACGGAATCGCCAATCTGAGTAGTATTCTGACTCTTCTGGCGCAATCTCAAAGGGATCACGACGGAGGTTGAGGATTATGGGCACCCTCAAATTCACATAGGGTTCAGCCCAAACATCAAAGCCTACAGCCCGTTGCTCTGCAAAGATCATCTTCCAATCATCAAAGCGCAGTGCTGAGGGATAAGCATCGTCAGTGAGGTAGAAGAACTCGTGACGAGGTGGTGTTGTAGTGGTGCCGTTCAGGTAAGGTAAGAAGTCGTAACCATCCAGGTGGAGCGGTTTAAAATCTTTGCCGTTAGCTTGGTAAACTATTTCTTCCTCTGGATCGCAAATATTAGGACCTCCCACTACTATGCAAGAGCCGAGCAACTGCTCCTTAATATCTGCAATCTTCTCAATGCCTGTTGCCTCAGTGAGGGTGGGGAACCAATCCATTAGAGAAATAATGTCATTGGAAACAACACCACTTCCCCAATGACCAGGCCAGCGTGCAACCATGGGTACACGGAAACCACCTTCCCAGTTGGTGTTCTTTTCGCCGTGGAAAGGCGTCATCCCACCATCAGGCCAAGAGAAGACTTCAGCCCCGTTGTCGGTGGTATAGATTACGATCGTGTTATCCGCAACACCCAACTGATTAAGTTCATTAAGCAAGTCTCCAACAAGGGCATCGTGCTCTACCAAACCATCGGCGTAGATACCTTGACCCGTGACATCAACCGATTCTGGCTTCAGGTGGGTAAACACATGCATACGGGTGGAGTTGTACCAGACAAAGAACGGCTTATTATCAGCAACAGAGCGATCCATGAAATCCAGGGCAGCATCGCGGAACTCTTCGTCTACGTTTTCCATGCGCTTACTGGTGAGCGGGCCCGTGTTGCAGATCCGTTGTGGTGTAACTGTAGGTGTCTCTGTATCATCCGAATCGTAGACCGACTCACACAGCGGTTTTTCGTTCCCTTCGTTGTCAACAACTGTTTCGTCCTCAAGCTCTTCAATGCTGGGGACATCATCGGCCCGAGTGTCATAGGAAAGGAGCACACCCTTCGGACCAAATTGCTCAACGAAATCCGGATTGTTAGGATAGTCAGGATTTTCGGGTTCTTCTTCTGCATTGAGATGGTAAAGATTCCCGAAGAACTGCTCAAATCCATGATTGGTGGGAAGGAACTCATCAAGATCCCCCAGGTGGTTTTTGCCAAACTGGCCGGTGGCATAGCCTTCTTCTTTCAAAACCTCGGCGAGGGTGATGTCTTCGTCTCTGAGTCCAAGGTCAAAACCAGGGAGACCCACTTTAGTCAGCCCGGTTCGTCCGGGGCTTTGACCCGTGATAAAAGCAGACCGTCCAGCCGTACAGCTATTTTCAGCATAGGCATCGGTGAAGAGGATACCATCTTTGGCAATCTGATCAATATTAGGGGTGCTGTAGCCCATGATGCCGTTGTTGTAGGCACTAACGTTAAACCAGCCCACATCATCGCTCATGATCATCAGGATGTTGGGAGGATTATTTGTCACCTCGGCAGAAGCGGAATCTGTCGAGATCCAGGGCTGGACAAAAGCGGGAGCTGTCGAGCTCGAGGGCTGGGCAAAAGCGGGAGCTGTCGGGATCCAGGGCGGAAGTCCTGACAGGAAAAAGGAAATCGAGATCGTAAGGGCGATCCCCATTTTTATGAGCCGTCGCATCAAACAATTCCTATTTTTAGAGTACACAGCGCAATCTCAGTTCTGTAGATCCAAGTTAAGAAACGGTGGGATTCACTCGCTTCCCTGACCTTGACAAAATTTTTGATTGCTCATTTAATATGATGGCATGAAATAATGTGATTTGTAAAATTTTTTTTTTTTGTGCAGTTTTCGAGTACTGTCAGAAGCCTAAGTACCATCAATTTAACATATTTAAACTTAACTAATTAAACTTATTGATGAGTTTCAACTGCTAAACCTTAGGCACCAGTATTATTAACACAGGGGTTTTTGAAGGAGCGACAAGAGGGCTGAAAGGCAGACTGGATAAGAAGAGTAGACAAGAGAAGCAAAAAAAGATAGGCTAAGAATTGTCAATAAACCTAGCCTATTGAGAAATTTTAAAATTGGAAACCCATCTACAAAATTATTTTTCTGGCGTGCAGTATCTGATGGTGTCAATGGTTATCATGCTACTACAAAAAAATCCTTGGGTGAGATTAGAAAAGTTAGGAGAAAACTTTCCCAGTCCAATTCAGGAAAGAAGCCGAATTTAAAAAATACAAAGATTTTTTTCTCTCCCGCAATGGGATGTCAAGAAGATTTGGTTTCCGATTTTCAAAGCATAGTTAGACCCAGGATTTTAACCTCCTGAAGTTCTTTATCTAGCCATCGATCGCAGCCAATGGGAAAACGTCAATCTATTGATGATAAGTTTGATTTATAAGCGACGAGCAATTCCCATTTATTTTACGGTGTTGGGGAAATTGGGAAGTACGAAAGCCGAAGAACAGAAGTGGATTTTGCAAAATGGTTAAGCTGTCAGAGGAAGACCTACTTTAGCTTACGCTTGAAAAAGAATACTTGGATCGAACTTAAAAGCAAAATTTGGCTGCAATTACAAGGGATGGAAATCCATCGGGGAATGTCGGTGCAACATTTAACCTGCTCAAACCTGCCCATTGCTGGACAAATCTGAGATAAGTATGGCATCACCTGAGATGGTGAAGGCAGTTGCCTGCAAAGCTCGCAACATGATATTGCGAGCGCCATTAGCATCCCGCTCAGCAGTGTAGCCGCACTTGGGACAACGGAAAGTTTTAGACCCGCCCAAACGCTCATGAACATGCCCGCAGTTTGGGCAAGTTTTAGATGTATAGGATTCGTTGCAACGAACTACTAACACCCCAGCTCGTTCTGCCATTTGCCTGCTCAGGTGCGGCTGCACAGGAGCAGGGGTTTTGAGCAAATTTATAGTGGCACCAGGTGAGCATATTCCGAGCTGCTTTGGAATTGAGTTTACGCTTAGACTTCAGAACCATTTCCGAGGTAGAAAAGGTTGGTAGGAATATGACCTTGTAATGCCGTACCAAGAAGGAAGCAGCTTTGTTGTGTAAATCCTTGACGATATCTTGCAACCTTCCTCTCATGCGGGAAGCAGCCTGCCGCATCTTGTACCGCTGACGTTTGATTTTGCACTTGCTGATCCTACTCATTAATTGGTCAAGATGCGTACAGAATCGATTGATTCTCCCGATATCTTTCTTGCCAATTTCCAAAATATTTTCCCCGTCATAACCCGTCAAGAATGTGCGATTGCCAGGGTCGAGAGCAATGACTCTACTATTTCCAGAATTGGTTTCTTCTCTGTACTCAGGGAAACAGGCATACCATTTCCCTCGCTGGTATACCAACTGGGTGCCATAGATGCATTCTTGGGGTAGCACTTGATTTGTAGTAAAGTTCAACCCTTTCGTTAACTTGGGGTACCAGGTTCCACGCCGGAAATTTCCTACTTTGAACTTGATTGCCTGTGAAGTTGCACGACAGGATTTGAATCGGGCAAACCCTTGATTAACTTTGGCTTGCTTAGTGGCATCCACGGCGTCAGCAACTGCCTCTTGTAATTGATGCCCCGGTAGCTCTTTTACCCAGTCGGGACGGTCTGCTTCTCTAACAATCTTACTTAAAGTATACGCAGTAACCTGCTCTTTTTTTAGGTAAGCAATTGACCAATTATAAATCCAGCGATACGCCGCCAGCCATTGTTTCCATTTCTGGTGAAGTTCTTTAGATGGATACACCCGCAGCTTCCTGATCCCGTTTGGGGATTGTTTCTTTATAGTGTGCCGGGGCTTTTTCTTGTAACGTTTTCTGCACTTGTTTTTTGTACTTTCTGAGTCCGTATAGCCGTGCAGAAAAGCAATGGAGGATGGACAGGATATCTTCAACGAGTTCTTGCTCTGGAGAGAGGTTGCGCTCATTGAGAACCACGAGTTTACATCAAATCAGTTTTGCATATCCACTCAACAAGTGGGAATCCGAACCCACCCCTCTTCTCCCCTCCCGGGAGGGGATGGGGGTGGGTGGGATAGGCGCAGACAAGGCATCCGACATCGCCTTTGTAAATTGATTCCAAAATAGAGAGGAATTTACGCCGTTTAAAATTGAGTCCTGATCCAACTTCTTTAACCAGCTCCCCTTCTGGGTATGCTTTGAGTAAAAACTCAGCTTGTCTCGCGAGGTCGTCTTTCTGGGAATAAGTAGAGACTCTTGCATACAGCACAGTGGGCTTGGTTTCCTGCTGGTACTGTTCGATGCAGTACCTTCTTTGCCCTCCTGGGGTTCTAATGGCTCCGATTTTTCCGTCTGCTTTCCACCGTCTAAGGGTGGCGAGGCAGACACCGAGTTGCTTTGCGGCTTTTCTGGGGGTAACATATTTCCCTTGATCCATCAACTGAGCCTTTGCTATTTCTTCTACTCTAGCAAGGGTTTTCGATTTTTGTCAAGGGATATCAAGATTTTTTTCCACTAGCAACTACCTCTATCATCAAGGAGTCAAGATATAGCGCGACCCGCAGGGGAAGGGGTAAAGGAAAAGGTTCGTGAAAAGCATATTCAAATAAGTTTGAGCAATTGGACGCCAAGGGCGGGACGCTTACGCGGTTGCTTACGCAAAGCTTCGCAAAGCTTCGCAAAGCTTACGCAAAGCTTCGCAATTGTTTTTAAAATTTGTAAATACCCCAGCGCGCACTGCTATAATCCCATAGTTACTTCCTAGCAATTACCCAGACAGCATGTACTATTCCGGGAATATAACCCAGTAAAGTTAGCAGAATATTAATCGTAATTGT
This sequence comes from Prochloron sp., assembly GCA_965198675.1. Taxonomy (GTDB): domain Bacteria; phylum Cyanobacteriota; class Cyanobacteriia; order Cyanobacteriales; family Prochloraceae; genus Prochloron. The sequence goes on along the minus strand of OZ240666.1, from coordinate 1,861,778 downwards.
GACTCACCGTCACAATCAGAAGTTCTTGCCAAAACCCACTTGTAAAAATACTCCCAGTGGTGGTAGAATGATAGCAACTAAGATGGGAATGAAGTCTCCCATGGATTTAGTTCCTCTTTTATTAGCTCCAGATTTATAGGAGCGGCCACTTTTTTAAGAAGCTAACCGCCTATTCATATTATACTATATTATTGTTACCGACTACCTCCCAGAATTTTGAATCCAGGAACGTATTTCTCTATCACCTCCCTCATTAACAATCCTAAAATACCAAAACCCATGCCGATAGCCATGATAGTTAACTCCCCATTGCCAAAAAGTACCGCATTTGGTAGGAAGAGAGTGAGAAAGAGTACCGTTAATGCGGAGATACTGCTGGCGGCTAAAGACAGCTTCACGCTAGACTGAGAGAAAGTATACCCTCCAGTTCGCTCCAACAGATAAGCCATAAAGGGAATAGATGCCGCTGCTACATAGGCAGCATAAAAGGCTACAATCAGATTCACGATGGCTCCCCCCTTCAAGGCGATCGCCAGCCCTAAAACAGCATTAGCAAAAGCCACCAAGAAGCGATTCAAATTGGAAGCAGGAAAGAATTGGAAATCTAAAACAGTTTTGGTTTGAATGCGCAAAACATTGCTTCCCACACCCAGAGCTGGTACTACCAATGCCATTATCAACATTATACCCACTGGGTGGTGAATGCCGCCACCAATCCAAGCAATAATAAAGGGAATGGTTTCCTTGCCATTAATACCAGGAGGCAAAATCCCCGCACCTTGAGCACCTATTACCACAGCAGAAGGCAAAAAGGCTAACACAAGGAGTATAATTCCCGCCAGCAAGCAGCCAGAATAAAGACTGGGCAAGTCTTTTGCTTGAACTACAAATTGCTGATATTTCATATCAATCACTACCAGTCCGATGGTAGAAAGAGAGATACCAAGAATTTCGCTGGAGTTGAGTTGGTGCAAAGAGGGAATGAAGTCTATAGGGGAGTGCAAATAAGCGGGAATGCCGTGCAATACCCAAAGTCCGTAAATTAAAGCGAAAATGTTCAGCAACAGCAATACCTGAAAGATACGACTGGCTTTTTCCACTGGTAGCAGTGAAATAATCATCAAGAAGAACGTCAAAGCCACCATGCTAGGTATGGCTGGCAGCCCCAAGACTTTGAGAATAAAAGCCCCAGCAATAATCTGAACTGCTTCAATACCGATGAGAGACGACCAAGACATCAAACCGATGAGCAGTTTAACAGCATTGCCGTAGCGATCGCCCAATAAAGTCCAAATTTGTTCTACTTCTTCCCAGTAAAACTTTGCCAGTGCCAAAAGAGCAAGGGTGCCCAAACCGAGGCAGAAGGCATAGAGGCTACCTGCAAAGCCTAAAGTGAATGTTTTCTCTCCAGTTCCCAGGAGAAATCCCAAGCCATAATGGGCTGAAACCAGCATGGCTGTTAAGGATAAGGTGTCTAGTCTCCGATTGATAGATTGGTTAGCGCTCATGAATGCCTTATCTTAATAATAATAGTTATAAAATAACTAAATAGTAATAAATTAATTATTATAATATATAATATGTAAGTAACAGTAACTGGTCACTGGTAACTGGTAACTGGTAACTGGTAACTGGTAACTGGTAACTGGTAACTGGTAACTGGTAACTGGTAACTGGTAACTGGTAACTGGTAACTGGTAACTGGTAACTGGTAACTGGTAACTGGTAACTGGTAACTGGTAACTGGTAACTGCTAACTGCTAACTGCTAACTGCTAACTGGTCACTGCTAACTGCTAACTGGTCACTGGTCACTGGTAACTGGTAACTGGTCACTGGTCACTGGTAACTGGTAACTGGTAACTGGTCACTGGTAACTGTGCTTACTCTCCCTGGGGATATTCATCCCATAAATCGGTGGTTTCCCGCAAGCTCTGATGATTACCATTGCCTAAGATGAGATGATCCAGGAGGGGAATGGATAAAAACTGCGCTCCTTGCAATAACCGCACCGTCAGATGAATATCTTCTTCACTGGGTTCCACATTCCCCGTGGGATGGTTATGAGCGATAATCATCTTGGTGGTTCCCTGTCGGATCGCTTCCCGGAAAATCTCCCTAGGATGAGCTAATGTTTCTGTAGCAGTACCGATACTAATCATTCGGGTACCGATTAAACCATTTTTAATATCCAGGAGTACAATCGCAAATCGCTCTTGGGTTTGCCACATCAGCTCGTGACTTAAAGCAGCAGCAGCAGCAGCGGGACTATCGATAATCGCCTTTTGATCGGGTCGAAACTGGAATGCTCGCTTCCCCAGTTCCACTGCTGCTGTAATAGCGGTAGCTTTAGCGGGACCGACACCGGGAATAGCCATCAACTCCTGGGGACTAATATCTCGCAGCACGTCCAGAGGATCCCGCTTGTGTTGACTCAACTGCTGCAAAATATACTGCCCCAAACCCACTGCGGACAGTTTTCCTGAACCTTGACCTGTCCCCAGCAGAATCGCGATTAGTTCAGCGGTGGCTAAGTTATTCGCTCCGTTAGTTAATAATCTCTCCCGGGGACGTTCACTGACGGGGATATCGGCGATTCTGAGAGTGTAGGTCATATCAATTATCAAATAACAATGAACAATTAATTTAATAGCTGCTTTGGCGATTATAGATACAATAATCCATTGTCTACGAGCAATGGACGATCGCAAAAAGGATGATGTCTGTAGGTGACTTTGAAACCACAAATCTAAGCTGGCGCTGGCAGCAATGGCAACAGCAAGCAGGAGAGTGGATCGAGCTGAAACTCTCGCAACTCTTCTCCAACTCATGGCTAACCGAACCTACCGTCAATTCCTTAAGTTGGGATTTTGATTGGCTGATTCGCGGCGTGGGGATTGTGTTACTAGTCTCCACAGCTTGGCTACTCGGAAGGTGGATTTGGAAGTTTTGGAATAGGGGGATATTGAGAACGCCTGCGACTCGCCTGCTCTTAAAAGAGAAACAACAACTTACCGTTAAAGACTGGCTGGCGCGATCGCGACAACAGCAGGAAAAAGGCAATTACCGTGCCGCGTGTCGCTGTTTGTATATGGCGATGTTACAGCGATTGGACGACACCCAAATCGTCCCCCACCAACCCAGTCTCACCGACGGGGAATACGAGCAACTTCTCCAGCAGCAACCTCGTAATCGAGTCTACAAAGTGTTGCTCTCTACTCACCAACGGCTGTATTTTGGAAAGAGAAGGGCGACCTCCGATACCTTCCATCGCTGTCAGCAAGCCTACAGGGAAATCGAGGAGAAATAATGAATGTTTCCAAACTTCGGGTGGTAAGACTAGCAGGGATTGTCCTCGGTGTTCTCATGCTCCTAACCCTGGTACTTGCCCCCAGTGGCGTTCGCCTCAGTTCCGGTTCCACCTATAGTCGCGCTCCCGACGGCTATGGCGCGTGGTACGCTTTCATGGAAAAGCGGGGAACTCCAATTCAGCGCTGGCAGCGACCGTTGGCGGTATTGGAGAATCAAACTCCCATAACTTTACTGCGGGTTAGGGGAAATTTCCCACGGTCAGGGATACCCATAGGGGATCGCAAGTGGATTGAAAACGGTAATACTCTCGTCACTTTGGGGGTTTGGCAACCCGTCACAGAAGCCCCATTTAGCACCCAACTTGAAAGTTCCCAAGGAAATGTAAAAATTGAAACGAGACGGCGGGCTTCCTTGAAAAATGGAAAAACCCAACTTTTGGGCGACCGCTTCGGGGCAATTGTCTGGGAAGAAACCTTGGATAAAGGACAGGCAATTTGGGTGACAACGCCCTATCTAGCAGCCAATGCTTACCAAAACGAACCAGGAAATTACGCCTTTCTCGCCCAACTTTTAACGGAAACGAATCAGCCGATTTGGGTGGACGAATACATCCACGGCTATCGAGATCCAGATGCCCAAGATGAAGAAACCGCCGTCCGAAATTGGCTGGAGTATTTAGCCCGAACGCCCCTAGTGCCTATTGCCATCCAAGGTGGAATCATACTCCTGGTGGCAATTCTCGCTCAAAATCGCCGATTCGGTCGTCCTCAAACCATCGATCCTCTCGAAATCAACAACAGCCAAGCCTATATCCAAGCCCTCGCCAGCGTTTTACGCAAAGCTCAAAGTAGCAAATTCGTTGTCCAAACCGTCGGGAAAGCGGAGCAATTGGTGCTGCAAGAGCGTTTGGGATTGGGATCGACCCCCTTAGAACCCGAAGCCTTACTGAAGGCGTGGGAGGCACAAACCGGACGGGATGGGGCAGAACTACAATCCCTGTTGCGACTTTCCCGAAAACGACGATGGAAAAGCGAACGAGAGTTGCTAACCTGGTTAGAGAAATGGCAAGCAATCCGTAATTCATAATATAATATAACAATTTTAGGAAAAAATGTAAGGACGCAAGGCTTCAACCCTCCCCAACAGCAACAACCGATGTTGGGTTTCGTACCTCAACCCAACCTACAATTTTTTATTATTTGCATTCAATCGGATGTGATATTATCTTGAAAAATATTATGATTATTTACATTTTAAATCCAACAAATGACTGTTGATCGCACCCCCATTACTCAAATTCGCCAAGGGTTAAACAAAATCGTTGTCGGGCAAACAACGGTGGTGGAACAACTGTTAGTTGCCCTTTTAGCTGGCGGACATATTATTTTAGAAGGCGTACCGGGGACGGGAAAAACGCTACTGGCGAAGGCACTATCCAATCTCATCCAGGCAGAATTTCGGCGGGTGCAACTGACACCGGATATCCTCCCAGCAGATATTTTAGGAACGAATATTTTCGATCTCAACAGTCGCCGTTTTACCTTAAAAAAAGGTCCCGTTTTTACTGAAATACTCCTTGCCGATGAAATCAATCGCACGCCGCCTAAAACTCAAGCAGCACTGCTGGAAGCGATGGAAGAGAAGCAAGTGACATTGGATGGGGAAAGTTTGGCTTTACCGCCACTTTTTTGGACGATCGCCACCCAAAACTCTCTAGAATTTGAAGGAACCTATCCCTTACCCGAAGCGCAGTTAGATCGGTTCTTATTCAAGTTGGTGGTTGGTTATCCCCACCGGGCGGCAACGAAGCAAATTTTGCTGGCACATCAGAGAGCTGCTCTAGATGTTAACCGCATTAGGGCGATCGCCACTGTGGAAGACATTTTACACGCCCGTCAGGAAGTGACTAAAGTGATGGTTGCCGATAGTATTTTGGACTATTTAATTGCATTGGTGGAAGGATCGCGACAGTATCCCGATGTGGCATTAGGGGCATCACCGCGATCGGCGGTTGTTTGGTTACGAGCCTGTCAAGCCCATTCCTGGCTGCAAGAACGGGATTACGTCACCCCAGACGATGTGAAAGCTGTTGCTCTGCCGTTGTTGCGCCATCGGCTGATTCTCAAACCCGAAGCCCAACTGGATGGGTTAACCATCGATGCGGTGATTTCCGCCTTATTGGCAAAAGTTCCCGTTCCTCGGTAGGTTTAGGAAATGATTCCCTCACAACGCACCTTTTTACTTCTTGGACTCGGTATAGGGATCGCTGCTTTTGTTGCCACGTTTTTTACCCAACAACTCAGTCTCATCGTTACAGGGGTTTTCAATTTAGTTCTACTTACCCTTGTCCTTTTCGATGGATTCCGGGCACGATTTCACCGGGTTGAAATTTCCCGCTATCCTCTGGGTAAATTATCCATCGCCCGAGACAATCCCGTAACTCTGTCAGTGCGATCTCCAGCGATCCCGAAGGGATCCGCTACGCGGTGCGCCGTCCGAATTATCGTTCGGGATACCTACCCCCCTCAATTCAAAGCCTCGGAACGGGAACTCCAAGCCAATTTATCTCCCAATAGCGCCCAGGAATTAATTTACACTGTCTACCCGGAAAATCGCGGTGAATTTGAGTGGGGCGACATTCAAGTGCGGCAATTGGGGCATTGGGGATTGGCATGGCATCAGTGGCAGGTGGCGCAACCACAAAAGGTGAAGGTGTATCCAGATTTGGTGGGGCTACGCTCCCTCACTATTCGCCTGACGCTGCAATCCACGGGCAATTTGCGATCCTCTCGTCGTTTTTCCATGGGAACCGAGTTTGCCGAACTGCGGGAATATGCCATTGGTGACGATCCGCGCACCATCGACTGGAAAGCCACTGCCCGCCGCGTGGCAACCTCTTGGCATAATCCGCTACAAGTGAGGGTTTTGGAAGCCCAACGGGAACAAACCCTGATAATTTTGCTGGATCGCGGACGGTTGATGACAGCGCGAGTGAAGGGATTGCAGCGCTTCGATTGGGGGCTGAATGCGGCCCTAGGGCTGGCTTTGGCAGGGTTGAACCGGGGCGATCGGGTAGGAGTAGGGGTATTTGATCGCGAAGTCGTAGCTTGGACGGCACCAGAACGAGGTCAACACCAACTTTTCCATCTCCTGGAACGTCTGACCCCCATTCAACCTGTCCTGCTGGAACCGGATTATATGGGCGCAGTCACCAAATTGGCAAAACAGCAAACCCGACGGGCGCTAGTGGTATTAATTACGGATATTGTGGATGTGACGGCATCGGCAGAATTGTTGGCGGCGATGCAAAGATTGACGCCGCGCTATCTGCCTTTTTGCGTCACCCTCCGGGATCCCCAAGTTGATGCCATCGCCCATACTCCCACAGGACTTATCTCCCAAACCTACGAGCGCGCCGTTGCGTTAGATTTGTTGGCACAGCGTCAGGTTGCCTTTGCTCAGTTGCGACAAAAGGGGGTTTTGGTTCTGGATGCTCCCGCTGATGAAATTAGCAACCAACTGGTCGATCGGTATTTACAATTGAAAGCTAGAAATCAATTTTGACATCCTCCCGCCGCTAACCCTACGGGTACAGCGGGGGATTCCCATATTGCTATGAGGGTTTCCTCTTTCGACGAGTTCCCTTACTTTGCAGTGTTTCCACTACAGAGCAGAGGGGATTCTCTCCAGAGGCGTGACTTTCCCTGTGCCCCAGGGTAGTTTTAGATTTCTCTAATGCCTTAGATAAGATGTTGATTGCAGCGTTCTCATCCCGATCAGCTATATAACCGCAATGGGGGCATACATGAGTCCTGGTACTTAATGACTTCAAAACCTTCTGACTGCAACTGGAGCAGTTCTGGGAGGTGTATTTTGGGTCAACTGCTATGACTTCAACCCTATAGATACTACCGAAGTATTCGAGACCCTCGCGGAAGCGATACCAGGCCGCATCATTAATAGATTTGGCTAGATTGTGGTTCTTAACCATATTGCGCACTTTTAGGTTTTCAATCGCTACCCAGGCTCTTTCAGCGTGGGCTTGCCTGGCCTGAGAGTTTAGTTTATTCGCCCATGGAAACTCTGGGTTGTCAGATAGGATTTTGCAGTACTTATAGGCGTCATTACGGGTTTTAACCTCACCATCCATCCACGCTTTAATGATACTGTTCCGAACGAATCTGCCAGTACGTATGGCTTCATCTAGCCGTCGGTACTGGTCTTTAGTTCCTTTCAGTTTCATTTCGTAGATAATCATGGGATTTTTACCCGAACGCTCCTTTTATTATAACACACCCCGGCGTCGTCATTCATCTCACACCAAATCAAAGATTATGGTGTGAGGCTTCTGCCGCCACTGCTAACTGCGTCGGCGACAGCAATATCCCACAAACAACGCAAATATGCCCATCCCAACTAGATATTTGAAAGAATCTGGAATGGTGGGATTTGGGGAGAAGAATCCTTCAATAATTCCTGCGAGGATTAACATGGGTACAATGCCGAAAACCAGTTGTGCGGCTTGGGACCCATAAAATTGCAACGCTGCGGAACGCCCATATTGTCCGGGAAACATTAGGGCCCTGGCAATTAGTAATCCAGCACCTCCAGCGAAAAATATCGCTGGCAACTCCAGAGAACCGTGAGGCAAAACAAATGCCCAAAATGGATAGGCAAAATTGTTTTGTCCCACTAAAGTGGCGATCGCCCCAATATGCAATCCGTTCAATGCCAGAATATAAACTGTTAAAATACCAGCCGTAATGCCACCACCGACAGCAGTAAAAGCCACTTGTAAATTATTATGCATAATCCCGCTGGATGCTAATGGTTCCCAACCCACGATGGAACCCATCCACAACTCGCCCCGATCCCGCACTTTCTCAATTAAATATTCCGGCACCATCAAGGATAAAAATACCGGATCTTGCCAAGCATACCACCAGGCTACCAGAGCGCCTACTCCAAAAATGGCCATTGCTGCGGCGATATAGGGAAACGTCTGCTGTACCACTTGCGGAAAACCCCAACTGCAAAATTCCCAGGCTTTCTGCCATTCTTGCTGTCGAGAACCTTGATAAATTTGGTTGTAGCTGCGAGATGTAAGTTGCTGCAAGTCTCTAATTACAGTAGTTCCCACATCGTATGTGCGTGCGCGAGCTAAATCGGCAGACACTGATCGATACAAACTCGCCATCTGTCGAACTTCATCTGCGCTTAACGTGGCGATTCCTTTTTTTTCAACTTTTCTTAAGAGTATCTCCAATTGTTTCCAATTGTGTTCCCGCCGAGCGATCCAACGTCGAGCATTCATAAAGTTTTGATAACCCTCGCGCCACTTTTTGTCTAGGGTAGCTTAAGATAGCGAAACACCCTGATTCTCGTATCGGAGAACCGAACCCATGGCTCAAACTCCATTGCAACCCCTCAGTGTAGGAAATGTGGTCAGTGCCGCATTTCGGCTCTATCGCGATCGCCTTTCAACTTACTTAGGAATTGCCGTCCGCGCTAGTTTGTGGGCATTACTTCCTCTTCTAGTCATTCTACCCATTCCTTTTCTATTTCTTTTCGATACAGTCGGTTTGTCTATTTTATGGATTGGGATTCCAGTTGGCTCCATCTTATTAATTTTCGGCTCGGCTAAATATATGACTAATTTAGCACTTATCTCTCGCTTGGCTTTTGGGTTTTTAGCTAATAAACCCGAAACCGTGCAGGAAGCAAAATCTCATGTGATTCCAAAGATGTGGCGATTTTGGCAGGCTTTTTTCTTGACATTTTTGATGATTTTTGGAGTATATATCGGTTTTAGTCTAGCTATCTTAATCTGTGTGTTAGTGGGTTCACTTATTTTCAGTATTTCTCAAGATAATTTCTTGGTTTTGTCCCTCCTTGGTTTATTAGGAATTGTTGCCTTAGTGGTTGCAATAGTTGCTTGGATACGCTTTATGCTTCGATTTTCGCTTATCGAGGTTCCCCTCGCTATAGAAAATCAATTGAGTGCTTCTGAAACTATCTCTCGAAGCTGGAAGTTAACTCAAGGTTATGTGGCTAAAATCTGGTGGATATTCATCGTGGCAGCATTGATTACTTTACCCATTCAACTGGCTGCTAATCTTTTAGCTAGCTTGATTCAAGGGATTATAACCGAACTTGTTGTAGTCGCTCCTAATTCTCCGATTCTTCAAGCTCTACTATTTTTAATGAGTTGGATAATCGGACTTATTATTCGCGTTTTTATAATTCCATTCTGGCAAACCATTAAAGCAACTATTTACTACGATATTCGTAGTCGTAAAGAAGGATTAGATATCCAATTAGGCAATTAACCAACCTAAGGTGAATGAACTTCTTTAATCGAGTTAAAATTCAAACTCCAGAAAGTGTAGAACTAGAGTTTACATTGGCAGGCATTGGCAGTCGCACTGAAGCTTTATTGATTGACTATGTATATTGGTCGATAATTTTGTTGATTTTGCTACTGCTATGGCTGTTAGGGCTAGCATGGAGTGATTTGTTGCAAGAGCTAGTTGGAAGCGATCGCTTTGAGCTTTGGTACTATGCGATGTTAGGCTTAATCTTCTTCTTCGTCTACGTCGGCTATTTTACTTTTTTTGAAACCCTATGGCAGGGACAAACGCCAGGGAAACGACGGGCAAAAATTCGAGTAATTCGTGACGATGGCCGTCCCGTGGGTTTGCAACAGGCAACCCTGAGAGCCTTACTGAGACCCGTTGACGATTTTTTCTTTATCGGCGCGTTGATGATTATGCTGAGCAAGAGAGAAAAGCGCCTAGGAGATTGGGTTGCGGGCACCTTAGTCGTGCAAGACGAACAAGCTGTAACGGCGGCGGAATTTCCCATTTCAGAAAATGCTCGATCTTTAGCCAATCGCCTGTTACAAACTGCCGATCTTTTGGGATTGGAACCCGATGACTTTGCCGCTATTCGCGAGTATTTACGACGCCGGGAGAACCTGTTTCCAGATGCGAGAACTAAAATAAGTCGCCAGCTAACTCGAAAGGCAAAAGCGGCAATCGGTCTAGAAAGAATGCCTCAAGGAGTCACTGCTGATTTGTTTCTGGAAGCAGTATATTTAGCCTATCAAAAACGCTAAACGGAAAATTTCTGGATATCGTTATATAGCAATCGCCAAGGCGGTTGAGACACCTTGAGACGACAAACAAATCATAAAACCCTTGTTATATAAGGCTTTTATCTTCCCCGTACCCCGATTGCGAAGCTTTGCGTAAGCTTGGCGTCCCGCCCTTGGCGTCCCCCGACAGACCAACCCGCGCGTAGCGCTATATATGGAGTGGATACCGATAATTTTTCAGCTTTTTGTTTGATAAGGATTGACTGAAGGAAAGTTTTGGCATAATATATAGTTATATGCATGAGGAATCAAATATGCACCAAGAGATTTTGAAATTTTGGTTTGAGGAAATCGATCACTCCCTCTGGTGGTCAAAGGATGAGCAGCTTGATCTGCTAATAAGTGAAAGATTTTCTGGGGTTCATTCAAAAGCAATTCGCTGTGAGCTTTTTGAATGGAGAAAAACGCCCGAGGGTAGATTGGCCGAAATTATAGTTTTGGATCAGTTCTCGAGAAATATATTCAGAGACTCACCGTTATCTTTTGCCAATGATTCATTGGCTTTGGCTCTATCTCAAGAAGCGATTAGAGTCTGTACAGATAAAAAGTTAAGTCCAATTCAGAGAATTTTTCTTTATATGCCTTTTATGCACAGTGAGTCATTAATAATACATGAAATTGCTCTAAATTTATACCAAAATAATGAAATAAAATCCAGTCTTGATTTCGAGATAAAACACAAAGAAATTATCGAAAGATTTGGTCGTTATCCTCATAGAAACAGAGTTTTGGGCAGAGTTTCAAGTGAGAAAGAAATCGATTTTTTGAAACAACATCCTGGGTTTTAAATATGGATGGTGGGCAATGCCCACCTACGAATAATTAAGATTGAGAGAAGACTTGAGCAGCAGCAGCAACTCCTGCACCGGGTTTTAATCCTTCATAACCGATTTCTTGTAGAGTCGCTTCCAGAGCTGATATAGCCGTTAGTATATCCCGATCGCTCACAAATCCCAAGTGACCAATGCGGAAAATCTTCCCTTTCAAACTGTCTTGTCCTCCCGCTAAAGCAATATCAAACCGCTTCTTCATAGTTGCGCGAATTTTTTCTGCATCCAAAGGAGCCGGATCTATCGCCGTTACCGCCGTACTGGTGGCTTCCTCTGGTGCCAGGAGCTTTAAACCCAAAGCTTTGACCGCACTCCGGGTAGCTTCTGTTAAGCGCCGATGACGGGCAAATATATTGCTTAACCCTTCTGCTTTCATCATCCTCATGCTCTCTTGTAACCCGAAGATTAAGTTAACTGGGGGGGTAAAGGGGGTGGTGTTTTTGGCAGCTGATTTGCTATAGGGTTTTAAGTCCAGGTAAAAACGGGGCAATGTAGCTTTTTCTTGGGCTAACCAAGCTTTCTCACTCACAGAAACAAAGCCCAAACCCGGGGGTATCATGTAACCTTTTTGGGAACCTGAGGCTACTACATCTAATCCCCAGGTATCGATAGGTACATTCACCGCTCCTAAACTGGTGACTGCATCTACAATAATTAAACTCTCCCCATGTTCTTTGACGTATTTATTGATGGTTTCTAGGTCATTGAGAACTCCGGTGGAGGTTTCAGAATGGGTAATAATGACTGCTTTAATTGCTTTCTCTTTGTCTGCTTCTAGTTGAGCACGGAACAGTTCTGGATCCAAGGGTTCTCCCCATGGGGCGCTGATTATTTCCACCTGCAAACCGTAAGCTTGACTCACCTTTGCCCAGCGATCGCCGAATTTCCCGTTTACTCCCACTAAAACCCGATCCCCTGCACTGAGAAAGTTGATAATTCCCGCTTCCATGACCCCGGTACCGGAAGCAGTGAGGGCGAGAACGTCATTGGACGTCTGATGCAGCCATTTCAGGTTTTCTGTCACCTCTGCCATGATTTTGCCAAAATCGCCACTACGGTGTCCTATGGGGTGTTTTGCCATGGCTAGCAATACCCTTTCCGGTACTGGGGTGGGTCCGGGAATCATGAGCATGTTTTTGTCTTCCATCAATTTGTCCTTTCTTGAGGTATTGGGATAGAATATCGAATATATAGCGCCCAAGGGCAGGGGAAAAGGTAAAGGGGAGGTAAAAGCAACTCTTGACAAGGCTTTGAGAAATTCAGTGCTCTCACCTAATTTTGTCTAATGTTAGATTTCCGGTTCTAGTCCCGCTGCTCGGAGTTGAGCAGAGAGGCGATCCGTTAATTCTGAACCCCACAATAATAATTTATCGTTCTCATCCCACCACCGCAACCAATAACCTGTTCTGGTTCCTTTCGTTCCTTCCCAAACTCCTAGAAATAAGTTCATTGCAGGGATATAATAACGTCCATTGCCATCTGGTTCTTGTAATTGATATTGTCCTGATGTATCTAAACCATAGAGTTCTAACTCTCCTCTTACTGGTTTAAAGATAGCATAGTTGGGAACTCGTAAGACTTGCTCATAGAAGAACCATTTACCCAGGGGATAAGTGGGTTGGCTGGAATATTCGCCGCCGGGAGTATCAGAGAGAAATTCCATTACAATGCTGGGTATTTCTCCTTGTAATTGGGGGGTATAACTACGAATTACTTCTTCTCTTGGTACTCGAAGGTTAGGTATATAGGCCCAGTCTGGTGCTTTAACTACCATTTTGCCATTAACTGTGGCACAGATACCGTAATTAGTAGAAGTTAGGGTCTTCAGAGATAATCTTCCAGCTAGTTCTAAACTTTCGGTGAGAGCGCTTGCTATAGAGGGTTGATTAATATTATCCACTGGATCCTCTGGTAGAATAAAGTCGTCGGGTAACTTGTCCCAGGTAATCTCGTAATTTGCTGTAATTACTGCCATGGTAACTCTCAAGTAGGGTGTAGGGTTTGGGGTGTGGGGTTTGGTGTTTGGGCAATAAAGAATTTACTCTATTACTATATTGCACACCCTAAAAAACTGGTAACTGGTAACTGGTAACTGGTAACTGTAAAAGTTAGTGTTTTGAGGATGTCTTATGGTTCAAGAAAAAAGTCAAAGAAGCGATGACGAGGGAAATAGAAATGCCGATGGATAGAATATCTTTTTCTCCATCCCAATTTATGATATATCCTAAAAATTGAATACCCATGAGAACAATAATGATTTTGACTAAGCGATTTTTGAGGTCGTCTAGGTCAGAAATCTCTAACCAGTCAGGTAAACGAATATTGTTATCGATAAAAAGTTCGTAAAGTCCCAGGGAAATAATATAGAATGCGGTAGCCAGGAGAAAGAGGTCAGCCACCTGAATAAACCCAAAAACTGCTGGTTTAACTACTTTCGCGTTAAATATACCATCAGTGATAATGTTAATCATTAATTTACTCAGCTCAATGCTGCCGAAAATCAAAGTTGTGATACTGGAGATTAAAGAACAAACAACACCAAGAATCACTAAGTATCGGCTGCTTGCTAAAAGTTGGCGTATCGTTTTCATGAGTTATTATTTCTCTTATAGAATATAAACGTACTATCAAAACAAGTTGGGGACAAATTTTATCCCAGAAATGGGGGGTCGAACATAATCTGCTCCTGGTTGGCGAGGGGGCAATTCCAAGGGTTCGGGAGTCAAATCTTCATAGTCAATCTGACTCAAAAGGTGACTGATACAATTGAGACGAGCGCGACGTTTATCATCTCCATCCACCACATACCAAGGACTTTCTTCTGTATCTGTGGCTGCAAACATCTCGTCCTTTGCTTTAGAATACTCCACCCAGCAATGACGAGATTCCAAGTCCATATTGCTCAATTTCCACCTCTTGGTGGGATCCTTAATCCGTTCTTGGAATCGTCTTTCTTGTTCCGAATCACTGACGGAGAACCAGTATTTAATCAGAATAATTCCTGAACTCTGCAACATTCCTTCAAACTGGGGACAAAAGTGCAAAAACTCCAGGTACTCCTGATGGTTGCAAAACCCCATTACTCGCTCCACACCAGCTCGATTATACCAACTGCGGTCGAACAAGACAATTTCTCCTCCTGCTGGAAGTTCAGCAACATAGCGCTGAAAATACCACTGAGTTTTCTCCCGTTCTGTTGAGGTTCCCAAAGCAGCAATTCGGCAAACCCGTGGGTTCAAGCTTTCCGTAATGCGCTTAATCACTCCCCCTTTCCCTGCTGCATCCCTTCCTTCAAACAAGACCACAATTTTCAACTGCTGCTGCTTAACCCACTCCTGTAGCTTCACCAGTTCTATCTGAAGCCTTTTTAACTCACCCTCATACACGTTTTTATTCAATTTCTTCAATTTTTGGCTCTTATCCTTCTCTTTCTTCATTTTCTCTCTGTCTCTGTGGTAGTCAATTAAATTATACGATCGCCGCTAAGCGTTCCCATTTGGGATCTGATGTGCTAGAATGAAATTCTAGGGTAGGGCATACCCAAAGTAATGCTTAGGGAGAGGATCGCCTCTGGAGTAGATTCCGAAAGGTATCTAGTTTAAGTGAACTCGCTGAACTAAGAATCCCACAGATTTAGCGTAGCGGATCCGTGGGACTGTCAAAGCTAGGGACCGGATTAGTTGTGCGGTAGGGGCACGGCATTGCCGTGCCCCTACATCCTGAAAGGTAACCCCAATTATTTTCTCTCGGAAGAGAATAGACATGCGATCGCCTTTTCTGGCTCCGAACTGTGTACCAAATACTCTCCAATCAAAACTGCATCCGCACCAGCTTCTTTAACTAAGCTGAGGTCACTATGACGATGAAACCCGGACTCACTCACAACCATTATACCCTTGTTGCGTAAAGTTTCTCCTCTCAATTTTAACAACTGGCAAGTAGTATCTAAATTAACAGAAAAGTCCTCTAAATTGCGATTATTAATCCCTACCAAACGCACTCCTTCTATCTCCAAGACCTGGTCTAATTCTGACTGGGTATGAACTTCAATCAAGGCAGTCATGTGCAAAGCATTGGCGATTTTGACGAAATACTCCAAGTCGTCATGGCTCAAAATGGCGGCAATTAACAATACTGCATCTGCTCCCTGACTACGGGCATAATAAATTTGATAGGGATAAATTATAAATTCTTTGCACAATAAAGGTAAGTCTACGGCTTGACGCACTAAAGCGAGATTTTCAAAACTCCCTTGAAAGAATTTAGCATCCGTCAATACGGAAATACAACTAGCACCTCCTCTTTGATAAGATTGAGCGATAGCTACTGGGTTAAAATCCTCTCTAATGACTCCTTTACTGGGAGAAGCTTTTTTCACTTCAGCAATAAGAGCGGGTTGAGTTTTCCCTTCTTTTAATGCAGCGATAAAATCCCTTACTGGGGGTGCTTCTTTTATCTGAGAGCGCAATTTATCCAAAGGGAGGCGATCGCGCATTTTATCCACTTCTTTCTCTTTATGCCAGACAATTTCTTCTAAGATATGACGGGGTTTTGCATTGGGTACTTTAGTTTGATAGCTCAAATAACTCACTTGAACTGCTGGGTTTGGTTGTCTTCTTCTAATTTCCATAGTTATAATGCTGGGGGAAGGTGTAGGGTGTGGGGTTCGAGGTTCAGCGAATGATTATATCAACTTTTTTGGGTAGAATATCTGAGTTAAATAAATTCAAACCCGGTCGGGGTTTCCTATACTAGCCCGCAATTCATTCGCGGGCGGGATAACGGGCGGGGGGATCAGGTAAAACTTTCCACACTTTAATGGTATTGTCATCAGAACCACTCACTATGGTGCTATTATCTGCACTGATGGCTAGGTCATAAACCTCGGAACCATGATTGAGGGTTTGTTTCAATCTTCCCGTTATTAAATCCCACACTTTAATGGTATTGTCCACAGAACCACTCACTATGGTGCTATTATCTGGACTGATAGCTAGGTCATTAACCCAGAAACCATGATTGAGGGTTCGTTTCCATCTTCCGGTTCCTAAATGCCACCAATTAATGGTATTGTCATTGTCATCAAATGGGTTCCCGGAACTACTCACTATGGTGCTATTATCTGGACTGATAGCTACAGAATTAACCCAGTCATCATGTCCTGTGAGGGTTTGTTTCAAGGTTCCTGTTTCTAAATCCCACACTTTAATGGTTTTGTCACTGCTGCCACTCACTATAGTGGTATTATCTGGACTGATAGCTACAGAATTAACCCAGTCATCATGTCCTGTGAGGGTTTGTTTCAAGGTTCCGGTTCCTAAATCCCACACTTTCATGGTATTGTCATTGTCAACGAATAGGTTCCCGGAACCACTCACTATTGTCCTATTATCTGGGCTGATGGCTAAGGAATTAACCGAGGAACTATGTCCTGTGAGGGTTTGTTTCAATCTTCCCGTTCCTAAGTCCCACACTTTAATGGTACCATCCCCGTCACCACTCACTATGGTGCTATTATCTGGACTGATGGCTACGGAGCTAACGTAGTAATCATGCTCTGTGAGGGTTTGGACTAAAGATATATTTGCATTTGGAGAAGACAGGGTGGGAGGAGGTGGAGGTTGAGGTGGTGAAGAACCACAAGAAGACAAACTACTTGCCAAGACGATCGCCCCTACCAGAAAAGTACGAGAGAGTTGACTTTTCGGTTTGCTAGGAGCAGAAATAACAGTAGATTTGATTTTAGGAATAGGTAACATAGGCTATAGTTTTTGGTGGCGGTGTTGTGGAGCTTGTAGAACCAGGAAAACAGTTCCTTCGCCCTCGTAAAGCTTCACCAGCATTAGGATAGCACAAAGGAAAGTGCTCTTTCACCATTTTTGGATATACTCTTGTACCAGATAAAATTACCCTTCTTCCTCAAAATAAGCAGACAAAGGGGGTAGGGGGTATAAAATAACCCCACTATACTAATATTAAACAGCTACTTTTGCTCGCTTATAAGCTTCATCCAGCACTTCCGAGAGGGTAGGATGAGTGTGGATGTTAAAGGCGAGATTTTGTACCTTATCTCGGTGGGCGATGGCGTTAGCTGCTTCTTGGATTAAATCGGAAGCGTGAATGCCAATAATATGTACTCCCAGCACTTCTCCTGTATCTAAACGATATACCACCTTGGCCATACCATCTGTTTCCGATTCTGCCAAAGCTTTAGAATTGCCTTGGAAATAGGTTTTCACCGAAGCAACCTCAAATCCTTCTTTTTGGGCTAATTCCTGGGCTGCTGGTTCCGTCAGCCCCACATAGCTAATCTCTGGGTGGGTAAATGCAGCTGCGGGGATAGAGCGATAGTCGATTTCCTTTTTGCGGGCGCAGATATTCTCCACCGCTACCACACCTTGACCAGAAGCAGCATGAGCTAACATCATTTTACCAGTAGCATCTCCTACTGCCCAAAGGTGAGGTACTGGTTGACCATCTTTCAACACTGCCATATGGTCATTTACCTCAATAAAGCCCCTTTTATCCGTTGTTACCCCCACAGACTCTAAGCCCAAATTTTTCGTCGCTGGAACCCGTCCCGTTGCCACCAAACAAGCATCTACTTCCAACACCTCAACTATTTCTTTCGTTTTAGCGTCGGTCAACTCGATAACCACTGGGGAACCGGGAATTACTTTCGTAGCAAATACTCCCTTGTAGGTTTCCATGTCTCGGGGGTCGATTAAGACTCGCTTGGCAATTTTAGCAATTTCTGGGTCAAATCCCGGCATTAGGGTATCCAGGGCTTCAATCATGGTAATTTCACACCCGAGGGCAGTGTAAATGTCCGCAAACTCCAAACCAATGTAACCGCTGCCGATAATCGCCACCCAATCGGGCAAAGATGCTAATCTGACTGCATCATCGCTGGTAAAGACAGTTTTGCCATCAATTTGGATCCCAGGGGGAACGAAGGGAACGGAACCGGGACAGAGTATGATATCCTTGGCGGAGATGGTTCTCGTGGTGCCATCCATGGTAACGGTTACTTGTTGCGGTGCCGTTACTTTACCCCAACCCCTAATAGTATCTACCTTGAGCCTTTTGAGACTATTGGTGAGATCCGTGCGAATTTTGCTGACTAAATTATGAGCGTGGTGGGCGATCGCCTCCCTTTTAAACTGTACCCCGGACACTTCAATTCCCATGGTTTCCAGGTGGTGGCGATTTTGTAACTCCCTCACCCTGCCCGCTGCGGCTAACAGAGCTTTAGAAGGGATACAACCCCGATTGACACAGGTTCCCCCCATGTCCGCTGCTTCGATAATAGCGGTTTTCAGACCGCATTTCACGGCGTGTAACGCTGCTCCGTGCCCCCCCACACCAGCACCGATAATCACTAAATCATAATCAAACTTCTGACTCATTTACTCTCTTTGATTCGTTTATCTTCTTTATTGTTAAGGATAGCAGGTTAGCAAGAGTTTGGGTAAAATGAACCGCAGAGGCGCAGAGGGCGCAGAGAAAGAGGGAAGAAGAGAGAGTAGGGTGGGCATTGCCTACCGATTGGTCTGCTTTTTTTATATACTTTCCCCGCTGTTGGTTTGCTGTAGAGTTTCGCAGTGGTTTTTATAGCCCAACGGGGTAAGTTTATTTACAAATAATTCGCGGACGGGAATCAGTCAGAGGCGATCGCCGTCTATACTCAAGTCATTGCTTTGCCCTCAGATATGCTTTTAGTGCCCTTATTCCTTAAACTTCCGGTACTGAGGTAAAGCTTCTCTATAAATTTCCTAAAACTGCTGGTACTGAGGTTAGTTTGTTATCCTATAGGCAAAGCTTCTGTAACTGGGTGAGGTTTCCTAAAACTTTTGATAGTTCTGTTAGTTTGTTGAAGGAGAAGGAAAGTTTCTGTAACTGGGTGAGATTTCCTAAAACTTTCGGTACTTCGGTAAGTTTGTTGCTGTGGAGGACAAGCTCCTGTAACTGAGATAGGTTTCCTAAAGAAGACGGTACTTCGGTGAGTTGGTTGTTGTTGAGGTAAAGCATCTCTAACCGGGTGAGACTTCCTATAGACTCAGGTAACTCAGTCAAACTCATATTGTTGAGAAACAGTATAGTTGATTGCGGTCTGCGCGATAGCGCAGATCCGGCGTACCCGCCGGATCGCCCAGCCTCTTCAATTTTCCATTCTGCTTCCCGATATGCTGTATCTATTCCCATAGCAGGTTTTTGTTTTTTTCCCTTCTTTCCTCCTGACCAATTTTATTATAACATCAAGCATTCCCGCTATTTTAGTCCTGATGGGACTTGCTCTGGTAGCCCGCAATTTATTCGCGGGCGGGTGTGGAGGTTGGTTTTGGATTTCCTTAAAAAAATCGAGCTACAGGACAACTAAAATCCGGTAAGAGGGGAGAAGTGATTTCATCCGTCTCAAACAGAGTAACAATCAATTCTAACCTCAGTTTAGCACCTCTACGGTAAACTTCTACTTGTTGCTTGCGCCAATCCACAATCCAATATTCCCTTACTCCCCTAGATGAATATAATTTCAGTTTAGCGGACCTATCTCTACGTTCGTTATTCGTACCGAGAGATAAAACTTCTACTACTAATTCAGGCGCTCCATTAAGATGTCCAGAATCATCTACTATCCGGGCTAATTGTTCCTTACTAATCCAGATTACATCGGGCAGTACGTTGTCTGATTCGCTAAAAATTACCCCCGGAGTGATTAATGGTTCTCCTAATTTAGTTGATTGAGACCAAATTTTCAATTCAAAATGAATATTACCACAAGTTCGTTGATGGCTTATATGGGGCGCTCTAGTCATGAATAACTCTCCATCTATAATTTCATAGCGCGTGTCCTCCTTGAATCCCAGCAATTCTAAGTCTGCTCCAGTCCAACGAACTTCTTCTGTCAAGATTGAACTCATATTACAACTCAACTCTGAATAATTTATTCTTTTTACCACATCTATTATATTAGTATAATATTTTAAAATTAGCCCATTCATTTCAAACAGTGGATAAAAATTGTCTTTGAGCTTCGTACAATAATAAAGCAGCAGCGATCGCCACATTCAAGGACTCCACTCCTTCTGCTATGGGAATCCTCACCTGGAAATCTGCTTCATATCTCAATTCATCAGAGAGTCCAGCCCCTTCATTGCCCAGTAAAATTAAAGTGGGACTGGTATAATCAATTTCCCAGTAAGTCAGCTGGGCTTGAGGTAACGTAGCTACTACCTTTACCCCCCTTGCTTTACAGCTCCTCACCACTGCCTTTAAGTTATCAGTTACTGTCATAGACAGGCGAAACCACTCCCCGGAGGAAGCACGCAAGACTTTCGGGTTATCCAGATCTACGCTATTTCGACTCAACCACAGGTGATCCACATTAGTAGCCACAGCAGTACGAATAATTGTCCCTAAGTTTCCCGGATCTTGCAGCCTCTCCAACCCCAAACCCAAACTAATATGGGTTTCGGACCCCAATTCCAGGGGGAGACGGGACGCGGTAGCCACTACTCCGTCTGGGTTAACCGTCGTAGCGATCGCCTTTAATACCTCCTCCGTCACCAACTCAACTCTGACTGCTCTTCTGACTACCTCTTCCCACAATTGAGGGTGACGGGATCGCCATTGGGTGGTACAGCAAACCGTCTCTAGCACCCAATCTACCCCACATGCGGATGCTATCAGATGGGTGGAGGACAGCAAACACAAATTTTGCTTCCGTCTTTCCTTCCCATGTGCTAATTTCTCCATCTGTTTAACGAGGGGATTTTTAACACTTCTTAACATTTTAGGGGTTGACATCTGGCACCGAATGATTAAAATTGCAGTCACCAGCCACCAGCAAATCCTAAAATAGCAGATCAAACTCTACCGACACCTTAAATCACGCTTTATGTGGCTAAAACTAGCTACTTGCAAGGGATTTAGAAGTTTCTTATCCTTTTTTTGTGACTCACCTTCATTGTGAAAGAACTGGTAACTGCCTGCTCAGGCCAGGCTTGGCATGAGCAGGACTGGTAACTGGTAACTGGTAACTGGTAACTGTAAATGCGGAACCCGGGACTTGAACCCGGAAGTCCCGAAGGACACTAGAACCTGAATCTAGCGCGTCTACCAATTCCGCCAGTTCCGCATTATGAATTTGTTTCTGTCAAATATACATTGTTACCCAATTTTTCTAATTTGTCAACCCAGTCGCAAAAATTTTCTTGAATAAAATCAGCTCAATTGCTAAAAACCTTGTGTGTATTATTTGGAGGATAGACCAGTGAACCTAGCACTAAGGCCCGCAACGAATCAAACTCTCCCCGTGAAAGACCAGCCTGTCTTGGAAATTCGCGGGAGAGCATCCCTGAGAGGAGAGGTGAAAATTAGCGGGGCGAAGAATTCAGCCCTAGCAATTATGGCCGCTACTCTTCTGTGTCCCCAAGATTGTCGCCTGCGCAATATTCCTAACCTGGTAGATATTGACAGAATGGCGCAAATTTTGCAGTCCTTGGGGGTTAAGTTAGTTCGCCATGGAGATATACTAGATCTAGATACCTCCAATTTGGCACAATCAAAAGCACCCTACGAGATTGTCTCCCAGTTGCGGGCTAGTTTTTTCGTCACTGGTCCTCTACTGGCCAGGTTAGGAGTTGCTAAGATACCTCTACCGGGAGGCTGCGCTATTGGTGCCAGGCCCGTGGAGCTGCATATTAAAGGTCTGCAAGCCTTGGGAGCAGAGGTTTACATCGAACACGGGGTCGTCTATGCTGCGGTCAAAGGCAGGGGCAGTAAATTAAAAGGAGCAAAAGTTTACCTGAACTATCCCAGCGTCGGCGCTACGGAAACCATTATGATGGCTGCTACCACAGCGGTTGGGGAAACAAGAGTGGAAAATGCCGCTCGGGAGCCGGAAATAGTAGATTTGGCTAATTTCTGTCGCTCAATGGGGGCAAAAATTCGCGGAGATGGCACCAATACTATCGTTATTAATGGGGTCCATAGCCTCCATAGTACCGATTATCCTATTATACCCGATCGCATCGCGGCAGGAACGTTCTTGGTGGCTGGGGCCATCACCCAATCGGAAATCACCTTAGAGGAGGTGGTGCCGGAACATCTGACAGCAGTTATTGCTAAACTAGAAGAGATTGGTTCGCGCATCATTATTGAGGATCCTCGCCGTCTGCGTATCCTCCCTGGTCCGGTAAGAGGCTCTGATATCGAAACTTTACCCTATCCTGGGTTTCCTACGGATATGCAGGCTCAGTTTATGGCTTTGTTGAGCATTGCTCAAGGAAATAGCGCGATTACCGAAACAGTGTTTGAAAATCGCATGGGCCATGGAGCGGAGTTGAACCGCATGGGGGCTGATATTCGGATCAAAGGCAATTATGCTATGATTCGGGGGGTACCGATACTCAGCGGTGCTCCTGTGATGTCCACGGACTTGCGTGCCTCTGCTGCTTTGGTTTTGGCAGGTTTAGCAGCAGAAGGGACTACTATCGTCCAGGGATTACACCATTTAGATCGAGGTTACGAAAATATCGAAGGCAAGCTGCGCCAATTAGGAGCGAATATCGAGCGGGTCACCTTTCATGTAGGGGGATAGAGAGATGGGGGGATAGGGGGATAGGGGGATGTGCGACCTGAAAGTCGCTAATTGTAAGTGCTACAGCTGTCTGTAGCCGAAGAGGAGTGTTATCCTCAGTTCCCGTCCGAAGGGGCATCACCAGCAATGGAGGTGTCTCACAGCTAGAAGGAAATGCCTAATCGTCTGCGAGCCTAAAGTGGGCGAGGGCTAGGGAAGGTCCGGTATGGTAGCACGGTGGCGAATCTTGCAGCAACGTCATATCCAGTCAGCACCCTGCTCGCGCATAGGCGGGGCATCATGCCTCCCTTTTTAGATAGCTGACCAGCCTACGTTTTTAGAGTTATGACACCTATAAATGCTTTCCAGTTTATAGCTCTGTCGTTAGTTGTTAAACATTCCTACGAGGGGCAAGAAAGTGCAGCTAACCTAACAAGCTTTAAAAACATTGGCGAGGAAAAAGTCACCTATTTACATAGAGTTTGGACACAACCATGTCTAATTATGTTCTGGTCTTAGATACCAACAAAAAACCGTTAACACCATGGAAACCTTCTATGGCTCGAAGCTTGTTGAAAGCTGGTAAAGCGGCTGTTTATCGTCGCTATCCTTTCACCATTATTTGGCCAAAAAAGGTTATGGATACACCGACAAGTTGCCAACTCAAAATAGATCCGGGCAGTAAAACAACAGGTTTAGCTTTACTGCTCAATGACTCAGTCATTTGGGCAGGAGAATTAACCCATCGAGGTCAACAGATTAAGGACACTTTGCTTAGTCGTCGTCAACTTCGGCGAGGTCGTCGAAATCGCAAAACCCGTTATCGTCAAGCAAGATTCTTAAACCGTACCCACCCCCTTCCCCCTCCCAGGAGGGGGACCGAGGGGGTGGGTTGGTTAGCTCCGAGTCTAGAACATCAAGTACAAACTACAATGACTTGGGTTAAGCGTCTAACAAGATTTTGTCCTGTTGATTCTGTGTATCAAGAGCTAGTTCGATTCGATACCCAGAAGCTTCAAAACCCGGAAGTGTCAGGAGCCGAGTATCAACAAGGAGAGTTATACGGTTACGAGGTTCGACCCACCCCCGTCCCCTCCCGGGAGGGGTGTAGGGGTGGGTGGGGTCGAGCTTGTGTTTACTGTGGAGCAGAAAACACGCCTCTAGAAGTTGAACACATTGCCCCTAAATCTAAAGGAGGTTCAGACCGAGTTAGCAACCTGACTTTAGCCTGTCATGCTTGCAATCAAGCCAAGTCTAATCAAGATATTCAGGATTTTCTTTCAGGTAATCCTGACCTTGTCAAACGAATTCTCAATCAGGCGAAAGCTCCTCTAAAAGATGCTGCGGCTGTCAATTCAACTCGCTGGAAGCTGTACAACGAGTTAAAAACAACTGGACTACAAATTCATACAGGTTCAGGGGGGCTGACAAAATACAATCGTTGTCGGCTTAATCTTCCTAAAGCCCACTGGATTGATGCCGCCTGTGTGGGAAAGACAGAGTCCTTGAATCTGGAAACAAATCAACCTTTATCGATCAAGTCTACTGGTCATGGCAGTCGCCAAATGTGTGGCACAAATAAATATGGTTTCCCGATTCGCCATCGCTCTAAACAACAAGTTCATAAAGGTTTTAAGACTGGAGATATCGTCAAGGCTGTTGTTACTAAAGGCCAAAAGATAGGCATCTATAAAGGACGTGTTATTTGTCGTGCCTCTGGCAGTTTTGATATCTCTACTGCTAAGGGAAGAGTCTCTGGAATCAATCACAAATATTGTCAATCAATCCACAAAAAAGATGGCTACAATTATTCATTCTAAATACTTACAGGCGGATAAATCCGCTCGTGTCGCGGTTCCTCCCAGGTCTAAAGACACAGGGCTTCCCCGCTCCCGTGCCTTCCTCGTGAGTGAAATAAGGCTGAAACACTCCGACCAAAAGGTACGGGGCATATGTGAAAGATGAAGTATCCACGTCATCGCGGTAACACCACGCCCCCGTTGTATGGAGAAACCTATAGCGTCCGAATCTTACATTAGTGAAACAGGAGAACCTCCACAGGGTCGGCAGTAATGTCGTAGGAAAGAAGTAATTCGTACCAATTCCCTGGGGAGATAGGACTCTCTTAAAAAGCGAATGAGGCCCCTTGGGGTGAAAACCCCGCAGGAAATATGAAAGTACTTGCTTTCATTATAACTGTGGCCTATAGGTAAATACCTACCCCCGGCATTGATTAATGGCGGGGGGAGCCTGCTCAGGCGCGGCTGCGCAGGAGCAGGCGTAAGAGGGGGTGAAACGTAATCAAAAGCTGGAACTTGAAACTCACCGTTGTTCATAAGTTAGGGGCGTAGGGCAAACGTCAATGGCGAACAAGTTGGAATGTAGGATGCGTTACGCTGATAGATTCTGCCAAGGCAGTTGCTACGTACGATGCGTTACGCCAACAAAGTTTGTATTGTTGCTACTACTTACGGCTAGTAACGCATCCTACGACTTCTTAGCATCCTACGGACTCAAAGCCCAATCGAATGAGACCTGAAAGCCGACATAAGTAATGAGGAGTAAACGCGCCAGTGAGTATGATGACACACCAGGAGCCGGGTGCTTTGAAAATTGCACGCCCGGTACTGCGTGGGGGAAAACCCGGCTATAGTCTACCTATCACGACAGGGGGGTAGGGTGATAGGGGGATAGAGGAATAGGGGGAGTAGCAAGTGAAGTAAAGACAACTATTGTATTTAGATTTAGATATTTCTATCCCATCTGGCCATCACCCCATCACCCCATCATCCCATCTCCCCAGCTCCCCAGCTCCCCAGCTCCCCAGCTCCCCATCACAAGGAGATGGGAGCGGGAGTAGGTTTTGTACCACCTGTGTGCAGAATTTGTAAAACATTTTTAACACCCAGGGCTGTTTCATTCTCAAGTAAACTAGAGTAAACTGCCCGAGTTGAGCGAAATTTGTGCAATTATTCTCATTTATTTTGACAATTATCCCTTTTATCCCTCTTCTGTCACTCTCCGGGAAGGCGATCGTTAACAAAAGCAACGCGCTCAAAAATCCAAAATACTGTAAAATCAGAGTAAATCTGACCACAATAAAGATTCTAGCGGGATGGAACAGATACCGACCTAGCTAGATATGTAGGGGGAAAAAATGACTTGAATGGTTATTCAAGACTGGCGACAAAAAGATAATAAAGAACTGAAATTTCTGTACTTCTTGTCTTTCTAAATTGATTAACCCACTCATTAAATACTTTGGTTAATTGATGGTAGTCTAATCCTATCATTACTCTTCTTACTGTTGATAAGTCTCCAATTTCACTAAACTTTTACTCTCTGAGTCTATTTTACTTCTCACGGTTGAGTGTGTTAACTATTATCTATAGCGATCGCCACTGCCGGGAAGGTTTAAAGCCTCTAGAATAGGTAATTTATTTTGAAGACGAGCTTATTCCTTCGCCCACTCTTCCCTCACGGATTCGATATCGCCCTGCTCATCTTGAGAGCAGCTTCGCTGCACGGGCAGCCTCAGTCTAGCCTGCTTGCTCACAGCCCCCAGGAGCGAGAAGAGCAAAAAGACGCCCGACCGCCACCAAAAATGGGAATAATTGAGCAATTTTCGCTCAACTCGGGCAGTTTACTCTAGTTTACTTGAGAATGAAACAGCCCTAGTTGGGGATGGTCTTCGGATTGACGGTCCTGACGGTTCTGACTATGCTGTGAATGTGGAACTGGTCCAATTTTTTGGCCACGGTTATGCCTTTACTATTGAGAGGTTGTTTGCTGACCCTCTTTTAACGTGAGTTCGACGAAACTAGAAAATGGCAGGAGGTAGTGCCCGTAAGCCTTTGGGTTCCAAGTCCAGGGACGGTTTTTTGTCGCTATAGGTGTAGGCCACCAACCCGGCCAGAAGGTTGACCAGGAAATTGAAGACGCTGCGGTGGCGAGAATGCTCGATCTGGCAGATGTTCTTGAGTTGGTCGTTGACCGATTCAATGACGGCCCGCTTGCGCAGCAGGATTTTATCGATGGTCTTCATCAAGCGGTTTTTCATGTTGCGTTTGGATTTCGCAATCAGTTTGAGACCCTGTTCGTACAATTGCTCAAACAGTTTTTGAGAGACGTATCCCCGGTCGCCAAATAACTTTCCAAACAGGTCTTTAGCCAGGTCGGGGACGGGCTTACGGTCGTTGGTGTTAGCCGCCGTGACCTGGAAAGCCAGTAACTCTCCCTTATCGTTTATAATCAAATGCAATTTAAACCCAAAGTGCCAGCCTGTGGAGCTTTTTCCCCAATGAACTAGGCCCGATCACACCTTATGGCTACGAGCACGGCATGGGTGACAGACTTCTATGGGAGTCGAATCAACAAAGGAAATCCCCGTAACTTCTCCTTTACGAGTGTGTAGAAAGCAATATAATAGCATCAGACACCAGGGCATCAACTCCACAAAACGATTATAACTGACCAGGTTGGGGAAGGCTTTACGCCAATAGGGGAGAACGCACAGAGTGTAGAAGTCCGCGCGACCTGAACTGGTCGCTTAGTGTGAGGCTCCCAGCCTCCTAGGGATTTCCTCCCCTAGCCCTCACGGAAAAGACTCACAGAGTCTGGTCACAGCCGCCTGCTCAGGCGCGGCGCTCTGCAGGGGTAACGAAACAGCTGGAATGCAGACCCCGAAAGTAACCAAAATGCCAGGAATTAGGCACACGGAGCAAGAGGGAAATAGTTGGAAGGTTGAACGAAAGTGAAGTAAAAGAGTTGCGGTTTACGATGACTCGCCCGAAATTAGAGGAAAGGTTATAGCCAACTGAAAAAAAGTAGGAGGTATCGAGGTAATAATTACCGAACAATGACCGAACTTCTCCGTTTAAACCCCGTCACACACTGGAAGGTGAAATTATCCCTGATACACCTTAGCTAAAAATGGCAAGTAGACAGAATCCACCGCTGAACTTTCGATGGATTGAGGAAACAAAGTTCTACCGGGGGAAAGGAACCAACCTAACCAACTAGATAAAACTGAGCGATACAACAGGGTAAGCCCTACAAGGTCTAGCGGAAGGTCGATAACCGCTAGTAGGCCGAAGGTAACGGAGGCGGAACTCCTTGGAGGGTAAAGGATGAGTGAGAAAGCGAATGCTCCTCTGTAATGGAGAAGATAGGGATTCAAGATTTGTCCCTGACCGAAAGGAATAGCAGACTTCACTTGGGTCTTATACGAAATAGAAAAACAACTAGAGACCAAACTGAAGGAAAAGTTAGATGACAGAAGCAGTTCTGGAAAATGGACCTAAAGGACAGTTGGAAAAGTGGGGTGACATAAACTGGCGCCGCACTATGAAGATTGTTAGGAATTTACGCGGTCGGATATTTCGTGCCCAAAAGCTTGGATTGTGGAAGCAATTATTGCGACTACAGAAATTAATGAAAAGATGTCGGTCGAACCTATTGCTGAGCATCAGACAAATCACACAGGTTAACACCGGAAAACGAACAGCTGGAGTAGATAGGGAGGTTATAGAAACTCCAGCACAGCGTGTGAAACTTGCCAACTCGTGGGTCATGCCTAAGGCTAAGCCCGCTAGAAGGGTATATATACCCAAATCAAATGGTAAGAAACGTCCCCTCGGAATCCCGACCGTGAGAGATAGAGTCGCACAAGCAATAGTAAAGAATGCACTGGAACCCGAATGGGAAGCCATGTTTGAAACCAATTCCTATGGTTTCAGACCCGGAAGAAGTTGCCATGATGCCATTGGACAATGTTTCAACAGGTTAAGAGGTAACTGTGAAAATTCGGGAAAGAGGCGTAAGTATGACAAATGGGTTCTGGACGCTGATATCAAAGGCTTCTTTGACAACATTGACCATAAATCTATCCAGACCGCTACTAGAGAAGACTCTCTAATAAATGGATGGTTAAAAGCTGGATTTGTCGAGTATAAGAAAGGCTACACCCCGACCGATAGGGGAACTCCACAGGGTGGCGTTATCAGTCCCTTATTAGCCAATATAGGACTCCACGGGTTAGAAGAATATATAACAAAATGTAACCCAAAGGTAGGCGTCATCAGGTACGCGGATGACTTTGTAGTTACCGCCAAGGATAAGGAATCCTTGGAGACATTGAAAATCCAGATAAACCAATGGTTGTCAGAACTAGGTCTAGAAATCAGTGAGGAGAAGACACGGATTATACATATCAAGGACGGATTTGATTTCCTGGGGTATAACCTACGACAATACGAAGTGAAAGGAGATGACGGCGTCTTAAGGGACAAATTAATCATCAAACCTCAAAAGTCAAAGGTATTAGCCTTCTGCAAGAAAGTCGGTATAACTATCGACAGCATGAAAACGAAAACCCCGGAGCAAGTCATCCGCAAGATTGAACCACTTCTCAGAGGTTTTGCTAATTACTACAGAGGAGTGTGTAGCAAGAAAACCTTCACATATATAAACTACCGAGTCTGGTGGTACCTCTGGCGTTGGGCAAGAAGACGACACCCCAACAAAGGCAAAAAGTGGGTCAAAGAAAAATATTTCCGTACCAAAACTACCTACGAGAAGGGTAAGAAAAAGGTCAGAAGCTGGATATTCTTCTATAAAAGTACAGACCGAAAAGGTCGTGAAATAACTCACGACCTATTCAATATACAATCTGTACCTATTATAAGACATATCAAGGTCAAAGGAACCAATTCCCTAGATGACCCAGAATTGGTGGAATATTGGCAAAACAGGCAAACAAAATCAGGTAAAGTGCGTTGGTCCGAAGGCTCGAAACATGAATCTGTCGCAAATGCACAAGGCTGGAGATGCCCGGTATGTCATGACCACCTGTTTAATGGTGAGGAAATTGAGACCCATCACATAGTACCTGTGAGGAATGGAGGTTCTGATAATATCGATAATCTTCAGCACTTGCATAAAACATGTCACAAGCAGGTACATAGTAAGAAATCCAAGTAGGGCTTGAAGTAAGGCTTGAGCCGGATGATAGGAGACTGTCACGTCCGGTTCTTAGGGGAGGGGCGTAGGGCGACCTACAAACCTTACCCGACTTGAAGGTACGAAACCCAGAGCCATGAAAAGCAATGACGATCTGGGGGCGGGGGCACTAAGGTGCCCCCGCCCGCCAGATCTGTTACCACAGATCGTCATGATTTCTGAGAGGCTCATGGGGGAACGACATCGCCGTTCCCCAGGCATAGAGGGGAGTTGGGGCTGTCGTTCCCAATGACGCTCGAATATTTGGCAGAAGTCGTCTACCTCGCAGAAGATGCGGGTGATGTCCAGGCGCGATACAATCTGAGTCATGGCGGGTTCAGACGAGGGTGGAATGGTTCAAACCCAGTCTCCGCGTCTTGCCTCGCTTTCCAGCTCGAATTTGATTCGAGCTGGGTCGAGGCGCTTTTTTCACCTTTGTCCAGTCCGTCGAACTCACGTTCTTTTAGTCTCCTGGGAGTTTGATGAAGGTGAGGGAACTCTACTGTAGTGGATAGCAGCGGGAACGGGCACGATGGTGCGTTTGTCAATACTCCTGTGTGGACTGAAGGTGCTCTGGAGTTTAATAATAACAGGGATATAGTAGTGGATCCCGATGCAGGGGAATACCTGAATGGGTTAGACGCAATTACTATCTCCCTTTCTGTTAAGTCGGATCGCACAGGAACCAACCGAGGATTCCTGTCCACGGTAGATCCTAATAAGGAAGACACTCATCTGGGTATCCGTTATGACTCCCGAGGTAATTTAGGAGGTGGAAGGGACGTTATTAAGGTGTCCTTGACGACCACAAAAGGCACCCATCCCCTCATCATACGCCTGGTCAACTGTCATGGTACAAGGTCACTGATTGAGCCAAGGGGTTGTGGGGACCATTACCGGGGTAGAAGAATTGGTGCTGGGTCGCGGTCATAAAAAAGAAAGTTATGGTATGGCGCTAGAGCACTCAGCAGTGAGGCACTGAGTTGACAATAAGGTGTAGGCATTGCCCACCCCATCTTCTCTCTTAGGAGCCGTGCTCTTACATAATAAAATAGCAATGCAAAACTAATTACTGGTCACTAATTACTGGTTACTGCTATACGTTTCCTCCCAGGTTGATTTTCAAGAGCAGTTAGGGCAGCAGCGGAACCAGCCAGGATATCCCTTTCTTGCCCTCCTAAATAGAGTCGTCCGAAACTCCCCACTGCCTGCACTTGGAGGATATTAACTTCTGCTGCCTTTTCCGCTTCGTTAGCTGCTAAGGCAGCATAAGCAGCAGGCTCCACTTCTAAAACGTAAAGGGTTTGATTTGCTAAAATCATTTGCCCCCGTCGATTGCGATTGATTAATTGTGCTTGATGACTATCTAAATTGCGGATAATTTGGCTGGAGATGACTTGGGGTTTAAGACAGTCTTGTCTCCTGATCCCGCAGCTCTCCAAAATTGCTTTCCCTGCGGTTCGGGTTTCTCCTTGACGATTGGAATGAACTTCCAGTAAACCGTATAGTCTTTCCACAAAGAGTACTCCAGGACGCACTGAAGTGGATTTGAGAGCGACGTCGGTAATACGGTTGATTTCAATCCCCGGAGAGATTTCAATCCACAAGGAGGTGTCTCCCGGTAAGGGTAAAAACCCGAGGGCTACTGTTCCAATGTAGGCAGCGTGCTGAGGTTGCAAGTTATCGATGAAAACGTAACTGCGCAGTTCCAGAGCCATCAATTTTAATTTCCCTTCTTCA
Organism: Prochloron sp.; assembly: GCA_965198675.1. Lineage (GTDB taxonomy): Bacteria > Cyanobacteriota > Cyanobacteriia > Cyanobacteriales > Prochloraceae > Prochloron. The sequence continues at coordinate 1,830,161 of OZ240666.1, read as the reverse complement.
ACTCTGGTGTTTGGCTCTCACTATATCATGATACTGATGTGAACTACCCACACCGAACCGAAGGTCGGTGTGGGCTTCAGGCTTCGCGGGGGATTGCCTCGGCCAGGGATCCCCTAGCTTTGGTCTTACATCCCCTCCACCCGCAGAGACGGCAGTTCCCTCCGCCTATACTCCTATTATATCATCAGAAACTGCTTTTGGGGGAGTCCGTGTATTCCACGCCAAATCATGCGCGCAGAGGCGCGGAGGCACGGAGGATTAATAAACAAGCGTTAAGCCGCAGTTGGATTACTTATATCTCTGCGCCTCTGGGCTGCTGTGAAGCTCACTTATGGCGTGGGACTTACAGCCTCCCCCAAGCCCCCACCATCAGTTAAAATAAAGAGAGAACTAGTGGTTGCTCTATGTCTGTTTCTCGACACCGCCTCCAAAAACCGTTGCCCCAGAAGGTCAAAAAACTCCCAGTAGGTCAATCCAAATTACCTACTGGGTTGAGAGCGCTCCTCCTTCTCAAACGCAGTGTTTCTCTCTTCCTCTTTTTGTCTATTGCCGCTACAGTTACAGTGTATTCTAGGAAAGAGTACGTGGAAGGGGAATGGAGTAAGTCCTATGGAGAGTTGGAGGCTTTGCTTCGGGATGAACGGGAGTTGACAGCTACTAATGAGGCGATCAAAAATCAGCTTGCCGACTTAGCGGAAAAACCAGAAACTGGTTTGGTTCCCATTACTCCTAGGACGACTATTTTTCTGGATGCTGCCGAGGAGCGCCCTTTGAAAGAGTCCCAGACAACCACAAGAAGCGGTGTGACCCAGAAAGCACACCAAGACAGGGGAACCCTTGGTGAAAAGACTCCTTTGGGGTATTGACTGTGTAGGGGCGGGGTCTTCCCGCCCGACCATAGAATGATGATAAAAGGGCGCAGAAGCAAAAAAACAGAATCTATACCTGTATTGCGATTGTTTTTGGTTTGGGCAGTTTTGGTAACAGGGGCGATCGCGCTGGTCGGCCAGTTATATCGACTGCAAATTGTTCAAGGAGACGATCTGAAGCGAAAAGCAAGACAACAGCAAAAGTCCTCTGTCAGTCTCTATGTACCTCGACGTCCCATTATCGATGGGGAGGGTAATTTTTTGGCTATGGATCGCCTCCTTTTTACTCTCTACGCCCATCCAATTATGTTTAAGATTGATACTGAGGAAATGGCACAGAAGCTGGGGAAGATTTTCCCAAATCTCACCGTGGCAGAGTTGCGGGATAAGTTGGCAAGTCAGAAAACAGGGGTGCGCATTAGTGACATGGTGATGGAATCTGAAGCAGAGCAGGTGAAGAAGCTGTATTTGGATGGTTTGGAATTGGAACGGCGCTATGCTCGTATTTATCCGTCTGAAGATGTGGCGGCGGCCCTTATCGGTTATGTGGATGGAGAGCGTCGGGGGCAAGCAGGGGTGGAATATAGTCAGCAAACCTTATTGGCACGAAATGAACTTATCCTCCCATTAATAATTAATGGGAGTAAGCGATTGATGCCTACTTATGTGCCGGAAGGATTGGTGGATTTGGATGATTTGCGGCTGCAATTAACTCTGAATCTGCGGCTGCAAAGGGCGGCGCGGGCTGCTCTAGCAGCCCACATGGCTGAGTATGAGGCGAAGAGAGGGGCGGTGTTGGTGATGGATGCCCTGGATGGCTCTCTTTTAGCTTTAGTTACTGACCCTACTTACAATCCTAATGATTACCATGAGTATGATTTAGAGTTGTTGAAAAACTGGGCGATTACTGATTTGTATGAGCCGGGTTCTACTTTTAAACCCATTAATGTGGCTCTGGCAATGTCCGCTGGGATGATTAAGTCCCATGAGCGGTTTAACGATACCGGGAGAATTACCATCGATCGCTCTGTTATTTCTAATCACGACTATTATAGCAAAGGGGGGCGAGGTTACATTACTATTCCTGAGATTTTCCAATATTCTAGCAATGTGGGCATGATTAGGATTGCTCAGCTTATGGGGAGAAAGGGGTATTATGAGAGACTTGAGCAGTTGGAAATTCAGGAGAAGACCGGGGTGGATCTCCCGGGGGAGACTCCCGGGTATTTGAAACCGGAAAAAGTGTTTACTCGATCAGGAATCGAAGCTGCTGCTGCTTCTTTTGGTCAGGGTTTGTCTGTTACTCCTCTAAAAATTCTTCAACTTCATGGAGCGATCGCTAATGGGGGGAAATTGGTTACTCCTCATGTTGTCAGGGGGTTAGTGGACCCTGGTGGGAAGTTTCACTGGGAACCTCCTCTCAGAAAGAAGAGGGTTTTTTCGGCCCAAACCAGTCAGACTGTTTTGGAAATGATGGAAACGGTGGTGACCAAGGGGAGCGGGAAAGTAGCTGAAATTCCTGGTTATCGCATTGGGGGGAAAACTGGCACTGCACAAAAGGCAAGTTCCACTGGAGGTTATCAGGAAAACGCGAAGATTACCAGTTTTGTAGCTATTTTACCTGTGGACGCTCCTCGCTATGTGGTTTTGGCTGTCATTGATGAACCTAAAGGGGAAAATACTTTTGGCTCTACTGTAGCAGCTCCTATTGTTAAGGAAGTCATGGAAGCTTTAATTGCCATCGAACAAATTCCTCCTTCCACGGGTGGATCCCCCCGCCTAACGGCTCCCCCCTTAATCGGGGATTAAGGGGGGATCACGTTTACTCTATCTGGGACTACGGCGTTCAGGTCGCCAGAAAATGTCTGGGGATGGCGCGAAAATTTTTCCTCTGGACTAGTAGGGGCGGGGCAGCATCATCCTCAGCGCCTTTACCAGAACCTGTTTTCTATGATGACAGCCCTATATGTTGAGTTTATGTAAATTTTTATGAACTGCTTGACGCTCTTTTGCAAAAAAAACCATGCTAGTATTAACCTCGTCATGATAAACAGTTGTACTTATGTTGAAGAATAGTCTACCGGACGTATTGACCGAAAAATAGTTTTGTTGACCAGACTGTAGCGGATGACATTGAAGAAGCTCTCGCTCTCTGGGCTGCCTACGCCCCTCTCAATTTTGTGGCAGTAACCGATAGTGGTCTTCATCCCTCAGCCTTCGGTGGCGATATTCGTTATTCTGCTGCTGGAACCCCAGACATTCGATTTGGTCACCATTTCATTGATGGTATAGGTCAAAAATTAGCCCACGCCTTCGAACCTTTTCCGGAAACAGATGGTCTCAGTGGAGACGTTCACTTTGATTCCGAGGAGTCCTGGAGAGTCAATCCACCCAATTTCCTGTTTGGTGGTGGGGCTGGATTTGACTTCTTGGAGGTAGCAGTACATGAAATCGGTCACTCCTTGGGTCTTGACCATGAACCTTTACCCAGTGAAGGTGGCAACGTTGCGATATTGAACCGGTTTCATGGTGCTCACTATTCTGGTTTAGGCACTGCTTTCTTGTTTGAAGACGACATTAATGGAATCAAAGCAATCTATGGTGCTGGGGTGGGTTCCGTCACCAACCTGAGTAAAGAATTTATTGCTAACTTCTCCACTAGTACTCAGGGCGTAACTACCTCTCGCCAAAGCTCAAGCAATGGTGCTACTGGTTATTTCCAAGTTGGGGGCAATCGAGTCAGCTTTTTCGGGATTCAGCGATTTGAGGTCACCGGTAGCGACCAGAATGACTCCCTTAAGGGATGGAATAACAACGACACTCTTGAGGGTGGTGCAGGTCATGACCGAATATATGGCTACGATGGCAACGATACCTTAGATGGGGGAACTGGTAACGACCGAATATATGGCCATGATGACAACGATACCTTAGATGGGGGGAATGGCAAAGATTCCCTATATGGGGGAAATGACAAGGATTACTTATATGGGGAGGATGGTAATGATCGCTTATACGGCCACAATGGCAACGATCGCTTATATGGTCAGAATGGAAGCGACTACTTAGACGGGGGAGCAGGAAATGACATTCTGATCGGAGGAGCATATCGGGGTAGTGAAGAGATAGACACCCTAACTGGAGATACTGGAGCAGATCGCTTTGTTTTCGGCGATCGCTACTCGGTTTTCTACGACTCTCACGGCAATAACGACTACGCAATCGTTACTGATTTTCAATCCGGGCTGGATACTATTGAGCTACATCGCCCATCTGGAAATTATACCTTCCAAAACAACGAGATTTATTATCAGGGTGATTTATTGGCTCAGTTTCAAATTGGATTTACTACCAACGATATAGTATTCGTTTAACGAAATCCAACTGATGTATGGGCACTCCATTGCGGTGCCCTACTCAATAATTTAGATGTCGCTTAAACCAAGACTATTGATAAAAGAGATGACATCTGTAGGAGTAATGATACCATTATCATCCACATCCGCTAAAGGGTTAAAATTATCATCTTCCCGACTTAAACCCAGGCGACTCAGAGTAAAAATAGCATCGGAGGCGGTTACCCCATTAACCCCATCAATATCCAAGCGAGATTGAGAAAATTCTGTCACTGACAGGCTATAATCTCCTTGACTCCCAACCGCAGCACCCTCACCTGTAAGAGGATCGTAGTTATCAGCAGTCTCACTGTTACCATTTACACCAAGAAAATACTCCTGGTTTGCTCTTACCCCCACTCTAACCATATTATTATCAGTAGCAATTTCTTCCCCAGCACTATTAAAAAACCGTAGGTTTACATCCCCAGAAGTAGTGCTAATATCCACTATACCGTCAGTATCCGGGATAAAACTATGGAAGTCAATATCCGCAGCCCCCACAAAATTAGCCCCATCATTGCCAACGTTCCCAGTAATGTTAGCCCCCACAGCAACATTCGGCAATCCTGTACCATTGATACTATTATCAACATGTTCGGATACGTTAACCACAAAAGTGTCTTCCACAAAATTGTCCCCAAACAAATTAGTAGCCCGCACCACAATTTCTGCTGTACCGGATTGCCCTGGAAAGTAATCTAGCTCAATTTGACCCTGATCGTTGATATTAACAGTCACCAAACCTGGATTTGAGTTGCTCACTACAGAAAACTGTAATTCAGGCTGTTGGGATACTGTAATATTGCGATAACGAACCAAATTTTCGTCACTGTTGACAACGGGATTTGCTGGATCGTCTAAAATTAGTGGTATCTCTGTCAAAGCACCATTGATGTTGGCTGCGTTAAATCTAGGTAAAGCAGCAATAGCATCAACAGGAATCAGATCTGCTTGGGAAAGCACCTCACCAAAAACAGTAAAACCTCCATTTTGGACGTCTAGGTTGGCAGAATTGTCTGACAGGTTAAAAAACCATTGACTGGTAGCACTATCTGGATCGCCCCCCAACTTCGCAAAAGCAATGGTTCCTCGGAGATTGGAGCGCTCTGGACTAAATTCATTTTGCACGGGAGGGTCAGTGGGAACAGGTTGCACTAAATTTTCAGGGAAATTATCCGCTGTAAAGCCACCCCCTTGAACCACAAAGCCGGGAACTGAGCGATGGATAATAGTATTGGTATAACGTCCACTGTTCACATAATTACGGAAGTTAGCAACACTTAAAGGAGCATCTTGGTCAAAAAGTACTACATTGGTAATGCCACCATTACCTAAAGATGTATCGAACAGTTCAAAACGAGCTACTAGTCCAGTGGTAAATGGATCGTCAAAATTGTTAAATAGATTAAAAACACCATTTTGAGCATTTTCAACCACAACTAAATCGTTGATAGTAGTAGTTACAATGGGTTGAGTAGTCATTTTACAGGTACCTTGAGAGTTAGAAGTTACTATGAGGATCCCCCCGCCTGACGGCACCCCCCGTCACCCCCCTTATCAAGGGGGGATCGGGGGGCTGGGGGGGATCAAATCATTGAGGATTGCTATAGAGTTCATTATAACAGTTATTACCTATGAAGGTTTTGCCCCTATTACGGTACTCTGGTGGGCAATGCCCACCCTACGGGGCTAAAAAACTCGATGTTGTAAGGAAGGCATTTGACGGCGAACTTGTGCGAGACGAATCGGACTGATTTCAGCGATCGCCACCCCTGGTTCAGTGCCCCCATCAGCTAAAATAGAACCCCAAGGGTCTACAATCATAGCATGACCGTGAGTATAGCGCATTTGGTAGTGATTACCTGTTTGAGCAGGAGCAATGACATAGCAGGTATTTTCAATGGCCCTTGCTTGTAAAAGAACCTGCCAATGATCCTTTCCAGTATAAGCGGTAAAAGCTGCGGGAACAAAAAGAACTTCAGCCCCTTCTTGAGATAGGTGGCGGTAGAGTTCCGGGAAACGGACGTCATAACATATCGAAATACCCAACTTACCTAATGCACTGGATTCAAATACTACAGGTAAATTATTACCTGCCATTACAGTCTGAGACTCTTGGTAAGTATTGCCATCGGGTAAATTGACGTCAAAGAGGTGGGCTTTCTGGTAACGAACTAATTCTTGACCCCCTGGTCCCACCAACAAAGCAGTATTATAAGCCGATTGGGAATTTACAGGAACAGGAAACCCACCTCCTAGGATAGTAATTTGAAACCGTTGGGCAATAGTTTTGAGGAATTTTTCCGTAGCCTCGGAAATGACTCCTGCTTGAGCCAGCTTATCTTCTTCCGGACCCAAGAAGGAGAAATTTTCCGGCAACGTTATTAATTCTGCCCCTCTACCCACAGCCAGTTCAACCAATGCTTCAGCTTCCACCAGGTTCTGATTCAAGTCTGGTTTACTAGTCATTTGAATAGCAGCAGCAAGATAGGACTTCATTTCTGTTTGTTCTTTTCCTTGTTGATGATGGCAAATTCACTGGTAACTGGTACGGGCACGGCACTGCCGTGCCCCTACTAACTGATAACTGTCATGTTCCGAGCATTTGCAATTTATACAAACTAGCATACAATCCACCTTTTGCCAAGAGAAGGTCATGAATACCTGACTCCACTACTTCACCTTGTTTGAGAACGATAATTTTGTCTACATTGCGAATCGTGGAGAGACGGTGAGCAATAATAATTGCTGTTCTAGACACCAACAATTGCTCCAAAGCGGATTGAATATAGCTCTCCGTGGCTACATCTAGACTGGAAGTTGCTTCATCCAATACTAACACCTCAGGATCCCGAATGGCAACCCGAGCAAATGCCAGCAACTGTTTTTGTCCCCCAGATAGATTTGTACCTCGTTCCCGCAATTGGGTATTATAACCTTCAGGCAATGCTTCGATAAATTGGGCTACATTAGTTAACTGGGCTGCTTCTTTAATAGCTTCAAGGGGGTAACTTTCCCCTAAAGTAATATTCCGCTTCACGTCCCCAGCAAAGAGAAAATTTTCCTGTAAGATTACCCCAATATAACGACGCAATTCAGTTTGGGTAATTTCGCGAATATCAATCCCATCTACTAAAATTCTCCCCCTACTAGGTTCGTAAAGACGACAGAGAAGTGAGATAATGGAACTTTTACCCGCTCCTGTCGGACCCACTAGAGCAACTTTTTCTCCCCCCCCTATGGTAAGATTTAAATCCTTGAGGATATAGTCCTTATCTTTATAGGCAAACCAAACATGCTCAAAGCGAATTTCCCCCTTGTGGTTGGCAGCTAATTGCTCCTCCTTACCTAAAATACGGTTTGAATCTTTAATTTCAATGGGTTCAGACATCAACTCCTGGATCCGTTCTATGGCCGTAAAACCCGCTTGAAACATAGTGAATTTCTCAGCAAACTGACGTAGGGGAAAAAATAGCCTGGGAGAGTAGATAATGAAGGTAGTAATAGTGCCTAATTCCAGGTTATCTTGCAAGACAAAGATACCCCCTACCCAGAGCACCCCAGCAATGGAAATGATAGAAATCCATTCTAAAGTAGCAGAGACAGCAGAGTCGTGGAAAATAGTTTTATCTACTTGAGTGCGGTATCTCTCATTTACTGCTCGAAATGCTTCTGAGTTAAATTTTTCCCTCCCGAATAACTGAACGATATTAATCCCAGCGATATTCTCCTGTAAGATAGAGTTGAGCTGAGACAGTTCCTCCCGCGCTTGGTAATTAGCTTTACGATACTGGTGCTGAAAATAAATAATCAAACCCGTCACAGGTACCAGCATTAAAATCAAAACTAACGCTAACTGCCATTGGAGAGTTAAAATGGTGACGAGCATAACCAGGATATAGACAATATCGCTCAGAATGCCGATTGCTCCACTAGCAAATACCTCCCCCAAAGCGTCTACATCGCTCGTTATGCGGGTTACTAACTTTCCTACGGGAGTACCATGAAAAAACCTAGAACCTAAAGAAGTGACGTGGGTAAATAAATCCTGACGAACCTCGGAAGTAATTTCCTGTCCCACTTGTTGTACCAAGTATCCCTGTATCGAGACGAAAATCAACCGCAGGAGGATAGTGAAGAGGAAAAGACCAATCAGGAGATGTAATCCTTCAGTTAAAGTAAGATTGCTTAGGAAAAACCAAGTAGTTTCCTGTCGCAGGAGAGAAATAGCCTCTCCTATAATTAACGGTTGAACCGCCCCTGCTATAGACATGGGAATTAAGAAAATGAGGGCGATCCCCAACAAGCGACTGTGACGACGAGCGTAAGGCACCAGAGTCAATAATAATCGCCAATCATTCTCTTTGTCTTTACTGAACTTATATAGGTTATCCATACTTGACGGTTTAACTATATTAAATATAAAGCGCTCAACTCTCATCTCCCTCTCTGTGTCCTCTGCGGCTCTGCGGTTTAACAAAAATCAGCAATAAAAAAACAGGGTAGTCCAGTTACAACTACCCATAATTTTTATTAGCATAATGACCACAAAACTGGTAACTGCCTGCTCAGGCCAGGCTTGGCATGAGCAGGACTGGTAACTGATCACTGTTAAACAGCTACAGCCTTTTTAGCGGTAGCAGACAGCTCTCCAGAGGCGTATTTAGCAGCAAATACATCCAAAGAAACTTGCTTAATCTTGCTAGCATTGCCAGCAGTCCCGAAAGCATCGTAACGCTTCAAGCAAACTTGCTTCATATACTTAATAGAAGGCTTGAGGAAGTGACGGGGGTCGAAGTTAGAAGGATCTGTAAATGCAGCTTCCCGGATGGCAGCGGTAATAGCCAAACGGTTGTCCGTGTCAATATTCACCTTGCGCACACCACTCTTGATACCTTTTTGAATTTCTTCAATGGGTACACCGTAGGTTTCGGGAATATCCCCACCATACTGGTTAATCATATCTAACCACTCTTGGGGTACGGAGGAAGAACCGTGCATTACCAAGTGGGTGTTGGGTAAGCGATGGTGAATTTCTTCAATCCGACTGATAGCCAAGATTTCGCCGCTGGGCTTACGGGTAAACTTATAAGCACCGTGACTAGTACCAATAGCAACTGCGAGAGCATCTACCTGAGTGCGTTCTACAAATTGAACCGCTTCATCCGGATCCGTCAAAAGTTGTTCCTTCGTGAGGGTACCTTCAAAACCGTGACCATCTTCCTTATCTCCCGACATGGTTTCCAAAGAACCGAGACAACCCAGTTCCCCTTCAACGCTAGCCCCCACTGAGTGGGCAACTTTTACCACTTCTGCGGTGACATTCACATTGTACTCAAAGCTAGCTGGGGTTTTGGCATCCGCTTCCAAAGAACCATCCATCATTACGCTGGTGAAACCATTGCGAATGGCAGAATAGCAAGTAGCGGGGCTATTACCATGGTCTTGGTGCATAGCAATGGGAATGTGGGGATAGGTTTCCACCGCAGCAGTAATCAAATGACGGAGGAAGTTTTCCCCCGCATATTTCCGGGCACCGCGAGAGGCTTGCAAGATTACGGGGCTATCCGCTTCCTCGGCTGCCTGCATAATAGCAATGATTTGCTCCATATTGTTGACGTTATATGCAGGGATGCCGTAATCGTTCTCAGCTGCGTGATCCAAAAGCAGACGCATTGGTACGAGGGCCATAGGTTTCCTCCTAAATTTATTTTTGGGGAATTGGTCAAGAAAGTTTATTCTTGCTTATTATTTCTCAATCTTAAGATATTTTTCAACTTTTGTCAGAAAAAAATAAATTTTGCTTTTTTGGCTCTTTATCCAAAAATCTGTGCTACAATGTTGATGAGGCGGACAGCCCACCTAGGGCGCACCCGGCGGTAGCGCTATAATTCTCGCCCAGTTTGACCTTTCAGTTACCAGTGACCAGTAATCACGTACCATGGTAGCAGCTCAACCTTGGGTTTGAGGCCCCCACCAAATAAGTGGTGGCAAGCCACTTATTGGTGGAAGGCGTTGGTGCGGGACCAAAGCCCGCACCATTATTGGCTTAATTCAGAGCAATATTCCAGACTGGACAGAACACCACGATCACTATTTAGGAGAGAAGTTGCTCACCGAGTACTGATACTTAGATTGGGGAAATCTCATTGATGTATCTCAGCCTTTTCATCCACTGGCAGCAACACTCTATCGGCTTGCTAGTCGAGAAGACAAAGACTGGAGTTTGGTTGATTGCTCCAGTTTCGTTGTCATGCAGCAGAGGAATATTACAGAAGCACTGAGCAAGCGGGCTTCATCCGACTTCTCAAATAGCTGAACTTTGTGCAAGGAACCTTCTCATTTTCATCCCAAACAGTAAAACCATGGAAGTCAAACTCTTGGAAAAACTGAACCCCACGGATGCTAAATTAATCTTGGAATGCCTACCTCAACGGATTCAATCAGCCCTACAAGCCCATGCCACTGAAATTGAGTATCCCATTGAAGCGGTTATTGAGATGGCGATCGCTAGTTTCCTCGATCCAGAAGCATTGAGTTTTGTAGATTGCAAGCCGGGGCGTGGAGAATAAAATGGTGCTACAGCAACTTCAGCATTTTGCAGATGATCCTCTGGAATCCAAAATCTGCTAAGTAATTAGCAATATTCCAGACTGGATACCGTTGTTATTGTTAGAGTGTCGTAAACATGACTGAGTTATTTGAGCGTGCGATCGCTAGGTTAAAGACCTTGCCTACAAGTGAACAGGATGCAATTGCTTCAATAATTCTGGAAGAACTTGAGGATGAATTACTTTGGGATGAAGCATTTTCTCATTCTCCAAATGTTCTGGCCAAACTTGCAGCTTCAGCCATGGCTGAGTACCGTTCAGGTAAGACTCAAGAGCTGGATCCAGAGACATTGTGAAATCACAGACTACAAATCAGTTCCGTCAATTATTTGCTGTTTTACCACGACAGGTTCAAGAGCAGACACGGGCTGCGTATCGCCAGTTCATGAGAAACCCAGGGCATCCAAGCCTTTTTAAAAAGGTTCATCCTCAATTACCGATTTATTCAGCTCGAATTAGCAAAAACTATCGAGCAGTTGGTCAGTTGGATGGAGATACTATAATCTGGTTTTGGGTTGGTTCCCATGCAGAGTATAATAGGCTACTAAACCAGCTGTAGCAATACAGCCAGTCTGTCTAACTTGGGCTGCACCGGACGGACTAATATCGCAATGTGACAGAATTGATGGGAACGGCGTTGGTGCCAGCACCCTTTGCCCAAATCATCCCAATGAACAATTTTGAACTACAAGCCCAGGCACGGATTATCCTAAATGCAATCGCCTTCACCCCCTTTGAACAATGTCAACCCTTGAGCCGCAATTTTCGCAATCTTCCTGCTCGCCCTGGGATCTATGCCAGAAGCATTGAGTTTTGTAGATTGCAAGCCGGGGCGTGGACAATAAAATCCTGCTACAGCAACTTCAATATTTTGCAGATATTCCTCTGGAACCCAAAATCTGCTCAGTAATTAGCAATATTCCACACCACGATCACTATTTAGGAGAAAGGTAATGGAGATATCAGTTACAACAACATTTGCGCTCCCCGATTGGATTTCCGAAAATCTGGCTAAAGGAATCTATGAACGAGTGGGAGGGTTTATTAGAGACACTGACAATAAACAAATAATTGCCTGGTTACGGGAAGCTGAATCTGTAGATTCATTATTACAGAATATCACCACAATTACAGGTTTTGGAACTTTAGGTGTTAGCGTTTTAAGCTTGGGTGTATCGACAATGGGTTTTCTCTTGATGTCCAAAAAATTAAAAGAATTAGAGAAAGCTTTAAAGGAAGTGTCGGTATCTTTGGAAAAAATCAATTATAAGATTGATCTAAGTTTTTTGACTAAGTTCCTAGTCGCTATTGACTTAGCGCAAAATGTCTTCACAATGGAAAATTAAAAAAACCGTAAAACTAGTGCTTTCTTCGCTATAAATTCTTTTTTTAAAATAGAGAGGTTTTATGTTAATTTATTCGACTATGAGTTTGAAAAATGCAGTCCAATAATTGACAACTATCTTTCTATTCTTTCTGTAGCTTATGTGGCTGAAGCCCGTTGTTATCTAGAGCTTGGAGAGTACAGTACAGCTATTCGTCGATTTCAAGAAGGAATGAATGTCCTTCGTTCACGTATTCAGCAATATGTTGAATTAACACTGACTAGCAATCCAGCTATATACTTGCAACCAGAGTTAAAAGGGATAGTTGATTTGCGAAGACTTACAAAAATTTATTCTTGGATGGATCCTACTTTGAGTGAAAGTGATGTTTTTGAAATGCACCGAGAAAACTTTGCTTATTTTGTCAGAAATCCCGATAAGTACATAAACTCTATTCCTAAATCAATGTTGATTGATGTGGAAGATAAAAATTTTTTTTCTAAGTATCTACCTAATTTTTATCTACCTAATTTTTTGGCGAGAGCAGAATCTATGAAAGATTTTTCTAAGTATCTACCTAATTTTTTGGCGAAAGCAGAATCTATGATTGAAACGAACCAAAGGTTTGAGTCATATGAAATAGAGGTAAAAGCTATGTCTCAACTGGAAATGAACTTTCATGAATGGCAACAACTTACGCCATCGGAACCCGCTACGGAGGATACAAGTGTGATGTTAATTATTCCATCCACACCAGTTGCGGTATAGCCCTATGTAGGTTGGGTTTCGTTCCTCAACCCAACCTACGATGTGATATAACAAAGTCTAACAAAGCTTTGAAGCGGAGGAATAGTGAAAACCGATGATATTGATTAAAGGGATATGAACAATCATTTTACAGCAATTATTAAAAAAGACGGAGATTGGTGGATTGGATGGATCGAAGAGGTGAAAGGTGTAAACGCTCAGGAATCCACAAAGGAAGAATTGATTGAGAGTTTACAGTCCGCTCTCAGAGATATGCTGGCGCTCAATCGAGAAGAGGCTCGTCGAGAAGCAGTTGACAACTACGAAGAAGTTCTAATTATTGCATGAAACGAAGCGATCTAATTCGGCACCTTCGGGAACATGGATGTGAGTTACTTCGTGAAGGAGGACGACACTCAATTTGGTGGAATCCAACCACAAAAGAGAAGAGTGCAATTCCCCGTCATAGAGAGATAAGAGAGTTCTTAGGGAAGAAAATCTGTAAAGATCTTGATATTCCATCACTATGACGGGCAATAAAATACTACTACACTGAACGGAACACCACGACAACTATTGAGGAGAAAGGTGTGCAATAATCGAACTAACTCTAGCTTTTCTGCCTTAGTAATAATGTGGAAGCTGAATTAAATTGTTAACAACGCCTGATCCCGCAACTCCTCTATTGCCTGATGCAAGATTTCTGCGTTACGGGAACTACTTAGCAAATGCTCGGTATCGTCTGCCCCATAAGTAATTACATCAAGGCTTTCATCGGTGATATGGTGCTCTAATTCTAAAAGCAAATCCTGTAGAGCCTCATCATCCAGGTTGTAGAGATGGTTTACGATCCGTTCTATAAGTTCAAGACGTGCCATATCATAATTGTTAATCACTACTCAAACGATATCATATTTGAATTTGCCTGATACAATGATCGAACTAACTCTCCAACAGCGGCAAGCCGTCGCCCAACAAAAAGAAACTCCTCGACCAGTTACCAGTTACCAGTTACCAGGTATGAGTTACCCAGGTAGCATGCTTTTGGTTATAAATTTGAGCAACTAGCTCATAGATTTTTTGAGCTAGTTCTCGATCCCACTGAAAGAGAGCGTGAAACTTGCCATCTCCTTGAATAATTTGGAAAGGATGATTGCTTAAGTTATCAGTTTCTACAGTCATGGTAAACTGCTTCTGTACTTCCTCAATTTGAACCATCACTTGAAAAGTATTATTTTGTGGATTAGGCAAAATTTTTAATACTTGTAAATTCATTTTGCAGCTCCAAAATACTCCATCTAGTCAGGAAAAAGCATTTTTACGATGGAGAGGGAGTAATCCCTGTCAATTCATTAAATCTATCTCTTCCTTCCCGATAACGCTTGCTCTCGTAACCCATGACATTCTGGATAATCCATTTTTGCGGTTTTCCTTCTTTCAGGAGTAAAGCGATCGCCCTCTTCAGTACCTCCTCATCATCCACAAATCTTTCCCGAAACCATTGACCTGTTTGTCTAAAGCTATCTTTACTTGTACCAGCGTTATGCAAATACATGGCTCCTAATATCACTGGAAATGACTTTTTATCTGATAAACCGATGACAGTCCAGTCTTCGGGAGTTATTTTATCAATATACTCCTTGAGTCGATTCTTGAGAACCAATTCTTTGGATAACATGGTCAATTTTACCGGACTGACGTAGGGAAGCTGACGATAGAGATAATCAATTGTAATTGCTTTGAGCAATGAATCACCCAGGAATTTAAGTTGCTTGTCTGATGTAGAACGTTGCTGATTTTTTTTCAAGTGACGTTCTAATAAAGGAGCAATTAAATGCTTCTTTACCCAATTACGTCCCTGGGAAAAACCCCGATCTAAGTGAATTGCTCCTACTAGAGCTTTGAAACCGTGGTGAAAGGGATTTTGACGACGCTGACGGAGGAGATATCTGTCTTCTTTCATCCCCAAAAAGGGATAAACGTTCCCCAGTTCTAATTGAAACCAAAGCTTAGTCAGCCTTTCTCCTGATGTCAGGTTATCCTGTAAACCAGTAAATTTGGTCACATCCAAATAAGGACAGTTATCATAGAGATAATCGGCTATAATGAGATTGAGGAGCCTATCTCCTAGTAAATGGAGGCGATCGTTGTTCTTATCCGGTTCATTTGCTTGTTCAGCATAGGAACGATGGGTCAAACTCTGTTGCAGGATATCGGGATTTTTGAATTTAATCCCGATTTGAGCTTCCACTGGTGACGGATTTAATTCCATATCTAGTTCTGAACTCTATGTTACTGGGGGTTTGGGGTGTTTTCACGAACTTTTTTACCTGTTGTCGGCAGAAGGCTCACACCATAATCTTCGATTTGGTGTGAGATGAATGACGACGCCCAGATCTATATGCTAGAGTAAACTAATTGGGGCAAATTGGAAAGTCTATTTAGAAACTACCCTGGGGCACAGGGAAAGTAACGCCTCTGGAGAGACTCCCCTCTGTTTTGGGGTGCCCGGCATTAATCAATGCCGGGCACCCCAAAGTAAGGGAACTCGCAGAAAGAGGAAATCCTCATAGCAATATGGGAATCCCCCGCTATACCCGTAGGGTTAGCGGCGGGAGGATGTCAATTTGGGACTGCTATAGCGCTTCGCGCGGGTGTAGGGTGTAGGGTGAAGAATTGCCGTTGTTTTACAGCGGCAAGAGTGAGTTGTTCGTCATCTGAATGTGTCCTAACCCTCTTGCGTACTGCTATATAATTAATTTAGATCCCGTTTTAAATCAAAAATCACTTTTTCCCAGTACCAATTCTCCGATTCACCGGGGTGTTGTCTCCTAACCTGTGTCAGCAACCGTTCTGCTAGCTTCCAATCACCTTTAACCAGAGTAAACAACCGACGTCGCAGTTCTTCTCTCGGTGGTGGAGTATAATTTTGCTGCTGCGACCACCATTGATTGTACTGTACCTCCCCCATTTCCATGGCATCTTCCAGCAGCTTTTGGATTTGGTCTGAGAGTTCCTGGAACGCTTTTTCAGCCCCCTCTATTGCCATTTGGGTGGATCCGATAAGCAGGTAGAAGGCTTTGATCGGCAAGTTTTCCCAATCGTCCACAATTTCTCCTTTATTGCACCACAATTTTCATTATAGCATTCCTTGACTCTCCCCGCGAAGTCAGCGACGGGGATTCATAAGCAGCCCAAAAACGGACTCGTGTAGGCTAAACTAGCCCCTGAAGATTACCGTTAGGTGGCAACAGATGACCGGGATTCGACAAGAACAACCACAAGACATTGAGGAAATTCGTGAAGTAAACGTTCAGGCGTTCGGTCAGTCTGAAGAGGCAGACATCATAGACGCTCTTCGACGAAACTGTAGTAATTTGCTTTCCCTGGTCGCGATCAAGGAGGATCACGTTGTGGGACACATTCTTTTCAGTCCCGCAACCCTTGATGAACACAACAAGGTAGTCAATGGAATGGCACTCGGTCCAATGGCCGTCCGGCCTGATCTCCAGAGACAAGGAATTGGATCGGATCTAGTGCAAACCGGAATCAAAGAATTGAAAAACCGACGATGTCCGTTTGTGATCCTTCTGGGTCATTCACAATTCTACCCGCGATTCGGTTTTGAATCTGCCAGTCGCCGGGGAATCCTTTGTGAATGGGAAGCGCCAGAAGAGGCGTTCATGATACTGGTCCTCAATGAGCCTGATATGGACGGTGTTACTGGCTTGGCCCGGTATCGGCCAGAATTCAAGGGTGAGACGAAGGGTTATGAATAAATATAATTTTATTATATAATAATAAGTTAAAAAAGCAAAACATTTGTAGTTTTGATTGTAGGCAATGCCCATCTACTTCCCTGTTCCCGGCGCTTACGCGCTATATTAAGTTATATTACACAAGATATTAAGATCTATTGCAATTTTTGTCTCATACCACCCAGATAAGAAGTCCATGATAAGATTAGTCCGTTAGCTCGCCACTAGATATAGGACCAATCACTAAACCTCAGCAAAGTTAGTCAACCTTGATTAAACCTGAGTCTTCAGATTGGTCAAGCTCACCTATCAGGTAAACGCTATCCTGGTCACGATACCCTGGGGTACGAGCCACCCACCCCCTTGGTCCCCCTCCCGGGAGGGGATAGGGGTGGGTATCGCCTCTGATTAAACAGGTGATGAATCAGTTTAGTGAAGCCAGTGTCAGAAGCCTAACAAGCCAAGATAGCCGTGCGAGGCACACTTTACCCTTTACGGGAGTTTACACAAAACGCCGATATGACAGGCGTTGCGCCGATATGACAGGCGTTGCGCCGATATGACAGGCGTTGCCATGTGTAATTTCGTCTTTGTTTAAAGATGAGTAACTTTACTAATCTTTTTTGTTGGAGAAAAGCCTTGGTACTAAAAGTTGCTGTTGTTGGTTCTGGACCTGCTGGTTCCTCTGCTGCGGAAACTTTAGCAAAAGCAGGAATTGAAACTTATTTATTTGAGCGCAAACTGGATAATGCCAAACCTTGCGGTGGTGCTATTCCCCTCTGCATGGTGAGCGAATTCGACCTGCCACCAGAAATTATCGACCGTCAGGTGAGAAACATGAAGATGATTTCTCCCTCTAACGTGGAGGTGGACATTCATCTGCCCAATGACCATGAATATATTGGTATGTGTCGTCGGGAAGTGTTAGATGGTTTTCTGCGAGATCGCGCTGCTGACTTGGGTGCTCATCTCATCAATGGAACCGTTTTTCAGTTAGACATTCCCACTAATACTACTGCTCCCTATACCTTACACTATGCAGATCACTCGGAAAGTAAAGGGAAAGGGGTGATGAAAACCCTGAAAGTGGATCTGGTAATTGGAGCTGACGGAGCTAATTCCCGCATTGCTAAAGCAATTGACGCTGGGGATTATAATTACGCCATCGCTTTCCAAGAGCGGATTCGCTTGCCAGAAGATAAAATGGCATTCTACGAAAATCTGGCTGAAATGTACGTGGGTAACGATGTTTCCCCGGATTTCTACGCTTGGGTATTTCCTAAATACGACCATGTGGCGGTTGGTACTGGTACCATGAAAGTGAATAAAGCAATTATCAAGGAATTGCAAGTAGGTATTCGCACTCGCGCTGCTAAGAAATTAGAGGGTGGGGAAATTATTAAAGTAGAAGCTCACCCTATTCCCGAACATCCCCGTCCTCGGCGGGTGGTAGGTAGGGTAGCATTGGTAGGAGATGCTGCGGGAACCGTGACCAAATCTTCTGGAGAAGGGATCTACTTTGCTGCTAAATCCGCTCGCATGTGCGCTGAAACCATTGTGGAGACTTCCAACAGCGGACAGCGGGTACCGACGGAAAAAGACCTAAAGCTCTACCTGAAGCGTTGGGATAAGAAGTACGGCATGACTTATAAGGTATTGGATATTTTGCAACGGGTGTTCTATAATTCCGATGCGAGTCGAGAAGCATTTGTAGAGATGTGCTCAGATCTAGATGTACAAAAGCTCACTTTTGACAGCTATCTCTATAAAACAGTAGTACCTGCCAATCCTTTAGTCCAGCTCAAGATTACAGCTAAAACTATCGGTAGTCTCTTACGGGGAAATGCTTTAGCCCCCTAGTTCCGTAGGGTGGGCAATGCCCACCATGTATGTGTTTCGTATTGTGGGCAATGCCCACCATGTGGTGAAGGTCTTTACTATGTAATCATTAAATAGCAGGATTTCGTAGATAAATCGAAAGGTGGGCAATGCCCACCCTACCACTGGTTACTCGACCGAATCTTAAATCACGTCCTATGTGGCTCTAATACTCTCCCAATAAGGGATGTAGCAGTTTCTCATCTTTACAAAGGGGGCGGGAAGACCCTGCCCCTACAAAGCTGGTTACTGTTACAGGGAAGTATTCAGTAGATTTTTGAGATTATTGCGAATTATATTAGTACTAGGATGTTTTGTTCCTAACTGAGGTTTCGCTTCTGCATACCTTCTAGATTATTCCGGAATATAATAGTTTGGGGATGTTCTTTTCCTAGCTTTCGTTCAGCAATATCCAACGCTTCCTTATAAAGGGGTTCTGCTTCGGAGTACTTTCCTTGGGAGTCATAGAGTGCTGCCAGGTTGTTGAGACTGGTTGCTACGTAAGGATGTTCCTTTCCGAGTAGCTGTGTTCTCATTTCCAACGCTTCCTTATAAAGGGGTTCTGCTTCGAAGTACCTTCCTTGGGAGTCATAGAGTAGGGTGGGCATTGCCCACCATGGACCTGGTATGATGAAACAACAGAATGTTAGATTTGACCACAGAGGTCTCCATGTCTATGGTATTGTTAAATTGCCGAATTTGAAGCGCTACGGGCGGGTGTGGGGAAGATAAAAGCCTTATCTGGACTTGTCCCAATCCCCCTGGCGGTTGCTATAATTTTGGACGGTGGGCAATGCCCACCCTACTATTTTGATAAGATATTCTGTAGTTACCAGCAGTTATCAGTTATAGCCATCGCTATAAAGCTAGCTAAGAAGCAAAATGGTGCGTTACCAACGCACCCTACCATTAAATTAGCTTAAGAAAGGAGGGAGCACAAAAATGACAAATTGCCTGGAAAAGGTTTGTTACCCACCCAGTATTCTAGAGTTTTGATTGAAGTAATGCTAGATTATCCTTTATTCTAATAGTGTGGGGGTGTTCTTTTCCTAGCTTTCGTTCAGCAATGTCCAACGCTTCCTTATAAAGAGGTTCTGCTTCCGAGTACCTTCCTTGGGAGTAATAGAGTGCTGCCAGGTTGTTGAGACTGGTTGCTACATCAGGATGTTCCTTTCCGAGTAGCCGTGTTCTCATTTCCAACGCTTCCTTATAAAGAGGTTCTGCTTCCGAGTACCTTCCTTGGGAGTCGTAGAGTAAAGCCAGGTTGTTGAGACTGGTTGCTACATCAGGATGTTCCTCTCCGAGTAGCCATGTTCTCATTTCCAACGCTTCCTTATAAAGGGATTCTGCTTCCGAGTACCTTCCTTGGGACTTATAGAGTGCTGCCAGTCATAGAGTAGGGTGGGCATTGCCCACCATGGACCTGGTGTGATGAAACAACAGAATGTTAGATTTGACCACAGAGGTCTCCATGTCTATGGTATTGTTAAATTGCCGAATTTGAAGCGCTACGGGCGGGTGTGGGGAAGATAAAAGCCTTATCTGGACTTGTCCCAATCCCCCTGGCGGTTGCTATAATTTTGGACGGTGGGCAATGCCCACCCTACTATTTTGATAAGATATTCTGTAGTTACCAGCAGTTATCAGTTATAGCCATCGCTATAAAGCTAGCTAAGAAGCAAAATGGTGCGTTACCAACGCACCCTACCATTAAATTAGCTTAAGAAAGGAGGGAGCACAAAAATGACAAATTGCCTGGAAAAGGTTTGTTACCCACCCAGTATTCTAGAGTTTTGATTGAAGTAATGCTAGATTATCCTTTATTCTAATAGTGTGGGGGTGTTCTTTTCCTAGCTTTCGTTCAGCAATGTCCAACGCTTCCTTATAAAGAGGTTCTGCTTCCGAGTACCTTCCTTGGGAGTAATAGAGTGCTGCCAGGTTGTTGAGACTGGTTGCTACATCAGGATGTTCCTTTCCGAGTAGCCGTGTTCTCATTTCCAACGCTTCCTTATAAAGAGGTTCTGCTTCCGAGTACCTTCCTTGGGAGTCGTAGAGTAAAGCCAGGTTGTTGAGACTGGTTGCTACATCAGGATGTTCCTCTCCGAGTAGCCATGTTCTCATTTCCAACGCTTCCTTATAAAGGGGTTCTGCTTCCGAGTACCTTCCTTGGGACTTATAGAGTGCTGCCCAGTCATAGAGTAGGGTGGGCATTGCCCACCATGGACCTGGTATGATGAAACAACAGAATGTTAGATTTGACCACAGAGGTCTCCATGTCTATGGTATTGTTAAATTGCCGGATTTGAAGCGCTACGGGCGGGTGTGGGGAAGATAAAAGCCTTATCTGGACTTGTCCCAATCCCCCTGGCGGTTGCTATAATTTTGGACGGTGGGCAATGCCCACCCTACTATTTTGATAAGATATTCTGTAGTTACCAGCAGTTATCAGTTATAGCCATCGCTATAAAGCTAGCTAAGAAGCAAAATGGTGCGTTACCAACGCACCCTACCATTAAATTAGCTTAAGAAAGGAGGGAGCACAAAAATGACAAATTGCCTGGAAAAGGTTTGTTACCCACCCAGTATTCTAGAGTTTTGATTGAAGTAATGCTAGATTATCCTTTATTCTAATAGTTTGGGGATGTTCCTTTCCGAGTAGCCGTTTTCTCATTTCCAACGCTTCCTTATAAAGGGGTTCTGCTTCGGAGTACTTTCCTTGGGAGTCATAGAGTGCTGCCAGGTTGTTGAGACTGGTTGCTACAAAAGTCTCCTTTTCCTTAGTCACTTCCTTAGTCTCATTTTCCCTAATCATTTCCTTTAGATGAGGAATATAAAGAGTCAACCTTTTAATCTCCTGAAGACTCTGTGTCTCGGGAATGGAAATTTCCTTAGTTACTGCGACGATTCCGTCATCGAAGCTTTTCTTTAACTCCTTCCCCCGAAATAATTCGTCCAACTTCCCTCTGAGAAACTCTCTAGTGAGCTGATTAAGTTGGTAAACTCTTTCACCCTTCTTATCTAGGAGACTTAAATTGACAATTTTATCTCGATTATCCTCTAACTTCTCCTCTAGGAGACTTAAATTGACAATTTTATCTCGATTATCCTCTAACTTCTCCTCATCTTCTTCTAATAAACACTGTTCTACAGCATTCCAAGGAATAGGAGCTAAAGCAAAGAGACTCAAAAAACAAGCTAACTTTTTTTGTTCCTGATTTAATTTTACCCAACTCAATTCAAAAGCATCCTTCAAGTCTTTTTGAGCAGTCATATCCCCATAATGATTGGTCAGAGAAGAATGTTCTAAACTCAATCTCTGTCTCATCTTACCTAAAGATAAGTCTGATTTGCGCTCTAAATAGCGCCCTACCAGTTCTATCCCCAGAGGGAGATATCCCAAATCCGCACAAATACTTTTTCCTGCCTCTACTTCCCTGTTCCACCGGGATTGACCAATATAAGCAATTAATAATTCTTCTCCTACTTTGGGTTCCAATACGTCTAAATCAAACCTCTGAGAAGACCTGAGCAAATCTTTGTGTCTGGTGGTGATTAAGATTTTAAACTGGGAGGGTGACGGAGGTAGATAATCTTGAATATCTTCATATGCTACCACATCATCCAAAACTAATAACACGTCCCCGGAGTTCCAGTGTCCCCAACAGTATTCTACCTGAGTCTTTAAATCCCAATCCTGGGGGGGGTTTACATCTAACTGAGAGCGAGCAAAATTGATAATTTGAGTGGATAGTTCTCCCTGACCAGCGTTCAACCAACAAATACCACCGGGATAATGATTTTCCTGGAAATGAGATTGAGCATATTGAAGGGCTAATTCTGTCTTCCCTACTCCACCCATTCCTGCTATAATAGAAATTCCCACAGAATTGTCCTGTTGTAACTTTTTATGTAAAGTAGACATTTCCTGAGAACGTCCCACAAATTTACTCACGTTGCTCAACGGTAGATTATGGGGAGGATTTAACTTTCTTTTTTCCCTAGAGGAATACTCTGAAGAAACCCACCCAGAAGAATACTCTGAAGAAACCCGACTAGTACTAGCTTCTTGAATCTCTATATCATCCCAAGGGACAATTTCTTCCCAATCTAAGTTCAAGCGATCGCAAATATCCAGAAAATTTTGGCGATCCACAGGACGATTATTGAAGAAGTTAGAAACTGTACTACGAGCAATAGCTAATTCTTCAACAAGATCTATCTGTCGTAGACTTTGACGCTTAAGAGCCAATCTTACTCGCTCCTTGTATTCTGGCGCAACTCTCAGAGAACGGGATGACATATAGCAGTTACCAGTTACCAGTTACCAGTTATGAGAGAGCAGCTATGAGCTACCTCCTATGGACATATTAGCAAAATCAGTCACCAAGTCAGTCATCTCAGTCACCAACTCAGACACGAACTCAGTCATGGTCATGTTTTACTAGAAATATAAGGAAAAAGACTTGTAAAGATGGTGAGATTACCATGACTGAAAGGAAAACAATGCAATTAAATATAGACCAACAAACTCTATCTGTAATTGAAGATCTTAAAAAAGCGACAGGTTGTAATACTGGAGAGGTAATGCGGGATGCATTAAGTCTTTATGCGTGGGCGAAGAAGTACTACAAGGAGGGAGCTTCTATAGTAACATTGAAGAATGGCCGAATTGACCGAGAAGCGGTCTTACCTTTTAAAGCGCGACGGTATCTATAGCTAGAGGAGGCAGTTAATTGAACTCTCCAGAGATGCAGCCTTCAGTAGAAAATCATACTCCAGTTGATGTTGAAGAAGCATCTACCGGAAAAGTTGACAATAAATATAGTCTGCGAGAAAATACAGCCTCCTTTCTGGCTAAAATTATTGTTTAGACCTTTACATTGAGTATTGCTGCTTCTTTCCTTATCCTAGCATGTCAAGTCTACCATTTACATAGCCCTGGAAGTACTCTTCAACAGGAAGAAGTTTTTCGACAAGCATTTGAGCTGTTTAAAACGGTTTCCGCAGTTATTTCCGGACCAATAGGTTTTGTTCTCGGGTTCTATTTTCGGGAATCTTCTTCTAGTTAGCAACTTTCAGCCTTCGTCTATCTGATTTCCTCTTCTCCTCAAAAAGATAATTATCCCCAGAATTGTACCAGAGGCGATGGCAGAAATAGCCCACCACAACCGATAATTTTCCGCTTCGCCCTCCCCCTCATTTGCTTCAGACGCAGTTCCTGGAGTCACAGTAACATTATAACTGAGCTGAAAAGGCTGAAAATCTGCACCAGATTTGGGAGAACCCTTGAGAATTAACTCGTAAATCCCCTCCTGGGGAAAGATAATGTCAGCACCGGGAATACCTTCATACTGCTCCACAGAAATCCCTGTCAGAGGGACAGGCAAAATTGGTTCATGGTCAGATTCACTCTTCACCACTAGTTCACAGTCGCAGGAAGAATAGGGAATTAATTCTCCCCCCTCACGAGTGAGAGCAAACCAGAGTTGAGAAGATTCCCTAGCCCTAGGATTGTGATTCGGTTCGATGTGGAAAGTAGCTCCCACATTCCCACTAGTCTTCACTGTATGGGCTACTGCTGGATTCACTACCAGGAGAAAGGGGAAAATCAATAAAATTAACTTGGGCAACATTTGTTGTGAGTTTTTATTGTGTTAGATTTGCTACTTATCTTCACTCAAGGATTTTTGGGGAGTTTCGGTCACTGTGCTGGAATGTGCGGTCCTTTAACAGTCTCCTTCTCCCTGTCCCTGCAAAATCCAAACTCTCCAAACTGGCAAAGAAGTTTCAGTTTTCACATTCTACTCAACTTGGGACGAATTGTCAGCTATGTTTTAGTGGGTGCTGCTTTGGGTGGTGTGAGTAACCTCCTCATTGCTAGCGGACAATTAGCAGGAGTGGGGAGCGGACTGCGTCAGATCATGGTTATTATTACCGGATTGATGTTGATTTGGTTTGGTTTGCTGCAAATCAACCCGCACCTTTTACCCCATCTCCCTCTACTCCATCCTATCCAAGGGAAGTTGCACGGACGTTTGAGTGGGGCAATGACTGCTCTTTCCCTCTCTATTCGCTGGTGGACTCCCGCGCTCCTAGGGGTAATTTGGGGGTTGATTCCCTGCGGTTTCCTCTACGCTGCCCAAATAAAGGCAGCCGCAACAGGTAATCTCTGGGGGGGAGCAAGCACGATGCTGGCTTTTGGAGTGGGAACCACACCGATGATGCTGGGTGTGGGTGTATTCGCATCCAGACTGAGTGCTAGTAAACGGAGTCAGTTGTTTCGCTTAGGGGGCTGGGTAACTGTGGCTATAGGTATCTTAACTTTGTTTCGTAATGATGCTATGGTAGATTATACAGGTCATGGTGCCCTCTTCTTACTCATCTTCGCTTTGATTGCCCGTCCTTTAAGCAATTTCTGGGAACAGCCATTGCGATATCGACGTGCTCTGGGGGTGGGTTGTTACGTCCTGGCTTTAGCCCATACAAGTCACATGATAAGCCATTCCTTGAATTGGAATCTCCAGGGTATCCCCTTTATGTTACCCCAACATCAGCTCGGAATTTGCACCGGAATCACCTCCCTTTTGTTAATAACACCAGCAGCACTTACCAGTTTCGACCACTGGCAGCAAGTTTTGGGAAAATATTGGCGAAGGATTCATTTATTATCCGTTCCTGCTTTAATTTTGGCTGCTATTCATACCGTAGCTATCGGATCTCATTATCTCGGAGAGTTGGAATGGTCTGGGAGCAACCAAATTCGCTCCGCAGCTGTATTCCTGATTACTATTTGGGTCTTACTGACGCGCTCACAAGGCTAAGGGCAAACCCCCACAGAGGGAGACAATCTTCTGAGCAGCCTCCAACTCTTCCTGAACCCGTTTTGCCCCCAATTGCTTCTTCAGATACTCCAGCCCTTCCTCCGAAGACATTACCTCTAATTTCAGTATCTCTGCTCCCCGCAAACTCCCCAAAGCCTGACGACTGGTAATGAGCACTGCACAGGTGGAACTTCCTGATACTTCCCATACCATTAACTGCTGAAATCGCCGCCGTTCCCCCTTTCTGTAAATGCTCCTTCAGTTTTGTAATATAGTCCTTCCTACCTGTAAAGTCCTCAATATCCCTCGGTAACAAAAAAGGGTTTGGCGGTTCTTGAAAGTTATTGTAATTAATCTCGCTATTCGGGCGATGCTTGGTGGGCGATGCTTGGTGGGCGATGCCCACCCTACGGTATCTTTTATAGTACACTCTCTGGGAAAAATTCAGCGATCGCCACCCTTATAGCTCACCGAACCACCCTGTACAACTCCAATCACCTGGTTTTCATTGCCACTCACCGGCTGGTATACGTTCACTCCAGAGTCGCTTTTATAAGACGCCAAAATTTCCTCTATCTCTGCTGCCAATACTGCATTTTCTGGAGCTGTCAAGATTTTCTTCAGCTGTTGTCGCAAAGCAGCGATGGCGTCTTCATCTTCAGGACTCTTAGCCACGTCCTCTGCTGCTTCCAAAGCTGCTGGTTTAACCTCTACTAAAGGCTGAAGCTTTGCCCATAGCTTCTTCCCCAGCTTTCTGATCCAAATTTAGCAAAAACGGTAGACAGGGTGCCAACACTGTAGCTATCCCCTGAACCAGTAACCCTATATCCATATTTTTCTCCTGCATTTTAACATTTTTCTATAATTAGACTCTGTCACGATGGCCCTGGCGGTTGCTATAATATGTTACACATAAATGTATCTGTATTTATCTGCGGACGCCTTGGGCGGGACGCCTTGGGCGGGACGCCTTGGGCGGTTGCTTCGCAAAGCTTCGCAAAGCTTCGCAAAGCTTACGCAAAGCTTCGCAATTATCCGCGTCTTTGGTGCGGTTCAACTATTATTTACCTAATTTATCTAATCTTTCCCGAATAGATAGATGGATTAAAGAGCGGAGCAAGATTAAAAACCAGAATGCGGAGAAACTGAAAGCAGCGATCGCCCAACCTGGATAAGAACCGAGCAAAATTGTAGCAGCAAGGAGAGTAAATCCGCTAAGACTTGCATAAATTAGACTTTTAATTGCTATGTAAATTGTTTGCAGCGCCCGCTCCCTCTCTACAGAACGAACTCGCACTTGCAACTCCCCAGTTTCCAGCCGCTCCTCTAACCGTTTGATGATAATTTCCCCAGCACTGGGCTGGTACAGTTTATCTTTCAGAAAGTTTCCAGCTTGTCTGGCTAAGACTCCCAAGAGGTTTCCTTTACTATTATTCAGAACCAGACTCTTGATAAAAGGCTGAGCTGCTGCTAGGAGATTGTATTGAGGATCTAAAGTGCGAGCAATACCATCAAGAGTGGTGAGGGATTTGAGGATAAAGGTCATTTGGGGGGGTAAGCGAAAGGGTTGCTGCTCAAACATGAGATAGGTTTCCCTGTTAACGCGATGGAAAGCCTTAATATCAATGGGTTTTTCCCGAAACTCCTCTAAGAGAAAGGAAACTAAGCGCTTCACGGGAGTCATGTCCCCAACTGGTTCCAGCAATCCCATGTAAATGAGGGTTTCCACCACCTCATTAGTATCTTTTCTCAGCACGGCAAAAAAAGTCTTCACCATGTGGTCCCGAGCGAGAGATTTCACCTCTGCCATAGAGCCGAAATCGTAGAAAATGAGATTGCCATCCCTCCCCACAGCCATATTTCCCGGATGGGGGTCCGACTGAAAAAAGCCATCTTGTAATAACTGCTTGAGATAACAGCAGATACCTAGTTGAATAATTTTCGACCTATCAATTTTATTAGCTTCTAAGGATTGGCCATCGTTTATTTTAATTCCCGGGAGGTATTCCAGGGTGAGTACCTTTTTAGTAGTGTAGCGCCAATAGACCTTCGGCACGGCTATACGAGGATCCTTGTTAAAGTTTTCCCGAAAGCGATCGGCATTTTTCCCTTCTTGAATGTAATCAATTTCCCGATAGAGGAGTTGAAAAAACTCTTGGTAAATTTCTGCCAAACGGTACTTTCGCGCTCCTAACAGGAAGCGATTAGCATAACCCACTAAGCAATGCAGTATTTGAAAATCTAACTTGAATAACCTTTCTAATCCTGGACGCTGTACCTTGACTACTACTACTTCTCCAGTATGCAGTCGCGCTCTGTGTACTTGTCCCAAACTAGCAACAGCGAGAGGAACTCGCTCGAAATCACCCATGAGGGCATAAATAGAGTTGCCCAGTTCCGATTCCACAACAGCGATCGCCTCGTCCGCACTAAATGGTGGTACTTTATCTTGTAACTGCTCCAACTCCTGCACGTATTCCAAGGGAATCAGATCTGGACGAGTAGAGAGTGCCTGTCCCATTTTAACAAAAGTTGGGCCTAAATTTACTAGGTTTTTCACTAGCCACTGGGCACGAATACTTCTTTGTTTAGAGGAGTTGCTACCAACTAGCTTGTCTTTGGATAAATAAAATATAAATTTGCCTACCACGGCGAAAACTTCCAGCTGCCGTGTCCAAAGAGAGTATTTTCTGATTGTTTGTTTTGAGTTATTTGTTGTTTGTTTTTTTGATGAAAATTGCATATAAAGAACAAATAACCAATGTTGACGAGGGAATCTTATTCATGCTAAGATGGAAACTGGGGTAGACTCAGTTTAAAGGAAGTGACAAAAGTAGAAGGATGATCTGATGGGTAGCTAGAGACTTCAATGGTACCATGGAGATGTTCCACTTTATATAAACTCAGTCAATTATCTTGGAAACAGCTTCGTCTCGCACCTCGTCATGGAGTCGGGTACGAAATAATTGACCGAAATAGCTTCCGGGTTGCTATTCCAAAGCACATCACCTTTGAGTTACCAGTGACCAATAATCACGTACCATGGTAGCAGCTCAACCTTGGGTTTGAGGCCCCCACCACTTATTTGGTGGCAAGCCACTTATTGGTGGAAGGTAACTGGTAACTAGTAACTGGTAACTGGTAACTGGTAACTGGTAACTGGTAACTGGTAACTGTCATGGTACAAGGTCACTGTTTTACTGAAGATGTAGCTCTCATCGCATTCCGCTTTAATGGGTTAGCTCCAATGGTGGGTTATAATGAAGTAATTTTAATTATACCAGTTCATAATAATCGTGTCTAGTTTGTTTATATTCGTCGAATCCTACAGATTATCGAAGGAAAGTAACTGTGAATTATCCAAGGTGGTTTTGTAGCTGAAATACCTGCTCTGCGTGGATGCTTGGCACAGGGAGAAACTTTAGAAGAGACTTTGCAGGAGTTGGAAACTGTTAAAAGCTTATGGTTAGAGACAGCACAGAAATATGACCAGAAACTTCCAGATCTGGAAAAGGCGTGCCGCGAAGCGCCGACAGTTGCCTGTCGGCCTGCGGGATCGCTAGAGTTAAAGCATTAAGTGCTGTATAATCAGGAAAAATAAACTATTGCAGATTCTTTATGTCAATCAGAGCATCCAACAGTGATATCCTATTTTCTGGAAACGTCGTTGCGTTGGTAACTCCCTTTATGGGTGATCAAGGGCAAGATGTCAATTTCGATGTGCTTTCCAAGCTTGTTGAGTTTCATGCAAACGCCGGTACCTCCGCTTTAGTCCCTTGCGGGACAACAGGTGAGTCTCCCACCCTGTCTCACAAAGAGCACATGGCGGTCATTAAAACCGTTATCTCGGCATCAAAAAACACACAGCTGAAAGTAATAGCTGGAACGGGCTCCAATTCCACCAAAGAGGCGTATTACTTAACGAACCAAGCCGCAGAAGCAGGTGCTGATGGCTGCCTCGTCGTGTGTCCTTATTATAACAAGCCTACTCCTTCTGGAGTCCTGGCTCATTTTCGTGAATTGAACAAAATAGGTATCCCCTTGGTAGTCTATAACATTCCTGGTAGGACAGGGATTAATATTGCACCTGAAACAATACAGCAGATTGCCAATGAGTGCGATAACGTTGTTGGCTTGAAAGCCTCCAACGGCGATCTCGATCAAATAACGGACACAGCAAAGCGACTCGCCCATAACCCACAGTTTGCTATATTATCTGGGGATGATTCCTTAACATTACCAATTCTATCCGTAGGCGGTGTCGGTGTTATTTCTGTGGTGGCCAACGTTATGCCCCAGGTGATGTCTCACTTAGTCTCTTCTTTCCTTGAAGATAGGGATACGGAAACAAGTAAACATAT
This sequence comes from Prochloron sp., assembly GCA_965198675.1. Classification (GTDB taxonomy): domain Bacteria; phylum Cyanobacteriota; class Cyanobacteriia; order Cyanobacteriales; family Prochloraceae; genus Prochloron. The sequence continues at coordinate 1,800,393 of OZ240666.1, read as the reverse complement.
AATGCATAATGTACATTGTTTATGTAAAGCACTGCTCCAGATTGGTTCAAATCCTGCTCCTATAAAATCATTGATGAATTTGGCATGTCTGAACGTCGGTACCTGTAGACTACCATTGGTACCCATCTCACAAGGGGAAACGCAAGATTTGGTATCCATTGTTCGGGAGATCATCGTTGACTTTCAGCAACTAGATATTCCTTTTGATACGACTTTATTGAGAATCGTAGAGGGTAGCACCAATAATTAATCACTGCTAAAAAGTATAGCACAGCAACTGGGGGATTGCGACAAGTCCAAATAAAGATTTCCTCTTCTCTACACCCTACACCCCAAATCGATATGAATGACAAAAATTTGAGCAATACCTCTCGTACTAACTGGAAAGCACTTGAGGAGATGGAAGATGAAGACATTGATTATTCTGACATTCCACCTTTGACGGATGAGTTTTTTGATTCGGCTACTTTAAGAATTTCTGCTCCTATTGCACAGAGACTGGTTCAGATTGAGCCAGATATTCTGAAGTGGTTTCAAACTCAAGGTGGAGAATACAGAGCTTTAATCAACTCAGTTTTAAGCTCGTAAATGGAAAGAGGGGGCGGCGAACAGTCTTTGACACTCCCAGGTCGAGGGAGCGCACTGTTTTTACCTCCCTTGACAAATTCAGAACCAGTCGCTACCATGGGGATGACTACAAAACCGGAAGGCTGTTAGACTTATTGGAGAAAAATACTATGGTTAATGAATACACTGCTATTATACAAGAAAGTGGTGGTTGGTGGATCGGTTGGATAGAAGAGATACCAGGAGTTAATTGCCAGGAAGTATCTTATGAAGAATTGCTTGAAAGCCTGAGAATTACTCTTCAAGAGGCTCTAGAGTTTAATCGGCAAGATGCCATTTCTGCTGCCAGTGAAAACTACAGAGAAGAAAAGATAGCCTTATGAAACGTAAAAAGTTCATCCGCTATCTACGAGCTCAAGGATGTGAAATGCTCAGAGAAGGTGGTAGGCACTCGTGGTGGCATAATCCAGCTTTGAACAAACGATCTGCGGTGCCTAGACATACCGAAATTAACCATATCCTTGCCAAGAAAATTTATAATAATCTAGATATACCGCCTTTTTACCCCCCTTGACAAATTCAGAACCAGTCGCTACCATAAGAGTAATGTTGATGGATTGGCGATCGCTGAGCTTTCCCAATAAATCCACATCGCAAATTGTATTACAAGCAAAAGGCTATGTCTGATAATAAAACTGTAATAGCAGCAGCTATCATAGGCTTAATCGGTACTTTAGGCGCTGCTATTATAGCAAAGGATCAATCACCTGTGCCAACACCTGAGTCAACTCGACCTGACCCAACAATTGCTGTGAGAGATCATTATGAAGGTATAAGAGGCGGATCATATCATGCAGCTTGGGAACGTTTGCTACAAAAGATAAAGAATAATTCTAGAATGCACTCTAATGGATATTCCTCTTTTCGAGACTGGTTTGCTAGTATTAATCCAATCCAAGTCATAGCTCTTCAGGTTACAGATCAATATGACGATGATGCTACTGTCAAAGTGACTTATTTTTCTGATTCAAAATCACAATCATTTTATGTTCTTTATAAATTAAAATGGAATAGTCAGAGAGATTACTGGGAATTTGTTGATATTATAGCTATTTAATTTAATCTAATCTAGATACCGTAGGGTGGGCAAGATAAATTGCCCTCTTGCCCATCGAGCTGTTGGTGGGCAATGAAAGAAAAAGATACCAAGTAAGCCGAAAATCATGGGAACATTGCCCACCCTACTATGCTAGATCGAAGAAGAGTAAATGGGAATTATCCAATAATAATCTATCCTTGTGACGAAGGTGGTTTTGTGGCTGAAATACTCGCTCTGCGTGGATGTTTGGCACAGGGAGAAACAAAAGAGGAGACTTTGCAGGAGTTACTCACTGTTAAAAGCTTATGGTTAGAGACAGCACAGAAATATGACCAGAAACTGGAGGATCTGGATTCTTGCGATCGCTAGAGTTAAAGCATTAAGTGCTGTATAATCAAGAAAAGTAAACTACAGTTTGCTAAAAAGTAGTATAATCTTAGCTCTATGTCAACGATTGGGTAAAAAATAGATGGTAGCACAATCTAAGATTGGAGTAGCGGTAGTAGGTACTGGTTTTGGGCAGAAAATTCACATTCCCGGTTTTTTAAATCATCCTCGTACTGAGGTGGTAGCCGTATATAATCGGGACTGGGAGAAAGCCAAAGCCATCGCCAATACCTATAATATTCCCCATTGCGCCAATCAACTGGAACATATCCTTTCCCTCCCTGAGGTGGAGGGGGTTAGTATTTCCACTCCGCCGTTTTTGCACTACGAAATGGCGAAAGCGGTATTGGCAGCCAGGAAGCATTTATTATTAGAAAAGCCCATGACCATGAATGGGAGCCAAATTAGGGAACTGTATCATTTAGCTCGCTCCCAAGGAGTGGTAGCTACTGCTGATTTTGAGTTTCGCTTCGTTCCTGCATGGCAGTTATTGGCAGAACATCTGGAGAAGGGATATGTAGGTAAGAAGCGTTTGATTAAGATAGACTGGTTGGTAACCAGTCGTGCTAATCCAGATCGGGCTTGGAATTGGTACTCTCGCAAGGATATGGGAGGAGGTGCTCTCGGGGCTGTAGGTTCCCATGTCTTCGATTATATTAGTTGGCTCTTCGGTCCCATCAAGCGGTTGTGTAGCTCCTTAAATTGCGCCATCCCCCAGAGACCTGACCCAGAAGCTGGGGGACAATTAAAGCCTGTGGACGGGGAGGATATTTGTTTGCTGCTGTTAGAGTTGGCTGACGGGACTCCCATTTCTTTGACTATTAGTTCTGTCACCTATGAGGGACGAGGTCATTGGGTGGAGGTCTATGGGGATAAAGGGACTTTAGTTTTGGGTAGCGATAATTTGAAGGATTACGTCCATGGGTTCAATTTAATGGCTTCTCCAGCAGGGAAATCTCTGACCAAGGTGGAAATTCCTAAACGACTAGCGTTCCCCCAGGTTTTTGCCGATGGACGTTTGGCACCTTTTATGCGGGTAGTTGACCGTTGGGTAGAATCCATTGATACAGGGGAGTCTCTGGTTCCATCCTTGGGAGAAGGAGTCTATTCCCAATTATTGATGGATTTGACTCATCAATCTCATGAGGGCAATTATTGGGTGGAAGTTCCGGAGTTGGAAGATTATCTCGCTATAAAATCTATCGGTAGTGCTGCATTGTAATGATAATAGCCGGCTGAAACCTTCCTGTGATGAGGGTTTGAGTGCTAATATACCATTACTGAGCATATGGATCGTTCAGATGGTCGAATAGCTGATTGACTTTTTGGATTAATGGGTCAGCAATAAATTGCTTGATGCAAACGCTTGTATCCAACACCCATCGTAGGGAAACCGTCATCTGTTGCGATCCTCTCGAATTAAAACCGTGCTATCCGGTAATCCAATATTGCATGGTTGAACTCTGGTACGGCTACGAATCTCTGACATTGGTAAAACAGGTCGTTCTTGAACGAATGCGCGGCAGTCCCCACCCGTAGGATGCTAAGAAGTCGTAGGATGCGTTACTAGCTGTAAGTAGTAGCAACAATACAAACTTTGTTGGCGTAACGCATCGTACGTAGCAGCATCCTAAATTAAATGGGTTAGCGTAACGCATCCTACGCGTAGTCATTGCCGTTTCAGAATACCTGAATTGTTCCATTTTCAGTATACCCTATTTCTTGCTGTGAGTAATTACAATTTTAAAGCAGTATCAATTTGGAACAGCAAATTATCTAAAGTGGAAGAATTAGCCAAAATCAGGTCCGCACCAGCTATCTTAGTTGACAGGGGTAATTGACTCTGAATCCTTGCTCTAGCTTGTTCTGGAGTTAGGCGATCCCGCTCAATTAAACGCCCTAATTGCTGTTGCTCACTACAACTGACGACCCAAATTTCCGTGACTAAATCCGTCATCTTGGCTTCAAATAATAAAGGGATGACTAAAACTACTGTATCAGCTTTTAATTGCTGTCCTTCAGAGAGGAAGCGATCCCTCACGTAAGGATGTATCTTCCCCTCCAGCCAACTCTTCTCTGTTGGGTTATTAAAGATAATTTCCCCCAAAACCTTGCGATTTAGGCTACCATCGGGCAATTGAATGGTGCTATCGTATCGTTTAATAATTTGTCGCCAAATTGGGAAATTGGGTGTCACTGCTTCTTTTGCATAAATATCTGCATCTAAGATGGGTAATTCATAGCGAGTTGCCAGATAACGAGAAACAGTGCTTTTACCTGTACCAATACCACCAGTTAAACCAATTAAGCGCTTGGACATTAGGGTCAACTTCCAGAGATCCATACCGTATATTTTATCAAATCTCTACTCCAAACCCCCCAACCTCATCAGTGACCAGTGACCAGTTACCAGTCCTGCTCAGGCTTATGATGGGGGGTTGAACCCACCCCCTTTTTTATTCCGGAAGTAGTTCATACATCCTACTGCTACTATATCAATAATCCCTGAAGCGAGAGGTGAAGCGAGAGGTTTAGCGAAAGGGAAAACCCAGGGCTTAGCTATAGGAGAAGCGAGAGGGGAAGCGAGAGGTTTAGCTCTAAAAGCGCAAGAAATTGCCCTCTCTTTACTCAAGACTGGAATGAAAGTGCAACAAGTGGCTCAAGTGACTGGTTTACCTCTGGCTAGTCTCCAATTAAAGGACGTTGGACTTCATCGCAGTGGTACTTATCTTTGCATGGAAGGACCAGCTTTTTCCACTAAAGCAGAATCCAATCTCTATCGTAGCTGGGGGGCGACTATTATTGGCATGACTAATTTACCGGAAGCAAAACTAGCTAGAGAAGCGGAAATTGCCTATGCTACCTTAGCTTTAGTTACGGATTACGATTGTTGACATCCAGACCATGGTAGTGTTACAGTGGAGATGATCATGACAAATCTCCAACGGAATGTTACATAAAGTATCTCCAGAACAGAAGGAAAAATTAGCCCCTCTATTACAAAAGTATCTTTAGTCTCGCGCAAAGTCGCAAAGACGCAAAGAAAGTCTGTTAAAATAATAGAGTGGAGCGTAACCCATAGCTCTCACTGCCCTACTTGTGGCGCTACGGGGGGTTGCTATCTAACTGGCGATCGCCTAGCTCTCAAATAGGTTCTCTAAAATTAGGATTACCCGTTTTCATCCCCGCGCTCTGAGCGACGGGATTTCCCACAAAGGAAATTTCTCATGAAAAAACAACTAGCCGCGACGATAGGGATTGCTGCTGCCGCGCTCCTCACTCCCCCTGCTCATGCTGTCACTATGACTACTATCTTTCAGCCAATAAAAATTGTCTCAAGTGTAGGAGAAAGAAAGAATCAACCGATTGACAATATTATTAACCAAAAGGGGTTATCAAAAAAATATACCAGCGGGGAAACTGACTTTAGTGAATTCACCAGAGATGTTGCTCACACTATTGGTTTTGGTGATAATTTTGGATTATTGTCCAGCCCTACGGGTAGATTAATTTTTACTCTCTCTGAGGCGTCGGATGACCCACCCACCATCCAAGCAATAGCGATTTGGAATATTCGTTTTGGTACTATGGGTTTGGGCATAAATACATTTAATTTATTTGCCGCTATGGATAATATAGTTGGGAATGAAACTGTGTTAATAGAAGGAGGATCTGTTTCACAAGATGATTTGACACCCAACATTCGCAACGATGGGGCTCACGCTCAGATATTTACTTTCAAAGCCACTCGAGCTCGATTTGTTTACCTAGACATTCTCAGTAATTGGGGTGATTCAACTAGGGTAGGCGCAGAAGAAATAGCTTTTGAACAATCAGCAAGTCCTGTACCTTTTGAATTTGGTCCCATACCTGGGATTATTTTTATAGTAACAGTAGGAGGTATGAACTACTTCCGGAAAAAAAGGCGATGGAAAAGACAAATGAACGGATCGAAATTAGTGACCAGTGACCAGTGACCAGTGACCAGTAATCAAAGCGTTTCAGTTTTGCTCGAAAATGAACGAATGCGCGACAGTCCCCCCCCCTTCCATACCTTGATTCAGCAACGCCGAAAAAGTATCGGCTGCATTGTATTCTTGTGATTAGGGTTTGAGTGCGAATATACCATTACTTACTGTGCTATTATAGCGCTATATATAGCAGTCGCCAAGCTGATGTGCCATCGGCGCACGCCGTGCGCCCCCTTTCGTAAATCTTGTCCTAACCATGATGGCGGTTGCTATATTGGTGTTTTCTACAATATTTCTGATAAAATCTAATAATTAATCGCGGTAGCGGGATCGCAACTATAAATATGAACCAAAGCAAATTCACAGAAACCGACACCGAAGCGTTTTACGATGCCGAAGACAGCCTCTACCGCAGTTTTTGGGACTCAGAGGGCAGTCTTCACTGGGGTTATTTTCTAGACTTGACTGCCACCTGTATAGAGGACTTCATTCCCGCCTGCCAGCGCTGGAATGAATATATGCTAGATAAAAGCGGAATTACAGCCTCCTCTCGGGTTCTAGATCTTGGCTGTGGTAATGGCAATACTGCTGTTTGGCTAGCTGAAAAGACAGGTTGTGATGTAGTGGGCATCGATCTAAGTAATGTTCGCATCAGTAATGCTCTAGAGAAAGCTCAAGACTATCCATCCTTGCGTTTGCAATTTCAAAAAGCATCCGCCACTAACCTGCCTTTTGAAGAGGGAACTTTCACCCACGTCTGGAGCCAAGCAACTCTCTATCACATCCATCAACGGGAGTTGGCTTTGAGGGAAATTTATCGAGTTCTTCGAGAAGGCGGTATCTTTCTATTTGACGATTTAGTAACGCCAACAAAGCAGATTAGCCAACAAGCTCGCAAATACGTTTACGATCGCCTGTTATTTGAACCAACCTACAGCCACTCCCACTATCTCGATGTCTTGAGTCAGCTAGGCTTGATGGTATTGCAATCAAAGGATTTAAGCCAACATCTCCATAAAAGCTACGAATTACTCTCCCAGTTAGCGAAGTCGCAATATCCAGATTTGAGTGCAGCTTACGAGAAAATGTGCGAAGCAATTTCAGCGGGGGAACTATCCTGGAGTTTCTTTTTTGGCGAAAAAGTCAGCGATCGCCTTTCCTGGATCTACGAAACCAACGATCCTGAAAAGTTGGAGGATAAATACGATGCTTGGTCTCCCATTTATGATGCTGAATTAGATGGACCCTATCGTATCAGTCCCATTGAGTCAGCTCGCGCCTTAGCCAAAATACTGCCCAATCAAGATGCGAGCATTCTAGATGCCGGAGCTGGTACGGGGATGGTAGGAGAGGCTTTAGCAGAACTGGGATATACCAATCTTACTGCCATTGACCTCTCAGAAGAGATGCTAGAAGTTGCTCGCAAAAAGCAAGTTTACAAAACTTTATATCGAGACAACTTAGAAGCACCGCTCAATTGTTTCACTCCTGACGGATTTGATGCCATCATCGCTGTGGGCGTTTTTACCTTTGGTCATGCTCCCCCGGAAGCTTTGCACAATTTAGACCCTCTGTTAAAATCAGGCGGGTACTTCGTCCTGACCGTGCGGGTGGACTACCACAACAATAACAAGGCTTTACATGAGGTACTAAAGGAACTATCTTGGAGTTTAATCAGCCGAGAAGAATTCACAATCTTTGAGACCGAACCCATGTATGCTATAGTCTTTCAAAAGAACTAGTTTGACCAAGGTCAAACTAACTGAAATTAGGAGAAAACAGAGAAAATGGGAACAATAAAGCTTATGCACGCCAAGCTGCATCGCGTCCGCGTCACTGAAGCCAACCGACACTATGTAGGCAGCATCACTATCGACCGGGATCTCCTGGAAAAAGTGGGAATTCTGCCTCTAGAAGAAGTAGAAATTGTCAACATTGAGAATGGGAAGCGCTGGAATACTTACGTGCTGCCAGGAGAGGCGGGAAGCGGACAAATTTGTCCCAATGGTGGTGGTGCCCTATTGTGCCAACCCGGAGATATATTAATTGTTTGGGCCAACGAACATTGCCATCGCTCTGAAGTCATAGGTACCGGACACAGCGCCCGAGTATTGATCGCCGACGAAAATAACCACCCTCAGGAAGTTTTCTCCCAAACTCTCACCCCTGATGGGGAGACATTGGACTACAATGGCTATGAAACGGCGAACGGCAAACAACTGACAAATTCCGAAGTCATGGTAGGAGTTTGAAATCGGGATCGATGGAACCCGAAAAATTGAATCAGAATTGGGCAGGCGATCGCCCAATTTTGGAGGGCTAGAAAAGCACGACCCAAGACTATAAAGATATGTGTGGAATAGTTGGATTTTTTGGCTTAAATTCACCTGTTTCCGATGGCTTTGAAGACACCTTGTCAATCTTAGCTCATCGTGGACCAGATGGTACTGGTAGTATTTGCCAGGACAACTATGCTTTAGGACATAATCGTCTTGCCATTATTGATGTGCAAGGAGGACACCAGCCGTTATGGGATCCAGAGAGCAAATTATACGCTATTGCTAACGGAGAAATTTATAACCATAAACAATGGCGCGATTGCTTGGGGGAAAAATACGATTTCTCAACTGAAAGTGATACGGAAATTCTTCTCCCACTCTACCAAAAGTTTGGCACTCAGCTGCCTCAAAAACTCAAGGGTATGTTTAGCTTTATCTTGGCTAAGAATCAGGAATTATTTGTCGCTCGCGATCCCTTAGGAATTAAACCTTTATACTATGCTCAAAGTGAAGAAGGTTTATTTTTTGCTTCGGAAATCAAAGCTTTAAGAGGGCATAGGGAACAAATTGAAGAGTTTCCCCCAGGACACTATTACCATTCCACTGAAGGGTTACAACCCTACTACTCTCTTCCAGAAGTGGATGTTTTTCTAGAAGATTTAGAGGTTATTTTCGGAAAAATTCGCCAAGGCCTTTCTCAAAGTGTCCGCAGGCGTTTAATGTCTGATGTTCCTGTGGGAGTATTTCTCAGTGGAGGCCTAGATTCTAGCATCATTGCTGCCTTGATGAAGCGAGATGTGTCAGAACTACATTCTTTTTCCGCCGGATTGCCTAACTCTCCCGATCTAAAAGCAGCAAGATTAGTAGCAGAATATTTGGGAACAATTCATCACGAATGTATCTACTCAGAAGCAGAAATGCTTTCTGTTCTACCCGAGGTAATTTATCACTTTGAATCCTATGATGCCGCTTGGTTAAGAAGTTGTGTACCTACCTACTTGCTATCTCATCTTGCTAGCCAATATGTCAAAGTAGTTCTCGGAGGAGATGGAGCAGATGAGTTGTTTGCTGGCTATAGTTATCTAGCTGATTACAATGATGGCAAGACTTTAAATCTAGAATTGGTATCTCTGATTAAAGGATTACATCATCTCAACTTGCAAAAATTAGACAGAATGACAATGGCTCATGGTTTAGAAGCAAGAGTTCCTTTTCTAGATCTAGACTTTGTGGAAATGACACTGACTATAGATCCTACCCTCAAGCTTCACCAGAGCTTTGGTATGGAGAAAGGGTTGCTCCGTAAAGCTTTTGAAGACTATTTACCCCGAGAAATAGTTTGGCGAGACAAGATGGAATTTGCTCATGGTTGTGCTTCCTCTAAAGTTTTAGCAGCTCACGCTGAGGCTACCATTTCCGACCAAGATTTTGATAAGGCACGCTTTCGGGGAGACCCCATAAGTAGTAAGGAGGAATTACTCTACTACAGGATTTTTCAGCACTATTTCCCTCACCCACTTGCCGTCAATTTAGTTGGCAAGTGGGATAAAACTTTCCATTAACAGTTCAATTGTTAGTTAAATTAAGCAAAAACAATGGTTGCCACAGTCAATTACTATCAGGTACCTTTAAAAAGGCTGAACTCAGAAAATGCCCGAGGAGTGGGAGTTGTATTCACAGAGTTTGAAGATGCGAAAATAGAGTTGTGCAAATGGCCTGCTCCAGGAAAGCGACCTCTGATTGCCGGGGGGGGTTACGGTACAGTGATTGAAGAGGAATTCAAAGTCTATTGGCGAGGTTCAACCGTGTTTTCTGCTGGTCATCATAATGCTCGCGGCGGTGCAACGGGGAAGGTTTTTTCTGAACCAGAAAGCAACTCAAAATATGTTTTGGTAAATTGGCTGAGTGCCCATCTGGATGGAGGAGAAGCTTTTATCCCTAAAAATGGCGAACCGAGTATATTTCTTGTGGCTCCTCCTAAAGAGGATGTCAAGCCAGAAGATTTCCTAGCCCTTTATTCAGATGGGAGCTGTGGCATATCAATGCACCCTGGAGTCTGGCACACGGCTCCTCTATCCCTCTCCGAACGGGAAGTAATCTATAAAAGAAAGCAAGGGAGCATCTATGCTACAATCGATTGTCTCTTGTTGAAAGAGCAAAATACTTGGTTAAAGATTCCTCTCTGCCCATCTAAAGATGGTTAGCTAATTATCAGGCGTTGCATAAGAGCGGCATGATTTAAAGAAAGGAAAAAAAATCTTTCTCCTCCCTTTGCGCCTTTGCGTCTTGGCGCGAGACTCTCTCATCCTTTAATAATGCAACGCCAATTATCAAGTGGTAAATAAACAAAAAACTAACATGACAACTCTAATTCAGCAACTCAAAAGTGCTTTTCGGATCGAATCGGTTGCCACCGCCGATAACGGGGTGCAAGTTACTTGGAAAGATGGTCATGAAAGCTTTTATCATAACCTCTGGTTACGGGATACTTGTCACTGTTCCAAATGCTTTCAACCTGACACGTTGAGCCTTAACAGTGGAGAAGGAGAAGGACAGGATCCCCTGAAAATGCCCCTCAACCCGATAACGGTGGAGGTTAAGTGCGATCGCGAGGGAAATTTAGAGATTATTTGGGGTGGTGAAGAACCGGGACATCACAGCGTCTTCGATCCCTCTTGGCTGCGAGTGCACTGTCAAAAAGACCCCGCCCTCAAACAGCGACGAAAACCCCAACTTTGGGATTCATCACTGTCCATCCCTCATTTCGATTACGATGGAGTGATGAAGGACGATTGGACTCTACTGCTGTGGTTGGAGAAGATGCTGCAATTAGGAGTAGTCATTATTGATGACGTTCCCAAAAATAAAGAAGGGTTTCAGGCACTGGTGGAGCGCGTCGGATCGATTCAGCAGCGATATCATCCCACTAATATCTTTACCTTAGATACGGCCAACCAACTGGCAGGGAATATTCACCACGCCTATCAGTACCTGAAGCGGTTGCACAATCATACCGATCATGTTTGCTACAATGTTCCTCCCCGACTCCAATTTCTGGGATGTATTGAATACGACAACCCAGACAATGATAAACAGGCTTATTCCACCCTGGTAGATGGTTTCAAAATTGCAGAGGTTTTGAGGACGCAGCAGCCAAAATACTTCGAGCTGTTAACTCAGGAGTATGTACCAACGGGTCGCCGACGGCTGGGGGTAGAGGAAAAAGTATCCGATCGCGAAAAGGGCACCACGAAATACCAATGGGAAACCTATCATCGCCACTACGTGATTAATTTAGATGAAAATGGCCAAGTTTACCAGATTCGTCACCATGAAAATGACCGCGTGCCCCTAGATGTTTCCCCTGACAAAATTCAAGACTTGTATGCGGCCTACCAAGCATTTACCGCCTTGGCTGAATCCCCAGAATATAACGCGGAATTTCTCATCGCTCCCGGACAGGTATTAGTGAACGATAACTGGCGATTGCTTCACGGGCGCACAGCTATTCGGAATCCCCGACTGCGACGAATTTTACTGGGAGCCTATATGAAGCCGGAAACCTTCCGCAGCCGACGGCGACTGTTGCTGGGGAAGAAAAGTGGCATGTCAGATATGTGGTTAATGGGATGTTCGGATCGTGCTTTAGAAATTTTGGCAGAGCGTATGACTGCTTAAGCTAAATTTAGCAATTCATAACTATAAAATGTATGACTAAAGATGTAACAATAATCTTGAGGTATAAAATGACAGCAGTATTGCAGCAACTCAAACCTGCTTTTCGCATTGAATCAGTGGCAACAACTAACAACGGTGTCAAGCTCGCTTGGAAAGACGGTCACGAAAGTTTTTATCCTCACCTTTGGCTTCTAGATAGCTGTCGCTGTCTTAAATGTTTTCAACGAGATACCTTGAGCCTGAATAGGGGACACGACCTCCTCAAAATGCCTTTAAACCCAACTCCTCAAGAGGTTAAACTGAATCACGAGGGAAATTTAGATCTTGTTTGGGGCGGCGAGCAAACAGGTCATCACAGTGTATTTGATGCCTCATGGCTGCGGGTTCACTGCCAAAATGACCCACGGCTCAAACAACGACGCCAACCTCAACTGTGGGACTCTTCAGTGTCAGTACCTCATTTTGATTACCATGAGGTGATGAAAGAGGATGGGGTATTATTGCTCTTCCTGAATAAGATGCTCGAACTTGGGGTGGCAATCATTGACAACGCCCCCAAGAACGAAGAGAGCTTTCGGGCACTGGTGGAGCGGGTAGGACCCCTGCGGCAACGATACCATCCCACCAATGTGTTTACCATGGATAGAAGCAACACAAAGGCTCAGGCTATCCAACATTCCTATCAAGTGGGAACTTTAAGAAATCATACAGATGTCACCGCTTATGACATTCCCACGGGGCTGCAATTTCTGGAATGTATCCTCTACGAAAACCCAGATGGCGCACCGCGTAGCGGATCCCTTCGGGATCGCCAAGCCTATTCCACTGTTGTTGACGGTTTCAAACTAGCAGAGGTAATTAAAACAGAAAATCCTTGGTTTTTCCAGTTGTTAACCACCGAATATATACCAGCAGGTCGCAAGCGGCTTTCCGTTGAGGAGAAACTATCGGAGAATGAATCCAGTGCGCGGAAATACCAATGGGACGCTTATCGGCGCAACCATGTAATTAATTTGGATGACAATGGGGATGTGTATCAGGTTAAGTACAACCACAATACACGGATACCCCTAGAGGTTTCTGACGATAAGATTCACGACCTCTTGGCAGCCTATCGCCGATTTTCTCAACTGTTGCAAGACCCTAAATATAATGCCGAATTTTTGCTGGCTCCAGGACAGGTATTGGTGGTAGACAACTGGCGAGTCCTTCACGGGAGAACGGGGATTTGGAATCCTAATCTACAACGAATTTTGTTGGGAGCCTATTTAGAGGAGGAAAGTTTCCGCACCCGACGGCGAATTTTATTGGGGGACAAATCTGGGATGTCAGGCTTGTGGTTAATGGGATGCTCGGACCGGGCTTTGGAAATACTTGCAGATCGACATTAGTTAGGTAGTTCCATACCGTAGGGTGGGCAAGATAAATTTTCCCTAATTCTCTACCCCAAACCACCCAACCTTGCCCACGACATCATCGGTTGTCTGGAGCGACCCGCGCTACGCGCGGAGCCGGTGCTTCGCATCGGGTCATAATTAGTGACATTTGCTCAATCCTTTATTCTACTCTCCCAACTTCCTCTGAAAACTAGGCCAAGATGGTAGATACATCATATTTCATGATATTCTTATCCCTAGTGACAAGTGATAGATTTTCCATCTTTGCCTGAGCAATAAGCAACCTGTCAAATGGATCATTATGATGAAATGGGAGATTCTCGACGGCTAATGTATGACTAATTGTAATGTTCAAAGGATCAAATCTATGACGCAGCATTTCTTCTTCAAAATTATTTGGTGCTTTTAATTTGCCTAGCCCTCTTTTAATGGCTATTTCCCACGAGGTAGCCGCACTTACAAAAACCAGGTTTCCTCCTTCATTAATAGCTTCTTTTGCTTGCTTGGATAGTTCATAACTATTACTAAAATACCAGATAACGGCATGTGTATCCAAAAGTAAATTCATTTAAGATTCCCTATTGCCATAAAAAGACTCAATCACTTCCTGGGGAGTTTCATCAAAATCCTCCGCCATCCAAACTTTTCCTTCCCAACTTCCACCTGGTTCTCTCGGGCTGGAGTTTTCTTTATAAGGTACAAGTAGTGCAACTGGTTTACCTGCTTTGGTTATGATAACTTGTTCTCCCATCTGTACTTTCTCTATTAGCTTGGAAAGAGAAGCAAGATCCGTGGATATATTTGTGGTTTTCATGAATACCTCTCGTACTAAGCAAATGCTATGATGAGCATGTAACTATTTCAAGTTTGAGTAAATGAGGCCAGAAGATTTACGGGAGTTTACCCGCAGACAGCCATTTGAACCATATCGCATCCACCTTACAGGGGGAAAAACCTATGATATTGTTCATCCAGACCAGGTGATTGTTTTCCGTTCTCGGATCATTATCGGAGTTGGTTACGAAAATGGCGTTCCTGAACATTCCGAACATGTTGCTCTGAACCACATTGTGAGAATCCAAGAGTTACAAGCTGAAGCGGCACCAACTCGGTAAATTATACCATGGTAATGGATAGGAATCCAGGATAAACGGATCTTATTTTGAAATGCCTACTGGATACCAGATTCAGGCTATGAGTATTTTTGCTCATTAATTGTCAAATCGTTTCTGAGTAAGGCTTTTATAATTTAGATACGTTTGCCCTGGATACGGCACAATGCTGATATAATTGATAGCTCTAACCCTCAAGATAAGTTGCTGCCATGTATAATGCTCTAGACATCGCTAGATACTTTATTAAACTTGCTTCTCCTGAAGAAGAGGATCTGATTACTAATCTGAAACTTCAAAAGTTACTTTACTATGCTCAGGGTTTCTATTTAGCCCTATATGACAAGCCACTATTTGGTGAGCAAATTGAAGCTTGGCAATACGGTTCTGTTGTACCGGCAGTATACCATATCTATAAACAATACAAATCCAACCCCCTGCCACAGCCTGATGATTTTGATATAGATAAATACGATACTGATACCCAGGAGTTGCTGGATGAGGTTTATGAAGTCTATGGACAGTACACTGCCCCAATGCTAATGCGCTTTACTCATCAAGAGCCACCCTGGAAGACAACTCCTCTTACTGAAGGGATATCCCACTCATTGATGAAAGAGTATTTTGAGACTCAACTTATTAAGTAGCAATGCCAAAAAAGATAAAGCGCAAAGAATCTTGGAAGGGAAAGCGCATTGAGACACCTCAACAAATACAAAGTGCCTCAAATTATGACTTGGAACCCCCAGTCTTCTGTTTTCGGTATCTTGATAAAACACACGGCTTAGATAGGTGTGACAAAGACAGGAAAGCAGCACTGGCTTCTACTTTATATAAACTCAGTCAATTATCTTGGAAACAGCTTCGTCTCGCACCCCGTCATGGAGTCGGGTACGAAATAATTGACCGAAATCGCTTCCGGGTTGCTATTCCCAAGCACATCACTGAAGATGTAGCTCTCATCGCATTCCGCTTTAATGGGTTAGCTCCAATGGTTGGTTATAAGGATGAAGCAATTTTTCGCATTGTATGGCTAGATAGGTCTTTTCAAGTATACAATCATGAAAATTGAGATAATGTTGGTGGGAAATGAAGGAAAAAGATACCAAGGAGGGGGTAAAATAATGGTCTCATTGCCCACCCTACTAAAAAACAGGGCGCACGCCGAGCGCCCCTACAAATGGGCTATAATTTCAAGTATCTGCTCCCATAATCAGCCCGTAGGTTGGGTTGAGGCACGAAACCCAACATTTCTTGGCTTTGTTGGGTTTCACTTCGTTCTACCCAACCTACATTCGGGCTATAACTTCAAGTATCTGCTCCCATAACCAGGAATTAGAAGCAGCTAATACTTGAGTGGATTTGTGGGTTAATCTGTTCCCAGACCAATCAGTGATAACTGCACCAGTTCCTTCTATAATGGGGATAAGAGCACAGAAATCATAATACTGCATATCCGACTCTAGGATAATCATTGGGATGGAACTCCAACCAGCAGCAAGAGATAGATAGTTATAACAATCTCCCCCAAAAGCTGTCCGTTGACAAATTTCCTGGCATTTTTGAGCGATCGCCTTCTCCTCTTCTGTTCTAAACATGAGAGGACTTGTGGAAGTGAGACAAGCTTCTTCCAGCTTAATATTGGATACTTTAGCATAGGAATTGGGAATGGGTTGATGATTAAATAAGGTTGTTTTACCTTGCACTCCCAGCCAACTTTCTTCCAGGATTGGTTGGTTCACCATACCTAAAAGAGGTGTGTTGCTTTCCAGCTCCACTAAACCAATTAGAGTACCAAATATAGGCAATCCTTTGACGAAAGAGGAAGTGCCATCCATGGGATCCAGAACCCAGTAGCGACCATTTTTCGAGGGGATATTATCTCCTTCCTCTCGAATGATTCCGTCTTCCGGTGCTTCTTTTAAAATAACTTGCACCATGGCATTTTCCGCTTCTTTATCCACAAAAGTTGCCATATTAGACACTTGTTCTGGTTTCGTTTCCGTTTCCAGGTTAGGTTGTCTAAAATATTGGCGAATCACTTCCCCAGATACTTGAGCCAATTTCTCTGCTAGATTTATACTAGCTGACAAGTCTTTCATGATCATCCTCTCTCTATTTTGAGTTTGAGGTCTTGAACAGTTTCCAGAAGACGATCTATTTCTGGATCTGTTCCGACGGAAATCCTGACATAATCCAGGATACGAGGATGGTTAAAGTAACGAACTAAGACTTCCTTTTCCCGTAACTGGGTGTAAAGTTCTGATGCAGGTATCCATTTTGGAGAAGCTAAGACAAAGTTGGCTTCAGAATCAAAGACAAAAAAATCCAAATCCCTCAGAGACGTCATTAAGCGTTTTCTGGTTTGCCGGATTTTATCCCAGATTTGCTGGTACTTCTCCTGGTGTTGGAAAGCAGCAGTTGCCAAAGCTTGTGCAAGTCGATCCACATTGTAGGAATCTCGAACTTTATTCATCTGCTTTAGGAGGGATTTCGAGGCAATACCAAAACCAACTCTTGCCCCAGCCAGACTATAAGCTTTGGACATGGTGCGAACCAGGATAACGTTGTTATATTTTTGGAGCAAATCTAGGTGGTCGTAGTCGGAGAAATTCACATAAGCTTCATCGATTACCACAATACCTGTAGCTTGACCACAGGTTTCTTCAAGATATTGGCGATTTAGATGTTTCCCGAGGGGAGGATTTGGTGAGGCGACAAAAATCAGCTTTGCTTCTGGACAAATTATAGGTTGGAATAGTTCAAAGTCACTATTGGTGGGAATTTTTCTCATGGAAGCACCATGAACCAAGGCAAGAGTTTCGTAAAGGGAATAAGTTACATCTAAGAAGGCGATGGTTTCCCCAGGGTTAACAAAAGTGCGTATAGCAATATTAAGAATATCATCAGAACCATTACCAGTGATTATTTGTTCCGATGACACTCCATAAACGGTAGCAGCAGTTTCTCTTAGCTTACTACACACTGGATCTGGATACAGGTTCAGTTTTGATAATTCATCCTGGAGCACAGGTAGGAGTTGAAATGGAGGTGCATAGGGATTTTCATTGGTATTGAGCTTAATTAAGTTACTAGATTTAGGTTGTTCACCGGGGACATATGCTGGTGTATTTAGTACACATTCTCTCATCAAAAACATAAATATATTGAGGTTAATATTTTACTTACTGGGGTAGGCAATAAGGAAATTTCTCTCATTATAGAGTACCAAAGGTTGCCCAAATTGTCTACCCTCTCTTATCTTGCTCTGCGCCCTCTGCGCCTCTGCGGTTTAATCATAGACCCGCACTATTCGCGGTGCCGTAGCTATTTTACCCCCAAAATGTTGCTGGACCCTTGCTTTGAGTGATAAGATATAGTAGCAATAAATTGGATTCCCCATAATATAATATACACGACAAGGTGATACCAATGATACAAATAAGCAAATATTCCCAAGACAATGAACGTTTTCAAGAAATTTTAGCACGGAATGTAAAAGTGGATGGCAAGACTCTTGCTATCGTATCCGAAATTATCGAAAATGTGAGAGTGAAGGGGGATAAAGCGTTATTTAGCTACATGAGTAAGTTCGATAAGGTAGACTACTCCCAAAAATCCCCCAAATTGACTCCTGATGAAATCGAAGCAGCACTCAAATCCACAGACTCCAAGTATTTAGAGGCGGTAAAAAGCGCCTGTCACAATCTGCGTCAATATCATGAAAAACAACTTACCCAAAACTATTTCCTGATTATGGAGGATGGAGGAAGGTTGGAACGTCGCTATTTTCCCATTGAGTCCATAGGGATTTCCGTTCCCGCAGGTGTTGCGCCCCTAGCCTCCTCTCTCTACATGAATCTTATCCCTGCCTTAGTAGCTGGGGTTCCCCGGATAGTAGTGATTAGTGCTCCTCGCTCAGGGAAAGTAGCAAAAGAAATTGTGGCCATAGCTGCCCATTTTGGGGTGAAAGAAATATATGGTATTTCCGGTGCTCAAGGGGTAGCAGCACTGGCTTATGGCACGGAAACTGTACCCCGTGTGGATAAGATAGTGGGACCAGGAAATATCTGGGTATCCACAGCTAAAAAACTCCTCTATGGAACGGTAGGTATTGATTTTATCGCTGGACCTTCAGAAGTAGTGATATTGGCGGATAAATCAGCAAATCCCGAGTTTATTGCTATAGATCTGTTAGCACAAGCGGAACATGGTACTGGGCTAGAGGCTGCTATTGCTTTTGTTTCTACAGAAGACAAAGCAAGAGAGATACAAAGTTGCTTAAAAGCATTGGTGAAGCGCTTTGGGCTGCAAAGTTCTGTGCAGAAGTCCTTGGAAAAATATGGGAATATATTTGTGGTGGATAATATGCTGGACGCTGTGGAAGGGTGCGAACAAATAGCCCCGGAGCACGTAGAGTTAGCTTGTGAAAATGCAGAGGAGTTAGGAAGTAAATTGAGGAAATATGGGGCATTATTTATAGGACAATATACCCCAGAAGCTGTAGGAGACTATTATGGGGGAACCAATCATGTGTTACCAACCCAAGGAACAGCCAGGTTTTCTTCCGGGCTGACTGTTGGTGAGTTTATGAGATCCTCCGCAACGGTACGCTATGATAAAGAAACTTTGAATAAGAATGCGGACAAAATAGCAGTTTTAGCCCAGGTGGAGAATATGAAGGCTCATAAACTCTCAGTACTTCTAAGAAAGTAGGATGTGTAGGGTGGGCATTGCCCACCAAAAGAGCGTCCCGTAACGAATTATCCCACAATTATTATCGCGCAAAGACGCAAAGACGCAAAGGTATCCACTAGCGGTGCGCCATATTACTGAAACCCTGTTAGGCCGCAATTTAGGTTAAGGGCGGGATAATGGGAGGCGAGATAACCTTAATACTGGGTAAAGAGTCTCGTCCAGAAAAAGGGCGCAAAGGGGATGGGGAGATATTGTAATTATACCAGCAATAACTGCTATATATGATAGGATATCATATATATCTAAAAAGGAGTCCGAAATGACAGATGAAGAATTAAAGGCGCTCGCAGTATCCAATGCTCGCTCTATCCAAGCGTTAACAGATTCAGTTAGAGAATTCCGAGAAGGAATAGAAAAATCGCGGCAAGAATACCTACAGGATCGTGCTCAACTCTATAGCTTGATGGCAGATTTAACTCAAAACCAGTCCCGTTTTTATCGGGTATTGGAAAATCTGGATCGCCGTCAAGGAGAGATTGTAGAAGTTCTGAAATTGGTAACCCAACGACAGAATGAAAAAAATCAGTGACCAGCGATGTAGGGTGGGCAATGCCCACCCTACGGACTCTCCCATGGTACGTGCTACAATACTCCTTTAGAACTAGGAATAGCACCAGAGCGACGGGGATCTATTTCCACTGCCATGCGTATTGCCCTAGCAAATGCTTTAAAAGTTGCTTCTATGATATGATGAGAATTAATTCCATCCAATTGGCGAATATGTAAAGTCATTTTGCTATGATTCACTACTGCGACAAAAAATTCCCGTACTAACTGAGTATCATAGGTACCAACCCGTTGAGTGGGAATTTCCAAACCATAGTTCAAATAGGGGCGCCCGGAAAAATCCAAGGAAACTTGAATCAGAGCTTCGTCTAGAGGGGCGATGAAATGACCAAAACGGACAATACCTTTGCGATCGCCTAACGCTTTCCCTAAAGTTTGTCCCAGGGTAATGCCCACATCTTCATTAGTGTGGTGATCGTCAATTTCTAAATCCCCGGTTGCTTTCACTTCCAGGTCAATCAGTCCGTGGGAGGAGATTTGGTTGAGCATATGGTCTAAAAACGGAATACCAGTAGCAGCAGTACACTTACCTATTCCATCCAGGTTTAGGGTTGCGTGCACATCTGTTTCCTTGGTAGTCCGCTGGATTGAAGCAGTCCGTGGTAAAGAGGTTGGATCCTGATTTGGAGTCCGCATAGTAACTGTTTACTGCGATGGCGATAACAACCATGTTAGTAGAATTGGGTTTTGTTGTAAAATAGTCTCATACCGCCAAACCATACCCGACCTTACTCCCTCTGCTTTCTCTGCGTCCTCTGTGGTTAAATAAAAAAAACTCTCATGGTCAACAAACCAAGGAAATAGATTAATATGTTAGTCCAAACCAAAAAACCCTACTTCACTCCAGCCCAATATCTAAAATTAGAAGAAGCAGCAGAATTTAAAAGCGAATATCGAGATGGAGAAATAGTACCTATGACAGGGGGAACAACGAATCACAATAAGATTGCCGGAAATTTTTATGCTATCTTAAATTTCGCTCTAAAGGGACAAAATTATGATATATATATGAGTGACGTTCGCTTGTGGATACCCAGCCATCGAGTTTATACCTATCCCGATATCATGGTAATTCAAGAAGAACCAATTTATGAAGGAATCGGAACTACCACCGTTATCAACCCCCTCCTCATTGGGGAAGTTTTATCCAAATCTACCCGTAATTACGATAATGGTGATAAGTTCCGTTACTATCGCTCTCTTGGCACGTTTCGGGAATACATTCTCTTTGACCAATATAGTTTCTATGTCCAACAATACACCAAAAAAACAGATGGACAATGGCTCTTCCAGGAATATGAAGGGTCTGACGCAATATTAACATTAGATTCCATAAACTTGCACATCTCATTGGGAGATATTTACCAACGAGTGCATTTTGAGGCAAATAACAACCAATAACCAATAACCAAAGGAAATAGATTGATATGTTAGTCCAAACAAAAAAACCCTACTTCACTCCAGCCCAATATCTAAAATTAGAAGAAACAGCAGAATTTAAAAGCGAATATCGAGATGGAGAAATAGTACCCATGACAGGGGGAACAACCAATCACAATCAGATTGCCGGTAACTTTTTCAGAAAATTACCTTTGACTCTCAGGGGACAAAATTACTATATATATATGAGTGACGTTCGCTTGTGGATACCCAGCCATCGAGTTTATACCTATCCCGATATCATGGTAATTAAAGAAGAACCAATCTATGAAGGAACCGGGACTACCACTGTTACAAATCCCCTCCTCATTGTGGAAGTTTTATCCAAATCTACCCGTAATTACGATAGTGGTGAAAAATTCGGTTACTATCGCTCTCTTGGCACGTTTCGGGAATACATTCTCTTCGACCAATATAGTTTCTATGTTCAACAATACACCAAAAAAACAGATGGACAATGGCTATTAAAGAAATATGAAGGGTCTGACGCAATATTAACATTAGATTCCCTGGACTTTAACATCTCATTGGGAGATATTTACCAACGAGTGCATTTTGAGGCAAATAACTAGGAAATTCTCTGGAACCAGCGAGACATTCTGGAACCAAACTTGACTTTAGTAATCGCTTTTTTTAGAGGCATTGTCCTCACATCACCAGTGCGGGAATTGACTTGATAAACTAAGCCCTGACTCATATCTAAGCCCGTTAACCAACCACTATTGGCATGATAAACCCCAGTCTCTATATTTAGCCAACCTGGTCCAGAGGCAATTTTCCCAGGTCGGACTCCGGGTATAGTAAAGGTGATGGTGTGACCGGTAATAATCAGCTTATCGGCAAAATAAGGCTCCTGAATGCTGAGAAATTCGTCTCTAATCCAACAAAATTCGTCAGCTGTTTGCTGTTCGATGGGTAAGTGGGGGTTCACCCCAGCATGGACTAACCAAATATCCTCTAAGTCTAAGTATAGTGACAGGTTTGTCATCCATTCGACATGCTCAATAGGAATTTCACCGTCATAGCTGGTAACAGTGGCAATACCACCACTATAGAGCCAAGCTTGGTATCTTGGCTCATCCAACTCCCCATTATTTAATGCCTCCAGTAGCATTAGCTCGTGGTTCCCCAGAAGACAATGATACTGATTGGACTTGACAAAGTCTACCACCTCAGCGCTCTGAGGACCGCGATCGATTAGGTCCCCGAGAAAATAAATGCGGTCATCCTGAGTAGGAGCGATGGCCTCGAATAAGCGCATGAGTTCGTTGTAATGTCCGTGAACATCTCCAATGAAAATTCTGCGGTTGGTCATTTTTGCTTTTTAAAGATTCGTATATTATTGTATAATAGTATTTGATTTTGTCTACTTTAAACCTATCCCTAATATAGCGTGCTTTCCTCCACGACTGCAAAGATTAATATTCTCAAACAGCCCACTGGCAATTCTTGGGTTAAGCAGGCGATCTCTAATATAAACGTCATCTTGCTGGATCATTCTCACTGCGAGCGGAAAGCAGCGGGAGTCGCCTTAAATTTGATGTTCCACTATCCATCTTCAAGTAAATTGGTGCGCCAGTTAACGGCGATCGCTAAGGAGGAGTTGGAACATTTCGAGCAAGTGAACCAGTGGCTGGAACATCTGAACATTCCCCTTGCTCCCTTGAAACCAGCCCCCTATGGAGCCGGCTTAAAAGCTCAGATTCGCCGTCAAGAACCGGAAAGATTCCTGGATTCTCTCTTAGTTGCTGCCCTAATTGAAGCTCGATCCCACGAAAGGTTGGGATTATTGAGTACTCACTGTTGTGATCCAGCCTTAGCTAAATTCTATCGCAGTTTGACTGCATCGGAGGCACGTCACTACGGCATTTACTGGGTTTTGGCCACTACTTATTTTGACCGGGATACGGTGGGACAACGGTTAGAGGAATTGGCAATTGCGGAAAGCGAGTTATTGGCAAATCTCTACCCAGAACCGAGAATTCACAGCTAGCTAATATTAATAAGGTAAGAGTTTTCTTAACAACCGTTTAATCCCCAATTGCAACAACCAACACATTAGCAAAGGTGCCAGCAAAATGAGCCAAAAAGGCAGAGATAGAAACTGGGTTAGATTAATCAGCACTGTTATGAGGACAATGAGACAAGATAGTCCCCAAGGAAGTAAATTTAACCAGCCTTTAGCTATTCCAGAATCAGAATCAAAATTAACCTGTTCTATGATTTGCTCCATCAGCCAGTAGTGAGCTGTAGTAATTTTACCTACAAATTCGAACTCTTCTAGGGAATTGTTACTAATCTGGTGAATAATCTCTCCATCAAAAAATATTAAACTACGGACTATGGCTTCCTCTTCATAGTAAGTAGAGAAAAGATAATTTTGGCCCTCAAACAAAATATAGCAGCGCAAATCTGCTTGTTGTTTAGGAGAAAGATAGAGTTGGCTGTCGTCGGTTTTGGCTCTTTCTATTGCGGCAAGACTAGATTTATCTAAATTAAAACAAATACCGTTCCATAAAGGTTCAATCTGGGCAATGCCATGGGACAAATCCAGATGTGACTGCTTGTTTTTGGATCTGTATTCAGTCTTGTTCATTGCCGTGACGCGGTCTTTGTAATCAAATCCATAATAAATCCCAAAAGGGAACGCCATTGCTTTGTCCCTGCTTCTACTCCACCCTGATGAATTGCTATGATTTGGTCTTTATGGGGATGGTCAAGGATTTCTTGGGTGTAACGATTGAGAATTTGGCCATCGAAGTGAATGATTGTCTGGGCATAAATTAAATCCGTCAGCACTATTTTTGAATCATTTCTGAGTAGGGCCCGATTCCGATTGTCCAAAGCTGCTTTCAATTCTCTCATTTTGTGCAAGCTACGCAAAAAACGACTATTTCTCAGCAGCTTTTTTGTTTTCATAACAGCTTCTTTATGAGCTTGAGTCGGATCGGGCAGTGTGTGGGAGATGGTATCCAAATTTACTGTGCGATTGGTGAGGATAGAAGAATTTTCCGGCAGATCTGCTTGGGTAAGTGCGTATTCTAACTCTAATTTGCGGCGCAGTTCCAGATACCGCTCCCACAGTGAGGGATGAACTCCCTTTTCTTCTAAATAGGAGCTAGTTAGGGTATAAATCTCCCGATATGAATCCATTGGCATAAACTTATCCCCAGTAATACTCTCCACAACCATGGTGTTCACTTCCACCACCGTAATATCCTGGAGGACTTCTCGCAAAGACTGGACAAATTGGAGGGACTCTTTTCTCTTAGCTAGCTCAGTGGGACGCTCCTGCAGTTCCCTTTGGTTATTTTTTCGGACCACAAACACAATCCTCCCTATCTTATTCTGGGTTATCTTCCTTGGAGCGATCCCTTGGTGGTTTTGGCTGGGACCTATTTTCCTGATTGGACTGATTTTCTCGATCCAAATCCAATGCCTATTCCAAAGCCGTATCCCTCAAGAGGAGGATCCCCCCTTACCCCCTTTGTTATCCCCCCCCTTAGGGGGGGATAACAAAGGGGGGAGGTTCCGACCTCTGCGATGGAGTCTAGATCTAAATCGAACTCTTCTTCTTCTGACCCTGAAGAAGATTGATTGGCAATCTCTGTAAAAGGACTAGGTTCTTCCCAGTTGTCCCAATCTACATTCTCTTCTAAATCTAAAGATTCCAACTGGGGAATATTAGCCAGGTCAGCTTCCTCTTCAACCATCCAATCTCCCCAGTCGTCATCAGTCTCTTTAGGAACCTCCAAGAAGGTTTCCCAATCTTCTCCTTGTCGGGAAATCTTGGGCTGTACAGTCCTTTGTACTTGCTCTTCAGACTCCCAAGAGGATGACTCTGATAACTCTTCTCTATCTTCTTTAGCTTGGCTGCTTGCGGTAACGAAGTCCAGAGGCTGAGTCTTGGAATCTAAACTTGGGTTAGTCTCCTCCCTGGACGCCAAGGAGGGTAAGGGGGGATCCTCCTCTTGGGAATTTGGCTTCTGTTGAGGATCTTCATAAGCAACACTAGCCAGCTTTTCTACTTGTTGGGGGCTGTTGTTAAATCTTGAGGAGTCCTCGGAACTTTTCTCTTCTATTGAATTGCCTTCCTCTTCGGGCTCTAAATCCGCTAAGGTTAAAATAGGATATTCTAAATCCTCCTCTTCTGGTAACCCTTCTTCTGGTTGCAGTTTGACGGTAATAGGGTCTTTTGCTTCAAATTTTGGCAAGGCTCTGCTATCACGCGATGCAATGTCACCCGGGAATAATACTTGTTTTCCGGATGAATTCGTCAGCTGCTGTTGCTTAAGTATTGCTAAGGCGCGAAACAGTGTTTGTAAGTTTTGCAGATTATTCTCAAGGATATAATTAGCATCACCAACTTGTTGCTTGTGAAATTCCTGAAGTTCTTTGTATGGACCATTACCAATAAATCGATCGCCAATTTCATTGTCGATTGCCCCCTCAATTAAATTAATGCGGGTGCGCAGACGGTTGCCCGATTTTAGTTCTCCGGAGGTAGTCTCACCTCTCCTTCCGTTATCATCAGGGGATGCTACCCAAGTGGTAATATTTAACTCTACGGCTTTGCTCATAGCGAGGGAAAAAGCTTCCGCCAGCTTTCCCGCTCTCAGTGCTGCTTTGAAATCTTCGCTTACCGCCATAATGCTCTTCTCCTTCAAGTGCTGCGTTGTGCAAGGACGGCCCA
The DNA here is from genome assembly GCA_965198675.1 of Prochloron sp. Classification (GTDB taxonomy): domain Bacteria; phylum Cyanobacteriota; class Cyanobacteriia; order Cyanobacteriales; family Prochloraceae; genus Prochloron. Next base: position 1,774,445 of record OZ240666.1, on the reverse strand, counting down.
ACTCAACATATTATTTATCATCAGCAGGGAAAAGTCCTGGTTTTTCTAGGGTTTGTCCTTGAGGCAAGTCCCATGGGGTATTACTCAGAACTATAAACATTTTCTGCAAGCTTTCCAGGTTGTCCAAAATCATCTGCATTCCAAGTTTTACCTGTGTCTGGTGAAATTCTTGGAGTTCTTGATAAGGTCCGTTACCAATAAACTCGCTGCCGACTTCATTTTCTATTGTACCTTCCACCAGATTCATGCGGGTGCGCATCCGTTTCCCAGGCTCAGATCCATCTGGCGAGGTTGTGTCTCCCTCCTTTCCTACCCAGGTAGTAATTTCTAACTCAATTGCCTCGCTCATTGCTAGAGTGAGAGCTTCAAATATTTCCCCTGCTTTTATTTTTCCCTTAAATTCTTCATTTGCTGCCATGATTGCTCAATATTGTTGTCATTTTAACCTGAGAGCATCTTATCCCAGAAATCCGTCACTTTGTATCCCAAGTCGGCAAGAAGGATCCGCAGCAGGGGTAGGCTGAGTCCGATAATGTTGCTGTGACAACCTTCTATATATTCCACAAATAGTCCTCCTTTCCCTTCCAGAGCAAAGCAACCGGCGCATCTAAGGGGTTCCTCGTCCGCTACATAGGCTCGGATCTCCTCATCGCTGATGTGAGCAAAGCTGACTTTGGTAATACCGCAGCGACTCAGTTCTTTCCCCTGTCTTTGGTCTATGATTACGTGACCAGTATAGAGCATTCCTTCTTTTCCCCGCATTTTTTGCCAGCGGGCGATCGCTTCTAACTCAGATCCGGGTTTGCCATATATTTCTCCCTCCACCACCAACACTGAATCGCAACCTAAAATCAAAGCATCCCTGTATTTTCGCGCAACTGTTGCTGCTTTATACTTGGCTAAGGTTAGCACTAATTCTCTGGGTTGGGCTTGTTTCACCCGAGATTCGTTAAAGTCACTCGGACAGACGATGGGATCTATGCCCACTGTTTGCAAAAGCTTGCGGCGAGCAGGAGAAGCGGAGGCTAAAATGAAAGGTGGTATGTCCACGGGTCAATGACAGGATATTGGATTTCTATTATAATCCTTTGTTACTGCTTTATGCGGCAAATATACATTATTTATTTATTTTATCAAGAGTAAGCATATGCACGTGATTTTAATGTACCATATCCTGAGGGTGGGAGTTGTCAATTGTAATCGTAGGGGTTAGGTGCCGGCAATCTGAGTGACTCTGAAATCTGACACCATCCAATGCTACTATGTCGCCACTTTGGTTCTCAGTGGCAGCAACGGGGACTTCTTAGGAAGACTACTACTAAAACAAATCAGAATGAGTTCCGGTTCTATGAACTACGCCGAGTCGCTACGCCTACCTAGGTTTTCTGACGCTTCCTTTCAAACTGCTTACGCGCGACCAGTTCAGGTCGCGCATCAAAGTCCCAAATGGGTGAAATGTGCGGTAGTCCTGTAGATGTAGTGATTTCGCGAAAGGCACCATCAGAGTTGAAGGTGCAAAAATTACTACTTCTATACCACTACCAGATTGTCAAGTTTCAGCCTAATCACCCCATGGGGAATGTTGGGGAGGTCAATAGCCAATATTTGATATGGAGGCAGCGACAAAGATTAAACCACCGACCAGTAGCAATCCTGCCCCACCCAGAATAAAGTAGTTGCGCTGCTGGTTCTTCGTCGGTTCTTCTGCTGTGTACATTTTCGGCTCTGCTGCAAAATTATTTAAACGACCGCCTTCTTCTTTGGTATAGGGCATAAATTTTAACCTCTCTTTTGAGAATTTTTTCGTTTCTCTTAAGAGTATACAACAAATCTTTACAAATGTTCAAGTTGTTCAAGCTATTGTCTCCTCAGGGGGGCGCGGTAGGGGTGAGTATGGTGGGGGCTATCCTGGGGACTGTCATTGGTATAGTAGCTCACTCTCACTTCTGTTCTTCAATAAATAAAGTAGGTGTAATAATGTTAGTAATATCTCGGAGGCGGTGGAATGGTATAAGAAAGGGAGAAAGCTGGCTGTTACCAAAGAATACCAGGAAGCTTTGAAGACATTTGACAAGGCGATCGCCTTGAACCCAGAATACGCCGATGCTTGGTATGAAGAAGCGCGGGTTTCTTGCGATAGGGCCTTGGAAATTACGCCAAACTACGCTTGGGCTATGGGATATCGGGCCTTGGTTTTGTTGGAATTGAAACGACCCTCAGAGGCTATTTTAACTCTGGATCGGAGGTTGGAAATTCAGGAGCGCCATTCCTGGTCTTGGGTGTTGCGGGGTAGGGCACAAATTAAATTAAAGCAATACCAGGAGGCTATTGCTGACTTCCAGAAAGCGCTGGAAATTGACTCCCAAGACTATTGGGCTTGGAATAATCTCGGTGTAGCTTTCAACTCCTTGGGTCGCTATGAAGAAGCTCTAGCTGCTAGTGAGGGGGCAATTAAGATTAACTCGGACCCCCATAATGCTTGGGGGGTAAATTGGAACTGGTATCGTAAGGGAGTGGCAAAAGAAAGATTGGGAGCCTATGAAGAGGCGATCGCTGACTACTCTCGGGCGCTGCAACTCAAGCCTAACTATCAAAAAGCCAAAGATGGGATAGAGTGGTTATTATTGAGAAAATAAAGGAAAAATGTCACAACCATTCCTCATTTCCTTCAAACCAGAGATTTCCTTGCAAGAGTCATCTGAAGAGAATCAGCTGGTTATTCAATCCCCAGAGCGCAAATTAACCTTTAAAAAAATCCACCCCAATTTGAAAAATGCTATCAGTAGTCTAGCTGAGGGGAGTTCTACCTTATCTCAGTTACTGGATATCTTGCAGCAAGGGGAAGAAAAATATCCCATCCTCAAATTTTACACTTACCTACAAAAATTCTCTCAGGAAGGTTGGTTGTGTCATTCAGTGGTAGAGTCACAACAGCCCATGGCTATGGCTATACCCATGGGTGGTAATTATCAATTCTCTTATCAAGAAGTCACACCCTTGTTACCCTATAGTCTATCTCGCTTTGCCTATTGTCATCAAGTGGGTGGGGAAATGGTGCTAGAGTCTCCTTTATCTCAGACCAAAATACTGTTGCTGAGTTGGGAAAATTCTGCTATAATTAATTTGTTAGCTAAACCCCAGACAGGGGTAGAAATTGTCGAGAAAATACGGTCAATTGCTCCAGAAACAGTGCAGCAGTTTCTCAGTCTTCTCCTCACCACGAAAATGCTATCAGAAGTTCTAGCAGAGGGAAAGATTCAGGAGGAAACCAATATTCCTCTCATGCAGTGGGAATTTCACGACCTGTTATTTCATACTCGCAGTAGACTGGGAAGACATGATGCTCCCTATGGGGGAACCTACCGCTTTTTGGGCAAAATTGACCCCCTCCCTGGGGTGAAACCTCCTATGTCAGAAGAGGTGATTAAATTGGAGCAACCGGATATTTCAAGTTTGACTACCACAGATGTTTCTTTCACCCAGGTGTTAGAAAGGAGAAAATCTATTCGGGAGTATGGGAAAACACCGATCACTAAACAGCAGTTAGGAGAATTTCTCTATCGCACCGGGAGAATTAAGAATACCCGTCAAACTGAGCTAGGGGAACTATCGGAGCGGGTTTATCCCAGTGGGGGAGCAATTTATGAGTTAGAAATGTACCCTATTGTTCATCTTTGTGAGGGTATTAGTTCCGGTTTGTATCATTATTGCCCTCAAAAACATCAACTCTATGGGCTTTCTGGTGCAACGGATCCAGTTGCCAGATTGCTCAACAATGCTAGGATGACCATGGGTAATGCTTCCAACCCTCCTCAAGTATTGATTATCTTGGCAGCCCGGTTTCAACGGTTAGCCTGGAAGTACCAATCCATGTCCTATGGGTTGCTCCTGAAGCACGTGGGGGTTTTATACCAAACCATGTATTTAGTGGCAACAGCCATGGATTTAGCTCCCTGTGCCCTGGGGGGTGGGGATTCTGACTTGTTTACCCAAGCATTGGGATTGGATTATTACACAGAAACTTCCGTGGGGGAGTTTGGGTTAGGAAGCAAAAAATAGCGATTATGAGGAGTCATTGATGGGTTATCGTAGCCATGGTATCGTCATAGGAAGTGGTATAGCAGGCTTATTGGCAGCCAGGATTTTAATCAACTATTTTCAGCGCGTTACCATAGTAGAACGAGACAAACTGCCAGAGCAACCTAAACCCCGTCCAGGAGTACCTCAAGCTAACCAATCCCATGGAATCCTGGTGCGGGGGCAAAGAATACTGGAGCAGCTTTTTCCTGGTTTGGGAAGGGAATTAACTGCTGCGGGGGCAGTTCCCCTAGATTGGATTGGTGATACCCTCTACGGGAGTCCTGACGGGGTGTACCCCCGGTTCCCTTCAGACCTCATCACCACCTCCTGTAGCCGTTCCCTCTTGGAGTGGGTGATTCGCCGTCGTGTAGCAGCCTACGAGGAAGTAGAGTTTCGAGACCAGTGTCAGGTGCAACAACTGCTCACTGACGGAACCCAAGTCACAGGGGTGCGTTTTTCCTCTTCAGAATTCTTAACCGCCGACCTCATTCTAGATGCCATGGGACGCAATTCCTCCCTACCCCGATGGTTGAAATCCCTAGGCTACCCTGCTCCCCAGGAAACAGTGGTTAATGCTTATTTGGGCTATACAACCCGCTGGTACCAGCGTCCTCAATCAGGTCCAGACTGGCAGCAACTGTTTCTCTTACCCAAGGCTCCCCACTATAACCGTTGCGGCGTGGTGTATCCAGTAGAGGATAACCGTTGGGGTGTCAGTCTCTACGGTTTCGGTAAAGATTATCCCCCCACTGATGCGACTAGCTTTCTGGAATTTGCCCGCTCTCTCCCTAGTCCTCTCATTTACGAAGCAATTAAGTCCGCCAAACCTCTTACTCCCGTTTATAGCTACCGAGGAACCCAAAATCGCTGGCGTCACTATGAGCAACTCTCCCAACTGCCGGAGGGTTTATTGGTATTTGGGGATGCTTTCTGTGCTTTTAATCCTTACTATGGTCAGGGGATAACCGCTGCTGCTGAAGGAGCGCTCATCTTAGACCAGTGTTTTCAGAAGCTTGGGAGACAGGTACCAGGGAAGATAATCGGTTTGACTAGGGTCTTTCACAAAAGACTAACTCGCCGTTTGACCGGGTACTGGCTGAGTACCACCTTGAGGGACAGACCCTGGTTAACAACTTCAGAGGGAAGACCGAGGAAAATGAACTCCCTCATGTCCTTTTATTTTAAGCGGCTTGGGGAATTGACTCTTAGCTCTCCTGAAGTCTATGGTACTTTTACGGAAGTCCTTCACTGGGTCAAGTCCCCCATGTCTTTGTTTCGACCTAGTATTCTCATGAAAGTTTTGCACCTGTAGGTTGGGTTGAGGCACGAAACCCAACAACCCCAACAGTTACCAGTTACCAGTTAAGTATTTATCCCCCTCGTCTGAGTCCCCCACTAATACCGAGTTGCTTTCAAAGAGAGAAGGTATAGCGCTTGGCGGGGGCCGACAGGCAACTGTCGGGGTGTGGGGTGTGGGGAAATTTAAACCCGGTCGAGGTTTTATAAGGTAGCCCGCAATTTAGGTTAAGGGCGATCGCCATATAGAGGGATTTCTCAATTCTCTTTTTGACCGCAACTTAATATAAATTAACAACATCATGGTACGTGACAACTGGTAACTGTTTAACTCCATGTTGGGTTTCCCTGGCGCTCAACCCAACCTACGGCTAAAGAAATTATTTGCAAAAATTCGGCAAAACCCCTTGACATTTTGAAAATTTACTACTACCATAGAAAAAAAGAGTAAGTATTTGGGAGGAAACCCCATGACTGCTATACTGACACCGACTTTTTGTTGTTGCTAGTTCCGGCATGAGCCAAAGGTTCCCATTAGCTCCTCTGTCTGGCTTTTGCGGTTCATGTAACTGTGGAGCAATATCTGTCTGGACTATTTAGTGCAAAACGAACTCTGTACCCCAGCTAAGAAAGATGCTCATTTGAGTTGGGAAGGGTATTCCTTGCCATCTTCTGAACCCCAACTCTGGCCCAAAAATATTAGCTGGGGCGATCGCTTCCTGGAAGCTAGAGCCGTCAGCTGCTTTTGGAGATATATTAATTATATTAAAATTGTCTACTCTCGGGTTTAGTCATGGCTGGTATGACCGGGATTTATTAAAGAAGGGAATAATATCAACAATGACCGGTAGGGTGGGCATTGCCCACCAACGGGTGTAGCATTGCCCACCAACGGATGTAGGCATTGCCCACTAACGGGTGTAGCATTGCCCACCAAAAGCAGATGTAGGGGCACATATAGCGCGTTCGCGCCCGAATCATGAATCGGGAGTCGAGGAAGAAGAAAGCCTTAGAGAACAAGGGTATTAGGATTGTTTCCTTATCTGGATTTGTGGCAATAACCCTAATATTGCTATAATCTGTAAAATGAACACTGGTTACTCTTGGTGAGCAATGCCCACCCTACGATATGGATGAGAATAAAATAAATATTGCCATTGACTTCTGAACACCAACTCTGGCTCAAGAATATTAGCTGGGGCGATCGCTTCCTGGGAGCTAGAGCCGTCAGCTGCTTTTGGAGATATATTAGTCATATTAAATTTGTCTACCAACCTTCTCTACTGGAAGCGAAGGCTTATCTCGGGTTTAGTCATGGCTGGTATGACCGGAATTTATTAAAAAAGGGAATAATATCAACAATGACCGGTAGGGTGGGCATTGCCCACCAACGGGTGTAGCATTGCCCACCAACGGGTGTAGCATTGCCCACCTACAGATGTAGGGGCACATATAGCGCGTTCGCGCCCGAATCATGAATCGGGAGTCGAGGAAGAAGAAAGCCTTAGAGAACAAGGGTATTAGGATTGTTTCCTTATCTGGATTTGTGGCAATAACCCTAATATTGCTATAATCTGTAAAATGAACACTGGTTACTCTTGGTGGGCAATGCCCACCCTACGATATGGATGAGAATAAAATAAATATTGCCATTGACTTCTGAACACCAACTCTGGCTCAAGAATATTAGCTGGGGCGATCGCTTCCTGGGAGCCAGAGCCGTCAGCTGCTTTCGGAGATATATTAATCATGTTAAAATTGTCTACTCTCGGGTTTAGTCATGACTGGTATGACCGGGATTTATTAAAGAAGGGAATCATATCAACAATGACCGGTAGGGTGGGCATTGCCCACCAACGGGTGTAGCATTGCCCACCAACGGGTGTAGCATTGCCCACCAAAAGCAGATGTAGGGGCACATATAGCGCGTTCGCGCCCGAATCGGTCATCGGGAGTCGGGAAAGAAGAAAGCCTTAGAGAACAAGGGTATGAGGATTTTTTCGTTATCTGGACTTGTCCCAATAACCCTAATATTGCTATTTGCCTGGTATCCTCGACTTTTACATGGCTCACAGAATGAACGGAATAACTGGCGGCTCACGGGTGGTAAAGAAGAGATACATTGATCTGACTTGGATGAAGATATCAGTATAAAGAACATTATTCTGGGTCAGCCATCAGGAGAAAGTCAGAAGTCACTCCAAAGATGGTTAGAATCGCGAAACGACATTTCTAATTAACCATGGTGTTGGGATCGCCCCCGAAATGCTGATAGCGATACCCTTCTCGGAGTTGCCTGTCAGCCCAGCCTCCATTTGCTAGGTAAATATAAACTTTCGTATTCAAATAATAATGTTTAAAAAACCTCGCTTTAAACCTCATTTCCACGCCGTAGATTGGGTAGAGCGCAAGCGAAACTCAACATAGGTTGGCGCTGTCTTTGTTTCAACCTAGTATTCTCATGAAAGTTTTGCACCAACAACAATGAATCGAAAAATTAGATAATTCTCAGGAAATTATCATCTAAAATTCAGCTTTTCCCCAAGACATTATCAAAAATTCCTGCTACCATAGAAGAAAAGAGTAAATATTTGGGAGGAGACCCAATGAATGTAGTACTGACACAGACAAAGACAACCAGCCTAGAACAGTTCTACCAAGAAGTTTTAGCTGATGTAACCTTGCAAGAGCGACTCAAAGGAGCAACTTCTCCGGAGGACTTGGTCTCAATCGCCCTCCAACTAGGAGCGGAAAAAGGCTACAGTTTCACTGAGGAGGAAGTGCTTGCTGCCATGGCCATTGAATCCGCTGTCGGGGGGGAAGAGTTGGTTGAGTCCGATTTAGATGTGCATGCCCAAACCGGCGATTACTGCTGTTCATAGCTACCTCCGAACCAAAAATCGCTGGCGTCACTATGAGCAACTCTCCCAACTGCCTAGGAGCGGAAAAAGGCTACAGTTTCACTGAGGAGGAAGTGATTGCTGCCATGGCCATTGAATCCGCTGTCGGGGGGGGAAGAGTTGGTTGAGTCGGATTTAGATGTGCATGCCCAAACCGATGGCAGCGAGTGGTAGTTTCGATATCTGCTACTAGGTAGCAAAAGAGTATCGGTTCTTCTTTGAGCAAATTATTGTCGGGTAAGTATTATGGACGTTTCCCTAGAGGAGTATCTAAAAATAGTCGCTCCTCACCTGCCCTCTGATTTAATTAGTCCTGGGTCCATGGAACAGATCCAGTTATTGTCCTCTATCTTGCCCCCCTTCTCTCTAGCTGGGTTAGAGTGTCGTTTGGGTGCTGGTCAATCCAGAGTAGACTTCCAAGTCAGTATCCCTCCCGTTACCCTCAACCTACCCCAGGAGTTGCGACCGGATCCAGTGTGGCAATTTTTGCAGGACTTTTGTCTAGAGTGGGTTAGCCCTACCTCCTGGCTGCATCAAGGAATAGAAAGGATCGGGCTGGAATTCGATTTGGATGAAGAATCAGCACCAATCCCCGTTCCCTGTCTCTTCTGGAAATTTAATCCGGGTATGGGTTCGGTTCAAAATCTGCTGTCAATCATCCGGATGCTTCCAACAGAGCCTATTTCCTCCTCCTCCTTGGAGTCAAGTTTGAGGCTTTGTGCCGCTGCTGCACCGGAAAGCGCTAGGTTCAGTCATCTGGGAGTAATGTTATCTCGCCCCACCCAAGCTGTGAGGGTAAATATTCGGGGAATTCCTGGGGGGGAGTTGGAAGATTACTTGAGGCAAATTGGCTGTGGGGATGGAACGGAGACCTTCTCTAACCTCCTAGACAGCATATCTGATTTTGTCGATTATATTATCTTGGCTCTGGATGTGGGGGAGAAAGTTTACCCCCGTATCGGTTTGGAGTGTTTTTTAAACAAGCAGCCCTCAGAAGAGGGGCGCTGGCAATTATTTCTCGACTATTTAGAGGAAAAGGAACTCTGTACCCCAGGTAAGAAAGATGCTCTTTTGAGTTGGGAAGGGTATTCCTTGCCATCTTCTGAACACCAACTCTGGCTCAAAAATATTAGCTGGGGCGATCGCTTCCTGGGAGCTAGAGCCGTCAGCTGCTTTTGGAGATATATTAGTCATATTAAATTTGTCTACCAACCTTCTCTACTGGAAGCGAAGGCTTATCTCGGGTTTAGTCATGGCTGGTATGACCGGAATTTATTAAAAAAGGGAATAATATCAACAATGACCGGTAGGGTGGGCATTGCCCACCAACGGGTGTAGGCATTGCCCACCAACGGGTGTAGGCATTGCCCACCTACAGATGTAGGGGCACATATAGCGCGTTCGCGCCCGAATCATGAATCGGGAGTCGAGAAAGAAGAAAGCCTTAGAGAACAAGGGTATGAGGATTTTTTCCTTATCTGGACTTGTCCCAATACCCCTAATATTGCTATAATTTGTAAAATGAATGCTGGTTGCTGTTGGTGGGCATTGCCCACCCTACGATATGAATGAAAATAAAATAAATATTGCTCTTGAGAGGGCAATTGATTTTCTGCAACGAAATCAACTGCCCTATGGGGAATTTAGAACCTACCGTTCCCCAGATAAGGGTATGACAAGTAATTGTATTTTCGACAGTTCACTCTTTATCACAGCACTGGTACTATATTCTCTCAGTTTTGTCCCAGAGTCCCAGGTTAGGGAGATAAAACAAAAGGCGGCTCAATTTCTTGCCTCAGAAGCAGAAAAAGGTGGGGTCTGGAGATATTGGAGTTCGAGAAACCCTAACCACAAAAGGCTGCCCCCAGATGTAGATGATACTGCTTGTGTTGCTTCCGCCCTCAGAAACCATTATTCTCCTCTTCTTTATAAATTACTATTTGGCTCTAATACCCAACTAATTCTCAATAACCGCAACAAACAGGGTCTTTTTTACACCTGGCTAGGAAGTCCTCCAGCTAGAAATGATGTTGATAGCTTGGTGAATGCCAATGTACTCTCCTATCTGGGTGACTCAGAGGAAACCAAGGCAGTTTCAGATTATCTGAATCAGATTGTGTTAAAGGATCAAGAAGAGGGATCCTATCTCCATTATCTAAATAATTTGACCCTATACTACTTTATCTCCCGAGCTTACTTTGAGGGAGTGTCCAGCCTCAAAGCATCTCAAGATGCTATTATAACCAAAACCATTTCCCGTCAAGAAGAAAACAGTGCTTTTGACAGTGATATGAATAGAGCTTTGGCAATTTGTACCCTACTCAATTATCAGTATAATGATATGGCCGTTCTTGACTATGGAATTAATAGTCTTTTGGAGGGTCAGAGAGAAGATGGCTCTTGGTCGAAAGCTGCTCTTTACAACGGTTATTTTTGGGCTGAAGATGAGGGAGAAAATGGTAATTGGCAGCCTGGTTATTGGGGTTCAGAGGAGCTAACTATCGCCTTTTGTCTAGAAGCTTTAGGAAAATATAAACTTTCGTGTTCAAATAATCATGTTTAAAAAACCCCGGTTTAAGTTTGGGGCACTAAATATGTAAAATAAATACTGGTTACTCTTGGTGGGCAATGCCTACGACTTTTGGTGGGCAATGTCTACCCTACGACTCTTGGTGAGCAATGTCTACCCTACGACTCTTGGTGAGCAATGCCCACCCTACGACTACGACTCTTGGTGGGCAATGCCTACCCTACGACTCTTGGTGGGCAATGCCTACCCTACGACTCTTGGTGGGCAATGCCCACCCTACGACTACAGCTAGGTAAATATAAACTTTTCTGTTCAAATAATCATGTTTAAAAAACCCCGCTTTAAGCAACATTTCCACGTTGAAGTGGTAGAACCTAATACAGTTTACCTCTTGAGTGAGGAAGGAAACGCTGCTCTCAGTGGTGGTCTCTACGTTCTCCTAGCTCCCTTATTAGATGGTAGCAATACCGTGGAAGACATTGTTGCCAAGCTGAAAGGAAAAATATCCCTATTGGCCATTTATAATGGTTTAACTCGTCTTCAGCATAAGGGTTACCTGACGGAAGGGGAGAACAATCTCCCCCAGGAAGTTGCCGCTTTCTGGAGCTTACAAGGGGTAGACAGTGGGGAAGTGGTGGAAAAACTCCAAACCACCACCGTTGCTGTTACTGCTTTGGGAAAAGTAGATCCAGAACCCTTTAACCACTGTTTAACATCTCTGGACATTCAGGTAGGGGCGCAGGAGAAAGCTGCACTCCAAGTTGTCTTGACGGACGACTACCTTCAGTTGGGTTTGGCGGAAATTAACCGGAGTGCTCTGGACACAGGAAAACCTTGGCTGTTGGTAAAACCTGTGGGGGCAAAGCTATGGCTCGGACCCCTATTTATTCCCGATACAACAGGATGTTGGCAATGTCTCGCTAGTCGTCTACAGGGTCATCGAGCCACGGAAACTTTCGTGCAGCAACAAAAAGCCATCACTACCCCCTTCCCCACCTCTCGTTCCCTCCTCCCCACCCACTGGCAGATTGGGTTGAACCTAGCAGCAACGGAAGTAGCCAAATGGATAATTCAAGGCAAAACAGAACTAGAAGGGAAGGTACTCACCTGGGATTTTGGCTCTTTAGCCCTAGAAGAGCATATTTTGGTGCAACGTCCCCAATGTAAAGCCTGTGGCACCCCCAAAGGAGAGCGCCAACCCATTCTGCTCCAAAGTCAGAAGAAACAATTCACCGCTGATGGGGGGCATCGGGGTTTTTCCCCGGAGGATACCTTCCAGAAATACCAACATCATATTAGTCCCATTACAGGAATAATAAGCAGTTTAGAGAAAGTAGAAACCAGTAGCGGTTTGGTTAACAACTACAGTGCAGCTCACCCAGGGTGGGAGAAAGATAACAGTCTAGCAGGTCTCAAGAAACGTTTAGCCCCCAAAAGTGGTGGCAAGGGCAAAACCGACCGACAATCTAGAGCTAGCGGTCTTGGGGAAGCAATTGAACGATATTCCGGTATCTATACAGGAGAGGAAATCTGGATTCAAGCAACCTATGATAACATCAAGTCGGAGGCGATTCACCCTGACCAAATCCTGCACTTTAGCGTGAAACAATACCAAAACCGTCAAGCATGGAATCAGCAACACGATGGTTCTAGCTGGATACCGGAACCCTTTCACCAGGAGCGGGAAATTGCATGGACTCCTGTTTGGTCTCTGACTGAAAAACAGTTCAAATATGTCCCCACAGCTTACTGTTACTACGGTTATCCTCCCCCGGGGGGCCATCACTTTTGCATGAGAGATTCTAACGGCAGCGCAGCGGGGAATACCTTAGAGGAGGCCATTTTACAGGGGTTTATGGAGTTGGTGGAACGGGATAGTGTAGCTTTGTGGTGGTACAATCGCCTCAGGAAACCAGCTGTAGATTTAGAGAGTTTTGCGGACCCCTATCTCCTGGATTTACGAGACTATTATGGCACTGAGCAACGGGACTTTTGGGTGTTAGATATTACCAGTGACCTGCATATTCCTTGTTTTGCTGCTATTTCCTCCCTGAAAGAAACAGGAGGAGAAATCATTTTCGGTTTTGGCTGTCATTTTGACCCCAAAATTGCTCTTCTCAGAGCAGTGACGGAAGTGAATCAGTCATTATTGATAGCTTTGGATGAAAATGTGAAGGCCAACCTGGATAATTCAGATTGGAAATCCTGGTTACAGGAAGCTACGCTGGCGAATCAACCTTACTTAGTATCAAATAATAATTTAAGCTCAATATATCATGCATAATATATAGAAGTTGGAGTGATGATATCTGCCAAGATGTACTGAAATGTGTGGAAATTGCAGCCCAACAGGGTCTGGAAACCCTAGTACTGGACCAAACCCGCCCGGACATTGGCATGAATGTAGTTAAGGTGATTGTGCCAGGACTGCGTCACTTTTGGCCTCAGTTGGGAGCCGGGCGGCTCTATGACGTGCCTGTAAAAATGGGCTGGTTGTCAGCACCACTCACGGAGGAGGAGCTGAACCCGATCCCCATGTTTCTTTAGGACTTACGCAGCAATATTCAGCACCCTTCCAAGAAGTGTTAGGATGACTTGAGAATAGAGAAGAAGTGATAGAGAAGGAAAAAGTGCTGAATGCAAGAATTTAATAAGTTAATATCCTTTGATGGACGGGATATTAAACTGAGAGTAGGGTTGTTGGCTCCACAAGCAGGGGGTTCCGTTCTCATAGAGTCGGGGGAAACGGCGGTTTTGGTAACGGCCACAAGGGCTGCTGGGAGAGAAGGAATCGATTTTCTGCCTCTAATGGTAGATTATGAAGAACGACAGTACGCAGTGGGTCGCATTCCGGGAGGTTTTCTCCGACGGGAAGGTCGTCCCCCGGAAAAGGCAATTCTAACTAGCCGCCTCATCGACCGTCCTCTCCGTCCCCTCTTACCCCATTGGCTGCGGGACGACATTCAAATTGTGGCCACTACCTTATCTATGGACGAGGAAGTACCTCCGGATGTTTTGGCTGTTACAGGGGCAAGCGTTGCCGTTTTATTGGCTCAAATACCCTTGTCCGGACCCATGGCAGCAGTAAGGGTGGGCTTGTTGGGGGATGATTTTATTATCAATCCCACCTATCGGGAAATCCAACGGGGCGACCTAGATTTGGTAGTGGCTGGCAGTCCTGACGGAGTGGTCATGGTGGAAGCTGGAGCCAATCAGTTGCCGGAACGGGATGTAATTGAGGCCATCGATTTTGGTTACGAAGCCGTCCGGGAATTAATTTCGGCCCAACGGGAGTTGCTAGGGGAATTGGGTCTGAAAATGGTGACTTCTGAGCCGCCAGCAGTCAATGAGGAACTAGAACAGTTTATTCGGGAGCAGGCCACTTCAGCTATTATTAAGGTACTCCATCAATCTGACTTGGATAAAAACGCTCGGGATTTAGCTCTAGAGGAAATTCAAGCAACGACTATTGACAAAGAAATTGCTGAATTATCTCCTGAAGACCCTTTGAAAGTTGTCACTACTGAAAACCCCAAGATGGTGGACACCCTCTTTAAGAGTCTGACGAAAAAGTTGATGCGCTCTCAAATCCTGGAAGAAGGGATCCGGGTGGACGGACGAAAGTTAGATCAGGTGCGCTCGATTTCCTGTGGTGTCGGCGTCCTACCTAAACGAGTCCACGGTAGCGGTCTCTTTAACCGAGGTCTGACTCAAGTCTTATCTATTGCTACTCTGGGAACCCCCGGAGACGCTCAAGATTTGGGGGATGACCTCCACCCGGTAGATGAGAAACGCTATCTCCATCACTATAATTTTCCTCCTTTCTCCGTAGGAGAAACCAAACCCCTTCGTTCTCCGGGACGGCGGGAAATCGGTCACGGTGCTTTAGCAGAAAGGGCTTTAATCCCCGTGTTACCTCCCCAGGAAGAATTTCCCTATGTTGTGCGGGTGGTCTCGGAAGTAGTCTCTTCTAACGGTTCCACTTCTATGGGTTCTGTTTGCGCTTCCACTCTCGCATTGATGGACGCCGGGGTTCCCATTATTAAACCAGTCAGCGGTGCAGCCATGGGTTTGATTGCTGAAGGAGATGAAGTGCGGATTCTCACCGATATTCAGGGGATTGAGGATTTTCTTGGGGATATGGACTTTAAAGTCGCCGGGACCGATAGGGGGATTACTGCTTTGCAAATGGATATGAAAATCACCGGTTTGCCCGTGGCTACCATAGCGAGAGCCATTCTGCAAGCCAAGCCAGCTCGGCTCCATATTCTGGAGAAAATGTTGGGGGCGATCCAGAAGCCTCGTGCTAATCTATCTCCCTATGCGCCCCGTTTGTTGACCATGAAGATAGATCCGGAATTTATCGGTTTGGTGATTGGACCGGGAGGCAAAACCATTAAAGGAATTACGGATCAAAGCGGAGCCAAAGTAGATATTGATGACGACGGTACAGTGACTATTTCCGCCACTCAATCGGAAAGAGCGCTGAAAGCGAAGAAGCTCATCTACAATATGACCCGGAAGTTGAATGAAGGGGATGTTCATGTGGGTCGTGTTACCCGAATTATCGATATTGGCGCTTTTGTGGAAGTGCTTCCCGGTAAAGAAGGAATGGTTCACATCTCTCAATTGGCTGAAGGTCGAGTAGGAAAGGTTGAGGACGTGGTTGCTGTAGGGGATGAAGTTGTGGTAAAAGTGCGGGGATTTGACAATAGGGGTCGTCTCAATTTGACCCGTTTGGGGATTCATCCGGACGCAGCAGAGGCTGCCAGGGCTGCTGCTGTAGGATAATTAATCCCCATCTGATGTAGCAAAACTTCGAGGTGCCATCGCTCCTCGGAGCAACCCTGATTCTGCCGTAGCGAAATCACTACATCTACAGGACTAGCCGGAAATATCCCAGTAAAATCTGTAACTATGCCAGCGCGAAGCGCTATAAAACTAATTTTCCCAAAAAATATCTTATACCCAGGTAAAAACAGACCAAAAGGTGATACCTTAGTAAAAACAGCCCACTTCCCCTGACAGACAATGGAAGAACCAACCCCCTTTCCAATAGATGAAATCTGGCTCCCAGGGCAAGACAACCCCCTAAAAATAACAACTTTACCTATAATAAGTAGCTCTGAACTCCAGCAGCTAGATAGAGCGATAGAAAAAGCTGCCGCCCAACTAGCAGAATTTACCTCCCACCCCAACTTTCTCCTCACAGGAAAACTTGCATTTGGGAACCGTTGGGAACCCGAGCGGGGCAGAGCATTAATCCAGGAAATACTTGTGGGCAACTTCCCCCTGAAAATAGGATATATTGAAGAAGGAGCAAAATGGTGGCGAGGGGCTTATAGTCAAGAAAGGAAAACTATCTATCTGTCGGCAGGCTTTGTGCAGGATAAATTAGCCTACCCCGCAGGAATTACTACCGTAATCTTAGAAGAAATAGGCCACTATCTGGATGCCCATTTAGATCCGGGAGACGCTAGAGGAGATGAAGGACCGATTTTCGCCGCTTCCGTGCAATCTAGAACCCCGGAGAGAATACTATTAGAAGAAAATGACTGGGGTGCACTCACAATTGACGGCATAACTGTCACCGTTGAGTATTCTGCACCCAACCCAATTTCCGGGAAAATTATTGTTGCCAACGACGAGAGGATTCTAAGTGATACAGGGTTTAGAAAAGCACCTGAAGACATTCATCAGTTTCTGAAAAATGTGACCGACTTTTTCAGCGACGGGGAGGGAGGGAAATTTTTAGGATATTCAAAGAACTCGGGCCTTACTGGTACAAAACTAGCACAAGCTTTTCAAGAAGCAGGACAGGAATGGACTGTTTCCAGGAATGTTCCCTTTAATGTGGAAACTCTCCTGCAATACGATGGAGTTTTCTTAGCAGGATTGCCGGCGGATAATGAGGTTTTAATCGATTACGTTAATCGGGGTGGCAATGTTTACCTAGCTGGGGGGATAAGACGTGGTCGGAGGCGTGACGCCGATATTTGGGGGACTTTTTTAGGTGCCTTTGGATTGGCTTATGAGTCTTCTTTCAATCAGATTAAAGGGACATTGTTTGATGCAACACCCCATCCTATTTTTGAGAAAGTTGAAAGACTGCACCAAAACAATGGTAATTCCATTCTGGATTTAGAGCCTGATAATGATAACAATTTGATTATTGGTCGGAGGATGGAACAAGGATTATACGCAGTCTATACAGTTACCAATGACCAGTTACCAGTGACCAGTGAGGGGTTGATTTTGCTCCAAGAAGGGTCGGATTTTAGCTTCAGTCACCGTGTACCCGTGGTGGTTCCTGAGGAACCCTCGGTGCTGACATTTAACTATGACCTGACTTTTGATAAGACGGATGAAAATGGGATTAATGATGCCTTTGAGATAGCGTTGGTAGGGGAAAATGGTAATTCTCTAGTTCATACTATTGCTGCGGGTCGAGATGCTTTTCTCAATCTGACTGAAGGGGAGGGGGTGGCTTTAGCTACGGGGGTTAGCACTGATTCGGGAACGGTAACTTTAGATTTGGGGGATATTGCAGAGGGAACTAAAGCTAATTTAATCTTTCGGTTGGTGAATAATGATGGGGATAGGGGAACCTGGATAAAAATAGAAGACATTACAGTTACCAATAAGCAGTTACCTCGTACCATGGGGTTACTAGTTACCAAGTCTACAGGGATGATCAATGAGGATTGGTCACTGATAGAAGATGTTTCGGGGAGTTTGCAGGCTGTCTACGGCAGGACTAGCTGGGAGGAGGCTAGGAATGTATTGTATGTTGATGCTCAAATAGTTAATCAGGGAGGGTATGAGGTCAGGAATAACCTGTTGGTGGCAGTTACTGGGATTTCTGACCCCGGGGTGAGGGTCAGGGATTTTGACGGGGTGACTCCTGATGGGCTACCTTACTATAGTTATAGTAAGGTAATGGAGGATGGGATTTTGGCTCCCGGAGAGGAGACGGGAGGGAGGACTATTGCTTTCACAAACCCTGAGGGGGTACCATTTAGTTATGAATTGGTGTTCCTGGGAGAACTGAACCGTGCCCCGGAGTTTGTGGGGGAACCGGATCGGGAAGTGGTAGTGGGTCAGGAGTACATTTATACTACAACAGCGGTGGATCCGGACGGGGATGAGTTGCGTTACAGTGTTTTGGTGTGTCCTTCCGGGCTGACGATAAACCAGGATACGGGAGAGGTGAGGTGGAGTACTCCTGTTGTAGGTAATTATACGGTAACTTTAGCGGTGGAAGATGGTCATGGGGGCAGGGATATTCAGACTTACACTTTGCAGGTGGTGGAAAATGTGCCCAATAGACCGCCTATTTTTACTTCCACTCCCGTGGTAGATGGGAATGTGAATAGTATTTATACTTATGCGGCCACAGCGGTGGATCCGGATGGGGATGAGTTGAGTTACAGTGTGCTGTCTGGTCCCTCGGGGCTGACGGTAGAAGGGGAGACGGGTTTGGTGACTTGGACTCCCACTGGGAAACAGGTGGGGATTCAGGAGGTAACTCTGGTGGTGGAAGATGGTCGTAGGGGTAAAACTACCCAGATATTTGATGTTTTGGTGTTACCGGAGGAGGGAAATCATGCCCCCATTATTATTTCAGAACCAGTTTTGACTGCTATAGGAGGAGAGACTTATAACTATGACGTTAAAGCAGTGGATCCGGATGGGGATACCCTCACCTATTCCTTAATAGAAGCACCTCAGGGGGCGACTATAGAACCAGATACAGGAGAAATTACCTGGTTTCCTAGTGGGGAAGATTTGGGAGAACATACAGTAACAGTACAAGTGAAAGATGGGCGAGGTGGAGTTGACCAGCAGACCTATATTCTGTCAGTACCAGGAGAAGAATTCATTTTCACTAACGATGAAGATTGGCTCGTCGGGGTTTTGACCAATGTAAACTACACTGATTCTAGCAACCAGTTGCAATTAGCGCAAGATATTAACACCCCTTTCAATCACATTTGGGTCGCTCTTTCAGGACGAGATACGGTGGTCAGAATCGATACGGATCATCAAGAACCCGATGGGAGAGTAACCCTTGCGGATAGCCAGGCTAGTGCGGGAGCGGTTTTGGGAGAATACTACTCCCGACCCGCTGGAAGAGGAGGTAATCCCTCCCGCACAACGGTGGACCAAAATGGAGATGTGTGGGTTGGCAATAGAAATGAAGCTTCTGGGGGTATGGGGTCAGTAACCAAGCTTTCAGCTCATCCTACGGGGGTGACCTCCACAGGAATTTGGAATGGGAGGAATTTTGATGTCTTATCCTGGTCCAATGTAGGAGGTGTGGATAACAATGGGGGTACTTCTACTGCTACTGATAGTGCGGTGGAGTTGTACGTGCGCACAGCTGGTACTTATAACCGTACCATTGCTATTGATGCTAACAATGACGTTTGGGTGGGAAGTTATAATTATGGATATGGTGGAGGTAATGGGAATCACGTTCTTTTAGATGGAGAAACGGGAGCAGTTTTGAAAGGACCAATAGTGTTCAATCCGGGAGGCTATGGGGGATTGGTAGATGGTAATGGAGTTTTGTGGTCGGCGTCAAATGTGTACAGTTTAGCTCCCTATGACCCGGCAACTAAAATCCTTACCCATATCCCCACACCAGGACGTTCCTATGGTTTGGCAGTGGATAGTTTGGGAAATATTTGGAATACCCATTCTCACCATAATACTATCTCGAAAATAGACTCAGCAGGAAATATTATCTTTACTAAATCTACTCACGGTGCGGGGGTAGATCGGGGGGTGGCAATAACTCCAAAGGATAACCATGTTTGGGTAGCCAATAGTGGGGGAAGGGATGTTTCTCGCTTGGACAACGATGGCAATCTGGTGGCGATTATTACTGTAGAAAGGGTTCCCACAGGAGTTGCCGTAGATAGTAATGGTAAAGTTTGGGTAACTAATCGGGATTCAAATAGTGTATCTCGCATCGACCCCGCCACCAATCAGGTAGATTTGACTGTGGAACTGGGTCCTGGTGCCTACCCTTATAATTATAGCGACCTAACAGGTACCACCGTCACTACTGTTACAAATCCTCAGGGGACTTGGCGGGTAGTTGAAGATAGCGGCACTGTTAATCAGGAGTGGGGTTGGATTTTCTGGAATACCGAGACCGAGGGAGCTATTCCCCCAGGGGCTGGGATTAAAGTGGAAGCGAGGGCTGCTAATGACCTGTCAACCTTAAATTTAGTTGATTGGAAGGTCTATGAGAGTGGAGAAGCGCTGGATTTGATAGGTCAATTTATTGAAGTACGGGCAACTCTTACCAAAGGAAGAGGGGAAGAGGGAAAAACTCCCGTGCTGTCAGACTTGCGGTTTACCACGAAAGGTATTGCTGCTGTGCCCAATGCCAATCCCATTATTACTTCTACAGCCCCTGTGAGGGTATCTGAAGGAGATACTTATTCCTATCAGGTCCAAGCAGAAGACCCAGACGGAGAGCCACTAGTTTATCGTTTGTTAGGTGGTCCTACTGAGGCTACTATCGATAGTGCTACCGGTCTTATTACTTGGGAAACTAGTGCTGAGGGAGAGTATAATTTCAGCCTCGAAGTAGATGATAGCCAAGGAGGGACTGTAACTCAATCCTACACCGTGAAAGTAGCTCCGAATGGCTTAAATCAGGAACCGATTATTACTTCCATCCCTCCTGGAGAAGCAGTGTTAGGAGAACCTTTAGTTTACCAAGTGATGGCAGTAGATGGAGATGGGGATGTTCTTACTTTCTCCTTAGAAAATGCGGTATCTGGAACCAATATTGACCCCATAACAGGGGTTATTACTTGGACGACCACTGAAGAACAGTTGGGTTCAAACTCAGTGACGATACGAGTAGAAGATGGTTTTGGGGGAATAGCAACTCAAGAAATTGATTTATTGGTAGTGCGAACCGCAACTAATACAGAACCGGAAATTATTTCTGAACCAATTCGGGAGGTGCAAGTAAGACAGTTATATCGCTATGATGCTAAAGCTTTAGACTCCAATGAAGACATCTTGAGCTATGATTTATCTGTAGCTCCCACTGGAGCGACAGTTGATAAAAAGACAGGAACTATTGTTTGGCAACCGGACTTGTCTGCTGTTGGTTTGAACAGCTTTATTTTGCGAGTGAAAGATGGACGTGGGGGTGTGGGATTGCAAGCTTTTGGTGTTAACGTCATTCCAGCCAACAGCCCACCAATAATTACTTCGGAACTCCCCCCAATAGCAGCCCTCAACTTACCCTCTGAATACCAAATCCGGGCCCAAGATGGAGATGGAAATATAGTAGATTATAATCTGGATATAGCACCAGAGGGCATGACCATTTCTGACACTGGAGTGATTCGTTGGACTCCCACTCAGGTAGGAACCAATGAAATTCAAATTACAGTAACAGATAATGACGGGGGTAAAGTTAGTCAGAGTTTTGTTTTAGAAGTTATCCAAACTGCTGTCAACCAGATACCTTCCTTCCTCTCTCTTCCCCCCACAAAGGTGAGGTTAGGAAACTTATATCAATACCATATCCTCGCCGAAGATAGAGATGGAGACCCCCTCACCTATAGGGTAAAAAGTGGTCCCGAAGGCATAACCATTTCTCAAACTGGGGTAGTAACATGGACTCCCACCGCCTCACAATTGGGAACCAACCAAGTAGTGCTAGAAATAGACGACAGTCGGGGGGGAATAGTACAGCAAAGTTATACCATTAATGTAGGAACACAAACTAGGAATAATTTCCCAGAAATCACTTCTACCCCCAATTTAAATGCTTTCTTAGGGGAAGAATATGCTTATAATGCCACTTCCGTGGATCCGGAGGGAGATACAATCCTTTGGAGTCTAGAAAAGGCACCTTTAGGAGTAGGAATAGACCCACTTTTAGGCACCCTAAGGTGGCATCCTACCGTTGAACAAATCGGCAATCACGAAATAGAGTTGCGGGCAATCGACTCCCAGGGAGCCTTTGTTTTCCAAATATTTACCGTAACAGTAAGGGGGACGAATCTGCCCACCACCATCCTTTCCACCCCCGGCACTACAGCAATAGTAGATTTGCCCTACAGCTATCAAGCAGTGGGAACGGATCCGGAAGGGGATAATCTGACTTGGAGTGTGACTGCTGGACCCGCCGATTTGGTCATTGATGCTGCTACGGGTCGAATTTCCTGGACACCCCAGAAGTTGGGAACTGTCGATGTAACGGTGGAAGTTGCCGATGAGTTGGGTGCTATTGCCACCCAAACCTATACCATAGAAGTGGTGGCTGATGCTGTAAATCAGGCTCCAGTTCTTACTTCCATTCCCTCCTTCTTGGCTTACACAGATACAGCATACATAGATCAGGTAACCGCAGAAGACCCAGAGGGAGATGATTTGAGGTTCCAACTTTTAGATGGACCCGACGGCATGACCATCGGAGAAAGTACAGGTAAGGTAGTATGGTTAGAGCCGATTTTGGGCGAACATTGGGTCGTAGTGGGGGTAAATGATGGCAGGTTGGGGGCTTCTCAGCTCTTTGATTTGAAGGTTTTGGAGAACTTGGCTCCTGTCATTACCTCCTCTCCCAAAACTTCAGTTACCCTCGGGTCGGGATATAGTTATGATGTAGTAGGTTCAGATCCCAATGGAACGCCAATTACTTATGAAGTATCCGGTCCGGATGGGCTGGAAATCGATGATTTGGGGCGTTTACGGTGGAATCCTGGGGAAGGGGATGTGGGCACCCACTCAGTTTTTGTTATGGTAGGTGATGGACTCTTAAGCACTTCCCAAAGTTTTGATGTCCAAGTAGGGAAAGATACCACTGCACCTACCGTAAAAGTGGACTTATTCGGGGTATCTATCACCGATACAGGAGCACAAATCGCCGATTTGGGGGACGAAATCACCATCCAAGTGCTGGGAAGCGATAATGTGGGAGTCCAATATTTGCAGTTATATGTGGATGACGTACTTTTACCCCTGGATGGAAATGGCATAACCTCCTTTTCAGTGCCAAAATTGGGGATGATTACAGTGCGGGGTGTCGCTACAGATTTAGCTGGCAATGAGAGTGAAGTGGTGCAAACCCTGACAGTGCTAGACTTTGACGATGTGGAGGCTCCTACGGTAACTTGGGAAGAACTTCCCGAGGTGGTGTCTGATAGAGTGCAGATTTTGGGAACGATAACGGATGATAACTTCGCTTATTACACCCTGGAAGTAGCACCTTTGGGGGGGGATTATTTTGAGATAGCACGAGGGGAAGAACCCACCCCCCAACCCCCCTCCCGGGAGGGGGGCGAGGGGGTTTTGGGAGTTTTCGATGCCACAGTGCTGCAAAATGGCAGTTATTCTTTGCGGTTGACGGCGGTGGATCTAAATGGCAATACCAGAACCTTGGAGAATGAGGTTTTGGTGGAAGGGGATTTGAAGTTGGGCAATTTTACCCTGTCTTTCACTGATTTGTCGATTGCTGTTCCGGGGGTTCCGATTACGGTAACGCGCACCTATGATAGTTTGAATGCAAATAATCGGGATGATTTTGGCTATGGTTGGCGCTTGGAGTTTGTGGATACGGATTTACGAACGAGTTTGGGGGTGGATGAAACCTATGAGCAGTTAGGGATTCGCAGTATTGGCTTCCAACCGGGGGATAAGGTATATGTGACTCTTCCTGGTGGGGAAAGGGAGACTTTTACTTTTTCGCCTATTTTCCATATTTACGGCGGATTCTTTGTTACTGCTACTGGAAATGGGGGTCTATATATACCTCGATTTGTTTCCGAATCTGATTTTGAAAATACTTTAACTGTTCCCAATACTTTGCTGACTCGCAATAGTGAGGGAGAGTTTGTGATTGCGAGTGGCTATGTGTATTATCCTACTGATTATACTCTAACTACTCAGTCGGGGATAGTATATGAGATTGATGGAAATACGGGGGATTTGCGTCGGGTTATTGATACTAATGGGAATATTCTCACCTTTACGAATCGAGGAATTGAAAGTGATACGGGGGTGGAGGTTATTTTTGAAAGGGATCCACAATCCAGGATTGTTGCTGTTGTGGATCCTGCGGGAAATAGGGTGGGATATGAGTATGATGCTCATGGGGATTTGGTGGCTGTTACTGATAGGGAAGGAAATGTTACTCGATTTGAGTATAGTGATTCCAGGGCGCATTTTCTGGAGGAAATTATTGACCCCTTGGGAAGGAGTGGGGTGCGGAGTGAATATGATGATTCTGGTCGTTTGAAGCGCTTATTGGATGTAAATGGGGAGGCAGTGGAGCTGGTTTATGACCCAGATAATTCGACGCAGACGGTGAAAGATGTTTTTGGCAATCCTACTACCTATGTGTATGATACTCGGGGGAATGTTTTGACTGAGGTGGATGCTTTGGGTGGTGTGACGGAGCGGATTTACGATGGAAGTAATAATCTCCTCAGCGAAACAGATCCCTTGGGCAGGACAACAGGATTCACCTATGATAGTGAGGGTAACCTCACCACTGTTACCGATCCACTGGGAAACACAACTCGCTATACCTTTAACCGCTTTGGCGAAGTACTAACTCGAACCAACAGTCTGGGTGAGACTACTACTTACACATACGACGAAAAGGGTAACCGCTTGATCGTTATTAATGCTGAAGGTGATACGAACTCTTATACTTACGTCGATGGGCAACTGTCTAAGCTTATCGATGCTGAGGGGAATGTAACTCAATTTGAATATGACAGCAATGGAAATGTAACTGAGAAAGTGGATGCGTTGGGAACGGTCACCACCTATACCTATGACTCTGCTGGCAGACTCGTTAGTCAAATTCAAACGGTAACTAACTCAGGCGGAATGGAATCCTTAACCACCTCATGGACTTATGACCGGGAAGGACGCTTGACAGCTCTTACCGATCCCGCCAATGGCATTAGCCGCTTTGAGTATGACTCCCTTGGCAATCTCCTCGCTCAAGTCTCGCCCTTGGGACAGCGTACTGAATTCACCTATGACGAGAAAGGAAGGCTAATAACGACCCAATTCCCCGATGGTTCAACAGAGGAGTTAGTCTATGATGCTGGCGATCGCGTGATTGCTACTGTAGATCGTCTAGGACGGCGTACTGAATTTATCTACAATGCTCGTGACCAGGTTTTAGAGACCATCTTACCCGATGCTACCCCTGAAGATTTGACGGATAACCCACGTACCAAACAAGAATACGACCTAGCTGGACAATTGATTGCTGAAATTGATGAAAGAGGTAATCGGACTGAATACCAGTACGATCTAGCTGGACGCCCTGTGGTAGTAACAGACACACTAGGTAATGAAACTCGCCACACCTACAACGCTATTGGTAATCGCCTCACCACTGAGGATGCTTTAGGACGAGTGACTCGTTTTACCTACGATACCTTGGGACGGCAGTTAGCAACCATCTTTCCAGATGGAACCAGTACAAGCTTCAGCTATAATTCTATTGGTCAGCGGGATAGCGCTACCGACCAAGCTGGGCGAACCACTTACTATATCTACGACGAACTACAGCGTCCGGTGGAAATCATTTTCCCGGACAATACCCCTGAAGATCTCAGTGATAATCCCAGAACCTTCACGGAATATGATAATTTAGGACGGATAACTGCTACAATCGACCTTCTTGGTCGTCGAACGAATTACCAGTATGATGCCCTGGGGCGACTTATTAGTATCCAGGATAATCGAGGCCAACGTACCTATACCTACGACGCGGCAGGTAATCGAATTAGCGAAACAGATCCTCTAGGTCGCACAACCCAATGGATTTACGATAGCCTTGACCGTCCCATAGAGACCATCTATCCTGACAGCACAAGCACTTCCACCGTCTATGATGCTTTCGGCAATCCTACAGCAACTATAGATCAAGCTGGGCGGGAAACTCAATTTGAATACGACGAACGAAACCGCCTAGTTGCTGTTATCGACGCTTTGGATCAGCGAACCGAATATGGCTATGATTTAGCTGGCAATTTGGTGGAAATCAAAGATGCCAATAACCATTCCACAACCTTTGAATATGATGCCCTCAATCGACAAACAGGGACCTTCCTCCCCTTGGGACAACAATCCCAATTGACTTACGATGCAGTTGGCAACCTATTGACCAGCACTAATTTCAATGGCGAGACCATTAATTACGAATATGATGCTCTCAATCGTTTGAGCCGGAAGACTCTACCAGATAACAGTAGCCTCAGCTATACCTATACCAGCACAGGACAAGTAGCTGAAGCGATTGACGGACGAGGAATGACAACTTATGCTTATGACGAGCGGGATCGCCTTCTCCTCCGTACTGATCCAGATGGACGGACAATTCGTTATACCTACAATTCAGCAGGCAATCCCACCACAGTTACTGTTCCTAGCGGAACCACTGAATATCGCTACGATATCTTTGGACGGGCGATCGAGGTTATTGCCCCAGATGGCGGTACAACTAGCTACACCTACGACGCAGTGGATAATCTCATTCGCACCGAATTGCCCAATGGAGTTGCTGAGAACCGAGAATATGACGACCTCAATCGCCTCCTCTTCCTCGAACATGAAGGGTCGGGCGACTCGTTCTGGGCGAAAGTCGCGGCTAAATAATAGCCGAATGATATAACCCCAGGCTTGGTACTTAGTACCTTGACAACTAAATCAGGATTGCTGGTGAGATAACTGGTCAGAAATCAGTGAAACAGTCCAGCCACTAAGGGGAATAGTGAATCTCTATTTGCCCACACACAACTGTGAAATCAAGCAGGCTTGCCGGGTTAGCCTCCGGGGTGTGAAGCTGGGAACAGGGCGGAATCAGACACGAAAGTGACCCTGCCGCTAATGAGGAGAATCCATGGTCAACAGGTATCCTGGAAACAGGTGAAGCGAATCACCAGAAAAAGCGTCTAACATGTCAGAGTACAGCGATAAGTTTGAAGGTAACGCTTCTTAATGGGCTTCTGAACCGACAAAGAAAACCCTGCTGCATTGTGGTTCTGATAGCAGCTTCCTTAGGGGGTCGGTGGGCGAATTGGTGAGACCTAAAGGTTCAGAACAATTTCTGATTTGGAACGAGGAAAAACGAATGGTTCTCTCTTCTAGGGGTGGTACCCGAAGAGGGAGGGCAGGCATACTTCTATCGAGGCCATTCGGATAGGACGCGGGAACGAAAGCTAAGTGCTAAACAATTGCCCGCAATGACCGAGAGCTAATTTCTACCCAAAAGGGATGCCTGAGGTTGAAATAATACCGAATACCGCCGTAGAGATACGGACGAAGAGGATAACCTAGTTCTGAATTTTAGGTCAAGGTAGTTTAGAGTCCTGATAAATCCGAGTAGGAACCAGTAAGACTGAAAAGGGAAAGAAGAAAGGCGAAGATTGCCACAACCCCCAGTACCAGCTGGATAGAGGTAATCAAAGGGTTTCTAGCCTCAAATGCGAGGCGTGTTTCAACCCATAGGTCATAGGAGCCGTGTGAGGTGAAAGTCTCATGCACGGTTCCTACAGGGATGGGGTGGGCGACCACTCCTTCGACCCGAACATCAGGAGCCATCGCTAGCTATCGTTACACCCTTGATGCAGTAGGCAATCGCTTATCTGTGGAAGAAAACAACGGACGGCGGGTAGACTATACCTACGATTCTTTGTATCGGGTTGTGAGGGAAGCAATTACCAATCCAGACTCAAGTGAACAGGTCATTGATTATACCTACGACCCTATTGGCAATCGCCTGGAAAAAGATGACTCCTTAGCTGGAGTAACAACCTATACTTACGACGTGAACGATCGCCTGATTCGTGAGATTAGTCCAGCGGGGTTAGTTGAATACGCTTACGATAACAATGGCAATACTCTCTCCCGTACCAGTGCTACTGAGAAAGTTAATTATGTTTGGGACAGTGAGAATCGCCTGATTGCAGTCACGACTGTTGATAACAACAGCACACAGCAAGCTAACTACCAGTACGATACCAACGGTATTAGGGTCGCCGCTATTGTAGATGGGATTGAAACCCGGTATCTCATTGATACCAACCGTCCTTACGCTCAGGTTCTTGAAGAATATACACCTTCCGGCAACCTACTCATCAACTATGTCTATGGTCGCGATTTAATTTCTCAGACACGAGATGGAATCGACTCCTTCTATCATGTTGATGGACTGGGAAGTACGCGACTATTAACCGAGACCAGTGGTCAAGTTATCGATACTTATACCTATGATGCTTACGGTAATCTCCTAGCCTCGACGGAAACAACAACTAACAACTACTTATTCGCAGGGGAGCAATACGATCCAGCAGCCCAATCTTATTACCTACGAGCGCGATATTACGATACGCAAACTGGACGATTTACTTCGAGAGATCTCTTTGATGGCTTCCTTATCGAACCTCTCTCTTTAGCAAAATACACCTACGTTCATGGTAATCCAGTCAATGGAGTCGATCCAAGCGGCCTATTCTTCTCTGTCCTAACTGCACCAACGGTACTAAATATTGCGATAGGGTGGATTTTAGCTGTGGGAAGCGTTTTTTTACTCTCTCAATCCCTCTCAAGCTTTGGAAGCCTAATTTCCTCAGAACAGGTATCAACTATCCCAGAGGTGGCGAATGTAACCAGCACCCCTGTGCAACTAAGTACAGCACTTAGCATTGTCGTTGCGGCGGAAATCGTTCAGGATTGTGCCTACTGGAACGATCCCAACTGTTTTGTTGGATTTCCGATTCAAGTTTATGGTGCGGCTGCCCATGAAGACCATACCAATCACATTTTTGAAGCTCAAATTGGATGGGGTCAAACTTTTTCAAGAGAAAATATTGGTAATCCAGGATTTCCAGATGATTTTGGTTTCTTAGGTGATCCAATTCCAGCTTTTTTGAGTCGAGGCTATAACTGGCCTCGAACCTGGCTTGATGGGACAAGTTGGTGCAATACCGAGGCTCGCGGACGATACTTGGATACCAATTCCAGAATACCGGCCTGTGATGAATACCCTTATGCATCTACTATATTCGGTGGATTTCCTTTCTACTTAACCAACCAAGTTTCAGTTAAACTAGTTGATCTTCAGGAGTCAAACCGCCAAGGAGAATTCATCGCACAATTTTATAACATAGCAGGGGTAGATAGTACTTTCGGTGAAAACAGTTGGTTTGGTGTCATTACCATTCCTGATGGCTATAATCAGTCTTTCTATATAACTCGAACAGGTTTAGTAGAAAACTATGTTCCAGGTTATAATCCGAATCTAAGGCGTCGTTAGTCTCCAAATTGGGTAGCCACCTAATCGGCCACCCGCCTTAAGTTGATATTACTTAAGGTATCGCTGAGTTATTTATGATAAGTGTTTACCCTGATGATATAACAAGTAATATAAGGTACTCATTCCTTCAAAATTCCGTTAGCGGTTAATACAGCCTTCTCTTGCCACCCTTGAACATCTGCTTCAAATACAACAGCCCCTCCTATACATGGTGCTGATTGGAAGTAAATGGTTGCCTCTCCTAGGATGACATTGGAGTCAGATACAGCAACTGAAAATTTGGAATGGAACGGTTCAATATAAGTCAATCCGCCAGTTCTGAGAATGTCTTGCTTAATCCACCTGGTTCCATCGTAAACGTACACATATGCAGCAACTTCTAGACATTCTACGTTAAAATACCGTGCACTGACAATTATCAAGTTTTCGCTAACCGCGACGGCGTCAGCTGACTGCGCATTAATATCAGAAGATTGAGGTAGTTCAGTTTCTAATTGCCAGCTTCCTGCGACTTTTCTAAATACGTAGACAATACCTTTTGGTTGCTGATATGGACTGTTAGGTCCAGGATGGTAATTGGGAGCTCCTACGACTATCAGATCATCATGAATAGCCACAGAGCGTCCGAATTCGAGTCTGAAATTGAGTGGCTGATCGGTTTCGTTGGAGTAAAAAGTTGTCACCAGAGACCACCCGCCATCCTTCTTCTCGAAAACATGTGCTGCTCCAACATCTTCCCCAAAATGACTGTTGCCAGGAGAGCCAACTATAACCGTGTTTCCCGATACATCAATATCCCAACCAAAATAATCACCATCCTCTGAATTAGGGAAAAGAGTGTCTTCAGGAAGCCATTGTCCGTTATTGTAGCGAAAAAGCAATACAACGTCTTGATTTTTGTCAGTGACAAAGTTACCTACTGCCAATAGATCACCATCTAAAGCGAGTGACTGTCCCCACCATCTACCTGAGGTTAGAACAATTCGTTCTTGTTCAGTCCAAGTCACTCCATCATAGGAGAATGTATAGAGAGCACTTTGAATTTTCCCGTTAATGCGTTCCAGGGGATCTGCAACAATAGCCACTTTATCTCCCAGAGCAACAGCAAGGCCGTACATATTTTTTGGCGATAGAGCTTGCGGCACTAAATCGGCTTCCTTTTTCCAACCGCTTTGGGTTTTCCTAAATATCACTGCTTTACCTAAATTGTTTTTCCCAGGGAGTATTCCACAAATTACGGCATCTCCATAAGCAGCAACGGCATCGATAGAGCTATCGTCATGAGAGTCTTGAGAAAAATCTAATGTTTGGGTCATAATATTAGTCGGACGAAAATGCTACAACCAGAGTAATAGATTTTATGATAGCACATTAGGTGGAAAAACACAAGGTCTGAATAGATAAAATGGGTCGTTTGAAGCGCTTATTGGATGTGAATGGGAAAGCAGTGGAGTTGATTTATGACCCGGAGAATTCCACTCAAACGGTGAGGGATGTTTTTGGTAATCCTACTACCTATGTGTATGATACCCGGGGGAATGTTTTGACTGAGGTGGATGCTTTGGGTGGTGTGACGGAGCGGACTTACGACGAACGGAATAATGTTTTGAGTGAAACAGATCCCTTGGGGAATACTACCAGTTATACTTATGATAGTCGGGGGAATGTTTTAACAGAAACTGACCCCTTGGGGAATGTTACCCGTTATACTTATAATAGTTTCGGGAAGATTCTAATCGAAACAAATCCACTGGGACAAACCAAGACTTATACCTATGATAGCAAAGGCAATCGTTTAACTATCACCAATGCTGAAGGGCAAATCACCGGATTACCTCGGGATGAAGCCGGAAAAATAACTGCGGTTATTGACGGAGAAGGTCAAACTACTTCCTTTGAGTACGATGAATTAAACCGAGTAAGTCGTCAAATGGACGCCCTAGGCAATATTACCACCTATACTTACGACAGTAACAACAATCGCTTGACCGAAAACCAGATAATTACTACTTCTGAAGGCTCCCAAACCCTGACTCAAAGTTGGACCTATGATAGAGACAATCGGGTCACTTCCGAGACAGATATATTGGGGAATGTGGTGCGCTACCAATACGATGCATCAGGGAAACTGATTGCTACCATAGAAGAAGCACTAAATAATCGTCGTACCGAGTACAAATATGACGAAAAAGGGCAACTTATTGAAACCCTATATAGTGATGGCACCTCAGAAAAATCCGTCTACGATGCTGCGGGGCAAGAAATTGCTACCACTGATATTAATGGTGAGACTACTCACTTAGTTTACGACGCTCTGGGAAGGGTAAAAGAAACAATTTATCCCGATTCCACCCCGGAAGACCTCACCGATAATCCCAGAACTAAAGTAGAATATGATAAAACAGGTCGCACCACAGCGGGTATTGACCGACGAGGAAATCGCACCCAATACCAATACGATAAAGCAGGTAACCTTATCTCAGTGAAAGATGCTTTGGGGAATGTTACCACCTCTACCTATAATGCTGCGGGAAGGAAATTAACCGAAACCGATGCTCGAAACCATACCACCCAGTTTAGATACGATGATATAGGTCGTCTCATCCAAACCATCCTTCCCGATGGAACCGATACCACCACAACCTATAATAAGGCAAATTATCGAACTGCGGCTACAGACAGAGCAGGTCGCACTACTCATTTTGTATACGACGATTTAAACCGCTTGGTTGAAGTGATTTATCCCGACTCCACCCCAGAAAATTTGACAGATAATCCCAGAATCAAGACAGAATATGACCAACAAAGTCGGGTGATTGCCGAAATAGATGAACGGGGAAATCGCACCTCATACTCATATGACTTGGTAGGTCGTCAAACCCTGGTGCGGGATGCTCTTGGGCACAGTACCACCTTCACCTATGATAAGGAAGGAAATCTACTCACAGAAACCGACGCAAATTCTCAAACTACCAGCAGCATTTGTAGGGTGGGCATTGCCCACCAGCCCAGGTGCTCTGCTGTCTCCTGCTAGGAATAAATTGCATGCTCATAGGCCAAGTTCACAGACTGTGTATAGCATGTACCATACCAGTTATCAGTTACCAGTTATGAGTTCAACCGGTAGCATGCTTTGAAAATTGCCGAATGTGGGAGGGTTCTAACATTTCTCGCCAACTATATTCAACTCATTTGAGTGTATCAATCCCCCGTTGCTGTGCTATACTATAGAGAAGGGGAAATCAGTTAGAGTAGCAGATGTTTGGATAGAACAGATTGAGGGGACGACAACCTATAACCTGCATGTGGAAGAAATTGATATTCTGGTTCATAATGCTTTCCCTTGCGGGGCAAACAATGGAGGCTTAGGTGTATTGACAACACTTAGAGGTTCGGGTCCAGTCCCAGGTGTAATTGAGGTAAGTCAGAGAACCAAATCCGTTGCCGCCATCAAGAATTTCTTCCCTAAGCAAGGTAGCATTGAATTTGTGTTTGACCTTTCTACAAATACTTTCGTAGTAGGGTTGCCAAAATCAGGGTTACTAACTTTGGAGTCTCCCCATCAAAGCCTTGTCAGAGTTTCTGGAACTAACCCTAAAAAAGTAGTTGGAGGTACATTTAAACGGGGTGAAAATGGTCTGATAATAACCGATGAAAACAGCGGTCATTTTGGTCATCGTTGGAACGATAAAAATAGAAAACAATTTAGAGAGTTTCTGGAGGAAAAGCTAGGAGTAAAGATAGAGCACCAGGTATGGCAATACTGAAGAATTATCAACAATAAACGACAATCATGATGAAAGACATTCAAGCAGGATTATGGACAACTTCTTACGTCCGAAATTATGACAAGATTGAAAACTGGATACCTATTACCAGCCTCGAAGAAGATGAGATATGTTTAGGGATATCAGAAGCAGGCTATTGGGTACTAGAAGTAGACGAGTACATCGTTCCTCTACTTGAGAATCGATATTTGAGAGACTTGTTACCATGTCTAAAGAAACCATTTAATGCAATGGTTTCTTTAGTTGATGAAGAGCTAAGACTTAAAAGCTTACCGGCAGAGATTAGAGATAGTTTTCCATTTCAGAGTCTAGTATCATCTGGTTTAAAAAGTAAGTCTGACTTTTGGGCTAATCTTGCTTTAGATTGGCTCGATAACTTCTCAAATATTGACTTTGTGAATGAAGAACTCTCTGAGTTAGTTCAAGCAAAATGGACATCTCAGAAAACAAAGCAAAGAGCTAAAAAAGCCTTAAAAAGCCATTGATAACGATAATTTCGCCATAGAATAGTTTGGTAGGGTGGGCATTGCCCACCAGCCCGGATGAGTTGCTGTCTCCCGACCGCAGCTGTTGGCGGGCAAGGTTGGGGATTGCTGAGCAGAGAATTGGGAAAAATTTATCTTGCCCACCCTACTGTATCTAATTTTCCCAAAAAATATCTTATACCCAGGTGTGCGACCTGAAAGTCGCTAATTGTAAGTGCTACAGCTGTCTGTAGCCGATGAGGAGTGTTATCCTCAGTTCCCGCCCTCAGGGACACTGGCAGTAATGTCGGGGTCTCACAGTTAGAGGGAAATGCCTAATCGTCTACCAGCCTAAGATGGGCGTGGGCTAGGGAAAGTCCGGTATGGTAGCACGGTGGCGAATCTTGCAGCAACGTAATATAAGGCGAGTGAAATAAGGCTGAAACACTCTGACCAAAAGGTATGGGGCAGATGTGAAAGATGAAGTGTCTGGGTCATCACGTTAACACTACGCCCCCGTTGTATGGAGAAACCTAAGCCGGACGAATCTTACATTAGTGAAACAGGAAAACCTCCACAGGGTCGGCGTAAGCCGTAGGAACCCAGTAATGGGATTGCGAAGCAACCGCCTTTGGCGTCCCAATTCCCTGGGGAGATGGGACTCTCTTAAAAAGCGAATGCTGCCATAACGAAAGTCGAGGGGAATAAATAACCCGGCAGATAGGCAAATGTCTACCCCCGGCATTGATTAATGGCGGGGGGAGCCTGCTCAGGCGCGGCGCTCTGCAGGGGTAAGAGAGGGTGAAACGTTATCCGAAAGTGGAGCTTGAGACCCAATGTTCCCCGTAAGTTTGAGAGCGTAATGGTTAATCGCTAAGGTCGGGGATGATTGGTCGAATCTAAGGATTAATAAAACTACATGACGCCGCTTCCGTGCAATCTAGAACCCAGGAGAGGATACTATTAGAAGAAAATGACTGGGGTGCACTCACAATTGACGGCATAACTGTCACCGTTGAGTATTCTGCACCCAACCCAGTTTCAGGGAAGATTATTGTTGCCCACGACGAGTTGGTTTTAAGTAATACAGGGTTTAGAAGAGCACCTGAAGACACGAATCAGTTTCTGAAA
This sequence comes from Prochloron sp., assembly GCA_965198675.1. GTDB lineage: Bacteria > Cyanobacteriota > Cyanobacteriia > Cyanobacteriales > Prochloraceae > Prochloron. The sequence goes on along the minus strand of OZ240666.1, from coordinate 1,739,937 downwards.
AATGTGACCGACTTTTTCAGCGACGGGGAGGGAGGGAAATTTTTAGGGTATGCCAAAAATTTGGGCATTACTGGTACAAAACTAACACAAGCTTTCACTCAAGCAGGACACGAATGGACTGTTTCCAAGAATGTCCCCTTTAATGTGGAAACTCTCCTGCAATACGATGGAGTTTTCTTAGCAGGATTTCCGGCGGATAATGAGGTTTTAATCGATTACGTTAATCGGGGTGGCAATGTTTACCTAGCTGCGGGAACAAATGACCTCGGTGGTTCAGCAGGGGAAGTAAGAGCTTGGGCTACTTTTTTAGGTGCTTTTGGATTGGCTTATGAGCCGTTTTACAATAGAGGTCTATTTTCCTAACATCTATCCTATCCGCGTTTATCTGCTCCCGCCAAGGGCGGTTGCTTGCGCTTTGCTTGCGCTTTGCTTGCGCTTTGCTTCGCAATTATCTGCGGTTCCCAAAACAAGACAAAACCAAAACAATATCATCGATCGCCCTTCTTAAATCCCTAACAGACTCAGGATAATGATTAACCATAATACTAAAGACCAAAGTTTCCCCTCCTGGGATGGTCAAATAGCCAGAAAGAGCAGAGACTCCCGTCAAGGTACCCGTCTTAGCTTGCATAACAATTTTCTTATCCACAAATCTATTTCTCAAAGTTCCACTTACCCCAGCCACAGGTAAAGATTCCCGGAAGATTTCCCCCTCCTGGGTTCCTTGTATTAACCTCAAAGTAGCCACAATCCCTTCTGGGGTGACCAAGTTATGACGAGATAACCCGGAACCATCTACTAAGGAATAACTGTGAGACTGAACCCCCAATACAGTTAGAACCTTCTCTACCCCTTCTTGCCCTCCCAAGAGTTGAAACAAAGTTTCTGCATATAAATTGTTGCTTTCAGTATTAGTCTTCTCTAATAATAAAGACAGGGGAGGAGAAGTAACTTCCAAAAAAGGTACCCCAGAGTGTTCCCCTGGATCATGAGTAACAACCCCAGATCCAACTTCTATTCCTATTTCTAACAGCATAGCATGGAAAGTGTCCAGAAAATAACCAGCAGGATCCGGAACTGCTAAACCCCAAATATCCTCTTGGACGTCTATTCCTAGTTCCCCCGTAATATCCAAAACGTTCTCTCCTAAACGAGTATCTATCCTTACCCCATAGGGAGTCCCTTCCGGACCTGTCACGGTCTTATTTTCAACTTCCCACTGTCTCCCCCCCCTCGCATCCCCCCACTTTAATCTAACCGGATCTCCCAACTCTCCCGGTAAGAGGGTGAGGGTGACAGCATTCTCATTCAAGATTAAACTAGTTACCGAGCTTCCCCAATAACTATACACGTCTTCCCACTCCCAGGTAGAATTAATCCCTCCAGAGGGAAAATAACTATCCTCCACAATTAACTTATCAATTTTGGTGACTCCCCTTTCTTGCAACTCCTGAGCTAAGTCTTGTAATTTAGCAGTAGTCAAACTAGGATCCCCCCTCCCCACTATTCTCAGGGAAGTTAAATGAGGTACACTCCCGGTAGTGTAAACGGGGGTAGTAATTTGGAACTGGGGACCAAACCTCAATAAAGCAGCAGCGGTAGTGAGAATTTTAGCATTAGAAGCAGGAAGGAAGTATTGTTGAGCTAATCTGGAGTAGAGAACCTCTTCAGAATCAAGATTTTGTCCTAAAATACCCCAAGGTGAGCGATCCAACCCCTGTTCCTGGATAATTTTTTCAATTTCAACCCCCATATCACCCCGACACCGGGGAACCTCAGCCCTAGTGTGTGGCAGAAAATGGAATTGTAATCCCAAAAATAAGAAGAGAGCGACTGACCAGTTACCTCGTACCATGACAGTTACCAGAGCAATTATAGCAGTTAATATGTACCATAGCGATCGCGCTCTAATAAATATATAGCCGTAGTGGGCAATGGGAGAAACGTTTGGTACCCTTTATGAAGAGTAAATTATTTATTGCCCACCAAACCTCGTACCATGACAGTTAGCAGTTACCAGCTCAGCTGCTATAAAATTCATCAGATTTAATCCCAGATGTACAGAAAGGGAACTAGGATAAGTAAATATACTTATATATACGATCCATATTTTCCTACGCTCAAAGGTTAGCATCTAAAAATTGCCAAGGTCAGACTTTGTTACAAAATTTTACATTAACGCAGATGAACCCTCTGCGACTCTGTGCCTCTGCGCGAAACCCTACCTTCATGATACCATGACTAGGATGGTAAGTGAGAACTAATTATGAGCTACGATTTCGATTTCTTTGTCATTGGTGGGGGTTCTGGGGGTATTGCTGCTGCTAGACGAGCGGCAAGCTACGGTGCTAAAGTAGGAATAGCGGAAGCAGGATATTTAGGAGGCACTTGTGTCAATCGGGGCTGCATTCCCAAAAAGCTCATGGTCTATGCTTCCCGATTTCCCGAGCAATTTACAGAAGCAGTGGGCTATGGTTGGTCTCCCGTGTCCAGTAACCTAGACTGGTTAAAGATGATGTTAGCGGTTAATCAGGAAGTAGAACGGCTCAACGGTATTTATGAGACCATGTTAAAGAAATCCGGGGTAGAAATCATCTCCGGGTACGCCAAATTTATAGATCCTCATAGTATAGCTGTTGGAGAGAGAAAAATCACAGCAGAGAAAATCCTAATTGCTGTGGGGGGACGTCCTGTGAGACCGGATAATATCCCGGGTATCGAACACGCAATGGTTTCCGACGATATTTTCAAACTTCCCATCCAACCCAAAAAGATGGTAATTTTGGGAGCAGGATATATTGGCGTAGAATTTGCCTGTATTATGCAGGGTTTGGGCACAGAAGTCACCCTTATGATTCGCTCAGACAAGATTTTGCGGGGTTTTGATGCAGATCTGCGCACTGAAATTCAAACAGCCATGGAAAACCACGATATCCGCATTTTAACCAATACTACCTCCCTAGAGATTACCCATTCAAGAGGAGGTTTAGAGGTAACAGCCAAATCAAAAGACTCTTCCCAGGTAGTGGTTACGGATACAGTTAGTTTAGCAGCTACAGGCAGAATCCCCAACCTAGAGGGTTTAGCCCTAGAAAGTGGGGGAGTATTAGTGCAAGATGGGGCTATTGTAGTAGACAAGTACAGTCGCACCAATCAAGAGCATATCTTTGCTGTAGGCGATTGTACAGACCGAATCAATCTTACTCCCGTAGCCATTAACGAAGGTCGTGCTCTAGCAGATACCCAATTTGGGGGTAAATCCCGTACTATGGCCTATGATAACATTCCCTCCGCCATCTTTACCACCCCAGAAGGAGCCACAGTAGGGTTGACAGAAGCAGAGGCTCGGAACCAATATGGATTGGTGAAAGTGTATAAGTCTCGATTTCGACCCCTGTATCACACCCTCACCGGTCGAGATGAAAAAACCATGATGAAGTTAATCGTAGATAGCAAGACAGATAAGGTCTTGGGTGCTCATATGGTAGGGGAACACGCAGCAGAAATCATTCAAGGAGTGGCTATCGTGCTGAAAATGGGAGGGAAAAAAGCGGACTTCGATGCTACAGTAGGTATTCATCCTAGTTCAGCAGAAGAATTTGTCACCATGAGGTAGGGGCGTAGGGTGGGCAATGCCCACAACCCGTCTTTCAATTTTTTATAACAAATTTATTGATGCTTAACATAAACAATGTTAAACCATCTTGGGCAGGAGGCGACTTACTCTCCCGATTCGTGAATCTTTTAATCCAGACCAAACCCTTGTATAAGGTGATGAAACACCAAGCAAGACGGGTAATAATAAAAACCGCCACCCAAAACGGAGTTGACTGGCGGCAAAACTATCGGAACTTAGAAAATTCCGAGGTTAAGGAACTAATGACTAAGATTCACAACTCTAATCTAACCTATCCATCATACTACCATGTGCCTTTCCACGGTTATGAAAAAGGAAATCTTTGCTGGAAAGCTGCTTTTGAAGCAGAGTCCGCTACCCAAGCCATGGCTTTGAGAATTTGGCCAAAAGAAAACCTCACCTGGTCCGAAGCACAGCAACGACTACGGGGCAGCTTCCACCAAATCTTAGGGGAATATGGTCCCAGTAAAGTAGAGGATATCCTAGATATTGACTGCTCCGTAGGCATATCTACTTTCGCTCTGTACCACTATTATAAACAAAAACACAACCCTGTACGTACCGTAGGTTTAGACTTATCCCCCTATATGTTAGCAGTGGCGAAAATGAGAGACGAGGAAAATGAAATAGCAGAGTGGGTACATGGGAAAGGAGAAGAGACCGATTTCCCGGACAACTCCTTCGACTTAGTCACCCTCCAGTTCCTCCTCCACGAACTCTCCCGCAAAGCTTCAAAAGCTATCTTCCAAGAAGCACACCGTCTTCTCCGTCCCGGGGGTTGTATCGCCATAGTGGATAATAACCCCCTCTCCCCAGTGATTCAAAATCTCCCCTCAGCACTTTTTGTCCTCATGAAAAGCACGGAACCCTGGAGCGATGACTACTATACCTTTGACGTGGAAGCTGCTCTGCAAGAAGTGGGTTTTGAGTGGAAAATAACTACAGCGAGCGATCCTCGTCATCGTACTATAATAGGGGTTCGGGGTTCGTAGGGTGGGCAATGCCCACCAAGTTAAACTACTGTATGATAAACCGCAGAGGCGCAGAGGGCGCAGAGGAAGATAAGAGAGTTCCGTGGGGTGGGCAATTTTGACAACCTTTGGTACCATATAATTAGCTTCAATTATTGTTCACTAAAACAATACACAACACTACCGAAACAACTATGAGTACAATTCAAACAAAAATTCCCCCAGATACTTGGATAAGGGCGACTTGGGAAGAATATCTCCAAGCGACAGAAAATCCCGATTACACAAAAACTAAATTCTACTACAACAACGGAAGACTCAGAATTGAAATGTCACCTCTTGGAAACGATCACGCTAGCGACCATGCTCTTATTAATTATGCCATTTATCTTTATGGAGCATTTAACAAGATTGAATTAAACGGTAAGGATAACTGTACTTACCACAAAACAGGCTTCAAAAGTGTCCAACCAGATCTATCTTTCTATATCGGGAAAACAACTAATGTCATTCCCTATGGAACCAGTATCATTGAACTGGATAGCTATCCTCCCCCAACCTTAGTCATAGAAGTTGCCAATATTTCTCTTGGGGATGATTTAGGAGAAAAACGGCTTCTTTATGAAGATTTAGAAGTTACAGAATATTGGATTGTAGATGTAAAAAATGTTCAAATCATTGCATTTACAGTGGAAAAAGAAGGAAGTCGAAGGATTGAAAAATCGGTAGTTTTACCAGATTTAGAAATTGCTGTCTTAGAAGAAGCCCTCAGACGCAGCCGACAAACCAATCACGGCGCAGTCAGCGCCTGGTTATTAGAAGAATTTCAGTAGGTATAATAAACCGCAGAGGCGCAGAGGGCGCAGAGGAAGATAAGAGAGAATTTATCCATATAATGAGTGTCAATTATTGCCCACCAAACCAGGTACATTCAAAGAAAAAAAGTTATCATGTCTATCAAAAAAGTCCTTTTAACTGGTGCAACAGGTAGAACCGGATCTCTCGTCTTAAAGAAACTCCGTCAACGCACCACTGAATTTGCTCCCATTGGTTTTACTCGTTCCCAGTCTAAAGCAAAAGAAATATTTTGCTCAAATTCGGGATTTGTCTTTGGGAACATTTTGGATAAACCCACTCTGAAACAAGCAATGAAAGGATGTGGAGCATTAATCATTCTCACCAGTGCAGTACCCAGAATGAAAGGCACTCTTACCCCAGGAAACCCACCAGAATTTGATTTTGAACCAGGGGGTACACCGGAAAAGGTGGATTATTATGGTCAAAAAAATCAAATCGATGCTGCTAAAGAAGCGGGAGTGGAGCAGATTGTTTTAGTGGGTTCCATGGGAGGTACTGATGAAAATCATCCCCTCAACCGACTTGGGAATGGGAATATTTTGATTTGGAAGAGGAAAGGGGAACAATATTTAATGGATTCGGGGATTGATTATACTATCATTCACGCCGGGGGATTGATTAATGAACCGGAGGGAATGAGACAATTTGTGATGGATAAGGAGGATCGACTGCTAAAATCTAGGGAATCTTGCACAATCCCTAGAGGAGATTTAGCAGAATTGGTAGTACAGGCTTTAATTCATCCACAGGCAAAAAATAAGGTATTCGATGTGATTTGTTTACCTCCAGATGATGCTACAGAGGTGGTTAATACGGACTTTGCTGCTTTATTTGCCCAAACTATTTGACTCACAACCTACGGCTATACTATAATCGGTATTGTTGTAGGTTCTTAAGAAGATAGCTAATGACTGTAACACAAATGAATCAAATAGATATACCCGTATGGGTCATAAACTTAGAGAGATCTAAAGACCGGCGGCAGTTTATGGAAGGGCAATTGTCAAGATTAGGCATTGCCCACGAGATTATCACCGCAGTTGATGGGTCAGCCCTCACGGCTCAGCAGTTGCAGCTATATTCTGAAAAAGACGCCAAAAAAACTTATGGCAGAAGGCTTTTTAACAACGAGATCGGCGCCTATCTATCCCATATCAGTATGTGGAAACGCATAGTTGAAGAACACCATGAAGAAGTGCTCATCTTGGAAGACGATATTAATATTGGTGGCGCTTTCTTAGGGGTAATGAAAAATCGAGACAAGTTTCCCAAGGATTACGATTTGATAAATTTTCGTACCGGTTTTCTGATCGGTGCCAACCTAATACCCATTGGAAAATTCGTTTATGATATACATAAAATAACAATCTTGGGTTCCAGAGCAAATGGAGCATGTGCTTATCTTATTAAGCGTCGTGGAGCAGAAAAATTATTGCGCAAGGTCTACCCTATACGCCAAACAATTGATAGTCTAATGGGAAGAGTGGAATTAACGGGGTTGATATCTTATGGGGTTTATCCTCAAGTTGTTGTTACGGGGGAGTTTGATAGCACTATTGGGGATGAACGGCAAATTATCCCAAGAACGCTATTAATAAGAAAGCAAAATCAATTTAGATCAATGTTATCATATGCGAAGGCTTTCTTTTTAACAGGCTGGCGTTAGCTGTTAACTTACGGTATGATTAAACCGCAGAGGCGCAGAGGGCGCAGAGGAAGATAAGAAAGGAATGCTATTCGGTGCATTTTTGACACATAGTTAAGTTAAAGATCCCATTGTCAAAATATGACAAACTTCTATGCCATCGTCTAAATCTTCCCAATAAATATCATAACCTCCTGGTTCAATTGTCCAATTTTCCTTCTGCTCTGGGGTTGCTTTAGCCAGCCATTGTAACCATTCGATTTGGTCTCTTGGTAGACTAATTTCACGCCGATCGCTGAGAGAAACGTACAAAATGTTGTTCTCAAATCTAACTTCAATCATGTTATTGTTCCTGTGAGAGGAGAACTGGCATTTGCATAACTTTTTATAGGTATGCGCCCCGCCAGATAAGCCAGTCGCCCTGCTGTGGTTGCCATACCCATGGCTCGTCCCATAGCTACTGGGTTCTGAGCCAGGGCGATGGCGCTATTTATCAACAAGGCATCCGCCCCTAATTCCATACCATAAGCAGCTTCGCTGGGAGTACCTATCCCTGCATCAATAACAACAGGTACATTGGCTTCCTCAATAATAATTCGAATATTGCTCTCGTTTTGGATTCCTTGCCCAGAACCAATGGGGGAACCTAAGGGCATAACGGTAACACACCCTACCTCTTCTAGACGCTTTGCTAACAGAGGATCGGCATTCATATAGGGTAAGACAGCAAACCCTTCTCGAACCAACTGTTCCGCTGCTTCTAAGGTGCCTATGGGGTCCGGTAATAAATACTTACTGTCGGGAATTACTTCTAACTTGACAAAATTATTCTCTTCCTGTCCCAATAACTTAGCCATTTCCCGTCCCAAACGAGCCACTCGCACTGCCTCTTCAGCAGTCTTGCACCCAGCAGTGTTGGGTAACATCCAGATTTTACCCCAATCCAAAGCTTCTGCCAATCCCTCGTGTCCCGGTGCTTTGGTTTGCACTCGTCGCACTGCTACAGTGACAATAGTACTGCCACTGGCAGCAATACTCTGCTGCATTTGTTCCATACTGCCATATTTTCCAGTTCCCGTCATTAAACGGGAGGAAAAAGTGCGTCCAGCAATAATTAACTCATCTTGCTGTTCTCTGGGAACAAGAGAAGAATGGTCCGTGAGGGTGGGCATGAGTGTAGGTTGGGGTGTAGGGTGTGGAAGGCTGTTAGTGAAGCGATCGTAACGAAAATGAGCTAGTAGGGGGTCAGACTTGTTCTGGAGAATTAAATCTGTCAATAAAGAAGCAGTTATCGGAGCAAGCAAAATCCCATTCCGATAATGACCAGTGCCCAGGATTAAATTCTCCCATGGACCAGTGCCCAGAATAGGTAATTCATCCGGGGTCCCTGGTCGAAAACCCCACCAAAACTCCTCTATGCGACCGTTTCCTAATTCAGGATAGAGATTAATAGCCCGTTGCAACAAACTATTAATCCCCGAGGGAGTATTATAAGGGGTCCAACCCACTTCTTCAGAGGTAGCACCCACAAGCAAACGACCGTCCCGTCTCGGTACGAGATAAGTTTGGCCAGCAAAGATAACTCGACCCAAGGGTAAAGGTTGATGCTCTAAGTTTGGCATACGTAGGGAGAGCATTTGTCCTTTCACCGGACGCACGGGCAAGGGCAATAACTGATTGGACCAGGAACCAGTAGCGAGAACATATTTAGCACCGTGGAATTTTCCTTGGGCTGTTCTGACGCAGCTAACCTTGCCTCCTTGTATTTGAATTGCTTCTACTGCAACTCCTTCCTTTAAATCTACCCCCAGAGCCCGGGCTGCTGAGAGCAAGGATTTTAAGAGGGCGCGGTTGTCCACTTGACCATCTTCAGGGTACCACCAACCCCCCACTATATCTTTACCCAGTCCTGGTTGATAGCATTGAATTGCTACTTTATCTAACCACATTGCTGTGGAGTCGGTTTTGGGAGAAGGTGGAAGTTCATACTGAGGTGCCAAAATGCCGCAGGGCCAATATCCAGTCTCTACCCCTGTAAGTTGTTCTAATTTGCCAATCCATTCAGGATATAATTCACGGGATTGAAGACACAAGTCCAACATAGGACCGGGAGGAATCGCTTCCGCTTGAGGAGCCAGCATTCCTGCTGCGGCGTGACTTGCTGCTTCTTGAAAGTCCCGACTGAGGACCGTTACGGAAGCACCACGGAGTTTTAGGTCTACGGCGATCGCCAAACCCACTATACCGCCACCAATAATGATAATCTCACTCATGAGGTCTTGTTTGCCATTAACCAATGAAACTATTCCCCCCTAAAACAGCTGTTCTTGCTTCCCTAGCTCTGACTCTGAGTCTTTTGACTGTCAGTTGTGCTCCTTCTACAGTATACCAGTGTGAGCAAATTATGGCTCTGGCGAATAAAATGTCTGAAGAAGGTCACAAGAACAGTCAAACGAAAGATGAAGAAAAAGTGCTGGGGGTAGCGGATACTTTTGACGCAGTAGCCCTGGAAATGGAGCAACTGGAAATTAAGGATGAACAACTGGAAGAGTATCGCTCTGGTTTTGTTCAATTCTATCGTGATCACGCTCAAGCAACTCGCACCTTTGTCACTGCTTTCCAGGAAAAAGATGCAGCAACAGCTAAGTCTATGATAGCAGAGTTACAAGAAATCGGCAGTCGGGAAGAAGAGTTGATCGGGGGGATTAATAGTTATTGTATAAGTTTCACGCAGAGACGCAGAGTCGCAGAGAGGTGAGGAAGAGAGCCGTAGGTTGGGTTGAGGCACTTTCTCCAACATGGATTGCTGCTATGTTTCTTGCTTATTTAATAACTTTTGTAACAAACTCTCAGATGTCCAGAAAGAGGTCTTTTGGAGGCTTCTGACAGCAGCAGACAGATCCATGATTTTCATCGTTGCTGCCCGATCTAGAATACCGAGGATACCTGTGATAGCCAATCCTTTTTCCGTCGCAATACGTCGAGCTTTCATATCATCTAGCAGGAGTAAATCTGCATTGAGTTCTTCGGCTAAAATAATAGCTTCCGGTTCTCCAGGATCCAGTTGTTTCAACAAAGTGTCGGCAGTTTGACTGACAGATTGAATTTTGAGCCAATTCGGTGGAACCGTAATCCAATTTTGAACTGATAAAGGAGCAGCTGGATCTGATAGCTCATTGTAGACTGCTTCACTGTTTGATAATTTGCTCAAACAGTTCCCGCAGAAGATTAATGTGACCAATAAGGAGCAAGTAGTTGATGGGGGAGGTATTCGATACAACAATCATCAGAACCCCCCGTGGAGGGAAACGGGGGCGTATATCGTGGGGGTTCGATGCCCCCACGATATACAATCAATAGTTATACGCATAACCATCCTTTTGGTGAATTGGACTGCAATATTTGTGACTGATTCCCTGTACGAGACCAGTCTTTGTCGAAATATTGAAACTTCCCGTAGAACGCACGGCTACGCGACCAACATAAGTCCCAATCTTTTTCCCTTTGGGAACAATCGCTTTAACAATGTCTCCCGTCTGGAATCCTTTGACTTGTTTTTGACGAGGAACATAACGAGCTGGGAAACCATATTTATCGGTTCTACACATTGGCCTCGTTCCCTGTCCTTTAGCAGTAATCAAAAGCGGGTTTTTTACCTCAATTTTTAGCCGAAGCGAGGTTTTTCCAACGCAAGCCGCATCGAGCCAATGGGTTTTAGGAAAGTTCTGACGAGTGCGATTAAACTTTGTCAATCCTCCCGTGGAGACCTCAACAGGTAATCCCGTTTTCTTTAACTCTTCATGCAGTTTCCAGCGAGTCGAATTGACGGCTGCACTATCCGCTAAAGGCTTCTTGGTTTGCCCCAATATTCGCTTGAGAATATTAGGTTGACCCGATAGAAACTGTTCGATTTCTTGATTCCCCTTGGATTGATTGCAAGGACGGCAAGCCAGAGTTAAATTACTAACTCGATCGCTGCCACCTTTGGATTTGGGCTTGATATGCTCGATTTCTAACGGGACATTTTCTGCACCACAATAAGCGCATTTACGTCTCCACTTTTCGAGCAAATACTCTCGTACTTCATAACCAAACAATTCCCCTTGTTGATATTCAACACCAGAAATTTCAGGGTTTTGGAGTGCTTGAGTATCGAAGCGAACTAGCTCTTGGGAAATCCCCGATATGGGACAGATTCGACAGAGCCGATTAACCCAAGTGAGGATATTATGAACCCGCGACATCAAGCTGGGAGCCAGCCAACCGTCAGGACGTTTTCGATTGAGAAATCTGGGTTTTCTGTACCGCGTTTTTCGGTTGCGTCGAGAACGCCTCAACTGCCGTCTTGATGTTAGGCGATCCCGAATTTGTTGACCGCGATGAGTCAGTTCTACACCCCAGATGACGCGATTTCCTTGCAGGATTGCGAGTCCTGTCGTCTTAGAGCCGGGGTCAATTTTGAGGGTGAGGGACGGCTCGGTTGCCTCGCCATGTCCAATCACGTCGTTTCTGTTTAGCTGACAAACATTTTGTAGGGACGTTGCATGCAACGTCCCTACGCCTCCTTCTACATCTTGCAGAATAATGGTGAATGGAAACCGCTTTAAAACCTTGGCTCGTCCCGATTTAAGCAATTTCCTCGCTCTGGCGGGATGGGTTGGATTTAACGGTTTTTTGTTTTTATCTAATACAAATACCCGCATGGGTTAAACTCCTATTATTAGGGTGAAGTTCGCTTCGCCAATGTTTTTTAAGTTTTTTTTACGCTAACAGCACTTCCTTAACCCAATTACAGATGTTTAACTGTTAACCACAGAGCTACAAACTAGCAACGCATTTGTAGGTGTGATGGCTTAAAAAACGTAGTTCTCGTAGAACTTAGGCTGGTCAACTACGGGCTATTTTCAAGCCCCCGCTATACCCGCAGGGTTAGCGGTGGGTTGTTGACTTCCTGTCTAACAGTCTATCAAGGATTTGGCGATCCTGCTCCAAATCTTCTTCAGTATAAGGTAAATAAGCTTTTTCACCTTTCAGGAATGCGTAAGTTTCCCAACGGGACGAGAAGTTGAGCATACGACCTACTTCAGCAGCTCCAATTTTACCCCGATGATAGTAGTCAGCTACAATGAGTTCTAATATACGGCGGGAAATTTGGGCGGTTTGCAGTTCCAGTTGATTACTTATCTCGTCCGGTAGTTCAATGGTAATGTACATGGGTGGTCAGATGGTGTAGGCTGGGAAAGATAGTGGAAACCTTCTCTTTCATTATATCTTACATGAAGAGAGTGGGGTTCAGAGGTCCAACCGTAGTTCACCCCAGGTGGACTTGCCTCAGCAGCCCAAATTTATTCGCGGGCCCGACAGCAGCGAAGTGTCCTAAACTGCAATAGTAGTGCTATATAAGGAATTTAAGATTTATTTTACAGCAACCGCCGCCCTAATATTGAGACCCCCAAGTGAGTTGGATCTAGTTTGACCAGAAATGTTCTAACCCGCTTTCTGACTGCAATTTAATTGGCATGGTACGTGAATTACGAGTAACTGATAACTGCTATACAATTTCCCTTGACATTCTCATTTCATCCTGTTATAGTGATTTTATAGAACTACGGAGGTTCGCTCATGAAAATTGAACAACTAGAATATTGGGATAAAAATATCGACTGGGGCTTTCCCCCCATTACCTTCCACAAGTTTAATCTATTGGTGGGGGTGTCTGGTGTTGGAAAAACGAAAATTATTGAATCAATTCATAATTTACGCAAAATCACACTGGGTGAATCTCTCAAGGGAGTAAAATGGGATGTTACTTTTGCCGGAGATGATGGGACTAAATATCGCTGGCAAGGAGAGTTTCAAACCAAAGAATTTAGTCGATTTTTTGACTTGCGACAACAAGAGGATGAGGATGATGGATACAATATTAGTCGTGAAATTTTAGAAATTGATGGGAAAGTTATTGTAGAAAGAAATCAAGATGAAATTCGTTTCAAAGGTAATATAACTCCCAAGCTATCTCCTTACCAGAGTCTAGTTGCCATTTTTAGTCTCGAAGATGATATAGCAGCTATACAACAAGAGTGGCAAAAAATTATTGTTAGTGACACCAAAAAATTATTTGAGGTTGAGTTGTTTCGATATCATGAGCTTTCTAGTTCAAATGATGTTCCAGAATATCCCAAGGATTTAGACGACATCCAAAACAGCAATTGGCCTCTATTAGTTAAGCTCTCAGTTTTACATAATCATTTTTTCAAACAATTTTGCACTCTAAAAGAATCGTTTTGTGATATATTTGTTCAAGTAGAGGATATTAAGATAGAATGGGTGAATAATGTGCCATTTAAGAATGTGCATGTGCCTGTTATTTATATAAAAGAAAAAGGAGTCGAGGATTGGATCCATGAATCTAATCTTTCATCTGGAATGCGCAAAACACTGAACTTTATCTGTGAATTATATCTATCACCCCCCGGTAGTGTGATGATTATCGATGAATTTGAAAACAGTTTGGGAGTAAACTGTATTGATATTATCGCCGAAGACTTCCTAGGAGAGGAGCGGGACTTTCAATTCATCATTACCAGTCATCACCCTTATATTATCAACAACATTCCCCAAGCATTCTGGAAAATAGTGACTCGCAAAGGAGGAGTCGTCACTGTCAAAGATACGCAAGACTTGAAGTTGGGTAAATCCAAACACAAAGCTTTTATGCAACTAATTAATCACCCAGACTATAGCGAAGGTATTGCAGTAGAATGAATCTATACTTTCTCGTGGAAGGAAAAACCGAAGCAAAAGTGTATCCCGCTTGGCTAAGTCATCTTCTCCCAACCCTCACAAGAGTTGATAATTACGATGACGTGGAGCGAAATAACTACTTTCTCATTAGCGCTCAAGGATATCCTTCCATTATCCAGCAACATCTTCCCACGGCAATTGAGGAAATCAGGGATAATGGCAAGTATAATTACTTGGTACTTTGTTTAGATGCCGACGAAGACACCGTTTCTGAACGCCAAGATGAGATTCATGAATGTATCCGTGAGAAAAAATTAGAGCTAGGGAACACAGCATTGGTTATAATAGTCCAAAACAGATGTATAGAGACTTGGTTTTTAGGCAATCGCAAAGTTTTCTTGCGGAACCCTCAAACTCAACCCTTATTAGATTATACTCGTTATTACGATGTTGCCGACAAAAATCCAGAAAACATGGGTAAGTATAAGGGTTTTGCCACTCATGCTAAGTTTCATCAAGCTTATCTGAAAGCAATATTCGGTGCGAGAAGGATAAGCTATACTAAAAGAAATCCTGGAGACGTATTAAAAGAGGAGTATTTAGAGCAATTACAGAAACGTATCCAGGATAAACCAAAACAATTACTTACTTTGGGACATTTCCTGAAATTGTGTGATAAGATTAAATACCTAACCGCAGATAATTGCGAAGCTTTGCGTAAGCAACCGCCCTTGGCGGGAGCGGATGAATAAAGATAAAATTAAATCCCTTACTCCCTTTGCGCCTTTGCGCCTTTGCGCGAACCCTTCTTAAAATAAGATGAAATGAAGACAATATTTGATTCCGAGCGCCTTCTTTTTACTCCTTCCACTCCCAAAACTGACGCTATACCGACTATTTTCGCATTTCCCAACGAATATAGTGTGGGTATTACTAGTTTAGGATATCAAATTGTGTGGGCAACCTTAGCTATGCGCTGGGATATTCAAGTGAGTCGTCTATTTACCGATATGAGGGAACCCTTACCTTCATACCCGGAAATGCTCGGTTTCTCTCTCTCCTGGGAATTAGATTATATCAATATTCTCAACCTCCTGGAGTCTCTAAATATTCCCTTCCACAGCAGTAAACGAAACGACAACCATCCCTTAGTCTTCGGTGGTGGTCCCGTTTTAACAGCCAATCCGGAACCTTTTGCTCCTTAGATAATTGCGAAGCTTTGCGTAAGCAACCGCCCTTGGCGGGAGCGGATGAATAAAGATAAAATTAAATCCCTTACCCCTTTTGCGCCTTTGCGCCTTTGCGCGAACCCTTCTTAAAATAAGATGAAATGAAGACAATATTTGATTCCGAGCGCCTTCTTTTTACTCCTTCCACTCCCAAAACTGACGCTATACCGACTATTTTCGCATTTCCCAACGAATATAGTGTGGGTATTACTAGTTTAGGATATCAGATTGTGTGGGCAACCTTAGCTATGCGCTGGGATATTCAAGTGAGTCGTCTATTTACCGATATGAGGGAACCCTTACCTTCATACCCGGAAATGCTCGGTTTCTCTCTCTCCTGGGAATTAGATTATATCAATATTCTCAACCTCCTGGAGTCTCTAAATATTCCCTTTCACAGCAGTAAACGAAACGACAACCACCCCTTAGTCTTCGGTGGTGGTCCCGTTTTAACAGCTAATCCGGAACCTTTTGCTCCTTTCTTCGATATTATCTTACTGGGAGATGGAGAAAACCTGCTGGATAATTTCATCAATGCTTATCAGGAAATACGCAAAGGCGATCGCTCCACTCAATTACTTCATCTCGCTCACATTCCAGGTATTTACATTCCCAGTCTCTACACCGTATCCTATCATAGTATAGATGGACCAATCCAGTCTATTCAACCCATAGCTCAGCATATTCCTGCTCAAATTCAAAAGCAAACCTATGGAGGTAACACCCTCTCCACTTCCACAGTAGTGACAGCAAAGGCTGCGTGGGAAAACATTTACATGGTAGAAGTAGTGCGAAGTTGTCCGGAAATGTGCCGCTTCTGTTTAGCAAGTTATCTGACTTTACCTTTCCGCACTGCTAGTTTAACAGATTCTTTAATTCCTGCTATTGAAAAAGGACTACAAGTAACGGATCGTCTTGGTTTATTAGGAGCTTCCGTAACTCAACATCCCCAGTTTGAGGCTTTATTAGATTATATCGCCCAACCGAAATATGAGCAAGTGCGTTTGAGTATTGCTTCCGTGCGCACTAATACGGTGACGGAGAAGTTAGCCAAAACCTTAGCCCAACGAGATACTCGCTCCCTCACAATCGCTGTCGAAAGCGGTTCGGAAAGGCTGAGAAAGATTGTCAATAAAAAATTAACCAACGAGGAGATTATCCAAGCAGCAGTTAATGCTAAGATAGGAGGGTTACGAGGGTTAAAGTTTTACGGTATGGTGGGTATTCCCGGGGAAGAATTAACCGACTTAGAAGCAACTGTAGATATGATGAAAGCAGTGCAAAAAGCTGCCTCTGGTTTACGGTTAACCCTGGGATGTAGTACATTTGTACCCAAAGCTCATACACCATTTCAATGGTTGGGAGTAAAAAAAGAAAGTAAAAAGCGCATGGAGTGGTTACAAAAGCAACTAAAGGGGATTGATTTTCGTCCAGAAAGTTATAATTGGTCCGTGATTCAAGCTGTAATTTCTCGGGGCGATCGCCGTCTGGCTCCCCTATTAGAATTAACCAGAGAATATGGAGCCACTCTTGGCAGTTACAAGCGGGCTTTTAAACAACTAAAAGGACAACTCCCAGAACTACCTTATTACGTTCATGAAGACTGGGAAATTGGGCAAACATTGCCTTGGAGTCATATTCAAAGTACCCTCTCTCAGTCTACCTTAATCAAGCATTTAGCAACTGCTCAAAATTACTTTTAAGAATTGTGACGCGCCCCGCCAGCGCAACTTCAGCTTGAAGGTGAACGTCATTGTAAAATTGCGACAATAGACGGAAACAATAGTGCCAATATGATACTCACTAAAAACCATAGCAAAAAAGCTCGACATAAATTAACAACACTTGGGTTTACCCTTCCCACAAGCAATAACAATGATGGCAATAAGATTAACAATGGAAATTGTGAAGAGTAGAAGCAACAAAAACCATTCCCAAACACCTACTGGTTCCATAGTATTCTCCTATTTCTAAATGCGGTTAAATTATACTATACTTGATAATTTTGGCAAAAATCCAGTAAAATTGCTATAGATGTTTAAAAATAACTTGAGGTAACACCCATGACTACTCAGCAACCGCCAGCTTCCACACCTCCAAAGGTTGGGATTTTTTACGTAGCCAGCGAATATAGTATAGAAGGCAAACGCTTGTTAGGGCGTCATTCTGCCACTGCTGGTTTTTTGAAAGCCTGGGCAACACACAGCCGAGGAAACACTTTGTATGCCTATACTAGCAATAAGAAAGAGTTCGAGAATTTTAGGCTCCAAGTGCAGCCTTGGAGTTCTCCCCCGAAGGCTTGTAAATTCATTCCCATGCAAACCCCCCAGTCTCTGCAACACATAGATGTACTCTATCGCCCAGATCCAGCTCTTTCTCAACTGGCTTGGGAGCGTCGCACCTATGGTGAGGCAAGCTATAGTTTATGTGGGGTGACTCATAGCTTATGCAGTAAGGAAACCATGGCGCAGATTGGGAATTTACTCATTTCTCCCTTGAATTCTTGGGACTCATTAATTTGTACCTCCCAAGGGGGGAAGGCGATGATAAATGGACTGTTAGAAGATTACTCAGAATATTTAGCCCAACGTTGGGGAACAAGGCCTGAAGCCAAAATTCACCTGCCTGTGATTCCTTTAGGAGTAGACTGTGACTCCTTTGAACAAAATCAGCAGCGGCAAGGAGCAGGCTATAACCTCAAGGAAAAGCTGAATATTGGTGAGGGTGACTTGGTGGTGATTTTTGCGGGCCGTTTGAATTTCTATACCAAAGCCCATCCAGTGCCCATGTATCAAGCTTTAGAACGGGCAGCTGGGCAGGTAGAGCAGAAAGTTCATCTCATCCAGGCAGGGTGGTTTGAAGGTGAAGGGCAGGAACGAGAGTTTAAAGAATCGGCTCGGGAGTTTTGTCCCTCGGTACAGGTTCATTTTCTAAATGGCCGTGCCCCTGAGGTGCGGCAGAATATTTGGTGCATTGGCGATATTTTCATTTCCTTGGCAGATAACATTCAGGAAACCTTTGGGTTGACACCCATTGAAGCCATGGCGTCTGGAATACCTGTCATTGTCACAGATTGGAATGGCTATAAGGAGTCAGTGCGAGATGAAGTGGATGGATTTCGGATTCCCACCATAATGGCGCCCTTGGGTTGTGGAAAGTCTATAGCTGAGAGCTATAGTTCGTATCGGATGAATCACAATTACTATATTGGCCATGTTGCCATAATGACCTCTGTGGATATTGAGGCTTGCTCCCAAGCTCTGGTACGTTTATTGTCAAATCCCGAATTGCGGCAGAGAATGGGTGAGAATGGTCGTTCCCAAGCCAGACAGGTGTATGACTGGAGTGTAGTAATTAAAGCCTATGAGGAGCTGTGGCAGTATCAGTCAGATTTACGGTTATTTGAACAATCCCGTTCTGGGGTTCAAGCGCCCACCGTTCCCAATCCTCTTTGTGATGATCCTTGTCGGCGGTTTGCCCACTATCCCACTGGGTTTTTAGAGGGGGAAGATAGGTTGGCATTGGGGGTACTTGGTAATGAAGAAGGGCTGAGGTTACTTGGGAAGTACAAGATGACTGGGTTTGGGGGAAGCCATGGGTTCGCCTACTGATGTGATACCCACCATTATTCGTCTTTTGTCCGAGGAAAAGTCCCTATCAGTTGCCGAACTTGCCGCTCGGTGTATTCAGATCCACCCATTCCCTTATCCTGCCTTTTGGCGCACGTTGGTGTATTTGATTAAGTTTGATGTTGTGAAACGGGTTTAGTTTAGTAGGTTGGGTTGAGGCAACGAAACCCAACAACGTAACCACGTTTGGCAAGAAACCACCCCCTATAGCAGTTACCTCGTACATGACAGTTACCAGCTTTTTGAAAGACTTGATAACAGTAAAAGTTAAAGAGATTTGTGTGGGGTAACGCACACGCTCTACCCAACCTACTATTGCTATAATTTAAATGAAATTACCCAGCCAAAAAATTAGGATAAAAGACGCTAAAAAAAAACAGAGAGACGAAGAAATAAAAATTATGTCGAACTCAATTACTATAGAGGATTTTTACAAACTATTCCAGTCCAGTGAGCGCCAACGCCAGGAAACAGAAAGAATTCTTCGGGAATCTTTCCAACGTTCCCAGGAGGAAGCAGAGCGTCGTGCTGCTGAAGCAGAGCGTCGTGGAGCCGAAATAGATCGTCGTTTTGCAGAACTTGCAGAAGAGAATAAGCGCCGCGAGACAGAAGCAGCTAGCCGAGCAGAAGAAATAGATCGTCGTTTTGCAGAACTTGCAGAAGAAGACAAGCGTCGCCGAGCAGAAGAAGAAGCTCGCCGGGCAGAAGAAGACAAGCGTCGCCGGGCAGAAGAAGACAAGCGTCGCCGGGCAGAAGAAGACAAGCGTCGCCGGGCAGAAGAAGACAAGCGTCGCCGGGCAGAAGAAGCAGCTCGCCGAGCAGAAGAAGACAAGCGTCGCCGGGCAGAAGAAGCAGTTCGCCGAGCAGAAGAAGACAAGCGTCGCCGGGCAGAAGAAGAAGCTCGCCGAGCAGAAGCAGAGCGCCGAGCAGCAGAATTAGATCGTATTTTTGCAGAACTTGCAGAAGAGAATAAGCGAGGTATGCAAGAGTTGAGAAAAGTAGCTGCCAACACCAGTCGTGAAGTGGGGAAACTGACAAGTCGCTGGGCGCCTTTTGTGAAAGACTATGTGGAACCAGGAGTGGTGCGGATTTTTCAGGAACGAGGTATTGCTGTAAAAGAAACTCATCCTCGCATTCAAGCGGAGCGGGAGAATGTAGCAATGGAAATAGATATTCTCGCTGTGGATGACAACGTTGCCGTTGCAATAGAAGTAAAATCTCGTCTCTCTACAACAGATGTAAATGAATTTAAAGAAAAACTAGGTAAATTCAAAGAAGCTTTTCCCGCCTATAAAAACTACAAGATACACGGAGCAGTAGCAGCAATAGGAGTTACGAAAGAGGTGGCTCGCTATGCTTATCGCCAAGGCTTATTTGTCATTGTGCAGTCAGGGGAAACTGTGGAAATTGCCAATGATGAAGCCTTTCAACCCAAGAACTGGTGAAATACACCAGCGCTCACTGCTGTTTAGCTGCTCTTGCTCTTTTTTTTGCAGCAGCAACAGCCTTTTCTGAAGGTATAAATCTAATATAACGCTCAAACTCTTCGGAGTTTATAAAATCATGATGCAACTCAAAAGAGGATGAAGATTTCTTACCATGTTTAATGTACAAATTACGCCTTTTACTAACATCTAAGAAAGCAACAAGCTGTCTTAAGGTATATTTAGGTAAATTGGAACCTATGGATGAAATAATTTTATCTTTAGGAAGTTTTACCCATGTAAATATAGATAAAAAACATAGCTTTTTTATTAGAAAAGTTGACCGCAGAATGTCATCAAATGGTGTTCCACAATCTCCCTCATACCAAAACCTCCAAAAATATGAGCCGTTAGAATTCACACACTTTTTCTCTATTATTATAAACTGTTTCCCAATCGAGGGTGTAGCATTCTCCAAAATTATCAATAATCCACCGTCTGTTGGTTGCTGTATTTGCACTTTTGCCAAGCCACCAAACAACGTCAACTCCTGCATTTCTTTTCTGTAATTCTTCTGTAGTGCACTTCATGAGCAACCAACCAACCGTTGGGAAATTGAAAAACTAGATCTGCTATTCTTTTGGCTTCACGAATAGGATATTCTAATATTGACTCTGCATTTAGATATTCACTAAATTCTTGTGATAACTTTTCAGATAATAGCTTTTTAAAGAATAAATGCTCATAACTCTCTGGATGTCTATCATAATCACTCTTACAGGGAGAATTTGGCTTGTGTCTAAAGTGTTTCATCCGAACGACTCCAGCAACAATAATTAGTTCGCAATCACATAATGGACAGACCAAATCACCTTTTTGAAACTCCTCTCTAGGGTTTGGATATTCTAATATATTAATCCTATCACCAGTTTGCTTATTTTTAGCAATAAAAGGTATAGGTTTTTACCTCCCTTATAATTTTTTACTGAGCACTTTTAGAAGTCTTGTTATCCAAATCCGCTAGAATTTAGATGGGATTACCCAGCTGCAAATAATGATATATTTATTGTAAGGTATATCTCTGTCTTTGTCAAGGTCAAATTTTATCTATTATCTAGGAAGACGCTCCAAAAAAAACCAGAGATATGGTACCATAGTCCATATCCCTTGATAAAAAGCGAAAAATCATGTCTAACCCCATTACTTTAGAGGATTTTTACAAAATATTCCAGGAAAGCGATCGCCAACGCGAGGAAACAGAAAGAATTCTCCGAGAATCCTTCCAACGTTCCCAAGAGGAAGCAGATCGCCGTGCAGCAGAAGCAGATCGCACTATGGAAGAACTGAAAAAAGTTGTTGCCAACACCAGTCGTGAAGTGGGTAACCTTACCAGTCGCTGGGCGCCTTTTGTGGAAAACTTGGTTGAACCTGGCATTGTGCGTCTCTTTCAGGCACGAGGTATCGCAGTGAAAGAAACTCACTCTCGCATTAAATCGGATCGCTCTACTGTAGCAATGGAAATTGATATTCTAGCTGTTGATGACAACGTTGCAGTTGCCGTAGAAGTAAAATCTCGTCTCTCTATAACAGATGTGGATGAATTTAGGGAAAAACTCAGCAAATTCAAACAAGCCTTTCCCGCCTATAAAAACTATAATATACACGGCGCTGTAGCAGGAATAGAAATTGATGAAGGTGTGGATCGCTACGCTTACCGCCAAGGATTATTTGTCATCAAACAGTCAGGGGAAACTGTAGAAATTGCCAATGATGAAACCTTTAAACCCAAGAGGTGGTGAAAATCCCAGCACAAACACTCCGGTAAGACGCTCCCAAAAAAAGCAGGGTATATGGTACCATGGTCCATATCCCTGTATGAAGAACTCAAAATCATGCCTAACTCCATTACTCTAGAGGATTTTTACAAAATATTCCAGAAAAGCGATCGCCAACGCGAGGAAACAGAAAGAATTCTCCGAGAATCCTTCCAACGTTCCCAAGAGGAAGCAGATCGCCGTGCAGCAGAAGCAGATCGCCGTGCAGCGGAAGCAGATCGCACTATGGAAGAACTGAAAAAAGTTGTTGCCAACACTAGTCGTGAAGTGGGTAACCTTACCAGTCGCTGGGCGCCTTTTGTGGAAAACTTGGTTGAACCTGGCATTGTGCGTCTCTTTCAGGCACGAGGTATCGCAGTGAAAGAAACTCACCCTCGCATTAAAGCGAAGCGCTCTACTGTAGCCATGGAAATAGATATTCTAGCAGTGGATGACAACGTTGCAGTTGCCGTAGAAGTAAAATCTCGTCTCTCTATAACAGATGTGGATGAATTTAGGAAAAAACTCAGCAAATTCAAACAAGCCTTTCCCGCCTATAAAAACTATAATATACACGGCGCTGTAGCAGGAATAGAAATTGATGAAGGTATGGATCGCTACGCTTACCGCCAAGGATTATTTATCATCAAACAGTCAGGGGAAACTGTAGAAATTGCCAATGATGAAGCCTTTAAACCCAAGACATGGTGAAATAGTTAGTAGGGTGGGCATTGCCCACCTTTCCAGTAACATTGCCAGGAAAATTATTAGGATCCTCAAGGCGCACCGCTCCCCCGTAATAAAAACATTACTTACCGTTGAGCGGCTCTTGCTCTTTTTTTTTGCAGCAGCAACAGCCTTTTCTGAAGGTATAAATCTAATATAATACTCAAACTCTTCTGATTCTGAGTTTCTAAAATCATGATGCAACTCAAAAGAGGATAAAGATTTCTTACCATGTTTAATGTACAAATTACGCCTTTTACCAACATCTAAGAAAGCAACAAGCTGCGCTCTGGTATTTTTAGGTAAATTGGAACCTATGGATGAAATAATTTTATCTTTAGGAAGTTTTCCCCATGTAAATATAGATAAAAAACATAGCTTTCTCATTAGAAAAGTTGACCGCAGTATACCAGAAAATGGTGCTCCACAATCTCCTTCATCCCCAAACCTCCAAAAATCTACCTCAGACCAAAACCTCCAAAAATATGAGCTGTTAGAATTCACACACTTTTTCTCTGTTATAAACTGTTTCCCAATCGAGAATGTAGCATTCTTCAAAATTCTCAATAATCCACTGTCTGTTGGTTTCTGTATTTGCACTTTGGCCAAGCCACCAAACAACGTCAACTCCTGCATTTCTGTAGTCATTTGTTCTTGTCTGTAATTCTTCTGTAGTTATAGATGAAAGTTGCACTTCATGAGCAACCAACCAACCGTTGGGAAATTGAAAAACTAGATCCGCTATTCTTTTTACTTCACGAATAGGATATTCTAATATTTGCTTCGCATTTAGATATTCACTAAATTCTTGTGATAACTTTTCAGATAATAGCTTTTTAAAGAATAAATGCTCATAACTCTCTGGATGTCTATCATAATCACTCTTACAGGGAGAATTTGGCTTGTGCCTAAAGTGTTTCATCCGAACGACTCCAGCAACAATAATTAGTTCTTCGTCACATAATGGACAGATCAAATCACCTTTTTGGAACTCTTCTCTAGGGTTTGGGTATTCTAATATATTAACCCTATCACCTTTCAGTTACCAGTGACCAGTAATCACGTACCATGGTAGCAGCTCAACCTTGGGTTTGAGGCCCCCACCAAATAAGTGGTGGCAAACCACTTATTGGTGGAAGGCGTTGGTGCGGGACCAAAGCCCGCACCATACGCCTGGTAACTGCCTGCTCAGGCCAGGCTTGGCATGAGCAGGACTGGTAACTGGTCACTGTTTTACCAGTTTGCTTGTTTTTAGCAATCAAAGGCATAGTTTTTTCCCTCACTTATAATTAACCACCGCAAATAATCAGCTCTAACAGATCTAATTTTAAAACCCAGTTCCAGCCAGGTTCTATTAATTTGAGTATTTTTACTTAGCATTTTTAGAAGTCTTGTTATGCAAATCCTCTAGAATTTAGATGGGATTACCCAGCCAAAAATTAGGATAAATTTATTGTAGGGCATATCTCTGTCTTTGTCAAGGTCAAAATTTCGGTCTTGTCTGGTAAGACACTCCCAAAAAAAAACAGGGACATGGTACCATGGTACATATCCCTTTATACAAAACTCAAAATCATGTCTAAGTCTATTACTTTAGAGGATTTTTACAAAATATTCCAGGAGAGCGATCGCCAACGCGAGGAAACAGAAAGAATTCTCCGAGAATCCTTCCAACGTTCCCAAGAGGAAGCAGATCGCCGTGCAGCAGAAGCAGATCGCCGTGCAGCGGAAGCAGATCGCACTATGGAAGAACTGAAAAAAGTTGTTGCCAACACCAGCCGTGAAGTGGGTAACCTTACCAGTCGCTGGGCGCCTTTTGTGGAAAACTTGGTTGAACCAGGTGTTGTGCGTCTCTTTCAGGCACGAGGTATCGCAGTGAAAGAAACTCACCCTCGCATTAAAGCGAAGCGCTCTACTGTAGCAATGGAAATAGATATTCTAGCGGTGGATGACAACGTTGCAGTTGCCGTAGAAGTAAAATCTCGTCTCTCTATAACAGATGTGGATGAATTTAGGGAAAAACTCAGCAAATTCAAACAAGCCTTTCCCGCCTATAAAAACTATAATATACACGGCGCTGTAGCAGGAATAGAAATTGATGAAGGTGTGGCTCGCTACGCTTACCGCCAAGGATTATTTGTCATCAAACAGTCAGGGGAAACTGTAGAAATTGCCAATGATGAAGCCTTTAAACCCAAGAGGTGGTAAACTATCGACACGCTTGCTTGCCCTATAGTGTTGGTGATGGAGCCATAGTCAGCTACACTGGGGAATAGTCCAATCAATCTGATTATCTTGAGAGTGGGAATGGAAATCGGCCAAAAAGTTAAAATCTATCGTCTTCGAGACCGGGTATCTGCTGACATCGCCAAGAAACTGGGCCAAGTCGGTACAGTGAAAGAGTTCAAAATGACCGACGGTAGCGGTGTGGGGGTTGTAGTGCAATTCGAGGATCGCACCGCTACCTGGTTCTTTGAAGACGAAATAAAAGCTGTTTAATCATAATTGCAAGGCGAGAGGCAGAAGGCAAGAAGAAATAAAATGGCCAAATTATTAACATTTTTGGGCAAAGGCGGCACAGGTCGCACAACCGTGGCCATCGCAGCCGCTAAACAACTCGCAAGCCTTGGGTCTCGCGTCCTTTTGGTAGGAGGAGACCCTAGCCCCGCCTTTGGCTTGCAGCTGGGTCTGACTCCTGACGGGGAACCCCAGGAAATAGCCGCCAATCTCTCTGTGGTACAATTGCAGGGAACGGCGCTGCTGGAGCAAGGCTGGGAAGATTTAAAAAAATTCGAGGCAGAATACCTCAAAAACCCCACATTAAAGAATGTGTACGGTCAAGAACTGGGCATATTACCGGGTATGGATAGCGCTCTTGCTCTCTATGCAATTCGGGAATACAGGGAGAGGGGCAAATACGATGTTATTATCTATGATGGCTCCGGAGACTTAGCTACCTTAAGAATGCTAGGGACGCCGGAAATTTTCAGTTGGTATATCCGTCGCTTCCGTCAAATCTTTCAAGAATCGGATTTAGGGAAAGCTATCTCTCCTTTTATTCAACCAGTTACCTCCGCTATCTTCAACACTTCCTGGACTGCTGATGATTACGGAGGCGATTGCGAAGCTTTGCGAAGCAATAATATGTTGGACGAAGCTAAAGAGGCTATGGCAGACCCCAAGCAAGTGGCAGCTTATTTAGTAACTGATAGCTCCCCTACGGCGATCGCAACAGCTAAATATCTCTGGGGTAGCGCTCAACAAGTAGGTCTCACAGTAGGTGGAGTACTGCTGAATCGCTCTAACCTCCAGGAGGACATTAAGCAAGAGTTTGCTCCCCTCCCGGTAACCTCCCTCCCCACCCTAGCAGACAACAACTGGCAACCTTTAATCGATGCTTTACCCAACTTCCGTCAAACAGACAGAGCACCCAAACCCATAACCATAGACGTTGCTAAAAGCCAAGTAAAAGTATTTCTGCCAGGGTTTGCCAAGAAAGATGTGAAACTGACCCAATATGGTCCAGAAATCACCGTAGAAGCAGGGAACCAGCGGCGCAATATCTTGCTGCCAACTCAGTTACGGGGGAGAACTGTTAAAGGAGCCAAATTTTCAGAAGGCTACTTAATCATCACCTTATAGTCCGATGGAAGAAAATACAACAGAACAACAGAGTGGCACAGCCAAAGCAAGGCAACTCCTAGGTATGAAAGGAGCTGCCGAGGGAGAAACATCAATTTGGAAAATTCGGCTACAATTAATGAAGCCTGTGACCTGGATCCCCTTAATGTGGGGGGTAGTCTGCGGAGCCGCCTCCTCAGGGGGCTATACTTGGACCGGAGACAATATCCTCAAAGCAGCAGCCTGCATGTTACTCTCCGGTCCCTTAATGGCGGGTTATACCCAAACCCTGAACGACTTCTACGACCGGGAAATAGATGCCATTAACGAACCCTATCGCCCTATTCCTTCCGGGGCAATTTCCGTACCCCAGGTAGCAACTCAAATTATCATACTTTTGTTATTAGGATTAGGTCTGGGTTATGGTTTGGATATGTGGGTTGGTCATGAACAACCCAGCCTCTTATACCTCACCCTCGGGGGAGCATTTTTGGCATACATTTATTCAGCCCCACCCTTAAAGTTAAAACAGAACGGCTGGTTGGGGAATTATGCCCTTGGTGCCAGTTATATAGCCTTGCCTTGGTGGGCGGGTCACGCTTTGTTCGGCAAACTGGACTGGACCGTGGCCATTCTGACCCTGATTTATAGTTTAGCAGGACTGGGTATTGCGGTGGTCAATGACTTTAAAAGTGTGGAAGGCGATCGCAAGTTAGGGTTAAAATCCTTACCAGTGATGTTTGGTATTACCGCAGCAGCGTGGATTTGTGTCTTAGCCATTGATATCTTCCAAGCGGGAATGGCAGGGTATTTAGTAACTATTCACGAGAATATCTACGCCATTGTTTTAGTCTTATTAATTATACCCCAAATCGCCTTGCAAAACATCTACTTCCTCAAGGATCCTTTAGAAAACGACGTCAAATACCAAGCTAGCGCCCAACCATTTTTAGTATTGGGTATGTTAGTAGTGGGTTTAGCATTTGGTCACGCTGGTATTTAATTGTTTGGATATCGCCCGTAGGGGCGCAAGGCTTGCGCCCGATCGCAAAGGGGGGAATCCCTCTCTTTCTCTTCTTTCTTCCTCTGCGCTACCGGCGTTCAGCGGTTTATTTTGTTATAATATTAATTGTTTAGAGTATCGCGCAAAGAGCGGTTTATTTTATTGTACTATGAGCATAGATTTTTCTAAATATCTAAAATCCCTGTTAAAGAAGTACGGGGGTATCACCCTTAATGGGTGCCCAAAGGGCGAGGAGATCAGGGTGTGGGGTGTTACGAGGTAATTGCCATATAAGCAGGGATAATTTGACGAGCGATCCCCTGCCAACTATAATAAGTTAAAGCATAATTTCTCCCATTTAATCCCCGCTTTTGCCTTTCATCTCTATCCAGCAATTCCAACCGTAACTTCTCTGTCAGATATTCCACCCGGCAAGCACAAACCCACCCAGCCCCAGCACCCGGAAATGACCACCGCAGTGCCCACAGCCATGGCTTCCGCTACAGCAATGCCAAAATTTTCGTAATAAGAAGGTAAAACAAATAAATCTGCATCTTGGAGTAACCCCAGTTTTATATCCCCAGTGACAGTTGTCCGCTCACCAATTGAAGATGCTTCTATTCTTTGCCGGATCTCATGTTCGCAATCCGGATCTTGAGGATTGGACCCTGCTAAGACAAAATGAAAATCTAACCCTTCTTCTAAGAGTTTCTCCAGTGCCGGAATTAATAAATCCAAACCCTTCTTCGGATCAATGCGAGACATGAATAACAAAAAATGTGGGGGGGATATAGTTGGCGAGAAATGTTAGAACCCTCCCACATTCGGCAATTTTCAAAGCATGCTACCGGTCGAACTCATAACTGTCATGGTACGTGGTAACTGGTCTGGTCACTACCATGGACCCTCAACCACCACAAGAGACCGAGGGAAAATTTATAGCGCCGAAAAGGGGAACAGGGGAAATAGACAATCTATATCCATCTCCTTCCACCGAGGTTTCCAACGGTACCTCCAGAGGTGGTTGACCCGCATCCCCATTAGCATTGGTAGTCAGTAGAGTGACCTGGACCCCCTCAGCTGCAAGTGCAGCAGACAACCCTAGTACCATTTGACTCGGACCCCCGTAAACCAGAGAAACGGAAGGGACGATTTGAATAATGCGCATTTTTTTTCTTTTCTTACTTATAAGTTAAGTCAGGATTATTAATCCAGCTCACTTCGTTTTATGCGGTAATTAAAAATTAAGTTAATTTAAAACAATAACTTTATTAAAATTATACAAAATAACGCAAATACCATGACATGAAAATGTTATCGTATTTATATTAGCTTCCCATTCAGAGATAAAAAGTGAAAGAACTACAGCAAGGATTGACGGCACAATTTCAAGAGGTATGGCCAGACCATCTAGTAGACGAGCCACCTGTTGTTAATCAGATCCGGACAGAAGCTTTACGAGAGAGTGAAGCAAGATTCCGTGCTCTCTTCGAGCAAGCAGGAGCGGGCATGGCTATAGTAGATTTGAACTATCAGTTTCTCCAAGTTAACCTGACTTTTTCCTCTATCTTTGGTTACCAGGCAGAAGAACTGCAACGAAGAACTTTTTGCGATCTGAGTTCAGCTCAAGAGGGAGAAGCAAGCACTTGCGAGACACAGTGGCTCCTCATGGATAGCAACTTAACACATTCTCTGGAGCAACCTTATGTTCGTAAAGACGGTTTTACAATCTGGGTGAAAGTGACTGTGTCCCAGGTGCGGGATAATTGGGGCAATGCTCTCTATTACCTGGCAGTGGTGGAAGACATCAGCGATCGCAAGCTAGCAGAAGCCCGTCTTCAAGCAGAGCTGGCAGAAAAAAAGTTACTGATAAGAGAAATGCACCACCGCATTAAAAATAATCTCTACATAGCTAAAAGTCTCTTGGACATACAATCCCGTCAAATGGGGGATGAGCGGTTCGACGAGCTTATTGTTGCAAGTCAGAGACGTTTGGAAGTTATGGCCTTAATCCATAAAAAACTCTATCAATCCGATACCATCGCCACCATGAACTTTGCTCTTCTGATCCAAGAGCTAGTGGATAGCTTGCTATCAGTTTCTCATTCAAATCCCAACTTAGTCCAGGTAGTGATGAATGTCCAACCCTTAGAACTAAAGGTCGAGACTGCTATTCCCTGCGGTTTGATTCTCAATGAACTTGTGACCAATACTTTAAAACACGCTTTTTCAGATAATCGTCCTGGAAAAATCACCATCGAATTTCACCAAGGGATTGACGAACAACTCCATCTCAACATTAGGGATAATGGCATCGGAATGCCAGAAAAATTCAATCTTATGCAAGCTTCTTCTCTGGGAATGAGATTAGTTTATCTGTTGGCTCGTCAATTAAATGCCCGGTTAGAGGTCAATTCTGACTGCGGTACCCAATTTTGCCTAACGTTTACACCTAGCATCTGAAATACGAGAATCATGAATGAATTGAAGAAAATTTTGATTGTTGAAGACGAAATCATTAATGCTCAGAATCTCGCTGAAGATTTAGAAGAACTGGGTTATCTAGTCAGCGGCATTGTTAGCACTGGTGAAGGGGCGATGGCTGAGGTAATGAACAACCCGCCAGACCTAATTTTAATGGACATTCAGCTCCAAGAAGAAATGAATGGCATCAAAGTAGCGGCGGCAATTGAAGACTACGATATTCCCGTCATTTATTTGACTGCTTTTACCGATGATGATATATTAACAGCAGCAATTCAGACGAATCCCTATGGTTATCTCACCAAACCTCCCAAGCTCAATGACATCAAAACAGCCCTCCTCCTCGCTCTGAACAAGCACCAGCAAGACACTCGACTCCAAGAAATTATCCTCCAGGAGCAAAAACTGCAACAGCTTAAGTTTCGCTTTTTAGCCATGGCTGCTCACGACCTGCGCACCCCTTTATCCATTATGGCAGTCTGTATAGACATGCTACAAAAATATGACCAAAACCTATCGTCGGCGAAGAAATCCAAACATTTTAGTCGTATGCGCACTGCCATTAAAAATATGGTGCAGCAAATAGAAGAACTGTTAGTTTTGGAGCAAGCCAAATCGGGGAAACTTCCCTTTGAACCAGCACCAATCGATGGGATCGCCTTCTGTGAAAACCTCGTAGAAGACATTCAAACCATGACCGATAATAAATGCAAAATTTACTTGAGCAGTGAAGGAGAAAGCAGGCCAATGAATCTAGACCAGAATTTATTAGGTCATATTCTCTATAATTTACTCTCCAATGCAATCAAATATTCTAACATAGGTGGGAAAATAAGCCTGAGCTTGAGCTACTCCCCAGAGAGTTTAACATTTCGCATTCAAGACCAAGGCATTGGTATGCCCCCAGAATTCCTGGACAAAATGTTTGAACCCTTTGAACGAGCTGAGAACGTCCGTAGAATCAAAGGAACCGGTATCGGTTTGTACATCGTCAAGCAAGCTGTAGATCGCCATCAAGGTCAGCTCCACGTTGAAAGTAAAGTTGGTGTGGGTACCACCTTCACTATTACCCTCCCCTCTGTTTCTCCCGTTGCCTATAGCAAGTACCTTGACAGTTACCACGTACCTTGACAGTTACCAGTCCTGCTCATGCCAAGCCTGGCCTGAGCAGGCAGTTACCAGTGAAGTTGGATTAGATCCAAGTAAATTTAAAACTGTTAAACATTTTGTCGTATTACGGGCGGAAAAGTGAAAAGTTCTCAGACTCGTCAAGTAGTGAATCGCGCTGCTACTGCTTTTCGATTGGCAGCCCAATTAGTTAATATCGCTAAAAAATTGACGTCTGAATTATTGTACTGAGTAATGGTAAAATTGACTTCGATATATGTTAAATGGAGATTATTAAATTCAATTGTTGTCCACTTTGTAATGAGCATTTATTGCTCTAGAGCCGAACGTCCTTGCTTTCCGAGCCGAACGACAATAAAATATCCGAAGTACAACCCGTAAAACACTAATCCTATTATACCCAGAAAACCCAAGAATCCCGGTGTTGAATCGGGATGAAAAATGCCTTTGAACCTTAGAGGAGCCTCTAACCAAACCTGACAGGCGGAAGTTGCCATTGTCTGAGGGGACAATACACAGGAGAAGAAGTGAAAGTTGGCAATTACCCCCAAACTACAGTAAACTGTCATTGCCCAACGCCAGGAAGTAAGTAGTGTTTTCAGCGCACTGTGAGATAAGTCCCTAATTTCTTCATTCAAATCCACCCAAAACCAAAGGGAAATGGGAATGAGAATTCTGGCGGACATTCCCGAGATAAAACCAATCGGCCAACCGGGAATCATCAAGTACACTGCAATCATCAGCAGGCTGGCAACTCGCCAGTAGATTATCATCAAACGTCCAACAGCATCTTTTTTCTCCACCAATGCCCAAACCAGTAGCACCAGAGGCAAGAGAACCGTAAATAATACTGCCAGTCGGTAGTCTGTCCAAGCCAGCAATTGCCACCAGTTTTCATTCATTATCTTCTGTCACCACAGTCACTATAAGTTTTACGGAAAATTAGTTAATCCGCCCAGGGAGCCATCCACGCTGTAATTGAGGTGGGCAATTCGATTCGTAGAATCCGCCACCGAAAATTCAGCGTCGGGATGAAGGGCGGCCAGAGTTGTCAAAACCACTCCAAAGTGTTAATATAGAAATGGCGCTTGGTCCACGTAGTCAGTAGAGCTCAGTTTATATCCTATGTAATAGCAGGAGTTACTGAGAAGCCTGCGTTATACCCGCAAGGATTGGCGACGGGATATGTCACAAAGAATCGGTTCACCGTTAGATAACGGGCGGCAGTGGGACTTTCAAAGTCATTCCCACTGCTTGTATGCTTCTTATATTACTTTTATTGCCATCAGAGTCTGCCGTTAATCTTCGTAGACTCGGCACTCAGCCGCTTCTGGATTGTCTTCGCAGTATTGTTGGAGGGAATTTTTCTTGGGCTGATTCTGCCGTTGATGGGCAGCCTCGGCCTGCAATTCTTCGACGGCATCCCAGGCAGCAGCGCATTCTTGAGATGCGCCTCCTTCAGTACCGCAGACTTCTCTGGCTTGTTGGCGCTCTTGGTCAATTTTTTCTTGTATGTTGCTCATTAATCGTTTTATTCCTTCTGATTTTTGTTCTAAGGTCGGTTTTTCTATCCTAGCTATTTTTGCACTCAAGCGAGGAGGGGATTTTCCCCCTTGACTGCTTACAGTTGTTGACCTCGTACCATGGCCGTGCGTCCGTACAGTTATCAGGTAAAATATAAACTACTGGGCGACCGAGAGGCGCTCAAGGGAGTCTGGAGCCGTCTCCAGCATAGGCGAAGGGTTCATCGTCTGTTCCCGCCCGAAGGGGCATTTTGAGGATGGATACGCAATGGTTAGAGTTCTATCCCAAACGGATAACCGAACACAGGCTATAGTAACTCCCGTACTAAACTGTCTCATAGCTAGAGGGAAAAAGGCATAAGCCTTAACCGGGATACCGACCCGTGAGGTTTAGTCCGGGAAAGAGTCAAGAAGGGTCACTTACCCCGCTCGCTTTGTGGCGGGGCTTGGAAGAATCAGCTTCTAACTAAGAGGTGACTAGAGCGGTAGCCCAAAGCGATAACACTTCCGAGTATTTCCCTAGCTCGGACTATCTGTTGGCTCTCTGATTAAGAGCACTGCGTAATTGCAGGACACAACGCATTGGGTGCTCCTAGGGACTTACAACTTTTACTCGCTTAGGATTATCTCCATGCTTAGAGTACCAGTACAAAACCCAGATAAAACTCCTGCTATGCCAACAAAGGCAAGCCGTGCCCGCCGCTGGGTAAAAGAAGGAAAAGCTACCGCGTTTGGGTGGCCAAAAAATGGCAATGGAACGAGTCAGATACGCAAGTATTTGGGTCTCGTCAAAATCAAAGACAAAAAGACACAAACCCCAGAGTCCCACGCTGTCGATGGGATTGCTTTGGCGGCGAGTCAGTTTACCAGTTTTGGAGTGATTCCTGCCAAAAATCCAGATTGACTTATACGCCTGGCGAGAAAGTGTTACGGTTACCAATTCGGTGTTCAAGGTAATAACTCGACCAAACTACGGAAGTAGAGCATTGCATTTCGATAACCCTAGTAAGGGTGGAGTTCGTAAACGCAAAGGTGGCACTGTAACGCCCTTTGGCGTGCGATATGGCGACCAAGTTGTTGCTACTAAAAAAGGTAAGGCATTTATTGGTTGGGTGGGAGGATTTACCAACACCGCTAAGACCAAGAATATTTCTATTTACGACCATAATTGGCGGCCCATAGGTCAGTTTGCAAGGAGCAAAGTTAACTTAATCAGGAGAGGCAATAAGTTATGCGTTGCTTAACGGGGAATAAATTCCCCGTGTCGCTTTTCCTCTCCGCTGATCAAAGACGGAGATTCTAAGCTCCCGTTACTTTTCCTTGATGAAAAGAATCGTTACAAGCGTCGTTAACATTGCTACCCCTGTTAATTCGGTATGGGGGGTATTTGCTCTAAGGATTAGCCAGGTTGTAGACTGGCAATCGATTACGAGAATGACATCTCGTAGAACCCCAGCCCGAAAGGGCGCCGAATTACGAACGCTGGTTCCGAGCTAAGGAATTCTGACTGCTGTTTCTACGTTGTCCGGCAGATCAGCAAAAACAAGGTTTTACCTGTGTGCCCATTGCTTCTGAGACAAAACAAATATCAACTCCTACGCCACCATCAATAATACCTCCATTCTCTCCAGATTGGGTGAGTAACGGCGATCGCATTCTCTTAACAGGAAGAGGTAATAAGTTTCGAGACCTCGGCATAGACGCCTTTAAAGTAGGAAATTACCCCGATGCGGTGGCCTTCTTTGAAAAAGGAGTCAATAGTAATCGCAACGATCCCGAAGTACGGATTTACTTCAACAACGCCAAAGCACAACGAGCAGGTTCACCTCTGGTGTTGGCAACTGTCGTACCAATAGATAACAGACAAGCCTCAGCAGAAGAGATGTTAAGGGGGATAGCAGATGCCCAGACTCAGTTTAACGAGGCTGGCGGAGTAGGAGGACGGTTAGTAGAAATCCTGATCGCCAATGATGGAAACGAACCCCCCAGAGCTACCAGTATTGCCCGGAAACTAACAAGTGACCCAAACATCTTGGGCGTAATTGGACATAATTCTAGCAGTGCTAGTAAAGCAGGGCTGGCTGAATATGAAAAAGTAGGTCTTCCCATAATTTCCCCCACTAGCACCAGTACCTCCCTATCTGGCAGCGTTTTCTTTAGAACTGTACCCTCTGACGCAGCCAGCGGGAAAAAGCTGGCAGAATATGCTAAAAACACCTTAGGGATAGACCGAGTTGCAGTTTTCTACAACCCCAAGAGCACCTACAGCACTAGCCTTTTCCAAGCCTTTGAACAAAACTTCCAGCAGTTAGGTGGTGACGTTGTCGCAGCGATTGATCTCAATGACCAGAAACTAGAGCCGGAGACAGAAATTAGGGGGCTTCGGGGTCAGGTAGGGGCGATCGCCTTGTTTCCTAATACAGCTACAACCTCTGTGGCTATTTCTCTGGCTAGGGCCAACGCCGAACTACCAGGGCAAAAGTTACAGCTATTGGGTGGGGATGCCCTCTATAGTTCTGACACTTTAAAAGCTGCTGGGAATGCATTAGAGGGCTTGGTTATCCCGGTCCCCTGGTTTGCAGGTTCTCAAAAATACGCCAGGGAAGCTGAAGAGCGATGGTTGGGTAAAGTCAACTGGCGGACTGCTACCAGTTTTGATGCCACTCAAGCATTACTCAAAGCTCTCGATGGCCATTCAACCCGCGCTACTGTCTTACAAAACTTAAAATCTATCAATATTGGGCTGCTTGAAACTTCCGGGGAACCACTCCAGTTCTCCCCTACAGGAGAGCGGGAGGGAGAGCCAGTCATTGTCCAAGTTGCCAAAGGTGCCCCAGGTCCAAGAGGGGTGGAATATGGATTTAAGTTAATTCAGTAATTAGGAGATATCCAGCCATTATCTGAGCTATGGTTTTGCACACCCCCCAACCCAGTTGGCGCTACGCCATTTTCCAGATTCCAGCAATCTTGACAGTGGGGTTTCTTATCCTAGCCCTGCTTACTAATTACTTGGGCTGGTTTTCCCCTACTGTTTCGGTACAGATGATGCTGGATATCAGCAGCAGTACCTACGCAAATAATGTTTTCAGAGGTTTTGGGACTGTGATGGAAGCAGAAATCGAAGCGGTTAAAGATTATGCCAACCAAAACGCCAACGGGCCCAGTCCTAACCTGTTATCGCTGTCTGGTTTTGCAGACGAGGTTATACCGATTACACAAAACTTTTCTAGTAAGCCAGCAGAAATTCATCAGGCGCTTGACCAAGTTGTGCAACCAGCGATTGTCTCTCAGGTGGGCGGTAATACTAATCTGAATTTAGCAGTGAAAAAGGGTTTGGATTCCTTAGACAGTCAGTCACGACGATGTAAAGAAATGCTAGTGGTCACCGATGGTCAGGCTAGCCTGGAGCCAGCTCAACTGGAGCGTGCCAAGCTCAAAAGAGTCCGATTGAATTTTCTGATTGTTGGTCAATCCGTGCCTGAGAATTTATTAACGACAGCAAAAGCTACAGGGGGCGTTGCGTTACCAGCTAATGTGAGTAACATCAAAGATTTAGTGACAGGCGAATTTCGAGAGAGATTCAACTCTAACTCAAGATTCGTCAATTTATTTCTCGGTCTAGCCGTTGTCTCTTTCATGTGGATGTTAGTGTTACCTATCGATAAGTTTCTCCAAAAACATTGGAATATGTATTTTGATTACTCAGGAAGAATTGCCATATCTAACGCCTTTTTCTGGACAATTGTAATTCTATTGATTGTGGGATTGCCTATTTTTGAAGGGTGTTAGATGTTAGTATTGGCTTAGACTTTTCAGTTGATTGTGACTAACAGGAGGGAATTGAATGCACGCAGAAGAAAGATTCACTGTGCAGCAAGAAGAAAGAAAAACTATTGTTCCTACCTTAATTATTGGAATAGGGGGAACAGGATTGGAAGTAATCATGCGCGTTCGTCGCTTGATTACAGAATCCTACGGCAGCTTGGATAACTTTCCCATTGTGGGATTTCTCCATATCGATACCGACGAAGAAGCTAAACCTGCCAACCCACTCATGGCGGGACCGCCCCTAGAAAATTATGAAAAATACCACTCAAAAGTTGCTCTTGAGGAAGCAAAAAAAATTGTCGACGCCCCCGAAAGCTGGAAATGGTATCACGAGTGGCTTCCTACTGAATTACTTGCTAATCCTCGACTTTTAGCTTCTCAAAAAGGTGCGGGACAAATTCGCGCTTGCGGTCGTTTTTCTTTCTTTTTTAATCACCAAAAAATTGGCGTAGCCTGTGACCAAGTCAAGAAGAGAATTCGGCAAGACGAGTATATATCTTTTATGTCCGAAAGATATGACTTGAAGGTAAAGCCCCAACTTAATGTTTTCGTCGTTTGCTCAATTGCCGGTGGAACAGGAAGTGGGATGCTGATTGATTGGGGTTATTCTCTACAACGCTGGTTTGAAGGAGAAACCAAACAAATCACGGCGATTATCTCTACCCCAGATGCCTTTGGTAGCGTCAGTGCCAACGATAAGGTCAGGTGTAACGGTTACGCTGCCTTGATGGAGTTAAACTACTTCTCAGATAACAATACGACTTATAGCGTTCGCTATAGGGCCAATGAAGGCTCGCGCATCGAATCCAAGAATCCTCCCTACGATTTTACTTATCTTGTGGGGACCACTAATGAATATGGAGTCAACCTTAAACTTGATGATGTTTGGGAGATGATGGCTCAAAACATATACTTGGACCTGGTGTCGGATTTTTCCCCCTACAAACGCTCTATCCGGGACAACATTAGCCGAACAGCAGCTGGGCAAAATGACGAACCTCCTCGAGGACGGAGCTATCCTCGTAATTTTCTGAGCTTTGGGTTGGCCACTATTGAAATTCCCGTCCATCACATTCGCAATTGTCTTGCTGCTCGCTTGGCCAGAGATTTGTGTCAGTGGTGGCAAAACAGGGAAGTTCAGTTACCAGTAGAACCCCAAACTAAGGTTGATGCGGAGTTGAGGAGCATTAATCTGTTAAGGGATGAGCTGCGCAAGACGATTCTGAAAGCCAAAGATAGACCTTACCCCTATCAGGCTGTGATTCAGCAATGGTTGAGTGATATGCGTCAGGCAATCATTGCTGAAAACCAACTCGAATGTACCGCTCAAGGAATTAACATTTTCTCTCAAGAAAAGGGTAAAATTCTCAACTTTGTCGATCAATATCTCCATCCCACAGTATACCAGTATCGCTCTGCTCATCTTCAAGACGAGGGCAATGATGAAAGGACTCATGGTGATTTTCTGCGGGTCATGTATGATAACCGAGACCAGTTAGTGGCCTCAGCAACAGTAGCGCTGCAAGAAAAGCTGTACACCGACCTCACTGACCGAAACCTGGGTCCCAAGTTCCTCCAACTTAAGTTGGATTTAATCGAGCGCAGTTTTGAAACCGATCTTCAAAGGATGGAACGGGAGGCAGAGAAAACCTGGCTAGTAGTCGAACAAGCAGCCTGGAAAGAGTATGAAGCCGCCATATCTCGCCTCAATGAGTTTAAGCATCGGTGGGGATTGACGAAGCAGTCCCAAATCAACCAGGAATGTGATGCTGTTTTAGATAACTTAGAGAAAGCTCTCGATGCTTTTCTAGAGCGCAAGTCAAGGGTAATTGCCGCTGCCGTCCTGCGTCGGATGAAGGATTTTGTCACTGAACAGCTGCGGAGTCAGTTGAATCAATGGCAACAGCGGGTGTCTAATTCAGAAGCGATGTTCCGCGAACGCTCTGAGAAAGAGGCTAACCAAGCAGATGCCTTGGAACTGGTTGGGGTAAAGCTGTTTGCGCGCCAGGAACTAAATGAACTATATGATGATTTTTTAGCCAAAGCGGTCAATAACCAGGAAGGCGGGATGAGCAGTGCTGCCCAACGAGGGTTGGAGCTCCTCTGCCAACAGTTGACTGAGCAAGTGTTAGCAAATAGCAGTCCTTTGTGGGTGGAATCTCGGGAAGCAAGGGCAACATTCCGGCTGTTGGATATCGAGAAAATTCCCGCTCTTCAGTATTCTGATTTTGAGAGCATTGTTTACCAAGCAGCTTATGGTTCCATCTCTCAAGCAGGGAAAAACACCAAACTTTACACAGATGTGGATGCTTGCACCCGCTTTATGCAGAAGTATCCTACAGAAGCAGCCCAGGACGATCGCATTCAGGCGCTATTCGAGCAGTCTAAACCCTTAGTCCGACTTGGCCGGAATATTCCGCAGGTGTCTGGATTTAATTACATTCCACTTGCCAAAGCTGGTTTGTTAGGTGGGGATAATCCCACAGAACCTGCTGCTCAAAAACAAGCAGGCATTTTAAGAAAATACTTCACTGATGAACAGGCACTCGCTCCTCTAACAGACCGGGAGCGCCACAAAGTCTTGGCTGTTCACGAAGTTGGAGGATTCTCGTTGCGCTGCTTGCAAGGAACCGAGCAGATGCGTCGGTCGTACCAAGACTGGCGGGGGCAAAGGATGATGGCAGAGCGAAAAAGGCTCAGGGGACAAGATGCAAACTTATCTCCTTCCGTTCACATCCAGCAAGATCTTGTTTTCTGGGACTTTATTCCCCCCGATCCAAAGATAGAGGAATTAGTGGTCATTGCTCGTGCCTTGGGCATTCTGCGGGATGAAGTTAACCAAAATACCGACCAGCATGTCATTCGCTACTGGCTGGAGATCCAGGGTCAACAGGAGAATGTCACTCTAGCGGCAAATTGGGAGGACGCTGTTCAAGTTTTGCAGCTTCCAGACTGTGGCAATAACAGAAGAGAGCTGGAGCGTCAACTGGAGGAATTACTCGAAAAGGCAGAAACACAACAACAGAAGCAACAAATACAACAAGGGCTAGAAGAATCCTACCTCAAACAGCGGTTGCGTGACTTCCGTAAACAGGGAGGGTCTGATAACCCCAGGTACTTGCGGGAAAAGGATATTATTCGTAACTTTATCGCGAATAATAACTTGAGAACGACTGTCGCCCCACCTGACCAGGAGCAGCCAACTGAAACGGAACGCCATACTGAACGCCCAATGGGTTTTGAACTCAGTACGCCGAAGTATGAGGAGTATGAGCAGCATCTCACTCAGCTATCAAACATGAAGATTCCTGAGGAAGCTTTTATCATCTCTGCCAAGGCAAAAGCATCTGAGTTGAATTTAGGTCTGCAAAAAGCAGAGGCTATCTGGAATAAGTTTATTGTTCCGCCCCAATAAAATCAATAACCAGCTCAACGGACAGCCAAGCATTAAACCAGATGTTGGCTCAGTTTTTTAGTGAGGAGCCCGCTCCTAAATGGCACTCCTCTCCAGTTAGTGGGTTTACCCACGTAGGATGCTAAGAAGTCGTAGGATGCGTTACTAGCCACTGTAGGATGCGTTACTAGCCGTAAGTAGTAGCAACAATACAAACTTTGTTGGCGTAACGCATCGTACGTAGTGACAAGGCAGAATCCGTCAGCGTAACGCATCCTACGATTTTCCATCGTTCTTACAGTACCAAGCCCAGGTTTATGTTTCGGCTATCAAGCCGCGACTTTCGCCTGGAACGAGTCGCCCATATTCTGATTTTAGATTATATAATAGGGCGATCGCGTAATATCAAGTCCGGGAGCATCTTAATAGTATAGTCCACAGGAGTGTGGACTTCCCATATCCGCGTTCATCTCAGATGATACCATAGGGCGATCGCGCAACACCCCCGAGTGATAGTCTACAATTCCACTAAAAGGATTTTGGCAATCCAGCTTGTTTTAGCATATGAGCCAGAAGCCTCACGGTGTATGTGATAGCATCACCGTGAGATGAATGGCTCGCAGTAGTTAAGCATATAAGCTTTGCGACTCTATGTACTTTCGTAGAGTAGCTATGGTAACACTTCCACAACTGGCTATAAAATACGAACCATTCCACAGTACATCCTTGTGATAGAAGCGGTTTACACGTTCGGTAAATTCCTTGCGGAGTCTACGGCTGGTAACCGCTTTAATGTTGTTTACGAATTTTGTTAATTCCATCTGGGGATAGTATTGAAAGAGGACGTGGATATGGTCTTGCTCGACCTTGATCTCTATCAGCTTGCAATCCCATTGCTGGCACAAATCAGCCAGAATTTCCTGTAACCGCCTCAGAATGGCTTCGGTAAATACTTTCCTTCTATACTTTGTGGTCAGCACCAGATGTGCCAAGTACTGACTGACCGCCCCCTAGAAATAAAATCTTTCTTCATGGTTGACAATTTTCATGATTCTGTGTATAATGAGTGTAGCCAAAAAATCAATTGCTTATCCAAACGAATGAAGTACACGTACTAGTATCGGTTATATCCGGTTGACCAACAGAAGGTCACACTTAATCGCTGGCTACGGATTTGCAGGTATTGGTACAACAAACAGTTGGGAGATAGATTCGATTGGTGGGAAAACAATCGAACACCTATTAATGCCTGCCCTCTGGTATGCAGTTTGCCTGGGCTAAGGGATAAGCCTACCTATTACAGCCAGAAGCGATACTTGCCTGGACTCAAAAAAGACCTAGTCTCGGTTGGGTGGTCTGGGGAGTTACTGGATTTCTCAGAAGTGCCTGCTTTAACCTTGCAGCAAGTTTGTAAGAGGTTAGAGACAACATTTAAGCGTTTCATCGCAGGAGATTGCAACGGTAAGCGTAGTGGCAAACCTCGTTTTAAATCTGCTTCCCGATACCGTTCTCTCGTATTTGAAGGTGGAGGGTTAGAATTGCATTCCTGCTCAGCACCATCTGGGAAGTATTTATACTTAAAGATTCCCAAGCTAGGGCTGGTCAAGGTTCGTACCCATCGTCACATTCCAGATGGTGCAATTCTCAAACAGGCTCAAGTCATCAAGAAAGCGGATGGGTGGTATGTTAATTTGTACCTAGATGACCCCACCGTGCCTGTATTTAAGCAAGACTTGGTAGCTTCCACTTGGTCACGCAAAGACGCAAAGTACGCGAAGGATGGGGAAGAGACGGTGCTACCCCGCAGTCGGGGTTTAATTGCGTTCCTTTGCGCCTTAGCGCCTTGGCGCGAGGATAATTCCTTAGGCATAGATGCTGTACTACATAAGGACGATTTTCTAGCCACATCTGATGGTGAAAAGTTACCGTCTGTTAAGTCCTATCGCAGAAACCATTCTCGCCTAAGCAAGGTACAGACTAGGAAGAATGCCCGGAAAAAGGGGAGTAGAGCCAGGAGGAGACTAGCTGAGAGGGAAGGCAGAGAACATCAAAGGATAGCCAGAAGCCGTAAAGACCACGCTTATAAAAGCGCTCATGTGTTATTACGGACGGGGAAACAAGTATTCTTCCATGAAAAACTCAATCTAAAAGGATTGAGCAAACGGAATAGGCCAAAGTCAGATGGGCAGGGCGGTTATCTACCTAATGGCCAATCTGCTAAATCGGGATTAAATAAATCCTGGAAAGATGCCGCATTTGAGCAGTTTTTCTCAATCTTGGAATACATAGCTGAAAAAGCTGGAGCAGTCACGATTGGAGTTAAACCTGCTTATACATCTCAATTACTCTCTTATCGAGATGAATTTGTTTTTACTGATTGCTCAATAAGAACATTTTTCGATCCAAAGGAGCAGCTTAATATAGACCGCGACATTAATGCAGCGGTAAACATTAAACGTGTCGGGCTGGACGTGTTCCCGACCATAAACCGCCGGAGGGGGAATCCAGTAGTGACTAAATCCACTACTAGCAGTACCTCAAAGGAAGTTCTACCTGTCTTTATTAAGGCAGCTGAGAAGCCTACACCCGGATCCGGTATGATAGGACCCGCCCGTCAGGGTCGGTGTAGGAGCGTCACTACTGCATTGGCTGTATGACGAGACTTGATAGACATATCAACTACAAAACGACGCTGGGTTATTTGGCTATACCAGATTTCATGGTCCCCCTTCCCCTGACGTTCAAAATGGCAACTAGCTTTTATCAGAATTTCCTTGAGTGCGGGAGTAAAGGATTTCGACATTTACGCAGCTACCTGAATAAGTTCGTGCCAATGGCTTGTTATCTCAATTGCAACTATACTAGCTTTGTTTTCTGGAATAATATGGTTTAACTGCAATAGTTCAGGAACTAATATCCTTAGCCTTGCTGTCAAAGCTTCTAGAGTGTCAGCCTCAGTTGCTAAACCTGGAACATCTTCGCTACTAGCAGTCCATACCTCAGCATCTGCATCCCAAAATGCAGCAATTTTATAACTCATTTTAGTCATGAATAACCTCAAATCTACAATTATTAATTATCTAACAATATCTTTCATCTGATATCTTTTTTTTAGGCGTTCGCCCTCTTAGGAACGAAGTTGAGCGTCTTCCCAAGTCTGTAAACTATGAAGAACAGCCTCCCGAATAACTGGTTC
The DNA here is from genome assembly GCA_965198675.1 of Prochloron sp. Classification (GTDB taxonomy): domain Bacteria; phylum Cyanobacteriota; class Cyanobacteriia; order Cyanobacteriales; family Prochloraceae; genus Prochloron. The sequence goes on along the minus strand of OZ240666.1, from coordinate 1,697,083 downwards.
TTGCTCTTGGGAAAGCATGAGGCGAAAATATTCCAATAACTCGTGGCGATCGCCCTGACTTAAACGACTACTACTCCCTAGGTGGGTGAGCTGCCGCACAGCAATTAACCGCTTCAAAGGTTCCTGAGCAGTTAAATCTTGTAACAGCTCTTCCAACTGATATTCATCTCGATTAGCTCTAATAGTAACAATGTACCAGAGCAAAAGCAGAATGATTATCAAAGTGCCAAAACCTTGAAGAATCGTACTGGTAGCGAGCCAGCGATTCTCCGAATCCGCCCAAATAGAAGCTGCTATATAAGTACTTAACGCGCCAATACCCCCACTACCTACTGCTATACCTAACTGTCCATTAGAACCAGTCAAAAATCGTCGCCAATGGTACCAGTATACTTGCCAGTTCCATTCCTGCACCAAGTACACTAACACCATTAAGCCTACTCCAGCAACTGTTGCCAATACCAGCTTCCAGTTCCACAGTATCATTGTTAGGATACCTGCCAGACTAAGCAGGAAAAAGCGATAGGGAGCAACAGGTTGGAAAAATCGACTCTGGAACTTAGTTCCTCTAGCGCCCCAAATTAGGTAATTTAGTTGCTTGCGCCAAAACGATGCCTGTGACACGAAGGTTTCCTGCGGGCTATGGACATTTACGGATTATACCCACTTTTGGCGACATGGGACCCCCTTTAAACTGTCACCAACTCTTTTTTGCTACTATTTTCCATCTTCGCAGTCAGAGCTTCTTCCAGATCCGCACAACCCAGCCTTGCTTCCAGAATATTCATCACAACCCTGCCAAAATCATTGGGATTTTGTCGCCAAGCCTGAAGACAAACTGCACCGAAGAAAGAACCCAGAGGTTCCGGGTTCCAGAGTAGTTTCTTAGCAGTCCAAGGCATCAAACTCATAGGATTATAGCCCTTTTTGAGGATATTTTGCCCAAAAGCGTACTCTTCTAAATGGGTATGGGGTTGCAAACCGATGAAGAAAATTGCTGGTTCCACTTTATCAGCCCCAAAAATCCTTTCTAATTCCCGATGATAGGCTATAGTTTGGCGAATGGTTTCGTACCGTTCATCGATAACATTAAAAGAGTAGTTAACAGAAACCAAATCCTGGAAACCAGCCGCTTTCAAATCCCGGCAGTTTTGTAATACAGTACGCAAATTATAACCCATGCGCATTTTTCGCACCAATTCTTGGGAACCGCTGGTGATACCAATTTCAAAATAATTCATCCCTGTCTGCACCATTAGATGGCACAATTGAGGGGTCAGGTTATCCGCCCGAATATATGCCGCCCAGTGAATATCTTTCATCCCCGACTGGATAATTTCCTCCAATAGTTGGATAGTATCGGGAATGAATTTACGAGCCGGGATAAATTGAGCATCGGTAAACCAGAAATTACGGATACCCCTCTCATACAGTTGACGCATTTCTGCTACTACTTCTGCCGCAGGATTAATCCTGACCTGTTTCCCTTCTACTACCGTATAGATACAGTAGCAGCAATTGTGAGGGCAACCCCGCTTAGTTTGGACACCAATGTAAAAATCGTTGTCTTGGAGGTAATAGTCAAATTCCGGCCAGATACTGGCAATATAATCGTAATTACAAGCGCTTTTTTCTATGGGAGTGGGCCATTCATGAATCATGCCCTCTCGCGGTTCCGTCTCTCCCACTATATAGCAGCGTTCCTGGAGTAAATCCTCTCCCGTGAGCAGTTTGGTTAATAGGGTTTCTCCTTCCCCCACAGAAACCAAAGTTTCCTTAGGTAACTGAGTCTGGAGTTGTTCATAAAAGACGCTCACAGCACCCCCACCCACAACTAGCCTTGCATTTGGGTGGTATTTTTTCGCTCTTTTTAGTCCCCGTCGAATCAATCCCAGGTTGCGCCACAGTTCCCCATAGTAGGCTGTGGTCACTTTCAAGCCCCCCAGAGCGCCTCGCATTCTAATCAGGGGATTGGCGCCATAGTAAAATTCAAAAGCATGTTGCAGAGGGTTCCCTCCTCTACCCCCTACTGGAGCATAAATCTGAATATCCCGCCAGGAAAATACCAACAGTGTGGGTTGAAAGCAATCTATACAATCAGCCAATGCCTTGCTATAGTCCAAAGGCGGTACGGTTCCCAAGTCGAAGATTTTTTGTTCTATTTCCGGGAAGAGTTTATGAACGTGATCCGATAAATAGACAACACCGATAGGGAAGATCGGGTTGCACGGGAGACGAACATAGAGTATACGCTGTTTCATCTGAAAGTTAATGGTTTTCTTAATATAGCGACAGCTGCTGTATTTGGCCAGCACCTGACCCGCAGCAGTGCTAGTTACATATCTTTACTTTAACCAGATCTTCTTTTAGCAGTTATGCAGTACCCACCCCCCGTAGCCCCCCTCCTGGGTTCCCCTCCTGGGAGGGGGTAGGGGTGGGTGGGGTTGGGGGGTGGGTACAACCCCGCACCAGACGCCTGCCTGACTGCCCCGGTTGGCCTGAGCAGGACTGGTAACTGGTATTGCGAAGCAAAGCGCAAGTAACCGCCCTTGGCGTCCCGTCTTTGGCGTCCCGTCTTTGGCGTCCCGCCCTTGGCGTCCTGGTCACTGTTTGAGAATCAATAGTCTCCACGGACCATTTATACCCGTGATTATAACTGATAAGGGTAACTTATTGTTCTAATAATTAATTTGAATAGCTTTGTGATCTAGTCGCGGGCAATTTGTATTTAGATTTACAACCAATCCAGATTATCCGTGTTAGATTAAGAAGAACAGCAATTATAAATCTCATTTTAAAAAGCTCCATTATCATGACTCAAATCCTCGACCCCATTCCATTATCAGCTAACGGTGATAGCTTCTTGTGCTGTTACGTCAACGCTACCAGCCAAATGCAAATTGTCCGCATTACTAACATACCTAACTGGTACTTCGAGCGAGTTGTCTTTCCAGGACAACGATTAGTATTTGAAGCTTTCCCAGAGGCTTTGTTAGAAATTAACTGCGGTATGATGGCAACTGCTATTCTCTCTGATACTATACCCTGTGAAGATATCCGCGTCTATAAAACTATCTTTGGGGAGGTGAATATTACCCCGGAGGCAGTGACAACCCTCTCAGAGCAAAAACATGAAGAAAACACTCAAAAACAACAGTTAGTCGGTGTTAATTGACAGTCTAAATCAATAGTATTGTTCGTTATTGCCCACTCTAAGAACTTGAAACCCTGAAGGGGTTTTATAATGTAATGATAGGATGGTTTACGGTGGGCGATGCGCACCCTACCTTAAAGGGTGTGAAAAAACTGGTAACTGGTTACTGGTCACTGATAACTGTTGGAGCTAAAGCTTCAGCAGTTTGAATTTCTTCTTCCAACTCATCCATAGATGATACTAAATTGCTCAGTCCATTTACTAAATCAAGCAGGTTGCGACGAAACTCTGGACTACCTGTGAGTTCGTCTAAATCTGCTGTAATCTTCTGAGCATTAGCAAAAGTGGCTCTTGCAGAGTCCAACGTTTCTTGCAAGAGGACGATATTAGTAGGATCATTTAAATTCTGAGACAGTTCCCGCAAATTAGCCGATGCAGCCGCAGTGTTGGCAGTGATAATTCCTAAATTCTGAGCCAGTTCTTCTATTTTAGCAGCCTCCAAGGTCCCATTAATTGTCTCCACCGTCGTACCCAAGCTAACTAACATGTTATTGAGCTGTCCGGTACTATCTTCTAGGTTATGGACGGTTCGGCGAATACTACCCCGATTTTCATTGACCAAACCATTGACATTACTGGTCAGCTCACCTATTTCAGCTGCTGTTGCACTAAATTGCTCTGCTGTCCTGCTAATTTTAGTCGCACTCTCACCGATTTGCTCAGTAGTTTTCTTAGCGGCTACGGTAATAGAATTAGCTGCTGTGGAGAAACTGGTGATTTCTTGCCGAACTGTCTGAGATAATAGGGTCAGCTCGCTGGAAAGTTTGGCAATTTCAGCTGCTGCAATGCTCGCATTTTTGGCTGTAGAGTTGAGATTGTTAAAGAACTCGGGATTGGTGTAGAGTTCGCTGAGGCGCTCAGTACTGCGCAGCAGGGTATCGAAGCTGATGCCAACTTCTCCTTTCAGCTCGTCTCCCTCGCAGACAATTAACTCTCTATTGCAGTCTTCAGCCATAGGACTCGTGCTGATGGCAGACTGTGGTAGTTCCGTCTTGGGTGTAATATCAATGGAAGTTTCCCCAATCAGTCCCGATTGATTGGCTTCAATAATAAGATCCTTAGGGATGCGCAAGTCGGAGGAGTCAATTTCGATTTCTGTGTCCACCCCATTAGGTTCTGGGGAAATTGTCTTAATTTTACCCACCACAAAACCACGATAGCGAACGCTAGCCCCCTCTTTCATCCCATTAGCGTTGTCAAACTTGACATTGATGACGTAGGGTTTTCTGTTAAAATCAATTCCCTTCAGCCAGACCGCTAAAGTGCCGAACACACCCAGCCCCACTAAGATTAGTAAGCCAACAGAGCCTTCTCGAATTGTTCGCGATCGCATTTTTTTTCCTCCCTCCCCATCACATTAACACGTACCATGCACCTACTATAGCGCTGCGGGCGGGTGTAGGGTATAGGGGCACGGCTAGCCTCGCGCCCATTGCTATATGAATTGTACCCCCCTCAACGGTACCTATACATTGTTGAATAGCATGAGTCGGCCAACAACTGAAAATGGTAGTACTGACTGGCTTCAGTTTAGCTATGGGGACAATAATGGTTTCCAAGTTATTACTCAAGTCAAATACCCGGAAGGTGCCCAAGAAGATATATTCTACGAGGTTGGTGGGCATTTATATCAATCAAATGGAGTCACCTACCATACCCCAAGAGTTACCCAATACATTTACTCCCCAGGTGCTGAGCAGCCAGATATGTCGGAGGTTTATGAGTATCCTGAGGATGGCTATAACTATCTCGGTTATCCAAATGACAATGGTTAGTCCGATGCTGAAGACAATATCTATTCCTGGGGAAGTGCCACAAGTTATCAATATTACGTCAAGATAACTAGTGCCAAAAATACTGCCAACGAAACAATACACACCCATTACTTTAACACCTTTCACTTAAAAACCAGTGAAACCGTTGAGAAGAATGGATGCACCATGGAAACAACCTATAATTATGTTTCTGACGAAAGTGCAAATCTTGATAAGCCATTCGTTGACCAACCAAATAACTTGCTCTTCCCAACAAAAATCACCAAAACATTTATTCAGGGGGAGGCAACCAAAAGCTACAGCCTGGAAATGGAAACCGATGAATACGGCAATCAATTGAGCCAAACAGCCCCTTCAGGTGTGACGGAAACATCAGCCTACTATGCTATTGAGGGGGAGGAGGGAAACTGTCCCCCTGATCCATTTGGTCACTTCCAACGCTTTATCAAAGAGCACAAGGTTATATCCCAGGATAAAACACTGGTGAAACAAAAGCTATTCTTTTACAAAAAAGCCCTAGAAGCAGCGGACAACTCTGAAAGTACAAGCAAACGCATCGGCAAATCATTTATCAGTACTACAACGGGGGCAGATTTTGATGCGTTCAGTGATGCTGCCAACAGCACCAACAGTATTGTTAAGCGAAGCATGAATGGTGCCTGGGCAGCTACCCAAATCGCTGGTGCAGGAGTAGGATGGACATTACTGATCGAAGGAACATGGAGCGTTGATAACGACACTGACAGCGAAGATATGGCATCCGGCGGCCTGAAGAGTTATGTTGTCCAGATGGTGAACGATAAATACCCGATCGCTTAGAAACAAGGTAGAGATGTTGCCTGCAACGTCTCTACATATAGCGCGGGAGTGTAATTGGTGTTAATTATGCCTAAAAATTACACAGTTAAGTATGTGCGTAAAGATACTAATGCGCATTTATATTAATACTAAATAATATAAAACAACTGATCGCGGTACGATCGTCCGTATCCATTCATCTCAACTTTAACCCATGTCCAACGCCATCACCCTAGAAGACTTTTACAAACTCTTCCAAGAAAGCGAACGTCAGCGCCAAGAGACGGAACGCATCCTGCGGGAATCGTTAGAGCTTTCTCGCCAAGAATTCGATCGCCGCTTGACTGAGGCAGATCGCCGTGCTGCTGAATCAAAAGCAGAGTTCGATCGCCGCTTAGCTGAATCAAAAGCCGAGGCAGATCGCCGTGCCGCTGAATCAAAAGCAGAGTTCGATCGCCGCTTAGCAGAGTCAAAAGCCGAGGCAGATCGCCGTGCCGCTGAAGCTGAACAACGCCTTGCCAGAACTGAAGCCATCGCAGCCCAAACCAACCAAGCCGTCAATAGCTTGAGTAGTCGCTGGGGACACTTTGTGGAAAATCTCGTAGCTCCGGCGGTGTTACGTCTGTTTCAAGAACGGGGCATTCCAGTGCAGGAGGTGTATCAGCGGGTCAAGTCTGCACGAGGCTCCCAGAATCTAGAAATTGATATCCTGGCGGTGAATGATGATGTGGCAGTAGTAGTGGAGGTAAAATCCCGCCTTACTCAAGATTATGTCCGTCGTTTTCTTCGTAACCTATCCCGCTTTAAAACTGCTTTTCCCCACTACGGGAACTATCGCATTTATGGGGCGATGGCGGCTATTGAAATTGATAGGGATGTGGATACCTATGCCGAGAATCAGGGACTATTTGTAATTGAGCAATCGGGGGATACTGTTTATATTAGTAGTACACCCAATTTTACCCCTCGAACTTGGTAGAAGAAAGCTAGTTTATTACCTCACCCATGTCCAACCCCATCACCCTAGAAGACTTTTACAAACTCTTCCAAGAAAGTGAACGTCAGCGCCAAGAGACGGAACGCATCCTGCGGGAATCGTTGGAGCGATCCCGGGAGGAATTCGATCGCCGCTTGACTGAGGCAGATCGCCGTGCCGCTGAATCAAAAGCAGAGTTCGATCGCCGCTTAGCAGAGTCAAAAGCCGAGGCAGATCGCCGTGCCGCTGAAGCTGAACAACGCCTTGCCAGAACTGAAGCCATCGCAGCCCAAACCAACCAAGCCGTCAATAGCTTGAGTAGTCGCTGGGGACACTTTGTGGAAAATCTCGTAGCTCCTGCGGTGTTACGTCTGTTTCAAGAACGGGGCATTCCAGTGCAGGAGGTGTATCAGCGGGTCAAGTCTGCACGAGGCTCCCAGAATCTAGAAATTGATATCCTGGCGGTGAATGATGATGTGGCAGTAGTAGTGGAAGTAAAATCGCGCCTTACCCAAGATTATGTCCGTCGTTTTCTTCGTAACCTATCCCGCTTTAAAACTGCTTTTCCCCACTACGGGAACTATCGCATTTATGGGGCGATGGCGGCTATTGAAATTGATAGGGATGTGGATACCTATGCCGAGAATCAGGGACTATTTGTAATTGAGCAATCGGGGGATACTGTTTATATTAGTAGTACACCCAATTTTACCCCCCGAACTTGGTAGAACAGCAGCTCATTATGTTCCCAAAAAGCATCCTAAAACCACAGGGCAAGCGCAAGAAAAATTGTGCCAAAATGTGGTATAGAGCCATGTTAATTCTCAATAGTGTGCCATATTCGCAATAATCTTGCAATCATTATCATGATAATTGAGAATAGATGCCCCTTATTGATTCTTGCGCTTACCCTGCCTAAAACCACAACCGGATACCTGCCATGACTACCCAAACCAAAACCAACCTCGAAACCACGTTACTAGAACTCCTCAGCCAACTCCCCAAACCCCTACAACTGGAAGTTTTACACTTTGCTCAATTTCTAGTCTCTCGCCACCATCAAAACCATAGCAACCTTCAAAACAGAGACGGCACTGAAGTGGGATTTTCCCCGTTCAAATTTGAAACCTCCTTTCGGCAAGCGCTCAGTGGTCAAACGCTACCCCTCTCTGAACTTTGGGAAGAGATTGACCATGACTAAAAAATCCTCCATCAGCATTGAGTTCACCCCTGAATTTAGGCGCAAGCTACAGAAGCTCAGAAAACTCTATCGTTCTATCCAGCTAGATCTACAACCTCTCCTAGAAACTTTAACGAATGGGCGGAAGTCCCCACCCGTAGGATGCTAAGAAGTCGTAGGATGCGTTACTAACCACTGTAGGATGCGTTACTAGCCACTGTAGGATGCGTTACTAGCCACTGTAGGATGCGTTACTAGCCGTAAGTAGTAGCAACAATACAAACTTTGTTGGCGTAACGCATCGTACTAGCAACAATACAAACTTTGTTGGCGTAACGCATCGTACGTAGCAGCATCCTAAATTAAATGGGTTAGCGTAACGCATCCTACGCACAGGTCAAATTGTAGGGGATAAAATCTCTGGATAAGCCGGCGATGTCTTCAAAGTTCGTCTAACTAACCGAGATGCCAAACGAGGTAAGAGTGGAGGCTACCGTGTTATTTACTGGGTAAGATTACAAAGCAAGCGTATTCTTCTCGATATTTACTCAAAGTCAGATCAAGAAGATAGGTCAGAAACTGAAATCAAAAGGATTATTGCCCAGATAGAAAGTGAACTTTAGCAGCAACAGTGATGGGTGGCGATCGCGTCTATCTGATTAACGAACTTTCCAACTACTTTGGCATACTATATTTTGTGAAAATTTATTAAGTAATCACCTTAATCAGTCCATCTACCCTTGCACTAAAAAATTGACGTACTAAAGGATTATGAGTACTATCAATTTCCTCCACAGTTCCCTCCCACTGCACCTTACCTTCATAAATAAATATTACCTTATCAGCAGTACGCCTAATAGTACTGTTTTGATGAGTAACCATAACATATGTAGCGCCAACTCCAGAGGCTCCTTGTAACTGGCGCACTAAATCTTCAATCACCGTAGAAGCGATGGGATCCAAACCTGCGGTAGGTTCATCATAAAGGATGATTTCTGTATTATCTTTAGTATTTTCTGGATTAGACATAATCGCCCTGGCAAAACTGACCCGCTTGCGCATTCCTCCAGATAATTGAGATGGGTAACTATCCTCAGTACCCTTTAACCCCACCATCTCCAACTTTTCTGCCACTAAATCTTTTATCTTCTCCTTTGGCAGCTTAGAGTTTTCATACAGGGAAAAGCCCACATTCTCATCTATGGTGAGAGAATCGAATAATGCCGCCTGCTGGAATACCATCCCAATACCAATAGGATCAGATCCATCTTCAATTAAGCCTTGACGCAGTTGCCCTTTAATATAGACCTCCCCTTCATCGGGAGCTAGAAAACCGGCAATCAGTCGCAAAACTGTCGATTTTCCTGTTCCCGAAGGACCGATAATAACCAGGGCTTCCCCTCGATAAATAGTCAGATCGATGTTATCGAGAATGACTTTGTTGCCAAAGGACTTGCTAATTCCCTTTAATTCTACCAGGGGTTCTCTGTTATTTGTCATTGTAACCTATTCCGACATTTATTAGAGTCGATGCCTTTGTTCATGTCGCACCATTTGTGGTAGTTCCGCCAGCCGCGTATTTTTGAAGCAATTAGGTCGATGCGGCCCTTCAGCGATATTTTGCTTTTCTTCATGGTCTCTTTCACGCCCTCCTTGGTTGCTTCCGTACCTTTGCGGCATGGTGCGACAGTGAGTTTTCCGTTGGCTTTAACCCGCTCTGTGCCAGCCTAGGAAGTCGAAGCCTTGTGTGGCTTTAATGATGCGAGTTTTGGCCTCTTTAACCCGAAGGCCACGTTCGGACAGATATTCAGTAATTTCCGGATTTGAGTTTCTTGGCTTCCCCTTCGGTTTTGGTTCGGTTTTGGTGATGAATACCAGGTCATCCGCGTAACGGATACCGGGAATGCCATTGTTTCGGATATCCCTCCCGCTTTTCTGGTATTTGGCCCCTATATCCTCCAGGTTGCCAATTGCTAGGTTTGCTAAGAGGGGGCTATGTTTACCCTTTTCAGCTTCCGGTGCTCCCAATCATACCAGTGCTGCCTTAGCCTCTGGCAGAGTCTCAACCGTTCGTTAGTGTCTCGGGCTGTTTTGCCATCTACTCCGGGGGTCTTTTTACCAGTGTTGAGTTGGGTTACCTGTCCTACCGAGGTCGCCTGTGCCGCCCGACTTCTTAGTAGTAGGCGTTGTAACCACTGGACTCTGCGGTTGTCGTTCTGTCTGGCTGCCTGATAAATTCCACGCTGGATTCTCCAAACCAGCCGTGACCATGTGCGCCACGGTAGACTTTTCCACACTTCGTCAGCTGTAATCTGGCGAATCTGCCCCACAAGTAGGGCGTTCATCACCATTCCCAGCTGCGGTATTGAGTTTAAGTCAGTTGTGAACTCTATTGTTTCCTTTATCTTCTGAGCAAGGACAGTTGCCTGTCGGCCAGTTACGGTCATTCTTACCCTCGCTCTCCCGGTAAACCCGTAGCTGCGGGTTCCACTATCCGTAATCGACCTGTAGCCGGATAGAAGTTGAGCGAGTTTTTACTCGTTCCGAATTTGACATTGTTATGAAACCAGGGTTCGAGCTATTGAACGACTGCCTCACCTTTCAGTTACCAGTGACCAGTAATCACGTACCATGGTAGCAGCTCAACCTTGGGTTTGAGGCCCCCACCAAATAAGTGGTGGCAAGCCACTTATTGGTGGAAGGCGTTGGTGCGGGACCAAAGCCCGCACCATACGCCTGGTAACTGTCATGGTACAAGGTCACTGTTTTACCGGGATTAGCTCCCACCGGTTGGTCGTGGAGCGGTGATATAGACAGTGTGGTCATGGTTTTCAAGGTGCTGCCATGCCATATTTTACGTTCTTTTTACTGCTGATTCGTTTTCCTAACCCTGTATTCCCCTTAGCACCAGTGTTGCCCCAGCACGAGACCTCTGCTGGAGAGCTACTTCCTCGGTGTGGCAAGATTTAGAGTCACGCTATCCCTAGCGGGCTGGACTATTTCGGACTGATTTCTGGCCAACCCCTTTTACCAGCATGTCAAATGTATCAGTTGTCTAGGTTCGGTTATTACTACCTGTGAGTTCGGGAGTCTCATCCCGGGTTTCCCCACTGAATTCTCCGGTTTTATCCATTGATTGGCAGGCCAGGTAGAATTGCTAGGTGTTTTCAGCGGATTTCCCTGCTTAGATTGTCTCCTAGTTTTTAGCCCCTGCTTATATATGGCTTACGTCGCAACTTCACAGGGAACGAGCCGCACCCATCCCAAATACGCGGTTAAAGGCTTTTTCCACCTTGTAGCCCGAGTCGATGGATTCCAAGGGGTCTTTCCGCAGTCTGTGTCGCAGACAGAGAACGATTACCCGACCGATATCAGAGGGTTCTACCTCCTGACGTCCCTCAAAAGCTGTCAATGCTTTCGCGGCGCGATTGGTAACGATATCTCCCCGCAAACCATCTACATCTAATTCGGAACAGACTTCCGAGATTTTCACCCGCAGGTCATAGTCAATGGTCACGAATGGCAATAACTGCTGTGCTGCTATCAGTTTATTCTGTAAAGTTACTTCTTCGGACTGATATTTGCTGCGAAATTCCTGGGGAGCTAAGTCGAATGCTGTTCTTTGCTCCACAATTTGTACCCGCAAATCAGGTTCTTTCACGGTCCGAATTTCTGCGTGCATCCCGAAGCGATCCAGTAATTGGGGGCGCAATTCTCCTTCTTCTGGGTTCCCGGAACCGACCAGGACGAAGCGGGCGGGGTGCCGAATGGAAATGCCCTCTCTTTCCACAGTGTTCCAACCCGAGGCAGCAGAGTCTAATAGTATGTCTACTAAATGGTCGTCCAGTAAGTTAACTTCATCCACGTAGAGGATACCTCTATTTGCTTTAGCTAACAGTCCCGGTTCAAAAGCTTTGACCCCTTCAGAGAGAGCCTTTTCAATATCGATAGTGCCGCAAACTCTGTCTTCTGTCGCCCCCAAAGGTAGGTCAATCATCTGCACTTTTTGGGGTACTATTTGAAGCGCAACTTTGTTTTGCAACTTTTGTTGCACTTCGTCGCTCATCAAATCGGGGTCTGAAGGGTGGGAATTGAAGGGATCGTTGGCAACAATCTCAATTTCCGGCAGCAAATCTGCTAGGGCGCGGATCGTAGTTGATTTACCCGTGCCCCGATCTCCCATAATCATCACCCCGCCTATTTTCGGATCGATGACGTTCAGCAACAGGGCTAGTTTCATTTCTTCCTGACCCACAATTGCCGTGAAGGGAAAAACGATGCGATGATTTTTTGGGGGTGCGGTCGTAGTCACGGTCATATCAGTGCTTATGGCGGTTTCCATTTAACAGAGAATACAAGGAAAGAATACGGTAGATAGTACCATCTACTTAAGACTGGGCCACAATAACTCTGCGAAATGAGATTAAATCGACGCCGTTGGCGATTTTTCTTCCTTGCTATTATATCTTGTTTAACCTGCCTTTTCACTGCCATGCTCTACTTTAATAGTTTGAGATTGCAAGCAGCAGCATCAAAACCAGTAGATGCTTTGTTTGTTCTCGGTGGGAGCGTTACGCGGGAAATTCAAGCAGCAAAGTTGGCTATTCTTGAGCCATCCCTGCTAATTTTAATTTCTCGGGGTGGAGCAGAATCCTGCACTTGGTTAGTTTTTCAACGGCAGCGTGCTCCTAAGGAAAGAGTCTGGCTGGAAAGATGTGCTCAGAGCACTTTTGAGAATTTTTACGAACCGTGATGCTTAGAGCAAGTGTTTTCAAAACGGGGGATATAAGCGAAGAGCTGAATTTCCAAACGCCGTGTAGTATACTAAAGAAATGGTTGGGGCATCAACCATTGGATTAGGCAATGTAAGACGGGCTCTGCCTGCTATTGCTGTCTTACCCTGTTCCCCCGTTTAGAAAACGGGGGAGTATGTCAAAAAAGGTTTGCCCATTCTGCGTCAGTGGGGAGTGCAGAAGGTGAAGTTAGTTACTTCTCCTACTCATCTACCCCGATTCCAGTGGATGGTGCAAATTATCTTCGGTGTTCATGGTATTTGGGTAGACTTTGAAATAGTTGAAGAAAAGGGCATTCCTGGTAATCGCGAGTATCCCCTCAAGACGGGTTTAGATGTTTCTCGCAGCCTATTATGGGCATTAATGTCTCAGGTGCTCTGACCTCAATGTTATAGCGTAATTCCTTTGGTAGATGTGGATTTGCCCACTTGGCGTCAAAAAGGTTTTAAGTGCGAGCGGATTGCCCTTTGAACTCCTAATATGATAGGATATGTAGCCCGTACAGATAAAAGAATCAATGGCCTATGTATCTATTAATGGAAGCTGCTGTTAACACAGGGGGTAAATTCCCCACTCTCTTCGTTGCCGTCTATGTAGTTGGTTTTATCGCTGCTCTAACCATTGGCTCCATCGCCTGGTATAATTCTAAGCGTCCGGCTGGTTGGGAAGGGAGCGATCACCCCAATATTATACCGAAATTTAATATAAATAATAATAGTGATGTTCAGCAAGACAAGTCTTAACCCCAATGATAGAAAAAATGACAGTTGGCTCAAGGTGGATAATTTTGTTAAGGTCAATGGGCAAGACTTGGCTGCATTGGTTTGGGGTCTATTTTTAGAATGGGACAAAAGTAATGATATTTTGGGGATCGACCTGAAACCCAAGCCTCATTTCGTCCGTTGTTCTCGCCAAGCAATTGAAGAGCTGAATGAGAATGTGAACTGCAATCTTCAGGAAGTTTTGGGGATTTTGGACGGTTTGAAACGAGAAGAAGAAGTGGCGGCGATCGCTATTGGGTCCGGGCAAATTAAGTTAATTAATTTTCAACCCGAATTACCGCCACCACTTTGTTTCGAGCAAGCTACAGCAACTCTGGATCAATTAATTGAACAGCTTGAGGAAAATTTGAGTAACTTATTCACGATAACCTCACGGGAGTCGGGAAGCCCCTTGTAGTCTCAGGGGAGAAACGACGACGCGGGGTAATTTATTGCCCCTAGTACTTGTGATATAATCAAGCTTATGAAACAAGTTCAATGTTCAGGGTGGCTTGGTCAATGATGACTTGGCACTTGAGCGTATGTTGCTTCTTTTTGCCAGAATTGTGACTCGACGTCACAATTACGTAGAAGAACTTCTTTTGGCGTTCAATCGGGGTTTCAGTGACATCCATCACCACCATATCATGTTGGCCAAAGCCTCGTACGAGAAGTATAAGGCCCGGGATGCGAAATTGACGTCAGCCATTAACCGGTCTTCGACTCGATGGACTATCCGACACACCGTCGATCAGTGCAAAATTTTAGCTGATAACCCCGAATTTCCTTGGGCGAAGTAACTCAACTCACAAGCTAGGCAAGCTCACGCAGAGAGAGCATGGGTGGCGATTGAGAGGTTTTATCGCAACTGTAAAGCTCAAGTCAAGGAGAAGAAAGGGTTTCCAAAATTCAAGAAGGAGCAAGTTAGGCAACGGTGGAGTACAAAACTTCCGGGTGGAAGTTGTCTGAAGATAGACGGTATTTCACCTTTTCTGACAAGTTCCAAGCAGGCACCCACCCCTATCCCCTCCCGGGAGGAGGATTGAGGGGGTGGGTGGGTCGCGACCTCCACTACTACCAACTGAACCAGAATCCCCTCTGCCTGGCCGTGGAAACACCGCCAAGTAAGGGAACTCGTGGAAAGAGCGCGCCCTCATAGCGATATGGGGAATCCCCCGCTATACCGCGTAGCGCTTTGCTTGCGCTTTGCTACGCAATAGCGGTGGGAGGATGTCAATTAATCCGACTGTAGCTGAAAAGATAAAGTTTCCCCACACTATGTGAAGATATCTCTAAGATACAGGCGGGGAGGGCGATTCGGTAAATTTAACAAGGGGGAGGGAGATTTTAGGGACAATCACAGTCCAGTCGTGCTATGATAATCCTTGAGAAATAAAGATCGGTAGTCAGGTTTGTTTTTAGCATTGACAGGTTTTTCCCGGAAAGTACTAGCAAGCTTCTCTCCGAAATCTAAATCTCTACACACTTTTTAACCGGAGAGACAATTTATGTCGATTTACGTAGGTAATTTATCCTATGATGTAACGAAAGAAGACCTCAGCGAAGTTTTTGCCGAATATGGAACGGTGAAGGAGGTGAATATTCCTAGCGATCGCCAAACAGGTCGGGTGCGGGGTTTCGCTTTTGTCGAATTGAGTTTAGAGGAGGATGAAGCGAAGGCGATCGAAGCCCTGGACGGGGCTGAGTGGATGGGGCGGGAAATGAAGGTTAGTAAAGCTAAACCTCGTGAACGAAGAGGATCATTTGATGGTGGTCGAAGAAACGACAGCTTTTCCAGAAACTACTAAGCTTTCAGCTAGATGCGGCAGGAGCCTCACGCCATAATCTCCGATTTGACGTGACCTGATTGCAGCGCCTGAGTATAAATACTCACTCAATGCCATTGACAGACGCTATATATCGCTCTATAGTTGTTGAAAGTGTGGCTGGGCGTGTTCTTCACTATAAAGTGCCGTAGAGGGAAAGTTTAGAGTACTTCGAAGGTAGGGGCAGGGCAATGCCGCGCGCCCTACTCGCCAAAATGGCGACGCTTGTTGCCTAACCGCTCAACTATTGGGCAATAGCTTACCACTCGCTCCCATATTGGAAGCAGAATTAATTCTTTCGTGGGCTTGTGGAAGCCATGAGAGTTAATCTCAGAGGAGATTCCCACAAGCTTTTTACTGTTTTCATGAGGTATTCATGGCTAAACGTCGCAATTTGAAAAAAGAGAAGGCTGCTAGGAACAAAGCTTATGCTCGTCAGTTTCGGAAGAAATCTTCTCGATATTCCTCCCGCAATAAGCGTTTTGGACGTAGCAATTACAACCGAGACGGCGAACAATTAGCTTCAGAAACAAAATCAGAGACAGAAACAAGCTCTTAATACATAAATTTGTTAGCAAAATTGATTTTGCTAGCTTTTTATATCATACAAATATATGCTTGAGTTTGATTTAGGATAAAAAATCTAGAATATACTCTATGGCTAAATTATCTCAAGAATTAGAGCGCTATTTTTTTGAGGAAAAGCGGACTTGCCAAGTCACTTTAGCCAATATTCTCAGTCTAGCAGGGGAGCGAGTTTTTGGTTTTTTATTCGTCATTCTTTCCCTTCCTTCTGCTTTACCAATTCCCGCTCCAGGTTACTCTATTCCTTTTGGCGTCTTGATGCTTTTATTAGCAATGCAGATGATTTTTGGCGCCAAACGTCCCTGGTTACCGAGGAGGATGTTAACTGGTTCCATTAAACTGGAAAGAGCGCAGTCTATTGTTAGAGCGGGTATTCCTTGGTTAAACAAAATTGAAGCAGTAACTAATCCTCGACTTAGTTATATTTGTACCAGTTTACTGGGAAGAGTGTTCATAGGAGTGGCGATCGCCCTCATGTCTATTTCCATGATGATTCCCATTCCTGGTACTAATACTCTACCAGCCATTGGGATTTTCATCACTGCTTTTGGTTTGCAAGAAGAAGATGGGATGATTAGTTTGGGGGGTTTGTTTGTCTGTCTTTTGTTTGTCTGTCTTCTGGGTGGGGTTGTCTCTTTGGGTATTTCATACAGTGAGGTTAATCTCTTGCATTTACTTAAAGATTGGTTGCTGACTGTGGGGTGTGAGGTGTGGGGCCGGCATCAACTAACCAGTTGATGCCGGGGGTGTGGGGTTGATCAGTAGGAGCGAGGCATTACCGCGCCCCTACTGATCTCAATTAATTGAAGAATTTAGCCAAAATCAAAAGTGGCATTAGCTTGCAAATCAGTTGCATTAACAAATAGCTAAGTCCTCACCATTAAAGCCTATGACTCCATCTTCCCCAAGAGTATCAAAGCTGAGTGCGTCAACAGATCCAATACCAAGACCGCCAATACCAATTATATCAATTCCGGTTGCATCGGAATGATATATTTGATTTAGGAAAACTTGTTCCAGAGCGTACCGCTTCGCTCTAGTCTTCGAGATTGCTACTATTATGCCAAAACGCCTAAGCTTACAACCTCACCTGAAGCCGGAAGAGTTGTTAAAATTGTATCGCCAAGTGGGTGGCACGTGGTCAACAACCCATTGCCAATGTTCACTGGCGCTATGAATGGTTATGGCTCTATGGCTTCGTACACCCAGAAACTGGTGAAACTTACTTTTGGATTTTACCAAAGGTTAATACCTTCCTATTTAATCTGGTTTTAGCAGATTTCGCCACTGAATTCGGAGTAGGTAAAGACAAACATATTATCCTAACCGAAGACCCTTGCCGGTTGGCACAACCGTTGAGCAACTTCAAGTACCTGAGGGTCTACATTTAGAATATATGCCTTCTCATTCACCTGAATTACAACCTGCCGAGCGTTTATGGCCGTTAGTGAATGAACCTATTGCTAACCGCTCATTTGATACTCTTGAGCAATTAGAAGAAATTTTATTTCAACGCTGTCGTTTTCTTTTAAAACATCTCGCTTTAATTAAAGCGATCGCCTGTTACCACTGGTGGCCTCTCACTGCTACTTAACTATTTGATTTAACATGGCTTTTTTGAGCTTACCAGTTTCAGATGAAAGATGAAAAACTCTTTATTCCTTATAGGTCAATAGTTTGAGCATCTGAAGTGTGATTTATAGCGTGAAGAGTGCACCTTGAAGAACAGTTACAGAATAGAAATGCAACGCCACCGTAGTTAGTGTGCAACCTTGAATATATCATTCCGGTGCACCCGGAATTGATATAACTTCCCTCTTCGTCCAAATAAACAATGCATTCCCCTACTGAGGGGAAATTAATTCTTTTTCAGCTTGCGCTTCACCCCGACCCCTAAACCACCAGCTATGAGGGTTCCTAGAATAGTCAAAGGTTCGGGGACGGCAGCTGTAGACGTGGTAACATCAGTCAGAGGAATGGAAACAACACTTTCAAATTGTAAATTATCGATCAAGAGCTGGTTGTTGGCGAGAGAATCCGGATTGGCTGAGATAGCCTGGAGTCTAGCACTGGTAATACCACTCAAATCCTCAAGCGCTACAAATTGTACCCCATTAGTAAAACCGTCAAATGTGGTGGTTCTTTTTAGAGTCTCATGGTTAAAGAACTGCTAGGTTTTCTCTATGCAAATCTACGCATTTCTAAGAAAAAGTACCCACAACGCAAACAATCTGCGGCATCGATGATGCCGCGGGACGTCTGCACCACGTATGGTTGCGTGGCTCCGCCGAGAGGCGGTAAAGTTTGCCTCGCCTGGTTATCTTGGCTTTTTAGGCTACTGGCACTGGCTTCACTAAACAAAAATTCATCACCTGTTTAACCAGTAGCGATAGAGCAAGGATCTGGCACGCACCCCAGGGTATCGTGACCAAGATAACGTTTACCGAAGGGTAGGCTTGACCAACCTGAATAGGGCATTTGGCAAGGTTTGCCGAGGTTTGCCTAGGTTTAGTGATTGGTCCACCACTAATTTGCTCTCTTCAAAATTACCATTATTATAACCAAATGCAAATGCATTAAATCCAATCCGATGAACTTCTTGTGATATATTGATATCAATAGTCTGCTTATGACCCTGAGCTGGTCCGAAAATTTGCGCCACGTTACTAGAAAAAACCCCTGAGAATGTCACCCCCTGATCAGAATAAAAATTATTGTATTTAAGGTCGATAACCGTCTCGTTCCCGGAGAAGTCGTCAGCACCAATAACAGAGAAAGCGGAGGCTGGGGCGGTGAAACCGAGAGTGAGAGCGAGTCCGAGATAGAGAGCAGATAGTTTTTTCATTGTTCTTCCCCTGAGATTTGTTTAGTCTTTCTATATTCAATATCGAAGGTGGATGTTGGCGATCCCGCAGGCCGACAGGCAACTGTCGGCGCTACGCGGTGCGCGTATAAGGAAGATATACTTTGTGTATAACTTCAGCAATTTTGTGTATAACTTCCCAGAGCGCTTATATTCCCTACTCTGTAGGGGCATGGCAATGCCGCGCGCCCTACCCAGGCTATTCTTTGGATTCAATCTTCAAAGATTACCTGATAGAGTCAATAAGAGCAATTGAAACTGTAACTATCCATGAGCAAGTCCAGCCCCCAGCCGACAAAGGTCGAAATCGCCACCAGAAATGCACCCCACGAAGATTACCGGGGGTTAGATAAAGTAGAGCTATCCCCCATGTATCGTCACTACGTTGAGGTGAAAGAGCAGTATCCCAACGCTTTGCTGCTGTATCGGGTAGGGGATTTTTTTGAATGCTTCTTCCAAGATGCGGTGATTATCTCCCAGGAACTGGAACTGGTGCGCACCAGTAAAGAGGGAGGAAAAGGCATCGGCAGAGTAGCAATGACGGGGGTTCCAGCTCATGCGGCAGAGCGCTACAGCAGACTCTTGGTGGAAAAAGGCTATGCAGTAGCTATTTGCGATCAGGTAGAAGATGCTGCGGTTGCTGCGGCGGAAAAGCGGATCCTGAAAAGGGAAGTACAGAAACTGCTCACTCCCGGTACTTTAACCGATGACGAGATGCTTTCCCCTAGCCAAAATAACTTTCTCGCTGCGGTTGTCATTGTTAAAAACCATTGGGGCTTTGCTTACGCTGATATCTCCACCGGGGAGTTTTTTACCACTCAGGGGGAAGAACTGGAGTCTCTGACGGCAGAATTATTGCGTCTGGAACCTGCCGAGGTCCTCTTACCAAGTAATGCTCCGGATATCAATGGTATCCTGCGACCGGGGGAAAAATCTCCTCATCGACCAGACTGCTTACCCGACTCCTTTTGCTATGCCCTCCGTTCCCCCACACCCTTCACCCTGATAGAAGCCAAACAGCGATTGCTAGAAACCTTCCGAGTCCGTTCCTTAGAAGGCATGGGCTGCCAAAACCTCACCCTGGGAGTCCGGGCTGCTGGCGGTCTCTTAGAATATATTGAAGATACCCAAAAAGCGAATCGGGTACCTCTCCAACCCCTTCGTACTTACAGTAGAGCAGATTACCTCCTCCTGGACCATCAAACCAGACGGAACCTGGAAATTACCCAAACAGTGAGGGAAGGCAAACTGCAAGGTTCCCTTCTTTGGTCCTTAGACCGCACCAATACAGCTATGGGAGCCAGAGCGTTGCGCCGCTGGTTGTTGCAACCTTTAATGGATTTAAACGGCATCCGCGCTCGACAAGACACCATTGGGGAACTGGTGCAAAATACAGAATTACGGGAAGACTTGCGCCAACTACTACGGAGTATTTATGATTTAGAAAGATTGAGCGGTCGGGTAGGTTCCGGAACCGCTAGACCGAGAGATTTGGTCTCCCTAGCAGATTCTCTCCTCCGCTTAACCCAGTTAACCACATTAGCCCTACAAGGTTCTTCTCCTTATTTAAAGGCATTGCAACAAGTACCGCCAGAATTAGAAGAGTTAGGGAAAATGGTACTAAGCCAAATAGTGGAGTCCCCTCCCCTGCACATGAAGGAAGGGGGAGTGATTCGAGATGGGGTAAACCCAGAATTGGACGAAATGCGGCGCATGTTAGAGGAGGATAAACAGTGGCTGGCGAACTTGGAAGTGACAGAAAGAGAGCGCACCGGGATTAGTAAATTGAAGGTGGGTTACAATAAGACCTTCGGTTACTATATCAGTTTCCCCCGCTCTCAGGCGGATAAAGCGCCGGCGAATTACGTGCGCAAGCAAACTTTAACCAATGAAGAGCGTTATATTACCTCGGACCTGAAAGAGAGGGAAACCCGCATTCTGACAGGGAAAGAAGATTTAAATCAGTTGGAATATGAGGTTTTTGCCGCCTTAAGGGCAGAGGTAGGAAAAAAAGCTTTGGAAATACGCCATCTTGCCAAAGCTGTAGCAGCCATCGACGTTTTATGTGCCTTAGGGGAAGTAGCAGTCTATCAAGGTTACTGTCGTCCAGAGGTAGTATCCGGTAGGGAAATCGAAATTATTGATGGACGTCACCCCGTGGTGGAAAAATCCCTCGGGGCAGGTTTATTTGTCCCCAACTCAACGGCAATGGGACAGGAGTCTAGCAATAACAAACCCGATTTAATTATTTTAACAGGACCCAATGCTAGCGGTAAGAGTTGCTATTTAAGACAGGTGGGATTGATTCAGTTAATGGCCCAGACCGGGAGTTTCGTCCCCGCTACCGGGGCAAAATTGGGCATCTGCGATCGCATCTTTACCCGAGTTGGAGCGGTAGATGACGTGTCTTCGGGTCAATCTACTTTTATGGTAGAGATGAACGAGACTGCCAATATTCTCAATCATGCCAGTGCTAAATCTTTAGTGCTGCTAGATGAAATCGGGCGAGGAACTGCTACTTTTGATGGTCTTTCCATAGCTTGGGCAGTAGCGGAATATTTGGCAGTGGAGATTCGCCCTCGCACGATTTTTGCCACTCATTATCACGAACTGAACGAACTAGCTTCCATCCTTACTAATGTAGCAAATTATCAGGTGACAGTCAAGGAATTGCCCGAGGAAATCGTCTTCTTACATCAGGTGCATCCCGGAGGTGCAGACCGTTCCTACGGTATTGAAGCAGGTCGTTTGGCAGGTTTACCAGCAACAGTAATTAAAAGAGCCAAACAGGTTATGGGACAAATCGAAAAGCATAGTAAAATAGCCTTAGGGTTGCGCAAGCAAGGAACTGAGGAGCAGGAACGGGAAAAGAGTTAGAAGCAATATTGGCAATAGTTTAAGCATAACTTTTGTACAATGAAAATGTAATTAGAGAAACTGAAAGACTACTAATAACTATAGCAAAGCTCAAATACCGATGCTAATATATTAATATGACAAAATGAATAACAATAAAAATTATGCGATGATGAAAGGTCAGCTTGCCATATTTTTAATAATCATGGCAACCTTATTAGACTGCCCAGTGGCTATAAGTCAAGAAGGGTCATCCTCCCCAAACCAATTCACTCCTTTACATCGCAGGCGCGATCGCCAACCCTTTCGACCGGAAACATTGCCGTTTCTGCAAGAGGAAGGGGAAGAAAAGGCAAAAACACCATCAGTGGGATCCCCTGGTATTACGATTCAGAATCCCTCAGCCTATGGTGCGGCTTGGGGTAACGTTGGTATTGGAATAGGGTTGCAAGAACGGGTGCGTTTCAGCGATCTAGCAGATGGGGCATTTGGGATCGGCTTTGGTGCGGGCAATCCGCAAAAAAACGTCGCGCTTCAAATCGGCATTTCCTTCGTAGACATTAGCGACATCTTCGCCGATGGTAGCATCAGTTGGAAATTACATCGACAATTGCCCTACGATTTGAATATTGCCTTAGGACAAAACGGTTTTGCTACCTGGGGAGGACCAGATGGGGGGTCTTCTTTATATGGTGTCGTGACAAAACGCTTTATTCTCAAGTCAGATCCGGGGGAATTTTTAAGCCAGGTGTACCTCTCCCTTGGGGTGGGTGGCGGACAATTTCGCTCTGAGTCTAATATTCAAAATGGACAAGATTCCCTGGGGGTATTTACCAGCGTAGCAGTTCGTCTGGCAGAACCGGTAAGCGCCATCGTCGAATGGACAGGGCAAGATATGACCCGAGGATTTTCCTACGTTCCCTTCCGGAACCTACCCTTAACCCTCGTACCCGCCATTACCGATATTACTGGGTCGGCAGGAGATGGAACCCGATTTATCTTCGGGATTGGCTATGGTTTTTCTTTTTAGGGACAATAAACATGAAACTATTGCACTCGTTACTCAAAGTCGGTTTAGCTGTGAGCTGGATCGCCATCGCCCCCAGACCTGCTATTACTCAAACTAATAATCAGTCAGATATCACCGGACCGAACCCCATCGAGATTGCTGTTCCTACTACCCCACCCTCGGCTCCTACAGCAGAGGTAGATCGAGAAACTTATGAAACAAGGCTATCACAAGTTGCTCCTGCTAAAGCCGTTGCCCTGCAAGAAGAATATCAAGCCCAGCAGTTTAGTGATTATACCGGGATTCCTCTCTACGGTGAAGCACCTTCAGCTGAGGATATTGCAGATACATTAAATCATGTTTGGCAACAAACAGGGCAGAAGCCAGGATTTATTCACATTTCCTCCCAAACTGACCAAATAGAACTTTTTTTAGTCGTTCCTCAATCTTCTGATCAAGTTGCTGTCTCCAATAGTTTAACTGCTCAATCATCCTCTTTTATTATCCGGGAGACAGTACCGGACGTAGCCAACAAAGAGTTGCTATCTCTAGTAAGGAAATTTCAGCGAGAAGTGAGCAGTCAGGGTAACTCCAGAAGATTCTTGCCGAGTTCCCAGCAACTCTATCAGTGGTTGATTGCCCCTCTAGAAGATGAGTTAAAAGCCAATGAGATTGAGATTCTAGTCCTGTCCATGGATTCTGGGTTGCGTGGCCTTCCCGTGGCAGCCCTACATGATGGGGAACAGTATTTAATCGAAAAATACGCCTTAGCAATCGTTCCCAGTTTTGGTTTGACTGATATTGGCTATACTGATGTCAGGAACACCCCAATCATTGCCATGGGTGCCTCGGAATTTACAACCTTAAATGCTCTTCCCAGCGTACCATTGGAGTTGACAACCATTGCGGAGAAAATTTGGCAGGGAAAGTCTTTCCTGAATAGGGAATTTACCGTAGAAAACTTCACCCGTCAAAACCAGCAACAGTCTTTTGGCATTATTCATCTAGCAACTCATGGAGAATTTAAACCAGGACGACCGGAAAATTCTTACATCCAGTTTTACGACAGACAACTAACTATTCCTCAATTTAGGCAAGTTGCTACTGAATTAGGCTGGATTGACGCTGACACTGCTCCCATCGAATTGTTAGTGTTGAGTGCTTGTCGCACTGCTGTGGGGGATGAAACAGCAGAACTGGGATTTGCGGGACTAGCAGTGGCAGCAGGGGTGAAATCTGTCTTAGCCAGTCTCTGGTACGTCAGCGATGCGGGAACTCTAGCCTTAATGACGGAATTTTATAGCCAGTTATCTCAAGCTCCTATTAAGGCACAGGCTTTACGTGGAGCGCAGTTAGCTGTACTTAAGGGTGAAGTGTATATTGAGAATGGACTCCTGCATCTCTCTAATGGCGAAAAGGTTTCCCTGCCACCAGAACTAGCCTCTCAGAGCAACTTAGATTTATCCAATCCCTTTTTCTGGTCTGCTTTTACACTAATTGGCAATTGGAATTAAGATAAGGTATCAGGACTTAGCTGACCAGAGAATCGGACTCATGCACATCCAGACACTTAATCTCACTAACTACCGTGCCGCAAAATCCTTGTCCCTCCAGCTTCATGACAAGTTAAACGTGTTCGCAGGTGTTAATGGTGCTGGTAAGTCCACTGCACTGGATGGGGCTGCTACCATGCTATCCTGGGCTGTTAGTCGTATCCGCAATCCCGGTACGTCAGGCCGTCCCATATCCGAAGATGATATTACAAATCGACAGCCTTCAGCCTCAATTGAACTTGTTTGTGCTGATGGCTCCCAGTCTATTACATGGAGGCTCAGCAAAAGTCGTAAGGGGCGGGGTTCGCCAGCTCAGCCCAGTCGCTTGACGGAGTTAAATGACTATGCAAAAACGCTTCAGGCAAACATTGCAGACCCTAAGCAGACCGTCAACATCCCTATATTTATCCACTATCCCGTAAATCGAGCTGTCCTGGATATTCCGCTGCGGATTCGAGGTAATAAAACTTTTGACCTTTTGTCAGCCTATAACAATGCTTTGACCAGCGGTGCCAACTTTCGGGCATTTTTTGCATGGTTCCGAGAACGGGAAGATTTAGAAAACGAAAATAGGAAATATTTAAATAATTCAACCGAAAGTGATCTTCCCGATCCTCAACTTGAGGCTGTTCGCAACACTTTGCATCAATTATTACCAGAATTCCAAAACTTAACTGTTAGACGTCAACCACTCAGAATGGAGATTGAAAAGGATGGAAAACCCTTAAAGGTTAATCAACTGTCAGATGGCGAACAATGCCTTATCGCAATAGTGAGTGATATGGCTCGCAGACTGGCAATTGCTAACCCCCAAGGTAACCCCCTTCTGGGTAAAGGGATTATTCTAATTGATGAAATCGACCTCCATCTTCATCCTAAATGGCAACAAATGATAGTCCCCCAGTTACTCAAAGTTTTTCCCAACTGTCAGTTTATTCTTTCAACCCATTCACCCCATGTACTCACCCACATAAAACCGGAAAATATCTTTCTTCTCAAGCAAACTGAGGGACAAATTACTGTAGATCAACCATCAGAGTCTTATGGCAAAAATGTCGATCGGATTCTGGAAGACTTGATGGAGCTAGATACCACACGACCATCCCAAGTCAGCTCAGATCTGCATGAAATCTATGAAATGCTTGAGCAGAATCAATTGGAAGAAGCAAAGCAAGCAATCGGGAAGATGAAAAAGCAAATTGGAGATGACCCGGACTTAGTGAAAGCCACTGTCCTAATCAGACGAAAAGAGGTGATTGGTAAATGAAACACATTCAAAAGCACCCCGAACCCCGAGCAATAAGCAATTGCAAACAACAAAATAACCTCACCTATGCCACCCTTGGTCATACTCTGAAACAAGTTCTGAAGGATGCACTGATGCAAGAGCAAGGATATTTATGCTGCTATTGTGAACGCAGTCTTACCTCAGATGATTCCCACATTGACCAATCACTAACCCTAAACAACCTTGATCATCTCTGATCAAAAAGGTGAAATTCAGATTGATCAAGCTCACCGAAAGGTAACCGCTATCTTGGTCACGATACCCTGGGGTGCGTGCCAGCTCCAGGCTCTATCGCTACTGATTAAACAGGTGATGAATGAATTTAGTGAAGCCAGTGTCAGTAGCTTGACAAGCCAGGATAGCCGAGCGAGGCAAACGTTACCCTTTTTGGAGTTACACAAACCATGTGTAATTACGTATTTGTTTTAGATACCAACAAAACGTCGTTAGCTCCTTGTCACCCAGCTAGGGCCAGGAAGCTTCTTACTGCGGGGAAAGCAGCAGTCTTTCGTCGTTACCCTTTTACTATCATTCTTAAGAAGGCAGTAGAGCTTTCCTCTCCTCAAGACTTAAAGCTAAAGATAGACCCGGGGGCAAAGACTACGGGACTGGCTTTGGTAATGGGAACGCAAGTGATATGGGGGGCAGAATTAGAGCACCGTGGGCAGAAAATTAAGTACGATTTAGAATCCCGACGGGCAGTGCGTAGAAGTCGCCGCCACAGAAAAGTCAGGTACCGTCAAGCACGGTTTCTGAATCGCCGTAGACCGGAAGGCTGGTTACCTCCAAGCTTGCAGCATCGGGTCGAAACTACTATGACCTGGGTCAGGCGTTTGATAAAACTGGCCCCCATCACTTCCATCTCTCAAGAGCTGGTTAGGTTTGATACCCAGAAAATGGAAAATCCCGAAGTCTCTGGGACTGAGTATCAGCAGGGTGAGTTAATGGGCTATGAAGTTCGGGAATACCTGTTAGAGAAATGGAGCCGTCAATGTGCTTATTGTGGAGCTACTTCCGTCCCACTGGAGATAGAGCACATCGTCCCCAGAGCAAAAGGTGGGTCAGATAGAGTATCCAATCTCACACTGGCCTGTAAATCCTGCAATCAGGCTAAAGGGAAACTGGATCTAGTTGACTTTCTGAGAAAGAAGCCCGATTTGTGCAAGCAGATTCTGGCCAAGACAAAACTGCCACTCAAGGATGCGGCTGCTGTTAATGCTACTCGTTGGAGGCTGTACCGGACTCTAAAAGAAACCGGGCTCCCCGTGTCAGTAGGGACAGGCGGTCAAACCAAGTACAACCGGGTAAAGCTAGGCTTCCAAAAAGCGCACTGACTTGATGCCGCTTGCGTAGGGCAAGTCACAGAATTGAAGCTCCTGACCAACCAGCCGATTCAGATCAAGGCTATGGGGCATGGATGCCGTCGGGTTATCCCGATGGATAAATATGGCTTTCCTCGTAAAGGATACAAACCTAAGCAACCTGTCAAGGGTTGGAAAACTGGAGATATCGTTGATGTGGTAGCAGGGAAAAATGCTGGTTTACAAGGGGTAAGAATTAAAACCGTGCGAGCGAAAGGTAATTTTGATCTACGGGTTGGGATCGGCGTGGTCAGCGCATCTCGCAACCACATTCAGCCGGTTCATCGCCAAGATGGCTATTGCTATAGCTTTGTCGAATTATAAGTAGGTTTGATAAGTTTTTTTGTTGGAGCATTTCAGACCCCAGAGTGATCCGACCATCGATTCCTTAGATTTTGCTAATCTGCTGTGCTCCTGCCAAAAAAACCTGCAAAAAGGAGAACCCCGCCACTGCGGCCATCTCAAAGGGAACTGGTTTGACGATAAGCTGCTCATTTCCCCCCTTGATTCCACTTGCTCGTCCCGATTTGCCTTCACCGCCGATGGTCATATTAAACCCAGAAAAGAAATTGATCCGGCAGCAAAGACCACGATTGAAAAGTTGGGACTCAATATCCCAAAATTACGAGACCTGCGGAAACATGCCATTGAACCGTTTCTGGATGAAAATTTGTCTACACAAGAATTCCAGCAATTTGTACAGGGTTATTTACTCCCCTTAGCATCGGGTGAGTTTAGTCCGTTCTGGACAACGATTAAGTGCCTAAACTGTTTGAGAACCGTCCCAACAGGTTCGGGAAACTACACTATCTGAATAATATCCGGTAGCCTCATTATAGATAGTACTAAAGCAAAAGATAGACGAAAAACTTACATCGGAGCAATACGACATATGGGAAAAGTTGTTGGAATAGACCTAGGTACGACAAACTCTTGCGTCGCCGTCATGGAAAGTGCCCAAGCCACCAGAACTAGCCTCTCAGAGCAACTTAGATTTATCCAATCCCTTTTTCTGGTCTGCTTTTACACTAATTGGCAATTGGAATTAACTTTAACCTACCTCACCCTTTAATCAATTTCATCCGGGTTTACCCCCATTTCTCGTAAACGCTGGGCTAATTTCTCAGCCCGTTGTGCTAAAGTTTTGATTCTGGTTTGTTCTTCTTTAATTAATTCTTCCACCAAGGGAGGAGCGAGTAGTTTTTTAACCGATAAAAATAGCTGAGAAAACTGACTGGAAACAATGAAGGTATCTGAGGAAAAATCCGTCCTAGTATATCCTCCTTTTTTCCCAGAATTAGCAAACACCAGCACTCTTTTCTTTTTCGGGTCTACTAACCAATACTCGGCAATTTCTGCTATTTCGTATTCATAGCGTTTAATTACATAATCATCCCGGCGATTGCTGCTCACAACTTCTACCACCAGAAGGGGTTTTTCGTCAAAATCCAAAACCCCCGCCCCGGGGCGATCGCTGATTTGCTTCCAAAGACTCTGATAACAAACGATAGCGTCAGGAATTCGGGATGTATTGTCATCTGTTCTCACTCCTACAGTGGTTTTCGCCACCATTGATAAATTTTGGTTTGCAAAATAGCGCTGTAACTTGTACACTAAAAATTCACATATTTTGGCGTGTTTTAGAGTAGTTGCTCCCATGGGGACTATTTTGCCTCTCACTAATTCGTAGAGAACATCCGGTTCTCCTTCATATTCGAGATATTCTTGGAAAGTTAACAAATGTTCAACTTCAGGAGGTTCATTGATGGCTACTGGGAGGACGGCTTGTGTCATGTAAACTCCTAGGGGAGGAAAATGTTTAGCGGCTTTAGCCGCAGTCCCCCACCAGGGGGGAGGGGAAGAATCCCCTCTAACTCCTCTTTCGAAGGTAAAGTGCGCTTCGCCAAAGTTATCGGTCGGTACTTTCCCGGCAACACTGCCTTACCCCTCGTAAAGCTGTTTAATCACCCGATTCTAGAGCCTAGAACTAGCGACGCATTCTAGGGTAGGAACTTTAACTCTTGCCGATAACGTAGTCCGCGCTTTGGACTTAGGCTGGTCAGCTACCTAAATGTCTAGGGCATGAGAGCAACGTCTCTTTAGAGCGGGGTGCTGACAGTTATACCTCAGGGGCGATCGCTGACTTGTCTATTGTATCAAATAAAAGGGGGACTGACAACCGTCCCAACAGGTTCGGGAAACTACACTACCTGAATAATATCGGATAGCTTCATTATAGATAGTACTAAAGCAAAAGATAAAGAAAAAACTTACATCGGAGCAGTACGACATATGGGAAAAGTTGTTGGCATAGACCTAGGTACGACAAACTCTTGCGTCGCCGTCATGGAAGGTGGGAAACCCACTGTTATAGCTAACGCCGAGGGTTTTAGAACCACTCCTTCTGTAGTCGCCTATGCCAAAAACGGCGATCGCCTGGTGGGCCAAATCGCCAAACGGCAAGCAGTAATGAACCCGGATAACACCTTCTACTCAGTTAAACGCTTCATCGGACGCAAGTACAACGAAGTCACCAACGAAACCACAGAAGTTTCCTACAAAGTTGTGCGGGATGGCAATAGTAATGTTAAACTGGACTCTCCCGCCCAAGGGAAGAAATTTGCCCCCGAGGAAATTTCCGCCCAAATATTGCGCAAGCTAGTTGAAGATGCGAGCAAATACCTGGGAGAAACGGTAACTGATGCAGTAATAACCGTTCCTGCCTATTTCAACGACTCCCAACGTCAAGCTACCAAAGACGCAGGTAAAATTGCCGGCATTGAAGTTAAGCGCATTATCAACGAACCCACCGCCGCTTCTCTCGCCTATGGCTTGGATAAAAAGAGTAACGAAACTATCCTTGTCTTTGACTTAGGGGGTGGTACCTTCGACGTTTCCATCTTAGAAGTAGGGGATGGGGTTTTTGAAGTACTAGCTACCTCCGGAGACACCCACCTGGGGGGTGATGACTTCGATAAGAAAATTGTCGACTATCTCGCAGCAGAGTTCAAGAAAAACGAAGGCATCGACCTGCGGAAAGACAAGCAGGCATTGCAGCGTCTGACCGAAGCAGCAGAGAAGGCGAAAATCGAACTCTCTAGTGTCACCCAAGCAGACATCAACCTGCCCTTCATCACCGCCACCCAAGATGGTCCCAAACACCTAGACACTACCCTAACCAGGGCACAATTTGAAGAACTAGCTGCTGATTTAATCGATCGCTGTCGCATTCCTGTAGAAAAAGCCATGGGGGATGCTAAAATTAAGAAGGATGCTATTGATGAAGTAGTGATGGTGGGAGGTTCCACTCGTATTCCCGCTGTGGTAGCACTGGTGAAGCGGATACTGGACAAAGCCCCGAACCAAACTGTGAACCCGGATGAAGTGGTGGCAGTAGGTGCAGCGATTCAAGGGGGTGTTCTCGCAGGAGAAGTAAAGGATATCCTGCTGCTGGACGTTACTCCCCTGTCTTTGGGGGTAGAAACCTTGGGGGGTGTGATGACCAAGATTATCCCTCGCAACACCACTATTCCCACCAAGAAATCGGAAACTTTCTCCACAGCAGTAGACGGTCAAACAAACGTAGAAATCCACGTCCTGCAAGGGGAAAGGGAATTTTCCAAAGACAACAAGAGTTTGGGAACCTTCCGCCTCGACGGTATTCCTCCTGCACCCCGAGGCGTGCCCCAAATTGAAGTTACCTTCGATATTGATGCTAACGGTATCCTCAACGTCACCGCTAAGGATAAGGGAACGGGCAAAGAACAGTCCATCAGCATTACCGGAGCTTCCACTCTACCCTCGGAGGAAGTGGATCGCATGGTTAATGAAGCAGAAGCCAACGCTTCTGCCGATAAAAAACGGCGGGAGGCAATTGATCGCAGGAATCAGGCAGACTCCCTCGTCTACCAGGCTGATAAGCAACTGAAGGAACTGGGAGATAAAGTTCCTGCTGCTGATAAAACTAAGGCGGAAGATTTGATTAAGGATCTCAAGGATGCAGTTGCCAAGGAAGATGACGCCCGGATTCAGACCTTGATGTCGGAACTACAACAGACACTCTATAGTATTGGCAGCAGCGTCTATCAGGAAGCTGGCGGCGTCGGAACCGACGGTGCTGCTCCTGGAAATGGCAGCGATGCTCCTAATGGGAGCGCGGCGGATAGTGGCGACGATGTCATTGATGCCGAATTCTCAGAAACGAAGTGATTGTAGGGTGGGCATTGCCCACCATGCAGCAGACGGAAAATTGCGCCATGTGGAGATTGGACATATATTCTTTAACCGCTATAAGATTAAACCGCAGAGACGCAGAGTACGCAGAGAAGGATAAGAGAGGAAGTTATTTATTGCCCACCCAGTTTATTATTCTATTTTGGAGGCGTGGGTGGGCGGTAAAACCTCGTTATGAATAAGCTTTTAACTGTCATGTATTGGCTCTAAATATGGCTTATAGCGATTTTAAAACTCTATCCAAAGTAATAACGACTTTCGAGCTATCCGTTGATGAGACGTGTCACCTGTTTACAGATATAGCCCCAATTATACCCAGTGATTATCTCCAAAGAACCCTGGATGAATATTTGCCTCTTGTAAATGCTATTAACACGGAAAAAGCCCGTTCTGAATTGATTATTGCTCCAGTTCTTTTGGAAGTCAGACGTATCTTAAACTTTCAGATTGGTTTTTTTTCAGGAACAGATTTTACCGTCGAGCCTGAAGTTGGACTCAATGGTTATTGTGATTATATCCTGAGTTATTCTTCAGAAATGTATGAGATTCAATCCCCTGTAGTAACCCTGGTGGAAGCCAAGAATGAAAATATTAAGGGGGGGTTGGGACAATGTATCGCAGAAATGGTGGCTGCTCAAAGGTTTAATCAACAACAAGGCAATGGAATTAAAACCATTTACGGTGCAGTTACCACCGGAACCGCTTGGAAGTTTATAAAACTTGCAGAACAAGTGGTTTTTATCGATCTAAGTGATTATTATATTAAAGAAGTGGATAAAATTTTAGGTATTTTGGCATTTCCTTTTTCCTAGCAACTGCTCAAATCCTTGTGTATAGTGCTATAGATAGGCAATCGAACGGTAAAAGTACTGCCTTTATCTAATTCGCTTTCTACTTCAATACTACCACCATGGGAGTTCGAGATCGCCTTGGCAATAGGTAAACCTAAACCAAATCCTCCAAAGAAGCTCCCTCCGACACAGAGGCCCAGAGGATAGCACGGTTCTCTAGGGGTTTCAAGCGCTTGTAAAATCCGACCTGCCTCTGCGCCTCTGCGCGCAGTTTTCCGAGAGCGATCTTCCCTCGCCCGATAAAATCGTTCAAAAATCCGCGACTTATCTTCCATCCCAATACCGATTCCTGTATCTTTCACCTTAATTAGAGCAAAACCATGACACCTCTCTAAAATCAGAGTTACTTTCCCCTCCCTAGGAGTATAATTAATGGCATTAGTCACTAAATTAGCCACCATGCGATATAACTGAACCTCATTTCCCCTCACTTGTAATTCTGAGCTTAGGTTAAAATCCACCACTAATTCTACATTAGCCTCTCTAGCTAAAGCAGCTAGTTCCTCAGCAATATCGTTAACTATATCTTGGAGTATAATCAACTCACCAGTTGCAACTGGTAAATCTGGGCGCTCCATCCGCGCTAACAGCAACAAATCTCCTACCAACTGAGAAAGGCGATTATTCTGACGCTGCACTACTTCCAAAGTACATCGCGCTTCATCTTCATTTAAAGAAGGTAGCTGCAAACTGGATTCTACTGTTGCTCCAACCGCAGCTAGAGATGTGCGTAACTCATGAGCAGCATCAGCAGTAAATTGTTGCATTTGTTGATAAGATTGATAAATAGGTTCCATGGCTAATGCAGCCAACCACCAACTGGCAATACCCACCAATAGCATGATTAAAGGTAATCCCACCAGGATAATCCATCTTACTGTCCTTACATAATCATCGAAATCTGACTGGTTGCGCCCTATTTGCAAATATCCCCAGTCTTGATTATCTCTAGTATGCAAGGGGAGGGTAATTTGACGATAACGAATATTTTGATTGTCTTTAAGAGTATACCATTGGGGTTCCGTTTCCGTCAATCTCACCGAGGCTGGGATAAAATTGCCGGCGATCGCCATTAATTCTCCCGAAATATTCACAAAATGGATATAATAATTATCAGATAGGTTAATTTGACTGGCAATATGCCTCGGGTTATCTATTGTACTATGGAAACAAGGAGCTGTCAATAAACACAAATTGGGCACAAGTTGGTTTATTTCTGGCTCTAACTTACCAGGTTCTTTAAGTAAAGGTTCTATACTATCATGGAGAGTACCGGCAACAGATTCCACCTCTCTATCTATAGTTATCCTATGAGCGTGGGCGATCGCTTCATACATCCCTAAAGCAGATATACTCAAAATCCCTCCCATGACACCTGCATACCAAATCGCCAGTCTCCCTCTTCTCTCTCTAAATAGTTGATTTTGTGCTCTAAATACCATGAATCATTAATTTTATTGAAAATTTAGAATAATTCCGGCGGACTTGTGTTATCATTTGGTGGATGCTCCCACCCCACTTCTATCCAGATTACTCTTGCTTGAACGATGTATTCATTATTCAATCGCAAAGCTAATACCGTTGCACAACCTATTGGTGTTAATCCAGCAATATGGATTCCATTATTAACCCAGGTGAAGTGCTCCTTCCAATTTTGGGTTCGTGGATTGAAAAGTTTAACCAGCTGCTTTGTCTTAGGATCCACAGCGTGAGTTTTGGTTCCCTTAAACTCATTGCAACGGTAACAGGAAGCAGCTAAGTTTTCGCCCTTATCCGTTCCTCCCAATGACTTTGGGATGATATGCTCTATCACTAGGGGGGTTCCAGTCAGTCGGGAAGAAGTTTTACAGTATTCACAAACGTAAAATAGACCAAGCATAGGCTTTACGTAACATGAGTTGATCTGCTTCTAACCTTAGTTGGGTTAATTCTTGCCGTTCCTTATCACTCAAAACTTCTTCCTTATTCTTATCTAATAGTTGAACATGGCGTTCATGGCGGTTGGGTTCTACCTGAGAGCGAGCGATTGACAGCAGTTCTGATAGATCTTGGGTTTGCATAGTCAATAACTCTGGCTGCATTTCCAGGGGAATGTTATCTAAGTTGGGAGGTAAGTTGTTAACTACACTTTGGGTAATCAGAGTTTCTATAGGTTGTTGTGTTGTAGCAGCAATATGAGCGAACTGACGGAAGACGGGTTCTGGTAGTTCTATGGTAATTTGATGATTTGACATGGGCTGGTTCTGTACTTTGATGTCAATTTTCTTTATATTACCATCCTAGACTT
Source organism: Prochloron sp. (assembly GCA_965198675.1). Taxonomy (GTDB): domain Bacteria; phylum Cyanobacteriota; class Cyanobacteriia; order Cyanobacteriales; family Prochloraceae; genus Prochloron. The sequence continues at coordinate 1,662,874 of OZ240666.1, read as the reverse complement.
TCATTGGAATTTCGGAAGTAACTCCAACCAAGCTTTTACAGACTGAGGACGATTTTCTGGATTTGGCTGCATCGTCGCAATTATAGCTTGCTTTAACCCGTCGCTTAGAGGAACATTATCAGGAAACCTCTGTCTACACTCTTTTGTCATAAGGGGGCAATTAGATAAAGGAGCAACCGGGGAATCTCCCGTTACTAGATAGTACAAAGAACCTGCACAAGTGTATATATCCACTGTAGGAGACTGTCGCCATTTTTTTGCTCCCTCTTTCCCCATCACATCTTCCGCTACTGCACGATTTATCTGCTCCCAGGGAGCGTACAAACGAGTAAACGAGGTGGTCATGGTTTCTCCCCCCGTCTCCCTAGCAATGCCAAAATCAATGAGCATCACCCGTTCATCATCATCTCGAACCATGATATTGGCAGGTTTTATATCCCGATGGATGATTCCTTTTTTGTGGCAAAATTCTAAGGCAGAATCTATGTCTTTCATGTAGGCGATGGCTTTCTCCTCTGATAATCTCCCTTTTTCCTCTACTAAGTCTTGCAAGTTGGTTCCCGATACAAAGTCCATCATCAAACAGGGGATCCCTTCTTCTTCAAAACGATCTGTTATGCGCACGATATGGGGATGAGGGGTTCGACTGACGGCTGCCAGGAGTTTGGCCTTCTTCTTAAATAAGTCTATTAGTTGAGAACGGTTCTTTTTGTTGTGAGCGGATCGGTTGGGTATTTTGATAACAACGGGAAAGTCATCCCCTATTCTTAGATCCCATGCTTTGTAGGTTACCCCAAACCCACCACTACCCAAGGTTTCCTCTATTTTATAGCGATTATTGTCTAATTTTTTGCCTTGTGTCCACATTATAGCAGTTTTGAGCACCAACCTTTTTTAGTATAGCACTACGGGGGGGGTTCGGAGTGTGGGTAAATTTTTTGATAAATTAGCCCGCAATTCATTCGCGGGCTTATGAGCGGGCTTATGAGCGAGTGGAAGGTAGGTTACGGTACAAAACGATATCCCAAACCATAGACAGTTTCAATCACTTTTTCACAGTTATACTGAGCTAGTTTTTTCCGCAGTAAACGCATTTATGCAGCCACCACATTACTCATGGGTTCTGCACCTATTTCCCAAAGCCGATCTAAAATGCGCTCCCTGGTTAAAACTTGATTTGGGTGTTGGAGAAAATATTCTAACAATTGAAACTCTTTGACAGTTAAATCAATCTTATTCTCCCTATACCAAACCATATGAGTATTATAATCCAAAGTGAAGCCCCCCACTTGTAACTGCTGAGGTTGTAACTGAGGGTAACGCCGTTGTAGAGCGCGGAGTCGTGCTAATAATTCTCTCATACCAAAAGGCTTAATCAAATAATCATCAGCCCCGGCGTCTAAACCAGTCACCTTATCCTCCTCAGCGTCTTTCGTCGTTAGCATTAAAATGGGTATTTTATCCTTATGGGAGCGCACCCGTTTTACCAGTTCTAATCCTGACATTCCTGGGAGCAACCAATCTACAATAGCTAGAGTATATTCAGTCCACTGATTATCTAAATAATACCATGCTTCCGTACCATCCAAAACCCAGTCTACTATATAAGCTTCCCTCGTCAAAGATTTCTTGATTGCCCCTCCCAAATCAGGTTCATCTTCCACCAATAATAACCGCATAACTCATAAAGAATGTTGAAATCCAGCAGTAATCCTAAAATCAGGAGAATCAGCCGTTAAACCAGCCCCTGCACCAACTGTGAGCACAGTTAAAGGATGAATTTGGTGACGTACTCCCAATTCTAACACATAAGCATCCCGCTCTTCCTCCTCTTCCTGGACGCTGTCGCGGTTGCTGACGCAATCATAGACAAAATCAGTCACCAAAATAGTTTCCGAACCTAGACGGCGACTATAACCCAAAATAGCCCTTAGACGATTCCTCCTTTCATCGTTACTATCGTAAGTATAAGCTACATTTAAATGGAGGCGATCTACATTAGCAGCCTTACCCAAAGTTTTGGTGGCGATTAACTTAATAGTACCCTCAAACCCTTCCTCATCAGGGGATGTAGGGAAATCCACACTTCCAGAAATAGCAAAAGCAGGAGTACTCAATCCTTCCGCATTAAAATTGTAAAACAACTCCAACCCCACATTTCCGATTCCATCCTCAACAGCAGAGCCAAACTGGAAGGGTAGAGTAATTCTACCTTGCCAATTGGGGGCAAAACCAAATTATATTCTGGATTCTAACCCAAATTCCTCCCCATTCTCAGTTTGTTGGTACAAAAATTGTCCTTGAACCTCAATCCCTTTATAGGGTATGGGATAAGCATCCTCCACCTCTGTCGGTAGCCCTTCTTCCAAATTGAGGTGCTCCGCAGCTTTTACCATTCCTGAACCCATAAAACCCCATATTACTAAGACTATGGCTATTCTCTTCCCTATTAATTTCATTTTTCCCTTTACTCCTACATTCATCTGCGCCTCTGCGCCTCTGTGTGAAACAATCCCCTAATTCATAAAAGCCCCAGCCTCAGGTTCTTGCTCCATAGAAATAGGTTCAATATCGGGAAGATTGGCATATTTTTGTTCCCAACCCTTCAACATAGCCTCAATCATTATGGGGGGAATCTCACCAGGTTCCAGCACTGCTGGAGAAAGGTTCATATTGGGCATAATCTCCATCATAGCATCCAGAAAAGAACCGGGAATTTCTCCCTCTTGAATACCCGGAGTCAGTTTCAATTTCAACTGGGCTTTCAGTTGCTGTTGGATTTCTGGATTTATAACACCATGGTGCATAGCTCCATGACTCCCATGATTCCCATGATGAGACATCATCTCATCCAACATTTCCATCATAATCCCCGTCATTGCTCCATCCACAGTTTTCAACCAATCGTCATAAACCAAGGGATTGATATTTACCTTAGGAATAGTAAACTTCCGCACCAACTTCTCATCTCCCGGTTGATAACTCATAGCGTCCAAAACCCGATACAGTTCCTTTCGCTTTTGAGCTATAGTCCAACCTGAGTAGGCAAAAATATCGTAAGTAATACCGTGGAGCATATGCAGGTTATCAAAAACATTAGCGGTTTCTGGAGAGAGACGACTGTAACGAGGAGAACCTTCCCGACTCAGCAACATGCGCATGGGGGGGGGGTTAGGGATGACTTGGGAGCGGAATAGATCCTCCATTTTCTCAATCATCCTCTCCTGCTCCTCATCATTCCCCCCTATCATCATGGACTCATAGACAGCAGGATGCCACCAGTGAGCAGCATAAAAGAAATTGTTGTTTTTGGTATAATAATTCCGGGTGAGGCTAAAATAGGGCTTCATCATTACCCCAGCGCGACGCATAGTTACATCTAAAGGAGCGGGACTGAGAACAATATCCTTGTAAGTTGATGTATAGTAGTCATAGACTTCCTTCAGCGCCTTTTCTTTTTCTTCCCAAGGAATACTTTTCGCCGCCATCACATCTTCAGTCATTTCATGGAGTAAGTGAACCCAGTCAATAGTGCGGAAAAGTCGCCAAGTGGCGCGAGCTGTATAAGGAGCATATAATTCCATTGTCGGCTCAATGCGAGGTGGGTTATTGTAGACAGCAATAATTTCCTCGTAAAGTTTAGTATCCGCTTTAGCGTGATTCTGGAAAGGAGTTAAAAGTAAGACATCGTGGAGTTTACTGTGGGCGAAATGAAGCGCTCCTGCTACCCGGTAACTACGACGATGACGGTTGTAGAAACCTAGTTGGTAAGGAGTGCGGGGGTGAGCGATGCCATTTCTTTGTTCCCCTCGTAGGGTTTGGGGTACTGCAACTATAGCTAAAGTAGCGGCGATCGCCGCCGTTATGAGTTTTTCGAGCCGTTTACCTTTCATAGTCTTTGAGAGATAATCATTTTTTTGCTTGTTTTTACTCTCTCAAAGAAATATGAAATCCCGATGAAATCCTCCTTTCATTTTCATTTCATATTTTCTTCCTAAACTTGTGCTTTCCCTAGACAAGCAGGATAGAATATGAAATTGAATGCTACCCAGACGAAGTTTGCACTCCAAACTCAACCCTTATTAGCCCACAGTGGACACCAACTTCAAGAAGAGAAAAAAGCCCTTCCCGAAGAACCAACCAGTTCCGAGATAACCCAACCTTCCCAACTCTCAGAACCTGCTATAATTTCCCATAGCAGCACCAATTTTATCCCCCAACCAAGAGAATTAATCTTATTGTTACTATTAATTTTTCCATGGATCTTGTTTTTAATCAAACAGAAAATTAATAATCAATAGTAATCCTCATTTCTAGATTCCCCATTGTGCTATACTAACCATGGCAATTAATAAAGCCTCCCTCCGTCAACTCCACTCTTCCCTTGCACCTATCGTCATTTTGCCAGTACTACTGACACTCATAACCGGTTCCCTATTTCAGGTGGCAGTACTCACTGGCAAAAGTAATGAATTTAGCTGGCTGTTAGAATTGCACCGAGGTAAATTTGGTCGGATTAACTTAGAAATGATTTATCTTTTTCTCAACGCTTTCAGTCTTTTAATGCTATCATCAACTGGAATAACTATTTGGTTCCAAACAAAACAGCGTCGTCACAAAAAGTCTTAACAACCATGATGACTTTCAGAGACAGACTTTTGTTTCCTGCAGTTTTCTAACAACTGTATTCTGTATTTATACAAAAACCTGCTGGGGTTCCAAACCGACTGTGAGTTAAAGAGAGGTTGGTTGAAGTATTCCCAAATAGGGAGGCACAATAGTTTTAGTTTCCGGTTCATCATTATATAATTTCCAGAATTGGTTTATTTATTAAAGACAGCCTTCATGGAAAGCCCTTTATTACTAATATGCCAAAAGTACCTTTCGAGCTGCTAGCTAGTATTGCGGAATATTAACTTCCCCCCGTCCCTAACTAAGTAATTCAAGTCACTACAGCTGCCAAACCAAACTCAAAATCCCCAAACTGCTGCTTATTCCCGTAATAAGAAGCTCACAGAGACACAGAGGCGCAGAGGGATCAGTCATATCTCTTTGCAGCTATAACGCTTGTTTATACGTTCTCCGTGCCTCCGCGCCTCTGCGCGATTTGTAACTAATTTTCAAAATAATTAACACTTCCTTGTAATATCGATGATAATGTTACCTCCAAAGTCAGGAATAGGAGCAGCAGGTTTAGATAACTGCACCCGCACTTGCTTAATGCCATCTAATTGTAAAATATCCTCAGCAATAACAGCAGCTAACTTCTCTACCAGGTTAAACTTAGCCGTTTTCACCAACTCCTTAACCCGGGCGATCGCCTGTCGATAATCCGCAGTATCTTCTAGATCATCGCTTTTTCCAGCCTTGGACAAATCCAGCCATAAAGTGAGATTCACCTCAAACCATTGTCCCAATACCCGTTCTTCTTCTAAAAACCCAGTGTATCCATAGCAGCGAATACCCTCAATCCGAATCGAGTCCATTGTCATTACCTTTTATCTTCCTTTTACCCTTTTCCCTATGTAGTTTGTTTTAAAGGAAATCCCAAAGTTTCCCGCTGTTGAAGATAACCTTGAGCTACAAGACGAGCCAAATTCCGAATCCTGCCAATATAGCGAGTTCGTTCTGCCACAGCAATAACCCCCCTCGCATCCAACAAATTAAAAGTGTGAGAGCACTTCAGCACATAATCTAAACTTGGCATTACCAAAGAGCGCTCTATTAGATCCTTTGCTTCCTCCTCATAGAGAGCGAACAGCTGAAACAGTTTTTCTGAATTGGACGCCGAGAAATTATAAGTGCACTGCTCAATTTCCCCTTGCAGAAAAATATCCCCATAGGTAATTTTGTCGTTCCACTGAATCTTCACCATAGCATCCACATCTTGAAGATACATGGCCAAACGCTCCAAACCATAGGTAATCTCAATAGACACCGGACGACAATCAATGCCCCCACACTGCTGGAAATAAGTAAATTGAGTAATTTCCATTCCATCCAGCCACACTTCCCAGCCTACACCCCAAGCTCCCAAAGTGGGCGACTCCCAATTATCTTCCACAAACCGAATATCGTGATTTTCTGGTTTAATCCCCAAAGTTGCTAGAGAATCCAGATATAAATCCTGGATATTTTCAAGTGAAGGCTTAATCAACATTTGGTACTGAAAATAGTGCTGAAAGCGATTGGGATTTTCCCCATACCGTCCATCCGTGGGACGACGACAAGGCTCCACATAGGCTACGGCCCAAGGTTCCGGTCCCAGGGCACGGAGAAAAGTGTAGTGGCTCATAGTCCCCGCACCTTTCTCTGTATCGTAGGGTTGGACGATGCAACAGCCGCGCCCCGCGAAGCGGATCCCTTCGGGATCGCCCCAAAATTGATGTAATGTGGCAATGATTGTTTGAAAATTAGCAGGCACGTTTGAATAAGATTTAGGCACTCTTCCCTTCATAGTATAGCGCTTCGCTCTGGTGTGGGGAAATTTAAACCCTGTAGGGGTTTTATAAGTGCTGCAAAGCTTCCTGGGTATGTTTTTCGAGGGTGTCTAGGAAATAATCAGGGTTTCAGCCCCTTGATTGACAATTCGTTACGTGGATCGCATAGTTAAGGAAGCAGAAGCCAACGCTTCTGCCGATAAAAAACGGCGGGAGGCAATTGATCGCAGGAATCAGGCAGACTCCCTCGTCTACCAGGCTGATAAGCAACTGAACGAACTGGGAGATAAGGTTCCTGCTGCTGATAAGATTAAGGCGGAAGATTTGATTAAGGATCTCAAGGATGCAGTTGCCAAGGAAGATGACGCCCGGATTCAGACCTTGATGCCGGAACTACAACAGACACTTTATAGTATTGGCAGCAGCGTCTATCAGGAAGCTGGCGGTGTCGGCTCCGACGGTGCTGATCCTGGAAATGGCAGCGATGCTCCTAATGGGAGCGCGGCGGATAGTGGCGATGATGTCATTGATGCCGAATTCTCAGAAACGAAGTGATTGTAGGGTGGGCAATGCCCACCATGCAGCAGACGGAAAATTGCTCTGATACCTTGCCATGTGGAGAGTATAAATTTATTGGACATATACCCTTTAACCGCTATAAGATTAAACCACAGAGACGCAGAGTACGCAGAGAAGGATAAGAGAGGAAGTTATTTATTGCCCACCCAGTTTATTATTCTAATTTGGAGGCGTGGGTGGGCGGTAAAACCTCGTTATGAATAAGCTTTTAACTGTCATGGTACGGGCTATAAATATGGCCTATAGCGATTTTAAAACTCTATCCAAAGTAATAACGACTTTCGAGCTATCCGTTGATGAGACGTGTCACCTGTTTACAGAGATAGATCCAATTATACCCAGTGATTATCTCCAAAGAACCCTGGATGAATATTTGCCTCTTGTAAATGCTATTAACACGGAAAAAGCCCGTTCTGAATTGATTATTGCTCCAGTTCTTTTGGAAGTCAGACGTATCTTAAACTTTCAGATTGGTTTTTTTTCAGAAACAGATTTTACCGTCGAGCCTGAAGTTGGACTCAATGGTTATTGTGATTATATCCTGAGTTATTCTTCAGAAATGTATGAAATTCAATCCCCTGTAGTAACCCTGGTGGAAGCCAAGAATGAAAATATTAAGGGGGGGTTGGGACAATGTATCGCAGAAATGGTGGCTGCTCAAAGGTTTAATCAACAACAAGGCAATGGAATTAAAACCATTTACGGTGCAGTTACCACCGGAACCGCTTGGAAGTTCATAAAACTTGCAGAACAATTGGTTTTTATCGATCTAAGTGATTATTATATTAAAGAAGTGGATAAAATTTTAGGGGTTTTGGCATTTCCTTTTTCCTAGCAACTGTGCGCCCTTACGTTTGTTTGTACTATAAAAGTAATAGCCATAGGGTGGGCAAGAATATATTTTATCAATTATCTGCCCCTTTACACCAAACCTTGTCCACCAACAGCACGAACTGGTCAACTGTCATGATACGTGCTATAGATAGGCAATCGAACGGTAAAAGTACTACCTTTATCTAATTCGCTTTCTACTTCAATACTACCACCATGGGAGTGGGCGCGCCGCGTAGCGGATCTGTTCCGGATCGCCTCGATCCCGCAGGCCGACAGGCAACTGTCGGCGCTTTGCGGCGCACCTTGATTACTTTGATCGCGCAACCTCAGTAGGAGCGAGACGATAAAAAAGGTGCGAGACCACCAAAAAATGGGAATAATTGAGCAATTTCGGAAGGTAAGCGGGTAGTTTACTCTAGTTTACTTGAGAATGAAACAGTCCTGCCCCTGTTAGGGGGGGGGACTAAGGGGGGGTTTTTCCTCACAGCCGCGATAAACCCGATAATCGATAGAAGGAAAAATATTATCAATCTGTTCTACTTTATTCAACCAACCAGAATCAATCCGCGACTTATTGATATCCTCATAGAGCTTATTAAAGCGCAACAAATGAGACCGCGTCCGACGAACCGCATAAGTAACCATCGTACCGGTACGCATGATAAAAGCCCAGTCAGAAGATTGTGCCAGCAACAACTCCCGTGCCGCTTGATTCAATCCTCTCAGCTCCAACAATGAGGAAGGTTCCAACTTTGCCAGTTGAATCATGCGTTCTGTTGCCTTGTGCAAATGGGGATAAATCCAAGCATTTGCCTCATTCAACCAATACTCGTGAAAACCTTTGTGGCCCCAGCTAGACTGAGAAGGAAGACATAGCTGCTGGGTGGGATAGCAGCGTAAATAATCCGCTAAGTGAATCATCTCATAAATATTCTGGTCGTACCAAGACTTGCGGAACAAGAAATCGAGAAACCAAGGTCCCTCATACCACCAATGACCGAACAATTCTGCATCATAAGGGGAAACCACAATTGGCGGACGGTCCATAACTTGTGCTAGGTATTTGATTTGTCGCTCTCGGTTGTCCGTGAAATTACCTGCGTGTTCTGCTGCCTTTTCTCTCGCCCAGTAGGGGTCGTAAAACTCTTTTTCTGCCAAGCTAGCTGTCCGACTAGTAATCTTGTGATACTTAATGCCGGTATTTTTCCGTTGGCCGTTGGGCATAATATATGACTTAATGTACTCGTAGTCTGCTTCCCAGCCTAAATCTTTATAAAATTCTCGATATTCCGGCGAACCGGGATATCCGACATCGCTTGACCATACTTGCTGGGAAGATTCATGATCTCGACCAAAAGCAGCCACTCCCGTTTCTGTAAAAATCGGCGCATAGTTACCAAAGCGAGGGCGAGGACGAGCATAAAAAATGCCGTGTCCATCGGTGATAAAATAGCGCAAGCCAGCATCTGCTAGCAACTGTTCTAAACCTTCATAATAAGCACATTCTGGTAACCAAATTCCCTTTGGAGAACGACCGAAGTTGTTCTCGTAATGATCGATCGCCACTTTAATTTGCGCCCACACTGCCTCTGGATACATTTTCATGAGGGGCAGATAGCCGTGGGTGGCGCAACTAGTAATTATGTCTAGATTATTGCTATCAATAAATTGTTTCAAACCCCAAACTAAATCTCGATTATAGCTTTCCCAGGTATTGCGAATTAAATACAATTTGTTAGCATAATATTTAGCTAAATAACGAATGTGACCTTTATTGAATATAATTTCCTTGTTAGCTAATTCCTCTAATTTCGCTAAATGTCCGTCATAGCGCTTCACAAGCAGCGGATCTCGCAACATAGACACCAGGGGCGGTGTCAAACTCATGGTGATTTTGAAGTCAATCTCATCCCGCCTTAACCCTTCAAAAACCTGCAACAGGGGTATGTAAGTCTCCGTAATTGCTTCAAACAGCCACTCTTCTTCCAAAACATATTCCCTGTCTGGATGTCGAACGAAAGGTAAATGAGCGTGAAGGACGAGGGCAAGGTAGCCAAGGGCCATGATGGTTCCGAGGTATAGGAAACTGGGGAGATGGGGAGATGGGGAGCTGGGGAGAGGTTTTCGTACACTGCTCCTATCACCCTATCACCCTATCACCCTATCACCCTATCACCCTATCACCCTATCACCCTATCACAGATTCTTGGGTGAATATTGTAGCGCGACCCTAGCTGTAGAGCTAGTCTACGGTGTTCGATAGATTTTATCAAGAATATGAATGCCTACCGCAGCTCGATCCCGGCACAGCCGGGATCGAAATCTCTCTCAAATAGCGTTCTGTATTGCCCAAATTCTAAAATAGACATTAAGATTAAAGAAAACAAAGATTATCAGTCACCGACCTGGACGGGCACGGCATTGCGCCCCTACAATTTAGCGGTGCGACCCACGGGCAGCATCATCAATGGCGCCCGTGGAAAGCGCACCAAGACAGTTAATCGTGTATTGGTGTTGGACAGAGAGTGTTAAAATCCTACAGTAGGCAGATAGATGATAGTCAAGACACTAAGTCTGAGCAAGAGTCGCTTCAGTTTCTGCTGTTTATCGACTCCCGTCCCAGAACTCATAAGAATATCCAGCAGATCCAAAACTATCTCCAAAGCTTAAAGGCAGATTATTCCTTCCAACTGCAAGTAATTGAGTTGGGCCAGCAGCCTCATTTAGTCGAGCATTTACGGCTGGTAGCTACTCCAGCTTTGGTAAAAATATCGCCCACACCAAAGCAGATCTTGGCCGGGAGCGATCTGATTGCTCAGTTGGAAAAGTGGTGGCCCCGATGGCAAATTGTAGGGGCACGGCATTGCCGTGCCCCTACCCAACGAGAGACCTTACTTACAGAGGTAGGACGGCATACGCAAAATACAATGTCGGACGCAATGCCTTCGGTTGGCCATTGTGCAGAACAGATCCAGCTTTCCGATGAGATATTCCGTCTCAAAAAAGAAAAAGAAGGACTATTAGAACAATTACAATTCAAAGACCGGGTACTGGCAATGCTAGCTCACGATTTGCGCAGTCCTCTCACTGCTGCTTCCATCGCCGTTGAAACGCTGGAATTGTTGGTGGACACTTCGCCGCCCTCCTTAGTCTCCCCCCCTACCCCCCGCGTAGCGGGGGGATCAAGGGAGGATCGGGGGGGGGATGACAAGGAGGGCAAGGGGGGATCTTCCGCTTGCGCACAGCGCCACTGGTCAGCAACCCAAGGATCTCATACTCAACCTTCACAGACGCCTCCTAGACAGCTTAAAGAGCAGCTCTACAAGCAGGCAAAAAGCCAGTTTCAGATTATGAACCGGATGATTAGCGATATCTTGCAAGCATCCAAAAGCATGAGCGCTAAACTAGAACTGCAACCGCGCCAGTTGTACTTGCAGTACATATGCCTGGAAGTTTTGAGTCAGTTTCAGAATCGGTTGGAAAATAAATCCCAAATCCTCTCCCAAGATATTCCGCAAGATTTACCTCGGGTGTATGGCGATGAAGAATTATTGCGTCAAGTGATAGTCAATCTCTTAGAGAATGCCATTAAATATACCCCCTCTGGAGGTAGCATCAAATTTTCTATTCTCCACCGCACTACCCAGAAATTACAGGTTAGCATTTGCGATAGCGGTCCGGGTATTCCCGAAGAGGAACGAGAACGGATTTTTGAAGGTCATTTTCGACTCTCAAGAGATGAAGCTAAGGAGGGATATGGTTTAGGACTGGCTCTCTGTCGTCAGATCGTTCGCGCACACTACGGTCAAATTTGGGCAACAGCCTCGAAAAATCAAGGTAGTTGCTTTCACTTCACTCTGCCAGTGTATTTATCTTAGGGGGTTTTTGGAAAGAAGAAGGAGCGACGATCATGGGAGGTCGCAGGGAAAGAAATTAGATATTTCTACCCCGCTGTCGTAGGATCGCGTTGCGCACCCCATATCCCGAACGAGGCTTTAATGGTAAAACACGAGTAAAAGAAGCGGTGCTTATAACCAACCAATGACCCATAACCAACCAACCTATGAAGATCCACCTCGTAAGGGCGCACCCGCCATCGATGATGCCGGGTGCGCCGATGGCGCTGTGACTAAATACCTTTCCCTGGTAAATAACTACTCCCAAGTACATTTGAAACTTGAGGGGGAAAAGTTATTGTTAATCTTAGCCGATAGAGCGGGCTGCGGCAGAGGGGGAGCTGATTGGTGGTCGATTTTGCAGGAGCTAAAATGTCGCCTTTCTGGGAGAAGTCGGGGGAAAAACATCCCGACGGCGGTACCCAGGGAAGGAACAAGAGTGGAACTGATAGCTCCCAAAAGTGCCCTAGATGAAAAACAATTACAAACGTTACGGGATACCTTAGGAGAATTCGCGCTCAAGTTAGAGCTAGTAAGGACTTGCAATCGTCAAACGGCGATAGCTGCTGCTACGGTGGGTTATTCTGTTAAACAGGAAAAGTCGGAGCAACCTGGCCCGGACATCAACCTTAGCGCCATCGGCGCACCCGGCATCATCGATGGCGGATGCGCCCCTACAGAACTGAAGGAACCCCTCTATCTGCAAACTACCCTGCGGTCTGGGATCGAAGTGCGACATGAGAGTACAATTGTCATTTGGGGAGATTTGAATCCAGGGTCCGCTGCGATCGCCGCCGGGGATATTTTAGTATGGGGCCGTTTGCGGGGAATAGCTCATGCAGGTGCTCTGGGTAATCGTTCTCGTTGTATCGTGGCGCTGAAGATGGAGGCGACCCAATTGAGAATAGCAGGTACTATTGCCAGAGCGCCGGAGAGTAATCCAGAGCAGTTGGACCCGGAAGTAGCTTATATTGGGTCGAGTGGAATCCGTCTGGCTAAAGCTATCGACTTTATCAAGACCCATTCTTTCTCCGAGAACCTTGGCGCTTGGACAGATTCCCAAAATAGGAGCATGACGTTATAGAACCCATTTGAGATCTCTGTTGTGGAGTAAAATAGGGAAAAAATGCCGTACTCAAGTAGTTTGACAGACGGGGAGTGGAAAATAATAGAACCTCTGTTGCCCAAAAAAAAACAGACAAGACCACCAAAATGGAGTAAAAGGCAGATTTTAGATGGTATCTTGTACCAATTAAAGAATGGTTGTAATTGGTGTGACTTACCCAAAGACTTGCCCCCCTATTCCACAGTATTTTGGTACTACAAACAGTGGCGATCGCTTGGGGTAATCGAAGCAATCAGAGATATCTTGCATAGTAGAGTCCGTCAGCAAGTTAAAAAAAAAGGGCAATGGACAACCCTAATCATCATTGACTCCCAAGCGGTAAAAAATACCTGTAACGCCAGTGTAAAGTCGAAAGGGTTTTGTTTTTACAAGTCTACCAATGGTCTTAAAAGACATCTAGCAGTAGATATTTTGGGCTTTCCTTTTTTTAGTCATTGCACCAAAGCATCGGTATCTGACGATGTGGGTTTGATTGAAATGTTATCGAAAAACATAGATTATTTCAAGTCTAAACCAGTCAACATCCCCAAGATTACCATTTTGCTTGACCATGGATATCACCCAGAAAAACTGACCCAGGAATTACATAAAATTTATCCGGCGATTATGACTAAGATTAGATTTAAGGTCTCCCGTAAACCATCAAAAGCTCAAAAGAAAAAGGAAGGAAAAACCGGTTTTGTGCCAGTAAAAGCGCGGTGGGTGATTGAAAGAACTAATTCGTGGATGGAAAGATGCAAGAGTTTGGTCAAAAACTTTGAAAGGACTCTTGAGCAGGCTAATACCAAGATTAGTCTATGTTTTGTCCGACTGATGCTTAAAAGGCTAGCCACTACTTAAAAAGATCTCAAATGGGTTCTATAAAGATGAGTCGGATTATTGTTGTTACCTCCGGTAAAGGAGGAGTTGGGAAAACTACCATTACCGCCAATTTGGGCTACTCTTTAGCAAGGAATGGACGGAAAGTAGCCTTAGTGGATGCGGATTTTGGTCTCAGAAATTTAGACCTACTCATGGGGCTAGAAAGTCGAGTCGTCTACACCGCCATCGAAGCAATGGCAGGTGAATGTCGCTTAGAACAAGCATTGGTGAAGGATAAACGCCAACATCACCTAGTATTGTTGCCGGCAGCACAACACCGCAACAAAGAGGCCATCGACCCCACTCAGATGAAAGAAGTTGTTGGCCAAATAGCTAAGACATACGAATACATTCTGATTGACAGTCCAGCGGGAATTGAAATGGGCTTTCGCAACGCCATCACCCCCGCAAAGGAAGCTTTGATTGTCAGCACGCCAGAAGTAGCTTCCGTTCGGGACGCCGACCGAGTCATTGGTTTGTTGGAAGCCAACGGGATCGAGAAAATCCGCTTGATTGTCAATCGGATCAAGCCAGACATGGTGCAAATGAACGAGATGATGGGTGTTGATGACGTTCTCGATGTTCTCTCGATTCCTCTGGCGGGAATCGTTCCGGACGACCAACGAATGATTGTCGCCTCCAACCGAGGGGAACCTGTCGTTTCCGGATTTCCAGACTCTCTTCCGGCGATCGCCTTTGACAATATTGCCAGAAGATTGGAAGGAGAAAAAGTTCCTTTTCTCGACTTGATGGCAGCTCAAGACAACCTGATAAATCGCATCCGTCGGCTGTTTCGAGGTTAACATCATGAATAAGGTCAAAAAAGGGTAGATTTTCGAAATGTTAGAAAAACTTTTTCCCTGGATATCCCCAGTTAATAGTAGATCGGAAGCGAAACGCCGGCTCAAACTTATCCTAGCTCACGATCGCGCTGGTCTGAATCCAAAAATGATAGAGTTAATGCGGGCTGAAATTCTCGAGGTGGTAGCTCGGTACGTGGAAATAGACCCGGAAGAGATGGAGTTTTCTCTTGAGAGTAACGAACGGATCAGTTGCTTGATGGCAAATGTCCCGATTCGACGGGTTAAAGCTACCACCGAACAGATTATTGAGTCTTGATGTAAGTTTATGAAAATAATTTATGTTAACAAATTACATAACCAAAAAAATAAATAACTGCCCCATTAATACACAAATTTGCTTGAGTATTGCTACCAGTCCCTTTCTTTTTAGCTTCATCGCCTTGGAATCTTTAACTCACACTTTAATTGAAGTGGGGTCTTCGTGCGAAGAAGTATTTCGGGGCGATCGCTTGCCAGTACTTCCCAGTCCCGAAGATGAGCCTAACTATAATATTACAGAATAAATTATATTGATCTACCATCAACGGGTACAAAGGTAATTATGAGTTTAGTTACAGGATACGAGCCACAATCGAACATTGTCGCCACATCTAACTTATTATTGCGTCATCGACTGCAATTAGTAGAAGATTTGTGGGAGTCGGTTCTTCAGGACGAATGTGGCCAAAAATTAGTAGATTTACTCAAAAAACTGCGCTCGATCTGTTCACCGGAAGGACTTGCAGAACTACCAGAATCAACCGGAACCAAACTAATTGAAAAGCTCGACCTCAATGAGGCGATTCGCACCTCCCGCGCCTTTGCGCTTTATTTCCAGCTTATCAATAGCGTCGAACAACACTACGACCAAAAAGCGCAAGAGCTGTTAAGACGAGCAACTTATCCAGAACTCAAACTCAAGAGCTACACCCGGGGATTTGCAAGGGCTTTGCAGTTGTCGCCACTGAGAGCTGATTTTGGCGATGTGGGGGGCGGATCTATCTTAGAGAAGCTTTGTGAAGAAAGCGATTCAGAAGTAAAAACAGCCGGAACCTTTCACACGCTCTTTCCCCATCTGCAAGAGCTGAATATGCCCCCTGGAAAAATTCAGCGTTTGCTGGATCAGTTAGATATACGCTTGGTATTTACGGCTCACCCCACAGAAATAGTGCGCAAAACAATTCGCAAGAAACAAAGACGAATTGCCCACATTCTCGAAAAGCTGGATCGCGCGGAAGAAGCAAGTCAGGCGTCCGGACCGACTTGCTCCCCAGAAACAGAAGCAGTACATGTTGAGCTAACCCAAGAGATTCACCTTTGGTGGCGCACCGACGAACTGCACCAATTTAAACCCACAGTTTTGGATGAAGTGGACTACGCTCTCCATTACTTTACTGATGTACTCTTCGACGCCACTCCCCAACTATCTAGGCGCTTGCAGGTCGCACTGAAGGAAACTTTTCCCGGGCTGCATCCTCCTCGGAATAATTTTTGCTACTTCGGTTCCTGGGTAGGATCTGATCGGGATGGCAATCCCTCGGTAACGCCGCAAGTGACTTGGGAAACTGCTTGCTATCAAAGAAAAGTGGTTCTGGAAAAATACATCCAATCCATCCAGCAGTTAACTATTTTATTGAGCTTATCAAGCCATTGGAGTCCTGCTTTCGTTTTAGATGATTTGGTCGGCTCTTTGGAGCAAGATCGCATGGAAATGCCGGAGGTTGACAAAAAGCTGGCAATTCGCTATCGCCAAGAACCCTATCGAATGAAACTGGCTTACATCCAGAAACGGCTGGAAAATACCAGAGAGCGAAATAAAAGGCTGTCTCGTCCTAGGGAACGCCTTGACCGGACGACAAATGATGAGAATATATACCCCAGGTCTAGTGAGTTTTTAGCAGAGTTAAGACTTATTCAGAGCAGTCTAGATAAAACTGGCTTGAGCTGTCGGGAACTAGACAACTTAATTTGTCAGGTAGAAATCTTTGGCTTTACCCTCACTCAGTTAGATTTTCGCCAAGAATCCTCCGTCCACTCAGATGCGATCGCAGAAATTGCAGCCTACCTGGATATTCTACCTAAATCCTACAAGGATCTATCGGAAGCAGAGCGCACTGGATGGCTAGTGGCAGAATTGCAGACTCGTCGTCCCTTGATTCCAGCGGAAATGCCTTTTTCCGCCAAAACCTGCGAGACGATTGAAACCCTGTTCCTATTGCGGCAGTTGCAACAAGAGTTCGGCACTGAAATCTGCCAGACTTACATCATCAGTATGACCCATGATGTGAGCGACGTGCTGGAAGTGCTGCTCCTAGCTCAAGAAGCGGGACTTTACGACCCCGTCACCAGCGTTACTACCATCAGGGTGGTTCCCCTATTTGAAACAGTAGACGACCTCAAACGCTCCCCAGCAGTAATGCTTGCTCTATTTGAACTGCCTCTTTATCGCGCCTGTTTAGCGCCATCGGGAATACAGCATCAAAATTACTCCGGAGATAAGGAAGAACCTGCCCGCGTCCAGCTAGCCAATTTACAGGAAGTGATGCTGGGTTACTCGGACAGTAACAAAGATTCCGGTTTCTTGAGCAGTAATTGGGAAATTCATAAAGCCCAGAAAGCTTTGCAGAGGGTAGCTCAAGACCATGGAGTTGCCTTGCGGATCTTCCACGGTAGAGGGGGATCAGTGGGCCGGGGCGGCGGAAAAACTTATGAGGCTATCTTAGCTCAACCAACCGCCACCATTGATGGACGGATTAAGATTACTGAACAGGGGGAAGTGCTGGCTTCTAAATACTTCCTACCGGAATTAGCCTTGTATCATTTGGAAACATTGGCAACGGCAGTAATCCGCAGTAGTTTACTCGGGAGTGGTTTTGACGATATCCAGCCTTGGAACGAAATTATGGAAGAATTGGCAGAGCGATCCCGGACTGCTTATCGGGCTCTGATTTACGAAGAGCCTGACTTTCTCGATTTCTTCTACCACGTCACCCCCATTGAAGAAATCAGTCAGTTGCAAATTAGCTCTCGTCCTGCAAGACGCAAGAGCGGCAAAAAAGATTTAAGCAGTCTGCGGGCAATTCCTTGGGTATTTAGCTGGACCCAAAGCCGCTTTTTGTTACCAGCTTGGTATGGGGTTGGCACTGCACTACAAGAGTTTCTCTTACAAGAACCAAAGGAACATCTGAAACTACTAAAATCTTTCTATAACAAATGGCCATTCTTTAAAATGGTTATATCTAAGGTGGAGATGACTCTATCCAAGGTGGATTTACAAATGGCTCATCACTACGTACAAGAATTGTCGAAACCACAAGACAGAGAACGTTTTGAAAGGCTGTTCACTCGCATTGTCCAGGAATACGTCACGACGAGAGAGATAGTGCTGAAAATTAACGGGCAAAAACACCTTTTGGATGGCGATCCGGAATTACAGCGATCGGTGCAACTGCGTAATGGTACCATCGTACCCTTGGGATTTTTGCAAGTTTCTCTGCTCAAACGCTTGCGGGAATACAGCGAGCGGGCAAAATCTGAGATCGTTTACTTCCGTTATAGTAAGGAAGAATTGCTCAGGGGAGCTTTATTGACCATTAACGGTATTGCTGCGGGAATGCGTAATACTGGTTGAAATAATAAAAGAGTGATTCTTGTTTTTTGATTAAACACGACCAACACTCTTGACACTGAGAAGAGAGATAAAGGATCAGGTAACCATTGGGCGCTACATTTGTAATTCTACTATTACTGGAGCATGATCGCTGGGTTTGGTAACTTTTCTGGGTTCGATATCAATCCAGCAATTAATAGCTCGATCTATCAGCTTTCCTGTAAGATAGTGATGGTCGATGCGCCAACCTCTGTTCTTAACATAGCCAGCAGCACGATAATTCCACCAACTAAAGTGTCCGCCAGCAGTGGTAAATTTGCGGAAAGCATCCTCTAAACCTAGCTCTAACACTTCCTGCAAGGCTTGACGTTCGGCGGGGGAACACATAATATGGTTTTCCCCTCTCGGTTTATAAATATCCTTATCATGAAGGGCAATATTAAAATCCCCGCAGACACACATTTCCTCTGATCCAGTTTCCAGCAGATCTTGAAGGTACTTCCGCAGTGCTTTTAACCAGCGCAGTTTGTAGTCGTATTTCTCACTTTTCACAGCGCTACCGTTGGGAACGTAGAGATTGACAATTCTGGTGTGCTTAATGACACCAGTAATCACCCGCTTTTGCTCGTCGAAATTCTCACCTTCCCCATCCCAAAACCCGGTGCTAACATCTGTCATGGGGGTGGTACTGAAGATGGCAACCCCATTATAAGATTTCTGTCCCGAGATATACAGGTGATAGCCCAATTCTTTAAAAGCTTTTCTGGGAAAGCTCTCATTGATTACCTTTGTCTCTTGTAAGCAGAGAATATCGACGGGATTATTTTTTAACCATTTTACTACGATCTGTTCTCTAGTACGAATGGAGTTGACGTTCCAGGTTGCTACTTTCATTTCACACTTCTTGCCATTATGTAGATTCTGCCAAAACTTTTTGGTACAGTATATATAAGGATACTACCAAGTTGGGAATATACTAAGCGAAAGTTATCCGGTACTTTAAAGTTAAATTTCCTTTCGATCGCGCAAACAAATAATTTATTTTCGTTAACTTCCCAAGGCAATCGCTGAATACCAAGATATAACTAGACACCCTTCCAGCGACTGCTATTAAATTAATATTGAATGCGATCTCGATTTTTCCCCGATGGGGCATTTTTCTCCAAAAACTGAATTATTTTCCCCGCTACATCCACCTCAGTAGTTTTCTCAATGCCTTCCAGTCCTGGAGAAGAATTTACTTCCATCACCACTGGACCGTGATGAGAACGCAACAAGTCTACTCCTGCAATGCGTAATCCCATGGCTTTCGTGGCTCGTACTGCTGTACTGCGTTCTTCTGGAGTCAATTTAATTTTTTCGGCTTTGCCCCCTCGATGCAAGTTGGAGCGAAAATCCCCGGGAGTTCCCTGACGTTTCATAGATGCCACAACCCTATCACCGACAACAAAGCAGCGAATATCCGTACCCTGGGCTTCTTTAATAAACTCCTGCACCAAGATATTGGCATCTAAACCCCGGAAAGCTTCAATCACAGACTTGGCTGCTTGATGGGTTTCCGCCAATACCACCCCAATACCTTGAGTTCCCTCCAGCAGTTTAATCACTACAGGGGCGCCACCCACTGTTTGGATTAAACCGTCAATATCTTCCGTTCCGTGGGCAAAACTAGTTACAGGCAAACCGATACCAGTGCGGGCAAGAATTTGCAAGCAGCGGAGTTTATCGCGAGAACGGGAAATTGCCTGGGATGAATTAGCACTAAAGACTCCCATTACCTCAAATTGGCGTACCACTGCCAAGCCATAGAAGGTTTTGGATGCGCCGATGCGAGGAATAATGGCATCGCAGTTCCCCATAGGTTCTCCCTGGTAGATAATGGTTGGCTTGTGGGAGGTAATGTTCATGTGGCAGCGCAGGTAATTAATCACCTCCATTTGGTGTCCAAAGCTCTCTCCAGCTTCTTTGAGCCTTGTTGTAGAATACAGAGATTTGTCTTGAGACAAAATTGAGATTTTCATTATTTTTTCTGGGTTTTGCTTTGGAGAAAAGAACTGCCAGCATCGACCAAAAAGCGATTCCGCAATGCTTGCCGCCCTAGTAACATGGGGAAGATCATAGCATCTCGATTGGTTAAATTAATTTCAATTGGCCACTGTTGGTTCCCTAGTTGTACTATAGTCTCAATTACAGGTCTTACCTGGGCTTGGCCATTAGAACTACGAACCTGGCGCTGATCTAACAACGTCGTTTCCACCATTATAGTTTCTTTGCTGTGTTTCCCATAAGGACGTACCAGGAAGCGAATCATTTCTTTTCCATCTTGCTGCTGGAAAATCTTGATATTTTCGGCATGAATAGCAGAAGAACGAGCACCCGTATCTATTTTGGCTTCAATTTTGGCAATACTGAGATCCGGTAAAGCAAGTATTTCCCGCCAGCCAATTACTGGCAATTTTTTACCTTGAGAAAATTTATCCATTTTTATCTTTCAATAACTGCTTCTGCCGCCAGAGATAGAGTGCTAACGTTGGTTTTGATTGGAGGTTGCGGAGCTACCCATTTTAAATAAGTCTACTTTTGTATTTTATTCGATAAATTATAGCAGTGAGCCTAGGCGTATTTACAGATTTCAACTTGGATAACATCTGCACTAAATCTCCTCTTAGGACAGTGGTACAAAGCTTTCTGGACATTACTGTAACTAGTCATTAGTACTGGTAACTGTCATGGTACGAGCTCACTGGTATAACTGAAGAGGGCATGGTTAATTCTTCCACTATGGGCAATTTTTCCTGGGAAAGACGAATAGTACTGGTATTGCCACTCAGTTGTTTGAGTAGTTTTGGTTTGGGGTTGTGTAGTAAACAAATCAGGCGATCGCCAGGTTCCCAATTTTCTCCAGCTCGCACTAATTGCAGGCGTTTTTGTCGTTCCAATAATAGGGGGAGAAGCTTACCGGAATCAATCAGCGCCTGGAGATAAGTTTGCTGAAAGGTAAACCCAGGGTTTTTCAGCACTGTTTTCATCAATTTTACATCTCCATCTGTCAGATACTGGTTCCAAGTTTAGAGATTTAAATTGAAGGTAAGGGCGGGTTGAATTTTGCTGTCGTAGTTGGACTGGTTATCTTGAATATCTTTGGGCAAAATCGCCATGATTTGAGGCTCTTGGAACTCTTCTGCTGCCCGAGTTGCCAACATTTGGTTCACCTCGCCATTTTTGGTCATAGCGAGGAAGGTTCCCATATCGTCCAATCCTGCTTCTTCGAGAACCTGGGCATTCATGGCACTGCTCAAGAAAACCCGTAGATTTTCTTTTTCTGCTTCTTGTACCGCTGCGGCGTTAGTGTCAATCAAGACTACTGGTTCGTCCCGTTCTTGCAACAGGCGGGCAATCAAACGGGCTAAAGGATTGGATCCCACAATCACCGCTCCCGGACGATTACCCTCAAGTAGCTCAAGGAAATTGGCTATTGTCTGAGCTGTCATTCCCTGTGCCACTACTGTTATCATGATGGTTAGGAAAACTAGAGCTTTGACTTCTTCGCCGCCAACAATCCCTTCTTCTGTCAGCAAAATGGCAAACAAGGAAGCCACCGATGCAGAAACGATTCCCTTGGGACCGATCCAGCTCACGAATAGCTTTTGCCGCCAGTTGAGGGTGCTATGGAGAGTGCAAATTAAGACATTGAGCGGTCGCACCACGAACATCAAAGCCAAGACGGTTAAGACGCTACCCCAGCCCAAAGCAACTATACTCCCCAAGGATAGATCTGCCGCCAGAAGAATGAACAGGACGGAAACGGCCAAAACCGTGAGCTGACCTTGAAACCGCCGCAAGAGCCGCAGTTCG
Source organism: Prochloron sp. (assembly GCA_965198675.1). Taxonomy (GTDB): domain Bacteria; phylum Cyanobacteriota; class Cyanobacteriia; order Cyanobacteriales; family Prochloraceae; genus Prochloron. The sequence goes on along the minus strand of OZ240666.1, from coordinate 1,640,831 downwards.
GACAAGGATTCGGAACTGAGGACGATTCCCCCTACCACTGTGGCCATCAGTCCCGACTCCGGCTCTATATATTGAGCGAGACCGTATAAGTCCCAGAGGACCGCCAAAACTACGAGATTTTTTAGATCAGCGGCGAGAAAATCAGCCTGTTTGAGGAACCAGCCCAACCCCCAGCCTCCCGCAGCCCCGATGGCTGCTCCGATGGTCAGGCGAATGGTTAAATCGGCGATTAGGTTGGCGGGGGTGGCATCCTCATTCAAAATGACGCTCAAGACTAAAACTGCGATAATAGCTCCAATGGGGTCGATGAGCACTCCTTCTCCTTCTAAGAGGGCAGCGACTTTGCGATCTACTCTCACCTGTTTGAGCAAAGGTCCGATGACGGTGGGTCCGGTTACCACTACCAGAGCACCATAGAGAAAGGCTAAAATCCAAGGGATAGTGGCTAAAAAATGAGCGGCAATGCTACCGCCAATGAGGGTAAACCCTGTTCCTACGGTAATTAAGTTCCGCAGACTGTCGGAAATTTTCGCCAGTTCCCGCAATTGAAGACTGAGTCCCCCTTCAAAGAGAATGAGCGCTACTGAGAGAGAAACGATGGTTCTCATGCCATCTCCCAGCTGTCCGGGGTCCAGAAAACCGAGGCAATCCTGTCCAAAGAGAATCCCGAACAGCAGTAAGAAGACAATGCTGGGTATTTTGAGATAGTTCCCTAGCACTTGGGCGCTAATACCTGCCATTACGATTAGAATTATCAGGATCGTAATGTCTTGGGGTTGTTCCATCAGAATAAGTAGCAGACTTGATCAACGCTCGCAAACCGCTATCATAGCAAAGGCATTATCATTTTCAATGAACTAAATAAAAAATCAGCAACTGTAGGTTGGGTTGAGGAACGAAACCCAACAACACCAATCAATGTTGGGTTTCGCTTGCGCTCTACCCAACCTACGATTATTTTGGTCTGGTTACTCGTTGTTGTCGTTTTGGTCTCAAGCCAGGTAGGAACGGATATTGCCAATTGCCGTCATGGCATAGCTATCTTCAGGACGCTCTTGAAGGGCTTTGTTGAAGTGAATCAAAGCTAAATGGTAACTGCCTGCTCCTGAAGCCTGATAACCCGCTTTCATGTAGCGATCGTATCGACTTGGACCCTCATTTGTTCCATTGATTAGGTCCAAAATATTCAGATAAGCTGCTGTGGCATATTCGTCGTTAGGACGGAGAGCTAGGGCATTCTGAAAGTTAGCGATCGCCTCTTTGTAATCTTCCCGCACAATTGCCTCATAAGCCAATCTCATCTCTCGATCATAGGGAGATTCAGGCAGAAGATTATTTAAACCCAAAATACCTCTTTTTGTCTCCACGAAGGGAGGTAAGTCAATGTTTGGGTTATTTTGGGCAAAAGCAATCATCGAATTGCTGAAAGCAACAGCAGTGCAAGCTAAACCAACAGAAGCAAAGGAAGCTAGGTTTAATTTCATTTTTTAATCTCCTCACTTAGAAAGGCAAAGGTCACAAATTTTACTTTTATGGTCTTGTGCCTAAATATAAAGTTGTAGTGATGGGAGCGAGCATTTATATCTTTACTATAGCAACTTTTTTTCCTCATGTCCAAAAGTGGTCAATCTGTTAATAAAACTTAACAAATCTGGGGAAATTTGTTTGATTGAGAGCTGATATTTTCAGAAATATAAATTTTCTTGGGAAATGGAGTATTTCATGCTAGGGAGTGCTATAATTGGTCACCATTTTTTAGTTGTTGGGAAAGCTGAGATAAAATTTGTTCTAGTTTCGGGGATACCTGTAGGGGTAAAGTACCGGAGCGGAGATGTAAATCTCGCTGAGGAAAAGGAATCTCAATTTTATGCTGCTTAAAAGCAGCCTCGATGAGAAAATAAAGATCGCTTTTGATTGCAGGTTGCTGGACAGGATCCGCAATCCACACTAATAACTCAAAGTCCAAAGCGTTATCGCCAAATCCTTTAAACCAGACTTGAGGTTCTGGCTGAGATAAAACATCCCCATGTTTTTTTGCCGCTTCCAACAAAGCCCTTCGCACCCCATTAATATTGGCATGATAAGAAACTCCCACTGGTAGGTGAAGCCGGGAAATGGGATTAGAATGACTCCAATTGATGACTTCCAAATCTAGAAAGCGGGAATTGGGGACGATAATGGAAACGCGGTCGTTGGTACGAATCAGAGTGCAGCGAGGATCGATACGCTCCACAGTACCCATATAATCCCCCACTTCAACAAAATCCCCGACCTGAATGGTGCGCTCCAAGAGTAAAACGAAACCGCTACCAAAGTCTTTGGCAATATTTTGAAAGCCAAAACCAATCCCCACCCCCAAAGCACTTGCTAAAATGGTTAGGGAGGATAACTGGATCCCCCAAGCTTGCAATAGGGCAATGGTGCCAATGGAGAGTAGAGCATAGCGGCTGAAAATGGCAATGACTTCCTGAGTCCCGATGGTTAACCGGGTTGTCCGCAAGACCCGGCTGCGCAAAAACTCCGTTGCTACGTTCGCCAAGACTATCAGTGCCAAGAACAAGGCAATGAGAATGAGGAAATTGACCACAGAGTAGGAATTTTGACCGAAGGAGACTATGGGAGAGGTAAAAGTGGCTATGAGTATTTCTGTAATGCTGTAACTCCAGGTTCGGCTGAAAGGAAATAAATTGGTGACGTACAGTAGGATAGCTACCCAAACTATTGACCGCGCCAGCAATAGTGGGAGGCGCAGCAATAGTCCCAATAGGCGGGATGGCTCTGTAGGGTTGGAATTTTGGCGGCGGAGTAATTTTAAGACTTGGCGCTGAAACCGTCGCCATATCCATCCCAAGAACCAATGGATCGCCACCGCTAAAATTCCCATCAATAAAACCACCAGGGATCCTCCCCAGAGAAACTCAACCCTCCTTTCCTGTTGAGCCTTTTCCACTGCTTGGCGTATTTGCTCCCCCCAGATCTGGGCTTGTTCCCTGGGGCTGATGCCAACAGTGGTATCTTTTTCCGTTACCGTCAATAGGTAACGGTCATTTAGTATTATGGTGGGGGATCCGTTTCGTTCCTCAATGCTGATTTCCGTGGGTTCCTTCAATTTGATCGCCTCTTCCAGTTGAGAGGAGATCCAGTCAGCCCTTCCCTGAGCGGGAAATAGTTGGTAGCTACCGATGGTTAGAATTTCCCGACCGTCTAGAACCACGGGGGCTGTTTCTTTATTAGACTGGGCAAAGCTTGGCCATATTAAGATTAATCCAGAAATCAGTAGGATGATGACTCCCATTATGGGCAACAAGGGGCGTGGTTTCATTTTTCTCTTTTCTGCTTGAAATTATAGTCTAACTCCTGCTTTCCATCCCTTTGGGGCATATAAATATTTTGAATGGGAAAGGGAATTTTAATTCCTTCGGCTTGATATCGTTTGTATAATTTTTTGATAAACTCGTGTCTCACCAGCAGGTGGTCGTAAAATTCCTGGACTCCCAGATACACGGTAAAATTAATACTAAAATAGTCAAAGCGGTGATAGCGGATAAAAGCTTTGTATTTCGACACACTTCCTAATATTTTGGCTCTGACTTCCTCAGCTACTTCTAGAGTAACAGCTTCTACTTGTTCTAAGTCGCTCTCATAACTCACTCCTACTTCAATGGGTATCAACATTTCTTTTTCCGGGAGATGATAGTTTTTGAAGGTATCCCCAACTATCTTGGCGTTGGGAATGATAATTAAATTCTCGTAAATATCCCGAATAACTGTCTGACGCCAAGCTATATCTGTAACGTATCCTTCTTGACCGCTTGCTAACTTAATATAGTCTCCTAGGCGTACTTTTCTGGAAGCAATAATGCCGATACCGGAAAAAAGATTTGCCAGAGTACTTTGCAAAGCCAAACCGATGGAAACCCCACCAATACCTAACGCAGTGAGCAAAGGGGTAATAGAAATGCCCAGAGACTGAATGATAATTAAAGTACCGAAGAGGAAAACTAATAATTTAGTTAAGTTTTCTAACAAAGATGTTAACTGAGAACCATTTTCCCCTTTGCTGCTATAGAGTTGAATAAAACCCACCGTCAGTCTGGAAATAACCAGAGTGACGGAAGCCAAAAACGTAACTAAGAGAATTTTAGCAATAATTAGCTTTAGGGATTCCCTTAATGGTATACTGAGGGTAGCTAAATAGAATCCTCCCAGTGTAAACCAAAGGATGATAATGCCTTGGAGAGATTCAAGAATTATTTCGGCACCTTGCCAACGGGCGAGAGGGGTAAATTTCCGTAGTCGTTTAACACCCCGCTTTTCCAAGAGTCTGCCCAGTATAAAGGAAGATAATATTAAGATAAAAGGCAAGACGTAATGTAGCAATATAGTTAAAGTATCCATTTCAATAATTAAAGCAAGGTGACAACTAAGGTTGCGGTGCGCTGATTCTATACCTCATCACAAGTATTTTATAGGGTTTCGGGAGATTTCGCTGGACAGAAAAAACATTAGCCCACAAAAACTATACAAGCTATAATGAATAACGGTATTTCCCCATTTTTCTAGCTTTGTCACCATGACTATCCAAGATCTATACATTTCTCGTCCTGGAGCAGAAGCCTTTCTGAAAGAGATTGAAAATGCTGTTCAAGATCCGGCACAGTCCGCCGTCTTGTTCCAAATTTGGGGTCTGGGAGGAGTTGGGAAGACAACATTTTTAAGAAAGGTACAGGAAATTGGTTCTGGGATCGTTCCCTTCCCATCCCGCACGATAATTTGAGACTGACCAAAATCCACATCTTTGACTCGAAGCCGCAGTCCTTCTTTGATGCGTAATCCTGCCCCGTAAAGTAATTTAGCTAGGAGCTGAGGGGTACCATCCAAATAAAGCAGGAGGCATTGAACTTCTTCTGGGGTTAAAACAACGGGTAAATGTTGGGATTGTTTGGCTCTAACTGATTCGATGGATTCTTTGAGGGGTTGTTTGAGACGTGGCGATAGAGAAAGAGGAGGGCGCTGAGGGCTTCGACTTCGGCTTCTCCCATGTCTTTGGGGTGGCGTTTGTTGTGAAAGAGGATGAAGCGGCGAATCCATTGAATGTAGCTTTCTTCGGTGCCATAGGCATAGTGTTTGACTCGGAGGGTGTCGCGGACTTGGTCAAGGAGTTTTTTGGGTTGGGTTGTGGGTTCCATGGAGCTGCTGGATAAGATCCGGTGGGTTGTAGATAGAGAGCAATGAGTGCAGTCTAACGCTTATTGTTTGGGTGATAAGTCTGCAATTGGTTGACTAAGATCCTGTGACCTATGGATAGTACAACAAATGTTACCTATAGCTTCTTCAAAAAGTCCAGTCAAAATGGCTGAAATGCAGGCAGTTTTTCAGGGATTTGGAGATTGAGTTCTGATACTGAGCATTTTTTGAGCTTGACTAATTTGGATATCGGGTGCTATATTGCTTGCCATGGTTTAGCCAAGGGGGTGGAGCGATCGCCGAGTTCCTTAATGAGGCCGATCGTGTAGTCCACTAATTGAGTCCTACATATAGTTAGGTTACAATCTACAGTTACTGATTCTGAGAGTCTTAAAATTAATGTTTTCTTACTTATACGATCGATTCTTCATCAAACAACCATACATTCGTCGGCTTATAACCAAATTTCTTGAAGGCGATAAGGATCAGGTAGTTAAGCTTATTGATTGTTCTATTTATATCAATTCTCTTGATGAGCATGGTTACTTGCGGGCATCACGTATGGCAAGATTTTCTAGCCTTTTTCGTGATGAATTATCAATAATCTTTCATCTTGCAGCATTGCTACCCAATGCGGATACTTTCATTGATGTGGGTGCAAACATTGGGCTTTTCTCTGCTTCCCTTTCGAGGCTTAAGAAAATTTACAATCATCTAAACTTCTATGCAATAGAAGCAAATCCACATACCTTTTTAAGACTTCAAAAGACCCTTGAAGGTTTGCCAGTGAAAGCATACTGTTCAGCTCTTGCTGAGCAGGAAGGTGAACTATAATTTTTTGGTGGTGCGGTTTCTCATGTGTTCACTACAGTTGAACATGCCTCTTCATATCAAACGAAACAGAAGGTAAGTTTACCCTGTCGTCGTCTTGATTCATTTGACATAATTGGAAACCGTATAATCATAAAAGTTGATGTGGAGGGTCAGGAATTAGAAGTACTCAAAGGATCAGAGGATCTTTTTACTTCAAACCGTGTTGTGGCAGTTTATCTAGACGGCTATGAAAACCCTATGGTAAAAAGTTGGTTGAAGGGATACGGCTTCTACTTTTTGAATGGGCGAACTCTTCAAAAAGTAGAAGGCAATGTTTTCAGTTTACTTGCTGTGAAGATCCCACTTAATCAAGATTAATCACCAAGAGAACAGGCTTACAGTTACAAGCCATGTACCTAATTAACCTAGGTGAAGGGATCGCCTCCTCCACCTGGCTACAAAACCGGACGTGAGAGTTTCCCCTCATCCGGCTCCTCAGTACTTTGGTGCCTGACAATCACACCAAACCGCTACTATCCCTAGCCGTTTTAACGTGATGACAATGGGCAGGTCGAAGCTGAAGGTTTTGATAAGAATCCTCCCCACCTTGATGACGAGGTTTCTTATGGTCGCCCAAAAACTAACACCTCAACTTATCCTGCACCGTTAACCATAGCCCGCACTCCGCACACCGACCCTTCTGGCGTTTCAACAAGATTGCCATTGTCGTCCTCTACCAGTTACCAGTGACCAGTGACCAGTGACCAGTTACCAGTGACCAGTTACCAGTTACCAGTGACCAGTTACCAGTGACCAGTGATCAGTTACCAGTGACCAGTTACCAGTTACCACGTACCTTGACAATTACCAGTGACCAGTGACCAGTTACCAGTGACCAGTTACCAGTTACCAGTGACCAGTGACCAGTTACCAGTGACCAGTTACCAGTGACCAGTGACCAGTGACCAGTGACCAGTGACCAGTGACCAGTTACCAGTGACCAGTGACCAGTGACCAGTGACCAGTTACCACGTACCTTGACAATTACCACGTACCTTGACAATTACCACGTACCTTGACAATTACCACGTACCTTGACAATTACCAGTTACCAGTTACCAGTTATCAGTTACCAGTTACCACGTACCTTGACAATTACCAGTTATGAGTTTGACAGGTAGGATGCTTTTAAAATTGCCGTCGGGTAAGGTTTCTAACTTAGAAGTCAACATAAAGTCAAACTCACTCCGAGTGTATCAATCGCCTTGGCGATTGCTATATGTTAAAATAAACTGATTAAACATTACTAGCCTTGCATAAGTTAAGCTTAATATAAAACAAAAACAATACTTTTTTACTTTAGTTATGTAAAAATAACAAGATTTTGGAGAAAATCAAATTTCTTTCAAAATTAGGTATTTATACCGATTGACAAGGTGAAATTTTGAGATTATGATGGGGGGGCGACTCGTTCCGGGTGAAAATCGCGGCTTAGTAGCCGAAATATAAACCCGGGCTTGGTACGGTAAGAACGGTGAGGAATATAAGTGGGTAAACCCGCTGAAAGGACATCGGAGCCAACAGGCGACTGTACTTTGACAACTAAATCAGGATTGCTGGTGAAATAACTGGTCAGAAATCAGTGAAACAGTCCAGCCACTTAAGGGATAAGTGAATCTCTATCTGCCCACACGCAGCTGTGAATTCAAGCAGACTTGCCGGGTTAGCCTCCGGGGCGTGAAGCTGGGAACAGGGCGGAATCAGACACGAAAGTGACACTGCCGCTAATGAGGAGAATCTAAGGTCAACAGGTATCTTGGAAACAGGTGAAGTGAATCACCGGAAAAAGCGTCTCATATCTCGGAGTACAGCGCGGAGCAATCCGTTTAGTTTGGAGGGAGACCTCTTTAATGGGCTTCTGAATCGATAATCAAAACCCCACTCTGTCTTTCTCATGATAAGAGTTTCTCTGGGGGGTCGATGGGCGAAATGGTGAGACCTAAAGGTTCGGAACAATTTCTGATTTGGAACGAGGAAAAACGAATGGTTCTCTCTCATAGGGGTGGTACCCAGAGAGGGAGGGCAGGCATACCTCTATCGAGGCCATTCGGATAGGACGCGGGAACGAAACGCAAGCTAGAAATAGCAGAAACAATTGCCCGCAATGACCGAGAGCTAATTTCTACCCAAAAGGGATGCCTGAGGTTGAAATAATACCGAATACCGCCGTAGAGATACGGACGAAGAGGATAACCTAGTTCTGAATTTTAGGTCAAGGTAGTTTAGAGTCCTGATAAATCCGAGTAGGAACCAGTAAGACTGAAAAGGGAAAGAAGAAAGGCGAAGATTGCCACAACCCCCGGTACCAAACGGATAGAGGTAATCAAAGGGTTTCTAGCCTTATATGAGGCGAGTTTCAGCCCGTAGGTCATAGGAGCCGTGTGAGGTGAAAGTCTCATGCACGGTTTTGAAAGGGAGCTGGGGTGGGTGACCACTCCTTCGACCCGAACTGAAACCAAGTTAAAGTTCCCTGAAAAGAGTCGGGGGAGCCCAAAACAAAGGATAAAACTCATGGAACAGCCAACGGCGGATATAACGGAAATAATTAACGGGCAGGAAGGAGACGTCCTAGGTTCCGGACAAATTAATGCGACCACGGTGGTTTCCAGTAGTTCCCAAACTCCTTTCTTAGAAGAAATTAGTCTCCAGACCACGTCACTGGAAGACTCTAACCAAATATTTAATTTTAACAACTCTGACTTCGTCTCTTACGGGGGAAACCAAGACAAGAAGGGGTCATATGAAACCAGTTTCGACGGAAATTTCCTATCCTTGACGGGAAATCTTTGGAAAGCTGTCAATTATGAGTATAATATTACCCCAGATACCGTAATGGAATTTGACTTTCAGAGTGTAGTAGAAGGGGAAATTCACGGAATTGGCTTTGATATTGACACGTCGGCAACTGCCAAACAGCAATTTCAACTTCATGGAACTCAACGGTCAAGAATGAATCGGGATTTTGCTAACTACGATGAGGTAACGGGTGGTTTACAGCATTATCGCATTCCAGTGGGTCGATATTATACAGGGGAGGTCAATTATCTCACCTTTAGAAATGACCATGACGTCAAAAATCCCACGGGAATGAGTCGGTTTGGAAATATTCGAGTTTACGAAAACCCCCAATTATTGCGGGTAACTACAATTGAAAATGAAACAGAAATAACTCAGGAATATCCTCTCACAAGTTACGGGGGAAACCAGGATAGGAAGGGATTATATGAAACCACTGCCGACGGAAATTTCCTGTCCTTGACGGGAAATCTTTGGAAAGCTGTCAATTATGAGTATAATATTACCCCAGATACCGTAATGGAATTTGACTTTCAAAGTACAGTAGAAGGGGAAATTCACGGAATTGGATTCGATTTTGACACGGCTGCAACTGCAAAACAGCAATTTCAACTTCATGGAACTCAGTTATCAAGAATGGCTCAGGATTTTGCCGGGCTCTATGAAGTTCCAGGTTCTTGGAAGCATTATCGCATTCCAGTGGGTGAATATCTCACGGGGGAGGTAAATTATCTCACCTTTAGAAATGACCATGATATACCTAATCCCCCGGGAATGAGTCGGTTTGGGAATATGAGGGTTTATGAAAAGGGTAATATTTCGGTTTCGGCTACATTAACTAATGATACTGGGTCAGATACTACAGATAGAATTACGTCAGACCTCACGATTGAGGGAACCATTACCTCTAACTCCGAAATTGCGAGTTTACAGGGCAATTTTGGGGGAGAAATGAAAGAAATTACGGTTCAAATTCAACCAAATGGAAGTTTTACCCTCATCAGGTCAGAATTAGCAGGAATTTACGGGGAAAATCTCCCAGACGGAACCTATACCCTGCAATTAATTGCCACCGATATTAACGGGGAACAATCTCTTCCCATCCACCTAACCTTTACTTTAGATACTACCGCACCGGAGTTATTTCTGGAAACACCTATTCGTTCTGATATTCACAGCTGGTTTTCTCTTCTAATGAAACCCGGCGGCAATTACGCCGCTTCCTACCCCCACCTTTCCGGTAAGGCTGTTGTCATCCAACCTCCGCCACCGACATCGACCAGGCTATTGCATCCCGTATCGGTGGAAGTCCGGCGAGTTTCTACTCGTTCCGAATGAACTATTGTTTTTACCCAGGAAACCCATCTATTGGTCGGGTAAGGGACGCTAACGCGGTTGCTTGCGCAATCAGGAATCACTTCCCTCCCCTCCCCTAAGAACCGGACGTGACAGTCTCCTATCATCCGCTCTGCGTACCTTCAAGCCTTACTTGTTCGGGTCGAAGGAGTGGTCACCCACCCCATCCCTGTAGGAACCGTGCATGAAACTTTCACCTCACACGGCTCCTATGACCTGCGGGTTGAAACTCGCCCTCTATGAAGGCTCAAAACCCTTTGACTACCTCTATCCAGCTGGTACTGGGTGCTGTGGCAGTCTTCGCCTCTTTCTATCTTGTTCGGTTTTCTCTCTGTTCCTACTCGGATTTATCAGGGCCTAATTTCGACTTTCCATCTACTCGGTCGTGATAGGTAGACCCTTACGGGTTTTCCCCCACGCAGTACCGGACGTGCAAGATTTCCAAGCATCCGGCTCCTGGTGTATCATCCTAATCCCAGCGCGTTTACTTCCCATTATCCGTGCTAGCTTTCAGGAAACCATATTAAGGTTTACAGCCTCCTTAGATTCTAGCTTCGACGACCTTTGCGATAAAACCTTAACGCATCTAACTTACGGAGAACATTGGGTTTCAAGTTCCAGTTTCAGATTACGTTTCACCCTCTCCTACGCCTGCAGAGCGCCGCGCCTGAGCAGGCTCCCCCCGCCATTAATCAATGCCGGGGGTAGACAGCGGACTTCTGCCGAGTTATTTATTCCTCTGAACTTTCGTTCTGGCAGCTTTCGCTTTTTAGAAGAGTCCCTTCTCCCCAGGGAATTGGTACGAATTACTTCTTTCCTACGACATTTCTGCCGACCCTGGGTCGGTATTACTCGTTTCGCATTAGTTAGATTCGATTGGGTTAGGTTGCTCCCTAGAACGGCAGTGTGGTGTCAAACGTTGGAGTGAAGACAAACTCTATTTCACATGTACTGCTTGCCTTTTGGCTAGAGCGTATCATTCTAGTTTTCGCTCTTCGTAAGATGACGTCCCTGCAAGCTTCGCCACCGTGCTACCATACCAATCTTCCCCTAGCCCTCCGCATCCTCTAGACAGTTCACGAATTAGGCATTACCCTCTAGCTGTGAAACTCCAGTATTGCTACCAAAGCTCCTTCGGGTGGGAACCGGAGAGACACTCTCCATTGGGTTCAGACAGCTGAACCACTAACTACTGCGACTTCCGAGTCGCACGCCTTCATCTTACCTGGACTTTAAATTCAGAACCGGATTATCTTCATCGTTCGTATTTCTACGACGGTATCTGGTGTTAACCATCAAGCATCCCTTTAAATAGAATTTCAGCTCTCGGTCATTGCGGGCAATTATTTAGCTAATAGCTTTCGCTCCCGCGTCCTATCCGAACAGCCTCGATAGAGGTATGCCTGCCCTCCCTCTCCGGGTACCACCCCTAAGAGAAAGTACTATTCGTTTTTCCTCGTTCCAAATCAGAAATTGTTCTGAACCTTTAGGTCTCACCAGTTCGCCCACCGACCCCCCAGGGAAATTCTTGTCATAACAAAACAGAGTGGGGTTTTGATTATCGATTAAGAAGCCCATTAAGGAGGCCTTCTCCTCCAAACTTGACGCTGTACTCTTAGGAATGAGACGCTTTTTCCGGTGATTCACTTCACCCGTTTCCGGGATACCTGTTACACCGAAGGTGCCGCCCTTGGCGTCCCATAGATTCTCCTCGTTAGCGGCAGGGTACGATGCGTTACGCAAACAATACAAACTTTGTTGGCGTAACGCATCGTACGTAGTGACAAGGCAGAATCCGTCAGCGTAACGCATCCTACGATTTCCATCGTTCTTACAGTACCAGGCCCGGGTTTATATTTCGGCTACTAAGCCGCGATTTTCGCACGCTTCGAGTCGCCCTGCTATATTCCTTACTTCGAGAAGAACCAGAGAAAACTGCCGCCAGAAAGAGCGATCGCCCCAATTAACATTCCCGTTAGCACTCTCACTCGACTCTGGAGGCGTCTTACCACCTCAATAGCTTTATTTTCTTCCCCTTCTGGTAGAGAATATACTTGGAGCTGTACCTCTTTTTCTGGTTTATCTTCCTCTTGGGGAAAACTAACCTTTTCGTGGAGCCAGTCGGCAATTAGTTTGGGGCAATTCTGCTGAAACCAGCGCAGAGCAATTACTTTGAAGACTGGCTTAGAAGTTTTTGTAATCAGTTTCATCGTTTTGTTGAGGGTACGGGAGCGAAACTTCTTGTTAATTAAGTTTACCGAACCCACATCATAGAGGCGATCTAGTATAAGCTTGACGGTTATAGTCTCTCTTTGTGCTAAATGTTCTAGCAGCAGCAGAATATCCCCCATTCCCTGTTCTTCCATGGACTTTTCTACTGATGTCTTCTCAATCTTCATCTCTGAGTCTCTGTGCCTCTGTCTTGGTGCGCAATAAGCCCGAATCTGATTCGAGAAGAACGCACCGCACCGCTGCGTGAAATTTTTTTAAGCTATAGTGGTCAAACCTTGAAAATAGTCTTGTAACTGTCGGCGATGGTCGTGGATCAGCACCATATTCTTGAGTTTTGGTCGCAACTCCTCAACCGTAAATGCTCTCGCTTCCTCTATCTCTAAAGTATCTTCTACCTGAAAGGTACCCTCCGCTTCTACCTCTACGGATAAGGCTATGGAATGCACTCTCGGATCTCGAAACGCTTCTGAATAAACACCGACTATTCTTTTAATTTTAACTAAATTCAATCCAGTTTCTTCTTTCAACTCCCGACTTACTGTAGCAGGTATATCTTCACCCCAATCTACCATCCCTCCAGGTAAACCCCATTCCTCTTCTCGGTCACTTTTTTTCGGTCGTTTAACCAAAACAATTTTGCCATCGGGAAGTATTGCTATAATTGTAGCACCCACAACTGGATAGCGAAAGATAACTCCAAGCCAAGTTATAAATAAATGTCGGAGACGACAACCCTCTCCCTTGTCTTCTAACCTTCCCCCTCTCTCCGATCTCTCTTCGGAGGGGAATACAAGGGGGGCAGGGGGGATCCTTCCTCTAGATGAATTACCAAATCGATAAATAGCATTTTCTTGAGGCTGCTGGGAACTTTGGAGATAATCTTTGAGCTGTTGTGAGCAATATGTGCTTAAGGTAAGATTTGGGAAATCTTCTTGTTTAAAAGCTTTTGCTTCAGAAAATTCCCGCATATTTTCTAGTCTAATATCTTCTTTTGCCTCTACCTCTACTGTCAAGCAAATAGCATGACCTTCAGATTGATTTTGTACCGAATAAACCCCCACCAAATTGCGAATAGCACCTAATTCTAATCCAGTTGTTTTGGTTAATTCCCGTTTAGCTGCATTGGGAACACTTTCTGACCATTCTACTAAACCACCGGGTAAAGTCCATTCACCAGTATCTCGCCCCATAACTAAAACAATATAACCATCTTTGGAGAATATTGGTACAATATTTATCCTAGTCATAGGATGGCGCAAGATAATTCTCCCTGTCGTAGTTACAAATTGCCAAGCACAACGCAATCGGACATCAGACATTAATTTTTTCCAATTTTTAGGATGTCATTATTATAATTTTAGCAAAGACTTTGCTTCGGCGATCTGCGCTCTCACCTGCTCAAAACCAGTACCGCCATAACTATTGCGGGCTGCTACAACTTGCGAAGGTGCGATCGCATCTATAATATCCCCGGTCACAGCTGGATGGAGTTGCTGCCATTCTGCTAAACTTAAATCCCGCAATAACTTACCCCCAGCAATACTGGTTTTAACAACTTTCCCCACCAAATTATAAGCTTCCCGGAAAGGAACGCCTTTAGCAGCGAGATAGTCAGCCACATCGGTAGCATTGGAGAAATCTTCAGCAACAGCTACTTCCAGACGTGCTGTTTGAAATTCTAACCCCTCGGACAAGAGAATGGTCATAGCGTTAAGGGAAGCTTTAACAGTTTTGACCCCATCAAAGATAGCTTCCTTATCTTCTTGCAAGTCTTTGTTATAGGCTAAGGGCAAACCTTTCATTAATACTAACATTGCTTGTAAGTGGCCGAACACCCGTCCGCTTTTGCCCCGTACCAGTTCAGGAACATCGGGATTTTTCTTCTGGGGCATAATACTAGAACCGGTAGCACAGCTATCTTTCAAGGCGATGAAGTTGAACTCTCTAGAAGACCAGAGAATTATTTCTTCACTCAAGCGGCTGAGGTGAACCATAATTAAACTGGCCCCTAAGAGAAACTCAATAGCAAAATCCCGATCGCTCACCCCATCTAGACTGTTGCCACAAACCCCGTCAAAATTCAAGAGAGCAGCGGTATAATCCCGGTCAATCGGAAAAGTTGTCCCCGCCAAAGCACCACTACCTAAAGGACAGATATTAGTCCGCCCGTATATTTCTCCCAATCTTTCCCAGTCCCGCTGTGCCATCTGAAAGTAAGCCAACAGGTGATGGGCTAAACTCAAAGGTTGTGCCCTTTGCAGGTGAGTATAGCCCGGAATTAAGGTTTCCACGTTCTGAAGGGCAAGGTCCAGGAGAACCTGTTGGTATGCTCGTAATTGGTCTCTTATCAGGGTAATTTGCTCTCTTGCATAAAGGCGCAGGTCCGTAGCAACTTGGTCATTGCGGGAGCGCGCCGTATGTAATTTCTTCCCCCCATCTCCTACTATTTCAATCAGACGCCGTTCCACCGCAAAGTGAACGTCCTCATCCTCAACACCGGGGTTAAACTTTCCCTCCCGATATTCTTGCCGAATTTGTTCTAAACCTGCCACTAACTCTTCAGCTTCCGCCTCCGAGATAATCCCAGTTTGGCCCAGCATTTTAGCATGAGCCACGGAACCTGTCAAGTCATATTCTAGCAATTGGATATCGAAACCGATACTGGCATTAAAGTGGGCGATCGCCGGATGGAGTGCGGACTCAAAGCGATCGCTCCAAGTTTTTTTTTCCTTCATTTCTCAATTGCTTCAAGAAGATGTCAAAGAACGAAACATATAACCGATAACCAGCCCTATCAGCAGTGCTCAGACTTGACCAGAATCAATAAAATTATTCCATCCCTTTTGCATCTGACCGAGAACATCTGGATCTTCTATAGACTGAGCCAATAAAGTACCATAGTGGGGTAATTCAATGCTTCCCACGAACATATTGCGACTTATTTGGAAAGTATCAGTCAATTGATCATTCCCTGTGTTGATTTCCAAGATAGCCATCCGAATAATCTCCTGTAACAAACTTTGAGCAGCTTTGTTTATTTTAATCCGAAGATTTAACTTGCATAACAACCAAAGTCATATCATCCCCCGAGCGGTTGCTCGAACCAATAAATTGCTGAACTCTCTCAAAGAGGTAATCCAGAATAGACTGGGGACTATCGCAGTGTTCGCAAGCCCATTGGAAAGCCCGATAGAGGTTATCTTCATCAAAACGCTCCCCATCTTGATTGACCGCATCGGTAAACCCATCGGTATAATAGATAATTATATCTCCACAAGATAGCTTTACCTGGGCATCTTCATAGCTCGAATCCGCATCCAGTCCCACTAGCATACCCCAGGTATCTAATTTTTGGATCGAACCAGTAGCAGCTTCCCACCACAAAGGAGGATTGTGAGCCGCATTACTATAGGAGAGAATACCGGTTTCTGGGTCGTATTCCGAATAAAAGAGAGTGACAAAGCGGTGGGAATTTTCCAAATCAGCATACATTACCCGGTTTAAATGTTCCAGAATTTGAGCTGGGGAGTTCCGGTTCAGAATTTCCCCTCGCAGCATTCCCCGAGTCATAGTCATAATCAAGCCAGCAGGGACACCTTTACCCATCACATCCCCAATGACAATACTCCAAGGAACGGAACTTGACCCTGTCTCAACATCAGTGCTACTGATTCTATCGTAGTTGGTGGGAATAAAATCGTAGTAATCCCCTCCAACCTTGTTAGCAGTGCGGCATTCTGCTGCTAATGCTACCCCTTTGATTTGGGGGCATTCCCTGGGTAGGAAGTGGAACTGAATTTTCGCAGCAATTTCTAACTCCCGATCCTGCCTTTCTTTCTGGCGCAGTTCCTCTGTCAACTCGTGGTTAGCAATAGCTACCGCTGTTTGGTCGGCCACTAACTGGACTAATTTCCGTCGCCTTAGGGTCCAATCGTATTCTGGAGAGTTGCTGAAGACGTACAGGTGTCCTCGTTCAGTATTTTTCACCAAAATCGGCGTGCTGAACAAATATACCTCCGAGCCCAGATATTGTCTCACTTGTTCGTCAATGGAACCTGGTCTTGCCTTAGATGAATCTTTACTCTCTTGGCGGTTCTTGCGAGTTACCCGCTCCAACACCCGTCGAATATCCTGACAAGGGACCCCCTCCTGACAATGGAGTTGATAAGATCCCACTTGACCTTGCTTAAAGAGAATCAGAGCGCCCCCCGAAGCCTCCGCTACCCTTGCTGCCATTAGAGGTGTCAGATCTAAAAACTGATTCAAGTTATTATAGCTGCGCAGGGCAAACCCGAGAGAACTTAACAAGTTTTGAACTTTATACTGTTCTCGGTGCAAGCGTGCCACCAATTCTTTCAATACCAAAACAGATGTTGCTTCTATTTCGTTATTTCTATTGATGACATTCCCATTCTGTGATGGGTGGCGAGGAATAGGCACAGCAGTCATGAGATCTAGGGTCCGATGTTGGTGCTTATTGAGCTATGTAATGCTTATAATGCTAGACTACCTATTATACCATCCGGTGCAGTGATTTGTTATATCGTAGCAGTATTGGAAGTTTGACAACTTAGATTTTGGCTTGAGTTTCTTTAGCCTAGTTTCGGTTCATCAAGCCATTTCCTACTTTAATTTTGATAGCCCAGTAAGTTGCTTAGGCAAATATAAAAATCCCTCACGTGCAATTTTTTCTCTCTTTGAGCTTATTTGCTAGAGGAGTAATTTATTCTGGGGGCACAATTTTAACTTTGCCATTTTCAGAAACCGCGTGCTGCGCAAAGCGCAGATCCGCGCTAGCGCGGGTCTCCTCACCTTTAATTCTGTGCTGTTCAATTGCTTCATCTACGACTTTTTGAAATAGTGAGTCGCATATAGCATATAGTAGATAGTTTTTCGGGAAGAGAATTGTTCATAATTAATCGGTGATAATTTGTTGCCAAATTTGTGGTAGATAAACGGTTAATGCTTAATTTAAAGGTTTCTCTGCTATTTTTTGTCTTTGTTGACTATTATTATAAGCAATCCAACGATTTGCTATAGGCGAGTATATTTCAACAAAGTTTTTTCTTTCTCGTTTCTATCTTATTGTAATTGTATCTATTGAAATGTTATGACCTCCAAATGCTATTCTTCTGGCTACTCTGGCAACTGCTAGTTCTGAGCTATTTAACCAGAAGTAAAACAGTCGGATTGGGAAAAGGAACGAGAAACATTATACGTCCTACAAAATAGTAGCCTTATGCAGCAGATAGTTGAATCTCTTGGAACCCATGTACAAGAAAAAGGCTACAGTCCAAGTAAAAGACAGTTAAATTAGATCATTAGTTTTTGAGGCAAAAGTGTTGAATGTTAAAAAAACGTGAGCGAAAAAAATGAAAAATTGTGGTATTATAGTGAATAAGGCGATCGCCTAAAATTCCAAAACGGTCTCAATCAAATAGGATAAAACTAAGCTATCTTTGATACTTTTGATACCTCTCGTTAGCTTATAGACAGGGGGTTTTTGTTTTTGCTCCTTAATAACCTTGAGTGCTTCTGCATTATCAGAACTATCGTCATGCCAGTACATCCAAATTGTATTAGCATGGTCATGTGCTTGAGATTTCGTCATGATTATTATATTTGATGTTAACAGACAAAGCCCCAAATCCGAAGGAAAGGGGCTTTGTCTGATGGAAATATTAATCCTGGCATCGAGCTATTTTCCCAGAGGGCTACCCCCCAAGTATCTTCGCCGCTGCCCCGTTTCACCATCGAGTTCGGGATGGAATCGAAGTGGTTCCAGAGCGCCAAAGACACCAGGAAAAGAAATAAAACTCTCAAGACTACAAAGAACCAAGAAAGAAATAGATCGAGCCCTCGGTCTGTTAGGACACCTCGGCTTCAAACATCACTGCTCTTCCACCTAGAGCCTATTAACGGGTGTTCTGCCCGTGACCTTACCAGGTTAACCCTGTGAGAGCACTCATCTTGAGGTGGGCTTCCCACTTAGATGCTTTCAGCGGTTATCCACTCCGCACTTGGCTACCCTGCGTTTACCGTTGGCACGATAACAGGTACACCAGCGGTGCGTCCTTCCCGGTCCTCTCGTACTAAGGAAGGCTCCTCTCAATGCTCTTGCGCCTGCACCGGATATGGACCGAACTGTCTCACGACGTTCTGAACCCAGCTCACGTACCGCTTTAATGGGCGAACAGCCCAACCCTTGGGACGTACTTCCGCCCCAGGTTGCGATGAGCCGACATCGAGGTGCCAAACCTCCCCGTCGATGTGAACTCTTGGGGGAGATCAGCCTGTTATCCCTAGAGTAACTTTTATCCGTTGAGCGACGGCCCTTCCACACAGCGCCGTCGGATCACTAAGACCGTGTTTCCACCCTGCTCGACTTGTAAGTCTCGCAGTCAAGCTTCCTTCTGCCTTTGCACTCTCTGGCTGATTTCCAACCAGCCTGAGGAAACCTTTGTGCGCCTCCGTTACCTTTTTGGAGGCGACCGCCCCAGTCAAACTGCCCGCCTGAAAATGTTCTTCTCCCGGGTCACGGGTAAAAGTTAGAATCCTAGCCTAGCCAGAGTGGTATCTCACCGTTGGCTCTGATTCCCCCACAAGGAAATCTTCATCGCCTCCCACCTATCCTGCGCAAGCTGAGCATGAACCCAATTCCAAGTTACAGTAAAGCTTCATAGGGTCTTTCTGTCCAAGTGCAGGTAGTCCGTATCTTCACAGACAATCCTATTTCGCCGAGCCTCTCTCCGAGACAGTGCCCAGATCGTTACGCCTTTCGTGCGGGTCGGAACTTACCCGACAAGGAATTTCGCTACCTTAGGACCGTTATAGTTACGGCCGCCGTTCACCGGGGCTTCAGTCGTTAGCTTCATCCGAAAACTGACCAACTTCCTTAACCTTCCGGCACTGGGCAGGCGTCAGCCCCCATACTGCGTCTTGCGACTTCGCGGAGACCTGTGTTTTTGGTAAACAGTCGCCTGGGCCTCTTCACTGCGACCACCTGAAAGGTGGCACCCCTTCTCCCAAAGTTACGGGGTAATTTTGCCGAGTTCCTTAGAGAGAGTTAACTCGCGCCCCTTAGTATTCTCTACCACCCTACCTGTGTCGGTTTCGGGTACAAGCATAAAAGATTTATGATAGTTAGGGCTTTTCTCGGAACCATGACCTTGACCACTTCCAAGCCGTAGCTTGTCGGACTCGCACCTCAGCTCTGTCTGTTTTCTCCAGACTTCATCACCTTAGTAACTTACACCGGGACTTCCATCACCCGGATGGCCTTAACCTTGTCCGTCCTCCTGTACCAACCTTTTATGGTACGGGAATATTAACCCGTTATCCATCGACTACGCCTTTCGGCCTCACCTTAGGTCCTGACTTACCCTCCGCGGACGAGCCTTCCGGAGGAACCCTTAGGGTTTCGGGGCATTGGATTCTCACCAATGTTTGCGCTACTTAAGCCGACATTCTCACTTCTCTGCCGTCCACACCTGCTTGCCGCTAGTGCTTCACCCTACAGAGAACGCTCCCCTACCACTTACTACGTAAGTCCACAGCTTCGGTAGAACTCTTAGCCCCATTCATTTTCGGCGCCGGAGCGCTTGACCAGTGAGCTATTACGCACTCTTTCAAGGATTGCTGCTTCTAGGCAAACCTCCTGGTTGTCTAAGCACTCCCACCTCCTTTCTCACTTAGAGTTCATTTGGGGACCTTAGCTGGTGGTCTGGGCTGTTTCCCTCTCGACGATGAAGCTTATCCCCCACCGTCTCACTAGCAAAGCTTCAAATGGTATTCTGAGTTTGCCTCCCTTTGGTACCGCTCTCGCAGCCCTTAGGGAAACAGTGCTTTACCCCCATCTGAATCTGCTTTACCGCTGCGCCTAAACACATTTCGGGGAGAACCAGCTAGCTCCGGGCTCGATTGGCATTTCACCCCTAACCACACCTCATCCGCCAATTTTTCAACATTGGTCGGTTCGGACTTTCACTTAGCTTTACCCAAGCTTCATCCTGGACATGGTTAGATCGCCCGGGTTCGGGTCTACAAACAGTGACTAATGCCCTTTTCGGACTCGCTTTCGCTTTGGCTTCGGCAATCACACCTTAACCTGCCACCGCCTGTAAGTCGCCGGCTCATTCTTCAACAGGCACACGGTCAGACGTTCAATCGTCCTCCCATTGCTTGTAAGCTAACGATTTCATGTTCTCTTTCACTCCCCTCCCGGGGTTCTTTTCACCTTTCCCTCGCGGTACTTGTTCTCTATCGGTCACGCAGACATATTTAGCCTTACCAGGTGGTCCTGGCTGATTCACACGGAATTCCTCGTGTTCCGTGCTACTCGGGATTCAGCTGAGGCCGGTTCCATTTTCGACTACAGGACTTTTACCTTCTCTGGTGCAGTTTTCAGCTGCTTCGTCTAACGAAAGCCAGTCTCGTTTTGCTGTCCCACTACCCCATCTACCGAAGTCGATGGTTTAGGCTTTTCCCCCTTCGCTCGCCGCTACTCAGGGAATCACTTTTGTTTTCTCTTCCTCAGGCTACTAAGATGTTTCAGTTCGCCTGGTTCGCTCGTGTTTACCTATGTATTCAGTAAACCGTATTTAGGGTTGCCCCATTCGGAAACCTCCGGATCAATGCTTGCTTCCAGCTCCCCGGAGCATATCGTTGGTCGCTACGTCCTTCTTCGCTGCTGCGTGCCTAGGTATCCACCGTTAGCTCTTTGTAGCTCGATCTTTACTTTCTCTTCTCAGTTCTATGCAGTTTTCAAGGTTCTCGCTGGAAAATCTTTCCAGCATTCTCTCTTGTTATTATCTCCAAGAGCCAATGCTAGAATGTTATCCCATGCAGGTGGGCCATCCTGGACTCGAACCAGGGACCTCACCCTTATCAGGGGTGCGCTCTAACCATCTGAGCTAATAGCCCATGATTCCCGTAAAACCTATTACAGTTTGAAAGCTTTCCCTTGCCCCCATCGACCTACAGGTCTCCCTGTAAAGGAGGTGATCCAGCCACACCTTCCGGTACGGCTACCTTGTTACGACTTCACCCCAGTCACTAGCTCTACCTTCGGCATCCCCCTCCCCTCAGGGTTAGGGTAACGACTTCGGGCGTAGCCAGCTTCCATGGTGTGACGGGCGGTGTGTACAAGGCCCGGGAACGAATTCACCGCAGTATGCTGACCTGCGATTACTAGCGATTCCTCCTTCATGCAGGCGAGTTGCAGCCTGCAATCTGAACTGAGGCTGGGTTTGATGAGATTCGCTTGCCCTCGCGGGGTAGCTTCCCTTTGTCCCAACCATTGTAGTACGTGTGTAGCCCAGGGCGTAAGGGGCATGCTGACTTGACCTCATCCCCACCTTCCTCCGAGTTGTCCCCGGCAGTCTCTCTAGAGAGCCATTAAAATGGCAACTAAAAACGAGGGTTGCGCTCGTTGCGGGACTTAACCCAACATCTCACGACACGAGCTGACGACAGCCATGCACCACCTGTGTTGGCGCTCCCTAAGGCACTCCAAGCTTTCACCCAGATTCGCCACATGTCAAGCCCTGGTAAGGTTCTTCGCGTTGCATCGAATTAAACCACATACTCCACCGCTTGTGCGGGCCCCCGTCAATTCCTTTGAGTTTCACACTTGCGTGCGTACTCCCCAGGCGGGATACTTAACGCGTTAGCTTCGGCACAGCTCGGGTCGATACAAGCTACACCTAGTATCCATCGTTTACAGCTAGGACTACAGGGGTATCTAATCCCTTTCGCTCCCCTAGCTTTCGTCCCTCAGTGTCAGTTTCGGCCCAGTAGAGCGCTTTCGCCACCGGTGTTCTTCCCAATATCTACGCATTTCACCGCTACACTGGGAATTACCTCTACCCCTACCGTACTCTAGCCACACAGTTTCCACTGCCTTTCAGTGGTTGAGCCACTGGCTTTGACAGCAGACTTGAATGGCCACCTGCGGACCCTTTACGCCCAATTATTCCGGATAACGCTTGCATCCTCCGTATTACCGCGGCTGCTGGCACGGAGTTAGCCGATGCTTTTTCTTCAGGTACCGTCAAATTTTCTTCCCTGACAAAAGAGGTTTACAACCCAAAGGCCTTCCTCCCTCACGCGGTATTGCTCCGTCAGGCTTTCGCCCATTGCGGAAAATTCCCCACTGCTGCCTCCCGTAGGAGTCTGGGCCGTGTCTCAGTCCCAGTGTGGCTGCTCATCCTCTCAGACCAGCTACCGATCGTGGCCTTGGTAGGCTTTTACTCTACCAACTAGCTAATCGGACGCGAGCTCCTCTCCAGGCAATAAATCTTTTACCCGTAGGCATATCGGGTATTAGCAGTCGTTTCCAACTGTTGTCCCCGACCTTGAGGCAGATTCTCACGTGTTACTCACCCGTCCGCCACTATGCCCGAAGGCACCGTTCGACTTGCATGTGTTAGGCATACCGCCAGCGTTCATCCTGAGCCAGGATCAAACTCTCCATGGTAAACTTACCTATGAAGGTCAAGTTGGATTGCTCTGGAAACTTTTTGTTTCCCTGATTTATTTATCAGGGGGCAAGTTAATCACTTTCAAACTATAATTTTTTCTAGGTTCGGGTCGCTTGTTGGGAGGTCTCTCTCAACCGCGCATTTACTAATATAACAACTCTTTTTGGGATTGTCAACCCCTTGGGTGAATTTTTTTTTATTCTTTGTATCCTTTGCATATAAAGACTTTCGGCTGTTTTGAACCTAAAAATGCTCAAAATTAGTCAAATTTTTTTTGGATTTTTCGGATTTTAGCGAGAAGCTTAATGGCTGTAAGCCTTGATAGACAAGGGATAGAGGTTAGAAAATTTTTTTTGGGGCTGATGGATAGGTTCGGCTAGATTGAGGGGAGATCAAAGTGGCTCAAAGCTTTCTCTTACGCTGATTTGACCTCTCTGGGAAGGGCAGCTCTGGATATGTTATTCCACAACTCCATGATTATGTCCTCTAAATTCTGGCCGTCAGCAAGAATCATCCGGGAAATCATGCTGATTTTGCCGAAAGACCAAAATAAACCGGCTTCAAGCATGTAGGGTTGACCTGTTTCGGCGTGGACCCGGAAGTCATATAAGGAGTAATGACGACAGCCGAGAGCGACATGAGCCTTCTTAGCAGCATGGGCGAGTTTTTCTGATAGTTCTGGTGTGACGACTGCGGGACAGACAGGTGTTGCTACTGGCTTTTCAGGCTGACGAGCTGGGGTTCCGTCTGATTTGAGTTGGAGCTTATCCTGTAGGGTTCTAATGGGGTTGGACTCAGTGACTAGGTACTCTATCATGGCTGGGACGTACAGCTGACCCTGACGCTCAATTACGGCTACCCGAAATTCTCTTCCAGGGATGTACTCTTCTACTAATAAGGTGTCATCTAATTGAAAACCTATTTGCAATGCTTCCGGAATCTGCTCCTTGTTCCAAACTAGGGTTACTCCTAAGGAGTTATCTTCTGAGTTGGGTTTAACTACAAAAGGAGGCTTCATGGTTAGGGTGTCCCCAGGGCGCAGCTGCTGTGCTTTAGCAACAGGGACACCAGCTGCTGATACAACACTCCGTGTCTGAGCTTTATTAGCTGCTAGGGCGGTACAACTAGATGGGGAGCCTACCAGGGGTAACCGGAGGATGTCCTCAAAAAAGGCTCGGAAACTTGTCATACCAGGTGGACAGAACATATGAGGCACTACTAAGTCAATTTCTGGTAGCCGGGAAATCATCTCTTGGAGGGAAAGTTTCTCTGATAGGGAATCTAAGGATTTCCCTAACTGCCAAAAACCTCCGGGTATTACAACTGCATAGTAATTACTAACACTGGGGGGCTGCAATACTTCTTTGGCGTATACCATTGAGAGCTGGTAGTAAAAGTCTGAGACACTGGAACCTATCAGATGTAGAACTCGCACCCTAATCTCCCCCTAATTCCACTAATTTACCAATATTGAAGTCAATGCGCAGCCAGTCTCTAAGCTGGTAGAGCTGCTTGAGGAGCAAGAGGGGAATTTGCCAATGGTGAACCATGAGGAATGGGAGGGGATCATCTACTCTAAATATGGCGTCGGTTCCCTGAGTGATTTTTTCGAGCCAATTTTGTAGTTGCTGCCAAGAATGGATTTCGGTTAATCGCCACAATTCATGGTATAGCCAATAGGTATTGGGACTATGGGGTAGGGGTTCAATGGGTGGATCATCAGGATTGACGGGGGATTTGAGATAGGCGTCGGCTAACCCGGGATGATCATGGAACATGGTAATGGCTGTATGGGTTCGGGGATTACATTCGATGGGATAGACTTGACCTCGTTGGTCCAAAATGAAGTCGAAGGAAATTTGCCCGGTCAAATTTAATCCCTGAACAAAGTCTTTTACCCAGTTGTAAATTGCTGGATTATCTACGTGTTTGTAATTTACTTGAAAGGCTGAAGACTGGGAACATCCATGGAGGCGAATTTTTCCATCTCTCACTGTACTGTGGGTGCAGTATTCCTGACCTGGGATAAATTCCTGCATAATCCAGGGTTTTTCTTTGCTGATGGGTAATTTACTAATATGCTCTTCTAGGTTTGGACAGGGGAGTCTTGTCATGTCTAAACGATGGACTGAATCATAGGGAATACTCTTGAGAATGTACTCACTGCCATCTCTTGCAAAGTCAAATTTGAGAATTTGTTGAGGGTCCGTAATTAAAAATGACTTGGGTGCAGAGAGACCTAGGGATTGGGCTTTTTGGCAGAAGGTAAATTTGTCGTCCAACATTTTGGTGATGTGAGCATCAAAATGGAATACCTGGCAATGGTTGGAAAGTAATGGCTTGGCGAGGGAATCATAGTAGCTGGCTACAGGACTGGAAACGGGAATAAAGATGTCTACTTTGTGGGTTTTCACTATGTCTAGCAGACCCTGACAATAGCCTTCTGGATCTTTTTCGGGTGCTGGTACGGTACAGAATAGATCTACGGCTCTAGAAAAACGATGTCCTGAGAGCCAGTATTTGTGGGTTGCTACTAAAATTACCCGATGTCCTGCTGCCCGGAAAGAGCGGGCTAGTTGCAAGGCTTTGGTCATCTTGCCTCCAGTTAACATAACTTTATGATGTGAATAGGGAGTTATTACCTTTTGTTTTAAGGGGGCTGTAATTAAGTTCCACAGCAGTGAAATCCCCACAAGGAGCAAGGAGAAGGGAAAGATTACCAGGAGTAAGAAGAGGGTTCCTAGGGTTTTGAGAATAAGTTTACTTTTATTCAAAAAGTCATGCATTGCATAAAATATTAACTTGTTTTTGTAATTAGCTTAAATAATAAGTTGGGTAACGCTTGCGCTCTACCCAACCTACTATTGCACTAAATTCGTCGAATGATGGTGAACCCATCCCGCAGGGGCAGAAGAACCTGCTCAACCCGCTTATCTGCGGCTATCTGTTGGTTGAAGTTAGCGATCGCCTCCCCATTGGGGCTACGGTTACCATTGCTTAGGTAGGCTTGTCCTTGATATAAGGTATTGTCTACACAAATAAATCCACCAGGGGACAAGAGATTCTTATCTAAGAGCACTTGGAAGTAATCCCAATACTCTTTTTTGTCAGCATCAATGAAGACTAAATCGAAGGACTGTCCCTTATCAGCTAACTGATGCATAGTATCTAGAGCGGGACCAACCTGAACGGTAATCTTGCTACCATGGGGACTGGACTGGAAACAGTTTTGGGCAAAGTCGGCTACGTAGCTATCCACTTCACAGGCAATGAGTTGCCCGTCCTGGGGAAGGCTCTCCGCCATAGCCAGGGCAGAATAGCCGGTGAACATGCCTATTTCCAGAACCTTTTTGGCTTTGGTCATGTGGACAATCATTTTCAATGTTTGTCCCTCAATGTGCCCGGAAAGCATTTCCTGTTCTAACTGGCGTACAGTTTCTCCATCAGAAAAACGCTGGCTCCAGTCTTCTGCTTTGGTCTTTTCGTCTAAGGCGACTAAAGGTTTGGATGGACTGGTGGTGCAGGTTTCCAGGTAGGGATCTAAGCCGGAGGTTAACTGATTACATTCAGCGATGGCTTTTGCTATGTCCCTTGGAATATCTGATGTCTCTTTTACCTGGTGGGCTAATCTTGTTAACTTTTCTGCCAGAATACCCAGGGGTGTAACGGGTCTAAAAATTGCCATTAAATTTATGTGTTAACCTTAACATACTTTCTCCTCTTGGGTTGATCCAAGGTCATGTACATGTCAACTCCATCTCCACCCCGCGCCATGGTGCTGCAAATTTCCTTGTGGGTCACCAAGGCTCGCTCTAATTCATCTTTTTTCAGGTCATTCATGAAATAGCAAGTTCCAATGGGTTTGGGAACCGGTGCTCGCTGCAAACCATCTCGGGTGAGGGTGATAGACTTGGTTGCTTTCCAGAGGAGTTCCCGGGTTAGGTAGGGGCTATCCAAAGCTAGACCAATACGGCTCATGAGTCCTAAGATCCGGTCCCGGTCTTGGGTGGTGATGTATCCCCGCAAGCAGGCAATGGTGACGGACAGTGCCATGTCAATATTGACGGCGTGACCATGGTACATGGGAATTTCTGGAGCCAGTTCCAAAGTGGGACTCCAGGTGTGACCATAGGCAATTACCCGATCTAAGTCCAGTTCATGGAGGTTGGGCACCTCCAGCTGCAACATGGTGTCGATGGCCTCGTAGCTCACTTTATGGGCTATTTCTCGCAGTTCAGGAGTTCCATTGAGATAGCCGAAATGGGTGTGGAGCAGGTCTTTACCATACTGTTCCAACAGATTAAAGATTTCTTCATTGGCAACCACGGCAATTTTGATCAGCTCTGCCATGCCGTTGCAAATCTGACTTTGGGGTAGGGTCTTTAAGAAGGAGAAGTCCAAAATCACCTTTTTGGATACGTGATAGGCACCCAGACGATTCTTCAATTTGCCATGGTTGACGGCAACTTTAATGGCTACACTGGCGTCAATGAGACCAATTAATGTGGTAGGAACGCGGATGTAGTTGCTACTGCGGCGATAGGCAGAACAGGCAAATCCGGTGACGTCCGTAATCAAACCCCCACCCACTACGAGCACGGGTTCCTTACGGACTAAACCAAAGTCAGCAAAAGCATCTACGATTTTCTCAAAGCTCTGGATTGTTTTATCGGTTTCCTTAATGGTGATGGGGAAAACCTTGAGCTGAATTTGGTAGTGACGGAAGTATTGGCGGATTTGCTCCCCATAGAGTTGGTAAACCGTCTCATCCACAACCATGAGGCAACGCCCAAACTCCTTGTAGCTGTTGGCAATCTCGGTGCTGCCAATCTGGAATGCCCCATCCTGATACATCAGGCTAAATTCAATTTTCTCGTAGCCTTCAACGTGGAAAGCTTTATCTGTTGCTTTGTACTGTGCTTGAATGCTACCCATCTAAATGTGCTTTCTTTTGACCAACATGTATAATTATTACATATTGTTGCGAAATTTAAATCTTAGCTAGATTTAATTTGGATTAAATTACACTTGCTTATAAGATTGATAATTGCTACAACTCTTGCCACCAGGCTGTTTTACCCCAAAATCTGAGAAAGTCATATTATGAGAGTAACTTTAATTTTTGTTTTGGGAAGGGGGAACAGCAGAATGATAGCGCCCAAGCAGCACGCCCGCGAATAAATTGCGGGCTACTTATAAAACCCCTACAGGGTTTAAATTTCCCCACACCAGAGCGAAGCGCTATACTTATGAAGGAAAGTGTGCCTAAATCTTATTCAAACGTGCCTGCTAATTTTCAAACAATCATTGTCACATTAAATCAATTTTGGGGCAAACGGGGTTGTTGCATCGTCCAACCCTACGACACCGAGAAAGGTGCGGGCACTATGAGCCACCATACGTTTCTCCGTGCTCTGGGACCAGAACCTTGGGCTGTAGCCTATGTAGAGCCTTGTCGCCGTCCCACGGATGGACGGTATGGGGAAAATCCCAATCGCTTTCAGCACTATTTTCAGTACCAAGTGTTGATTAAGCCTTCACTGGAAAATATCCAGGATTTATATCTCGATTCTCTAGAAGCTCTGGGAATTAAACCCGAAAATCACGATATTCGGTTTGTGGAAGATAATTGGGAGTCGCCCACTTTGGGAGCTTGGGGTGTAGGCTGGGAAGTGTGGCTAGATGGAATGGAAATTACTCAATTTACTTATTTCCAGCAGTGTGGGGGCATTGATTGTCGTCCGGTGTCTATTGAGATTACCTATGGTTTGGAGCGCTTGGCCATGTATCTTCAAAATGTGGATGCTATGGTGAAGATCCAGTGGAACGACAAGATTACCTATGGGGATATTTTCCTGCAAGGGGAAATTGAGCAGTGCACTTATAATTTCTCGGCGTCGAATCCGGAGAAGCTGTTTCAGCTTTTCTCTCTCTATGAGGAGGAAGCAAAGGATCTGATAGAGCGCTCTTTGGTAATGCCAAGTTTAGATTATGTGCTGAAGTGCTCTCACATTTTTAATTTGTTGGATGCGAGGGGGGTTATTGCTGTGGCGGAAAGGACTCGCTATATTGGCAGGATTCGGAATTTGGCTCGTCTTGTAGCTCAAGGTTATCTTCAACAGCGGGAAACTTTGGGATTTCCTTTGCTACAACAGTGACCACGTACCATGGTACCAGTGACCAGTGACCAGTTTTTTTACAGACGTGATGCGTAAAGCCCCTATCTGAAGATAGGGGATATAAGCGAATTGCCAAATTTATTTGGCCGTGCTATAATGGAAGTATGAATGCGACTTGAAGTCGCAGTAGGACGCCAAGGGCGGGACGCCAAAGGCGGTTGCTTCGCAAAGCTTCGCAATAGTGGACGAAAGTCCCACGGGGAGTAGCTTCCCCAGTCCCTGCCCAAAGGAGCATTTCCAGTAATGGGAGTGTTTCACAGTAGGATGCGTTACGCTAACCCATTTAATTTAGGATGCTACTACGTACGATGCGTTACGCCAACAAAGTTTGTATTGTTGCTACTACTTACGGCTAGTAACGCATCCTACGACAGCTAACGCATCCTACGGGTTAAGTCCGGTATGGTAGCACGGTGGCGAAGCTTGCAGCAACGTCATACATAGACGAGTTTAAGCAACCTGATGAACTAAGCGCCAAAATGGCGCGCGGCATATGTGAAAAGACTTTTCATACGAGTCTGTGATAGCTACCACGCCGTCGTTGTAAGGAGCAGCCTAACCCGGACGTATCTAATTATTGTGGAACAAGTAAACCTCCACAAGGTCGAGAAATCGTAGGAAACCAGTAATGGGATTGCGAAGCAACCGCCTTTGGCGTCCCAATTCCTCGGGGAGATAGGACTCTTTTAAAAAGCAAATGGCGTACTTGACGAAAGTCCGGGGGAAAGCCACGAGGTATAACCCGTCGCATAGGGTGAATAACCCCATCCGCCTGCTCAGGCGCGGCTGCGCAGGAGCAGGGGAGGGCTGACGTAAGAGAGGGTGAAACGTTATCCAAAACTGGTACGGGCACGGCAGTGCCGTGCCCCTACTAACTCAATGTTCTTCATAAGTTAGAGGAGTTAGGGCAAATACTTCAAGGTCGAAGAAGTTGGAATGTAGGATGCGTTACGCTGATAGATTCTGCCAAGGCAGCTGCTACGTACGATGCGTTACGCCAACAAAGTTTGTATTGTTGCTACTACTTACGGCTAGTAACGCATCCTACGACTTCTTAGCATCCTACGGACTCAAAGCCCAATTTGAATGAGACCTGAAATCCGATACTAGTAATGGGGGCGCGACCTGAACTGGTCACTTAGTACGGGACACCCCTGCTCATGCCAACCGGGGCAGTCAGGCCCCTAGGGAGTTCCACCCTTAGCCCTCACGTAAAAGACTCTCAGAGCCCGGCCACAGCGGCCCGCGGCATTGATTAATGGCGCGGGCGCGGCGCTCTGCAGGGGTAACAAAACCGTTGGAATGCAGGTCACGAAAGTAGCCGAAGCCCTAGAGATTAAGGGTAAGGAGCAAGAGAGAAATAGTTGGAAGGTTGAACGAAAGTGAAGTAAAAGGGTGAGATTCTCAAACCTCACCCCTCCGCTTAAACCCCGTAATCTGGTGAGAGGTGAAATTATCTCTGATACACCTCAGCCAAAATGGCAAGTAGACAGAATCCAGTGCTTCCATGTCACTGGATTGCGGAACCATCGCTCTACCGGGGAAGAGGAACCAACCGACCCAACCGAGAAAACTAAGCGAAACAACAGGAGAGAGCCAAACAGGGTCTAAGAGGTGGTCGATTCCTCTTAGTAGGCCGAAGGCAACGGAGGCGGAATCCCCTGGAGGGTAAAGGATGAGTGAAAAAGCGAATGCTCCCTTGTAATGAGGGAGATAGGGGGACGCCTTTGGCGGTTGCTTACGCAATCAAAATTTGCCCAAGACCTGCAGGAATAGCAGACTTCACAACAGGGTTCGATACGAAATAGAAAGACAACTAGAAACCAAACTGAAGGAAAAGTTAGATGATAGCGGCGACGCTAGAAAATGGACCAGAAGGACAGTTAACGGAGTGGGGCGACATTCATTGGCGTCGCGCGAAGAAGATTGTTAGGAATTTACGCGGTCGGATATTTCGTGCCCGAAAGCTTGAAAACTACAAAAGACTAATGCGCTTGCAAAAATTAATGAAGCGCAGCCGTGCGAATCTATTACTGAGCATCAGACAAATCACGCAGCGGAAGATCCCCCCTTACCCCCCTTATCATCCCACCCCTCCCATCCTCTATCCCCCCTAGGCAAACACCAGCATCCCCTGGACGCCAAGGGCGGGACGCCAAGGGCGGTTGCTTCGCAAAGCTTCGCAATAGGGGGGGGGATTAAGGGAGGGGGTTACACCGGAAAGCGTACAGCTGGGATAGATAAGGAGGTTGACACACAGTGGTTGATTTGCACCCACCCCCCGAGCCAAGCTCCCAGATTCCCCTCCTGGGAGGGGGTAGGGGTGGGTGGGGTTGGGGGGGTGGGTTTGCTTACAGATAATCTAAAAACTGCCTGGGAAATTAGTAGTAAATACCTATTGCCAAAAGGCTTTTAATTAGGTATATTGGAAACACAGCGATAACCAAGCTGACAAAATAGAACAAAGAGCAGTTACTTTCTAATGGAAGCTCACAGAGACACAGAGGCGCAGAGAATAACATGATATGGATGAGCGCTTGAAGCGCCTGTTTATTAATTCTCCGTGCCGTCCCGCCTCTGCGCGAGAGTGACTGCATTGGGAGAGAGCCACCGGAACTGGCTTATTTCATTTGTTAGCTAAAATCTATCGGCTGAGAAAGAAATTGCTTAAAGGTCATGTTAAACCGAAAGGAGCGGCAAAACGACAAGCAACCGCGTTGCAAGTCGAGCCAGCTTTCCCCAAAGTGCCGTGGAAAGTTAATTCCCATGTTATGGTCAAAGGTGGAGCTTCTCCGTTCGATGGGAATCTATCCTATTGGGTTGGGCGTAATTCAAAGCTGTATGGCGGTCCAACCTCTGATGCTATCAAGCGTCAGAAGAGTAAATGTTCACATTGCAATCTACCGTTTTTGGAATTGGATGGTCCCGTGGAATTGCATCACATTGATGGAGACCATAACAACTGGAATCGAAAGAATCTAGTTGCACTCCACCGACCTTGTCACCAGGCGCAGGCGGGACGCCTTGGGCGGCACCTTCGATGTCACCGCAAGCGTATTAAGGATGGGATACGTTCGCGCGCTTCTCAATGGCGTAGAATTACCTAAGCCGGATGAGCGTAGATACGGTCCGGGACGCCAAAGGCGGCACCTTCGGTATTATCGGAGAGGTGCCCTATGGTAACATAGGCATCGACTCTAATTGTAACAAAAATCGTTCATCTCCCCACCTTTACCCTATAGTGGGGGGACGGAAGTAGGTTCAACAGACCGAAGGAATGCACCGCATCTAAAAATAAGGATATTCCGTGATGCTTGTGTCTTCTATAATCTCTCTGGGGGTTGCTTCTGTAGCAACTTGGGTCAGCGTCAACACAAAAGAAGAGGTTGTCAAAATAGTAACAGCGTTTACAGCTGTTCTGGCTTTCCTCTTAACCTTGATTTTCGTTCCTTGGGAATTTAA
This sequence comes from Prochloron sp., assembly GCA_965198675.1. Taxonomy (GTDB): domain Bacteria; phylum Cyanobacteriota; class Cyanobacteriia; order Cyanobacteriales; family Prochloraceae; genus Prochloron. The sequence continues at coordinate 1,608,265 of OZ240666.1, read as the reverse complement.
ATTGCTGGTCATAGCTCTTCCTTTCCTCTGGGAACGGTTCCGTTACAAGTCCTAAGGAATAAGTTCAATCTCAAATAATTGAGGCCACAACTTGCCGGTGACAAAAAGCCGATCTCCTACCTTATCATAGGCGATCCCGTTGAGTACGTCTGGTGTGTGTCCTGGGTCGAGGACTTTTTGGCGCGACCATAGTCCTTCCAGGTTTATCCAACTCAAGACCTGCCCAGTTTCAGGAGAGATGCGGACAATTAAATCCGTTTGCCAAACATTGGCGAATATTTCCCCATTAATATATTCTAACTCATTCAATCTCACTATGGGAGTCCCCTTATCTCTCACCTTGACTCTGGCAATTTCTGTCAGGGTTTCGGGGTTTAAAAAGTAAAGGGTATCACTCCCATCGCTCATAATTAACCGTTCACCGTCAGAAGTTATACCCCAACCTTCTGTAGGGTAGGTAAACTGCTCCAACACCTGGAAACTATCTTGATTATAAACGAAACCCACTCCAGAAGTCCAAGTCAGTTGGAGAATTTTATCTTTCCAAAGAGTAATACCTTCCCCGAAGTAGGAGGGGTTTAAGCTGTGGGTTTGGAGAACCTTTCCGGTAGCCAACTCCACTCGACGCAACTCAGACTTTCCCCGCAACCCCGTGCCTTCATAGAGAACCCCATGGTGATAAACTAAACCTTGGGTAAAGGCTTGGGGATCATGGGGATAAACTTTCACAACCCGATAACTGTAAACAGGTGGAACTGTCTGTTGTTGTGATTGGGAGGAAGTTTTAGCTTCTGGATAGAAGTAAAATGCTCCCCCAACTACGGTGATAATTGCCGCTAAACTAAGGAAAATTTTACCCATAGTGATTATTAGACAACTTCTGGTGGGCAAGGTCAATATTATATTATATGTTTCACGCAGAGGCGCAGAGGCGCGGAGGGAGAGGGAAAAAGCTATCTGTAGTCATCTGCGGACGCCAAAGGCGGGACGCCAAGGGCGGTTGCTTACGCAAAGCTTCGCAAACATTTGCGTTCATCTGCGGATTATAAGGATAAAGTAAAGAAGGAATGTCAGAGAATACAGCATGGTATGTTAAACTAGAATAATATTCTGGAGTTTTTTTCATGAACAAAACCATTTTAGCAGTCCTCCACTTAGCGGCAGCAGGTCAATTATTACTTGTCAAACCTGCTCATGGTATTACTTTTAACTTTAATTGGACCTCCGACGCCCCCGGGTTAACTGTTGTAGAAGGAGGACCGGCTCATATAGCGACGGGAACGGTAGATATAAACGTGCTGCCAGGGGCAGATTTTACTGCGAGTGATGTTTCTAACATAGATATAACTATGGGAAATGGAACTTACACTGGTATGTTTAATGATGCTAAATTTGTGGTACGCTGGTCTAAAATTGTACATAATAATTTTTATTAAGCATCAACTAACTTTATTGCTTTACTAGGCATGCATGCGCTTTCATGTTCGGAGGAGAATTGTGATGTCAGGGATCCAAATCCTGATATGAGCCTAACTTATGATTTCTCAGTTTCCTCGTCATCCTTTACCATAAATGCCGACTCCCAAGCACAACTCCAAAATTCCTTCAAACTAACAGCAGTACCTTTTGGTATACCCGACTACCTACCCTTAGGTTTCTTAGGTTTAGTTGTGAGTATGGAGTGCCTGAAGAAGTGGAAGAATCAGAAAAAGTCAACTGAATGTGACGAGAGTTACTCAGAGCTGGAAAAGTTAAGAGTCTCAAAAACTCAATCTACTCAAAACGATGATTAGATATCTACCTCTCACAACGAAGTTGTAATTTTCCAAACTGTAGGTTGGGTTGAAGAAAAAACCCAAACCTACTATCTAACTTAGAACCCAATTAACTAGGGTTCTGACAGGAAAACCAGTGGCTCCAGCATTATTAAAACCACTCTCTTTATCCGCCCAAACGGGTCCGGCAATATCTAAATGAACCCAGGGAGTATCGGTGATAAACTGTTTTAAAAACAGTGCTGCGGTAATGGAACCACCACCACGAGAACCGGCATTTTTCATATCAGCTATTTTCGATTTCATTTTTTCCCAATATTTCTCCTCTAAAGGCATTTCCCACAATTTCTCCCCAGCTAGTTCTGCTGCTGCTTTCAATTCTTCAGCTAAACTCTCCTGGGTGCTCCACATTCCAGCAATATCATCTCCTAAAGCGATAACGCAAGCTCCAGTGAGGGTGGCTAAATCCACGATGGCTTCTACTTCCAGTTTCTCAGCAAACACTAGGGCGTCTGCGAGGGTTAATCTTCCTTCTGCATCCGTATTATTCACTTCAATGGTTTTGCCGTTAGAAGCGGTGAGAATGTCTCCGGGGTGCATAGCTCCACCGCTAATCATGTTCTCTGTCACGGCGCTGATAAAATGAATTTCTACGTCAGGTTGCAGTTGAGCGATGACTTTAGCAGCTCCTAAGGTGGCTGCTCCCCCACCCATGTCCATTTTCATCTTCTCAATACCGCTCCCTGGACCTGCTTTAATATTCAGTCCCCCGGAATCAAAGGTTAAGCCTTTGCCCACAATGGCTAATTTCCGTCGGGGTTTATCTGGTGGTTTGTAGGTGAGATGAATAAATTGGGGGGGTATTTCTGAGGCTTTGGCTACTCCGAGAAATGCCCCCATACCTAGCTTTTCGCACTCTTCTTGCCCTAATATCTCCACTTCTAAGTTGTGCAGGCTAGCAATTTCTCGGGCTGTTTGAGCCATGGTAATAGGGGTGAGGGCATTGGCGGGGGCAGCCACTAGTTCCCGAGCGAGAATGACTCCTGAGCAGATTTTTTCTGCCCGGGCGATGGCTGCTTCAGTGCCTCCCAAACCCAGTAGGTCCACCGTTTCTAACTTAGTCTCATTTTCTGGCGGTTCGGACTTGAAACGGTTATCCTGGTGGAGAGCTAAAAGAATACCTTCGGTGATTGCCCCAGCAGTAGTAGTGGGGTTATCTTTAAATAAGGGGAGGCTGATGGCTAAAGATGCGGATGAGCGAGCTAGGCGGGCGATGGCTGCTGCTGCAAGACGTAAGCTATTCTGTGTAAACTCCTCTACTTCACCCAAACCCACGAGGATTATTTTGCGAATATCCTTTTTACCCCCGACGCGACTTACTACACTAGTATTAGCTTTGCCAGTAAATTTTTCTTCTTCGATTAACTCCTGGAGGGTACCAGCTAATTTCTCATCCAACTGGGCTAAATCACCCACCGTTACTCCTACCTCATCCTGGAAAAAGCCTAGGGCGAGGGTATTTCCGGTCCAATCTAAGTATAAACTATCTGTGGCTCTAATTTCCATTCTGGATTTGTTCTTCCTGTTACTTCTCTTTACTATAGTGTGGAAAGGACAGTTTTTAGTATTTGGGGGCGGAAACTTAAGATACTCCCAAAAAAACAATGATCCACCCTGGACATTTTACCAAAAACCATGGTAAGCTCAATTTCGACAACATTTCGTATTTTTGTGATGAAAAGAACCATTATAGCAACCCTCTCCTTGGTAGCAACAAGTCAATTGTTACTAACAAAACCTGCTGGGGCGATTACTTTCAACTTCAATTGGACTTCCGAAGCCCCCGGGTTATCTGTTGTAGGGGGAGGACCGGCTCATATAGCGATGGGAACAGTAGATATAAACGTGCTGCCTGGGCAAGATTTTACTGCGAGTGATGTTTCTAACATAGATATAACTGTGGGAGATAAAACTAACATTCTTGTGTTAAGTAATATTTAACCTTGCACAAAACTATAATAATATTTATGCCAATAGTTTATTAGCATCAATTTAGATTACCTTTGTTGACTTAAATAATAATGTAAGTAATTGATATTGGTTATTTTACAATGTACGTCCATTGATGGTTGTGATATTGATGATTCTTTGGGTGAGGAGGAGTTTACCATAGGTTCTGATAAGCTTAACTTTATTAGCATAAATGCCGACTCCCAAGCACAACTCCAAAATTCCTTCGTACTAACAGCAGTACCCTTTGGTATACCCGACTACCTACCCATAGGTTTCTTAGGTTTAGTTGTGAGGATGGAGCGCCTGAAGAAGTGGAAGAACAAGAAAAAGAAATCTGCCAAAAAAGATGAAGAATTGAAGGAGGAAACCCAAGCGGGTCAAGGTTTATAAGCGGGTGCGCCCTCCAGAAAACTCTCCCAAAATATGAGGCGGTGGGTTGTAAAAGCCCCCATCGTATCTTGACTAATAGCAACAAATAGGGTATAATGTCAAAAGTAGATAAAATTAAGGAAGAAATTGGTTGGTTGAAAGCTATTTTTGGTATATTAGTGGTTACAGACATTTCATTAGTTGTGGTATCGCTGTCATCACCATTACAACTGTGGTAATATGGATAAATAATGTAGCCTATAGCAAAATCGATGAATTAGAGGATTTGTAATGGAATGGTTTGTTGTTGGAGTTTTTACCTTCTTTATCGGGAGTCTTCTTTGGGTTGCGATGGAAGCAATCAATCACGCTCGCCAACCAAAAGATACTGACAAAACTTTGGCTCGGACCAAAAGCTGAGGCGATGCGGTGAGAAAGCCCCCTACAGGAAAAATGTCATGGGAGGCTGGAAATGAGTTATAGTTGCTACTACCAGTTACTGCTACTGAGTCCTCGAAAAAGCCTAGGGCGAGGGTATTTCCGATCCAATCTAAGTATAAACTATCTGGGGCTCTAATTTTCATTCTGGATTTGTTCTTCCTGTGACTTCTCTTTACTATATATTAGATCTATGAATAAAGGACGAATATTTACTTTTTTTCTCATCATACTGGCTCTACTGGGTTCCACTTTGTTAACCCCCAGGGTGTTCCTGTGGTTGGAAGAGTTGAGGTTGGCGAGTACGGGGGAAGTGACACTCTTAGAAGAGGAGCAAGCTGCCGAACTATTACTCAGTTTAAAAGCATTGCCAGCTGAAGCTCGTGCAGCTCAACTGGAAGAAATTGCCCAACAGCCTCCTTCCCTGGTTCGTAACCGTGCCCGCTATTTGTTAGCCGCCGATTTAATTAAACAAAAGCAAGGGAAAAAGGCTCTTTTTTGGTTAGACTCCCTGGAAAAGGATTATTCCGTACTGGGGCCCCACATACTGCTACAACGAGCAAAAGCCTATGGATTAATCTCACAAAAAGATAAAGAGACTGGTACTTTAAAGAAGTTAATCCAAAAATATCCCAACTCCCAGGTAGTAGCAGAAGCCCTCTATTTACTGGGAGAAAAGACTCAAGCAATAGCTGAGTTTCCCCACCACCCCCGCACCCATATCCTTGTCAGTCAGGAGCTGGAAAAGAATCCCAACCAACCCCAATTATTGCTATTATTGGCTCAATACGCTGCTGATGCTCCTGGGATGAATGCAGTAAGAGATAAGTTGGTGGTAGAATATGACAGTGAGTTGAAACCAGAAGATTGGCAGGTTATAGCTGATGGTTATTGGCAGGTAGGAAGATACAAAAAAGCAGCGGTAGCATATGCTAAAGCACCCAGTACAGCCGAAAATCTCTATCGAATAGCCAGAGGAGCACATTTACAGAACGAAAGAATTGCTGCTATTAATGGATATAAAAAACTCATTGCTACCTTTAAAGATGCTAAAGAAAACGGTAGAGCATTACTCCATTTAGCCCGTCTCTCCCAGGATAAAGAAGCTTTGGACTATTTGGAGCAAGGGAAGGAGTTTGAGGATTTTGCACCTATAGCCCTGTTAGAAACAGCCAGACGGTTGGAGCGCCTCAATAACCTGGAAAAAGCCCTGGCAACCCTGGAATTCTTACTCCAAAACTATCCTAACAGCGATGCTGTCGCTCAATGGCGCTGGGCAGCAGCCTCCAAGGCTGCTGCACAAGAAGATTTTGTCGCTGCTTGGGAATTAGCCCAACCTATCACTGATAACCTTGATAGCAGTTTAGCTGCTGTGGCTGCCTTTTGGATTGGGAAATGGGCACAAAAGCTGAATCGTCCCGAAGAGGCTAAAGCTTCTTTTGAGTACGTTTTAGCTCGTCATCCTCAATCTTACTACAGTTGGCGTGCGGCCACCATTTTGGGTAAAGAAGTGGGGGATTTTACTACTGTGAGGGAAATAATGCCGGAAGGAATTAAACCACCGGTAAGACTCCCTTTGTTAGCGGGTTCACCAGCATTGCAAGAATTGTACTTATTGGAGCAAAATGAGGATGCAGCCATACTCTGGCAAGCAGAAATAGGAGGGCGAACCCTGACAGTAGCGGAGCAATTTAGCAAAGGATTGTTATTGTTAGATCGGGGGTACTACCAATTAGGAATAAATCGAATTTGGAGTTTGAGCCAACGAGAGAAACCCCAAGATAAGCTAGAATGGAAAGCCCTACGGGAAACCCCTGAATATTGGCAAGCTTTGTTTCCTTTAGCCTATTATGAAACCATTCAAAAATGGTCCCAGGATCGGAACCTTAATCCCTTATTAGTAGCAGCTTTAATTCGCCAGGAATCTCGCTTTCAAAAGGAGATTCGCTCCCCAGCTGAGGCTACTGGTTTAATGCAAGTAATACCGGATACGGCTAAGTGGGTGGCGGAGAAAATTGGTTTGAAAAACTATACCTTGATTAATCCTGATGATAATATTAATCTGGGGACATGGTATTTTGATTATACTCACCAAGAATATGAGAATAATTCCCTCTTAGCTATTGCTAGTTACAATGCGGGACCAGGAAATGTGAAGAAGTGGGTGGAAAAGTACGGTTACGACGACCCGGATATATTTGTGGAAAACATTCCTTTTCCCGAGACCAGAGACTATGTGAAATCTGTCTTAGGAAATTACTGGAATTATCAGCGCATTTATGGTAATAAAGCCCAATAAATCCTTTGCGTCTTTGCGCCTTTGCGCGAAACATTATCATGGAGATTCTTGGGCTTTTAGTATGGACTACAACTACAATCACATCTCATAAGCGTTAGTAGTGGGCATTAACCTTCATAAGTCTGATAAAAACGACTGGCAACTTCAGAGTCTCCCGTAACAAGGTGTTCATCCCATTCATTATAGCAAGGGATAGAAATTTTTCCCAGTTCATCTTCCATTATAATAGCAACACACTAGCCCAAGTCAACCTATGGATATCATTGATTACCTGATTATCGCCGTCTATCTCATCGCCATTGTCGCTTTAGGCATTATCCTCTCCCGGAAAGCATCGAAAGGATTAGAATCTTACTTCCTGGGGGATAGGAACCTCCCCTGGTGGGTATTAGGTGCTTCGGGGATGGCTTCCAATACAGACATTGCGGGCACCATGGTTATCACTGCCTTGATTTACGCTTTGGGAGTTAAGGGTTTCTTTATCGAAATTCGAGGAGGTATCGTTCTCGTTATGGCTTTCTTCCTCATTTTCATGGGTAAATGGAACCGCAGGTCTCAGGTCATGACTCTAGCAGAATGGATGCAATTGCGTTTCGGGAAAGGAAGGGAAGGTAATATAGCCAGGATAATTAGTGCCATCGCTAATATTATCATTTCTATCTGGATTATTAGTTATTTTGCTGTGGGAGGGGGCAAATTCTTTGGTGCATTTTTGGGCATTGACGATCGCCTCGCTGCCATTGTTATGCTAATTATAGTTACAGTATACACCGCAGTCAGTGGTTTTCAAGGGGTAGTTTGGACCGATGTGTTCCAAGGAGTATTAATTTTCATCGCTATTATCTATGTCTGCACCCTTGCTGTCACTACCGTCACCCTTCCCCCTGAGTTTCCTATTTCCATCCCTTTAGGAGGTGGCAATTTTCAGGAGATTACTGCTAGTTTAACTTCTTGGAGCAGTGTTTGGCCACCGTTGGAACTAAATCTACCGGGAAGCTATGAGATTTACAATTTATTCGGCATTACCATCTTCTTTTACTTGCTCAAAACTGTCCTGGAAGGTTGTAGTGGAGTGGGGGGTTATACCAGTCAGCGCTATTTTGCTGCTAAAAGTGATCAGGAAGCTGGTTTACTCTCTCTCTTCTGGATTATCTTACTGGCTTTTCGCTGGCCTTTGGTAACTGCTTTTGCTGTTCTGGGTATCCATTATAACCTCACTCAATCCGTTATTGCTGACCCAGAACTGGTGTTGCCCACAGTTATCGCCGCTTATATTCCTATAGGTATCAAAGGTTTGTTGGTAGCTTGTTTTATTGCTGCGGCCATGTCTACCTTTGACTCGATTATCAACTCTGCTGCTGCTTATTGGGTGAAGGATATCTATCAAGCTTATCTCCGTCCAGAGGCTAAGGTCGGCGAACTTCTGAACCAAAGTCGTCTCGCTTCTATTGTGGTGGTGATTTTGGGCTTACTCTTTAGTTTCCCCACCGTCAATATCAACGATATTTGGGGCTGGTTGACCTTTGCTTTCGGTTCTGGACTCTTCGTTCCTCTCTTATTACGGTGGTATTGGTGGCGCTTTAATGGCTATGGCTTTGCTGTAGGTACTATAGCAGGTATGATGGCTGCTATTATAACTAAATTCCGACCTATATCATTGCCTGAATATGCCAACTTTCTCCTTCCTAGCAGTATATCTCTGTTAGGGTGTATCCTGGGCACTCTTTTCACTCCTCCTACGGAAAGAGACACCCTGGAGAACTTCTATCATATTACGAGACCTTTTGGTTTTTGGGGAGCTATTGCTGACCGTCTGCCCACCAACTTGCAAGCTAAAATTACCAGGGAGAATCGACGGGATATCCTAGCTACAATCATAGCAGTTCCTTGGCAGTTAGTGCTCTTTCTCATGGGTATCATGTTGATGATGAAACGCTGGGATAGTTTTGGGATTCTCGCCCTACTCTTTATTTGCCTGTCCATTGGTTTGTACTTTATCTGGTTCAGATATTTACATAAGGAATCTTGACACTGACTAGCTCTATATACTATACTAGAGATGTCAAGAAAACACGAAAGGAGTCTTATCGTCAGCACCCCGCGCTAAACCTCCGTGGCTCTCGAGCCTCAGAGCGATGAAGCTGCGAGACCAGTCTAAGTCCTTCGAGGGCTACGTTTTTTGAGTCACGACACCCACGAATGCGTCGCCAGTTTGTGGCTCTGTCGCTTGTTGTTAAACAGCTTTACGAGGGGTAAGGCAGTGCAGCAAGCCGAACAAGCTTGGAAAACATTGACGAGGCGAACTTTACCCTCGTAAGAGGAGTTTGTGGAGTATAAACTCCACCCCCCCCTGGTGGGGGACAACAAATAAATTTGCCGCGTCGTTGTTCCTCCGCCACTTGAAAGATGGCGGTTTCCCAACTCCCGTGAGGTTTTCATGAATAAATCAGGAAAGTTTGACCTTTGGAGCCAAAGGAGGAGAAGAAATAGCAGAAATAGCCAAGCAGCTAGGGATTACCCCTGCAAAAGTTCTTCAGAACTTAATTGGCTGGTTTTTGTTATATAATCTAAAATCAGAATACCATATCCTCCCCCTCCGCGCCTCTGCGCCTCTGCGTGAAACATCCTCATAAAATAAAACAGAGGAGGGGAAAATATTCTTGGTGGACTTTGGTGCTGTACAGCACACCTATTATACTACCTTAATGCGGGGAAGTACTGCTATGGGAACTATTGGTTATGCAGCCCCGGAACAGTGGACCAGCAAAGCTATTCCTGCTTCGGATTTGTATAGTTTGGGAGCCACAGTTTTGTTCCTCCTTACCCATCGTAACCCTGCTGAGTTGTCAGAAGATGGTCTGAGAATTGAGGTTCGGGACCATGTTAACATTTCTGAAGGCTTCGCTAATTGGTTGGAGAAGATGTTGGAACCTATTCCAGAAGAGCGCTTTCCTACAGCACAAGACTCTCTTACTGCTTTACGTCGTTCGACCTTTGTTGTACCTTTACCTCAGGGAGAGTGGATAGGTTGGTTACAAGGAGGAATGAGTTTATTAGGTGTGGGAGTGGCTGGTTTTCTGGTTGTTTATGGTCTGAATGCTTATAAGTGGGCGTTTTTGAGTCGTTTGGAATTTTATCCTGAGGAACTGTGTGAGAATGAAGAGGTAACTCTCTCTTTCTTTCAACAAGGTGGGAGGTTGGCTGCCTCTTTAGAGTGTCTATTTTGGGCTACAGACCACGGTCATACTGAGATAGCACAAAATCTCTCAGTCAGGGGGGCTGGTGCTAATGAGATAAGAAAACTGCGAAATATCCTGGGCCGTGACCTTAATGCTAAAGATAATGAGAACAGAAGTATTCTCCATGGAGCAGCTTCTAGGGGTAAGGAAAAAATAGTAGCACTCCTCATTGCCAACGGAGCTGACGTTAATGCTAAGGATAATGATGGCAGGACTTCTCTCCATTACGCAGCTTATTACGGGAAGAAGGAGGTCGTCGAACTACTTATTGCCAACGAGGCTGACGTTAATGCTAAAACTAATGATGGCGAGACTCCTCTCTATTTGGCAGCTTCTGGCGAAACTCCTGTCTATTACGTAGCTTATCAGAGGAAGAAGGAGGTAGTCCAACTGCTCATAGCTAACGGGGCTGATGTTAATGCTAAGACTTATAATGGCGTGACTCCTCTCCATGGGGCAGCTTATCAGGGGAACAAGAAGGTAGCTGAACTGCTCATAGCTAACGGGGCTGATGTTAATGCTAAAACTTATAATGGCGAAACTCCTCTCTATAAGGCAGCTTCTTCTAGTAGGTGGCAGAGTAAGACAGAAATAGTGAAACTCCTCAAACAACACGGTGCCACATATTAACCACCCCTTACTCCCCTCTTTGCGTCTTTGCGCCTTTGCGCGAAACATCCAAACCAACATAGCACGAACCAACAGCACCGATTCCATGAGGCAGCTTATTACGGGAAGAAGGAGGTAGTCGAACTACTTATTGCCAACGAGGCTGACGTTAATGCTAAGACTAATGATGGCGCGACTCCTCTCTATTACGGAGCTTATCAGAGGAAGAAGGAGGTAGTGGAACTCCTCAAAAAACACGGTGCCACATATTAACCACCCCTTACTCTCCTCTTTGCGTCTTTGCGCCTTTGCGCGAAACATCCAAACCAACATAGCACGAACCAACAGCATCGATTCCATGAGGCAGCTTATTACGGGAAGAAGGAGGTAGTCGAACTACTTATTGCCAACGAGGCTGACGTTAATGCTAAGACTAATGATGGCGCGACTCCTCTCTATTACGGAGCTTATCAGAGGAAGAAGGAGGTAGTGGAACTCCTCAAAAAACACGGTGCCACATATTAACCACCCCTTACTCTCCTCTTTGCGTCTTTGCGCCTTTGCGCGAAACATCCAAACCAACATAGCACGAAGCTTTCTTCAGGCTTATATGTGTCAACAAATCGGTTATATACAATAGGAATCTTGTAACCATTAATGTAAAGTTTTGTAACAGGATTCAACATTTGTGATAGTCTATCATGTAGGGTGGGCAAAGGTTAAATTTTATGACTAAAGTGGAAAATCATCTAAATTTTGCCCACCAGCCGTTGTCTAATAATGGCAGTTGTCTGGTGGGCAATGCTCTTCTCCATACCGACTGGTAAAATCAATATCATCATTGCCCACCCTACACAAGGCTAACTGTCGGTGGGCAATGCCCACCCTACGGTTATTTAATGTGGAAACTAAAAGGTAGGCGAGTGTAAATACCCCGAGGATCGTTTAAGGTTTGTAACATGCTCAAGTCTTCTTTAAATTCTAGCAATTTAGCTGTGAGGGGGTCAAGTTGTTCAGCCTTTTTGACTTGCTTCACACTCAACAATCTTTCAAGAATTTCCTCTTGAAAACTGCGTTGTTTGGGATATTCTTCAATTTTCCAATCTTCCCCTAATTCTGCTTGGGCAGCAGTATAGGCGATCGCCTCCTCCAAGCCCCCAATTTCATCTATCAAACCTATCTCTTTAGCGTCTATACCCGACCAAACTCTGCCTTCAGCAATGTTGGCTACCTCCGACACAGTTAAATTCCGGGAAGAGGCTACTTTAGCTAAAAACAGCTCGTAAATTTCATCCACAAACCCTTGATAAATATCTAATTCCTTTTTAGTTTTAGGACGAGAAACAGTGTTAATATCGGCAAAACGCCCTGTCTTAACTACGTCCCAAGTTAAGCCATTATTATTGCCCAGTTGCTGGATATCGAACAAGAGACCGAAGACTCCAATAGAACCGGTAATGGTATTTTCCTGGGCCAAAATATAATCCGCTCCCGTAGCAATCCAATAGCCTCCAGAAGCTGCTACATTACCCAGAGAAACTATAACAGGCTTGGACTCCCTCGTCAGTTCTACTTCCCTGAGAATAACATCAGAAGCTGTGGCACTACCACCAGGACTATTTACCCGCAGGATAACTGCTTTGACCGAGTCGTCTTGACGCAGTTTACGCAAGGAACGGGCTAAGCGATCGCCCCCTATTTCCTCTAGGTTACCTTCCCCATTGACAATAGTACCTTCCCCATAGACTATAGCTATAGTATTGCGGGAAAACTTAATATCTCGCTCTGCTACTTGAGAGTACTTGCTCAGACTAATTTGTCGGAAAGACTTATCTTCTGAGTTTACCCCAGTTAATGCTTGCAAACCGGCGATCGCTTCATCAAAGTGAGCGACTCTGTCTATCAAACCAGCACTTTCAGCTTCGCGCGGCGTCAAAAATCCCTGAGTATCTGTCCAATCTTGCAACTCGCGAGCAGTTAACTCCCTACTGGGGGCTACTGTAGACAGAAAATCCTCCCACAGGTCGGTCAATAAAGCTTCCGTTTGCTCCCGATTTTCCCGACTCAGACTCTTGCTGGTAAAGGGTTCCACCGCAGCTTTATAACTCCCTACCCCCACTACTTGGACACCGACGCCGTATTTTTCTAATGCTCCGGTGAAGAAGAGTTGTTCGGAACCCAACCCGTTCATTTCCAAGGTTCCCAGAGGATTGAGTATGATAGTATCTGCCAGGGAAGTCAAATAATATTCCCTTTCGCTGGTATTCACATCATAGGCGATAATTTTCTTACCCTTATCTTTAAACCGTTGGAGAGCTGTCCGTATTTCCTTGAGGTTACCATAGCCTGTAGCCCCACCACCGAACCTACCATCTAAGAATATACCGACAATGCGATTGTCTTGAGCTGCTTTATCGATAGCTTGAATAGCTTGCCGCAAAGGAATGATACCCTCGTTAGAGTTGGAGAGAACACTGTTAAAGTCAGCAGGGGGTGAGGTATCCCGGATAGGTATGGACAAATCCAATAGGAGCACTGATTTAGCTTTTACGTGGGGTTCACTATCCCGCACTGCTATGGCATTCACTAAGAACACCAATACCCCCGTTCCCAGGGTAAAAAAGAGAATCAGTGCGGTGAGAGTGCCCAGGATACTAGCTCCTGTTTGTTTTAAAAATTGGTTCATAATGTTTCGCGCAAAGGCGCTAAGGCGCAAAGAGGTTTTCTTATTGTATCTTGTGTAGAGATTGGGAATTTTGCAATGCTGTTAAATTCTGATTACCAGTGCAAAAGAGAACCCCAGTTAGTTCTGCGATGAGCAATTGTACCAACTCATCCAGGGCTGCGGCGGATTCTGCTGCTGCTGCCAGGAAAGGGCGAGCTAAACCTGCTAGGTTGGCTCCTAGAGCGATGGCCTTTGCTACATCTAAACCATTCTTCAAACCTCCCGAAGCAATTAGGGGTAGGTTAGGTTCAAGAGACTTAATTTCTACGATACACTCTGCTGTGGGTATGCCCCAATCGGCAAAAGTTTCTCCCAAACGTCGCCTCATGGCACTCTCTGCCCGCTTGCTTTCTACTTTAGCCCAAGAAGTGCCCCCAGCCCCCGCTACGTCGATGGCTCTCACTCCAGCTCTGACTAACTGTTGGGCCATTTTTCCGGAGATACCGTTGCCCACTTCTTTGGCAATTATGGGTATATCTATCTTATGGCACAATTTTTCGATTTTGTCAAGTAATCCTTTGAAGTTAGTGTCCCCGTTGGGTTGGATAAACTCCTGTAAGGCATTGAGATGGAGAATTAAAGCATCAGCTTCTAGAAAGTCAATCACCCGCAAGCAATGGTCTACATTGTACTGATAATTTAGTTGCACTGCCCCCAGATTTGCTAATAATAGTATGTTGGGGGCAACAGAGCGGACGGCCAAAGTATGGGCTAAATCCGGCTTTTCCACCGCTACCCGCTGGGAACCCACCCCCATAGCCAAACCGTAAGTTTGTGCAGCTTCAGCAAGGCGATAGTTAATCCTCTTTGCGGTTTCCGTACCTCCTGTCATGGAAGAAATCAACAGGGGTGCACTTAACTCTTTTCCTAAAAAGGTAGTTTTTAAGTCTATTTCCCGGTCGTTCAGTTCTGGTAAACAGGAGTGAGTAAAGCGATAGCGTTCCAAACCATTGGTATTGGCGCGAAATTGAACGTCCTCCTCCAGACAAATCCTCAAGTGGTCTGCTTTGCGCGTCTGCGTGTTACTCATAACCGAAAATTACCTATTTTACTATTATAATATAAACCGCAGAGGCGCAGAGGACGCAGAGAAAGATAAGAGAGGAAGTTCGTGGTAGGTGCTATAATAGTGCTTGTTGGACCCGATTTTGTTCCAGGTTCCGTCCGATAAATACTAAGCGAGTTTGACGGGGTTCGTCAGTATGCCAGAGGCGATCGTAAAAAGAATCAAAGCGATCGCCAACTCCTTGCAAAATCAAGCGCATAGGTTTGTTGGGGACGTTCACAAAGCCTTTAATGCGATAAATCTCTTCTTGTTGTACTAGCTTTTCCAGCTTATTTTTGAGTGCTTCCGGGTGGAAGTTTTGGTCTAAAATCAATTGGACAGAGTTAATATCATCGTCGTGTTCATGTTCTTCTTCGCTATCATGATGACTGGGACGACTAGCTAAATTATCTTCCACTGCTGCATTGAAACCCAGCAAAACATCTGAGTTAATTTCCCCATTATAGCAAGAAACCACTTTCACCCCGGGTCGCAACTCTCTTTGTAGCCATGTTTTTATTTGAGTCAAATTTGAGTCGTCCAACAAGTCTACTTTAGTCAGCAAAACCAAATCTGCACAAGCTAGTTGGTCTGCAAACAATTCCTCTATGGGGGTTTCGTGTTCTAAATTGGGGTCACCTCGTCGTTGAGCTTCCAATGCTGCCAAATCCCCCACTAGAGTGCCTTCAGCTAAGGCTTTACCATCTACCACAGTTATTACTCCATCCACCGTAGCACCATTGCGAATAGCGGGCCAACGGAAGGCTTGAACCAGGGGTTTGGGCAGTGCTAATCCAGAGGTTTCTACCAACAGGCAATCAATCTTATCTCGTCGTTGCAGGAGTTGCTCCATGGTGGGGTAAAATTCTTCCTGAACCGTACAGCAAAGACAGCCATTGGTCAATTCGACAATATTATTTTCCGGGTTTTCCTCCTCGTCGCAAATTTGACAAGAACGAAGCAATTCTCCATCGATGCCCAATTCGCCAAATTCATTTACCATAACAGCGATACGTCGTCCACGGTTATTTTGCAGTAAATGACGCACTAGGGTTGTTTTCCCAGCACCGAGAAAGCCAGTAATAACGGTAACAGGTATTTTATGCATTTATGGGCGTTCATCCTTGTTCATTTGGCGTTTAATATAACATGATTGCTATTTTCTCTGTTGTTCTCCCCGTAGCGGTTATCGTCGCTATCGGTTTCCTAGTGGGCAAAACCCTCTCCTTGGACTTACCCACTCTCTCCCGTCTTTCTATCTACGTCTTGTTTCCGGCCCTCATCGCCTATAAGATGTATCGTAATACCCTGACTTTAGATGATTGTCTGGGGCTTATAGTTGGCTGCGTTATCACCTATGGTCTCATGTTTCTCACAGCTATGGTATTGGGGCGTGGGCTGGGTAACACAGTGCAAAAAAGCCTGGTGCTCACTAGTGTGATGCCCAACGCTGGGAATATGGGGCTTGCCGTGGTATTATTTGCCTTGGGAGAACCAGGATTAGATAGGGCAATAATTTACCTCCTAACCTCCAATATCCTATTATTTTCCATCACCCCTGCTTTCCTGAAAGGGGGAGGTTGGCGCCCTGGGCTGAGTCTGACTCTGAAACTGCCCTTAGTGTGGGCTATACCAGCAGGTTTTGCTTTGCGTTTGTTTGGTACCTCCCTACCTTGGAAATTAGATGCAGGCTTGGAGATTCTAGCAGCAGCAGCTACTCCCGTGGCCATCTTAATTCTGGGAATCCAAATTGCTCGCAGCCCGTTAAAATTTAGTCTTTATGAAGGGGGTGCCAGTGTGCTGCGTCTCCTAGGGGGAGGAATAATCGCCTATGTGGTAGGGAAAGCTCTCGGTTTGAGCACTTTAGACTTGCAAGTGTTAGTTTTGCAGAGTGCTATGCCCGCTGCTATCGTTACCTTTCTCATCGCTCAGGAGTTTGGTGGGGATGCCCCTCGTACTGTGAGGGTGGTGGTGGTATCTACTCTGTTGTCCTTTTTGACTTTGCCCTTGGTTTTGTTTGCTCTGAGTGCTTAGTAGTGTCTCGCGCAAAGACGCAAAGGCGCAAAGGATAGTTAACTGGAAGCACTGGTATAAAACCGCAAGGCAAAGCGCCAAAAAGAGGAGGAAAACGCCAGCAAACATATGGCTAGGATACCACTACCTATGACCCAAGGAACTTGACTGCGACCCAACATTGCTTCAGCAGGTATGGTAGTTAGGAAGGCTACGGGAACGATAAAAGTAAAGAAGAAACGATAAACAGCAGGATAAGCTACCATGGGAAAACGTCCCCCTTGGAGGAAACCCCGCAAAACTTCCGTAACATTGTAAATTTTTACGAACCAAATACTAGTTGCTCCCAGGATAAACCAGATACTATAGAGAATGATAAAACCACAGAGAATGGGGACTGCACTAACTAAATAGTCCCTAATTCCTAAACCTAATCCCTTCCCAGCATATAAAATTAAGATAACCCCAAAGAGTAAATCTGGCAATCCCCAAAGGGAAATACTGCGGGTAGAAAGCCAAAATTGACTGCTAATAGGTTTGAGAATCACGAAGTCTAAGGTACCTTCCTCTACCTGACGCACAATGCGGTTAAGATTGGGAATAAGAAAGGTAGCAGAAAAGCCTTGGAGGAGGGTAAATATTCCCAATAAAATGGTGGCTTTTTGCCAATTCCAACCGGAAAAAGTATATCCTGTACGGTAGAAGAGAAACAGACTGAAAATACTGCCTCCCAGGTTGACACCGCTGGTGAAAGTAGCTACAATAAAATTGAGGCGGTATTCTAATTCGGCGGCGATCGCTGTACTCCAAAATAAAATTAATACGCGCAAATATCGTTCCATCAATATCAATAGTTCCACTGATTGAGAGAGATGAACTGATTGACTAAGGGTACTCCTGCTGCTTCCAAGTTAGCAATCGCTCTGACAACAGTCTGGAAGCTCATATTCTTTAAAAGGTTATTATCCTGATACACTCCCAAGATTCCTGGATGATTAGCATTAGCTTGATGTAATAATGTTGTGACCAGCGTTTTCGAGAAATTTAACCAAGCGCTTATCTTGGTAATCTTCATCAATGAGGATTTTTTGACTCAAGGGAATATCCTCGCTCTTCTAGGTGACGGCGTTCTGTTTTTGCTTCCCGTTGCAGCAGATCTTGATTGCTCTTACAGTATTTAATAGCCTCTTTAACAGCTCCCAAAGGAATATCTTTGCTTTCAGCTACTTCTTCAGGTGTCATTTGTTCCACAATCATATCACACCAGACAGAAAAAGCTTTCAGCCTTCTTTCTTTGATATAAAGTTGCTGTTTTCGCGAATTAG
Organism: Prochloron sp.; assembly: GCA_965198675.1. GTDB lineage: Bacteria > Cyanobacteriota > Cyanobacteriia > Cyanobacteriales > Prochloraceae > Prochloron. Next base: position 1,590,415 of record OZ240666.1, on the reverse strand, counting down.
GGCGCTTTTCCAGGTACTGCCATTGGGTTGTTGTCATGAATAATTTCCTTCGTTCTTTATTATCATAAACCTCTCCGCGCCTCTGTGCCTCTGCGTGAAACTCATTTATTCTCGCGCAAAGGCGCAAAGACGCAAAGGTTAAGGCATCCATTCTAAACTAATTCCTACCCGACTATCTTTAGCAGCGATGGAATTTTGCTTTTGAATATCTGTAGATAATCGTAAATTAGGGGTAAGAGCAAAACCAACAGAAAGAGTAGTGATTCCCACCTCTTCCTTACCTCCAAGAGAGACAAAAGTCTGGGTTAAGGAGATATCGGAAGCCCCAGTGCGGGATAAAGCTAGCATTAACCGTAAACCTGTATTTATCCCACTGGTATTAAAGTTACCAGTTTCTAGGGAGCGATAACCTAATACGGGGGCTACATTCAAGTAATTGCCCAAGGATAAGATATAGTAACGCAAATCTGCCCCTAGTGCCTGTCTTTCACCGTTGAAAGAGGCTTGATAATCGGCACTCACTGTCAAACCCGTACCACCGATAAAGATATCTTCTACCCCGATATTAAACCCTCCTGCACCGTCGTTGGAAGGAAATTGAGAGTAACCAAGACGCCAACGAGTGGTAAAACTAGGATCGTGATGAATACTTTTCCAAACGTCTGGTATCTCGTTTAACCAACGCTTTAATGTTGGACTGCTTTCGAGAATTTCTGAACTTAAGTCTAGATCTTCTGCGGTTCTGGGCGGGTTATTTTCCTCTGCTGCTACGGAAGATGGTAGACTCCAAGTTAGACTCATACCTACCAGTGCTGCTAGCAATAATCGATACCATTGACAACTCAAAGCTTACCTGCCTAATTTAGGAAAAAAGCGGTTCTGTTAGATCCAGAACCGCAGAGATTGGAGGATGAAAGAATGAAAGATACAATCTTAGCGTACCACATCTTCTAGGTTATCTACCCGAATGGGTTTCATAAGATACAATTTGATAAACTGCCAAGCATTGGAGCAGTATAAGGGCAGTTTCTGGAACAATTGCCGAAATTTCGATGTCTGGGAATTGACGATACCCCGCAACTTTTCGTTGTTGGCGACGCAAGTCTCCAGACGCTGGTAAAATTCTGGGTTTTGCACATCCAAAACTATGGGCAATACCCTTCCTGCTGTATCATTAGTCTTATCAATGACGTACTTATCGTATTCCCTCGCGTCTAAACCGATGGCTTTATAGAAGTCAGAACGTTGGATATCGTTCAGATACATAGTAGCAAACACTGAGAGCAAGAAGAAACGAGACCACAGTCGAGCTTTCCAGTCATTCAAAATGTTCGGCTGAGTTCTCATGATAGCATCGAAGAAGTCCCCATGACGGTTTTCGTCCTGACACCAGCATTCAAAGAAGCGGAAAATAGGATAAATTCTGTTCTCTGGGTGTTGTTCTAAGTGACGGTAGATGGTAATATAGCGCCAGTAGCCTATTTTCTCCGACAGATAGGTAGCGTAGAAGATAAATTTGGGTGCAAAGTAGGTGTATTTTTTACTCTTGGTCAGGAAACCCAGATCTAGGCAGATGTTAAAATCAGACATAGCCTTATTGAGGAAACCGGAGTGACGTGCTTCATCCCGAGACATGAGGTTAAAGCACTCAGCCAGCACTGGATTTTTGCCCTTGAGACGTCTTCCCAATTCCTTGTAAAGGAGGAAACCGGAAAATTCCGCAGTACAGGAACGTTCTAAGAATTCCACGAACAAGCGACGAGTGTCCCCGTCAATATGGTCGAAAGATTGCTCAAATTCCTCATCTCGGACGAAGTGGTGACGGTTGTAATCCGTGCGAAACTCTTCTAAAATAGCCTGTAACTCCTCCTCATTGACGGAGATATCCATCTTCGCCATAGCTTCAAAGTCGGTAGTATAGAAGCGAGGGGTGAGGATAGTATCCTTAGCAGGGACTTTAACCCCCGGGCGTATTTCGTCAAATTGTTTTTTCTTTACCGCAGTTACCATATGTTTGCTTTTTTAAGTCTGAAGTCTAGTGTAGCAGGCTTTGCTCCGTTTTTTGTTAAGATTTGTAACAAACCGCTGTGTACGCAGATTAACGCAGATGAGTACAGATAGTTTGCTGTGCCCTATTATATAATCTAAAATCAGAGTACCATATCCTCCCCCTTTGCGCCTTTGCGCCTTTGCGCGAGACATCCTCATAAAATAAAACAATGGTCACAACGAAACAAATTCTCAATCAACGCTACCGTATTCTAGGTAAACTAGGTCAAGGTGGTAGCGGTATTACCTATAAAGCTGAAGACACAGAAACTGGGAAAATAGTTGCTCTGAAAGCTTTATCTTTACGGGAGTCTGGAAACTGGAAGCCCATTGAACTCTTTGAACGAGAAGCAGAAGTCTTAGGTAAACTAAATCACCCCGCTATTCCTCAATACCTGGACTATTTTACCACAGAAACCGACACTGACGTCAAGTTTCATATTGTCGAGGAATTAGCACCGGGTCAATCCTTAGCAAAATGGAGACAAAAAGGGAGACGGCTCAAGGAAAAGGAAGTTAAAGACATTGCCCAGCAGGTTCTGAAAATACTCATCTATTTACATAGTATAACACCTCCAGTAATTCATCGGGATATAAAACCGGGTAATTTAATCAGAACAGAGGAAGGGAAAATATTCTTGGTGGACTTTGGTGCTGTACAGCACACCTATTATACTACCTTAATGCGGGGAAGTACTGCTGTGGGAACTATTGGTTATGCAGCCCCGGAACAGTGGACCAGCAAAGCTATTCCTGCTTCCGACTTGTATAGTTTGGGAGCCACAGTTTTGTTCCTCCTTACCCATCGTAACCCTGCTAAGTTGTCAGAAGATGGTCTGAGAATTGAGGTTCGGGACCATGTTAACATTTCTGAAGACTTCGCTAATTGGTTGGAGAAGATGTTGGAACCTATTCCAGAAGAGCGCTTTCCTACAGCACAAGACTCTCTTACTGCTTTACGTCGTTCGACCTTTGTTGTACCTTTACCTCAGGGAGAGTGGATCGGTTGGTTACAAGGAGCAATGAGTTTATTAGGTGTGGGAGTGGCTGGTTTTCTGGTTGTCTATGGTTTGAATGCTTATAAGTGGGCATTTTTGAGTCGTGGGGGATTTTATCCTGCTGGACTTTGTGAGAATGAAGAGGTAACTGTTTCTTTCTTGAAACAGGGTGGGAGGGTTCCTCCTGCTTTCAGGTGTCTGGTTTGGGCTACAGACCACAGTCATACTGAGATAGTCGAACTGCTCATAGCTAAGGGGGCTGACGTCAATACTAAGAATAATGATGGCGAAACTGCTCTCCATAGGGCAACTTATAACAAAAATAAGATACTCGAACTGCTTATAGCTAGGGGGGGCTGACGTTAATGCTAAGGGTAAACATGGCGAAACTATTCTTCATTACGCAGCTTCTAAGGAGTGGAAGGAAATAATCCAAATGCTCATAGCTAAGGGGGCTGACGTTAATGCTAAGACTAATAAGGGCCAAACTCCTCTCCATAAGGCAGCTTATTACGGGAAGAAGGAGGTAGTCCAACTGCTCATAGCTAACGGAGCTGACGTTAATGCTAAGGCTAGATATGGCCAAACTCCTCTCTATGAGGCAGCTTCTAAGGGGAAGAAGGAGGTAGTCGAACTGCTCATAGCTAAGGGGGCTGATGTTAATACAAATATGAGACATGGCGAGACTATTCTCCATTGGGCAGCTTCTAAGGAGTGGAAGGAGGTAGTCGAAATGCTCGTAGCTAAAGGGGCTGACGTTCATGCTAAGGATGAATTCGACAGAAGTCCTCTCCACAGAGCAGCTTTTACAGGGAAGGAAGAGATAGTTCAACTGCTTATTACTAAAGGAGCCGACGTTAATGCTAAAACTAATGATGGCCATACTCCTCTCCATTGGGCATTTTCTGGAGGGAAGGAGGAGATAGTAGAGCTGCTCATTGCCCTGGGAGCTGACATTCATGCTAAGGATAATAATGGCGAAACTCCTTTGTATAGGGCAGTTTCTGGAGAGAAGCAGGAGATACTAGAGCTGCTCATAGCTAAGGGAGCTGACGTGAATGCTAGGAATAATTATGGGTCCACTGCTCTGCATTGGGCAGTTTCTAAAGGGAAGCAGGAGATGGCAGAGCTGCTCATAGCTAAGGGAGCTGACGTAAATGCTAAGAATAATTATGGCTATACTCCTCTCCATAAGGCAGCTTTTACAGGGAACAAGGAGATAGTTCAACTGCTTCTTGCCAAAGGGGCTGACGTTCATGCTAAGAGTCATGACAAAGGCACGACTCCTCTCCATGAGGCAGCTTCTAAAGGGAATAAGGAGATAGTGCAACTGCTCGCTGCCAACGGAGCTGACGTTCATGCTAAGGTTTCTAAAGAAGACACGACTCCTCTCCATGAGGCAGCTTCTAAAGGGAACAAAGAGATAGTTCAACTGCTTCTTGCCAAAGGAACTGACGTTAATGCTAGAGATCGAAAAGGTACCACTGCTCTTCATAGGGCAGTTTCTAAAGGGAACCAGGAGATAGTGCAATTGCTTCTTGCCAACGGGGCTGACGTTGATGCTCCCACTAATCATGGCCATACTCCTCTCCATGAGGCAGCTTATAAAGGGAACCAGGAGATAGTGCAACTGCTCATTGACCACGGAGCTGACATTCATACTAAGTCCCAATATCTCACAACTTCTCTGCATTGGGCAGTTTATGGAAAGAACAAGGAGATAGTTCAACTGCTCATCACCAATGGAGCTGACGTTAATGCTAAGAATCATAAAGGTCACACTCCTCTCTTTGATGTAGCTTATGACTACTGGACTCCTCTCCATGGGGCGGCTTCTGAAAAGAACAAAGAGATAGTTCAACTGCTCATTGCCAATGGAGCTGACGTTAATACTCAGAATGATGGCTGGACTCCTCTCCATGGGGCAGCTAGGAAAGGTAATAAGGATATAGTGCAAAAGAATAAACCACCCCTTACTCCCCCCTTTGCGTCTTTGCGCCTTTGCGCGAAACATCCAAATCAACATAGCACGAACCAACAGCACCGATCCCCCCGCCACCCAGCATTAAGGAATTGTTCATGGTTAATCCCGATACCTCCCGTCTCGATCCCATGGAAGCCCTAGTAGCAGCCTATATCGAAACTAGTGCCAAAGAACTCCAAGAAAGTCGTCAATTGATAAATTCTGTAGCAAGAACAGCACAAGCTAATAGCACTGAAATTGCCCAACTTAAAAGAGAGCGACAAGCTAGCGATCGCCAAATTGCCCAATTAGGAAACACTGTAGCTGATTATATTGCTACTAGTAGAGAAGAGCGCTCTACTATGTTTGAGATGATACAGTCTTTCAATGATAGCCGAGTAGAAATGGGTGAAACAATGGTTTCCATGGCGAATTCTCTGTCTCAGTTAGTAAACTTAGTCCAACATATGACTAATTAATTTTAACCGCTGTGTACGCAGATAATTGACTGGTTTGTGTTGTATATTGTACAATAAGAATACCATCTCCTCCCCTCTGGGTGCCGTCTGTGCCTCGGCGTGAAACAAAAATAGATCCAATGACAAGAAAAATCCACAACCTCACCCCCACCTTATCAACTAAAATTCTGGAGCAATTTGCTGCAACCCCACAAAAAAAGCTGGTATGATGGAATATATTTTCTCCCTGAAAGGGAAAAGTGCAGGAAGGAGCAATTGATGAATTGGAGCGATTACCAAAAAACAATCCTTTCCGAGATAATACCCTGCAAGTATTTTACAGTCTCTTTAAAGATTTGGAAGCAAATAAAGCAAAATATAAAGAAGATCAGGAGTTAGAAGGTATCTGTAAAAGAAAGATTAAGGCACGAGACGTTGGAGCATCAAGGCAGTCATCGCGTGATAGACAAAGCTTTCGCTCATCTGAGGCAGTCGCTCATAGTCTTTACTCAAGCGTCTTACCCACCCCCCAACCCCCCTCCCAGGAGCTTGGGGAGGGGGGTGGGTTATGCCGCTTCCGTCCATGGACTTTCTTACCCCTTCTTTCTTTACCTTTTCTTTACAGACACCCTCTAGTTTATATATTTAAACATTCTAAAACGTCTTTCCTGTCTCTCAAGGAGTTGATCAAACGTCAGGCAGGTAATATCCTTGGAAGCAACCTTAACCTTATTTCGCCTCCAGCCTAGGCGATCTCGCTCTGAATCAGAGAGAAACTGATCTCGCCCAATAATCAACAATCCCATCCAACTTTCTACCTGGAAGCCAAAGGTATCTCTGATAGTGTTGGTTTGTTTCAAATCTTCGAGTATATAATACCAATCGAAAATTTGACTCCACCCATGCTCAAATCGCCAAGACCACTCAGAAGTCAAACGCTTTCCTTTTTTGAAAATGCTCCCAGACTTTGCATCCTCAAACTCCACTAGACAGACAGCTCTCTGGACTGAATCACAGACAACCAGGTCGCAAACAAAACTGCCAAAAAGAGTAAACTCAAAAGCAATTTTGTCAGGACAAGCAACGGAAGCATTGGAGAGTCCAACCAAAGCAGAAAGGTTATGACGGCTACGAAAAAAAGGTAATATGTCATCCCTTTCAGCCAACTGGACGTGTGAACTCAATAAGCTCCTAAACTCATTCAACTCCCGTTCTAGTTGCTGAGAATCAATGGGAAGTCGGTTTTACTCCAGGCACAGAATATCCTAACAGTTGCAAGCGCTTGCTCGTAAAAATATCCACCACAACAATTTCACCCTCAGCTACTTCTTGAAGAGCAATGCAAAAATCTGGATCAACCAGTTGAAAATACAAATTTTCATTAGGTTTAGACGCAACTAGCTTTTCTGTCACTACTCCTTTCGCCCTAATTTCTGCTAACACTTGGTTGACCCGCATCTGAGCTTCAGGAGCTAACATATTCAAGGCTACTTTTGCCTGGTATTCTAGGCTCAAGCGATATGCAAAGGGACTATTCAGCGTCGTTTGACTTTCTCTTTTGCACTCTTGGTTGTTTATTGTTTGAGGATTATTCCTATCCATTACTTGGAACATGATCTATCTCCTCTTTAGTTTATGTATTTAATTCTCTGGGAGTCATTTTTAAGTTACCATACCATCATTATCCTTAGGGCAATCACGCCAGTGAGGTATATTGAGAATTCGAGCCATTCGCTCTACTTCCTCACTTTCGATGCTCCCCATGAAGCGAAGTAGTTCACTTCCTTTAACTCCGGCAGGCATAGACTTTCTGCTTCCAGTGGTTTGACCACTATCGGATTAGGATTGAGGTTCCATATTTTTCCTCTGAATCTGTACTCCTCTACTATAACATAGTTACTGGGACTTGGGAAGGGGCGATCTATGAGGCGATCGCTCCCTACTTTAGTATCAAGCATTGAACTAACCCAGCAGCTCAATAATGAAACGAATGAAACGAACGATTGTCAGCCCCTTTACCAACCAACCAGCCCAAATGAACAATTTTTTGCTCCAAGATATCAAAGCTTTTTGTTTCTTCATAATTGTTACTCCAACCGTTTACTCTTCCATTATTAATATGGATACCCTTGTTTTGTCCGTCAGAAAAGTCAGTAAATAGAGTCAGTATATAAAGTCAGAAAGTTTAGTCAGAAAAGTCATGATAATATGTTCTATATCTAGTCCCTAGCCCCTGTAGAGATGAATCTTGAACAAGCATTCCAGTTTTGCAGTCAAACTCTCCCTCGCGATTTTTCTTCACTAGAAAAGGCTATTATTACGGGGACTTGGGAGGGAGATAATTATGATAAAATTACCAGCACTAATTATGTTAATAAAAAATGTAAAAAGTTATGAACTGTGGCAGGCCCTTTCGGGAGCCTTGCAAGAGAAGGTGACGAAGAAAAACTTCAGGTCCATCTTGGAAAGATTGGATCCGCCGGAGCCTGTAGACCATGGGAGGGAGGCGCGATCGCCCGCGAATAAATTGATTGCTCATAGGTCAAGTCCACCTTAGGTGGACTGCTGGAGGGTAAAACAAAATCATCCCCTAGAGTTAGAGACCTGGTCGGTACGTTAACAACGCACCCTACGTTATAATTGTATTAGTAGGGTGGGCATTGCTCACCAACAGTGATGTATCGCAGTGAGCAGTGACCAGTGACCAGCTCCTGAGGGACGGGAACGCCCCCAAAATAAAAATTCCAAACAGCTAATATCATGTCTTGCTAAATACTTATCACAAAGAACCCAGCGAGCCCGAAGGGATCCGCTACGCGGCGCGCCTCCGCAAATAAGTCCCTAAGTCCTTGTGATTCTTTCGTTACATCCCATTTCACTCACAATAACATATCGTAATTGATTAAGCGGACATGATATAAATCCCTAATATTTCAAGATAACAGTCCCCCGAAGGGTGGACTTTCTATACAAGAGAGCAATTTATTCGCGGGCGGGTTAGGAACGAAAGCATTGCCCACCAACAGTTATGTAGTAGAAATATTGGCGGTTTGGGGCAGAGAATTGGTAAAATTAATCCTGGTTGCTCTCGGTAGGCAAGGTTTAGGGCTGCATAGGCATAAATTTGGTAAAATTTATTTTTGCCTACCCTATCACTACTACGCACGGTGGGTAATGCCCACCCTACTTTGGCTACTTTGTTCGGTGCGTTAACAACGCACCCTACATTATAGGACCATTTATAGCCATTAGGCAATAATTAATCTAAAAGTTAGATTGATTCGCGGTCCAACTTTTTTAGCAGTTTTCGGCACTTGATGTTGCCAATATTGCTGAGTTTCTCCTCTCATAATTAATAAATCTCCATGAGCCAGATTTAACTCTTGTTTGATTGTATTATTATCTCGACGGCGGAAAACAAACCGTCTGGTTGCCCCCAAACTGACAGAAGCGATAACCGAACCTTTTCCTAACTCTTTTTCATCATCACTATGCCACCCCATGCTATCCCTACCGTCACGATAAAGATTAAGCAAGACTCCATTAAATGTTACACCAGCTAAAGGTTCTATTTTGTCTTTGATTTCTAGTATAGCAGGAATCCAAGGTAAAGGTTCCATAGTAATGTTAGAATAAGTATAACATTTTTCCCCATACCATGCAGTCAACCTGGGTTGGAGAAACTCCTTCCCAAACAACTTAATTTGTTTTTGGCGTGAAACTAATACAATGCTGGTAACTGTCAAGGTACGTGCTATAGTATATTGAATTGTGTGCTCTCGGTAGGGACTTCCTTAGACCCTGCCTTATAAAAGAAAAGGAGGTCAAGACCATGTCCCTACCAATCGTAGCCGTTATCGGCAGACCCAACGTCGGCAAATCCACTCTCGTCAACCGTTTAGCAGGGGCCAGAGACAGTATCGTCCACGACCAACCGGGAATCACCCGCGATCGCATTTATCGCCCCACCTTCTGGCAAGATCGGGAATTTAAAATAGTAGACACAGGGGGTTTAGTCTTCGCTGACGACACAGAATTCTTACCCCTTATTCGCCAACAAGCACTAGCAGCACTAAACGAAGCCAGTGCTGCTATTTTAGTCGTAGACGGACAAATAGGACTTACCCCAGGAGATAGAGAAATAGCCGATTGGCTGCGACAAGAATCAGTCCTAGTCTTCCTTGCGGTGAACAAATGCGAATCTATCGAAGAAGGACTCGCTCAAGCAGCAGAATTTTGGCAACTGGGCTTAGGGGAACCCTACCCGGTATCAGGGATTCACGGTAACGGTACAGGGGAATTACTAGACGAGTTGATTACCCACCTACCTCCCGTTGATAACACCCCAGACCAAGAAGAAATCAAAGTAGCCATTATTGGTCGTCCCAACGTGGGCAAATCTAGCCTTCTCAACGCCCTGACAGGGGAAAACCGCTCCATTGTGAGTCCCATCTCGGGCACCACGAGAGACGCTATTGATATGGTAGTGACTAGGGGTGAGACAACCTATCGCCTCATCGACACAGCAGGAATTCGCCGGAAGAAAAACGTTCAGTACGGTGCAGAATTTTTCGGCATCAATCGGGCCTTTAAAGCCATTCGCCGGGCCGATGTAGTATTATTGGTAATAGATATTCTGGACGGCATTACAGACCAAGACCTGAAGCTGGCAGGGCGAATTATTGAAGAAGGTCGTGCTGCTATAATTGTGGTGAATAAATGGGACGCAGTGGAAAAAGACTCCTATACCATCTACGAACAGAAGAAAGTCCTCCAACACCGCATATATTATATGGATTGGGCAGACATGATTTTTGTCAGCGCCCAAACCGGTAAGCGAGTAGAAAAAATCCTGGATCTAGTAGACATAGCAGCAGCAGAACACCGTCGCCGAGTAAGTACAGCAGTAGTCAATGAAATACTAGAAGAAGCAGTTCGCTGGCACACTCCTCCCACCACCCGCCAAGGAAAACAGGGCAAAATTTACTACGGCACCCAAGTAAGTAGCCAACCCCCAACCATAGCCCTCTTTGTCAACGATCCCAAACGTTTTAATGAGAACTATCGCCGTTATATCGACCGTCAGTTTCGCCAACAACTAGGTTTCACAGGAACTCCAATTCGTTTACTCTGGCGAGGTAAAAAACCTCGGGACGTGGAAAAGAATAATCTCAATCGAGCTACTAAAGTTTAGTTAATGGATTTACTACGCAATCTACCCCTAGGACTTTATCTCGAAAAACCCGTAACCTGGCTCCATTATTTAGATTCTAGAGTCAAACTTGCTTGGTTAATAACCTTTCTGGCGGCTCCAATGCTAGCCAGCTCCTATTGGCGTTTAGGACTAGCAGCAGTTTTGTTTTTGCTGACAATTTCTGCTACTATTCCCTTTAGAGTTTGGCGACAACAAATGGGTTTGTTGTCTTTACTCTGCGTTTTTATATTCCTGATAACTTGTTTCGCCCCAGACGGGTTAGCCGTTCACTATCAACCCCGACTGCCAAAACAGTTGCAAGATTTCCCCCAACCTACCGCTTATCAATATGTCTTATTCCATGTAGGAAAATTTAAGATAACCAGACGTTCTTTAGATTTAGCAGTGCGGCTTTCAACTTTACTCTTTACCCTAATTTATAGTACCAATCTCTACCTGCTCACCACCGCCCCAGAAGAAATCACAGCGGGTTTAGAAAATTTGCTCCAACCAGCCAAAAAATTTAGATTACCTATTACGGAAATTATCCTCACTTTAACCCTTTCTTTGCGCTTCATACCTCTGGTTTTGGAAGAAATTCAAAATCTCAGTCGTTCGGTGCGCACCAGGGCCATTAACTGGCAAAAACTGGGTCTGCGCCGAAGCTTTCAACTCTGGTTAATAGTAGGGGACCGACTGCTGGAAAATCTGCTGTTGCGAGCGGAGCAAATTGCGATCGCTATGGAAGTGCGGGGTTTTACCAGCCCTAACCAACATCAAGTTCAATGGCATAAGCTAAAGTTAGGTTGGGGTGACTGGTTTGCTTTGGGCTGTTTACCTGTCTTTTGGTGGTTTCGTATTATGTTCGGAGGCATTTAAACAGTTACCAGCTCCTGAGGGGTTCGGGGAATAGTTGATACAGAATATATTTCAGCAGTTACCAGGACGCCAAGGGCGGGACGCCAAGGGCGGGACGCCAAGGGCGATTGCTTGCGCAAAGCTTGCGCAATAGTAGGGGCACCGTCGATGACGCTGCCCGTACCTCGTACCATGAATGTTCTTCTTTGGGTCTGAGCTATTAACGACAACTGCCTGACTGCCCCGGTTGGCATGAGCAGCCTGCTCAGGCGCGGCGCTCTGCAGGGGTACGGCCACGACATTGCCGCGCGCCCTTTCATATCGGGCGCGCCCTACAACTGATTGAGGGGTTACTTCCAATATCCCAAGCCTATGCAAGCTCGTACAGTGTTTATGGATTTCGGGTTTTATGCAAATGAGAATATAGGCTCCTTCCTATTTGAGTTTAATACGAATTAACTTGTCGATTGAGCAGGTAATGCTGGATCTCCCCCAGCCCCCCTTGTCAAGGGGGGAGCAGGAAAAGTCCCTAACCCCCTTAAGCTGCCTAGTTTTCCTCTTCCTTTACGTCCTGAAGATAAAGAACCTATCATTGATTTGCAAGTGCTATTGAATCAGGTTTATGACCGAGCTGGTTACGATTATCGTATTGATTACTCTCGGGAAGTGGTGTAGGAGAAAAGGATAAGATTTGGGTCAAGGAACTGTTGGAGATGAAAAGTGAGTAGTAACCGATGAGTGACTGATGACCGTTTAGTAAGGTGCGTGAGCCTTGCGTCGCCCCCGGCATTAATCAATGGCGGGGGGGCGCAACGCACCGACGGCCTCGCCTTATTTAGAGAGTTATAATAAAGTGAGTAGTTATATATAGAAATTTATTTATGATTAAAACAAAGGAAATTCAGGAATGACTCCCAAACAGAAAAGAAATAAGAAAAAGCAACTCATTAGTGAATATGGGTCGTGCTGTTGGTGGTGTGGGTATCGCTTACCCTCAGAGCAACTGACTCTCGATCACCTAAAGCCCACAAGTCGAGGGGGTTCTAATTCCTTAGAAAATCTGCGACTTGCCTGTTTTCCATGCAACAATTCCAGAGGTAATAGTCTATTTCCTCGCCCCTTGGGAGAAGAATTGTTTGACTCTGTGCCTAAAGACATGGTTGTAGTTCGTTCAGGCATAGACTCAAAAAGTCAATTTCAGAAATTTGTTCAAGCTAATGGTGTAACAGCTTCACCCAAATATTTCACGGAGAAAACAGGTGGAACAGATCATGGGCCAGAGTTTACGTCTAGAGTTTATGTAAAAAATAAACGCGAAGGAGTTGGTAAAGGCCGAAGTAAGAAGGAGGCAGAAAAGAAAGCTGCTGATGATGCCCTAGCCAAATTAAAGAAACGTGGATTGTTCTAAAGATAAGCGTCACTGCAGGGCTAAAAATTCAAATGCAGCGGACGGTCAAAAGCAACTAGTAACCGATGACCAATATAGTAGGGTGCGGATGCCTTGCGTCGCCCCCGGCATTAATCAATGGCGGGGGGGGCGCAATGCACCTGCGGCCTCGCCTTATTTAGAGAGTTAGATCATCTAATAAAAAGCTGACTCAGGAGTTGGTATTATTATCAAAGCAAGTAATTGATAGCTCACCGTATTTAGATGAGTTAAATGCAAGTACCCTATTAGAATATGGGGCTTTTAAACTTACTGAACAAGATAAGTTGGAAAAATCGATCCAACTTGCTATTGCTTGGAAGCGATCGCTTATTTAAATAAGAGTTATAGCGTTTTTCAACCGGATGTCCTACAATGGAACCAGCTCAAGTTCCGGTAACACAACACCCCACACCCGCGCGTAGCGCTATAATATTTGCTCATGATGAGAGGAGGTGAACGATGGATAATCAGAGCTTTGAAAACCGGATGCGGGAATTAGAATACTTCCACAATCTGCGCTTGCTACCTGAAACCTGGGTTATTGTTAGGGTAGATGGACGATCCTTTTCTGGTTTTACGGAATCTCGCTTTGAAAAACCCTTTGACCTAGAATTTCATAAATTGATGGTGCAGACGGCTCAAACTCTGCTAGAAGAAATGCAAGGTATCTACGCCTATACAGAAAGCGATGAAATCTCCGTTTTGTTTCCTTTGAATTGGGATTTTTTCAATCGCAGTCTGGAAAAGATTGTATCAATCTCAGCTAGTATTGCCAGTGCTACATTCACTCATGTAGCTGGAACGGTTGTCTGTTTTGATAGTCGTGTTTGGCTAGGAGCAAATCAGTCTCAAGTGGTGGACTACTTTCGCTGGCGACAGGCAGATGCAAACCATTACGCCCTAAACAGTTGGTGCTATTGGACATTGCGGAAACTTGGCAAAAGCGCTACCCGATCAACAGCAGAACTTAAGAATCAATCGGTTGCATTTAAAAATGAATTGCTTTTTCACAACGGTATTAACTTCAATGACTTACCGACCTGGCAACGCCGAGGGACTGGTTTATATTGGGAAAAATACACAAAACAGGGCTACAACCCAATTGAAAAGGAAAACGTGGTCAGACTACGTCGCCGCATCAAAATTGATGGAACACTCCCTATGAAGGAGGACTACGGTCAGTTCATTGCTGAAATTATTAATGCTAGCTAGTTTAACTGGGATTTAATATTACCTCATTCAATTCATTTACCGCGTTTCGTACTGCTTTATGATCACCTAAGCGTTGAATCTCTGATAAAACTCGCATTACTTATATTTTTCAGTGAAGTAGGTAATATAGTCCTCGTGTGCTACCGAACTTTTTGCAATCCCTCGAAGTCGAGAAAGATTTCCCCTTTTGAACTTTGGGTCAGTTTCCCGTTTTAGCGATTCTAAAAAAGTTTGTACCAACTGCCAGCGTTCGCTGCTGGGTAGTTGCAATGCTTTCTTTTGCAAGTCTTGTAACATAATTACTTCAGAAATGTTCAATATATAGTAATGCTGTCACCTTGGTACTGGATCTCCCTCCCTCTGCAAGAGCGCAGTGGAGCGGAGATTTTCGCTCTTTTATTTCGCCACAATAACCCCGCCACTCTCCTAGAAAGCCCTTACCCTAACCCCAATGGTAACCCCAAACTAGCTCGTTATTCTATCTGTGCCGGTGCTCCTCGTATTGTGGGAGGAAAACCCCAATGGTGGACCCCAGGAGTGGGGCAAATTCTGCCCTTCCTTCGTGGTCTCTTACAGAGAAAATGTCCGGCAGCCTCTTACCCTAATAACCTGCCCTTTACAGGAGGTTGGTTGGGTTGGCTGGGTTACGACCTAGCCTGGGAAATTGAAAAACTGCCTCACCTGCAATCAGATCCCCTGCCTTTTCCCGTGGCTTATTGGTACGAACCCGCCAATTTTGCCGTGCTGGACCATTGGGAACAAACTCTCTGGCTAGCAGCTACCTCCAGAAAGGAACTGGAGCGCCTCCAGAGTAAGCTAGAAGAGACCTTACCCCAGGAAAACCCCACTCAAAAGAACCATTCAGATCCCATTTCATTCCTCACAAGTCAAGCAGAATACGAAAATGCAGTGCGACAAGTATTGAAATATATCCAAGCAGGGGATATTTTTCAAGCTAATCTTTCCCTGCGCTTTCAAGTTAATACTACTGCGGACAGTTGGACAATTTATCGTACCCTACAGCAAATCAATCCTTCCCCCTTTGCCAGCTATTGGCAAACCCCTTGGGGAGCAGTGGTGAGTTGTTCTCCAGAAAGATTATTGCTCCTAGAAGGGGCCTGCGCTTCAACCCGACCCATTGCGGGAACCCGCTCCCGGGGTGCTACTCCCGAAAGAGACTCTTTTTTGGCAGCAGAACTCATGGCTAATGTGAAAGAAAGAGCAGAACACATCATGTTAGTGGATTTAGAGCGCAACGACCTAGGAAAAGTATGTGAATGGGGTTCTGTTAATGTGGATGAACTCCTGGTTATCGAAAACTACAGCCATGTTATGCATCTGACTAGCAATGTAACTGGTATTTTGCGCTCGGACTGCGATGCTGTCGATCTGATCCGGGCCTTGTTTCCCGGTGGTACCATTACTGGTTGTCCCAAAGTCCGCTGTCTGGAAATTATTGAAGAACTGGAACCTGTTCGGCGGAGTTTATTTTACGGTTCTTGCGGTTATTTAGATTGGCGGGGAAATCTGGATTTGAATATTCTCATTCGGACTCTTTTATGTACTAAAGATAAGGCTACAAAAATTACTAATGTATTGGGACAAGCAGGGGCAGGCATTGTAGCTGACAGCAATCCAGAAAAAGAATGGGATGAGTCTCTCCACAAAGCAGCAGCACAGTTAGCCGCACTACGACTTAGTATTTGATAATATTAGTTAATTTTTCTTAATCAAAATAACCTTGCTATAATGGAAAGTAATATTGGATAGAGCGATCGCCATAAGTGCTGTTACTAGATATAATAGTTGACGCCAATACTACTGCTGCCCTAGCTTGTTGGCGACCATTACTCTAGATAGATATTAAAGATAGAATTATGTTTACAGTCCTGATAGTAGACGACAGTAATACACCACGGGAAATGATTTCTGAGATTCTCCAAAATGATGGCCTTCAAGTAATTGAAGCAGTTAATGGGGTGGAAGCGCGGGAAAAAATAAAGACAAACCCGCCGGATTTAGTAATCACAGATTTAATCATGCCCGAAATGAACGGCTACGAGTTGTGTCGTTGGATTAGGAGAAATCCAGGAACTGAGCAACTGCCAATTTTAATCTGTTCTACTAAAGATCAGGAATTTGACGAGTACTGGGGAAAAAAACAAGGCGGAAATCAATATATAACTAAACCTTTCAGTGCGCCGGATTTGCTGGCAAAAGTAAATCAACTGTTGCCCAACAAAAACTAGTATTTTCTAACCCAAGTCAATCTACTAACTCAGCATTGAATTGATTAAAAGAGCGGCGTTTGAGTTCCACTGACTCTGCTCGGGGTAGCAAGTCAAATACTGAGCGTAAAACGTCATCCATCTCTTCGAAAGGGACAAGTCCCTGACCGTTAAATCTCACTTCGCCCGTGGGATCTAAAATAACAGTTTGTGGTACAACCCCCTGGTAATAGTAACCCGCATCAGTGGGACTGTAGCTAGATTTTACGGGAATGGTATCCACGCTAATGGGAATAAAACTGGCAGCGCGACCGTAATAAGCTTGGAGGTTGGAAACAACTAGGGCGAATTGCTTGCAGTCCTTGCTATCATCTAGATAATATACTAATATGGCAGGTTTACCCCTTTCCAGTGACTCAGAGAGACTGATTCGGGGAGGGACCAAGGAGCCATTACCAGCATAGAGTACAAAAATATTGCCATCGTAGCGATCGTTGTCGATTTTAGCTAAAGCTGGTGAGGTACCTAACAAAAGTAGGCTGCCCAATAAGGCTATCAGAGTTAAGGAGCAAAGTTTTACTAAGGCTTTCATCAAAAAATGGTGGGACGCTAAGAGCGGTTGCTACGCAATGGTTAAACATTTACCATTGACTTCTCCCCGGTCTAAAGACACGGGGATTCGTTAAGAGTCCATAGTCGAACTCTTACAGGCGTAGTCAAAGCGCCCCTACTGAGTTCTGCCAGGTTAATCCCGACAGTTCCCGCTACTTTTCGGATCATGTTCATTGCCCCATTGCAATCGGCGTTGAGATACCAATTTTGGGCAGTACGATACAAACCACGTTTAACCCTTTTGCCGGATGGTTTCCACTCTGCGGGTTTTTCACCGAATACGGGAAGATCATCGTTGTCTAGGGCACTAGCTTGGCTGGTATAACTCTCCTCAGTCTCTATAAACTGAATACCGTACAGGTCGCATAGTTGAGCAATGCGCTGTTTTAATCGGGCTGTGGGGATCTGAACAAACGTTTGGTTG
Organism: Prochloron sp.; assembly: GCA_965198675.1. Taxonomy (GTDB): domain Bacteria; phylum Cyanobacteriota; class Cyanobacteriia; order Cyanobacteriales; family Prochloraceae; genus Prochloron. The sequence goes on along the minus strand of OZ240666.1, from coordinate 1,572,990 downwards.
GTCTTACGTCCCATGTTGGCCCCATTTTTCTGTCCCTGATTCCACCCCAAGACAATGGTGCCGATACCCTTCTCAATACAGTGGGTAACAACCAGCCGAGCCGCTTTGTTAACCCCATCCCGCATCTGGCGGTTACGCTTCTCGGTGATAATGGCCAAGAGCCTGGTCCAGTAGGTCTCATCATGCCCCTCTTTGAGGTTGGCAACCCGTTTGTTGTACCACTGGTTCAAACTCTTAATGTGCTTCCCATCAACGATGAAGCTATTGCCGTCAGTATCGACACAGGTCAACCAGTTATCAATGCCGTGATCAATGCCGAGTGCCTTACTAGGATCTACGTCAACCTTTTGGGCTTCCATCTTGTAGACGAACTCAGCATAGAATGCGCCATTTCTAGGCAGGATACGAACCTCCTTAATTCGACTCCAATCTAGATTAGACGGCATATCAATGAAGAATTCAGTCAATCCGAACCATGCTTTAACTTGCTTGCCAAGGGGCAAACGTATCTTGTCGCCAACGAATTTCAACCATCGCTTAGGGTATGAAACGGTGAATAATCCAGCTTTCCTGTAGGCAGGTGGCGATGGGATCTGGTCAAGTTTCCCTTCCCAAAACAACTTATTTAGCTTTTGGAATGACTTGAACGAGGAAGCGACACCATTACAGACTTGCTGGGATGCACTCACATACATGGCTGTGAAGTGCCGATTATGTTTCATCGCCGCACAAATTTCAGCTCTACCCACAATGCGCTTGGTCTTGAACCATACTTGCCTAGCGTAGTAGACCGCGCAATTGTAGATTTTGTTGGACTCCGTGCAGATATATTCCAGGATGGCTGACAACGCTTTATCTGGGGAGAGTAAAACCTGTTGGCAGCCCCAATATGATTGTTTTTTAGCCATAATACAATTTTACCATTTCATGTTGATGATTGGCAGTTATCAAGATCATGAAATGAGGAAAACATCTGCAAAGTAGAGGAGAACTGCCCATGCTGTTGGGTTAGCTTGGTACATGGTTTGGATCCCAAAGCGAGCGAGGAGGGTCAAAACAGGCGCAGTCAGTACAGCCAAGATAATGGCCTCTATCAACGACCCGCATCACGGCAGCGTAGGATGCGTTACGCTAACCCATTTAATTTAGGATGCTGTTACGTACGATGCGTTACGCCAACAAAGTTTGTATTGTTGCTAGTACGATGCGTTACGCCAACAAAGTTTGTATTGTTGCTACTACTTACGGCTAGTAACGCATCCTACAGTGGCTAGTAACGCATCCTACGACTTCTTAGCATCCTACTGCTCGTGTCGCGTTTCCGCCCCGGATTAAAATCACGGGGCTACCACGCTCCCGCTTGTTTTACGTGTAGGGGCACGGCACTGCCGTGCCCCTACGATTTTCTAGTCAGTGGCTTTCACCAATAATTTCTCCTTGCTTTTGCTTAGTAAATCAAGATTTTGGTTTTCTGAACTCACCTTGACCTTCCCTTCCTCATCGATATCCACTAGGGCTGTATCACCTTCACTGACGCGACCGGAGAGGATTTCCTCTGCTAGCACGTCTTCCAACAAGCGCATGATGGCCCGGCGCAAAGGTCTCGCTCCATAAGCAGGATTGTAACCCTCATCTACTAAACGCTCTTTGAATTTGTCGGTCACTTTCAGGGTAATTTCCTTTTCTGTCAGACGACTGAACACTTCTTTGAGGAGGATATCGGCAATTTCCTTCACCTCTTCCTTGTTTAACTGACGGAAAACAATGATTTCATCGAGACGATTGAGAAATTCAGGACGGAAGTAATTCTTCAGTTCCTCATTTACTAGGTTGCGAATGCGATTGTACTGAGCTTCAGTTTTGTCATCGCTAAACTCAAATCCCAAGCTAGATCCGCCTTTTTCAATCACCTTGGAGCCGATATTGGAGGTCATGATGAGGAGGGTATTCTTGAAGTCTATGGTTCGACCCTTAGCATCGGTAAGACGACCATCTTCCAGGATTTGCAGCAGCATATTGAAGACGTCCGGGTGGGCTTTCTCGATTTCGTCGAACAGCACTACTGTATAGGGACGACGTCGCACCGCTTCTGTTAGCTGACCCCCTTCGTTATAACCCACGTATCCTGGGGGGGAACCAATTAGTTTAGAAACGGTATGGCGTTCCATGTATTCCGACATATCCAGGCGAATCATGGCTTCTTCCGAACCGAAGAAATAAGCTGCTAAAGCCTTGGTTAATTCCGTCTTACCCACCCCTGTAGGACCGGAAAATACAAAACTGGCAATGGGGCGGTTGGGGTTTTTCAGCCCCACCCTGGCGCGGCGAATAGCCCGGGAGACAGCTTTAACTCCTTCTTCTTGACCAATGAGACGCTGGTGGAGAGTATCTTCCATGTGTAAGAGCTTCGCTGACTCGGACTCGGTGAGTTTATTGACAGGTACCCCAGTCCAGGAAGCGACAATGTGGGCAATTTCCTCCGAGTCTACAAAGAGACTAGAGTCTTCGGGACCTTCATTTTTCTTATTCGAGGCGATGGCTTTAATTTCTTCTTTAATTTCCATCTCCCGATCTTTCAGTTCCCCTGCTTTCTCAAAGTCTTGCCCCCGCACCGCATCATCTTTCTGCTTCAGTACCTGACGCAGTTCTTTATCCAATTCTTTCGCCGCTGGGGGTAATTGGGAGTTAATCAGGCGCACCCGAGACCCGGCTTCATCGATCAGGTCGATGGCTTTATCAGGGAGGTAACGATCCGATATATAGCGATCCGAGAGTTTGGCTGCTGATTCCAGGGCTTCGTCTAAGATTTTCAATTTGTGATGTTGCTCGTAGCGTTCCCGCAAACCGTAGAGAATTTCAATTGTCTCATCCACGCTGGGTTCTCCCACCATTACAGGCTGGAAGCGCCGTTCTAAAGCTGCATCCCGTTCGATGTGCTTGCGGTACTCGTCCAGGGTGGTGGCACCAATACACTGCAATTCTCCCCTCGCCAAAGCTGGTTTGAGAATGTTAGCAGCGTCGATGGCTCCTTCTGCTGCACCGGCACCGATGAGGGTATGGACTTCATCAATTACCACAATGATGTTCCCAGTAGTACGAATCTCATCCATGATTTTCTTGAGCCGTTCTTCAAATTCCCCCCGATATTTGGTCCCCGCTACCAGCAAACCGATATCTAGAGTCATGACCCGCTTGTCTTGTATAATATCGGTGACATCCTGATTGGCAATGCGCTGAGCTAAACCTTCGGCGATGGCAGTTTTGCCCACTCCCGGTTCCCCGATGAGGACGGGGTTGTTCTTGGTGCGCCGACCCAGTATTTGGATTACCCGTTCGATTTCCTTCGTCCTCCCCACCACTGGATCAAGCTTCCCTTCTTTAGCTAATTTGGTCAAGTTGGCGCCAAACTCGTCCAGGGTGGGGGTTTTTTGCGGACCTCCTGAGGCACCTACCCCTGCGGTTACTTCTGCGGTTTCTCCCAGCATTCGTATTACCTGAGTCCGCACCTTAGACAGGTCTACTCCTAGATTTTCTAGTACCCTAGCCGCTACCCCTTCTCCTTCCCGAATCAAACCCAGAAGTAAGTGTTCCGTACCGATGTAATTGTGTCCCAGTTGTCGCGCTTCTTCCAGGGAGAGTTCCAGTACCCGCTTTGCTCGGGGAGTGAAGGGTATTTCCACAGCCACGAACCCCGAACCGCGACCGATAATTTTTTCTACTTCTATCCTGGCGTCTTTCAGATTAACCCCAGCAGATTTTAGCACTTTAGCTGCTACACCAGTTCCTTCGCCGATGAGACCGAGAAGAATCTGCTCCGTACCCACAAAGTTGTGTCCCAGTCGTCTTGCTTCCTCCTGGGCTAGCATGATTACCTTAATCGCTTTTTCTGTGAATCGTTCAAACATGACTTTTTCCCTCGCCCTATTGCCGCTTGTAAGGTAATGATAGCATAGGTTAACTCCCTTTTTTGGGTTCTGCAGGAGTGGGATACCGAATCTTTTTTCTAGGTTTCCGCTTTTTTTGTGAACCGCAGAACACCGGTAGCGCAGAGAGAGGAATCATGAGATATTTAAGTCAAGCCAAAGGATAAAGAGTTTCTCATATTTAAGAAGGGAGCGTGAGTGGGCGCGGATTTCCCCGCCCCTACTCAAACAAGAGCCTTTGGGTTATTTGTGCTATATTGGAGTGTAGATATTTTGAGGGCAAATGAACAAGATTTCTGCCGTGGAAATGAAAGGTAATTGGGCAACCGTGGAAATGAAAGGTAATTGGGCAACAGATGTCCTAGATAAGGTTGCTGTCGGTTCCGAGCACCTGGAAATCCAACGTTCAGGGAAGGAACCAGTCTACATAATTTCTGCCACCGACTACAAATTGTTTTTACAACTCCTTGAGGAAGCACAGGAGCGTTATGACTTACAGGAAGCAGAGATACGCATGGCTAATGCTGATGGTGACGCCATTGGATTTGATGAATTTTTTGCTGATCTAGGGGTGTAGGGTGAGGAAATATAGAATCAAGTTCGACAGGCGAGTCAAGAAGGATTTCAAGTCAATTGACCCGCAAGATGTTCCTCTTCTCAAAGATGAGATCGCAGTTTTGGCCGAAAACCCACGTCCCGGTGATTGCAAAAAGCTGAAGGGGAAAAACTGTGATTTCTACAGAATTCGGGTAGGAAAATATCGAGTTATTTATTCAATCAAGGATGAAGTATTGCTAATTATTGTTGTTCGTGTAGGTCATCGAAGCCATATTTACAATAAGCTATGATAAGTCCGTGGGTTCGCCACCCTATAGTCTTTTAACTCACATCTTTCACCAGTATAAGTGATGGGAGTACCTCCAATTGTCAAACCTCGCTCTGTACGTATGATTCCTGTTTGTCCATTTAATGTCAGAGTCATGGCGCGCCCGAAGGGATCCGGCAAAGCCGGGTCGCCTCCTAACCCTTTATAACTATAGTCCTCAAAATGAATAGCTTGTTGTTGTTTGGTTTTCATCATTAACCTCAAAACTGCTCACTCTCCAAAAACTTAAATGATGGTAAAAATCATGATACGTGCTTACTCAGGAACTGGTAACTGGTCAACTGTCATGGTACATGCTATAGTTGTGGAGGGAAAGCTTGGAGCTGATTTGTTGCTGCCACATTCCTAAATCTTGCTGGAATTGAGGTGTATTCAAACCTCCACGCCAAAGAATGAGAGCATCTTGCCCATTTTGATAATAGCCTTTCCGTCGTCCAACTATGGTGAAGCCAAACTTCTTGTAGAGTGAGATGGCAACAGTGTTCTCCTCCTTTACTTCTAAGGTTGCTCGTTCCAGAGAACGGGATACAGCATCTTGAAGTAAGTTATAGAGTAACAATTGGCCCAGGGATCGACCTTGATAGTCCGGTTTAATTGCAAAAATGGTAATGTGTGCTTCCTCTAAAATTGCCCACAAACAGCCTACGCCAAGTATTTTTTCCCGGTCATTTGAGGGGGTGGTTGATAATGAAAGGACTAACAAAGTGCTATTGGGACTAGCTATTTCCCTTTCATAACCTTCTCTTGTCCAAAGACCGCCGAGACACTCAATGTCAAGCTCAACAATTGAGGGGATCTGGGAGCAAGTTAAAGGTTTTAGTTGCAGTTTGGCTAAAGTCACATGATTCAATTGTACACTAAATAGAAGATTATGGCAAAAAATCAAATCTTCAAACGACTATGATATCGACAATCCAGAGAGTAGATTCGAGACATCGCTATTTACCTCAAACTATTCCAGGACGATCTCCCAATCAAGAACTGTTACCCCTGACGGCTAAGATTAACAGTAGGGACTGTCTGGAAATTGGCGGTTGCGATCTGACAACCTTGGTGGAACGATTCGCCTCTCCCCTCTATATCTTGGACGAAGTAACTCTCAGGACAGCTTGTCAGCAGTACAGAGAAGCTTTTGCTCGTTACTATCCTGGATCTGCTTTACCTATCTACGCGAGCAAAGCATGGAGTTGTTTGGCAGTTTGCAGCATAATCGCGTCTGAGGGTTTCGGTTTCGATGTGGTTTCTGGGGGCGAACTCTATACTACCCTGCTTGCAGGGGTAAAGGGAGATTTAATCTATTGTCACGGGAACAATAAATCCGCAGCGGAATTGGAACTGGCGATCGCCCATGGCTGCAAGATTATTGTGGATAATTGGCTGGAGTTAGAAATGCTGACGAAGCTTGCTGATGAGTTGTCGTCAAAACCAATCCCAATAATGCTGCGATTGACACCGGGAATCGAATGTCACACCCACGAGTATATTAGAACGGGACACTTAGACAGCAAGTTTGGCTTCGATCCCGATGGTATAAAGGAAGTGTTTGCCTTTGTCCTTCGTCAGGCTAATCTTGACTGTATTGGTTTGCACGCTCATATTGGCTCCCAAATTTTTGAAAGGCAACCTCATAAGGATTTAGCGGGGGTAATGGTAGAATGGATGAAGCAAGCGGTTGATAGGGGCTTGAAGATGAGAGAGTTGAATTTGGGTGGCGGTTTGGGTATTCGCTATACCGATTCCGACGATCCTCCCAGTATCGACGAATGGGTTAAAACTGTCTCCACTGCTACAATTGAGGCTTGCAACCGCCTAGAAATCTCCCTCCCGAAGCTGATTGTGGAACCGGGGCGCTCCCTGATTGGTTCCGCTTGCGTCACTGCTTACACTGTTGGTTCGAGCAAGGTGGTTCCCGGTATCCGTACCTATATATCCGTAGATGGAGGTATGTCTGACAACCCCCGCCCGATTACTTATCAGTCTGTCTATCGGGCGGTGATCGCCAATCGCATGTCAGCACCGACAGCGGTGAAAAGGATTACGGTGGCAGGAAAACACTGCGAATCCGGGGATATTGTGATTAAAAATGCTCTGCTACCAGAAACGGAACCGGGAGATATTTTGGTAGTTATGGCAACCGGGGCTTACAATTATAGCATGGCTTCTAATTATAACCGGATATCTAGACCGGCAGCTATTTTAGTCAATGAGGGAGAAGCTAACCTCATTATCCAGCGGGAAACCTACCAAGACTTGATCCGGCAAGATTGTTTGCCTACAAGACTAATAATTTAAGCATAATTTTAATCTACAATGCCGCCAGAGGGTTCTGCTGCTGACCATAGCTGGATTCAATCCTGGGTGCTGGACTTCATCGATATCGGATTGGTTCTTGCCCTAATTTATGGAGTGTTCCTGATTATTGGGGAGCGCCGTACTCTCTGGATGTTACGGGGCTTCATTTTCTTGATGTTAGCAGCAGGAATTAGTCATAAACTAAAGCTAACATTTCTAAGCTTTGTTCTAGAAAAGTTAGTTTTAGGTTCGACGGTTGCTATGGCAATTATGTTTCAGCCCCAGTTTCGCCGCTTTCTCGAACAGCTGGGGCGGGGAGAAATCCGTCAGTTGTTTACAAGTTCAGGGCGCTCGGTTACTGAACCCGACAGCAAGGTAGATACCATTGTAGCTGCGGTGAAAGAACTGTCCCAAAATCGCACAGGTGCTCTGATTGTTATCGAAACTATTGGTACGATGGATGAGGGGGTATTCTCCGTACCTGGAGTGACTCTGAATGGAGAAATTTCTAAAGAACTGCTACAGACTATTTTTCAGACCTCAACTCTGTTGCACGATGGGGCTGTATTCATTCAGGGCGATCGCATTGCAGCAGCAGGAGTGATTTTGCCTCTTTCAGAAGAACACACCACTTCGCGACAGCTGGGAACGCGCCATCGAGCGGCTATGGGTATTACGGAGAGAGTGGCTAATTGTTTGTGTATTGTAGTCTCCGAAGAAACAGGTTCCATTTCCCTAGCGTCGGGAGGTACTCTGAATCGACCTTTAACTAGCACTAAACTGAAAGAATTACTCTCAGAAAGAATTTCGACGGCAGTTGACAGGGAGGCAGTACTCAGTTACTCAATTACTCCTCGTTTAGGTCGTCTGAGCCGTACAATTAGTTTCCAAGGAAAAATCCTGCTAAAGCGTGTCTTTCGTCGTCCATCATCAAATTCCAAAAAGAAATGAAAGTTAGGCCAATTGCTTTGCAACAGTTACCTCCAGATCTGGACGCCAACCGCTTGCCCCAGCATGTAGCGGTGATTATGGATGGCAATGGTCGCTGGGCATCCCGTCAGAGAAAACCACGCATTATGGGTCATCAGCGGGGAGTAGATGCCCTGAAGGACTTGCTTCGTTGCTGTAAGGATTGGGGCATTCATGCTCTCACTGCCTATGCTTTTTCCACGGAAAACTGGGGGCGACCCCTGGAGGAGGTAACATTCTTGATGACTCTGTTTGAAAGGGTACTGCGACGAGAATTAGCCGAGATGATAGCGGAAAATATCAAGATTAGTTTTGTGGGCAATCTAACAGCATTACCGGAGACTCTCCAGGATGAGATCCGGCGATCCATGGAGGATACCCAGGATAATACAGGGACTAGGTTTACTGTGGCTACTAATTATGGGGGGCGGCAGGAAATCCTTCAAGCTTGTCGGACGATCGCAACGAGGGTGCAGCAAGGTGATTTAAAAGTTGAGGATATAAATGAGGGATTATTTGCAAGTCATCTTTATACTGCTGATCTTGTTGACCCGGATCTGTTAATCCGTACTAGCGGGGAAATGCGCTTGAGTAATTTCCTGCTGTGGCAAATGGCTTATGGGGAAATATACGTTACTGACACTCTGTGGCCAGATTTTGACCGCTTTGAGTTTCACAAAGCAGTGCTGGCTTATCAAAAGCGCGATCGCCGTTTTGGGAAGGTGTAAGAAACCACTGAACGCCGCAACACAGAGAAAGAGAAGAGAGAGGCTATCTTTGTTGAGCAAGCAAGGCACCTCCATAAGCAGCGTCAGTGTTCAGAGAAGAGGTTACGGGTACTTGTAAATGACTCTGACGTATAACAGTCCAAGTACCATTTTTAGCACCTCCACCAGCAGTATACACCCGAGTAAGTGGAGTTGCTCCCAATTGTTGCAATAAACTATATCCTTGAGCTTCGATTCTGGCAATACTGTCCAACAAACCGTGGAGAAACTCTACCTTATCTTCCGGACGAGGTGTTAATTTAGGAGGTAAGGAGGGATTATTAATAGGAAAGCGCTCCCCACACTTTAACAAAAGATAGTAATTTAAATCTGATTTCTTGTTCACTTCTATCTTCTGACTCAGACTAGATAACTCTTGATTGGTGACGCTCCTACACCGACCCTGACGGGCGGGTCCTATCATACCGGACCCGGGTGTAGGCTTCTCAGCTGTCTTAATAAAGACAGGTAGAACTTTCTTTGAGGTACTGCTAGTAGTGGACTTAGTCACTACTGGATTCCCCCTCCGGCGGTTTATGGTCGGGAACACGTCCAGCCCGACACGTTTAATGTTTACCGCTGCATTAATGTCGCGGTCTATATTAAGCTGCTCCTTTGGATCGAAAAATATTCTTATTGAGCAATCAGTAAAAACAAATTCATCTCGATAAGAGAGTAATTGAGATGTATAAGCAGGTTTAACTCCAATCGTGACTGCTCCAGCTTTTTCAGCTATGTATTCCAAGATTGAGAAAAACTGCTCAAATGCGGCATCTTTCCAGGATTTATTTAATCCCGATTTAGCAGATTGGCCATTAGGTAGATAACCGCCCTGCCCATCTGACTTTGGCCTACTCCGTTTGCTCAATCCTTTTAGATTGAGTTTTTCATGGAAGAATACTTGTTTCCCCGTCCGTAATAACACATGAGCGCTTTTATAAGCGTGGTCTTTACGGCTTCTGGCTATCCTTTGATGTTCTCTGCCTTCCCTCTCAGCTAGTCTCCTCCTGGCTCTACTCCCCTTTTTCCGGGCATTCTTCCTAGTCTGTACCTTGCTTAGGCGAGAATGGTTTCTGCGATAGGACTTAACAGACGGTAACTTTTCACCATCAGATGTGGCTAGAAAATCGTCCTTATGTAGTACAGCATCTATGCCTAAGGAATTATCCTCGCGCCAAGGCGCTAAGGCGCAAAGGGACGCAATTAAACCCCGACTGCGGGGTAGCACCGTCTCTTCCCCATCCTTCGCGTACTTTGCGTCTTTGCGTGACCAAGTGGAAGCTACCAAGTCTTGCTTAAATACAGGCACGGTGGGGTCATCTAGGTACAAATTAACATACCACCCATCCGCTTTCTTGATGACTTGAGCCTGTTTGAGAATTGCACCATCTGGAATGTGACGATGGGTACGAACCTTGACCAGCCCTAGCTTGGGAATCTTTAAGTATAAATACTTCCCAGATGGTGCTGAGCAGGAATGCAATTCTAACCCTCCACCTTCAAATACGAGAGAACGGTATCGGGAAGCAGATTTAAAACGAGGTTTGCCACTACGCTTACCGTTGCAATCTCCTGCGATGAAACGCTTAAATGTTGTCTCTAACCTCTTACAAACTTGCTGCAAGGTTAAAACAGGCACTTCTGAGAAATCCAGTAACTCCCCAGACCACCCAACCGAGACCAGGTCTTTTTTGAGTCCAGGCAAGTATCGCTTCTGGCTGTAATAGGTAGGCTTATCCCTTAGCCCAGGCAAACTGCATACCAGAGGGCAGGCATTAATAGGTGTTCGATTGTTTTCCCACCAATCGAATCTATCTCCCAACTGTTTGTTGTACCAATACCTGCAAATCCGTAGCCAGCGATTAAGTGTGACCTTCTGTTGGTCAACCGGATATAACCGATACTGGTACGTGTACTTCATTCGTTTGGATAAGCAATTGATTTTTTGGCTACACTCATTATACACAGAATCATGAAAATTGTCAACCATGAAGAAAGATTTTATTTCTAGGGGGCGGTCAGTCAGTACTTGGCACATCTGGTGCTGACCACAAAGTATAGAAGGAAAGTATTTACCGAAGCCATTCTGAGGCGGTTACAGGAAATTCTGGCTGATTTGTGCCAGCAATGGGATTGCAAGCTGATAGAGATCAAGGTCGAGCAAGACCATATCCACGTCCTCTTTCAATACTATCCCCAGATGGAATTAACAAAATTCGTAAACAACATTAAAGCGGTTACCAGCCGTAGACTCCGCAAGGAATTTACCGAACGTGTAAACCGCTTCTATCACAAGGATGTACTGTGGAATGGTTCGTACTTTATAGCCAGTTGTGGAGGTGTTACTATAGCTACTCTACGAAAGTACATAGAGTCGCAAAGCTTATATGCTTAACTACTGCGAGCCATTCATCTCACGGTGATGCTATCACATACACCGTGAGGCTTCTGGCTCATATGCTAAAGCTGTGCGCCTTGAAGAAGCTGGTAACTGGTCACTGGTAACTGGTCACTGTTCATGGGCGATACTGGATTTGAACCAGTGACGTCCTGCTTGTAAGGCAGGCGCTCTACCGCTGAGCTAATCGCCCGATATATATAGGATAACACAATTGGTGAAAAAGTGTCAACTTTTTTTTTGAATCACAGATGATTGCGAAGCTTTGCGAAGCAACCGCTTGCGTCCCGCCCTTGGCGGGAGCAGATGAACGCAGATAAATATGGATTATCACGAGGAAGGCACGGGAGCGGCGAAGCCCTGTGTCTTTAGACCAGGGAGGAACGGGGGTGGGGGAAATTGTTGTATCCCCCAAACCTCCAATTCGGTCGTAAAGTTTGCCGAGCCAACCCACCCCTACCCCCAACCCCCCTCTACTCCCCCCAGGGGGAGACCGGGAGGGGGAAAGGGGGTGGGTACTATCCAGACAGCACTGTTTTACCCCTCGTAAGACTGTTTAACCATCCGGTTCTAGCAGCTCTGAAGCTGGCAAGCACCTCAAGGTAGGAATTTTAACTTTTGCCAATAACGTAGTCCGAGGTAGGGGCACGGCAATGCCGTGCCCCTACGGCTGGTCAGCTATCTAAAGTTGGAGGCTCGAGAGCAACGTCACAAAGCGAGCGGGGTGCTGACATTTTGCACAGAGCTGGTAACTGGTTACTGATAACTGGTTACTGCCCATGGGCGATACTGGATTTGAACCAGTGACGTCCTGCTTGTAAGGCAGGCGCTCTACCACTGAGCTAATCGCCCGGCATATATAGAATAACGCAATTGGTGAAAAAGTGTCAACTTTTTTTTTAACCGTGTCTCAGCCCCTCAATCGCTTCCAAATGGAGTCCTGTCACTCGTGCAATTTCCTCAGTTCCCATGAAATCCAGCAGTTGACGAGCGATGGCAAATTTCTCTTGCTTGCGCCCCTCTTGCAACGCTAACCGCACAGCCCCCTCTTGATCTGCAAAAAACAGTTCTTCCCCTTCCAACTCTTCTAATTCTTCTACACTCAAATTAGCCCGGTTAGCAATTTCAAACGCCTGTCTTACCTCCGATACGGCCGCCATAGGTTCGGGAATTTCGTCTAATAGGGGAGCTGCTTTCATAAAATAGAGCCAGCGATCCAACAAACTCTCTACTTCCTCCAACTCTTTGCGAAACTTCGGTAACTCCACAAACACTAAGCGCATAGTTTCATCTCGATAGGGGAAACCGAACCGATCCTCTCGAAAGGAAAAAGAGGAAATAATCTCTTCGTAATCGGGAAATAAAATGAAATCAGTTAAGGTCAAGGAAATAACAGGCTTTAATGTCCAATAACTCTTACCTCGTGCCAGTTGTAGAGTATAGGATTTAGCGGCATTGTAAACAATGCGCTTACCAAATGCCTTCACATTAACCATTTGCATTTCAATAAGCACCAAGGAGCCATCCTTAAGCTTTGCTTTAATATCCAGATAGGTTTCCTTGCGCCCCTTTACTGCGGAATTGAGATCAGGATTCAAAATCTCTAGAGAGGAAATCACCGATTCCCCCTCATAAATCAGTGCATTGAGAAAACTAATCAGAATCGGCTCACTGCCTTGACTTGCGAAAATCTTCTTGAAAGCAAAATCAGTTTTGGGATTGATAAAATTCATCTTCTTCTCCCTCATTTCTGCTATAGTACTGCTTTATGCAGGCCCAAAGTCTCGTCAGAAGCGGATGTCGCCCAATTTCAGTTTCTGTTTAGTTATTGAGAATTATTGGGAAAAAAAAGCAAATGCCTTCTGGGAAAATCCACGATCGCATCACTCTCTGGAGTTTACCATGGGTGGTAGGAGTTAGTCTACTCTTTACCCGCAATGGCTCACTCACTTTAATTATAGCAGGGGCTTTCCTTTTTAGCGGCCTCATGTTCGGTCCGGACCTAGATATTTACTCGATTCAGTTCAAACGCTGGGGAAAATTGCGCTTTATTTGGGTTCCTTACCAAAAAGTCCTGCGTCATCGTTCTCTATTATCTCACGGTGCGATTATTGGGACAATAGTGCGGGTAGTTTATCTGAGTATTATTTTACTCCCTTTGGGGATAATTTTGGTAGCTCTAGCTCAGTTTCTGTTGGGTTTTCACTGGAATTGGCAGGAATTTATTTTTACTGGTGTGCGGGGTGTGGTGGGAGAATATCTCCCGGAGGCGATCGCCCTTTTCGGCGGTTTGGAGTTAGGAGCTATGAGTCATTCCATTAGTGATACCATTGGTTCTGCTTGGAAGCGCTACAGGAAAAAGCAGCCTAAAAAGAAAACAAGGCGCTAATATGAGTATACCAGAAAATGAACCGCTCCAGACGCAGAGAACGCAGAGAAAAAGAAGAGAGTTTCACGTAGGGTGGGCAATAGAACTATTATTTTATCCCATTTTTCGGATCTTTTCCCTTACATTGCCCACCGACAACGATTCTGATAGATTGGACAGGCTGCCCCTACACACATGATTTCAAAACAGCTATATCTGATAGTTGTTCGGTAGGCCAAAATACTATTCTGTAATTATCGTTTCCGTCTAATCCATCTTCACTTATAGTGTTTAATCCGCCATAAAATATCCTCATCTTATAAATACCAGGCTGTACACTTATTCTAGTTGCATCAGGGAAGTAATCAGTACCTCCTGCAATCAACAGTGAACCAGATGAAAGATTAATACTGCACTCAATCACATGGTCCCAAGGGTCTAAATCAATGTTCGGCTCGCTTTCCACTTTTTCTACCGTTAAGGGAACGGACATGTTTCTGGCTGTGAAAATTATTATCTGCTCTGGTGTGTAAACTAATCTTGTTTTTAGAGATTCATTAGATATCAATCCTGACAAATCAGAGTCACTGTCTTCATCTTGTGCGTATATGATACGATAATCAGCAAAAATTTCTAGAGAATATCTTTCCATGGTCTATGCCGGTCATTATAATTGACAATTCTGAACCCCAGACCCCGAACCACGAACCCCGTACCCGCGCTTCGCGCTATATCTTATAATGAAGGAACTCGATAATTAATTTTTATGTCTAGTACTACCCAGGAACAAGCTCAAAATACCTCTGAAGCTATATTGGAAGCTTTGGGAAACCTAATTGAAGTAGTTGCTCAACTGCGACACCCCGAAGATGGTTGTCCTTGGGATTTAGCACAAACCCCCCAAACCCTCATTCCCTATATAATAGAAGAAGCTTACGAAGTAGTCCATGCTCTTAAGAGCGAAGACCGAGAAGCCATCGCTGAAGAACTAGGAGATTTGCTTTTACAAGTAGTGCTGCAAGCCCAAATTGCCTCGGAAACAGGTGATTTTACCCTCCAAGAAGTGGCTCAAGGAATCACCGCAAAACTAATTCGCCGCCACCCTCATGTTTTTGGTAACCTAGAATTAGAAAATGCGGAGGAAGTAAGACGCAACTGGGAGGAAATCAAAGCAACAGAGAAAGGAGAAACCCCAGCAGAGTCCCAATTACTGAGTACTAAACTCAGTCGCTATACCCGCACTCTCCCACCTCTCATGGCGGCTAGCAAAATTTCCCAGAAAGCAGCCGCTGTTGGGTTTGAATGGGATAATATAGAAGGGGTTTGGGCTAAGTTTGAGGAAGAATTGGGAGAATTTAAGGAAGCTTTGACAACGGAAGATAAAACTCATCAAGAAGCAGAATTAGGCGACTTATTCTTTACTATCATTAATCTTGCCCGTTGGTACAAACTTGACCCTTGTGCAGCAATAGCAGGTACTAATGAGCGGTTTATTCAGCGCTTATCTAAAATGGAAACCTTTGCTAAAAAGCCTCTGCAAGAATATACTTTAGCTGAATTAGAGCAACTTTGGCAACAAGCAAAAGCTAGTTAAGTAGGGTGGGCAATGCCCACCAAAACCGCCCGCACCCGCCCGCCCTTAACCTGGGGCTACCTTATAAAACCCCGGGAACTGCTATAGCTTCTTAAAGCCTCACCTTTACCCAACTCATCCGCTAAACTTAATAAATTAAGACGATTGAGAATAGTTGCTGTAATTGGTCGTTTTGCATCCCAAAAAATAAATGATGTCAAAAACTCCTTAGCAGTGTCTGAATCGAGCAAACTACCAATAAGACAAGCTTCATCTTGACTATTGCAAGGGAGAAAGTAGCAGGTATCATCTAACATAACAGGTTTTCCATCTACGGGAGCAACTATCTTGAAGGATAATTGTTTATAAAGACCAGAAATAGCTACTTTCCAAAGGGCGAAGGAATAATCGCCAATACCAAAGATTGAAAAAATTGGTTTACCTTTGTAAATTGAACTTTTGCGTCTGTCAAAAAAACTTTTATTTTTCCTTAGATACGCCCAAGTCTGAGGAGCATCTTCTCGAATATGTTGGGTATATTCTCCCACATTTCTTTGAGGAACGATTGTATATCGCTGTTTTTCTGGGTGACGATGGCGGACAAGATCGGAGCTTTTAAGCAAAGGAAAAATGTAAGTATTTTCAATGGAAACAATCTCTCCAGCACCATTTAACAAGTACTCTCCGTCTTGGTGCAATTCCATCACTTTAGCGCAATCGTGTTTGATTCCAGAGCGCCATTTATATTCACATTTTCCTTCTAAATGTCTTAGCTTATTAAAAGAGTCCATATTGGCAATTTTTTTACCGTTGCTGATGGTAAATGTCGAGAAATAAGATTTATTACTTATGCTTTCATAAACATAATAATTGTATAGTGGAGGTTGTTCACTTAACTGACAAAAAAATAGACAGGCATTAACTGCTGCATTAAAGTGCTTTTTGGCATCGATTTTATAAATGCTAGATTTCACAATGGGTAATCTATTTTTCGCTGCTATCTTCACAACTTTACGCGCCACATTTATCTTACAAAGCATAGCCAGAAAAGCCTTTTTACTTGCCAAACAATTCAGGAGATGAATTAGCATCCATTCGGAAATATCAAAATTACTTTTTCCAGTTAAAGCATCAATACCATTATATCCTTTGAAATTACTCTTTTGGGGTAAGTTATTGGCGGATAAAGCCCCAAGTGATGAGTTGGTTGTCCAAGGTGGATTGCCAATAATTAGAATGGGTTCTGGGAGTTGAGAGATAATACTTTTCCAGTCCGTTTTCAAGAAATATGCTTGCATTATTTCCAAGCAATCTGAATAATATTTACCTTGAGTTTTTTCTTTTAGTTGTTCAATATATTCCCCATTAATATCTATCCCTATACCTATTTGAATCGGGTGAAAATACTCCAGAGCGGAAAGGAGAAAATTACCCTTACCGCATGTGGGTTCTATGATAGAACATGGGTGGATACCGCTGTCGGATAGAAAATTACAGATTTGAATGGTTAAGTCTTTGGGAGTTTGAAAATCTCCATAGATGATTTTGTTCTTTTTGTCTTGCTTCATTCTATAAAATCCTCATAATTCCTGGTACTTTCCCTGCTTCACCAATGACACGGCGATATTGAAGTCTCCACTGCAAAGCATTAGAAATTGTGATATAGCCAATGTCAGGTGGATTAATCAAAATTTCTGGCGCGCAGAGGCGCGGAGGCGCGGAGGATTATTAAACAAGCGTTTAAGCCGCTATTTTTACAATTAATTATTCTCTGTGCCTCTGAGCCTCTGTGTGCTTCTTTTGCCAATTGTTGGGCTTGGATTTCATCCAAGGGTAGCATTCGTTCCTCAAAGAAAGCAAGGATATCGTCCATATTACCATTATTATCTAATATCTGTCTAATACCAACTGTGGTTTGATAATCCCCTGTCTGTTCTGCTCTTACAAAGATAACATCCAGTATATTCAGTCTGCTGGTATTTTGACCATTATTGTCAATCTTATCATATACAAAGATAATCAAGGAATATCCCAAACCATAAACTTTCTGGCGCGCTGATTTGAATGGACACGAGGATTGAGGCTGTTTGGTGCTGGTCACTTTCATATCAACATTTAAGCTGGGAAAATCAATTCCTTTTGCTGAATTCCCTGGGGAGTAGTTATACTTGGTGTGTAGATATTCTTGAAACTTGTGCTCTAGATAGGTTCCAACAGCTTTTCCGTCTGTTATACCGTAAAGGTACTCCTCATCGGAAGTAAATTCTAATTGGGCAAAATCTCTTGCTTCTTTTTGAAGGAAGTCAATAGTTAAAGATGGCTTCATTATTCTCTGTTCCTTTTGCTTTGAAAAACGCCTCGTCTTCATCTTGATTGTACAGCATTTTTCCTCTCTCTGGGGGAGATTTTTAATCAGATTGTAGGTTTGGTTGAGGCAACGAAACCCAACAACCAAGGAGCCCACAAAACACGCCCGCATCCGCCCGCCCGCGAATGAATTGCGGGCTACCTTATAAAACCCCTTCAGGGTTGAAATAAACCTAACCCCTGATCCCCCCGCCCTACGGGCACCCCCCGCGTAGCGGGGGGCAGGGGGGATCCAGTGCCCGTAGGGTGCGGTAGGGTGCGTTAGCGACAGCGTAACGCACCATTGGCGGGGGTATCCAGCAAAGTGTTCAAATCATTGGGGCTGCGCTATATATCTTTCCTACAATTTGTCAAGACTTGAGGAGCAAACTGCTATAATAAGCACTACCTCGCTTCCCAGATTTTGATGGTATTGTCGTAATATCCACCCTCACTGACAATAGTCCGTCCATCGGGACTTATTGCTACTGAGTTAACCGAATAATTATGACCTTTGAGGGTAAATTTGAGTTGACCTGTAGCTAAATCCCAGACTTTGATGGTATTGTAGTCATTTCCACCACCACTGACAATAGTCCGTCCATCGGGACTTATCGCTATTGAGTAGATCCAGTCATTATGACCTGTGAGGGTATTTTTGAGTTTACCGGTGGCTAAATCCCAGATTTTGATGGTTTTGTCGCCATATCCACCACCACTGACAATAGTCCGTCCATCGGGACTTATCGCTACAAACCAAACATTATGACCTGTGAGGGTATTTTTGAGTTTACCGGTGGCTAAATCCCAGATTTTGATGGTGTTGCCACTACTGACAAGAGTCTGTCCATCGGGACTTATAGCTACTAAGTAAAAATTATGAGTGAGGGTAGATTTGAGTTGACCTGTGGCTAAATCCCAGATTTTGATGGTTTTGTTGTCGCTACTACTTACAATAGTCTGTCCATCGGGACTTATAGCTACTAAGGAAACCAAGGATTTATGATTGAGAGTAGATTTGAGCTTACCCGTCGCTAAATCCCAGATTTTGATGGTGTTGTCCCTGCTAACACTGACAATAGTCTGTCCATCGGCACTTATAGCTACTAAGTAAACATTATGAGCTGGGAGGGTAGATTTGAGTTGACCTGTGGCTAAATCCCAGATTTTGATGGTGTTGTCGTTGCCACCACTTACAATAGTCTGTCCATCGGGACTTATTCTTACTAAGATAACCGAGTCATTATAACCTTCGAGAGTAAATTTGAGTTTACCTGTAGCTAAGTCCCAGATTTTCATGGTGCCGTCTGCGTCATCACTTACAATAGTCTGTCCATCGGGACTTATTGCTACTGAGATAACCGGGTGATTATGTTTGAGGGTGCGTACTAGGGAAATCTTCCTAGCGGTGGAAATGGTCCTTATTTCTTGCTGTTTAGATATAGAAGTCTGGAAATTAGTTATTAAAGATGGAATGAATGGAGTCGTTGTTGCTACACCTAGAACCCCTAAGACTGCTAGTGCTTTTGTAAGGGGAGGTGAGAAAAATTTAGTTAGAGGACTTTTCCTTGTTGTAGGTGGAGTCTTCCGAAGTGTTAACGGTTTAACCGGGGTAGAAGTTGTGGCAGGAATATTCCTTCTTGGTGTATGCTGTGACGGAGAGGTAGTTTTTGGCGTGGTTCTAACTTTTGGAGAGGAAACAGCAGTCGTCGCCTTGGATGACTGGGAAAAAAAATCAACTCCGAGAAGTTTTGCTCGCTCACACCAAGGACAAATATCCCGGTGTTTTCCATATAAATGTTGATTATTGCTGGAACAGGTAATCAGGTCCTTTTCCGCCAATTCTAGCTCCCTCAGCCAAGTTTTGGCATTTGGACGTAGCTGAGGATTATCATGACCCTGCTCAAAACAATCGAAAAATAACTCTCTTAATCTGGGATGGATTATCTTAAAGGGAGGTGCTGTGGGTTTGGGAGCATAAGGTACCTTTTTATTCCTACTATAGGGGAAATGACCTTGTAAAATTCGCTCTGATTTTCGTGGTGTCTCCCCACTTCCTTGAAACGCTCCATCAAAAGGATGGACTCCTTCCATTAATAGTTGAAAAATCAGTACCCCTAAGCCGAATAAATCATGTTCCTGGGTACGATGAGCATCCCGAAAGTTCTTACCTTGCAATTCTGGTGGTGTATACTCCTGTTTTCCCACTGGACATTTGTAAATCTTGCCTTTATTAGAATCTCGTACTTGAAAGGAGTCCGTATCTACTAATGTCACCAGGGCTGTTTCCGTCACCAAAATATTGGATTCATTTACATCTCCAATGACGTAATCTTCCTCTTGGTGAATTTTACCTATGGCTGCGGCAAGATTTCGTGCAGTGCGATGCAAGTAGCGATAGTTAAACCCAGGTATATGCTTGCGACGGTCCTTGGGAGTGTAGAATTGATGAATAGGAAGCACTCCTGTTACTCTGGGCATCAGAAAGCCTATAATCTGCTGCTCGTCAGACAGGAGCAAATCAATTGGCCACGCTACGAAACCTTCCCTAGAGAGGTTAGAAATAGGGTTAGCCAACATAATCCTCAATTTCTCTCTATGGCTATCGTTTAATTTATCATCGTGATAAACTTTTGCTATGAGGGATGGATCTTGGGATAATTTGTATACTGTTCCTTCCCCACCACCACCTAGCTTATCATTCTCAGTGTCTAGAGTAATTATTTGGCTGTTAGATAGATATGTGAGTTTCATTTTCGGAAATCCCGCTAATTGTACAATTAAAACGCAGATGCAAAATCAAAATCAACATATGACTGACCCTACTGCCATCATAGAGGTTCTGGAATACGACGTTATAACAAACAATCACCCTTTGCGCGAAAATCTACCAACTACGTCTACGGAGTTTTATTTTAGTTTCACCCAGAGGCACAGAGACGCAGATAGTATCCTCTTTCACCGACAGTCAAGGTGGGCAATGCCCACCCTACTAAAGGGGAAAAACTACTCAAGCTAGTCTCATCCACATCGTTAACTATTATAAGGTTACCTGCTGCAAAATTTCCTCCAACAATGAGTACTTCTAAATCAAGACCAATGTTTTTGTTGAATTTGTACCCCAGAAAGACACTACCACCAAAATTAGTGTTAAATAGACTCAAACTACCACCGATGTAAACCTTTGAATCAACAGATGGAGTAGATACTTGAGCTATGTTACCCTGTTGAAATGGGGAATTATCTTGAAGAATAGACTTGAGTAGGGGAGAACAGAAACAGGAAGTTGCAGCTATAGCAATCCTAAATGATTGGATACCCCCGCCCGATCCCCCCTAGATCCCCCCTTACAAATGATTTAGGACTGCTATAGATTGTGGTATAAACTAGAATAACAGGTATTGGTGGGCGACTGCCTCCCGCTAGAAAAATCCCAATCCCATTTATTATGGAAACAGAAGCAAAAGAAATAGAAGTAGCAAAACAACCGGAACCTACTAAGACCCCATTCTGGAAGCAAATCAAGGAAAATGGTCAAATCATTCTCATTGCCCTATTATGGGCGTTTCTGATTCGAGTTTTTGTCGCTGAACCCCGCTACATTCCTTCTGATTCCATGGTACCCACCTTAGCAACAGGCGATCGCCTGGTGGTGGAAAAACTGTCTTACCATTTACACCCACCCCACAGGGGAGACATTGTGGTTTTTCAGCCGCCCCCCCAACTGCAAATGCTAGGGTATGGAAAAGACCAAGCCTTTATTAAACGAGTCATTGGTGAACCAGGTCAAACCGTAGCGGTTCACGACGGTATTGTTTACATAGACAACCAACCCTTAGAGGAAAAGTACATTGCGGCAGCTCCCAGATATGAATTAAAACCAGTACAAGTACCCCCCGACTTCCTCTTTGTCATGGGAGACAACCGCAACAACAGCAATGACTCCCACATTTGGGGCTACTTACCCCAGAAAAACGTGATTGGTCGCGCTGTTTACCGCTTTTGGCCAATAAGGCATCTGGGTTCATTTTAGATTTCTTCATCTTCAGATGACTGTCCATGAACTTCCTCCTTAAAACCCCGCAAGGTTTTACCGAGTGTACTGCCAATTTGCGGTATCTTCTTGGGACCGAAGAACAACAGTGCTACAACACCGATGACTATGACTTCAGCCCAGCCCAAACCTAACATAGAGACTACTTCCCTAAAATGCCCACTCATTCTAACATAGATGTGAGGACACTCAATGCCTTTGAATGTTAAAAACCTCTGTTCATAACTCTTTGCGCGAAGAACTACACCCTTTAATCGGCCAACTAGCCCGGGGTATCGAGTCCTGT
Organism: Prochloron sp.; assembly: GCA_965198675.1. Lineage (GTDB taxonomy): Bacteria > Cyanobacteriota > Cyanobacteriia > Cyanobacteriales > Prochloraceae > Prochloron. The sequence continues at coordinate 1,551,128 of OZ240666.1, read as the reverse complement.
TGGGCAAAATATCTCCACCTGGAACCCTATGACTTACCAGAGGGGTTGGGTTACGTAGAAGGAAGACTGGAAGGGGAAAAACTGACCATTGAAAACCGCTGCTACCAAACGCCCCAGTTTCGCAAAATGCACTTAGAATTAGCTAAGGTGGGGCCAAATCTGGATATTTTGCACTGCGTCATGTTTCCCCGACCGGAATATCCCTTACCTATGTTTGGTTGCGATTTAGTGGGGGGAAAAACCCGAATAAGTGCGGCGATCGCGGATCTTTCTCCCACTAATCCCCAACGTACTCTCCCAGAATCCTATCGAAATGCTCTTGCTACTGGGTCTAGCTTGGCATTCTCTCAACCTCGGGATTTGCCCAAATGGGGGGATATATTCTCAGAGTTTTGCCTTTTTATTCGCCCGGATAGTCCAGCAGAAGAGATGGCTTTTCTGGAAAGAGTGGAGGAATTTCTCCACATTCACTGTAGTCAAGCTATTCAAGTTCAACCTTTATCGGTAGAAGAACAAGCTGCATATCTTGCAGGACAGCGCTATTATTGCAGTCAACAACAGCGGAACGATAAAACCCGGAGAGTTTTGGAAAAAGCATTCGGTCCTGAGTGGGCTGAAAATTATATGAACTCGGTTTTATTTGATTTACCTACCGAGTAGGGGCACGGCAATCTCTCAACCACAAACGAATCCCTTCCCCAATAGCACTATTACTGCTTTCCCTGAGTGGTGTTGTTGAACTGGAACGGGAAAAAAGCATTACTAACCGCCAACCACTGGTGGTCTGAGTCAGAAATAGCCAGTGATAATGCTGGGTGGTGAGGGTACTCCCACTACCGTGTTCTCTTTCTAGGGTAGTAAAAAACACCTGCTGAGTCGATTCGGGAAAAACTGGAGTATATTGAAGTTGATTCAGATCTATTGGTTTAAATTCTGGGTTTCCAGCAACAATGACGTAACTATAAACATCCCGCTCTAACCTCCTTCCCCTTTGAATTACTCGATTTACGTAACTAGGAAGGTTTTTAAGCAGCTCATCGGTTAAGTTTTCTAAGTCTGCTGGACAGTTTTGTTGTTTTGAGGACTGAATAAACTGCGAACTGGTAACTGGAAACTGCCTGCTCAGGCCAGGCTTGGCATGAGCAGGACTGGTAACTGGTAACTGGTAACTGGTCACTGCTATATCTGGGGGTGGTATATTAGCTAACAAGATTTTATCTGTTGATAGCCAATTAGCCAAAGTAAATAATCCTAATAAACACCATTTTAACATGCTAATTCAGAAGCAATTTTTTCCCAAGCTTCTACAGGATCCTTAGCCTGAGTAATGGGACGACCGATGACTAAATAATCTGCTCCTGCTCTTATTGCCTGTGCAGGGGTCATAACGCGCCTTTGGTCCCCCGTTACTGACCATTTGGGACGTACTCCGGGACAAATTAACAGTAAATCATGACCACAAATTTGCCGCAATTGCTCTACTTCTTGCGGGGAACAAACTACCCCATCTAAACCAGATTCTTGAGCTAAAAGGGCCATTTGTAAAACGTATTCTGGCAATTCCAAGGGTATTTTGAAGTCAAAAGCTAAGTCTCTAGAGTTTAAACTGGTTAGGAGAGTAATTCCCAATAATTTAGGAGGATTTGCTGCATGTCGAACCGCTTCCACTGCTGCTTTGAGGGCATTTTTACCCGCAGTGCAGTGGATAGTTAGAAGGTCAACTTGATGAGATAAAGCACTCCTACATGCACCTGCTATAGTGTTAGGAATGTCATGAAATTTTAAATCTAGGAAGATGCGTTTTTGTCGTTCTTTAAGGAGAGTAAGAATGTCAGTACCAGCACTGACAAATAATTCCAAACCCACTTTCCACCAAAGTACTTGGGGCAGTTTGTTGATGAGGGCGATCGCCTCGGACTTTGTGGGTACGTCTAAAGGAACGATAATGTGTTCAGCAATATTCATTTTACTAGTCGGATGAATTTTTTCTTCCCCAAGCGGAGAACTTTGCCTTCAAGTTCTTCTGGGGTATGGAAAGTCAAGTCTGGATCCAGAACGCGATCGCCATCTAAACGCACTGCACCCCCTTTAATTTGTCTTTTTCCTTCTCCACTACTTTTGCACAAACCGCTAGCATTGAGGATATAAAACAACTTGGCGGGAAACTTCACCTCTTTTAGGGAATAAGAGGGTACTCCATCAGTAGCAATTTCTCCTGCTAATACCTGAGCAATAGCAGTTTCTTGCGCCTTCAAAGCTGCTTCCTTTCCTCGATACTGGCTAACAATTTCTAAAGCTAATTGTTTTTGCTGTTCTCGGGGATTGGAGGACAAATCTGCTGGTTGTAAATCTGTCAACAGCTCGAAATAATTGGCTAACAGAGCATCTGGTATCTTTTCCAACTTAGAGTACATAGTCAGAGCATTTTCTCCCAATCCCACATAGTTCCCCAAAGACTTAGACATCTTCTGTACTCCGTCAGTACCCAAAAGAATAGGAACTAGCAAACCGAACTGAGGACTTTGACCGAAATGCCTTTGCAAATCCCGTCCCACGGCAATATTGAATTTCTGGTCAGTTCCCCCCAACTCCACATCTGCTTCAACTGCCACGGAATCGTAACCTTGCATCAAAGGGTAGAGAAACTCGTGGAGGTAAATGGGGTTTTCTTGCTGATAACGGAGGGCAAATCCCTCTTTTGCCAACATTTGCCCTACCGTCATTCTGGAAAGTAAAGTGAGAATTGGCTTCAAATCCAATGCAGCCAACCACTCGGAATTGTAGCGAATTTCCAACCTTCCCGGAGTGTCAAAATCCAGAATTGGGCGCAACTGTGCCAAATAGTCTTGAGCATTTTGCTTAACTTGGGCTGCACTTAATTGGGAGCGTACCGCCGATTTACCCGTGGGGTCGCCAATTTGAGCGGTAAAATCCCCTATAATCAAGACAGCAGTATGTCCCGCATCTTGAAAAGAGCGCAGTTTGCGAAAAGCGATACTATGTCCCAAATGAATGTCCGCAGCAGTGGGGTCAATACCCAATTTAACCCGCAAAGGGCGGTTGCTTTGAGCTAAGCGTTTCAGGAGATTTTCATCTGTATTTTCTGAATCCCGGCGGTCGGGAAAAATCTCGCTTGTACCGCGATGGAGCCAATCGACGTTTAAGCTATTGAGCAAGCAGCATACCTCCTTTCTGAATTATACTAGTATATTAATCTGTCCCTTGTCAAGCAGGTGCGATGGTGACAAGACAAGTTTAGCCGTAGGGTGGGCATCGCCCACCAAAATTACCTATGCTGTAGACTCCGAGCATCATCAATCGCTCGCCCCTATGTCTCTACAGCGTTGGCGGTGGGCAATGCCCACCCTACCATGTACATTATCAATGGGAAATTATGAGTGGGAGTTACTCCCCAACCAAGAAATTGAACGAATGCGCGTCAGTCCCCACCCGTAGGATGCTAAGAAGTCGTAGGATGCGTTACTAGCCGTAAGTACTAGCAACAATACAAACTTTGTTGGCGTAACGCATCGTACGTAGCAGCATTCTAAATTAAATGGGTTAGCGTAACGCATCCTACGCACAGCAATTTGGTTTCGCTAAAATACTTATCCTAATTTTGCTAGGGTGTGTCATCAATTAGGGGGAAAGATAATTTTTCAAGGTATTTTTGCGAGATCCAAGGATAAAAATGTTCTTTATAGCAGAGCTATATAGGTTATTTTCGACGCAGTAGGTCGTGAAAAGACCTGAAAAAGTACTTTTTTTCTAATTGATGACACGCCCTAATATATTTTTTTTTGAGTAATTGAATACCTTTTCCTCTACAATTAAGATGCAACATTATTTGATTCTAGTATAAAAAAAAATAAAATTGCCATGACTTCTACTATCATTGAACCACAAAGAGAGCCGAGCCATGACCCTAAACCACCGATGTCTGTGGTTAAATTTTTCGCTGGAGTTGCTCAAGTAAGTGGGGGAACAGTCTTAACTATTAGCACCATCGTCAGTACCTTAGCTGCTGGCTCTCTGGTGGGCTTAGCCATTAGTTTTCGCAATCTCCCCGATGTGCGCACATTGCGGGGCTACATTCCCACAGAGACCAGTTATATTTACGATATTAAAGGTCGCTCCCTCGCCACTATTCATGGAGAAGCCCATCGGGAAGTAATTGAGCTGGAGCAAGTGTCGCCGGAACTGAAGCGGGCGGTATTAGCTATCGAAGATAGCCACTTCTATCAACATCACGGGATTAACTTTTACAGCATCGGGCGCGCTATGTTGGCCAACTTTAAGAAAGGAGAGGTGTCAGAGGGGGCTTCCACTTTGACCATGCAGCTAGCCAAAAACCTCTTTCTTACCCGCGCTCGTACTGTTCAGCGCAAGCTAGCAGAAGCAGTGCTAGCCATTAGATTGGAACAAGTTTTTACTAAAGAGGAGATTTTAGAACTTTATTTTAATACTATCTATTGGGGTCACAACAATTATGGCGCCCAAACCGCCGCTGAAAGCTATTTTAATAAAAATGCCTCCGAATTAAACTTAGCAGAAGCAGCCATGATGGCAGGATTGATCCAAGCTCCAGAACAATACAGTCCTTTTAACAACTATGAAGAAACCAAAAAACGCCAAAAACAGGTTCTAAACCGGATGCAGGATATAGGTTGGATTAGTGAGAACGAAGCAAAAGCAGCTTACTCAGAACCTCTGTTAATCGGGAAACCCACTTCTTGGCAAACCAGCCAACTGCCCTATATTACCGATGCAGTAGTTGCGGAGTTAAAAGAACGCTTTGGTCCAGAATCCGTCAGTAAAGGAGGAATGCGGATTCAAACTACCGTAGACTACGACTTTCAAAAGTGGGCGGAGAAGAACGTACAGGAATCCTACAACTATTATCTGAATTACGGTAGGCTCCGTAACTCCCAAATCGCCCTGGCTGCTGTGGATCCTCGCACCCACTTTGTTAAAGCCCTAGTGGGAGGCGTTGATTACAACAAAAGTCAGTTCAATCGCGCCATCCAATCCCGCCGTCAACCCGGATCTACCTTTAAGCCTTTTGTTTACTATACCGCTTTTGCTACAGGCAAGTACACTCCTTATTCTGTTGTTAATGATAGCCCGGTGCGATATCGAGATGGAGATATTTATTATCGGCCTCAAAACTACGGCGGTGGTTATAGCGGACCAATATCTATTCGTTCCGCACTGATCCAATCCAGCAATGTTCCCGCAGTGAAAATAGGGGTAGCGGTGGGGTTGGATAAGGTGATTGAAACCTGTCGGCTCTTGGGGATTTTTAATCCCATGCAACCAGTACTGTCTTTGCCTTTAGGTTCCGTTGGCTTATCTCCTCTGGAAATGGCTGGGGCTTTTGCTACCTTTGCGGCGGATGGTTGGCACTCTGATGCCACTACTATCGTCCGGGTGACGGATAGTCGGGGCAATATTTTACTGGACAATACCAAACCGCCTAAGTTAGTACTAGATCAGTGGTCTGTAGCTTCCCTTACCAGCGTATTGCAGGGAGTAATTAATGGGGGTACGGGGACGCGGGCCTATATCGGTCGTCCCGCTGCTGGTAAGACGGGAACCACCTCGGCTGAGAAAGATGTCTGGTTTGTGGGCTATACCCCCCAACTAGCTACAGCGGTTTGGATCGGTAAGGATAACTACCAAAGTTTGGGTCGTGGTGTTACTGGTGGCGGGCTAGCAGCCCCAGTTTGGCGGCGGTTTATGCGAGAAGCACTCCAGAATGAAGAGGTGCGCTATTTTACTTCCCCGATCTTATTTCAACGTCCGAAAGGGAAATAATATCACATCCGGTTCAATGCTCATAATAAAAAATGACTGTAGGTTGGGTTGAGGCACGAAACCCAACAGCACCAACCCATGTTGGGTAACGCTTGCGCTCTACCCAACCTACGGCTTTTAGCTTCAGACGTGAACTGAGAAAAGTTTGAAACAGCCCGGCCTTTTCTTCCTCCTACCTTTTCCCCTGCGGGTCGCGCTATACCTATCTCATTTACATTTATTTACATAAATAGCCTTATTTTACCCTTGTTTTTTGAATAAGTTGGTTAAACTTTCGGGTACGAGCACAATTTAGGCCCAACGTAACCATTTTCAAACAAGGAAAAAGTTGCTATGTCTTTTACTATTATTCAACCAAAACAAGAACAGAGCAAGTCATGGACACCAGTGGCTGAATATACCACCAGAATCTTGCGGGTAGCAGGGGGAACAATGCTGACTCTGGGAATGTTAGCTAGTTCGGTAGTTGCTGGCTCTATGGTGGGCTTAGCCCTAGCTCTTCGGGATCTCCCTAATGTGAGTGTACTGGAAGGCTACGTTCCCCCAGAGACCAGCTATATCTATGATATTAAAGGTACCCCTCTGGCCAGCATTCACGGGGAAGCTCACCGGGAAGTCATTGATCTAGACCAAATTTCCCCTCAACTAAAGCTGGCGGTTTTAGCTATCGAAGATAGCCATTTCTATCAACATTATGGCATTAACCTCAATAGTATCGGTCGCGCTATGTTGGTTAACTTCCAGCAAGGGAGAGTAGTGGAAGGGGCTTCTACTTTGAGTATGCAGCTGGTAAAAAACCTCTTTCTGGACCGCGCTCGCACTTTTCAGCGCAAGCTAGCAGAAGCAGTACTAGCTATTAGACTGGAACGAGCTTTTAGCAAAGAGGAGATTTTCCAGCTCTATCTCAATATAATTTATTGGGGTCACAATAATTACGGAGCCCAAACTGCTGCCCAAAACTATTTTAATAAGGATGCCTCTGAGTTAAACTTAGCAGAGGCAGCCATGATGGCGGGACTGATCCAAGCCCCAGAACAATACAGTCTCTTTATCAACTATAAGGAAACAAAACGGCGGCAGAAACTGGTTTTGGAGCGGATGCGGGATTTGGGCTGGATTAGCGCTCAGGAAGCCAAGGCAGCTTTGGCAGAACCCCTGTTGATCCCCTCGAAACCCACTTCTTGGCAAGGCAGTAAAATGCCTTATATAACCGATACAGTGATGACGGAGTTAAAAGAACGCTTTGGTGCAGATGCGCTCCAGAGGGGAGGTATGCGGGTTCAAACCAGCGTAGACTATGAATTTCAGCGTATGGCAGAAGAAACCGTCCGAGAAGGACACAAACGGTATCTGCGGGGTTCGGTACTGCAAAAAGCAGAGATTGCCCTAGCAGCAGTGGATCCTCGCACTCACTATATTAAAGCTCTGGTGGGGGGACTGGATTATGAGAAAAGCCAGTTCAACCGAGCTGTTCAATCTCGTCGTCAGCCCGGATCTTCCTTTAAACCTTTTGTTTACTATACTGCTTTTGCTTCCGGCAAGTATTCTCCCTATTCTATCGTCCAGGATACTCCCGTGCGGTATCCAGATGGGAGTGGCTACTATACCCCTAAAAACTACGGCGGCGGTTATAGGGGTCCTATGTCCATTCGCCAAGCCCTAATCCAATCCCGCAATGTCCCGGCAGTCAAAATGGGGGTAGCGGTGGGGTTGAAGAACGTAATTGAAACCGCCCGTACTTTGGGGATTAGAAGTCCCTTGGAACCAGTCATATCCTTGCCTTTAGGGGCTGTGGGAGTGTCCCCATTAGAAATGGCGGGGGCTTATGCTACCTTTGCCAATAATGGTTGGCATAGGGAACCCACAGCCATCATCCGGGTGAGCGACAGTCGGGGCAATATTTTGTTGGACAATACCAAACCCCCAGAGCTGGTTTTAGATCCATGGGCAGTAACTTCTCTCACCAGCGTCTTGAAGGGAGTAATTAATGGCGGTACGGGAACCGCTGCTAATATTGGTCGTCCCGCAGCGGGTAAAACGGGAACCACTTCCTCGGAGCGAGATGTGTGGTTCGTGGGTTATACACCCCAACTAGCAACAGCTGTTTGGATCGGCAGAGACGACTATGTTAGTTTAGGTAAAGGGGTGACTGGGGGAGGATATGCTGCTCCTATTTGGAGGCAGTTTATGAAGAAGGCTCTCTCAGAAGAACCGGTGCAGCACTTTACTTCTTCATCTAAGTTTCAACGTCCGAAAGCTGAATAGATACTTTTGTAGGGTGGGCATCGCCCACCGACTGCCTGCCCTCTGCTATAATATAGGTAAAATTATTCATAAGGATATTTGATGACTTTTAATTCACAAATCATTGCTGTAGATATAGGCTGTTTTGTCCTGGCTTTTATTGTTGCCAGTTTAGTGGAATATTGGGTGCATCGCTTAATGCATTATTCCCCTAGATTTGGTAAACGTCACCGGGACCACCATCGCCGCAATGAAGGACAAGGAGTTATTTGGGAATTTCGCGACTATGTTAAAGGCGCTTGTATCCCCATGTGTACTTTGTTCTTAATTAACTTATCCACGGGCATTGCCTGGCTTTTGGGTGCTCTAGTCTATGCTGCTTTCTCAGCCTACGCTCACCAGCTCCAGCATGAAAATCCCACTAAATGTTTCTGGATGAAAATGCCCGTTCACTATGTCCACCACAAGTATAACCAATGGCATGAGAACTTCGGTCTGGCAGTAGATTGGTGGGATAGGGTCTTTGGAACCTATAAACCCATAGAATGGATCAGTGAAGAGGAAGAGAGTCTAGCTGAAAAGGGTTATTGGCAACTTCGTTGGTGGTGATCTGTTTCACGTAGAGACGCTCCGGCGCAGAGGAGAGGGGGAAACTACCCACCCATCGCCTGAGATTATTTAAAAAAAAAGAGTATTATGAAAGTGATGAGCAAAAACAAAAAATTTCAATTTGATTTCGATCCCGAAGGTTTCTGGGATTGCACTTGGCAAGACAATGGCTGTGGTGGTGACTTGGAATTCTGCCTTGATCTGGTTGATTACTACATCGAAAGTGAGAACCGAGATCTAGATGTAATTAGATATCAATTACTTAAGAAAGGTTACGCCAGTGGATTTTTGTGGTCAATTGAGTATGGAACTGATCTGTTGGACGAAGAGACAGACGTAGATGATGATTTTGATTATGATAAAGAAGTATTATGCTATTATTACCAGGATCCTGATTGAAAGCGATCGCCTTCTAGAGGGTGTCTGTAAAGAAAAGGTAAAGAAAGAAGGGGTAAGAAAGTCCATGGACGGAAGCGGCATAACCCACCCCCCTCCCCAAGCTCCTGGGAGGGGGGTTGGGGGGTGGGTAAGACGCTTGAGTAAAGACTATGAGCGACTGCCTCAGATGAGCGAAAGCTTTGTCTATCACGCGATGACTGCCTTGATGCTCCAACGTCTCGTGCCTTAATCTTTCTTTTACAGATACCTTCTAGGTCGTGTCCTAACATTCTTAAACATTCTGTATTCAAAAGATCCCGAACAATAATCTTGTTTTCATCATCTTCTGATAAAACTAAACAAAAGGTTGTCCCGATGACTTGGACGTAAATATTATCCTTTTTGACAATGCCCTGGGTTCGCAATCCATGGAGGGCTTGCTCAACCTGAGCGCGATCGCCTGGCAAAAGTTGATTCAAGCCCACCTTAGCCATATATTCTAAGGTAACTTCATAGGTTTCAGAATTATTTGGTCGGGCATGAGTTAGGGGCTGGGGGTCAAGGGTGTAAGTCATTGTACAATTACCACCCTATTCTATTTTGGGTTAAATGGTCTACTTTATAAGTAGAGCACTCAGAATTGCTAAAAATCTTGTACTGTTTAATTCCTGTGCTTGCAATGCTAAGGAAGTTGAGCTGTGATAGTACCAGTAGTGTCGTAAACTTTTACAAGGCTATTCCTCTGTAATTTATCTGGAAAAATAACTAAATTATAAGTAGCATGGTTACCCTGGTTTTGTCAATCAAAAAAGTCAGAAAAGAATGCTAGGGAAGTTTATGTGTGATAGTACCAGTAGTGTCGTAAACTTTTACAAAGCTATTCTTCTGTAATTTATCTGGAAAAATAACTAAATTATAAGTCGATTGCTCCACGCATGATGAAACCTTTAAAGCCTCAAGGTGACCACTATCATATGCAATATAACCTAACTCTTTAGTAGGAGCAATTTGATTAGGAAATAAGCTGGGGAACCAAAGCCCTGTGAGTTATTTAAAATTAGTTCGCAAGGCAATTTGATTTTGACTGTCCGTCAGATCTAGGACTGAATTTAAACTATTTGGAAGCGAACACAGAACTGATGGATTTTGTGGATTTGGAATGCTCCCTTCTTTAGTATTGAGAAGAATTTCAATCTCTTTAAGAACGGTAATTGGGCTAGATGAAGTGTAGAGTGCTCCAAAAGCTTTCCTGGGGTTGTCATTCCGACCAATATTATATCTGCCACCATTTTCCAAGGCTCCAACAGCAGATAAAGGTGTTTGCCAATATTCGATGCTAACGCACCGAAAAACTACCCCTGTTTGATACAGGGTAGGTAGTTGATCCAATGCTTTCTCTAGTTCCTGACCTGTTAACACTGATGTCAAAATACCTTCTGTTTTGCTTAACTAGTTTTTTTGTTTAAAACATTAATAAAGTATGCAAAACTCGTAGTTCCCCTTCATCAACATATGATTGTGGTGTCCGCCCATCCAGAAGAGGGTGGGGTCTTTTGAGCCACATATCAAGATTTTCTGGACCACCCAAAATGTTAGCCATTTCTAGGAGCAATTCTTCTCTTTCGCGCTCTTGGTTGTTTTCTGTTTGAGTATTTTTTTGATCCATTAATTGGTTCATAACTTATCTCCTCCTTAGAAGGTATCTGTAAAAGAAAGATTAAGGCACGAGACGTTGGAGCATCAAGGCAGTCATCGCGTGATAGACAAAGCTTTCGCTCATCTGAGGCAGTCGCTCATAGTCTTTACTCAAGCGTCTTACCCACCCCCCAACCCCCCTCCCAGGAGCTTGGGGAGGGGGGTGGGTTATGCCGCTTCCGTCCATGGACTTTCTTACCCCTTCTTTTTTTACCTTTTCTTTACAGACACCCTCTAGGAGAAAGAGATTAAGCCTCTCATGAAGCGACTTGAGCCAATTCATTGCTGACCCGCCCAGCTTAGAATTGCTGGCTCATAGATTAAGTCCACGAATCGTGGACTGCTCTCCCCACTTATTACCCCATATCTTGATTTAACATAGTATTATTATATAGACTTTTGCCCGGCGACCCCGGCAAAGCCGGGATCCGCTTTGCGGTGCGCCCTGGACAACTTAGAGCTTCGCCACAGTTTACATACTTAATATACTTATTGTATCATAAGATTGATGAATCCTCATAAGCTATTACCCACCTTTTCTTCAATCACAACATCTGATAAGTGGTATACCTATTACAAAGCCAATGCTGAGTTTCAGTTAGAGATTCCTTGGCAACGGGGTGCAGAAATCACAGAAGCTGAACGAAATGTCATAGCAGATTCTTTGGCAGCTTGGCAGTTGGGCGAAACATCAGATGGGACGCACTTGCTCGCTGCTGCTAAAAACTACGCACGGCGGATAAAAGACTCCAAATACGTTGATGTGATTCAACTATTCATCAAGGAAGAACAACGTCATGGGGGAGACTTAGGACGGTTTCTGGATCTTGCCCAGATTCCTCGATTGCAACGTAACTGGGGCGACACGTTGTTTCGGAAAATCCGCTACGCAATCCCAACGATGGAGATTTGGACAACTCCCGTCATTATGGTTGAGACTCTGGCATTAGTCTATTACAAAGCAATTCAAAAAGCAACTAATTCCCCAGTCCTACGGCAGTTGTGTCAACAAATCTTGAGAGATGAAGTGAAGCATATTCGTTTTCAATACGAACGCTTGGCAATTCTATACAGAAATCGCCCTGCATCGCTACGAAAGCTGACTTATTTTCTACAGCGAGGTCTTTACCATATACCAGTGATTTTAGTTTGGATCGGTCATAATCGTGCGCTCAAAGCAGGGGGATATACTTTCAAAAGTTACTGGCAGGACGCATGGGTAAAGATGAATTTTGCCTGGCAGCGCATGAAACCTGAAAGATATCAGTGGGTAGAATAGATTTCTAATGACTGTAAAGCATGCATAACAAAACATAACTTTTTAATATGGTGCGTTGCCATTGCGAAGCTTTGCGTAAGCAACCGCCTTTGGCGTCCCGCCCTTGGCGTCCCGCTTGCGGGAGCACCCTACGGTTAGGATGATTGAACAGTAAGAGTTAATGTATCCACAAAATCGGGATAGGAAATAGCAGCAGCTTGGGCACCGTAAATAGTGGTTTTTTCCTTAGCATTGAGAGCTGCGATCGCCAAACTCATGGTGATACGATGGTCATCATAACTCTTCACTTCTGTTCCTGTTAGGGGTACTTCCCCCACTATCTCCAAACCATCGGGAAGTTCTGTGATTTTCGCTCCCATGGCGTTTAACTGAGAAGCAATTACGGCAAGGCGATCGCTCTCTTTGACTCGCAACTCTGCCGCATCTTTAATTAGAGTCTTCCCCTGGGCAAAAGCTGCTGCTACTGCTAAGATGGGAATCTCGTCAATTAAGCGAGGAATCAAGTCTCCTTCTATAGTACATCCTTTCAGTTGTCCGTGGCGAACTAGCAAGTCTGCAACTGGTTCCCCCGCAACCTCCCGTTGATTTTCCAACTGGATATCGGCTTCCATCATCGCCAATGCTTCTATAATACCAGTTCTGGTAGGATTGACGCCCACATTTTCAATTAGTAACTCAGAACCGGGAACGATCGCGACCGCAACTAACCAGAAGGCGGCAGAACTAATGTCCCCAGGAACGATGACTGTTTGGCCTGTAAGTTCCCTTCCTCCTGTAATGGTAACACTTTTAACTTCTGGATCTACAGTTAATTCAGCTCCAAATGCCTTTAACATTCTTTCGCTGTGGTCTCGGGAGATAGCTGGTTCGGTGACAGTAGTTTTACCTTCTGTTAATAAACCTGCCAGGAGGATGGAGGATTTTACTTGAGCTGAAGCGATGGGACTGTGATAATGTATTGGTTGGAGTTGCTCTCCTTTTATTGCCAGGGGAGCTAGGGAATGGTTTTTCCTTCCCCAAATAGAAGCACCCATTTGTTGCAGGGGTTTGACTACCCGGGACATGGGACGACTGCGGAGGGAATGATCCCCCGTTACTGTAAAGAAGCGTCCCCCAGAAGCTGCCAAGAGTCCTAACATTAATCTGAGAGTAGTTCCGGAATTCCCTGCATTTAAGATATCTGGTGGTTCAGATAATTGGTTTAAACCCACTCCTTGGACAATTACCCTATCTTTATTTAGTTGGGAGATTTCTGCTCCCATAGTCCGGAAGCAACTAGCTGTACTGCGAGGGTCCTCTCCTAATAATAATCCTTCAATGGTAGTTTGTCCCCTAGCGATCGCTCCCAGCATTAAAGCGCGATGGGAGATAGATTTATCTCCTGGTACCCTGATAGTTCCTGTTAAGGATAGTCCAGATGAGGTTGGATGGATGATTAAATTTTTGCCCTTAGCGGTGGGAGAAAGGTGGATAATGGGGGTTGACATAGCAGAAGTATAAAAGGGCGAAACACTATATTAAAAACCTTGTGTGTAGGGCGCGCCCGATATGAAAGGGCGCGCGGCAGTGCCGTGCCCCTACCCAGTTCCCAACTACAAGGATTTCTTCGGCGATACGAACATTATCATGTTGCGACCTTCTCTTTTGGGAGCTTGTTGCACTTCTCCTACTTCTTCCAAATCTTTTGCCATACGTTTCAGTAATTTCTCCGCTAAACTGGCATGTTGAATTTCTCGTCCCCGGAAGTTAATGGTGGCTTTCACCTTGTCTCCTGACTTGAGGAAGCGTTTGGCGTTCTTGAGACGCACTTTGTAATCATGCTCTTCAATCTTATAGCGCATCTTCACTTCCTTGACGTCGGCGGTGCGCTGATTTTTCTTGGCTAGCTTGGCTTTTCGTTCTTGTTCATACTTGTATTTGCCGTAGTCCAAAATGCGGCAAACAGGAGGATCTGATTGGTCACTGACCAAAAACAGATCTAGTTCTTTCCTCTCGGCGATGGCTAAAGCTTCTTCAAATGCAAGAATACCCAACTGGGTGCCATCTTTATCAATGACCCTAACTTTGGGATAACGGATTCTGCGGTTAATTAGGGGGAGATCGCGATTGCGTCTTTTATCTCTCACAGGCGTATGCTAAATTGCTTTAATTCTTTATTTTGACTAACTTTCATGAATAATTCTCTTCGTTGGAAACCCCGTCTTTGATCAGCGGAGGTGAAAACGGGTAGCGGATTTATCCGCAGTAGACCCTTTGCAGGGTGAGGGCTGATAAGTCCCCAAAACTCCCATTTCTGGGGTAATGTTAGCCGAGCATACCCACCCCTACCCCCTCCCGGGAGGGCCTGCTAAGGGACGCCTTTGGCGGCACCTACGGCTGGTCAGCTACCTAAAGATTTAAGGCTCGAGAGCAACGCCACAAAGCGAGCGGGGTGCTGACAGTGTATCTATTTTTCGTTCTACTAAGATCCAGGGGATTACTCCATCCAAATTAATTCAACCTTTCATTTCCATTGTACTCCTAATCCCCCGTCCTGTCAAATAGAATAAGGAATGAATGTAAATATTTTTTAAGTTGAGGGCGATGGTGAGGATCCTTAGTGGGCTGAGACGGCAGAAAATGGTCAAGATAAGGAATTGGGTCTGGCGAGGCTGGCCAGTTCGCTATGTTTACGCCCGTCCCCTTCAAGGAACTGCCCCTACCAAGCCGCCGCTGATTTTGCTCCATGGTTTTGGGGCTGCCATCGGCCACTGGCGTCACAATATCCCAGTATTGAGTGAAACACATACAGTATATGCACTAGACTTGTTAGGGTTTGGAGCATCGAAAAAACCCCCAACCAACTACCAGGTTGACCTCTGGGTGGAGCAGGTTTACGATTTTTGGCAGACTTTTATCGGTACTCCTGCTCATCTTGTGGGCAACTCCATCGGTTCTTTAGTTTGTTTGGCCGCTGCTGCAAACCGCCCGAAAATGGTCAAAAGCATTGTCATGATTAGTTTACCAGATGTCTCCTTACGAACTGATGCTATCCCTCGGTGGGCACAACCTGTAGTGAGGAACATTGAGGCCATCTTTACCAACCCTCTGTTGCTCACACCCTTATTTCACATCTTACGCCGTCCCGGGGTTATCCGTCGTTGGGCAAAATTAGCCTATTTTAATCCTAATGCGGTTGATGACGAACTGGTAGAGATTCTCGCTACTCCACCTTACGATGAAGGTGCTGCCAGAGCATTTTGCGCTTTGTGTGCCTCAGTCAACCGCCCCAATTTTGCTCCCTTGGCAAAAGCAGTGTTACCCTCCTTAAAAATTCCCATCCTTTTGATTTGGGGTCGCCAAGACCGGATGGTTCCTTCCAGTTTAGCCCCTATTTTTGCCGCTGCCAACCCTAATATCAAGTTAGTAGAATTGGATCGTGCGGGACACTGTCCCCAAGATGAATGTCCCGAGAGATTTAACGAGGTTCTCCTGGGTTGGCTTGAAACAGTTACCAGTTACCAGTAATCAGTGACCAGTAATTAGTTGTTATTAGTTGTATAAACTTATTTATGTAATAGTATGAAAACAATTGGGACAACGTTTGGTACCCTTGAGTTATAGCACTAGCCACTCTGGTTAGGACGCGGCCCGAAGGACATGCTCCATAGCTTCCCGGAGGGTGTCACAGTGCTGTAGGGTTTGGCCATGGGTCTAGTAAGATGCTTAACTGCTTCCTAGTTTACGTCCTAACCTGAATGACTAGCGCTATAACTGGTAACTGTCAAGGTACTCGCTCACTGCTATACCTTGACAGTGGCCACTGGGTTAGGAAGATAGTATCATAGTTGGAAAGCGATCGCCCTATGGTACGTCATCTATCACTAGGTTTTTCCATACTTAGTGTATGTAAAAAGCTTATTGGAAATCAACGTAGTTGTTGCTTTACTTGGGTTGGTGCGTTGCCATTGCGAAGCTTTGCGTAAGCGTCCCGCCCGGCTAATTGCATCATAACTATACAGTCCACGGTAGTGGACTTTACATACAAGAGAGCAATTCTAAGCTGGGCGGAGCTACTCGGACGGGAAGACCCCGCCCCTACAGGTCCTATTCCCCATTTAAACCCACTCGTTCCAGAGGCAGCTACACCAAATACTCTTTTTAACCAACCCATGAAGCTAATACTCCCATTATATTAAACTATTTTTATGATTAGAATATAGGGTGGAAGCGCTATAAGATTGAGGAATAGTGGGAAAATTTTCTGAAGTTAAATGAAACACACCCTGTTCGTATTAGTGGAAGATGAAGCGGGAGTTTTGACGCGCATTGCCGGTTTATTTGCCCGTCGGGGCTTCAATATTGAGAGTTTAGCCGTAGGTCCGACGGAACAGGCTGGAATTTCGAGGATTACCATGGTAGTCCCGGTGGAAGAACGCACCATTGAGCAATTAGTCCAACAACTATATAAGCTGATTAATGTTCTCAAGGTTGAAGATATCACTAACACTCCTTCCGTCGAACGGGAGTTGATGCTAATTAAGGTTCATGCTATTCCTGAGAACCGGGCCGAGGTAATGCAAGTGGTGCAGGTATTTCGCGCCCGCATTGTGGATATGTCCCAAAATACAGTAACGGTAGAAATAGTAGGGGATCCTGGCAAAATGGTAGCAATTATCCAGATGTTACATAAGTTTGGCATTACGGAAATGGCTCGCACTGGTAAAATTGCTTTAACCAGAGAGTCGGGAGTTAATACGGAATTTCTTAAATCCAGTTAGACTAGAAACGTTTGTAGGGGCGCAAGGCTTGCGCCCAGCAGGTTCTGCGCCCAAACTGCGTATACTTGATATCAAAAGATGGGTCGGAGGTAAGGAGTGTCAAAGGAAAGGCTAAAACAAGCACTCTCAAATTGGCAAGCCAAACTTGCCGACTATGAGTATGAACTATCCGTAACTGCTAGTACAGAACAAAAGTTTGAGCTGCAAAATAGGATTGAGGAATGTCAAAGGGAAATCAAGAGATTAGAAGGGACTCTCAACCTGAGTCTAAAGTCGGGCTGGGTTCTGAGAAAGGACTTGAAAGGTCAGGAATAACCTGGATCCACCTCTCAGACTGGCATCAACGAGGACGGGAATTCGACAGAGAGGTGGTGGGAAATGCCCTCATTGAACGAATGCGCGGCAGTCCCCACCCGTAGGATGCGGCCTTCTGTCGTAGGATGCGTTACTAGCCGTAGGATGCGTTACTAGCCGTAGGATGCGTTACTAGCCGTAGGATGCGTTACTAGCCGTAAGTAGTAGCAACAATACAAACTTTGTTGGCGTAACGCATCGTACGTAGCAGCATCCTAAATTAAATGGGTTAGCGTAACGCATCCTACGCGAAGCGGGGTGGGGAAGGATAGCGCGGAAACTTTTCGGGGTTTCATCTTGACGATCTACACTTAAACTGCTACAGTTAGAGTGTATGACCCAGCAGTTCTGATGCCAACCCGCCGAATCACCTACCGACTCTATCCAAGCGCCTCCAGCTCACGCAAATTACACAGGGCGCACAAGATGCACTGTGAGTTATATAACGCTGCCATTGCTAATCGTCGAACTCAATACCAGCGCCTCGGACCTGCCTGCTCAGGTGCGGCTGCACAGGAGCAGGGGTGAACTATTTCGAACAGCAGAACTCCCTACCAGCATTCAAAGAAGTGTGGCCTGAGTACAAAGAACTGGGATCTCATACTCTGCAAGCAACTTTAAAACGAGTAGATTTTGGCTATCAGCGCTTTTTTAAGGGGCTGGCAAAATATCCTAGATTCAAAGCAAAACGCCGCTACAGAGGGTGGACATATCCAGACAGTGCTGGTTGGAAAGTTCACCCCCGCCATTAATCAATGCCGGGGGTTAACGGTCAGCTTGAGTTGAGGCATTTTAAATCCGGCCCTATCTTTATTCCAATGCGGGGAAAGGCTAGAACTTGGGGGAAACCAACAACTTGTACGATAATTTGGAATAATAATAAATGGTACGCATCTATAACAGTTAATTGTGTTCCTGAAAGAGAAACCCACCCCCCTTCGCCCCCCTCCCAGGAGGGGGGTTGGGGGGTGGGTTGGTTTAGATTTTGGTTGTAAAGTAGCTATAGCTACATCAGATGGAGAGTTTATAGAAGCTCCAAAGTTTCAGGCCAAAGCAGCCCAGAAGGTCAAACAACTTTCTAAACAGTTAAGAAAAAAGCGCCGTCCTGAAAAGAGGAAAGCAAAAGCTTCTCGTAGATGGCGCAAGGCACAAGGTCTAATTAGCAAAGTTCATCGCAAGGTAGCCAATCAACGCCACGATTGGTCTCATAAGGTAGCAGCACAAATCGTTAGCAGTAATAGCTTGGTTGCTACTGAGAAGCTCACACCGAAGGTGCCGCCTTTGGCGTCCCTCAAAGGGATGACCCGTAAAGGTAAAGGCAAGAGAAAACGCCAAAAAGCTGGTCTCAATCGTTCTTTACTCGATGTTGCTATTGGCATGACGAAAGATGCGATTAAGTACAAGGTTATTGAGGCGAAAGGGGTTTATTTAGAGGCCCCAACACAAAAGTTAAAACCTACCCAAAGATGCGCTAAGTGCTGGGAAACTACAAAGAAAACATTGAGCGATCGTGTTCATGTTTGCCAACATTGTGGACATCAAGAAGATAGGGATGTAAATGCAGCTCAAGTAATGTTGGCTTGGGCTAGGGGTCAGGAACTGGCCTCTTTAGATGGGTCGCGGCGTAGGATGCGTTAGCTGCCGTTAGGATGCGGTAGCTGCCGTTAGGATTAGCGTAACGCATCCTACCTTCCTGCGGAAGCATGAAGCAACTAGGGGCGTTGAAGCGTCAGAAAACCTAGGTAGGCGTAGCGACTCGGCGTAGTTCATGATATTCTCCAACGAGAGCAGATAAGTGTTGAGTTGAAGCATGTTGATTTTATAATCTTTAGCGGTGATTTAGCTTTCTCGGGGAAGAAAGAGGAGTATGAGGCAGCGAAAACCCATTTGTTGGCTCCAGTGCTGGCGGCTACAGGATTAACACCAGAACGCCTGTTTATGGTTCCGGGTAACCACGATTTAGATAGGGGTAAGTTTAAATTCTTGTCACCAGCCCTTCTCCAACCTTTTGAGTCGGAAAGTCAAGTTCAAGAGTGGCTGACGGATGAAGAAAGTCGTAAATACCTACTAAATCCTTTTGCTGCTTATAAAGAATTTGTCACGGAATATACTGCTCAGGAGTCTCCGGACTACGGTAGCGTTAAATCACTGGAAATCAATAAGGTCCGGATCTCTTTGCTGGGGATAAATTCGGCTCTCATGGCTGGGCGGAATAAGAACCCAGAGGGAAAAATAGAGGATGAAAACAAACTCGTTGTGGGAGAGACGCAAATTTACGCTCCTCTGAGGAATATGACAGGGGATGATTTGCGTATCGCTGTGTTACACCACCCTTTTAATTGGTTGGCGGGGTTTGAACGGAGGAATATTGAGCAGCGTCTTGGAGAAAACTGTCACTTTATTTTATGTGGACACGAACATGATCCGAGAGTGCAGCAGAGAGCTGGGAATAGGGGAGATTATGTGTTTATCCCTGCGGGAGCAAGTTATGACCGCCGAGATAGGTTAAATAGCTACAATTTTGTCCATCTGGATTGGGAAACTGGGGAAGGAATAGTTTATTTGCGCCGTGGTCGCGATCGCCGCCAGAAATGGCTCCAGGACGAAGATGGCTATGAAAATGGACTGTATCCTTTCTCCCTGAATAGTAGATCTCTTTCTCAAAAAAAAACTGAACTTGACGTAACAGAAACTTCTCTCAAACCCAGTCTCCCTTTTGATTTACCAAAACAAGACTTTTTGGTAGGGAGAGAGGAAGAGTTAAAGAAACTTAAAGAACTACTGATTGAAAGGGAAGGGAACAAGGTAGTGGTGTTATTTGGAGGTGCTGGTCATGGGAAGTCCGCATTGGCTAGTTATTTTGCTAGGGAGCACAAAACTGATTTTACTGATGGTATAGTGGGGGTGAAAATAGCAGATAAGGACGAGAAAAAGTCCCCGGAAGACATTGCTCGTAATTTAGCCAAAAGCTTCCACAGAAAGACGTCTGACCTGGAAGGAAAAAGTGCAGCCACTATCATGAGGGAGCTTTTTGCTAATCGTCGCATGCTCCTGATTTTGGATAATGCTCATAGAGGTGATGATCTCAGAAATTTACTGCCAGAAGAGAATAATTTTTCTATTATTATTACCACCAGAAATAATCATCTTTCCGGTTCTCTAGGTATTGCTGCTGAAGCACTGGAAGTTACTCCTTTGAACAGTTTTACTGGTTCGGGGAAAGACCCTGCTGTGGAACTGTTGGGCAAAATTATAGGCCATGAAGTGGTTGAGGCTGAACCAGAAGCGGCTAGGAAAATTGTAACTTTGGCAGGTCATTTACCTTTGGTTATAACTATCATAGCTACTATTATAAAAACAGAAAAGATAAGCAAGAGAGTTTTTAAATTAGCGGTTTATGCAGACAAACTTGAGAGAAAAGATATCTTTAAACAAGGACTTAAAGGAGATGATGAATCCAAGGTGGAAAAAGCCTTGAATTTAGATTTTACCTGGGATATAATAGATGCTGAAGAAAGGGAAAAGGAGCGCATAAAAAGCTTGTTTGCCTGCTTAAGTGTCTGTGCAGGGGAGGGTTTTTCCTCCCAGACAGCCATGGCAGTAGGTAAATTGGATGATGAGGGGGAGGTGGCGGATTATTTAGATAACCTCTGTGCTTATTCATTGCTTAATGAGTCCGGTGAAAAAGGAGAACGGTATGGGTTTCACCCTATTGTTCGTCTTTATGCTAGCAAGTTAGCTCGTGACCTTTCATTGCTGGAAGCAGCAGCCAGGAGACATGGTGAGTATATCATAGAATCAGTCAAGTCTATTAAATTCAGCCATCGATTGTCTGACTTAGATACTGAGGAAGAATGGGAACCAGCAAGATTAGAAGGGAATGATTTCGACCTTGGGAAGGAAATCAATGATATAGTGGTGGCTGCTGAATGGCTATCTAAGGAAAAACGGACCGATGATGTATTTGCGGACAAGTTGAACTTATTTTTTGAGAAGTTTGGCTATTGGGAGCAGGCAAATATATTGATATCTCAGTTTTATTCCTTAGCCAAAGAACAAAAAGACTGGGAGAGAGCGATTATTTTCTCCCTGCGGCGAGCTAAATTTCTTTCCTTGTTAGGAAATTTCTCCCTGGCTGAAAAAATTCTGAACCCCATTCCTAAAAGTTTAGAGAATATTGATTCTGAGGAGGTTCGGGAGGTTTACAAGGTAAAACGACTCCTTAGACTTGGTAATATCCGGCAAAAGCAACGTCGATTTGAGGAAGCATCAGAATTTCTAGAGAAGGCAGTTGAGATTGCAGGGTACTTGGGGGATAGGGAATTATTGAGAAATTCTTGGACTAGTTTGGGTATTCTCCTGGAAAAGCAAGACAACCAGGATTATGCACTGACTATTGTAGGAAGATCGCTTAAAATTTCAAAAGACCTCCATGATAAACAGTCAATGGCGATCGCTCTTCATATTAGAGGGAGAGTTCTACAGCAGCAAGGAAACCTGGATGAAGCAAAAGATGCTTTCCAACGGGAGATGGATATGGCAAAAGAAATCGATGATAAACCACAACAGGCGATCGCTCTTAATCGTTTAGGAGGAGTTCTACAGCAGCAAGGAAACCTCCATGAAGCAAAAGATGCTTTCCAACGGGAGGTGGATATTGCAAAAGAAATCGATGATAAACCACAACAGGCGATCGCTCTTAATGGTTTAGGGGGAGTTCTACAGCAGCAAGGAAACCTGGATGAAGCAAAAGATGCTTTCCAACGGGAGATGGATATGGCAAAAGAAATCGATGATAAACCACAACAGGCGATCGCTCTTAATCGTTTAGGAGGAGTTCTACAGCAGCAAGGAAACCTGGATGAAGCAAAAGATGCTTTCCAACGGGAGATGGATATGGCAAAAGAACTCGATGATAAACCACAACAGGCGATCGCTCTTAATCGTTTAGGGGGAGTTCTACAGCAGCAAGGAAACCTGGATGAAGCAAAAGATGCTTTCCAACGGGAGGTGGATATTGCAAAAGAAATCGATGATAAACGAGAACAGGCGATCGCTCTTAATCGTTTAGGGGGAGTTCTACAGAAGCAACGAAAGTGGGATGAAGCAAAAGATGCTTTCCAACGGGAGGTTGATATTGCAAAAGAAATCGATGATAAACGAGAACAGGCGATCGCTCTTAATCGTTTAGGAGGAGTTCTACAGCAGCAAGGAAACCTCCATGAAGCAAAAGATGCTTTCCAACGGGAGGTGGATATTGCAAAAGAAATCGATGATAAACCACAACAGGCGATCGCTCTTAATGGTTTAGGGGGAGTTCTAAAGGAGCAACGAAAGTGGGATGAAGCTAAAGATGCTTTCCAACGGGAGATGGATATTGCAAAAGAAATCGATGATAAACGAGAACAGGCGATCGCCCTTAATGGTTTAGGGGGAGTTCTAAAGGAGCAACGAAAGTGGGATGAAGCTAAAGATGCTTTCCAACGGGAGATGGATATTGCAAAAGAAATCGATGATAAACGAGAACAGGCGATCGCTCTTAATGGTTTAGGAGGAGTTCTACAGAAGCTGGGAAACCTGGATGAAGCTAAAGATGCTTTCCAACGGGAGGTGGATATTGCAAAAGAAATCGATGATAAACGAGAACAGGCGATCGCCCTTAATGGTTTAGGGGGAGTTCTACAGAAGCAACGAAAATGGGATGAAGCTAAAGATGCTTTCCAACGGGAGGTGGATATTGCAAAAGAAATCGATGATAAACGAGAACAGGCGATCGCCCTTAATGGTTTAGGGGGAGTTCTACAGAAGCAACGAAAGTGGGATGAAGCTAAAGATGCTTTCCAACAGCAGGTGGATATTGCAAAAGAAATCGATGATAAACCACAACAGGCGATCGCCCTTAATGGTTTAGGGAGAGTTCTACAGAAGCTGGGAAACCTGGATGAAGCATTAAAAACTTCCTGCCAACAGATAGTCCTTTGTCAAACCCTTGACAATCCAAAAGACTGGCAGTATGCTAAAAGGAGATTAAAGGAAGTCCTGACAAACCAGAATAAGCCAAGAAAGCTAGAGCAGGTGGTGAATGAAGTATTAAATGCTTTCCTCCAAGACACTGAGTCTCAGGAACTACCCCACCTGGTAGGAATTCTAAACATTCTGGGAGAAGTACTCAAAGAACAGCAACAACTAGATCTAGCCCAAGAAATTCTCCGACGCGGTCAAAACATCTATGAAGATAATAAATTAGACAACCCCCCCAAACTTGTAGACACATTACTTATCCGAGGAGAAGTCCTGTCGGAACAGGGAAAATGGCAGAAAGCTGAAAAATGTCTTCTAGAGAGTTATACTGAACAAGAAGCCCAACCGAACCGAAAAAAACTTGCTACAATCAGCAATGCACTAGTTAGAGTATATGGCAACCAAAAAGGTGAAGCAAAACTCCAGAGAGCATTTATGTATTACAACCGTAGTATAGCTTTAGGAGAAGAATTAAATAACCCATCACATTTAGTAAAAACTTATACAGAAATGGGGCAAGTCTTATTGAAACATGGAAAAATAGAACAGTCCATAGACCAACTTAGTCAAGGATTTGAAATTGCTGCCAATTATAAAAAGCCTTATTATTTAAACCAGATTACCACAGAGCTAACATATCTACTAGGGAGACTAAATCGATGGGAAGAAGCAGTAAATTATTGTGAACAGGTACTTGCTATTGCTCCGCAAAACAAACATATTCGCTCCTTGAAAGACCTAATATTCAATCAAAATCTACTCAAGGAAGGTAGAGTCAAGCATATCATCGCGAAAAATGGCTCTTTCTATGGCTTTATTATTCCAGAAGACGGTGGTGCTGACATTTACTTTAATGACAAGTGTATCGACACCAAGATTATACCTCAATTAAAAGTGAATACCTTAGTGAAATGTGAAGTAGAACCGAGAAAAGACAAAGATAAATTGCAAGTCAGGAAAATTCTTGAATATGGGGGGATAGAGAGATTGTAGGGGCGCAAGGCTTGCGCCCTGGGGTTTTCCCGCCCTTAGGTTGTTGGGTTTCGTTCCCTCAACCCAACCTACACATCTAGCAGTTACCTCGTACCATGACAGTGAGCGAGTACCATGACAGTTATGAGTTAGCAGTGACTAGTTACCAGTTTCTTCAGTCTGACAGAGGTTTTGAACATTTCTCTTGGACTATATCCAACTCCCGGAGAGCGTACTAAGCCCCTTGGCGCTTGCTATAATTCGATGGCTTCAATGACCTAGAGGATTTGGGCATCTGCACTCTCCTGTTAGCACACTCCTAAATTGCCTTGATGATGTCCTATATACCTTGGCCATTGCTATAATAAAGAAATATGGCACAAATTACCATCTACAATCTGGATGAAAACATCAAAGATCGCCTGGAAAAACAAGCGGAAGAACATGGGCGATCTCTTGAAGAAGAAGCCAAAGAAATTATTCGCGAAGCCCTCACAGAAGATGAACGACGCTTTGCCCATTGTGGAGACTTTGAAATACCAGAAATATCTAGAGAACCTATAACCACACGCGGTACGAAGTGACCCTATCACCTTTCAGTTACCAGTGACCAGTAATCACGTACCATGGTAGCAGCTCAACCTTAGGTTTGAGGCCCCCACCTTTCAGTTACCTCGTACCATGACAGTGACCAGTGACCAGTAATCACGTACCATGGTAGCAGCTCAACCTTGGGTTTGAGGCCCCCACCACTTATTTGGTGGCAAGCCACTTATTGGTGGAAGGTAACTGGTAACTGCCTGACTGCCCCGGTTGGCATGAGCAGGACTGGTAACTGGTAACTGGTAACTGCCTGACTGCCCCGGTTGGCATGAGCAGGACTGGTAACTGGTAACTGGTAACTGGTAACTGGTAACTGGTAACTGGTAACTGGTAACTGGTAACTGGTCACTGGTCACTGTTTTACACCCTACATCAATTGGTGGGCATTGCCCACCCTACTCTTCTCTCTCTCCCTGCCTCTCTGCACCCCTGCGTGAAACATCAATCATCACTCAAGGAAATTAAAATGTTGCAAACCTTCCAGAATACCAGCAGCGTAATCACCTTTAGCCAAATAAAGATAATCCGTGAGGTTATCTTCGTACCACTGCCGTAATTCCTGTTTAGCGTTGCCCACGATTATACCTCGTCGGCTCTCAACACTAAAGAGAGCAATATCATTGCCTGAGTCACCGCAACAGACCGTAAAATGGTCCTCAATACCCCAATTTTGCTGTAGGAATTTCACTGCTAACCCTTTATCTCCTTGTTTGGGCAACAGATCCAAATCAGTAGAGCCGCTGTAAATAACCTTGATATTTAAGTTATTTTGTGCTATTTCATACTTAAGTTTAGTAACTACTTCTACCGCAGCAGGAGTAAGGTAATAGCTAACCTTAAATTTACCTTGTTCAGTTGTGGATTGGGGAACCAAATCTCCATATTTACTAGCTATAGCCACCACAGCCTCCCGGTTCCATCCCTGAGAGAGAACAGCCGCCCATTGCTTACACCAATTATTTTTATTATGGTTAAGGTATATTTCGGTACCTACAGAAGTAATGAGGGCATCTGGGGGTAAGAGGGGCTTTTCAGAAGCCAGTTGGCGGTAGAGAAAGAGCGATCGCCCGGTAGCATAGACTATCTTAGTTCCATATTGCTGGCGATGGTCACTTAGCCTTTCATTCAGCAGTTTTAAGGCACCATCATCCCCTACCAGGGTATTATCTAAATCAGTGACAAATAAAAATGGGGTCATGTCTCGGTTAATGCTCCCTTCAGACTGCGGCAAAACTGAGCGATGGCCTGACAACCTTCTTCTGGGGTGCCTGCTGCCAAACGCTTAACAAAAGCGCTGCCCACAATAACTGCATCGGCCCCCCAAGCTTTCATCTGTCGGGCTTGTTCGGGCTGGGAAATGCCAAAACCCACACCAATAGGCTTGTCCGTAACCCGGCGCAAACTGGCGAGTAAATCTTCAACTCGACTTTGGACTTGGCTACGGACTCCTGTCACACCAGTAACGCTGACTAAATAAATGAAACCTTGAGACTGACGGGCGATCGCCTGAAAGCGTTCTGGGGGAGTTGTGGGGGCCACTAATAAGGTTAACTCAATTCCCCTTTCCGCAGCTGGTTCCATAATGATAAGGCTCTCTTCCAAGGGTAAGTCCGGCACCACTAAACCTTTCACCCCAGCAGCGACAATTTTGTCCAAGAAGGGTTCAATACCCCGGTAAAATATGGGGTTGTAGTAGGTAAAAAGAATAATCGGCGCTTTTATTTCCCCGGAAATATCCTGGACTACCCCCAGAACGTCATCTAACCGTACCCCTCGTTGTAACGCTCTGGTGGCGGCGGCTTGAATCGTAGGACCGTCCGCTAGGGGATCGCCATAGGGAACCCCTAATTCAATTAGATCCGCACCTTCTTGATCCAGGATCCGGAGAGCTTGAGCGGTGGTAGACAGATCCGGATCACCAGCGGTGATAAAGGGTATGAGAGCACATTCACCAGCGTTTTTGAGAGATTTAAAGCAGTGGGAAACGGAAGTCATAGGATGTGGGGTGTAGGGTGTGGGGTGTGGGGGAAGAGGGAAGGACTATTTTATTGTTCTTCCACTTCTGCTTGTAGTTTAGCCAACTCTTCTGGAGTCATTTCTTCCAAACGCTTTTGCAGCACTGCTTCTTTATAATCTTGGATCTGCTGGTTGTAAGTCATTTTTTGACCAGCGACTCGGAAGAGATAGGTACACAGCCAAGCTACTAACCCACCTACTAATAATCCCTGACTCCAGATTCCGGCGGACAGGTTGTCCAGTCCCGCTAACTGCAATAATAAATAGGTGATTCCCCCAGCGGTAAATACGCCAAAAGCAATGGCGATCGCGTCTCTTCTTCGCATTAATTTTGCTTGTTTCCTGTTGGTTGTTCTAGCTTAGGGGTATTGTAAATCCTATACCCCAGACTAGATAGCGATTTTGCGACGTTTGGGGCGAAAATTCAACACGGGACTGAGCAGCAACAACCCGGGGAAGAATAAGAAGACCAGGAAGTACATGAATGTCCGTTCCACAGAACTAGCCACGTACCAGCGAGTATTTAAATAGAAATAAAGGAGGCCGGGAAATATCAACAGATATAATAGGCTCAAAGTCAGATATACCAGGGTAAGTAGAATGGTTTCTGGTAGCAGATTTCCGATGCTAATCATATTCAAGCTATTTTGTCAAGAGCAAAAAAATAAATTCACAGACAGTAGGGGCGGGGTCATCCCGCCCTTCTTAATCATAGCTTGGATTTAGATTTTTTTTCCGGAAAGGGGTTGCCTATTTTTTCTTTTTGTGTTTTAATGGTTGAATGTGAGTAAATTGCATAGTTCCAGGGGGGTGTGGCGGAATGGTAGACGCTGCGGACTTAAAATCCGTTTCCTTTTATCGGGAGTGAGGGTTCAAGTCCCTCCACCCCCACTTAAACAGTGACCAGTGACCAATTACCAGTTACCAGTGAGCAATTCCTAATTATCAATTACTAAAAAAAAACTGCCTAATCTCGCAATCAAATCCTGGTAATAGAGGAGAAGTTAATCGGTCATGGTCTAACAAAGTCTCCAGCAATTTCAACCTACTCTGGTTTCGCCGATAAATTTCTACCCTCTTTAAACGCCAATCAGCAATCCAGTATTCTTGCACTCCCTGGGATGAGTAAAGTTTCAGTTTCGCGGATCTATCCCGTCGCTCATTATTGCTTCCCGGTGAGAGTACTTCCACAATTAATTCCGGCGCACCAGTAAGATGTCCGGAATCATCCAGTAATGCTGCTAACCTTTCCTTACTAATCCAAAGGACATCCGGTTGGACATTATCTTCAGGGTCGAAAATCACCCCAGGAGTAAAAAATGCTTTTCCAGCACCACTGGATCGGGACCAGCGTTGTAATTCAAAATAGATATTTCCAGCAGCGTCTTGATGGTTTAAATGAGGCGCTCTCGTCACGAATAGCTCTCCATCAATAATTTCATAGCGTTTCCATTCATCTTGGGATAGTAACTCTAAGTCTGAAGTAGTCCAGCGGACTCTATCTATGACCGTCATCGGCTTTGCTCCTGCAATTATAGCGCTGCGCGCGGGTGTAGGGTGGGCATCGCCCACCGTATTTAAGTAAGCTTACCCCGGTCTGAAGACGCGGGGCATTCGCACTAATCCTGTATACTGTCTGTCAAGGAACAAGACAGAGGATTGCGCGTTACAGGCAGGCTTACAGACTGCCCCAAAATTTGAATCATTTTCGCGCCATTGACATCAGCGTCTCCGAACCATCCACAATGACCGCAGTTAAAAGTCTTGCCGTGGCGGTAGGACTTTCCCTTAACTGGGTGGATATGTAGACATTGATGGCAAGTCTGACTGCTGTACCTGGGGGAGACAGTAACCACTTCAACCCCTTCTTTAATCCCCTTGTATTCTAAGAATTGCCGAAGTTGATTATTGCCCAAGAATTAGACCGTCTGCGTTCTGTCTTGTTTCTGGGTTGAGTGTTGGTTCTGTCTCTGATGCCCGTTAGGTCTTCAATCGCAACAATCGATGCAGTCTCAATAGCGCGAAAAATGATACTTTTGCTGATGTTGTGGTTCACCCATGTCTGTCACGCAAAGACGCAAAGACAGCGAAGGAATTAAGGGAGACGGTGCTATCCCGCAGTTGGGGTGTAATTGGAAGGAGACGGTGCTATACCGCAGTCGGAGTGTAATTGTGTCCCTTTGCGCCTTAGCGCCTTTGCGCGCGGTTTGATACCGCTTCTCTCTACCGGATAGCCGTTTCAGGAGTCTTTTCGCTCCCTTTGTGCCTTTCCTCTGTACAGAAGCTCTAACTCTGGAAAACCTGTCTCGAACTTGAGTAATCCTTTGACCACTCCAGCTTTCCCCTTCAGATGTTACCGCAATGTCACTCCGACCTAAATCTACACCGATAACATCATCTGATTTTTGAGGATCTGGTACTTGGTCTTTAATTTGAATATGGATGTACAGTTTACCGTCTCTATGTTTAGATAGGGTTGCTGATGTTGGCGTTCTTTCTTTCAACTTCCCTATCTGGTAATTTCCTAAAATCAACTTAAGCCGCTCTCGACCTGCAACGGTAGACAGACTAACGGTTTGATTTTTCTCTCGATAAGAGAAGATCCTAGCGTCATAATCTGCTGAAGTAGGTTTGAAAGCTTTAACTGGGCATTTCTGATCGGCGGCTGTTTTACGATTAGACGCAACTCTAGCACAAGCCCTAACAGCTAAGTTAGCTGACAGGTTAAACCGTTCTCTAACAACCTTATAAACCTCGGCTTGAATCCGATTCTTGTTCTTTATTTTAGGATTGACGGTTGTATTGATATAGTTGCAAGCATTAGCAAATGCCCCTAAAGTTAACTCAAGTTTTTTGGCTTGTTCAGGGGTAGGTTTAATTTTGCAGACTATAGTCAATATTTGTTCCATCATCCAATTATATCACCTAGATGAAATATTGGTTAGGCGGTTAAAACCGCACGGGTCGCCTTTCCTCCCCGGAATGAAATTCACGGGGCTTCCAGGCTCCCGTCTCCTCTCTGTGACATTTTACAGATAAGAGCACCAGTCACTCCAACTTCCTGCATATAGTTTTCCGGTGGTGATTCCAGCGAGTTCAAGGGAGAGTAGATTCACACAGGCAGTAACCCCAGAGCCACAATACACCATGATTTCTTCAGCCTGGGATATACCAATCTGCTCCCATAGCGCTTTTTGCCTATCAGTGGAGCGCACATAGCCATCATCAGTGGTAACCGATTGCCAAAACAGATTTACCGCTCCTGGAATATGCCCCGCCACTGGATCAATGGGTTCCCGTTCCCCTCGGTAGCGATCCCCCTGACGAGAATCCACCAAAGCCACATTGGGTAAATCTTTCCGTTGCTTCACCTGGTTGATGTCTACCACCCAATGGGATCGCACCTGGGGCACAAAGGTGGTAGGTTGGAGCGTAGGAGAATCCTGGGTAAGGTCATACCCTGCTGCAAGCCATCCCTGGAAGCCACCGTCCAAAATCCCAACCCAAGTATGGCCCATGTATCGCAAGAGCCACCATAGACGGGCAGCAAAGGCAAATCGGGAGTCATCATAAGCCACCACAAAGGTCTTGGAGCAAATACCACACCTTCCCAAGGTATGCCCTAACCTATGGATATCGGGCAATGGATGACGACCACCATGGGTTTTGACCGGGCTGGATAAATCACGATTCAAATCCAAATGAATGGCACCGGGGATATGCCCCGATTGATATTGACGGATACCCAACATCGGGTCCATCAGGGCAAAGCGGCAATCTACCACTTGTAGGAGATCGTCATTTAAGTGGTCATGAAGCCATTCAGCAGAGACAATGGGAGTGGGATAATTCATGAGTCTAATATAGCACTACCTGCCAAATCCAGTTTAATTTGGAATATCCACCAACTTTCCTACATCCACTTCCACATGGGGAAAGGCTACAGGATGGATGATTCCTGCTCTCATGGTTCGTTGACTTAAAAAATCATCATCCTGGGGATTTCTAAATACAGTCATTTCCTTCCCTATGACGTTAATTACCCAATATTCCCTGATTCCTGCCTTAGCATAGAGCTTTTTCTTCTTCTCTAAATCATAGGTTAGGGTACTATCCGCTACTTCGATTAACCAATAAATATCGTCAGGGTAGGGATGATGTTGCAGATAAGTGGTATCGGGTAATTTGACAATAGCGATATCCGGTTCTGGTTCTGAATCTGTTAGAGTAATAGGGTGTGCTTCAAAAACCTTAGCTTTGTTTCTCAACACTTTTCTGAGATACTCTGCTCCTCTGTCGTTGATAAACCGATGAAATTCCCCTTCTGGAGACATGTTCCAAATTTCCCCGTTAATTAATTCGCAACGACGATGGTTTAAAATTCCATTGTTGCGCATTTTGTGATATTCTACTACTGACCATGTTGTTAAAGTCTCCATAGATTCATCCCTTAGTCATGAAATAAGGATAGGTTTATAGATAAAACGGCCCACAAAGGTTAATTTGGAATATCCACCAACTTTCCTACATCCACTTTCACATGGGGAAAGGCTACAGGATGGATGATTCCTGCTCTCATGGTTCGTTGACTTAAAAAATCATCATCCTGGGGATTTCTAAATATGGTCATTTCCTTCCCTATGACATTAATTACCCAATATTCCCTGATTCTGGACTTAGCATAGAGCTTCTTCTTTTTCTCTAAATCATAGGTTAGGGTACTATCCGCTACTTCGATTAACCAATAAATATCGTCAGGGTAGGGATGATGTTGCAGATAAGTGGTATCGGGTAATTTGACAATAGCGATATCCGGTTCTGGTTCTGAATCTGTTAAAGTAATCGGGTGAGCTTCAAATATTTCCGCTTTTCCTGCCATGATATGCCTTAAATACTTGACTCCTCTGTGATTTACGAACCGATGAAATTCCCCTTCTGGAGCCATGTTCAAAATTTTTCCGTTAATTAATTCGCAACGACGATGAGCTAAAATTCCATTGTCTCGCATTTTGTGATATTCTAAAATTGACCATTTTGTTAAAGTCGCCATGGATTGCTCCTTCTGTCAATGTTCAAATCTTACATCCAAATTTTAGCATCAAACTCAGGGAACCAGAGTCGAAACTCCTCTAGTTATCCTAAGAGAGTATCTATAGAGAAAGACTACAAAAACCTGCGATCGCCCGAAACTTTCGATTAACAGGAACTCTTTTGCTGAAAGCTCGGATGGAAGCTGATATCGACGAAATCCAACCCAAATATCGTAGGTCGTCGTTTTCTTCTATAAGCCCCTGGTAGTAAGAATTATTGGCTCTGACAGTGTCTATTTGGCTAGAGAAAAGTGAATTTGATGATTGTGCTATAGTATTCATGGTAGGGCTAAATTTTCATTCGGTTTCTTAGCAGCAACACCTGATCATGCTGTAAATCTGTACATATCGATTATGAAATTATGCTCTAGACACAAAGTACAATAATATCATGATAAAATTAACAAATTTGCGAAACCAAGTCTTTAGGCATAACTACTTGAGTTTAATATGTATTATGATGCTAGGACTAACCAGGTGCTATCAGGATAGGTATGATACGGGATATGCGCAGGGGTATGATACGGGATATGCGCAGGGGTATGATACGGGATATGCGCAGGGGAAAGATGAGGGGTATAATAACGGATATACGAAGGGGAAAGATGAGGGGTATAATAACGGATATACGAAGGGAAAAGATGAGGGGTATAATAACGGATATGCGCAGGGGAAAGATGATGGTTACCAAGAAGGTCATGCTCTAGGTCATGCTCAAGGACAATTGAGTAACGTAGTTAAATATGGAACTATCGGAATGCTTCTGGGCTCGTTTCTTGGTATCAGTTCAGTTGTAATTATTACCCGGCGTTGGTGGATTGGTGAACTTAAATGGCATAGCGCGACCTGAACTGGTCGCTTAGTAAGAGGCTCCTAGCCTCCTAGGGATTTCCTTCCCTAGCCCTCACGGAAAAGACTCTAAGAGTCCGGTCACGGCGGGAGTCAGTAATAAAACCGCTGGAATGCAGACCCCGAAAGTAGCCAAAATGCCAGGGATTAGGCACACGGAGCAAGAGGGAAATAGTTGGAAGGTTGAACGAAAGTGAAGTAAAAGAGTAGCGGTTTTGGATGACCCGACCGAAATCAGAGGAAAGGCGAAAGCCAGCCGAAGAAATTAGGAGGCATCGAGGTGGTAATTACCGAACGAGAACCGAACTCCTCCGTTTAAACCTCGATAGTAAGGATAGGCGAAATTATCCCTGATACGCCTTGACCAAAACGGTAAGTAGACAGAGTTCACCGCTTGTGCGTTGGTGAATTGAGGGAACGAAGCTCTACCGGGGGAAAGGAACCAACCTAACCAACTAGATAAAACTAAGTGAAACAACAGGATAAGCCCTACAGGGTCTGAGAGCTGGTCGATTGCTCTCAGTAGGCTGAAGGTAACGGAGGCGGAACTCCTTGGAGGGTAAAGGATGAGTGAGAAAGCGAACGCTCCTCTGTAATGGAGAAGATAGGGATTCAAGATTTGTCCCTGACCGAAAGGAATAGCAGACTTCACTTGGGTCTTATACGGAATAGAAAGACAACTAGAGACCAAACTGAAGGAAAAGTTAGATGACAGAAGCAGTTCTGGAAAATGGACCTAAAGGACAATTAGAAGAGTGGGGTGACATAAACTGGCGCCGCACTAAGAAGATTGTTAGGAATTTACGCGGTCGGATATTTCGTGCCCGAAAGCTTGGACTGTGGAGGCAATTATTGCAACTACAGAAATTAATGAAAAGATGTCGGTCGAACCTATTGCTGAGCATTAGACAAATCACACAGGTTAACACCGGAAGGCAAACAGCGGGAGTAGATAAGGAGGTTATAGAAACTCCAGCACAGCGTGTGAAACTTGCCAACTCATGGGTCAGGCCTAAGGCTAAACCCGCGAGAAGGGTGTATATACCCAAAGCGAATGGTAAGAAACGTCCTCTCGGAATCCCTTTGCGAAGCAACCGCCCTTGGCGTCCCGTGAGAGATAGAGTCGCTCAGTCAATAGTAAAGAATGCACTGGAACCCGAATGGGAAGCGAAGTTTGAGGCTAACTCCTACGGCTTCAGACCTGGACGCAGCTGCCACGATGCCATAGCACAATGCTTTGCTAGGTTGAGTAAAGGCAAGAATCAGTTCGGATGGTTTGATAAAGACAAATGGGTTCTGGACGCTGATATAGAGGGGTTCTTTGACAACATTGACCATAAATCCATTCAGAAAGCTACTAGGGAGGATTCCCAAGTAAGTGAATGGTTAAAAGCTGGATTTGTCGAACATAAGAAAGGTTATACCCTGACCGATAAGGGTACTCCACAGGGTGGCGTAATCAGTCCCTTACTAGCCAATGTTGGACTCCACGGGTTAGAAACATACATCAACAAATGTGACTCAAAGGTAGGCGTCATCAGGTACGCGGATGACTTTGTAGTCACCGCGAAGGACAAGAGATCCTTGGAGATACTGAAAATCCAGATAAATCAATGGTTGTCAAAAAGAGGTCTTAGTATTAGCGAGGAGAAGACAAGGATAGTTCATATAAGAGACGGGTTTGATTTCCTAGGGTTTAACCTGAGGCAATATAAAGTGCGAGGTGAGGATGGTGTCTTACGGGACAAGCTGCTCATCAAGCCGCAAAAGTCAAAGGTATTAGCTTTCTGCAAGAAAGTCGGTGCAACTATCGACAGCATGAAAACCAAAACCCCAGAGGAGGTCATCCGCAAGATTAATCCGCTTCTCATAGGTTTTGCTAATTACTACAGAGGAGTATGCAGCAAAGAAACCTTCACAAAAATAGATTACCGAGTTTGGTGGTACCTCTGGCGTTGGGCAAAAAGACGACACCCCAACAAAGGAAAAAATTGGGTTAAAGAAAAATACTTCCGCACTAAAACTACCTATAAGAAGGGTAAGAAGAAGGTCAAAAATTGGATATTCTTTTATAAGAATACAGACAAAAGAGGTCGTAGGGAGACCCGCGACCTACTTGAGATAAAGTCTGTACCCATTATAAGGCATATCAAGGTAAAAGGAACTAACTCCTTAGATGACCCAGAATTGGTGAAATATTGGCAGAATAGGCAGACAAAATCAGGTAAAGTACGTTGGTCCGAAGGTTCAAAATATGAATCTGTCGCAAATGTACAAGACTGGAAGTGCCCGGTGTGTCATGACCACCTATTTAATGGTGAGGAAATTGAGACCCATCACATAGTACCTGTGAGGAATGGAGGTTCAGATGATATCGATAATCTTCAGCATTTACATAAAACATGTCACAAGCAGGTACATAGTAAGAAATCCAAGCAGGGCTTGAAGTAAGGCTTGAGCCGGATGATAGGAGACTGTCAAGTCCGGTTCTTAGGGGAGGGAATAGAGGCGACTCTTGAACCTTACCCGACTAAGGCGAACTCGAATCAGATGGATAATAGGCAAATGCGCGACTGCCTTAGATGAACCACTATACGAACAAGTAATGAGTTTGAGTAAGCGCATTCACCAAGTTAAAAGGAATATAGCTTCAGCTCCTCAATTCTCAATTGGTGATGAATCAATGAAAGACAAACTTGAGGACTTAAATAAGAAAATGGTCAAGTTGGCTATTTTGCTCCAGAAACAAAAGAATGGCATAGCAAAAATTGAACAGCCGCATATTATAGAAGGCTCGATTAGCAGACATGAGGAGCTTTTATCCAAAGAAACTGGTCTTGTTCGCTCTCAACTCGA
This sequence comes from Prochloron sp., assembly GCA_965198675.1. Classification (GTDB taxonomy): domain Bacteria; phylum Cyanobacteriota; class Cyanobacteriia; order Cyanobacteriales; family Prochloraceae; genus Prochloron. The sequence continues at coordinate 1,515,585 of OZ240666.1, read as the reverse complement.
AAATGTACTCCAACAAAAATCGAAAAAATTGAGCAATCGCCAGAAATCTCAAGAACGAATTAAGTCTTATGAATATAATTTGAGTTTTCAATTAATGAGTGGCGAACTCGGATAGCGGAACACGAGCTTCAAGGGCTAGAAACAGAAAAAGAAATATCTTGCTTAATGGAAGCTTTTGAGCAACTTGATCTAGAACTTGAACTTCAGCTATAAAGTTTCACTGTCAAAGTACATGGTAACTGTTATAATTAGGACAAAAAAGCAAGGTTAGGTTAGATACGATGAGTGATTCTTCCCAAGGGACAGAAATGAAATATGGGGAACGAGCGATCGCGGAAGGAAAATTAATTACTTTTCCCAATCCCCGTATTGGGAGACGCTACGATATCAATGTTACTTTACCGGAGTTTACTTGTAAATGTCCCTTTTCCGGTTACCCGGATTTTGCGACTATTTACATCACCTATTCCCCGGATGAAAAGGTGGTGGAGCTGAAAGCATTGAAACTGTATATTAATAGCTACCGCGATCGCTATATTTCCCACGAGGAAGTTGTGAATCAAATTTTAGATGACTTCGTAGCAGCTTGCGATCCCCTATCTGCTACCATAAAAGGGGACTTTTCCCCCCGAGGTAACGTGCATACTGTCATTGAAATAAAACATCAAAAATAATCTGTGGACGCCAAGGGCGGGACGCTTACGCGGGACGCCAAGGGCGGTTGCTTCGCAAAGCTTACGCAAAGCTTGCGCTTTGCTTCGCAATCATCTGTGGTTAAAAAAAAGAAAAACCAGAAAGGAGAGTAAAAAAGCCAAAACCCAATAAGAGAACACCACTAGCGGGGGTTATCCAACCAGACCAACGGCGCAATTCCAGGAACTTTTTAATTGTAGCGGTGAAGGTACCTGCTACAATTAAAGGGGCTACGTAACCCCCTGTATAGGAAAGGAGTAACCCACCACCTAAGACTAAATCTTGGGTGGTGGATACCCAAGCTAGTAGAGTCGCTAATACGGGAGTACTACAAGGAGATGCTACTAAACCAAAAGTTAAGCCTAGTAAATAGGAACGTCCTGCTGCTGGGATATCTTCTTTAATCCAATCTGTAGCACCTAGAGAAATCCAGCGCAGGGGAATGATTTCCAGTAAGTTTAACCCCATGATAATGGCGATCGCACTCACAATAATTGGCAAACCCACACCTATTTGTCCGTAAACTTTACCTAAAGAAGTAGCTATAATGCCCAGTGCGGCTAAAGTAGTGGCTAAACCGAGAGAAAACCAAACAGACTGGATTGCTGCCCGTAACCTTCCTTTAGCTTCATAACCCCCAATATAGCCAATGGTAATGGGTAACATGGAGAGCATGCAAGGGGTAAGACTGGTGAGGAGTCCAGCGATAAAAATTATCCCGATACTCGTTAAGCTTAAATGAGTTAGTTGGTTATTTACCAGACTAGTGGCAAATTGTTCCAGTTGATAGATTTGGGTTTGGATTGTTTCCAGCATGGGATTTTATATCATGTATTTTTAATCGCGCCAAGACGCAAAGACGCGAAGAAGGGGCGGGGATAGGAGAAGAGATATATCTCTAGTAAACTTTATCATGGGTTCCCACATCAAGTAAAAGAATAAATTCTTGCTTTGTTTCCTTTTGAGTTTGAATGGAGAATATAATACGACAGTCATATCCACAAGAGCAAGCTTTCAAACCTGACAAATCTCCCTTAAGCTGGTAGGTACCGAGACTCACCCCAAAAACATCCTCTTTCATTTGTCGCAAGGTTTCTTCGATTTGTTTTTTTTAGCTTAGGATTGCGCAAAACAAACTTCCGGAAGGAACGCTTGAATTTTGGAGTCAAAACCAATTGTCTCATTCTCTTTCAGACTCCTCAAGAGTTGCAGTAAGTTCTGCAATAATTTCTTCAAGAGGCTGAGGCTGCAATTCACCATTCTCGAAAGCTGCAATTGACTCTACCGCGTCCCGTGCTATTTCTCGACGACGATGGTGGATGAGACGATTGGTAAGAATTTCCATCAGCTTTTCTTGCTGATCTACGGAAAGTTGATTAACCGTATCCAATGCTTGCTCTAGAGTGGTCATCTGTTATCCTCATGATACTTTAAATTTATCGCGCCAAGACGCAAAGACGCAAAAGACTTGCTTATGAAAATTATACTGTATTTAAAAGTTAGTCTCAAGAGACGAATGGGATAATAGAGTATCCCCAACCATTTAGGGAGTGGGAGTAGCTCAAATTCCCTAGCAGTAGGAGTCATGATAACATCAAACCAAAAGGTAAATTTGTCCAACCAAGATTCCATTGTCCCTAAATATATGTTATTGTTAAAAGGAGCAGAAGTCAAGTTAGGGTCTGTAAACATTTTTTCTTCAACTTGTTTTCCTAGAAAGCTGACTTGGGGGTATTCTTCTATTGATTCCAATTATGTTTCGCTCCGTGAGCACAAAGGAAGAGGAACAGGTTTTCTGGGGATATGGTGGGTACTTTATGATTAGCTATTGTTACGTGGAAATGGTTTTGCCAAAATGTTTTACTCTCGAGTGAGAAAAAAGTTATGATACATAATTGACCAGTGGATATCTATTTTAATGCTTTTTTCTGGGTGATAGAAAGCTCTTTCATAGTCGTAATTGAGGAAAAGAGTTTCTTGAGCTGGGGTAAAATGAAGGCGGGGCTGATAACCATTATCTCTCAGTAATTGATTGACTGCATGAACCTGCTCTGGTTGAACGAGAATATCTAATACCGAGTTGCTTATCATCAAACACGCGGGAGACCCCCACCCGTAGGATGCTAAGAAGTCGTAGGATGCGTTACTAGCCACTGTAGGATGCGTTACTAGCCGTAAGTAGTAGCAACAATACAAACTTTGTTGGCGTAACGCATCGTACTAGCAACAATACAAACTTTGTTGGCGTAACGCATCGTACGTAGCAGCATCCTAAATTAAATGGGTTAGCGTAACGCATCCTACGCGTAGCGGGGAGGGGAGCAAGTTTAATAGTTCCTTAGTTAAATGAAGACTGTGGCGCACATTTTTTCTAAAAGCTCCCTGGAGACTGGTTAGCACTTGCTGGGGTACCTCAAGTTGTCCTAACCTATCCTTCGACTGCTATACTTTAAATTAATCGCGCAAAGACGCTAAAGACGGGAAGGACTATTCATAGGTGGGCAATGCCTACCTACTTAGGGTCTTTGTCTGATCTATTCCATGGGATCCTCTCCTAACTCCCTTAATCGCGCTGCTAGACGTTCTGCTCGTTGCTTTTCTGCGTCAGCTCGTTTCTGTTCTATGTGAGCGCGTTCCCGTTCCGCTTCCTCTGGTAACAGGAGGAGATTAAAGTTTGAGTCGTAAAAGCGTAACCAAGGAGCAGTTTCTCTGTCGATGGTTCCGAACCAAGTTCCCAACCAAAAGCCCAGAGTTGAGCACCACAACCAACCCCGATCGCTCTTTTCTAATTCTTGGTAACGTTGGTTGTGATCCAAACACCACCCTCTTAAAGAACTGGGGTCAAAAGGATCGTAAACGAAGTAGTTTTTGGTGCGAAAAGTGCGTTCGTAGAGGGATTTTTTTGTGGTTATATCTACTTTAGCCGTACTAGGGGACATTAACTCGATAATCACATCCGGATAACGACCTGCTTCTTCCCAGACTACCCAACCTTGACGAGGATAACTTCCATTTATGTCCAAAACTACAAAAAAATCTGGACCCCGAAAGTCTTTATTCTTGATCTGTGTACTACTATAATAGATGAACATGTTCCCCCCAGCAAAAAAGTCATTACGGGGAGCAAGAGTTTGATTCAGGGAACGAATAAGGACATTCATTCCAATGCGGTGGCGATTGCTTTCCAAAGGTTCTCCATCATCAAAAATTAAGTCTACAGGGGGCATTTTGAGTTTTTCTAACCCTGTTTCCCTGGTAGGTGGTATTGTTTTGGTGGCGATAACTGGCATTTTATACGAACCCTTTTACTTTATCTTATTTCAGTGTATCATACGGCAACTAGTCTTGAAAACTGGGGTATGGCTGAGAGGTCACCTTTCAGTTACCAGTGACCAGTAATCACGTACCATGGTAGCAGCTCAACCTTGGGTTTGAGGCCCCCACCTTTCAGTTACCAGTGACCAGTAATCACGTACCATGGTAGCAGCTCAACCTTGGGTTTGAGGCCCCCACCTTTCAGTTACCAGTGACCAGTAATCACGTACCATGGTAGCAGCTCAACCTTGGGTTTGAAGCCCCCACCTTTCAGTTACCTCGTACCATGACAGTGACCAGTGACCAGTAATCACGTACCATGGTAGCAGCTCAACCTTGGGTTTGAAGCCCCCACCTTTCAGTTACCTCGTACCATGACAGTGACCAGTGACCAGTAATCACGTACCATGGTAGCAGCTCAACCTTGGGTTTGAGGCCCCCACCACTTATTTGGTGGCAAGCCACTTATTGGTAACTGGTAACTGGTAACTGGTAACTGGTAACTGGTAACTGGTAACTGGTAACTGGTAACTGGTAACTGGTAACTGGTAACTGGTAACTGGTAACTGGTCACTGTTTTACCACTCTCCTTGATTATTTCCCTAGAATCACATTCACATTAAAGCCAACATTAACCCCTGAATCGGCAACCATTGTTCCCAAACCATGGCGACCGATCGCTTTGGTAGCATAGACATCTACGCCAACATTGGTTTTGGGAATTGAGAAACGGGTTCCGAGGCTCCAAACTGTGGTTTCACTGGCAATCGGCGTCACCTCACCAATCAGCTGGGCACCAACCTCAGTGGCAAAGGGCAGTGCATAATTGGCTCCCAGCCCCACACCAACACGAGATTCGCCAGCGTAAAATGCCGCTTTGGGATTGACAGATACAGCCAGATCAGGAGCGGGAGAATAGGTAATGGGCAGCTCTGGCAGGAGAAAACCAATCTGTTGACTTTCACCGGAATCGCGGCCACCGGAAAGGCGTGCGCTGAGGGAGAAGGGATCTCCTTGTTGCTGATCGAGGAAACGTAGCTTTACGCCAACCTCATATTTCAAGTCTCTCCCCGCAGAATCGGCTGAACTGACGACGTCTTCTCCTTCAAATTCATTGAACAGCAACTCAACTTGAAAATCCTGGTCAGGACTGTAGGCAATTCCCCCATGAAACTCTCCCCCGGCAGTTGCACCACCACTGATTTCTATGGCACCGGGTGGCAAGGTGTTGGCACTGTTGAGGGTTATTCCATCTTGAACCAGTTGCCAATCCCGTTCTGAGAGGGGAATCGGCTCACCTTTTCGGAAGCTAGTGGCATAGCCTCGTCCCACATCAGGGGTGTACGTTAGGTTTACATCAATGAGTGCTTGTTCACTATCTGGAATGAATCCCAAGAGGCGGGTGGCAGGAGTTGCCCCAAACCCATTGGTGCCATAGAGTTCAACCTGAACTCTAGGACTGACTGCTAAACTTGCCCCCACAGCCCAAAGCAGTTGCCTCCCGATGTGGCCGTCACTTGAATCTAGGGTGTTCCCCCCTGGTCCAAGGGGAAAGTTGAGATCGACCTGCAGGTTTAGGCGCGACGTTAGCTGCCAACTGAACCCGGTGCCCACATTGAAAAATGTGCCGAAGAAATCAGCACCGTTGACACTCTCCGGGAAAACGGCAATGCCTGGTGTAATGTGCCACTGGGCTTTAGGGGACAGATTGTAGGAAAATGGGGCCTGTAGGGTCCCCACCAGCAGTGAGTCGGTCTGGTGGCTGGTAGTGGAGTTGAAAAGTCCGGGGGAGGTGGAGAGCCTGAGCAACTCGGCAGCTCCGTGAACTGCGATGGAGTAAAGCTCATCCTGACGCAGCTGGTACTTAAAACTAGGGGCTAAGGAAAAGACATTATATTCAGGGAATGCACCATTAATAGGGCGGCCAACTGGGTCATCAAAAAATTGAGTGGATAAGCCCAATTGGAGACGATTGTTCAGACCCCATTGCACTTCGCCATAGTAAACCTCGTCCCCTGTACCAGCAGCAGGCCGGTCTGCGGAGGGGGTTTGTTGGAACCCTACTCTGAGTGAAAGCTCACCCTCCAAAAGTTGATTGGCCGTTTCCAAATTGATCAAACGACCGGGGGCACGTTGAATGGGAGAGAAGACTGGACGGGCTGGCGGCATAGCCGCCGGATCGCGCCTTGATGCTCCCTGGGCCAACAGGTTGGAGAGGTTTTGTGTGTCTGAGTGCTGGCGATTTGCGTTGAGGAGTTCTTGCAGGATAGTCGGATAACCACCCTCAGCAGGAATGAGGTCTGCTTCCGGTTGGGGAATGGGAGGATTGGCCTGCACTTCAGACAATTGGAACACAAGACTACAAAGGGCAGCAGCAGTAAAACACATATATCTATGAAGAGTATTTGAACGGAGTAGTTTTTGGTGCGGAAAGTCCCTTCGTAGAGGTCTTTTTTGGTAGTTACGTCTATTGTAGCAGTACTAGGAGACATTAACTCGACAATCACATCTGGATAACGACCTGCTTCTTCCCAGACTACCCAACCTTGACGGGGATAACTTCTATTTATGCCTAAAACGACAAAAAAATTTGGACCCCGAAAGTCTTTATTAAAGTCATTGCGGGAAGCATAAGCTCGATTAAGTCCGCGAATGAGGACATTCATCCCAATGCGGTGACGATTACTTTCCAAAGGTTCTTTATTATTGAAAATTAAATTTATGAGGGGTATTTGGGGTTCTTCTAACTCTATTTTTTTTGTGGGTGGTATTGTTTCAGTGGTGATAACTGGCATTCTACACAAACCCAGGGCTGTTTCATTCTTGATTAAGGCAGATGGGGGGATAGGGGGATAGGGTGATAGGGGGATAGGGGGATAGGGTGATAGGGGGATAGGGGGATAGGGTGAGAAAGCAAAGTCGAATTATAGCAAAAACTGGACGATTTTCCAATCTCTCCAGCTCCCCAGCTCCCCAGCTCCCCATCTCCCCAGCTCACTCAGTCTCAACCGAGAATGAAACAGCCCTAACACAAACCCTTTTACTTTATCTTATCTTAGTTTACCATTATTTTGGGTTCTTAATCTTTACTTTAAAGGTTTTTTGACAATATAGGGATTTTCTGGATTGACAATCAATCTCTGTTGCTTCGGATCGATTAACACATCCATATCTTCTATCGGTATGGAACCTAGTAAAACTTCAGATTCACCAGGCAATACCATAGCTCTCACTGTAGTAGAACGATTGGCAAATTTTATCTCAACTGGTCCCACAATCTCTAATTTAGTCCGAGTACCATCTGCTAACTCTGCTACTTGCTCGTCTACTTGAGGTAAATCAAGCTGCTGCTTAATCTGCTCATTGATTGCTAACATATAAGCTCCCGTATCCACCAATGCTTTAACAGTCATTCGCTTAATTTTGGTGGAGTCAATATATCCTCGTCGATGCAGCACTAAGTCATCCCCACTTATCAGCTCTAGATTTACGTAGATTAATCCCATGTTTTTTTGTTTATAATAAACTACAGAAAGAAGAGGAAAGAGGGTCTGTGGGCATTGCCCACCCTACGAATTCCTGGTAACTGGTCACTGGTCACTGGTAACTGCTTCAGACTTTTCTCGTTCTAACTTAGCTCCATAAAGACGATTCAAAGCACTGATATAAGCCCGAGCAGATGCCACAATAATATCCGTATTAGCCCCCCAACCGGAATATACCTTCCCGTCATGACGGAGACGAATAGTTACCTCCCCCATAGCATCAATACCCCCCGTCACCGACTGCACCGAAAACTCAATTAACTCATTTTCCACCTTTGCCACCCGGTTAATGGCCTGATACACTGCATCAACAGGACCAGTACCAATAGCTGCATCGGTCAGTTCTTTCCCGTCGGGAGTGCGGAGAGTGACGGTAGCAGTGGGAAGGGAATGATCCCCTGCGGTAACCTGAACCAACTCCAAGCGGAATAATTCTGGGGGCTGTTGAATTTCATCTTTAACGATCGCCTCCAGATCCCAGTCACTAATTTCCTTCTTCTTGTCTGCTACCTCCTTAAAGCGAACAAATGCCTTATTCAACTCAAACTCTTCCAGCTCAAACCCCAACTGCTTCAGACGAGTACCCAAAGCATTGCGCCCGGAGAGTTTCCCCAAGACAATTTGATTATCAGTCAAACCAATAGAAGAAGCATCCATAATTTCGTAAGTCAGCTTGTGCTTCAGCACCCCATCCTGGTGAATGCCCGACTCATGAGCAAAAGCATTGGCTCCCACAATAGCCTTATTGGGTTGCACCACCATTCCCGTCAAATTGGATACCAAACGAGAGGTCTTATAAATCTGCTTTGTATCTATCTTGGTTAAGGGTTCCGTAGATTCGGTCGAACGACCCAAGAAGGGGTTAAAATACTGTCGGCGCACATGGAGAGCCATCACCAACTCTTCCAAAGCCGCATTCCCAGCCCTTTCCCCAATACCATTAATAGTACATTCCAGCTGCCTGGCCCCATTTTTAATGGCTTCCAAGAAATTAGCTACTGCTAAACCCAAATCATTGTGACCGTGAACGGAAATAATGCAGTCGTCAATATTGGGCACATTAGCCTTAATACCGGCAATGAGAGCACCAAACTCTCCCGGAGTAGTGTAACCCACCGTATCCGGGATGTTGACCGTAGTTGCACCGGCGGCGATCGCCCTTTCTAACACCTGATAGAGAAATTCAGGGTCGCTGCGTCCCGCGTCTTCCGGAGAGAACTCCACGTCCTGGACAAAAGACTTAGCGTAGGCTACCATTTCGGAGGTAATAGCCAATACCTCTGCCCTAGACTTTCTCAGTTTATATTGCAGATGAATATCACTAGTGGCGATAAAAGTATGAATGCGGGGTGAAAAAGCAGGTTTGAGGGCTTCAGCCGCCCTCTTAATATCTTCTTTTCGCGCCCGTGCCAAACCGCAGATGGTTGGACCCGATTCCACCCCCACTATCTCGGCAATTTTTTGTACCGCCGCAAAATCTCCCTGACTAGCGTAGGGGAAACCCGCCTCAATGATATCCACTCCCAAACGTGCCAGGGAGCGAGCCAGCTTCAGTTTTTCTGAACCATTCAGAGTTGCTCCTGGAGACTGTTCACCGTCTCTCAGAGTGGTATCGAAAATGATAATTCTGTCAAGTTGAGTGTCCTTCATGGTCTTCCCGCTCCCGACTCGGGTAAAATTACACTTCATCTATTCTCATTATAGACTTAATTTTTCTTCTGCTCCAACCCTTAATAATCATATTTCTCAATCTGGTCGCGAATATCATTTAAATCCACATAGCGGTCAGTAGCATTGCGTAATTCTCTCGCAATCATTCCCTCTGTAGATATCACTGTAATATGGGTGTTTTTAGACCGTAACAATTCAATTGCCCGCTCGAAATCTCCATCCCCACTAAACAAAACTACCCGATCGTATTGGTCTACAGTATTAAACATATCCACAACAATTTCAATGTCTAAATTAGCTTTTTGGGAATAGCGACCCGAAGCATCATCATAATATTCTTTTAATATTTTCGTGCGTACCGTGTAACCCAGGCTGATTAAGGCATCCCGAAAGCCACGCTGGTCTTGAGAGTCTTTTAATCCTGTATACCAAAAAGCATTTATAAGAGTTACATTTGGATCTCTAGTCAAGTAAGTTAAAACGCGCCTGGGATCGAAAAACCAACCATTTTTTTGTTGCGCGTAGAACATATTATTACCGTCCACAAAAATAGAAATACGGTTCTTGGAAAAATTCATAAGGAAGTAAGACCTAGTATTTTGAAAAATTCAACATTCTACTAGTTAGAATTTCTTATATTAGCAAATTAGATTAAATCGAATCCAATTAAGACAATTATAGCATTGGCAGGAGGATTTTCGCCTGGGCAAAAATTCCTGCTCATAGAGAGAGGCAGATTGACACAGACAGCCTCGGGGACCGGCGTCAAGTTGTGGGCTGATCGCTGAATGCTTACGAGGTGCAAAGCGTAAAGCCCCCGTATTTTAATCGGGGGATATAAGCGCAAGCTGAATTTATTCAGCCGTAGTATAATCAAAAAGGTTGGACCCACCCCCATCCCCTCCTGGGAGGGGAGAAGAGGGGTGGGTGGGCTAGGTAATGTAAGACGGGGTTTCCCGAAGGGTTGCTGCTTAAATCCCGAATCCCCCGTGTTTTAACCGGGGGAGTGGATCAAGTAAAGATTATTCCTGTATTGACCCGAGTAGCAAATCTTATAGAAGTCCCGCGCAAAACCCACCGTCAGTCTTTCCGAGGCTTGACTATTTTACCAATTTCCTTTAGGATAGAAAACGAAGTCAATTTCCACAATGGATAAATCGTCATTAAAATAATCCTGGGGATTACATTCAAGTACCTGTTGCAAAAGCCAATCTAAATTAGACTGCTGTTTGTCGTAATATTCTCCCAGGAGTTCGACAAACTGATCTAGCCCCCAAATCCTGTCATCTGTCTGGGTAATTTCATAAATGCCATCGCTAAAAATATAGAGGTGAGAGGGGGAATTTATGGGGCAAATAACGTCCCTATATTCGGCATCGGGGAACATGCCCACTGGAAATCCTGTGGTTTTCAGCCGTCTTTCTCTGATACTGCCCCCCTCATCCCGACCGAGCAAGATAGCAGGTGGATGTCCGGCATTAGCATAAGTTAACTCCTGTTTTCTGCGATTGTAAACCCCGTATCACATGGTGAAATATTTATCATTGTGCTGATTCATTTGAAATGTTTCATTTAAACCCCTTAATACCTCACTGGGTTGATAGTAATTGACTTGAGTTAGACTGCGGGAACGAAGTAGATTGATGGTGGAGATAGAAGGTAATGCTGCACGCAAACCGTGACCAGAAACATCCAGTAAATAGACAGCTAAGTTTTCTGAGTCTAGCCAATAATAATCAAAGCCATCTCCTCCCAGTTGCCGTGAAGGAATAAACCGCACGTCAATAGTAGTGGGGGGATCAGTCAGGGGTTCTGGGAGAATGGAACTGACATATTCTGCAGCACTTGCCAATTCAGCTTCTAGCAGTTGTTTTTGTTGCTCTAAGTCCCGACTGAGTTGATGCAGTCTCAACCCAGCCCTGACCCGCGCCTCCAACTCGAACATCTCAATTGGCTTGCAGAGAAAATCATCTGCACCCGCGTCTAAGCCTTTGACCCGGTCTTGCACCGAGTCCATGGAAGTGAGTAAGATAAAAAAGGTGGTAGAAAGTTCTGGAATGGCCTTGACTTGACTACACACTTCCAGTCCATTCATTTTCGGCATCACCCAATCGCAAATCATCATTGCGGGGTGGATTTCTTTGGCGGTGCGAAGACCTTCTTCACCGTTACTTGCCACAGTAATATGGTAACCCTGGCGATTTAAGGTTATTTGAAGCAGTAGCCGAATGGTTGGATCGTCGTCAATAATTAGTATTTTCATGCTATAGTGAGATAATCAAATAAAATAGATGTTAACTAATAGTGAAGCATTTAAATTACTCTCCCAAATCAGAAGCCAAAATCAAACAAGTTCATGAGAGAGGCTAGCAGTTGAAAGTTCTCCGAAAAACTGATTTAAAAGTCCCCGGTAATCTGAAATTCTTGGATCGGGTATTAACCCACTTCGACCTGATAAATCAATCCTCCATTCCCAGAAAAGTCTGGTTAGAATGCCAGTTAGCACTGGCGGAAGGATTTACCAATGCAGTTCGCCATGCCCATAAGCAGCTGCCAACTGAAAGGTCGATCGAAATCGAGATCGTGGTCTTTGAGACTCTTGTAGAACTATCCATTATAGACTACGGTCCTCCTTTTGATTTAGACGCCTGTATCCAATCTTACTCTCAGGGTAATCAGAATGACAGTGGTGGGGGACGGGGTGTGATTTTATTACATAAAATTGCCGATCGCTTGAGTTACTTTCGTACTGAAGATGATCGCAATTGTTTGCGGATTGTCAAGAATTATTGTCCTGTGGTGGATGACCGGCGACTGCTATAACTAATAACAAACAACCAATATTAACTATACTCGAATGTCGAAAAGAAAGCAAATCTTACCTCACGGCGGGAAGGTGCTAATTAATCGCCAAGCCACCCCAGAGCAACGAGAGGCATTTCTCGCTATGGCAGACTACTTACCTCGGGTTATGCTGGATACTCGTGGGGTGTCGGATCTGGTAATGATCGCCATTGGCGGATTTAGTCCTCTGAAGGGCTTTATGGAACAAAAAGACTATGAAAAGGTGGTGGAGGATATGCGTCTGACCAATGGCGTTCCCTGGTCTATTCCCATTACCCTGTCTGTGAGCGAAGAGGTAGCAGAACCCCTCAAACCAGGTACTGTGGTGCGCTTGGACAATCCAGAAGGGAAATTCCTTGGGGTCTTGGAATTAACTCAGAAGTATCCCTATGACAAAGCAAGGGAAGCCATTAAAGTCTACGGAACTGATGAAACTAAGCACCCTGGGGTGAAAGTGCTTTATGAGGAGGGGGGGATTAATTTAGCCGGTCCTGTCTTGTTGTTAGAGCGATCGCCCCATCCTCTTTTTCCCGATTATCAAATTGACCCGGAAAAATCCCGGGCCATGTTTCTGGCTCAAGGGTGGCAAACTGTGGTGGGTTTTCAGACTCGTAACCCAATCCACCGCGCTCACGAGTATATTCAAAAGTGCGCCCTGGAAGTTGTTGATGGTCTCTTTTTACACCCCTTGGTGGGAGCTACTAAAAGCGACGATATCCCAGCAGAGGTGCGTATGCGCTGCTATGAGATTATGCTGGAACACTATTTTCCTCAAGACCGGGTCATTTTGGCCATTAATCCCGCAGCAATGCGTTACGCTGGACCGAGGGAAGCAATTTTTCATGCTATCGTGCGGAAGAACTATGGTTGTACCCATTTTATTGTGGGTCGGGACCATGCAGGAGTGGGTGACTACTACGGTACTTATGATGCTCAACATATTTTTGACCAGTTTTCTCAGGAAGAATTGGAGATTATACCCATGAAGTTTGAGCACGCTTTCTACTGTAAACGCACTCAGCAAATGGCTACCACCAAAACCAGTCCTAGTAGTCAGGAAGAGCGCATTCATCTCTCGGGAACTAAGGTGCGAGAAATGCTCCGCCGAGGAGATTCCCCACCACCACAATTTTCTCGTCCAGAAGTGGCCGCAGAATTAATCAAGGCAATGCAGTCTGGGACATAATACCGTAGTGGGCAATACCTACCCAATTACTAAATATATTATTTATGTACTATTGTAGCTGTTGGGTTCGTGCCTCAACCTAACCTACAATTTTTATTTTTTTTTATAATTATGGACGATGGCTATTTTAAGGTTTAATTAATATTTATTCTCTAGGCAAGAAAGACCAACGGGTTACAAAATGTAGTATTATTTTTGCCAACACCGCCCATTATCTAGAATAAACCAATATTCCAATTTTGTCAAGTCCTGAGATTAAATTAATATTTATTTACATAATTGGGGTGAACCCAAAGAAACTCCCGGCGTTTGTTTTGCACCCGTTCCAGACCACCAAAACCCGGATCTTTTTTCTTGAAAATAGCGTGGAGTTCTCGTAGGAGGGAACCTTGAGCAAGTTGGACATTTCTGGTGTTAGTTGGAAAAAAGTTTGCTTTATCTTCTGGAGCTAACCATTCTCCCATTTTATCACTACCTTGGAGGAGGGAGTTGGCAGATTTTATGCCAAATTCCAGTTGTTCAGCAATAGCATTATATTGGGTCTCGTCTGTGACAAGTTTCGTACCGGGGATAGCTATGGGGAGGGCTAGTTTGAGGATAGAAGAGACGATTTGTAGGAGGGGAGATAGTTGCTTGACCCAGTCTCGCGTTAGTTCAATTTCGTACACACCACGAGTATCATTATCACCGTTGAGCACTGATAGGGGTAGACGACTGTGTTCGCACCACAGGGTTAAACGGAAGATTTCCGTTGTCCAGGTTTTCGGATTGAATTTACTGGGGTTAACAGGTTCAAAGCTAAACAAACGAGGACCTTCTTTAGCAGGATCCGTGAGGGTAGTGAGCAAAGCTTTGTAACATTCGTCAGCTTGACTCATGATGGTTCGCAGTTGTGCACTGAGGGAGTCAAAATTGGTATTTACAGCTTGGAGAATTTCCTGTTGTCTCTGTTCTAGTTCCTTGAAGAGATCCTTCATTGCTGGTTTTGCTGTTTTGGTTGCCATTAAAGCGTCAATATCATGAAACTGGCGGCAAACAGAACATTGAAATTCTGGGTATCCTCTCTCTTTGTGCTCCAAAATTGCTTCTTGTTCCAACAAACCTTTGCAGTTGTCTGTGAGACACATTAAATGAAGACGAGGAGCCAAACCTTTTCAGAAATAGTTGACTAACCATTCTACTTCACCACAGAGACGATCTAAGAAGGTATTGGGGTAAAGTGCTCGCACGGTAATGGTTATATCTGAGTCCATTTCTTCTATTAAAGCGCGTCCATTGTATTTATCCTCTAACAAAAGACCATTTTTCCAGTGACGGCTTTTATTATAATCCTTTATTCCTAAGGAAAAGCGGTGTAGACGCACAATTAAACGGTACATTAATCCTTCTACTTTGGTAGTGCGCCCGGTTTCGGCGTCGAAAATGCGGATAACGGAGGTTTGTTCCCTATCTTCCGGTCTTTTAACCCAATCTTTTTGGTAATTGGGGGGAATAGTGGGTACTAATTGGGCGATTAAATAGGTGGGAGTGGGTAATTCTACTTGATAGGATAAGTCGAAGCGCTCCATGAGTTTGAGAAACATGGGATAGAGATTTTCCGGATACTGCTCTTCACGATCTGGATTGTTCCACAGCTCACTCAGACGCTCATAGCGCACTAAACCGTTCTGTTTTTTGACTTGTTTATCTTCTAATATGAAACTAATGGCTTTACTCAGCCATTCTGGCTTGAGGATAATGGTATCTTTGAGTAAAGGATCGGTGCTGTAGTGAATTAAATGCCCTAATTCGTTGAGGATAGCGGCGTAGATTTTAGCTAGGTTTCGCTCAACCTTTTGTTCTCGACAGAGATCTATAAATTCTTCGTAGGTTATCCAGGGTTCACTCTGTTGGCGGAGAGTGTGGAGCACTCGTTGGAAACTGGCGGCGACGGAGCGTCTTACTTGAGGTATTTTGGCTGCTGTTTCTGCAATGAGGGTTTTGAGATGCTCCAAATTTTTCTCGGTTTTGCTATCCACATGGCAAAAACCCTCAATTAGGTTCCCAAATTCCTTCAGGAGGGCATTTTTATCTATATGATCCAACCGCTCTTCACTAGCGTGGGTAGCGACGATGATAATTCTGGGTTTTTCTTCCGGGAGGGTTTCGTCGTAAGCACAGTGTTTCACCATTTTCAGCCATTCCTCCACTTGACAGGATTCTGCTCCCCGACGGGGGTTCCACACAGCGAGATAGATAGCGGGAGCGGTGAAGAAGATTTGGTGGGTGTGACGATAGATATTTTGTCCCCCAAAATCCCAAGCGTTGAGAGTTATACTGGTGTTGTTGTGGGGATGGAGTACTTCAAAGGATTGAATGTCTACTTCCACTCCATGAGTTGTGGGGCGATTTTCTACAAATTCTTTCCCTTGGAGGGCGTTTAAGAGGCTGGTTTTTCCTACTTCTCCTTCTCCCGCTAAGACGAGTTTTGCTTCGTTAAGGAGGATTTCTGCTTTAGATTGTTCCTGTAAATAGGCTTTGACTGCATTTATTCCTTGTTCATAGGCTGCTGCTAATTCGGGTTGCAGCGGGTTTTTGCCTAGTAGGAGTATCTCTAGTTTTTCCAGTTTTCCAATACTATCTGGTAATGTCTTTATTTGGTTTTCTTCGAGAAAAAGCCTTTGTAACTGAGTGAGTTGCCCAATTTCAGCAGGAAGGGTGGTGAGTTGGTTTCCTTCGAGATAAAGCCTTTGTAACTGAGTGAGTTGCCCAATTTCAGCAGGAAGGGTGGTGAGTTGGTTTCCTTCGAGATAAAGCCTTTGTAACTGAGTGAGTTGCCCAATTTCAGCAGGAAGGGTGGTGAGTTGGTTTCCGTCGAGAAAAAGCCTTTGTAACTGAGTGAGTTGCCCAATTTCAGCAGGAAGGGTGGTGAGTTGGTTTCCTTCGAGATAAAGCCCTTGTAAATGAGTGAGTTGCCCAATTTCAGCAGGAAGGGTGGTGAGTTGGTTTCCTTCGAGATAAAGCCGTTGTAACTGAGTGAGTTGCCCAATTTCAGCAGGAAGGGTGGTGAGTTGGTTTCCTTCGAGATAAAGCCGTTGTAACTGAGTGAGTTGCCCAATTTCAGCAGGAAGAGTGGTGAGTTGGTTTCTCTCACCACCTTTGACAAAATCTGCTCCCAGTTTGAGAATTTTAAGATTAACTAAATTCCCCACAGAAGGGGGTAACTCAGTCAAACCCATGTTTTCCAGATCCAACTCAGTGGCTTCTTCTAGCAGGGCTGCTTCAATTTTTCGTTCCGCCTTTTGATAGGCTTTATCTCGTGCCATGTTTTTTGTGCTTGCAGGTTTTTTTATTTGAATTTTGGGAAATTGGGAGTTAACAGTGAGCAGTTAGCAGTTTTGAAAAACCATTCGGAATTGGGCATTTTTTTTTGCCGCACTCTTCTCCAATTATATCCTAACCCCAAATTTTACCAATGTCAACCCCTATTGGGAATTAATTTTTTTGAATTTTCTTATCCACTTTAGGGAGGAGAGGTAGAGAGAGCGATCGCGCTCATTTTTGTGGGATATTTGTGAGACATGAGTGTTGGGTTTCATTGCTTCAACCCAACCTACGGGCTATTGTTACAGGTTTTTTTTGCTCTTTTCTTGATCCCCCCTTGATAAGGGGGGTGGCGGGGGGTGACGGGGGGTGCTCGACAGGGCTATTTCATTCAATATGAAAGAAAGATAGGGAGATAAGGGGATAGGGAGATAGGGAGATAGGGAGATAGGGAGATAGGGAGATAGGGAGATAGGGAGATAGGGAGATAGGGAGATAGGAAGATAGGGGGAGTAGCAAGTGAAGTAAAGACAACTATTGTATTTAGATTTAGATATTTCTACCCCATCACCTTTCAGTTACCAGTGACCAGTAATCACGTACCATGGTAGCAGCTCAACCTTGGGTTTGAGGCTCCCACCACTTATTTGGTGGCAAGCCACTTATTGGTGGAAGGTAACTGGTAACTGGTAACTGGTAACTGGTAAAGCGATCGCCCCCAAGCAGGATAAGATTGAAACCTTGAAGAGGTTTGACATTGTAGCCTGCAATTTATTCGTCGGCGGTAGGAGAATAACGGAGAGTTTCTGACAACTTATCCGCTATTCCTTGAATCCACTTTTCATCTTGTTTAGTATAACTGCGGGGCACATAGGAACCTAAAATCAAAACCCCTTCTTCACCTAGGGGTTGACAAATGACTCCTTGTGTGTTAGAAGGTAAATAATCAAATTCAATGCGCCCTGGATACACTTTTAAATCCACTAAATAGACTGGTTTTTGCTTATCTAACACTCGCTGCACAATATTACCCGGTTTAACTTCAGAACTACTCCCTAAAACACCTCGTCGCAGCAATACCCTTCCTTGGTAGTAAACAATCAAACTGCCCGTTACCGTATTAGTTAATAAGAGGTGAGAACCCCAAGCTAACTCTGTTTTCAGTATATCAGGTAAATCTGAAGCTAATTCAAAAACTTCTTCTCCTATTAAAGTAACAGCATTAGGCGATCGCCCTTGAACCTGCTGCCAAATTAAACCAATTAATATCAAAACAGCGCTCAGAATCACTCCCAAAACATCGGAACGAGCTTGGGAGTCAGTGAGGGGGTAAGTAGTCAACCTGTTAATCAACAACAGCACCCCTCCTAACCCACCAGCAAAAAAGGGTAATAGTCGCAAGATTCGATTTGGATCTGCTTTAGTCATTGTTAAGGAACAGGGAACAAGAAACAGAGGGAGGGCGGGAAGACCCCGCCCCTAGGAGTCATGGTCAGTGATAACTGAGTCCCCCTTCTCCCATTTGGAGAATGCGTTGGAAAAGGTAACCAGTACCTCTTGCAGTCAGAATTAATTCCGGGTTACTGGGGTCATCTTCTAATTTTGCCCTCAACCGGGAAACGTGAACATCCACTACTCTAGTATCTACATGACGTTCAGGAGTATAGCCCCAAACTTCTTGCAAGATTTCAGAACGGGAAAAGGGTTCTCCGGAACGACTAGCTAACAACTCCAGCAAGCTAAACTCCATTCCCGTCAAACGAATACGTTGGTCTCCCTTATATACTTGTCGCTTATTGGTATCAATTTTAATCGAACCCACGTAAATTACCCCAGAGGGGGGAATACCCAGAGCGCCATGTTTGTCCGTCCGTCGCAGCACGGAGCGAATTCTCGCTTCTAATTCCTTGGGAGAAAAAGGTTTCATCACATAGTCGTCAGCCCCCAGTTCCAAACCAGTAATTCTGTCAGCAACATCTCCCAATGCAGTGAGCATGATAATGGGGATATCGGACTCTTTGCGCAATTCTTGGCAGACCCCATAGCCATCTAATTTGGGCATCATCACATCTAAGACCACTAGATCCGGATCGCTTTCGCGAAAAAGCTCCAGAGCTTCTAGCCCGTCTGCTGCGGTGAGGACATCGTAACCAATCATGGAAAGACGAGTTTCCAGGATCCGGCGGATACTGGCTTCATCATCCACCACGAGAATTTTTTCCTTATGTGTCTCTAAATGATTTAACACTCCTTCCTACCCTATTTTAAATTCGATTACAGATTTTGAAGTTACATTGTGAGTACTTGGTCTCTAGAATATCCCTTTCCGATTTCACTGGCGATTTTTTAAGATTTACTTTAGCCTTGAAATAGTTTATAATTATTTAAGGAAAATTAAGTAATTTTGATTGGCAAAATAGCTGAAAATGGCGAAGTCTCGAACGATTTATGTTTGTAGTGAGTGCGGGGCTTCGTCCCCCCAGTGGTTTGGTAAATGTCCCAGTTGCGCAGTCTACGGCACTTTGGAAGAACAAGTGGATTCTGCCAATAATAACATCAATCAAAGAGTTCGCCCAGGTCGCGGGCAGAATGGCAAATCTACTGCACCACCACAACCCCGCATATCTTTATCCTTTGACCAAATTGTGAGCGACGTCCAATCCCGATTTGGTTCCGGTTATGGGGAATTTGATCGGGTGCTGGGAGGAGGAATAGTTCCTGGTTCTTTGGTTTTAATTGGGGGAGATCCGGGTATTGGTAAGTCAACTTTACTGCTGCAAGTGGCTCACAAACTAGCAACCCGACTCCCTCGCATTCTCTATGTTTCTGCTGAGGAGTCGGGACAACAGGTCAAATTACGGGCTTCTCGCTTGGGAGTTGAGGGTGCATCCTCAGAGGAAAATGAACAGACTGTTAAACAAGAAAATCTTTATATTTTGCCAGAAACGGATTTAGAAGAAATTTTGCGGGAGTTAGAGTCCCTGAAACCCCAGGTAGCAGTGATAGATAGTATTCAAACCCTTTATTTCGCCTCTTTAACTTCTGCACCGGGTTCCGTAGCTCAGGTGAGAGAATGTACTTCCGCACTAATGCAAGTAGCCAAACGGGATAATATCACTTTATTAATTGTGGGTCACGTCACCAAGGAGGGGGCGATCGCCGGACCCAGGGTGTTAGAACATTTGGTAGATACGGTCCTGTATTTCGAGGGGGATCGCTATGCTTCTCACCGCTTGCTGCGCTCCGTGAAGAATCGTTTTGGTGCCACCCACGAAATCGGTATTTTTGAGATGGTAGATAAGGGTTTAGCGGAGGTACCGAACCCTTCCGAGTTGTTTCTCAGCAGTCGGGACGAGTTAGCACCGGGAACAGCGACAGTAGTAGCTTGCGAGGGTACCCGTCCCATTGTGGTAGAATTGCAAGCCCTAGTGAGTCCCACCAGCTACACTTCTCCCCGTCGTTCTACTACCGGTGTAGATTATAATCGCTTGCAGCAAATTCTAGCAGTCTTGGAAAAGCGGGTGGGCATTCCCCTGTCCAAATTAGATGCTTATCTTGCTTCTGCTGGGGGTTTAGGAGTTGAGGAACCAGCAGCGGATTTGGGAATGGCCATCGCCATAGTTGCCAGTTTCCGCGATCGCGTGGTGGATCTGCGCACAGTTTTAATTGGGGAAGTGGGTTTGGGGGGACAGGTCCGTTTAGTTTCCCAAATGGAATTACGGTTAAAAGAAGCTGCTAAACTGGGTTTTAAGCGGGCAATTGTTCCCAAAGGACAAACTTTTCCCGAAGATTTAGGTTTGGAAATTATTACTGTTTCCAAAGTTATCGATGCTATTGTTGCAGCTATTCCTCCTCAACCTCGTTTTGGCAGTACCCCGGAAGAACCAGTTACCAGTGAACAGTAATCAGTTACCAGCGCCATCGGCGGGATTTTCCCGCTCTTTCCCAGTTATAGGGTGGGCAATTGGGACAATGTTTCGTACCGTATTATAAAAGTAACCACAGATGATTGCGAAGCAAAGCGCAAGCAACCGCCCTTGGCGTCCCGCCCTTGGCGGGAGCAGATGAAGAGGATAATCCGTATCCATCTGCGTTTATCTGCACAGGGCGATCGCCCCCTTAGGTTGGGTTGAGCACCGAAACCCAACAATGCCCACCGAACCCGCCCGCGAATGAGGGCGCAAGCCTTGCGCCCCTACCTGGAAAACCCCTGGTTTGGTTTCTCTATTACGTTCTATGGATTTTATTTTGGTATGCGGAACGTAAAATTGAAGCAGCACTGCTAGAAGGGGCGACTGAGCGGAAAATATGGGTTTGACTGAGTTACCAGAGTCTGTAGGGAAATTGGTTCGTCTTAAATTTCTCAAACTTGGGCACAGTCGTACTGAGGGTGGTGAGCAAAATCAGCTAACTATGCTTCCTTCAGAGCTTTGGAACAACCTACGACCTCCTTACCTCTCTGCGCCTCTGCGCCTCTGCGTGAAACATAATTCCTAGATAAGAAGGTGATCGCTCCATTACAACTAGTCCAAAGGAAAAGAGGTTTGGTTTGGTGGGCGATGCCCACCCTACGAACTATCTTCCCATCACCCAATCTCCCTTAGGGATCCTTTAGGAGCGCGCCAATAAGGAATTAGTTGAAAGACAGTTGTCCCAAAAGCAACGAAAACAACATATACTATAGACAGGAAAGATAATTGCAAAACTGCACCTATTCCCATTGCCATCAAACCATTTAGCAAAAATTCAGAAAATAGCTTAATCTTTTTGTATACCTCCTCCAGGGAATTACTAGTAATATTCCCAATTTTCGAAGGATGGGATAATTCTCTTAATTGCACAGGTTTTGCTGTCTCTTCACAATTCTGCTCCAATAATGTATCCACTTTTCTTTTTAGAAGTTTCACCTTACCCTTTATTTCTCCCAAGGAAGAAACATCAGCGGGAGTAAGATTGAAAATACCCTTGGTGTCTTCCTCTTCATTGTACCAGGAAATATAGAGCAGAGGAGATGTCCACCAAACTGGAAAACCCGCACCTAAGTAAACAGCAGTTATTTCATCGGCTGCCAAACTAAAGCGAGTCTGCTCCCCAATATAAAAAAGGCGATTACCCTTCAGAAATAAAAAGCCCACATCCCATTCCTGGAAGCCTTCATAGGAACGGGGTTCCCTGTCTGGTGCAAAGGAGACAAAAATGCCCCCCCACTCATCCACTGCCATTCCTTCCCGCTCTAATTTCACTTTCAGTTTTTGCTGTAAATAGGACTGTCCCCAAACAGGGGCAAAATTGAGGGCTAGGAGATCAACAACAATGGTCAAAATCAATCCAAACCCATAAACTCCATAGAGAAGCAAGCCATCCCAAGACATTAATTTGATACTCAGGGCAACTAGGGTTGGGGTCAGGAACCTAACCCCTAGCAAAGTCAAAACTAGACGTAAGTTAATCTGCTGCTTAAAAGTGCTGGAAAATACCTTCTCTTCGCTCATAACCTCAGAGGGAAGGGCGTAATATTCCCCCTTGGTCTCAGGAGTATAGAGTATTTCTTCCAACTGTTGCTGGGAAATATTCCCCTTGGTGGCGATCGCCTGAGCGCGCTTGAAGGTAGAGGGATGAGAAAGCAGTTGTTCGTCCAATTTACCCCACTCCATAGGCAGCAAATTTAAGCGAGTGACCTTTTGCAAAGAGGTAATACATGCTTGGGGATCTTCCGAGAGAGTAACTGCTTCTGCATCCGCTTGAAACTCAAAGCGGCGGGAATAGAAATATAATACAGGCAAATACCCCAACGCAACTAAAAGCCACCAAGGTAGTTGGGGAATCATCTTACCCAGAAATACTACCAAGATAATCAAGAGAGCAATTGTCCAAACAGTAATTGTTCCCAGTGCCTCTACATGCTTGTGTTTGAGATGTCCTAGCTCGTGGGCTACGACAGCATCTACTTCCCGCTTGTTGAGATTTTTCAGGAGGTAGTGACTGAGCATTATGATATTCCCTTTGCTAGCAAAAGCATTGGCTAGTTGTCCCTTACCAGTAGGCAGCACGTAGACTTGCTCTAATTTCACTCCTGCCTTTTGCGCTAAAGCAAAAATGCGGTCTCTTAATTCTCCCACGGTGAGAGAATGGAGAGTCATATCCTGTGCCTTGAGCCATAAAGGGGTAAAAAACAATTGACATCCCACCATAGCAGCAACCATGGCGAAGCTCAAACTGACATTGCCCTGAAGAACAAAATCGATGGCAACAATTATGAAGATAGAGGGCAAAAACTGGGCTAGTTGACTCAATATTCCTTGCTGTAGCAACTCCCCTCTAGTCCATTCCATTCCCCTAACCCTCGCAAAAATTTCGTGGGAAAGACCGTAGCTGAGGACAACTAATAATGCTGGGGGAAGAAAGTATAAAACGATGGTTATTGTCGCTTCATACCAGGCATTATTGGGTAAAAGGAGAAAATGAATTACCTCTTTTAGGTTGTATTGGAAGGCGATCAGCAACCATCCTAACCAAATTCCCACATTTATCCAATTAAAAAAACGCCAGTAATTGTACCAAGTCACTGTTGGGTCAGTATTCTCAGCTCGTAAAGCTGCTTGGCGCATCCAAAATATCAGTCCGATGCAAGTGAGGAACCAAGCTGCTATTACGGCTAAAACCAAGGGTAGGTTGGGATATAATTCCAAGAGATAACCTGCTCCTGGCAAAGGTTCCCCGTTGTTGTCTTGAGACCACCCCTGTTTACTGCTGATGGTCAAGGAAGCGCTAACCAAGAACAGGATTGATAAAATTTTCAGTCGTTTAGACTGGGAAGGCTTAAATAGATGTTTCATTTAACTATGGCAAGCTATCATGAATTGTACACCTGGTCATTAACTAACATACATAAACATTTATTGTGTATTATAATTGTGTTTATGTTGTTGGGTTGAGGCACAAAACCTAATCTACGGCTAGATAAAAAACCCTGTAGGGGTTTGATAAGATAGCCCGCAATTTATTCGCGGGCGTGCTGCGAAGCAGATCTCTGCGGGATCGCCTCAAACAGTGACCTTGTACCATGACAGTTGGGCGTCTGGGGGGTGGGTTCATGGTTTGGTAATATTGTTCTCATCAAAAATTTTCTTAGGTCGCAATACAAGGATAAGTCGTGCTAAAATATCCACAGGAGGAGATGCTGCAAACCACTGTAATTCTAAGTTCCCTGCTCGTTCCACTAAAAAGTAACTATTAACATCCCATTGCCGCGCTCCCCTATCCACTACCACTAAAACTTGTTCTGTGTGCCGTTCCGGCAACGCCTTCGGCATACCGGGGAGTTGCTGAGGTAGGCGATCGCTATCAGATAAGATAGCCACTGGATCTTCTGCTTTCAAAATTGCCTGCCACCCAGGAAGAGGTACCATAGCACCACTGCCAGAATAGGTTACAATGCCGAAAGGTGCCTGGGTTTTTACAGCCCTAACTACTTCTAAATCCTCTCGCTTTAAAGGGAAAGTTCCAGCTAAGGGTACATTTCGCCCTAATTCTTCTTCCTCTTCTAATCTATACAAAGGCATCAGAGGTGCTGTAGCTTTGGGCACTACAGTAAAATCACTCAGAAGTTGCTCAATTTTTTCCCTCGCAGTGACAGAATGAGCAAATTTCAATCCCCGAGCAATAAGACGAGAACGAAGTTGTAAATCTTTTTGTTGTTTCGCTCTCTTCCAACATTGATAGGCTACCGCATCCCCGGGATGATTGACAAATCCCCCTGGTAATTGGGATAATCGGGAAAAATCCTGAATTGCTCTAGCCACTTCCTTAGCATCATCTACATCTAGTTTCTTCTCTTTAGCTAATTCAGCCGCAGCAGCTCGTTGTTCCTGATTGAGAATGCGAAACTGATATAAAATGTCACTCACCGGACCTTGGCAATAGGATAGCAGTTCTGGGGATGCCCCTCCTTTAGCAATGCTGTCGTATACTTGTGCAGCGACGACGATGAGGTTTTGTTGGCTACCTTGAAAACCGGTTTGCTCAAAAATAGTTTGTCTGTTGTAGCCTGCTTTTTGCAGATGAGTGCAAGCTTTGCCCCATTTTACCCAATTACCTTCTTTGTGTAGGAGTTGGCGCAATAATAGGTCGGCTTCGTCTTCCGAGAGTTGAGGCTTTTCAGTCATAAATATGGAGTGTAGGGTGAAACCAATTTCCAATTATAGGACTATACTCCACTCATTGAACACTATCGTGCTTAAACATGAATTGATTCTTGCCATTAAACTAGTTGACACTCCCACGGCTCTGCTTCGCGCTTTGCCGTAGGATTCTTCCTTCATAATTCAATGCCTAACAAAAGCAGTGCCTTTGCTTGGTCTTACTCGAACTACCGACCGCTATCACGGTATGCCCTACCGCTAAAAGTCGTAAACCTTCATCTCTGATATTCGCAGCAGCATTTACATCCCTATCGTGAACCTTTTCACAATTAGGACATTGCCAACTACGAATATCCAAACTTAATTTATCAATTTGATGTAGGCAATTATTGCATGTCTTATAACTCGGAAAAAATCTATCCACTTCAATATAGATTTTCCCATCCCATTCTTATCTTATCATGAGCTTTAGCTACTTTGACTCTGGCTTTGTTGCGATTATTAGAACCATGAAGTTTTTTACTTCCATCTGAAGTTATAGCAAAGTGATTGATATCCAAATCGATACCAACAGCTTTACCCTCAGATGATGGTTTTGGCTTATCCAAGCCATCCTCATAGAGACAAGATGCGAAATACTTACCGCTACAGGTCATGGAAACAGTGACGGACTTTAATTTTCCTGAACTATTGCCGAGAAACTTGACAATAAATTTTTCCTATTTTGGGTAGTATTAATCTATCATATACTAACTTACAGCCTTGAGGAAATCTAATCGATTGCTTGTTTTGTTTTTTCTTGAACCTAGGAAACTTAGCCTTTTTAGCGAAGAAATTAAGAAAGGCGCGAGTCTTGTCTAAAACAACCTGCTGTAACACTTGCGATGGCGGTTCTTTCAATCACTCAAATTCTTTCTTGAGTCCAGGGAGCAACTTGATGATGTCATTTATACTTAGTCCTTTTACCGTATTTTTATAGGTAGAGTTGGTTAAGTTTAAATGGTGAAGGCAAAACTCTCACCAACCTGGGGATAGTTTATCAAAACCAGGGTCGGTGGAACGACGCTGGGTAATATTTTAACCCTGAAGGGGTTAAATCAGCAATTCATTCGCGGGCGAGCGGGCAATGGCTGATACTACACTAGATTAATTTAAATAATGAAAGTGTATAATAAACAACTGAGATAAGCAAACATGAGTCCACCAGATACGGCAGAAAAATGGCTTACTGTTGCCCAAGAACGAATGGCAGATGCAGAAGCTATCTACAACAACAGACCTACCTCCATTGGTTCTATTTATATGGCTGACTACGCCATTGAGTGCAGTCTGAAAACACTACTACAAAAGCGCTCAATTCCTTATCCCCGAAGTGGCAGAGAAGGTCATAACCTAGATGGTTTATGGAAAGCATCTGGATTGCAGGTTGCCGCTCTTCGGGATTCTAACGGGACGCAAACATTTTTTTTGGATCGATGGAGCACGAATTGGCGCTACGAAACTTCTCTTCCCCACAACCCAGGCTTAGAAGTCAAAGATTTGCTCCAAGGAGCAAAAAAATTGATAGGATGGATACAGAACAGAATCGATCGCCGCAAACCGAGGAGACGCAGATGAATAGAGAGCAAATCAAAGAACGTATTATCGAGAATATGGCTAATGCCAACCTGGAAATTGAGGATTTACGAGTTCAACCAGATCCCTTTCTAGGCTGGAATATTGTAGTGGTGTCATCAGAATTTGCTGACAAGTCTTATTGGGAACGAAAGTCCATAGTTCTAGCAGGACTTGAAGAAATAACTATTGAGTTGCTAAAGCTGCTGACTCCTACCGAACGGGAATGGGCTGGAACTCTTCCTCTAGATTCAGACTTGGAAGACATTCCTATGTGGCCACAAGCATTAGCTCGCGGGAAACAGATTCCCGAGCATGTCCTTTTCCCTTCTGATTTAGATGAAGATTTAGACCGTCCTATTGTGGCAACTTTTTATTCTTTGCGAGGAGGGGTAGGTCGCTCCACCGCATTAGCTTATACGGCGCGGATTCTCGCCAGTAGAGGACGCACCGTGCTTTGTGTAGACATGGATTTAGAAGCCCCGGGGTTAACAGCCCTTTTCGGGAAAGAAAAGGAGATTAGAGAAGATCAAGGATTATTATCTATCCTGCTCATTCTGGACCAAGGAGAGCGTCCTGATATCCAAAATCATATCCTGCGCATTTCTGAAACCGATGAACTCTATTGTTTGCCTGCTGGAAAACCCAATGCCAATTACGCACGGCTGCTTAATTTTATGGATCCAGAGGCTTGGTATCGGGAGGAAAGAAATCCCCTGCGAGATTTGATGCAAATACTGGGTCACCAGTTATCTTTTAAACCAGATGTGATTCTGTTGGACGCTCGCACTGGTATTACTCCCTTAAACGGACCGTTACTTTTTGACTTAGCTGACTTGGCCATTATCGTCTTTTTTCCTCATCCCCAAACCCAGATAGGTACTGAAGCATTGGTTCGGGCAATGCTGGCAGCTCATACCAACCGTCCAGAACAAGGGCTGACTCCCGAACCACGGTTCCTGGTTTCTCCTATTCCTGCAAGTAAAGCACCAGAAGTAGTTCAGCGATACCAACACAGAGCTATAGAATGGATTAGCGATTGGCTTTCGGATCTGGATGGTAAGCGTTCTGAAGGGAACAAAATTGAGTCAGGGGAGATTACCCACTTTGTTCCTTATAGAGAGGCGATCGCTACTTCCGATGGAATTTTGTTTGACAGGGAAACCTGGCGGGATT
Organism: Prochloron sp.; assembly: GCA_965198675.1. Classification (GTDB taxonomy): domain Bacteria; phylum Cyanobacteriota; class Cyanobacteriia; order Cyanobacteriales; family Prochloraceae; genus Prochloron. The sequence goes on along the minus strand of OZ240666.1, from coordinate 1,488,097 downwards.
TTGAGAAAGTGGCAGAATGGGTGGAACTTTTCCTACCTACCAAGAACGAAGAGCGTCTCCAGCAAGTCAGTTTATCGGATTTAAAGACGAAGGTGCTGAAAGAGTTGCGATTCTCAGGCGGTACCGCTGAGAATCAAGAGAATTTTCTCGAAACCTTTGTTGAAACAGAATTAGTAAATAAAGCACTCCAACCAGGAACACCTTTAGTTTTAGGTCGCAAAGGAACGGGAAAAACTGCCATCTTTCGCCGCATTATGGAAGGTACCCAGAGAACCTCCCTAGTGGTCATGTCTCCCAGTAAGCTGAAGAGAGAAAATTTTTGGATCATCTCCTCTGATGGATTCAAATCCATTGAAGAAGCTTTGACAGCTAATAACGTTAGTTGGCGAGAGTTTTGGATTATCCAGACTTGTATTAGCTGCTACTTGTCGCCCCTATTTGAAAAAAAGAAAATCTTGCCAGAGGAAACATTAGCAAGTTGTTTACAAGACCAACTAACAAGCGAATTCAAAGTAGTTCAATGCATTAAGAAGATGCTAGAAACTCCCGAGCTGGGACTTTTAGCCAGAGATTGGTTGACCCGTCTCGATAGCGCTGCACAATCCAATACAATTCTGCTCTTCGATGGTCTTGACACTGGTTTTGGCAGTACAGAAACTGACCGTCAAAGACGGACTAAGGCCATTGAGGGATTGCTCTCCTTTATCTTAGATCTGGGAGACAATCTCCAAAACCTCAGATTTAAAGTCCTTTTAAGAGAGGATATTTGGCGTAAGCTCCGCTTTGAGAATAAAAGCCACTTTTTTGGTCGCTATGTTACTTTGAGTTGGCTCAATAAAGCTGACTTTTTTAAAGTAGCTATCAAACAAGCACTACAGTCTTCCACTTTTCAACAACTGGTTAGCACTTCAATCCAGGATAAGAGTTTTTTGAAAGATTACGATTATTGGCCGGAATCTCAGGTATTCCAGGTGTGGAATTTGTTAGTAGGAGAGCGCATGAAAGGAGGAAAATCAGCTTTTACCCGCAACTGGGTGTGGAATCGTTTAGCTGACGGAAGTTCTAACCGCAATCCTCGCGCTCTGCTGCAACTTTTTGCCGCTGCTACTGATTGGGAAGTCAGGGAACAATCCAAAACTCCCTATGGGAAGACAGTAATTCGACCCCGTGGGTTAAGTTCTTCCCTAGAGAAAGTATCCACAGAAGCATTCGATGCACTTGTTAAGGAGGAGTTTCCTGAGCTTCAAGACCTAATTAAGCAACTGCAAGCATTGGGGCGATCGCCTTTTGAAGCTAGTGAGTTGTCTCAATTAGAGGAACAACTTAGTCTAGCGCGAGAAGTGGGTCTTCTTTCCATCTACGAAGGAGATGAAGACAATGTCAAGCGATACAAAGTTCCCGATCTTTACCGCTTAGGTATTGGCATGACTCGCAAAGGACAGGCATAAAAATACAGAGTGTAGGGTTTAGGGGTTCATACTAAGTTGCGGTCAAAAAGAGAATTTAGAAATTACTCTATATGGCTAGCCCTGCGAATAAATTGCGGGCTACCTTATAAAACCCCGACCGGGTTTAAATTTCCCCACACCCTACATACGCTGCCTGGGGGCAGCGCCATCTTCACCTTTCAGTTACCAGTGACCAGTAATCACGTACCATGGTAGCAGGACGCCAAGGGCGGGACGCTTACGCGGGACGCCAAGGGCGGTTGCTTCGCAAAACTTACGCAAAGCTTCGCAATAGCAGTGACCTTGTACCATGACAGTTGTACCATGACAGTTGACCTTGTACCATGACAGTTGACCTTGTACCATGACAAAACATCATAATTCTGGAGTCATGGCACTCTCGAACTCTTCCCCCTCAAACTGATTAGATTCTTCTAAAGACTGGATTGGTGTTTCATAGAACTGCTCTAATTCCTCAGTTCCAGTTGGAGAATATTTTGCCAATTGTTCCAGAAACTCAGATTGGACTTCATTACTTAGCTCTAATTCTGGAATTTTACCCTCCAGGGATTGTTCCGGAGACTGAAGTTCATCAGCATGCTGCTGTTTTAACCCTTCTATTTCAGATTGATGAGCTGAGATTAATTCCTGGATTTGAGTTTGATAAGATTGCTCTAATGCTTTAACTTTACCCTGCTGAGATTGTTCCAGAGACTGAATTTCCTCTTTATGGTGCTGTTTTAATCCTTCTATTTCAGATTGATGGGTCGTTGTTAATTCCTGGATTTGAGTTTGATAAGATTGCTCTAATGCTTTAACTTTACCCTGCTGAGATTGTTCCAGAGACTGAATTTCCTCTTTATGGTGCTGTTTTAATCCTTCTATTTCAGATTGATGGGTCGTTGTTAATTCCTGGATTTGAGTTTGATAAGATTGCTCTAATGCTTTAACTTTACCCTGCTGAGATTGTTCCAGAGACTGAATTTCCTCTTTATGGTGCTGTTTTAATCCTTCTATTTCAGATTGATGGGTCGTTGTTAATTCCTGAATTTGCGCTTCATGAGATGCTTCTAAGTCGCGATTGCGATCCTCTATTTCTGCTAATTGAGAGCGATGAGATGCTTGGATTTGCTCGGTTTGCTCACTTAACTGCTGCTGATAATCTGCTTGTAAGGAAGTGATAGTTTCTTGCAGTCTCGACTCGTGGTTTTCCTCCGCTGCTGTCAGCCGGTTCTTTAATTCTTGCTCCTGAAGCTGCTTTAGTTTTTTCAGCTTTTGCTTCTGCATCACATTTGATATAAACATACCTACACCAAAAGCAATAATACCTATCCCTATAATCCCTATAAACTGAAACACAATGACCTCCTAAGGTTATATCAAGTTGATATTAATTTAACATTAATCTTCTAAGCAAAAAAGATGTTCCATAATAAAATGGTTTTTCATAATTGTTTTTTAATTGATTGATAATTGATATTACTCCCGATTCAAAGCTGCTATCATTGCCTGCTGACTTGCTGTTTGATATACTGCTTCTAAATATTGTCTCACTACCCGAGCGTCCGCAGCAGCTAGGGGAATATTACCAAGAACATTGAGAACAGTTTTGCCATCTTGGGGTGGTACGATCTCCACCAGAGAAGATGACATAGACTCTTCGTAGCGCCAAAACCTCTCGAATTCGAGAGTCTTGGAACTGCTTTCCAGTCCTGAGTTCGGGGTATTATCTTCAACGAGAGCCGCTTTTTTATCTTGCTCTTCCATTCCGGAATGGCGTAATTGGCGCAGTTGCTCAAGGATTTGTGCTTTAGTGCGTCCCCGTAACTGGAACAAAACAAAAGGCTCTTCCCTAAAGCGCTCGGCGAGTTGATAGTAAACCGCACCGATATGCTTGCAAGGATTAGCTCCGTCGGGACAAGTACAGCGAGAATTAATTTCCTGCAAAGTAAAAGGGAACAGACTCACACCATTAGCAGTAAATACCTCTTCAATATTGTGGGGCATTTCCCCCGCTAACAATTGAGCCGAAAAAACTGCCTTATTCGACATTGTTTCCACTACGTATTCCCAGTCTTCATCGCTAAAAGGCTCCAGAGAGAGAGAAACTTGATAGGGTTCCCGACCGCTTCCCTGTACTTTAGCCAATACTTGGGCGCCTTTAAATTCGATTCTGAGGACATTTCCCTCCCTAGCGTAGATACGGGATCTTTCTAAGCGTTTCTTAAAGCGGTAGGAACTTAGCAACTCCAGCCAACGCTCTACCCACCATTCCCGACTTACTTGATAATTAGTCATAGTTGCCTATCTTTCCCTTATTTGAGCGTCCCTAGGAGATTTTTTGCTTAATAAAAGGTATCCAAACTGTGGCTATCGCCCACAAAACGCCAATGCCAAGGTTCGTAACTGATTCCTTGGGGATTATCCTTCGGAAAGGATAGCTCAAAACTATACTTAGCTGCATTGGCTCTTAGCCAGCGAAAGGCAGCAGTATTTTCAAAACTGGTTGCCAAATTAGTTGCCGGGACTTTGCCATCGCCGATATCTATAGCATATCCCGTATGGTGCTCGCTGTAACCGGGAGGAGCGCTCACTTCTGCCCGTTTAGCCGTATTTTGGGCCCGTTCTTCTTTAATCTTAAAAAACAAGTATTCCTGGTCCTGAACAGAACGAAAACCGGAAATGGGTGTGAGAATAACCCCCTCAGCCCTTGCTGCTGACTGCATTTGTCTAAATTTCGCTGCCGCCCCCTGTCGCAAGCGAACCCTGCCATCAGAGGTTACTGCTTGTAACGACCCTGTGGGGGCTTCCTCGTAACTCAGATGTCCGAGGATATTTGGTAGGATGTCGGGTTTATTGATAGGAGGGGTTTCTGGTGGTGGTTTTTCGTCTACCACCTCTTTCCCCTCTATTGGCTGAAAGATAAGAGCTAAGGTAAGTAGGGCGATCGCCCCTAATCCAAACAACCCGGACATCACTAATCTGAGCAAGCTTTGTTGCGAAGAGCTGCTCTTATCCGATATTTCTCGCAACGCTTCTGGAATATCGTCAGGTATTGTAGATAGTTGAGCTGGTGGTTCTGGCATTCTGGCCTTATCCAAAACTTCTTCTCCCTATTTTATTCGATTTGCTGCATCGACTCTACCTAATTTAATGGGCAGGAGGACGCGATGCTCCCGGGTAAGTACTCTTGCGGTAGTATATAGCAGTAAGCTGTCATCAAGCTTCAGCAAGTGAAAAAAAGTCTGTGTTTTTAACCGTTGTCATTCCTACTTATAATCGCCTGCCAATTTTGGCTAAATGCTTGAAAGCTCTGCAAAATCAGCAATTGAGCGATGATGACTCCTATGAAGTTATAGTCGTGGATGATGGCTCCACGGACGGTACTTTGGAGTGGTTACTAGCACATAAAAAGGAATTGTCCCACATCAGATGGCTATCTCAAAGGCATCAAGGACCAGCAGCAGCTAGAAATCTGGGAGTTTTGAGAGCAAGTGGGAACATCATCGTATTTATAGATAGTGATTTAGTTGTCACAGAGTATTTCCTTCAAGCTCACGCTAGAGCTTTGGTAGAAGGAGAAAAGCAACTGGGGAGCGGTATCTTTACTTACGGCAGAGTAATTAATACCTGCAATTTCGCCGATCCTACCGCAGAACCCTACAAAATAACCGATTTTTCCGCCGCTTATTTTGCCACCGGGAATGTGGCGATCGCCAAGTCTTGGCTGGAAAAAGCCGGACTGTTCGACACCCGCTTTCAACTCTACGGTTGGGAAGATTTGGAATTGGGGGTGCGTCTCAAACAACTGGGACTCAAATTAATTAAATGTCCCAATGCAGTGGGTTATCATTGGCATCCAGATTTCAGTTTAGCCCAAATTCCCCAGTTAATTGAAAAAGAAATCCAACGGGGACGCATGGGAGTCCTATTCTATCAAAAGCATCCTACCTTTGCAGTGCGGCTGATGATCCAGATGACCTGGTTCCACCGTCTTCTTTGGGGTATCCTCTCCCTTGGGGGGCATTTGAACGAGAGAACCATGGCACCATTATTACAATGGTTAATAGATAGGGAAAAACCCCAGTTAGCGGGGTCAATAGCCCGCATTTTCCTCAACTGGTACAATGTCCAGGGAGTTTATGCCGCTTATGCAGAACGAGAAAAACAGTAATTAAACAATGTTGTTAGCCCCACTTCTGGTACTCACTGGACAGAAACTGATAGGGGGATAGGGGGATAGGGAGATAGGGGGAAGAGAAAGTTGTACGTTTGACCGCAACTTGGTATAAGCTCCATAATTTCTTAACTGTCTCGCACGTCCTCTCTCATTACTCTCCCACAGCTTACTTAATTTTTCTATGCCAATGAGTAACTCCACCAGGGCTATCTATAAGGGTTATGCCAAGAGAAAAGAATTCGTCCCGAATGCGATCGCCCTCGGCAAAATTCTTCTCTTTTCGCGCTGCTGCACGTTTTTCAATCAGTGCTTCAATCTCCTCATCCCTCAAACCCCCATCACTTTCGAGCACTTTCTCGTCAGGTTCCGCCGTAAATCCCAAAACCCCTGCCAATTCTACTAAAGTCTGCCATTGCTGCTGCAACTGGACCCCAGAAGTTGTGCTTTCTCCCTGGTGAACCAAAATATTAGCTTCCCGCTGTAATTTTTTAGCAATTTCAAACAAAACCGCCAAACCGCCAGCAAAGTTAAAATCCTCATCCACCGCTTCCCGGAATCGTTGTGCTAGAGGATTGGGGGTGGGAGGGACCCCCCCTACCCCCCTAGGGGGGGTAGGATTGGGGTTTGGGGAATCATCTTCCCAATAATTATTTATAACATAGTGATAACCAAATAGCAACCCCTCTTTTAAAGTTTTCCAACCATTGGTAGCAGCAGCCAAGGCTTCGGGGGTAAAATCCAAGGGTTTGCGGTATTGGGCTTGGAGAACAAACAACCGCACCGCCATAGGATCGTATTGGGCTAGCGTATCCCGAATCGTGACGAAATTCCCCAGGGACTTAGACATTTTCTGGCCGCCAACCTTTACCATACCGTTGTGGAGCCAATACCGGGCTAGGGGTTTACCCGTCACCGCTTCCGACTGGGCAATTTCATTTTCGTGGTGGGGGAAAATCAAATCCCCTCCCCCCATATGAAAGTCGATGGTTTCCCCCAAACGCTCTCGCACCATGGCTGAACATTCAATATGCCAGCCGGGACGTCCGGGTCCCCAAGGGGACTCCCAAGCAGGTTCTCCTGGTTTAGCAGCCTTCCAGAGGGCAAAATCAAAGGGGTCTTTCTTCTTTTGGGAGTCAGGGTCTTCCACTTCCACCCGTCCGCTGGCTCCTGCTTGCAAATCTTCTAACTTCCGTCCTGAAAGCTTCCCGTAATCGGCAAATTGGCGAACGGAATAGTAAACATCCCCTTGCTCGGGATAAGCATAGCCTTTTTGTTCCAACTCGTACACCAAGCGTTTAATGCCATCTAGAGTATGAGTAGCCCGAGGATAAGCATCTGCTGAGCGGACGTTCAACTGCTCCATATCCTCAAAATAAGCCTGGATGAACCGTTCCGATACTGCTTCCATGGAGGTCCCCTCAGCTCGTGCTCGGTTGAGAATCTTATCGTCAATATCGGTAAAATTCTGCACGTATTGTACCTCATAACCCCGCCATTCTAGATAGCGGCGGACTACATCCCAGACAATACAAGTCCGTCCATGACCCAGGTGACAGTAGTCGTAGACAGTAATCCCGCAGCAGTACATCTGCACTTTCCCCGGTTGGCGGGATTCAAATGGTTCTTTACGGCGGGTGAGAGTGTTATAAATAGTTAGGGTCATGAGCAAATAAGCAATAATATAAGAGCACGGGATGTACATGGACATCCTTATCGATTATATAGAGGTTACGACCGCTAGGTTATGCAAACAGTGACGACTCCTCCCAGTGCTGCCCCAGCAATAGATACTCCGAAACAGGGATTGCCTGTTACCATCATTACTGGTTTTCTCGGTAGCGGCAAGACTACTCTCCTCAACTACATCTTAACCAACCAACAAGGACTGAAAACTGCTGTCCTTGTGAATGAGTTTGGCGAAATCGGCATTGACAATGAGTTGATTATCAGCAACGATGAGAATATGGTGGAACTGAACAACGGTTGTGTTTGCTGCACCATTAATGAGGATTTAGTCCAGGCAGTGTATCAAGTTCTGGAAAGGGAAGAGAAGGTAGATTATCTGGTGGTGGAAACTACTGGTTTGGCCGATCCCCTCCCCGTAGCACTTACCTTTTTGGGAACGGAATTGCGGGATATGACTCGCCTCGATTCCATTATTACCATGGTGGACTGCGCCAATTTCAGTCTCGACTTGTTCAACAGTCAAGCTGCTGACAGTCAGATTACCTACGGTGATATCATCGTTCTCAACAAGACTGATTTGGTTCCTGAAGGGAATGTAGATGCTTTGGAGGTGAGAATTCGCAACATGAAGGAAGGAGCGAGAATTCTCCGCACCCACAATGCCCAAGTCTCCCTCCCTTTAGTTCTCAGCGTCGGTTTATTCTCCTCGGATAAATATGTTGAGGGAATTGATCCGGAACATGACCACCACCATGACCATGACCATGACCACCACTCCCACCACTTGGAAAATGATGGTTTTATCTCTTTATCCTTCCAAAGCGACAAGCCATTTTCCATTAGGAAGTTTCAGTATTTTCTGGACAATCAACTCCCATTAAATGTATTTCGCGCTAAGGGAATTCTTTGGTTTGACGAAAGTCCGAGCCGTCATATCTTTCACTTAAGCGGTAAGCGCTTTACTATTGAGGATGATGAATGGAAAGGGGAGCGGAAGAATCAATTAGTGTTAATCGGTCAAAATTTGGATTTGGAGCATTTGCGAACTCTGTTGGAAAAATGTCTCTGTCTCCCTTCTATTCAGAGAGGAAAAGGTTTCGCATAAGCTATAGGGCGGGTGTGGGGTGGGCAATGTCCACCTTCATGTGTGGGGTTAACGTAGACCTCGTAGGGCGCGCGGCAATGCCGTGCCCCTACCCAGCTAGCTAAAGTTTGGAGGTATAGGGTTGCTTGGGTTTAAGGGGTGGCGTTGTGGGTGGGCTCTGATCCGGGAGAAATTTTCCTGCATTGATGGTGGGGCTACCATTATAATCTGCGGATTCATTATAATTTTAGCTCATACTTGGTCTAGATTGGAGGATGACTCTTTTATGAGGAACTTGCTTTTCTTCTCTCTGTAAGGACGCACACGGTATTATCGATGGCAACAATAACACTCAGGAAATAGTTTTTTGTGCTCAACAGTATTAATGTCGATACTGCAAGGATTTAAATATGGTTCAAAACTTTTTATCCTATTTTCTGTTACTTTTGTATCATTCAGACGTAATCTATGCAAATTAGATAATACCTTAAGTTGCTCAAGACCATCATCTGAGATATTTGTGGAATCAAGATTCAGGGTTTTCAGCAAATTCATTTTTTGCACACTGGGAATACCAGCATCGGTTATTTGAGTAAATCCAAGCTCCAAATATTCTAGTTGGGTCAGTTCTTCGAGTTGTTTAAGACCAGCATCAGTAATCTTAGTGGAATAAAGATCGAGCTGTTTTAAATTTTTTAACTTTCCGATATGCTTTAATCCAGCATCTGAAATTTCTGTGCTTGATAAGCTTAAGTTTTGTAAATTGGGTATATCCTTAAGATGGACAAGATTGGCATCGGTAATTGTACTACGTGTTAGGGTTAATTTTTCTAATTGAGGTAATTCCTTGAGGTACTTCAGCCCATCACCAGTAATTGATGTGCCAAAAAGATATAAATGCTTTAGCCCTTTCAATCTTACTAAATCAGCTAATTGTTCATCCTTGACTTGAGTACTTGCCAAATCAATTGATTGCAGGTCATTGGCACTCAGGTTGATGAGAGGAGAGATATCATGGGATTCTTCAGGGCTGATACGCAGCTTTAATGACCATCCATCAGGAATGCGTATATTCACAGTTCCTTGGGCTTGTCCCTTAGATAGGATCGTGGCACCACTTAAAAAGTGGGGATTATCTTCTAAGATAAAGAGTTCTCCCAGAGAGCGATCCTCGGGAAAATTGATTGTCCGTGTCTGGACACGGTGGAGGTGATATGGTCCGAGACAGCCAGCACTGACGCCGACTATAAAGAGTAAAAGTAGAGTAGCAGTTCTTCTTTTCATAGCAAGTCAAAATTGATTGTTACGCTCAGTAATCATTGTAGGGGGGCACTGTCTTTCCTGTATCGGTGGCGTTCCGGGGGCACCCAGCATCATCGATAGGGGGTGCGCCCCTACCCATTAACCGAAGGCACGACTCCCAAAGACTACATAGGTCTCTCCAGCACCACTATTGCCGTTGGGGTCAGCACCCCGGGCGCCGATAATGAGGTCGGAGATCCCATCCCCGTTAATGTCCCCGGCACCGCTTACAGAACTGCCTGAAAAGTCAAGGCTATCAATGTCTCCAGCACCACTCACTGACCTGCCTGAATTGTCACCGCTATCAATACCATTGAGGACGAAGCCGTTGCTACCATCTAGGTCCGATAGGTCTAAGGTAGCGGCAAATCCTTGATTACTGCCGAACACTACATAGGTCTCTCCTGCTCCATGATTGCCGTTGGGGTCAGCACCATGAGCGCCGATAATGAGGTCATCGATACCATCCCCGTTGATGTCCCCAGCACCGCTTACAGAAGAGCCTGAATGGTCACCGCGATCAATACCATTCAGGACGATGCCGTTGCTACCATCTAGGTCCGATAGGTCTAAGTTAGCTGCAAATTCTTCATCACTACCGAACACTACATAGGTCTCTCCTGCATTATAAATGCCGTTGGGTTCAGCACTCCAAGCGCCGATAATCAGGTCATCGATACCATCCCCGTTGATGTCTCCTGCTCCGCTTACAGAAGAGCCTGAATAGTCATAGCTATCAATACCATTGATAACAAAGCCGTTGCTACCATTTAGGTTAGATAGGTTAAAGCTAGGGTCAAATCCCTCATCACTCCCGAACACTACATAGGTCTCTCCTGCATAATGATTGCCGTTGGGGTCAGCACAGTGAGCGCCGATAATGAGGTCATGGATACCATCCCCGTTGATGTCCCCTGCTCCGCTCACTGAAAAGCCTGATTGGTCATAGCTATCAATACCATTGAGGACGAAGCCGTTGCTACCATTTAGGTCCGATAGGTTTAAGCTAGGGTCAAATTCTTCATCACTGCCGAACACTACATAGGTCTCTCCTGCATTATAAATGCCGTTGGGCTCAGCACCACGAGCGCCGATAATGAGGTCGTCGATACCATCCCCGTTGATGTCCCCTGCACCGCTCACTGAAAAGCCTGAACTGTCATAGCTATCAATACCATTCAGGGCGAAGCCGTTGCTACCATTTAGGTCAGATAGGTTAAAGCTAGCATCAAATCCTTCATCGCTCCCGAAGACTACATAGGTCTCTCCTACATTACGCTTGCCGTTGCGGTCAGCACTAGGAGCGCCGATAATGAGGTCGGAGATACCATCCCCGTTGATGTCCCCAGCACCGCTCACTGAAAAGCCTGATTGGTCATAGCTATCAATACCATTGAGGACGAAGCCGTTGCTACCATTTAGGTCCGATAGGTTTAAGCTAGGGTCAAATTCTTCATCACTGCCGAACACTACATAGGTCTCTCCTGCATTATAAATGCCGTTGGGCTCAGCACCACGAGCGCCGATAATGAGGTCATCGATACCATCCCCGTTGATATCCCCTGCTCCACTCACTGACCTGCCTGAATAGTCACTGCTATCAATACCATTGAGAACAAAACCGTTGCTACCATTTAGGTCTGATAGGTTAAACTCTACCAGTTGATTCACAGTAAAGGAGGTGACCATATCTTCAGAACCCAAAAGATTGCCTGCTCGGTCCGTCACTTGGGCGCTTTTAATGACAATACTGTATTCTCCCGGTAATAAGGTTTCATAGGTGAGTTGAACTGTTCTGTCTCCAGAGCGCAACTGGATATTTTCCGGTGTAATAGCTTCCCCGGAACCATTGAGTAGTTGGAAGTTTTCAGCAGTTACAGTTGTTTCAGCTAATGCTTCATTAAACCGCACTGTCACCCGACGAGAATTAAATGGTGCGTTTCCTCCGTCTGCTGGAGTGATACTCTCAATTACAGGACCAAAGGTATCGGGAACTAAGTCAAAAGTGAGTTTATTAGAAAGGGCGGTATTACCTCCCGTATCCGTGGCTCGCGCTTGTACTTCTACTATGGCAGCATCTGGGTCGTTACTGAGAGCAATAGCTGCTAACTCAAAGGGGAAGGAAACGTCATTACTGACAACTTCTCCATTGACTAACAATTCTACATGACCCACCTGCACGTCATCGGTGACAGCTGCTATAATGGGAATGTCCCCTCCTTCGGTAACTTGAACCCCTTCTGTATCCGGGTCTACATCTACTGAACTACTAATAGTAATGGTTGGAGCTTCACCTTTGTTATCAAAGGGTCGATAATTGATGACTTGTAAGCCACCTGTATTATCGGCGATAAAGGCGATACCAGAAGCGATGGCAATATCCCGGGCAAAACCTGGGGTGTCGAATCGAGTTAAAAAAGTATCTGTATTTTTCGGGTTGGTAATATCGTAAATTGACAAACCTCGGTCTTCTACGGCAATAGCTGCCAAACCGGAACCATTTCCAGCAATATTCCGAGCCGGGAAGAATGAGTAAGCATCACTAACTAAAGTAAGGTAATTAGTGTCGGAAATGTCAATGGTGTGCATACCGCTCCCTGCTAAGTAAGCTACCCCGTTAGCTGCAAATACTCTCACTGCTGAGGAAGCGATTCTTACATTAAGTTGTCTTAAGACGATACTATCTGTTGGGTCGGTAATATCAATTATGGAGAAGATGTCGGAACCACTAGTATAACTATAGAGCTTGGTTCCTTCCCGAGCTAGCCCGGTGACGGTGCCGGAACCAGGTAAGGTAGTATTGTCCAGTTCTGCTCCTGTCAAAAGGTCGTAAGCCCTTAAGGAATTACCTGCGGTGGCATAGACTATACCATCGAAGATTTCTACTTGGTTGGCATTGAAGTTGATGGTTCGTCTTAAGGTGGGTACCATGGGGTCGGAGATGTCTACTATTTGTAGTCCGCCGCTATTGGTGGCTACTGCTGCAATCTTTAACTTGGTATCCACAGCCACGTCTGTTGCGTCTCCTGGTAAGGAGAGTTGACCTTGGATAATGGGATTGCTGAATTTTGAGGCATCTATAATGGCTAAACCGTGGCTTCCTGTAGCTACATAGGCGGTTTGGTTTTGAGGTGCTTGGGGGTCTCCTTCTACTACGACTGCTTTGGCTTCTCCTTGGAGGGGGAGACTGGCAATAATGCCTGTAATTACTTGTTGCCCTCCGAAGGGATCTAGTCCTAATTCGATTTCGTTGAAGTCGTCGATGCCGTCTTTATCGGTGTCTGGGTTACTTTTGTCGGTACCGATAATCCTTTCGATGTCGTCTGGTAAGCCGTCTCCGTCGGTGTCTGGGGCACTACTGGGTCCAAAACCATTGTTAATATATATCTTGGAACGCACTCCACTAGGACCGCTAGTGCTTGCTGTCTTGTGGAGCAGCGCGCTAACAGGGTCGTAAATTTCATTCCTATAGTATGTTTCAGCAGGCAAAATCACTTTCCAGTCCCCGGCAGAATCGCTTTGAGTGCGGAATGTGAAGAGGGGGTCGCGGGAGTTGCCGATTGCTATCATGACGAAATCATTGCCATAATCTAAAGCAGCGTCTTGTTCCACCGAACCATAACGGTTAATTCTGGTGACGAAACCAGTACCCACTATGGGTTGACGAATAATGGGGGTTTCTGGGTCATTGGAGAAAATCTGAATCTCTCCTCGTTGTAATGCTATCTCTTTAGCATCAAAGGTTCCATGGAAGGTATAGGTGTCGTTGGGTGCAATAATGATGGGATTCTCCGGGCCGAAATCTTCCGGGAGTCCGGTGACGCCAAACTGACTCGCTCCTTTGGTTACGACGATATCGGTAATGGTTAAGGGAGCCAAACCAATGTTTTTAATGGTGCCAAAGTTCTCTTTGGTGATAGGTTCCCCGTTCAAAACGTCCCCGCCAAAGTTGTTGTTGGGCACTTCTAGCTCAATATCCCCATCGTTGGTGAAACCAAAGCCTTCGAGTTCGACACCAGTGAACCGCTGCCGGCCATACCCATCTTCGTATTCAATAATGAGTTCCGCCCGGTGTTCGTGCCTGGTGATGGGGTCGAAAGTAACAGTTATCTCAAATTCTTCCCCTGCTTTCAATATCATTCCAGGAGTTAGAGTGGAGGTGACTTGAAAAGCATTGGTAGAACTTTCTATTCTAATGTCATTAAGAGTAGCCTGCTTGTCTGCAATGTCTAAATATTCTAGTTTCCAGTTTTTAACAAGCCGCTCTCCCCCTAATCCATCCACGGGCACTTGTCCCCAATCTTGTGTGTATGGCACAGAAGTATATTCAATCCCCAATTCTGTTTTTTCTTTAGATACGTAAAGCTCAAGCAAACTCAATGGCTGTTCTAGTTCTAACTCCTCTATAGGCACGATTCCAGGACGAAATGGGTTATCCCTGTCAAAATTAGCTTGTGGCGAGGCTTGAGCTTCTAGTTCCGTTTCTGATGGCGAAGGCTCGAAGAAATTGCGGCCAAACATTAGTGATTTTTTAGCATATTCGTTAAAGTATTCAACTGCCTTTTCTGCTTCTTCTGAGTTCCATTTCGTACCCAGTGCAATAGCTAAAGCTTCTTTTGTGATTTTAAATCTCTTGTTTGCGATGTTCGGATCAAAACCTGATGCCAATATATCATCATCAGCTCCATTAATGTCGATTTTTACCACGCCAGGACCAATAACAGTATCAACAAAAACACGAGTATGTACTAATCCAACAGTGTGAGCCAGTTCATGCACAATAATAAAAGCGACAAGATCGATAATTTCCTGCCTGCTGGAAAAATTTGCCTGTTTCAGCATACTATTGAGATAAATATCGATGACCTCACCAGCATTCCGCTCGTTAAGTGCTTCACTGAGCAAGAAATTTCTTGCCGCCTTGCTGAGGTTCTCACTGTTTTCGAGGCGACTCGCATGATAAATCCTATTTAAAATCTGGTTATCAAAATCTAGGTAGTTACTTAAACGAGAACCCCTCACTAAGAAACTAGCACCAATGGGGCCACTTGTAATGGAAACTGGAACCCTAGCTGTTGTTGTATCGAAAACATCCACCTTCACCGCATTAGTAGGAGAATCGACAAATTCCCAACCCGGTGCAAAATCCTTGAGTAACGTGTCCTCTATCCGAGAAATAACACCGTTGACAACATTATTCCGTTCAGAGGAGCTATTAATCAGTCCTTTCTCAGAATCAGAAGCACCACCTAGGGTTCCATTTGCCAAATCTTCCAAAGACTTCAAAAAAGCATTCCTGTCGATAAAGATTTTCAACTTTTCCCCATCCCCTTTAAGCGTCAAACTGCCAATTTCCTCAGAATCAGGACTCAAAATCTTCACAGACGTAGTCAAATCTTGCTCAGTTTCCGTGGGATCGAACTTTAACTCCTTAGTAGAACTATCGAAAGAGAAATGGGTTCCATCTTCCACTTCCAACTTAGGCATAGCACCATTCGCCACGATATACTCGATGGGACGACTTCGCACCACTCCCCCACCACCATCATTAGCAGTGTCCGCTAGCTCCACAACCCCGTCGCCATGGTCAGAATCAGCAGCGTCTAGGAAGCGGTAGATATGGAACTCCTCATTAAATAACTCATTGGACGGATTTCCTTCCTCATACCCCTTAACCCCTAGCTTAATGCCATATAAACGATCTTTTTCGATATTCCGAATGTCGGGCAGCAAATTCTTGGTACTTATTGTTAGATCCTCTGTATCTCCCCCAGAAAGCTTATATGGTTTATCGGGAAAACCCGTCAAAAATTCACCAGCAACACCAGCATCATAGGTTAATTCAACCACCAAAGGTGTGCTACATTCAGCGGGAGCAGCATTAGTAAAAGATAAAGGAATCATTTGATTATCACCATTAAAGAAATAATTTTGTAAACCCCTTGTTAGAGCCATTGGAGCTACTCTCTTGTGCTCCTCACAGGGATCTGGATCGTTTTCATTTCCTTCATTAACAAAATGCCACCCCGGAGCCAAAATACCCGTCCCCGGATCCGACACAATCGTCAAACCATCCTCACTCACCGTACCAGTTCCCACAACCTCCCACTCCCCAGAATCGTGATTAAAGGAGAACAGCAAACACTTCGCCCCCGGTGCCAACCCCTCCAAGTTCGGGAATACTACAGGAGCAGGTACGTCAAAATTGGTCGCCCCTGGAGCCTGGATGGAAACCACCAACTTGGGGTTCAAATGGGGTGGTAAGGGAGCAGGTAACCTCTCCGGATTCACCGGAACAATCACCGCCGTCGTCGCCACATTTCCTGCCTCATCCTGAGCAGAACCCGCCGGGAAAGTCACCTCCAAAAGTTCCCAAGTACTCGTTTCCACCTCCGGGAACATCGCCTGTAACTGCGCCACACCAGCAGTGCCAAACCCTACCTCCGTATCCTCCGTCGCCGACAACTCCTGAATATCCCCCTCAGCCATAGTGGGGAGGAAGATATCAAATATCTCCCCATGGTGATTCAGTTGAACTTCCTGACCCGGCACACTTTCAAATATCTTACCCACCGTAGCATAACTTGTCCCAGTAGGAGCATTAGTTGCCGTGCCCCCATCAATATGTACAGCAAACAAAGGTGCAGGTACATTCTCCAACCGGAAGAACCCCTCAGAATCCGTCACTGCAACCACTTCCGGCAAAGCATCCAAGCGAATCGTAGCCCCTACCACCGGAATATTATTTCCTAACTCATCCAAATTTACTGAATCATAAACATAACTTATAACATTAGTTCCCTCAATTTGAGTCAGGGGCAGAGTACTAAAATCAGCCGTCAGGGTTCCCCCGGGAGTCCCATCCCCATCAGCATCCAGAGCTACCCCATCCAGCCCCATAATCTCATCCCCCAATACTGTTACCCTTACTGATGTAGAAGCAGGTAGGGCTGGATCAGAAAAGAAAGTAGCAAATTCTCCCGTACTAGAAACCACAACTCTTCCTGCTACCGATTCCCCATTCGCAATAAGGGCGAAAGTATTCTCATTAACCGTAGTCCGGTCCACCTTTTTCCCAAACCGCACCACCGTCTCCCGGGTCAAACTGACCATTTCCGACCCTGAAGTGGGAGAAATCTCGACAGAAGCACCGATTACTGTAAAATCTAAAACAACCGTATCATTTATTACATTCCCAGCCAAGTCAGAAACCCCAGTTATACTTAGCTGGTAATTCCCTGCATTTAAACGAGTACCTAAATTGAGCTGTCGTAAACTGGAATTAATTTCCTCCACACTCTCCACAGGAATAACTTCTTCCCCTGAAGTGAGGGTATAATTCCCCACTGCCAATCCGGAAACTGCCTCACTATAACCCACCTCAATAACCGTAGAAGTAGTGTCCAGGGAACTAGCTATAATTGCTGTAGGAGCTGTGGTATCTAAGGTAAAGGATACAGAAACCTGACTCCCATTCCCCGCAGCGTCTTCTGCTAACAGTGTCAAACTATGGTCACCGTCTCCTAAAGTAGCACCATTAATCTCCTCTAACCGTTCCCGACTCAAAGTGAAACTGCCCTGAGCAGAGATATCGATTAATATATCGGTAAATCTGTGGTTAAATCAAACTAACTAAACTTCTCAATTCAAATATGGAACAAGGAAAGTTAATTGAAATCGAAATTGAGGATTTAAGCAATAGGGGGGAAGGGGTAGGACGGATATTCGGCAGAGTGGTGTTTGTCCCGGATACAGTGACGGGGGATCTGGCTCTAGTAAGATTGGTTAGAGTAAAATCCCAATATGCTCATGGTAAACTAGAGCAACTACTCCAGTCTTCTCCCCATCGCATTCGCTCCCAATGTATAGTAGCTGATAAATGTGGCGGTTGTCAGTGGCAGCATATTGATCTAGAATATCAACAAGTGGCTCAACGGGAGCAAATCATTGAAGTTCTGCAACGGATAGGGGGTTTTACCCAACCCGAGGTACTACCCATATTTACTCGCGGTTCCGGGTTGGGTTATCGCAATAAAGCGACCTATCCCCTCGGTAGGGGTAAAACAGGACAAGTGCAAGCAGGTTACTATCGCAAAGGAACTCATCAATTAGTCAATCTGAATCAATGTCCCGTCCAAGACTCTCGTTTGAACCCCCTCCTAGCAGAAATCAAGGGAGATATCCAAACCAGAGATTGGTCGATCTACAATGAAAAGCGTCACCAGGGAAAATTGCGCCATTTATCTTGGCGCATTGGACGGCAAACTGGGGAAATATTATTGACCTTGGTAACGACAGATTGGCAATTACAGGATATAGAGGAACAAGGTGAAATCTGGTTAGCACGGTATCCTGAGTTAGTGGGAGTTTGCCTCAATTACAATGGAGACCGCACCAATAGTATTTTTGGTTCTCAGACTCGTTCTGTTGTGGGTCGTCCTTATTTGCGGGAAATATTTGCGGGTTTGGAGTTTCAACTGCGCCCGGAAACCTTCTTTCAAGTCAATACAGAGGCAGCAGAAGCTCTACTAGAGGCAATTATAGCCCAATTGGATTTGCAGGGGGATGAATTCTTAATCGATGCCTACTGCGGTTTGGGTACTTTTACCTTACCCCTAGCCCAAAGAGTAAGGCAGGTAATGGGAATTGAAGTGCAACAGTCAGCAGTAGAGCAAGCAAAGCTAAATGCTCAGATTAACAATATTACCAATGTCACTTTTCATACAGGGGCTGTGGCCACTTTATTGCCTCAATTAGGTACTAATTCTGATATTGTCCTTCTGGATCCCCCCAGGAAAGGATTGGATCCCCCTGTCATTGAGGCTTTACTGCGTCTTCAACCCCACCGTATAGTCTACATTAGCTGTCAACCCCCTACCCTAGCTCGGGATCTGAAGCTCCTCTGCGAAACTGGTAGCTACGAGTTAATCTCGGTCCAACCAGCAGATTTCTTTCCCCAAACTCCTCACGTGGAATGCGCTGCTTTTCTCAGAGCATGTTAAAGTTGATTTAATCCATTTTCAGGTATAATGAAATAGAAACTAGTCAATGGTCTTTCCTGAGTATTATTGACCACAATCAAAGCTAACCCACCATTAGATAACACTTTTGTGATTAGATTCTGTATCAATGGATACAAAATAAGAGAAAAATACTCAAAAGTAACAGGAGTAATAACTGGAAGACTGCTGAAAATTCACTAAGCTTGAAGATAAATGAATCCTATCCAACTTTTTAATCGATTATATAGCAGTCTATCATCATTTGTACCCCAACGGGGAGATCGAATCATGATAGATTGCTATAGGGCAGAACCATTAATTGCTCAATTGCCGAGAAAAACACAAGGCTATAAAACGAGGTCGAATTAGTGATTGCTATATCAAAACCTCCAAGTCGAGAAAAAAGTCAAACCATGTGTTTCCCTTCCACCCTCTATCTTCATCTCATTCTGGATTCTCTTTTAGCTAAGATTCCGGAAAAATGGCGGCCAGAACTGAGATTGGGACTGCAAGAAGCCTTAGTAAACGCAGCTTTTCATGGTAACAAGCTGGATCCTACCAAAAATGTTTTCGTCGCATTTTCCATGACAGAAGAAGAGTACTCCTGGACTATCGTCAACGAAGGTTCCGGTTTGATCTCCCAACTTGACAGGAATCATACCCCAGAAGAGGCAGAGTGTGGTCGAGGTTTGTGTATTATCAACGATATTTTTGACCGAGTTCAATGGAACAGTTTGGGAACAGAAGTAAGACTTTACAAGCAAATGAAAGGTGAACCTCTCATTTCCTAATCAGGTGACCTGGTATCACCGTGAGTAGGACAGGGAAGTGGAGCGATGGAACCGTCTAACCACCCCGCAGCTTGATTGAACCTAACCAGAGCTTCTTCTGGCAAATCTTGTAGCAGAAAGACTAAAGCAGCAGCAGCTTGTTGTCCTGCTTGGGCTTTGCGGTTAGCTTTGAGACGGTGCCATTCATTGGGGGCGATCGCCAAACGCTGGGCTAAAGCTTGAGCCAATTCCAGGGTGCTGCATTGCTCTAGGGTTGTTTTGGGCATGAGTTATAGGGTGGGAGGTTTAGGGGATAGGTTAAATATAGCAGTTACCTCGTACCATGACAGTTACCTCGTACCATGACAGTTACCTCGTACCATGACAGTTACCTCGTACCATGACAGTTACCTCGTACCATGACAGTTACCTCGTACCATGACAGTTATGAGGTAACAGGTAATATGTAAATGAATTGCAGTCAGAAAGCGGGTTAGAACATTTCTCGCCAACTAGATCCAACTCATCTTTCAGTTACCAGTGACCAGTAATCACGTACCATGGTAGCAGCTCAACCTTGGGTTTGAGGCCCCCACCACTTATTTGGTGGCAAGCCACTTATTGGTGGAAGGTAACTGGTAACTGCCTGACTGCCCCGGTTGGCATGAGCAGGACTGGTAACTGGTAACTGGTAACTGGTAACTGGTAACTGTCATGGTACAAGGTCACTGTTTTACTTGGGGGTCTCAATCGCCAGGGCGGCTGTTGCTGTATAGCAAGAAAGCTTGTTCAATTGTACCACCTCCAGTGAAAAAATGCTATAATATTAAATTTATAAGATTATGTCTTCTAATCTACTCTCATGACTGAAGATACTGACAAACTAGATGATGGCAGCCAAGAAGATGATGATTTAGAAAGCGCTCTGGCAAAAGTCGAAGAGTCTCTTGTCTCTCTCAAACAAAGAATAGCGCAAGTGGAGCAAGACCAAGTTCGTCGGCAGCAATTACAACAACGGCAGCAGGAACTAAAGCAGCAGCAAAGAGATAATAAGAGAAAAGAGCCAATTAAAACCGAATTGCGCCATATCCAACAGGAGTTGGAAGCCATCGAACTGAACCTAGAAAGTCGTCTCGTCAGCTGGAGTAGCTTCAAAGAACCATTTTGGCAAATAGTCAGGTTTGGTGGACTGGGAGTAGTTATCGGTTGGCTGCTCAAGTCCTGCGCAGGGTGAATCACCTTTCAGTTACCAGTGACCAGTAATCACGTACCATGGTAGCAGCTCAACCTTGGGTTTGAGGCCCCCACCTTTCAGTTACCAGTGACCTTGTACCATGACAGTGACCAGTAATCACGTACCATGGTAGCAGCTCAACCTTGGGTTTGAGGCCCCCACCACTTATTTGGTGGCAAGCCACTTATTGGTGGAAGGTAACTGGTAACTGCCTGACTGCCCCGGTTGGCATGAGCAGGACTGGTAACTGGTAACTGGTAACTGCCTGACTGCCCCGGTTGGCATGAGCAGGACTGGTAACTGGTAACTGGTAACTGGTAACTGGTAACTGGTAACTGGTCACTGTTTTACGTACCACTGTAGGGTAAAGGTTCTGGGTTCCATGGTATACCCATACCTTTCTTCGTATATAAGAATAAAAAAAGGAACGATGGAACAATGGAAAATCGACGGATTGCGGACATTTTACGACAAGGTCAAGCAGAAGAATCGGTGACGATTCGGGGTCACCGCGACTACGCGGAAATTAAAGGGATTCGCTTTTCTGGAAGTGAACGACGGCTCCTTTTTAGCCAACCTACTCAAACAGTTGAGTACAGGGGCTTCTGTGGCTGTGGAGGGAGTGCTGGTGCCTTCCCAGGGACGGGGACAGAGACTGGAACTGAAAGCAATCTCAGTGGTTATCTATGGGGAGTCAGATCCAAAAACCTATCCTCTCCAAAAGAAAAGGCATTCTTTTGAGTTTCTCCGCACTATCGCTCATTTGCGTTCCCGTACCAATACCCTGGGGGCTGTTTTCCGAGTCCGGAATGCTAGTGCAGCAGCGATTCATCAGTTCTTCCAAGAACGAGGTTTCTTGTGGGTTCACAGCCCGATTATTACTGCTAATGACTGCGAAGGAGCAGGGGAACTATTTCGCGTCACTAATTTCAATTTAGAAGATATTCCGAAAACAGATAAGGACTCAGTAGATTATAGTCAAGACTTCTTTGGAAGTCCAGCTTATTTAACCGTCAGTGGACAACTGCAAGCGGAAGTAATGGCTATGTCTTTTGAAAATGTCTATACTTTTGGCCCCACTTTTCGCGCTGAAAACTCCAATACTTCCCGTCATTTGGCAGAATTTTGGATGGTGGAACCGGAGATGGCTTTTTGCGACTTGGAAGGGGATCAAGACTTAGCAGAGGAGTTTCTGAAGTACATTTTCCAATATGTCCTGGAAAAGTGTCCTGAAGATATGGAGTTTTTTGACCAGCGCATTGATAAGTCGGTGCTCAAGACAGGGTCGAATATTATCAAGAACGAATTTGAGCGCATTAGTTATAGTGAGGCGATCGCCTTATTAACAAAAGCAGACCGCAAGTTCGAGTATCCAGTAGAATGGGGCTTAGATTTACAGTCAGAACACGAGCGTTATTTAGCAGAAGAACTGTTAAAAAAGCCAGTCATTGTCAGGAATTATCCTGCCGGTATCAAGGCTTTTTATATGCGTTTAAACTCAGACTGCAAGACAGTAGCAGCTATGGACGTATTGGTGCCTAAAATTGGCGAGATAATTGGAGGTTCCCAGCGAGAAGAAAGGTTAGAAGTATTGCAGAATCACATCCAACAAAAAGGGATAGCGGAAGAAGATTTATGGTGGTATTTAGACTTGCGTCGCTACGGGGTTTGAACCTAGGATACAATTTATGACCGGAATGGCCAATATTCGCGACGTAATTCCCTTCCCCCGCACCCCCTTAAGTGCTCAATTCTAGTAGAGTGGGCAATGCCCACCAGCCCAGAATATGGTATACTATAATATATGAGCAAAGTTCTATACTATTACAATTACCACAAGGGCGATACCACGGAACACTCTCTTTTATCATCGTTGATTCTTTGCTTAAAGAAAGGGCGATCGCTGGATTTTCAACCCTGAAGGGGTTTCATAATGTAGCCCGCAATTCAGGTTAAGGGCGATCACCACAGAAGGGAAAGAAGCCAGCCTATTCCAAATCCTCCCACAGCGGTTCCAAGGGTAATTAAAAAGCCTTGATTTTTATTCTTTGATTCTGCTATAGCAGACATAGCCCCGACCACAGCCCCTTCCACAGCTCCGACCATAGCCCCGACCACAGCCCCTTCCACAGCCCCTACCACAGCCTCTACCACAGCCCAGACCATAGCCCCGACCACAGCCCCGACCACAGCCCCGACCACAGCCCTGACCACAGCCCGTCCATCAGTCCACTTCATTATCCATGCCAGGATTAATTCTACAGCCCAAACCGCCAGAAATCCTATGAATAAAACCACAGCCCCTTCCCCAGCCCCGACCACAGCCCATACCACAGCCGATACCACAGCCCATACCACAGCCCCTTCCACAGCCCCGACCACAGCCCCTTCCACAGTCCCGACCATCACAGCCACCATCACAGCCACCATCACAGCCCCTCCCACAGCCGATACCACAGCCCATACCACAGCCCCTTCCACTGTTCCAGATAAAAATCCAACAAGAGCAAAACTTTCCAAAAGGATAAGCAACCAAAACCAAGGAAGTTGTTTGACATATTTCAGGATCGCCCCTTCTTTCCGTTTCTTCTTTTGACGAGGTTTCTCCTTTTCCTTCGGAACAACAGTTGATTGCAGATATTCTGGTTCAGAATCGGAAGAAGATGGTATATCAGAGGAAGAGGAAGAGGTACAAATTGGTTGAGTAGGAAGAGAGGAAGGAAGAGACTGGAATAATTTTAACCACTCTGCCATAGTTTGAGGACGATTTTTCGCCTTCCGCTGCATTCCCTGAATAATAGCTTGATTCAAAATGTCGCTAATATGGGGATTAAATTGTTTGGGAAAAATCAACTCTTGATCCAGATTAAAATCAGGCTCCCTCCCGGTTACCGCGTAATAACAAGAAGCTGCTAAACTATAAATATCCAAGGTGGGTTTCCTCCCCGTACCTCTCAGAAACTGCTCAGGAGGTGCAAAAGCATATGTTCCCATTTCTGTATTCATAGTAGTGGAGGAAATCTCTCCCACAATACCAAAATCGATTAAAATTGCTTCCCCAGATTGGGTTATCATGATATTATTTGGTTTCACATCTCGATGAACTAATCCATAGTAATGAACCACACTCAATGCTGAACCAATTTGCCGCAGATAACCTACCACTTCTCCTTCCGATAAAGCACCCAGTCTTTGTACCCGGTTATACAAATCTTCTCCTGCAATAAAATCCATCACGAGACAGGGTAATTTCCGTTGTGTAAAGAAATCAGTGACCCGCACAATATGAGGATTACGTTCTTCTCCTAGTGTTCGAAGAGTTTTGGCTTCTTTATGAAACCGTTTCACAAATTCTGGATCCTGTTGTAACGTAGCATTAGGAGTTTTAATCACCACCCAGTCATCAAAACCAATATGTACGGCTTTATAGGTAATGCCACCACCACCTTCCCCCAATTTGCTCTCAATGCGGTATTTACCTTGTAATGTGTACCCTTTCTGCCACATCTTTCCCTTTTATACCATCTAATTTAATAGTAACAGCCATGGGATTTTTTGTCAACCCCTGTTCTAAATATTGTTGGTTAATGGTCCGAATTTATTGGTCACCCCTGAAGGGGTTTGATAACGTAGCCCGCAATTCATTCGCAGGGGGATAGATTGGAGGGCTTGGTAGGCAATGCCCACCCTACGGGATATCATAACCAAACAAATTGGGATCCACTTCATTTAACTGCAAATCCCCCAAACCATATTCCTGCCAACGTCGAGCTACCATAGCTGCTACCTCCGGGTCAGACTGCAAAGGTTCCCCCCATTCATGGTCAGTTTCCGGCGCAATTTTAGTGGTGGCATCAATTCCCATTCTCCCTCCTAAACCAATTTTCTCACTGGCAAAATCTAAGGTATCAAAAGGGGTTTCCGGGAGAATAAAAACATCTCTCACCGGGTCTACTTTAGAACAAATGGCCCACACAACTTCCCGGGGATTGCGCACATTAATCTCTTTATCTATCACCACCACAAATTTGGTATAAGTAAACTGAGGTAAAGCACTCCAAAAAGCCAATGCAGCCCTTCTTGCTTGTCCTGGATATGCTTTATCAATGGATATAATTGCCGCTTTGTAACTGAGGGCTTCCATAGGTAAAAAGAAGTCCACAATTTCTGGAACTTGTTGCCGTAAAATGGGAGTATAAATGCGATTGAGGGCGATCGCCATAGCCGCTTCTTCTTTCGGAGGACGACCACTAAAAGTAGTAAGATAAATGGGGTCTTTTCTATGAGTTAAACAATGGAAGCGAATTAAGGGGGAATCCTCCACTGGGCCGTAATAACCCATATGGTCTCCAAAAGGACCGTCAGGTAATACCTCTCCCGGAGTAATGGTTCCTTCTAAGACCATTTCTGCGTCCCCTGGTACTTCTAAATCCAAAGTTTTACACTTTGTAAGCTCCACTCCGGAACCGCCGTATAAACCAGCAAACAACCATTCTGATAAATCCACTGGAATAGGGGTAGCAGCAGCCATAATCAGCAGGGGGTCAATTCCCAGGGCAATGGCAATTTCCAATTTCTGCCCTGCCTCCGCCGCTTTGCGCAGATGTCTCGCTCCACCTCGCACGGATAACCAATGAACAGTCATGGTATTCTTAGATTGCAGTTGCAGACGATAAACCCCCACATTTGGGGTACCTGTCTGACAATCCTTGGTTATAACCAAACCCAAAGTAATAATTTTCCCGGCATCCCCAGGATAAGGACGAATGAGGGGTAATGTGTTTAAATCCAAGTCTTCCCCTTGCACTACCACTTGTTGACAAGGGGGGAACCAGCTTTTTCCTGGTTTCGCTTTCAGCACGTCAAAGAGTACTTTCCCAAAATCCACCCCTTGGGAAATATTCTTCGGTGGTTTTGGTTGTTGCAGCATTGCTAGCTTTTCTCCCAGCCTCTCCAAATCCTGGGGATTAGACATATTCATGGCCCAACAAATCCTTTCCACGGTCCCCATTAAATTGATGGCTATGGGAAAAGGAGACCCTTTAACATTTTCAAATAATAGCCCCGGACCCCCCGCAACCAGCATGCGGTTGGCGATTTCGGCAATTTCTAAATCCGGGTCTACCTGAGCTAGGATCCGCCGTAGTTGTCCCCGTTCTTCTAGTATTTTAATGAATCCCCGCAGGTTTCTGGCCATGATTGAATTAAGAATAGAGTTTTGTGTTGCTTCTGTTACCGCCCGTGATAGAATTACTCTAACATTGAAAATGAGATGACTCCAGATTCTGTCACCATCGACTCTATTAGCCGCTGTATCTGTGAAGCGATTGTTGCCATTAAGTCCAGCTATCCTCAATGGCTGAAGGATAAGTACAGCCATTATCAATGGGAGAGTGAGAGGGTTAGGGCTAAATTTACCGCTAAGTTAAAGTCAAAGCTAGAACAGGCAACCGATAGAGATATCCTGGTGACGGAAATAATGAAAGTGCTCCATCTTTTTCTGGCTCCCAGCTTCTTTGTTTCCCCTCAGTTTGCCCAATTACTGGCTCACATTCGTCACTACAGTTACCCCATGCTAACACATCCCCCGGTGGAAGGTCACCATGGGAGAAATGGGGCGATTGCCATTCTGCTTTTAGATGCGGAAAATCTACAGATAGATGTAGCAACGGAAAAATTCCTCGCCAGTATTTGCAGTTATCCCATTCAAATTAAAGTCGCTTTTGCCAATTGGCGCAGTCTGGGGAAAAAAGACCTAGAATTTCACGGACGGGGTTACGAATTGATTCATGTTCCCCCCGGTAAGGATAGTGCGGACGTTAAAATGGCTACTGTGGGGTCTTCCATCTTCGTTCACTATCCCACAGCTAAGGAAGTGTTCGTTTGTTCCTCTGATGGAGTCATGACTCATCTCTGTACTACTTTACAAACCCATGGCTTGACTGTATATTTAGTCAAGAAGCAAAAAGAGCAAATTACCGTTTTAAATACCCAAACCGGTAATACCATCAATCATTCTACCCAGCCCCAACCTAGTATACCCACTCCTGAAGAATTTATCGGGCAATTACAAGCTATTATCCTCCAAGAGCAAAAAGCCACAGGCAATTATTGGCTAAAACTGGAGCGAATATCTCAACTTTTTCAACAGCAGTATCACATAACCATCTCTAAAGTAGTAGGACAGCACTTACCGGGAAAAAAGGAAAGCGATATGTTGAGTAATTACCCGGATAAGTTAGTCATTCACGAACCTACAGCCGAATCCGGCATCTATGTTACTGTTTTTAATGAGGGTAAAGAGGGACAATCAGCCCAAAATACCCCCCGATCTAAGGGGGGTCAGGGGGGATCTTCCATTACCGACTACTCTCAACTACCGGCTCGCATTGGAACAGAAGCAGACCTAGAAACAGCCCTAACTCTCATTGTGCACAGTTTAACAGCTAAATCCAACGAAACTGAAATTCCTATATCAAATGTGGCTTCTCAATTTATACAGCAATATGGTATAAGTATTACGGAAACCATTGAAAGATTACAATTAAGCGGTAAATTCCGGGAACTATTAGAATCTTACACCAATTTCCAACTCACGCAAATCAAAGGAATATACCATGTGGCTCTAGTTACCAGGGGAAAATCTGCCCAAAATACTCCTAATGGGAGTCAGGTTGCAGACCACTCTCAACTACCGGATCCCATTGAAACAAAAGCAGATCTAGAAACAGCCTTAACTATAATTATGAGCAGTTTGACAGCTGAATCGAACAAAACTGGCGTATCTTTAGCAAATATTGGCCAAGAATTTCTCAAGCAATATGGTATAAGTATTAACAAAACCATGGAAAGATTGCAATTAAAGGGCAACTTTCCTCAACTCTTGCAATCTTACTCCAATTTCCAACTCACGAAAATCAAAGGGGGATACCATGTCGCTCTAGTTACCAGCTCTTGAGGAATGCTCGCGCCCCAAAATAAAGAGTTGTAATAGATAGCGGAATTTTTCCTTAAATCTTGACAAAGTTGGAAAAACCTTGCTAGACTATAGAAGGACGGCAAGGATGACTTATCAGCACCCCGCGCTCTTCGCTCCGTGGCTCTCGTGCCCTCAAGCCACAGCTAGCTGACCAGCCTTAGGGGCACTGCAATGCCGTGCCCCTACCTCGGACTACGTTATCGGCAAGAGTTTAAAGACCTACCCACCCCCTTCGCCCCCTCCGGGGGTGGGTAGCGATTGAAAACCTAAAAGTGCGTAATATGGTGAAAAACCACTGTTTAGCCAAATCAATTAATGATGCAGCTTGGTACAGATTCCGAGAATGGCTGGAGTATTTCGGGGCAAACTAGGTCGTAAAACTGATTGCGGTTGACCCGAAGTATATTTCTCAAAACTGCGTAGGATGCGTTACGCTAACCCATTTAATTTAGGATGCTGCTACGTACGATGCGTTACGCCAACAAAGTTTGTATTGTTGCTACTACTTACGGCTAGTAACGCATCCTACGACTTCTTAGCATCCTACGTGGTGAAAAGGTGACCAAAGCATTGAGCACCAGGACTCACAATTGTCCTCATTGCGGTTATATAGCTGATCGGGATGAGAATGCTGCCATCAATATCCTATCTGCTGCATTGAAACAATTAGAAACTACCCTGGGGCACAGGGAAAGTAACGCCTCTGGAGAGACTCCCCTCTGTTTTGGGGTGCCCGGCACCCCAAAGTAAGGGAACTCGTCGAAAGAGGAAACCCTCATAGCGATATGGGAATCCCCCGCTATACCCGTAGGGTTAGCGGCGGGAGGATGTCAAAGAAATTCGCAAGAGTTGCCCGGTCATCAATTACAAGAAGCGGTACTGGGGTTCGCCCATCCCGGTGCTGATGCTGTGGATGCAACAAAGCAAGCCATAAAAGCCAAAGGATTGGCTAAGTTCAAATCTTGTGCTAGCTCCTTTCTCAAGTAATCAAATTCAAAGCGGGGAATTATAAAAATGGAACTTGGTACAGTCGGTAGCGCCACTCGAAGTTTCCGCGTTCGGACGGAGCTGGTAACTGGTTACTGTTTACTGATCACTGATTAAAGCTCCCCAGGTAGGATTCGAACCTACGACCAATCGGTTAACAGCCGACCGCTCTACCACTGAGCTACTGAGGAATGTTCACTCACACTTTTATATTGTAAGAGCAAGCTTTTGAATTTGTCAACCCTTTTTGGAAAAAAATTTTTTTTTTCTTGTTCTCATCCTCAAACCTTTACCCTGTAAGGTTACACAGCCATGAGCTCCTTACTGCCTGACCCCGCAACCCCTTATAATATAGCAACAGCCGCCAGGCGCGATTGAGACACCCAAGTGAAAGGTACTTGCTATACAGGAATAGCTGGATCAAAAAATATCAAATAGAGATTTATGGGAAAGGAAAGAATCGTGCTACTCTCCAAACGGGAGATCGCAAAAATGCGTCAAGCAGGACGTTTAGCAGCAGAACTATTAGACCATCTCGAAAAGATGGTAAAACCGGGAGTCAGCACCTTAGCAATCAATGATGAAGCGGAACGGTGGACGAAGGAACGGGGGGCAAAAAGCGCTCCTTTGGGGTATCTTGGCTTTCCTAAGTCTATCTGTACCAGCGTCAATCACGTCATCTGTCACGGTATTCCCAATGCCAAGCAAATCCTCAAAGATGGAGATATTATTAATATAGACGTAACGCCAATTCTGGATGGCTTTCACGGGGATACCTCCCGCACCTTCTTTGTGGGTACCCCCTCCTTACGGGCGAAAAAGCTGGTGGAAGTGACCCAGGAATGTTTGTATAAGGGCATTGCTGCTGTGCAACCGGGAGGTAAAATTGGAGATATCGGCGCTGCTATTCAGGAATATGCGGAAGGGGAAGGCTTTTCTGTAGTCAGGGATTTTGTTGGTCATGGAGTGAGTCGAGTGTTTCATACTGCTCCTCACGTTCCCCACTACGGCACCCGAGGGAAAGGGAAGCGTCTCCGTTCCGGGATGGTTTTTACTATTGAGCCTATGATTAATGAGGGAAGTCACGAAGCGCTGCTCCTCCCTGATGGTTGGACGGCGATAACGAAGGATGGTAGGCTCTCAGCTCAGTTTGAGCATACCATTGCTGTGACTCAAGATGGGGTGGAAATCCTCACTCTCAGGAATGAGGTTTAAGTTGGGGAGGATACATTTAGAAAATGGCCGAAGAAGAAAGGAAGGGGAGATCCAGAGGTGGGATAAAGTCTCGCTGGAGACGGTTCCGAAGACAATTACAATTATCCCGCCAATATGCCCAAGAAGAAAAAGAAGAGAGGAGAGCCAGAGGTGGGATAAAGTCTCGCTGGAGACGGTTCCGAAGACAATTACAATTATCCCGCCAATATGCCCAAGAAGAAAAAGAAGAGGGGATACCCAAAAACGATATCAGGTCTAGCTGGAGACGGTTCCGAAGAAAATTACAATTATCCCGCCAATACGCGACGCCGAAAAAGGAGCCCCTGTACATATCCAAGGAAATCGAATATTTCAATGTCACTTTACTATCCCTCATGGGATATAGAACCCATTTGAGATCTCTGTTGTGGAGTAAAATAGGGAAAAAATGCCGTACTCAAGTAGTTTGACAGACGGGGAGTGGAAAATAATAGAACCTCTGTTGCCCAAAAAGAAACAGACAAGACCACCAAAATGGAGTAAAAGGCAGATTTTAGATGGTATCTTGTACCAATTAAAGAATGGTTGTAATTGGTGTGACTTACCCAAAGACTTGCCCCCCTATTCCACAGTATTTTGGTACTACAAACAGTGGCGATCGCTTGGGGTAATCGAAGCAATCAGAGATATCTTGCATAGTAGAGTCCGTCAGCAAGTTAAAAAAAAAGGGCAATGGACAACCCTAATCATCATTGACTCCCAAGCGGTAAAAAATACCTGTAACGCCAGTGTAAAGTCGAAAGGGTTTTGTTTTTACAAGTCTACCAATGGTCTTAAAAGACATCTAGCAGTAGATACTTTGGGCTTTCCTTTTTTTAGTCATTGCACCAAAGCATCGGTATCTGACGATGTGGGTTTGATTGAAATGTTATCGAAAAACATAGATTATTTCAAGTCTAAACCAGTCAACATCCCCAAGATTACCATTTTGCTTGACCATGGATATCACCCAGAAAAACTGACCCAGGAATTACATAAAATTTATCCGGCGATTATGACTAAGATTAGATTTAAGGTCTCCCGTAAACCATCAAAAGCTCAAAAGAAAAAGGAAGGAAAAACCGGTTTTGTGCCAGTAAAAGCGCGGTGGATGATTGAAAGAACTAATTTGTGGATGGAAAGATGCAAGAGTTTGGTCAAAAACTTTGAAAGGACTCTTGAGCAGGCTAATACCAAGATTAGTCTATGTTTTGTCCGACTGATGCTTAAAAGGCTAGCCACTACTTAAAAAGATCTCAAATGGGTTCTATATCATCCTCGGTCTCATCTCAATCGATTATATCGCCTTATTAATTCAACCCCAATTCTTCAACGCCAACTGGGAGTATCAAACCATAGGGAAAATCGTCGAAACCATTTGGGCGCCTATTATTGGCTTGGCCTTAATTTTCTATCGTCGGGAAGAAACTACAATTGGTAGAAAAGAATTGGGGTTATTATCCTGGATATCCCGATTTGCATTACTACTGGGTATATTGTATCTACTCATGGTTCCTTCATTGGTGGTCAACACGGTTCGCATCTACGAACGGAACCGTGCTCGACTCATAGTTCAGTTTGAAAATAATGATAACCAAATCCAGCAAATTCAAGAGCAGCTCGATAGCATCAGCGAAGAAGAGTTGACCGCTAGATTTCCTAACAGTAACCGAGAGGACTTGTTCGCCCAACTGGAGCAGCAACAGAATAATGTGGAGGAGCAAGCACAGAGTGCTTATAAGCAACAAAGGCTCAATTTAATCAAATTAACGGTTAAATGGTGTCTGGGAGCCATTCTTGGGGCAACCTCATTGATTTTAATCTGGCGCTACACCTTTTGGGCGAGGAAGGGATGAGGTCAAACAAATTTCCAATTGCAATCAGTAGTTGCTCTCAACCAAATTCCCAATTATGAATTATCACAAAAGAATTCCATTCTTATTAGTAGCTATAACTGCTGCTTTACTGGTACTATTCCTCATTTCTTACAACTCCTCTATCTTCTCTCTGTTTTTCCTCGCAGCAGTATATATAGCGTACATAAGAAGGGGAGAGCGAAACTATCACAGCGACATAGCTTCCACTAGCTGGGGCATAATGCTCCTGGTCTGGGTAGTACTGCGCATGGTTTTATCTAGTGGCGGGGAAGACATTCTGATGCGGATTTCTCCCGTCCCAGCTGCCATAGGATTGTGTTTGCTAGCTTCTGGGAAAAAAGGCTTAGGACAATATTGGCGAGAACTACTCATTATGGGGATCCTTTCCTCCCCCGGGGAGCATATGGGACGCTTCATCTCCTTTATCCCTAACCAATTATTATCTCCACTAGATGCCAAGTTCTCCGCCTATTTACTCTGGTACTTATCCTTTGATGCAGTTTCGGAAGGTAACAAAGTACTTCTCCCCACAGGAGCCATTGAAGTTTTACCTGTTTGTTCTAGCTACGGGATGGTCTTTTTCCTCTGGCAATGTACGATTATCTTGACTCTTACTTTTAATCTATCTCGTCGGGAAGGAATCCGTTTATTCTGTATTGCTCCTATTATAGCTATCATCGTGAATGCCATGCGTCTCGCCTTACTCACTTTCTTGGCAGCGGAAGACAACCGAGCTGCATTTAATTATTGGCATAATAGTAGTGGAGGGGATATTTTTGGGGCGATCGCCATTCTCGTCTTGGTTGGAGTATATTATCTCCTCACTAAGACAAAATCCCCCTCATTCCCCAAAAAACTAAATTCTCCGACCCTATTACCTTCTCCCCCAGTTCCGGATACCGCACCCGTAAATAACTCAACAGCAAACCACCATCTCCCCCAGTCAACACCACCAAACTTCCAGGAAACTCCTTCCACCAATGAGCAAGAAAATCCTTGATACCAGCTAAAACTGTATATATCACCCCACTCTGAATTGCTCCTGGAGTATCTAACCCCCAACGATTTGGTAACTCTTTGGATAACCCTATTAAAGGTAAAGCAGCCGTTCCCCCTCCTAAAGACTTCAACTGCAACCTCAACCCGGGCAAAATGGCCCCTCCTACTAAGAGGCGATCGCCATTGGCTCCTGTAAAAGTAAGGGCTGTTCCTCCATCAATCACCAAACAGGGAAACCCCCAAGTCACCCCCGCACCCCACAAAGCTAAAGCACGATCCACCCCCAAAGTTGGATAAACACCTTTCAAAGGAATATCCCCCAAACCAATAAATCTCCCATCAGGATAATTAGACCACAGTTCTGCTTGCGCAGGAACCACAGAAGCAATATAGACAGGAACCTGGGGAGGTACAATTTCCTCAGGTAATTCCCCGGCTATAAGGTGTTCCCGATCCCAAGTCCACTGTAACTCTTCCCCCTGAAACCCAGCAAAATGGAGTCGGGAATTGCCGATGACTAAACAAATTGTCTCGCCCAGGGGAAGGGCGCAAAGGTTTGTTATCATGGTTGTAATAAAATTTTACAATGTGTCAGGAGATAATATATGGTAATGGCAACTCCCATCAAAACAGTGAAACGCTTAACTATACAGACAGGAGCCATAGCAACGAACACCACCGCTATCCGCTCTCTAGACTGGGACAGGGACCGGTTCGACATTGAATTTGGCCTGCAAAACGGCACCACCTACAACTCCTACCTCATTCGCGGGGAGAAAACAGCCCTGGTAGATACCTCCCACGGAAAGTTCCGCCAGCTCTATCTGGATACCCTAACTGGTATCATAGAACCCACAGCCATCGACTATCTGGTAATCAGTCACACGGAACCAGACCACAGCGGCTTAGTGAAAGACCTGCTGGAATTAGCTCCCGAAATAGTGGTGGTAGGTTCAAAAGTAGCAATTCAATTCCTAGAAGACCTAGTTCACCAACCCTTCCAACGGCAAATCGTCAAAAACGGTAATACCCTAGATTTAGGTAAAGGTCATGTGTTAGAATTCATTAACGCCCCTAACCTCCATTGGCCCGATACTATCTTCTCCTACGACCGCGCTACAGAAACTCTCTTCAGCTGCGACGCCTTCGGTATGCACTACTGTTCTCATAGCCTTTTTGACGAGGATTTAGGAGCAATAAAACCGGACTACCGCTTTTATTATGAATGTTTAATGGCTCCCAATGCTCGCTCTGTACTCTCAGCCATGAAGCGCATGGACAAATTGGGAACCATTACTACCGTCGCCAACGGACACGGTCCAGTATTGCGCCACAATGTAGCAGAACTCCTAAATTCCTATCGCACCTGGAGCGAGAGCTTTGCGAAAGCAGAGAAGACAGCAGCCGTCTTTTACATTTCCGACTACGGTTGGTGCGATCGCCTCTCCCAAGCTGTTGCCAAAGGCGTTACTAAAGCAGGGGTTGGGGTAGAAATGGTAGATTTGAAATCCGCCGATAGTCACGAAGTGCAAGAATTAGTTAGTCGAGCAGCAGCACTAGCTATCGCTATGCCACCCCTATCCGGTCCTCATCATCAAGAGATAGCCAGTAACATGGGAGCCATATTAGCCGCCGCTAACAAAAAGCAAACCATCGGTATGTTTGAATCTTACGGTGGAGACGACGAACCCATCGATCCCCTCCTGAATAAATTCCGAGATTTAGGACTGAAAGAAGCCTTTCCTCCCATTAGGATTAAAGATACCCCCACATCAGCTATCTATCAACTCTGTGAAGAATCTGGTACCGACTTAGGACAAGCTCTCAATTTAGAGCGGAAAGTAAAAGCCAGGAAATCCCTGGACAACGAGTTAGATAAAGCCATGGGGCGGTTGAGCGGAGGACTCTACATTCTCACCGCCAAAAAAGATAACCTCACCAGCGCTATGGTCGCTTCTTGGGTAACCCAAGCTAGTTTTGAACCCCCAGGTTTTACCGTTGCTGTAGCTAAAGATAGGGCGATAGAATCTTTAATGCAATTTGGCGATCGCTTTGTCTTAAATATTCTCGAAGAAGGGAAGTACCAAAAGTTAATGAAACACTTCCTCAAGCGCTTCCCTCCCGGTGCCGATCGCTTTGCTGGAGTACAAACCCAAACAGCAGAGAATGGCTGCCCTATCCTCACAGAAGCTCTCGCCTATTTAGAGTGTAAGGTTGCCAGTAGGATGGAATGTTCGGACCACTGGGTAATCTATAGCCAAGTAACCAACGGTCGCGTCGCCAACCCCGACGCCCTCACCGCTGTCCACCATCGCAAAGTGGGCAATTACTATTAGAGGGTTTGAGGTTTGGGGTTTCATATTTTAGTAATTTGACCCCAAATCTTATTATATACTATAATTGAAAGGTAAGGGGATGAAAAGTAAAATGACAATGATTTATTGGAAAAGCGAAAGGTTTTTGCTAGGTAAACTCCTTGAACATCCAGAAATCATGACTCAAGGAGAAACACGGGAAGGGAAAATTTAAAAGATGCTTATTTAATGATGCTCATGGAATAAGATAGAATAAAACTCATGAAGTTTGAATGGAGTGAAAACAAGGCTGTGGCAAATCTATCAAAGCATAGTGTCTCATTTGAGGAAGCAAAAACTGTTTTTGATGATCCTCTTTATGTTGACTTCTATGACCCAGACCATTCTGCCGATGAGGAGCGATACCTTATTGTTGGAAAATTAAACTTTGAGAAATTATTAATCGTGTCCTATACTGAAAGAGCAACTTCAATTCGCATCATCAGTGCAAGAGAAGTGACTCCATCTGAACGAGAATCTTATGAGGAGAATTATAAATAAATGGAAGATGAACTGCGGAGAGAGTATGACTTGAAGAGTCTACGAGTTAGAAGGCTTGGTGCTGCCAGAAAAAGTTTTGGTGGACCATTCGATTTCAGTGGTATTATAGAAAGAAACAAGATTGAAGCATTTTTTCAGCCATTTATTGAGCCAATAGCAAGTTTAAAATATAAAGGACTTGACTCCAAGGAGTTTCACAGATGGAAACTTGATGTCGAAGAGAAATTTGAACAACTACCAAACAAAAAATATTTGCAGAAATTCAGCAATATCGACTTTGACAAGAACTATGAATCTGCTCTGAACAAGGCCGAAGCATTACCTAGTTATGCTAAAACTATTTGTTTATTAGTTATGTGAAGATAATTCATTCAAATTTGAGCCAGCAACAATGGAACAGCCAAACTCCTCCGTCAGTTCACCAACAAACGAGATTTTCATTGTTCATGGACATGATAAAGAAATGAAGCAAGCAGTAGCCAGAACTCTAGAGAGACTTAAACTCAAGCCTATTATTCTTCATGAACAACCTAATCAAGGTGCCACGATCATTGAAAAGTTTGAGAAAAATACTAATGTTCAATTCGCAATTATTTTGCTTTCACCTGATGATATTGGCTACTTAAAAACAGAAGGTTCTGAAAAGGCTCAACCACGGGCAAGGCAGAATGTAATTCTTGAATTAGGGTATTTTATTGGTAAACTTTCCAGAGCTCAAGTTTTTGTACTAAAGCGAGATGATAAAAAGGATAAATTAGAATTGCCAACAGATATAAATGGGATTACTTATACCCCATATGACTCAGGTGATAGTTGGAAATTGAAATTAGTTCAGGCACTAAAAGCCACGAATTATTCTGTTGATGCAAATGATTTACTCACCTAACAAGTTGGTCTCATACTGCTGACCTCAAGGTCTTTGGGCTTCCTAGAAATAGTGAAAGTTTGGTGTCGCCTAGTTAGAGCACCAGCTTTCACGTAAAGTGGCATTACGAAAATTGCGGATGCTTAATCGTGCAGAAACTCTTCAATACCTTCGTGTCCCACCAACTAATCGTTTGGAGCCTAGAAATGATTGATTATCAATGAAAGAAATTGCTTGAAGCAATACTGATATCAGGTGCCAATGGGGCTGAAAAAAACGACCTTTGCACGGCAACTTTTGCAGATCCAATATCCCAATATTACTTTCTTTAATGTTGACGAAATTCAGCGTGAAAGTGAGACATACTCTCATCCGATTACAGCAGGAAGGGAATTTCTCCGTCGTCTGACTCAGCTTGAAATCAGTCGTCACAGCTTTGCAATAGAGACGACCTTATCATCCAGAATGTATAGGAGTCGGATACTACGATGGAGAAATTTAGGTTATCTAACCTCACTACATTTCATTGAACTCCCATCAGCAGATTTTGCGGTTCATCGTGTGGCAATCCGTGTCGATGCTGGTGGACATTCAGTTTCTGAAGTTGACGTGAAACGGCGATTTGAGCGAGGATTACGGCCTTTCAAAAATGTCTATCAACCCCTTGTGGAAGAATGGTATCATTGGTTTAGTGATGATGGAGGACTTCAACTTGTCGATCAATACCCAAAACACTAATGTTGTTAATAAGCTTGAAATCATGCTTGAGGCAGCTCGTCGTGCAACTTGGGATGCTCTGAATGGTCCAAGGTATCTCAGATCTGGTTGTTTCAATCTCTCTATAAACTTCCCGAAGAGCATAGAGGAGACACCTATAGAAGACACTACCGAGAGAGAAGTGACTCCATCTGAACCAAGATAAAAGCTGTAACAAATATGTTACTATTGTTCTATGGACTGGAGCATTGAGTATTATAGCGATGAAGTCGAACAATTAATTCTGCAACTACCCTCTGGATTACTCGCACGGTATTTGCGGCTCACCGATCTCATGCTGGAGTTTGGCCCGAATCTGGGCATGCCCCACACTCGTGCTATGGGGAAGGGTCTATTCGAGTTGCGAGTCAAAGGTACGGACACAAAAAGATAGTAATGCTCCACGTCTTTATCAAAAAATCCCAGAAGACTCCTAAAAGAGAGCTAGACATAGCTAAACGGAGACAAAAAGAGATTTTGCGTGAATGACCCATAATGAATTGAAGCAAAGCGCCTTACAAAAGCCGGAAGTCCAAGCCGCTTATGAGGCATTAGAACCTGAATTTGCGCTCTTACGCCAAATGTTGCAGGCCCGTCAAGAGGTAGGTATCTCTCAGGCAGAGATTGCCGCGCGTCTAGAGTCGTCACCCCTCTTGAGTCATGGCAAACATTCCCAGATTGAGAATCAGTCGCTATCATAGGGGCTGACACACAGTGGCTGATTTGCACCCACCCCCCTTACCTATTGCTAAAAGCTGTCTGATTGGGTAATAATGAGATACGGGGGAAAACCAACCTCACTTTCTTAAACTTCGAGCGGTTACTTTCTAAGTGCCCGCATTGGGAGATAGCCCCTCTACTGGCTTATTCCAGTAGTGCATTGGTGAGCAAGTGTTAGCATTAGTGAGCAAGTGTTAACTAAAATCTATCGGTAATGTGTTAAACAATCAGAAAAATAGGAGACAAACGTACAAATGGGTTTTTTGTTTGAAGATACTACAGGGAAGGATCCCAATAGTGGGCAGTATAAAGTTTCAACTGTTGGTATTAAAGGAACTCATATAGGTTTCGTTATCAACGATGGTAATATTGGGCGAGTAATCAAACCAGGAAGTAACCAATATGAGGCTAAAGCGTTTGTTGAACGGCGGAAGCTCCAAGGTTCGGATTATACTTTTGGATCTCTTGCAGCTCCTTCCCCCGATGAAGTCCGAGACAAGCTAGAAGCGTTACAAATTATGGAAGAAGATATTGCTGATGCTGTTACTTGGGCGCGGGACTCATTACGATAATAATGCGAGTTGTATTGGATACGAATACAGTATTGTCTGCGCTGCTGTTTCGTAAGGGGCGATTATCTTGGCTGCGGCAGGTCTGGCAGCAGGGACAGCTTGTCGGGCTAGTTTCTGAGGCGACACTGAGAGAACTACGACGAGTTTTGAACTATAGCAAATTCAAACTCTCTAGCACTGAGCAGGAGGTCTTATTAAATGAATATTTGCCTTTTTGTGAATGTGTTGAAATTTCTAATCCACCACCTACGGTTCCAGAGTGTCGAGATCCAAAGGATACTCCTTTTTTGTGGTTAGCGATTCGCCAAGCGGATCTGCTCATAGGGCAGCGCGCAGGGCAGGCAGATTACTTGGTGACCGGAGATCGGGATATCACTGCGCTGACAGACAAGTTCTCAGTTCCGATTGTGACGGGAGAGATGTTTAAGAGGATTGTGAAAAGAAACCCAACACAATAACGCAGGGTGCTTTTTATTCCCCTTGACAGATTGAGAAACAGTGGCTATCATAGAGGTAATGGTGTCACCCGAACACCAAGGGGGAGTGATTTGAATTTCCTAACACAACCGGACACCAGAAACTGACAATGAGACAAGATAATGACGGTATTAATGCAACAAACATTTGACAAAATTTTACTGCTTTCTGAAGAGAAACAAAATACTCTTGCTACATATCTACAGAAGCATATGGACGATAAGCAGCAAAAAGCTGAGAAAGAAAAGCGGATTAGGGAAGGAACCTATATCATTGATGATTTCAACGAAGAAACTCAACAAGCAATCAGAAACATTGAAGAATTTAAAAACTTAACGGTTTGTGAAAATCCAGACGATCTCTATAAAAAATTAGGCATTTCTAACAAATACCATGACAGAGACCATATCTTTTCGAATAAGATATAAAACGTTGCCAAAATTGCTTAACACGCCCTCTCTTATCTTTACTCTGTGTCCTCTGCGTCTCTGCGGTTTAATCAAGGAGCAGTTCTCCAATTAATAAATTAATTTATACATTAATATACTACTAAAAACATAAAACAGTAATGAATAACAAAATGACAGTAAATAAACCAAGAGATGTCCAAGTATATTTCATTACAGAAG
Source organism: Prochloron sp. (assembly GCA_965198675.1). Taxonomy (GTDB): domain Bacteria; phylum Cyanobacteriota; class Cyanobacteriia; order Cyanobacteriales; family Prochloraceae; genus Prochloron. The sequence continues at coordinate 1,448,442 of OZ240666.1, read as the reverse complement.
ATACCAAAGTAATGCGATCGCGCACTTGGGATAGACTCAAATTTGAAATAGAATACGGGTTAAAAAGAGGTACCACAGCTAACAGCTTTTTAATTCAAGGAGAGAAAATCGCCTTAATCGATCCACCAGGAGAATCTTTTACCGAAATTTTTCTCACTGCATTAAAAGAAAGAATTAACCTCACAGACATCGATTATATCATTCTCGGTCATATCAATCCCAACCGAGGGATCACCCTGAAAGCCATACTGGAACTTGCACCTAATATTACCTTAATCTGTTCCAATCCCGGAGCTATTTCCCTAGGCAAAATTTTCCCAGAACAAGAACTAAAAATAACGGTGGTTAAAGGAGGAGAAACTGTCAATTTAGGGAACGGTCATCTCCTAGAATTCGTCCCCACACCGGACCCTCGTTTTCCCGATCGCCTTTGTACCTACGACACCATGTCCCAAATCCTCTATACAGACAAACTCTTTGGTGCCCATATCTGTCGAGATCAGGTATTAGACGAAGGTTGGCAAGTCTATACAGAAGACCGCCGCTACTATTTCGATTGTCTCATGGCTCCCCACGCAGGGCAAGTCACCGCAGCCTTGGATAAACTGAGCAGTTTCCCCGCCAAAATATACGCTCCGGGTCACGGTCCTTTAGTCCGCTATGGCTTAACTGAACTCAATGTAGCATATCAAAAATGGGCAACAAAACAAAAGCTAAAATCAACAAACGCTGTTTTAATCTATGCATCAGCTTATGGGAATACTGCAACCCTAGCCCAGGCCATCGCCCGGGGTATTACTAAAGCGGGAGTGGGGGTAGAATCAATTAATGCAGAATTTGCCCAACCGGATGAAATCAAAGCAGCAGTGGAAAAATCAGCTGGCTTTATCTTCGGTTCCCCTACTCTTGGGGGTCACGCACCGACCCAGATCCAAACAGCCTTAGGTATAGCCTTAGCCAATGGGGATAAGAATAAACTGGTGGGGGTATTTGGTTCCTACGGTTGGAGTGGAGAAGCCATCGATCTGTTAGAAAGTAAATTCCGGGACGGTGGCTATACCTTTGGCTTCGAGACAATTCGGGTCAAATTTAAACCCACTGACGTCACCCTCAAATACTGCGAAGAAGCAGGAACAGATTTTGCTCAAGGATTGAAAAAAGCCCAAAGAGCACGGAAACCTAAGGGGATAGGGAGTGTAGGGGCGCGGACAGAACAAGCTTTAGGCAAAATTGTCGGCTCTCTCTGCGTCGTAACTACCCAGCAAGGGGACTTAGGTGGTGGAATGCTGGCGAGTTGGGTATCTCAAGCCACCTTCAATCCCCCTGGTTTTACAGTAGCGGTAGCCAAAGAAAGGGCGATCGAATCTTTGTTACATACAGATGCGTCATTCGTCCTCAATATTTTGCAGGAAGGAAATGAAAAGGCTCTCATGAAACAATTCCTCAAACCTTTTGCTCCGGTCGAAGACCGTTTTGCCAATTTGGCAGTAAAGATAGCAGAAAATGGTTCCCCCATCTTCCAAGATGCCCTGGCTTATCTGGAATGTCGGGTGGCAAACCGGATGGAATGCGGCGACCACTGGGTTATTTACGCGGTAGCAGATATTGGAGAGGTGTTGCAAAAGTCAGGAGTAACAGCCATCCATCACCGCAAATCCGGCAGTCATTATTAAGCGGTCGCACCCACATTTTCTTGAATGCATTCAAGGTGGAAAGCGCACCAAGACGTTGCCTCCAACTCTCTCTGCGTCAAGAGCTCCTCTGTGGTTCAATTAAAATAGTTACCCTTGAAACAAAGACTCGATACTTTATTAGTAGACCTCAACCTTTGCGAATCTCGCTCCAAAGCCGGACTGCTGATTCGGGCGGGGGAAGTTAAAGTTAATAAGCGGATAATAGATAAACCAGGTACCGAGGTAGATCCTGCGGCTGAGATTGAGCTTAAACAAAAACCCCCCTATGTATCTCGCGGGGGAGTAAAGTTAGCTAGAGCGCTTGAAGTATTTGCCATTGACATCCGAGAGCGCATTTGTCTTGACGGCGGAATTTCCACAGGGGGCTTTACCGACTGTCTCCTGCAAGCAGGGGCAAAACAGGTTTATGGAGTGGATGTGGGCTACGGACAAGTAGCCTGGAGCATTCGCCAAAATCCCCAGGTGATATTAAAAGAACGAACCAATTTTCGCTACCTCACTCCCACCGATTTATATGGGAAGGAAAGACCTGCGGATTTTGGCGTCATAGATTTATCCTTTATTTCCCTGAGGAAAGTCCTAGACGTGCTATGGAACCTACTGGTATCTCCTCGGGAGGTAGTATTGCTCGTAAAGCCCCAATTTGAAGTCGGGCGAAATCTGGTGGGCAAGAAAGGAGTTGTTCGCAACCCGAGCCATCAAGCCTCGGCTATTTTCCAAGTACTGGAAACAGCGAAAAAGTTAGGATGGCAATATGGAGGTTTAACTCCTTCCCCCATCGCCGGACCTGCTGGAAATATCGAGTATCTTCTCTGGCTGAGTACAAACAGTCAAAGTAAAGACGTTTTCCAGTCGGATATTCAACAAATTACCAACCAGACAAGGGAAGAAATAGGCACAAAGCACTAGACATTAGCGGTTTAACAGAACGCCAAAAATCTATGCATATTTTAGTAAAAAAAGAAAATGCATAGATTAAATGATTTACACGAAATTACAGAAAAAATTTTGTGTGCAGAGGAAGACATCGGATTAAAGTTTGTATTACAATGAATTTGTCAATATTTGAGAGGTAAAAGTGGTTTTTGCGGTAAGACTTTAAAGAAGGAAGCTTGTCACCATCAGAGGTAGCTAGGTAATCATTCTCGTGGAATACGGCATCTAAGCCCAATGAGTTTTGCCAGTGTTTGGTAACCTCACCCACCCCTCTGCCCCCCTCCCGGGAGGGGATGGGGGTGGGTACGGTGGGGTCGTCTAACTGTGAATTAACGTACCACCCATCGGCTTTTTTGATGAACTGTGCCCGTTTGAGAATTGCACCATCTGGAATGTGACGATGGGTACGAATTTTAACAACACCTAGCTTAGGAGTCTTCAAATACAGGTATTTACCTCCCACAGAACAGGAATGTAATTCAAGTCCCGCCCCTTCAAAAACTAATGAACGATATCGGGAGGAAGATTTAAACCTAGGCTTCCCACTACGTTTATTTTGGTAATCTCCTTTGATATATCTTTTGAATGTTTCATCTACCCTTTTACATTTGCGTAAGCAACCGCGCAAGCGTCCTTGCTGCAAAGTATTAGCAGGGACTTGAGAAAAATCTAATAATTCTCTCGACCAGTCGATAGTGACCAAGTCTTTTTTGAGGAAAGGTAGATATTTTTTCTGACTGTAATAGTTTGGCTTATCTCTTAACGAGGGAAGGCTGCACACCAAAGGGCAAGCATTCATGGAAGTTCGATTATGCTCCCACCAGTCGAATCGGTCTCCCAATTGACGGTTGTACCAATACCTGCAAATCCTCAGCCACAGATTCAGTATCTGCTGCTGTTGTCTGGTTGGATATAGGCGATACTGGTAGGTATATTTCATCCCTAGAATTTAGCGCTTTAAATATCTACTACACTCAGTATAACAACACTTATGCATTTTGGCAACAGTGAAAAAAGATTTTATTTCAAGAGGGCGTGAGGTTCCCGACCGATCTGTGGTAACAGATCAGCCCATCTTGTATTGACCACCAAATATAGACGGAAGGTGTTTACAGGAGAAATCTTAGAACGGTTAAGGGAAATTCTAGATGACTTGTGTCAGAAGTGGGACTGTAAGCTAGTTGAAGCTAAGGTCGAGGAAGACCATATACACTTGCTGTTTCAATATTATCCACAGATGGAGTTGAGTAAATTCATAAACAACATCAAAACGGTTACTAGCCGCAGGGGACGCCGCAAAAATGAGTTGTGGAATGGTTCTTATTTTATCGCTAGTTGTGGGGGTACAACGGTAGCTACACTACGAAAATACATAGAATCTCAGGATACGCCAAGTTAAACCTCCTGCGGCATCTCCCCTTGGGGGGAGTAGAGGGGGGTTTCTCTCACGCCAAATCAAAGATTATGGCGTTCCGCTCCTGCCGCTTTAGCTGAATATACCTATACCCAGGTTGTACCTGTTGTGGCTTGCAGCGACACTGTTCAACTCAAAGAAATAATACGGTCAAAGGAACGGTATCTGGGAGTTCTAGCCAAGGAACGTCAATGCTCGCAGCAGTAACCAGAAACGTTCGCAGACCAGCAATTTGAGACACTTCTATGGGACTGCATAGTTTTGCATAGATTTAGTTGACCCCAATTAGCAATCCCGTTAATTAATGAGTGTATCTCTTACGCTATCTCGAACTCCTCCGTCAGGTTCCTTGTCAGTACCGACTGGAAGCTCCAGATCTGCTTCAACCTCGCCTAGTCTAATTTGGATTTTAGGACCAGAAGCAGCCAGACGGATAATCATAGTATCCTCCACCAGGGTTTTGCTAATCCGTTTGCCATCAATATAGGTTCCGTTAGCACCTAAATTGATAACTTCCCAATTATCATCACTCTGCTTGATCTCGACGTGACGGCGAGATACCACGGCACTATAGAGAACTATTTCGTTATCAGTCGAGCGTCCAATCCGAATTGAAGATTCGGTCTTAAAAGTCCAGCTTTGAACTGGAACTGATTGGAGGGGATGTAGTAGGATTAAAGTAATCACCGAGGTTCGATCTTAAAAAGATTTTTGCCTTTTGACCTGGAACTAATGATAATCGACCTAATATTTGGGAGATTGTTTGGCCCTAGTCTTTACTTGTCCAAGTTTACTAAGCCTGGGTTTAGGGTAATACCTTTGAGAGATTATTTCCCCATCTTGGATGCAGGATTAAGTTTAGACATAAATAATTTAGTGAACAATTAATAGGATATAACCTAGGGGAAGCACACCTAGGTTATGAATTGCCAATCCAAAAGCACAAGTCAATAACATATTCTAGAATTTAAGCAGGAATCCCAACCAAGAACTAAACTTTATTGGCTAGTTTAGAGACCCCCTGCGTTCGCTAAACCCAAAATAACAGCAGCGCCGAGAATATGACCTAAGCTAGTGGTGGCTAGTAATTCGGGAACGCCAAAGTTTTTCCACAGGGCAGGCTTGGGCAAGGGTAAATCAGGACCATTACCCGCATTTTTAATGGCAAAGCGACCCACCACAATAGCAAAAAGGTTGCAGGTAATCATTACCACGGCCACGGATAAATTCCACTCTACGGTTACGGGTACAGCAGATTGCACGGCGATAAATAAACTGGTACGAATCAAGGTGTTGTCTCCTGGGTATGCTAAATTTCAATGTAATCAAGGAATTATATAAATCAATGCAAGGGTTTTTTGGGAAAAATTAACATTTCTTCAAGGTACGAGCTGCTAAAACAGGCTTATTGGTTCATACTGAGACTATGCGTGTTAAAATATGCGGTATTACGAAACCGGAACAGGGGCAAGCGATCGCTCATTTAGGAGCAACTGCCTTAGGATTCATCTGCGTCCCCTCCTCACCACGCTTTGTTACGGTAGCACAAATTCAAAGGATTGTAAAGATGCTACCACCAGAAGTTGATAGAATTGGGGTTTTTGTCAATTCTGACCTAGAGGAAATAAGTCGAGCAGTGCGAGAAGCTGGTTTAACTGGAGTTCAGCTTCACAGGGATGAATCTCCCCAATTTTGTCAGCACTTGCGACATTTGCTACCAAATGTGGAAATTATCAAAGCTTTGAGAGTTAAAACTCCCGATTCCTTATCAGTGGCTCATGCTTATAGTAATTGTGCTGATACCTTGTTGTTGGATGCTTACCATCCCCAGTTACAGGGAGGTTCGGGTAAAACCCTAAACTGGGAAATTTTAGCAGCATTTCGACCTCCTCTACCCTGGTTCCTTGCTGGAGGACTTACACCTGAAAATGTCTTGGACGCTTTGAGGATAGTTGACCCCAGGGGCATAGACTTATCCAGTGGTGTGGAAATAGCCCCTGGAGATAAGGACTTAAGCAAAGTTGCCCGATTGTTCCAGGTAATAAATCAAGCCTAAAAGAAACTTGGTTGATGGCGAATCAAGTTCAAAAATTCCTCGCGAGTTTTTTGCTCTTCTTGAAAAATCCCAACCATAGCACTGGTAACAGTCCAAGAACCGGGTTTTTGCACTCCTCGCATCACCATACACATATGAGTTGCTTCCATGACTATAGCGACTCCCTGGGGTTCCAAAACAGTCTGAATCGCTTTGGCAATCTGACGAGTGAGACGCTCTTGTACCTGCAACCGCCGGGAATACATTTCCACGATGCGAGCCAGTTTGCTCAGACCAACTACTTTTTGATTGGGGATATAAGCCACGTGAGCTTTACCCATAAAGGGGAGCATGTGATGTTCGCAAAGGCTAAAGAAATTAATGTCCCGCACTAAGACCATCTCATTATAGCCTTCGTCGAAGATGGCACTATTAACGATTTCTTCCAGGGATTGATTGTAGCCTTGGGTGAGGAATTGCATGGCCTCAGCCACCCTCTTCGGCGTTTTCAGCAGTCCTTCCCGCTCTGGATCTTCCCCCACGGCCTCTAACATAACCTTGACAGCTTCCATCATTTCCCCTTTGACTGCTTCTGAAGGTCGCTCGATTTGGGGTTCTTTGCCTTTATGAGTATTCCGATCTGGTCGTGGCAAAATGGGATTGACTATTCTGCTAAGAACATCACTAGACTCAAGAGTTGGGGAAAGTTTAGAACCATTAGAGCTGTTGGAATCCTTGGAGTCAGTTGTTGTCATAATTTATAATCAAAAGGGAAATTTTTACAAAGAGGTGACTATTGCTGCTAATCGCTATTGAGAGCGGGGTGCTGACTGGTAAGTGTTAAAAAATGTTACTTTGTTCATCATAGCATCCAAACCGTAAGTCTGTACACGATGAAATCTCGGGCGCGCGCGGGGAGGCTTTAGCCGCAATGAGAAAGGACTTGACTATCTCACCTAATAATGGTAGAGTTGTCTATAAGTAGCAGGAAGGCTAGGTTTACTAGCTAACCGGGTAGGGGCGCTTTGACTACGCCTGTAGGGGCATCTAGCTGCCTACGAATCCCCGTCTCTTGAGAGCGGGGAGAGGTCAAAAGATTCTCCAATTCCTCCCTATTCCCCGACGGAATGAAAAACCCCAATAGAGCGAAACTTTTGGTAGCGCAAATCCCGACGCTGCTCTGACGTCATCTGCTCCAGTTGCTCCAGATTGGACAAAAGGGCTTTTTTCAGAATTGCTGCGGCAGCGAGAGGATCGGCGTGGGCGCTGTTGGGGGGTTCCGGGAGGATTTGGTCGATAATACCCAATTCTTGCAAATCTCTGGCGGTGATTTTCAAAGCCATAGATGCTTGTTCTGCTTTTTTGGCATCCTTCCAGAGAATGGCAGCACAAGCTTCCGGACTGGCGACGGTGTAAACGGAGTGTTCAAACATGAGCAATTTATCGCCGACACCAATGCCTAGAGCGCCTCCAGAACCTCCTTCCCCAATAACAGTGCAGATAATGGGAACTTCAAGGCGGAACATTTCCCGCAGATTGTAAGCGATCGCTTCTCCTTGTCCCAGTTTCTCTGCTTCTACCCCTGCCCAAGCCCCTGGGGTATCGATAAATGTTAAAATTGGCATGGAAAACTTGTGGGCATGTTCCATTAAACGCATGGCTTTGCGATAGCCACTAGGAGCTGGCATACCGAAGTTCCGCACCACGTTATCCTTGGTATCTCGGCCTTTTTGGTGTCCCAGCATCACCACTGGACGGCCACCTAAACGGGCTACGCCCCCAACCATGGCCTTGTCGTCATTGCCACCGCGATCGCCATGGATCTCGAACCATTCATCGGTAATGGCCTGGATATAATCTAGAGTAGAAGGACGACGAGGGTAACGAGCCAGTTGCAACCGTTGAGCTGGGGTTAAAGTACTGAAAATCTCCTTGCGCAGTTCTACTGCTCTAGCTTCTAACTGCCCGATCTGCTCGGAGACATCCACATTATTTTCTTGTGCTAGTTCTCTAATCTGCTCTATCTTGGATTCTAACTCGTAAAGGGGCTTCTCAAAATCCAGCATAAAGATTCTGCGCTCAGTTTTGGCCATAGTTTGCTTTTACCACCAACTCTCTACCTCACGATTATCTTCCATCGCCTCTTTGTTTGCAAAGAGAATCTTAAAAGTCATATTACATAGCATAATATACTTATTATAAATAATAGTTAATAAATTTCTTGAGAGCACTATTATTGCAGGTTAGGACAGGACGCTGCTGAGTAGCCCGCTAATAAATTGATTGCTCATAGGTCATATCAATTAAAAATCTTCCCTCAATCTCTCTCATATTTTTTTCTCTGCGCCCTCTGCGTCTCTGCGGTTAATTTTTATCCCCTATGAGCCTTAACGCTGGGAGCACTTGTGCAAAAACCCCATCCCAGTCTCCTCGACTACTTTGACGAAATAGTCTCATGGTAGGGTACCATAGGGTGTCTGAACGGTTTTGTAACCAGCGCCAGTCAGGAAAAGAAGGCAATAGAGTCCAAACTAACTTTCCCATGACTCCTGCTAAATGAGCTACAGCGGTGTCCACAGAAATAACTAAATCTAACTGATTAATTAAAGCCGCAGTATCAGCAAAATTCTGTATTAGGGGACTCAGGTCTTGTATTCGCTCCTCCTTGGGAAAACTGTCCAGTTCGGATGAATGCTCTCCCACTTGTAAACTGAATAGGGTGACACCTTCCACAGCAAGTAGTCTTGTAAGTCATGGGGAACCATATCTACCAGATCGTCTAAGTCGCTGAGGAAACGATAGAGGCGATAGGGTTCCCGGTAAGGAAAGCGGTCTAAGAGCGCCTTGGGGGGAGAAGCCATGGGGCGACAGATACCATCTCCCATCACTTCAAAATCCCGCAGAGCATTATTAGCCTTAAATATAGAGGGATGGGAAAACCTGGCCATGATTCACCTTTTTGTTCCTTTTTGCAAGAGTGGGACATAAAACTAGCAAAATACCGAGCACCCATTGGGGCGCTCAGTATAGGAGAACTGTTTGACAAGAGTCTAGAATGCTGCTGCTAATTGAGCGTGACAGGCACCGCTGTGACCCCCTTGGATAACTTCAGCCAGGTCATCAGAAATCTCCAACAAAAAAGCTCATCAAAGCTCTTCATCATTAAGCAAAGCTATAGGAATACCCTTCTTCGCGATGAACGAGTTGAATGTGGTTGCGAGATGCACTCAAAACTTTTCCGGGTGAAGCGTTTACGCAGATCTCAAAATTTCCTTTCGTTCTTACGGTCTTAATTCTCACTCCTCGTAATCCAGCATTCTTGCCAGCCATTACATTAACAATATCCCCAGTTTTCCAACCCTTGACAGGTTGCTTAGGCTTGTACCCTTTACGAGGAAAGCCGTTTTTATCCATCGGAATGACCTGACGGCAACCGTGACCCCGAGCGCGAATTTGAAGAGGTTGTCTCGTTATAACCTTTAATCCCGTTATTTCCCCTATACAAGCGGCATCAAGCCAGTGAGACTTGGGTAATCCGAGCCGAATCCGGTTGTACTTAGTTCTTCCGCCAGTTTCTACCGCTACAGGCAATTTGGTTTCCTTCAAACTTTGATAAAGTTTCCAACGGGTAGCGTTGACAGCAGCAGCATCCTTTAATGGTTGCTTCGCTTTACCTAAAATCCTCTTACACAAATCGGATTTTCCTGATAGGAAATCTCGAACATTTTGATTTCCCTTGGCCTGGTTACAAGGGTTACAAGCCAAGGTGAGGTTAGAGACTCTATTGGTTCCACCTTTGGATTTTGGAACTAATGTTGTCCAAGGACTAATAAGAGGCAGAAAATCTTCCGGTCTTGCCGTAGGAAGAGAAGCTGGAACGATTGCCATTTCTTGAGATTCTGACTTTTCTGAGTTCATAGGATTTCACGGCGTAGGTTGGGTTGAGGGAACGAAACCCAACATTGGCGGATTTTGGCGACCTTCTACTTGTCTAATCTATCACAATATAGAGGTGGGCAATGCCCACCCTACCGGGTTTTAATCACCACAGTATTTAATTTTGTTTCCAGATTCAGTTCTCCCAATCCTGGTTCTTTAACCGTTCCATGGGGGCGGATGCGAATTAAATAAAAGCCTTTAGTATCAATTGCTTGTATTGGCTGTTTTTCTTCTGTTATCTGACACCAACTGACGGGTAAACTGGCTCGGTTATAGAGAGTTAAATATATATTATAGCTCTTACTAATTAAGAAATCTACTTCCAGTTGCAAAGATTGACCTGGTTGTAAATAACCATAGAAGAACTGAGTATCTGGTGCGCCTACGGGTAGATATTCTCTTTGTACAAATGACTCGGGAAACCATTTCCGGTAGCGTAAGAGAGTAAATATATAGTAATGGAGTGCTGTATAAAACCAATTATTCTTTTCACTCAAATTTTGATAGAATTTATTTATATCCCTAGGAACTGTTTTTGACTCAACTATTTCTACCCCGTCTACTTTAACATTGGGTAATATTACTTTTTCATACCAATGATAGTATCTTAATCCCAGGGTATACTTTCCAGAAGGTAGCTCTAAAGATTGTTTTTCATTAGCAGACTCTAGAGTAGCGATAGTTTTGTAGCTGGGAAAACTATAAACTACAGCTATCCAAGATTGAGCAGAATTATTGGCAATTTCTGTATTGATAGACAGTTGAGATTTAACCAAAAATGGTCCGAGAGTGGATATAATAGCATGGGTATTCCATCTTGGCCCTTTAGTCATCAAAACTGGTAGACTGAGAGGAGTGTTTAAGGTTTCCTCTGATAAGACGCGCCACTGGGAAGCTTTTTCTTTATTAAGGGCTAAGTAAATAGTGAAGAGATTGCCAATAATAAATTTGCTGACTTTGTAGAAGAGGAAAGATAAACAAGCGAGGGGAATTTCCACAATTAATTCGTTTATTTTACAACTCTATAATATTGTAGCACCACCAAAGAATTTTCAAAAGGCGGTGCATTAGTACATAATCACTGGACGCCTTCGGCGGGACGCCTTTGGCGGTTGCTTCGCAAAGCTTCGCAAAGGTGAGACTGGAACCAGGAGTGTAAATCAGCTTCCTCCCTAAAATCTAACAAAGCTTCCCCCAAGTCTTCCAGTTTTGACAAAGGTAGGGCGTCGATTTGGGAGATTAATTCTGGTGATACCATCCCAAGACGACGATTGAGCAGCCGGAGCAGGAGCGATCGCTCTCCCTGCTGAATTCCCCGCTGAATTCCCCGCTCCATTCCCTGTTGGATTCTTTGTTGAAAACCTTCTGCCTTTATTGCTTGATACATCATGGATTCTTTCATAATATCTTGTCTCAATATTTGGGTAATGACGTCTCTAGAGTATAATAAACCAGCTAGAAGAGCTGTAGACGCTGCTATATTGCTTCTTTCTCTCTCTTCAGATATAGTCTCGATTTTGCTCGCCACCTTAGCAAGAGTTTCTTTGGGATTTTCTGTGGAACTCAGTGCTGCAAAAGGTAATAATCCTGGTAAGAGCAGAAATTGTTCTACGTCACACTCCCACAATCTTATCACTTCATAGCGATGGTGCATTCTCCCCATTTGGAAGCTATCCTGGTATACTAGAGATGAATTAGTTTTTCTGAGGTACACCACCACCTGTTGTACTGACTTTTCTGGGAAAATTCGATGGAGTCGCAGAAAATAATCTGCTTCCCTAAAAGGAACATCTGGTTTAGGATCTACCTGGAATTCTATGTGTAATATTTCTTTTTTGGACTGTAGGAGGATTAAGGAATCGGCTCGAATCGGTTCTACGGATAGTTCTGAGGGTTCTATCTTGGTTAAGGTAACGGGTTTTCCCAACAACCAGGTGGCCATATCTTAGGGAAAATTTTCCGCAATGAATTTGCAAGTGCTATCAAAGGGTTGATACACAGTGGTTGATTTGCTAACAAAAAGCTACATTCGCTCGCAGATAATCTAAAAACTGCCTTGGAAATTAGTAGTAAATACCTATTGCCAAAAGGTTTTTAATTAGGTATATTGGAAACACAGCGATAACCAAGCTGACAAAATAGAACAAAGAGCAGTTACTTTCTAAGTGACTGCATTGGGAGATAGCCCCTCTACTGGCTTGTTTCAGTAGTGCATTGGTTAGCAAGTGTTAAGATTTGTTAGCTAAAATCTATCGGCATTATCTATTATATTAGAATATATAGGTATCGGAACCTAAATGGATCATTAATGATGATCCATTTTTTTTATTATAGTAGCCGAATTATAGCACAAAGCAGTCCTCAGGAGGAAAAGATTTACCATATGTACAGTCGATGACGGCGATCGCTAAGAGTGGCGCTGCGGGATCGCAGCATTAATAATCTGGCTTTCTATGCAAATGAGATACAGCCACCATCTCGAATCTGGTAGATTACGTTATAAGGGAAGCGAGATATTCGGCACTGTCTGGCGTTTCGATTAATCAACTGCCATGCTCCAGGATAACACTCTATCAGTTCTACTGCTGCTCGGACTTTTTCAAGAAACTCGTTCCCCAAACCTGGCTTTTGGGCTTCATAGTAATCAACAGCTTCATCAAGTTCCCGTTCTGCGGGTGAAAGAAAAGTTATTTTCAAGGTTTTTGATACTTCTGAAATACATTGTCTGCTGGGATTCCTCCTAGTTTATCAGCATCATAAGCTTTGATCCTATCCTCAGCTTCTTGAGCACGTTGCTCATCGATAGATGGATCTGGCTGATCTAAGCTGTCTAGGATTCTCTCAACTAGAGCAACCCTCTCTTCAATTACATTCTCCAGATTTTCAATTCCCTTTTTTAGTTCCTCCTCATTTTGATTCATTTTTTCTAAGATAAGTCGAATTTGGGCATATTCTAGCTTCCTAATCGCAACCAAATTTTTGGTAAAACAGTAGGAATAGTCGACGGCAAGTTGTTCTGACTCTAAAGTTTTTTGATTAAAAATTTCTGGCCCAACTTCTTTAAACTTGTCTTTGATTTTCTCTTGCTGCTCTAGAGATTGAGCAATCAGATTTTGCGCTTCAGTGTAAGTGAGTGTCATAACGTATATTCCTCCATGTATAGCTGGTTATTGTTCTTCTGGGGTAGAGTCACTCTGCAAATTTTTGCTCGATTCGATAATTTCTAGAATCACATCGATATCATCTAAAAAAGCGTTGATTCGCGAAGTTGTTAAACCGCCTTCGACAAACCGTTCAAATAGTTCCCTGAACTTAGTAGATGCGTCTTTGGCTTTTATAAGCTGCTCCGCTGTTGTTTGCGACGAAAGTACTGTTCTACGTTCGTCAATCCAGTCCTGTTGTTTATCTATATCCATAGGTCCCGGAGCAAGAAGACGAGGTTTTATTAACCGAGTCTCTTTAAACTCTCTAGTTTCAGTCAAACGACCTTTAAGTTGTTCAGCCAGTTTCGCAAGCAGCAATTCTTGTAACGCCAACTCATATTGAATGACATCTTTACGCTGCTCTAGCTCATCTCTCAAAGCCCCTCTAATTTGACTACTAACTATGAGTTGTGTAATTTCACCAAGCTTTGGAACAAGAGGTTTTAGGTCTTCACCTACACCTACCAATGTTTCGGCAACATTATTAATTGATTCTTGTGCTCCTTCTGGTGTATCAGAAGTTGCTAAATCTCCCAGTAGGGTGAAATATTCAATTAAGAGTTGGTTGTGCCTTCGAATTCTTTCTACAAGTGTTATCCACTCTATATCTGTTTCAGAAAGCTGATCATAAGTCGCCAAACCAAGTGGTTCACCCCGCTGATCCCTCCAAATCAAAGTTTCAGAGGTATGATCGACAGTAATACGAACACTCTCATCTAGGAGGCTATTCATGGCTTCAATATAATCCTTACCAGTCTGAGCTAGCTGCTCATACTCCTTAGTTGTCTGACACCCACCGATTAGAAATGTTGATGCTACGATAGCTAAAGTGAGTTGTCGTGGTTTTTTAATCCTTCAGCATAATTTACTTCAGTAGGAATCAATGTGAATCTGATTTTTGGGTAAGGCTCACCTTCTAAAATCTGAGCAAAACTGCACAAATCTGGGCGTGAAACCCGAATCGAACCTAAATTCGACCGTAGGAGGAGTGTAATTGTGTCCCTTTGCCCGCGGTTTGGAGCCCATCATGTTTGCTCTCTGCATCCACTATGGCAATCCCGAAGGAAAGTTTATTCTGCTAATACTCTACCAACATTGCTTGACAAAGTCAAGCTAGATTTGTTAAGAATTGCTAAGGTTACCTCAGATATAGCAAACAATATTCTAGGGCTGATAATTATTGGACTACAATTTGCTGTATTATTTGATTGATAAGGCTGACAGCGATCGCCCTCTATGCTCATTTTACACACCTGAATCCTTACGTCTACGGTACGATGATGCGAGCTAAGTCTGAGGGTACTTCTAAATGGAGATTATGTCCTCCTGTAAGAGTAACTCGCCTGGCTTTGGGCATTGCTTTTTGCTGCTGGGCTAAGTCTTCTTGGCGATTAAAGTTACTAAGTTCCCCATAAACTAGGGTAATAGGTACTCTAATGCGTTTCAATAAACCCAGGTATTTGGATTTGCCAATGCCATTAAATCCAATCCCTGCACGAGTCCGCAACAGGGGTGCCCAGCGCCAACGCACTCCTCCGGGACAGGGTTCGGTAATTCTTTTAGCTAGGAGCATGGCTAAGGAGGGGGATAAGGCAGGGGTAGCTTGGCGTAGGCGATCGGCAGCTGCCTCAACATTGGGGAAGACGGGGTGTTGGGGCACATTTGCGAGGTAGTCTAGGTGAGTGGCTAACTGTTGGGCTGTCTCTTCAGTATTACCATCTGAGGGCAGGATGGTTTCCACTAGGACTAAGTCTCTCACTTTCTGAGGACGGATACTGGCGAAAATGGCAGCTACTACGGAACCCAGGGAATGTCCTACTAAGGTAAATGCTCTATCTGCTAATTTTTCTACTATGGCGTCTATATCCCCTAATAAGTCCAACAAGTTATAGGAACTCCCTTTACCTACGTGAGCGGAACGTCCGTGTCCCCGGAAGTCTGGAGCAATGACGTGATAGCCTTTTTGGGCTAAACGAATGGCCACTTCTGACCAAGCTGCTCCTTGTTCGAGAATACCATGGAGACAGAGCACTAAAGGTCCATCTGCCGGGCCCCAGCTACAGAGGCATATCTTCATGCCTCGGGCGTCTAGGACTGTTTCTCCCATGGACTGGTTTTCCCGGTTGGACTCTGGGGTTTCTTGGGGTAAGTCATAACCCAGGGTTAGGGCTACTTTCCTGGCTAATTTTCCTAGTGGGTTCTGTAGCTTGACTTTTCGCCAAGCGGCTCCCAGTTCTGAGTCAATTTTGTTGTGGTTCAGAAAGTTGGGATCTCCCAAAGAGAGGGAATTTTGGTGGATACCATCGGTCATTCGCTCCCCTTGGTAGGGCTCTAAGACACCACTATGGAAGGGAATATCTAAAAACTGACACACACCTTCCATGACTCTCTGGGGTTGGGCTACTAGCTCTTCATAACGAACTTGGTAATGCCGTTCCCTGTCTATTTTCCCTAAGAAGTCCAGGATATTATCATTTCCCTCTCCCCATATCTGAGTGGCTAATTTCTCTCCATTCTCTTCCCCAGTACCCACTAGTTTTTCCATCCTCATACGGGTAAAGGACTCGATGACTCCATAGGGATGTCGCACTAAATGAATATATTTGGCTTGGGGAAATAACTGTTCGGCTCGCTCTAAGGTTTCTCTACTGCTAGCATAAGTGGGAGACTTATCCACTAATATCCTGTCTCCTGCTAGTTGCTGCAATAAATCATATACTTCCGAAATGGAAGCGTTTTTCTGCACTAAGTCATTCACTAACTCTTGACTTTCCACCCCATTGATACCTTTTAACTCCATGAGAGCGCGTTCCAGTCCTTCCCCTAAGTGAGAAATAGCTAATTCCTGGCTCCTCTCTGCCATGGTAGAGAAAGGTAAGAGGTGTAACTCGGGGGGTGATAACAAGGCTGGGTGTCCCGCTAGCATTACCCTGAGTAAGGTAGAACCACTCCGGGGACTGGAAAGGATAAAAACAATGGGAGATGGGGGGATGGGGAGATGGGGGGATGGGGAGGGGTTGTGAGTTCTTGCAAATTCAAGGTTGAGATATCTAGCCAGTACACCTAGCTGGGGTCGCTCGTAAAATTCCCGGGGGTAGAGCATTAATTGCAAATCCCCTTTGAGCTGATTGATTGCTTCCATGACCATGAGGGAGTCCATGCCCAGTTCCAACAGATTGTCTGTGGGGGAAAGTTGCTCCTTTTTGATTCCCAGGATACCTGCAATAGCTATTTGTAAATGGGAGGTTAAAAATTCCAGCCTTTCTCCCGATTCCATGGCTAGTAAATCAGCAAATAGGGAATCTGATGAAATGTTCCCTTCTGTTGGGGAAGGTAAGACTTCCTGGAAGAAAGGGGATGGTGAGTTGGAAAATCTACTAGCCAACTTGTTCCATTCTACTGCTAACACCCCTATTTGGGCTGGCGCTTGCTGCTGTAGCAAGGAACCCAGTACTTCTAATCCTGATTCTGGCTCGATTAAATCCAATCCTAGAGTATTCAAATTAGCCTCAACCGCCATGCCATGAGCAAAAGGTCCCCAATTAATGGTTAATGCTGCCATCCCTTTAAAGCGGCGATAATGAGCGAGGGAGTCCATGAAAGCGTTAGCAGCACCATAGTTTCCCTGTCCTGGGGAACCGAGCAAGGAGGCAGCTGAGGAAAACATGACGAAGAAGTCCAGATCCAGGTCTTGGGTTAACTGGTGCAAATGCCAAGAACCCAGCACTTTTGGTGCCATAACCTTCTCAAAGCTCGAGAAGTCTAAGTTATGCACTAAACCGTCATGGAGGATTCCCGCAGCGTGAATTATTCCTTTTAAGGGGGGCAGGTTGGATTTTATATCTACCAGTACCCGTTCTAATTCTTCACACCGTGACACATCCCCTCTTGCTATGGTTACCTCAACCCCTGCTTGTTCTAAGGCGCGGATCGTGGTGGTGGCTGTTGACCTTGGGGAATTGCGTCCTAACAATACTAAATGTTTGGCTCCTTGTTTTCCTAACCATTGGGCTACTTTCAATCCCAATGCCCCTAATCCCCCTGTAATTAAATAAGTAATGTTTTTGGGTTTTTGTAGGGGCGGGAAAACCCCGCCCCCGAGGTGATGGGGTACGAGACGAGGTACATAACGAATACCCTCACGGAAGGCAATTTTGTTTTCTTTATGGTTGTGGGCCCCTACAATCTCTTTAAATATTAGTTGTGCTTCATTTTGTGACCTTGTTGGGGGTAAATCTATCATACCACCCCATATTTCTGGGTGTTCTAGGGCGATCGCCTTACCCAGTCCCCAACTGGAAGCTTGTGGTACTCCTGTAGGTGACCTAAAACCGAATCCTACAGGTTGACTTCCCCTAGTCACCAACCACAGAGAAGACTGTACTTCTTTACTTACGAGGGTTTGAACTAAATGCAAAAGGCTCCCACAACCACTCACAAGACTCTTCTGGATCCCCTCCACAGAAACATTATCCTCATCACTAGCATCTAAATTCCAGAGATGAATAATATGGATAGATTGTCCTTGGGGGGATATTGTGTGGAAAAGACGTTGAAAATCTTCTCTGTTTTCTGGGTTAACTATTTGCTTATCCGTTCCCTCTCTTCTAGTACCAGGGTAAACTAGCAAACAGCTATCGCCCTCTTTTTGGCGTTGTTTAGCTATTTCTTCCCCTACACCTCCCATATCTGCAAAAATCAACCAAAATCCTCCGGGGGTACGATTTGAAGTATTGAGTGTAGGGAATAGATCTAAACGTCTCCATTCTACTTCATAGAGCCAATTTTTAGAATATCTGTATTTATTCGCGGACGCCAAAGGCGGTTGCTTCGCAATAATCTGCGTCCATCTGCGGTTATTTTCATACCAATAGCGCTGTCGCTGAAAAGGATAGGTAGGTAAGACAGGGCAGGAACCTTTATAATCCTTGTGAAACCCAGACCAATCTATTGTAATTCCAGCTTCGTATAAGGCTGCTAAACTTGACAGTATGGTTTGGGAATCTCTATCTTGGGGACGCAAACTGGGTAACCACAACCCAGTGTTTTCAGACAAACATTGGCGTCCCATACCTAAAAGAGTAGGTTTTGGCCCTATTTCCAGGAATATTTCATAACCCTGTTCTCCCAAGAACTCCATGGAATCAGCAAATTTAACTGGACTTTCTAAGTGCTTGACCCAATACTCTGGTGTGGCTATGTCAGCGGTTGCTAATTTTCCTGTTAGATTAGAAACAATATCTAGGTGTGGTGGGGAATAAGTAACCTGTTTAGCTATAGTAGCAAATTCTGCCAGGATCGGTTTCATCAAGGGAGAGTGAAAAGCACCGGAAACCTTTAACTGCTTCGTTTTGATACCTGCTCCTTTGAATGCTGCGATCGCTTCTTTTATAACCTCTCTTGCACCGGAAATAACTATACTCTCAGGTCCGTTTATAGCGGCGATCTGTGGTAACAGATCTGGCGGGTGGGGCACCTTAGTGCCCCACCCCCAGATCGCCATATCTTCCCCAAACTGTCTAATTACCCTTCTGACAGTTATTTCATCTGCCAACACTGCCACCATTGTACCTAATGGTGTTTTTTCCATCAACCTTCCCCGTGCCGCAATTAATTTCAGACCATCTTCCAGGCTGAATACCCCGGCGATACAGGCTGCCACGTATTCCCCCACGCTGTGCCCCATCACTAAAGCTGGGTAAATGCCCCAGGATATCCATAACTGAGTTAAGGCGTATTCTAAGGCAAATAGGGCTGGTTGGGTAAAGGCTGTTTCGTTTATCTTACTTTCTGCACCTTCTGAATACAGTAGGGACAAAAGGCGTGTTTCTAAGTGAGGTTGGAGAATTTCTGCACAGCGCTCCAATGCAGCTGCAAAGATTGGCTGGGTTTTATACAATTTCTTCCCCATACCTTTATACTGTGAGCCTTGACCTGTAAATAAGAAGGATACTTTTTTGTTATTAGGGCGGGGCGCAAGCCTTGGTCCTCTACCTGCCAGTTTTTCCCTCAATTCCTCAGTGGAAGTCCCTACCACTGCTAGACGATGATTGAAGTGGGATCGCCCAATATTACTACCGTAACAAACATCTCCTCTAGATACGCCCTGGTTTTCCTTTAAGTATCCTTCATAATTTTTAACTAATTCCCTTAAAGCTGGCTCGGTAGACGCTGAAAGAGTCAAAATGTGGTACCCCTCACCCCTCCCCTCTCCCGAGAGACGATTCCCTTCAGAACAAATAACATGAGCATTAGTCCCACCGAAACCGAAGGAACTAATGCCAGCCCGGCGGGGTTTTGAGTTGTTGATCCAGGGTTGAATCGAAATAGGGATGCGAATCCTCTCATCGCTCAGATCGATGAGAGGATTTAGTTCTTGAAAATTCAAATGAGGCGGAATTTCTTCATGTTGTAGAGAGAGGACAACTTTAATCAAACCCGCAATACCCGCCGCTGCTTCCAAATGACCGATATTGGTTTTCACCGAACCCAACCACAAGCTCGTGGAACGGTCTTGGGTTAGTATCGCTTTCAAAGAATTTACTTCTATGGGGTCTCCTAGAGAAGTCCCGGTACCGTGGGCTTCCAAATAGCTAATTTCTGCCCCACTTACCCCAGCATTGCGGAGTGCTCGGCGCAGCACAGCTTGCTGTGCGGGACCATTGGGAGCCGTCAAACCGTTGCTCCGCCCGTCTTGGTTCACAGAGGAGCCTTCAATAACAGCTAGGATATTATCCCTGTCGGCGATCGCCCTCTCTAAAGGCTTTAGTACAGCCACGCCGCAGCCTTCTCCCCGCACATAACCGTCAGCACTAGCATCAAAAGTTTTGCAGCGACCATCTTTTGCCATCATACCCGCTGCTGCAAAACTGCGAGTTAGTTCCGATGATAAAATCAGATTCACTCCTCCTGCGATGGCCAAATCGCACTCCCCATACCTGAGACTTTGGCAGGCTAAATGGATTGCTACTAGAGAAGAAGAGCAGGCGGTATCCACTGCTAAAGAAGGTCCACGGAAATCGAAGTAGTAGGATAGGCGATTAGCAGCTATACTATGGGCGTTTCCCGTCGCCTTGTAAATGTGGGTCTCATCCCCTGACTGAAAGCGGCTATAGTCATTACTACTAATCCCAATAAAGACTCCGGTGGAACTTCCTGCTAAGGTTTCTACTGGAATTAAAGCATTTTCTAAAGCCTCGTAGCTGACTTCCAACAGAAGACGTTGCTGGGGGTCCATTCTTTCTGCTTCTGGTTCCCTGATGCGGAAAAATTGGGCATCAAATAAATCCACTCCCTCTAGAAAACCGCCCCATTCTCCCTCTCGCTGACTAATAGCACTTTTTCCGTTCCTCAATAACTGCCAAAATTCTTCCGGGTTATTTGCTCCTGGGAAACGACAACCAATACCAATAATGGCAAATTTGGCGGGGGTAGAGCCAGCATCACTTTGGCCAAAGGGATGCTGGGGGTGGTGGGGTACCCACCCCCTCGGTTCCCCTCCCGGGAGGGGGAAGGGGTGGGTTCCTGTCAGTTTTGCCAAATAATTAGCCAAACTAGCAATAGTGGGGTAATCATATGCCAAAGTATGAGCCAGTTTACATCCTAACCAGTCTTCTAGTTCCCCAGATAGCCTTACTGCTGCCATAGAATCTAAACCATAGCTTGCAAAAGGTGTCTCCAAATCCACCGATGCTGGGGAAATCCCCACTTTCTGGGCAATATGTTCTCTTAACCAAGTTGCAATAGAACTGTTTCCCGAGGCTGGTTGTAGGGGCGCACCCACCCCTCTTCTCCCCTCCCAGGAGGGGATGGGGGTGGATCCAGTCTCCCTATTCTCAACTTCTCCATTTTGCTTCCACTGTGCTACTATACTCAAAGTTCCATCAGTAAACCCTGCCAAACAAGCATGGCGCTGAATTTTCCCACTGGAGGTTTTGGGAATACTACCAGTTTTCAGCAGCAGTACGGCTACGGGTTGCACTTCGTGATGTTCTACTACTGCTTTACGGATAGCATCAATAACTGATTCCTCCTCCAGTTTCCGTAGATAAGTGCGCTTGACTTCAATTGCGATCGCCAACCCTTCTGAGTCTTCCATCTCCACTGCAAAAGCCCCACAGCAATTAGGAAGTAAAGCAGGATGGCTATTTTCTACCGTTAATTCGATATCCTGAGGATAGTGATTTCTCCCCCTGATAATAATCAAATCCTTGATTCTACCGGTGACGAAAAGTTCTCCATCTGCTAAAAAGCCCAAATCCCCGGTGCGCAGATAACTCCCATCCTCTGTCTTTAAATGCGCCCGGAAAGTCTCCTGCGTCTGCTCTGGTTTTTGCCAATACCCCCTAGCGACACTTTTCCCTTTAACCCAGATTTCCCCGATTTCCGAGTCGGAACAAGGGCTGAAGGTATCAGGATTAACAATGACAATCTGCTGATCCGATGCAGTTTTGCCGCAACCTACAAAGGTTTGTACTCCTGCTGACCTATTATCCGACACCTTATTTTGAGCAAGTGCAGAGGAGGAGACTGTTTTCACAACTGGATTTGCCCCTTTCAAACCCCCGGAAACCATGAGAGTGGTTTCCGCCATACCATAGCAGGGGTAAAAAGCCTCTTTACGAAAGCCACAATTTCCGAAGGTAGCAGCAAACCGTTCCAGAGTTGCAGCGCGAACAGGTTCAGCCCCAGAAAAAGCCAAATCCCAATTACTCAGATCCAGTCCTTGGATTTTACTTGGTTGTGCAATAACTTGATTGACACAAAGTTCGTAGGCGAAATTAGGACCACCGCTAGTAGTAGCTTGGTAACGAGAAATAGCTTCCAACCACCGTAGAGGGCGTTGAAGAAAGGAGATGGGGGACATTAGCACTGTAGAATTACCAATATATACTGATGCCATAATGCCCCCAATTAATCCCATATCGTGGTAGGGGGGTAACCAAGAAACAGCTACAGAGTCAGGAGAGTGTTGAAAAAATTTTTTGATGAGGGATGAGTTGTGGACTAAATTACCATGAGTTACCATCACCCCTTTGGGTTTACCCGTGGAACCGCTAGTGTATTGCAGGAAAGCGAGGGTATCGTCGGCGATCGCTGGTTGGACCCATTCATCGGCTCGATTATTGGCAACAGTATCCGTACTCAGAAACTCCACTTCCTTTATTCTTGAGGAGAGGAAGTGATTTTTTATCTTACTCTCCCATGATGCTGTGGTCAGGGCAAATTTTGCTTGAGCGTCTCTGACGATACTTTCCAGACGTTTTATGGAGCGGTTAGGTCTAGGTGGATATGCGGGTACTGCCACTACTCCTGCATATAGACAGCCGAAGAAAGCAGCAATAAAATCTAATCCCGGCTGATAGAGAAGCAGAGCACGTTCCCCAGAGACCGCCTTATAGTCTTGAAGCTGGGAAGCGATCGCTCGTGCTCGTCTATCTAGTTCCTTATAGTTGAGCGAATCACCAACTACTTGATCATCCTCCAGAAAGGTGAAACCCCTTTCAGCCATTTCCAGTGATTTGTCGCGCAGAATTTCAATGAAGGACATTCTATTTTAGCTCAAGCCGCCCACTATTAATGCTAAACCGATATATTATACCAACAAATGGACCAATAACCAATCACCAATTTTCCCCTGCCTCTTCTTGCCAATCTTCGGACGAACGTTCTTTTCTCTGGTATTCTAGCTTTTTTTTTGGTCGCCGTCGGAAGACACTCTGTTTTTTCTTTTTACCTTGGGTAACCTGGAATAAATATGACATAAAAACACTTAATAGCCAACCAAAATTAAAACTTAACAATAATGTTATGCCTGTGGGTAAGCTTATAGATTCCCAGGCCATGAATTTAATGGACACCCCTTCGATATTTTGGATTGAGAAAACGGCACTCCCTAGGATACAAAACGCAATGATGAGGTTCGTCAATATTTTGATAAATATCCTCATTATAGCATATAATTACTAAGATAGGTAAAACAGTGACCAGTTACCAGTTACCAGTTACCAGTGAGCAGTGAGCAGTGAGCAGTTACCTCGTACCATGACAGTTGGGCGTCTGGTGGGGGGTGGGTTGGTGGGTTGCTCAAACCCAAGATTGAACTGTTGACTGGTACCATGGTACGTGGTCACTGTATAACTGCTAATTGCTATACTACCTGCTCTGTGATGCGCGGTTCAACCTGCTGGATAATTTCGTCGCTTGTAGGCAGTGTTTTGAGATCATACATAGCCTGAAGAGTCAGCCAAGATGCAGCATCACCTCCAAAGTAGCGAGCTAGACGCTCCGCAGTATCAGCGGTGATTGAACGACGCTCTTTCACGATTTCGTCAATGCGGGTAGCTGGCACATGCAATGCTAACGCTAATACATCAGCACTCATATTTAAGGGCATGAGAAAGTCTTCACGAAGAATCTCTCCCGGATGAACTGGAGGCATACGATTAATTAGGTGGTTCATGATAGTTATTCAGTGATAATCAACAATCTCAACATCAGCAGGTTCACTCTCAGTCCAGACAAAACAAATTCGGAACTGAGTATTGATTCGGATACTGTGCTGCCCCTTACGGTCTCCCTTTAAGGCTTCAAGCTGATTACCTGGAGGTGAGCGAAGAAACTCTAGGGTTTGTGCAGCATCCAATTGAGTTAATTTTCTAATGGCAATACTTTTGAAGGCTCTGAAACTAGGTGGATCACCCCCTTCAAAAAGAGATCGCGTATGCTTACATCTAAAGGACTGAATCATATCTAACGCTATTACGTCTAGCGTAATATGTCAATAGTAACACTAGAACGCTTTATAAGGACTCTCACGTCCGAGACCAGTTTCGCCAGCGATTTGTGTCATTCCCTTGGAACGAGCAATATCCCCTCCCTTGGGGTAAACTAAATGTCGGGGCAGTCAGGCAGGCGTCTGGTGCGGGGTTGAACCCACCAATAAGTGGCAAGCCCACTCTACTCAATTGCTCAATTGCTGGTGGGCATTGCCCACCCTACTCAATGGCCAAAATAATGTATATTCGGGAAAAATTAGAGGCTATCTGATGCAAAACATCAAAATACCCCCTCTATATTGTCCCTTTCCTGGAGCCATCCACCAGAATGTTGCCACTGCCCAGGAGCAAACCAATAAATGGGTACGTGTGAAAACTACTGGCAAAGTGGGCATTGCCCACCCTACTGGTAACTGTTATAACCTCTGGGAGTAATCATCCAATCCCCATAATGGTGAGTGGTAGAATTGCCAATAAGTACTGTAGTGAGCATGTCAATGGGAAACTGGAGCATTTGCTCTAAAGTAGTAATCGTAATTTGCTCCTCTTCCCGGTAAGCAGAACGAACTAAAGCAACGGGGGTATTCTTATCCCGATAGGGCAATAAAATCTCCCGAGCTGCTATAATTTGTTTAGTCCTCTTGCGGGATCGCGGATTATAAATTGCTACAATAAAATCTCCTACTGCGGCAGCTTTGAGTCTTTTTTCAATTACTTCCCAAGGAGTCAACAAATCGCTTAAACTAATGGCACAAAAATCGTGCATTAGGGGCGCTCCCACCCTCCCAGCAGCAGCTTGGAGGGCACTAATACCAGGAAATATCTCCACCGAGGGGGTTTTCCCGTCCCAGTTACGGTACTCTAGTTCTGAGAACACCAAGGCAGCCATACCATAAATAGTACAATCTCCTGAAGAAACTACTGCCACCGTCAAACCCCATTCTGCTAAGGCGATGGCCCTTTGTGCCCTTTCCCTTTCCTGAGTAATAGGTAAGGACTCAATTATTTGTCCAGGTCGCTTTAGGGGAGCAATGAGGTCAATATACAAACTATAACCGATAACTGCATCGGCAGCTGTAACAGCAGTTTGGGCTGCGGGGGTCATTTGGTCTAAAGAACCTGGACCCATCCCTACTAAATATAGCTTACCTTTTTTACCTGTATATTCTTTTTCGGAACGGGCGATCGCCACTGTTACCGCTCCTTCCCCTTCTAATTTAATAATCTGTTTGGGGACTAAGAGGGATTCACCCAGAGCTGCCAATAAAGCTGCTGCTTCAGCCACACTGGGAGTCCCTACTTCTTTATTCACTATAGGAGAAGGAGTGGGGACTTGAACTTGACTTAATTCTTTAACAGAGAAGGTTTTGAGGGGGAAATGGTAGCTGTGGCATAATTCTATGATACCCTCTTCATCAGCTTTAATGTCAATGGTGCCTACTCCTGCGATGGCCTCTATAGCTAAATTAGAGCGCTGACAAACCAGAGTAATGGCTTTTTCAATCAAATGTCTAGAGGTACCTCGTTCGCAACCGATTCCTAGCCACAAAACCCGGGGGTGCCATTGTACTCGCGCAAAGTTGCAAAGGCGCGAAGAGTGCTTATATTCACTAATATAAATGCGCGCACTAGAATGTTTTGTCGGGGTAAAAGCGCCTCGACCCAGCTGGAGACCCTCTCCAGCTGGAAAGCGAGGTAAGAAAGAGAATGGGTGTTTTGGGGGCAAATGTTTTTGCCACAGGGTTGTACCCGCTTCCTGAATCACCTCCACTGGGACGCCTTTGGCGGTTCCTTCGGAATCGGAACGAGCAATGATTGCTGCTACTTCGTTCCAGTCTCCTTCACCTCGTTGCCAACCAAAAGGAACCCCTAAGACGTCAACTCCTGGCAATGCTACACTATTAGCTGCTCCGGTAATAACTGGTATAGCACCCCTGCTCCTGCGCTGCCGCGCCTGAGCAGGTAATTGTCGGGCAATTAATTGAGCCAGTTGGTCCGCACCCCCTAAATGACCACCACACAAACTAATCACAAATTGACCTTCTGGATCCAAGACTACCACAGCTGGGTCGGTGGATTTGTCTTTCAGGAGGGGAGCAATTAACCGCACTACAGCTCCAACTGCTAAACAGAAGATAAAAGCGCGGTTGTACTGCCAAAGTTCGGCGAGGTGTTCTTTCAGGGAACGGTCATAAACCCTGGTATTGTGGTTTTTTAAATGTTTAGGTACCCAGAGAGTTGCATTTGTACTTTGACAGATACTTTGGAGAGTTTTGACTGCTGTGGGGGTAGTAGCGATCGCCGAACAGGGTTGAAAGGGAGAAAATAATGATTTAGTGTTCAAAGATATCCTTATAATGAGCTATATCTAGGGATACGAAAGTGGGTAGGCATGCCATGGACTGTTGAGCTAGTTCCCACCTTTCCTCTCTTTTGAGCATGGTTATCAGTTTTTCCCGGAGGCTAATTAGATATAGTACATCATTAGCGGCGTAACTGAGTTGAGCGTCGGAGAGGTTCGCTGCATTACCCCAGTCCGAACTTTGAGAACTCTTGTCTAATTCTACTCCTTCTAACTCCAGAACTAAACTTTTCAATCCATGACTGTTAGTATAGGTACGGGCGAGTTTGCTGGCAATTTTCGTACAGAAGGTGGGTTGGACTTCAATCCTAAAAGTAGTGCGTAGTTGAGCCAGGTCGAAGCGAGCATAGTGGAAAATCTTGACAATATGGGGCGCTTCCATCAATTTTTTTAAGTTAGGTGCTTGGGTTTGTCCCCGTTGAATCCTAATTGCTGTGACATAGCTATTTTCATCACATAACTGAACTAAACAGAGGCGATCCCGTCCGTAAACCAGACCCATGGTCTCCGTATCCACCCCGATAGCATTGGCTTCCAGATAGCGAGAAAGAGTTTCCTGGGTTATATCGCCATCACATACTTCTAAGTTTTTTATTTTCATATTTACTTTATTTTTTTGGTCTCGCGCTCTACGCCGACGCAAAGGAGAGAGGGTGCGATCGCTCTTAGAAGATAATTTAATTTTGGAGTACAGAGAGATAATATCTAAGTATTTCTACTTATCTATAGGAGCGCTTCTTTTCCCATGGTATTACTTTAACTCCTTGTTTTTGTTTTGTCAACTCCTGGAATGAATATTTTTTGGTCTCGCGCTCTACGCCGACGCAAAGGGGCTACGAACTATCTCCCCATCCCCCCATCCCCCTATCTTCCCTACCTTTCCAAATACTCAGCTACTGTTTGCACGTCCTTATCCCCCCGTCCGGAACAATTTATAATAATGCGGGGACTTCCTTCTAGTTGGGAACAGAGAGTTTCCAGGTAAGCGAAACCGTGGGCAGTTTCCAAAGCGGGGATAATACCTTCTAACTCAGAGAGCCGACAGAAAGCAGCCACAGCCTCGGAGTCTGTAACGCTATAATATTCAGCCCTAGTCTTATCTTTCAGCCAACTGTGTTCCGGTCCCACTCCAGGATAGTCCAAACCAGCGCTAATCGAGTGAGGTTCCACCACCTGACCCTCATTATCTTGTAATAAATAACTCATTGCTCCGTGCAAAACTCCTGGAGTACCTTGTGTTAAAGTAGCTGCGTGTTTCCCGGAGGCTATGCTTTCCCCTGCCGCTTCAATGCCTATTAATCTCACTGGGTAGGGGACAAACTCCCAGAAAATACCCATAGCATTAGAACCACCACCCACACAAGCTATAATTATATCCGGCAACCCGGACCATTTCTCAAGACACTGAGCGCGAGTTTCCTTACCGATGATAGCATGAAAATTCCGCACTAACATGGGATAGGGGTGGGGTCCAGCGACAGAACCGAGGATATAGTGAGTGGTTTCTACATTAGTTACCCAGTCCCGAATAGCTTGACTGGTAGCGTCTTTAAGGGTTCCCGTTCCCGCCTCTACTGGCTGTACTGTTGCCCCCAAGAGACCCATACGAAACACATTCAAGGCTTGCCGTTCCATGTCCCGAACGCCCATATAGATAATGCATTCTAAACCAAATCTAGCACAGACGGTGGCGGTGGCTACTCCGTGCTGGCCAGCTCCAGTTTCGGCTATAATACGCTTTTTACCCATGCGCTTTGCTAGCAGAACTTGACCCAAGGCATTATTAATTTTATGTGCTCCTGTGTGGTTTAAATCTTCCCGTTTGAGATATATTTGTGGTCCCGTACCGTCCTTTCTAGCATAGTGCTCTGTTAGGCGTTGGGCGAAGTAGAGAGGACTGGGTCTGCCTACGTAGTCTTTGAGTAAACCTTGCAGTTCTGCTTGAAAGTCTCTGTCTTGGCTGTAGTTGGTATAGGCTGACTCTAACTGGGATAAGGCAGGCATTAAAGTTTCGGGGACGTATTTTCCTCCATAGGGTCCGAAACGTCCTTCATGGTCAGGTTGTTGAGTTTTGGCTTTTGTGGTGGTTGTCACAGCTGGGGGTAATAAGAGGATTATCCTAGAATTGTACCATGAGGTTCACGGCTGCTCATTGTCAACCCAAGGAACACCTAATTAAATAGTTAAGAATCCTGAATCACCTTCCAGGGCAAGGAAAGAAATGGATTCGTCGGTGTGCCCGATTTCACTATCCAGGGACTGCTCTTCGTAAACCCGCACCCCGAACCCAGTGCTGGTGATACTGCCCAGACGAAGGTTGGCGGTGTCTGATCCGTAGTAAGATCCTAGCTTGGCAATCACAGAAGGAGTAGAGTCGAAGGATTCGGTGAAGTTAACGGTGGCGGGTTCCTCATCGTAGGCACGGCTCTAGGTTATCCTCATCGTCCGTATCTCTACGGCGGTATCGGCTATATTTCAGCCACAGGCGTCCCTATTAGATAGTAAATTCAGCTCTCGGTCATTGCGGGCAATTGTTTAGCTATTAGCTTTCGTTCCCGCGTCCTATCCGAATGGCCTCGTTAGAGGTATGCCTGCCCTCCCTCTCCTGGTACCACCCTCGGAGTGAGAGCCATCCGTTTTTCCTCGTTCCAAATCAGAAATTGTTTGAACCTTTAGGTCTCACCAATTCGCCCACCGACCCCCTAAGGAAGCTGCTATTAACCCAATAACGCAGCAGGGTTTTGATTATCGATTCAGAAGCCCATTAAGGAGGCTCCCCTCCAAACTAATCGCTGTACTCCGAAGAGTTAGACGCTTTTTCCGGTTCAGCGTACCTGTTTCCAGGATACCTGTTACACCGAAGGTGCCGCCCTTGGCGTCCCATGGATTCTCCACAAAGCGCGGCAGTGTACGATGCGTTACGCCAACAAAGTTTGTATTGTTGCTACTACTTACGGCTAGTAACGCATCCTACAGTGTCTGATTCCGCCCTGTTCCCAGCTTCACGTCCCAGTGGCTAACCTGGCAAGTCTGCTTGAATTCACAGCTACATGTGGGCAGGTAGAGATTCGCTTATCCTCGTAGGATGCGTTACTCTTCTTAATTCTGTTTTGTTTCTACTACTAACGATGGCTAACGCATCCTACGCGGTTGGACTTGGAAAATCTGATTACTGACCAGCTCCTCACCAACAATTCTGATTTAGTTGTCAAGGTACATAAGTACCAAGCCTGGGGTTATATCATTCGGCTACTAAGCCGCGACTTTCGCCCAGAATGAGTCGCCCTAGGTTACTCCTTACCCCGGCGGCTTGGTGTCTACTCTGTAGCTAGGATAATCTACATTTCAGTTACCGCGTGCCATTTTGGCCGGAGCGTACCCACCCCTACCCCCTCCCAGGAGGGGGACTTTGGGGGTGGGTTTCGCTCCTCGATATTAACGAGACTGCAAGCTTCGCCACCGTGCTACCATGCTGGACTTCCCTTAGCCCCCCATTGTTCTAGACAACGAATGAATTAGGCATTACCCGCTAGCTGTGAGACCCCGGCATTACTGCTAAGGCCCCTTTGGGCAGGGACGAGAGAGACACTCTCTCATTGGGATTGGACGGCCAATCCACTAACTATTGCGACTATCGAGTCGCACATTCCAGTATATCTTAATTTTCGGAGAGTGACAGAAGAGTAAAACAGTGACCAGTTAGCCAGTTACCAGTCCTGCTCAGGCAAACCGGGGCAGTCAGGCAGTTACCAGTTACCTCGTACCATGACAGTTACCTTCCACCAATAAGTGGCTTGCCACCAAATAAGTGGTGGGGGCCTCAAACCCAAGGTTGAGCTGCTACCATGATACGTGATTACTGGTCACTGGTAACTGAAAGGTGGGGGCCTCAAACCCAAGGTTGAGCTGCTACCATGGTACGTGATTACTGGTCACTGGTAACTGAAAGGTGATAATTCTATCTTAATCAAAATTGTAAATTGTATTGTGTAGGCGCGATCGCCTAATCAAAGATTGACAGATAGTTGAGACGCACTTACGACTAAGAAACATTCTACTTTTATAGCAGTTCGCGCTGGCATAGTTACAGATTTAACTATTAACCACTAACTGGTAACTGGTAACTGGTAACTGCTATTTAGCCTACAGCAAACTCGGTGAACTGACGAGCTAAAGGCTCGTGATATGCTAGCACAATATCCTGTTTAGATATATTGTGTTCTAGCAACTTATTCGCAATACCAATCTCAGTACCATCATATTGAATCCAAATCTTATCACCCTTCAAATCAATATGAATCGAACATCCATAAATCCGCCTTTGGTTGTGCCAACCTGCCCGAATTACCTGATAATGTTCCCCTTTTTCATCAAAACTGGTGTAGGCTTCCACTTCCCCATGGGAAGGTTTTCTTTTGCTATATTCCGTGAGGATTTGTTTAACGATTGCACGATGATGCTCTAGCTTTTCCATTGGACAATTTCCTCTTCTAATGGGTTGTACACAATTAACTTTAGCTGTACCTCTTCCCTAATCATTTGAATAAACCGTCTGGAAAAGAAGTCTTCGTAAATTGAAAGTGGAACAGCAAGATATAAAATCCTTTCAGGTTCTATTGCCTTCAGAGCAAAACGATAGTTATAATATTGTCCCAAGGCAGTATGAAACTGATAAATGATAGAAACACCTAAAAAGCTTTTGATTTCAACTGCAATTTTCTCACTTTCCTTTTCTGCTGCGATTAACCGCTCTGCACCTAGATCAATCTTCATTGTCACATCACCAAAGTCAATCTCGAAGGGATCGTGGGTAATGTTCCAACTTTCTCTTACAAGTCCATTTCTGACAGCATTATGGTAAACGTCTTTAGCAGCCATATATCAACCTGGTTAGATTAACGATCGCCCGTGACTCTCAGTATGGTTGGGCAGTCTGGGTTTCAGCGAATCTTTACAAAGCCCGCTTCTTCAATCAATTCCTGTCCTTGGTTAGACAATATTAGTTCTGCATAGGCTTCTCCAGCTTGTTGATCCAGTGTGCCATTCTTCTTGATGATAACAAATAAACGATGGGTAATGGGGTATTCCCCCGTTTTGATGGCTTTGAGATTCAAAGTTTCGCCCCCTCCCGGGAGGGCCTGCTAAGGGACGCCTTTGGCGGCACCTTCGGTGTTGGCCAAACCCCTGCTAAGGTATAGCCAGACCCCTGCAGAGCGCCGCGCCCGCGCCATTAATCAATGCCGCGGGCAGGCAGGGGGGGTTGGTATTGCGCTGATTATTGGAGCAAGCAGATGGTGAGATGAATGGAAGCTGATATGGTGGAACAAATTTACCCCCGCTTTCAATGGGTAGAGGCTTAATTGAACATTGGGGGACGATTTGTGGGGCTGAGGCGTAATAAATGCCTCCTTCGTTGCTGGAGACTTCCTGCAAACCCTCGGTTGTGTCGCGAACATATTCGACAGAGTCACCGAAGTCTGCTTTTTCTAGCACCTCTTGCTGGAAAAACTCAACCGTACCCCCTTCTTCTGGGCGACGAGAGTAGGGAACAATTGCTAGATCTGGACCACCCAATTCTTTCCAGTTGGTAATTTTGCTAGTGTAAATATCTTTGATTTGTGCTACTGTGAGTCCAGAGACAGGGAGTTTGTGATTTACAGCGATCGCAATGCCATCCAATGCCACTGGAACCTGTTTAAGGGTGTATCCTTTCCTTTGAGCAATCTCATAGTCTTCACTTTTGAGGGATCGAGAGGATTGGGAGAAAGCTAACTGACCCGCCAGCAACATGCGAATACCTGTGGCCGATCCAGGTGCACCCGTGATAGGATCGGTGTAGCGCAGTTGAAACTCTGGCCACACTACCTGGATGTCAGGATCGACAACCTGCCGCATCGATGCCATAGATAGTTTGATTTCCTATATAATTAGAGAGGATATAAAGGTCAAAACGGTGATTGTAAAAGAACTGGTAATTGGTAACTGGTCACTGGTCACCGATAACTGGTCACTGATAACTGGTCACTGAAGAAGGTGGGCAATGCCCACCCTACTACTATTACTTTAAAAGATCCACCATTACCAATCGTTCCCAAGGCAAATCCAAATCGGTGCGGCCAAAATGACCATAAGCAGCCACATCCTGATAGAAGCGCCCCCCCCGATCTGCTGGTAAACCCCGGAGATTGAAACTCTGAATAATCCCCGCAGGACGTAATTCAAAATGCTTTTGCACCAAGTCCAACAATCTCTCTTCAGGCACTTTCCCGGTACCGAAAGTGTCCACCATAATACTCACGGGACGAGCTACACCAATAGCATAACTAACTTGCACTTCACACTTATCAGCTAAACCAGCAGCTATAATATTTTTAGCCACATAGCGACAAGCATAGGAAGCGCTCCTGTCCACTTTAGTAGGGTCTTTCCCAGAGAAAGCTCCCCCACCGTGACGAGCATAACCTCCATAAGTATCTACAATAATCTTCCTCCCGGTCAAACCGGAATCCCCTTGTGGACCCCCAATGACAAATTTCCCTGTGGGATTGACCAAAAAGCGGGTGGAATCATCTGGTTTAACGTCCAAATCCGCAAATACTCGCTGCACTACAGCTTCCCACAGGTCTTCCTTAATTTTCTTCTGTACCCCAGCTTCATGGGTAATATCCCCGATAGTTTCCCGATGCTGAGTAGAAATTAAGATGGTATCAATACCCACGGGACGACCATCTTCATAAACTACCGTCACCTGAGTCTTCCCGTCGGGACCGAGATAGGGCAATTCAGCAGTTTTTCGCACCAAAGCCAATTGCCGAGCCAGACGATGAGCTAAACTAATGGGCATAGGCATTAGTTCTGGGGTTTCATTACAAGCATAGCCAAACATCAGCCCTTGGTCCCCAGCACCAATCTGATCTAACTCATCTTCACTGAGTTCTTCCCGTTGCTCTTGAGCGAAAGATACCCCTTGAGCAATATCAGGAGACTGCTTTTCTAATGCCACCAAGATAGCACAGCTATTAGCTGAGAAACCATTACTAGCATCGGTATAGCCAATTTCGGCAATTTGCTTCCGGGCTAAATCCACGTAATCTACCTCAGTTTTCGAGGTGATTTCCCCAGTAATCAATACCAAACCCGTATTGACAACCACTTCAGCAGCAACCCTACTTTGCTGATCCATTGAAAGGAGAGCATCTAAAATAGTATCGGAAATGCGATCGCAAATTTTATCGGGATGCCCCTCTGTAACTGATTCGGAAGTAAATAAGTAGCGACTAGACAATTTTCTTTAATCCTATGGGAATAAATTGATATTCAATGATAAGCGGTGGTTTTCAAAAAAGAGGGTGACTACCCTCTTTTCCTTAATTACTCAGAAGCTGAAGGTATTTCCTCTTCAGTTGGTAAAGCGGGAGGCGGTTCAAACTGCTCCTCATTCTTCCCTTCTGCTTCAGCCAAGAGTTTCTGACGATATTTCTCAGCCATTTCTTCTGCCTTCTCAAAAACCACCTCTCGATTTTTGAGCATATCCCCAGGTTCCGGTTCGATTTGTTTCGTGGAAAGAGAAATGCGACCCCGATCAGCATCCAAGTCAATAATCATCACTTTCAATTCATCATTGACATTAAAAACACTGTGGGGGGTATCGATGTGGTCGTGGGAAATTTCTGAGATATGGAGCAATCCGCTGACACCACCAATATCGATAAAAGTGCCATAGGGCTTAATTCCCCGCACCAAACCGGTAACCACTTCCCCTACTTCCAAACCATTCATCTTCCGCTCCACTAAAGCGCGACGATGGCTCAAAACCAAGCGATTCCGTTCCTCATCCACTTCCAGGAATTTCAGAGGCAAATATTGTCCTAGTAAATCTTCTTTAGATTGACGGGTGCTAATGTGAGAACCGGGAATAAAGCCTCGCAAACCCTCAATGCGTACCAATGCTCCTCCACGATTAGTAGCAAAGACATCGGAACGCACCGTAGCATCTTCCGTTTGCAGCTGACGCACTCTTTCCCAAGCTCGCATATATTCGATCCGACGAATGGAAAGAGTTAATTGACCGTCTTCATTTTCATCCGTTAGAATGAAGAATTCTCTCGTCTCATTTTGGTGTAAAACCTCAACTGGATCATCTACCCGGTTGATTGACATTTCCTGGATCGGAATGTATGCTGCTGTTTTAGCCCCAATGTCAATGAGAGCGCCCCTTGGTTCTAGACTAAATACAGTTCCCGGAACAATATCACCGGGACTAAAGTTGTAATCGTACTTGTCCAAAAGGGCGGCAAAATCCTCGTGGGTAAAGCCTATATCTTTAGTAGTTTCTTTTTCTTTTGACGCTAGCATGTGGGTTTAATTTCCGTCTTGTTTATTTTTTGAATTGCTATGCCTCCTGTTGCGCACATTACTTGTTTATGGTAAACGTTACAGTATTTTGAGTTCAAAGCTTTTCTACTTCAATGTTAGCAAAAGTGAGCCAAATATTGATAATACATCTTCAAGGAGCGATGGCCAACTCTTTACTTTCTTCCTCTAGCCGTTTTAAGATAGCGACAAAATCCCTAATACCTTGAAACTGCTGATAGACAGAAGCAAAGCGAACGTAGGCTACAACTGATTCAGGTTGCAGGTACTCAAGTACCAACTCGCCAATTTCGGCGCTAGTAACTTCCCGGCGTGATTGCTGCTGTAATTGAGCTATAATTTCGTCAACTATATCTTCCAGTTTACCATCAGCAACCCCGGTTTTTAGGCAAGCCCGCACGATTCCCCGCAATAGCTTAGAGCGATCGAAAGATTCTCGAGAGAGATCCCGTTTAATGACGGTTATCGGTACAAATTCAATTCTTTCGTAGGTAGTAAAGCGGTGCTGGCAGCGCAAACACTCCCGGCGACGGCGAATACTCAATCCCGCTTCAGTAGAACGAGACTCGAGAACCCTGCTTTCAGTATACTGGCAATAAGGACAGTGCATGAGATTAAAAGCCATTAACTCCCTGTCATGGGGACGGGAGTCTTCTGGCGATTGCTATAAAGAAATTGAGCTAAGATCAAAAAGATTTACTTTTCAATGCGAGGAGGTTCGCGAAAGGCGATCGCAAAGAAAAGAACGGCCAGAGCCATAGTCAAAACCAAAATGTAAGCAACACTTTCCATATGTTTAAAATTCCTAACTCCTCTATGATAGTTTATCAAAAAATCACTTAGATTGGGACGGATTATTTATCTTTCTCATGGAAGGGCGGACACCGTCGATGACGCTGTCCGCCCTTGGGTAGGGGCACCGCCTTGCCGTGCCCCCAAGGTACCAACCAATCTAAATTGGTTCGGTCCTGCGGCTTGTTTTGTCACCCACTTTCTGGAAGAAACCCCACTCCACTTGCTCTTCTTCCAGCTCCGGATCGATACCAGCAAAGACGTCCCGGTACAGAGTCCGAGAGCCGTGCCAAATATGACCAAAGAAGAATAGCAAGGCAAAGACAGCATGACCGAAAGTAAACCAGCCGCGGGTACTGGTGCGGAACACGCCGTCAGCGTTGGTAGTTTCTGTGTCGAACTCAAAGGGTTCCCCCAATTGAGCTTTACGGGCAAATTGCTTCACCGTAGGGGCATCTGTAAAAGTTTTGCCGTCCAGAGCGCCGCCATATAAACTAACGGTAACACCTGTTTGCTCGAAACTCAATTCCGACTCGGCACGACGGAAAGGAATGTCGGCGCGAACCACACCTTCTGAGTCGGTTAAGACGATGGGGAAGTTTTCAAAGAAGTTAGGCATGCGCCGCACGGTCAACTCCCGACCTTCTCCATCCTTAAACACTGGGTGTCCCAGCCAACCTTGGGCAATACCGTCCCCATTAATCATGGGACCAACCCGGAAGAGACCCCCTTTAGCGGGATTGTTGCCGATATAATCGTAAAATGCCAGTTTTTCCGGTATTTTTGCCCAAGCTTCTTCCAAGCTATCTCCTTGTGCCAGGTTAGTATCTACCCGACGCTGGATTTCTTGCTGGTAGTAGCCGCTATCCCATTGATAGCGAGTGGGACCGAAGAGTTCTACGGGAGTAGCAGCAGAACCGTACCACATGGTTCCAGCCACCACGAAGGCAGCAAAGAAGACAGCAGCAATACTGCTAGAAAGTACGGTCTCGATGTTCCCCATCCGCAGAGCGCGGTAGAGCCGCTCCGGCGGGCGCACACTGAGGTGGAATAAACCAGCTATAATGCCCACAATACCAGCGGCGATGTGGTGAGCAACGATACCCCCTGGATTATAGGGATTGAAGCCCGACGGACCCCATTCTGGCGCTACTGCTTCCATATGTCCCGTGAGACCATAAGGATCTGAAACCCAGGTTCCCGGACCCCAAAGACCTGTTAGGTGGAAAGCACCGAAGCCAAAGCATAGCAGACCGGATAAGAACAGGTGAATGCCGAACATCTTGGGTAGGTCTAGAGCTGGTTCCCCAGTGCGGGGATCCACAAACAGTTCTAAATCCCAGTATACCCAATGCCAGACTGCTGCTAAGAACAGAAAACCGGAAAGGACGATGTGAGCTGTGGCAACTCCTTCAAAAGACCAGAAACCGGGGTCAACGTTTGTTTCTCCGGTAATACTCCAACCGCCCCAAGAACCGGTTACCCCTAAACGGGCCATGAAAGGCAGGACGAACATGCCTTGGCGCCACATAGGGTTCAAGACCATATCGCTAGGATCGAAAATGGCTAGCTCGTAGAGAGCCATTGATCCAGCCCATCCTGCTACTAAAGCCGTGTGCATCAGATGCACGGCTATCAGTCGTCCCGGATCGTTGAGAACAACTGTATGTACTCGATACCAAGGTAGTCCCATCGACTACGCTCCTCCTCTTGAAATTAAGGGTCTAGTAGACCGTTGTTTTCTTATC
This sequence comes from Prochloron sp., assembly GCA_965198675.1. Classification (GTDB taxonomy): domain Bacteria; phylum Cyanobacteriota; class Cyanobacteriia; order Cyanobacteriales; family Prochloraceae; genus Prochloron. The sequence goes on along the minus strand of OZ240666.1, from coordinate 1,411,168 downwards.
AATCTTAAAAATCAAACTTTAAAGAAGTGTAACTTTTCTTGGACTCTTTGGCAAGACTCCTTTACAATTATTGCCGCTGTGGTTCTGGGTGGGGGTGTTGAATAATCCCTCAATGGCGATCAGGATCCAGATCCACCTGGATTGTCATTAGCGATCGCTCTATAGCAGTGACCTTGTACCATGACAGTTACCAGTTACCAGTTACCAGTTACCAGTTACCAGTTACCAGTTAGTAGCTATATTATTATTTTATGTATTAAATAATTTTTGAACAATATAATAAATTATTTAAATAATTTATTATAAATATGTGGCCATTAATATGTCTAATGCTGAGAGAACAGCAGCACCGACGAAAGTTACCCCAGACCAGTTAAGTAGTCTAGCTTTTCCATCTCTTACTTTAACCAGGCTTTCAATAGCTCGATCATACTGATTGATAAAGAGTAACTTGTATTCATCTTCAGACAGCTCTAAGCATTTTTCCACTTGCTCTGCTGGAGAAATTAGCCTATCATTTGCTGCTTTTTTGGGCAGAAGTGCTATCAGGCTAATTAGAGTTGAAGTAATTAGTAGTATCAAACTTAGAATTTTGAAGAGTGAACAGGAATAGCATGAAAGTTCTTTGATTGTATCAGAGCTAGTTATTTCAAGAGACTGATCCGGTAAATCGCCAACAAATTTAATCAAAACAACGCTAAAACCTGTCACAGCACTGAGTTTGGTGTTGAAAACATTGATGCTGCTGTCCAGGTCTTTAATAGACTGCTGGGCATTCTCAAAAATAAGTGTTATAATCTGAGAGTAGCTTTTTTGAGTTGGTTCATCAATCATGTCTAATACCAATAAAGTACAGTCCTCACAAGAGTCCTCCCAAGAGTCCTCACAACAGAATAGCTCTCAAAGCCAGAAAAGCAAACCACAGCGACCAAAAGCTCCTGATATCCAGTTTACAAGAACTTATAAGCGCAGAGCCGATTATAAGGACTGATGGGTTAGTGTTATAATCTGAGAGTAGCTTTTTTGAGTTGGTTCATCAATCATGTCTAATACAAATAACGTACAGTCCTCACAAGAGTCCTCCCAAGAGTCCTCACAACAGAATAGCTCTCAAAGCCAGAAAAGCAAGCCACAGCGACCAAAAGCTCCTGATATCCAGTTTACAAGAACTTATCACCTCCGATATGATTCTAAGGACTGATGGGTTTGAGAAAGAAATCGGTAGGGGTTGTTTTTTGTAAATATGAGTGTATATGATAAAAACGCTTTGGGCTAAGATTCGCCGTAAGGACAAGCGTAGGGGGTTGTGCGCCCTGCTCCTACACACTGCTTCCTGATGATACTGACTTAAGGCTGGTGGGCGATGCCCACCCTACTGCGATATGTCCCATCCTAAAGTTCTAAAAGCAGATAAAAATTATACCTTCGCAGACTATTTCAAACTCAAATTTGCCCCGGCTGATATTTTAGCAGATTTGGAGTGTGGCTTGGAACGGACAAAACTAGGGTTAATCTCCTATAAGGGTGATTTACCTACGATGTTGGATTTACGAGAGCGTATTGAAGCGATTTTGCCTCATGTTACTTTGACTAGTGAAATGGCGAGGCGAGAGTTGTTGATTGCCCCTGTGGTAATAGAACTGATTCCCATGACCGAGGCAGATCTTAACGTGGAATATGCTATCGAAGTCAATTCATACCTCAAAGGAGAACTTGATTATTATTTACATGGCAATCAAAATTTGCTGATTATCGAAGCCAAGCAAGCTGATTTAACCCGTGGCTTCACACAGCTTGCTGTGGAACTTATTGCCTTATCTCAATGGCTCCATCGCGGGGATGAAAATCTCACACCCTTGGTAGGTGCAGTGAGCACTGGAGATATTTGGCAATTTGGTAGATATTTACCCGCTCAACAGTTGGTTCAGCAAGATTTGGGGTTGTTGCGGGTGCCGGAAGATTTGGAGATTTTGATGAGAATTTTGGTTAATTTACTCTGACTCTCATTGTTAGAATGGCAATTTTAGCTTATAATTATTCTAGAGGTTGTTTTTGGGAAAATATATGGTAAAAACCCTTTGGGCTAAGATTCGCCAAGGAAAGATTGAACTTCTGGAGTCTGCCGAACTTCCAGAAGGGACAAGAGTGCTCGTTACACTGCTTCCTGATAATGAAGCTGGGTTTTGGTTACAAGCTTCTCAACCATCATTAGATGCAGTTTGGGATAACGAGGAGAATGATGTCTATGCCCAGCTACTCTAAACATGATATTATCCTAGTTCGTTATCCATTCTCAGACTTGTTGGTGAATTTACTTTGACTTTAGTAGTTGTTGTGTAATTTAGCCAAGATAGGTGTAGAATGATAGAACTAACTGAGGTACAACAGATGAAGGCACTCTTGGAGGAAGGGGAGCTATGAGGTCCATATACAAACTATAACCTATTATAGTATACTTGTTATATTCTCCGTTGATTGATAAATTAGGAACGCCAAGGGCGGGACGCCTTGGGCGGTTGCTTACGCAAAGCTTACGCAAAGCTTCGCAATTGTGAGTCGGAGATTAATTCGCCGCAAACTAATAATCTCATTTTCCTACATCTACATTAGAGAAGATATACTATGGAGTCATTGAGTCCCAATAATATACCTGATCTGAAATTGTTTTTGAAAAACCCCGATTCTCTGGCGGCTCAGTCTACGGAGATTCAACTTGCCATCGCCAATAATCCTGAAACCCCCCGCGATTTGTTAGCAGTGTTGGTTGACAGCAATGATTCCCAAGTCGCTGAAGCAGCAGGGTTACATGTAAATTGGCAATAGACACCTAGTACTCTACCATGTGGGAATAGAGTCAACGTCTGAGGCATTTTCGGGAACGGTGATACGGCCAGTAACGATGATTGCAGCGGGTAAGTCTCTTAACCTAGATCTCAGCTTCGATCCTACTGTTGCTGGTTCGGCAACTGCTACCCTTACTTTCTTCTCCAACGATGATGTAACACCTTGGTTCACCATCGAGCTGATGGGTTTTGGTCTTGACCCAGATCCAGTCTTAGATATCAGCATTTTTGATGAGAATAACAACTTTGGGGGCGTTGCTGTAGGAAAAAGCAATAAGGACGGGTATTTCATGTTGGCAATGCCCCCCAGAACCGAGTATGAAATTAGTATTTTCGACCCAGTTAGCGGGTTAATTGTTCCTAAGACTACAGTGTTTGGAGGTTCACCAGGGGTTTTTAGAGACCTCACCCCTAGTTTTTCCTTTAAACCAAGTACATCCACTGACACCGACTTCGATGGATTACCAGATGACATTGAGTTCGCTTTTGCAGGAGTTGGGTTTACGATACAGTCATATCAAAGATTGGTCTCCTTTAGCCGGACTGACTAATTTGCAAAAGTTAGATGTGGGAGGCAATGATATCAAAGATTTGTCTCCCTTAGCCGGACTGACTAATTTGCAAAAGTTAGATATTAGGGATAATGAGATTCAAGATTTGTCTCCCTTAGCCGGACTGACTAATTTGCAAAAATTAGATGGGAGGCGATATAGAAGCGAAAATTCTCATCCTTTAGGTGTTAGCTGCCCTCAAAAAAAATCAAGAAGGTATATTTAACCGGGAACGAGGTGGTCAAGATTACCGCCCCTTCGCCCAAATGGACAATTTTCGCGTTCTCCCATTGAGACGCAGTCAGCTCCAAAACGCCCATTTGCCTTTTTGAGCCACACTCGAAAAAATCCAAGAACTCTATTTAGACGAAAATGAAATCAGCTACCTACTTCCTCGGTTTAAAAACCATTATCTTTCTTCTACTTGCGTCCTTAGCAAGTTGTAATCCACGTCCAAACAGTTTGGAGCCACAGGAATATGATGCAGACATTCTTGTAGGTGGACCCGCTAATGAATCCCAAAAGATACTAGAAAATTATGTCGGAAATTGGTGGGTGATTTGTGCAATCGATGGGGAGAATTTTTTACTGCCAGCTCATGTAAAATTAGAGGGGGAAGACCAGAAAAAAAAGTTAGTCCAAATAGATAAATGTGACAAGGTATTATTTTACGTTAGAAATTTAGAGGGGCTATCTGAAGGAAAAATAACCACAGGGGAAATTCATGACAAAAATCAAAAACGCCGCTTGGTTTCAACTACCTTTAACCAGGAGCAATTTCGCTTGTATGAAATCCAAGATTTAGGTCCAAAAGACCACGCTGGTTATCAAATAAAATTATCTCATTTACGGCAAAAGCAAACCATTTATGCCACAAATTTTACTGATGATCGTCCAGCTAACAGTTGGTTGGTAACATGGGTTGGAGATCTGGATAGAGACGAGCGTCCGGATTTTCTGCTCTATACAAGTCATAAATATAGTTCTTACCAGATGCGACTTTTTGTTTCTAGTCAGGCTACAAAAGGAAATTTAGTTAAAGAGGTAGCAATGACTTATTCATCCGGTACATAAATCATTCCTTGAATTAATTGACGAATTCCTCCCCATGGTAGAGAATATGGTGGGCAATGCCTACTCTACACCCGCCGGATCGCGCTATACTACTTTAAAGCTGAGAGCAAATCCTTTCTGGCAGTTGCTAAAGCTTCGGTTAATTTACCCGGTTCCCTTCCTCCTGCTTGAGCAAGGTTGGGACGTCCTCCACCCCCACCTCCACAAATTTTGGCAATTTGACCGATAAATTTACCTGCTTGCAACTTCTTCTCTTTGTTTACTTTGGTACTAAACGCTGCAACTAAACTCACTTTCCCTGGTGCAGGAGTGGAACCGAGAACTACAGCACTTTCACCTAATTTTTGGTGCAACCTGACTGCTGCTGCTTTCAAAGCTTCTGGTTCGGCATTTTCTAATTCTCCTACCAGAATTTTGAACTCTCCCACTGACTCTACTTGTTGCAGCAGTTGATCTGATTTTGCTAAAGCTAGTTCTTCTTTGAGGGCTGCTAATTGTTTCTGAGACGCTTTTAATTCCCCTTGTAAGCTATTAACTCTTTCGGGAATACCTTCCGGTTTCACTTTCAGGCGATCGCTCAATTCCCTGACTACTTTATCTCTCAGGTTTAAGTATTCTAACACGGCTGGTCCGGCTACCGCTTCAATTCGCCGCACCCCCGCTGAAATGCCTATCTCTGAGATTATTTTAAATAAGCCAATCTCTGCTGTATTACCCACATGAGTACCCCCACACAATTCCATGGAAACCCCCGGGATATCCACTACCCTTACCTTATATCCATAACTTTCCTGAGCCATATAGGTAGCACCTTTTTCCTTGGCTTCGGTTAGGGACATAACCTCAGTTTCTGTAGCTCGAGCTTCTCTGATCCAAGTGTTAATCTCAGCTTCGATTTGTTGCAACTCTTCCTGTTCCAGGGGACGGGGACAGTTAAAATCAAAGCGGAGGCGATCCCCCGCTACCAAGGAACCTGCTTGGGAGATAGTATTCATGATACTCTTTTTAAGTGATGCTTGAAGTAGGTGCGTTGCGGTATGGTGGGCTTGGGCGCGACGGCGAGAAGAGATATCTATGGTAGCTGTGACCGTGTCACCTACTTGTAACATTCCCTGTTGGATGGAACCGCTGTGAAGGAAGAGACCGGCTTCTTTCTGTACGTCTTCAATGGTCACCAGGAGATTATGGGCCCTTAAAGAGCCGCGATCGCCTATTTGCCCCCCAGACTCGGCATAAAAAGGGGTGCGATCCAAGACTATCTGCACCTTCTTCCCAGTTCCTAAGACTGCTTTTACGGTTGCTGTTGCTTCTGTTTCCCTATAACCTAGGAATTCTGTGGGGGGTATCTGTTTTGCCAGCTCATCAATACTACTGCCAAAGGTTAAATCAATGGTTTCATGAGCAGCTTGAGAACGGATGCGCTGTCGGGCCATTTCTGCCTCGAAGCTTTCTACATCTACTTTCAAACCAGCTTCGGCAGCAATTTCTTGGGTCAATTCTAAGGGGAAGCCATAGGTATCGTAAAGGGTAAAAGCATCTACTCCTGAGATTTGCTGGGGAAATGATGCTAAAATTTCTGCTAAAAGCTTTTCTCCTCGGGCCAAGGTGGTGGTGAAACTGGCCACTTCCCGTTCCAGTTCCTGGAGAATGACTTCTTCCCTTGTTTTTAGGTTGGGAAAAGCTCCAGGGTCCATGGAGATGGCCTTTTGAGCTAGGATTTGGATAAAGTTCTCCTGGATTCCAATTTGTCGGGAGTGACGTACTACTCTGCGAATAAGCCGTCGCAGGATGTAACCCCGACCTATATTAGCAGCGGTAATGCCGTCCCCTATCATGTGTACTGTTGCTCGGACGTGGTCCCCAATTACCTTGAGAGATACTTTGGTTTTCTCGTCTGCTTTACTATAGTTAATGGCCGCAAGTTCTGCTGCGGTCTTGAGAATGGGAAAAATGAGGTCTGTTTCGTAGTTATTGGGGACGGATTGTAAAATTTGGGCCATTCTTTCTAACCCCATACCGGTGTCGATATTTTGCGCTGCTAAGGGGGTGAGGTTCCCAGATCCGTTCCGGTTGTATTGCATAAAGACCAGGTTATAGAATTCGATGAAGCGACGGTCATCTTCCAAGTCTATCCCTTCTTCTCCTAATTCTGGGTGGAAATCGTAGTAAATTTCCGAACAGGGACCACAGGGACCGGTGGGACCGGACTTCCAGAAATTATCTTTTTCTCCCATTCGCACTATGCGATGTGGGGAAACGCCAATTTTATCTCGCCAGATCCCCAGTGCTTCCTCATCCTCTTCATAGACACTCACCACCAGACGTGCTGGGGGTAAACCAAAGACTTCCGTGGAAAGTTCCCAAGCCCAGGCAATGGCTTGTTCTTTAAAATAATCCCCAAAACTAAAATTGCCCAACATTTCAAAAAAAGTGTGATGGCGAGCGGTGCGCCCCACATTTTCGATATCGTTGGTTCTGATGCATTTTTGCGCTGTAGTGGCTCGTTTCCATTCTGAGGAACTAAGCCCTAGAAAAATCGGTTTAAAGGGTACCATTCCTGCAATAGTCAGGAGCAAGGTGGGATCTTCCGGTACTAAGGAGGCACTGGGTAAGATTTTGTGCTGTCGCTGGCCATAGAAGTGCAAAAACTTTTGCCGAATTTCGCTACCACTCAGATACTGGGGAGAATAAGACATAAAAATTAGATCTGTTTTTATTTTACCTAATGTCTATATATTGTAACTGTCGTGGTACTGGTTTCAGTCCTACACGCAAGGCGAAAGGCAATTCAACAGGGTACCTCAAGTTGTCCTAACCTATGCTTCAACTGCTATATAGGGTAGAGTCATGGACGGTGCCCCTACACACAATGGTTTTGAGCAATTCTTCAACACTTCGGCGCACATTGCTGTTTGACACTCCCACGGCTAAAAGCGCGTGGGATTCTTGGGACGCCTTCGGCGGCACCTTCGGTGACAATGACCGGATTTAACTACGCAGGATTGCTCCAACGCAGCCAGTGACCCAATCTCCCCAAGCGTATGACTTCCGGCGTGCCCCGCCGTAGTTAGTCCTTTTTGGAGAATGTTTTTCGCCGCATTTACGTCTCTATCTTCAACGTATTTGCAATGTGAGCAAACATGGGTTCTTGTTGATAGAGATTTCTTAACGATTTCACCACAATTAGAACACTTTTGACTGGTGTAATGGGGTGCAACAGCAACCGTTACTTTTCCATATTTCTTGCCAAAATATTCTATTGCGAAGCTTTGCGTAAGCAAAGCGCAAGCTTTGCGCAAGCAACCGCCCTTGGCGTCCCGCTCTTAGCGTCCCACGTGCGAAATGTATACCATCCTGCATCACTTATCGACTTAGCAAGACACCGATTTTTTACCAACCCTTTCACATTTAAATCGACCTAGGCCACCAAGTCGTTAGATTGGATTACGCAGTGTGCAACTCGCTTGCAGTACTCTTTACGCTGCCTACTTACTTTTAAATGTTTCCGAGCGGATCGATTTCTTGCTTGGTGATAGTTATTGGACTGAGGCTTTACACCTCTGCGGTATTTTTTAGACTTTTGTCTGTTAGCTCTATTAAGTTGCTCTTCAGCTTTTCTGTAAAACTGAGGTAATTCAACTACATCGCCATTGCTATCGGCAATGAAGTACTTCAGCCCCAGGTCTATCCCGACCGTTTTATTAGTCTGCTCTGTTTCAATTGTTACATCTACCTTGATGCAAAATTGGACATAGTAGCCATCGGCTCTTCTAACTAGCCGTACTCGCTTGATTTTGTCTTCAGAATAGAAAGCCAAATCCCAAGTACCTATTAGCTTGAGCTTGCCGATTCCTTTTTGGTCGGTAAATTTAATATGTTTAGAGTCTAATAGCTTCCATTCAGTTATCTTGTATTCAACTGAGCGGCTGTGTTTCTTGACACCGAAGGTGCCGCCAAAGGCGTCCCTAGGGTACCCTTTCTTGCCGGAAATTTGTTTTTGACAATTATCGTAAAAACGACTAATTGCCGACCATGACCGTTCAGCAGCAGATTGTCGAGCCTGAGAGTTTAGTTCCTTAACAAAGGGAAACTCTTCAGCTAATACTTTGCAGTATTTATTGAGGTCGTACCCTCCTACACCACGGTTATCCATCCAGTAGCGTAAACACTTATTCTGGATGAACTGCGAAGTACGAATCGCCTCGTCAATGGCGAGGTATTGCTCCAGTTTTCCTTTTGCTTTGAACTCGTAAACAATCATTGCTCGACCATCTATGCTATATTTAAAACTGTAGCACAAGTTTTGAAATTGCGTCAAGTTTTTTCTTGACGGCGGCTAAAGCTGCACCGCCCTACATCCCACCCTTAAAAAGAGGTGGGTTTTGCGCGGGATTCTATAATCAAGATTAGAATGGTATTCAGCAGTTACCAGTCCTGCTCAGGCGCGGCGCTCTGCAGGGGTACTGAGGCATTTATAGCACGTACCTTGACAGTCAGTACCAAATCCAAAATTAAACCGCTCTTAGAACAACTCTGCGTCTTTGCGACTCTGCGTGAAACTCAAAAATATTTATTCAAAAAGGGGATTGACAAAAGTAAAACTAGGAGTTATAGTTATATCATGGGGGAATAAGGGCCCTTGTGTGTAGGTATTTATACTTAATCTTATTCTTCTATACTCCAAAGTTCAACAAACTTAGAACAGGGCGATCGCCCCCCTCCCCTCTCCCCTCCGTGTCTCTGCGACTCTGCGTGAAACTCAAAAATATTTATTCAAAAAGGGGATTGACAAAAGTAAAACTAGGAGTTATAGTTATATCATGGGAGAATAAGGGCCTTTGTGTGTAGGTATTTATACTTAATCTTATCCTTCTATACTCCAAAGTTCAACAAACTTAGAACAGGGCGATCGCCCCCCTCCCCTCTCCCCTCCGTGTCTCTGCGACTCTGCGTGAAATTCAAAAAGATGGTAACTGATAACTGATAATCTTCCCTTGCTCATTGCGAGGTAAACTATCTACCTTTACCCAAAATCGGGGTATCTTGTGCTTACATAAATTAATTTTTACTATTTTTTTTAGGTCATAAGCAGATAAATTGGCATCTTTAGGGACGTAAAACGCAGTCACAGCCTCTCCCCATTTAGAGTCATGCTTGCCTACGACACAGACATCACTTACTAATCCCGTGGCCAAAATTGCCCCTTCTACTTCTGAGGGAAAGACATTTTCACCTCCAGTAATAATTTTACCACTGCTGCGCCCCACCACGTGCAAGCAACCTAAACTATCAAAATAGCCCAGGTCATCGGTAGTAAAATAGGAGGAAGGGAAAACAGGTTGTCCGTAGTAACCAGAACATAAAGAATCAGCTGCAATCACAATTGTATCAGTTTCCTGTCCTACCAATACTGTTGCATGGGATAAAACTCTACCACTGCTATTATTACCTGTCAGGAAATCATCCGGTGGCAAGGCAACTACCATGGAAGCAGTTTCGGTCATGCCATAGCTGGGGGCTAATCTAATTTTAGCCTTTCTGGCAGTATCTAACAATGCTGGCCAAGGAGGAGCACCCCCCAGGAGAACTGTATGAAACCGAGATAACCAGTCTGAGTTCATTTCTAACAGGTATTGTAATTGAGTGGGGACTAGGGAAATAAAGAAATCCTGGGGATCTATAGTTCCGGTTTCCCCTGCTTTTAGTTCCTTATAGGACTTTAGGAGGAACTTGCCCCCAGTGAGAAAGGAGCGGAGAAATTGCATTAAACCGCTAACGTGATAGAGGGGCAAAACGCAGTAGGAATTAACTGGTGTTTGGGGGAAATATTCCGTAAATCCCTTTACGGAAGCTGTTAAACTGGACCAACTGTGAACCGCGAAACAAATTTTACCCGAAGACCCCCCCGTAGGAATCATTATTTGTGGTATCTCCCCCTCTTCCCCTGTCCTTTTCTCCCACTCTCCCTCTCTCCCCAAAATTAAGTCCGGTTGTACTAATACTAAGATTTCTTGCCACTCTCTTTCTACCCAGTAGGGGTTGGCCAGGAAAAGGGGGCAGTTGGCGGCGACGGCGGCGATCCAGGAGGCGAGAAAGCGGTAGGGGTTTGCTTCGGCGAGGAGAATTTTTGGAAACTGGATAGGTTGGGTCAATTGGGTGTATAATGCTAATGTGAGGTGGTTAAACTGGTTGCTGTCGTAACCGATTAACCAATCATGGGGAAGCTTTTCCAGATGGGTTAGTATTTTAGATGTAGGTATTGTAATTATCATAGCTGTTTTATGTGTTATAATTATAGTAGCCGCGAGGTGAGCAATGCAGCCCTTTAGTATGGGCATTTTACACTCTACTAAAAACTGTAATTGATAGTGATGTCTAAAGAAGACATTAAGCAAGTTAATCGTATCGCGAAAGAATTTGGTATGTCAACTGATGCAAGAAGAGATTTTGGCAAATTTCTAGAATTAGAGAAAGCTAATGGCTATGGGGGAACTAAAAATAAACGGGGGGATTTTATAGCAGTGACCAGTTACCAGTTACCAGTGTAGGGGCACGGCAGTGCCGTGCCCGTACCAGTTATGAGTTGGACAGGTAGAATGCTTTGAAAATTGCCGATAGGTAGTAAGGGTTCTAACATTTCGAGCTAACTATATCCAACTCACGCAGGGTGTATCAATCGCCCGTTGCTGTGCTGTACCTATCAAGAATTACAAACGAGAGCTTCGCGAATTTTTAGGTATTTATTAATCATGATAGCACAACAAATATCAAAAATATCAACTTTTACCAAAGCTACAGACTTAGAAAAAATTAGGCAAATAACTCGTCCAATTCTGGGGGAAAATTGCTGGGAAGCAAGTCTAAGTTACGGTGATGAACTCTGTCTAGAAATTGGTGAGAGAATTCCCTACCGTAATAAATTAATAGCTGGTCAAGAAAAAGGGGCGTGGAGATTAGGTACAAGGGCAACCCCCTGGAAGTTAGAGTATCAAGGCAAGATAATAGTAAATTATGACAGTGAAGTCAAAAAAATACAGCAGAAAGCTATACTTGTGGAACACAGTGCAATTACTGCTTTTGACATTAGTTATCCAGATTTAATGCTAGAGGTGGGATTCAGCAATGGGTATACATTAAGACTAGTTCCAGATCCTGATGATGATTTTGAATTATCTTACTGGGAACTGTTTACCCCGTCAGAAATGGTGCTAATCGCTGATCCAGGTCCTGTTTTGTCTTATATTCCCTCAAACCTGCCTATAGCACGTACCATGACAGTTGACCAGTTACCAGTGTAGGGCGCGCGGCAGTGCCGTGCCCCTACACCAGCGGGTCGCTCTATAAATGTACTTTAAATCTTGTTTTCTACTCCTGTCAACCAATGATTAACGCCAAAACCGACGGCTCGGTGGGGGGAGGAAAGTTCTGCTGCGAGACGTAAGACTGCTTTTCTCCCGATACTGGTTTCAAATACTGAGGAGAAGACGGTATCAATTTGATGTTGGTGACAAAACTGACGTAACCGTTGGGGAGAACCGGAAATAGCTGCTTTAATGACAAATATCCCTTTCCACCCCTGATGATAACATGCTTCTAGTTGCTTTACGGTAGCCACGGACTCATCTAAAGCCAGGGGAGTTTGGTAGTTAGAACTCAATGCTAACATATTGGGTAACTGTTGGGGAGGTAAAGGTTGTTCGAGAAACTCCACTAGCTTCATTTTATCCGTTACTGCCAACCACTCTTTCGCTTCTGCTAGAGTCAGTCCTCCATTAGCATCTAGACGGAGTTTAGCACCAATAGGTAACATAGAGGCAAGTTGTGCCAATATTTTCCTTTCACGAACTGGGTCACCAACCCCAATTTTCCATTTAAAAGTACGTTCTTCTCCCTTATAACCCTCCAAAACCTTCAAAGCTGCTGAGTCTGCGGGTAATAAATAACTGTAACGTAAGGAAGCTATTGACCGGTGGCACCCTAGGTCTTCTTGGGCAGAGATTATGCCAAACTGAGTGGCAGGTAATGAGTCGGAAATAGCTGCAATTTCCTGGTCATTTACTTCTTCCCCTAACTGGTGACAAAAATCCCTCGCGATGGCCAAAGTTTCTGAACCAAACCAGGGTAAAGGGGCAATTTCACCCCTACCTATTCTACCATTATTATCCGTCAAACTCACAATAATCCCTTCTCGTACTGCCCAACTTCCATGACTGGTAATGAGAGGTTGACGAAAAGGGTGTTTATAAGGAAGGAATTGAAATTGGTACATGGGGATTATCTCGCGCAAAGGCGCAAAGACGCAAAGGTTAGATGAGAAATCCTAATGCTAAGAGTATACCACTGGTAAAGTGGAGGTTTACGGCGATGAATTTCAAGTTACTAACTTTTTCAGGCATATCCCGATACAGGTGGACATGACGCACTAACTGATAAGCAAAGGGTACACTGATAAAAGAAATTAATGTTTGCCTTGGGAAATAGCCTAACAGGATATATAATAATATCAGGAGTAAAATTACTCCGCAAAACCCAGTTAAAACCTGGGAACCTCTAGCAGTACCAAGACGCACTATGGGAGACAATTTTCCGGCTGCTAAATCATCTTCTACTTGATGAAAGTGAGAGCAAAATAAAATAATGGCTGTACTCAGACCAATAATTGTAGCAGCAGCCCAACTCATAGTGGAAAAGGTTGCCCCTTGACTATAGCATGCAGCCAGAGTGGCTATACTAAAGCAAAGGACGCAAATAATCTCTCCCCACCCTTGATAACCGAAACGAAAGGGAGGTCCTTGATAAGTATAGGCTAAACTATTGGCTAGCACTATCAATTCTAACACGGTCCAATCTTTTTGCCACCAAGATATGACTCCTATTGCTAACATACCCAAGAGTAAGCAGCAGTTACTCAACCAGAAAATTAATGTTTTCTTCCCGGTGAGATTAACTACAGAGTGGGGTTTATTTTTATCAATCCCTGTTTCAGCGTCGAAGACATCGTTACTCAGGTTCATCCAAGCAATTAACAAGATTGCTCCCATTAAGAAAGTCCAAAATCTGCCGGGGTAAAAGACTTTAGTTTCAGCAAAAGCTACGGCAGTACCCACAATTATCGGCATAATAGCTACGGTATAAATGGGGGGCTTAATTGCTGCTAACCACAATTTACTTGCTTGAGTTTGGGGTAACTTGGCAGTAGTCATGAAAACAACTTGCTAACTTTTGACTTTTTAGATTATAATCCCAAATAAGAGCAAGATAAAGTTAAGATTAATTACAAAATAAGAACGAGATAATGACATTGAATGTCAGAGCAGCAGAAATTCAAGCCTTATTCCATCGCATCGCCCCAGTGTACGATGACCTCAATAATCGCATAAGTCTGGGTCAACATGGCATTTGGAAGTTGATGACGGTGAAGTGGGCAGAACCAAAACCGGGGTATCTGGGTTTGGATCTGTGCTGTGGGAGTGGGGATTTAGCTCTGCTGTTGGGGCGAAAAATCGGTACCGGGGGTGGGGTGATTGGGGTGGATTTTGCAGCGGGACAGTTGGCCATGGCCCGCACCAGAGCCCATAAGTACCCCTGGTTGGATTTCAGTTGGATCGAAGGTGATGTTCTGGATTTACCCTTCCCGGATAACCATTTTGATTGTGCCACTATGGGCTACGGTTTGCGCAATGTCACGGACATTCCCCGGTGTCTGAGAGAGTTGTATCGAGTGCTCAAACCAGGGGCAAAAGCTGCTATTCTGGATTTCCATCGCCCCTCAAACCCGGCACTGCGGCGGTTTCAGCAATGGTATCTAGATAAAGTTGTGGTCCCGGCAGCCCGCAGCTTTAACTTAACCTCAGAATATGCTTATATAGCTCCTAGTGTGGAACGGTTTCCCACAGGAGAAGAACAGGTAGAATTAGCTGAAAGTGCTGGATTTAGTTCTGCAACCCACCATCCTATTGTAAATGGGATGATGGGAGTATTGGTTGTAACTAAATTGTCTCGCGCAAAGGCGCAAAGGCGCAAAGAAGGGTAAGAGTGTTAATGGGGTCAAAAGTGGAAGATTTTGCTACCGTAGGGAAAGATAAGATTCTCAGTATTTCCCAAGCAATCGCTCCGGTGGATCCTCTCTCTGTCTTTCAAGCACTCCACCAAAAAGAACAACTCAATTTTTATTGGGAAAAACCTCGTCTCGGGGAAGCGATGGTTTGTCTTGGTGCAGCAGTATCTATCACCCTAACACCAGGACCAGATAGATTTATCCAAGGGCGTCAATTTATCCAAAATTATAGACCACAAATCCGCCAAACAGGGGATTTACCGGTTCTAAGTCCTAGGTTTTGCTGTAGTTTTACCTTCTTTGACCACTATCAGCCCACCACGTCTCCTTTTCCCGTAGGAACCATTTTTTTACCTATCTTTCAGATTATAGGACAAAGAAACCAATGCTTTCTCGTGGTGAACATTCCCCTGTGGGATAAGAGCAAGGTACAATTAATTCTGGAACACTTTCCAGAAGTGCAGGGAGCAATTAATTTAGCTAAAAGGGGAGTAGAGGGGAGCAATGGGCAACCAAATTTAACTCCTATCAGGAGAGATTGTATCCCATCTGGTTTTCCCAGGGCAGTCAAGAGGGCATTAAAGGCGATCGCTAGGGGAGAATTGAGTAAAATCGTCCTTGCTCACGCTTTCGACTTTATCTCCCCCACCCCTTTTGACCTGGTCCTATCCCTGCATAACCTGCGTCAACGTCACCCAGATTGTTATATCTTCTCCACCAGTAACGGTAAAGGGGATAATTTTATCGGTGCTAGTCCGGAAAGGCTAATCCGGATTCAAAATAAACAATTAATCACTGATGCTTTAGCTGGTTCCACCCAACGAGGAGCAAACCCAGCAGCAGATGCTGTTTTTGCTGCTGGACTCTTAAACAGCGAAAAGGAGAAGCGAGAACATGAAGCAGTGAGCGATTTTATTGCCCAACGTCTGATAGAGGTAGGTTTAATCCCCGAGAGAGGAACCCGTCAACTCATGCAACTAAACGGCATTCAGCATTTATGGACTCCATTTTACGCCCAAGTCCCCAGTTTTGTCAATCCCCTGGACCTAGTGGCCCAACTCCATCCTACCCCAGCAGTAGCAGGAGTGCCAACAGCAGCTGCCTGCGCAGCTATTCGCCGCTACGAAACCTTTGACCGTTCCCTTTACGGTGCCCCCCTGGGTTGGCTAGACTGTGAGGGGAACAGTGAGTTTATCGTTGCTATTCGCTCTGGTTTAATTAAAGGTAATAAAGCGAGACTTTATGGGGGTGCAGGTATTGTGGCTGGTTCTGATCCAGAGCAGGAGTTTGCTGAAGTACAATTGAAACTGCGATCGCTCCTGGAGACATTAGTTTAGTTATAATTAAGATTATATTTAGCTTGTTTTTTTATTTGAACTATGTCAAACTCTGTAACCATTCAAGATATTTACCAATTGTTTCAAGCTTCTCAAGCAGAAGCAGATCGTCGTTTAGCAAAACTAGAGCGTCTTGTAGCCGAACTTGCAGAAGATCGTAAGCGTCGCTCAGAAGAAGCAGATCGTCGCGCAGCTGAAGCAGATCGTCGCGCAGCTGAAGCAGATCGTCGCGAGGCAGAAGCAGATCGTCGCGGGGCAGAAGCAGATCGTCGTGCTGTGGAAGCAGAAAAAAGGCTTGCTAAAGTAGAAGCTATTGCAGCAAACACCAATAAAGCTGTTAGTAGTCTCACAAGTCGCTGGGGACAGTTTTTAGAGAACTTAGTTGAACCTGCTGTTGTGCGTCTCTTTCAAGAACGAGGTATCCCAGTAACAGAAACCCACCGTCGTATGAAAACAAAACGTTCCGGTGTAGCAATGGAAATTGATATTCTAGCCATCGATGATGATGTAGCTGTTGCTGTAGAAGTAAAATCTCATTTGTCTAAAACAGATGTGGATTATTTCCTAGATAAGTTGGCTCGCTTTAAAACAGCATTTCCCCGTTACACTGACGTAAAGCTTAACGGTGCTGTAGCGGGAATTGACATGGATGAAGGAATAGATCGTTACGCTTACCGTCAGGGGTTATTCGTTATCCAACAGTCAGGGGAGGTGGTAGAAATTGCTAATGACGAAGCTTTTCGACCTGGAGTTTGGTGACCTTAGTTGCAATTGAGATCGCTCCTAGAAACATTAGTTTAGTTATTAGTGATTTGGATTATCAATTTTCTTATTATTTACAAGGGAGTAAAAAATTACCACCCATTTTATTTTTCCATGGATTTATGGGAAACAAGGATGTATTTGCTGACACGATATCATTGCTATCTGACCAATTTTATTGTCTCGCAATTGACCTTCCCGGTCACGGTAACACTATAATTAAAGGTGGGGATGAATGTTATCAGATGGACAATACCGCTTTAGCTTTGGTAGAATGGCTGGATAAATTAACCATTGACCAATGTTTCTTAGTGGGGTATTCTATGGGAGGAAGATTGGCATTATACTTGGCTTGTTTTTTCCCCGAACGTTTCCCAAAAGTGGTGCTAGAATCTTCATCTCCAGGACTAAAGACAAGAAGAGAAAGAGAGGAAAGACGTGAGGGCGATCACTAAGAGTGGCGCTTACGCGATCGCCAATTAGCAAAACAATTGTCAACCGGTAATTTTTCTTCTTTCCTATCCCAATGGTACCAAAAACCCTTATTCAATTCTCTCCGAAAACATCCTCAATTCCAGGAACTCAAACAACGCAGGTTAGCCAATAATCCCTTAGAACTAGCCAAATCACTCCTGCATATGGGAACAGGCTCTCAACCTTCATTGTGGCACCAATTGCCCAATCTGTCCAATGACCTCCTTTTATTAGTGGGAGAGGGAGATAATAAATTTAAAGGGATTAACACAGAAATGGCCATCATATGCAAGAATGCTAAACTAGAGATAATTAGGAATTGCGGTCATAATATCCATATCTGTAATGTGAACCAATTCGTCAATCATCTTCGCCAATTTTTTAACCCCTGAAATGCCTTCCTTTTCTTCTTCCTTTGCGTCTTTGCGCCTTTGCGCGATAAAATTTTTTTAAATCACTAGTAGGTCAGAATAAATGCCCTTACCCTCTTTACCCCCACTTCCTAATCCCACTGACGTTCACACTGATGCTATTGCAGCCTTAATTGATCGCCTTGGCATCGCCAAAGCTAGTATTTTCCTAGGGGAAATATTCTGGCAACCCACAGACTACTTAAAAATCAAAGAGGAACTCTTCGCTACAGAAACCGTCGAAACCCTCTACAACAAAATTCTGGATTGGCGCGACAATACTTCCCCAACCTTTGACGCTAAACAAACCCTGGAGCAAGTTGAGAGAGAAGTGCTACCATAAAGGATAGAGTAGAATGATTTAAAGGAGAGTACCATGGTTGACTGTTTACATGCTGCTCATTACTTTATATACAGAGCATATGAAAATAAGCGTTCCGATGAAATGACCAATATGAAAGTTCAGAAGCTTCTCTATTATGCACAGAGCCTACACCTTGTCCTTTTCGACGAACCTTTGTTCTCCGAAGAGATACAGGCGTGGCGGTATGGACCTGTTTGTCCTCCTGCTTATCATTTTTACTCAGAGTTTGAGGCAAAACAACTGCCGATACCAGAAAAAGCATCCTTTTCAGATATTGATCCCGATACAATAGAGCTGCTTGAGGAAGTTTGGGATTATTTTGGGCAGTATCATGCTTACTGCTTAAGTGGGATGACTCATGTAGAGTTTCCCTGGAAGAACGCTCGGAAAGGACTTCCTTCCGATGCAAGCTCCACAGAACCTATTATACGGTCGGATATGAAGTTACTGGGTAAGTGCGGCTCGTTCCCTGTGAAAGCTGCGGCGTAAGCCAAACATAAACAGGGGCTTGGTTTCGGGACATCGGAACTGCCAATCTAAGTCATCGAAAGGGGCTGAAAACAGAACTCCGAGTCAGTGCCTGAATGCGAGACTCGCAAGGGAAATGCGAGAGAAATTAGGAAAACCGAAATAGAATTCCGAAACTCTAAGGCAGTGATTACCGAACCATGATAACTGAATGAATTATGAGAGTGAGGACACGATCAGGAATCGTGAAACCAAGTCTCTCCCGCGAGGGAATCGCGTGAATCCTTATCTGGCCACAGTGAGGTTAATCACCAGGCTGAAGCTGGCAACAGGGCGGTAAAGTGCGACCGAACGGTTAGGTAGAGATACTTCCGCTAACAGGGAGAATACCGGGATAACTTAACGTGAATCATCTGAGAAAAGACCTAAGTGACGAAACTGTCGGAAGGCCGTTACACACAACAGAAGAGACGCCGAATAAAGACTCGTAAGGACAATTACCCGCCACTTAAATTCCTGAGTTGGTAGTGGGTCAATGGGTGAGTCCCAAGGGTTCGTAACAATAGTTCATTCGGAACGAGTAAAAACTCGCTCAACTTCCGCTAAAACAGGGGATCCAAACTCCACATGCCTGCGTAGGATGCGTTACGCTATAGCTGTCAGCTTTAAACACTCCTCGAGACGTGTGCTAACGCATCCTACGGGGCGGCCGCCCCTGAGCAGGGGTGGTGGGGCAGCTTGATTAACTGCCTATCGGAAGAGCGAGGGTAAGAGAGGGCGTAACTGCCCGAGGGTTTCTAGAGAGAAGATGCTCAATGTAATTATCAGAGCGAATTATGGAGCGAACTTGTGATTATCACTAACCAAACTCCAATCGAATACCGCAGCTTGAAAGATTTAAAACTTCACCTTGTAGTATTTCTGCGGGGTAGAGAGATAAGTCTGAAGGCTGACGAGATTTGGAAAGATTTACCGTGGAAGAAATTTCACTACCATGTCTTTCGATTACAGCGAAGTATCTTCAAAGCGCAAAAGAACAATCAAAAAGTTAAGGTCAAACTCTTACAACGGCTTCTTCTCAGGAGTCGTGCAGCCCAAGCTTTGGCCGTCAAACAAGTAACACAGCTGAACCAAGGGAAGAAGACCCCCGGAGTTGATGGCAAAACCGCACTCTCTGTAAGGGAGCGTCTAGTGTTGTGTCAAAGGCTAAACAAGCACTGGTACCACTGGAAACACCAACAACTAAGAAGGGTAAACATCCCCAAGCCTAACGGCAAAACAAGGGGATTAGGCATTCCAACAATAGCTGACAGGGCATGGCAGGCGTTACTTAAGTTAGCAGCAGAGCCAGCCTATGAAGCTACAGCTGGGGAAAGAAGCTATGGCTTTAGACCCGGACGCTGTACTGCGGATGCGCAGCGGTATATATTCAGCAACCTAAACAGTAAAGCTAATGGTGGGGAAAAACGGATATTGGAAACGGATATCAGTAAATGCTTTGACGAGATTGACCACAGGGTCATACTCGAAGGGGTTATACTACCTGTTGAAGCGAAACGAGGTTTAAAAGTTGCAGTAAAAGCTGGTGTCCGCGGTGAATACCCCTCCAGTATCAAGGGTACGCCGCAAGGTGGAGTTATATCCCCGTTACTGGCTAATATCGCCCTAGATGGATTCGAGAACCTAGGGTCTGAACAATACTCCCGGAAATTATTCGGGAGCAATGGATTCGGTATAAGGGGTATACGTTATGCAGATGATGCGGTCTTTATCTGTAAGCCTGGAGCCGACACCGAAAAGCTAAGGCAGGATATTGATAAATTTCTCAAGTCCAGAGGGCTAAGAATAAACGAAGACAAGACTGAGACGAGGAATGCTACGGATGGATTTGACTTTCTGGGGTGGCGCTTCCGCGTCAATTCGCGAGGAACATTCAAGTCCACACCGAGCAAGAAGAACTATGCGGAAATAAAGGCCAAGGTTAAAGCGACCTGGAAGAATAAAAAGTTGAGCACAGAAGTTCGACTGAAGAAGATAGAAGCACAGGTCCGTGGCTGGAGGAATTACCATAAACACTGCGATATGTCGAAATATGCTCTATGGTCACTGCGCCAATGGTTGTGGCACAAACTAAGGGCAGACAAACGCAGACAAGACCAGAAGGAAGCTGAAAAAGCACGCCGACAAGCCATTAAAGGTAAGAAGGCAGTGAAGGGAGCGGCAAAGCGCCAACTCACAAAAGAGCAGGTGGATAAAGCGTTCCCGAAAGTTTCCTGGGAAGTGAATAGTCACGTAATGGTTAAAGGTGAAGCCTCACCCTTCGATGGGAATATATCCTATTGGGTTGGTCGGAACTCCAAATTATATGAAAGACCGACCGCTAAAGCTATTAAGCGACAGAAAGGGAAATGTACGCATTGCAACCGATTGTTCATGGAGAAAGATGGAGCCGTGGAGTTGCACCACATTGATGGTAACCATAATAACTGGAATAGCAAAAATCTAGTTGCTCTCCATCGGGAATGTCACCAAAAGCAGGCGGTACACCGCAAGCGAATTAAGGACGGACTCGTAAAGCGCGCTGTAAAGGCATAGAGATACCTGAGCTGTATGAGGTGAAAGTCTCACGTACAGTTCGTAGGAGAGGGGCGAGGTGGTAACACCTCCCTCGACTCTAATAGAAAAACTAGATGAAATTGAGCGTAATCATCCAGACTACGAAAAGATTCTCTCCCATATGCTAGAGCAAGCATTCAAGAAGCGGACTAATCCGCCAACATATGCTAAAGAAGAAGTGGATGACTGGCTCAATTCCCTTCTTGCTTGAGAAAACTGAAAGCTTTGAGAAAACATTTACAAAATTAGGCAAAAGCAAAGCTTATGACAAAACTTTTCCAGAAAAAATTGGTAGAGTGCTAAAAAGTCTCCTTCATGACTCATACCCAAAGGACTCTCGCAAAGAACCCTTGCCCAGTAAGACAAAATTACCAAAAGGATGGACATTGCATAAACTGGAAATCAAAGTTGGAAGAGGAAACTCTGGACAAGTTCGATTAATGTATTTAGTCAATGAAACTCTGTTTACTATTCTATCCCTATGGTTATACAGTCATGAACAATTCAAAAAGCGACCCCCTGATAAGGATTTGAGGGAAGTAATCAATAATAGCGATTTAAAATCCCTTCCTCTTCCTTTGCGTCTTTGCGCCTTTGCGCGATACTATAAATGCCCTTAGACTATCGTAATATTAATACCCTCTGGACTTCCATCCTAGTAGAAACCCTCCAACGCCTAGGATTAACTACAGTCATTATTTGTCCCGGTTCCCGTTCCACTCCTTTAACTGTAGCCTTTGCTCAACATCCCAAAATAGAAGCTATCCCAGTGTTGGACGAACGCTCCGCCTCTTTTTTTGCCTTAGGTATTGCCAAAAGAAGCAGATTGCCTGTAGCCTTAGTTTGTACCAGCGGTACTGCGGGGGCTAATTTTTATCCCGCAGTGATTGAAGGGAGAGAAAGTAGGGTACCCCTGTTAATTTTAACCGCAGATCGCCCCCCATTATTGCGCCATTGTCACGCTGGACAAACCATTGACCAAGTCAAATTATACGGTCATTATCCCAATTGGCAGCTAGAATTAGCCTTACCAGCACCAGAAATGGAAATGCTCTGTTATCTGCGACAAAATATCATTCAAGCATGGGAGCGATCCCTCTTTCCTGCTAAAGGACCGGTTCATATCAACCTTCCTTTCACAGAACCCCTGGCACCAATAGAGCAGGGGAGAGTGGGTGAGGGGTTGAAAGGGAGAGAGTCGGAATTTTTTGCAGCAGTTACCAGTTACCAGCAGTTACCAGTTACCAGTCCTGCTCATGCCAAGCCTGGCCTGAGCAGGCAGTTACCAGTACCCAGTTGGGGACAAGAAGAAAGAGGAGTGATTATTGCTGGGTTGGGGCAATCTTTAGGCAACCCTCGGGGTTATTGTGAGGCGATCGCCCAACTTTCCCAGTCTCTGGGTTGGCCCGTACTTGCAGAAGCTCTCTCCCCTGTGAGAAACTATCGTTACCTCAACCCCTATCTTATCTCCACCTATGATGCTATCCTGCGGAATAGGGAACTAGCAGCTAAGTTAGTCCCTGAAATGGTAATTCAAATAGGGGAACTACCCACCAGTAAAGTACTGCGTCGTTGGTTAACGGACACCCAACCAAAGCGTTGGATCGTGGATCCCACCCCAGAGAACCTGGATCCCCTCCACGGTCAAACCATCCACCTCCGCACCTCTGTAGAAACCTTAGGGGGGTTTATTCCTGCTGTTTGGCAGGAATTGATCTCCCAGTACCTCAGTCTCTGGTGTGGTGTAGAAAGGGAAACCAGGAGAACCATGGACGAGAAGATGAAGTCCATGAAACCTCTTTTTCCGGGTAAAGTTCCTTGGTTGCTCTCCCAAACTCTCCCACCAGGAACGCCAATTTTTATTACTAACAGTATGTCCGTGCGCCACGCAGAATTTTTCTGGTCTCCTGGAGATAGGAGTATTGTGCCATATTTTAATCGCGGTGTGAATGGTATTGACGGTACTTTATCCACTGCCTTAGGTATTGCCCATGATAGCCATCTTCCCAGTGTCATTATAACAGGAGACTTAGCCCTATTGCACGATACCAATGGCTTTCTACTGGGTCAGCATTTTCGAGGTCATCTCACCATTATCTTGCTGAATAATCATGGGGGAGGTATCTTTGAAATGTTGCCCATATCAGACTTTGACCCCCCTTTTGAAGAGTATTTTGCCACCCCTCAAGAGATGGATTTTGCTCAGTTGTGTTACACTTATGGGATCCAGTATGAATTAATTAGTAATTGGCAGCAATTAGAAGAATTATTAAATCCACTACCGGAAACAGGGATGAGACTGTTAGAATTACAAACAAATCGAAAAGAAGATGCTCAATGGTTGCAAGCTTTTCTGGAGCAAGACTGGTAGGAGCGTTGTTATATTGAGACAGATTTTTTGGTCTCAAATCGGGTATTTTCTTGGGGTATTGCCACCTGGAAAAATCCCTGGGAAGACATCGATATAAGTAATAAACCTGCTGGATATAACCCTTTTGGTAAATTATACAAAATACCTGTAACTAATCACACGAAATACACCCTGACCAATCAATTCTTTCTGGAAAAAAATTACCTTTCAGTTACCAGTGACCAGTAATCACGTACCATGATAGCAGCTCAACCTTGGGTTTGAGGCCCCCACCACTTATTTGGTGGCAAGCCACTTATTGGTGGAAGGTAACTGGTAACTGGTAACTGGTCACTGTTTTACCACGACCCTGACAGCTCTAACCAAGGGATACGTACACATCATACCGCGAGTTTCTTTTGTGCGCAACATTGGCTTCGAGCTCATCCCGATTCCAAGAACTACAAAGGTGCAGAACCTAGTTGGGTTAATGCGAGATACGAGGATTCTGTACATCTTGATAGTTTACCCCACAGCCCTAAACTAATTCAGCCATTAGCTACCCAAATAAATGGTATAGAATTAGCTCAATACTTGGAAAGGTTTGGGGGAGGATGGTTCGATTTTGAAGCATTGATTTATTTTTTCAGAACATATCCCAGTTTACAGGAACGACTCTCTTTCCTCAAAATGTTTCTGCTCCGCTTACCTATCTACATGAAGGAAAAATTGAGGCTGCTCAAGGAAGGGTAAATGCGCTATATTTATCCTGTCCCCTTTACCCTAGACCTTCTGGTGGGCAATGCCCACCCTACTAGTAACTGGTCAACTGTCATGGTACAAGGTCACTGGTATAGCACCAGTAGTATCCAGGGAGAGCGATCGCACTTCTGCCTTTACTCCTTCTACTGCCCAAGCTTCAGCCATAGCAGTAGCAACCGCCCTCGCGCGGGTGGCACCTGTCAAAGCTAGTAGAGTAGGTCCTGCACCGCTAATTGCCATACCGTAAGCTCCAGCAGCGAGGGCAGCAGATTTGACAGTTTCGTAACCGGGAATTAAACTTTGACGGTAGGGTTGATGTAACTTATCTTCCATCCCGGAATGCAACCATTCCCCACGAACTGTAGCTAAACCCCGAATTAACAATCCCATACGGGCGATATTAAAGATAGCGTCTTGACGACTAAACTCCTGGGGAAGTACTTGTCGGGTTTCTGCTGTAGACAGTTCAAAATCGGGAATTGCCACTACTGGAACTAAGTCTGGGTGCCAGGGAATAGTGCATATTTCCCAATTATTTTCTGCCCCTACTGCTAATTGACAATTCCCCAACAAAGCAGGAACCACATTATCAGGGTGTCCTTCAATGGCGATCGCCAATTCCATTATTTCTTTCCTACTCAGGGGGCTGCCTGCTAATTGATTGGCTCCCACCAAACCGCCGATAATTGCCGTAGCAGAACTTCCTAAACCCCTTGCTAGAGGTACCCCTAAGGTAATGGTAATCTCCACACTTGGGGGTGTCTGTCCTAAATTATGATAGAATCTCACAAAGGATTGATAGACTAGATTACTCTTATCTCTACTCACCTTTTCTGCTTCAGTTCCTTTAACTGTAATCTTGACTTGCTCTGGGACATTAGTGAGAGTAAACTGGAATTGATTATAGATAGTTAAAGCTGCCCCAATGCAGTCAAAACCGGGACCGAGATTGGCTGTGGTAGCGGGAACTGTTACTGTAATCATAGGTGTGGGGTGTGGGGTGTGGGGTGTGGGATCGGAGATGGATTAGACAGGGATCCTATTGTATCTATTAATATGATAATATAGTAGTGGTGACCCAAAATCCATCCTATCATTATATTTAAACTCATATATTGAGGGTGTTTTCATGATGATAATAACTCCAGGGAGTCGGTTAACTGCCCAACTTGGTGCAGCTTTATTACTTTCCACCACTATAGCTTGTTCCCAGAAGACAGTTATTAATCCCGAACCAGTTCCGACACCTCCCGTTCAGGTACAACCCTCCCAACCTCCCGTTCAGGCACAACCCCCCCAACCAACCGTTGCTTCTATTGTAGATCCTACCCAGTTCGACTGTAGGTCCAAAAAAGAGGTAATGCTGTTTCCCAAAATCCCCTCATTCGATGGCAAACCGAAGAATTTGGGGATGATTACACACCAGAGAAACGGTGCAGAATTGTCTCGAAGAAGCTGACAGACGCAGTAGCTCAAAATGGGGGTAGGTTAGGGGAGTTGGATTTAACCACGGGGAAGCTGGATAATGGTTATACGGTAGTTTGCGTCTTATCACAGGGACAACAAAACTGTAACAAAGACAATCTGCTCTTTACTCTCAATCAGCAGAATGCTCAAAATCCCAATGCTGTTTTCGTCAAAATGAGTGGTGGTCCATTATTAGATGAAAATGGTAAAGTAGCCCACCCGCTCGCCCGCGAATGAATTGCAGGCTAACGTATAAAACTCCGACCGGGTTGAATACCGAGTTGCGTTAAAACCAAGAAGGTAGCTATTCGTAGGGTGCGTTCGCAACGCACCTTGTAGGGTGGGCAATGCAGGGAAAATATTTTTGAGAAGAGGATAATATTAGCATTGCCCACCTAGACTAGACTTTCCGTGGGCAATGAGAGCTATAAATACTACCTTCAAAGCTAAATTATCGTCCCATTATTCATTTTACCCTTCCTTTGCGCCTATTAAAGAGTTAGTTTGGAGCAAAAAATAGAAGACATAACCCCCCCCTTAGTCTCCGAGGGGGGATGACAAAGGGGGTAAGGGGAGATCATCCTCTCAAACCCGGTACCGTCTTGACTCTCCCCGCGCTAAAGCTACGGGGATTCATAAGCAGCCCAGAAATGGGCTCAAAAAGGCATAGTCAAACTGCCTCTAGCTACTCAAAACCGCTGAAGGTACCCCCTTCACGACAATCGTAGTTACTTAAGTTTAATGTACCCAGATTCGTTCAAAAACATATCACGGCAGGTTAAAACCCGCACCCCGCTTATATCCCCCGGTTGGAAACCGGGGGCTTTACGCTGGGGATCGCGTAATTATATAGCACTTTGCTTAATAGTACAGTCCACGAAGGTGGACTTGACCTATTAGCCCGCAATTCAGGTTAAGGGCGGGACAGCGGGAAAGCGGGAAAGCAGCAACGGCTCAATTATGTTATCGTAAAGATAAGTAATTAGCTCCGATTATATCATGGCTTCTCCTTTTCCGGGAATGGACCCTTATTTAGAGAATCCTCACTCATGGTCTGACGTACACCATCGCTTGATTACGGCGCTCGCCATTTCTTTAACACCCCAACATCTCCCCAGCGAGCCATCATACGCCCAACTGTCATGGTACAAGGTCACTGATTGAGAGTCATGAAGGTGGGCAATGCCCACCCTACTTCTTGTTCAGATTTATTTTTAACGGTTTGCTAACCAACTAGATAAAGCCTCAAGATTGGCAAAATCCAAGAAAACATCCCCTAATTCATCTAAATCCGATGCTGATAAACCGTTAAGCGCTCCTTGTAGCTCAGGTTCAATCTGACCAAATTTTCGTGTCAATAGACGAGTAATTAGATCAACCTTTCCTTGTTCGATTCCTTGTTCGATTCCTTCTTGCAAACTCTGTTGGACTTTTTCGTCAGCCCAGGGTAACATATTCCCAGCTTCGTCCCACCAGCGCAACCAAGAAATGGTCAAGTTAGCTCGTTTACCTCGCCAAACTCCGAGAGAAAGGTTCATAGAATCAATCCAATAGCGTCCATTTTCATCTGGTTGTTGCAGTTCGTATTTTCCTGATTTGAGGGAATGTACTTCCAATATATCTTCATAGGGGTCAAAAATTACATAAATTGGCACTTCTAAAATGCGTTCGTAAAAGTACCACTTCCCATAAGGAAAGGTTGATTTAATGGAGTATTCCTTCTGTTCTGTACCGCATACAAACTCCATTACAAGTGCTGGGATATCTCCTTCTACGTGGGGGGTGTAAATGTGACGAATTACTCCTGGTTCCACAGGTAACACGGAAGGAATATAAAACCAGTCTGGTGCTTTTACAACTATTTTACCCTCTACGAACGCGCAGAAGGAAAAGTTAGAACCCATGAGCATATCAGGAGCGATAAATCCAGCTAAGTCGAGAGTCTCACTCAAAGATGCTGCTAATAGAGAATGATAGATATCATCTACAGGTTCTTCCAGTAAGGAGAAGTCTGAAGGCAGTGTTGCCCATTCAATTCTGAGTTTAGGTGTAACGGTAGCTAATTGAGTTTTAGTCATATTAATTCTCTACTCCGTTTCAGATTATACTAACAGTTCTATGTTGAGGTATTGCTACTGTTTATTTTTGACGCTCTGCTAACCAACTAGATAAAGCCTCAAGATTGGCAAAATCCAAGAAAACATCCCCTAATTCATCTAAATCCGATGCTGATAAACCGTTAAGCGCTCCTTGTATCTCAGATTCAATCTGACCAAATTGTCGTGTCAATAGACGAGTAATTAGCTCAATCTTTCCTTGTTCGATTCCTTGTTCGATTTCTTGTTCGATTCCTTGTTCGATTCCTTCGTGCAAACTCTGTTGGACTTTTTCGTCAGCCCAGGGTAACATATTCCCAGCTTCATCCCACCAGCGCAACCAAGAAATGGTCAAGTTCGAGCGTTCACCTCGCCAAATTCCGAGAGAAAGGTTCATAGAATCAATCCAATAGCGTCCATTTTCATCTGGTTGTTGCAGTTCGTATTTTCCTGATTTGAGGGAATGTACTTCCAATATATCTTCATAGGGGTCAAAAATTACATAAATTGGCACTTCTAAAATGCGTTCGTAAAAGTATCACTTCCCATAAGGAAAGGTTGATTTAATGGAGTATTCCTTCTGTTCTGTACCGCATACAAACTCCATTACAAGTGCTGGGATATCTCCTTCTACGTGGGGGGTGTAAATGTGACGAATTACTCCTGGTTCCACAGGTAACACGGAAGGAATATAAAACCAGTCTGGTGCTTTTACAACTATTTTACCCTCTACGAACGCGCAGAAGGAAAAGTTAGAACCCATGAGCATATCAGGAGCGATAAATCCAGCTAAGTCGAGAGTCTCACTCAAAGATGCTGCTAATAGAGAATGATAGATATCATCTACAGGTTCTTCCAGTAAGGAGAAGTCTGAAGGCAGTGTTGCCCATTCAATTCTGAGTTTAGGTGTAACGGTAGCTAATTGAGTTTTAGTCATATTAATTCTCTACTCCGTTTCAGATTATACGAACAGTTCTATGTTGAGGTATTACCACTGTTTATTTTTGACGCTGTGCTAACCAACTGGATAAAGCCTCAAGATTGGCAAAATCCAAGAAAACATCCCCTAATTCATCTAAATCCGATGCTGATAAACCGTTAAGCGCTCCTTGTATCTCAGATTCAATCTGACCAAATTGTCGTGTCAATAGACGAGTAATTAGCTCAATCTTTCCTTGTTCGATTCCTTGTTCGATTCCTTGTTCGATTCCTTGTTCGATTCCTTCGTGCAAACTCTGTTGGACTTTTTCGTCAGCCCAGGGTAACAGGTTCCCAGTTTCGTCCCACCAGCGCAACCAAGAAATGGTCAAGTTCGAGCGTTCACCTCGCCAAATTCCGAGAGAAAGGTTCATGGAATCAATCCAATAACGTCCATTTTCATCGGGTTTTTGCAGTTCGTATTGTCCTGATTTGAGGTAATATACTTTCAATATATCTTCATAGGGGTCAAAAATTACATAAATGGGCACTTCTAAAATGCGTTCGTAAAAGTACCATTTTTCATAAGGAAAGGTTGATTTACTGGAGTTTTCGTCGTTGTCTGTACCGGATAAAAACTCCATCACAAGTGCTGGGATATCTCCTTCTAGGTGAGGGGTGTAACTGCGACGAATCACTCCGGGTTCCACGGGTAATACGGAAGGAATATAAAACCAGTCCGGAGCTTTCACGACTATTTTACCCTCCACGAGGGCGCAGAGACCAAAATTAGAACCCATGAGCATATCAGGAGCAACAAATCCAGCTAAGTCCAGAATCTCACGCAAAGCTGCTGCTAAGAGGGGTTGATAGATATTTTCCACGGGATCGTCAGGTAAGATAAAGTCTGGGGGCAGTTTTGCCCATTCAATTCTGGGTTTGGGTGTAACGGTAGCTAATTGAGTTGTAGTCATATTAATTCTCTACTCCGTTTCAGATTATACTAACAGTTCTATGTTGAGGTATTACCACTGTTTATTTTTGACGCTCTGCTAACCAACTAGATAAAGCCTCAAGATTGGCAAATCCAAGAAAACATCCCCTAATTCATCTAAATCCGATGCTGATAAACCGTTAAGCGCTCCTTGTATCTCAGATTCAATCTGACCAAATTGTCGTGTCAATAGACGAGTAATGAGATCAACCTTTCCTTGTTCGATTCCTTCTTGCAAACTCTGTTGGACTTTTTCGTCAGCCCAGGGTAACATATTCCCAGCTTCATCCCACCAGCGCAACCAAGAAATGGTCAAGTTCGAGCGTTCACCTCGCCAAATTCCGAGAGAAAGGTTCATGGAATCAATCCAATAACGTCCATTTTCATCGGGTTTTTGCAGTTCGTATTGTCCTGATTTGAGGTAATATACTTTCAATATATCTTCATAGGGGTCAAAAATTACATAAATGGGCACTTCTAAAATGCGTTCGTAAAAGTACCATTTTTCATAAGGAAAGGTTGATTTACTGGAGTTTTCGTCGTTGTCTGTACCGGATAAAAACTCCATCACAAGTGCTGGGATATCTCCTTCTAGGTGAGGGGTGTAACTGCGACGAATCACTCCGGGTTCCACGGGTAATACGGAAGGAATATAAAACCAGTCCGGAGCTTTCACGACTATTTTACCCTCCACGAGGGCGCAGAGACCAAAATTAGAACCCATGAGCATATCAGGAGCAACAAATCCAGCTAAGTCCAGAATCTCACGCAAAGCTGCTGCTAAGAGGGGTTGATAGATATTTTCCACGGGATCGTCAGGTAAGATAAAGTCTGGGGGCAGTTTTGCCCATTCAATTCTGGGTTTGGGTGTAACGGTAGCTAATTGAGTGTTTATCATAATATTAGTTTTGCTAAATAGATTATGTTATGCAAGATCATTCAAGATTAATTGCTGACGATGTGCCTTTAACAACTGCAACTCCCGCTGGGCAACTTGCTCTAACATATAAACCACATGGTTAGGTTGCAACAGAGTACCATCGTTGCGACAACTACCCACATAATCCAACACTACCTCCTGGTCATTACCACATTCAGTTGCCATTGTCAAGGAAAAGAGGCGATCGCGCAAATTCACCTTTTGTTTTTTCCCAGATTTCGTAGTCTTCTCCCACCAAATTTCTTCACTTTCCTTCACGGAAGATATCCATTCTTGCCAATTATCTAATTCTCCACCTCCGAAAGTGAGCAAATATTCTCCCTTGACTAACAAACCACTAGCAGCAGGTGACTTAACCTCCACTTCTTGCACTTGATAAAGGGGTATATCCTCCGGTAACTGCTCCCCTAAACGACGGCGAAACTCCTTTTCCGACATTTTTGCCGTCAGTTCAAAATCCACAATCTCCCCATTACTAGTCATTCCTAATGATAACGCATTGGCAATAGAAATTCGAGGACCGGGATGAAATCCCCCAGTAAAAGAAATGGGGATAGCAGCGCGACGCACTGCCCGATCGAACAACCGCACCAAATCTAAATGACTGGTGAGAGCCATATCTCCCAGTTTGCCGAACCAAACTCGAAATCGCTGTACCCTTTCTTTAGGAGGCTTATAGTCTCCAGCAAATTCTGGAATGGGTGGAGGAGAGATGACAATATTGTGACCAAAATCTGTACCGCAAACACCACAGCTGGAACAACCCTCAAAAGCGCAGTCGGGAACGGTTGCTGCTGCTAAAGCCTTTTTCAAATCTGCTTTCAGCCAGTTTTTATCAATTCCCGTATCCAAGTGATCCCAAGGTAAAGGAGCGTCTAGGAGGTTCTCTTGGGATGAACAATCGGTAAAAATATTCCATTCCCCCTGCTCCACTTGACGGTATTTCCACGTCAAACCTGCTTCAGCGATCGCCTCAGCCCAAGCACTATGAGCACGATCTAAATTTTCCCACCAAGAATCCATTCCCGCTCCCAATTCCCAGGCGCGACGGACAACGGAAGCTAAACGGCGATCGCCTCTACCCACAAAGTCTTCCATGGCGGAAATTCTCACGTCGGTATAATTCACCTTCACCCCTTTCATGCCCCTAAATTCATCTCGCAACAGTTGTTGTTTGCGCTGAAATTCAGTGGTAGCAACGGAATGCCACTGAAAAGGGGTATGAGGTTTAGGAGTAAAATTAGAAATAGTAATATTGAAGTCCAAACGCTTTCTTGAAAGTTGGCGACACTCTCTTCTCAACCAGCGCACTGTTTCGGCAATACCAACCACATCCACATCCGTTTCGCCAGGTAAGCCAATCATAAAATAAAGCTTTACCTTATCCCAACCCTGTTCTACGGCAGTTTTGATGCCCCGGAGCAATTCTGCATTGGTGAGTCCTTTATTAATCACATCCCGCAGCCGCTGGGTACCTGCTTCTGGTGCAAAAGTCAGTCCTGATGTCCTGGTACCGCCAATAATCCTAGCAATATTCTCGTCAAACCGATCTACCCTTTGACTGGGTAAAGAAAGGGAAATATTCTCCTTCTGGAGGCGATTCCTAATTTCCATTCCCACCGCTGGGAGGGCGAGATAGTCGGAGCAACTCAGAGAAAGGAGGGAAAATTCATTGTATCCTGTCGCCCTCATACCCTTTTCAATTGCTTCCACCACCTGTTCCGGTTCCACATCCCTAGCGGGGCGAGTGAGCATTCCCGGTTGACAGAAACGACAGCCCCGAGTACAACCTCGGCGAATTTCCACTGTGAGGCGATCGTGAACCGTTTCCACGTAGGGAACTAAGCCAATGGATTGGGAGGGTATCGGAGTAGCAACCCGTCGCAGAATTCTTTGGGGAACTTGGGGATGGTTGGGGTGAATGGAACCATCGGCTGCCATATTATAAAATCGCGGTACATAGACTCCCGGTACCTTTGTTAGATTTAACAGTAATTCTCTCCGGGAACATCCTGCTGCCTTCCCTTTTTGCACCACCGCCCCTATTTCCGGCAATAATTCCTCCCCATCCCCCAGAGCGACAAAATCCAAGAAATCGGCGTAGGGTTCTGGGTTTGAGGTAGCTGTTTGTCCTCCGGCAAAAATGAGGGGGTAATCTCCCGTTTCCCTTTCGGAGCAAGTGAGGGGAATACCAGACAAATCGAGCATTTCCAAGATATTAGTTGCTCCTAACTCGTAGGAGAGACTGAAACCGATGATATCAAAGTCTCTGAGTGAGCGTCGCGACTCTAGGGCAAAAAGAGGAGTTTGGCTGCTGCGGAGTTTAGCTGCTAAATCTGGTGCTGGTAAATAAGCGCGATCGCACAATTGTCCCTGTTTACCATTGAGGATGTTGTACAGGATAATATGTCCTAAATTGGATGCCCCCACTTCGTAGACTTCCGGATAACTCAACACCCAGCGCACCTCCGCTTCTGCCCAAGGCTTATGGAAGGCACCCAATTCATTCCCCAAATAACGAGCTGGTTTCCCTATATCCGGAGTAATTATTTTCTCCATTGCCACTGCCACCGCCAAACCCCCTGATTTTATTGAGACTTGCCCTTTATTTTGATATAATCTTTATTATAATCCATTGACGCTCCAGATAACTACTAAATTTCCTTCTACTGTTGTAAAGCTCTCTCAAAAGCATCTCGCGTCTCAAAAATCTCGACGAATGTAGCAATTTTGACATTTTTTTTCTTCCATCTCTGAGAGAAATACTTGCTATCAATTAATTAATTGTAAATTTATAGGTAATTTAGTAAATTCTCATCCTGTCACTCCTAAAATTTAACCCCTGAGCCAATACTTTATCAAATCTTGTTCAAATACTCAGAGTTTGTCAAGATTTGAACAATTTTCTCGGGAAATAGTAGCAAACACAATGGATTAGTGACTCAAGTCACTGATATGAGAGCTAATTTAAATTATATATAAAGTGTGGAACAAAATACATCTAGCTAATGCATCTTAAAAATCGTGAATACCAAACATATTATCCGACAACTAGTAGAAAAAGCGCTTTATATCAGACAGTTGACCCCAGAAATAGAAAATGGAATCAACTGCGAGCTAACCCGCATGGGGCATATCGACGATGTAGATTACGAAGCTCTAGAATTACTTATGGCTGAAATGGATGCGGGTCGCATTCAGCTAGTCCCCAGTCACTAATCAATGCTTAATCTTCTAATAAGGTAGTATCATATGATACTACCTGAGAAGATAAAAGTTCTAATTTGCTGGGATGTCGTCGAGGTTAAAAATGAAAGGAACGCTAGAATTAGAGTCCCCACTCATAACCAAAACCTTTGGCATTTGCGCACCCCCTGCTTTCCAAGCTTCGATGGCTTCTTTTTGCAGTACCAACTCCCCTCCCTGTGCTTTCAAGGTTTCCGCCAGGAGTCGTTGCGCTTCTGCTTTACCCTTGGCGCGATTTATTTCCGCTTCCGCTTGTTGTTCTGCTTCCTGGGCAATATAAACAGCTCTTTGTGCCCGCTGTTCAGCGATTTGTTTTTCTTCAACTGCCTTGGAAAACTCGGGAGAGAAATTCAAGTCCACTACACTAGTATCCAAAATGATAATGCCGTACTTTTCCAATCTTTCGCTTAGTGCAGCGTCAAAGTCCTCCTTTAGTTCATTTCGTTTCGTAATTGATTCTTCCACGGTACGCTTGGCAGCAGCAATTTTGAAAGATTCTTGAGTTTGGGGGGCAATAATTTTAGCGACGATATTTTCCAGGCTGCCTTGTGTTCTTCTCACCTCAACTACTGCTGTCTGATCGATGCGGAAGTTAATGGCGAAGCGGGCGGATAGCTCCTGAAGATCCTTGGTGGAACTCTGGGCTGGCACTTCAAACTTTTGCACCTTCACGTCATAGATATCCACAGTGGAAACCAAGGGGGGTTTAAAATGGATACCTTCCAGCAGGGCTCCATCTCTGGGTTTTCCCAGGATACTGAGTACCCCAGCTTGCCCCGGGTTGATAATTACAAAAGAATTGAAGCCAATCAGGAGGATTAATGCGGCTATAATGCCAGCTGCTAAAGGTTGCCAATTGGGCGGCGAATACTGACGCGCCATGTTTCCCTCTCCTTATTAATAATGGTAGCTCAAAGTTAAGCATAGCAAGGAATTAAGCAAAAAGCAATCGATCCTATTCTTTTTCCAAAGTAGCAGCAACGAGGGACATAGCAAATATAGGGGCGGTAATAGCTCTGAGAATGCGCTTGCCAAGGGAAACTGGTTGGAAACCGGACCCACACCCTATCTCTATCTCTTCCTCGCTCCAACCACCTTCTGGTCCCGTAGCAATGATAATATTGCCAATTTGTCTATTTTCCAGGCGATGAAGTAAATGGGCGCTCCGCCTCTACCAACGCAAATATAACGATTAGGAGCATACACCCCCCTTGAGAAGGGGGGCAAGGGGGTATCTTCGCGGGCAGGGTTGCAAGCAGTGGAAAAGTCAGTAGTTGCCGTTACTTCAGGTACTATCTGGCGTTCTGATTGTTCTGCTGCTTCTGTGGCTATTTTGCGCCAGCGAGATAGCTTATGAGCACTAGGTTTGAGTAAAGTGCGATGGCTTCCTACCGTAACAAAGGACGATGCTCCCAGTTCCGTACAGCAGCGCACTATGTTATCGAAACCATTGCCTTTGGGTAAGGCTACCATTAGGGTCACCTCCACTCCTAACTCCGTATCTTGCACCAGCGCTTCTAAGATCTGTGCCGAGGTGCTTGCAGTTAATTCAGCTAACCAAGACTTTCCCCGTCCGTCGATGGCTATAAAGCGATCGCCTTTTCCCAAGCGCAACACTCGACATAGGTAATGTTTTTGATGCTCATTAAGCATAACTTTGTGATTGTCTTTTTGTGTCGAGGCGATGGATACTCGCTGCATTCCCCGTAAATTTGACATATTCGACCTTATTAATCGTTGATAAATCCTCAGATGGTTTTAGTACCCTGTTTAATAGTAACGGGAAATATTGTCTGACCCAGTTCTATTTCCCGCTGTCCGATTTTTTTCCCGTTTACAAGTAGTTGCATTGGGAGAGCAACGCGAAGGAAATAAAAGTTGATCTGTGTTTATCTGTGGACGCTTCGCAATTTTTGATGAACCGCAGAGCACGCAGAGTGCGCAGAGGGAGAGAAGAGAGAGAGATTCTGTACTCAGATCGCCTCCTCCAAAAATTGGATTGAAGCTCACAGAACTCCGGTAGCGCAGAGGATAGCACGGTATGGATGAGCGTTTCAAACGCCTGTTTACTAATCCTCCGTGCCTCCGCGCCTCTGCGCGCATTGTTGAAGCACTGGATTTTCCCCAATGATAAAACTATATCGATAAGCGCGACTCTCTAGTCGCAGTAGTTGATAGAGGAGTAAACCGCCCAAAACCAGAATTGCGGGCTAATATATGAAACCCCTACAGGGTTGAAATATTACCAACTGGTTTTGACCACACCTCCGCCAAAGTCCCGCTAATCCCAGAGAGCGCTCTGTGGGAGTGGCTGCACAAGTATACTCTTCAATAATCTTATTTTCCTAAAAAGTTTTAACAACTCTTATAAAAAATTAACATAAATTTGCTAAAAAAAGAGTGATACTATAGGTAGAAGATTAAATTTGGTACCAAAAAAACGAGGATAACTATGGCGACTATAAGTGGAATTGTTTTTGAAGATTTGAATCGTAACCAAATGCAGGATCCCGATGAATACAGATTTGGAGTGTCTCATCAGGCTGTCTACCTAGATGACAATGACAATGGTAAACTTGATTTAGGGGAAACCTATACCTTCACTGATTCGGAGGGAAAGTATTCATTGTTCAATGTACCGCAAGGTTTCCATGTTCTAAGGGTGTTCAGCTTCTTTCATACAAATCATCATCGAATTTTTTTAGCCGAGAATGACTCCTATACCGGTCATTTTTTGGCTTATGCAGCTACAAGTATCTTCGGAACTGTTTTTGACGATTTGAACGGTAACGGGGTGCAGGATACCAACGAAGCAGGAATTTTAGGTAGTATTGTCTACCTGGACCTCAACAAAAATGGTCAATTGGATGATGGGGACATCTCTGCCACCACAGACTCTGATGGGGATTATTTCTTAAGACACACAATTACTGAGTCTGGCGTGTTTTTGGAGGTGCGACAGGTGGTACCGTCCGGATATAAAGAAACCTCATGTTATAAACGTAGACGAATCACAGAGATTGGTCCGGGGAATTGACTTTGGTAATCAATTTACCAGTATCCTGCCCAACCTAAACCTAGAAGCAGCCTATAGCTTTGACGGCAGTGGCACCACAGTAGACGACATCAGCCGCAACAGCCATACCTTGACCCTCCACGGCGGAGCATCACGGTCAAGCACTTCCACCGAACGCTCTGGCAATCAACTCAATTTCGATGGCGATAATGATTACGGGGAGATATCCAACCTAGTGGTTCCCACCACCAAAGTGCGCAACAATAACTACATTGGTCGCAGTAACTGGAGTCACGATGGGTATTTTGACGGTCAGATAGATGATGTGGTCATCATTGATGAAGCACTGAGTGCCACGGAGATTCAGAATCTCTATCATAACAGCCAAATTGGCATTGAGCGTAGCTTATCCACCGTAGATAAAGCTCTGAGTTTCGATGGCACCAATGATTACGTCGAAATAGACCGCAGTGTAGCGGGAAGCTTTACGGAACTCCCAAAGCTGAAAGCCCCGTGTTTTCAAACCGGGGATGAAAGCTCATAGCGACTTTAGTCGCCGTGAAGAAAATCTTGACCCAAGCTTTCCACTTTTATACAAGCCTGTTAATATAAAGATGTATCGAAGGAGGTCGAGATTCGGTGATTATTTTAGAGTTTAAAGCCAAAGGCAAAGAGTCTCAGTATTCGGCTATAGATGAAGCTATTAGGACAGTTAAATTTATCCGGAATAGTTGCATTCGTTTATGGATAGACAACAAAGGGACAGGGAAAAGCGACCTTAGTCGGTACTCCAAAATCCTGGCCTCTGAATTC
Organism: Prochloron sp.; assembly: GCA_965198675.1. Taxonomy (GTDB): domain Bacteria; phylum Cyanobacteriota; class Cyanobacteriia; order Cyanobacteriales; family Prochloraceae; genus Prochloron. The sequence continues at coordinate 1,373,610 of OZ240666.1, read as the reverse complement.
CCCTTTGCTAATGAGTTAAACTCTACTGCCCGTCAGGCTGCGTCTGAGAGGGCATGGTCATCGATTGTTCGTTTTTACGATAATTGCAAAAAAAAAGTCCCAGGTAAAAAGGGTTTTCCAAAGTTCCAAAAACGTGCTCGGTCTGTCGAATACAAGAAGTCAGGATGGAAATTATCCCCTGATAAAAAGTCGATAACGTTCACGGACAAAAAAGGGATTGGAAAACTTAAGCTCAAAGGCACCTGGGATTTGTGGCGCTTCGAACCGATGCAAATTAATCGGGTGAGGATAGTCAAACGAGCTGATGGGTACTACGTTCAATTTTGCGTTGCAGTTAACGTGAAAGAGGAAGTAGAGCACACAGGTGAAATGATTGGTTTGGACGTAGGACTTAAGGAGTTCTATACAGACTCTAATGGCCATTCTGAACCCAATCCCCGATTCTATAGAAAAGGGGAGAAACGTTTAAAGTTTTATCAACGCCGGGTTTCCCGGAAAAAGAAAGGCTCATCCAACCGTAGAAAAGCGGTCAATAGATTAGGAAGGCAACACCTTAAAATAAGTAGGCAGCGTGAAGAACATGCAAAGAGACTTGCACGTTGCGTAATCCGGTCTAACAACCTGGTCGCCTATGAAGATTTAAGAGTTAAGAATCTAGTAAAAAATCATTGTCTTGCTAAGTCTATTAATGACGCAGGTTGGTATCAATTCAGGAAATGGTTGGAGCACTTTGGGACTAAGTTCGGAAGGATAACTGTTGCAGTAAATCCCGCCTATACTAGTCAAAATTGCTCTGAATGTGGTGAAGTTGTCAAGAAATCCCTATCCACTAGGACACATGTTTGTGAATGTGGATGTGAATTAGACAGAGACCACAATGCCGCTATCAATATCCGAAATCGAGCCATAAGTACGACGGGGCACGTCGGAACTTGGGTCATAGACCCGAACGCTTCAGGAGATTTGGTCTCTACTGTTCTTGGTTCCGATCAGGTTCAGCAAGCCGAATCGATGAGAGAAGAATCCCCGCGTCTTTAGACCGGGGAGTGTCAACCTAGAAGCTTGGATTAAAACTGCCGATGCGGTAAATCGTCCTGGTGAGGACAATTTCTGGCAGGGGAACGGGTTAATCTACGCCGATGTATTAGGTGTCCAGAATGACTTTGGAGTTTCAATTTTGAATGGGAAGGTGGTCTTCGGTCAGGGTGTTCCCAGTGAAGGGCGAAGTGTTACCATAGCTTCTAGCTCCAATGTAGCCACTGGGAAGTGGGTCCATGTAGCCGCCACCAGAGACCAACTTACGGGCACTATCAAAGTGTTTGTCAATGGGACAGAAGAAGCAAGCCTGAACACAGGCAATACGAACCCTTTAAATGCCCCAACGAGTATCTTATTTGGCGGGAATATTATTGACAGGCGTTACTTCAATGGAGAAATGGATGAAGTGCGCCTTTGGGATAAAGTCCGCACAGCAGAAGAGATTCGGGGGAGTATGAACCTTGGACTTACTGGCTTGGAGTCTAACCTCGTGGGCTATTATGACTTCGATAACGTCATCGGTAACAATGCTTATGACCTGACTTCTACCAACAATACAGGAACTCTCTTTAACAGTCCCACAGTTGTTGACGGGTTTTTTGCTTAGTGATTCATAATGAGCAGAGCCGGGGTGTGGTCAAAACCAGTTGCAATTCAGGCGGTTTACCCCTCTATAAACTACTTTTGACCGCACCGGAACTGGAGAGACACTCCCCGTGGGACTTTCGTCCACTATTGCGAAGCTTTGCGTAAGCTTTGCGAAGCAACCGCCCTTGGCGTCCCGCCTTTGGCGTCCCGCCCTTGGCGTCCTACTGCGACTAGAGAGTCGCGCTTATCGATATAGTTTTATGATCAGGGAAAATCCAGTGCTTCAACAATGCGCGCAGAGGCGCGGAGGCACGGAGGATTAGTAAACAGGCGTTTGAAACGCTCATCCATACCGTGCTATCCTCTGCGCTACCGGAGTTCTGTGAGCTTCAATCCAATTTTTGGAGGAGGCGATCTGAGTACAGAATCTCTCTCTCTTCTCTCCCTCTGCGCACTCTGCGTGCTCTGCGGTTCATCAAAAATTGCGAAGCGTCCACAGATAAACACAGATCAACTTTTATTTCCTTCGCGTTGCTTTCCCAATGCAACTACTTTTGACCAGAGCCGCAGAGTCGTTGCATTGTCTCAAGATGGTGCAACAGCTTTAACTAATGGTACAATTCAAAGATAATCCTCCTATTACCCTCCCCAGCTGTGACAACCACCACAAAAGCCAAAACTCAACAACCTGACCATGAAGGACGTTTCGGACCCTATGGAGGAAAATACGTCCCCGAAACTTTAATGCCTGCCTTATCCCAGTTAGAGTCAGCCTATACCAACTACAGCCAAGACAGAGACTTTCAAGCAGAACTGCAAGGTTTACTCAAAGACTACGTAGGCAGACCCAGTCCTCTCTACTTCGCCCAACGCCTAACAGAGCACTATGCTAGAAAGGACGGTACGGGACCACAAATATATCTCAAACGGGAAGATTTAAACCACACAGGAGCACATAAAATTAATAATGCCTTGGGTCAAGTTCTGCTAGCAAAGCGCATGGGTAAAAAGCGTATTATAGCCGAAACTGGAGCTGGCCAGCACGGAGTAGCCACCGCCACCGTCTGTGCTAGATTTGGTTTAGAATGCATTATCTATATGGGCGTTCGGGACATGGAACGGCAAGCCTTGAATGTGTTTCGTATGGGTCTCTTGGGGGCAACAGTACAGCCAGTAGAGGCGGGAACGGGAACCCTTAAAGACGCTACCAGTCAAGCTATTCGGGACTGGGTAACTAATGTAGAAACCACTCACTATATCCTCGGTTCTGTCGCTGGACCCCACCCCTATCCCATGTTAGTGCGGAATTTTCATGCTATCATCGGTAAGGAAACTCGCGCTCAGTGTCTTGAGAAATGGTCCGGGTTGCCGGATATAATTATAGCTTGTGTGGGTGGTGGTTCTAATGCTATGGGTATTTTCTGGGAGTTTGTCCCCTACCCAGTGAGATTAATAGGCATTGAAGCGGCAGGGGAAAGCATAGCCTCCGGGAAACACGCAGCTACTTTAACACAAGGTACTCCAGGAGTTTTGCACGGAGCAATGAGTTATTTATTACAAGATAATGAGGGTCAGGTGGTGGAACCTCACTCGATTAGCGCTGGTTTGGACTATCCTGGAGTGGGACCGGAACACAGTAGTAGGGCACTTTGAAAGATCTGCCGTCCCAGCAAGCAGATAGTAAGGTGGGCAGTGCCGCACCCTACAAAGAGCCAAAATAAAAAGTGTCCGTATTTGGATCGAAGGCCAACCTAATTCTTTCCAAAAATCCAGCCAAGCCAATAAAGGAGGGAAAATCGCCCCAAGAGTCGGCTGAATGTGGCACAAAAACTGTTGCATCCACATCCAAATTATCCCCCTCTCTTGCAACTAATCGGACATTGAGACGAAACAGAGACCCATTGAGTCCCATGCCACGAATCAACATGGTCTCTGATCTTAGCGCTGATGCAGGATCCACTCCCGCATCGGATGCAACCTCTGGCGCACAAATCACATAAGGTGCGCCTGTATCCACTACAGCTTGAGTTGTCACTCCTTGAATTTCAACTTTAAGGATGATCCGATTTGTGGTTTCTGTGTCTGTTACGGGACGATAAGAGTAGCGTGTTGCGCCGGTTGCAAAGGATTCGCCGTTGGAAAAGCAAAGAAGTGTCATTAGTAAATCACAGTTACAAGGATGCCAGTATTCTTAATCTCGCCAATTTGCTCAACAATTTCATCGAGGTCTTTCCCACTGGCTAATAATTTCCCATTCTTGATCGCCACCCAGCACCCCCGATATTGCTTTCGGTTTTCCTTAATCCAGTCAATATCTGCCTGGCCATCATCTTGATTGGGATCGCGGGGAACCACTGTAACTTTGGGAGGAGCAAGAATATACTCATATTTCTGGAGTTCTGCATGTTCTGGGAAATACTTCAGCCCTTCCACGGCAATTTTCCAAGCTCCATGCCAATCTCCCCGTTTTATTTCTAGATCCGCTTGTTTGATAAATTCTACCGCAGTTTTGTCTGTCATAGTTAATATTGAGCATTTTATGTCAATTATATCATATCTCTTTTCTACTCATAACATCAACCCAGTGATAGGGTGCGAAGCCGTCCCAGCAAGTAGATAGCAAGGTGGGCAATGCCCACCCTACAAAGAACCAAAATAAAAAGTATCCGTATTGGGGTCGAAGGCAAACCTTATTCTTTCCAAAAATCCAGCCAAACCAATAAAGGAGGGATTTTCCCCCCAAGAGTCGGCTGAGTCTGGCACAAAAACTGTTGCATCTACATCCAAATCTTTCCCAAACTCAGCTTTTAATTTTACGTTCAGACGAAACAGAGACCCATTGAATCGCATTCCACGAATCAACATGGTCTCTGACCTTAGCGCTGATGCAGGATCCACTCCCGCATCGGATGCAACCTCTGGCGCACAAATCACATAAGGTGCTCCCGTATCCACCACAGCTTGAGTTGGGATTCCTTCAATTTCTACTTCAAGGAAAATCCGATTTGTGGTTTCTGTTTTTGTAGCAGGACGATAACCGTAACTTATTGCTCCAGTGGCAAAGGTGAAGAAGTGTCATTAGTAAATCACAGTTACAAGGATACCAGTATTCTTAATCTCACCAACTTGGGCGACCACTTCATCGTGATTTTTCCCACTGGCTAATAGTTGCCCATTTTTGATCGCTACCCAGCGACCCCGATATTGCTCTCGGTTTTTCTTGATCCAAGAGTTATTGGCTCCGATTTCTGGGTGTCCACCTCTATCAACCACTGTAACTTTGGGAGGTGCGAGAATATACTCATATTTCTGGAGTTCTGCATGTTCTGGGAAAGACTTCAGCCCTTCCACAGCAATTTTCCAGGCTCCCTGCCAATCGCCCCGTTCTATTTCTAGATCCGCTTGTTTGATAAATTCTACCGCAGTTTTGTCTGTTATAGTTAATATTGAGCATTTTATCTCAATTATATCTCTCCATGGGAAATATGGGGTTGATTAGTAGGAGCACCGCTACGGGATAATTGTTATAATATAACAAACTATCTAAATGACAAGCCCAATAAACCTAAGAGGAAACAGCTAAATGCTTCATTTCAAATACTCATCCCTGATTAATGCTACTGTAGAGGAAGTGTGGAATTTCCATGAACGAGAAGATATTCTTGAATTATTGACACCCCCCTGGCAACCAGTCAAAATAATTAGGAGAGAGGGAGGATTAGAGGTTGGAGCTATCTCGGAATTTCGCCTGATGCTCGGACCGATTCCCGTCCGTTGGGTAGCCCGTCACATTGAATGCCAAAAATACAGTTTTTTTGTGGATAAACAAATAGAAGGCCCAGTGGATTATTGGGTACATCGCCATCAATTTGTAGTGGAGCATGGTCAAACTAGATTGACAGATTCAATTGATTACCAATTACCTGGAGGCTGGTTGGTAGAATTATTCTTAGGTTGGTGGGTTGATTCCCGACTTAAAGATATGTTTCGCTACCGTCATGAAGTCACTAAACGATTTGTTGCTGATTATATTAGGAAATAACTTTAATCAGGAGAACCTGCTGGGCGCAATGCTTGCGCCCCTACAAAGAACCAAAATAAAATGTATCAGTATTTGGATCCAAGGTAAACCGAATTCTTGCTAAAAATCCAGCCAAACTAATAAAGGAGGGAAAATGGCCCCAAGAGTCAACAGAATCTGGCACAAAAACTGTTGCATCTACATCCAAATTATCCCCCTCTCTTGCAACTAATCGGACATTGAGACGAAAAAGAGACCCATTGAGTCTCATACCACGAATCAACATTGTTTTTCTGTCTAGCGCTGATGTAGGATCCACTCCCGCATCGGATGCAACTTCTGGCGCACAAATTACATAAGGTGCTCCCGTATCCACCACAGCTTGAGTTGGGATTCCTTCAATTTCTACTGGAAGAAAAATCCGATTTGTGGTTTCTGTTTTTGTAGCGGGACGATAATCGTAACTTATTGCTCCAGTGGCAAAAGTGAAGAAGTGTCATTAATAAATCACAGTGACAAGAATACCAGTATTCTTAATCTCACCAACTTGAGCGATCACCTCATCGTGATTTTTCCCACTAGCTAATAGTTGCCCATTTTTGAGAGCAACTCAGCACCCCCGATATTGCTTTCGGTTTTCCTTAATCCAGTCAATATCTGCTTGTCCATCATTTTGATTGGGAGTGCGAGGAACCACTGTAACTTTGGGAGGTGCGAGAATATACTCATATTTCTGAAGTTCTGCATGTTCTGGGAAATACTTCAACCCTTCTACGGCAATTTTATGGGCTAATTGCAAATCGCCTCGTTGTATTTCTATATCAGCTTGTTTGATAAATTCTACAGCAGTTTGGTTCGTCATTTTAATTTAAAGTTTAAGGGTTTTATCTCTATTATATCTCTCCTCTTCCCTATCTACACATTATCAAACCTTTACAGGGTCATTTCTTAGCCTTGGAAGGGGTTGAACGAGCTACTCCCTATATACGACAAGGGAATTCGGTGTTCCTTTTCTTGCCAATCCCGATGTGGTAGGATGGAAATTGTTGGTTAGATAGGGTTTTGATAAGCTTTCAAAATCAAGGTAGATCCGCAGATTAACGCAGATTAACGCAGATAAGATGGATAGGGATGAATGGTTTTGTGTAGGGGCGGGGTTTTCTTATCTTCCTGTATAATGGGTCTTGTTCTTTATATAGGGTTTGGATAGACTATGTCCCAAGATAAAAGTAGATCCGCTGGTAGGGATTATACAGAAATTAATGTGACAGAAGGGGGAAAGTACGCGGGTCGGGATTTCTACGACTACTCAGGAGGAAATGAAGGTTTGGCAGAAGTGGCTGGGGAAATTCAGCAGTTGCTGGAACAATTGGGGCCAACTTGTGCTATAAATACTACTACTGGTAAAATGACTGTGGCGACGAAAACTATTGAAGCTATCTCGACAACCCTAGTTTATCAGGTAGGATACTCAGTGCTCTCAGAGCGGGTACTGCTCAAGCTTTGGCTCAATTTCTCAATCACCCCGCTGCTAGTTTTGTCATTAATGCTCTGGAAGATTGGCGAGGTACTAAAAGACTATGACTGAGGGGGGCGATCGCCGGATTAATCAGGAAGATCCAGATGATTTTCGGGAGGTTAATAACCAAGGTCGTTACAGTGAGGGAGATTTTCGTGAGGTTAATAACCAAGGTAGTTTTGCCCAGAGGGATTTGCATGAAACTCACTATCACTATAATACTCCACAACCCACTCCTAGGAAACGAGGGAACGTTGAGGCTAAATTATTAAAACGTGTGCAAGAGCAGGTGGCAGGTATATTGTACCAATCTCTCCAGAACCGAGTCTATAGGATTTTGAATAAGGAAGAAAATCCAGATCAGGTGGAACCTCGTTATCCAATCGAAGTGAAAACGGGAACTAAATCAAAGTCGAGGTTGGAGAATACTTCTATTATAGATGTTTTTGACAGGGAAGAGATTGGAGGGAAGCTGTTTATTTTCGGTGAATCTGGATCTGGAAAGACTACGGAATTGGTTAAATTAGCTCAGAATTTGGTTCAGAGAGCGATGGAAGATGAAGAAGAACCTATTCCTGTACTATTTAGTTTACCTTCTTGGAACCAGGATAACCAGAGTCTTGAGGATTGGTTAGTTCAGGAATTGAGAGGGGTTAAATATGGCATAAGGGAAGATAGGGCTCGGAAATTGGTGCAAGAACAGGCGATAATTCCTCTTTTGGATGGTTTGGATGAGTTAGCAGTACCTCGTCAACCCAAGTGTGTGGAGAAAATTAATCAGTTTCTTCCTGGTTGGAGTACACCCGTGGTGGTTTGCAGTCGTTGGGAAGAGTATAGTCTTTATGAAGAACAACTGGAGTTAAATAATGCTGTGAAACTACTTCCTTTCACGGAACAGCAGGTGTTCCAGTTTCTGGAAGCTACGGGAAATAGGGATTTATGGGAAGGTATTCGGGGAGATAGGGAGTTACAAGAATTGGTGACTAAACCTTTGTTTTTAACGATTCTTGTGCTGTCTGTTCAGGAAATTGCTCCTTTGCAATGGAAAGGGTGCTCTTCCCAGGAGGAACGGTTACACTATCTCTTTGAAGCTTATATTCGCAGAATGTTCAAACGTTCTTATAGGGGGAAAATAAGCCTGAGGAGGAGCAAACGAGGCGGTGGTTGGGTTGGTTAGCCCAGCGGTTGATTGAAGAAAATCAGACTGAGTTCTTTATTAATAACATAGCTCCTTATTGGTTGACTCCAAGGGAAATAGGGTTTTACGAGCAGATTTACGGGTTGATTTTCGGGCTGATTTACTGGCTGATTTACTGGCTGATTTTCGGGCTGATTTCCGGACTGATTTTCGGGCTGATTTATGGGTTGATTTTCGGGTTGATTTCCGGGTTGATTTACGTGCTAATGTTAGGTCTGATGTTAGGGCAGATGTCAATGCGATCAACTCAAGAATTTCAGAACAAAACTTACCCCAATCAAGGAATTTGTAATTCTCTGAAAAATGTAGTAACTATTGGGTTGATGAGTAGCCCTTGGTTAGAGTCTGTAACTTTGAGCTGGAAAGAAGTGAAGAATTTAAGGTGGTTTCATACCTTAATATTTGTTATAAATCGTGCATTTGTGTTAGGAATATTGAGAAGCGGAATACCTGTCATACAAAATATTAGTTTGCGGTTGGTTCTTTGGAAGAAAGGTTATGCACCTTGGAACTATGCTCGGTTTTTGGACTACGCAACAAATCGTTTATTCCTGCAAAGAGTGGGTGGGGGTTATCGGTTTATTCATGACCTGCTTCGGGAACATTTCAAAACCACAGATGGACGCCGATAAGATGAATGATGATGAGTTTATTTTGTTACATTACCTATTGTATATTATTATATTTAAATATTAATGTAATATAATGTATTACAAAATAAACTATATCTATTCGGGCAATTGAAACCCTGTAGGGGTTTAATTACGTTAGCCCGCAATTCATTCGCGGGCGCGGATGTTGGCGATGGGCGGTGGGCGATGCCCACCCTACATTATAGACGATCGCCCTATTTAACTGCTTTCGAGGGTATAAGGAATCAGAACAAAATCATAGCGATCGGGGGGAAAGTCACGAAAATTATTTCCAAAAATCCAGCCAAACCAATAAAGGAGGAAAAAATCGCCCCGTTGTATTTCTATATAAGCTTGTTTGATAAATTCTACCGCAGTTTAATGCGTCATAGTTTAAGCTTGAGAATTTCATCTCAATTATACTTTTTTTCTACTCACATTGGAGTTGCACTGGATCACCTGGGGGTGGATGGCGGTTGAATCTTAAGGCTTCGATCGTCGCCCGACCCACAGCTGTCAACCCCAAAATTCTCAGTTCATCTGATGACCAGACAAAATGCTCCCACCAACGCACTTGTCGGGAATTAAACAGCTCCACCGTTTCCCCCGACAAAGGATCAATAGCTGTCAAATGTTTCCACTTCCTGCGATTACAATGGAAACAAGCCAAAGCCAGATTATTCAAGTCATCCGTGCCACTTGCTACCAACGGAATCACATGATCAACAGTGAAGGCAACGTACTGCCACTGTTCTGAAGCGTGGCAATACTCACAGAGATAATTGGCTCTCAGCCTCACCTGCTCTTGAATTGCCTGGGAAATCTTGCTCACAGTAAATAGTCCCTTATCTGCTAAGCTTGACTCAAAAACAGATTACGCACGGTGCGATTAACAAAACTTAAATAATCATCAATTTCCTCATCTAAAACCTCGCGGGAGAACGGAAACCGCCATCTTTTAAGTGGCCCAGGAAGTTCGACGCGGCTAATTTATTAGCCGTCCCCCACCAGGGGGGGAGGGGGATAAACCCCTCTAACTCCTATGCGCGAGGGTAAAGTGCGCTTCGCCGTCTTGCCTCGCTTTCCAGCTCGAATTCGATTCGAGCTGGGTCGAGGCGCAAGGTTATCGGTCGGTACTTTCCTAATAGCACTGTCTTCCCCCGAGTAAAACTGTTTAACTATTGGGTTCTAGGGCCTAGAACTAGCGACGCATTCTAGGGTAGGAATTTTAACTCTTGCCGATAACGTAGTCCGCGTAGGATGCGTTACGCTAACCCATTTAATTTAGGATGCTGCTACGTACGACAGCTAACGCATCCTACGGACTTAGGCTGGTCAGCTACCTAAAAAGAGAGGGCTCGAAGCCCCGCGTGCGGGGCGCGCGGGGTGCTGACAGCAATCTAATTCCTGCTCCTCGGACACACTCAAATTAACTTGCTGCTGTTTTAGCAACAACGTTTCAATTCGCTTTTGAACCTGGCTAGAGGCTTGAAACAAGGGAACTCCTTCTACCAGTTCAATCCGCACAGCACCTTCTATGGGTAAGGAACCAGGTAACGCTCTTAGCTTGGGAAATATGGCTACAGTGTCCATAACGAAAGGATCAAACTCCAAAAGTAAATTATAACATTCTTGACACTTTTTTTAGGAATTAAAGTTTCACGCAGAAAACGCTCCAGACGCAGAGAGGTGAAGTTATCTGTGACCATCGGCGTTTATCTGCTCCCGCCTTGGGCGGTTGCTTCGCAAAGCTTACGCAAAGCTTCGCAATTATCTGCGGTACAATAAAACTATATATTAAACTTAGGGTATGAAACGAATCGTCTTAATCGCCGGATTTGAATCCTTCAACGCCGAATTATATCGCCAAGCAGCCCTGTTAGCTACTTCTCGCTGTCCGAATTTAGACATTCAGGTATTTAGCGACTCCTCCCTCACCACAGAACCGGAAACCGTAGCGGCAGCTCTCCAAAATGCAGATGTGTTCTTCGCCAGTCTCATTTTCGACTATGACGCAGTGATGTGGTTGCGGGAACGAGTGAAACACATTCCCTTTCGTCTCGTCTTCGAGTCTGCTTTAGAATTAATCAGTCTGACTCAGTTAGGGAAATTTGCTATCGGGGACAAACCCAAAGGAATGCCCAAACCGATTAAATTTCTTCTGAGCAAGTTCACCAGCAGTAGAGAGGAGGACAGACTGGCAGGTTATATTAGTTTCCTGAAAACTGGTCCCAAACTGCTCAAGTTTATCCCCGGGAAAAAAGTTCAAGATTTGCGCAACTGGCTGATTATTTACGGCTACTGGAATGCTGGGGGGACGGAAAATGTGGCTGCTATGTGCTGGACTATCGCCCAAAAGTATCTGGGATTGAAAGTAGGAGATATCCCGGAAGTAAAAGAAACTCCCAATATGGGATTATTGCACCCAGATTATAACGGTTATTTTACCTCCCCTCAGGCTTATCTAACCTGGTATAATCAGCATCACGAGAAAACATTTCCTGTGGTGGGTATCTTATTATACCGCAAGCACGTTATTACCCAACAACCCTACATCCCTCAATTAATTCGCTCCTTCTCTGATGCAGGTTTAACTCCTTTACCTATCTTTATTAATGGGGTGGAAGGTCATGTTGCTGTGCGGGATTGGATGAATGGTGGAGCAGGTGAAAAAGGGGTGAAAATGGATGCTATTGTCTCGACTATTGGGTTTCCTTTAGTAGGAGGTCCTGCTGGGTCCATGGAGGCAGGAAGACAGGTAGAAGTTGCTCAAGGTATTCTCACTGAGAAGAATGTACCCTATATAGTAGCTGCTCCCCTCTTAATCCAAGATATTTACTCTTGGACGAGACAAGGAATCGGCGGATTACAAAGTGTAGTACTATATGCTTTACCAGAATTAGATGGAGCTATAGATACTATACCTTTAGGGGGTTTGGTGGGGGAAGATATTTATTTAATTCCCGAACGAGTTAAAAGGTTGACGGGCAGGATTAAAAGCTGGATTCAACTGCGCAATACTCCCCCAGCCAAAAGGAAGGTGGCAATTATTTTATATGGCTTTCCTCCCGGTTATGGAGCCACGGGAACTGCTGCTTTATTAAATGTGCCTCGCAGTTTGTTGAAGTTGTTGCAAACCTTACAGGAAAAGGGGTATAATGTAGGCAAATTGCCAGAAGACGGGGAGGAGTTGATTCGTAAGTTAAATGAAATTACCGCTAAATCTAGGGTGGTGAATGTGAAGACTTTGGCAGAATGGTTGGGATATTTGTTCACAAGTCGCATTGAGAAGCAATGGGAATCTTTGACGGGAACTGGTATCAATACTATGGGGGATGATTTTATCATTGGAGGGATAGAATTGGGAAATATTTGGCTTGGAGTGCAACCCCCTTTAGGTATTGCTGGAGACCCTATGCGGTTGATGTTTGAAAAAGACTTGACCCCCCACCCCCAATATGCAGCCTTTTATCTGTGGTTACAAAAAGAATTTCAAGCAGACGCAGTGGTCCATTTTGGTATGCATGGTACAGTAGAATGGTTACCGGGTTCTCCTTTGGGGAATACTGGTTATTCTTGGTCGGATATTTTGTTAGGTAATTTGCCCAATTTATATATCTATGCAGCTAACAATCCTTCCGAGTCTATTTTAGCCAAACGTCGGGGCTATGGAGTGTTGATTTCTCACAATGTACCCCCTTATGCTCGGGCTGGTTTGTACAAAGAGTTGATGACGTTGCGAGAGTTAATCGGGGAATATCGGGAAGACCCAGAAAATAATTTTGCCCTCTTCGATGGTATTTGTCAGAAAATTGTGGATACAGGGTTATCTACAGATTGTAAATTCGCCGAAGGTGCTAAGTCGGGCATTGCTTTTAATGTAGAGAATGCTCGCTTATTTAGCAAGAGGGTGATTAATGGTTATTTTCTCCAAGTCTACCAATACTTGCAAGTGGTGGAACAACGACTGTTTTCTTCCGGTTTGCATACCTTAGGAGAAGTTCCGGACGCAACAGCTATCCATGGTTATCTGGAGGCTTATTTTGGAGATAAACCCCACTCAGAAGCGGTCGCATCCTCACAGATGAATCTAATTCAAGGTGGAAAGCGCACCAAGACAGAGGAAGAGGAAGAAATTCGTTCCTTATTGCTGCGCACGGACGAAGAAATGACCAACTTATTGCGAGGATTAAATGGAGAATACATTCTCCCCGCCCCAGGAGGAGACTTATTAAGAGACGGTCCAGGAGTTTTACCCACAGGAAGGAATATCCACGCTTTAGATCCCTATAGAATGCCTTCTCCTGCTGCTTATGAACGGGGAAGGGAAATTGCCAGGAAAATTATTGCCCAGCATTTAGAAGAAAATGGCACTTATCCGGAAACTGTGGCGGTAATGTTGTGGGGTTTAGATGCAATTAAGACTAAAGGGGAATCCTTAGGTATCCTGTTAGAATTAGTAGGAGCGCAACCTGTTAAAGAAGGAACCGGGAGAATTGTCCGTTACGAATTGCAACTTTTAGGGGAGGTAGGACATCCCCGTATTGACGTTTTGGCGAACCTGTCGGGTATCTTCCGAGATAGTTTTGTGAATATTATGGAATTATTGGACGATTTATTCCAAAGAGCAGCTAAAATGGAAGAGTCGGAAGAAGAGAATTATATCCGCAAGCACTTTTTAGCCTTACAAAGCCAAAGGGTGGAAAATCCAGCAGCTCGCTTGTTTTCCAACCCCTCGGGAGATTTTGGTTCCCTAGTCAATGATAGAGTAGTAGATGGAAATTGGGAAAGTCCCGAGGAGTTAGGGAATACTTGGGAAAGTCGCAATGTTTTTAGCTATGGGAGACAAGATAAGGGGAAAGCAAGGGGGGAAGTGTTGGCAAAATTGCTCCAGACCAGTGATAGCATTGTTCAAGAAATCGACTCAGTAGAATACGGTTTAACGGACATTCAAGAATATTATGCCAACACGGGGGGTTTGAAACGAGCAGCAGAGCTTCATAGTGGTAAAAAAGTAAATGCTAGCTTTGTAGAAAGCTTCTCCAAAGATACAACTCCCCGGAAATTAACCGACTTACTCCGTTTGGAGTATCGCACCAAACTCTTGAACCCCAAATGGGCTGAAGCTATGGTGGAACAGGGTTCCGGGGGTGCTTACGAGATATCCCAACGGATGACAGCTTTAATCGGTTGGGGAGGGACAGCAGATTTTACCGATGATTGGGTTTACGAACAAGCAGCGGATACCTATGCTTTGGATGAAGAAATGGCGGCGAAGTTGCGAGAAGCTAACCCAGAAGCTTTCCGCAATATTATCGGACGGATGTTAGAAGCATCAGGAAGGGGTTTCTGGGATGCAGATGAAGACAAGTTAGCCCAACTGAGGGAATTGTACGATTTAGCAGAGGAGAAAATAGAAGGTTTATAAATTGTAGTTTTCCGCCCGCGAATGAATTGCGGGCTACCTTATCAAACCCCTACAGGGTTTTAATATGTTATCATTGCAATAACACAAAAATTTACCAAGTAGCAACCGGAGGAAATGAGAATTTTCGATGAAGCGGTAGAAGGAAGATAATGGCGCGCCGCTCACGGGATCGCCCACCAAGAGGGGGAATATTGCTATTATAGAAGATATGGCATTGTAGTTTCATCAAAATTATCCATCCCAGGAAGCCATTCTTCATGTTATAATTAGAGGAACACCAAAACCTACCGAGGAGATATCATGGTTCAAACTCAAATTACCCAAAGTCCACTGTCTCGCATAACCAAAATAGTAGGAGAGTTGTTTCAAGAGAACTCTCGCTACCGAGAAAAATTAGATCCGGAAGAAATGATTCAATATTTAGCCGAAGTGTTTGGTGAGTTTACGCCAGCGGAAATGGAACAGATGAAATATAATGATTTAAAAAGAAGGATAAATAGTATTTTAGTGGTAGATTCGTCTGCTGATTGTTTAAACGATTTAACCCCAGAGGAAATGAAAATTTTCGATGAAGCGGCAGAAGGAAGATAATGGCGCGCCGCGAAGCGCCTGCGGGATCGCCCACAAAAAGGGAGAATATTGCTATTCTAGGTTGTGTTGACATTAGCGGAACCAAATAAGAGTGGAAGCAAGCTGCACGAAGGAGAGATAACTGAGAGCCGTTTTTTCAAAGCGGCTAAATATTCGGCGATACTGTTTGAGTTTATTGAAAAAGCACTCTACCAAGTGTCGTTCCTTGTATCGATGCCGATCGATCTATCGCTGTTGCTTGCGGTTGCGCTTCGACGGGATAACCGATTCGATTCCACGCTCAAAACAGAAAAACCAGCAAAGCATCAGTGTCGTAAGCTTTGTTCCCCAAAAAAGCTTCGGGAAAAACGTTCGTTTCTTCACAGTAGCCCTCTATGAGAGGCTGTGCTTGGGGCGAGTCTCCGGCTTGCCCCGCTGTTAGGGAAAATCGGAGTGGATTGCCCAAAGCATCTACGAGGGCATGCACTTTGCTGCTGAATCCACCTCGAGAGCGTCCGAGACCTTGAGTTTCTTGCCCCCTTTTGCGCCAGCAGCAGAGGGATGAGCACGAACAACTGTGCTATCAACCATTAAGTTTTCCAAGTCTGGAAAATGGACAACGGAGGTCATCACTTCAGACCAAATGCCTTTTTGTGCCCAACGTCGATAGCGTTGGTAGACAGAGTTCCACTTGCCAAAGCGCTTAGGCAATTCTCGCCATTGAGCACCTGTACGTAGAATCCAGCAACAGCCTTCGAGGAAACGACGAAGTTGATAGGGTTTGCCAACGCGAACAGCGGGGTGGGAGCGCAGGAAGTGGAAAATAGGCTGTCAGAGAGACTCCGTTGTTATAGCACACTGAGTCATGGTGAAAAAAGGGGTTAAAAATTCTCAAACCCTTATATAATTATCGATTACTGGCTCGATGTCAACACAACCTAGAATATATGAGATATAATTGTAGTGGTTTCATGAAAATTATCCATTTCTGGAAGTCATTATTCATGTTATAATTAGAGAAACCTCAAAATCTACCAAGGAGATATCATGGTTCAAACTCAAATTACCCAAAGTCCACTGTCTCGCATAACCAAAATAGTGGGAGAGTTGTTTCAAGAGAACTCTCGCTACCAAGAAGAATTAGATCCAGAAGAAATGATTCAATATTTAGCCGATCTGTTTGCTAAGTTCACCCCAGCAGAAATGGAACAGATCGAAGAGAATGATTTAACAGAAAGGATTGACGGTATTTTAGTATTGCACTTGGTTGCTGGTTGTCTAAACGACTTAACCCCAGAGGAAATGAGAATTTTCGATAAAGCGGTGGAAGGAAGATAATCATGAAGTACCTTCTAGACACGAACATTGTCACGGCAATTTTGAAACAGAATCAAAAGCTAATCGAAAAATTATCCTCAGTGTGGGGTCAAAAAAATGAAATCTTTATTAGTGGTATAACTTACTTTGAAACAAAAAGAGGGCTACTAGCTGTAAATGCTACGAGAAAGATATCAGATTTTCATTCTTTCTGCACTAAATGGAAAATCCTGTTTGAAGACTTGGAAAGTATTGAACAAGCTGCCCTAATATACGTAGACTTGAAAAAAAGGGGTTTACCAATACAGGATAATGATATCTTAATAGCAGCCACAGCAATAACTAAAGATTTAATCCTAGTTTCCTATGACTCTGATATGGGGAGGGTGAAAGGTCTTAAATTAGAAAATTGGCTAACAGGGGAATAGCGGTGGGCAATGCCCACCCTACTCACCCTCACCCTTATCTTTCTTTTCAGTCTTGTACTTATTACCCTTATCTTTAGACTCAGCAGCTTTCAAATTTCTGGAATTAATATTATAGGGAGAAGGAAGTAGCTCCAGTTGCCGGTCTTTACGTTCAGGTTTTATGAGCTGTTTAGGTTTAGGTACTGCTTTCTTATACTCACCCTTTCTCCGTTGAGAAGTGCGTTCTTCCCCAGTATTTTCTGCTACAATCTCATAGAGGATTGCCTGTTTATTTTTATTGCTACCTTGACGCAAAACGCGACCCAATCGCTGAATATACTCCCGAGTAGAACTGGTTCCCGATAAGATAACAGCGATTCGCGCATCTGGTACATCTACCCCTTCATTAAGCACATGAGATGTGACCAAAGTTTTGTATTCTCCAGACTTAAATCTGGTGAGAATATCGTGTCGTTCTTTCACTGGGGTTTGGTGGGTAATAGCAGGTATGAGAAATTCCTGAGAAATACGATAAACAGTAGCATTATCGTTAGTAAAGATGAGCATTCTTTCTGGGTAATGCTCCCAAATTAATTCCGTCAGGAGACGCAACTTGCCATTAGTACCCGAGGCGATTTTTTTAGCTTCATTGTGAGCCAGCATAGCCCGTCTTCCTGGTTGGGAACGAGCACTAGCTTGGACGAAGAGTTGCCAACCTTTCAGGGAACCCAGGGATATATTGGCTTTTCGTAAAAATTGGTTGCGGATATTTATAGCATTTTGGTACCTTTCCCCTTCTTGTTGGGATAGTTTTACCTTAATTTGAATTACCTCATGTTCTGCTAGAGCTTGTCCTGCAAGTTCCTGAGGACTTTTGCGATATACTACGGGACCAATGAGAGTATCCAGTTCCCGATGACGACCATCAGTTCGATCCGGAGTTGCAGTGAGTCCGAGACGATAAGGGGCAATAGCGTATTCGGCGATGGTGCGATAAAAATCTGTAGGGAGGTGATGACATTCGTCAAAAATGAGCAGGGCGTATCGATTGCCGAGAGTTTCCCCGTGAATAGCAGCACTATCATAGGTAGCAATGAGAATAGGTGTCTTATCCCGAGAACCACCCCCCAATAAACCCACGGACACATCGGGAAATGCTGCTTCCATTTGCGCATACCACTGATGCATTAAATCCAAAGTTGGCACAACAACCAGGGTGGTGCGGGGGGTTGAGGACATGGCTAGTTGGGCTAAATAGGTTTTTCCTCCTGCTGTGGGTAAGACAACTACTCCCTGACGCTGGGCTTGTTTCCACGCCAAGAGGGCTTCTTCTTGGTGGGGATAGGGTTCCATTTCAAAGTTGAGAGTCAGTTCCAGAGAACCAAATTCTTTCGCCTCATCGATAAAATTGATATTATTAGATTGCAGTGTTTCCACTAATTGGCGATAATGGATGGCTGGAATGCGAAATTTCTCCACCCGATCGTCCCAGATGGCATAGTCAATCCAAGCCTTGCCTCGGGGTGGTGGATGGAGCAGGAGAGTGCCTCCGTCAAATTTTAGCTTCGGGATACGAACCATGTTGATGTTCAGGAACATCCTGCAATTGATTCTCAATAAGCTCAGTTTATTGCAAATGTAAGCCCAGGGGCACTATCATTGTCAATAAATAAGGTTTTTTGAGAGGACTTTTGCATATGCCCAATTATACAGCCAGTTCCCTAAAAGCTGAACTTAATGCGAGAGGTTGGCGCATGACACCCCAGCGAGAGAAGATTCTCCATCTCTTTCAAAATCTGCCCCGAGGCAACCATCTCAGCGCTGAAGAACTGCACGATCTGCTTGAAGGACAGGGAGAAGGTATCAGTCTTTCTACTATCTATCGCTGTGTGAAACTCATGTCTCGCATGGGTATTCTGCGGGAACTAGAGTTAGCAGAAGGTCACAAGCATTACGAACTAAATCAGCCCTATCCCCACCATCACCATCATATCGTCTGCGTTCAGTGCAATAAGACCATTGAATTTAATAATGACTCCATTTTAAAGCAAAGTCTGAAACAAACGGAAAAGGAGGGATTTCAGCTCATTGACTGTCAGCTAACAGTGATGACTATCTGTCCGGAAGCTTTGCGTATGGGATGGCCCTCTGCTCTGCCCAGTAACTGGTCTTGCACCCGGGCGATCTCAGATAAGAAATAGTTTTGTTTCACCCAGAGGCACAGAGATCCAGAGAGTAGGACAGGATAATATGGTAGCAAAAGACACTTTTCACGATAACGTTAAAACTGCTCTGGAAAAAGATGGCTGGACGATTACTCACGACCCCCTCTACCTGCGTATTGAACTGATGCAGATATATAGAACCCATTTGAGATCTCTGTTGTGGAGTAAAATAGGGAAAAAATGCCGTACTCAAGTAGTTTGACAGACGGGGAGTGGAAAATAATAGAACCTCTGTTGCCCAAAAAGAAACAGACAAGACCACCAAAATGGAGTAAAAGGCAGATTTTAGATGGTATCTTGTACCAATTAAAGAATGGTTGTAATTGGTGTGACTTACCCAAAGACTTGCCCCCCTATTCCACAGTATTTTGGTACTACAAACAGTGGCGATCGCTTGGGGTAATCGAAGCAATCAGAGATATCTTGCATAGTAGAGTCCGTCAGCAAGTTAAAAAAAAAGGGCAATGGACAACCCTAATCATCATTGACTCCCAAGCGGTAAAAAATACCTGTAACGCCAGTGTAAAGTCGAAAGGGTTTTGTTTTTACAAGTCTACCAATGGTATTAAAAGACATCTAGCAGTAGATACTTTGGGCTTTCCTTTTTTTAGTCATTGCACCAAAGCATCGGTATCTGACGATGTGGGTTTGATTGAAATGTTATCGAAAAACATAGATTATTTCAAGTCTAAACCAGTCAACATCCCCAAGATTACCATTTTGCTTGACCATGGATATCACCCAGAAAAACTGACACAGGAATTACATAAAATTTATCCGGCGATTATGACTAAGATTAGATTTAAGGTCTCCCGTAAACCATCAAAAGCTCAAAAGAAAAAGGAAGGAAAAACCGGTTTTGTGCCAGTAAAAGCGCGGTGGGTGATTGAAAGAACTAATTCGTGGATGGAAAGATGCAAGAGTTTGGTCAAAAACTTTGAAAGGACTCTTGAGCAGGCTAATACCAAGATTAGTCTATGTTTTGTCCGACTGATGCTTAAAAGGCTAGTCACTACTTAAAAAGATCTCAAATGGGTTCTATATTGACTTGGGAGCCGAAAAAATAATTGCTGCTGAAAAAGAGAGTCAAAAAATCGCTGTTGAAGTCAGCACCCCGCGCTAAATCTCCGTGGCTCTCGAGCCTCAGAGCATGAAGCTGCGAGACCAGTCTAAGTCGCAACGAGCGGCTACGTTTTTTGAGTCACGACACCCACGAATGCGTCGCTAGTTCATGGCCCTGTCGCTTGCAATTAAACAGTTTTACGAGGGGTAAGACAGTGTTGCAAGCCGAACAAGCTCTTAAAACATTGAGTGAGGCGAACTTAACCCTAGCAATAGGAGTATTTCGATTATGCGTGTATTCGTTTTGGACAAAAACAGAAAACCGTTAGACCCATGCCACCCAGCAAAGGCAAGAATATTGCTCAAGGAAGGAAGAGCCTGCTCAGGTGCGGCAGCACAGGAGCAAGGGTTCTCAGAAAGTATCCATTTACTATCCGAAGGTGCAAGATTTGGAGGTAGAAAATTGTGTAACTCACTCCCACCAACTAAAGATAGATCCAGGCGCCAAAACAACAGGTTTGGCGATAATCCAAAATCATCGGGTTGTTTGGGCGGCTGAACTGACTCACAGGGGGTTTCAAATCAGAGATGCTTTAACCTCTAGGAGGCAGCTTAGACGTTCTCGTCGGAACCGGAAAACTCGGTATCGCCAGCCCAGATTCTTAAACCGAAGAAAGCCAAAAGGTTGGTCATCCCCAAGCCTCATGTCACGGGTTCATAACATATTGACCTGGGTTAAAAAACTGATTCGATTCTGTCCTATAGCTGGCATTTCTCAGGCGGAGGATCCCCCCTTACCCCCCTTGTCATCCCACCCCTGGACGCCAAGGGCGGGACGCCAAGGGCGGTTGCTTGCGCTTTGCTTGCGCTTTGCTTGCGGGGGACTAAGGGGGGGGTTTTTTGGTTCGGTTTGATACCCAAAAAATGCAAAACCCTGAAATTTCGGGTACTGAGTATCAGCAAGGCACTTTGTGGGGGTACGAATTACGAGAGTACCTTCTGGAGAAATGGAATCGAACTTGTGCTTATTGCGGAGCGAAAGATACCCGATTAGAGATTGAGCATATTAAGCCAAAATCGAAGGGAGGCTCTGACAGGGTTTCAAACTTAGCCATTGCTTGCCATGGTTGTAACCAAGCCAAGGGGAACCAAGAGATAGAGCAGTTTCTATCAGGCAAGCCATCGGTTCTCAAGCGCATTTTGTCTCAAGTAAAGAGCCCTTTAGCTGATACAGCAGCAGTCAATGCCCCCCGATGGAAACTAGAGGTAGTTGCTAGTACACAAAAATCTGGATATCTCTTAACAAAAATGGAAAAACCGTGTTACAATATAAGAAATAGCAAAGGCACAGATGAACAAAGGGAAATATGTTGCTCCCAGAAAAGCTGCAAAACAACTCGATGTCTGCCTCGAAACCCTTAGACGGTGGGAAGCAGACGGAAAAATCAGAGCTATTAGAACCCCAGGCGAGCAAAGAAGGTACTGCATCGAACAGTATAGCAAGGAGGATAAGCCCACTGTGCTGTATGCAAGAGTCTCTACCTATTCCCAAAAAGACGACCTCGCGAGACAAGCTGAGTTTTTACTCAAAGCATACTCAAAAGGGGAACTGGTTAAAGAAATTGGATCAGGACTCAATTTTAAACGGCGTAAATTCCTCTCTATTCTGGAATCAATTTACAAAGGCGATGTCGGATGCCTTGTCTGTGCCTATCCCACCCACCCCCATCCCCTCCCGGGAGGGGAGAAGAGGGGTGGGTTCGGATTCCCACTTGTTGAGTGGATATGCCAAACGTCAGGATGCAAACTCGTGGTTCTCAATGAGCGCAACCTCTCTCCAGAGCAAGAACTCGTTGAAGATATCCTGTCCATCCTCCATTGTTTCTCTGCACGGTTATACGGACTTAGAAAATATACAAAACAAGTGCAGAAAACGTTACAAGAAAAATCCTAGGAATCAAACCAAAAAGCAGACCCCAAATGCCATTCAAAAGATACGGGTGTATCCGTGTAAAGAATTGCATAGAATTTGGAAACAATGGCTGGCGGCTTATCGCTGGATTTATAATTGGTCAATTGCCTACCTAAAAAAAGAGCAGGTTACTGCGTATACTTTAAGTAAGATTGTTAGAGAAGCAGACCGTCCCGACTGGGTAAAAGAGCTACCGGGGCATCAATTACAAGTAAGCAAGTCAAAGTTAATCAAGGGTTTGCCCGATTCAAATCCTGTCGTGCAACTTCACAGGCAATCAAGTTCAAAGTAGGAAATTTCCGGCGTGGAACCTGGTACCCAAAGTTAACGAAAGGGAAAGGCATACGATGTGTTAGCTCTACAAATCAAAAATGGCCTCAAGAATGCATCTACGGGACCCAGTTGGTCTACCAGCGAAGGAAATGGTATGCCTGTTTCCCTGAGTACAGAGAAGAAACCAATTCTGGAAATAGTAGAGTCATTGCTCTCGACCCTGGCAATCGCACATTCTTGACGGGTTATGACGGGAAAAATATCTTGGAAATTGGCAAGAAAGACATCGGGAGAATCAATCGATTCTGTACGCATCTTGACCAATTAATGAGTAGGATCAGCAAGTGCAAAATCAAACGTCAGCGGTACAAGATGCGGCAGGCTGCTTCCCGCATGAGAGGAAGGTTGCAAGATATCGTCAAGGATTTACACAACAAAGCTGCTTCCTTCTTGGTACGACATTACAAGGTTATATTCCTACCAACCTTTTCTACTTTGGAAATGATTCTGAAGTCTAAGCGTAAGCTCAATTCCAAAGCAGCTCGAAATATGCTGAGTTGGTCTCATTACAAGTTTGCTCAGAACTCCTGCTCAGGTGCAGCCGCACCTGAGCAGGCAGATGGCAGACCGGGTGGGGGTGTTAGTGGTTCGTTGCAACGAATCCTATACATCTAAAACTTGCCCTAACTGCGGGCATATTCATCAGCATTTGGGCGGGGCTAAAACTTTCCGTTGCTCCCAGTGTGGCTATACTGCTGATCGGGATGCTAATGGCGCTCGCAATATTATGTTGCGAGCTTTGCAGGCAACTGCCTTCACCATTTCTGGTGATGCTATACTTATCTCAGATTTGTCCAACAATGTATAAATTTGAGCAGGTTAAATGTTGCACAGTTTATTAATTATCGTTGTGCTTTAGCAGAATCCGAACCAGAGCGAATTTTAGATCTTGCAGTGAGCGTAAATGCTCAGACAACCTTTTTTCAACAGCGATGAATTAATGAAAATGGGAGTTCTCAAGGAGGATATCGTTCTGGCCTTTCACGAACCTAATATCCGTAAATTTACTGATTTTTCCATTGGTTAGCATAGAATTGAATAACTACTTTATACTATAGCAATATTAGGGCGATTGCGACATAATGTAGATGACGAACAACTCCTAAAAGCCTTGTTGTACAAGGCAAATCTTAACCCTACACCCGCGCGCCGCGCTATAATCTCCCCATTCCCTGGCTCGAAAGTGTTACTATACTGGGAAAAAGCTCTTTGTGTAGTAACTAAGCGCGAACATATCCCACTCTACCCTTTTGAGAGCATTTCCTTGACCGCAGTATCTTTAGCACAGTGGCCAGCACTTGAAGAGCGAGACAGCTCTAGAGCTAGCCCTAGCGATCGCCCTTCCGCATCACCCCATCACCCCATCACCCCATCATACGGTCAACTGTCATGGTACAAGATCACTGATTGAGTCATTTTTTGGCCTTATATATCCAGCTGGAGCGGTATCTTTTCCATATCTCTAGAATCTTTATACTGTATCACTTGACTGATAAGGCTGATAGGGCACTGCACAAGGATAACAGGGATAATTGTCAAACATATTTGGGAATAATTGCACAATTTTCACGAACAGAGGGCAATTTACTCAAGGAGACTTGAGAAT
Organism: Prochloron sp.; assembly: GCA_965198675.1. Lineage (GTDB taxonomy): Bacteria > Cyanobacteriota > Cyanobacteriia > Cyanobacteriales > Prochloraceae > Prochloron. The sequence goes on along the minus strand of OZ240666.1, from coordinate 1,349,694 downwards.
GAAACAGCCCTGCCTCCGGCGGCGGGTAGGTCTTTAAACTCTTGCCGATAACGTAGTCCGAGGTAGGGGGCTGGTCAGCTACCTATCGCTTCGAGGCTCGACCGCATCGTCGCTGACTTCGCAGGGTGCTGACGCAAAACGGTATATAATAAATATAGTAGATTCTGGGGGAAGTTGTCAAGTGCTTGATAACAATTAAAATAGTACCTCAACCCAACCTACAGTTACTTTGCGCCCTTCCCCTGGGCGAAACCCAACCTCACGGAGAATATCAAATGACTATTCAAATAGAATCAGATCTGAAAGAAATCTTAGGACAGATACAGAAAAATATCACAAATATCAATTTGAGGTTAACCAAGGTAGAAACTAAACTTGAAGGAGCGACAGAAGATATCAAAGATATCAAACGTTCACAGCAAGCACAAATTTTGACATTGATTGGAATTCTCATTACAGCAGTGGGAGGATTTTTAGTGGCTGTGGGAAGTTTTGTGTTTTCAGTTAATCCTTAAAGGGCGATCGCTCTTTTTTGAGAATTTCGGACTCTCTGGGCTCTCTGCGAGTCTTTCGAGCGGCTACTCTGCGCCTCGGCGTGAAACCCTTATTAAACCCATGAAACTATACCACTATGTTACGATTACTTTAATCTTCCTAACTGGTTGTCACAACCTACCGCAGCCAGAAAAACTTCCCCCACCTTTACCACAGAGCGCTAATGTGCAAGTCTATTTTAATCACAATTTGAGCCAAGGTGCAAAATATATTGAACCCTATCGTAAGACAGAGCGTCCAGGGGACGATTTAGAAGAGATAATTGTGACAGCAATTAACTCCGCCCGTTATACCATAGATATAGCAGTCCAGGAGTTACGCTTGCCCAAAATTGCCCTGGCACTAGCTGAGCAACATAGAGCAGGCGTTAAGGTGAGGGTAATCTTAGAAAATAGTTACAGTCGCCCTTATAGCACCTTCAAAGAGCAAGAAATTGATAAACTAAACAAAACAGCTCGCCTGCGTTATAATGAATTTATCGCCCTAGTAGATACAAATCAAGATGGAAAACTCAGTACTGATGAAATAAACAAAGGAGACGCTCTCCTTATCTTACGCAATGCAGGAATATCCATAATAGACGATACTGCTGATGGTTCCAAAGGTAGTGATTTAATGCATCACAAATTCGTCATTATTGATAAGGAAATTCTGCTGACTGGTTCGGTAAATTTTACCACTAGTGGTATTCATGGGGATTTTAAGAATCCGGAAAGTCGGGGAAATGCTAATAATCTGGTGCAAATTAAAAGCCGGTCATTAGCAAAATTGTTTGGGTCGGAATTTAATCTCATGTGGGGAGACGGTCCTGGGGGGAAACTGGATAGTAAATTTGGTAAAAATAAACCTTTGCGCCAACCCCAGCAAGTTATTGTTGGAGATAGTAGAGTCACGGTAAATTTTGCCCCCACTTCTGCGAAAACTGATTGGGAGTTGACAGGGAATGGTTTGATTGGTAGTATCTTAAAGGAAGCTGATAAGTCCGTGGACATGGCTTTATTTGTCTTCAGCGACCAAAAATTAGGGAATATTCTCCAAACCCGTCACCACAGGGGAGTCAAGGTGAGAGCATTAATTGACAAAATTTTTGCTTATCGCTATTATAGTGAAGGGTTGGATATGTTAGGGGTTGCTTTGAGAAACAAATGCAAGTATGAAGCAGATAATCATCCCTGGGAGGTGCCGATTAATACCGTGGGAGTGTCGAGGTTACCCAAAGGAGATAAATTGCATCATAAATTTGCCGTCATAGATGATAAAATAGTCATTACAGGTTCTCATAATTGGTCAGCGTCTGCAAATTATAACAACGACGAGACCCTGTTAGTGATTGAAAATCCAACGGTTGCAGCTCATTTTAGTCGGGAGTTTGCCCGGTTGTACGGCAGGGCAGTGTTGGGGGTTCCTATTGCTGTGCAGGATAAGATGAGTAAACAGGAAAAGAAATGTTTTTAGGTAGGGGAGGACGGGAAGACCCCGCCCCTACGGCCTTCTTATTCTTTACCTCGGATTAGGTAGCGTATCTCTCCCAGCAAAACATCAAATCGCTTGCTATTTTCTGCTTGTTCCCGCTCCATGGCCTCCACTTTCCGCTCCATAACCTCGATTTCCCGTTTCCTGTCTGCTGCTTCTTCCTCAAACTGGTCCATTTTCTTCTGGTGTTGGGCTGCTACTTGCAGTAAAGCTTGTGAGGTTAATCGCAATCCATCTATACTATCTTTAGTTTCCTTTAAGCCTTCACGTAGTTCACTGACCTCATCTCGTAGTGCACCCACACTCTCCTTCATTTCATCTCGTAGTGCACCGATACTCTCCTTCATTTCAGCTCGTAGTTCACTAACACTTGATGCCAACTTGTCAAGCATTTCATCGTTCCAACGTTCAGTCGCCATGTTATAATACTCCTTTGTATTTTTTTAGTACTTTTTGGGTATACCATTAGTATACCTGATTGTAGGGGCAGCATCATGGATGGTGCCCCTACACTCTTCTTATTCAGTATCAGTTTTACCTCGGATTAGGTAACGTATCTCTCCCAGCAAAACATCAAATCGCTTGCTATTTTCTGCTTGTTCCCGCTCCATGGCTTCCACTTTCCGCTCCATAACCTCGATTTCCCGTTTCCTGTCTGCTGCCTCTTCCTCAAACTGGTCCATTTTCTTCTGGTGTTGGGCTGCTACTTGCAGTAAAGCTTGTGAAGTTAATCGCAATGCATCTATACTATCTTTAGTTTCTTTTAAGCCTTCACGTAGTTCACTGACCTCATCTCGTAGTGCACCCACACTCTCCTTCATTTCATCTCGTAGTGCACCGATACTCTCCTTCATTTCATCTCGTAGTGCACCGATACTCTCCTTCATTTCATCTCGTAGTGCACCGATACTCTCCTTCATTTCAGCTCGTAGTTCACTAACACTTGATGCCAACTTGTCAAGCATTTCATCGTTTCAACGTTCAGTCGTCATGTTATAATACTCCTTTGTATTTTTTTAGTACTTTTAGCGTTGATAAATAACCTGGACAATAGGTTGGAAGCTGGTAACTGGTCACTGGTCACTGGTCACTGCTATTGCGAAGCAACCGCCCTTGGCGTCCTGCTAACTGCTATTGCGAAGCAACCGCCCTTGGCGTCCTGCTAACTGTCATGGTACGAGGTCACTGCTAACTGTCATGGTACGAGGTCACTGCTAACTGTCATGGTACGAGGTCACTGGTCACTGGTCACTGGTAACTGGTAACTGTCATGGTACGAGGTCACTGCTAACTGGTAACTGCTATTGCGAAGCAACCGCCCTTGGCGTCCTGGTCACTGCTATTGCGAAGCAACCGCCCTTGGCGTCCTGGTCACTGGTCACTGTCATGGTACGAGGTCACTGGTAACTGGTAACTGTCATGGTACGAGGTCACTGGTCACTCCCCCTTTTTTATTCCGGAAATAGTTCATCCCTCCTGCTGCTACTATACCAATAATTCCTGGTATGGGACCAAACTCAAAAGGTGCGCGAGCTGTTGAAGGTGCGCGAGCTGTTGATTGTTCAAAAGCTATTTCATTTATTGATACAGTAAAATCGAAATTCTGGAGAAAAGTACTCCGAATATCTAGGTGAACAAATTGAGTTTGGGTGGGTGTGAAAGAAAATGTCTGAGCTGAAATAGCAGAACTATTGAATGCTGGCCTTGTTGCACGAAACACTGAATCTTGCAATTGAGTCTCATTTTCGTTCTTAAAAATGGTATCTGTATCGGCGTATAACTGGAATGATTTTATGGTATCCGTGGCAGGAACATTCCAAAGCGCCATTCCTTGTATGAGGCTGGGACTACCCAGGTCAAAAGTGAGGACGCTTCTTGAATTCATGATGCCTCTTCCTGATGATGTACCACCAGTCCATGATGTTGCACCGTTTCCGGGATCATGCTTAATATTAGTGATTTGACTAAAGGGAGTAATTCCATTTTCATAACCTTGTTGTTACTTACTTTAGTTAGTACTTTATTTGACAAGCTTTTAGTTAAGCTTTTAGTATTTACATCTATTACCATCACATTATTTAGATTTGTTTCTATAGAACCCATTTGAGATCTCTGTTGTGGAGTAAAATAGGGAAAAAATGCCGTACTCAAGTAGTTTGACAGACGGGGAGTGGAAAATAATAGAACCTCTGTTGCCCAAAAAGAAACAGACAAGACCACCAAAATGGAGTAAAAGGCAGATTTTAGATGGTATCTTGTACCAATTAAAGAATGGTTGTAATTGGTGTGACTTACCCAAAGACTTGCCCCCCTATTCCACAGTATTTTGGTACTACAAACAGTGGCGATCGCTTGGGGTAATCGAAGCAATCAGAGATATCTTGCATAGTAGAGTCCGTCAGCAAGTTAAAAAAAAAGGGCAATGGACAACCCTAATCATCATTGACTCCCAAGCGGTAAAAAATACCTGTAACGCCAGTGTAAAGTCGAAAGGGTTTTGTTTTTACAAGTCTACCAATGGTCTTAAAAGACATCTAGCAGTAGATACTTTGGGCTTTCCTTTTTTTAGTCATTGCACCAAAGCATCGGTATCTGACGATGTGGGTTTGATTGAAATGTTATCGAAAAACATAGATTATTTCAAGTCTAAACCAGTCAACATCCCCAAGATTACCATTTTGCTTGACCATGGATATCACCCAGAAAAACTGACCCAGGAATTACATAAAATTTATCCGGCGATTATGACTAAGATTAGATTTAAGGTCTTCCGTAAACCATCAAAAGCTCAAAAGAAAAAGGAAGGAAAAACCGGTTTTGTGCCAGTAAAAGCGCGGTGGGTGATTGAAAGAACTAATTCGTGGATGGAAAGATGCAAGAGTTTGGTCAAAAACTTTGAAAGGACTCTTGAGCATGCTAATACCAAGATTAGTCTATGTTTTGTCCGACTGATGCTTAAAAGGCTAGCCACTACTTAAAAAGATCTCAAATGGGTTCTATAGTAACTGGCTGTAAAATAGTACTAACAGCATGAGCAACACTGGGAGTGAGGAGTGCTGCAGCAGTAATCGCTATAGTGGCGGCTAGTTGATTTTTCATATTTAATAATCCAAAAGGGGTCCGGGGGAGGGCGAAGCTTCCAGAAGGCATTGACAGTGGCCGCACTACTCTGGGCAATACCCTACAGGATAATGCGTTGGACTAACATATCTACTTCTGGTAACTTTAATTGTAAGGCAATGAAGCTAAAAATAGCAAGAGCAACAAAAATCCCGATACCCAACTGCCATAACGGTCCCCAGTTGCCTAAACCCCAACTAACTCCCCAACTGCTCAAACCCGCAACCCCACTGGCAAAGGTTAAACCCAACAATGCTGTGGCCCACTCTTTCAGAGGTAAACTCTGCAAACGACGGTTTAAAATAGCCAACATTAACCCCATGGAAATGACGTTCACCCCTATGGTAGCGAAGACTAAACCAGGAGTCTGGAAGGCTTGCACCAGGAACAAATCTAACACTCCATTGAGGAAGATATTGCCGATACTAATCTTAAAGGGGGTCTGACCGTCTCCCAAGGCATAGAATACCCTCACTAACACGTCCCGTCCCAAATAAAAGAACATACCGCAACCGTAAGCCATTAATACGGGGGCCACAACTTTAACTTCTTCTATACCAAAAACAGAGCGTTGATAAATAACCTGGACAATAGGTTGGGAAAGGGAAATAAAGATGGCAGTGAGGGGTAACATGGTTAAAGCAGTTAGCAACAACCCCTGACGAATCCGTACCTTTAATTCTGGCCAATTTTCCGGGGCTGCTAACCGGGAAAATACGGGGAGGAAAGGGACGAGAATCATGTTGGAGATAATACCCACAGGAGTGAGAACGATAAAGTTGCTGTATCGCATGGCTGCTGCTGCGTCTTCGATATAAGAAGCAAAGAATAAGTCGGTGTAGACATTAATATGGAGCATACCGGAAGAAAGGGTGGCTGGTGCCATTACCTTCAGTACCTCTCCCACTCCCGGAACGCGCCAATTAAACCTGAAGCGCAATTTTCCCATGCCCCCTCGCCACTGAGCAATTAGTTGGGCTAACCATTGTAAAATCGCCCCTCCTAAGGTACCCCAGGCTAAAATTCTTCCTCCTAGTTGTAGGTATTCAGGACTAGTGATATTTTCCCCTAACTGCCAGAATAATAAGGCCACAGCTCCCACTAGTGCTAAACTGGAGAAGAGGGGACTGATACTGGGGAGCAAATATTGGTCGTCAGCGTTGAGAGTCCCAAAACCAATGCCAATTAATCCTGCTAATATGGCTAGGGGAGCCATAATTTGTAATTGTTCTACGGCGATCGCCCTCATTTCCCCTGGCAAACCTGGTGCCAGCAACCCAATAAAAGTGTTCCCAAAGACCATGAGCACCACGGTCACCAATAACAGCATACCGGTGACCAGGGTAGTGACAGTTTCCACAATAACCGCAGCTTCCGACTTATCCCGCTTGGCGAGAACACTCACTAAGGCGCTGTGAAAAGGACCATTAATACCCCCTAGGAGAATGAGGAGAAAACCGGGGATAACGTAAGCGTAAGTGTAAGCGTTGACAGCTGGACCTACGCCAAAAGCAGCGGCGATCGCCATTTCCCGCACTAAGCCGAAGACTTTACTTATTAAGGTAGCGATAGCTACAATGCCTGCAATACTAGCTAGGGAACGTGCATTTTTCATATTTAGGGTTTTGTGCAAAGAAGTTGTTTTTGGATTAAAATGGTGGTTATGAGTCAATTAATAAATTATAAAACTCAATCGGTAGATACCAGTATTGAAATTGAAAGGATACAGTTTGCTAGATGGCGCTCCCTCTCATTATACCAAAAAGCAGACCTGGTAAGTACCTGGACAAAAGGTTGTTGGGAAATAAGCTTAAATGCTATCCTCTCCCGTTATCCCGATGCAACTTGCAGTATAATCAGAAATAAATTTGCGCTCCTTACTCTAGGAAACACAACTGCTCATTGGATTTTAGAACAAAATTACCAGCCTCCATTAATGATAAGCGATCCCATTTCTTTAGCCCTCGTAGTCACCGATATATTGAATCAACTAGAAATATCATACCTGATGGGAGGTTCTTTAGCAAGTAGCCTTCTTGGAGAACCCCGCAGCACCCAAGATATTGACTTAGTTGTAGATTTAGATTTAGAGAAAGTTCCTTTATTGCTTGACGCGCTGCAACCGAGATTTTATGTCAGTGAAAGTGCTGTGAGAGAGGCAATTATTACTCAGAAATCCTTTAACATTATTGATAATGAATCTTTGGGCAAAGTTGATATCTTTATCCTGAAAGATGAACCTTTTCCTCGCAGCGAGTTCCAACGGAAGCAAATCCGAGTAGTGCGCTCAGAAACTGTATTAGTCTTGCCTACGGCGGAAGATATTATCTTACAGAAGTTAACTTGGTATAATTTAGGATATGGGAGCGAGAAACAATGGCGGGACATTTTAGGAGTAATGAAGTTACAAGGAGAAAAACTGGATTTGGCTTATTTATCCCACTGGGCTAAAACTTTAGGGGTGTTAGAATCATTAAATAGGGGTTTGACTCAGTCTGGATTTTAGCAGTTACCAGTTACCATTTAAGAGTATTCCCTGTGCTGGCAAAGATTGAGATAAATTTGACTGGCTCGATCCCCTGGATTTATAGTCAAGCAATGTTGAAATAGTTGAGCCGCTTTATTGTAATCCCCATTATCATACAATAATACCCCTCTTTCAAAATCAGTTTTAGTAATTAACTTACCTTCTCGAATTTTATGTAAATCTGCATCGAATACTTCGTACACTGTAACCGCTTCTGATTTACCTTTAACTTTGACCCGAGCAATGACGCGAAATTGATAGCGATTAGCATCTTCCAGTCGGGTAAAGGTGTGGTGGGAAATTAACAGGGATACCCCATAGGTTTTCGTCAATCCTTCAATGCGAGAAGTTAAATTGACCGCATCACTAATCACTGTACCCTCCATACGATTTTCCCCCCCCACCGTACCCAGCATCAAGGATCCCGTATTAATACCAATGCCAATCTTAATTGAGGGGCGTTTTGTTGTATATCTGGTATAATTATATGCTGTTAACCTATGTAACATACATATACTAGCTTGTACTGCATCGTCCGCACTGCCACTAAAAAGAGCTATAATCCCATCCCCCATAAATTTATCGATAAAACCCTTGTTTTGCCGAATTGCAGGTTCCATGCGGCTGAGAAAACCATTGATAAATTTAAAATTATCTTCTAGGGACATCCTTTCTGAAAGAGTGGTAAAATCACGAATATCGGCAAATAAAATGGACATTTCTCGTTGTACTGCGTCCCCTAAACCAACCTCAATAATGCTTTTTTTGGCTAAAAACTTGAGAAAAGCATTGGGAACAAAGCGCTCAAAAGCTTGATTCAGTTGAAATAGTTCACTTGTATATTGAATCCGTTCTTTTTCGGCTTGTTTGCGTTCCGTAATGTCTTGGACAACAGCGATGGCATAAATAATTTCCCCTCCTGCGGCAAAAATTGGCGTGGCCCACATTTCCAAAGGAATAATTTTATCGGTTCCTCGAATCTCCAAATCGTCAGCGGTAGCATGTTTTCCTTGTAAAGCTAGAATAATCGGTAGACACTGTTTCGGATACAGTTGTTTGCTATTAGCCGCATAAACTTGATAAATAGGGGCAAATTCAGCAGCGGTGGACTGAGACTTGATTCCTGGACCCAGTAATTCTTTTGCCCGCTGATTAGCGTAGTAGGGTTTACCTTCTCTGTCCACGACGAACACCCCTACGGGAACTGCTTCTAGGAACTGACCCAGTTGTTTCTCGCTGTTGCGGATAGTTGACTTTATCTGAGCTTCCAACTCCATTTGGATTCTATCAGCCTTTTCTGTGGTAGTTTCCAGTAATATTTCTAGCAAAGCTCTATCTTCCTTCAAGGATTGGATTTGCTGCTTCTGGGTTTCTATCTCTAAATATAGCTCTTCTCTCGATTTTTTTTTAGACTCCATAGTTGTCAAGCTGGATAAATCTTGCTTACTTTCCATATATAGCAGTTATCAGTTATGAGTTGGATCTAGTTTGACCAGAAATGTTCTCACCCTTACCTTGCGACAATTTTCAAAGCATGGTACGTGGGAACTCATAACTCGACCGCATCTTCAATCTAAGGATAGATGACTAAAAGACTTACAGAGAAAGGGATACAGCCTGTTATTAATCAGGATTTGGGGGCGCGATCCCGCAGGGATCCGCTTTGCGGCGCGCCTTGGGGATCCACTAAGAATTTGGTTGACAATGTAAGACCTTCGAGCCACAGGATAAAAAGTTGGGAATTTTTTTTTGTGACGGGTTCTTCTTGTGAAAGAACTGATAACTGTCATGGTACTCGCTCACTGCTATAAATGCTATACTAGAAACAATCTCCTAGCTAAAATAATCATATATTGTCAGCACCCCGCACTGAAGTAGCGGGGCTTCGTGCCTCCTCTTCAGTTAGCTGACCTGACTACGTTATTGGCAAGAGTTAAAGTTCCTACCCACCCCCCAACCCCCCTCCCAGGAGGCTTGCTCGGGGGGTGGGTAGTTCCAAGCTCTAGAACTCAAAGGTTAAATAGTTTTACTCGGGGTAAGACAGTGCTTTTGGGATAGTACCGACCAATAACATTAGCTCGGCTAACTTTACCCCAGCAATGGGAGTTTTGAGGGAGATAACAATTTCCCTCTCCCCCGCCATTAATCAATGCCGGGGGACTGCGCGCGGCATTGATTAATGGCGCGCGCTCGTGTCGTTTTTCGGACACCATTTGAAAATGGTGGTTTCCAAACTCCCGTGAGGTTTACATGACGGAAAAAAAGTTACGTATTTCCATTCTCGGTGGCGGTTTTGGCGGTTTCTATACTGCTAAACGTTTAAGCGAACTACCCTGGGATAGCTCTCCGGAAATTGTCCTCATCGATAAAAGCGATCGTTTCTTATTTTCCCCCTTATTGTACGAGTTAGTGACCGGAGAGATGTCTCCTTGGGAAATTGCCCCGAGTTTCACGGAAATCCTCGCCCATACTAATATAACCTTCTCACAAAGTCTAGTGACGGGTATTGACGTGGAAAATAGCACCATTCACTTAGATAACCAGCCTGAACTAGGTTACGATAAATTAGTCATTGCCCTAGGGGGAAGTACTCCCACCAATCAGGTTCCTGGAGCGGAGGAATATGCCATCCCCTTTCACAGTCTCCAAGACGCCCAACGCCTCTGTGAACGGTTGCGGGCCTTAGAAAGGTCAAAAACCGATAACATTCGAGTAGCGGTGGTGGGAGGGGGTTATAGCGGTGTGGAGTTAGGTTGTAAATTAGCAGATCGCTTGGGGAAAAAAGCCAAATTGCGCTTAATCCAACGAGGGGATAAAATCCTCCCTACAGCCAGTGAGTTTAATCGCAATGCAGCTCAACAAGCTTTAGAGTCCCGCCAGGTGTGGCTCGACTTAGAAACTGAGGTATGCAAAATAGACGCCGACAGTATCTCCCTATCCTATAAAGGACAAGTAGACACTATTCCTGTAGACTTGGTCTTGTGGACCGTAGGAACCAGAGTCCCAGAGTTAATCCAAAACCTCCCCCTGAAAAAGGACCACAGAGGAAGGCTCATCACCACCCCCACCTTGCAAATACCAGAACAACCCCATATTTTGGCCCTGGGGGACATAGCTCACTGTCAGGACGCTACCGGGCAGGAGGTTCCAGCCACTGCTCAAGCAGCTTGCCAACAAGCAGACTACTGCGCCTGGAATATTTGGGCTTCGATAACGAAACGCCCTCTCCTTCCCTTCCGTTACCAAGCTTTGGGGGAAATGCTCACTTTAGGAGCAGACAACGCAGCCTTGACAGGTTTGGGGCTGGAATTAGACGGTCCTTTAGGCTATCTTGCTCGCAGGTTAATTTATCTCTATCGCTTACCCAGTCTCAAGCACCAGTTGAAAGTAGGTTTAAATTGGGTTGCTGCACCCATAATAGACTCCCTCAACATCAACCCCTCCTAACCCCTCCGCGCCTCTGCGCCTCTGCGTGAAACACAACCCATGATTTTACAAATCCCCCCAGAGCTGGAAATGACAAACGACCAGTTTTTCCACCTCTGTCAACTCAACCCAGATTATCCCATGGAACGTACCGCTACAGGAGAATTGATGATTATGTCCCCAGCAGGTTCGGAAACGGGGAATCGGAACTTGAAATTAGTGCAGCAACTGGCTAATTGGACAGATAAAGATGGTACAGGAATCGCCTTTGACTCCTCAGCAGGCTTTACCCTTCCCAACGGAGCAACTAGAGCACCTAATGCAGCTTGGATTAAGCTAAAAAGGTAGAACGCCATTCCCGGGTCCGTGCGGGTTAAATTTGCTCCCCTTTGTCCTGATTTTGTCGTAGAGTTGCGCTCCTCGAGCGATAGTCTCCCCACCCTAAAAGATAAACTGCAAGAATACATCCAGAATGGTGCCTCTTTAGGCTGGTTAATTGACCGCAAAAATCGCCAAGTTTATATTTATCGTCCATCCATGGAAGTAAAATGTTTAGATAATCCTACTACTGTGAGTGGCGCTCCCATCCTACCAGGTTTTCTCCTGAATTTGCAACCAATTTGGTAATCTACTTTGGAAACTCAACCCTAGGTCGTATAATCAAATGACTATTCAAATAGAATCAGATTTAAAAGAAGTCCTCGGAGAAATTAATCATAAACTGGACACTTTACAGAAAGACGTCACAGATATCAATTTGAGGTTAACCAAGGTGGAAACCAAACTTGAAGGAGCAACGGAAGATATCAAAGACATCAAACGTTCACAACAAGCACAAATTTGGACATTGATTGGCATTCTCATTACAGCAGTGGGAGGGTTTTTAGTAGCCGTCGGACGTTTTGTGTTTTCAGCTAATCCTTAAAGTCTCCTAGGGTGGGCAATGCCCACCCTACATATCTACATATTACTTGTCTTTTACCCCTTTTTTATTCCGAAAGTAGTTAATACCTCTTACTGCTACTATACCAATAATTCCTGGTATGGGACCAAACTCAAAAGGTACCGGAGTTGCTGATTGTGCAAAAGCTACTTGCGCTGCGCTTACAAAACTCGTGTTGCCCCACGTAGACCGAATCTCTAGGAAAACGTATCGAGTTGAATAGGGTGTGAAAGTAAATGCCTGACCTGAAACTCGTTCTGAGTCGTCTAATTGTTCTTGATCGGCATAATTAAAAACTAGGAGGTCGCCTGGATCTCTTCCATCATACATACCATTGTTACGAAAATCGCCCTATAAAGCGAACAAATCTATGGCGGCATTTGTATAATCATTCCAAAGCGCAAATCCTTCTATGGTAACTACTTCACCAAAATCAAAAATCAAGACTACCTGTGAGTTCCTAGAGCCTATCCATTGATCTACACCCTAAGTACTGTACTTAGTACTGGCTACAAAAGTATTAAAGTTATTTTTTTCCGGGGTGTAAGGTGATGAAAAATATGATCCACCAATAAGGTTAAATACATCCGAATCAGAGAGATCAGATGTACTTGAACTAACATCCTCTGGCAGTAAGACAGTAGCAGTGACAGCATGAGCAGCGGGAGTGAGGAGTGCGGCGGCACCAATCGCTATCATGGCGGCTAGTTGTTTTTTCATGAATAATTTCCTGACGAGTAATACACAAAGATTATCTTATATTTGTGGGCTATCCCGTAAGGTGGGCAAAGCGTCTCCCTGCTCTTGATATCACAGCAAGCAAGAATATTTGTCCACTCTACGCCGTGGGATTCTTAAGTCGCCCAAATTTGGTGCTTACTTTTCTGAGAATATTGGCACTTGCATTGCTCTATTATAGTAGGAGAATCCATCAATGACAACCATGATGGGTGCCCTATTTGCCTTTATTAGTTCTGCCGCGCCGAAGCATTAGAATCGAGGGAGATGTTACCACCTCCCTCGACTCTAATCGATCGCCCCATTATACAACACCATCCAAAAATCTCTCCGTACCTCTGTGCCCCTGGCAGGCTTGGTGCGCAATAAGCTGGAATCAGATTCCAGAAGAACGCATCGTACCGCTGCGTGAAACAAAAAAAACCATTTGGGGATTCAACCTATAGCAGTTACCACGTACCTTGACAGTTACCACGTACCTTGACAGTTACCAGTTAGTGATTAATAGTTATAGCAGTGGAAGCATAGGTTAGATAGCTAATTTTAGAGCGACTCTGTTCCAGATACTGCCGATCTGATGGGGTTAGGTATTTGCTGAAGAAATGCAACACTGCTCGTTGACTCTTATTACCAGTAAATTTATCTTCTACGGTGTAACTTTGCTGCCAATCTTTACCATAGCATTTAAAGATAGCCGAAAGATAAACCCTCCCGGAACCCCTATCAATGCGGAAACCGTGTCTCCACTTGGTCGTCCAGTGGGGCATCTGCACAGTCCTGAATTGCCTTGATGATGTCCTATAGCTATACTAAACGAGTAAACTGGTCACTGCTAACTGCTAACTGCTAACTGCTAACTGGTCACTGGTCACTGGTCACTGCTAACTGCTAACTGCTAACTGCTAACTGCTAACTGGTCACTGGTCACTGCTAACTGGTCACTGCTAACTGCTAACTGCTAACTGCTAACTGCTAACTGGTCACTGGTCACTGTCATGGTACGAGGTAACTGGTCACTGTCATGGTACGAGGTAACTGGTTAGAAGAAGCTCCCGAGGCCAATATGTTAAAAAATATTAAGATTCACCCCAGAGAGAACTAGAGGTGATATTGTGGAATAGGTGGAAGATTTTGATAGCTGGTCATAAGACCCTACCTAACCCAAGATAACCAGTAACTATTTTATGAGGTACGAAGACATGTCTACTCCTTATGTTCACATCACCAAAACCCAGTCAGGCAGGGAAGATGACCTGGCTCCTACTATTTTTACCTGAACCCGCACCGGGAACCTGAGTTCTGAGCTAACAGTAAACTTATTGCTCCAGGGCACAGCTAAGGCCAGGTCCGACTACACTGCTTCAGCTAATCCGGGGGCGAACAATACCCTCCCCGTCACCTTTGCTGCTGGCAGCGCCACAGCTACCCTCAGTCTCCCCACTCTAGCAGACAACGTGGTAGACCCCTATGATAACATTGTGGCCATCCTCCAACCGGGCAACGGTTACAGTATTACTCCCGGTTCAGATCGGGCTGAAGTGATTATCCAGGCTGAGGGAGTAACAGCTGTTCCTAACCGTCGTTCCTATCGGGGCCAAAGTGGCGGTGAGCTCAGAAATTACCATGCCTTTGCGGCCCTGAAGAAAGATGGCTCTGTTGTAACCTGGGGTGAAAGCTCCTCCGGTGGTGACAGCAGCTCCGTCGCAAGCCAGCTCTCACAAGTTACCCAGATATTCTCCACAGGGAGTGCTTTTGCAGCCCTGAAAGCCGATGGCTCTGTTGTTACTTGGGGTCACAGCGACTACGGTGGTGACAGCAGCACCGTAGCTGACAAGCTCTCACAAGTTACCCAGATATTCTCCACATTTAGAGCCTTTGCAGCCCTGAAAGCCGATGGCTCAGTTGTTGCCTGGGGTGACAGCGACTACGGTGGTGACAGCAGCACCGTAGCCAGCCAGCTCTCACAAGTTGCCCAGATATTCTCCACATTTAGAGCCTTTGCGGCCCTGAAAGCCGATGGCTCAGTTGTTGCCTGGGGTGACAGCGACTGGGGTGGTGACAGCAGCACCGTAGCTGACAAGCTCTCACAAGTTACCCAAATATTCTCCACCGGGACTGCCTTTGCAGCCCTGAAAGCCGATGGCTCTGTTGTTACCTGGGGTGACAGCTCCTCCGGTGGTAACAGCAACACCGTAGCTGACAAGCTCTCACAAGTTACCCAGATATTCTCCACATTTAGAGCTTTTGCAGCCCTGAAAGCCGATGGCTCAGTTGTTGCCTGGGGTGACAGCGACTACGGTGGTGACAGCAGCACCGTAGCCAGCCAGCTCTCACAAGTTACCCAGATATTCTCCACCCGGTATGCCTTTGCAGCTCTGAAAGCCGATGGCTCAGTTGTAACCTGGGGTGACAGCGACTGGGGTGGTGATAGCAGCTCCGTAGCTGACAAGCTCTCACAAGTTACCCAAATATTCTCCACCGGGCCTGCCTTTGCAGCTCTGAAAGCCGATGGCTCTGTTGTTACCTGGGGTCACAGGGACCACGGTGGTGACAGCAGCACCGTAGCTGACAAGCTCTCACAAGTTACCCAAATATTCTCCACCGGGGGAGCCTTTGCAGCCCTGAAAGCCGATGGCTCTGTTGTTACTTGGGGTGACAGCGACCGGGGTGGAAAAAGCAGCACCGTAGCCAGCCAGCTCTCACAAGTTACCCAGATATTCTCCACATGGGGAGCCTTTGCAGCCCTGAAAGCCGATGGCTCAGTTGTAACCTGGGGTCACAGCGACCGGGGTGGTGACAGCCGCTCCGTAGCCACCCAGCTCTCTTCTGGTGTAGTAGGTTTTGCCACTCCCTATACAGATGATTCTTTCAATAATGCTCCCACCTTCAATAACCAAACCTTCACCCTTGCGGAAAACAGCACTAACAATACTCTCATCGGCACCCTGGTTGCCACAGACCCAGAAGGAGATAACCTCACCTACAGTATTACCAACAACTCAGACCCCAATAACAACGGCACACCTGCCTTCCTGCTCCAAGGCAACCAACTCCTAGTGAACGACCAGGAGGACCTAAACTACGAAACCAACCCCACCCTCTCTATAACAGTCCAGGCAAGTGACGGGTCAGGAACCAATGATGCTACTATTACAGTAAACCTCACCGATGTCAATGAAAGGCCCATCATCACCTCCTCCGACACTGTTGACGTACCAGAGAACACCAAAAAAGTTCTCACAGTACAAGCAACCGATCCCGAGGGAGATAGCCTCACCTTCTCTATTATTGAGATAGCAGACGCCGATTCATTCCGGATTGACCCCAATACTGGTAACCTGAGTTTCAAAACAGCTCCTAATTTTGAAAACCCAGCCAGTGAAGCAAAAACCAACACTTATCAAGTGCTGGTAGAAGTTACCGATAATAGCCCCTACAATTTACAAGATATGGGGGTTTTACAAGTTATCAGTGTTACTGTTGAAAATGTGAATGAAGTTCCCACCTTCAAGGACGAAATCTTCACCCTGCCGGAAAACAGCACTGAAGGAACCGTAATCGGCACCCTGGTTGCCACAGATCCTGAGGAAGCTACCCTCACCTACAGTATTACCAACAACCCAGACCCCAATAACAACGGCACACCTGCCTTCCTGCTCCAAGACGACCAACTCCTAGTGAACGACCAGGAGGACCTAAACTACGAAACCAACCCCACCCTCTCTATAACAGCCCAGGCAAGTGACGGGTCAGGAACCGATGATGCTACTATTGGAACCAATGATGTTACTATTACAGTAAACCTCACCGATGTCAATGAAGCTCCCATCATCACCTCCCCCAACACTGTTGACGTACCAGAGAACACCAGAGAAGTTCTCACAGTACAAGCAACCGACCCCGAGGGAGATAGCCTCACCTTCTCTATTATTGGTGGAGCAGACGCCGATTCATTCCAGATTAACCCCCATACTGGTAACCTGAGTTTCAAAACAGCTCCTGATTTTGAAAACCTAGCCAGTGCAGCAAACACCAACACTTATCAAGTGCAGGTGGAAGTCATCGATAATGGTAAACTAACAGCTGTACAACTTATCAGTGTTACTGTTACAGATGTGAATGAAGCTCCCACCTTCAACAACCAAACCTTTACCCTGCTGGAAAACAGTACTAACAATACCCTCATCGGCACCCTCAGTGCCATAGATCCTGAGGGAGCTACCCTCACCTACAGTATTACCAACAACTCAGACCCCAATAACAACGGCACACCTGCCTTCCTGCTCCAAGGCAACCGACTCCTAGTGAACGACCAGGAGGACCTAAACTACGAAACCAACCCCACCCTCTCTATAACAGCCCAGGCAAGTGACGGTTCAGAAACCAATGATGCTACTATTAAAGTAAACCTCACCGATGTTATCGGCGAGTACGGAACCCTCAACAACCTGAATCATCTATGGCAAACTATCACCCTTAATGAGTCCTACACCAACCCTGTAATAATCGTTGGCGATCCCACCTTTAACAGTTCAGATCCTGTGGTCTCTCGCCTTCAGAACGTTGGCTCCAACACCTTCCAGCTCCGCCTTCAGGAACCTAACTACCTTGACAACTTGCACGTTAACGAATCCGTCTCCTACTTAGTCATGGAAGCGGGAAACTGGACCCTTGCCGATGGTACCTGCATATCAGCAGGCACACACAGCTCCAATCGCCTTACCTCCCAAGGCTTTGATACCATCAACCTGACGGGCTTTGACAGCACCCCCACAGTGCTCTCCCAAGTGCAAACTTTTAATGAGAGTGATTGGGTCACCACCCGCACCCAAGGGCAATCCTCTAGCAGCTTCCAGGTAGCCATGCAGGAGGAAGAAGCCCGTAATAGTGGTAGTCATGCTACGGAAACTATCGGCTGGCTTGCCATCAAGCAGAGGGTCCCCTTTTTCCGTGACCCCCTCCTGGAAGAGGGCACCACTAGCCGTGCCCACACTCACACCCCCTCCACCGTTAGCTTCTCCCAATCCTTCGACTCTCTTCCTTCTGTGATTGCCAAGCTAGGCTCCTACTACGAAGGAGACACCGCTAACCTCCGTCTGGGCAGTATCACCAGCACTGGGTTCGAGGTGCGGGTTCACGAGGAGCAGTCCCCCCTAAATCACACCACCGAATCCATCTCTTTTCTTGCCCTGGAAGGTTCCTCAGGGTTATTATGGTAGTCAATATTTATGCCTAAATAATCTAAAAAGTAGGGTGGGCATTGCCCACCAAAATTTGATTAAACCACAGAGACGCAGAGGACGCAGAGAGAGGGTTCAAACCAAAGCTTCTTCCTTAACTAACTTATCTCAGCCCAAATCTTTAAGATTGTTGTTGCGACGCAAGGGACGAGTTACCAACTCCAGAATATCCCGGGCATTGGTAAAGCCATGCATTTGAGCAAAAGTAAACTCTACGGACTACTTGGTATTGATACCTCGAGCTTCCAAGGGGTTAGCATGAGCCATACCAGTAATCACCAAATCCGGCTTTAGTTCATATATGCGCTGAATTTGGTTGTAGTTGTCAGGTTTCTCCACAATGGTAGGGGTCCGAACCCCCATTTCCTCACAAGTTTTCCCCAGCAAATCTAACTCCGCCTTTTGATAGCGCTTATCCAGATAGGGAATAATTCCAAAGCGCAAATCCTTCTATGGTAACTACTTCACCCAAATCAAAAGTCAAGGTTACCGGTTGTACCGTAGAGCCTACCCATGCATCTACACCGAAAGTACGGTAAGTAGTATTGACTACAAAAGTCTCGAAGTTATTTTCTCCCGGGATGTAAGATGATGAGAAATATGATCCACCAATAAGGTTAAATACATCCGAATCAAAGAGATCAGATGTACTTGAACTAACACCCTCTGGCAGTAAGACAGTAGCAGTGACAGCATGAGCAGCGGGAGTGAGGAGTGCGGTGGTACTAATTGCTATAATGGCGGCTAGTTGTTTTTTCATGAATAATTTCCTGACGAGTAATACACAAAGATTATCTTATATTTGTGGGCTATCCCGTAAGGTGGGCAAAGCGTCTCCCTGCTCTTGATATCACAGCAAGCAAGAATATTTGTCCACTCTACGCCGTGGGATTCTTAAGTCGCCCAAATTTGGTGCTTACTTTTCTGAGAATATTGGCACTTGCATTGCTCTATTATAGTAGGAGAATCCATCAATGACAACCATGATGGGTGCCCTATTTGCTTCGCGTAGGATGCGTTACGCTAATCCATTTAATTTAGGATGCTGCTACGTACGATGCGTTACGCCAACGAAGTTTGTATTGTTGCTACTACTTACGGCTAGTAACGCATCCTACGACAGCTAACGCATCCTACGGGTGGGGACTGTCGCGCCGAAGCATTTTCAACCCATGCCCCCTAATTTTTCTACCTGAACTATCGGTGCCACTGGAAGTTTCCGCGCCTCTGTGCCTCGGCGCGAAACATTCCCCAAAAAAAACTTGACCAAACCGGAAAATCCATGTTATAGTAGAAAAAGTTGAGGGCGCGTAGCTCAGGGGATAGAGCACCAGATTCCGGTTCTGGGTGTCGGGGGTTCAAATCCCTCCGCGCTCACTCATCTAAATTTTGAATATCAAACAGTTCCTTCTTGGACTGCTTTAACTCACGCCAAAGGCTTTTGATTTCCCGATAAGCTTTCAGAG
Source organism: Prochloron sp. (assembly GCA_965198675.1). GTDB lineage: Bacteria > Cyanobacteriota > Cyanobacteriia > Cyanobacteriales > Prochloraceae > Prochloron. The sequence goes on along the minus strand of OZ240666.1, from coordinate 1,330,206 downwards.
GAGAGATTTTGCCGTTGGTTTCCAAACTGCAAATAATGAGGATTTTTTGGGCAAACTCCTGAAGGTTAGCGTCAAAAACGAGATTTTGCGGTGTAAACTTGCCGCGATATTTGCCTTTTGGAAAAAGAAAGCTATCTTTATTCTTATCTTGGTTCTTTCCCATAGATTGACAATCCTTTTTCTTTCGATATGGGAATCAGCCAGCTAAGTTATTCTTATTGCGCCCACTTTCTCCACCATATAGAACCCATTTGAGATCTCTGTTGTGGAGTAAAATAGGGAAAAAATGCCGTACTCAAGTAGTTTGACAGACGGGGAGTGGAAAATAATAGAACCTCTGTTGCCCAAAAAGAAACAGACAAGACCACCAAAATGGAGTAAAAGGCAGATTTTAGATGGTATCTTGTACCAATTAAAGAATGGTTGTAATTGGTGTGACTTACCCAAAGACTTGCCCCCCTATTCCACAGTATTTTGGTACTACAAACAGTGGCGATCGCTTGGGGTAATCGAAGCAATCAGAGATATCTTGCATAGTAGAGTCCGTCAGCAAGTTAAAAAAAAAGGGCAATGGACAACCCTAATCATCATTGACTCCCAAGCGGTAAAAAATACCTGTAACGCCAGTGTAAAGTCGAAAGGGTTTTGTTTTTACAAGTCTACCAATGGTCTTAAAAGACATTTAGCAGTAGATACTTTGGGCTTTCCTTTTTTTAGTCATTGCACCAAAGCATCGGTATCTGACGATGTGGGTTTGATTGAAATGTTATCGAAAAACATAGATTATTTCAAGTCTAAACCAGTCAACATCCCCAAGATTACCATTTTGCTTGACCATGGATATCACCCAGAAAAACTGACCCAGGAATTACATAAAATTTATCCGGCGATTATGACTAAGATTAGATTTAAGGTCTCCCGTAAACCATCAAAAGCTCAAAAGAAAAAGGAAGGAAAAACCGGTTTTGTGCCAGTAAAAGCGCGGTGGGTGATTGAAAGAACTAATTCGTGGATGGAAAGATGCAAGAGTTTGGTCAAAAACTTTGAAAGGACTCTTGAGCAGGCTAATACCAAGATTAGTCTATGTTTTGTCCGACTGATGCTTAAAAGGCTAGCCACTACTTAAAAAGATCTCAAATGGGTTCTATAGGTTATATCTTATCCCCTACCAGATTGTCAACCCTCTATTCCCACACCCTAATATGTCTCCCAAACTAGCCAAAATCTTCCTCTACCCAATTAAATCCTTAGATCCAGTTGCTGTCAACTCAGCTACCATTCTCAAGAGTGGAGCATTGAAGGGGGATCGCTCTTTTGCTATAGTAGACCAAAAGGGGAACTTCGTCAACGGGAAAAGCCACAGCAAAATTCATCTCCTGCGTTCTTCCTTCAATTATAAGACTAACACCCTCTCTTTACAAATTCAAGGAACCAACCAAAAAGCCACATTCCATGTCTATCAACAACAAAAAGACCTAGAAACTTGGTTAAGCAATTATTTCCGTTTCCCGGTACAATTAGTTCAAAATGAAATAACCGGGTTTCCTGACGATACTATTGCTTCCGGACCCACTATTATTAGTACAGCCACTCTGGAAACCGTTGCTTCTTGGTTTGATTCCTTAACAGTAGAAGATATGAGAAAGCGGTTGAGGAGCAATTTGGAAATTGACGGGGTTCCTCCCTTTTGGGAAGATAGATTATTTGGGGCAGTAGAAGAAAAAGTGGAGTTTAAGATAGACCACCTATTGTTGCAAGGAATAAATCCCTGTCAGCGTTGCATTGTCCCCACCAGAGATGCTATAACAGGAGAACCATATCCTAACTTCCAAAAAATCTTGAGCTATCAGCGGCAAAAATCTTTACCCCCCTGGGTGAATAAGTCTCGTTTTAATCATTTTTATCGTCTCGCCGTCAATACTATCATACCAGAGTCGGAAGCCGGGAAAACTTTATCTATAGGAGATAAATTAACCTATAGTTAACTCTTTTGCCATGTAGCAGGCAATTTTTCCATAGGCAGGTTGGTCACCTGTTAGACTCTCTAAGGTGGTATGTTCAATATCTTCGTAAGAACCTAATTTACTGCTCCAGTTGCCGTTGGGTAGCTGTCGAGCGACGTGGGTAGGAATATTGCCATAATTGGTATAGATTGCTATCTTTTGAATTCCAGGCTCCAAGGAAGGAGTGTCGCCAACTTCATAGCCCAATAGCTGATAGGCTTGAATAAAAGCTTCCAAGGTTGTTTCTCTCGGAACATTGGGTGGCCAGTAGTAAATATACTGACGATCGGGCCACCACCATGTTTCGTTTTCTTCGGCTGCCCAAGCGACACAGTTGTAGTCTATGGTGTCCTGGCTCGTGATTTGATAATCGGAAGCTTTGAGATTTGGAAACTATTTTTCAATCGCATCCGTCGCAAATTTTTGCCAGATTTCGTTGCCTACCATGTGTAACCTTTGGAACGTCCCCAATTTAGCCAGGCAGCGATCATTTCCTGAATGCGACCTCTGGACTCAGGTGGTACAGGATCTTCACGGGAAACGGATTTGAGTGCCCAAAACCAATGATCAGGTTTTTGTTCCAGTTCTCTAAGCAAGAGGGGAATCACCGCTTCACCAAGACCGATGATTTGTTGATAGGCAGGATGGAGAACCATTTGGTCAGTAGAGGAAATAAAGCGGGTTTCAGTGCGCCATTGTTGAGCAAGGGTGTTAAAGAGAGTTTCGAGGTTTTGGGATGGGGATGAGTGGGATTGCTTTTTGAGGATGTGGAGGTAGTTAAAAAGTGCTTCAAGTTTCGGTTCAGGGATTTGTTCCAGTTCTTGCAGGAGTTGTTCTTTGATGGTCATGATGTTAGAATAGGGATATGCCATCAATATACCTCATGGCGCCCCCACACCCCTATAGTTGGACTTAAAGAGAATGCATTTTCAATTTGCACCAGATATATTGAGTAGACTGGGTGAAGAGCTAACTCCCAATCCAGATCAAGGTATCATAGAATTGGTCAAAAATGCTTATGATGCCGATGCTAGGGAATGTACCGTCACGTTCCTCAACACGGAAAAGAAAGGCGGTTCCATTATTATTGCCGATGACGGTATGGGGATGAACCAGGATGATATTAGCAAAGGATGGCTGGTGCTAGGTCGCTCCCAAAAAGCGATGGACAAACGGACGAAATTGGGTCGTCTACCTGTGGGGGATAAAGGGTTAGGTCGGTTAGCTGCTTTGCGCCTAGGTTCTTCCATCATCTTGTGCAGCAGACCGAAACAGGAACCGGGAGTGGAATATTCTCTGACAATTAATTGGCGGGATTTTGAGCAAGTGGATACTGTAGAAGAAGTGGTTTTAACTATTAACAGTAACTCTACGGATAAAAACCACGGCACAGAGATTAGGATTGAAAATGTGAACCGCAAATTTGGGAGACGGGAGTTAAAAAGACTGGCTAAGGATATGTTATTGCTGGCGGATCCCTTTGCTACTAAGGTTTCTTTTCACCCTCGTCTCATGACTCCTAGTTTTCCTGACCTAGAAAAGAAGGTCAATCAAGCTTTCTTTGAGGACGCTGAATATCACTTAAAAGCAACTTTAAACTCAGATGGAAGTGCTTCAGCAGCAGTGTTTGATTGAAAAGGAGACTTATTGTATCGGGCAGATCATGACCAACTTTCTGGAAGCAAGTATGAAACCGTATCCGCTGAATTTGAACTCTGGATATTTTTACTCAATCCTCAAAACTTTTCCGCCAAACAAGCTTCTTATAAGGAAGTTAGAGATTGGCTGGAGAAAGTTGGCAACGTTCATCTCTATCATCGGGGGATGCGAGTTCAACCCTATGGGGATGGGCGGAATGATTGGCTGGGAATTAATTTAGCTCGTGCTAGAAATCCAGAAGCTCACCCTTCTACCAAAACAGTTATCGGGAGGGTGGTGGTGGAAGATATCCATAACCAGCTCCAGCAAACAACAAATCGCCTCGGATTTAGGGAAAACGAAGCTTTTGAGGAACTGAAAAGGTTTGCCACCGATGTATTGAACTGGCTCCATAAAGAGAGGTTGAAAGAAGGGGAAAATAAACGGCAAACAGTCAAACAAGAATCTATTAGCCAAGTAAGAGAGGTAAGAGAACAAATTGAGTCGGAAATTGAAAGGGATATTAATCCACAATACCGGGGGCAAGTCCTGGAAATTCTCCAAAGGTACGAACAAGCACAAGAGGAGCAAGTAAAAGCATTACGGGAGGACCTTCAACTTTATCGGAGTTTAGCTACTGCTGGCACCACCGCAGCAGTTTTTGCCCACGAGTCTAACAAGCCAATTACTATGATAAGTAAGATAGCCAAAAGAATCGAAAAGAAAGGGAAAGAACTGTTACCAAAACAATATGCTAATTCATTGAAGTCACCAGTAGACCAACTTTATGGAATCAGTAAGTCCTGGAATACTTTTGCCACATTTCCTTTGGAATTGTTGCGGCGAAATAAACGGCGCTCTGGGGTGGTATACGTCGATGATGTGATTAAAAATATCTTAGCACTGTTTCAAGATTTGTTCCAAGATGCTAAAATTAAAGTAAAAAGCCCTAAATCTCATGAGGAGCTTTCTATCCGTGGTAGCGTTGCCCTTCTGGAAGCTATCCTGACTAACCTGTTGACCAATACCCTCAACGTATTGACCGTGGAAGGTGGAAGATTGGAAAATCGCTTGGTAGTTATCTCCACGAAAAAAATCGCCCATGTGGTGAGGATAACAGTGTGCGATAATGGAGGGGGAATTGAAGGAATTGAACTAGATGAGATTTGGTTACCAGGTCAAACTACTAAACCGGGGGGAACTGGTTTAGGATTGACAATTGTCAAAGATTCTGTTACTGATATGGGAGGTAAAGTACAAGCCATACCCAAGGGAGAATTGGGAGGAGCCGAATTTATTGTGAAATTACCCCTGGTTGGAGGTACGGGAAAATGACATCTGTTTCTAGTTCACCACTGCGAATAGCTATCGTTGATGACGATCCAGAATTAGCAGAAACCACTGGATGGGATTTGGAAGATGCTGGTTATGAACCCTGGTTATTGGTAAATGGCAGTTACACCGATGTCAACCAGTTGGCATCTCAGATTGCCGCCAATGCTCAAGGAGCTGTCTGTGATAACCGTTTGAGCTATTCTGGATTGGCTAATTTCTATGGCGCCCAATTAGTTGCCGCTTTGTATCAGCGCCAAATTCCCTCCCTTCTCATAACTCAATACGCCGATATAGATGCACCTTTGTCCATTCGGAAATTTAGAAAGCAAATACCGATCCTTTTAAGTCGAGATAAAGTTGATGGAGCTATAATTCGCCAAGGAATTGAAAAGTGTAGGAGAGAATTTCGGGGGTAATTTTCCCCTGGGAGAAAATCTTATCGAACCTTAGTGAGGATCAGCAACCTGGAGAAAGAATCTGGAGAAAAAGTAATAAACGCTTTTATTCCAGGCTGGAATCCTCATGAGACAGTTCGGTTTCCCGCTGCACTGGTTCCTAAGGCGCTCCACGATGCATTAAAACCAAATGTCCGTTTATTTGCTCGTGTAAATATAGCAGCGGAGACATCTGAAGAACTTTACTTCGAGAAATTTGAATTAGCAACCCCTCCCGATGACAACGATGGACTTGCCTGAATTGATTATTTTAGATGTTGGTCATGGTAATTGTACTCTTCTCAGAGATAGAGATGAAACCATAGTCATAGACTGTGGCTCTCGTGCTACCTTGATTGAAACCCTTAGAGCTTTAGATATTCAAGAAATTGCCCATGTTCTCATTTCCCACGCTGATGCCGACCATATTGGGGGGCTGATTAATCTCCTCTCAGAGGAGGATGTGAGGATAAATAGCATTCACATGAACTACGCCGTGCCGCTACGCTGAGCACGGCGTTTCTGACGCTTCAGCGCCCCTAGTTGCTTCATACTTCCGCATGAAGGTAGGATGCGTTACGCTAATCCTAACGGCAGCTACCGCATCCTAACGGCAGCTAACGCATCCTACGTGACTCGACGTCTAAAGAGGACAGTTCCTGTCCCCTAGCCCAAGCCAACATCACTTGAGCTGCATTGATATCCCTGTCTTCTTGATGCCCACAATGCTGACAAACATGAACACGCTCGCTCAATGTTTTCTTGGTAGTTTCCCAACATTCAGCACATCTTTGAGTGGGTTTTAACTTTTGTGTCGGTGCTTCTAAATAAACACCATCCGCCTCAATGACCTTGTATTTAATGGCATCTTTCGTCATGCCAATAGCTACATCTAAGAGGGACCTATTGAGGCCGGCCTTTGACCGTTTCCCCTTTCCCTTTCCCTTTCGTGTCATGCCCTTGAGGGACGCCTTTGGCGGCACCTTCGGTGTGAGTTTCTCAGTAGCAACCAAGCTATTACTGCTAACGATTTGTGCTGCACCTAAAGGAGACCAGTCGTGGCGCTGATTGGCAACTTTGCGCTTTACTTTACTGATTAGATTTCGTGCTTTGCGCCATCTACGGGAAGCCCTAGTCTTCCTCTTTTCTGGTCGGCGCTTTTTTCTCAACTGCTTGGAAAGCTGCTTGACCTTCTGAGCTGCTTTAGCCTGGAACTTTGGAGCTTCTATAAACTCTCCAAAAGATGTGGCTATGGCAACTTTGCACCCAAAGTCCAACCCAATAGCTTCTGTGCCTGTTTGCCTTTCTGGGACACAATTAACTGTTATGGAAGCGTACCATTTGTTATGGCTCAGAAATATAGTGCAAGTAGTTGGCTTCCCCCAGGTTCTGGCCTTCCCTCTCATGGGGATTTGTATCCCGAAATGCCGCAACTCAAGTTGGCCATTCACTCCCATATTACTGTGAACTTTCCAACCAGCACTGCTTGGATAAGTCCATCCTCTGTAACGGCGTTTTGCTTTGAATCTAGGATATTTGGCTAATCCATTGAAAAAGCGCTGATAGGCAAAATCTACTCGTTTTAGAGTCGCCTGGAGAGTTTGAGAACCCAGCTCCTTGTATTCCGGCCAAACATCCTTGAAAGCTGGCAAAGAGTTCTGTTGCTCGAAATAGTCCACCCCTGCTCCTGTGCAGCCGCACCTGAGCAGGCCCGAAGCGCTTATATTGAGTTTGACGATTAGCGATGGCAGCATTGTATAGCTCGCAGTGCATCTTACGAGCTCTGTGCAATTTACGTGAGCTCTCAACGCTTGGATATAATCGATAGGTTATTCGACGGGTTGGCATACAGTTCGGTCTCTTTTTTTTAGCATAGCACAGTGATTGGAGAAAGAGAGGACATCGAATCCTCTCTTTCTCCGCACTGTCCATCCCCACGCCGCTAGCGCTGAGCGTGGGGACTTCCGTGCAAACGTTAAACCCCGATGCCACCAAAAAAAGTCAAATTTGGGAGGATCTGCGTTATGCTGTAAAAGATGCCGGCCAACGTGGAACGACAGTTTCTCCATCACTAACTACAACCAAAACTGGCAAGCTGAACACCTCTCAAGTAGAGATAGAAGTTCTAGCTCCAGCACCTGCATTAATTCTCGGAGGTGCGGGAGGTAAAGATTTGCGAGGAAGGAAATTGACTTCTAACTCCATATCCGCCGTTATTGGTTTAGTCCACCATTCTCATAGAATTGCTATCTTAGGGGGGGATATTGATACCATAGGATGGGATAATCTGATTCAAGATAACACTGATTTGCAAGCAGATATACTGGTTTTTCCCCATCATGGTGGTAAATCTGGCGGTGGGACGAATGAACGAGCATTTGCGCGGCAATGGTGTGAATTAATAAAGCCCAATCTGGTCATTTTCTCAATTGGGCGACAGCCCTTTGCCCACCCCCGAGAGGAGATTGTAGCAGGGGTTAGAGATGGGGATCCATCCCCCCATATTTGGTGTACTCAATTAGCCAAAAAATGCGCTCAGAAGATTTTGAGTGTACAACCCCAGCATTTAAATCCTTTACCTGCAAAAGGAAGACAAAAGAATAGTTGTTGTGGGGGAACCCTGGCAATTAAGATAAATGGCAATAAGACAGATTATACTAACCAGATTAATGAACACAGAACATTTATTAAGCAGCAAATACCTACACCCCTGTGTCAGCTATAATATTGACAATTTTAATCTAAGATAGAATTACATCCATCTCAACCTTTGAGATTTTTATCATGACTGCTTCATTACCTAAATCTTTAACGTCTAGTGGCTATGTTCCCCAACAATTGCCACCATTAGAAAATGGCGATCGCTTGACTCGTCTTCAATTCCAGCGTCGTTACAAAGCAATGCCAGAAGTTAAAAAAGCAGAGTTGATTGAAGGAATTGTTTATATGGCTTCCCCCTTACGCTTTAAACCCCACGCCGAACCCCACGGACGTATAATCACTTGGCTGGGAGTTTATCAAGCAGCTACACCTGGAGTGCAAATGGGTATTGAGCCAACAGTTCGCTTAAATATAGATAATGAAGTGCAACCCGATGGTGTTTTACTCATTAGCCCAGAAAACGGTGGACAGTCAAGTTTTAGTGAAGAGGGATATTTGGAAGGCGCACCAGAATTAGTAGTTGAAATTGCTGCTAGTAGTGCAACTATAGATTTAGGAGATAAAAAACGTGCTTATGGGCGCAGTGGAGTACAAGAATATATTGTTTGGCAGGTATTTGACCAAAAAATTGATTGGTTTAGTTTGCAGGGTGGGGATTATATTGAGTTGATAGAGGAGGAAGGTATGATTTGTTCTCTGGTGTTTCCCGGTTTGCGGTTAGATGTTGGGGCTATGTTGCAAGGAAATATGCAACGGGTATTGACTGTGTTACAAGCTGGAATCAATTCGGCGCACCATGGGTCGTTGCTCGAAACTTAGGGGCGCAAGGCTTGCGCCCATAAGCGTAACGTTTGAGAGCCAATAATATAGATAAATTATGAACAATTTAGAGCCGAGGCATTTTCTTCTACCGAGAAACGATAACCAAGTCCATGAATAATTGCCATAATTGTGTCAATCTTTTATTGGGCGATCGCTCTCATGTCAAGAGACAATTTTATTATTTGCAATAAACCCTGGTTGGAGCGTTGCGATCTAAAAATGCTGCTATAGCCCCAGTCTCTGCTACTGGCATTCTTGGAAACCTCCATGGTGGTAAAATCGTTGTTATTCTACTAATTATAAAGGGCGATAGTCCAGAAATGTGTAATTTTGTTACAAAACTTTACATTTATTAATCGTAGGGTGGGCAATTAGGAAAACGTTTGCTACCCTAGTAAGAAAGTAAAGTCATTATTGCCCACGCCTTACCAGAGAGCTATAGTGAACCTAAATCATTTGTGCAATTATAGCTTGGCGGGGGCTTCCGGGTGTACAATTGATTTAGGCTTGCTATATAGTATACCAGATTCCGGGCTGGTGGGCAAAGTATTAAATTAATCTCAAACTATGAATTATAAATTTTTCGCTACTTTGCCCACCCTACAAAGAAACTTTGCTACTCACAACATCAACTCCTTTGTGGTTTTTGTGTCTGTAGAGAAGATGAAGGCTTCTCAAATATGCTAATATAAAAATATACCCTTCCCTCTGTTTTCAAGTAATTATGGGTTATCGTCGCTTCTCCAAACAACTACAACTACAATTATTCGCCCTCCTGCTCCTCACCTTACCCCCCGTGGTATTTTTCTTTCTCCTCACGGGGACTTCCCCTATAACCAGTATCAAAAATACCCTTCCCCCAAGAAGAACCGGATGTAACTGTAAAGCGGTCCATAGTTAAAATTATCGTCAAAAGTCCTCAGCGCTTAGGAGTGGGTACAGGTTGGGTTGTGAAACGAGAAGGTGTCGTCACTAATCGCCATGTAGTGCTACCAGAAGACCAATCCCAGGACAAGACCAAAATTGAGATAGAATGAATGGTATAGTGAGCCACCCCCCGGACAATTCCGGCGACGACAAATTGCGCACACAACCAAAGCAGAAGAGAAATTAGATTTAGCCGTACTCACTGTCACAGACATTCCCCAGGATATACAACCCTTACCTATCTCTACCACTCCTATTAGCAAAAACGCCCTCATTCGGGCGATCGGTAACCCCAACAATGGGGAAGACTGGATGGTTAGTAAAGGAGCAGTAAGGGATAAATCATCGGAATTTCTCCAATTATCTGCTAAGTTGGCTCCAGGGAACTCTGGTGGTCCAGTTTTAGATACCAATCAGCGAGTTATCGGTATCGCCGTAGCTGTAGGATTTGGTTGTAGTAAGTTGCAGTTCGCGGGAGTAGATTGGGAAGTGGACTGCGGTATTGCTATTCCCATAGAGTTAGTGAAAGCAAAGTTGCAACATTGGGGAATATAGCAGTTAGCAGTTAACAGGACGCCAAGGGCGGGACGCTTACGCAAAGCTTCGCAATAACAGTTACCAGCTTTGTAGCAATGCTTGCGCCCACCCAGTTCAGTGGTAGGGTGGGCAATTAATAATTCAATCTCCATTTTCTTGGCTTCTTGGTGTGACCCTAGGATGGTTAAACCCTTGACAATCTCACCGAAAATATGTTATATAAATTATATACCAAATTACCCTGTCCACAACATTATAATTATGTCAGTAACCCTTCAAGATATTTATCAATTGTTTCAAGCTTCTCAAGCTGAAGCAGATCGTCGCGGAGCCGAATTAGATCGACGTTTCGCGGAAGCAGATCGTCGCGCAGCAGAACGCGCAGCAGAACTAGATCGTCGTTTAGCCAAACTTGCGGAAGATAGTAAGCGTCGTACAGAAGAACTTGCAGCGGAACTTGCGGAAGATCGTAAGCGTCGCGCAGCGGAGGCAGATCGTCGTGCAGCGGAGGCAGATCGTCGTGCAGCGGAAGCAGATCGTCGCGCAGCGGAAGCAGAAAAAAGACTTATCTTAGTAGAAGACATTGCAGCAAACACCAATAAAGCGGTTAATAGTCTCACAAGTCGTTGGGGACAGTTTGTGGAGAACTTAGTTAAACCTGCTGCGGTGCGGATATTTCAAGAAAGAGGTATCACAGTAACACAAACTCTCCGTCGGATGGAAATAAAACGTTCCGGTGTAGCGATGGAAATTGATATACTGGCTATTGATGGGGATGTAGCAGTTGCAATAGAAGTAAAATCTAATTTATCTAAAGATGATGTGGACTATTTTTTAGAAAAGTTAGCTCGTTTTAAAGAAGCATTTCCCCGTTTTGCTGACGTAACCCTCAATGGTGCGGTTGCAGGAATTGAAATTGATGAAGGAGTCGATCGCTATGCTTATCGTCGGGGTTTATTCGTTATCCGACAGTCGGGGGAGGTGGTAGAAATTGCCAATGACAAAAATTTTCGACCTAAAGTTTGGTAACAGTTATCAGTTACCAGCTCTGTCGGTGAGCAATGAACGATAAGTCTTACCTAAAAAGCTAAATTTGGGCACATTGCCCACCCTACGGTTTTAAGGCGATCGCTCAAGGTAGACAGTAGGTTTGGTGTTCCGAAGTGGTTAAAATTTTTATAAAGTACTTTGACAACTTACCTCAAAATCTGATATATTTATTATATAGCAATTTACCCTAACCATGTCAGACTCCTTAACAATTCAAGATATTTACCAATTATTTCAAGCTTCTCAAGCTGAAGCAGATCGCCGTTTCGCGGAAGCAGATCGTCGCGCAGCAGAACGCGCAGCAGAACTAGATCGTCGTTTAGCCAAACTTGCGGAAGATAGTAAGCGTCGTACAGAAGAACTTGCAGCGGAACTTGCGGAAGATCGTAAGCGTCGTGCAGCGGAAGCAGATCGTCGCGCAGCGGAGGCAGATCGTCGTGCAGCGGAAGCAGATCGTCGCGCAGCGGAAGCAGAAAAAAGACTTATCTTAGTAGAAGACATTGCAGCAAACACCAATAAAGCGGTTAATAGTCTCACAAGTCGTTGGGGACAGTTTGTGGAGAACTTAGTTAAACCTGCTGCGGTGCGGATATTTCAAGAAAGAGGTATCACAGTAACACAAACTCTCCGTCGGATGGAAATAAAACGTTCCGGTGTAGCGATGGAAATTGATATACTAGCTATTGATGGGGATGTAGCAGTTGCAATAGAAGTAAAATCTAATTTATCTAAAGATGATGTGGACTATTTTTTAGAAAAGTTAGCTCGTTTTAAAGAAGCATTTCCCCGTTTTGCTGACGTAACCCTCAATGGTGCGGTTGCAGGAATTGAAATTGATGAAGGAGTCGATCGCTATGCTTATCGTCGGGGTTTATTCGTTATCCGACAGTCGGGGGAGGTGGTAGAAATTGCCAATGACAAAAATTTTCGACCTAAAGTTTGGTAACAGTTATCAGTTACCAGCTCTGTCGGTGAGCAATGAACGATAAGTCTTACCTAAAAAGCTAAATTTGGGCACATTGCCCACCCTACGGTTTTAAGGCGATCGCTCAAGGTAGACAGTAGGTTTGGTGTTCCGAAGTGGTTAAAATTTTTATAAAGTACTTTGACAACTTACCTCAAAATCTGATATATTTATTATATAGCAATTTACCCTAACCATGTCAGACTCCTTAACAATTCAAGATATTTACCAATTATTTCAAGCTTCTCAAGCTGAAGCAGATCGCCGTTTCGCAGAAGCAGATCGTCGCGCAGCAGAACGCGCAGCAGAACTAGATCGTCTTTTCGCCGAACTTGCGGAAGATAGTAAGCGTCGTACAGCGGAAGCAGATCGTCGTGCAGCGGAAGCAGAAAAAAGACTTATCTTAGTAGAAGAGATTGCAGCAAACACCAATAAAGCGGTTAATAGTCTCACAAGTCGTTGGGGACAGTTTGTGGAGAACTTAGTTAAACCTGCTGCGGTGCGGATATTTCAAGAAAGAGGTATCACAGTAACACAAACTCTCCGTCGGATGGAAATAAAACGTTCCGGTGTAGCGATGGAAATTGATATACTAGCTATTGATGGGGATGTAGCAGTTGCAATAGAAGTAAAATCTAATTTATCTAAAGATGATGTGGACTATTTTTTAGAAAAGTTAGCTCGTTTTAAAGAAGCATTTCCCCGTTTTGCTGACGTAACCCTCAATGGTGCGGTTGCAGGAATTGAAATTGATGAAGGAGTCGATCGCTATGCTTATCGTCGGGGTTTATTCGTTATCCGACAGTCGGGGGAGGTGGTAGAAATTGCCAATGACAAAAATTTTCGACCTAAAGTTTGGTAACAGTTATCAGTTTCCAGTTTCCAGTTTCCAGGGGGTGCGGTCAAAAGGGCTCATACATGAAACCCCTACAGAGTTGAAATATTATAGTCGTTCGCACTGGCGTATTTACAGATTTTCAAAGCTGAAACCTTTACATAACATGGCTTTCCTCTTACCCTACACCCCACACCAGTTCAAGTTCCCGTTGTACAAACCCCTCAACCACAGCAGGTACAATCTTCCCAACCAACCGTTGCTTCTATTCCAGATCATACCCAGTTTGACTGTAGATCCAAAAACGGAAAGCGGGGAACACTTGCTCGTCGAAGCAATGCTGTTTCCCAAAACCCCCTCATTCGTTGGCAAACGGAAAAATTTGGGGATGATTACACACCAGAGAAACGGTGCAGAATTGTCTCCAAAAAGCTCACAGACGCAGTAAGTCAAAATGGAGGTAGGTTAGGAACCTTGGATTTAACCACCGGAAAACTGGATAATGGTTATACAGTGGTTTGCGTCTTATCCCAGGGAGAACAAAACTGTAACAAAGACAATCTGCTCTTTACTCTCAATCAGCAAAACGCTCAAAATCCCAATGCTGTTTTCATCAAAATGACTAATTTTGTCTCTGGAAAAGCATCCAATAGTACTATAGATGAAACAGGGGAACTCCACGAGTACCTTCGTTTGGAACATTTAGTGGATAATGCTGAGTGGATCGATGTTAATGAGTCAGAGTGGATTCCTGTAGAAGAGGTTGACACACAGTGGTTGATTTGCACCCACCCCCCTTTTGCCAAAAGGCTTTTAATTAGATATATTGGAAACACAGCGATAACCAAGCTGACAAAATAGAACAAAGAGCAGTTACTTTCTAATGGAAGCTCACAGAGACACAGAGGCGCAGAGAATAACATGATATGGATGAGCGCTTGAAGCGCCTGTTTATTAATTCTCCGTGCCGGAGCGCCTCTGCGCGAGAGTGACTGCATTGGGAGATAGCCCACATTTGTTAGCTAAAATCTATCGGTTGTGTGGTAAATCTGTTCTCCACTCCCTTTCTCCCTTCCTTAGGGGGAAGTAACTCGTAGGGTGGGCATCGCCCACCTAAACCTTCGCGGCTGATCCGCCCAGCCTAAAATTGCTGGCTCATAAGGGAAGTCCGCTGAAAGTGGACCAAACCCTAGAAGTAAGTGGTGTGGGCATTGCCCACCCCACCCCTTAATAGCTGATTCTCCCGCCAATGGTGCGTTACGCTGTCGCTAACGCACCCTACCGCACCCTACCGCACCCTACGGGCACCCCCCGTCACCCCCCGTCACCCCCCTTATCAAGGGGGGATCGGGGGGATCAAGGGGGGATCGGGGAGAATCCCACACTAACCAATAAAGACAATGAAACGTAAATTCTGGGCAATTTTGCTCATCACCTTCCTCCTCATACCCCAAATCGCCCATGCTCTCTCCTACGAGCAAGTGACTCAAAAAGCCAAAGAAATCACCGTTTTAATCGATGGTTGTAATTCTAGTTCCGGAGTGCTCTATCAGCATCAGGGGAACACTTACTATGTGCTCACAGCGAAACACGTGGTGGAAAATCGCAACGTCAATTGTTTGGTTATTACTCCCGATGGGCTTAGATATGAAACCAATATTGACAAGATTTCCATTCCCCTATCTGGGATAGACTTAGCTGTATTGCAGTTTACCAGCGAGAGAAACTATACCTTAGCAGAGTTTGGAGACTCCCAAAAGGTTACTGGGGGGAAAACCGTCTATGTCGCTGGTGCACCAGAACCAACTTCCGCCATCCCCAAACGCACTCTCCTAGTGACTCCTGGCAATATTGTGGGTATCCAACCTCCCCAAAATGGCTATGAATTCATTTACAATAACTCCACTCGTCGAGGAATGAGTGGCGGCGCATTATTGGATGAAAATGGGAAAGTAATCGATATTCACGGGCAAGGGGATCAACAGGAAGGAAGTAAAACGGGTTTGAATTTGGCGATTCCCAGTCAAACATTTCTCGCAGCACAATTACCTAACCCTACTATACCCCCCGTTACTCCTCCTTAACAAACAAAACCTACTCCTACTGTATCACCTAATCCTCAAAAGGAAACTGCCATAAATCGCCGCTCTCTGTCTTATCTTCCTACTAAGTTCTCATTATCACCTTGGTGGCAAAAGACACTTGTAATAATAGCCATTCTGTGATGTATTTTATGCTAATAACAATACGCTATGGTTATGCTATTAAATCAATTAACTAAACAATTTAGTATTGTTTTGATATATATCTTACTCAATAGTCCTGGGCTTTACATTCTTTGGCGGTTCTGGTGGTACTGGTGATATGGATAATTAATTATTTCATTATTTTTCAGGCCAAAATGCACCAAAATCATGAAACAATGGATATATTGCCCTGTACCTTACGGCCCGCTCATGAATTGCGGGCTACGTTATGAAACCCCTACAGGGTTTAGATCCTGTCTTTCAAGCTAAATCATGCTTTTATTGCCTACCCTACCGCTGTCAAAAGAAATAATTTGCACAAAAAATAGAAACCATATCAAACATAATACCATCGTCATGGGAATTGTAGGTTGGGTAGAACGAAGTGAAACCCAACACAAATATCCTGGGCTGTTGGGTTTCGTTTCCTCAACCCAACCTACGATTGCTCTCCTGCGTAGTGTTATATTTAAAATAAATTGAAATACCAGAAACATGCAGATACGAGAAAGATACATTACGGATACAGAAGGAAATCATCTTGGGGTACTATTGCCAATAGAGGAGTACCAGCATCTGTTAGATGAATTAGAAGAGTGCGGCTCGTTCCCTGTAAAAGTCGCGGCGTAAGCCAAACATAAGCAGGGGCTTGGTTTTGGGACATCGGGATTGTCAATCTAAGCCACCGAAAGGGGCTGAAAACAGATATCCGAGTCAATGCCTGAACGTGAGACCCGCAAGGGACAAGCGAGAGCGCGAAACAAAATATATGAACCTAAAACCAGCAGTTTATCTCATCGGTGCCGGATCGGGAGACCCGGAATTGCTCACCGTCAAAGCCCAAAAAATTATTGCCCAAGCAGATGTGATTGTTTTTGCCGATTCCCTCGTACCCCGGCAAATTCTCCAAGGTGCTCGTCGGGATGCGGAATTAATACGGACGGGAAATAAAACCCTGGAAGAAATAGTCCCCTTAATGATTGAAAGAGTGCGGGCCAATCTTACGGTAGCGCGACTTCATTCCGGGGATCTGAGCCTCTACAGTGCTGTTAACGAACAAATACAGGCCCTAACAGCGGCAGACATTCCCTTTAAATTGATTCCCGGTATTAGCGCTTTCCAAGCAGCAGCGGCAAAACTGGGAACGGAATTAACCATACCGGAACTGGTACAGACGATTATTCTGACTCGCATCAGCGGACGGGCATCTTCCATGCCCTCAGGGGAGGATTTGGCTGCTTTAGCTGCTCATAAAGCCAGTCTCTGCCTTTACTTAGCTGCTCGTCATGTAAAAGCAGCCCAGGAACAATTACTCCACCATTATGCCCCAGATACTCCGGTGGCAGTGTGTTTCTGTATCGGTTGGCCCTCAGAAAAAATCTGGGTCGTACCCCTGGAAAAAATGGCAGCTATTACCCAGTCGGAAAATCTAATTCGTGCAACTCTTTATATAGTCAGTCCTGCTTTGAGCAGCAACCATCTCAAGAATGCAAGATCCCGTCTTTATCATCCCGAACATTCTCATCTATTCCGTCCACCACTAGAGCCAACCAAATGTTTGCCCAATAAACCAGCCGTAAAAGATAAAGAATAGCCATCCTTCCCAAACAGTCAACTGTTGGTCTTGAGCTACAAAGAAGAGTAAAATAGTTCCCGCAATCATGGTGGGAAGTCCCCCCATAATAACTGTTTTGGGAATAGTCAAGGTGCCAATTAACCCGGGAACTCCCATCACCACAAAGGTATTAAAAACATTGGAACCCAAAACATTACCCACTGCTAGTTCTGCTTTACCTTTGAGGCTGGCATTAACAGTAACGATTAATTCCGGTAAGGAGGTTCCCAAAGCCACGGCAGTCAAGGCAATGATTTCTTTGCCGTATTCCAAGACTTCCGATATTTTTATCACGGAATCGATGGTATATTTTGCCCCAAGATCAAGAAAAATTGCACTGATTATAATAATAAGCAGTTGAATAATAACAATCTTACTATTTCTTTTAATCGGTTCTTCCGAATCATTCTCCGTTGCTTCCTGTTCTTCCGTTCCATTGAGAGTATAGAAGACATACATCAAATAACCAAGAAGTAGAAGCCAAGCTTCTCCTTTAGTGAATTCACGGTCCCAAACTTCTAAAGCCAACAACAATGCCGAACCTACGAATAAAGGTAAATCTACCCTGATGAGATTATAAGTTATATTGATACTCTGCTTGTAACTTATAACTGAAGCAGTACCAATGACAAGAAAAATATTGGCAATGTTGGAACCCACCACATTACCAATCACAATTTCCGATGAATTGGAAAAGACAGCAAACAAGGAAGAAATTAACTCAGGAAGGGACGTACCAATGGAGACTATGGTCACACCGATGATAAAAGGTGATAAACCAATCAATAAGCCGAATTTTTCAGCAGCATCAGTAAAATAATCTGACGATTTTATCAGTACGGCCAAGCTGATGACAAAAATAGCAATATAGAGGATTAAGTCGGGCATAGGTTGAATCTTTTCCCTAACCAGTTAGTGATATAGCTAACCTAAATGATTTTAGCACCTCGCTCGATCCCCCCGCCCTGCGGGCACCCCCGTCACCCCCCTTATCAAGGGGGGATCAAGGGGGGATCTCCCGTTAGAACTTGTACAAATGATTAGGGCTGCACTATATCCTTATCACTATATCATCTTTTGTGGTTCATAAGTTAGCTGCAAAGAAAAAATAAAAGCTGCGAAGATAAACAGACTAGAAATCCACAAACATGCCACTAACCCAAAAAGTTGGAAAATTATACCAGAGGTGACCGTACCTAGCAACCTTCCTCCCGCATTAGCCATGTAGTAGAAGCCCACATTTAGGGTCACATCTTTATCTTCAGTATATGCTAACACTAAGTAGGAATGGACTGCGGAGTTGAAGGCAAAGACAATCCCAAAGATAATTAACCCCCCCGTAATGACAATTTGAGCAGGTAAACCACAGAGTAAGGCAATGGCGATCGCCCCAGGAATTCCTGTGAGGGCAAATGTCCAGACTTGAATCGTTTTTCCCTGGACAGGAGCATTATTACCTAGTATACTTGGGGCTAAAGACTGGACTATACCATAGCCAATCACCCAACAAGCCATATATGCCCCCACCTGCATAAAAGACCAGTCTAAGGTTTCATAGAGAAACACCGGGAGGGCTACCACAAACCAAACATCTCGCGACCCAAAGAGGAAGAAACGGGCAGCAGAGAGCATATTAATCTCTTTACTCTTAGAGAATAGTTCGGTGAACGTGACCTTTTTGTTAATCTTACCCAGATTTGCGGGCAGCAACACCCCCGTCAGACAGAGCAAAAACAAGACCCCTGCTTGAATAAACAGGGCATTCCCAAAACCAAATACTTCTAAAAGTACTGCACCGACAAAGAAGCCCAAACCTTTCGGGGTATTTTTAGAACCGGTGAGGATTGCCACCCATTTAAACAAACGAGACTCAGCATCCTTTGGCACTACTAAGCGCACAGCGCTCTTAGCACTCATTTTAGTCAAGTCTTTGGCAATACCGGAGAGAGCTTGGGCTACCATCACATATGTTACCTGGAACCAGACAGCCCAGCTAGGATTGAGCCAGCCCAATATCACTAGGGCAAAGACTTGTAAACCAATGCCACTATAGAGGGTAAACCTCAAGCCCAGTTGAGAACCGATCCAGCCACCGAAGAAGTTGGTCACTACCCCAAATATTTCGTAAAATAGGAAGAGAAAGGCAATTTGGGTTGGAGTATAGCCCAGGGTGTGGAAGTGCAACAGCACTAACATCCTTATGGCTCCATCAGTGATTGTCAATCCCCAATAGGCAGCCGTTACAATCAAATATTTACTCAGTGCAGAGTTGTTTAAACGTAAATTTTTTATACATTACTTTTTTATATAATAGAACCGCAGAGACGCAGAGGACGCAGAGAAAGAGAAAAGAGAGGGTTTATTAGCTTATATTTGTTTGCATAATAATTTTATTTAATTGTCTCATCTTATTTTGGGATGGTTGCAACTTTGCAAGCCAGTTCGACCATGCGATTTGCGTATCCCCACTCGTTGTCGTACCAGGCCAAAATCTTAATTTGGGTATCGTCCACCACCATGGTTGAAAGGGCATCTATTATGGATGAACGGGGGTCATCTTTGTAGTCTATGGAGACTAAAGGACGTTCTTCATAACCGAGAATCCCCCGCAGAGGTGGGGTGTTGGCTGCGGTTTTCAGCAAGCTATTTACCTCTGCTACGGTGGTAGGTCTTCGGACTTCAAACACACAGTCTGTCAGGGAAGCGTTGAGCAAAGGGACTCTCACTGCAACACCATTGAGTTTGCCTTTTAATTCTGGATAAATGAGGGTAATAGCTGTGGCTGAACCAGTTGTAGTGGGGACTAGAGATTGTAAGCAAGAGCGAGCACGGCGGAGATCTTTGTGGGGCTTATCGACAATAGTTTGGGTATTGGTGACATCATGAATAGTGGTAATTACCCCATGACGAATACCCAGTCCTTCGTGAATTACTTTGACCACAGGTGCTAAACAGTTGGTAGTGCAGGAAGCTGCTGTCAAGAGATGGTGCTTTGACTCCTCGTAGAGATGGTCATTTACCCCCATGACAATATTTAAAGCTTCTTCCTTGACAGGTGCAGCCACAATTACTTTGGCCACTCCTCGTTTAAAGTAGGGTTTTAGGGTGGAGGGTGTGCGGAATTCTCCGGAACTCTCCAAGACTATATCCACCCCGAAATCTTCCCAAGGGACTTCCCCTGGGGTGGAATATTCGCTGAAACTGAGATATTTGCCCTCAATAAGGAGGGTATCGTCTTCCACCCCTACTGACTTCCAGGCACCATGAACAGAATCAAATTCAAGCAGGTGGGCTGCTGTCACTGCTCCGCCTTTAATTTCATTAATGTGGACAAACTCTAACTCTGGATATCCCCAACCAGCCCTGAGAGCTAACCTGCCGATTCTGCCAAAGCCGTTAATCCCTACCCTAACTGCCATTTTTGTCCTCTGTGTTCATATTCTTTGAGGTATTATATCAAGTTTTTTTGATATGAAACAAAAAAAATAAACAAAGGTTCGACACTGTTGCTTATATCAAATTCGGATAATTACCATGAGCCGTAGGTTGGGTAGAGCGCAACCCACCCCCCATCCCCCCTCCTGGGAGGGGGGCGCAGGGGGTGGGTGCGCTGTTGGGTTTCGTGCCTCAACCCAACCTACAGTCGAATTTATTCTTGTAGGATAGTCTTAGACACAATGCGGGTTTTTTTCTGCTCTGCTGGGGAAAGTTCGGAGCCAGATTGCAAGCGAGTAGCGCTGGTTTGCAACACCGTCGCCCCGGATTTATCTCCCAGTTGGAGGGCAGTTTTGGCAGCAGTTTGGAGCATGGTGGCAGCACCAGAGCGATCGCCTTGTTGCAATTTTGTCTCGGCAATCTGAGTTTGACGGTATTTAGCCAAAGCAAGGATATATTTCTGTACCGTCGGATCCAGTTGGGGTCGATATGTCTGTTGTACCTGGATTTCGACAGGTATTGTTTCCGACAGTAACTTTTCTTTCCCGGTTTCTGGATCCTCATAGCGCACTTGCACCTTGGCAATGGTGTTTATTCCTAAAGGGAGGTTCGCCAAATAGAGATTAGCCAATACTACTCGGGAAACATTGCCCATTAAGTCCCCTAAGCGGAAGATATAACGTGCCCCTTCTTGCTGTACTGGCAACTCAATAGTATCGGGGGCTATTTGTGCTACTGGTTTCAGTTCTGCCAATCGCACTTGGGGCATTAACTCCATTAAAAGATAGGCATTGGTTAAACCTACGGACTGAATGCGACTAAACAGCTCGCCGAACTTTTCCACTGCCTGTTCCGGTCTCTCGATGTAAGCTAGAGTACCCCTAGCAGAATCGGCAATTTTTTCTAACACGTCTTGGTTCCAATGACTACCAAATCCTAGGGTGTTCAAGGTAATGTTATGAGAAGAGGCTGACTCTGCCAGTTTGAGACACTGTTGATTATTCCCATGCTCATTTTCCCCGTCAGTGAGGAGGAAAATTTGGGAAACACTGTCTTGTTTACCTTTGATTACTTCATCTAAACCCAGTTTAATCCCTTCATCAATGGCTGTTCCCCCATCAGCTTTCAGTTGGCGAAGCTGATTTTTAACGTCATCTATCTCGGCTACGGTTGCGTTGGGGACTAATACCTTGGCTCGATGATTAAAAGAGATGATGGACAGGCGATCTGTCGGTTTTAATTTTTTAACTAAGGTAATGGTTGCCTCTTTTACCCTTTCTATGGGTTGTTCTTGCATAGAACCGCTGCGATCCAGTACTAAACAAAGATTCAAGGGCAAATTGCGCTCTTTTAAATTCCCCAGGGCAGCAATGGAAATAGCAAGTTGACGCTGGTTACTTTTTTGACTTACGTCAACATGGGAATCGCTCAAAACTACCTGCAAATTTACTTTCATGAAACATCCTCGCTTGATTTAACCGTTTAGAGTATATATTGAATACGATCCCCCCTTAATCCCCCCGCTACGCGGGGGGTGCCGTCAGGCGGGGGGATCCACCCATCGTTAAATATAGCAACCAATTTAGGTTAGACGTACTACTACTCTAATAGATACAATCCACTTTTCACACATTGTAACTTAGTGAAGTTAATATATCTCGAAATTCATCATTCAAGAATTCAAATAGTAGCGACCCGCGCGAGGGCGGCTCCCTAGCGATCGCCCCTACTGAGTCCTGACCAATATCTACCATAGTACATTACTTGGTATATTTGTCAAGAATAGCACAGGATTTATTAGTCAGCCATACGGACTGATATGGTTTTAAAGTCAATTCACCACGGATATCCTCAAGTTGTCCAGATCCCATCAAGTCGCACCAATTATCAGTATCGTAAATATTTAATTCTGATAAGTATAGTATCTGGGGGCGATCGGTGACGTTGTGAATGGAAAAAATGCTCTGATCTCGACTCATACTTTGTCGCCAAAAGCCAAATAGAGAGTTGCCCAAATGGAGGGTATATTGAGTAGCATTGGGGTGAAAAGCTTTCTGACGGCGACGGATACGAATCAAGCGAGAAAGCTCCCCCAAGACTCGCGATTGGTTAGAATTGGGATTATTCAGCTGTTGTGTCAATGCTACTTCATTCCATTGGTGACGATTAATGGATCGCTTCCTCCCAGTTTGACGAACATGTTCTACGTCATTAGGCGTTGCTAACAAACTGTGAATGTAGAAAGCGGGAATGCCCTCTATTGACATAGCAATAATTTGGGAGCAGAGAAACCGCTCAATTTGCCATTCATCTTCCCCCTGGATAGTGCCCTTGAAAGCATCAAAAAGGGAAATATTAACTTCATAGAGATATTCTTGGCCATCATTCCCGGTTCTCATGGTAATTTCCGCGCCGAATTGCTTCATGGTCTCCACCAAAGTTGCCGACTCTTCTGGAGTCAGGATACCTTCAGCAGGACGGAGACCGATACCATCATGAGAAGCGGTAAAATTGAGATAAGTACACCCTAGGGGAGCTGGGGGCATACTCATCATCCAGGTCATTAAATGATTGGATTCTCCTCTAATTAAGGCATTGATAATCAAAGGAGGGAGGCTAAAATTGTAAATCATATGAACCTCATTCCGATTGCCAAAATAACTGAGGTTTTCTCGATTTGGTACGTTAG
This sequence comes from Prochloron sp., assembly GCA_965198675.1. Classification (GTDB taxonomy): domain Bacteria; phylum Cyanobacteriota; class Cyanobacteriia; order Cyanobacteriales; family Prochloraceae; genus Prochloron. Next base: position 1,307,015 of record OZ240666.1, on the reverse strand, counting down.
TTTCCGTAATTAAAGCTACTGATGAATCTACCATTTGGAGTATTTCCCGCAGTAGTTTAATCATAGTATGAGTTTCGGGAAGATGAATGGAACCAGTGCCGATTTTTTTCCAGAGGTAACCAATCGCATCTAAGCGAATGTATTTGGCACCCATTTCCACGTAAAAGAGAATGATTTTGATAAATTCCAGCAAGACATCAGGGTTAGTAAAATCCAGGTCGATTTGGTCGTGACTGAAGGTTGCCCATACATGCTTCTCACCGTTTACTGTATCCACTTTAGCTAATAAAGGACTGCTCCGGGGACGAACCACTGCCGAGAGATCTGTTGATGGGTCCACTTCGATAAAATAATCCACTCCCGGTTTGATTCCTTGCTTAAACTGTCTGAACCACTCACTCTTGCTGGAAATGTGATTGATCACCAAATCTACCATTAAATTAAACTGGTTACTAATCTTTTTAATATCTTCCCAATCTCCCAAATCTGGATTCACAGCGAGATAGTCCATGACAGCAAAGCCATCGTCGGAGGAGTAGGGAAAGAATGGCAGCAGGTGAACCCCAGTAATGGTGTCTTGGAGGTGTTTGGTGAGAAAATGCTGTAGGGTTACGAGGGGTTTTTCATCGGCATTGCCTTTGATGCTGTCCCCATAGGTAATTAAAATAACGTTATCTTCGCTCCATTTATAGATATTTTCTTCTGGGAAGGAGCCAAACTTGTGTTGTAGGAGGGCAAAAATATTATCGATAGCTCTATCTACAGTTTTGTCGTCATAAAGTTGCTTCAGTAAAGGCAGAACTCGCAATAAAAAAGTTGTTTCGTATTCGTTCATGGATATTAAGTAACTATAAAAAATAGGGCATTATCTGCCCTTACTCTTCTCAATTATAGATGAAAAGGGGAAGAGATAATTACCCTGTCTTAATATATTGTAACTTTTGATTGCGAAGCTTTGCGTAAGCTTTGCGTAAGCTTTGCGTAAGCGTCCCGCCTTTGGCGTCCCGCAGATGGACGTCGAAGCTAGTAGGGTGGGCATTGCCCACCTTCATGAGTCTGATAGAAATATAGGGCGATCTCATTCTACCTCAAGGACAAGGTGCTGGGATAGCGCCCTACCTTCTGATAATTGGCAGTTCCAGATATGTTTCAAGAGAATCTTCCTTTCCACGGTAACGGGGAGGAAGTGTGAATAAGGTTTGGTTCTTTTCAGTTGATGAATCTCTTTTGGCAATAACGTTGAAGATTTTGCCCCTGACTACAATCGTATTTTCCTTATCAAGGCTAATATGTCGTGACGGTAATATCAACCAGGGATAATAGATAAATTCTAAATCTCCACTTTCATTCTTGTACAAGCGTCCAAGAGAACGGTTTTTCGGTCGAACAATATCTTCGCCAGTAAAAGCAAGGATGCCATTTTTTTCCTCCATAGTAGTATTTTGTCGTTTTTCCCTGAAAAAATTAGCACAAAACCCAAGAAAATCAGCACCAAAGAGAAAACCAAAGGTGAATAAACGGTATGACCAGCCAAAAACACGCCAGGATATAAAGATAATTATCAATGCTATTATAGCACCCTGGACTGGAAATTGGTAAGCAATGAATGTAAAAGCCACCAGCAGAAATGACCGCAGGCTTTTTAAGGCAGTGTCAATGAAAGGAACAGGGGAAATAAGGATAAGAACTTCAATAGTATTACCCAGGATCCAAACTACACTATATATGAGCAAACCCATCATTATGCCTATGATTTTACCTGGTAAAAGCAATAGGGCAGCAGAGAGCGTAACGTTACGCTCTCTGCTGCATGAGCAACTGGTAGGAGACCATGAGATATTGACACAATCAAATCAGCAATTTCATAGGCGGTACCATCGGAAAAATAGGTGACAGCAATGGGTAGAGTAACAATGCCTCCCAGGACGTTAATCACTTCCCCAAGAGCATCTAGAGGCTTTTTAATAGGACCTAAAAACGTTAGTCCGGTGTCTTTGAACATCACGAGGATAAGTATTCCTAACATGGTGCCCAAAAAGTCCCATTGATAATACCAAGGGAGTAAGTCTCTCAACTCATCAGGAGCACAAATATTTTTGAATGTGCCCACAAGAGTTAGCCCTAACAGAGGAGATGCTGATTCTGCTGTCAGCATGCTTAATTGATTGGATAAATATTGAGCATTATCTTTAAAGTTTAATGGATCGCACCAATCCTTATTTGCTAGACTATAGCTGGTTTCCAGGGTATGTCTTGCTTCTGCATTATTGGCGGAAAATAAAAATAGAGCGATGACAATAATTGATAAGGATAATAAAAAAAATTGAAACCGTAAATTTAATTTGTTCATTTCACTAAGTAGGCATCGCCCACCTTAGGGGAAAAATTTTATAAACGGGCTAAGAATCTAACGTTTTTCGACCTGTGTTGCCTCTAGCTTCGTTTTGTAGACTTTTTTAACATATTATATAGTAGGTTGGGTAGAGCCATCGCAAAACCCAACACAAATCTCCAAGGGCTTGTTGGGTTTCGTGACCTCAACCCAACCTACAATTCTGATGAGCGCACCGCTGTGCGCCCCTACATTAGTTTAATCCTTTGTTGGGTATTGATGGAGAATGTTTGAAGGCCAAAGCAGTATCCTGGATTAAAGAGGGTGCAGAATGGCGCATTAGGGCGGTTAATTCCGTGGTGGTAGCATCGTAAATTTGGGTGACAATTTTGGGATATAAACCTATACCAATGATGGGGATGAGGAGACAGGCGATAATAAATACTTCTCGCGGTTCGGCATCCACCAGAACTTCCTTTTTCACCAATTGTTTGTTTTCTGGACCGTAGAGCATTTCCCGTAGCATGGAGAGGAGATAAATGGGGGTGAGAATGACTCCAACTGCTGCCAGGAATACTACTAAGATTTTAAAGGAAGAGCTATAGGCATCGCTGGTGGCTATGCCTATAAAGACCATGATTTCTGCTACAAAACCGCTCATTCCTGGTAAGGCAAGGGAAGCCATGGAACAGGTAGTCCACATGGCAAACACCTTCTTCATCTTTTGCCCTACACCTCCCATTTCATCCAGCATGAGGGTGTGGGTGCGATCGTAGGTACAACCCACCATGAAGAAGAGACTGGCGCCAATTAATCCATGGGATATCATTTGCAGCATGGCACCACTAACCCCGATATCGGTAAAGGAGGCCATCCCAATTAAAACAAATCCCATGTGGGAAATGGAGGAATAGGCAATTTTCCGCTTCAGGTTCCTTTGAGCAAAGGAAGTTAAAGCGGCGTAGATAATGTTAACTACCCCGAGAATGACTAGGGCGGGAGCGAAGAAAGCATGAGCGTGGGGGAGCATACCTGCATTCATGCGCAATAGGGCATAACCCCCCATTTTCAGCAGAATCCCCGCCAGGAGCATGTGGGCTGGGGCTGTAGCTTCCCCGTGAGCGTCTGGGAGCCAGGTGTGGAAGGGGAAGATGGGCAGTTTGACGGCGTAGGCAAAGAGGAAAGCGCCGTAGAGTAAGATTTCCAGGTTAAAGGGATAGTCTTTGGCGGCGATCGCCCTCATATCAAAAGTGAAGGTATCGCCATAAAATGCCATGGCTAGGGCAGCGATGAGGATAAAAAGGGAACTACCTGCCGTGTAGAGGATAAACTTGGTGGCAGCGTAGAGGCGCTTTTTGCCTCCCCAAATGGACAAAATCATGTAAACTGGTACTAACTCCAATTCCCAAACTAGGAAAAAGAGCAGCATATCCTGAACGGCAAAGACGGCGATTTGACCACCGTACATAGCCAACATCAAGAAGTAAAAGAGCTTGGGCTTGAAAGTAACGGGCCAAGCAGCCATAATGGCTAGGGTGGTGATAAAGCCTGTGAGGAGAATGAGGGGCATGGATAAGCCGTCTGCCCCTACGGACCAATTTAGGTTAATTTGAGGAATCCAGGAGTAACTGTCTACCAATTGTAGTTCTGGATTGCTCAGATCGTAGCCCATTATGAATGCATAGACAATCAAAGCAAAGTCTATCAGCCCGATTATGAGGGCATACCACCGCACAGTTTTGCCATCTTTATCGGGAATAAAAGGAATGAACAAAGCTGCGGCGATGGGAAAGAGAATGGTAATAGTGAGCCAGGGTAATTCTGTCATTTTTCCTTAGTTTTACGCAAAGCCGCCAAGGAAAACCTCCCTTTGCGCCTTTGCGCCTTTGCGCGAGATCAAGTAATACTGAAGATGAGCACAAAGCTCAAAGTAGCACCGAAAACAATCAGAGCGTAGAATTGAGCACGACCGTTTTCTAGGTATTTCAATCCTTCACCACTGACAATAGTTAACAAACCAGTTAAATTGACGGCACCGTCTACAACCCGAAAGTCTACTTCCATGATTTGTCGTGCCAAACGGCGACTACCCCGGACAAACCAGGAGTCATAAATTTCGTCGAAGTACCACTTATTGAGAGAAAACTGATAAAGGGACTGGTATTTGGCAGCGATCGCCCCTGCATTGATTTTCCCCAGACGATAGGTTAAGAAGGCGAAGATAATCCCAACCACAGCAATCAACACTGACAGTCCCCCCATAGTCAAGAACTCCGTTTTGTCAAAATGGATTGCTTCTGTAATTGCTTCTCCGGGAGCATATATAAATTCCTCAAACACATTATGCCACGGACGACCGAGCCAACCAATAGCTACAGAAGGAATTGCTAGCATTATGAGGGGAAAGGTCATGGTTAGGGGGGACTCATGAGGAGAAGCTCTATGACCACCATGACCGTTACTATCATCCCCTTGAGATAACTGGGCGATCCGGGACTTATCCTTACCTTTAAATTCCCCTTCAAAGGTCATAAAGTACATGCGGAACATATAAAAAGCAGTCAGCCCTGCGGTTAACCAACCCACAGCCCAGAGGGCAGGATTGGCGGTAAAAGCTTGTCCTAAGATTTCATCTTTCGACCAAAAACCAGCAAAAGGGGGTATACCGCAAATTGCCAAAGTACCGATTAAAAAGGTGGTAGCAGTAATAGGCATGTATTTCCGCAATCCCCCCATAACCCGCATATCCTGAGCTAACACGGGATCATGACCTACTACCCCTTCCATACCGTGAATCACGGAACCGGAGCAGAGGAAGAGCATGGCTTTAAAATAGGCGTGGGTCATGAGGTGAAACAGTCCTGCTGTATAAGAGCCAATCCCCATAGCCATGACCATGTAACCCAGCTGAGAAATAGTAGAATAGGCCAAACCCTTCTTAATATCATTTTGGGTGAAGGCGATAGTGGCACCCAGAAAGGCTGTAAAAGCTCCCGTCCAAGCAATCACTGTCATGGCTGCCGGTACATGGTCAAAAACCGGGTACATGCGAGCAATTAGGAAAACCCCCGCTGCTACCATGGTTGCGGCGTGAATGAGAGCAGAAATGGGGGTTGGACCCTCCATAGCGTCTGGGAGCCAAACGTGGAGGGGGAATTGGGCTGATTTGGCTACGGGACCTAAAAAGACCAAAACAGCAAAAAGGGCTGCCAGACCAGCCCCTAAATGCCCGGAGGAGACTAATTCGGTGAGTCGTTCCCCCATAACATCGAATTCAAAACTGCCCGTAGCCCAATACAAACCCAGCATACCCAAAAGCAAGCCGAAGTCCCCCACCCGGTTGGTGACAAAGGCTTTTTGACAGGCATCTGCTGCCGCAGGGCGATCAAACCAGAAACCGATAAGCAGATAGGAACACATGCCCACCAATTCCCAGAAGATATAGATTTGCACCAAATTTGCGCTCACCACCAGCCCCAGCATGGAGGCACTAAAGAGGCTCAAATAGGCATAGAAGCGTACATAACCGGCATCGTGAGCCATGTAGCCATCGGTATAAATCATCACCAACAAAGCTACAGTAGTGACGATGACCAGCATTAGTGTACTGAGGTGGTCGATAGTATAGCCCATAGAGAGATGAAAATTCCCCGCTGCTGCCCATTCAAAGGTGCGGGTATAAGCCTCATGTCCTTGAATTTGACTCCTCAGTAGCGCCAAAGAGAGAACCATGGACGCTCCCAGGACAGAGATGACAAAGAAGGCATTAATTTGTCGGAGACTATTGGTTGCTTTGTTGAAGGAGATCAGCCCACAACCCACAAGTGTAGCCCCTGCTAGTGGTAGGAAGGGAATCAACCAAGCGTAATGATAAAGCGGTTCCATTGCTAACGCCTACTTTGTTACTTTCTGGAAATTACCGCTCATCATTGTGGCACATTTGTGAGGAGTGGGCAATATTACCCACTAGGACAATGCTCTGAATACTGCGGTTCACGCGGCAGCAAGCACAGTCTCCCCAAAATAATGGGACGTGGATTTGGTCTTATATCTTGTACTTGCCAATGGTAATTGAGCATCACACCAGTTTAAATATTTTTGCATAACCAATATAGTTTGGCTTTCAAAATGCTTATATTGCTTAGGGGAAAGTTTTTGAGCAATAAAGATAATGGGAGTTAAATGGTGAACCTTGATAATACCCCTCATGATCTACATCTGGTGAAAAACCTAGCTCGTCTAAAATATTGAGTGTTATTAAAAAACGACTGTGCATTTTTGCCCCTGAGGCTACTCTGTCCTCCACTTGACATGTCAATGCTGCAAATTTCAGAAGAACATCTGTAAATCCCACCACGATCGGTCTGAAATTTAACAATACCTCCTTTAATTCTGCTTTAGTTAGTTGTTTTCCGTTCAACATTTCAATGAATGGATGATTAAGCATACTGTACTTGGATATCTCAATTCGAAGCCTTTCAATAAATTGCCAATTTTTGCTCCAAATTTCCCTGGGGACACTATTTTGAATAGCCCTTCTAGCAACCTGTCTACAGGTTAATTTCGATTTCATCGGTGACATAGTCTAAACTCCTTGTATATTGGATATGTCTATCATAATCAAACAAAAGAAGGTGTGCGATGACACCGATCACTTCATCAATGACAATTTGATCACCTATAGTATAGTGAGTTTGGCTGGTGGTTGTATAATTCTGAGAATTAGGTTTAGAAAAGATGAATTTTTACAGCTAATATCATTAAAATTTGGTCAAGAAAAATGAGAACAATAGCCCCGTTCCGGATCAATCACTTCTAAGACACCGATAAACAGGCGTTGCATGTGGGATGATTTAAGACAAGGGCGAAAAATCTTTGCCCACCTCTGGGCGCCGTCTGCGCAAGAGCGTGAAACCAAATCATCCCAAAATTTCAGCAACGCCAGAAAAAGAGCGCGCCCACCTACCACCAAGCTAAACTGATTGAAGAACGAGATTAACCACCATTTTTTCTAGATTTTGGTGGAGTTCTTCTCTTCCTCGGAAGGCTTCCAGTCGATGGATAACATTGCCAGACTGGAATAAAATGAGGGTAGGAAGGGTTCTAAGGCGATAAGCGCTAGCTAACCGCAAAGACAGATCGGTGTTCAGCCCCACTAATTGAATTTCATCTTCCCACCGAGACTGAAATGTGGCCAAAATCGGTTCGATCGCCCGACACAAACCGCACCAAGGTGCCCAAAAATGGACAATAACAGGTTTATCCGATGCTAAAACCTCCTGAACAAAGGTTTGCTCGTTGATTGAAACTATCATTATCTTGGAATTTTAAATTGCGTTTGTTATATTGAGATAATGATACAGCCAATGGGGATCAAGGGAAAACATGCTTGTTTTTATTTCTTAACAATTAGAGTGCTGGGGGCGGATGTGGGGTGTAGGGAACGATTTTGCTTGTTGGCGCTCTCCTTCCTCCGCCTCTCTCTCTGCGCCTCTGCGCCTCTGTGTGAAACTTTGGTGGGCAATGCCCACCCTACAGTAATCTACAGTGTAGGGAACGATTTTGCTTGTTGGCGCTCTCCTTCTTCCGCCTCTCTCTCTGCGCCTCTGCGCCTCTGTGTGAAACTTTGGTGGGCAATGCCCACCCTACAGTAATCTACAGTGTAGGGAACGATTTTGCTTGTTGGCGCTCTCCTTCTTCCGCCTCTCTCTCTGCGCCTCTGCGCCTCTGTGTGAAACTTTGGTGGGCAATGCCCACCCTACAGTAATCTACAGTGTAGGGAACGATTTTGCTTGTTGGCGCTCTCCTTCCTCCGCCTCTCTCTGCGCCTCTGCGCCTCTGTGTGAAACTTTGGTGGGCAATGCCCACCCTACAGTAATCTACAGTGTAGGGAACGATTTTGCTTGTTGGCGCTCTCCTTCCTCCGCCTCTCTCTCTGCGCCTCTGCGCCTCTGTGTGAAACTTTGGTGGGCAATGCCCACCCTACAGTAATCTACAGTGTAGGGAACGATTTTGCTTGTTGGCGCTCCCCTTCCTCCGCCTCTCTCTGCGCCTCTGCGCCTCTGTGTGAAACTTTGGTGGGCAATGCCCACCCTACAGTAATCTACAGTAATCACCAGTTTACTAAAGAAGTCACCATTATTAACCAAGGATGTCCCCACCAGAGTAAAAGAACAAAGGCAGTAACTCCCAGGTAAGCTGGTCGAACAAATTCTAACCAAGGGAAGTTTTGCCTATCATCTATAATAGCGAGGAAAGGAATAACAGAGGTGTTGGCTTTGACGGTGGTAAAAGCTTCTCCATAGCGTTGTTGTAGACGGCGATCGCCATGCCAAACAGCAAACAAGTGATGGGCAATCAAACCCAGGGAAGTGAGGAGAGTAAAGCTAGTACCGATCCAAAGAGTATGAGCGATACACCAAATTATTTGTCCTACCATTTGGGGGTGACGAGTGATACGAATGATACCTTGAGAATAAAGATGAACTTTTGGTTTGGAAATTGCTGCTATTTCTAATAGATTAAATGTAGCTGGATAGAGAAAGAGAAAAGAAATAGCTGAGAGTATCCAGACAATAGTTTTTATCCCTATTATACCTTGTAATTGCCAAAGAATCAACCCGTCGTAATGATGATTGAAAAAATAAATAATCAGAATTGTAGCGAAGGGAATGCTCACTAGAGCAAAAAAGATCCGGTAGAGTCGAGGACCAATTTTCGCTTCGCCGTAAGTACGCAGGGCGGCTAAACCACTGTGGGCGATGGCAAACCCTAATAGCAGTCCTAACATTGTACCATGACTTGGTGTGAGCCAGCTTATTTCCCACATTAATTTTCTACAATCTCCTCATTCAACATTAATATTTAATTATCCGAAAAAAAGCGCACTCCAATGACAAAAATTTGTGATTTAAATTACATTTTATTTTGAATTATCTCTAAATAATATGATGAGCAGCTTACTAACCTATTTCTCAAAAAAATCCAAGATGATGGAAAAATCCATCCAGTCCTTTCAGCAGTTACCAGTCCTGCTCATGCCAACCGGGGCAGTCAGGCAGTAACCTCGTACCATGAATGTTCTTCTTTGGGTCTGAGCCCCCCACCTCCCCATCACCCTATCACCCCATCACCCCATCTCCCCAGCTCCCCATCATACGCCTGGTCAACTGTCATGGTACAAGGTCACTGATTGAGGTGGCGGTAATGTCGGCCCGTCGGGACCAAATTCAAGCACCCATGGACCAAGCTAGTGCTATAGTTAAGCAAAGTGAAACTGCTGTAAAACAAGCCATGGAGCAGGTACGGCAATTAGAGGCAGAAGTGGCTCAAGCTGAAGCAGGAGTACAAGAAGCAGAAGCATTGGTAGCTCAAGCTACAGCAGAATAGGAGGAAATTGGGGCTGAATTGAGCTATAGTACTGTGGTGGCTCCCTTTACGGGTATTGTCACCCAGAAACAGGCAGAGGTGGGAGAGATAGCTGGTCCCGGACAACCCCTGGTGACTTTGGAAAGCAAGAACCGCCTGCGATTTACTGTGGAAATTCCCGAGTCACAAATAGGTCAAGTGCAACAGGGACAATTCCTGGATGTCAATCTAGATGCGATCCAGGAGACTATATTAGGTCGTGTTAATCAAATTATACCCTCAGGAGACCCTACTTCCCGTAACTTTATTGTTAAAATTGCCCTAGAGCAATACCCAAATGTTCTTTCTGGAATGTTTGGGCGCGTGCAAATTTCCAAACCCTACACCGCTATAACTGTTCCCACCACTGCTTTGGTAACAAGAAGCAGATAGCTCCATCGACATAGCCGTACCTCTATTTTTAGTTATCGGAAAAGCCAAAATGAAAAAGTTACATAAAGTTTCCATCCCTAACTTTGCTGCCATGGCTGGCATAGTAGCAGCCTTTTGTATGCTGGTGCCATTTACCCCTGCATTGGGTTTCTAATAATTCATTAATAAGGAAGGGAGATGGCAATATGCCTTTAAATTAGTCCAGGAGCATATCAAGGATTCGGAAGCTCAACTGGCTTGGTGGGCAATGCCCACCCTACGGACTGGTCACTGGTACCATGGTACGTGGTTACTGCTATATTGTGTTACTGTCCATACAGAAGGAGCAGGTAGAGCCAAAACTAATCATGCTGTTGTCCTATGGAACCTTCCTTTTTTCCCAAACCCATGACCGACATTCCTTTTACACTGGATCAACTCCGCATTCTCAAGGCGATCGTTGTCGAGGGAAGTTTCAAGCGGGCTGCTGAGAGTCTTTTTGTTTCCCAACCTGCTATTAGCCTTCAGGTACAGAACATAGAAAGGCAACTGAATATTCCCTTATTTGACCGGGGGGGAAGGAAAGCCCAGTTAACAGAAGCGGGTAAGTTGCTCCTCTCCTATGGGGAAAAGCTCCTCAGCCTTTGTCAAGAAACCTGTCGGGCCATCGAAGATTTGCAAAACCTTCAGGGGGGTACCCTTATCGTGGGTGCTTCTCAGACTACGGGTACTTATCTCCTACCCCGTATGATTGGCATGTTTCGCCAAAAATATCCCCTAGTGAGGGTACAGTTACAAGTTCATTCTACCCGACGCACTTCTTGGGCAGTGGCAAATGGACTGGTAGACTTAGCTATTATTGGGGGTGAGGTGCGGGGAGAACTGCAAGATATTTTAGAAATTATTCCCTATGCTGAAGATGAACTGGCATTAATTTTGCCCGGGTCTCACCCCTTGGCAGAGGTGGATACGATTCAAAAAGAAGATTTGTATCAGTTGGGGTTTATTAACTTAGATTATCAATCTACCATACGCAAGGTGATTGAGCAAGTATTAACCCGCTCCGGTATCGATACGGAACGGCTGAAGGTGGAAATGGAATTGAACTCCGTTGAAGCGATTAAAAATGCGGTTCAGTCAGGGTTGGGAGCAGCTTTTGTCTCTACCACAGCCATAGAAAAAGAATTGCACATGGGTATTATCCGCAGCGTCCCCATAGAAAATCTTGTGGTTAAACGGACTCTTTCTGTTATTATTAATCCCAATCGCTATCGTTCTAAGGCAGCAGAAGCTTTTACCAGGGATATTATACCACAGTTTTCTACCGATGGGGAATATTTGTTGGAGAAATTGTCTCTGTATAGTAACACTTTCGAGCCAGGAAGCGAATAGGGGCACCGTCGATGACGCTACCTTGTTGACACTCCCCCCTTTAGCAGTGACCAGTTAGTCAGTAACCAGTTACCAGTTAAATGTTAACTGATAACTAATCACTAATAACTAGTCACTGTCATGGGAGGATAAAGACAAGTGATATGTAGTAGGGTGGGCATTGCCCACCAGATATGTAGATATGTAGGGTGGGCATTGCTCACCAAATATGTAGTAGCATTGCCCAGCAGAGGAGACTTTTGGTGGGGAATGAGAATTCTAATTTATTCCCGGATAATTTTTTCTACCCTCTGGCTCACTCTACTACTATAGCTAGCCTAAATCATTTAACTGCCAACCGGCGCGGGGAACAAGCCTTTGATACCCCGGATCCCCCCGCCTGAAGGCACCCCCCTTAACAAGGGGGGATCAAGGGGGGATTTCTCCGCCTGAAGGCACCCCCCTTAACAAGGGGGGATCCACCCATCGTTAAATATGGTATAGTTATCTTATTTCATTTTATTTTGGGGGCGATCGCTGTAACCCCTAACTGCCAACTGTCATAGTACGTGGTATATGATTCCTTTGCAATTAACCCTGAAAAACTTCCTCAGCTATACGGATGCGACCCTAGACTTTCGCGGTTTCCATACTGCGTGTATTTGCGGCTCTAACGGTGCCGGTAAATCTGGACTACTGGACGCTATTACCTGGGTTATTTGGGGCAAAAGTCGTGCTTCTACAGAGGAAGATGTGATTCATACAGGGGAAAAGAATGTGCGGGTGGATTTTGAATTTATTTGCAACCAAGAAACCTATCGCATTATTCGCACCCGTGAAAGGGGTAGAAGCTGCACCCTGGAATTTCAGGTAAAAAGTAATTCCGGTAACTATAAAACTCTCTCCCTGAAAGGGTTGCGTCCCACTCAACAGCAAATTATCACCAGTTTAAAACTAGATTACGATACATTTATCAATTCCGCTTATTTGCGTCAGGGAAGAGCAAATGAGTTTATGCTTCGTCGTCCCAGTGAACGGAAACAAATTTTGGCCCAGCTGCTCAAACTAGAGCGCTATGAGGAGTTAGCCACTAAAGCTAAGGATATCTCCAAGGAATATAAGGGTAAAGTAGAGCAGTTAGAGGAAATTCTCCAACCTATAGAGCAACAGTTAGAACGGAAAGAGGCCATTACCTCCCAACTAACTACCATTACCACGGAACTAACAGCACTACAAGAGAGGACTGAAGAAGATAAGGAAAGACTGCAAAAACTGCAAGCAGCTGACCATGGTCGTCAAACTGCCCAACAGCAGCTAATATGGCACCAAACCCAACATGAAAACCTGTCTCGGGACTACGATCGCCTTTCCCTTGACCATTCTCAACTGCAAACTCAACTGAAGACTTTAGCTCAACTACTCAGTAAAGAACGAGAAATTACGGCTAACTATAACCAACTGCTAAAATGGCAAGAGGAAGAAGAAACCCTAGCAGCTAAATTTACCACCTACCAGAATGCTCAACAACAGCGTCAGGAACTAGAAAAGCAGCTAATTAAACGCAGTAACGAATTCAATCTGCAAATTAGCCAAAGCTTGACCCACCTGGACACCTTAGCAGAACAAGAAAAGGAACAGGAGCAAGTTCTCAGGGGTGCTGAGGAGGTAGAAGCTGCTTTAAAAAAGCTCCATATATTACGCTCCAAGCTGGAAGAACTTGATGGTTTGCAACACCAGGTGTCCCCCCTCCTGCAACAGCGTCAAACCCTGGAAAGAGAGATCCAACTGCTGGAAGCTAAACGAACTGCCCAACTGGAAGAAAAGCGCTCTACTGCTGAACAACTTGCAGTTCAAATGGCCGTAGTCCCTGAAAAACGTCAAGCATTGCTAATAGTGGACCGGGAAATTGAGGAGTTGGAGAAAAAGCGAGTTTACCGGCAACGGGTTGAGGACAAGGGCACGGAAAGACGGGATTTTCGCGGACGACTTGAAGAAAAACAGGGCATTTGCCAGGAGCAATTGGAACAACTGCGCCAGAAACTGAAAATGTTACAATCCCCAGGTGCAGCTTGTCCTCTCTGCGAACAGGAACTAGACGAACACCACCGGGAGCGGGTGATTGGCAAAACCCAAAGTCAATACCAGGATAACGAACAACAACTATGGGCTATTCGGGAACAAATGGTTACCTGTGAACGAGAACTACAGGTCTTGCGAGAAGAATATGCCCAATTAACCCAAGAGTTAGCCCCCTATAATGAACTGCAACAGGAGTTAGGACAGTTAGAGAGCTTTTTAGAAGCTACAGGAGAAGTATACAGTCAACTGCAACTAATCAAGAGAGAGATAGAATCATTAGAGCGCTCCTTTGTGGTGGGTAATTACGGTTCGGAGTTAGAAAGGGAACTAACTGAGTTAGATCAGCTGATAGCTAACCTAAATTACGACGAACAAACTCACACTTTAGTCCGGAAAGAGGTGGAAAAGTGGCGCTGGGCAGAGATTAAACAAGCTAAAATAGAAGAGGCTCGTCGTGTCAGGGAGAAAATTGCTGCGGTCAAACCCCAGTGTGAGGAAACAATTGCCAGTTTGCAACGCCAGAGAGAAGGGTGTGAAACTAAAATTAAGCAACAAATTGGGGAACTAGACGGTCAAATTGCCCAACTGGGGTATGATCGCACCCAACACAATAAACTAATTGCCCAACTGCGTCAAGGCACAACCTGGCATTTGCGTCAAAAAGAGTTGGAACAAGCAAAGACTGAATATCCCCAAAAACAGAAGCGTCTAGAGGAGTTAACCCAACTACTCAAATCTCGGTTAGAAGAGAAAGCAACCCTAGAAAAGCAGATAAATACAATTGTACTACAAATGGAAGAAATGGGGGATAAGGGTGCAGAAATTAAAGCTTTACAGCAGCAAATTCAGCAGCGACGACGTCAACTAGACGCATTAATTGGTCAACAGGGACGTTTACAACAGGAACTTACTCAACTGGAACTTTTAGCAAAGCAGCACGAAGATAGTTGCCAACAGCTTAAAAATGGACGACGGCAATATCTAGTATATCAGGAATTGGCTCAGGCATTTGGCAAAAATGGGATTCAAGCTCTGACTATTGAGAATATTTTACCCCAGTTAGAGAGTCAAGCTAATCAAATTCTAGCACGACTGACGGATAATCAATTGCACATTCAGTTTTTGACCCAAAAAGCTGCTAATAGTCGCTCCAAAAAGTCTGCTAAACTAATTGATACCCTGGAAATAGCTATTGCTGATATTAGGGGAACTCGTGCTTACGAAACTTATTCCGGGGGAGAAGCATTTCGGATTAATTTTGCTATTCGTTTAGCTTTAGCCCAACTGTTAGCCCAAAGAGCAGGAACGGAAATGCAAATGTTAATTATAGACGAAGGGTTTAGTAGTCAGGATAAGGAAGGGTGCGAACGTCTAATTGCTGCTATTAATGCTATTGCTGCGGATTTTTCCTGCATTCTTACAGTAACACATATGGCTCAATTTAAAGCAGCTTTCCAAAACAGGATTGAAGTATTGAAAGGCGATAGGGGTTCTCAATTAAGAATATTAAATTAAACCGCTCCTTTTCCCGCTCTTCCTCTCCTCTCTTACTTCTGCGCCCTCTGCGCCTCTGCGGTTTTATCAAAAACCTCTATGATGCACAAAAAGCCCATAAGGATGTGGTAGTGTTATCCAACGTATTATCTCGCGCAAAGGCGCAAAGACGCAAAGAGGTTGTTTAAGACGAAGGTAACTTATGGAAATAATTGACTGGCTGATTGTCCTACTCTATCTCATCTTAGCTATGGGGTTAGGACTGTACTTATCTGGCAAAGCATCTAAGTCTATAGAAGACTTCTTTATCTCCGGGCGATCGCTCCCCTGGTGGTTAGCTGGTATTAGCATGGCAGCCACAACATTTTCCATTGATACCCCCCTCTATATTACGGGAGTTGTGGGCACCAGGGGTATTGCGGGAAACTGGGAGTGGTGGATTTTCGGCATCTCCCATATTACTATGGTGTACATCTTTGCCCGCATGTGGCGGCGATCGCAAGTTATCACCGATGCAGAATTGACGGAACTGCGCTATGGGGGGGAAATGGCAGCAGTACTCCGTTCCGTGAAAGCCTTCATCTTTGCGGTACCCATAAACTGCATTGCCATCGGCTATGCTATGCTGGCTATGGTTAAAGTTGTGGAAGCCTTGGAAATTTGGCAAAACCTAGGTATACCGGCAGACGCTAACTATATTAAACTCCTAACAGTCATCGGTGTCAGCATCTTTGTCTTAATATACTCTGGTTTGGCGGGACTGTGGGGAGTAGTGTCCACGGACTTCTTTCAGTTTTTCCTGGCTTTATTGGGAGCTATGGTGGTAGCCTTTTATGCACTGGACAATGTGGGGGGTATTCACGCTTTAGTTGAGAAAGTACCCCAAGTAGCAGATAAAGATATCTTATCCTTCTTTCCCTTAACTGTGGGTGGTGAAGGAAGTTTTCTGCAATTTAGCCAAACCGCAGGTATCACCGCTAGCACCTTTTTTGCCTATATCTTTATCCAGTGGTGGTCCTGGCGCCGTAGTGACGGAGGTGGGGAGTTCGTACAACGGTTTGCCGCAGCTAAAAATGAAAGGGAGGCAGAGAAAGCAGCTTGGATTTTTAATATTATGCACTATATCCTGCGCACCTGGCCCTGGATAATTGTCGCTCTCGCAGCTTTAGTTATCTTTCCCGATTTAGAGGACCGAGAGTTTGGTTATCCCAAACTCATGTTAGAATTTTTACCCTCAGGAATGTTGGGACTGGTAGTTGCGTCTTTAATAGCTGCTTTTATGAGTACTGTTTCCACTTCTATTAACTGGGGGGCTTCCTTTATTACCAACGACCTCTACAGACGGTTCTACAACCCCGATGCGTCTCAGGAGGAGTTAGTTTGGGTAGGCAGAATCTCCTCAGTCTTAGTTACTGTTTTAGGTGCCGTTGCAGCCTTCTTTGCTAAAGACGTAGCCACTGTCTTCCGATTAGTAATTATCATAGGTACAGGTTCGGGTTTAGTATTCATCTTACGTTGGTTTTGGTGGCGAGTTAATGCAGCAGCGGAACTAGCTGCAATAGTGGGTAGTTTTCTCCTCGGTTGCGCTACTACCCTGGTTCCAGTCTTGAAAATAGCCGATTTCGGCACCCGGGTGATGGTTAATAGTCTTGTAATAACATTATTATGGTTAATATTAATGTTTGTTACTTCTCCCGAGACACCAGAAACACTAAATCAATTCTATCGCCTAGTGCGCCCAGGAGGTCCAGGGTGGGGGCAACAGCGTATCAATACTAGTTTAGCCCCAGCCCAGGATTTAGGTCTAGACATACAAAAAGTTCTTGCTGCCATCTTACTCTTGTTTGGGGCAATGCTGTCCACTGGGGGCTTCTTACTCTTACAATCCTCCACTGGGTGGGTATGCTTGGTAATTGCCGTAGCAGGGGGTTTTTGGTTGCGTCAGCTCAATAAGCGGAAACCCCCCTCCATACCTCGACCGGGACTATAATATGAACTACGCCGTGTCGCTACGCTGAACACGGCGTTTCTGACGTTTCAACGCCCCTAGATGCCTCATGCTTCCGCAATTGGTAGGATGCGTTACGCTAATCCTAACGGCAGCTACCACATCCTAACGGCAGCTAACGCATCCTACGCGGCTCTACATCTAGAGAGGACAGTTCCTGCCCCCTTGCTCAAGCCAACATGACTTGAGCTGCATTGGTGTCCCTATCTTCTTGATGCCCACAATGCTGACAAACATGTGTACGCTCGCTCAATGTTTTCTTGGTAGTTTCCCAACATTTAGCACATCTTTGAGTGGGTTTTAACTTTTGAGTCGGTGCTTCTAAATAAACACCACCCGCCTCAATAACCTTATACTTAATGGCATCTTTCGTCATGCCAATAGCTACATCTAAGAGGGACCGATTGAGGCCGGCCTTTGACCGTTTCCCCTTTCCCTTTCGTGTCATGCCCTTAAGGTTTAATTTCTCAGTAGCAACCAAGCTATTACTGCTAACGATTTGTGCTGCTACCTTATGAGACCAGTCGTGGCGCTGATTGGCAACTTTGCGCTTTACTTTGCTAATTAGTCCTTGCGCCTTGCGCCATCTACGAGAAGCTTTAGTCTTCCTTTTTTCTGGTCGGCGTTTTCTTCTTAGCTGTTTTGATAGTTGCTTGACTTTTTCAGCAGCTTTTGCCTGAAATTTTGGAGCCTCTATGAACTCTCCATCTGATGTAGCTATAGCTACTTTGCACCCAAAATCTAAACCAACCCACCCCCCAACCCCCCTCCTGGGAGGGGGGCGAAGGGGGGTGGGTTTGCCTTTCTGGGACACAATTCACTGTGATGGAAGTGTACCATTTATTGTTGCTCCAAACTAGAGTACAAGTTGTTGGGTTCCCCCAAGTTCTAGCCTTTCCCCGCATTGGAATAAAGATAGGGCCGGATTTAAAATGCCTCAACTCAAGCTGACCGTTAACACCCATATTTGTGTGAACTTTCCAACCAGCACTGTCTGGATATGTCCACCCTCTGTAGCGACGTTTTGCTTTGAATCTAGGATATTTTGCCAGCCCCTTAAAAAAGCGCTGATAGCCAAAATCTACTCGTTTTAAAGTTGCTTGCAGAGTATGAGATCCCAGTTCTTTGTACTCAGGCCACACTTCTTTGAATGCTGGTAGGGAGTTCTGCTGCTCAAAGTAATCCACCCCTGCTCCTGTGCAGCCGCACCCGCGCCATTAATCAATGCCGCGGGCAGGTCCGAGGCGCTGGTATTGAGTTCGACGATTAGCCAAAGCAGCGTTGTATAGCTCGCAGTGCATCTTGCGGGCCATGTGCAATTTGCGTGAGCTTTCTACGCTTGGATAGAGTTGGTAGGTGATTCGGCGGGTTGGCCCTGCTCAGGCCAGGCTTGGCAGGAGCAGGACTGTTGAGTCGGATACCCTAACTATAGCAGTTTGGATGTAGGTTGTCAAGATAAAACCCCGACAAGGTTCCCAAAGCGTAGTTGGGAACTTAGGGGGTATCACCCAGGAAGTTCCCGCGCTATCCTTCCCCACCCCGCTTCGCGTAGGATGCGTTACGCTAACCCATTTAATTTAGGATGCTGCTACGTACGATGCGTTACGCCAACAAAGTTTGTATTGTTGCTAGTACGATGCGTTACGCCAACAAAGTTTGTATTGTTGCTACTACTTACGGCTAGTAACGCATCCTACAGTGGCTAGTAACGCATCCTACGACAGCTAACGCATCCTACGGGTGGGGACTGTCGCGCATTCGTTCAGGGTTTAAATTTCCCCGTTGCTTGGTATTACCATAAAGGCGAGGACTGTAGTGGGCATCGCCCACCTACCACGCCCACCTACCACCTTCCTAGATGATAATATAATATCATATGGCGATCCGGAACGGATCCGCGTAGCGGTGCGCCCTCCAGCTATCCAGCCTGGGAATAAATCAGGGTACAGGGAAAGTCCACCTTTTTTTCCCTAATTATACTATTATAGGAGAAACACCCCCCTTTGCGCCCCTACATCTTGGTAAAATGACTATTCTTATTAAAAAACTCAGAAGCTCATACTTCAACTTGTCTCTATCACAGGCAAAAGTGAAATCCAGAAGAGTTGGCTATTGAAGCTTCTTCAGAAAGACAAACATTAAATTGCTTTTTTAGCAGCATCAAGAATTGACATTATCCCCTTGATGCTTTTGTCAAATATGGTAAAAGCAATCATAAGGCAAAACTAAATTTTGGTGACTGTTTTGCTTACGCTCTAGCAAAAGCATCGGGTGAACCTCTCCCTTACACACTCGACGCTCTTTTGGTGGGCAATGCTACTTTTGGGCTTTTGGTGGGCGATGCCCACCCTACTTTTGGGCGCAAGCCTTGCGCCCCTACTCTTCTTCCAAATCACGAATTCTTTTTTCATGGTTTTTTTGAATATAATCCACCATTTCTGCATTAGTCACCAACCGTTCTGAAACCCGCATTAAAGCTTTAATACTTTCCGAGACTTTAGCGAATTCTGACTGACGACGTAAATCACTCTCTTGCAACTCCCGCTGACGAGCCATAAACCGCTGCATTTCTTGCTCCATCGTTTGCTTAAACTTTTGGTGTCCTTCACTTAATTCTTGGTGTCGCAGTTCTTGTTGGCGATTAAATTCCTCTTGTCGTAGCTCTTGCCGACGATTAAATTCCTCTTGTTGGCAATTAAATTCCTCTTGTCGGCGATTAAATTCCTCTTGTCGCAGCTCTTGTCGGCGATTAAATTCCTCTTGTCGCAGCTCGTGTCGGCGATTAAATTCCTCTTGTTCCAGACTAAAATTTCGCTGGGACTCCAACATTTCTGCAATAATTGCCTGCATTTCTTCAAAGGTCTTCATTTTTTCCGCTACTCTTTATATTTGAACAAGATAGAGGCTGCGTCATCCACCGTGCCCCTATTATATAGATTATAGCCTATTTCCCCGCTGTGTCCTCCGTGCCTCTGGGTGAAACTATTTGCAATCTCCCAGAGGAAATAGCTAAAATATTAGAGCTACCAACCAGCAAAAATCACAATGGCAATCTTCCGTCAATACATTGTTCCCTTCCTTATCCTGTTAGTATTCCTAGTGGCATTATTAGCCACCAGCGTCCGAATATTCCTCCCTTCAGACATGGCGAACCCAGCACCTATAGAAGAGGTGGGGAGTAGGGGATAGCCTGCCCATCATACGCCTGGTCAACTGTCATGGTACAAGGTCACTGATTGAGTAATAATATGAATGATAACCAATTAGATTTACTTGATATTGAAAGTACTTCAGGGGAGAGAGAACCACCAGCTCCCGACCCAGAAGCAATGCTGCCACTGCTTTCTCACCCAGAACCCAAGCAAAGAATGCTGGCAGCAAGGGTTTTTTGCGACCTGGAAGAGACCCGTTCTATCCCCCAGCTGATAAAATTGCTCACCGACGACTGTGCCTTAGTGCGAGTCAGTGCTGCTTATGCTTTAGGAAGGAACACCAGTCCAAACGCAGTAGAATCATTAATAGAACAGCTAAAAAAAGATTGGAACGGTTACGCTCGCAAAGGTATAGTTTGGGCACTAGGAAACAGCAGCGACCCTAGAGCCACCCAACCCCTGATCCACGCCCTCAAAACTGATATATCCGCCGTTCGTCTCTGGGCAGCCAGCGGTTTAGCTACTGTCGCCAAACTAACCTATAAAGACATTATTGCCGCAATTCCCCCCTTAATTCAAGGCTTGCGACGAGACTCCACCGCAGCAGTGCGCAGTAACTGTGCTTGGTCTCTGGGAAAACTTTGCCGTGAACTCCCCTCTAACGTAGTCTACGCTACAGCCATTGACGCTCTCCTGGAGAGCTATGTAGAAGATGAAGATTTAGGAGTCAAAGAAGACGCAAAAGCAGCTTTGTTACAAGTAGGAGACCCTCGGGGACTGCAAATGATAGAAGAATTAGAACTAGAAGGATTAATTTAACACTCCTCTTCCCCCCTCTGCGCCCTCTGTGCCTCTGCGGTTAAATAAAAACAACAAGACTCCAAAAAGGTGACTAAACCCCTTATTATCGGTATTAGCGGTGCTTCTGGTTTAATATATGCCGTTCGCACTATTAAATTCCTTCTCGAAGCAGACTATACTATTGAGGTAGTAGCCTCCAAAGCTACCTCTATGGTATGGCTTGCAGAACAAAACATCACGATACCCAAGGAACCAGACCAACAAGAAAAGTTTTGGCGAGAGCAAGCAGGAGTCTCAACAGCAGGAAAACTCCGTTGTCACCGCTGGTCAAACCTAGGAGCAAATATTGCTAGCGGATCTTTTCCCACTCTGGGAATGATTGTTATTCCCAGTAGTATGAGTACTGTTGCTAAAATAGCAGTGGGCTTGAGTTCCGATCTGTTAGAAAGAGCTGCTGACGTTCAGCTCAAAGAAGGTCGTCCCCTAATTCTCGTTCCTAGGGAAACCCCTTTCAGCCTCATTCACCTGCGGAACTTAACCGCTCTAGCGGAAGTGGGAGTGAAAATCGTCCCTGCTATCCCAGCATGGTATCACAATCCCCAAACAATTGAGGATTTAGTGGATTTTGTTGTTGCTCGTACCCTGGATCAGTTGAGAATAGACTGCGTCCCCATCAACCGCTGGTCCGGTGCGTAGGGTGCGTTGTTAACGCACCATCGATGACGCTACCGCTGGGTAAAATTAAACCCAGACGTAGGGTGGGCAATTAGGCAAACGTTTGGTACCCTTTATGAAGAGTAAATTGCTTATTGCCTACCAAATCAAGGTCGGTGCGTTGCCATTGCGAAGCAAAGCGCCCTTGGCGTCCGCACCCTACAAACTTTACCCAGCCCGTGGGGGAGATGGGGGGTGCGTCAATACATTACATAAAAACTAATTTATTATAAAGTATGCAAAATATACTGCTAATATTAGTAATGTTATTAGGGACTGCGATCGCTCTTTTCCTTCAAAATCGCCAACCAATGTCCCTCGTATTTTTCAATAGTACCCCAGTCACACTGCCACTAGCAATCTGGGTGTTCCTATTTACTGCTGCTGGTGCATTAACTAGTACATGCTTAACATACTTCAACTGGATAGCTTTTGCAGGGATTGCTCCCAAAGCAACAGAACCAGATCCACCATCATTTGAACCCCCTAAACCTCCCAGAGAATACCGAACTGAAAACATGAGGGGAGAAGACGAGTGGAATATTGAGGAACCTCCCGCAGAACCTACCAACCTAAGAGAAGATTACGATAGTACTAGCACGGAAGAGGAATATAATGATGAAAGGGATAGTTCCGATTCTACTTATTCTTACAGCTATCGGGAAGATCATCCGTCAGAAACAAGCAGTAGGGAGCCAGTTTACGATGCTAACTATCGAGTAATAACTCCTCCCTATAGACAAAACCTCCAGCAGGAAGAGGAAGATCCAGATGAAGAGGACTGGATTTAAGTAAAGTAACAGTATCTTTCACTATAGCAAAAGAAAAAGAATTTGTATAAAAAATGACCAAATTCGATTTACAGGGGATTAACGTCTTTCTCATCGGTATGATGGGAGCAGGGAAAACAACCGTAGGAGAGATAATAGCCCAAAAACTGGGTTACCGTTTCTTTGATACAGACGTTTTGGTCTCCAGAGTAGCTGGGAAAACGATTAATGAGATTTTTGCGACAGAAGGGGAAAGCTCATTTCGAGACCTAGAGACCAAAGTATTGGGGGAAATATCCGCTTATACTAGAAGTGCGATCGCTACTGGAGGGGGTATCGTTTTGCGACGCCAAAACTGGAGTTATCTCCATCATGGCTTGATTCTCTGGCTTGATGCAACTGTAGAAGTCCTCGTCGAGCGTTTAGCTCTTGACAACACCAGACCCCTGTTAAAGTCAACCAACCCTGCTGCTAAATTTAAATCCCTACTAGAAGAGCGCCGCTCTCTATATCAACAGGCTGATATCCATATTACTATAGAATCAAAGGAAACCCCAGCAGAAATTGCTGCCCGAGCAATAGAAATGATTCCTACCGTTATTGCTACCAAAAACAACAACTAATGAAAGGTCAAAGCGAATATATCCGAGAAGGTGATGCAAACCGCGTGCGAGTGTTGAGTGAAGCACTCCCTTATATCCAAAAATTTTCTGGTCGCACAGTAGTTATCAAATACGGTGGCGCAGCGATGAAAGACAGTAACCTAAAAGAAAAGGTAATCCGGGATATTGTCTTTTTATCTTGTGTTGGGGTTAGACCTGTGGTAGTTCATGGTGGCGGACCGGAAATTAATAGCTGGTTGACCAAACTCGATATAGAACCCCAATTTAAAGATGGTTTGCGGGTTACCGATGGTGCAACAATGGATGTGGTGGAAATGGTATTAGTGGGTCGGGTCAATAAAGAACTGGTTGCATTAATTAACCAAGCGGGGGCATTAGCGGTAGGTATTTGTGGTAAAGATGGTAATACAATTCAAGCTCGTCACATGGGTAAAGAAGGAATTGGGTTTGTGGGATCCGTCAACAGCATTCAACCTAAATTAGTGGAAACCCTGGTATCCAGCGGTTACGTACCAGTTATCTCTAGTGTAGCTGCTGATGAAAAAGGACAGCCCCACAATATCAATGCGGATACAGTTGCAGGAGAACTTGCAGCAGCTCTAAGAGCAGAAAAGCTCATCTTGCTCACAGATACACGAGGAATTCTCCTAGACTACAAAGACCCCTCTACCTTAATACCTAAGCTAGAAATAAAGAAAGCAAGAGAATTGATGAGTAAGAGGATTGTTGCTGGTGGTATGATTCCTAAAGTTGATTGTTGCATTAGCAGTCTAGCTCAAGGAGTAGGGGCTGCTCATATTATCGACGGTGGCATTCCTCACGCTCTGCTGTTGGAAATTTTTACAGATAAAGGAATTGGCACAATGATTTTCGGTTAACTATTTTTTATGGTAAGCATCAAAAATAGTTAAATAGCGCTATATAAAAAAAGTGGATATATTTGAGGAAAAAAAATTCAAAGTTGAGTATGAGCTAGGGAAAAAAGCCCTCTCAGAAGGGGAATATGGTTTAAGCGTCCAGCATTTAGAGGCTGCTAGTAAACTCATAACCGGATATTCTCCCCAGTCCGACTCAGTGAAGATTTGGCTCGTAACTGCATATCAAGCTGCGGGAATGTTACCAGAAGCCATCGCCCTTTGTCGAGAGTTAGCTATCAATTCTAACCTAGAAACTCGCAAACAAGCCAAACATCTACTCTATATTATGGAAGCCCCCCAACTTAATCGACCAAAAGAGTGGATGACGGAAATTCCCGACCTGACAGCCATGTCAGAGAGTGACTCTCAATACCTTGGTAGTAGTAGTAGCAAATCTAATCCCAGTACCAGGATAGAAGAGGTTGATTTAAAGGAAGTCAATAGGTCAGACAATCAATTTATTTGGGTAGCATTGTTGGGTATTATTATTATCTTAGGGGGTTTTATTTGGTTTGGTTAAGGGGTTTCACCGCCGGCATTAATCAATGGCGGCGGCAGAGGCGCGGAGAGGTACTCCACACCTGCGCTCCTGCTATAACTAAGCTCCTACAGCTTCCTTAGCAGCATACATCACCTCAAGGGTAATCTGCCCTACTTGGCGATCGCGAGCAAATTTTTCTGTATTCCGCTTGACCTTACCCCGCACAAAACCGGGAATCTTGTTCAACTCAGTTTGAGCTTCCTTGCTCCAATTTAAGTCAGAATCAGCAGAAATACCTTTGTGAATTACTTCCTTGGTATCGTGTCCGCCGAAGATTTCTAAAAGGTGGTCTTCCATGCCCAAAGTAAAGGAATTGTAAACCAAATCCGCAATCTGATTGGTTCCTTCGTAACCTAAGAAAGGCTTATAACCGATAGGGAAGTTTTGAATGTGAATCGGAGCTGCAATAACACCGCAGGGTATATTTAACCGTTTACCCACGTGGCGTTCCATTTGGGTACCAAATATAGCAGCAGGTTCAACCCGAGCGATGGCATCCCCAATTTCCCCATTGTCGTCGCTGATGAGTACTTCCTCGCAGTACTCGCTTACTTGCTCTTTGAACCAGTCCCCATCATATTTGCAATAAGTCCCCGCCCAGACTACGTGAATACCCATCTCCCGGGCGAGAATCTTAGTCATAGCAGCAGCATGGGTATTATCCCCAAACACAACTGCTTTTTTCCCGGTCAAGTTCTGACAGTCGATGGAGCGGGAAAACCAAGCCGCTTGAGAAACATGGAGGGTTTGGTTGTCAATATACTCTTCATAGTTTACATCTGCCCCTTGCCCATTTAGGATTGCCTGAATCTTGCGGATGCAACGAGCAGTTTCCACCACCCCCATAGGAGTAATGTCCACATAGGGTATCCCAAACTCTTTTTCTAAGTAATGGGCAGCCATGAGACCAGTTTCCCGATAGGGAGTTAGGTTGAACCAAGCCCGGGGCAAGTTCTTGAGGTTCTCAACAGAAGCGGATTCGGGAATGACCTCATTTACTTCAATGCCCAGATCTGCCATCAGTCGCTTCAGTTCCGTGCAGTCGTGCTGATTGTGGAAACCGAGGGTGGAAGTACCGATGATGTTGACGCTTGGCTTTTCTGTCTTGTTTTCTGGTAGATTTCCTTTCTTCCGGGCTTTGTTAATGTAGAATTGGACGATTTGATCCAGAGTGCGATCGGCAGCTTGTAATTCGTTCACCCGATAGTGGTTCACGTCCGCTAACATCACATCCCCCGAAGCCGACATTTCAGCGCGATGGACGAAGTTTTCTAAGTCTTCTTGGAGGATGCTGGAGGTGCAGGTAGGAGTGAGGACAATCAAATCCGGTCTTTCTTCCTGATCCTTACGGGTAATGTTATCTACTACTTTTTCTTGGGAACCCCGAGCGAGAACGTTCCGATCCACCACACTGGTAGTCACTGGGGTAAAATTCCTCTCCCGCTCCAACATGGAGCGCATAACGTTGAAGTAGTCGTCCCCCAAAGGGGCGTGCATAATGGCGTGGACATTTTTAAAAGAACTAGCTATGCGGAGGGTGCCGATGTGAGCGGGACCTGCGTACATCCAGTAGGCTAATTTCATATAACAATCTCCTAAGGTGTGTACTGAGCGCTTTTGATTGTCTCAGACTGAGTGCTTTTTTGCTCAAAGGTTTTCTATGAAATAATAGATGGTGGTAATAGCTGTAATCTACTCTCTGACTACTATTCAACTGTTCACTAAGCCAACAAAAATATTGTTCAAGGCAATAAATCTTAATATAGTCCGAGAGGAACCACCCCAGACACTCTTGATACAGAGAGAAGAAAAGGAGAAGTATCAGTAAAACTTTAGACCAAGCTGCGATAAATGTCTCTACGATGACCAATAAACAAGATAGTTACGATTTTCTTTTGGTCGTTTATTTCATAGTTTTCCTGTCGTAAGTCTCCCAAAGCCTTTTGAGCACGGCGTAGTATCTTAATCTGGTAGCTCATTGTTGCTGACTCTCGATTTCTGCAATAGCCTGCTCAAACGGGATAACCTCATCGTTAGACTGCTTAGCTGTATCGTAAGCTCTGATACAATCTAGTTCTTCTAATTCATCTAACATATGCTGGTACTCCTCCATTCCCAAGAGTACCCCAAGATGATTCCCTTCTGTATCTGTAATGTATTTTTCCCGTATCTCCATGTTTATAGTACTCCAACAAATGTTTTAGCTTGGTAAAAGTCTACCATTGTGGTAGGTTTTGGGCGAACTCTTATGATAAGATAATTTTTATTTAACCACAGAGGACACAGAGAACACAGAGAACACAGAGAGAGGAAACCGTCTAATGAAGGCGAGCAATACTACCTCCAAAGTTAATTAATGGTAAAATTGCCTACCCTACCACTATACCTCCAAGGTTAGCTAGAACAATTGAGTTTTTCTAAGATTTCCTGGGTTACTATATCTGGTGGTTGTTCCCCGTTGATAGTTAAGAGTCGATGACAATACTCATAATATTCTATTATTGGCATAGTACGTTCGTGAAATATCTGAGTGCGACGTTGAAGGACTTCTAGGCGATCCGGGACGGATCCGCTTCGCGGCGCGTCTGGTAAACCTCGCTCCTGAGAACGCTGGAGCATTACAGACTCCCTTACCTGCAAGTATACCGCCCAATTCAACTTTTGTCCTAACTCATCCAGTAAGAAATCTAACTCTTCTGCCTGAAATGCAGTGAGAGGATAACCTTCCAAGAGCCAACCATCACTCGCATCACGTCTGTAAACGCTGACCCATGAATTTAATCATCAGCTGGTCTGGTACTAGCTCTCCTCGTTGGACATAGGACTTTGCTTGTTCTCCCAAATCGGTTTGGGCAGCGATGGCCTGTCGCAACACATCTCCTGTAAGAATCCCGTGAATATGAAGGTGCTGACACAGTCTTTGGGACTGGGTTCCCTTTCCTGCTCCCGGACCGCGTGACATACTCCCTACGCTCCTGCTAAGGTATGGCCAGACCTTAGCAGGCCCTACGGGTACAGCGAGGCTTCCCGGCGAGGAGCTAAAATTACTAATCTTACCGCCACGACTCTTTTTTCATCCCCCAAAACGACTCAAAAATATTACACATCTATTTCATCCTCCCATATAGTACTCCTAACCCGTTCTTCCTCTCTTTTTCAAATAGTTCGCTTTCGGATTCTTGCCCATGCTATACTAGATATAGTGTTTTTTATCGTTAAAATTCGACTCATACACTATATATTGTAGCGATTTTCCTCGGATCATATATGATTGCACAGCTAGAGAAACCCATTCTCCCTTCCTTTTCTCCTTCCTCCTATCCAGTCTCTGGACAGATCCAAGTTTTTACAGCTCCTCACCGCACCTTTTTTAGCGAAGCGATCACCCACGGTTTGAGAATTGCGGGTCAGGGAAAGCCCGTGCTAGTGGTACAGTTTCTCAAAGGAGGTATTGGACAAGGACACAGACGTCCGGTACGATTAGGACGCTATTTAGATTGGTTGCGCTGCGATTTACCTCGTTGCATTGACACTCCCCATTTAGATTCGAAGGAAATTCAGGCGTTAAATCAGCTTTGGAACCATACCCAAGAGGTAGTACGGGCAGGATTTTACTCCCTTGTGGTGTTAGATGAATTGAGTTTGGCCATTAACTTTGGTTTAATTGAAGAAGCTGAGGTAGTGGAACTGCTGAAAAAACGTCCTACCGATCTGGAAATTATTTTGAGTGGTCCAGATATGCCGCCAAACATTTTAGAACTAGCGGATCAGATTACGAAAATTCGTCCTCATTAGGTATAGCTACTAAATTTCAACATTTAAAAAACACCTATATAGGTGTTTTTTAATAAATAAATTAAATTATGTATTTGAAACTAATTCTACACAGAAGAACCTAATCCAGCATAAGCTCCGTAGAAGAAAAGACCGACTACAACTATTACCCCCATGCCAGCCACAAGAGCGACAAGCCACAAGGGTATTCTTGCGTCTCCAGACATATTTTGTACCTCCTAATTGTGCTTAACAACAAATAGCTACTTACCCTAACCAGTTAATTGAAGAAATAACTGGAAAAGAGAATCCCAAGGACAGCAACGAGCAGCAAACCTAAGTATAGGGAAGTGCGATTCAGTTCGACAGGTTGTCTATTGGAATTGCGAGTTCTCTCCATTTCAGATTTGCTCCTATCTTTGAATAAATTGCATTGCGGCGATCGCACCCAAGAAGAAAACTGTAGGCACTGCCAAGGTATGAACCGCCAACCATCTGACGGTAAAAATTGGATATGAAACTGGTTGATTTGGTGTTCTGCTTGTCATCTGTATTTACTTATTAAACTCTTCGATTTGCTCCATGGCATTATAGCGATCGCTGAGAATGGGCAACTCCTGCCTATCTTGGGTAAAATATTCATTGGGGCGGGGAGTTCCAAAAATATCGTATGCCAAACCAGTGCTGACAAAGAGCCACCCAGCGATAAACAAGGCGGGAATGGTAAAAGCGTGAATGACCCAGTAACGAACGCTAGTAACTATGTCGGTAAACGGACGTTCTCCAGTGGTACCTGCCATTAAATTTGCTCCTCCTAAATAGGGATATTGTTTTGAACTATTTTACATGATTGGGGGTTCGTATTTGAGCAAAACACCATTATTGCCCAAGACAAATCCTCTATCTTCTCCCATAAACAGGATTTTGTAGAAATTAGCCGGAACCTTTTCTAGTTCCCTGTCTTTTTGCCAAGTTTTACCGGAGTCCTTGCTGAGGAGTAAATTGCCACTTCCCCCAGTGACCCAAATTTCTTCAGGAGTGCGGTAAGCTACATCCAGCAATCCCCAACTGGTGCTAGGTTCTGGATATTGAGGTTCGGCCCAAGTTTCTGGCTCTTCGGGGTCGGAAAACTGAATTTGACCTCCGCGAGCTAGCAGCCAACGTCGTCCATCTTTGCCAAAACCCATATTCTGGAGCCTGCGAGAAGAATTCCGATCATGAGGTTGCCACTCTCTAGAACCCGGTTCCCAGGTGGAGTAGAAATTCCCTCTGGCAGAAACCGCAACATATTCTCCATCGGTGGAGCGAGCAATATTCCGGGCTACCCCTACTGCTCTTTCTACCAAAGCTTTCCAGCTACTACCGCTGTCCTTTGTTTGGTAAATGGCTCCTAAGTCGGTCACCATCTCTGCTGCTCCGGGACTCAATGCCACAATACCATAGGGTGCACCTGGTAACTTATCACTTAAAGGGATACGAGACCAAGATTCTCCTCCATCATCAGTGTGGAGCAAAATGGACGGTTTGCCAACAATCCATCCTTCTTCCCCTTTGAAGCTGATCCCAGTAAAGGTTATTTTCTCGTCGGAAAGCTCTATATTTCTTTGTGTCCAGGTGTTTCCTCCATCAGTTGTTTCTTCGATAGTGGCTTTACTGCCTACCATCCAACCATGTAATGGATCTTCTGCAAAAGCCAGATCAGAAAAAGTTGCTTCAGTTGGCAGGTTAATTACTTGCCAGGGGTTAGAGCTGGTAGATGCAACGGTGCTGCAACCGATACATAATAAAGCTACCAGCAACAATAGGGCAATTGTCTTGATGCGCTTTCCACCTTGAATCGCATTCTGTGAGGGTGCGACCGCTTCTTTCAGTTTTCTCATAAACAAATCTAATGTCAACTCAAACCGTACAAACTCATGAATATTAAAAACCCCACAGCCAAAGCACCAAAAATAAGCATATTTTTCTGCCCTGGGGTCAAAGTGTTGACTCCGAAACCGTATTTGAGATTTTCTTGAAACCCCGAGGGGGCACCGCTGGAACCGATATTTGTGAACTGGGAGCGGCGCACGCCGCAAACCGGACAGCGCCAGTCAAGGGGTAAATCTTCAAATAGGGTTCCTGGCTCAATACCTGCTTTACTATCTCCTTTGGAGGGTTCATAAATGTAGCCACAGCTACAACACTCGTAACGGGCGGGGGCAAGTTCTGCCAGGGTCTGTTCTTGGGGTCGATCGGGAACTGATCCGCTTTGCGGTGCGCTCATCGCTTTTGATTGGCTAATCTTATTTTATGTTATAAATCTTATCAATCAGTTTACCATTCTTAGCAAAAAAGTATCGGAACCGGTGATGGACGCAGATGGACGCAGATGCGTTAGTTTTATATGAATACCGGGCAAAACCCACGTGAAACACGCCGTGGGAGTGTCAAAAATGAAAATAGATTATCCTGGCGATATGTTTGTACTCTCAGGTTACGAGTATCTTCTCGGCTTCTTGCTCACTTGCAGCTTAGTGCCGCTCCTCTCTTTGACAGCATCTAAGCTTTTACGACCTAGCGGTGGCGGTCCAGAGCGATGTACTGTTTACGAATCGGGCATGGAACCCATTGGTGGTGCTTGGATTCAGTTTAACATTCGCTATTATATGTTCGCCCTGATATTCGTGATTTTCGATGTGGAAACCGTCTTCCTCTATCCTTGGGCTGTGGCATTCAATCGTCTCGGTCTGCTGGCTTTCGTGGAAGCACTAATTTTTATCGCAATTCTGGTAATTGCTCTCGTGTACGCATGGAGAAAAGGAGCCCTTGAATGGTCTTGACTGAATTTGAACGGCAGCAGAAGGAAAAAATCCTCAATCCCATTAATCGGACTCAGGTAACGTCAGACCTTTCGGAAAACGTTGTCCTGACTACGGTAGACGACCTCTACAACTGGGCAAGGCTTTCCAGCCTCTGGCCTTTAATGTACGGTACTGCTTGTTGTTTTATCGAATTTGCTGCTTTAATTGGTTCCAGATTTGATTTTGACCGTTTCGGTTTGGTACCTCGTTGTAGTCCCAGACAAGCGGATTTAATTATCACCGCCGGGACGGTTACGATGAAAATGGCACCGGCTCTGGTTAGGCTCTATGAGGAAATGCCGGAACCGAAATACGTTATCGCTATGGGGGCTTGCACTATTACGGGGGGGATGTTTAGTAGCGACTCTCCTACAGCAGTGAGAGGAGTGGATAAGTTAATTCCTGTAGATGTTTATATTCCCGGTTGTCCCCCCCGCCCGGAAGCAATTTTCGATGCCATTGTTAAATTGCGCAAGAAGGTGGCTAATGAGTCCATTCAAGAACGGGCTGTGAGACGACAAACCCATCGTTACTACAGTACCACCCACAATATGAAGACTGGGCTGCCTATTCTCACAGGGGAGTATATTCGTACCGGAACCCGCCAAGCACCACCCCCACTATTACAGCAAGCTATGGGTATGGCTATACCCCCAGCACTGCAAGGAGCGCAAAAACAGAAGCAGGAGGTGAAGAGTGGCTGAAGCAGTATCTAAGCAAGAAGAAAATGGGGTAGCTGGGGAGTTAGTGACTCCGGGGAAGGTTTCTAGTTGGCTAACAGCACAGGGTTTTGAGCAGGAAGCTCTGGAGTCTGACCACCTAGGGGTGGAGATGATAAAAGTGGAACCGGAATTTCTCCTTCCCATTGCTACTGCTCTGTATGCTTATGGATTTAATTATCTTCAGTGTCAAGGAGCATACGATGTGGGACCGGGACAGGAATTGGTCAGTTTTTATCATTTGATTAAAGTGGCTGAGGATGTTAGGAATCCCGAAGAAGTCAGGGTGAAGGTGTTTTTGCCTCGGGATAATCCCCACATTCCTTCGGTGTACTGGATCTGGAAGGGGGCAGACTGGCAGGAACGGGAAAGCTACGATATGTATGGCATTGTCTATGAGGGACATCCTCATCTGAAGCGGATTCTGATGCCAGAAGATTGGATGGGTTGGCCTTTACGTAAGGATTATATCTCTCCTGACTTCTACGAGTTACAGGATGCTTATTGAGCAGTAGAGTAGTTACCAGTTACCAGTTACCAGTTACCAGTTACCAGTTACCAGTTACCAGTTACCAGTAGCCATTGAGTAGGGTGGGCATTGCCCACCAGCCATTGAGCCATTGAGTAGGGTGGGCATTGCCCACCAGCAATTGAGCCATTGAGTAGGGTGGGCATTGCCCACCAGCAATTGAGCCATTGAGTAGGGTGGGCATTGCCCACCAGCAATTGAGCTATTGAGTAGGGTGGGCATTGCCTACCAGCAATTGAGCCATTGAGTAGGGTGGGCATTGCCTACCAGCCATTGAGTAGGGTGGGCATTGCCCACCAGCAATTGAGCCATTGAGTAGGGTGGGCATTGCCCACCAGTAGCCTGACAAGTTCCAGGGGTGGGCATTGCTGACAAGTTCCAGGGGTGGGCATTGCTGCCCATACATAAAATACATTGTTTAGGCAAATACAGGTAATTCTGGGGAAATTTCAATCTTATTAGTCTTTTTGGTAGGCTGGTAGCGCTCTGTTTCCAGGGCCCAATCGATCCAGCCACGCATTGAGGAACGGAGACCCAAGACATAACGTTGTAATTTAGGGTCTGTTACAGGGCCGAAAGAAGGCAGGCGGGACTCTTTATCCATAAATTTCCGCACCTCTTCATTGCAAAGTTCAGCAGCGCGATTAATTGCCTCTTGCAGGGTCAACTGATGTTCCTGCTGGAGCACTAAGACTAGGTTGTGAACGTCTCTTCGCTCTATCTCCCATTCCAGACCGATGATATCGTCAGACCAGGCAAGAACATTGTTAGCTATCAGGCTCAGTTTTTGCACGGTCTGGTTGGCACGGACTTGGTTTGGTAGCTCCATGTCCTTGCTGACTTCAATCCAGTCCAAACAAACATAAACTGCACTGCAAAAAGGGCGCATTTTGAGATAGGTTGCCAAATCTGGGATGATATCCTGGGTGTGGTTAGCAGCTTCCCAGACCAATGCTTGAAAATAATCTGCCATATTGCTGATAAAACGGTCCATCCACCCAGAACTTGCATAGGGTTCCACTCTCTGTTTAATATCTGCCAATGCTCGCACTAGGGGAGCATCTCGATAAGTAGGCTTTCTCCCTCGCAAAATAGCTAGTGAGCGACTATGTAAAAGAGGCAATTGCTCCGGGTGTTTGCTAATTCCCGCCTCTTCGCAATAGTCATTCCAGATAAACCCCCAGGTGTAAAAGTCAGCAATCATCTGAAAGATTTTAGGTGAAGCATGGTGATGGGTCCGGGCAGGCAGCCTGGTGAATTTGACTGCCCGCAAACGTTGGTAGGCTGATTCATCCGGGAGAAGATGGAAGCGACGTACCCATTTATTGGTTTGCTCCTGGGCAGTGGCAACATTCTGGTGAATGGCTCCAGGAAAGGGACAATATAGGGGGGGTATTTTGATGTTTTGCATCAGATAGCCTCTAATTTTTCCCTAATGTACATTATTTTGGCCATTGAGTAGGGTGGGCATTGCCCACCAGCAATTGAGCCATTGAGTAGGGTGGGCATTGCCCACCAGTAGCCTGACAAGTTCCAGGGGTGGGCATTACTTGCAATACATAAGATACATTGTTTAGGCAAAGACAGGTAATTCTGGGGAAATTTCAATCTTATTAGTCTTTTTGGTAGGCTGGTAGCGCTCTGTTTCCAGGGCCCAATCCATATAGCCACGCATCCAGTAACGGAGACCCAAGACATAACGTTGCAATTTAGGGTCTGTTACAGGGCCGAAAGAAGGCAGGCGGGACTCTTTATCCATAAATTTACGCACCTCTTCATTGCAAAGTTCAGCAGCGCGATTAATTGCCTCTTGCAGGGTCAACTGATGTTCCTGCTGGAGCACTAAGACTAGGTTGTGAACGTCTCCGAGCTCCATCTCCATTTCTAGACTGATGATATCGTCAGACCAGGCAAGAACATTGTTAGCTATCAGCTTCAGTTTTTGCACGATCTTGTTGGCACGGACTTGGTTTGGTAGCTCCATGTCCTTGTTGACTTCGATTTCAATGAAGTCAAAAGTGGGATAAACTGCACTGATAAAGAGGCGCATTTTAAGATAGGTTGCCAAATCTGGGATGATACCCTGGGTGTGGTTAGCAGCTTCCCAGACCAATGCTTGAAAGTAATCTGCCATATTGCCGATAAAATGGTCCATCCACCCTGAACTTGCATAGGGTTCCACTCTCTGTCTAATATCTGCCAATGCTCGCACTAGGGGAGCATCTCGGTAAGTAGGCTTTTCCCCCCGCAAGATAGCTAGTGAGCGACTATGTAGAGGAGGCAATTGCTCCGGGTGTTTGCTAATTCCCGCCTCTTCGCAATAGTCATCAAGGAGAAACACCCAAGTGTGCCAGTCAGCAATCATCTCAAAAATTTCAGGTGAAGCATGGGGGTGGGTACGGGCAGACAGCCTGGTAAATTTGGCTGCGCGAAAACGACGGGAGGCTGATTCATCCGGGAGAAGATGGAAGCGACGTACCCATTTATTGGTTTGCTCCTGGGCAGTGACAACATTCTGGTGGATGGCTCCAGGAAAGGGACAATATAGGGGGGGTATTTTGATGTTTTGCATCAGATAGCCTCTAATTTTTCCCTAATGTACATTATTTTGGCCATTGAGTAGGGTGGGCATTGCCCACCAGCCATTGAGTAGGGTGGGCATTGCCCACCAGCCCACCAGGCATTGCCCACCAGCCCACCAGGCATTGCCCACCAGCCCACCAGGCATTGCCCACCAGCATCAATCTAGTTGGGTTTCCCCTCAGTGAAACCCACATTATGAAACTTTGGCAGACAGGTTTCAGATGAGGCAGGAACCCTAGTACGATATGGCATACTCGCTACCAACTCTATGGTACCATCTTCATGGATAACCCAGCCTGTAGCCTCTATTATGGGAGTTGGCAGAGGCTTAAGCAATTCGCTGACAGGGGGAAATTTACCCTGGTCAGGAAGTTCGGTAAAGTCACGTAAATCTGTCACAACTCCTGACTGACGGAGGATGGTTGAGGTGGGGTTTTCTGGTAAGCCACCCCGCCCGATATTGGTAAAAGTGCTACCCGTAGCCGCAGCACAGCTG
Organism: Prochloron sp.; assembly: GCA_965198675.1. GTDB lineage: Bacteria > Cyanobacteriota > Cyanobacteriia > Cyanobacteriales > Prochloraceae > Prochloron. The sequence goes on along the minus strand of OZ240666.1, from coordinate 1,271,490 downwards.
GCGACTATTTGGTCGGCGGGGTCTGGTAACTCATCTGGTAAAAAAACTAATCCGGGAGAGGGGTTCACTTCCGGGTTGTTAAACCTGACAATGCCATCCACTCCCAGTTGGGAACTGGCGGAGATGAAACTATCGGGGCCGGTAAAAATACCTTGACCAGTAAGGTGAATATTGCCCCCATCTCCTTGGAAGGCGTTGGCGCTAAGAGAGCTACCCTCCAGGAGCACTAAGGTGCTGGTGTTAATAGTAATGTTGCCGCCATTCCCCGTTTCCCCTGCTTCAGCTTCAATTTGGCTGTTATTTCTCAGTTGCAGGCTTTTCGCAACTTTCAGGGTAATGTTACCTCCGTCACCGGAAATGGTAGCAGCAGTGATGCCACTGTCGCCATCCAGGGAGATAGAATCGGCATTGATAGTCAGTTCCCCAGCATTTCCCGAGCCGTCATTTCTGACATTGACGAGAGCACCATCCTCTACTTTCAGGATAGGAGTAGTAATCCTTACGTCGCCGGAGTTTCCAGAAGGCACTGGGGGTACTTGGAGTAATATCCGCAAGGTCTCATCAATAATATTGGCACTTGAGATGATGAGACTGGGATTCACAGATCCAGACACCGTACCGGTCACTTCTACAGATTCAGTAGCCTTAATAGTGACGCTCCCAGCATCGCCAGCAGCTAAAGTGGAAGAGTCCACCCTACCCCCATCTCCAATTATCAGCCTTCCAGTTTCAATGGTTAAGCTCCTCGCATTACCAGCACCAACAGTTGAAGAACTCAAAACGCTTGGCTGAAGACGGAAGGGTTCAACTCCCATTATTTCTACAGAATCAGTTGCCTTAACGGTCACAGATCCGCCAGAACCACTCCCCAAGGTTGTAGATGTCATTCTGGCTCCATCCAAGATTCTCAACCGCCCCATTGTCACATCGATATTCCCCGCATTCCCGTTCATGAAAGATAAAGCGTCAATGCGGCTGTTCAAAACGGGATTATCGGTACCGAAGCCCTGTAATTTGATTAATCCGGGAACATCTAAAATAATATTGCCCCCAAATCCCTCCTGATTTTGCCCTAGTGGGTCACCGAAGATTGTGGAGACGGCTCCCCCACGGCTGACTAGCAATTCTGGGGAGGAAATACCAATATTACCGCCATTTCCATCCCCCACAGCATGATTATAGAAGCCGCTGCCAATCTGTTGATTTTGGTCGATGCCAGTCACTTGGACAGACTCGGAAGCATTAACTTGAATCGCACCAGATTCTAAATCCGAAATGTTGAGAATCAAGATTATAGAGCCACTTTCTACTGTTAAAGTTCCGGACTGCACGGCGATGTCTCCCCGACCTGCATTAATTAATGCCCTGTTCATGAGCTGAATATCTTGGAAATTCAACACTTTTTGATAGTTAAAAGTCCAGCCAGAGGTGATATTCTTGAGCTCAACTTCCCCGGAACCAACGCTGCCTAACTCAACCCTTCCTTCCGGAGCTGTGAGAATGGCGCCGTCTAAGATAACTTTTCCTCCAATTAAAGCTAGGGTTTTCCCTGGATCCACTGTTAATCCGGAATCGATTCCAAAATCGCTCCTCTCTATATCAATGAGGGAGAATGCTTGATTGTTCAGAATAATACGATGTCCTATTAGAGTCGAGGGAGATGTTACCATCTCGCCCCTCTCCTACGAACCGGACGTGCGAGTTTCCCCGCATCCGGCTCAGCTGTCTCTATGCCTTTACAGCGCGCTTTACGAGTCCGTCTCTAATTCTCTTACGATGAATCGTCTGAGTTTGGTGACATTCCCGATGGAGAGCAACTAGATTTTTCTTATCCCAGTTGTTATGGTTCCCGTCTTTGTGGTGCAACTCCACAGGGCCATCTATCTCCATGAACAATCGGTTGCAATGCGTACATTTCCCTTTCTGTCGCTTAATAGCTTTAGCAGTTGGCCCCTCATATAATTTTGAATTACGGCCAACCCAATAGGATATATTCCCATCGAAGGGTGAAGCACCACCTCTGACCATTACGTGTTTATTCACTTCCCAGGATACTTTCGGGAATGCTTTATCCACCTGCTCTTTTGTAAGCTGGCGCTTTGCTGCTCCCTTCTTCGCCTTCTTACCTTTAATGGCTTGACGACGGGCCTTTTCGGCCTCCTTTTGGTCCTGTTTGCGCTTGTCAGCCCTTAGTTTGTGCCACAACCAATGGCTCAGTGACCATAGAGCATGTTTCGACATATCGCAGTGTTTATGGTAATTCCTCCAGCCTCGAACCTGTCTTTCTATTTTCTTTAGCCGAGCTTCTGTGCTCAACTCTTTGTTCTTCCAGGTTGCTTTTACTTTGGCCTTTATTTCCGCATAATTCTTTTTGCTCGGTGTGGATTTAAATGTTCCTCTTGAGTTGACTCGAAAACGCCATCCTAAGAAGTCAAACCCATCCGTAGCTCTCCTCGTCTCAGTCTTGTCTTCGTTTATTCTTAGCCCTCTGGACTTGAGAAATTCGTCAATATCCTGCCTCAGCTTTATGGTATCCGCTTTTGGTTTACAGATAAAGACCGCGTCATCTGCGTAACGTATACCCCTTATTTCCGGACGTGAACGTTGTTTTGTCCATTGGTCTGACCCTAGGTTCTCGAATCCATCTAGGGCTATATTTGCCAGTAACGGAGATATCACTCCACCTTGTGGAGTTCCTTTTATACTGGAGGGGTATTCACCACGGACACCAGCTTTAACCGCCATTTTCAAACCTCGTTTGGCTTCAGTCGGTAAGATTACGCCTTTGAGCATGACCTTGTGGTCAATCTCGTCAAAGCATTTACTGATATCCGTCTTCAGAACCAGCATATCCTTACCATTAGCCTTGCTTTTTAGGTTGTCAAATATAAGCTTCTGTGCGTCCGCAGTACAGCGTCCGGGTCGGAAGCCGTAGCTTCTTGTCCCGGCTATAGCTTCATAGGCAGGCTCTGCCGCCAATTTAAGCAGCGCTTGCCATGCCCGGTCTGCTATCGTCGGGATGCCTAATCCCCGTGTTTTGCCATTAGGCTTGGGGATGTTTACCCTTCTTAGTTGTTGGTGTCTCCAGTGGTGCCAATGCTTATTCAGCCTTTGGCACAATACCAGACGCTGACGTGTGGTCAGTGCGGTTTTGCCATCAACTCCGGGGGTCTTCTTCCCTTGATTCTGCTGTGTTACTTGTTTGACGGCCAAAGCTTGGGCTGCACGACTCCTTAGTAGTAGCCGTTGTAAGAGTTTGACCTTGACTTTTGATTGTTCTTTTTGCGCTTTGAAGATACTCCTCTGTAACCGAAAGACCTGTTGCCGGAATCGCTTCCATGGCAGCTCTTTCCAGACATCGTCAGCCTTCAGACTTATCTTTCTGCCCCGCAGGAATACTGCAAGGTGAAGTTCTAAGTCTTTCCAGCTGCGGTATTCGATTGGGGCTACCTTAGTGCCTTGCACAGCTTAAGCTCCTTAATTCGCTCTGATAATTACATTGGGTGTCTTCTCTCTAGAAACCCTCGGGCAGTTACGCCCTCTCTTACCCTCGCTCTTCCGTTAGGCTGTTAATCAAGCAGCCCCACCACCCCTGCTCAGGGGCGGCCGCCCCGTAGGATGCGTTAGCACACGTCTCGAGGAGTGTTTAAAGCTGACAGCTATAGCGTAACGCATCCTACGCAGGCATGTTGCGTTTGGACCCCCTGTTTTGGTGGAAGTTGAGCGAGTTTTTACTCGTTCCGAATGAACTATTGTTACGAACCTTTGGGACTCACCCATTGACCCACTACCAACTCAGGAATGTAAGTGGTAGACAATTACCCTTACGAGTCTTTATTCGGTGTCTCTTCTGTCGCATATAACGGCCTTCCGACAGTTTCCGTACTTAGGTCTTTTCTCAGGCGATTCACGTTAAGTTATCCCGGTGTTCTCCCCATTAGCGGAAGTATCTCTACCTAACCGTTCGGTCGCACTTTACCGCCCTGTTGCCAGCTTCGACCTGGTGATTAACCTCATCGTGGCCAGATAAGGATTCACGTGATTCCCTCACGGGAGAGACTTGGTTCCACGATTCCTGACCGTGTCCTCACTCTCATAGTTCATTCAGTTGTCAAGGTTCGGTAGTCGCTACCTTGGGGTTTCAGAATTCCACTTTAGTTTTCCTAATTTCCTTCGCTATTCCCTTGTGGGTCTAGCGTTCAGGTAGTGACTCGGTCATCTGTTTTCAGCCCCTTTCGGCGGCTTAGATTAGCAGTTCCGTTGTACCGAAACCAAGCCCCTGCTTATGTTTTGGCTTACGCCGCAGCTTTCACAGGGAACGAGCCGCACTTATCTTGTACGTGAATGGTTCCTGGGTTATCAAATTGCAGACCAATGGGTACGTCGATAATCAGCAAGGGAGGAGTATTGGGTTTGGAAGCGTCGAAACTGCCATTTTTCCAGATGAGTCTGTCTGCCGTACTACCTAAAAAAGAACCGCCAATATTCAGTGTGGCATTGGGACCAAAGATGATGCCACTGGGATTGAGAAGATAGAGGTTTGCGGCACCATTAGCGCGTAGAATTCCGTCAATATGGGATATTTTTCCTCCCGTAACCCGGGTGATAATATTTTGAATCGCCTGGGAGTTGTTGAAATGGGCGGTCATACCATTTGACAGTGTGAATTCCCGAAAACTGTGGAAGAGGTTGATTCCTGCTGTGGTTCCCGCATCAATGGTGAAGGTGTTCCCATTCGGGGTAACACGAGAATTAGTAGGTAATGTCTCATCGGGAACAATTTTCGTCTCTTTGGGAACCATTTGAGCGAAAATGGGTCCAGAAGATATGCTAAGACTGAGCAGTAGTAGAGTACTGACGTTTTTTACTAGCCGCCAAGAACTGGGTAATTGTTTTTTCATGATATTTCCTCGTTTGATTATACTACGGCTGAATAAATTCAGCTTGCGCTTATATCCCCCGATTAAAATACGGGGGCTTTACGCTTTGCACCTCGTAATTCAGATGTTAACATAGGATGGAACCGCAGAGACGCAGAGGACGCAGAGGAAGAGAAGAGAGAGGTTTATGAACTTCTCCCTAACCTTAAGTAATTTACTTGAATAATAACTTTGTTATCCTGGCTTGGTGGGCATTGCCCACCCTACGAACTGGCTTGGTGGGCATTGCCCACCCTACGAACTGGTCACTGGTAACTGGTAACTGGTAACTGGTAACTGGGAAGGGCGACGTCGATGACGCAGCCCCTACACGGAATTTTACCACTTGAGCAGATTAAACTGTTCCATATCGATGGTGTTGCGGTTGCGGTAAATTGCTAAGATAATTGCCAAGCCCACTGCTGCTTCTGCTGCTGCAACAGTAATCACGAACACGGTAAATATCTGACCCTTAATCTCTGCTGGGTCTGTGAAATTAGAAAATGCCATTAAATTCAGATTCACCGCATTTAGCAGTAATTCAATGGACATGAGCACCCGCACTGCATTGCGACTGGTAATCAAACCGTAGATCCCAATGCAGAACAGGGCTGCGGCTAGTAATAAACAACATTGCAGTTGAATCATGAATCCTCTCTCTGACTGCTACCTACTGATGCTAATTCTCGGGGACGTTCTGGTAAAGTCAAAACTGGTGTTTGAGTTTCCGCTTTGGAGGACTCTTCGGGAATAAAATCCCGTCGGGCGAGTATAATGGCACCCACCATGGCTATTAATAGCAGGATAGAAGCTAATTCAAAGGGCAGGAGAAAGTCGCTGAAGAAATGCTCGCCAATAGGGATGACGGTATTGGCTATGGCTCCTGAAAGGTCTAAGGACCAAGGGGTTACTAACACCATAGTTCCCAAGAGGACAAATAAACCGAAGCAGACTAAAGCGGTTGCTCCTTTCCTAATCCAATTCCCAGAATTGACCGCAGGAAAGTCTTCCCGCTTGTTCACTAACATAATGGCGAATAAAATCAGCACGTTCACTGCACCGACATAAATCAAAATTTGTGCCGCTGCTACAAAGTCGGCATTGAGCAGGATATAAATGCCGGAAATGCTGATAAATACCCCTCCTAAGAGAAAAGCAGAATAGACAATATTGCTCAGCAGCACTACACCTAAAGCTGCTCCCAGGGTCATAAGGGCTAGAATGACAAATGAAATTAGTTGCACTCCTTGGGCTAAATTCACGCTTTTTGATTCTCCTCGGCCTTGATAATTTCTTCTGGACGCTTACCTGCTCTTTTACTGCCAGCAGGTAAGTCATGGGGATCCACAACTCCTTTGGGCAGATAGCCAAACTCTCGCAGTGGCTTCACCATGGCATCGTCGGTGACTTTGTAGGGTAGACGTCCAAGAGCTACATTATCATAGTTGAGTTCGTGACGGTCGTAGGAGGCTAGTTCATATTCTTCCGTCATGGAGAGGCAATTAGTGGGACAATATTCTACACAATTGCCGCAGAAGATACACACTCCAAAATCGATGCTGTAGTGCTTCAGCTCTTTCTTTTTTGCTTTTTTATTAAATTCCCAATCCACTACGGGCAAGTTAATGGGACAAACGCGAACGCAGACTTCGCAGGAAATACACTTGTCAAACTCGAAGTGAATTCTGCCCCGAAAGCGTTCGGAGGGAATCAGTTTTTCGTAGGGATATTGTACTGTAACCGGTCGGCGACGCATGTGGTCGAAGGTAACAGATAATCCCTGACCAATGTATTTAGCAGCGGAGAAACTTTCTTTAGCGTAATCGCTAACTTGTTTGAGAATTTTGAACATAGATAAGAGAAGAGGGTAGAGTGGGCCTCTGTAATTCAGATGTTAACATAGGATGGAACCGCAGAGACGCAGAGGACGCCGAGGAAGAGAAGAGAGAGGTTTTATGAACTTAATATATAGTATTAATAAATTTTTTATGCCAAACTTTGTTCTCCTGGCTTGGTGGGCATTGCCCACCCTACGAACTGTCATGGTACGAGGTCACTGGTCACTGCTATAAATTAGCCGCCAAAAGCAAAGGGAAAAGTTAGTTTGAGGGCTGCTGTTAGGAGGAGGTTCACTAGGGATACTGGGAGGAGGAACTTCCAGCCTAAATTTAGCAGTTGGTCGATACGAACCCGGGGGACTGTCCACCGCATGAGAATGGCTAGAAAGACCAGTAAGTAAGCCTTCAGCACTGTCATTGTAATGCCAATGGCTGCGGCGATCGCCTGCAACCAGGGAGTAGTTTCCCCCACTCCCACCAGTCCTGCTAACCCCTCTACGGGGATGGGTGAGGACCAGCCCCCTAAGTAGAGAATGGCAAAAATCAGAGCGGAGAGCACCAGATTTACATAAGAACCCAGGTAAAATAAGGCAAATTTCATCCCGGAATATTCCGTTTGGTATCCTGCCACCAATTCTTCTTCTGCTTCCGGGAGGTCGAAGGGCAACCGTTCGCACTCAGCAAGAGCGGCGATCCAGAAGATAATAAAACCCACAGGCTGACGCCAAATGTTCCAGCCCAGAACCCCGTAACCTGACTGCTGTTGGACGATGTCAATGGTGCTGAGGCTATTGGACATCATTACAATGGCCAGTACGGCAAAAGCTAGGGGTATTTCGTAGCTAATAGACTGAGCAGCTGCCCTTAAACCTCCTAGGAGAGAGTACTTGTTGTTGGAGGCATAACCTGACATGAGCAAACCAATAGGAGTAATGCTGGAGAGGGCGATCCAGAGAAAGATGCCCACATTTAAATCCGTAATCACCAAGTTCTGTCCAAAGGGAACGATGAGGTAGGAGAGAAATACGGGAAGTACTACCACAACGGGGCCTAGGGTAAAGAGCCACCGATCTGATTTAGAGGAGATGGTATCTTCTTTGAAAACTAGTTTCACACCATCTGCCACTGGCTGCAAGACTCCCAGGGGGCCAGCGTATTCTGGACCGATTCTTTGTTGAGCGGCAGCTGAGATTTTTCGTTCTAGCCAGACCACCACTAAAACCCCTACGGTGGCTGTAACCAGCATTAAAAACAATGGTAAAGGCATCCACAAGGCTTTGGCCACACCAGCTGGCAGTCCTATGTCCTTGAGGGTTTGGATAAAATTTCCTTGTAAGTCAATTCCTGTGTTCATTTGCCATGCAAGATGTTTATATTAGCCCGAAGAGGGAACATTTTTCACCAATCAAGCAGCTAGTATAGCAGTAACCTCGTACCATATAAGAGTGAAACTTATATTCATTATTATGTTATAACAATAGCATACTCTTACTTTGCGCCTTTGCGCCTTTGCGCGAACCTATTCCAAAGCCAACCATTGGGTCACATAATCCCAACCCAAACCCTGCCGCGCCACCATAGGTTCTTCCGAGGTAAAATCCAGAATAGTAGAAAGTTCCCAACCCAACTCTACTCCATTATCGATAATAATATCCACCAACCCCTCCAGAGCATCAAATAATTGAGCGCTTTGGACCCCTATAGTAGGAAACTCCCCCTTATTATCAGGTAAATGAGCAGAAGTAGAGATAACAGGGTTACCCAGTGCTTTCAACAAAGCTTGACAAATTGGAGGAGCGGGTACCCGAATACCCGTAGTTTTCCGTTTCGGACTCATGACCAATTTTGGCACTAATTTAGTGGCGGGGAGCAAAAAAGTATAGGGACCGGGAATTAAACGCTTCATAATACGATAAGCTGAATCCGTTACCCTAGCGTATTGGGCAATATTAGACAGAGAACTACAGAGGAAGGTGAGGGGTTTATCATTAGAAAGTTGTTTCAACTGTCGTACCCGTTGTACTGCGGGTTTGACAGATAAATCACAACCAATAGCATAGACAGTATCCGTAGGATAGAGCATAATCGCCCCCTTTTTCAGTGCCTTGCTAATATCAGCAATATAACGTTGCTGAGGGTTCTCGGGGTGGATAGAGTAGTAAGTAGCCATAATAAGGACAGTTTACCATGGTAATAGGTTATTTAGAATGTCCCACAGGAATTGCGGGAGATATGTGTCTGGGAGCACTAGTAGATGCAGGTGTACCTCTAGAATACCTGATTGAGCACCTCAAAAAATTAGATATCCAAGACCCATATCAATTAAACAGCAAAAAAGTCACCCGCAATGGTCAGCGAGCAACTAAAATAGAAGTAGAGATACCTCATGATAGTAACACACAACGCCATTTACCAGAAATAGAGCAACTAATCACCACCGCACTCCTACCCCCAAAAGCAACTGCTTGGAGTTTAAAAGTCTTTCACCAACTAGCAAAAGCTGAGGGAAGGGTGCACGGTATCCCCCCAGAACAGGTTCATTTTCACGAAGTAGGAGCCGTCGATGCTATTATAGATATTGTGGGTACATGCTTAGGTTTAGACTGGCTCAAAATCCACCAACTACACTGTTCACCCATGCCCACCGGGAGAGGTACTGTTAAAACAGCTCATGGTCTCTTTCCTGTTCCAGTCCCCGCAGTGTTACAATTGTGGCAAACTCGTCAAGTCCCAATCTATAATAACAACCTGGAAGGAGAAATAGTAACTCCTACTGGAGCTGCGATCGCCGTTGCCCTTGCTGATAGTTTCGGTACTCCACCACCCATGAACCTCCAAACTATTGGTTTAGGAGCAGGAACAAAAGAACTACCCCTACCCAATATCCTGAGACTGTGGTTAGGAGAGACTGTAGAGGAGAAAAATCAAGAAACTATAGTTGTATTATCCACCCAGATAGATGACCTTTCCCCCCAAGGTATAGCATATACTTGTGAACAGCTGTTACAAGAAGGAGTGCTGGATGTATTTACCCAAAGTATCGCTATGAAAAAATGGCGTTCTGGTATCTTATTGACAGTTATCTGCTATCCTGAACAAGTAACTACTTGCGAAACAATTCTCTTTCGAGAAACCACCACCTTAGGTATTCGTCGCAGCATTCAATCTAGGACTATTTTAGAGCGAGAAATCCAAGAAGTCCAGACTATTTATGGTAAAATTAGAGTGAAAGTGGCCAGTGTTGGTGAAGGGAACAACAAACAGATAATTAATGTGCAACCGGAATACGAAGATTGTGCAGCAATAGCCCGACAATCCAACCAACCATGGCCAAGCATAAGTAATTTAGCATTAAAAAAATACATGTAAAAATGGGGAGATTAGGGGTAGTCAAAAAGTGGGGAGATGGGTTATACTGGATGAAAGGAAATTCAGTCAAGTAGATACTATCATGAATACAAGGTCAATTGCTCCATTCTCTGCTGTTTCGCTCCAGGCGATCGCTAGTGGAAGCAGGGGAGCGGGTGGAAATCTTATGGAATCCCTAATTGAAGCTATCAGCACTCTCGACTTAGACAGTAAAGAAAAGCTGTTGGCACTCCTGGAACGGCAAATTTTTGCAGCAGAGGAAACTAGCTATGAAGAGGATCCCCAAACTATTGCTGAAATCAAGGCAGTACAGACTGAATATGAGGCTGGGGAATACATCACTTTTAATCAATATCTCGAAAATCGTTCCAAGCAAGCTTTATCAAACGCGCGGAAGACCCCACCCGTAGGATGCGTTACGCTAACCCCTTTAATTTAGGACGCTGCTTCTAACGACAGCTAACGCATCCTACGTAAAACGCGATATGACAGCGTTTTACGGGGTGGGGAGGGATAGCGCGCCCAAAAAATTAGCTACGAGTGTACCAATTAAATGCCTCAAGTTTCCAAAATCTGTGTTAAGATTTAAGAAATACAGTTACCTAAAAATGACCCAACGCGCCTTCAGATATAGGTTTTACCCTGATTCGGACCAAGAGCTGCTTTTGCGTCGGACCCACCCCTCGCTCCCCTCCCAGGAGGGGATGGGGGTGGGTTAGTCTTCAACAAAGCTTTGGCAGCGAGAACAGAAGGTTGGTTTGAGAGGCAGGAACGGATTGGATACGTGCAAACGTCCTCAATGCTGATTAGTTGGAAGAAACAAGAAGAGTTGGCTTTTTTAAATGAAGTTAGCGCTGTGGCGCTCCAACAAGCTCTACGCCATCTGCAAACTGCGTTTATAAATTTTTGGGCAAAGCGAGCTAAATACCCGCGATTTAAAAAGAAGAGGAATGGAGGTTGTGCAGAATTCACACCCTCAGCATTTAGATGGAAAGACGGGCAACTCAAATTAGCGAAATGCAAACAACCTCTCAACATAATCTGGAGCAGACAAATTCCTCCTGAGTGTGAACCGTCCACTGTTTTTGTCAGATTGGAACCTTCTAATCGATGGTCTGTTTCCATACTGGTAGATGACCCTACAGTTAAACCAATGCCTATGTTAACTAAGCAGATTGGGTTAGATGTTGGGTTGACTACCTTAGTCACAACTAGTGACGGAGAAAAGATAGCTAACCCTCGGCATTTCAACCACAAATTCAAGAGACTAAAAGCGGCCCAGAAAACTCTTTCTAGAAAAAAGCTAGATTCCAACAACAGGTACAAAGCTAGATTAAAAGTTGCTAAAGCTCACGCAAAGATTGCAGACGCCAGAAAAGACTTTCTCCACAAGCTAACTACCAAGTTTATCTGTGAAAACCAAACGATAGTGGTAGAAGATTTAGCAGTACGAAATATGGTCACGCAAAGACGCAAAGTACGCCTTTATGATGGGGAAGAGACGGTGCTATACCGCAGGAGGAGTGTAATTGCGTTTCTTTGCGTCTACTCGGTGGGCGCGATTCAAGAACCGTTCGCTTGCCCGTAGTATCAGTGATGCAGGGTGGAGTGAATTGGTCAGACAACTTGAGTATAAGAGTGATTGGTACGGTCGTGAGTTGATTAAGATTGACCGCTTTTTTCCCTCTAGTAAGCGGTGTGGAAACTGCGGTTTCGTAATAGATAAATTACCACTAAGCGTTAGGGAATGGGAATGCTCTCAATGTAGTAGTACTCACGACCGAGATATCAACGCAGCTAAGAATATTTTGGCGGCAGGGCTTGCCGTTTCAGTCTGTGGAGCGAACGTAAGACCCGATAGACAAGGCTCTTGCATGGCAGTTGCGAAATTCCCTCGGCATCATCGATGGCGGGGGAAAGAAACAGAAACCCACCCACCCCTACCCCCTCCCAGGAGGGGGACCTTGGGGGTGGGTTGGGAATCCCCACCCCCTGCTCCTGCGCAGCCGCGCCTGAGCAGGCGACAGCAAGGGTGGGGAGGATGTCAAGAGCTATAGCATTAAGATTGCTAAGTCCGTGCAAAAGCAACGTGAAACCAAAAAATCTGATAACCTTAGCAAAATGCTGCATCGAAGGTTAGTATTAGCGTGGATATTCAATTAGGTCGGGGTAAAAAAGCTCGTCGAGCTTACGGAATCGATGAAATTGCACTTGTCCCCGGAGTGCGTACCTTAGACCCATCTCTCACTGATACTCACTGGCAAATAGGTGGAATTGAACGGAAAATTCCCATTATAGCTAGTGCCATGGATGGAGTAGTGGATGTGGGAATGGCAGTCTTGCTCTCAGAACTAGGTTCCATGGGAGTTCTGAATTTAGAAGGAATTCAAACTCGTTATGCCGACCCAGAACCGATTTTAAACCGGATTGTTACAGTGGGCAAGTCGGAATTTGTCTCCCTAATGCAGGAACTATACGCCGAACCCATTAAACCGGAACTAATTATCAAACGTATTGGAGAAATTAAAGAGTCTGGGGGTATTGCAGCAGTGAGTTTAACTCCAGCAGGAGCAATGAAATACTCAGAGATAGTGGCTTCCTCCTCAGCTGATTTATTATTTGTACAAGCAACAGTGGTTTCTACTGCTCACCTCTCCCCTGAGTTCTCTACACCCCTAAATTTAACTCAATTTTGCCAGGATTTGCCCATACCAGTCATTCTGGGCAACTGTGTTACCTATGAGGTAGCCCTAAACTTAATGAAAGCAGGGGCTGCGGGGGTTCTCGTCGGTATTGGACCAGGAGCTGCTTGTACTTCTCGCGGTGTCTTAGGAGTGGGGGTTCCCCAAGCAACAGCTGTAGCTGACTGTGCTGCTGCACGAGACCATTATCAACTCCAGACAGGAAAATACATCCCGGTAATTGCCGATGGAGGTATTATTACTGGTGGGGATATTTGTAAGTGTATTGCTTGCGGAGCAGATGCAGTGATGATTGGTTCACCCATTGCCAGGGCAAAAGAAGCCCCTGGAACAGACTATCATTGGGGCATGGCCACCCCCAGCCCAGTTTTGCCTCGGGGTACCCGCATTAAAGTAGGAACTACCGGAACCATCAAAGAAATTCTCATGGGTCCAGCGAAGTTAGATGATGGTACCCATAATCTTTTGGGTGCGTTACAAACAAGTATGGGTACCCTGGGAGCAAAAAATCTCCAGGAAATGCAGCAGGTTGAGGTGATAATTGCCCCTTCCTTGTTAACAGAAGGTAAGGTATATCAAAAAGCACAACAATTAGGTATGGGTAAATAAGAGGGGTGTAGGGTGGGCACTGCCCACCCTATAATAGGGAGCAGCATAACCAATGGCGCTGAGACTCAACCGAATGACACACATTAGTCCTATCAATACAGCAACGTACCCAACTTGATTTCTCATTTTCACTCCTATTACTGTGTGGTGGGCAATGCCCACCCCTACAAGATATTATCTCGCTACTGCTTTTTTCTTTTTCTTCTTCTTCTGAGCAGCCTTTCTTTGTCGTTCCTTCTCCTTCTCCTCTTCCAATTTATTCAGATAATAGTGATAATCCCCATGATATACTAGAAACTCTCCATTGCGAATTTCCACAATTTTATTAGCTACCTGGGAGATAAAGTAGCGATCGTGGGAAACAACAATTACACTACCGTCATAGTGTTGTAATGCTTCTTCCATCATCTCTTTAGCAGGAATATCCAAATGATTAGTGGGTTCATCCAGGAGCAGTAAATTAGCGGGACGGAGGAGCATTTTCGCCAAGGCTAGTCGTGCTTTTTCCCCCCCACTGAGAGCGATAACTTGTTTTTGTACTGTTTCGCCACTGAAAAGAAACCGACCTAATAAAGTACGGACTTCTTCATTTTTCCAGTCCGGTACTTCATCGTGGATGGTTTCCATGACGGTTTTATCTAACTCTAAAGCTTCTGCTTGATTTTGCTCAAAGTAGTTTACAATAACATTATGCTTTCCTATTGCAACTTTACCCTCTTCCGGTTGGGACATGCCCATTATCGTGCGCAACAGGGTAGATTTCCCGCAACCATTAGGTCCGAGAATAGCAATGCGATCGCCTCTTTCTACCAGTAATTCTGCCCCCAGGAAGAGAATATCATCATTATAGCTATGGGTTAAGTTCTCAACAATAACCACCTCTCTCCCACTGCGAGGTGAAGGAGGAAAGCGAAAATGGAGAGATTTAAGACCAGCCCTAGGTGCTTGCACCAACTCCATTTTGTCCAGTTGTTTCTCCCGACTCTTGGCTTGAGTGCTGCGGGTAGCGCTAGCTCGGAACCGTTCAATAAAAGCTTGTTGTTTTTGAATTTCTTTTTGCTGGCGCTCATAAGTAGCTAGTTGAGCTGTTTGTGCTTCTGCTTTTTGCTGCAAATAAGCGGAATAGTTCCCCGGATAAGTAGTAGCAACCCCTCTTTCTGTTGCCACAATTTTTGTACAGAGGCGATCTAGGAATTCCCGGTCGTGAGACACTATCACCATAGGGGTAGAGAGCGCTCTGAGGTATTTTTCCAACCATTCAATGGTTTCCAAATCTAGGTGGTTAGTGGGTTCGTCTAGGAGGAGGAGATCCGGGCTTTGCAGCAGGATTTTACCCAAACTCATGCGCATTTGCCAACCGCCGCTGAAACCCCTCACCAAGCGATCGCCGTCTTCTCCCGTAAAGCCCATTTCTGGCAGGATCTTCTCAATACGTGCTTCTAAACTGTATCCGTCTAGGGCTTCAAATTGACGCTGGTGGCGATCTAATTTCTTAATTAGTGCATCTAACCCTTCTGGGGAAGCGGTTTCCATTTCCAATTGCACTTTAGTTATAGCTTCTTGGAGGAGGTTTGCTTTCTCAAAAACAGTCCAAAATTCTTCTCGCACTGTGCGAGTAGGTTCCACATCAAATTCTTGGGTTCGATAGGCGATGCGCAAGCTAGCAGGACGAATCACTTCCCCAGCGCTGGGTTCTATTTCCCCGGCGATAATTTGCAGTTGGGTAGATTTTCCTGCTCCATTAACTCCCACCAAACCTACTCTTTCTCCAGGTTTCACTTCCCAGGTAACATCTTTGAGGACTGAAGCAGTGGGGTATACTTTACTGATCCGTTCCAATCGTAGCATGATCCAGCAATTCGTCTTTGTTCCGTAACATTTTACTACCTATTGTCACCAAATTTAACCTAATTCCCTGCGGTTCCCAAAATTCTATCTACCCAAACCCTATCTGTCTGGGATAAAGCTGGTACTGCTTCCCTCTGATAATCTATCATTAAATCGTAACTCCCTCTATCATAAGCTAAATGCAGCAAATCTTGTAAATTAATTATTGGCTCCTTATCTTCCGGGAGCAAGGGTAAAGGAAAGTTCGGAATGACATCAGGAAGATTAAAAGCATATAAATCTGCTTGGGGACGACAGTGACTGCGACTGACTAAAATGTGATAATCACTTTCAATCTCTGGAGACTCTAGGGACATCATTCTCCCTTGACGCAGCAAATCAATTTCAATTAAATTGGTTAAACTGCTCAAAACCAGCTGACGTTTGCTTTCGTAGGCTTGACGACCTACTCCAGAACGTTTATTCTTAGGAGACAGGATTTCAATCACTGTAATCACCTCCCCATTTTCCACTCGTCGAACTTCTAAATACCACTCTTTAATGGTCTCAGACACTGGAATAGTCACTTGGACAGGTTCTACCAGAGGTTCAACCACAGCAACATTAGACTGGGTGGGTTTAGTTGCTGTGGGTAGATTTTGCACAACTATATCATCGGGAATACCCACGAGCAGTTTATCCTCGTTATTCCTTTCCTCCATCCCTATGCGATATTGAGGACGGATTTGGGGGTTTATGGCATCAGCGATCGCCACTATTAACCGGTGATGAATTTCTGGCCAGATTCTGGGGTCTTCTAAATAGGGATTCATTCCGGGAAAAGGGGATGGCATAATTTCTCCCTCAAGAATGCGCTATAATTCTATAGTACTCCCTCTCAGCGCCTCTGCGCCTCTGCGTGAAACCAAAACATGAAAATCCCCACCCTGCACCCCGATACCATTGAAGAAGTGAAGCAACGAATTGACGTTGTGGATATCATTGAGGAGTACGTGGTACTGCGCAAACGGGGGAAAGATTATCTGGGTTTATGTCCTTTTCACGAGGAAAAGACTCCCAGTTTTACCGTCAGTCCTAGTAAACAATTTTACTATTGTTTTGGTTGCGGTGCCGGGGGAAATGCGATTAAGTTTCTGATGGAGTTGGGGAAAGGTTCTTTTAGTGATGTGGTTTTAAATCTAGCTCAACGGTATCAAGTCCCTGTTAAAACCCTAGAACCAGAAGAAAGACAGGAACTGAAACGGGAACTTTCCCTCAGGGAAAAATTATATGAGATTTTAGCTGTTACTGCTAGCTTTTATCACTATGTCCTGTACCAACCCCAAGGAGAAGCAGCTCGGGCATATTTGCAAACAGAAAGGGGGTTAAAGCCAGAGACAATCCAACAATTTCAATTGGGTTACGCTCCGGGAGGTTGGAATACTCTTTATTCCTATCTGGTGGAGACGAAACACTATGGGGTTGCTTTAGGAGAACAAGCAGGTTTGATTAAAGCGAGAAAAGAGGGGAAGGGTTATTACGATCGCTTCCGCAACCGCATTGTTATTCCTATTCAGGATACTCAGGGAAGAATTATTGCTTTTGGGACCAGAAGTTTGGGAGATGAACAACCCAAATATCTCAATTCCCCGGAGACTAATTTATTTAAGAAAAGCAAAACTTTGTTTGCTTTGGATAGGGCATGTCGGAGTATTGGGAAGGAAGATATAGCAGTGGTTGTGGAGGGATATTTTGATGCCATCGCCCTCCATAGTGCGGGTATAACCAATGTAGTGGCTTCCCTAGGGACTGCTTTTACTTCTGACCAATTAAAGCTCCTCTTGCGCTATACTAAATCCAAACAAGTACTGTTCAATTTTGATCCAGATGTTGCGGGGATTAAAGCCACCCAGCGGGTGATTAGGGAGGTAGAAAACCTGGTTTATTCCGGACAAGTACAATTAAAAGTGCTGAATCTTCCTGGAGGAAAAGATGCGGCTGAGTTTCTGCAAGAAAATGAAGCTGGTGCCCAAATATATGGTAATGCTATTGTAGATGCTCCTCTCTGGTTAGATTGGCAAATAGACCAACTCTTACAGGGTAAAAATCTTACCGCAGCGGAGCAATTTGAGGAAGTAGCTCAGGAGATGGTCAAGTTACTCAACCGTATTAAAGATGGGAATAAACGAACCCATTATATCCGTTATTGCGCTGAGTTACTCAGTGGAGGGGATGGGAGATTAATACCCCTCCACACTGCCAATTTAATGGCCCAATTAAAGAAACCAAGAGGGAAAAAATACCTGGGTAAGAAACAACCCAATCTCCCTGTCAGTATTCAAAAGAACATGTTAGCCCAAGGGGAGGCTGATTTACTGCGGATTTACTTGCATTTCCCGAACCATCGCCAAGCTATTCTGGATGCTTTAGAGGAGAAAGATTTAGTATTTACTATCTCCCAGCATCGCTTTTTGTGGCAGCAAATTAGTAAATTACCTCTTGAGGCAACAGATATGATATCCTTATTGCAAGATGTGAGTATTGCCTATCCCCAAGAGATGAAACAGGTCACACACTTGTTTCATTTGGATGAGAAAAGGGAGTGGGAAGATAACTTACGGGCACCTTTGGTGATTACTGCTGCCATCGTTACCCTGGAGAGGGCAAGTTGGGAAGAATATCGTCGTTATTGCTTGCAACAGTGGCAAACTTTAGATATGGGGAAGGAAGCTGAGAAAATGCAATATTACTCTCAGGAGTTAAAGGAGGTGGAGCAGCGGATTAAGGAGTTGGAGCAGCAGCGTTGTTTTCATTATGAGGATTTTCTGTAAAGTTCAATTGCAATTTCTCGGTATAAGCAGCTAGGGCTGATACCATGGGGGGAGAAATTGACCAAAAATAAAGAGAACAGGATCTATGTCTGAAGCTGATGGAATTTTCTATGTCAACGCTATCATTTTTCTGTTACTGGTACTAGCAGGGCTTTATTTCGTTAAACCCAAGAGCAAAGCTTAGGAGGTGTGTAGGGGCACGGCACTGCCGTGCCCCTACCCGGTGGTTGCTATAATTGAAATAGGAGAGAAAGATTGTTGGCGGGCATGGGGACTATTTCTCGTAACTTGAAGCCAGCAGTGACCAGTTACCAGTGACCAGTGACCAGTTACCAGTGACCAGTTACCAGTTACCAGTTACCAGTTACCAGTTAGCAGTTAGCAGTTAGCAGTTAGCAGTGACCAGTTACCAGTTACCAGTTATCAAGAGCGATCGCACCGCTTAAATTTGCTATCTGCTAATGTGATATTATAGCAGTTCACCACTTTTCTCTTCCCCGTACTCTGTACCTACCATGAATGAGCAGGAAGTATTGCAGCGGGTAATGCAACAGAAGGGGAATTACCAAAATAGCAGTTGTCTAAAAGGTTGGGTTTGTCTATCCAGTCTTCAGGAGCGACTACTACAGAAAAATAGGCGATGTGTTTGCAAGCTTTGATGAAAGCTGAAAAGGAGAGAATATTGAGGAGGCGATCGCTGCTTATCAGGAAGCTTTGACCGTTACAACTAAAACCGCTTTTCCAGGATAATTGAGGAGGCGATCGCTGCTTATCAGGAAGCTTTGACCGTTACAACTAAAACCGCTTTTCCAGGATAATTGAGGAGGCGATCGCTGCTTATCAGGAAGCTTTGACCGTTACAACTAAAACCGCTTTTCCAGGATAATTGAGGAGGCGATCGCTGCTTATCAGGAAGCTTTGACCGTTACAACTAAAACCGCTTTTCCAGGATAATTGAGGAGGCGATCGCTGCTTATCAGGAAGCTTTGACCGTTACAACTAAAACCGTTCTTCCAGGATAATTGAGGAGGCGATCGCTGCTTATCAGGAAGCTTTGACCGTTACAACTAAAACCGTTCTTCCTGTGGGGTGGGGAAAGGGGGTTTAGAGTTTCATGGCAATAACCACATCCGGGGGCACCTCCCACCAAAGCACAGCTCCACAAGGTAAAGATTTGTGGGGCTTGTAAATCATCTTGGCATTACCGGGAATATCCACTTCATGGCACAAGTGGGTCTTAGACCCAATTCTCACGGAAATAGGAGGATGGTTAGTACCGTTTTTCTTGTTGGAGGCTAAAACCTGTCTATTGACATGAATCCTGGTATTAACCTGGCGCCGCCTCCTACTCCAAGTACCGACAGGACCCCTCTTGCCTGGTGTAATCCGGGGCAGGCCCTTCTTTAAAGGTATGAGCCAGCGTCTGCCGGACTTGTAAGCCCCCTCAACTCGTCCCTGCTGCAACAGTTGGCGCATTCTCACTGCACTGATGTTGAGGAGGAAGGAGGCTTCCCGGGTTCCGATATAATTTTTGGCGCTGGCAGCTTGGTTGTGATTACTCATAGAATATTTTCTCAAAAATCTATCGATATAGTTTTATGATAGAGGAAATTCCAGTTCGTGTCAACCTCCGCTTGAAATATTACCAACTGGTTTCTTTTCCTTTAATTAACAGTCTGTATTCCCAGACACCCCTAGCTGGGGAAGAGGGCAGGTGGCTAACTCTCACTCGCGGCTGTAAACTTGACCATCTGTACTCCTTCAATCGCCTCTAAAGCAAAGTGGGCGGAAGTGAAATTGTTAAAATGAATGACGTTATTTATATCTTGAGCCAGTTGCTGGACATTTACCACCAGTTTTCCCGGGTTTTTCCAGGGAATCTCATCTATCTTTCGATTATTGTCGTTGAATTGTCCTTCGCTGTTTCTCAATCTTTTGTAAAAGCTACCACTATTCTGATTTTTGTCCAGTCCAAAATGGATTGTTTCCGGTTTTTGGTGAATGTCAACCTCTGTAACTTCTCCCGCGAACAAGCAGATTAACACGTTGGCGGATAACCGATCCATCCGCAGCAGGGTGAGTTTTTGACTATTGCTATGGTAGCCATCAACCTGCAAACCCGGCCATCCGGAAACCACTTCTGAACGCAGTAAAAAACCCGTAACCGTTTGGTGTGGATTTGCTGATTGTTGATCTGAGGTCGTGACGCGACCGATACTAAAGGCACCATCTAGCAGGCACTCCACCCAAAGGCCATCGACCCAGAAAAAGCGAATTGATTCTTTCGGTAACATCTTCTCCTCGGGAACGAGGTAGCTGAAGGGTACGCCTTTGAGCAAGCTCAGGTCTCGGAACCAAGAGGAAATGTCTGTGGGAATTTCTGGTAAAGATTGCTGGTTTTTGACTGGCAAATGAGCGGGAGCGTGAATCAGTGGGTTCGCCGCAATTTTTACTTGTTGGGCGTGGCTGCGTTTCCAGCGGTATAAGCTGACGGAAAATCCCTTATTTTGCAAAGCTAGCAACCGTCCCAATTCCCAAGCCGCCCCGTAGGATAGGTCGAACATGTCATTATCTGGGTTGTAGCGCAGTAATTGGTCTGCACCGAGAACCGGTAGGGTTATTTCTGTCTTGTCTTTCCCAGTGCTTAGAGGACTGTGATACCAGGAAATTGTTTTGCCTCCCTGGCGCAAGTAATGGAGAAGGGGGACGTAACCCATTTGATAATAACTCTCGACTTCAGGATTGGTGCTGCTTGGCAGTCTCAAGGTGCTGGAATTTTGGTCGAGATGCTTGAGGAATTCTTTAAAGGTATGTAGCGGATTAACACAGGCAAAATTCCAGCTTTTCAGGGAAACAAAGCGGATTTTATCCCTATCTCCCGCTCTTTGGTAATTAAAATCGCTGGCGTTATAACGCCCTTCTAGGGAAACCAAATGCACTGTACTCGTTCCCATTGGTTGGGGCAGTCGGTTGCCAATAACAATTGCCAACTCATCTCCCACCAGGTTATTGCTAGCATCGGTTCTTTGACGAACATGTGCCAGGTAGCTTAAATCTGCTGTGCTTGGCAAAATTGTTTCCAATAGGCTTTTTGCGACATCAATAACCGTCACTTTATCGTCCTCATGTTGTCCTGGTTCTAAGTTAAAGCTGGGAAACTTAGCCTCACTTGTATTTTTGAGTTGCCCGAGGGTAATAATTTGAGAGGTTGGCTTTTCATCCTCGTCGAAGAGAAGCAAAGCCAACCAAGGAATGTCCCTCTCCTCCCTAGAATTATCAATTGCCCTTTCCCAAGGTAAAGTACTGCGGTTGAAAATAACATGGGGAAAGACGTGAGAGTGTTCCCCCAAACTCCCCGGGGGTGGGAAAAACCCATGGATGTCTTGGGGATTTAGGCTAAAACGTTCTCCGGCTACATGGAATGTTTTCTCTTTCTTGAAAGCTGGAGCTTGACTTATCTTGCTACTTTCAATAGTTTCCGTAACAGTAATCTGATATTCCCCATCTTGCAGTGCCGGCTGATGGTACTGGATGAATTCAACTTTAACAGGTGCTTGAGTAGTCATGGTAATTTTTGTCCTCCTTTATTAGCCCGCAATAGAATCTCTCTCTTCTCTCTCTCTGCGTACTCTGCGTACTCTGCGATTCATCTCTCAGCTACATTGAGGAACAAGTTTAAGTAAAAATACCTAGATATCTTAGTGCATCTTTTCCCATTTTGTCAATCGATATAGTTTTATTGTATTCGCGTTACCCCTTTACTTGCGGGGCGACTAAAAAATCAGCCCCTACCTCCCTATTCAGATCCACATCTTGACTAGGTTCAAATCCTAAACTTAGCAATAAATCATTTCGATGGGAGTTCTGCACCACCGTATCGCGAATACAATTCCTGCGTTCCTCATCGTCGTCTTTGAGCCGGATCTGGTGTACCTCCGGGTTGGATTTCAAATCCCGAGAGGGCATTGTCGATAAATTTCTCTCCGTTCAGCTCAGGAGTCAGGGAATTACCCCACAGCCCTGCCGGCACCTTCTTCAAAATGGGGATATACTTAAAATCATCTTTGGTTATCGCGATCGCCTGCTTAGTTGTCAAGTCACTGACCGCCATGGAGTCAATGCCGAAGCCAGTGTTAATATTGTTGTCATCGAGAGAAACACCTTGTATATGAGCCTTCTTCGAGGGTATAATCCCATTGGTCACCAGGGAGAAGTGCTTGGCATTGATAACTCCCAGATCCGAATCATCATCACCAACTTTCCGCACCAAGCTGTTCTTGTCTTCAATAGTTTCCGTAACGGTAATCTGATATTCCCCATCTTGCAGTGCCGGCTGATGGTACTGGATGAATTCAACTTTAACAGATGCTTGAGTAGTCATGGTAATTTTTGTCCTCCTTTATTAGCCCGCAATAGAATCTCTCTCTGCGTACTCTGCGTACTCTGCGGTTCATCTCTCAGCTACATTGAGAAACAAGTTTAGGTAAAAATACCTAGATATCTTAGTGCATCTTTTCCCATTTTGTCAATCGATATAGTTTTATTGTATTCGCGTTACCCCTTTACTTGCGGGGCGACTAAAAAATCAGCCCCTACCTCCCTATTCAGATCCACATCTTGACTAGGTTCAAATCCTAAACTTAGCAATAAATCATTTCGATGGGAGTTCTGCACCACCGTATCGCGAATACAATTCCTGCGTTCCTCATCGTCGTCTTTGAGCCGGATCTGGTGTACCTCCGGGTTGGATTTCAAATCCCGAGAGGGCATTGTCGATAAATTTCTCTCCGTTCAGCTCAGGAGTCAGGGAATTACCCCACAGCCCTGCCGGCACCTTCTTCAAAATGGGGATATACTTAAAATCATCTTTGGTTATCGCGATCGCCCACTGCGAGGCGGACTTGCTCCGTAAACGGCTTGTAGTCCTCGAAGCCCAGGGAATCGTCGATTCGCAACTGCATAGTTTGCTTGTGCATGAGCAAACCGGGATTGAACCCACCTAGGGCTTGAGCCAAAGAGTTACAGCTTTGCAGCCGTTCGTAAGCGCGAATCGCCGTATAAATCGCATCCTTTGCTTTTTGCTCTGCCGTCGTGCTGTCGTCAAAATATTTCCCTTCGTACCAGGTTTTAACTTTCTGGATATGCTGGCTGAGATAATTGTCCTTCGGTTTTATCTTGCGATCCACAAAATATTGTGCCATCACGCTTTTGTCGCCCAAAACGTTCTTCTCATTGAGATAGACTTCTATCTCTTTTTTAAGCTTGATACTAGCGTGGGGCGTAACAATAGCAGAACCACTATAGACGTTCGCCGCCTTGGTCAAACCCGTTCCCGATTTGACAGAAAGATCCGTGGCGTTTTCCTCTAAAACATAGTTACTGACGATAAATTCCGGATTGTATGCCCGTGTATCCGGATGCAGGTTGTTTTGATGTTCCACGGGTAGCACCTCCACTTCCCACTCCATGAGAAAGGGATGCCAGGGTTGTGTTGTCCAGGTACTAAAAGCAATGCTGCCGCTAGCAGCCCTTTCGATGGCGTCAATTCGCGCGCCAATGGTATTATCGTAGTCGGCAATTAAATCCGGTAGCGAGGTATTGCTGCTTTTTTGGCACAACTGACACTCTAGCAAACCGTCACTTCCATGTCGAGGAGTAAATTTAGCCCCATCGCCTTCAATGAGGATGACGGGGTCGTTGGGCTGCCAGTAACGGGGGCTGGAAGCTCGTTTGAGCATGTAGTTGAGCTCAATGGTATTAGACCGATCGCGATCTATTTCCTCCTCAGTTAAATCTCGGTTGTAAACGCGAACCGAAGCAATTTGAGCCTCTAACTGGTTCCTGGAAGAGCGATCGCTCATCAAAAATATATTGCCGCTAAAAGCAGTTTTAGCTTCCAAGTAGAGATGCACCCAGCGGTTTTTAGGAATATCTTGCCAAGTGAGTAAATCTCCCACTCGCTTGCCGACCTTTTTCCCATCCACATATATGACATGCCAATTATTGCCGATGTTAGCGGCAACTTGTCCGTTACTCAGGCTGGCGGCATCCAGCAGGTAGCGATCGCCCCTTTCCTGTTGGCTAGGAATATTCACCCACATCGAAACGGCTTTGACATTACTCAGCCCTGACAATTGGATGTAGTCATTGTTGCCATCAAAGCTCAAACAATTTCCCAACGGTTCTTTTGCCGCCACTGTTGGCGAACCCCGCAGGATATCAGAGTTATTACTGGTATTATCCAGGGTTTTGTCTTCAATAATACTATTACTGAGCTGAAGATTGTAGTTATGGAGCCTATCCATAAGATTATTAATTTTAGCCGCCGAAGCGGTAGCGATAACCATGTTTTACATATTATTTATATGCATCACTAATTTTTAACTTGTCGGATCCACCAGTAACTTCAATTCTCCCGTCGCTGTTAACTTCTGCTTGAAGGGCTCGATAGCCTTAACTTCAATGTAATGCTTGACCTCATCGATGTCAGGATAGTCGTCGCGACTGTCATCGGGAGGATAGGCACAGAGCATATATTTGTACCAGTCGGCAAAAATCTGATGTTGCCAGGACTCGATTTCCTGCAGAGCGCGATCGTACTCCTGTTGCTTGAGATTGAGGGTATTGAGAGCGTCGGCGATATCTTCTGGTAAAGTAACTTGTTGTCGGGCTTGAGATTCCGCTGCATCGGCCTGGCGATCGCTCTTTGTCTCGTACCGAATCGTCCATAAAATGCCAGCGTTAACAGCATTAAACCCTTTTTCGTGACGAGCTTCCTCAAATTTCGGGCCGATGTCTAGCTTGCGATGTTCCAAACCCGCAAACAGATGCAAGCATTCTAATTGATCCTCAATTGTGGATTTATGATCCGAATCCAGCGTCTGTGCCAAGTAGGCAGACAGGGCTTCCGTGCTGGTGTTGGCCACAGCGATTGTAGTACCAGAGTCCTTATCGCTATTCTCGGTATTGGCTGCCGGAGCGAAGCTGATCCTCGCATAGCATAGCATTTCTCCTGGCAACTCTTGACCGCTTGGAACCTGCGTCGTCCATTTAAACTCTTCTTGTATCGCTTCTAACAAATCTGCATTGCTGGGATTGCTGCTGTCCCCTTGGTAAACATTCCGAGAATGCTGGAGGAAGGTCTTGAAATAATCGCGATCGCCGCCATCGTACCAGCCTACCACAGTATACTTCAAACCCGATGCCGCAGTCGGAAGCGACTGAATATCGTCGTCATAAAAGCCAAAAACGCTATGACAGTTAGGATAAAATGCCGCAAAAGTCGGTTCTCCATAGCCCACCGCCGTTAGTGGTTCTAGGGATTCCTTATATGCATCGGCTTGGTTGCCTCCGTTCTTCCAAGCCTCAAAGGACATTTTTCGCCCCAAATAGCGAAACGGCTGATGTCCGATAGCCTTACACTCTGGATAGGCCGCCTCCAACAGCAATCGGTTCAAGCGCACCAGGTCTTCTCCTTGCGGATTGGCCTTGAGTAAATTTTGCGTTTCCGCACTCAACGTTATCCCAGAAAAGCGAGCGACATTATATATAGATGCACCCCGCATAATTTGGTTGAGTTCCCACATCAACGCTGCTTGCAAATCATCCGATGGCGTTCCCGACGTATAGCTATTCAACAGGGTTCTCGTTCCAGCTAAAAATTGGTTTTTGATAAACTGAGATAGGGAAGTATCGTTTTTGAGATTGACCGCGAGTTGGGCGATCGCCTCAGGATTCCCACCGCTAAACAGCTCCGCCGAATATAAAATATTGACGCTGCCAGCCTGGTCGCCTTGCCCGTAAGGATAGAGATAATCGCTTTCAACAACCCATTTTTTACTTGGCAATCCCCCACCGGTGCGTTCCACCAGCCAGCGATTCGGTACGGGAGGAAAAGCACTTCCTAGGGGATAGTTTAAGAGAGCCTCGATCGCTTCTCGCTGGTTTTCAAAACCATCCAGGCTGTTTCTATTTCCAGTTCTTTGACTTCTGGGCATGACGCTCGCTTTCAACGAATCGATTTCTTTAATCCATTGTTGGCCAATTAACTGATTCCAGATGGCATTTCCATTATTACCGAATGCCTTCACAAAGGTTTGTTTTTCCACAATGGGAATAGCTACTGTCTTCGTCAAAGCATCTGGCAAAGCCCAATGCAAGTGCAATCCCGCTTTGAGATTAAAATTCTTATCCTGAAACGGCTCAATAACGATATCTTCACTAATGTTGGCAATATCGGGATTAACATCTCGCTGCCCGTTAAAGTAGGGCAAGCGCGTAAAATCTGCCATCGCCTCCGCCACAAACGTATCGCGCTGGAGAAACAAGGCATCCAGATGAATGGGTACCATTAAAATAGAACTCATAATTTTTTCTCAAAAGTCAAATAATCGTCTAGCTGAAACAGTTACCGACTCCCGACTCCCGTGCTCAGCGCTATAACGCTGATTTATTGAGAAGGTACAGACCCCGGGTTGATTTGCAACAACTGGTTATTGGTTATTGATCATCTGTTGGCTTCTCCCATAATACAATATCATCTCTGTTTTCCTAACATTATTAATAGCATATTTAGAATAAAAACAACAAAATTTTTTTTTTCAAGATTTAAGTAGCCATTATCGCCTTAATCGTACAGTATAGCAATCCTACAATAAGCACAAAAAACTCATGCCCACAGCCCTAGGGAACATCCTCCATGCCGCAGAACTGCGTCCCTACAATAAATCTGTGTTTGGAGCATTTGGACAATCTGGGCTTTGCCTATTGGTCTCCTTTCAGCCCCTATCGCTCCCTGCAATGGCCACTACCCACAAGCCCTGAGGAGGAGAAAGTCCTCGCTGCTCGCTTAAATACCTACTGGGCACGGTCATCTCGACGGAATCTTAAATCAGGCGAAGGCTTCCAAACCAAGGGATTTCGCCGTTTCTCATTTTTATTTTGGGGGGCGATCGCGTTTGGAAGGAGCTGGTAACTGCTATTAATATAGGCAATAATGCCCACACCACAAAATACTACCCAAACCCAATGCTAGCTAAAAGAATTCTCCCCTGCCTAGACGTGAAAGCAGGCAGAGTAGTCAAAGGAGTCAACTTCGTCAACCTGCAAGACGCTGGAGACCCGGTAGAACTAGCCCGAGTTTACAACGAAGCTGGTGCCGATGAATTAGTCTTTTTGGACATAACCGCCACCCACGAAGACCGGGACACCATTCTTGACGTCGTCTACCGCACCGCCGAACAAGTATTCATCCCCCTGACCGTGGGGGGCGGCATTCAAACCTTAGAGAATATTAAAAATTTATTAAGAGCGGGAGCGGATAAAGTGAGCATTAATTCCGCCGCAGTCCGGAACCCGGATTTAGTCAATCAGGGGAGCGATCGCTTCGGTGAACAATGTATCGTCGTAGCCATAGACGCTAGACGCCGTAAGGATTCCAGCCACCCAGGCTGGGACGTATATATTCGAGGTGGCAGGGAAAATACCGGCAAAGACGCCATTAAATGGGCTACTGAAGTGGCAGAACGGGGAGCAGGAGAACTGCTTGTCACCAGCATGGACGGAGATGGAACCCAGGCAGGGTATGACTTAGAGCTAACTAGAACCATCGCCGAAGCAGTGGAAATTCCCGTTATTGCTTCCGGTGGCGCCGGGAACTGCCACCACATATACCAAGCCCTAACAGAAGGGAAAGCAGAAGCGGCGTTATTGGCTTCCCTACTGCATTACGGGCAATTAACCATTGCCCAAATTAAGACCTATCTAGCCCAGAGTGAGGTTCCGGTTAGGATGAGATAAGGTACCAACATGTATTAGAATAGACAAAAAATTTACATTTTGTAAAATATGTTAATGCCTATTCTCATATTAGACATTGCTTTAGTCGCCTGGTCCCTCCATTTGATGCAGCAAGCCTTCAACAACAAAGAATTATCCCTCATCCTAGCGGCAACCCTAGTAGCTCTAGCAGCAGCAGCCATGCTAGTAGTCTACTTTCTCATGGGGAATTGTGTCAGCTATCTCAACCAGAATCCCAACTTTCCCTATTCCTGAAAAAAAAATTTTCCCCAAGCTTGACAAAAGAAGATAAGATGTGTAACAATCATGAAATGCTTACAGTAAAGCATTCTCACTCGGGGCTATAGCTCAGCTGGTAGAGCACCTCAATGGCATTGAGGGGGTCAGCGGTTCAAATCCGCTTAGCTCCATGACAGTTATATTGGATATATTGGAGGCCATCGCCCAATTTATACCCCACCCTTAGCTCGTCTAATCGAACAACTACAACATTTGCCGGGAATAGGACCTAAAACTGCCCAGAGGTTGGCCCTGCATATAATCAAGCGATCGGAAACTGAAGTACAAGCCCTCGCGGAGGCCCTGGTGGAAGCAAAAAAGCAAGTGGGTTTGTGCAAAACATGCTTTCATTTATCCGCAGAACCAACCTGTTCTATCTGTCGCAATACCAATCGAGATCCTGGTACAATCTGTGTAGTTACTGACTCTAGAGACGTAATTGCCTTGGAAAAAACCAGGGAATATGGAGGTAGGTATCACGTCCTCGGTGGGACAATATCACCAATGGACGGGATCGGTCCGAAACAACTTTACATTCAGTCCTTGGTACAGCGAGTTAGCCAAGAGCAAATAAAAGAAGTAATCCTGGCGATCGCTCCTTCTGTAGAAGGGGAAACCACAACCCTCTATGTTGCTGGGCTCTTGAAATCCTTTACAAAAGTAACCCGGATCGCTTTTGGTTTGCCTATGGGGGGAGATTTAGAATATGCAGATGAAGTAACCTTGGCTAGAGCGTTGGAAGGAAGACAGGAGTTGTAACCAGTTACCTCGTACCATGACAGTTACCTCGTACCATGACAGTGACCTCGTACCATGACAGTTAGCAGTTAGCAGTTACCAGTTACCAGTTACCAGTTAGCAGTTACCTCGTACCATGACAGTGACCTCGTACCATGACAGTTAGCAGTTAGCAGGACGCCAAGGGCGGTTGCTTCGCAATAGCAGTTAGCAGTTACCAGTTACCAGTTGTAGGGGCGCACGGTGCCCGTACCGTTCACCAGTGGTCATTGTTGACAAATTGGATGACTCGTTATATTATAAATAAACATTGAAATAATATATTAATAATTTTTTGATTGATAAAAAAAATAAGCAAGTTAATGGAAAAAAACGTTCATCATTGAGAGAAATAGTCGTGTTTAAGTCTATCCTCCCCCAAGTTAGTCTATCCTTAGTTTGCGCCCTGGTATCTTGTCATCTACCTGCATTGGGGCAAATAAACACCATACCACAACCAACCCTACAGAGCAATACCCAAGGACTCAACGATTTGCTACGCCGGGGACGGGAGTATGCTGATACAGGTAACTATCCTGCTGCTATTGCCGCTTATGAAGAAGCAGCTAGCCTGGATCGAGAAAACCAGAAGATTTTTTCCGCTCTTGGCTACTTATACGCAAATAAAGGGAATTATAGCGCCGCAGCAGTAGCCTATGAACAGGCCATCGCCCTAGAACCGGACAATGCTGAATTTCACTATGCCCTGGGTTATAGTTTAGCCCAAAAGGGAGATGATATAGGAGCTACCGGAGCTTACCATCGCGCTGCTTTCCTCGATCCAAACAACCTACAGTATCATTTAGCTCTGGGAGTGATTTTGCTGCGTCAGAGGGAATATAATGGGGCGATCGAAAGTTTTCAGCAAGTACTAGCTTTGGACCCGAAAAATAAACAAGCTCACGAAGTCTTAGGCCCTACTTTGCTAAAACAGAGACGCACCAACGAAGCAATAATCTCCCTGGAAGCAGCAGTAAGAGTATTGCACTCAAACCAAAAATTGCGCCTACAACTGACACAAGCGTTGCTAGACCAAGGCAGAGTACAAGAGGGTATCGACAGCTTAAAGGAAGCAGAAAAGCTAGATCCAGATAATATTAAGATTTCTTTGCGCATTGCTAGACTACTGCAAGGACTTCAGGATCTAAATGGAGCATTAGAAGCTTATTACCGAGTGATAAAACTAGATGAAAACAATATTGAGAGCCTTGCAGGAATAGGGGGAATTTATCTCAAGCAGGAGGATTACATTTTGGCAGTGGGGACTTACCTGTTACTCAAAGACCAGCTTCCCAATAATCCAGGAGTTCACTACAATTTGGGATTAGCATGGCTGGGAAGACGTAATACCAAAGAAGCAATTCAAGCCTTTACGAAAGCCTCCCAATTGTATAAGGAAGCAGATGATCCGCTCCGTGTCAACCAAACAGAAGATTTACTCCGGCAAATAAAAGGGTAACAATGGCAGTTACAATCCAGAAACTGAGGGAATGGAAAGAAGAAAAGCGGGCCATTGTCACTTTGACTGCTTGGGATTGGGCGATCGCCCGACTTTTGGATCAAGCAGGAGTAGACGTGATTCTGGTAGGAGATTCTTTGGCTATGGTAGCCTTAGGGCACCCCAATACCCTCCCGGTCACCCTAGAGGAGATGTTACATCATACAGCAGCAGTGTGTCGGGGTGTGAAGCGAGGATTAGTGGTTTGCGACCTCCCCTTTTTGAGCTATCAGGAAAGTCCTCAAATTGCCATCCACTCCGCTGGTCGCGCTCTGAAGGAAGCAGGAGCACAGGCTGTTAAGCTAGAAGGGGGATATCCCGCTATGGTTGCTACGGTAGCCCAACTAACGGCCATAGGCATTCCTGTCATGGGTCATGTGGGTTTAACCCCTCAATCAGTACATCGACTCTCCTACAAACAGCAAGGGGTAACGGATCAGGAAGGGGAACGCATTTACCAGGAGGCGATCGCCTTGGGGGAAGCAGGTGCTTTTGCCATTGTCTTAGAACACATCCCTGACCATTTAGCGGCCCGCATTACCGCTCAACTCCCTATACCGACTATTGGTATTGGTGCAGGACCTCATTGCGACGGACAGGTGCTAGTTACTGCTGATTTACTCGGACTCTCCCCAAACCCACCTCCCTTTGCCAAATCCTATGTCAATTTGCGCCAAGTAATTATCCAAGCAGTGGAAGATTTTTCCACCGAGGTGCGCTCTCGAAGAATTTAGCCAGCGGGTGTAGGTGTAGGTGTAGGGTGGGCATCGCCCACCAACAGCCCATGTATACGTCGGGTTTTCCCGCCCTCAGGGGAAATATTGGTCGTTTGGGGCACATAATCTGTAAAATTGATTCTGGTTGCTTTTGTCGGGCATTGTTACGTGGGTTGGTGGGGAATGCCTACACTGCGGGACGCCAAAGGCGGTTGCTTCGCAATCAAAGAAAAAAACTTCTCAACACAGCGCACAAACATTTCTACCCCCAACGATAAAGCAGTTTCGTCAAAATCAAAGCGAGGATGATGATGAGGATAGCTTAATCCTTTTTCTGAGTTGGCAGAGCCTAAGAAAAAGTAACAACCGGGCACTTCATTCAGAAAGAAGGACATATCCTCACTGGCCATGGTCTGGCACTCTGGGACCACCCCTAAAGGTGTTTCTACCACTTCCGAGGCCACAGAACGCACTAGTTCTGCCATAGAAGCATCGTTAATAGTGGGAGGATACATTTGCCTGTAATCTAACTCGTACTTCGCTCCGTGACTCTGACAGACTCCAGCGATAATTGTTTCAATCCGCTGACCAAAAAATCCTGAGAAGGTAGGATTAAAATAGCGTACCGTACCGCTAAAGACAGCTGTATCGGCAATAACATTATATTTCTGACCTGCATGGAGTTCACCGATGGTAACCACAGCGGAATCCATAGGATTGACATTGCGGGCCACAATAGTTTGTAAGGCATTGACGATTTGAGCACTAACCACCACGGAATCAATGGTAGTCTGGGGAATGGCTCCATGACCCCCCTTACCTAAGATTTTACAGCGAAATAATTCTACTGCTGCCATTAAAGGACCACTGCGCACTCCTACTGTACCCAAAGGAAGATAGTTCCACAAGTGTAAGCCCATAATTGCCTCGACATTGGGATTTTTGAGTACTCCCGCTTCAATCATTGGTTTTGCTCCTCCTGGACCTTCCTCAGCAGGTTGGAAGATAATTTTCACCGTCCCCCTGAAATCTTGGCGGTGGTTGACAAGGTAGTAGGCCGTCCCCAGGGCGATCGCTGTATGACCGTCATGTCCGCAAGCGTGCATTCTCCCATCGTGTTGGGAACGATAAGGAACCTGAGAGGCTTCAGTAATGGGGAGAGCGTCCATATCGGCTCGAATTGCCAAGACTGGACCGGGGCTACTTCCTTCTATAATAGCCACAATGCCAGTTTGGGCAATCCCAGTTTCATGTTGGATCTCCCATTGCTGTAATTGAAGAGCGATAAATTCGGCGGTTAAAAATTCTTGAAAACCTAGTTCTGGTCTTTGATGGAGATTTCGTCGCCATTCTACTAATTGAGACTGTAAAGCTCGAATTTCTGGACGTATTTTCATCAGTTCAACGGAATTGGAAGTGGAAATAGTTGCAACCATAATTAATTAAAAATAAGGAGCGACGGAGAAGAGAAAGTTGCTATAATTATTTGACCGACAATGCAAGATTGAGGAGATACAATGGCAGTAAAACGGTGGACGGATGACATGCTCGATGACTTAGCTTCAAGCGTAGGCGAGATGCGCGAGGGTATGACTGAGATGCGAGAGGGCATGACTGAGATGCGAGAGAGTATCACTGAGATAAGAGATAGTGTGGATGGTTTAAAAATAATCGCTGAAGCATTGCTAAAAGTAGCAGGTCAACATGAACGAAAAATGGAACAGTTTGAGCGTGAGACAGAGTTAATGAAGCAGAGACAAGCAGAAAGCGACGAGAGGTTTAATGTTTTGTTGGAAGAGGTACGCTATTTAATTAGACGTAATCAGGGAAATTAAAGGTAGTATCTGTTAAGTTACCAACTCCGTCAACCAGCCATCCATAGTTAGAATAGGTCTATGTCTAGTATTAGCTTAATTCCCGCTCTTGACTACGAGGTAAACAACCTCACGAACGACCTCACCACTCTACTCCAGCCCCTGGGTGGGATAGAAACCTTTGTGAAACCGGGAGATCGGGTTCTCCTCAAACCCAACCTCCTCACTGGTAGTTGTCCGGGTAAAGAATGTGTCACTCGCCCGGAAATAGTACGCTGCGTCGCTAAACTGGTACTAAAAGCAGGAGGGGAACCCTTTTGCGGAGACAGTCCTGCTTTTGGTAGCGCTAGAGGTGTAGCTAAACGCAGTGGTTATCTGCCTCTCATAGAAGAAGTACCCTTACCGATAGTGGAATTTCACGGTCAGCGATACCAAACCATTGGCGAGACTTTTAACCATTTACGTCTCTCCAAAGAAGCAATGAATGCGGATGTGGTTATTAATCTACCCAAAGTGAAATCCCACGTCCAGCTGGTGATGACTCTAGGAGTGAAAAATCTTTTTGGCTGCGTACCTGGAAAGATGAAAGCTTGGTGGCACCTGGAAGCGGGACGGGATGCCATTCGCTTCGGTCAAATGCTGGTGGAAACGGCCCGAGCAATTGACCCAGATTTAACCATTATAGACGGCATTATGGCTCACCAAGGCAATGGTCCTAGTGGCGGGGAACCTCGTCATTTAGGTATTCTGGGAGCATCAGGGGATGTTTTTGCCTTAGACAGAGCCATACTGGAAATACTTCAAGTTAACCCCACCACCGTACCTACAGTTGTTGCCGGGTATGGAAATGGACTCTGTCCGGAACTGTCCCAAATACATTTTCCCCACCAACACCCGGGAGAACTAAAAGTAGAGGACTGGAAATTGCCTGATACTTTAGTGCCCATTGATTTTGGTCTTCCTCGGGTTCTTCGCTCTACCTTAAAAAATCTTTACATTCGGTGGATCCAAGAGCCGATTCAACAGTGACCTCGTACCATGACAGTTACCAGTTACCAGTGTAGTAATTGTGTATTCTTTGTATTACACAGGTAAGATTAGTTAAAATCTCCTCGGAAATAGTTATAATTTGAATAAAGAACTTTAATATAACCACTTTTAGTAGATACCAACCACTGTAACATGGAATTGAGTGACCTGTCAAGCAAGGATTCGGAGCCTCCCTCACATAGGTGGGCTGGGATAGTAGGAACTGTAATTGCTGTATTGACCTTGGCTTTACCGTTATCGATCATCGCTTACTACTCCTCAGAGATGATAGTTGACCCTGTCCCAACTACTTATTCGGTCCCGACAAGAGGAAATTGAAACAGTTACCAGCTTCTTCAAGTACCATGACAGTGACCAGTTACCAGTTCGAGGGTTGATGTTGTCGGTCACAAAAAAAAGATGATCAACTTTTTATCCTGTGACTCGAAGGTCTTGGAGCAAGGTAGTTATTAGGGTGGGCATTGTCAACCAAATTATTAGTGGATCCCCAAGGCAATCGCCAAGGGCGCCACTCGAAGGTGCTCGCGCCCCCAAAATCCTGATTAATAACAGCCTGCATCCCTTTCTCTGTAAGTCTTTTAGCCATCTGTCCTTAGATTGAAGATTCGGTCGAGTTACCAGAGTTGTTAAAACTACTCCAAAGTGTTAATACAGAAATGGCGCGTGGTCCACGTAATCAGTAGAGCTGCTGTTTATATCCTATACAATAGCAAGAGTTGCTGAGAGAGCCAGCGTCATACCCGCCTCGCGTTGGCGACGGGATATGTCACTTTATTATATTCTTGGAGATACTTCGTGGATTTGTCCCGCATTCCTGCTCAACCGAAACCTGGTCTGATTAACGTTTTGATTGAAATACCAGCAGGCAGTAAAAATAAATACGAGTTTGATAAAGATTTGAATGCTTTTGCTCTGGATCGGGTGCTTTACTCCTCTGTTCAGTATCCTTATGATTACGGTTTCGTACCCAATACCTTAGCTGATGATGGGGATCCTCTCGATGGGATGGTGATAATTGAGCAACCCACTTTTCCTGGCTGCGTTATTGCAGCGCGACCCATAGGTATGCTGGAAATGATTGACGGTGGGGATCGGGACGAGAAAATTCTCTGCGTTCCCGACCAAGATCCTCGCTATAGTCAAGTTAAGTCCCTGAAAAACATTGCCCAACATCGGTTGGACGAAATTGCTGAATTTTTCAGGACTTATAAGAACTTGGAAAAGAAAGTGACCCAAATTCTAGGTTGGAAGGATGTAGATTTGGTCCAACCTCTATTGGACAAATGCATCAAAGCGGGGTAGATGGTAGGGGCACCGCCTTGCCGTGCCCCTACGTACCGAACACCAACCTCTCAATGGTAAAATTAAAAATTGATATCTAACTAAAAAAATGGGTAAGGTAATTCGTGGAGCAATTTTTGTGGTGGATGACAATATCGATACGGATCAAATCATTCCAGCAGAATATCTAACCTTAGTACCATCAAAACAGGATGAATACGAACAGTTAGGCAGTTATGCTATGGTAGGATTGCCCCATCGCTACGGCAAATTTGTCCAGACTGGTGCAATGAAAACCAAATATCCCATTATTATAGCTGGAGAAAATTTTGGTTGTGGTTCCTCCCGGGAACACGCTCCTATTGCTTTAGGGGCCTCTGGAGTAAAAGCTGTGGTAGCTCAGTCCTATGCTCGGATCTTTTTCCGTAACTGCTCCGCTACGGGAGAGCTTTATCCTTGGGAGTCGGAGGTAAGACTGTGCAGTTTGTTTACCACAGGGCAAGACTGCTCCATTGAATTCGAGAATAATCAGCTGATTAACCACACTAGTGATCAAGTATATAATCTCAAATCCCTCGGGGAGGTGGGTCCGGTAATTGACGCTGGGGGTATTTTCCCCTATGCTCGCGCTACAGGAATGATTGCCAAGATTTAATTGGACTTAACAAGAGAAAACTTCCATGCTATTAAAGTGTACCACTCGTCATATACGTATTTATACCGCTGAAGTCAAGCAGAACGAACTGGTGGAGAATGATCGGGTTTTAACCTTGGATTTAGATCCGGATAATGAATTGAATTGGAATGAAGATGCGATCGCCCTCATGCACCGCAAATTTAATGATTTAGTAGAAGCAAGTAGCGGTCTAGATTTAACAGAATACAATCTCCGTCGAATCGGTTCGGATCTAGAGCATTTTATCCGCTCCCTCCTAGAAAGTGGCTCAATAAGTTATAACCTGGGCGGTCGCGTTCTCAACTACAGTATGGGACTACCTCGGGTAAAGAGCCAGGAAGATGAAGGAAATTATCATCTATAGCGCTTCTATAGGGTGTGGGGTGTAGGGGCACGGGTTTCCCCAGACCCTAGACCCAGACTCCCAGACCCTTCGTCCTTTGGTGACTCCATTTGACAGAAATAATGTATTAAAAACCATTATTATATGAATAAATTATGGATAATCTTCTTCTCGGGCAACTTAGCGCCCTTGAGGTTGGCTCCTTTGGGTAACTTAGCACCCTTGAGATTGGCACCGCGCAAGTCTGCGTCCTGGAGATTAGCTCCGGTGAGGTCTGCGTCCTGAAGATTAGCATTAATTAAATTCGCGTCTTTCAGATTAGCACCTTTAAGAGTTGCACCTTCCAAATTAGCATCCACCAGATGAGCATGTCTCAAGTTAGCATGATCCAAATTCACATCTTTCAGATAAGCAGACTGGAGATAAGCAGAGTATAGGTTAGCATAATCCAGATTAGCCCCAAGGAAATTGACCCGATCCAAGAAAGCAACGCTCATTTTGGCATAGCGCAAGTTAACATGTTGCAACTGAGCACCTTTTAGTTGGGCTTCTTCCAGGTTAGCTTCCTCTAGACTGGCACCGTTGAGATTAGCACCTTGAAGGTGAGCATTACTGAAATTGGCACCATTGAGATTGGCACCTTGAAGGTTTGCTCCATCTAAATTAGCACGATGGAAGTCAGCTTGATCCGAGTAAGCGCCTTGAAGGTTAATTCCCTGGAGTTGGGCGTCCATTAGGTTAGCCATTTTGAAGTGAGCACCTTGGAAATTGGCACCCTGAAGGTTGGCGGATTGGAGGGTAGCAAGAGAGAGGTTGGCACCTTGAAGATCGACTCCTTTCAGTTGGATCTCGCTTAAATTGCAATTCTCGCATGCACCGGTTGTGAACAACTTATTGAGCAAACAGTCGGTTCGAGTTGCTACGGGATAATCCCCATGCCCCACCAGGGCAGGTTTTGGGAGCAGAGGAGTTGTCAAAACAGAAGCGGCTACACTCAACCCTGCCAATCCTACTAGGGGCATGAATTTGCCTACCACAGCTGTTGGTGGTTTGCTTACTACAGAAATGGGTTTGAGTGCTTTCAGGGCTGTTTCAGCATTAGCAAAGCGATGTTTTGCCCTCGGTTCCACCATTTTTGCCAGCCAGCGGCTAAACTGGGGAGTAACCTTACCAGCGAGAGCCCTGAGATTAAAGCGATAATTCTCATCAATGAGTTTACCGATGTCTTTAGATTGAGTTTCCGTGACCAAGCAGATTAAAGTTGCCCCTAAACCATATAAATCAGTAGCTTTGCTCAGGGGTTGTTTCAATAGCTGCTCTGGGGGCATAAATCCCAAAGAGCCTTTTACCGGCAGGTGAGTAACTACTGGGGAAGATTCTTCCCGGATTGCCAAGCCAAAATCCACTAAATGTACATTTAATAAACCAGAGGAACGATCCACCAGGATATTCTCCGGTTTGATGTCTCGGTGGAGAATAGGAGAATTCTGTCCTTGGAGGTAAACCAAAATATCCAACACCCCCATGGCAATCTGTTTGACTTCCTGGGGGGTAAAGTATTGAGTTTGGGCTAGGGTTGGAGCTTGTTTATATTCTTGAACCAAACAAAAGCCGCTGGGGGTTTCAAATTCATCCAGGTAGACTGGGAGGCTGGGGTGGTGAAGCTGACGCAAGAGTTCAATTTCCCGCTGGTGGGCCTCATACTCCACCCAAGTGGCTCCCTGGGCAAATTTAAATTCTTTAATAACTACCGGGAGTTGGGTTTTTGTCTGAATGGCCAGATAGGTTACACCACTGATATTTTGGCTTAATTCCCGTTGGATTTCATAGCCTTGTGAGTTGAAGTCTGTCTTGTTGCTGCTCATAATTGCGTCTACTTAGGGGTTGGCAGGCGCGACCCGAACCTTAGGCAACGCCTTGTTTTTATTATAATAACTATTTTTTATCTTGGCACAGATTTGGGAGTTTTGTTTCACACAGAGGCGCAGAGGCGCAGAGAAGTTTTGACTTGCTGAGTGCAGTATGCTAGGATGGTTAAGATGTAAACACGTACCTTGACCCTGATTTATTAGCGGGGGTCGCCGCTCCTATACCTGCTTTATAGGGTGCTGACGTTACCGGACGTGGTTACTGTTGAGGGATATGTTGACATTGTAGCATATCTTTAGCTTCAATTGCAAATCTCTACTTATATTTTAATAGTTTAGAAAGTAAAACAAGTTAAAAAGGCAAGAAAATATGTCTAGTTTCCATGGTAGTTGGATTCAGAAGCAGAATAGCTCCTATTTCTTTGTTTGGGGGGAAACTTGGCGCAGGACACCTTCTCTTAAGTTGGATACATCAGAAGCAGTTCCTTTCCATCCTTTCAATATGACTGAATTAGAATTAGTTGCTTTTTTCCGGTCTCATAACCTGAAAACAGTTACTTCTAGGTGGGATTCCCAAGTTGTTACTCTTCCAAGTCAAAAGACAAAAAGGAAGCAACAAATGTTACCTGTGCTGTCTGAGAAGATGGTGGGGGATAAAATAGAAACTGAATCCCTTATTTTACATTCTTGGCAAGTACAAGGATTCCGTTTGCAGCCCTTAGAAGCAGGGGCATTTTTAAAAGGATTACCCCTGGGTTCCCAAGATGGTTATCTCGGGGCAGATTTGCGTTTCTGGGTGCAAATCTACCGTTGGAGTCTAGATTTATTAGCTCGGGGCAAGTTTTTACCGGGAATATCCAAATCAAGGAATGGTAAGTTCAGAAGCTGTTGGCAACCCTTAGGGGACAGTAGGGTAGATCTAACCCGTTTTGCTAAGTTCACCCAGCTCATGCCTGGTGCTTGTTGCGCTTATGAATCATGTCAACCCAAAGAATTATTGCTGGGATTTTTGGGATGCATGGTGGATGAGCAATTGCGAAGTTGGATTGATGTGAGTACTCTACCGAAAAAAGGTTCCCCAGTTCAAGGGTGGTTAGTAGCATTGGCTGGAAAATCTGGTAGTTTGGCAATTGAACAGAGAGAAGTAGAGCGTTTGGAACATGCACTGGGTAATTGGACATTGCCAGTGCAAGATTATTTAGTCAGTTCTCCTAGCACTACCAAGTTAGGAGAAAACCTGTTTCGGGTTTGTTTTGTCCTGGAACCTCCTACAGAAGGGGAAATTAATTGGGGCTATTTTGATTGGAAGTTGACTTTCTATTTACAAGCAGTGGACGATCCTGAATTTTTGGTGCCTGGGAAGGAGATTTGGCAGCATCCAGTGGCACAGTTAGTAGTAAGGAAACGTCTCATAGAACACCCCCAAGAAACTCTGCTGAAGGGTTTAGGGTTAGCTTCTCGCTTGTATTCTCCTCTAGAAGCTAGTTTACAAGAACCTCAACCAGTACGCTGTTTAATTTCCCCCATACAAGTATATGAGTTTATTAGAGCAGCTGCTTGGCAGTTAGAGGATAACGGATTGGGAGTAATTTTACCTCCCGGTTTGGCCTCGGGGACGGGGGAAAAACGCTTGGGTATCAAAATTGAGGCTCAAGTGAAGAGTCCAAAAGGAGAACGATTGGGGTTACAAAGTCTGTTGCAGTATAAATTAAAGTTAGCCATGGGAGAAGAAACCATCACCAAAGCTGATTTTGACAAGATGCTAGCTCAGAAGTCCCCCATAGTGCAAATTAACGGAGAATGGATCGCCTTGCAACCAGCAGATGTGCGGGCTGCTCAAGCAATTTTTACTTCATCAGATTCGGAGACTTTATCGGTGGAAGATGCTTTGCGTCTGAATACGGGGGAACCGAAAAAGATGGCCAATTTGCCCGTGGTCAGTTTTGCTACTTCTGGTGTTTTGGAAGAGTTAATTAGGAATTTAAACAATAATCAAGTCATTGCCTTAATTGAGACTCCTGGCAGTTTTCGAGGAAAATTGCGACCTTATCAAATTCGAGGGGTCAGTTGGTTGGCTTTTTTAGAAAAATGGGGTTTAGGTGCTTGTTTGGCGGATTCCATGGGGATGGGGAAAACCCCCCAACTCATTGCCTTTCTACTCAGTTTACAGGAACAGCAGCTCTTAAATAAACCCAGTCTGATTGTTTGTCCTACTTCCGTGTTGGGGAACTGGGAAAGAGAGGTGAAAAAATTTGCCCCTACTCTCACCACCTTGATTCATCATGGGGAAAAAAGAGGGAAAGAGAAAGGTTTTGCGAAAAAAGTCCAAGGGAAAGATTTGGTGATTACCAGTTATGCTCTGGTATATCGGGATGAAAAAACTTTTGCAGGAGTAGAATGGCAGGGAATTATTTTAGATGAAGCCCAGAATATTAAAAACCCCCAGGCAAAACAGTCTCTGGCAGTGCGGAAGTTAAAAGCTGGATTTCGCATTGCTTTAACAGGAACTCCAGTGGAAAATCGCTTGTCGGAGTTGTGGTCAATTTTGGATTTTCTTAATCCGGGATTTTTGGGAACACACCAGTTTTTCCAGCGTCGCTTTGCTGTACCCATTGAAAAATACGGTGACAGGAAATCTTTGCAAACTCTCCGCTCTCTAGTGCAACCTTTTATCCTCCGTCGTCTGAAAACGGACAAGGACATTATTCAAGATTTGCCCTTAAAACAGGAGATGAATGTATTTTGCACTCTTTCCGTGGAACAAGCAGAATTGTATCAACAGTTAGTAGATAAGTCTTTGAGTAAGATTGAAGCAGCAGAGGGGATTCAACGACGGGGACTGATTCTAACTTTGCTTCTGAGACTGAAGCAATTATGTAATCACCCAGCTTTAATAAAAAGCAAGGTAGTTTCTGGGAATGATATGAGCAGTCGTTCTGGTAAATTATTGCGTTTAGAAGCAATGTTGGAAGTGTTGGTAGCTGAAGGCGATCGCGCTTTAATCTTTACTCAATTTGCTGAGTGGGGTAAGCTCCTCAAACCTCATTTGGAGGAGAAACTCGGTATAGAAACCATCTTTTTATATGGTGCTACTCGTCGTCAACAGCGAGAAGAAATGATTGACCGCTTTCAAAATGACCCCCAAGGACCGCCGATTTTCATTCTTTCCCTCAAAGCAGGGGGAGTTGGTTTAAACTTAACCCGAGCAAACCACGTCTTTCACGTGGATCGCTGGTGGAACCCAGCAGTAGAAAATCAAGCCACCGATCGCGCTTTTCGCATTGGTCAGCAGCGCAACGTTCAAGTGCATAAGTTTGTCTGCAAGGGAACCTTAGAAGAAAGAATCAATGATATCATCGAAAGCAAGAAACAACTAGCAGAACAAACAGTTGACGCTGGGGAAGATTGGTTGACAGAATTGGATAGCGACCAATTACGCAACTTATTATTGCTGGATCGGGATGCGGTCATTTAGAAACCGCAGATGTTCGCTGATATAGTGTGGGGTGTGGGGGTTTGGGCGCAAGGCTTGCGCCCCTACAAAAAAAAAATTGTAATTAATTGGAAAAAGGGGTTGACATTTGTTTTTGCAGGTGTTATCCTAGTATCATGGGAAAATGTGCGGCCATATATATGGGGATTTTAACTGGTCTTTGGAACAATGAAATACAAATTTCCGATCACAATTATTAGTGGTACTGCTCTCTTACTGGCGCAGCAACAAATAGTTTTGTCTGTAGCAATAAGTCCGGACGGTAATACTCTTGTAAGTGGTAGCGTTGACAAAACTATCAAAGTGTGGGACTTGGCAACTGGGAGAGAAAAAGCTACTCTTACCGGTCATTCTTCCCCGGTTTTTTCTGTAGCTATAAGTCCGGACGGTGGGACTATTGTAAGTGGTAGCGTTGACACAACTATAAAAGTGTGGAACTTAGCAACCGGGGGAGAAAAAGCTACTCTTACTGGTCATTCTTACACGGTTTGGTCTGTAGCAATAAGTCCGGACGGTAAAACTCTTGTTAGTGGTAGCGGTGATGCAACTATTAAAGTGTGGGATTTAGCTACAGTTCGTGAAAAAGCCACTCTTACAGGTCATTGTAACCGGGTTAACTCTGTAGCAATAAGTCCCGATGGTGGTACTATTGTTAGTGGTAGCACCGACAAAACAATCAAAGTGTGGTCCGCGAACCCTTGATCGCCCCTTGTGGCTCCCCCCCTAGCGAATCCGCCCGCGCATAAAGGTTGGGCTAGTAGATAAAACCCATACAGGGTTTAAATATTACCAGAGGTTTTAATTTAAAATAGAGTACAATAGCGTGCTGCGAAGCAGATCTCTGGAGGATCGCCCAAGGTATTATAATAATGTCAATGTCTCATAGAGATGAAATTAAATAGTCCTGAAGGGACTTTACCTGTGAGCCAGCAATTCATTCGCAGGCGGGTCAGGAAAAGAGCCGTTAATCTCATTGTAAACACGTGTTGGAAAACAAACCCATCGAAAAAACCTACCCTATGTTAAGTAAATTTATAGCTTCCCCGAATCTCGAAACCCTTACCCCGTACCCGCGCGTAGCGCCAACCCTACCCACCATGTACGACTTACCCAGCGAGGAGGAATCTGGTTTGCCTGATGAATATCACCTGTTACAATCACAATTATGCAGGAATACATTTTTCCCTTCTATGTCCCCGGATAAAGTTTTTGTAGCCACGGATTTAAATCTGTACTATGATAGCAATCATACTCAGTGGTGCAAACGTCCAGATTGGTTTGCTGTAGTGGGGGTAGATAGACTCTATCAAAAACGCTTACTGCGATTAAGCTATGTTATATGGCAAGAA
This sequence comes from Prochloron sp., assembly GCA_965198675.1. GTDB lineage: Bacteria > Cyanobacteriota > Cyanobacteriia > Cyanobacteriales > Prochloraceae > Prochloron. The sequence continues at coordinate 1,228,453 of OZ240666.1, read as the reverse complement.
AAAGTAGCCCCATGTATCGTCATAGAATTTTTATCCCCCAGTACGAGAAATGAAGACTTAGGAAGGAGTAAACAAAAAGGAAAACAACCAACAAAATGGGAAGTGTACGAGAAAATATTACGCATTCCCTATTATATAGTCTTTGACGGAGTAACGAATGAAATATTTCCTTTTCACTTAACCAAAAATGGTTACCAACCTCTAGAAGTAAACCAGTCAAAACTGTGGATACCCACATTGAACATAGGTTTAGGATTGTGGTTGGGAGAGTATGAGGGTTGTCAGAGACAGTGGTTACGGTGGTATGACACCGAAGGAAATTGGATTCCTACGAAGGAAGAAAGGGAGCAAGCGGCTAAAAAATTAGCTCAAAAAGAGCGTAGGGCTAAAGAATTAGCTCAACAGGAAAAAGCATTAGCCGAACAACAAGTACAGCAATTGTTAAAGCGTTTGCGAGAAGCAGGAATTGATCCAGACTAGAATCGTCCAGTTTTTGCTCCTTTTCGACTTTGCTTTCTCACAAATTCCCCCTATCCCCTCCTGGTGCGCCGAACTACCGTTAGAACGCGGGCTAAGTCCCTCCTTCGCCATGCTTCTAAATCCAACCATAACCCAGGGAAAATGTTGCTGCGGTACAGTCCTTCTGCATCGGGTTCCCACTGAATATATACTCCTTGTTCTAGTCCAAACCAATCGATTTCCCCGTCTTCAACCCGCCACACAATGTACTCTTGTACGCCGTTGCGACGATAAATGTTTAATTTATCGTTTAAATCCAGGTCGCCAGTACTGGCTGCAATTTCTACAATGAGTTCCGGTGCCCCTTCCACATAGTCATCTTCACTAATAATGGATTGTCCCCCAGAAACAATACGCATTGACATCCTCCCGCCGCTAACCCTACGGGTATAGCGGGGGATTCCCATATCGCTATGAGAGTTTCCTCTTTCGACGAGTTCCCTGCGTAGGATGCGTTACGCTAACCCATTTAATTTAGGATGCTGCTACGTACGATGCGTTACGCCAACAAAGTTTGTATTGTTGCTACTACTTACGGCTAGTAACGCATCCTACGACAGCTAACGCATCCTACGTGGTGTTTCCACTGCTAGGCAGAGAGGATTCTCTCGCCTAGCGTGACTTTCCCTGTGCCCCAGGGTAGTTTGAAATTGCTCCAATGCCCTAGATAGGATATTGATTGCAGCGTTCTCATCTCGGTCACCTATATAACCGCAATGAGGACAATTATGAGTCCTGGTGCTTAATGTTTTGACCACTTTCTCACCACAACTAGAGCAGTTTTGAGAAGTATAGCGGGGATCAACAGCAATTACCTCCACCTTATAAATGGCCCCAAAATACTCTAGCCATTCCCGAAATCTATACCAAGCTGCATCGTTAATAGATTTGGCTAAACAGTGGTTTTTCACCATATTACGCACTGTTAGGTTTTCAATCGCTACCAAGTCGTTAGACTGTATGACGCGCTGGGCTAACTTACATACCCAGTCGTTACGTTTGCGGGAAACCTTTAGATGCGCTCTGCCTAAGCGATTCCTTGCTTTAGCTCGATTACTACTACCCTTTTGAGTTCGAGATAAACGTCTTTGTAGCTTTTTAATACGCCGTTCACCTTTTCTTAAAAACCTTGGGTTATCGACTGTATCGCCATGGGAGTCTGTGTAGAAATAGTTTAAACCAACATCTAGCTCTGATTGTTTGTTGGATAGTTCCTTGGTCTCCCTCCTGGAGTGGTTAATTACAAATTGCGCATAATAGCCATCATGCCTCCTCACTACTCGCACTCGTTTAATCTGGTTGAGTTGATAGTAGTGAAGGTCACGGCTACCCCAAAGTTTAAATTTACCTGCTTGGAACTTGTCAGAAAAAGTCAAATATTTCCGGTCTTCGGATAGTTTCCACCCAGACGTTTTATATTCAACAGACGCTCTGACCTGGTACTTTTTAAACTTTGGATATCCCTTTTTCCCTTTGACTTTTGCTTTGCAGTTTGAAAAGAAACGCTCGATTGCAGCCCATGCTCTTTCGGCGTGGGCTTGTCTTGCTTGCGAGTTTAACTGCTTTGCCCAAGGGAACTCTGGATTATCTGCTAAAACCTTACAATATTTCTAGGCTGAGTTGCGGCTCTTTACTTCCCTGTCAATCCACGCTCTGATGATACTGTTACGAATGAAACGCCCAGTACGAATAGCTACCCACCCCCCAACCCCCCTCCCGGGAGGGGGGCAAGGGGGGTGGGTACTGTTCTTTAGTTCCTTCCAGTTTCATCTCGTAGATCAACATGGTCTTATCCATTGCCTGCCCATTTAATTCATTCTAGCATATAAACCCCGGCGTCGTCATTCATCTCACACCCCTGCTAAGGTATAGCCAGACCTTAGCAGGTCGAAGATTATGGTGTGAGCCTTCTGCCGACATTAGGTAAAGCATCGGGTTGAGGTTCATTGTCTGCATCAAGACGAACGGTAGCATTGTCAAGCAATTCAACTCCAGGGGTTTCAGCTCAGTAAGCTCCCAACCAAGCCATAATAAAGGCATGGGGTCTGCCATGGTGATAAGCCCGCAGTGGGGAAGCCATATAAACTATTCCTTCAATTAACTCTGCTTTGATGCATTCCGGCATAGCATGATAGCGACGCTCGAACTCTGGGGGAGTTAGGCGATCGCCGTTTGCTAAGGGTGGGATAGTTAGGATAGGGAGAGTAGATTGTTTCATTGTTTGTTTTATATCATGCCCCTACGGGTGAAATTCAGGACAATAACCTGTAGGATCCACATGGCGTCTGTAAAGGGGACTATTTGAGCTAGTGCACTTACCTCGGTGGAAAAATTGACAGACTGCACAACATTCCCCTCCTGTTACCTTAGCCTTTTTGATATTAGATTCTCTCAGGAGTTTTTCTGGGGCGATGGGACTCAACCGCAAGTAAAAGCCATCCCATTTAGCCCGCATAACACCGCTGACAGCGAGGTTTGACCACCGGGAGTCTTCTTCTACTACTTGACGGGGAACTCGCAACCAAGCGTCGTCCCCGAAGGTTTCTAGGTGCAGTTCAAATTCCTGGGGTTGTTCCAGGAGGGCAACTTTCTTTTGGTCTAAATGTTCGGGAGCTTGACCATATTTAATAGTATCTCCTATTTTGGGAATGTGGATATAATATTTGGAGGAATTTTGTCCCGATCGCGCCAATTCATGGACAGCATCTGGCGTACCTTTAATTAAGATGAGATGCTTGGGGTCAACTTTACCTATCACTTGTCCCAAACCCACCCGATCAGCGTGAGTGGAGAGGTTAAAGCGCTTAATTTTTGCCTTCACTTGCACCTTGTCCGACTCCAACTGGATCCAGTCTCCGGTCTTAATTTCTTCTAATACTCCCACCGGGTATTCTTCGTCGGCGCAGTTACAGATAAAAAGGGTAGTAGTCTCTTTTTTCAGCAGCTCTTTTGCATAATAAACTGAAGCCCCTTCTTTGAGCATACCGGAACTAGTCAGGATGATGCTGGGTTGATTGATGGCGAAGGGACGTTCTTCAACATTCCCTATGGCCCTTATCCGGGTATTCCCATGGGACGCAAAAAATGGCTTGCCTCCATTTTGCCGGGCGAAGTTTTGTAAGGATTGTGGTAATAGCATAACATTTTTTTGCAAAACCTTAGTTACTTCTGCCAACAGTCCATCTACATAGATAGGTACTTTTAGTTGAGGTAACTGGGAAGATATACGCAGGGCAAGTAAGATTTCCTGCCCCCTACCCAAAGGGAAAGCAGGAATGAAGGCATTACCCCCACCTTGGACCACCTCCCAAATAGCCTGGAGGAGTTCTTTTTCTTGAGTTTTGCGACTGGGGTGAGTGACGTTGCCGTTGACAGTCTCCGTAATTAAGATATCAGCATTGGGCAGGTCCGCTAATTTCAGTCCCGTGGTGGTGCGGCTGTTGGAAGTGTGAAAGTCCCCCGTGTATAAGAGAGTTTGGGAGCCATACTGGAGATATATGCAGACAGCACCAGGGATATGTCCAGCATTAATAAAACGAACTTGCAGTCCAGGGAGGGGTTCAAAGTTTTTCCCCACTCCTTCTGTTTCTAGGTAGAAAATTGCCTGCTCCAGGTTCTCTAGGTCAAACAACTTGGGACAATCTTCATTCTGCTGCCATTGCAGACCATCTTTGAGTATGACCCGGGCAATTTCTCTAGTGGCTACAGTAGTAATAGTCTTAGCTTTAGGAAAGCGATTGCGAAAAACCGGTAATGCACCGATATGGTCTAGGTGACCGTGGCTGAGGAGTAGGAGGTCAGGCTTTTTTAAGAACTCCAAAGCAGGGAAGGGGTCCCTTGCTCTCAAACGGATACCACAGTCTAGGACTACTTCATAGGGTCCAATGCAGACTTGGAAGCAGGAAGCACCCACCCCGAACACAGCCCCCAAGGGAGTGACAGTGAGACGTTCAGCAATAGAGTTGTCCCTAACCACAGGTGCAGCAGTGGGGGTGTTGTAGTGATATACCTTCACTTCTGTCCCTTCCACCCAGACTCTTGCCTTGGTATTAGTACTAGGACTATAACAGTTCCATTCCCAATAGTAGTCGTGTTGTCGGGGAGGTTGCAGTTTCCAGTCTGTCACGGAGGTTTTTTCGTTCAGGGTGGCGATCGCTAATTCTGTATTAGCTTTATCAGCTGGTTTTTGTCGGTTTTTGGGGTCCCCTTTTGTCCCCTCGGACTCTAGGGGGTCACCTGTCTGCAAAACCAACACTTCTCCTTCTCTTCTTGCTTCTACCTCCCAAAGTTCTCCCGGTTTCATTCCCAGGTCCTTGCTTATGAGGGAGATTTTCAGAGGTTTTTGTTTGGAGCTGTTGACTTGCTGCCGCAGTATCCAGGATTCTTTTTTGCTGATTTGTAGTACTCGTCCCCGGAAGAAGCACTTGTCCCCCTGAGCAGGATCTCCTTTTCTCCCCTGGGTGAGACTGGTTATTTTACCATTAGAGTCCGTACTGGGGATAAACTCCCAAGTTCCTTCACCCCTTTGTCCAAAGGAAGCCATTTTTTTGAGGCGAAACTTAGTGTTGTCAGCACAGGTGAGGTAGTCTGCATCTTCTTCCCACTCTATAGTACCTGTGAGGACGAAACTAAAATCCAACTTGGAGGTTCCAGCAGCTTTTTTCCTGTTGGTAGGGGGTAAAGGAACCTCCGGTTGCAGTTCTACTGGGGTGGGGAAACCTCTCTTGCCACCGTTTTCTTGTATATAAAAGTGGAGTTCATCGAAGAGTTCTATTTGTTCCAGGTCATACAAACTCTTGCTCCCCTCCTTGATGGGTTCCAGGGTGTAACCCAAAGTTTGCAAGTATTTGCGACGACGATAGAACACTGTAGAAGAGATACCGTATCTTTGGGGGAGTTCGGATGCAGATAACATTAGTTTGTTGTTAGAGTTTAATTATATAGATTTTTTTTTAACCGCAGATGGACGCTGATAATTGCGAAGCCTTGCGAAGCTTTGCGTAAGCTTTGCGAAGCTTTGCGTAAGCTTTGCGAAGCAACCGCCCTTGGCGTCCCGCGTAAGCGTCCCGCCCTTGGCGGGAGCAGATGGATAAAGATAGACATCAGTTACCAGTTAACACGCACCTTGACAGTGATTTTTAATCATGTGTCCTCAGTGTCAACTGTGTCTTCTGTGGTTCAATCCTTCCCTATATATAGGGCGCCACATTTCCCCACTCTTAAAGGATATCATCTTCAAATCCCAAATGCAAGGTTTTTTGGGGTTTAATTACAAAATTTAATATTCCCTCTCGTTCTGTGGCTTTGTTCAATTCTTCCCTATCTTCCTTTGCGTCTTTGCGCCTTTGCGCGATTAAATAGTACAGTACTCTATTGAAACAACCATGGTATCCATCTGCAAACTACACCAACAACTGGTTGACAAAGAACGCTCCGCTGTGGAAATTACTACAGAAACCTTAGAACGCATTGAAGTGCTAGAGCCAAAAATCCGCAGCTTCTTACATGTTACCCCAGAGAGGGCGCTGGAGCAGGCGAAGTTGGTGGATGAGAAAATTGCTGCTAACCAAGAAATAGGACTCCTGGAAGGCATTCCTATTGGTATCAAGGATAATATGTGTACCCAGGGCATTCCCACTACTTGTGGTTCCAAGATTTTAGCCAATTTCGTCCCCCCCTACGAGTCTACTGTGACAGGGAAATTGCAGCAAGCAGGGGCAGTAATGGTGGGGAAAACCAATTTAGATGAATTTGCCATGGGGAGTTCCACGGAAAACTCCGCTTATCAAGTGACAGCCAACCCATGGGACTTATCTCGGGTTCCCGGGGGTTCTTCTGGGGGTTCCGCAGCAGCAGTGGCAGCGTCTCAATGTACTGTAGCTCTCGGTTCCGACACGGGAGGTTCTATTCGTCAACCAGCTTCCTTTTGTGGCGTTTTCGGCATGAAACCCACCTATGGTTTGGTTTCTCGCTATGGTTTAGTGGCTTTTGCTTCTTCTTTGGATCAAATTGGTCCCTTTGCTAGGAATGTGGAAGACGCAGCTATTTTACTAGGGGCGATCGCTGGTTACGACAAGAAAGATTCTACCAGTTTGAAGCTAGAAATCCCCGATTATACCAAAAACCTCAAACCAGATTTGAAGTCTCCTCGGAAGTTGCGTATAGGGGTGATTCAGGAAACTTTTGGACCAGGATTGGATGGGGTTGTGCAGAAAAAAGTACAGCAAGCCATCGCCCAACTCCAAGAGTTAGGGGCTGAAATTCAAGAGATTTCCTGTCCCCGATTCTCCTATGGTTTACCTGTCTACTATATCATAGCTCCTTCAGAAGCTTCTGCCAATTTGGCTCGCTACGATGGGGTAAAATACGGTGTGCGATACCCAGGGGATAATTTAGGAGAAATGTACAGCAAAACCAGGGCTGCTGGTTTCGGAGAGGAAGTGAAGCGACGCATTATGCTGGGAACCTATGCTCTCTCTACTGGATATTACGATGCTTATTATCTCAAAGCACAGAAAGTTCGTACTTTGATTAAACAGGATTTTGAGTTAGCTCTTGAGCAAGTAGATGTATTGGTTTGTCCCACTTCTGGTGGCACTGCTTTCAAAGCAGGAGAGAAAACAGGAGATCCCTTGACCATGTATCTTTCCGACTTGATGACTATTCCGGTGAACTTAGCTGGTTTACCTGCTGCTAGTGTACCCTGTGGTTTTGATAACCAAGGACTACCTATTGGTATGCAGCTCATTAGTAATGTACTGCGGGAAGATTTACTCTTTCAAGTCGCCTATGCTTATGAACAGTCTACCAATTGGCATCTCAAAGAACCACCTTTGAGAGTAGCATAAGGGTCTTAGTAAAGGGTGGGCCAGTGTCACCCACCCTAAAGTAACCAATGTCAAATTTTACTCCTTTACTAGAACAATGCTTTTCAGAGATAGTCTTTTGATTTGGGTAGCATTTATAGTCTGTGCAGCTTGTGGAATGATAATCAATCCTCAAGCATTTCTTAAGTTCTTTGATCTGGGATTAGAAATCCCCGAATCTAACCCTACTTTAAACTATTTTTGTGACATTGCTGCTTATGCATCAATGTCAATGAATTCCCAATGTTCAGCCTTTTATTCCCTTTGGCCTACTCTAATTAGAGTTTTATTTGAACCCACAACAATAAAGGAAGCAGCACAGGGATTTTTAATAACTGCCACAGGTTTGTGGTTGGTGTCTATTCCCCTACTATTAGTAGTCTTTCAGAAGGGGTTGAATGACCGTCGCTTGGGCTTTTGGGTTGCCTTAATCTATTCTCTCAGCCCCATGGCTATCTTTAGAGTCATTGGTTACACCGAAAGCCTTTTTGGGTTTCTGAGCTTGCTGCTTATGTGGGCTTTACTTCCTCGTGAGCAGCCCCGAGGGCAGTGGGTATTATGGGTAGTATTTGTCTTCACATTCTCCCTATCTCTAACTCGCCCCGCTTTAGTGCAATTTATCGGTTCAGGACTTGGGACAATATTCACCTTAGGAATTTTGGCAAGACTTAAGTTGGAGAAAGAAAGTTGGAAAGAGTTTTGGCAGCGCTTTGCTCAAGAGAAACGATTTGGTCTACAAGTCACGGGAGTTATATTCCTAGCAGCACTGTTGGGTTATGCTGTCTATGGAACATTCTGCGTCCAGCATGGAAACAGTTTTTGGACACCCTTTGAGGCGCAAAAAGCCTGGGGTAAGAGTTTAGCTTTTCGTCCTTACCTGCTTCTATTGCCTAAATCTCCCTTAATAGATATTCTTGCACTTTATTTTCCGGTTCTGCTTTTGGCTACAGCGTGGCTTATTGTCTTAGCCAAATATAAACCGCTCAAGTTACCCAGTTTATTGCCATTCCCAATTTTCCTAACTTTAGCCTTTTATCCTCCTTTGTGGATCCTAGCGCATACGCTTGCAAACTTGCGCACCCAATGGTTGAGGAAACTCCAACCCTTAACTCACTCCTTGACACCCTTGGCAGAAATCTGCACTCAATCCTACCTATTCTGGTTTTCACTTTACTTTACAGCTTCCCACAGTGTTATTTCTTTCTTCACCCAGGATCGCCTGGTTAGTTTAGGGCGCTACGTTTTCGCTCAACCTTTTATATTTCTCGGTTTGGGCTATGTGTATATTTCTCTTAATCATCATCGCAAACTGTGGCCTATAATGTGGCTGAGTGGTATCGAAGCTGCCTATCTAGTAAATAATTGGGTTAGATATGGTTCTCACCTTTGGCTAGGTTGATGGGGTGATTGGGTGATTGGGTGATTGGGGGATACACTTATTCTCCATCTCTCTGATAAAAGCTGATAAGATGAATGAAATTAAACAGGAGGTAAAAGCTTGAGTTACGATAATGCCTGCAAATACTTAGCCGAACAATATCCAGAAGCATTTGTGGGCTGGTTGTTGGGAACTGCACCCACCACCATTCGCGTGTTGAAAGCAGAACTAAATGTGGAACCAATCCACGCCGACTCTGTGCTATTATTGAGAGTGGGTAACCTAATTTTACACATAGAGTTCCAAACTCTACCTTATTCCCAACCCCCTTTACCGTTCCGAGTGCTAGACTATAAGGTAAGACTGAAGCGTACCTATGGTTGCTCAGTCATACAGGTTGTCATTTTCTTAAAGGAGACTACCAGTGAATTAGCTTTCCAAAACGAATATCGAGATGAGACAACAACTCATAAATACCGGGTCGTTCGTCTTTGGGAGGAAGATTCCAATCCATTTCTGCAAAACCCAGCTCTCTTACCTCTTGCTCCTTTGACGAAAAGTGATGTACCAGAAAATTTAATCGCAGAAGTAGCTCATCAAGTGAACGAAATTCAAGATGAGGAGGAAAAACAAAGAATTTCCAGTTGTGCATCCATTTTAGCAGGTTTACGGTTTGAAGAAGATTTAATTCGTTCATTATTTCGGGAGGATATCATGAAAGAGTCAGTCATTTATCAAAGTATTCTCAAAGAGGGAATACAACGTGGAATACAGGAAGGACTAGAACGAGGAATGCAGCAAGGAATGCAGCAAGGAATGCAACGAGGAGTAAAACAATTGGTGATGATGCTGCTCAATTCCAGTTTTGGCACTCTGGAGTCACGACTGATAGGGAAAATTGACAGTTTATCAGTGCAACAATTGCAGGAGTTGGCAGCAGCTTTATTGCATTTTACCTCCAAAGAAGATTTAGATGCTTGGTTGGGTTATCCTCAACCATAGACCTTAGTAAAAAAAAGGGCGTTGTATAATTGAGATATGAATGAGTAAGAACTAGCTCTCTCTTTTTCCTCTGTGTCCTCTGCGCCTCTGCGGTTTATTATTATTTCATATCTTGATTCAGCAACGCCAAAAAAAGGTAGTTTAAATATTACCCAGGAAAGTAGAAAGTAGGTTGGGTTGAGGAACGAAACCCGACAAACCAGGATATTTGTAACCTACCGTATTATAACGAAACTTTGCCGACAAAACTGGAATAATGGTTTATTGTAGACAATGGGAAATATTGGGTGAAAAAAAAGGCTGGTGGGATATGTTACGGGTTGATGGTGGGCGATGCCCACCCTACTTACTACTTGGCTTCCAGCCAATTTTTGCCTGCACAGAGGTCAACTACGAGGGGAATACTCAACTCAACTGCATTTTCCATGGTACATTTAATTTGCTCTTGCAACTCTTCCAACTCATCCGGTGGTACTTCAAACACTAATTCATCATGTACTTGCAATAACAATCGTCCTCGATAATTCGCGAGAATGGGTTCTAATTTGACCATGGCAATTTTAATGATATCCGCACTGGAACCTTGGATAGGTGCGTTAGCAGCTGCTCTTAATAATTGACCATCTTCGTAATTGTATTTAATTTGGGTTAAATCGATATTGTCCGAGTTTTCCCCTCGCTGTTGGCGCAGACTGGGACTGACAAAGTCGAAATAGCGTCGCCTACCGCAAATTGTGTGGACAAAACCCAGGGCGATCGCCTCTTTTTTCACTCTTTCTAAGTAAGCAAAGATCCGTCCATATTGCTGTTTATATTTCTGAATAAACTCGCGTCCTTCTGCTGTACTCACCCCCGCTTCTCGAGCAAATTTTTGTGCCCCCATACCGTAAATAACGCCAAAATTAATTATCTTCCCCAAACGTCTTTCTTTTGAGGTAATCTTCTCCTTGTCAAAAATAAGTTTGGCAGTTACACTATGAATATCTTCCTGGTTGTGATAAGCTTCTAGTAGGACAGGTTCCTGACTTAAATGAGCTAAAATGCGCAATTCAATTTGGGAATAGTCAGCCCCCACTAATAACCAATTATCTTGAGGAAGGAATGCTCGGCGAATACGTCGGGAAAATTCCGTGCGAATGGGTATATTCTGTAAGTTAGGATGGAATGAAGATAACCTCCCAGTAGTAGTGACCGCTTGATTGAAATTGGTATGTACTCGTCCAGTATGGGAATGCACTAATTGGGGTAAAGCGTCTACATAGGTAGATTTGAGCTTGGCTAGGGTACGATGGGCTAAGATGCTATCAATAACCGGATGGTCTCCTTGGAGTTTCTCCAAGATAGCTTGGTTAGTAGAATAGCCTGTTTTGGTTGGGCGGGACTTTTTCTTATCTAACCCCAGTTGCTCAAATAATATCTCACTCAACTGTTTCGGGGAGGCGAGGTTAAATTTTGCTCCCGCATCAGTATAAGCTTGATTTTCGATTTTTGCTAAATCTGCTGCTAGTTCTTGGGAGAGTTGGTGCAGGTAAGGGATATCCAGTCTCACCCCTGCCCTTTCCATGGCTGCCAAAACTGGTTCTAAAGGTTGTTCTATCTCCAAGAGCAATTTTTGTAATTCTGGTACTGAGGCTAATTCTGCTGCTAGTTTCTCCCCTAAGAGGAAGGTACAATAAGCATCTAAACCGCAGTAATGGGCTACACTCTGAATATCTAAGTCAGCAATGGTTCCCTTTTTGGGAATAGGCAACTCTGAATAGCTTTTGGGAGTTAGATCCTTTAAATAGCGCTTCGATAAGTTCGTGAGGTTGTGACTCCGTTCTGGGTGGAGGACGTAACTGGCTAACATAGTGTCCAAGGTGACGACCGCTAGTTTAATCCCATACTGCTGGAAAATAAGGCGGTCGAATTTGGCGTTTTGCAAGGTTTTGGGGTATTCCCCACTCTCCAGTATAGGCGCTAATAGGTCTAAAATGACCGCTTTATCTAGATTCCTGCCGGATTTATGACCTGTAGGTATATAGGCTACTTCTGTAGGTTCATGACCCCAACAACAACCAATCCCTACTAAGATAGCATCCATAGGGTTGAGGTCAGTGGTTTCTGTATCCCAAGCCACTGGTTTGTCGGTGCAGTTTTCCAGGATAGTGACTAATTTTGTCAGTTTCTCCCTAGAATCAATAATTTGGGGAGTGAGAGGACTGGAAATTGGTTCTGGGGGAACGTCAAACAGGGATAGTTGACCCTTTCCTGAAGGTGGTACGGTACCACCTAACTGCTTTTGCAGACGATGGAGTTGTTTGCTAATCTTATCCAGTTCTAATGCTTCTAACAGGGGTTTCACCACTTGGGAATCAAAACCTTGCAAAAAACAGGAGGATAATGGTATATCTAGAGGAACATCATGGTTTAACTTTGCAAGATAGCGAGAATGCTCGCTATCTTTTTTTCCTGCTTCCAGGTATTTCTTGCTTGCTCCTTGGATCTTTTCGATATTGGCGTAAATAGCGTCCAAAGTGCCATATGTTTGGAGTAATTTCTTTGCTCTTGTAGCACCAATTCCTTTGACACCAGGATAATTATCCGCTGGATCCCCGCAAAGCGCTTGATAATCAACTATTTGAGACGGGGTTACCCCCATTTTTTCCTTAACCGCAACAGAATCGAATTCTTCGTAAGAAGTGCTCCTCATGGTGCGGTTACTTAAATAGAGAACCGAAATCTCCTCCTCAACCAATTGAAATAAATCTTTGTCCCCCGTCAGTATTTTAACTCTTGTTCCTGCTTCAGTCCCTTGACCACTTAAAGTAGCTAAAATGTCGTCTGCTTCGTAACCAGGAACACTGAGACAGGTTATATTTAGGGCTGAGAGTAATTTTTTTAGATTAGCTAGATCCGGGATAAAGTCTGCTGGAGTTTCTTGGCGGTTGGCTTTATAACTGGGATCTGCCAGGTGGCGAAAACTGGGTTTACCTAAGTCAAAGGCGATGGCCAGGTATTGAGGTTGCTCCGATTCTAGCACAGGAAGCAATCCATTCAGAAAGCCAAAACAGATACTGGTACTCACACCCTCTGCCGTGCGCAGGGGGCCTTGCTTGGACTTGGCAAAAGCGTAATAGGAGCGAAAGGCCAGGGAGTGACCGTCTACTAGTAGGAACAGGGGTTTTGATTTTATCATATTTCTATTTTAGTCTAGACGTAGTACTAGGGGAGGATTGTTTCCGTGGTTAACTGACTATTGAAGAAAATAAACAAGTGTAAAGTTTTGTTAAAACAGTTGATTATCTGTGATAATGGGTCTATATTAGAAGTAGGCACAAACGAAATTAAAACTTTCGCACAGGAAAAAAAAGCAGATTCTAGCCTGTGCCTCCCGCTGAGAATCTGAGCAACAATTTCTCTACCTTCTAATCATCAGAATATGGATGGTCTGAAGTTAACTTGGTTGAGTAAGCAAGCCATAACCTACGGCCTGGATAGGCTAAGATGATGGATGGAAACTATAAATTGTTGAGTTTGTAAACCTTAGTAAGAAAGTCGAAAAAAAGTTAATTGCAAGTAGAAATAACCCGTCACAAGTTGCCATATTCGGCAACTAGGCGGGTTAAGTAAATTATAAGTCAGCACCCCGCACTAAAGTTCCGTGGCTCTCGTGCCCTAAAGCGATAGAGTTCGTACCCGCCCTCGCCCCTCGCAAAGTGCGGAGTTTCCAACGAAGGGATTTGTCCATGAATTTTTATCAATAAACAATATTGTTATAGCAACCGTCAAGGCGATTGAGACCCCCAGGGGGGATATAGTTGGCGAGAAATGTTCTAACCCGCTTTCTGATCCCATAAACTGGTAACTCATAACTGGTAACTGGTAACTGGTAACTGGTAACTGCTATTCCCCCCATACTCCACATAATTACATCCTCTCCAACACTTCAATCCCCAATAAGGATAATCCTAACTTGAGGGTGCGGGCAGTTAAATCGGATAGTACTAAGCGAGAAGTGCGTTGGGGTTCCGGTGCTTTCAATACCGGAGTGCGATCGTAGAAGAGATTGAATTTCTGACTCAGTTCAAATAAATACTGACACAAACGATTGGGTAATAAATCCTGTTCTACTTCTGCTAGCACTTCACTCAACTGTAAAATATGCTTGGCTAAGGTTAACTCTTCTGGTTGTTCCAGTTTAATACTATCGGACGGTAAGTTGTCCAGGTCTATATTGCCTTTGCGACTAATCCCTTGGACTCTAACATAGGCATAGAGCATATAAGGAGCTGTGTTACCTTGTAGAGCCAGCATCTTATCGTAACTGAAGCTATAGTCGCTGGTGCGGTTTTGGCTCAAATCTGCATATTTCACTGCACCTATACCTACCACCCGAGCTACGTTACTAATAAACTGGGGGGTTTCCTGGCGATTTTCTGTGACTAATCTAGCTTCTAAGTCTTTCTTAGCACGACTGACTGCTTCCGTTAATAAATCCCGCAACCGCACTGTTTCTCCGGAACGGGTTTGCAGCTTTTTGCCATCTTCCCCTAAGACTAAACCAAAGGGAACATGAGTTATCTGAACTCCTTCTGGCAGGATACCAGCTCTGTGGGCTACTTGAAAGACTCCGGCGAAATGATTGGTTTGTCCGGAGTCGGTGACGTAGATTATCTTTTGAGCCCTGTCTTGTTGTATTCTGTAATTGAGAGCTGCTAAGTCTGTGGTAGCGTAATTGTAACCTCCATCGGTTTTTTGCACAATTAAGGGCTGGGGATTCCCCGTTTTATTGGTAAACCCTTCCAGAAAGACACATTTTGCTCCCTCACTTTCGGCTAATAACCCCTGACGGGATAATTCTTCCACTATCCCCGGTAGGAGAGGGTTGTAGAAAGATTCTCCCCTTTCTGTGAGTTTAATGTCTAGAATGTTATAGATAGTTTGGAACTCTCGTCGGGATTGATTACAGAGTAGTTCCCAACCATGATGACTATCTTCTGCTCCTGATTGTAACTTGACTACTTCCTGTCGGGCACTATGACGAAACTCTTCATCTGAGTCAAAGCGCAGTTTGGCTTTTTTATAGAGGGAGACTAAGTCCCCTAAGTCTAATGCATCGGCTGTGGTTAAAGCGGTGGGGTAAGCTTCTCGAAGATAGGCGATTAACATGCCAAATTGAGTGCCCCAGTCTCCTACATGATTTAACCTTAGCACCTGGTGACCGCGAAATTCCAGAATGCGGGCGATACTATCTCCTATAATAGTGGAACGGAGGTGTCCTACGTGCATTTCTTTGGCTATGTTGGGGCTGGAAAAATCCACTACTGTCTTTTGGAGATTTTGGACTTGCTCTACTCCTAAACGGGGGTCTCTCTGGATTTTCTCTAGTTGGGTTTCTAGGTAGGAGGGGAGGAGGGTAAAGTTGATAAAACCTGGACCTGCTATGGTGGGAGGTTGGCAGATTGAGGTAAGATTGAGGTTATCTGCTATTTGTTGGGCGATCGCTCTAGGCTTTTGTTGCAGCTTTTTGGCTAAAGATAGGGCTACATTAGATTGATAGTCCCCAAACCGAGGGTTACTTGCGGGTACCACTAGGAGATCTAGTTTACCTAATTCTACACCAAAGGCGGCGATTAGGGCTCGATTTACTCTGTTTCTTAATGTTTCGATAATCATTTTGGTTGTTTCACGCAGAGGCGCAGAGGCACAGAGGGAAGTAGAGAGACTACATATGATATCGTATCACTGGTAGAGAGACTACATATATGGGAGTTGTTTACATAGGCGATCGCACTACTGGGAAGACTTCTCTAGCTATGGAGTTAATCGGAGCACATTCTGATTTTGTCCGGGTGAGCAATATTTCCAGTCAGAAATACCAACAAATGAAGGCTCTGTCTTTCGATCCGGATACCAACCAATTTTTGGCCACAAAAGTTGATCCTAATTTTGGGGGTCGTTTGCTGGAGGTGGAGGTGAGGTTACCGTCGGGGCGAAAGACTGTTTCTGTGGATTGGGTCGATACTGCGGGTGGCGTCTGGCAGAAGTCTTGGGCTGGTAATAACCCTCAACTGTGGGATACACTGCTCACTAGGGTGAGGAGTAGTGAGGGTATTATGCTAATTTTACCCCCCTATCGGGAAATAATTCACCAGTCTTCTGTAGATCATACTCTGTTTCCCACTCAAAAGCAGTGGTGTAAGCGTTTCCGTCGTTGGGTGGAATTTTTTCGTTCTGACTGTCCTCGGGTGCGACATATTGTGGTGTGCTTGAATAAAGCGGATCTGTTCTGCGATCTGGAACGGGAAGCTGGGGAACTTGCTTATAATAGGGGTAAAGAGGGTAAGGGTTGGTACGGAAGAAGTGTTTATGTGTCTCGTCGTTATTTTTCTTGTGTACAAAAGGAACTAGAGAACATGAATAGTGTGACTTCCGTGCGCTACTTTCTGACTTCTATCCACCACCGAGGTTTGTTAGAATTACCTTGGATTTATTTAGCCAGTCATTTAGCTTAGGAGTTTAATATGGGGAATATTGTCATTCTCGGACCCCGCTGGTCGGGGAAAACTACTTATTTAACTGGGTTGGCTTATTGGCCAACTAGGGGAGAAGGGCAAAGTTTTGAGATTGAAGCTATTAATCAGGACGCCAAAAAGCTGGTCGGAAAAGCTAAGGATATAATTAAACAAAAGGATTATCTTGAGGCAACGAAGAAAGAAGAGACCAAGGAATCAATCTACCTATTTCAGCTAGATGTCAAAAAAAAGTTTAGTCAAAAAAAATAATATCTTTAAATGCAAAAACTTATGTCAATAAAGTATGGTACGTTATAGAAGAAACCCAAAGCGTTACCTCTAAAATTAAAGATTTTTTGGATGAGGCTTTGAAAGACGTGGTGGGCTGGTTGATTATGCTCCCTGGGTGGGAGGACGAGGATGATAATTATAGTGGGGTCGTGGAAATATTAACTAAGTTAATTGATGATTCAGATCGCCTTGAAGATTTGCGCTTGGCGGTGGCCATGAGTAAGTGCGAACGGGGAGAATTATGGCCTGGGCGCATTGAACCGGAAATTGATTTGTTCCAAAAACGTTTAACTAGGACCAGAAGTATCTTGAGGAAAAAAATTCCCCGGAAGAACTTACGGTTTTATGCTCTCTCTACCTTTGGGGTTTTAGACCCGGAGAGGGATCCTCGACCCAACCGGATCTCCATACCGGGAGACAAGGAGGGGGCCGTGCTGCGATATCCTGGGTTATGGAAACCTTATAATATGATTGCTCCTTTATACTGGCTCAATACAGGAAAGAGGCTTGGGGGGAATGTTTAAGAAGTTCTGGCAATGGTTAAAAAAGCTCTTGAGGAGGTTGTTTACCGGAAGTAAGTCCAAAACCGCCTCTCAACCCCTTAATGCTATAATTCGTACCATCGGCTATCGTTGGTCAGGGAAAACTACCTACCTAGCTGCTTTAGCTCATTGGCCTAATGCTAATCCTAACAGTCCTGTGGAACAGATAGAACCTATTGGCAATAATGGTCGGGAACTCTTGAGTGGAGCACAAGATATCTTGGAGCAAGGGGACTGTTTTGAAACAACTCCATTGAAGAATATCGAGGAGGTGAAGGACTATCAGCTGCAAATTACCCTGAAAAGTGGGTTTGCTTGGGAAGAGGAGCCTTTGGTCACTCTCATGGTGTACTCTAAGGATTATTCTGGGGAGTTTTTCCAAGACCTGATTGAGAACCCGAATAATTCTATAGTAGAGGATTATTTAGATGATTGTAAGGAAGCTGAAGGTCTTATGCTCTTGGTAGACGGTACTTCTTGGCGTTTGGATCAACAATTTGCTCTGGGAATTAAGGAGTTCTTCAGACGGTTGGATCAACTGGGGGAGAAGAAACGACGTCTTGCTTTGGTGTTGAACAAGTGCGAACAACCGGAGTTGTGGGTTAATCGTCATGAACCCCGTAAAATAGCCGAAGCCCGTTTTCCTAGGCTAGTGAAGGCTTTGCAGAATTGGGAAGAGAAAAGAGCGGTAGAAGTGGACTATTTTGCTGCTTCCGCTTTTGGTATGTTGGGTACTCACGTACAAGAGCCGAACATGAAAAAGGTTAAAGGAGGGCGGGAGGGTTTGGAAGAGTGCGTTCTGCAAAATACCCAGCGCTGGCGACCTTTTGGTTTAGTGGCTCCTCTTTATTGGCTCTCTAGTGGTAGACGACACCCTGATTTAGAATTGGATTGAGATATGTTGGAGTAGAATATGACTGCTGCTGCTGATTGTAAAATATACGAGTTTAGTACTGGCATTGTACCGGATACTGCTGAGGACGGGAGCTGGTTTTCTCGACGCTTTACGGGAGGATATATGAATAATACCTTTCCTGGGGGGAAAATTCCTGATACGGTAGAAAGGGCGATTCGGAATAAGCACTTCTCTGTAGTTGAGGGGGGCAAAATGGGAAAACCTGCTATTATTGGTCGAGTTATCCCCGGTAACCCCGATTATTCTGTGGTAGCTTTAGTGAGTCGGGGTAAAGACGAAGTTGGACGTCCCCTCACGGTTCATCGTTACTTTATCACCGAAGGGCAATATAACCTGCCGAAAATCCTAGATTGGTTGAAAGACTATCGCTCACGCTACAAAAAGCTGCCAATTTTTCACCCAGAAGCACCGAGGAGAGCAGAAGGAGACATTATCCCTCATTTTCAGTCCTGGAACATGACCGTGAACGACGCTGAAAAAAGGGTTCTTGAGAAGGATATCCCGGTTTTAACCCAAGGAAACCAATACGATTTTGACCTGGTTCATATTTTAGCTGCTAATAAGGCGCAAGACCAACCCCTATCTTGGGCTTATAACGCAGTAGCATTAGAAAATCCTTGGAGCTTTACCCTTATTCACGCGGAGGATAATGAGGCTTATAAGAAAATCAAGGTAGCCATAGAGAACCCTCCTGAGCAAGTAGCTGACTCGGAAATAGACCCACAGAGGTTGGAAGCAGCGGTTAAAGGGCTAAGTACCAGTAGTAGAGTGAGAAAGGAGTGGGTACAGGTAGTTGCAGAAGCTGTGGGAAATGAAGCAGTAACGGAAAAATATTGGCGTCAGGTCTTTAACGGAGAGGGAGCAGATCGCTCTAAGGACATTCCTAGTCCACCTATGGCTCGATTATTGACTCTCCGGGCTATGATTTTACCCGAGAGTCTACCCTATTTTCTGCGTTGGCCCCATTTTCAGCAGCATAAAGAGGTCTCTTTGGAGTTCCAACATGAATTTTATAATCTAATACTGGATCCCTCTCAGCCCCCCAGGGGGGTGCCCGATAGAGCGGAGAGATCCATTTTCCAGGATAGGTTAGCTCAGGGTGTCTCTTGTGTCTTGCAGGAAGTACTCCTGGGAAAGTGTACATTAGAGACGGTGGTGGAGTTACTTACAGAAGAAAGAGAAAGAAGTGTTTGGAATCATTGTGTTCAGGGTTTGGTTGAGAATATTGCTGATGATTTTAAATCTATAGTTAGTTTCAAACCTTCCGGTTCCAGTGAGGAGCCACAGTTAAAGTGCGATTCCGCTCTTTGGGAACCATTATTACACAGCAACTATCCTTTTAAGTCTACAGATAGGAAGAAAGTCAAAAAGCACAGTTTACGTTACTACTTGCCTTTAGCTGAATTATTTGATAAACTAGAGAAGGATACAAGAGGAGCTTATTTCTACCAAATTAGCACAGGAATGGTACCTAGTAAGATTTTTATCTCAGTCTATAAGAAGGAGAAGGGGTTCCGGAGAAACGGTTGGAAGATGAGATGGGAGATAAATGAGAATGATTATCAATTGGAATCCGGGTCAATTACCCTCCACAAAAAAAGAGACTGGATAGATAGGGGGATAATGGGTATAAGAATGCTAGTCAGCACTGCTAAATTTATATGGGAATGCTTTGTAGCTATTATAAAAGGCATTGGGTGGCGATTAAATTGGCTTTTAAATAATTTAGTTAAGCCTTTATGCCAATGGATTTTCAAGCATTACAAGCAGATAGGTATGTCCCTCGCTGTTTTGACCGCAGTTGGATTAATTATAGCATTGGGTTGGAGTGTTTTGGCTCCGAAACCATGGGAACAAGGGATTAAACCAGAAAATTTAGCTACCACCCGAAATCAGATTGAGCTAACGGCAGCTAATATTGTAACAAAAGCTGGACTTGAGAGTGAGGATAAGTCCAAAGTATATGAAGTGATAAATAATGCCCTCTGTTTAGGTGAAACAGCAACTATCCCCTGTGACGTAAAGTTGATTTTGGAATCAAAATCGAACGAGCAAAAGCAAAAAAAGGCGTTAATACAGCAGGTTAAGCTGATTATTGCCTATCAAGAAGAGCGGAAAATTGCAGTGAAGGGTGTTATTGGAAAGGATACTCAGGCTCAGTTAGAGGAAGACGCTTTAGCCTCCTATCGGAAAGTTATCGATCCTGAGTTGTTACCCAAGGAACTTGAGACAGCTAAGGAGAAGTTTGACGACACCAAGAAGGTATTAGCTGGTATAGTTAGTGGTACCGTTACGGAAATTAACACAAAATATAATCAGGTACCGAAGGAGGATATCAAGCTTAGGACTATATCTGCTCTGAAAGCTGCTCTTGGCCTTGACCAAAAAACCACTCAATATGGTAGTGTAATAGAGGGTAATGAAGGAAAAGAGGAGGAGAAAGAAACTTGGATCGAAAGGGTAAACCACTTTCAGCTCACTCTGGAAGAAACATGGTCCGGTGACTGGGGTATAATAGCAAGTGAGACGGAGAAAACAGCTACCGAGTTAAAAACCCGGGTCAAAACCAAGGTGGAAAAGGAGCTGAAAAAGGAGCTGAAAGAAACTGGAGCTACTCTCAAAAAGGATAAATAGCCAACTATTACAACACCAGAAACCACTCCAACCCCAAAACCGTCACCTTCTGCAAAACCAAACAAGAAGGTAGAAATCTCAGGAAAAAAGATAAGCAAAGCGTTGAGTGAATTTGATGAGACGGAAGCAGGGATTAAATATGTGGTGGATCGGGTTTATGACCAGATAATGGCAGACCCCAGTCTCCAAAAGAAGGTGAAAGAGAGGTGGAAAAATATCCCAGACACAAAGTGTAGTCTGAAGGGCTTGATTTATGACCAGTTGCAGAGTGTTTTAAAGACAAATTCCATTCCCGACTACTGTGGAGAAGCGAAGGAGTACGACTATAAAGGGGGAACGAAGGAGCTGAATGAACATGACCAGAAAAAATGGATTAAAGCTATATATAATTATCAACGAGACGAGAAGAGTTTGAATTTTAATGAGCTAGCATGGGATGGTATTATGAGTGCTGATAAAAAGACAGCGAGGAACCTGGTACCTAAGATAATGGAGGGAACGAAAAAATTCCTGTAGGTTGGGAAAAGGTAACGAAACCCAACAGCACCAAGCCATGTTGGGTTTCGCAGGCGCTTAACCCAACCTACGGTATTAAATAATGGTATTAATAGGATACAATGAATAAAATTGCCAGAATTTACTTTTATTTCTTAGCAGGACTAATATCAGCCTTACTTGGTTGGAGTATAGCCCAGTTAATCAACGTAGACTGGGAATTTTTGGAACAACGACCAGAAGTTGTCTTCTTTCCCTGTATCGCTGTATCCCTTGCTGGGGGTACCGTTATTAACGAAGTCCTTCTCTCTAACCCCACCCGACTCACCCTGGCACTGAGAAAACTTTGGCAACCCCTCCTCGTAGCTTTAGGAGTGGGTGGTATACTGGGAGGAGTATCAGGAG
Source organism: Prochloron sp. (assembly GCA_965198675.1). Taxonomy (GTDB): domain Bacteria; phylum Cyanobacteriota; class Cyanobacteriia; order Cyanobacteriales; family Prochloraceae; genus Prochloron. The sequence goes on along the minus strand of OZ240666.1, from coordinate 1,206,908 downwards.
GTATCTACCAAATATTTTTACAAATAAACATCCCCACCTGGTTGGTTCGCTGTTTAGGGTGGATTATAATAGGTCTTTCTGTAGGTTTATCGGAGGGGTTAAGCTGGTTCTGGCAAACCATAGAAGCCAAAAACACCAAACGCTTTAAAAAGCGATTGCTTACCAGTGTTATCAGCTCCACTCTCGCTAGTTTGGTTGCTGCTATTCTTTTTGAACTAATACGCTCTTTCCTGGAGTCTACAGACCCGGAAGCCTTAGCAGGGCTAAGAAACACAGAAGACCTAGTGGGTTTCTCTATTCTCGGTATAGTTCTGGGTTTGACTTTTGCTTTGACCAACTCTCCCAGTTATATAGCTGCTTTGAGAGCTGGAACAGGGTTCGAGTATACGGGAAATGACCCAATAATAGATCAGAAAAAAACCGTACCTCTCCTACCAACCTATCCTACCATTAAAAATGAGAAACTGAAATTATTACCGGGATATGACGAAGAGGAGGATAATGAAGAAATCGAGGTAGGACTATCTATTCAACTACCGGATCAAGGTAACATTTTCATCGGTTCCGAACACAACCCCAAAGCTGATATTAAACTACCAGGAGTACCTCTCCTTGTAGCTTGGATCCAAATTAAAGGAACTGAGTCCCATCTGAAACCCACCAGTGACAAGAGATTTTATGAAAAAATTGCCTATAACGGTCAAAGATTAGATTCCCGACGAATCATTACCTTGAAACACAACGATACCATCGCTTTTTATACGGACAATGAGAAAATGTACCGCTTTGTCTACTATAACCGCTTCTTGGATCCCCAGGGTTAGCCTTTTTCTGTTGGTCACAGCTTGTCTCTCTTATAGTAGCCCACTGAGAGCGCAATCCGTAAAAATTATCAAGGCCACTCCTGTGAGAGATAGAGTAACGCTGGATATCAAAGTTAAAGGGGAAGAAGGGCGTCCCGTAGTTAACCTCAAAAGGAAGGACTTTACCATATATGTAGACGATAACCCGGTGTCCTTTAACAGGGAAGACTGGCGAAGTGCTAAAGACAACAAAACGGATCCCGCTTGGATTGTGTTTCTCTTAGATATGAGTGGTAGTATGAAGGAAAAAGATGGATCTGATATCCGGAAACTAGACGGAGCTATCCAAGCTATCCAAGATTTTATCACGGCTACAGAGCAACGGAACCAAAACACCAAAATCGCTGTTATCCCTTTTGGAGAGGTAAATGAAGATCAGGGAGGAACCTGTAAAGGTTACCCTGTGAACAATACTACTATAGATAAGAGCAAATTTTACTCCCCAGGGAATCCCCAGTTAACAACACATTTAACGAACCTCAAAGCTGAAACCCCCTGTGCTTCTACTAATTTATATGCACCTCTTATTAAAGCAGTAGAGTTCCTTTCTGACGAAGAAGACCCTGAGTTCTATCCTCCCAAGGAGAAAAAGAACCAACGGTCACCTCGTCTCTCGGTTATTCTCCTGTCGGACGGTTATCACAATAGTACAAAACCTAGGAAAGAGGAGGGTTTTGAGGAACTACAGGAACTATTAAGAGATAATGAGAGAATTGTAGTTCATTCCCTGGGGTACGGCTTAACCCCAGAAGAACTAGGAAATAAATATAACCTAGGCAGACCAGCAAAACTCACAGACGTAAATAGGGGAGTTCCCTCGGAGGAATTTTTAGATACGGAGGAGTTGGATAAAATAGCGGGTATCACGGAAGGTATTTGTGAGATTTCTGCAGATAGCAAGGAGGTAACTAAAGCTTTGCAACACTTCTTAAATGATATCCTAGGGGAGTACCAAATCACCTATACCGAACCTAACCCAGAACGAGCTTCCCAACACACAGTACAGGTGGAGATTAACTCTAACCATATTAACACAGGACGCTCCGATGGAAAATCCTATACTATTGCTGCTTTTGGTCGCACCCTCCCGGGAACTACTCGACTTCTATTATTTGTCTCTAGTATAATAGGATTAGGAGTTGGTGGTGTCATACCTTTTTGGTTATGGAGTCAAAAATTAGAGAAATAAACGACCATTTTGCGTCTTTGCGGGCGCAAGGATGGTGGCGCCCCTACACGGGGGAAACAAAACATGGTAAATTGGCTAAAATTAAAGCAGAAACTACGAAAACCCATCCTTTTCGGTACTTGCGGCGCTACCGGGTGTTTCGTGGTAGCCCTAGTATTGGGAGAAATTTTCCGAAAATCGACCCAACCACCGCCCCTAGTAAAAGGTGGCTCCCAAGCAGTTTTACTCTTAATCGACACTTCCAGTAGTATGACAGGGAGTAAACTGGAAGAAGTAAAAACAGCAGCCCAAGACTTCGTGGGACGACAAAACCTCTCCCAAAACCCTATGGCAGTGCTAAACTTTGGTGGCGATGTAAACGTGGGGAGCAGTTTAACCAAGAACAAAACTGTACTCCAAAGAGCGATCGCCTCTTTAACCAGTTACGGTGGAACCAATATGTCCGCTGCCCTCCAAGCTGCCACCACTGAACTTCAGTCTACAACTGGAGCTACCAACATTTTAATCTTCACCGACGGAGAACCTAACTCTCCTCATGAGACCCTGGCAGCAGCACAAACTGCTCTAAACCAAGGTATTAACATAGTAGCAGTAGCAACGGGAGGAGCGGACACTCGCTTCCTCAGACAACTAACAGGAGACAGCACTAGAGTATTTTACGCCAACTCAGGAAACTTTGACCAAGCCTTCCGCCAAGCCGAAAAATCTATTTATAATCCATTAATTATCGAAAGAGGACAAGAAAGCCAGACTGAAGGCGCCCTCTATAGTATTCTGAGTCAGTTCACAGGAACCCAACCTTCAGGCTACAACGCACTGCGTACTGGGGTCTGGACTGCTATCATAGCTACAGGTACAGGTTTAGCCTTAATTATCGATCAAAACCTCTATCAGCACCGCCGACTCCTCTCCCTGAAAGAAGCTACTCAAGGAACAGTGGGCAGTTTAGTTGCTGGTATGACTGCGGGAGCCTTAGGTCAACTAATATACACCCCTTTTCTCACCATGCCTATCTTAGCTACTGGGGGTCAACTCTTGGGCTGGATCGCTCTGGGAACCCTCCTGGGGGGCACTATGCCCTTCTTTATCCCCAACCTAAAGCCTAAACTAGCCCTACTCGGTGGTAGTATAGGGGGAGTATTAGGAGGAGGCAGCTTCTTGTTAATTACGGGTACTAGTAGCGTTATCCTAGGAAGACTAGCAGGTTCAGCCATTGTTGGTTTTTGTATTGGTTTGGCGATCGCCCTCTTAGAAGTCCTCAGTCGTGAAACCAAGCTCATTGTAACATGGCCAACTCAGGAACAAACAGAATTTATCTTGGGAACTCGTGCTCTAGTACTGGGGAGTGACGACAACACGGATATCTACTTACCAGCCAATCAGGATTATCCTCCCATAACAGCCAAGATTTTTCAAGAAGAAGAGAAAATTATCATGGAGTTCCATCCTTCCATGAAAAAGAGGAAAAAGATGAAGATTTTGCGTCAAGAATTGCAGTCTGGTAGTCGTCGTAAACTAGGAGAGGTAATATTAGAAGTAAAAACCTTCGATTCTAATTAGCCATATTATCATAATGGTACAATATAAATTCTTTCTCACAGTCCCAAATAATCCAGGAAACTTTAACTATACCATAGATTTAAATAGCCAACAAGAAAATGAGCCGAAAAACTTTTTCACTCCAACCCAACAAGAGAAAATGCGCCAGGACTTACAAAATCAGAGCGGTTGCAAAATCAGGGATAACCATTTAGAAACAATGATTGCTCGGTGGGTGGAAGATATTGAAGAAGGGTTTAGAGCAAGTTCCATTACTTTAAAGTTACCCTCCCAGTCAGCAGAAGACTTGCAAAATCTGCAAGAAAGTGGTAATCAAGAGAAACCTGTTCTCATAGAACCCAACTTAGCTATCATAGAACCGAAAGGAGGAGCCTTTCCACCCCTATAGCAAGTATCTTGACCTAAAAAATCTTCCTCCTCCCTTTGCGCCTTTGCGGCTTTGCGCGAAACATCCCTAATATTTAAAATCAAACATGTTAAATGTCAAAATAGCCCCCCATAGAGAATTCTTACCAGCGGATGCATCAGAACAAAAGATGTTTCTCATGCTAAAACTGAGACCCACCCAGGAAGTAGCCACCAGTCGCCCTCCTACCACCTTCGCCTTTGTCATCGATACCAGCGGTTCCATGTATGAAGAAGTAACAGGGGGAAAATCGAAACTAGATATAGTCATCGAGTCCTTACAAGCCCTAGTCAAATCAGGAAGACTTGCTCAGAGCGATCGGGTCTCCATTATTCAATTTGACGACTCTGAGTTAAGAAGTACCCCAGCACCTCCACCCCCAGACCCCACTCCCGAAACTCCCCCTCCCAGCTTTGTAGGTAGTACCGCTAGATTTGTTTCCAAACAACCTGGTTCCCCGGTACCAGAATTTACCCTGGATAGTAGCGCTATTATCGGACGATTCGATTCAGATACTGGTCCAGTAGATGTTGATTTAGAAGGCTTTCCAGGAGAAGATACTATTTCTCGTAATCATGCAGAAATTTATCAAGAGGCAGGTGTTTGGAAAATCAAAGACCTGGGTTCTACCAACGGGGTTTTCATTAAACCCGCAGGTCAAACTCGCTATAATGCTAGAATAACTACACCGGAAGTCCTCAACCCCGGGGACGAAGTTGCCATGGCCAAAATTCGCTTCCTCTTTGAAAGCCCCTAAGGAGAGTTATCCGTGTCCACAGAGGTTCCTATCATAATCAAAGAAAATAGCCGTTGTCAGCTAGGGGAATATGAATTAGAAATAATAACCCACTTGGGTAATTTTGCCGACGTTCATTACTTCAAAGTCCGGCTCCACAATGTGGATAAATTAGGATTGCTGCGAGTAGGTTCCGTTAACGGAGGACTGAAGCGAGAAATAGAACTGAGAGAAACTCTCTCAGGATATAAAATGTTCTCTGAGTTACTTGCTTCAGTAACAAAAGAATCAGTGGAACTATCTTCCTCTGAACCAGTTGTCGAAACAACCGAGTTAGAAGCAACGGAAATATCTTCCTCTGAACCAATTGTCGAAACAATGACCGAAGAAACAATAGAGGAGTCAGATCGGGAATATTTAGAGGAAGAACTTTATGAAGAAGTAGACTTTGAATCATCGGCTGAAAAACTGCTACTTTTAAGTTACCTCCCAGAAGAAGGAGAAACTTTAGAAACTTGGTTCCAACAAGACCACGACTTAGAGCAAATCTTATTAATAGTTAGCCAAATATGCCAATTATTTCGTTATGCTTATGAACGGGAATGGTGTTTCATTTCTATCTTACCCCAATACTGTCAAATAGGGACACCAATTCAGTTTTTCGATTTAACTACTGCTTATAAAGTTGATACCGAACTCGCCGCAGGTTTTATAAGTGACTACAGCGCTCCGGAACTGTCCTATGGTGGTATCATTACCGAGGAAATGAGTACCTATGTTGTGGGTACAGTCCTCTACCAAGCACTGCACCAAAAGCTTCCCCAGCGGTGTGAGGATAGGATAATTAATGAGGAACAGAAATGGGAGCTGGAAATAAAAAAAATTCCCAGACTCTACCAAATTATCCGGATCTCCTTAAACCCAATTCCCGAAGAAAGGTTTCCTCTCGGACAGTTAGTCAACCTTTTAGTTACAACTCGTAAATCCTTACCCACTCCCAAAGTGAAATGGGAAGTAGCCAGTGGTTCCACTGTAGGACTTTCTCTCAAGCGGCTCCAAAACGAAGATAACTATGGCATTCGTCAAAATTACGATTCTTTTATCCTAGCAGTTGTTGCTGACGGCATGGGAGGAATGGATCAAGGAGAAATTGCCAGCAAATTAGCAGTGGAAACCTTTATGGACGCCCATATACCCCCGGATATAACAACACCAGAAAACCGTGCTGATTGGTTGATTTCCCTGATAGAACGAGCCAACGAACGGGTCTCAGCAGAAGTGCGCAATGGGGGGACAACTCTGAGTATAGTCTTGGCTGTGGGTCGGGAATTAAATATAGCTCACGTAGGGGATAGCCGCATTTTTCTCGCTCGGAAAAATATCCTCTGTCAACTTAGTGAAGACCACTCCATGGTAGCTATGCTCCTGGCTAGTGGTGCAATCGAATATGAAGAAAGTTTAAACCATCCCCAGCGCAATATTATCCTCAAATCTATTGGTTCTAAACCTAAATTGAGCCATGGCTACGTCCAAGATTTAAGTAAATTTGGAGAAGACCTATCCCTGACCCTGGAAGACGGGGACACTCTCATTCTCTGTTCCGACGGAGTCTGGGATTTAATTCCCGTCCATGAGTTACCAGAAGTATTTGAGAGTTCACCCCATTTACAAGGAGCAGTGGATAATATAATTGAACGAGTATTAGAACGAGGGGCTAATGATAATGCTACCATTATTGCTTTAAAGTGTGGGGTACGAGCAATTTAAACCCTCTCTTATCTTTCTCTGCGTTCTCTGCGCCTCTGCGGTTCATTAAACTACGTAATCCTTACCCTGAGCTATATCCATGGACTTACCTCCCGGAACTTTACTCAAACAAAGACAATATCGCATCGAAAAAACCATCGGTCAAGGCGGTTTTGGTATTACCTATCAAGGTAGAGATTTCAAATCAGGTCAATATATAGCCATTAAAGAAAATTGGCCCGAGCGGGGGGTCAGGGAAGGAACCACAATCCTGTGGAACAGAACGTCACCTCAAGAGCAGCAGGAACAACTACAGAAATTTAAGAACGAGAGCCTTTATTTGTCCAAATGTATTCATCCCCATATTGTGCGAGTATATGACTGGTTTGAAGAAAATAACACCGCCTATACCGTAATGGATTTTGTGGTGGGCAAACCTCTGTGTACTATCTTTGAGGAAGAGGGAAGGCTCCCAGAAAAGAGCGCGATACGCTATTTTAAACAAATTGCCGCCGCTCTGCAAATTGTTCACAGCAAACAACTACTCCACCGAGACATTAAACCAGATAACATTTTGATAAATGGACGGGATCGGGCTATTTTAATTGATTTCGGGGCTACGAGAGAATATAGAGCGGGCAAAACTGGCCTTATGACGGCTATTTTAACCCCGGGATATGCCCCCTACGAACAATATAGCTTTAAAAGTAAATCTGGTGCAGCTACAGATATATACGCTTTGTGTGCCTCTATGTATCATTTAGTTACCGGACATATGCCCGCTGACGCCATAGAGAGATCCTCCTCCGATACTCTTATCCCACCACGTCAAATAATCCCCCAGATAGATCCGGGCTTAGAAGAAATTATCTTAAAGGGTATGGCGATAAACTGGAGCGATCGCTATGGTACCGCCGGTGAATTAATATCCGCTTTAAATGCACTGTCCTCCACTCCCACAGCTAGACTTATCTTTCTGAGAGCTACCACTGAGTTTATTTTAGATGGTAGTCGGACGATGGTGGGTTGCTCCACCCCCACAGCTCAAGTGACAGTGGATTTAGAGCAATTACCAGACTCGAAAACTGTTTCTCACCACCATAGTATCATATATCATCAGGACAACCATTGGCAAATTCAAGATTTGGGTTCTACCAATGGTACATTTATCAAACCCTTGAGTCAAAATCGCTTTGGTCCTAGAATAACCAAAACCGAGACCTTAAACTGCGGTGACGAAATAGCCTTTGGCAAAGTTCGCTGTTTATTCCAAACCTTATAAACCTCTCTGGGCCTCTGCGCCTCTGCGTGAAACTTTTATCATGTCAATTTCATGTCCCACTTGTCTCACAGAAAACCCCCAAACCAACAGCAACTGTTTTGCTTGTGGTACCCCTCTAGCAGTCCAAGAAACCAAGGAAAACCAAGCCTCTAGTCCTCTCAGCCATCACTTACCCCCAGGTACTGTCCTCACCAGTCAAAACAACCAATATCGCATTGAGACAACATTAGGACAGGGAGGTTTTGGCATTACCTATAAAGGAATCGAACTAAAAACTTCTACCCCAGTAGCTATCAAAGAAAACTGGCCCGATAACGGCAGCAGACAAGATAATTCAGTTCTGTGGCCATCTTCTCTTCCCCCCAAAGAGAGAAACGAACAAATTACTCGCTTTATTCAAGAAGCACAGAATATCTATCAGTGCAAACATGCCAATATAGTAGAAGTATATGATTGGTTTACAGGAAACAATACTGCTTATATTGCCATGGAATTTTTGCCTGGTCAATCCCTTTACCATATTTTACAATCCCAAGGGCCGTTACCGGAGTTAAAAGTTAAAAAATATTTATTAGAAATTGCCCACGCTCTCAAGTTTATTCATAGCAAACAACTACTCCACCGAGATATTAAGCCAGAAAATATTCTGATAGATAGCCAAGATAGAGCAGTTTTGATTGATTTTGGCAATGCCCGGGCATTCATTGCCAATCAAACCCAAAGAATGACCCAAATTTTAACTCCTGGCTATGCACCCATCGAACAGTACGGTCAGAAGGGTAGACCAGGGCCTTGGGTAGACATCTATGCGTTGTGCGCATCCATGTATGAACTATTGACCGGACAACTACCTCCCTCAGCACCAGACAGACTCCAGTCCGACCTTTTAGTACTCCCAAGTAATATTTTACCTCATATTGACCCTACTACGGAAAAAGTAATCCTTGCGGGGATGAAAATAAAAGTTGAGGAGCGCTTTCAGTCAGCCGATGATTTAATTAAAGGACTGCTTGGAGAATACATTCCTCCTACTTTAACTAAAGCCAGAGACCTAGTGAGGACGGGAGATTTATCCACCGCAGTACAAGCTTATGAGCAATGTTTGCACACTGATCCGGATAATTCAGAAACTGTGGTAGAATTAGCCATGGTTTCCATGTATCTGGACGAGAGTAAAGCAGAAATTGCTGCCTCCCGGGGGATCCAAATGGCACCTAATGATGGTCGGAGCTATGGGGTATTAGGATTAATTTCTTGTCGCCAATCCAATTGGTCACAGGCTATGGGTCACCTGCAAAAAGCTGCTAGACTGGCTCCTAATGAATCTTGGATTAACGCTAATTTAGCTTGGGCCTTAGGGAAAACAGGCAAGTGGCAAGAAGCCCAGACAGCTGCAAAGAAAGCGGTACAACTGGATCCCGATTCCACTTTTGCCCTGGGGTTGCAAGCATGGATTGGAAGTAATTTACAGCAGTGGAAACCTGTTATCCGTTATGCTAGACAGGCTATTTTCAAGTCCCAACAAAACCCAGAATTGTCCAGCTGGATCTATCCCTGCTTAACCGTTGCTTTAGACAGAGCTGTGGTTACCAAACAAGGACCGGACTTGGAGCGATGTCTGCAACAGTTTATGGCTGCCGTACCCCAGAGCGCCTTTCCTTGGGGATTTAAAGGTTGGCAGCAGTCAAGACTTGGTTTGTGGCAGGAAGCACTAGCTAGTTTTCAAGGAGGGAGTCAGCAACCAGAGGTTCCCGGTTGGATTATCTTAAATCAAGCTATTGTGCTGGAACAACGGCAAGATATTGCTGGAGCAGTTCAAGTATACCAAACCTATATTGATAAATTCGGTGACCATGCTTTTGCTTTGTATCGTTTAGGGACTTTATCCGGTCAAATGGGAGCATGGGAAGAAGGTCGTTCCTATCTAGAGCATGCTACTCAATTAAAGCCTGACTATGGGGAAGCTTATCACAATTTGGGTTGGGTGCTGATGAATATTCGCGATAGTCAAGGAGAGGTGGAAAATGCTACTCAGGTTTTGTCGGCTTATAGGCAAGCAGTTCAATTTTATCAGAAACAGGGTAAACTAAAGTGGGTGCAACAAATTAAACAGGCTTTCAAAAAGGCTGGTATTCCTTCTTGTTTCAGCTCCTGAACCACCGAAACCAGAGCCTTTGCAAGTGCTTCCCCCAGAATCTTTTCATCGAAAACATTCTCCCGAGAGTCCAGACGAGAAAGGAAGTGATTGGGAGTCTCTAAAACAGCAATTTCCCCCAAATCTCGTCGTACCTGATTCCGATATTTTTGCCGACCTGTTTTGCTCCAAGAAAGGTACACCATAGAAGGGATAGCAACCAACAACTCAACCAAAGAAGTAGAAAAAGCAGTTTTCATCCCTCCCAGGAGGCGAGTACTCTCCCGAACCAGTATCTCAGGGTCAGTATTATCTAAGCTAACAGACTGTAAAGCAAAGAAAATACTGGCAAAAGTACCCAAAATACCCAAAGCCGTGAAAAAGGTGGGAGCAACCTGAACAGGACTGTTGGGAATAGCTTTACTCAAAGCTTCAGGGTAGAATAGGAGGACAAAAAGACCGTACCCCTTCACTAGAAGTAAACCACCGTTTGGGGTTATATGATAGAGTAGAGTGAGCAATAGATCCTACTTCAACTTCCGGACCTAAAACCCGCTTAAACAGCAACCAACTTCTGCGAGTGTGTGCGTCATAGGAATAGAGATTAATAGTTTTAATCCCCCTCTCATTATTATCCAACCACTCACGTAAAGCAACTGCAGAAGCAGCGGTACGATTTAGTTTCGCTCGGGGTGTAGGTACTGGAATCAATTTATTTTTATCAAAACCCAAGGCAATAAAGATAGCAACAGTAAGGTAGGCCAAGTTTTTATACCGGGAGAGGTAATATCCCCTTCCTAAGGGCTGACCTGTGGTAATAACAACCTTGTAGTCTCCCTTTTTAAACTCGGCGATCGCACCCCTAACTCCATCATCATTTACCCACCTTTCTACCACCAAAGCGTCAGATTTGGGTAACAAACAATAAAAACGAAGTCATCCCCAGGAGTAAGATAGCACTCCAACCTCTTATCGTTAAGCTCCACCGAGGTCTATAATCTACTAAACCCCATATTTTATTTTTACTCATATTATAATTATACGTTAGGGTGGGCGGGAAAACCCCGCCCCTACAATATAAATTATACATCACACTCCACACCCTACACCCTAAACCCCTAAACGTTGCTGTTTAAGATGAACAAAAACAGACTTATCCCCAATATCTGGAGGAATAGCTTGCACTGCTTTACGAACAGCGAATATAATAAAGAAAACAGTCCAAATAACCAGCAAAACCCGCTCCATAGGAAGGGATAAAACCCCTACCAGGTGTCCCAATAGTAACATAGGAATCACAGGAGTCAAGAACTTGGTTTCCAAACGATTGAAGCAAACAGCTTCCTTAAAGAAGATCTCCGTCAAAGCAGCAAAAGTAAAACCAATGCCAAACAGAGTCATAGGATGATGATAGACATATAATGCCAGAGGTTCCGGACTTTGTAAAGCCAATACCACCGATGCAACCGTACCTGTCAACCAAAACCCTTGGAGCAGTCGGTGTAAGGGAGCTAAATGGGCGATTCGTTCAACCGTGAAAATGCGGCGTAAGCCAAATATAAACTAGGGCTTGGGTAAACAGCCCCCGTTAAATCTAAGTTTAGAAATAGGCTGAAAAGCGGATTTCCTGAAAAGGAGCTGATTGCGAAAGCAAGCGCGTAAGCGTCCCATGACAACTAAATTTAGGATGCAGGTGAGAGAAATCAAGTCCTGCCTGCAAGGGGATTGCAGACTCCTTATCTGGCCAGACACTGTAGGATGCGTTACTAGCCGTAAGTAGTAGCAACAATACAAACTTTGTTGGCGTAACGCATCGTACCCTGCCGCTAAAAGGGAGAGTCAAAGGTGAATGGAAGCCCCCGCCATTAATCAATGCCGGGGGTGGTAAGTGAACCGTCGTAAAAAGCATCTAAGTCCAAGGAGTACAGCGCACAGTTTAGATGGGGACATTTTTAATGGGCTTCCTGACTAGTAATCAAAACCCCGCCTAGTTAAGTTTAGGATATAGGCAACCCTGGGAGGCTAGTGGGTGAATTGACGGCACCTAAAGACTCAAAACAATCTTAAATTTGGCAACGTTGCAAAAACGTGGGTAACCACCTAGGGTGGTAACTAGGAGGGAGTTTGATAAACTCTAACGGGAACTACGGTGCTTGACGTGGGAACGAAACAAAAAACTGGTAACAGCTGAAACAATTACCCACAATGAGCGAGAACGAAAAGTACTCGAAAATGTGCAATTAACCTTGTAACCCAAATGGGTTTAATACCGCATTGAAAGATGACGAAGAAGGGAAGTACAAAGTAGAGGAAATGAGGAAAGATTACTGAAACTGCCTAACCCTGACCCATGACCACAATTGGTAAATGAAGGTAGTCAATGGCTGAAGTGGGGCCATAGCTCATAGGAGCCGTGTGTGGCGAAAGTTACTTGCACGGTTCTGAAGCGGGGCTGGGGTGAAGCAATTCACTCCTTCTACCGTACCAGTTCAATATCGTTCCTCCTGGCGCAGTTGCAGCACTGCACTATCCGCCAAACCCTTGCTTACCCCTACAGTTTGACGATGGGTATCCAATCGGTTGAGCCACTGAACTCTCATTTCAAGGCTTGTAGCCGTAGATCCCATGTGAGTCTCTGATAACCCAACATCGGACTGCTGGGAACTCTGCCAGCGCAGAAACTCTATAAAATCAAGCACCTGACGCTGTAACGGCAATGGCAACAACTGTAATCGCGATCGCACCTGCTCTGCTAACAAACCCTGTCGCCTCAAATCCTGCATTTGCCCCTCTTTGCTTCACTACCTCCCAGTGTAACATAGCATTTTTTTATTTTTTATTGAATTTTCACGATTCACCTTCAAGAATGTTAAAAATCACTTTTTCTTCAACAAAATCATCCTGTCTGCTTTCATGAATAGCATTGGCTAATCCTACTTCTTCTATAGCTTCCAAAATCAAATCATAAAAAATCTTGCGCTTTTGTTGAATCATCTCAATCAGAACTTCTGTAATCAGCTCTTTTGTCCTTGGATCATCCAAAATTAACTGTTGCATACTCCCAAACCTCCTGAGAACTATTGGAGTTTCACTGGACTTTTCTGTTGAGTATAGCAGATTTTGTTTTTCCAGAAATGGTCATGCTGCACGACCTGCAAAAAACTGTTGTTTCAGTCCAGCAATTTCCTGTCGGAGTGCTTCATTCTCTAACATCACTTGCTGGATCTGCTCAGTTGTAGCAGCGAGCTGAACAAGTCCAGCCTTCACTTGAGACCACAATACAGGTATATCTTGTTCAGAAACGTCAGACTGAGTAATAGATTGAGCCAATAATCTCATTTCTGCTTTATCAGACGCTACATACCAACCCTCTAGTTGTGCTTGCTCTTCTGCTGTTAGTTGCCGTGAAGTTGTAATCCTATTTGGTCCATTATTCAATTTCTTAATTTAGCAATCTACTCTAATATCGTTTCTCTTGGCGCAGTTGCAGCACTGCACTATCCGCCAAACCTTTGCTTACCCGTACAGTTTGAATCGGTTGAGCCACTGAACTCTCATCTCAAGGCTTGTAGCCGTAGGTTGGGTTAAGCGACAGCACACAGATGGGCTGGTGCTGTTGGGTAACGCGGGCTCAACCCAACCTACAGTTGCTCGTTGAATCATCTGCCCCTCCTTGCTTCACTACCCCCCCAATATAACATCCACGGGGTGGTGTGTTCTCAACGCACCCTACATATATGAAATAAGCAAAGTTTAGATAATAAAATGCTACCCTGCCCACCTGGGCGAGAAGACCCCGCCCCTACGGTTCCTTATTATCAGTTCCTGGTTCCTTGTTATCAGTTCCCAGTTCCCTTTTCCCAGTTCCCTCCAGATTTAAAAATACGTCGCGATCGGAGTAACCGGGGGAAGTAGACAATGCGACCCGATCGCCTCCCACTAATCGCAATAGATCCAACAACTCCACCACCTCATTATAATCTACTTTACGGGAGGCATTTAAGGCAATGATACCATTGGGATTGGTAATGAAATATTGGCTCAGTTTGCGAAAAAGTTGATTTTGAGTATAAATCTGCTTTTCTTCCACATACACATTCCCCTCATCATCTAAACTCACTACTAACATCTCCTGTAGAGTAGCACTAGCAGTACTTGCTTTTGGTAAATCTAGGTCGATACCCTGCTGGCGAGAAACCCCCACTGCTGCTAAGATAAAAAATACTAAGATGCAAAAAATAACATCAATGAGGGGAAGAATTTCAATCCGTGCTTCCTCACTCCTAATACTATCCTGCCACAATTTCAGGGGACGAACTGGTACTCCTGAACTTCTTCTGGTCATCTCTATTCCTCCTCACTATCTGCTTCCGTTTCCAACCATCGCTGGCGATAAATTAGTTCTAACTCGTTCCCTATTCTGCGGAAAAGGCGCACTTGATTGAACCACAAGGCTTGAAACACTCGATAAAAGGCAAGACTGACAATAGCTACCACCAGACCCGCTGCTGTAGAAATGAGGGATTCCCCAATACCTTGAGTGACTCCAGTAGTGGGAGAAGTTGTCAAATCGCTAATTTGGATCGAACCGAGAGAATTAATTAAGCCCAAAACCGTACCTAACAACCCCAGTAAGGGAGAAAGGGCAATGACTGCTTCTAAGACTTTATCTCCCCGACGCATTAAAGCCAATTCATCCTCCGCTGCTGCTTCCAAGGCGAGATGAAAGACTTCCGGTTCCGGATTGGGCAGTCGTAAAGGAGCGTAAAGAAAGCTGCCCATAGGGTGTCTCCGGTGAGAGTGGGCAGTCTGCTCCACTGCCTCCCAGTTCCGCACTGCTGCTGTTAACACGGTGTTTATCACCTTTCTTTCCTGGAAGGAGACTGCCAACCAAAACCAAATACGTTCTATAATGGTACCCACAGCTAAAATTGAGAAAAATAACAGGGGCCAAATGGCGATGCCACCTTTTTCGATAATTTCGGCAAAAGTCACGGTTGTTTCCTCCTTTGGATGTCCCCAATATGGTATAGCCTTATGGGGAGGTTTGGGGAGATTGGAAGATTGCCCAGTTTTTGGTATAATCTGACTATAGTGGGTCCAAATCATTTGTACAAATACTAACCTTTGATCCCCCCTTGATCCCCCTGCTACGCGGGGGGTGACGGGGGGTGCCCGTAGGGCGGGGGTATCGGGCGTTCTGACCACCCTATCACCAAGCGCAAGGAGCAGTTATGAACTGGAAAACTATTGTCCCACTGGCAGGCATACTGCTGTTAATTGTCACCCTGGGACTCTTACAAGGCAAGAAACTGGGAGCTTTCAATCAGTTGCAAGAAGAATCACCTACTCCTGAAACGACCATATCCCATACCCTTCCCCATGGTAGCCTCATAGATGCCAATAGGAAATTTGCTTTCCATTTATTCGCCGCTATGAGAGCAAAACAGCCCCAGGAAAATATTTTCATCTCCCCTACCAGCGCTGCTATGGCTCTGGCAATGATTTATAATGGAGCTAGGGGTACTACCGCCGCAGAAATGGCACGGGCGCTGGAAGTCCCAGAAATGAGCCGGGAGGAAGTTAATGAGGCTTTTCAAGCTTTGGCTTTGCACTTTGATATCCTCAATGGGGATGACTCGGTAAACCTTGCCATTGCTAATTCTCTTTGGGTGAGAGAAGACTTTCCCTTAAAAGAAGCATTTCGTCAAGATACACAAGAATTCTATGACGCTCAAGCCACTGGATTAGATTTTACTAATCTCGGTGCTAAGGATATTATTAACAGTTGGGTGCAAGAAAATACTGGAGGCAAAATTGAGTCAATTGTGGAGCAAATTCAACCCAGCGATGTCCTCTATTTAATCAATGCTATCTATTTTCAAGGTGATTGGACTTATCAGTTTGATAATAATCTTACTACAGAGAAGCCTTTTTACTTGGCAGACGGGAAGACAAAACAGCAATTAATGATGTCTCGTCATGGGGAGTACAACTACTACGAAAACGACGATTTTCAGGCCATAACCTTGCCCTACGGGGAAGATAGACTGCTGGAAATGGCTATTTTCTTACCTCGTCCTAACAGCAATTTAGCTGCTTTTACCACCCAATTGACTCCGGAAAACTGGGAACTATGGCGATCGCGCTTCAGCAAAAGAGAAGGCTTATTCCAAATGCCCCGTTTTAAACTAGAATATGAAGTGCAACTGAACGATACTCTCCAAAGTCTGGGAATGAAAACTATGTTCCAACCAGGAAGAGCTGATTTTACCGCCATGAGTCCCAGTTCTGTTTACATGAATAGGGTAAAGCACAAAACATTTCTGGAGGTGAATGAAGAGGGTACAGAAGCAGCAGGAGTAACTTCTATAAGTATTAGGATGACTTCTATTAACCCCAGGGAGGAAAACTTTACCATGATTGTGGATCGCCCCTTTTTCTGCACTATTATCGATAAAGAGACAGGTAGCATTTTATTCATGGGGGCTATTTTAGAACCAGAAGGCTGAAACAGTGACCTTGTACCATGACAGTTACCAGTAATTGTTAATTTAGTAGGGGCGGCATCATCGATGGCGCCCGGTCCGACTCCGTTATAGCGCTACGGGCAGGGAACCAAGGTAGGGCGCTTGTCACACAAGGTTTTTAGCAATTATTCCTACCTTTAATTGGTTAATACCCGAGTGGGTATTGCGTATTGCTATATAATGGAAATATGTTATTTTGGTGCAATCACAGATGAGTTTGGGCGATCGCTTTAATCAATTCAGAGGTAAAACCAGATACGTGGTCTGTCGCATCTTCCTGCACCTAGCTGGAGCAGAAGTTGCCCCCCTGTTAGGGGTTTTGAACGGTGCTGCGCGAGAAGCGGTAGAAAGTGATGGGGATCTGGAAGTTTTGGGGCAAGGATTGACAGACGTTTGCCAGAACCTGTTACAATTGAGTCCTTATTGGCAAGCTGCTGCTAATGAAGGGGATTTCTTCTGGAATGAGGGAGAAGCGGGGGACTACGTGACGGAATTGTTTACCGACTCTACCGCACGGTACCTCAGTACACCGGATTTCAATGGACCTAACCCTGGGAGAGATGAACCTCTAGCTTTACCTATTACACGGAACTTAATTGTGATGCTAACAGTAGCCAGTGAGGGGGAGGTGCCCCAACTAGAAACGGACTTGGCGAACATGAATGCACTGACAACAGGTCTCAAAACAATGATTAATCTTCACCATCAAGGAAGATTACGGGCGATCCAGGTTCATTTTTCCCCAGCTAAATTAGGAGATGAACTGAAGGAAGAGCAAGTATTGCTCAATTTCCCAGAACTCATCCCCCTTTAACAGTAACCAGTAACCAGTAACCAGTAACCAGTAACCAATAACAAATAACTATGTTGCGCAAATTTATCATCTTATTAATGTGCTTGACCTTATCTTGGACTGCTATTGGTTGCAGTTCCGATTCGTCAACACAAGTCCGACAAAACGTCAATAACAATCCAGCTGCCGTTTCTAAGCCATTGAGCAACGGTCAGTATCCCGTCCAGCAGGCTAATTATAATGATGGAGACGGTTCCTATAATCTCGTCTTGCTCAATACTCCACCTGGAAGTCCTCCAGTCTTTACCACCCAGGAGTTGCAAATGGCTCGACTGACTGATGAAGATATTCAAGCTGGGAAAAATACCTATCTGGAGGTAGAAGGGAACAACCAGGTAATGTACATGACGGAGGACTTCCGCATTGAATATGTCCACAATGTCACCGAAACCACCACCAACCCCCAAACAGGACAGCCCCAAACGGTTGTGGTGCGCCAACAATCTAGCTTCTGGGCACCTTTTGCGGGAGCTGTAGCTGGTCAAGCCGTGGGCAATTTATTATTTAGACCCCAGTACTATGTACCCCCAGTGTATCAACCCGGAGGTGTTCTCACTGGTTATGGTGGCTACGGCAACACCTATAATCAGGCAGTAGATAGGTACCAAACCCGCTACAAAGCTCCTCCAGCAGCAGTTACCAACCGTCAAACCTTGCGCACCACTAGCAATTTAAGGAATAACTCCTCCGGTTCCACTACCACAAGGAAGAAGAAGTCTCAAGGTGGCGATCGCGCTACCGGTTTTGGTTACGGTTCTAGCACTTTGAACACTTCCGGGAAAAAAAAGACTAGCGGTACTCGAAATCGCTCCACTGGTTTTGGTAGTGGGAAAAGAAGGAGTAGTGGTGCTCGAAGAAGACGTTAACCCACCCCCCAACCCCACCCACCCCTACCCCCTCCCAGGAGGGGAACCTGGGAGCTTGGCTCGGGGGGTGGGTCCAACCCCGCACCAGACGCCTGCCTGACTGCCCCGGTTTGCCTGAGCAGGACTGGTAACTGCCTGACTGCCCCGGTTGGCATGAGCAGGACTGGTCACTGTTTGAGCAGGCCCTCCCGGGAGGGGGTAGGGGTGGGTTGACAATTCCAAACAGTCCATGTTATGTTAGTAGCAACATTAAAAGCAAACTTGCCCTGGGGCGATAACCAAGCCGAACAACCAAGTAAAGCTTGGGTATGTTGGGAATATGAGCGATAACCAGCAGCTCAAAAGTAAAACAAAGAGCAGTTGGTTAAAAAATGTTAGCAAATGCTCAACTAAAATCTATCGATATACATGACAGTCAAAGATAGGATCGTCAAAAATTTAGCATATGAGCCAGAAGCCTCACGGTGTATGTGATAGCATCACCGTGAGATGAATGGCTCGCAGTAGTTAAGCATATAAGCTTTGCGACTCTATGTACTTTCGTAGAGTAGCTATGGTAACACCTCCACAACTGGCTATAAAGTACGAACCATTCCACAGTACATCCTTGTGATAGAAGCGGTTTACACGTTCGGTAAATTCCTTGCGGAGTCTACGGCTGGTAACCGCTTTAATGTTGTTTACGAATTTTGTTAATTCCATCTGGGGATAGTATTGAAAGAGGACGTGGATATGGTCTTGCTCGACCTTGATCTCTATCAGCTTGCAATCCCATTGCTGGCACAAATCAGCCAGAATTTCCTGTAACCGCCTCAGAATGGCTTCGGTAAATACTTTCCTTCTATACTTTGTGGTCAGCACCAGATGTGCCAAGTACTGACTGACCGCCCCCTAGAAATAAAATCTTTCTTCATGGTTGACAATTTTCATGATTCTGTGTATAATGAGTGTAGCCAAAAAATCAATCGCTTATCCAAACGAATGAAGTACACGTACCAGTATCGGTTATATCCGGTTGACCAACAGAAGGTCACACTTAATCGCTGGCTACGGATTTGCAGGTATTGGTACAACAAACAGTTGGGAGATAGATTCGATTGGTGGGAAAACAATCGAACACCTATTAATGCCTGCCCTCTGGTATGCAGTTTGCCTGGGCTAAGGGATAAGCCTACCTATTACAGCCAGAAGCGATACTTGCCTGGACTCAAAAAAGACCTGGTCTCGGTTGGGTGGTCTGGGGAGTTACTGGATTTCTCAGAAGTGCCTGCTTTAACCTTGCAGCAAGTTTGTAAGAGGTTAGAGACAACATTTAAGCGTTTCATAGCAGGAGATTGCAACGGTAAGCGTAGTGGCAAACCTCGTTTTAAATCTGCTTCCCGATACCGTTCTCTCGTATTTGAAGGTGGAGGGTTAGAATTGCATTCCTGCTCAGCACCATCTGGGAAGTATTTATACTTAAAGATTCCCAAGCTAGGGCTGGTCAAGGTTCGTACCCATCGTCACATTCCAGATGGTGCAATTCTCAAACAGGCTCAAGTCATCAAGAAAGCGGATGGGTGGTATGTTAATTTGTACCTAGATGACCCCACCGTGCCTGTATTTAAGCAAGACTTGGTAGCTTCCACTTGGTCACGCAAAGACGCAAAGTACGCGAAGGATGGGGAAGAGACGGTGCTACCCCGCAGTCGGGGTTTAATTGCGTCCCTTTGCGCCTTAGCGCCTTGGCGCGAGGATAATTCCTTAGGCATAGATGCTGTACTACATAAGGACGATTTTCTAGCCACATCTGATGGTGAAAAGTTACCGTCTGTTAAGTCCTATCGCAGAAACCATTCTCGCCTAAGCAAGGTACAGACTAGGAAGAATGCCCGGAAAAAGGGGAGTAGAGCCAGGAGGAGACTAGCTGAGAGGGAAGGCAGAGAACATCAAAGGATAGCCAGAAGCCGTAAAGACCACGCTTATAAAAGCGCTCATGTGTTATTACGGACGGGGAAACAAGTATTCTTCCATGAAAAACTCAATCTAAAAGGATTGAGCAAACGGAGTAGGCCAAAGTCAGATGGGCAGGGCGGTTATCTACCTAATGGCCAATCTGCTAAATCGGGATTAAATAAATCCTGGAAAGATGCCGCATTTGAGCAGTTTTTCTCAATCTTGGAATACATAGCTGAAAAAGCTGGAGCAGTCACGATTGGAGTTAAACCTGCTTATACATCTCAATTACTCTCTTATCGAGATGAATTTGTTTTTACTGATTGCTCAATAAGAATATTTTTCGATCCAAAGGAGCAGCTTAATATAGACCGCGACATTAATGCAGCGGTAAACATTAAACGTGTCGGGCTGGACGTGTTCCCGACCATAAACCGCCGGAGGGGGAATCCAGTAGTGACTAAGTCCACTACTAGCAGTACCTCAAAGGAAGTTCTACCTGTCTTTATTAAGGCAGCTGAGAAGCCTACACCCGGGTCCGGTATGATAGGACCCGCCCGTCAGGGTCGGTGTAGGAGCGTCACAGCAGTTAAACGAAGCGCAACTGCAACAAGTTGCCAAATTTATTGTATTTCTCCGAAAAGATAGCTGTTTCATATCAAAAGACCATTATTGGGAGCAATTTGCTGCTTATGATCGTCAACTAGCTGAAGAAGGTATAAATGAATATGCAAAGCTCTTACAAGTAGAGGATAGTGTATGAGTTTCAGTCGTGGTGAAGTTTGGATCGCAGGGTTAGATCCAACCCAAGGTTCGGAACAGGCGGGAACTCGACCCTAGGTTCACCAGTACTGTTATTACAATTCCTCTTACCTCAAACCTTAGACGTGCTTCATTACCTACTTGCTTACTCATTTCAAGTGAAGAAGGTGGACTGAACCGAGATTCGGTTGCTCTATGTCATCAGGTTCGCACATTGGACAAAAGACGATTGGTGAAGAAGATAGGCCAAATACGAGCTACTACACTGGTGGCATTAGAACATAAAATGCTGACTACAATGGGTTACAATATTAACCTGTAGCCCGTTTAAGCCAAGTACTAGTTAGCTGATATAGGGCGACCTGCGGACGGCAAAACTAACCCCCAAACCTTCACAGTCTCGTCCCCACTCCCACTGATTATACTCTTCCCGTCAAAAGAAAAAGCAACTGAGTAAACCGAGTCTTCATGTCCTTCCAGAGTTTGGAGACATTTTCCCGTTTTGGACTCCCACACCTTTACAGTCTTGTCCTCACTTCCACTGATTATACTCTTCTCGTCAAAAGAAAAAGCAACTGAGTAAACCCAGTTTTCGTGTCCTTCCAGAGTTTGGAGACATTTTCCCGTTTTAAACTCCCACACCTTGATAGTCCTGTCCTCACTCCCACTCACTATCTTCTTTCCGTCGAAAGAAAAAGCAACTGAGTTCGAGCAAGTTTTTATGTCCTTTCAGAGTTTGGAGACATTTAAACTGAAGAAGTTTTAGTAACCAAGAGTTTTTGGGTGCTACTTGTAAAATACCTCCTTTAACTTCCGGGGAGTTTTCCCAGTCCCGTTGACGAGAGAAACAGTAATCCCACTCCAGGGTAGTGATTTCATCAGCTTTTCCCCGGATAATATCTCCTAGTATCTCCTCAAGAGTGCGAAAACCGGCGGTAGGGGAGGGGTTGGGGTCTTTTTGAGGAAGATGACCGTTATGAAGTTTGGTTTTTTCCATGGTAGTGTAGTATAGCACGTACCCTACCAGTTATGAGTTCCCCAGGTAGCATGCTTTGAAAATTGCAGTTAGAAAGGGGGTGAGAACATTTCTCGCCTACCCACCCCCATCCCCTCCCGGGAGGGGAGCAGAGGGGTGGGTCACTTGGGTGTCTCAATCGCCCTGGCGGTTGCTATAGTGTAGAGTGCGTTATAAATAAGATAATTGATTATTAGAGGTAAGTAGTTTAAAATTTAGTTATAATAAAGTTAAATTTTATTTAACCTCCCCATCTCCCCATCCCCATATTACCCTACGAGGTTTCTAAAAGCAACCTGGAAGAAGCCGGAAAACCAGCATTTTTGAGATGTTCAACTGCTGTTTCCTCATTTTCTACCCAAAAATCATGTCCGAAGCAGACAAAATAACGCCCACTAATAACTGCGACCACTGGTACTTTGACTTTATTTTTATCCCCAGCATGTTCCTGTAAAATACTTTTAAGATTATTTTGCAGTCCCTTATTACTTGCTTGGTAAGGAGACAGTTCTAACCTGACTATCTTTAACCGATCTACTGGTTCTGCATTGTTAACAATGAGCTGCAATTTATCATCTCGCTCCTCTACTTTCCCCCAAACCATCAAATGAGCATCTTCTTGCAATAATGAGTTAATCTTAGCATAGGTTTTTGGAAATACAATGGCTTCTGCTTGTCCCAAAACATCTTCCATTTGCAGAAATGCCATGGGATCTCCTTTTTTCGTTTGGATCGTCTTCACTCCATTCACACTCACAATTGCACTGACATTTTTGTTCTTATGATTACTTAATTCATTTAGATTAATGGGTGCTAAAATGCTAGCAGCATTTTGAATTGATTTGAGAGGATGAGCAGATACATAGAAACCCAGGTATTCTTTTTCCATTTTTAACCTTTCTTGAGGGGTAAAATCTGCTACTTTTTTACCAGTAGGCGCATGTTTCCAAGGTTCTTGATCTTCCTGAGAAGTGTCATTACTCATCAAATCGAAAAGACTCATTTGACCGCTGACTTTGTCTTGTGCTCGACTTTTCCCCCAAGACATTGCTGGGGTTAGGTCTTCAATTAATTGCTTCCGGTTGGGATTAATTTTCTCAAATGCACCGCAGTAAATTAGGGTTTCAATTGCTCTCTGGTTAACTACTCTTAAATCAACGCGATCGCAAAAATCTGCCAGGGATTGAAATTTCCCCTTTTCCCTAGCTTGCAAAATATTGTCGATCGCTCCTTCTCCTAAGTTCTTCACCGCTGATAAACCAAAGATTATCTGTTTCTCCCCGTCTGTGGTAAAATTATTCTCAGAGCGATTGATATCGGGAGGAATAACATCAATCCCCATTTTGAGGGCATTTTCCCGGTACTTTTCTACCTTCTCCTGACTGTCACTACTGGCAGTCAGCAACGCGGTCATGTATTCCACCGGATAATTGGCTTTCAGATAAGCTGTTTGATAGGTAATATAAGCATAAGCGGTAGAGTGGGATTTATTGAAGCAATTAGAAGCAACTACACCATTGGCTAAGAGGAAATTGTGGTCTTGTTCGACGCCAATATCGTATACTGGCTGGGTGCCTAAAGATTTGCGACTAATAATTTTCATCTTTCGTTGGTTCGACACAAATATCCTTGGATGTTGGGTTTCGTTCCCTCAACCCAACCTACGATATATAATAACATGGTATGCTCATAGAAGTCAATACCCAGAACAAAAAATGCGCACTGTCATTCAGAGAGTGACATCTTCTCAAGTTGAAGTAGATGGAGAGATTGTCGGTAAAATCGGGCGGGGATTGAACCTGCTGGTGGGAATCGCTCCGACGGATACAGAGGTGGAAATACAGTGGAGCGCCCGGAAATGCTTGGAGTTGCGTTTATTTCCTGGGAAGGGGCACGGGGCTACCTGGGAAAAATCAGTTCAGGAAATTGGAGGAGAATTGCTCGTAGTTAGTCAGTTTACAGATTCCCGCGCAAAGCCCACCTCTTGATCGGGTGGAATGTAGCGCGGCGCGGCTTTAGCCGCTGTTAAGGGTTGACAAAAAACCAATTTTCTGTTAGCCTAAAATCAGGAGGTGATACCAAATGTACGGATGTCAGCAAGAACTGATTAAAAGTTCGGAAACGTTGCCGTTTCTTGAATATCTTTGTACCACCGCCAACAAGCTCATTAACTGCGGAACTTATTTGGCGCGTCAGTGGTATTTCAAATGCAGATATATCACTCGCAAATATGACCTAGAGAAAAAACTGAAAACAAATCAAAATTATCAATTTCTTCATTCACAAGCCGCTCAACAAACCTTGCGGGGGGTAGCAGAATCCTTTAAATCCTACAAGGAACTCTCATCAAAATACAAAAAAGGAGAGCTAGAAAGCCCA
Organism: Prochloron sp.; assembly: GCA_965198675.1. GTDB lineage: Bacteria > Cyanobacteriota > Cyanobacteriia > Cyanobacteriales > Prochloraceae > Prochloron. The sequence continues at coordinate 1,182,652 of OZ240666.1, read as the reverse complement.
CCCCGCATTCCTAACTACCGAAAAAAGGGAGGATTGGGAGTAATAACTTATCCAAAACAGGCACTCAGGTTAAAGGGTGACAAGGTCATAATTCCTCTCGGTAAAAAAGTAAAAGCAGCTTTTCAAGTCGATAGTTTTTGGTTAAATTTTCCCACCAATCTCGATTTTAACAAGATTAGGGAAGTTCGGATTCTCCCTCGCAACGGTTGCTTTTATGTCGAGTGGGTTTACAAATTAGAAACCGAGTCTATCGAACTTGATAAAAATAAAGTTTTGGGTATTGACCACGGCTTAAACAATTGGTTAACCTGTGTCAGCAACGTGGAGACGGGATTTATCGTCGATGGAAAACACCTAAAATCTTTAAACCAATGGTATAACAAACAAATTGCCACGATTAAAGAAGGGAAGCCTCAAGGATTCTGGAGCAAAAAGCTCTCTCGAATCACGGAAAAGCGCAACCGTCAAATGCGAGATGCCGTCAACAAAGCAGGGAGACTAGTTATCAATCATTGCTTGAAAAACGGTATTGGAAGAGTGGTTTTTGGGTGGAATAAAAAGCAAAAAGACCGCATCAATATCGGTGCGGTTAACAATCAACAATTTGTCCAAATCCCCACAGCCCGACTAAAGGAACGCATCAAGCAATTGTGTGAACTCTACGGGGTAGAATTCGTTGAAACCGAAGAATCCTACACTTCTCAAGCGTCTTTTCTAGACGATGATTTCTTGCCGACATTCGGTGAAAAACCCGAAAGCTGGAAACCATCAGGAAAGCGAATTAAACGGGGCTTGTATCGGATTGGGAGCGGTTTATTGGTGAATGCAGATAGCAATGCTTGTGCCAATATTCTCAGAAAAGTAAGCACAAAATTGAGATTAAATCTCAGTGGAGTGTCTAGAGGTGTTTTGGCTGCGCCTTTGAGAGTCCAAATTGGGGCTGCTTAAGAATCCCACGGTTTGAGCGTAGCCCAACCGTGGGAGTGTCAAAATCTCTTTGTAGCCAAGTTACGGGAAAGTAACCTCCTGGTTGCAACGGGCAAATTCGGCGCCATGATGCAAGTAAGGATAGAAAATGACGATCCTGTTACCCTGCTACTAGAAAGAGAAGCTTCTTGAACACTATAGATCAAACAGATAGGAATGCTAAATTACATTTGGTTCGGAATGATTTTGATATCAGTGGTAGTTGGATCTGCTACTGGTAAAATTGATGCAGTCACGGAAGCAGCTATTGAGTCTGCTGAGGTAGCAGTAGAACTTGCTATTGGCTTAATTGGCATTATGGCACTATGGCTGGGAATTATGAAAATTGCCGATAAATCTGGTTTGGTGGACATCATTGCTTGGTTGGTTCGACCTATTACTCTCACACTATTCCCAGAAATTCCTCCTGAGCACCCCGCAATCGGTTCTATTGTTTTGAATATGGCTGCTAATGTTTTGGGTCTGGGAAATGCAGCGACCCCCCTGGGACTGAAAGCTATGCAAGAGTTACAGGAACTGAATCCGGATCAGGACACTGCTACCAACGCTATGTGTACTTTTTTGGCTATTAATACCTCCAGCGTTCAGTTAATTTTACCAGCTACGGTTGTCGCCCTCATGGGGGTAAGTGCTTCTCAGATATTCCTCCCCACTATTTTCGCCACTTCTATGTCTACCATCGCCGGTATTATCGCGGTGAAAACTCTGCAAAATCTAAAACCATTCGCACTGACAAAAGAGGGAAACATCGATGATTGAATCTGTGGTAGATATCTTTAATACTAGTGCTAAATATATTATTCCTTTGCTTCTTGCCGGTATACCTTGCTATGGTATCTTGAAGAAGGTCAAGGTCTATGAAGTTTTTGTGGAAGGTGCTAAGGATGGTTTTAATATTGCTATTCGGATTATTCCCTATTTAGTGGCTATTTTGGTAGCCATCGGCATGTTTCGCGCTTCTGGTGCTTTGGATATGTTTATCGGTGCCCTATCTCCTGTTCTAAACTTAATTGGTTTTCCCTCGGAAAATCTTTTATTAGCTTTAATGCGTCCCCTTTCAGGAGGTGGTTCTTTTGGTTTGTTGAGCGATTTAGTTAAAGAATATGGTGCTGACTCTCTCTTTGCTAAAATCGGCGCAACTATGTTTGGTTCCACGGAAACAACTTTTTACGTTCTGGCTGTTTATTTCGGCTCTGTAGGTATTAAACGGGTTCGTCATGCTCTTATTGCTGGTTTAATTGCTGATACCGTAGGGATTTTGAGTGCTGTTTATATTTGTCGGTTTTTATTTGAGAAATAGGGATTTGAGACGATAGGGAGATGGGGGCGTTTGGTTTGTGTAAAAATTCAGGGATATTTTGTGAAAAATTATCCTATCCCCCTATTTCCCTATCCCACTAGGTAGGATTATATGTTAGAATAGAATAGTCAATTTAAATCTAACACACACCATGAGTACTACTCAAGTCAATGCTAATACCAGCCGTCTCGATCGCCTGGAAACCTTAATTGGTAATTATGTTGAAGCTAGTGCGAAAGACACCTCGGAAATGAAGGCAGCTTTTGACCTGAAGGCAACTCTCGCGAAGGAAACTAAGGAAACTAAGCAGCTTATTAATTCAGTAGCGCGAACAGCACAAGCTCAGAGCACGGAAATTAGTCAGTTACGAAGGGGAAGACAAGCAACAGATCGCCAAATTGCTGAGTTAACAAAACAAACTGCTCAAGTTAATCGAGTTCTTGCTGATTTTATCGCTACTACAAAAGAAGAAGTCTCTAAATTAATGGAAGATAGGGCTGTTATGTTTGAGTTGATCCAGTCTCTCAATGATAGTCGAGTAGACTTATCAGAAAATCTCCATCAGATAGCTTTTTCTCTGAATGAATTAATTCAACAACAATTGTTGCCTCCAGATGATAATATAGCCTAATATATTTATGCTTACTTTATTAAGTGATTTTGGCTTGCAGGATGTTTATGTGGGAGTGATGAAAGGGGCGATCGCCCGCATTAATCCGAGTTTGGTGGTGGTAGACTTGACTCATTATATTCCACCTCAGAATATTGCAGCAGGTCGGTTTGCTCTCATGAATGCTTGTTCTTATTTCCCGGAAGGAACAGTTCATGTAGCAGTGGTGGATCCGGGAGTGGGGAGTGGAAGACGGGGTGTGGTGGTGGAGTTTGCAGGGGGTTTTCTCGTTGGACCTGATAACGGTCTCTTTAGTGGTGTTCTCAGTCTGTTTCCAGCAATCGCAGCAGTTGAGTTGACTAATACCGAGTACTGGTTGACTCCTACTCCTAGTTCTACTTTTCATGGCCGGGATATTTTTGCTCCTGTGGGGGCACATATTGCTAGTGGGGTATCTCCCACAGTGCTGGGGAATGAAATAGATGTTAAAAGTTTGGTGTCTCTCTCTATCCCCGAATGTGAAGTTAGGAGTACTGGTATTCTGGGTTTCATTCAATATGTGGATTATTTTGGGAATCTGATTACTAATATTCCTGGAGTATTGGTTGAGGGGAAGTCTTGGTCTGTTCGGGTGGGGGATGAAATGATTCCGGGGAGTTATACTTACAGCGATCGCACCCCAGGAGCAATTTTAGCTTTGGTAGGTAGTCACGGTTGGGTCGAGGTTGCGGTTAATTGCGGTAATGCTAAATTAAGGTTACAATTAGATTGGTTGGATCAGTTAGTAGTAGTTTTTGGCTAAAAGAGATGACACAAACGCAATTACCCGTTTATCAAGGTCAGTTCGGGGAGTTTATTATCACCGAAGATGATCGCAAATCTGTTATCATTTATCGTGGGGGTTTGGTTACAGCAGCACTCAGCTTTGCTTTCGGTACCTGTCTCCTCCTGGGGTGGGGTGCTACGGCAGTTCTGACTCCTTTATTCGTTCTTTTCTCCCTGGGTTTGGGGGTTAGTTTGCTGACGATTCATATTTATTTAGCTCCCTTACATCGACTGCTGCAAGGGTTTTGGTTGACAGGTACGGTTGCAGCGGGGGTATTGGCTTTACAAAGTCCCGAACCTCTGGCATTATATGTTTATCATCATCCTGTGACTCTGTTTGGGATTGGCTTTACTTTTGCTGCTTTGACGGGGATATTCTTTAAGGAAGCTGTTTGCTTCAATCGTTTGGAAACAAAATTCTTGACTCCTGTGGTTCCTATGTTACTATTGGGACATATGGTAGGGGTTTTATCCGTTTCTATGGAGCGGGTTTTGCTGGTTATTTGGACTGTTTTCTTTATTATCTTTGCTGTTCGTAAAGCAGTGCAAGCTATTCCTCCAGATATTGGGGATAAGTCCGTGTTTGTTCATCTGAAACAGCAACGTTGCCCTGTTCAGTGACCTTGTACCATGACAGTTACCAGTCCTGCGGCAGGCGTCTGGTGCGGGGTTGTACCCACCCCCCGAGCCAAGCTCCCAGGAGGGGGGTTGGGGGGTGGGTAAATGATGATGGAGTTAGAGGAGCGATCGCCGAGTTTAAAAAGAGAGACTATCAGGTTGTTATTACCACCGATCAGCCCTTAGGGAGGGGATATTACCTTTCCCGGTATAAGAACTTTGCCTACCTTACGAGGTGCAAAGCGATAGAGCAACCGTATTTTAATCGGGGGATATAAGCGCAAGCTGAATTTATTCAGCCGTAGTATAATCAAAAAGGTTGGACCCACCCCCATCCCCTCCTGGGAGGGGAGAAGAGGGGTGGGTGGGCTAGGCAATGTAAGACGGGGTTTCCCTGCGATTGCTGCTTAAATCCCGAATCCCCCGTGTTTTAACCGGGGGAGTGGATCAATGCTGCTACTTTTATTGCTTTTGGTAGCGATCCGCAATCGCACCGCAGCTTCCGCAGTTGCTTTGCGTAAGTGGTTAGAGAATAATGAAAAGGAGATGAAAGGGAGATTAAAACCATTAATGTCTATTCCTATGATGCTCACACTCGCAGAAATTGGTTGCTGTTTAAGCAGTTTCAAGGTATAGCGCTTATCGCGGGGTAAAGGTTTTGGGGGAAGAAAAGCAACCGAGCGACAAAGTGTTTGAGCAATAGGCGATCGATCGCCCTTCTCTTAAACTCCTCAAAGGTGGGCAACGTTGTCTCCAAACTTTGGATATCAAAAACTGGGAGACGTATTGCCCACCCTACCACTACTACCTTAGTGCTTTACGCCAACCATTGTTAATCGCCTCTGACTCTGTGCAAAACCACCTCTCTCCTCTGGATGGATCAATACGGATTTGTTCGTAATATTCCATCCCCGGAAGGTGATAAATTTTCCTGCCTGAATTATGCGAGATGTTGCCTTTAATAACACATTCGGGTTTGGTGATGGGTGTAATGAAAGATGAAAAATCACCATCGCCTATAACAAGCGCAATAACAAACGCCGTGACAGCCAGAATAATCCCAATACGAACAAGGAACGCGACAAGACCAATAACCGCTTTGAGTAAACCCCATTTCTCTGTTTTAGGTTTCATGGCATAGCCAAAAGATTACAACCTATTCTAGGATACACCATTTTGGCAATTATCACAATGACCACATTTAAAACCCAAGGCTTCCTTTTTAAAGCCAAAACCATGGAGTAAAAACTGCCAGCGACACTCCTTGGTTCTCAAATACTGGGTCATTTGTTCTTGCCATCGCCCAACTTTTTCCACTGAGCGCTATAACAGATTAGCTATCTCGATTGCCGGGACATTACCCAATTCTTTTGGCTCAAGTTTATGCATTCCTCCGCCATATACACGGCCTTCATCAACCATAGCTTTACCTGGAATTTGATTCAGTGCTTCAATAATACGAACTTTGAGAATTGCATTTGTCACGATATCTTTCTCCAGGAATGGTTTGGGATAAAGGATAAGATAGGAATTGGATACGATTGCCTTTGAATGGTTCAAAATGAAACGAAATGGTTTTCTACCTTCCTTGTTTGACCTACCAATGTAGGTGCAGTAAAACGAAGATTCAAGTCTGGTTTCTTGAGCATACCAAATCTTCCTATTTTTGCACAAATAACGGTCAGGAACACCTCTAGCAACACCTTTCTGAAGATAGATGTACAAATAAGGATAATCCCTTTTGACTTCATCAATTGAAAGTTTACAATCAAGAACAAACAACTGATTTTTGAGCATTGGATTTCCTTTTTCGTCAGCATTTACTTCAGTGACATCAAGATAGCGTGGACTTGGTAAAATTGGGCGAAATTGTTCTCTTAGTAGGTTTTGTCTTTGAATCTCTTCTGGAGACATGATAAAGAAACCATTGTTACCCGTTGCAATTCCTCGTTTAACGGTGAAGAAATCTTTCAATTTAGGTATACTATTACTATTTATAAATCGTTCACCAGAAACTGGAAACCGTGTCCATTTTTTTTCATCAGCCAGCACTTTAACCCTGATTTCTTTTTCATGTGCTGGCTGGTCAATCGTACCACCATAAGTAAACTTTACTCTCTGGTTGACCTTTGGCTTTTTATTTTTAAACCATAGGATAGCCGAAGACACGAGCGCATCATCAAATTGAACATCTTTTGGGTCAAATCGGTGAACTCGTAATAAGGTCACTTCATTTAGCAAGTAATGCTTGACAGATTGACCATAGTTAACATCCATGAACTCGCTGGGTACTAACCACCCGGAAATACCATTTGACTTCAACCAAGGATGTGACAATGCCATAAAATAGCAGTACAAACCAGTCAAGCCGGACAGTTTTATATTGGCAGCACTAAATGCTTTAGCCTGTAACTGTTCTTTTTGTCCATTTATATGGTGGTGGCGAACATATGGAGGGTTACAAATAATTAAATTGAACTTATTTTTGTCATCTATTGGTGGAATTGCTTTGGTGAAGTCAGTTAATTGCAAGTCAAGAATGGTCTCAGACCATATTTTTTTTGCTGGTATCCCATAGTGAGGGTCAATTTCGTAACCGGTAGCTGCCTCAATTCTTGTTGCTGAAAAAGCACTATTCAGCGCACTAAAAAATGCTCCTGTGCCAAAGGCTGGATCAAGAAAGCGAATTTTTCCACCCTGAGGCATTATTTTAGTCGTGTGTTGAATAATTGCCTTAGCAAGGACAATAGGTGTTGAGAATTGTCCCGTAAAGTTACGTTCTTCTTTTGCTTTCAAACCATCAAGTTTAGCCTGAATTACTTGACGTTGCCTTTCAATGTCACTAAATTTTACCATTGGTTATAATCCAAACTTTTCTAAATCGTCAATGCGGTGTTCCCATACCCAATCAATTCCTTCTGCTGCTTCATAGCCCAAATAACCAGAATCAAAATAACCGCATAGAAACAGATCAAAGGTAATTTTTTGGCCGTAGGTTTTTCGCAGTTGTTGGATTTTAACTGCTTCTTCTTTGCGACGCTTGTTGGTATTGGTGAAATCCCCTGCTGATTTAGCCTCAAACAACGAAGGGTAATCGCCCTTTTTCCCATTCTTACCCATGATTACTACATCCACAGGTATGTTTACTTTCTTTTTCCCAGCCCCCTCTCCCTGTATAACTGGAATGTTGACGCGGAATGAAAAAGTAGCAGGCGGCATGGATAAAAAGTCTTCAACTTCACCAGGCATTAGTTCTCCATAACTACGGGCTTCCAGCCATGTTTTTATCAAACGTGCGGAAGACCCCACCCCGGTGGGGATGGACAGCACGCCGGAAAGTGTGTTACAATGGTTTTTGGCGGCGGGGCTCGCCGTGTCAGTCTGTGGAGCAACCATAAGACCAATCGGACTTGGCTTCGAGGGGCAGGTGCGAAAGACCCCCGGCATCATCGATGCCGGGGGAAGGAAGCAGAAACCCAAGTAGCGATGCTTGGGAATCCCCACCCACTCAGGGGGGTGGGGAGGATGTCAATGCAGTAAGCTGACGTTTTGGGCGTTTCTAATAATGGGACCAGCAATTGCACTACAAAGACGGTCAGTTGTGCCTTGATCACCACGTTCCTTCCATAGGAAAATATCAGGATCAGCCATCTTTTCGATGATGGCTCCTATTTTTTCCAAGTTGTCGTTCACATCCGAATGGGGCATTCTTGGCGGTATTCTGTTTTTAGTTTCCATGTTTTTCACCAAGTTAGACGAAGCACCGGATAAACCCACCAAACGATCATGGGCAATTGGTGGACATGTGGTCATAGGAAGCATTGGTAAAATCGATGGATGACCCATTAAGGTCTCAGGGCGAATATTGGTTAAGTTTTCAGTCCACTCAAGAGCCTCTTCCACTTGCTTGGTTGTTTTAATGCGTGTGTCTCTGAAGGCTTTAGGTGCAAACTTCATAAACCAGTTATTATAAAAATCTATCGCGATTTACTCCCACTAACTACTCCTTAAAATCGTCGGGATTTACTGAATTTTAACCCCTGAGCTACTTCCTGTCCTCTTTTTCGATAAGAATAATTTCTTGAGGCTGCCCTTAAAAATGGCGATCGCGTCCCCATTTTTCAATCTGGCTAGTCCTCAGCGGGTTTAGCCATAGAGCATAGCCAAAAGATTACAACTTATTCTACGATACACCATTTGTGCAATTATCACAATGACCACATTTAAACCCCAAGGCTTCCTTTGTAAAGCCAAAAGCATGGAGTAAAAACTGCCAGCGACACTCCTTAGTTCTCAAATAGTGGGTCATTTGTTCTTGCCACTTTTGTTGCATTTTCCCCATATCTCCTAAAGAGCGGGAGCTATTGCCGGAACGGCGCCGATAGTGGAAAGGATCGGTCCATTCTAACTTACCTGCACTATTGAGCAATGCCAAAGCCAGATCCCCACCGGGAAACTGCCGCCCAACTTTTTCCACTTCTCCTTGAGGGGGGATTTGTTTTTCTATTTGTCGGGCTTTTCTATACTGTTTTTCCCACTGTCGGGCTAAAAACTGCCATTGCTGTTTATCTTCTGGATTAAACCATCCCGTGGGTTCGCTAATTAAGGTTAAAATATCAGCCCTTTGACCATTTCGCCCTGCTCTACCTACTTCTTGCAAATATTCGGACAAGAATTGAGGTGCTTGTAAATGCACTACCCAGGGCACGTGGGGCTTATTAATCCCCATACCAAAGGCAGAAGTACAAACAGCAAATTGGGTTTCCCCACCCAACCAACTAGATTCGATTTTCCGCCTTTGGGTGGCACTCAAACCAGCGTGATAGGCTGCGGTGCGGTATCCCATAGAGCAAAACCAAGCTGCTATTTCTTCACTGTCTTTGCGAGTGCGGACGTAAACTAACCCCCCTTGCTTATCTCTAGCTTGGATAAATTTTAACATCTGCTGTCGTCTTCCCCTGGGTGTCCAAATGGTTTTTACTCCCAAATGAAGGTTGTTGCGGTAGGGAGTAATGAGGAAAGTTTGGGGTTTTTTAAGTTGCAGTGTCTGGGTTATAATTTTCTGGGCAGTGGTATCAGCAGTGGCTGTAAAAGCAGCTATGGCTATTTTTGTTTTTGGGGGTTTAGACTGCAATAAAGTCCCTCTAACTGCTCCTAAACGGCGATAGCTAGGACGAAATGTCTCCCCCCACTGTACCAAGCAATGAGCTTCATCTAAAATTAAGCCATTTATTTCCACAAAGGGCTGAGATAACTGTTCCCAGACCGGGAGACTGAGGAGGGTTTCTGGGGAGAGATAAAGTAATCTAAGTTCTCCTTTATCAATAGCTTGTAGGGTTGGTTTTCGTTCATGTTTGGGTATTTGACTATGTAAGAGGGCAGCAGGAAGATTGCGTTCTCTCAATTCCTTGACTTGATTCTCCATTAGTGCTATTAGAGGGCAAACTACCAGAGTTATACCCTTTTGTAATAAGGCAGGTAGTTGAAAGCAAATAGATTTTCCCCCTCCAGTGGGTATGACAATAAGGGCGTCTTGGGAGGACAAAAGACAGCGGATTATCTCTTCTTGTGGTGGGCGAAAATCTTCATAGCCCCAAATTTTTTGGAAAGCTTCTCGTATGTTATCATATTCTGTGGGATTCATTTTCTTCGGTTATATAGATGTGTCTGCTCTCTGCTATAATATAATAGCTGTAGCTGTAGGGTGGGCATTGCCCACCGATTGCTTCCTCTCTGCTATAATATAACAGCTGTAGGGTGGGCATTGCCCACCGATTGCTTTCTCTCTGCTATAATATAACAGTTTATCATGATAAAAGCCTTAGAGGCAACAATTTATTTCCGGGCGGGTCACAATAACGAGATAAAATGGATGAACAATTATGCTATTAGAATTAAGACAATTAAGAATTGAACCGGGACACCAATTAATGTTGGAACATGTTAGTTGGCAGCAATTGGAGAATATATTAACGGAATTAGAAGAACGTCCCGCTGCGAGGTTTTCCTATAGTAATGGTATGTTAAAAATTATGGTTTCTCTACCAGAACATGAAAAAGCCAAAGAAATTATTAGCGACATGGTCAAAATTTTATTGAGTGAAAGAGGGATTAATTATGATTCCTTGGGTTCTACCACTTTTAAAAATGAACCTATGACTCAAGCAATTGAACCAGACGCCTGTTTTTACATTCAAAATCAAGGAGCTGTTATTGGTAAAAAACGGCTGGATCTTACTGTAGAACCTCCCCCAGATTTAGTCATAGAAATTGATATTACCTCTCGCACTCACTTCGATAATTATCAGATTTTAGGAGTACCCGAACTTTGGCGATACACAAGAGGAGAACTTCAGATTAATGTTTTGCAAGGAGGAGAATATTTCCAATCCGATTCTAGTCCCACTTTTCCAGGTATCCCAATTATAGAGTTAGTGAATCGGTACGTCCAGCAGAGTAAAGTTTCTGGTAGCAGCCAAGCCATTCAAGCATTTAAAAATTGGCTACGGGAAAACGGGGGATAGGGGGATGGAAGCCTTGTAGCCTTGTGGGCATCGCCCACCGATTGGTTGTTCTCTGCTGCCCGTAGGATGCGTTACGCTAACCCATTTAATTTAGGATGCTGCTACGTACGATGCGTTACTGCCGCGCATTCGTTCAAAGTTTGGCAATTTTACCCGAAGAATTAAGCGCATAGAAGCTGCTATAGTGGAGGTGCAAGAATCGGAACCAGACAAAGAATCCATCGGTAAAAGTCTCAAACGGGTGAACGAAAATCTCCAGGAAGCGTCTAAAACGGTAAAAGGAATCAAAGAGTTTCTCCGGGAAGTTGCTCCGACGATGGTGAAAATTGCCCTGTAGTTGGGAAAAAACGTCAGTTCGATTTGGATAGTGTAACCCCTGATCCCCCCAGCCCCCCTTAGAGCGGGGGGATCGACTATAATGTAACCAAAACAGTATTGCTATGACTTCACCAAAACCATCGCAAAACGAACCAGAACCCTCCAAACGCCAATCTGTGGAAGGGAATGAAAACCGCACTGCTCAAGGTGACGAGAGTATTGTGACTCAGGGGGATAGAAATAATTCCATACGGGGAAATCACAATACTATCAACATTGAAACACACCCCGGTAGGAGCAGTTTTCCAAAAAAGGCGCTCCGGGATAAAAACCAGCAAGAACTTTTAGATTACGTTGATAAACAAGAGGTTCAGAAACGATTGGAAGATTCTCTACACAATCGCATTTACATTGTACCAAATAAGGTTCAAGACGCAAACCAAGTCCAACCCCTTTGTGGAGTGGAGGTGAAAATCGGCAATAAACCTAGCTTTTCACTCCCTCCTCATACTACCATTGATGAAGTCTTTTATCACCGTGACACTGGGGGCAAATTGTTGATTTTGGGAACACCAGGTGCAGGAAAAACCACTATGCTCCTGAAATTAGCGGAAACTTTGGTACAACAGGCGAAAAATGACCCGAAAAAACCTATCCCTGTGCTGCTGAATTTATCTTCCTGGAAAGAGGATGATCTGAGTTTGAAACAGTGGATAATTGCAGAGCTAAATGAAAAATACGGAGTAAGTTGGAATTTTGCCAAGAAACTGCTGAAAAATCGTACTATATTACCTCTTTTGGATGGTTTGGATGAGTTAGCACCACTGCGACAATCGAAGTGTGTGGCAAAAATCAACGAATTTCTCCGGTGGTTTGTTCTCGGAAAAAGGAGTATGAACTTTACTCCACAAAGCTCAAACTCAATGGTTCCATTATCCTCCAACCTCTCACTACGGAACAAATTCAAAATTACATCCTCAAAACGGAACCAGGAGAGGAACTTTGGAACAGTATTAAGGATGATTCCGATTTCATGAGTGAGGAGGAAAATTGCCTGGGTTTGGCGCGAATACCATTGCTTTTAAATCTGATCATCTTGGCTTATTCTGAAATCTCTCTATCTGAGTGGCAGCGGTTAGATTCCTTGGAAGAACGACGCAGTTATCTCTTTGATGCTTATATCAACAAAATGCTCAAGCGTCGTTACAAGGATGGTAAACCGAAACCCTTTAACAATAAAGATACCCGTCTTTGGTTGGGTTGGTTAGCTAAAAAGCTAATTGAACAAAATCAGACGGAATTTTTCATTGAAAACTTGCAACCATCTTGGTTAGAAAGTCGTGGCCAAAAATCGATTTTTTGGATGCTTGAAAAGATAATTCATGGTGTGTTTACAGGGATATTTTATGCGGTTATTTACGGTAAAATTGATGCAGTGCTTGTGGGGTTTCTGAACGGGATTATTGTAGGGATGGTTGTCGATTCAGTTGATGTTTTGAGTGACAAAAAGATAAAAACCCTACCTCCATTGAACTTGACAATACAAACAGTCAAAAAAATGTTTTTGATAGGGTTGTTTGCCGGATTATTTTGGGTAATGATATATGCCATGTCTTATGGCTTAAAAGCAGTGTTAGAAGTAGGATTAGCTTTTGGGTTAGTTTGTTGTTTTTCTTCAGGATTAATTTTGACGATTCTAAAAATAGAAACAAAAACGTTTCCTAATCAAGAAATATGGCGATCGCCCAAAAATGGATTTATTTTTTTCATCCTCACCTATCCATCAATTGTAATAATACTTTTTTTGTTATCTCCAAAAGGAAATTTTCAGTTAATAGAATCTCTGCTTCGCGGTATGTTTTTACCATTTTTCTTCGGTTTTCTACTTGGTGGTCTTCCTGTCATCGAACATTTCAGCCTGCGCCTTATGCTGTGGTACAATAAACTGATACCCTGGAATTACGCTAAATTCCTTGATTACGGAAGCGATCGCCTATTCTTGCAACGAGTAGGGGGTAGTTACCGCTTTATCCATGACTTCCTAAGACAGCATTTTGCCTTTAATCGTAGGTTGGGTAGAACGAAGTGAAACCCAACAGCACCAACCAAAACCAATGTTGGGTTTCGGCACCTCTTCCCAACCTACTTCCTACTTCCACACCCCCGCGAATTTATTGATTTATTGATTGCTCAAGTACTTCAGATACCCATTGATCAATATTTAGGTTAGCTATATTCATGGTTTCACCTCCTTATCTTTAAACCACTTGCGAATGCTTGCAATTGCGCCTTTATCCGTATTTGGAGAGGGATGTGGTCTGTGAAAAACTCGAACTTCGCCAAAAAGTACATACAACAGCTACCCTTGAGCCAGCTCTTTCTGAAACTTCTGCTCCGAGAGCTTTAAACAAAGACTCAATATCTGTCCACAGGATATTCCCGTTGGTTGGTCGTTTGTAGATTTGCTCTAGGGTTTTTTGGTGCTTACGTTTCATTGTGGGGAGCTGGGGAAATGGGGAGCTGGTGTGAGGGGTGCCCCCCTTATCCCGCCCGCGCATAAACGGCTCTCTTGTAGAGCAAACCCACAAAGCGTGGGTTATAATCAGCATTTAAGTAGAGGTAGTCCACCCTCAGTGGACTTTCTATATTAGCCATCAATTCATTCGCGGGCGGGTGAGGAAAGGAGCCGGGGTTGGTGGGCGATGCCCACCCTACGGTATCCTCGCTGATTCCCCATATGCTATAATCAAACGCAATAACCACCAACCCACTACCATGCTCAATCCCAATTTGGATGAAATCGAACTCAGTAAAGACGATTACGAACGGTATTCTCGCCATATCATCTTACCGGAGGTGGGAGTAGAAGGGCAAAAACGGCTCAAAGCCGCTAGTGTGCTCTGTATTGGTACGGGAGGACTGGGTTCCCCTCTCCTGTTATACTTAGCAGCAGCGGGAATAGGCCGAATCGGTATTGTAGACTTCGATATAGTGGATAGTTCCAACCTCCAACGGCAAATTATCCACGGTACCTCCTGGGTTGGGAAACCGAAAATACAATCCGCCAAAAATCGTATTTTGGAAATCAATCCCGCTTGTCAGGTAGATTTGTACGAAACTAGGATTAGTTCGGAAAATGCCTTAGAAATTATGGCACCCTACGATGTTATTGTGGATGGAACGGATAATTTCCCCACCCGCTATCTCACTAACGACGCTTGCGTTTTGCTAGACAAACCCAATGTTTACGGTTCTATTCTCCGCTTTGAAGGACAAGCAACAGTCTTTAATTACCAAGGAGGACCAAATTACCGAGATTTATTTCCCGAACCTCCACCTCCGGGAATGGTTCCTTCCTGCGCTGAAGGAGGAGTTTTGGGAGTGCTGTGTGGTATTATTGGCACGATTCAAGCAACGGAAGCTATTAAAATAATTCTTGGCTCGGAAACTACTCTCAGTGGACGCTTATTACTTTATAATGCTATGGACATGAAGTTCCGGGAGTTGAAACTGCGTCCCAACCCCGAACGTCCGGTAATTGAGAAGTTAATCGATTATGAACAATTCTGTGGTATTCCCCAAGCTAACACAACAGAAATGACAATTCCAGAAATGACAGTGCAGGAGTTGAAGGAACTCATGGACAGAGGTGGGGATGATTTTGTACTATTAGATGTACGCAACCCCAATGAGTATGAGATTGCGAAAATACCCAATTCTGTGCTTGTACCTTTACCAGATATTGAAGATGGTTCCGCTATGGACAAAGTGAAACAACTGGTGAATGGTCATTCCTTGATTGTCCATTGTAAACTAGGGGGACGTTCTGCTAAAGCACTGGCTATCCTCAAAGAAGCTGGTATTGAGGGAACTAATTTGAAAGGGGGTATTGCAGCTTGGAGTCAGGAAATTGATAACACTATACCACAATATTAACGTCAGCACCCCCGGCTGAAGCACGGTTGCTCTCATGCCTCTAGCTTCAGGTAGCTGACCAGCCTAAGTCCTGGGAGGACTTCGTTTTCCGTCGTCACGACACCTTTAGGTGCTTTCCAGCCTATCGCTCTGTCGCCAACCATTAAACAGCCTTAGTAGGGGTAAAGCAGTGTGGTTGGCCTAACAAGCTTAGAAAACATTGGCGAGGAACACATTACACATTACGTAGAAGAGACGCACCAATGTCTAACTTCGTTTTAGTCGTCGATACGAACCGCAAACCACTCAGTCCTTGTACTCCAGAAGTGGCTCGTTCCCTCCTCAAAGCTAGGAAGGCAGGGGTTTTTAGACGCTATCCCTTTACCATTATTCTGAATAAGGCAGTGTCCGAAACTTCCAAGCCTTGCCAACTTAAACTAGATCCAGGCTCTAAGACCACTGGCATTGCCATCTTGCGAGGGAATCAAGTGGTCTGGGGCGCAGAGTTAACCCATCGTGGAGAAGAAATCAAACGAGATTTGTACTCTAATTGCACAATCGTTCATCGCAAAGATGGATATGTTTACGCCTAAAAGTTCACCTTTCAGTTACCAGTGACCAGTAATCACGTACCATGGTAGCAGCTCAACCTTGGGTTTGAGGCCCCCACCTTTCAGTTACCTCGTACCATGACAGTGACCAGTGACCAGTAATCACGTACCATGGTAGCAGCTCAACCTTGGATTTGAGGCCCCCACCACTTATTTGGTGGCAAGCCACTTATTGGTGGAAGGTAACTGGTAACTGCCTGACTGCCCCGGTTGGCATGAGCAGGACTGGTAACTGGTAACTGGTAACTGGTAACTGGTAACTGGTAACTGCCTGACTGCCCCGGTTGGCATGAGCAGGACTGGTAACTGGTAACTGGTAACTGGTAACTGGTAACTGGTAACTGGTAACTGGTAACTGGTAACTGGTAACTGGTAACTGGTAACTGGTAACTGGTAACTGGTCACTGTTTTACGGCGACGTCTTGTCGCTGTTCGTTTTCCTCCCCGGTCTAAAGACACGGGGTTTCCAACGATTAGGAGTCTCACCATGAATGATTTTGTTACCAAAACAATGAGTTTGACGGCGATCGCCTTAACAGGGATAATCTCTACTACCCCAACTTCTGCTGGAAGATTGAATCGGTTTGATATTTGCGCTGTGGACTTACAAGACAGGGGTATCGGAGCAACAATAGCAGCGAAAGCTTGTGCTATGGCTATCGAACCAGAAGAGTTGTCTCTGTGCGTGGCCAGAATTAACGAAGCTACCTCTGTAGTTGCTGTAAATGCCCTTTCTGCTTGTTTCCAGGTGCGTCGTCCGGAAGAATTAGGACATTGCGTAGCCAAAATTGACCGAGAAGTTCAAGGGGTTAATGGTAATTTGGCCATGGAATACTGTCGTCGCAGTCTTTTGCCCCAGCGTTTCTCCGAATGTGTGGTGGGTTTACATCGACGACTTTCCCTGGAACCTGCCCAAGCGATGAGAACTTGTATCGAAGCTAAGGATAAGTTGGAGCAAGAGGAACTTCCTCGTCCTACTATTGAAGTTTAACAGTAACCACTTACCCTACATGACATTGCTAGATAAAGTTGCCCGAGAAAAAGATATAATCTTGTAAAGATTTGGCAAAGTTATCTGAGAAAAAAATATAATTTTGTAAGGATTTGGTATAGTAGTCATGTAGCATTGCCCACCAACCTAACATGGGTTTGCTGCGCCCCCGTCCATAGGATGAAACCGCAGAAAGAGAGAGTGTAGGGTGGGCATTGCCCACCAACCCCTGACTTAAAACATAACTTTATTAGAGAAACCGCAGAGGCGCAGAGGACGCAGAGAAAGAAGAAGAGAGGTGCGCCATACACACTACTATGATAAAATATCAGAAAGATAGTCAGCAGTAGATTCTACCAGGGCGATGGCATTTTTGTAAATCATCCGGGTGGGACCAATAATACCCACACTGCCTACGGGGATGTTATCCTGATGATAATTAGCAGCAATCAGGGTACAGGTACGCATTGGTTCCAGGGTATTTTCAGCTCCAATTCTAATAGTTACTCCTGATTCTGATTGTTTCTTGAACCGAATAGGAAAGATGTCCGATCTCAGTTTGTCCCTTTCCTCTTCTAAGAGATGAAGTAATATCTGGACCTGTTCTAATTGGTAAAATTCCGGTTGTCGCAACACTTCGGCAATACCATGAATCATAATCGGGGTGGAGGCTGAAGACTGCAAGCGATGACTCAATTCTAGCAAGAGATTATCCAAGAAATTGCCATAAGATTGACAAAATTGATCTAATTCACTCCAATCTAGTTTAGCTAACTCGGAGAGGGAGCAACCTTTCAGCTTACGATTTAAAAAATTAGAAATAACTTGTAACTGGACTTCCACTACGCCCCTATCTAAATCTTCTTCCCATATAGTTGGGGGTAGGTCCATTAAAATGGATTGGGTTTGATAACCATCTGTGACAACAATCAGCATTACCTGTTGGGAACTGACTAAAACCAGTTGAAGGTGTCGCACTTTGTTCCTGGGAAAAGGAAGAGTAATGAGAGCTATATAACCACTCAGAGTTGCCAAAATTTTTACTGCTCTGCTTAATAAATCCTCAAAACTCCATCCTTTATCTAGCAGTTGCTGGTTGAGAGACTGAGCCAGCTTTTTTCCCCATCTTTCGTCTGGAGTAATGAGACGATCCACATAAACCCGGTAACCGGAATCGGAAGGTATTCTCCCAGCAGAGGTGTGGGGTTGATATAGGAAGCCAGATTTTTCTAGTCTCCCCATGATATTCCTAATAGTGGCCGCGCTCACCTTGAAATCATACTCCTGGGACAAAGTTTTCGAGCCTACTGGTTCTGCTGTGGCAATATAATGCTGGATAGTTGCCCGGAGAATATTTTGTTGGCGATCGCTCAGGAATGGTAGATTCATGGGACCAAATCAGACTTGCTGCTTAATAAACGATTAATTTACTGATTTTTTTATATTATACGTCCTCTGGTAGGGGCACGGCACTGCCGTGCCCCTATAATTAACGGTTTTTGGTTCCCGGTTCCCCCTATCCCCCCACACCTAATATCGAGGGATGCTAGAATCTACGAGGAGGGAATAAGCGTCAATGCCCCCTTCAATATTTTGAACATGGGTAAAACCCACATTCTGTAACCATTGACACATTTGAGCGGAGCGGGTACCATGATGACAGAGAACAAGAGTTTCAGCGTTAGGATCGAAGCGAGTTTCGATTTCCTGGGACCATTGGGCAAATTGACTCAAGGGTAAGATAGCAAAACCTGGCAAGGAAGCGATCGCTACCTCTTCTGGTTCTCGCACATCGATTAACTGCACTTTTGTGGGTGGATCACTCAGATAAGTGGCTAATTCTTCTACAGTAATGTTAAATCTATCGGACATGGGTTAACTTGGCAAGTATATTTAGCTTAATTGTCTCCATGAAGGTTCGTCTTGTTTTCATTTCCATCATTCTCACTGTAGTCCTCCTGCTTTCCACAGCTGCGGGGGGACTTTACTGGATCTTACAACAAAGTCCTCTCTTCTTACTTCAGAATAATACCAGCTCCCAGTCCGCAGCAGCAATGTTTGTCCCGAGACAAGCTGCTATGATGATATCTATGATCGTAAATCCAGACCAACTGGAGGTCTTGGAACAGCTGAAAATCCCTGTAGGACAACGGAGGAGAGTACATCGGGAACTAAACCAGGTGAAAAAAACCCTTCTCTCTGACCCTGGACTGGACTATGGTAAAGATATTCAACCTTGGTTGGGTTCAGAAATAACCCTGGCTGTCACTTCCCTAGACTTTGATCGTCATCCGGAAAATGGAGTTCAACCGGGATACTTGTTGGTCTTGGAAGCTAAGGATCCAGAACTAGCTAAGGAATTTCTCCAACTCTCCTTTTCCCGACAAGCGATCGCCGGAACCTCCGATTTAGTGTTTGAAACCTATAAAGGGGTGAACCTGATTTATAAAGGTCCGGAAAACTCCGAAAATACCACCTTCACCAGAGGAGTAGTGGGAAATTACGTCCTTTTAGCTAACCACCCTAAGGTACTGCGAGGTGCGATTAATAACGTCCAGGTACCGGATTTGAATTTGAAAAGTGCCCCCTACTATCAAGAAGCATTAAGAACCATAGAAGAACCGAGAATTGGTATTGCTTTCTTCAATTTACCCTATTTCAGTGCTTGGAGCACTTCCACAGCAGTCCCCGAAACCCCTGAAACACAACAAATGTTGACCTTAGCCCTGGATTTAAAGTCCCAAGGTTTAACCGCAGAAACTGCTTTAATTGGGGTGACTGACCCGGAAAACCTACCTCCTGCTTTAGTTGAACCGGTGGGAGCATTACAATATGTCCCCTCAGATAGTATTTTAACACTTGCTGGCACGGATTTAAATGGACTCTGGGAGCAATTTCAAACTGGTTTAGACGACTCAAGTCCCCTCTCCCAGTTAGTAAATCGCTCCTTAAATAACTTAGCCAAACCTTTTGCTCTGGACTTCCCCCGGGATATCTTTAGTTGGGTTGAAGGAGAATATGCTCTCTCTTTATTTCCTAATGGGGACACCCACCAATTAAATTGGATTTTTGTCACTGAGAATAAGTCGGCAGCTAAGTATGAGTTAGGAATTGAGTCTTTAGATAAATTAGCCCAGGAGCGAGAACTGAATGAGAGTAAATTTCGCTTCGGCGACAGAAATATTATCGCTTGGACAGAAGTTAAAGCTGCCCCAGAAGAGCAAGAAATTCGGTTGGATACGGAAATTAAAGGTGTCCATGTTCGGGAGGGTAACTACGAGATTTTCAGCAACAACCTGAGAGCACTTTTTACTGTCCTAGAGGGAGAGGAGAACTCCTTACTCTCCCAGGAGACCTTTCAGGATGCGATCGCTTCTTTACCCACAGAAAACGATGGTTATTTATACATTGACTGGCAGAAAGGGAAAGAGAGTTTTGAGCAAAAATTTCCCCCACTCCAGGTGCTAGAATTTGTCGCTCAACCCCTATTCAATCATCTTAATCAGTTGACTTTTGTCAGTCAAGGTAGGGAAAATAGTATCAGTCATGGTACCATCTTCTTTAATGTTCAGTAAGGCACTGTAGGGTGGGCATCGCCCACCGGGGCAATTTTCCTTAATTAAAATTTCCAAACCGAGTCAATAACTCTTCCCGAGATAATTGTAACAACAAAGGAGTAAATTCTTCTGACGGTAGAACCATTAACGGTTCAATAATTGTGGTCAACTCCTCGTCTACCCCGGAAAATCGCATTTCTAGGATATTGATAATTTAGCGACGGGTTGCCTGTCGTTCTCCTTGCTGTAATCCTTGCTGTCTTCCCTGCTGTAATCCCTGCTTCTTGACAGCTTCTAACTTTTGGGTATAAAGGGGGGATAGTTTCATAATCAACTCCTGATCATCTGGTTCTGTGTCTTTACGAACTTCTAAAAGATGGAAAAGGTTATACAACAATTAAGCGCGTATTTTCCCGCCGGGGACTTTCTGACATTGCTTTTAACTCATTAATCGCCTCCTCTTGTACTTTTCCCCTCCCTAAAATTCTCAACCCACCCCCCCTTTCGCCCCCCTCCCGGGAGGGGGGGTTGGATGATGTAGTTCCCTCTCAGAGAGTCTCCTTTTATTGCGGTTTGCTTTTCTTTCCCATAAGCGATTAACATTTATCAGTTTACCAATACAGCTGAGAACTTCACTCTTTTTGACAGGAGAGCGAAAAGGTTCAAATATTGCTGGGTTTGAAGCCAACCTTCCTAGTAACCCCAGGGTTCTGAGTTCTTCTGAGAGGTTTGGTTGTGGTTTTGGGGAGAAGTAGACATCGATTTGTTGTACTTCTGATGCTACCGCCATACCTGTGTCTATGGTACCCATGGGATTTAATAATTCTTTGAGGTATTCTTTAGCGAACTGGTCGTGTAAAAATCTGGTCATTGGGACATTTTTACTTAATTATAGTGTTTCACGCAGATCTAAGTGCAGAGAGAAGAATAGGCGATCGCCCGCCCCAAAAGAAACCCACTTGACATATCCTACCATGGCTGAGCTAAAAATGACAATTAGGGAGGGTAGGCATTAATCACCATTTAACAGAGGTATTCTGTCGAAGTTCGAGAAGAGGTTTGAGATTATCCCCTATTGTAATATGGTAGGTTATTGGGAGGGTTTAGTTCTTTTTTTTTCAATAGACTCCCTTTTAGGATAGTAATTGTTTTGCTCTTTAATAAAAGTAGCGCCATCCCCCTTATTGTTAACCGCCATGGAATCATCACGAGGTATTTGTATTATTTTAGTGTTATCTTGTAATCTCCCAGCATTAATTTCCGAAACCATCTTCTTTATAGTATCATCAAACTCTTCATCCTGATCCATTTCTACCTCAAGATAGGATACAATTTTGTTCAATGCTTCCGGGGAACCTGCTTGTAATTGAGCGATCTCGAAGGGATCCGCGTAGTCGAGTTATAATAGACTGACGGAGTGTAAGTATTGTGGCGATCGCCACTTCTGTAAACCGTTTCCCCAAATCCATGATACTCCCTGTGAGTACCAACTCGAAAAATTTTCTCATAATTGGTTCCATCTGCGGTTTATAAAAAAACTTAATATTTCACACAGAGACACAGAGACACAGAGAGGAGGAGAAGAATAGGCGATCGCCAGGTGAAAGGTGGGCATTGCCCACCCTACAGTCTACCCTACACCTCTATACCAATCAATAGTATTTTGCAATCCTTCCCTCAACGACCTATTAGCAACAAAACCAAACCTTTCCTTAGCCTTCCGAGTATCCAAACAACGACGAGGTTGACCATTGGGTTGTGCCGTTTCCCAGACAATTTCCCCCTCAAACTCCATCAACTCACAAATCAATCCTACCAAATCACGAATGGAAATCTCGTAATTAGTACCCAAATTAATCGGTTCCGGGTCATTATATTGCTGCGTACCCATGACGATACCCCGTGCAGCGTCAGTAGAGTAAAGAAACTCCCGGGTGGGACTTCCGTCACCCCACACAAATAACTGCTTATCCCCTCTTTGCTGTGCTTCATGTACCTTACGAATTAAAGCAGGAATCACATGAGAACTGCTAGGGTCAAAATTATCTTCCGGACCGTATAAATTAACCGGGAGCAAATAAATCCCATTCAACCCATATTCCTGACGATAAGACTGCAATTGAACCAACAAAGCTTTCTTGGCAATACCATAGGGAGCATTAGTTTCCTCCGGATACCCATTCCAAAGGTCTTCCTCTTTAAAGGGTACCGGGGTAAACTTGGGATAAGCACAAATAGTACCCATACAGACAAACTTCTCCACTCCACTTTTATAAGCAGCGTGAATTAATTGTGCTCCCATCATCAAATTATCATAGAACAGTTGAGCAGGTTTCTCTCGATTTAAACCAATACCCCCCACATGAGCAGCTAAATGAATCACAATATTTTGCCCTGCAACTGCTTTGGTACAATTATGGAAATTACGCAAATCGCAATCTCGCGATCGCACAACCCGAATATTCTCCCCCTCAGCACCTGCTTTCATGAGTTGCTGTACCACTTGACGTCCCAAAAATCCAGCTCCACCAGTTACCAGAATTGTTTTCTTGCTCAGATCTAGCATTTCTTTTACCTCTTCAATCCACAATTTTAGTCAGATTACGAATATAGGCAGTATCTGTACCTACCTTTCCCTTCGTTTTCCCATTAGGAGAAGGTAACCCCAAAGCAGCCAAATCTGCTTCTACCATTAACTCCACCAACTCGGGAAAGGTCACGGAAGGTTGCCAACCCAGCTTTTCCTTTGCCTTGGTGGGATCCCCAATCAATAAATCCACCTCAGCAGGACGCAAATAACGCTGGTCAAACTTAACATAATCCTGCCAATTCAAATTGACATAACTAAAAGATAGCTCCAAAAATTCCCGCACCGAGTGAGTTTCCCCCGTCGCTACCAAATAATCATCTGCCTCTTCTTGCTGGAGCATGAGCCACATTGCCTTAACATAATCTTGTGCATAACCCCAGTCCCTTTTAGCATCCAAGTTTCCCAGAAATAATTTATCCTGCTTTCCTGCCACAATAGCAGCGATCGCCCGAGTAATCTTCCTAGTAACAAAAGTTTCTCCTCTCCGGGGAGATTCATGATTAAACAGAATACCATTACAAGTAAACATACCATAGGATTCTCTATGATTCAATGTTTGCCAATGGGCATAAACCTTTGCACAAGCATAAGGACTACGAGGATAAAAAGGCGTAGTTATTTTTTGAGGTACTTCTAGTACCTTACCAAACATTTCAGAAGAACCAGCTTGATAGAAGCGAACTTCAATCCCGGTCCGCTTTTGATAATCGCGAATGGCTTCCAGTAACCGCAGGGTACCCATACCGACGGAATCCACCGTATATTCTGGGGCATCAAAACTGACCCGGACGTGGGATTGAGCACCCAAATTGTAAATTTCCACTGGTTGGACTTCCTCCAAAATCCGTCGCAGGGTAGTACCGTCCGTTAAATCCCCATAGTGAAGAAATAAACGGGCTTCGGGATGGTGAGGGTCTTGATAAAGGTGGTCAATCCGGTCAGTATTAAACGTGGAAGTACGACGAATAATACCATGAACTACATAGCCTTTTTCCAGTAAAAACTCGCTCAAATAGGAACCGTCTTGACCAGTAATACCAGTAATTAAAGCTATCTTAGGTTGTGTCATATTTCTGAGAATAGGAAATGAATAGGTAGGAAGGGTGACAGGTAGTAAGGTATTTTTTTTGATTAATTTACATCTTACCACCTTTAGTCTCCCATATTAAATTAGTAAGCTCCGTTTTTTTGGGGAAACAGAATCACAAATATTGTTTTGAGAATCAACCACAAATCTAGCAACCAGTTGTGACTATTGACGTAATAAACATCCATCCTGATCCTTTTGGGATAAGGGATGTCATTCCGTCCCGATACTTGCCATAAACCAGTAATACCCGGTCGAATGGTCAGCACTTTATCGATACGATGACCGTATTTACACAACTCTTCTGGAACTAAAGGTCGAGGACCGACAACACTCATGTCCCCCTTTAAAACATTCCAAAACTGGGGAAATTCATCCAAACTAGTGAAACGTAAAAACTTTCCCATCCAGGTCACTCGCGGATCTTTTTTCAGTTTAAAATTTTCCTCAAACTCTTGACGCATATCTGGGTAGGTATCCATCATGGATTGCAACATTTCGTCTGCATTACTCACCATAGTTCTAAACTTGATGCACCCAAATTGCTCAAAATTTTTCCCCACTCGTTGCTGAATGTAAAAAACTGGTCCAGGGGAGGTGATGGCAATTAAGCAACCCAACACCAGATAGACTGGTAAAAAGAAAATCAAAATAAATAAGGAAAACAGAATATCAAATGTCCGTTTGACGGAAATTCCCTCTTTTCCCTTCACAGATGAACTTTTACCTTTCCTCCCATGGACTGGGGAACGTCTCCAAGGCTTCACTATACCTTGCTGATTGGTTATAAGTCGGCTATTGGCAGTCATCTTACTCCTTCACATCACACCACACAACTCTAATCTTAAAGCCAGAAAAGACCAATTGAAGCAAATCCGTTGAGAAATATCCAGATTTAACCCAGGTTCTTTGCTTGACAACAGCTGGCAACGAAGTCCAAATAAGACTTTTGAAAGATATGGTGGGCAAATTTAGCAGCTTGGGCGCGGCAGCTTTCTGGACTAAACTGCCCCTCTAATGCTTCAAAAGTTCGTACTGCTTCCACTATAGCTGCTGGGTCTTGGGAGGAAAATAAGACACCGGTCCCCATAATGGGGTCTTGACGAATATCAATAACTGTTTCCGCCGCACCACCTCTCCGGTAGGCGATGACTGGTGTGCCACAAGCTTGTGCTTCCACCAGAGCAATGCCGAAATCTTCACAAGCAGCATAGACAAATGCTTTCGCCCGAGACATATACTGCCCGACGATAGAATCTGGTTGTTCTGACAGGATTTGCACGTTCGGTTGAGCTAGTCGGCGCATTTGTTCTAATTGAGGTCCGGCACCAATAACCACTAACAGGAGTTCTAGCTCATTAAAAGCCGCCACGATGGAAGATACCTTTTTATAACTTACCAGCCGGGAGACGGTGAGATAAAAATCTTCTTTTTGCTCCTGGAAAGGAAACCGTTGGAGATTAACTGGAGGATAAATCACTTTAGCTTCACGACGATAACACCGCCAAATCCGCCCTGCGGTATGTTGGGAGTTGGCGATGAAATAATCCACTCGATTAGCGGAAATGACGTCCCATTGACGTAGCTGGTGCAGTAGCAACCGGGTTATCATCCCAGGAATGCCTCTTCCTAAAGGGCTGCCATGGAGGTAATCAAAAGTCAAGTCCCAAGCATAGCGCATGGGAGTATGACAATAGCAGATGTGGAATTGTTGAGGGCTGGTGAGTACTCCCTTAGCCACGGCGTGGGAAGAGGAGAGAATGATATCATAAGGTCGCAAGTCTAGTTGTTCAATAGCTAAGGGCAGCAAGGGCAAATATTTTTGCACCCCATTGCGGGCTGCGGGAAAATACTGTAAGAAGGTAGTGCCAATGGTTCGCCCAAAGAGATAACTATCGGGATTGACCGATTCAAAGTCAATCAGAGCATAGATATCAGCATCAATACATTGGAGTATTTCTTTAACTACCAGTTCCGAACCCCCAGTAGCTTTCGGGGTCAACCACTCATGAACCAGAGCATATTTCATGGGGAACTCCTAGTCGTTGGAAACCCCGTGTCTTTAGACCGGGGAGGAAAATGCTTATGCACATAGTGCCGTGAAATTGATAACTATAGCCATCTTTTCTGTGAACAAATTTGCAATACTTCTAGCTAATACCTTGGACTAATCCATTAGCAGTTGAAATATTAAAAGAACCAGTTGCTCTGGTAGCAACTCTACCAACATAGGTACCGACCTTTTTCCCTTTGGTGACAATAGCTTTGACAATATCGCCCGTCTGAAAACCCTTGTGGATTTTTCTTCTTGAACAGTGTCGTTTCGGGAATCCAAACTTATCTGTTCTACAAATCTGCCTCGTTCCATGCCCTTTAGCCGTAATTGACAAAGGGACGCCTTTGGCGGGACGCCAAGGGCGGGACGCTTACGCGGGACGCCAAGGGCGGTTGCTTCGCAAAGCTTACGCAAAGCTTGCGCTTTGCTTCGCAATGGTAGTCCTCAACATACAAAGTCTCTACAGAGCCAACGTTAGCAGCATCTAGCCAATGGGTTTTAGGTAAATTTTGACGACAGCGATTGTACCCACCCCCCTTCGCCCCCCTCCCGGGAGGGGGGTTGGGGGGTGGATGAACCTACCTCAACTCGAAGTCCAGTCAACTTTAATTCGTTGAATAATCTCCACCGGGTGGCATTGACTGCCGCTGTATCAGCTAAGGGTTTCTTTGCTTGGGACAAAATTTGTTTGAGAAGGTTAGGTTTTTTGGATAGAAACTTCTCTATCTCTTGGTTTCCCTTGGCTTGATTGCAGCAATGGCAAGCAATAGTCAAATTCGATACCCTATCAGAGCCTCCCTGAGATTTCGGGTTAATATGCTCTATCTCTAATCGGGTGTCTTTCGCTCCACAATAAGCACAAGTTCGATTCCATTTTTCTAAAAGATACTCTCGCAATTCGTAGCCGACCAAAGTACCTTGCTGATACTCAGTAC
The DNA here is from genome assembly GCA_965198675.1 of Prochloron sp. Lineage (GTDB taxonomy): Bacteria > Cyanobacteriota > Cyanobacteriia > Cyanobacteriales > Prochloraceae > Prochloron. The sequence goes on along the minus strand of OZ240666.1, from coordinate 1,155,728 downwards.
CCGAAATTTCAGGGTTTTGCATTTTCTGGGTATCAAACCGAACCAATTCCTGAGAAATACCAGCTATAGGTACGATACGAATCAGTTTTTTTACCCAGGTCAATATGTTATGGACTCGTGACATGAGGCTTGGGGGTAACCAACCTTCTGGCCTTGTTCTGTTAAGAAATCTGGGCTGGCGATACCGAGTTTTACGATTGCGACGAGAGCGTCTAAGCTGCCTTCTGGACGTCAAAGCGTCTCTAATTTTAAACCCTCTATGAGTCAGTTCAGCTCCCCAAACAACCCGATGGTTTTGGACAATCGCTAAACCTGTTATTTTTGCACCTGGATCTATCTTTAATTGATGGTCGTGAGTTACACAGTTTTCTATCTCCAAATCTTGCACGACGATGGTAAATGGATACCTTCTTAACACCCTTGCTCTTCCCTCTTTGAGCAATATTCTTGCCTTTGCTGGGTGGCACGGATCTAACGGTTTTCTGTTTTTGTCCAAAACAAATACACGCATAATCGAAATACTCCTATTTCTAGGGTTAAGTTCGCCTCACTCAATGTTTTAAGAGCTTGTTCGGCTTGCGACACTGTCTTACCCCTCGTAAAACTGTTTAATCGCAAGCGACAGGGCCATGAACTAGCGACGCATTCGTGGGTGTCGTGACTCCAAAAACGTAGCCCCCGAAGCTAAGTAGGATGCGTTAGCACACGTCTGGAGAAGTGTTTAAAGCTGACAGCTATGGCGTAACGCATCCTACGACTGGTCAACTAGCTATCGCTTTGAGGCTCTCCAGCAACAGAGCTGACTTCGCGGGGTGCTGACCTGCTATCTTGAGAGAGTAAGCAATCGGCAATTAGAATTCATTTGCTGGTTGTCCGTAGCTGCTAACCATATTGGGGTCATTATCTCGCTTTGAGCCAAGTAACTCCAACCGCTCCACCCGAATTACTGGTTTAGAGCGGGGAGTGCCTGTATTGCGATCGCTCCACCTATCCAGCTTCAAAGAACCTTGAATGCCGATTAAACGGCCCTTACGGACGTAATCGTAAGCAATTTCTGCCGTCCTGTCCCAGATTTCTAACTCAAACCAGTCCGGTTGGTCGTTGTTTTTACTGCGACGGTCCACTGCTAGAGTCAGTCTACACCGCTTCGCCCCGGAATCAAAAAATCTAATCTCTGGATCTATGCCAGCACGACCGACGAGATGAACAACATTTAGATTCATAGATTCTCCTAATGATTATAATAGTACTTATGTACTATGTTTAATTTAACTAACCCTCATTATAACATATCCTGCCTGTGACAAAAATTCTAAAATCACAATTGCGAAGCTTTGCGAAGCAACCGCCTTTGGCGTCCCGCCCTTGGCGTCCCACTCCCTTTGACCGGGAGATGATGCAAAAGTGCATTCAACTTGCCCGCCGCGCTTTGGGGCGAACCTCACCCAATCCCTTAGTAGGTGCTATAATAGTAAAAGACGGCAAAATTGTAGGGCAAGGTTTTCACCCCAAAGCAGGTCAACCCCATGGAGAAGTTTTTGCCCTCCGAGAGGCGATGGAACTAGCTCGAGGAGCCAAGCTATACGTCAATCTGGAACCCTGCAACCACCACGGAAGGAGGCCACCCTGTACAGAAGCAATTATCGCCGCTGGTGTGGCTCAAGTGGTAGTAGGGATGATAGACCCAGACCCTCGGGTTTCTGGAAAAGGCATAGAAAGACTGAAGGCAGCAGGGATTGAAGTGTTAATAGGAGTAGAAGAAGAAGCTTGTAAGGAACTGAACGAAGCTTTTAGTCATGGGATTAAATATGGACGCTCTTTTGGCATTTTGAAATATGCCATGACTTTGGATGGAAAAATTGCCACCACTACGGGACATAGTAAATGGATTACCAGTATAGCAGCACGTCAGCAAGTTCATCAATTGCGGGCAGCTTGCGATGCTGTTATCGTTGGTGGGAATACGGTGCGGCAGGATAATCCCCATCTTACTACTCATGAAGCAGCAACCCACAATCCCTTGCGAGTGGTGATGAGTCGCAGTTTAGATTTACCCTCAGCTTGCCATCTTTGGGAAACAGATAAGGCACCCACTGTAGTCTTAACCGAGAAAGGGGTAAATCCAGAGAAACAGCAGTATTTAGCTAATAAGGGAGTAGAGGTAATAGAATTCACTTCTTTAACACCAACCTGTGCCATGGAGTATTTATACCAACGGGGACAAATCCGTGTATTATGGGAATGCGGTGGAATTTTAGCAGGGGAAGCCATGGCAAACCGGGCAGTGCAAAAAATAATTGCTTTCATTGCTCCGAAAATAATTGGAGGTCAAACCGCTCCTTCCCCAGTGGGAGATATGGGTTTAACCACTATGACAGAAGCTTTATCCCTGGAACGGGTTAAGTGGCAATCTATCGGATCTGACTTTTGGATTGAAGGTTATATACCTTTCATGGGATAATTTTTAGGCGTTGTGTAAATGTAGGAGTTATATGGACTATAAGCAAGAGTTAATTACAACAATTCATGATTTTGGTTGCGACTTGGAAATTCTGGAAGCGAGATTAACCCAGCTTGCTGAAAACGAATCCACTGCTGTTATCATTCCAGCCCTATACGAGGAATTAGAGCGACCTGCACTAACTCGAATTCGCGAACATCTCCAGCATTGCCCTTTCATCAAGCAAGTTATCATCTGTCTTTATGCGGAAACCACCGAAAAATATGCGTCTGCTGTAGAATTCTTCCAGGTGTTGCCCCAACCCACCCTCATAATTTGGGAAAATGGCGATCGCGTCACCCGACTGCTGCAAGATTTAAAAGATAAAGGTTTAGACCTGCTCAGTTTCAAAGGTAAAGGGAGGGCAGTTTGGTTAGGATTAGGGGTAGCCACCATCACCGCAGAAGCGATCGCCGTCCACGATGCAGATATTACAACCTACGACCGTTCCTATCCCCTCAAGCTTCTCTTCCCCCTACTAGAAAAAGAATTTGGCATCGCTTTTAATAAAGCCTACTATGCCCGTCTGGGAAGTTATCCTCCCAGTTTTCATGGACGAGTAGTACGGTTATTTGTCACCCCCCTACTGAGAGCATTGACCGAACTGTTTGGCAATCGGGACTATCTGCGCTACCTTAGTTCCTATCGTTATCCCCTCTCTGGAGAATTTGCTCTCACCAGCGATTTAGCCCTCAATACCCGCATTCCCGGTAACTGGGGACTAGAAATGGGAATGCTTGCAGAAGTGTATCGTAACCTTGCCCACAAACGAATTGCCCAAATTGACCTAGGAGTCTTCGAGCACAAACACCAATCTCTCGGTAACTCTAGTAATGAAGGGCTGCAAAAAATGTGTCGAGACATTCTCCGCTCCGTCTTGCGAACTTTAACGGAAACAGAGCAAGTAGTGATAACCCGGTCCCATATCCAAGCCCTGCGAGTGAAATTTCGCCGCGAAGCTCAAGACTTGATCCGTCAGTATTTTGTGGATGCTCGGTTCAATAATTTCCACTACGATCGCCACAAAGAAGAAGTTACCACTGAAGTGTTTGAGGGGCTGATTTTAGATGCTGGGGCGCAATTTTTATCAGACCCAACAGGAGCACAGATTCCTGACTGGACAAGAGCTTTAGCGGTGATGCCAGACCTGCGAGAACAATTGCAGAATGCCGCAGCAGCCGATGCTGCTGAGGTGAAAGCATTGATGTTGGTTCATAAAGAGTCTGTTTCTTCCCGGAAGCAGTTACAAGTTTTGTAATTAATAATCGAATCCATCCAGTTAAATGTTAAGCGATGTTGCGTTAAGTAAGCTGAGTCAAATTGTCAGTACAACTCTTGTAAATCCCTCGGAGACTAATCTGGAAACAGCTTTAGTCCCAGGAATTTCCACAGATAGCCGCACAATGGCTCCCGGGGAGGTATTTGTTGCCCTGAGAGGAGAAAATTTTGATGGACATAACTTTTTGAACCAGGCAGTGGCTATGGGGGCCATGGCTCTGATTGTTGAGAAAGCCCATGATTCCCTTTCAGTACCCCAATTAGTGGTAGGAGATACTTTGTATGCTTATCAGCAAATCGCTCGCTGGTGGCGTGACCGCTTCCAAATTCCAGTTATTGCAGTCACTGGTTCAGTGGGGAAAACCACAACCAAAGAATTAATTGCTGCTGTTTTAGGTACCCAAGGGCAAGTACTGAAAACAGTAGCTAATTACAATAACGAGATCGGTGTCCCGAAAACCCTGTTAGACCTCACCCCAGACCATGACTATGGGGTGATCGAAATGGCTATGCGGGCTCCTGGGGAAATTGCTCTTTTAACCGAAATAGCTCGTCCCACCATTGGCGTCATTACCAATGTGGGTACTGCTCATATTGGTAGGTTGGGTTCTAGGGAGGCGATCGCCGCTGCTAAGTGCGAGTTACTGGCTAACATGCCCCCGGTCGGGGTTGCAGTTCTGAATGGGTCCGATCACCTCTTACTGCAAACTGCTGCTGAATTTTGGCAAGGAGAAACTGTCACTTATGGCTTAGAAACAGGAGATATATCAGTGGGCAGTGAGCAGTTACCAGTTACCAGTTATGAGGGAACAGGTAATATGCTTGGAAAATTGCAGTCAGAGAGCAGGTTAGAAGATAATGATCGCAACATAAAGTCAAACTCACTTTCGTGTCTCAATCCCCCAGGCGGTTGCTATATATCAGGGGAATTAATTGACTCTACCACCCTGAGAGTGGAAGGAAGAGATTTACCTTTGCCTTTACCTGGTCGTCACAATGCTCTCAATTATCTAGCTGCAATAGCAGTGGCTAAAATAATAGGAGTAGATCTAGCTCCTTTAACTCAGAAATTGGCGGTTAACCTTCCCGAAGGAAGAGCGCGGCGTTATTTATTAGCGGAAGATGTGATTATTCTGGATGAAACCTACAATGCGGGTTACGAGTCCATGGTTGCTGCCCTGCATTTGTTGGCGTCTACTCCAGGAAAGCGTCACATAGCTATATTAGGTACTATGAAGGAACTGGGAGACCATTCTCGCCAATTGCATCGGCAAGTGGGAGAAACTGCCCGAGACATAAATTTAGATCGCCTGCTAATTTTAATTGAGGATGAAGAGGCAAAAGCTATTGCTGAGGGAGCTACCGGTTCAATTATCGAGTGCTTTAATCAGAAAAAGGACTTAAGCTCGCGATTAACAGCATTAGTCCAACCGGGTGATCGCCTCTTATTCAAAGCTTCTCATTCTGTGTTGCTCAATCAAGTTTTGCAGCAATTGCTGGCTCATTTCACTTAATACAGAGCTGGATCGCCCCTTTCAGTTCTGTCAAGCTCAAGTTAGTTACAATAAAGACCTCTTGAACAGTTTTTCCTTGTCTGGCTATTACTTTATAGCCCCCTCTTATAGGTACTGATACCTTGAATTTTAGGTGAGGGCAACGTCCTCTAGCGCGGCTAATTACGCCGGGAGTAACTGTACTGATTCCCGGACGAGTAATCAGTTTTTCCAGTACTGGAATCAAACCGGGGATATGGGTAGAGTGGTTCCAGACCAATCTACCATCTGAAGGACGGTTCATTTAAGCTTTCTCCAGAGGTGCCATAGTTAAACCAGCCCGACTCAATTGCTGGTGATAGAGTTCCGCTGGTTCTAGGGGTCCCACCCAAACGATCGCCTGTCCTTCATGGTGTACCTGTTCTGTAAGATTCCAAGCGCGATCGCTGGTCATCCCCGGAATATACTTCATTAAACATTCGGCAACGTGCTTGAAGGTATTAAAATCGTCATTGAGGACAATTATCTTGTAGTTTGGATAGGGTTTGCGAACTACCTTGCTTTCTAATACATCTGCTACAATCGAAGCTGTAGCCATAGCCTCTATTGTCTGTCCCAGTCTGATAGTTTCCAAAGCCATAGACTAATATTTTTAATGAATATTGCTGATAAATATTAAACTGCTTATAGGTCTTATAACACACTTCATCTGTCAGTGCAAGAAATTTGTCGAATTAACTTATCATTACTAGTTTATCCATATTAGCTCATGCCGCCGACAGAATTAAAAACCCCACCCCAGCAAGAGTCAGATACTTATCTTGACGAGTTGCCCTCTGAAGTAGAAATGTCCATCTTCGACCATCTCGAAGAATTGCGATTGCGAATTTTCGCCGCTGGAATCGCTCTAGTACTAGGGACGATAGCCTGTTTCATTTTTGTTAGACCTATTGTCCGACTCTTGGAAATTCCTGCCCAGGGGGTCAAATTTCTCCAACTAGCTCCGGGAGAGTTCTTTTTTGTTTCCCTTCAAGTAGCTGGCTATAGTGGTTTGATGGTATCAAGTCCCTTTATTATATATCAAATCATTCAATTTGTCCTGCCCGGACTCACCCGTCGAGAACGTCGTTTCCTGGGACCAGTAGTTTTCGGGTCAACTATCCTCTTTGTCTTGGGATTGGGATTTGCTTACCAACTTCTAATCCCAGCAGCGCTTAATTTCTTTATCAACTACGGAGCAGATGTAGTGGAGCAATCTTGGTCTATTGACAAATATTTTCAATTTGTCTTGCTCTTGATGTTCAGCACCGCATTAGCCTTCCAAGTACCTATTATTCAACTTGGACTGGGCTTTTTAGGCATTGTTTCCTCGAAGCAAATGCTTTCGGGTTGGCGCTTTGTGGTTTTAGGAGCAGCCATTTTGGGAGCGGTTCTCACCCCTTCTACAGATCCTCTGACTCAAAGTCTCCTGGGTAGTGCGGTCTTAGGACTTTACTTTAGCGGTATTGGTTTGGTGAAACTGAGTGGACATTAATAAATACTCTTCAAGATTAGCTTGCTGCTCCAGAAGTTGATAATTGAGCATTAATCCCCAGTAACTGATTCAGTAGACTGGCGGAAACAATCAGCCCATACCTAGTGCTGCACAATCTTCTCGGACTACATTCATCAATTTCCTCCATAAGCAGTATTTAGCATAACTCCAAGAAGTTTACATTATAACGAGTCAGTCACGACTTCTCAATTTCTGTTATAGCGATCGCCTTGATGTTTGAGACACTTTGAGACGAATAATAACCCCTAAAACCATTGTTGCTATATATATTCTATCTGAGACTAGAACAGATGTCCTGCTCAACCCTTGCTATAGCCAAGTTCTCAGTTTCGATCTCAAGTAGGACTGCTATATGCTAATATTTCCCCATTCCCTTCTTTATTAATCTATAGCTCAGATCTTGCACCTCATGTCTCAAAACCCATGTTTGACCAAACAACAACGAATTTACTATGGTTTCAGCCTCAGAAAATTTTTTTTTTGGACTTTTTGATAGTGGTGTAATATCTAACTAAAAGACTTACAGGACAAGGAATAGAGGCTATTTTCAATTTATATTGTAGGCGATCCCCTACGGACATTATCCCAATCTCCCAATCTCCTAATCTCCCGATTCGGGATCCTTAGTTTCTCATCTTTATTTTGGTGACGGGGAAAATTGTGAAATAACTGGTAACTGGTAACTGGTAACTGCTATAAAATCCACTCGGAGGTTCGCTCTCCTAAGTCCAGGGGAATGCTAACGGCTTTACCTAGACGTGGGCGATCGCGAGTCTTGGCGATGAATGTTTTCACTGTTGAAGACTCTCCCCAAGCATTGATATAATTAGCTACGGTGTCTAAATGTTCCAAATATTCAGTCTCGTTCATGGGAAAAGATGCTTGTTCTAAGTACTTCCACATTACTTGGAAGAACATTTTGCCTTTAGTTCGGCGCAGCTGAATATCGTAGGACCTGCCCCATTTATTTAGTAAAATTTGATGTAGTTCTTCTCCTGTCATTTTTAGATTCTCCTTGAGCTATTGATAATTTTGGGCAATAAGTTAGGATTCCCTCAAGAGGGGGCAGCAAAGATATCCCAATCCAGACGCGCCGAGGAAAATGCTGGTTTTTCTTGCATCTTGACCCCAGAGACAAATCCAATTGAGTAAAAGACCCAATCTATGTAATAATTTAAAATATTGTAAACCTTTATTAAAGGCACTGCTTGTGGAAGTTCGTCTTGCCACGCCGGCAAATCGACCTTGACAATTGGCACCGACACTAAATTATGACTCAACTTTCTGGCTCTGACTATGTCCCTGATATGGGACGTCGTCAATTCATGAACTTGCTGACATTTGGAACGATAACCGGGGTAGCTTTGGGTGCTCTATACCCAGTAGTGAAGTATTTCATCCCCCCTTCTAGTGGAGGCTCAGGCAATGGAGTCACGGCCAAAGATGCTCTGGGAGATGACGTGATTGTAAGCGAATTCCTGGCAACTCACAATCCAGGGGATCGGGTTCTGGCCCAAGGACTCAAGGGTGATCCTACCTACATTGTAGTTGAAGGGGAAGGGGCGATCGCCAATTACGGCATTAACGCTGTCTGCACCCACTTGGGTTGTGTTGTTCCTTGGAATGCTAACAAGGACAAGTTTATTTGTCCCTGTCACGGTTCTCAGTACGACCCAACTGGAAAGGTGGTGAGAGGTCCAGCTCCTCTTTCCCTAGCATTGGTTAACTCTACCGTCACGGAAAGCGACAAGCTCCTGTTTACACCTTGGGCTGTTACGGATTTTCGCACTAACGAAGACCCCTGGTGGGCATAAAGGAAACAAAATTTATTAACATCGATGAAATCTCTTACTAAGATAGTGCTGGTGGCCATGGCTACTGTTGCTTTGTTCTTCACCAGCCCTCAGTCTGCTTCTGCCTATCCCTTCTGGGCCCAAGAAACCTCCCCAACAACTCCTCGGGAAGCCACAGGGCGAATTGTTTGCGCTAATTGTCATTTAGCTCAGAAGCCCATAGAAGTGGAACTGCCCCAAGCAGTGCTACCAGACACGGTCTTCGAGGCAGTGGTTAAAATTCCCTACGATTTAGAGACCCAACAGGTGACTGGGGATGGTTCTCAAGGGGGTTTGAATGTGGGGGCAGTGTTAATGCTGCCGGAAGGCTTTAAAATTGCTCCGGACGACAGAATACCTGAGGAAATGCAGGAAAAAGTCGGTTACGCTTATTTCCAATCCTACGTTGAGGACGAGGAGAATGTGGTAATCGTCGGTCCCTTACCCGGTGAAGAATACCAAGAAATTGTTTTCCCCGTTCTTTCTCCTAACCCAGCAGAAGACAAAAATATTCACTTTGGTAAGTATGCGGTTAATGTAGGTGGGAATCGCGGTCGCGGTCAGGTTTACCCCACAGGGGATCCGAGCAATAATACCTTGTACAAGGCTTCCGCTTCAGGTACCATTACCCAAATTACCGAAGAGGAATACGTTGGCTACGAAATTACCATCCAAACTGCTGAGGGTGAGTCGGTTCTGGACTTGGTTCCTCCGGGACCGGAGTTACTTGTTGCTGAAGGAGACCAAATAGAAGCCGGTCAACCTATCACCAATGACCCCAATATGGGAGGATTCGGTCAAGAAGATGTGGAAATCGTGCTGCAAAGCGCCACTCGCATCAAATGGCTGATGGTTTTCCTCGGTGGTATTGCTCTGGCTCAAATTTTGCTGGTAATTAAGAAGAAGCAAGTTGAAAGAGTGCAAGCTGCGGAAATGAATTTCTAATTCACCATTGATGTAGGGGCGCACACCGTGCGCCCTCACCAGGTTTTGGCTTTACTTGTGTAAAATGTACAAATATTTTATAATAGTAGTATCAAAATCAAACTCATTGCCATGCAAAGATTTTCATCTAGTAAAGCAAGAAACAATTTTTCAAACCTCATTGATATGTCGCAACATGAGCCTGTGGTAATAGAAAAGCAAGGTCATGATGTTGCCGTGATGATGTCCATGCAGGACTATCAGCGTATATCTAATCCTGCTGTGGAAAGGTTCCACAAACTCTGCGAAGAAGTTGGGGCTGAAGCTGAAGCTAATGGATTAACTGAAGAGAAACTTGCTGAACTTTTAGCTGAAGAAGATGAATAAACTTCGTGTGGTTCTTGATACTAATCTTTTGGTTAGTTATTTTTTAACCCCAAAATACTCGACTGCTATGGATACATGCCAAGTCCTTGTTTCTCAGGCAACAATGGACGAAGTTGTAAGAGTTTTAAATAGGCTTAAGTAAAAAAGGATATTTTAAAGCTGAAAGAGTTTCTCAATTTATCATTGAATATAGAAACTTAGCAGAATGGATACTTATAATCGAATATGTTAAGGCTAAGGCATGTCGCAACGCTAAAGATGATAAATTCCTTGATTTGGCTGTAAATGGTAACGCCGATTATATCATTACTGGCGATAAAGATTTGCTTGTTCTAAATCCATTTCGTGATATCCATATTACCTCTCCCGCTGATTTTGTGGATCAAATTTAGCTGCCAAGTTATTTGAAATTGGTGGCGGACATTTTCTTGAGAAAAGCGATCGCCCTTTTACTGACTTTAAAAAATATTTACTCATTTCGCAGGAAACTTTACTAAATCTTTACAAAATTATAACCTGGTTCTCAGGTAACTTGTTATATATAGACTATTATAGTATTGTAGCTAGAACAAGGAAGCAAGGAAATGAATCTATTAACTCGACGGGGCGCTGCTATCACTATTTGACGACCTGCCCTCTCGCTCACGGGTTATATCTGACCTGGAACTGGAAGAGATTATGGATCGGGGGTGTAATCCGCAATGCAGCCTATGACCATTGCAATCGATCCACCAACAGGACAGAAGCTTTTGGGTTTTGATGAGTTTCTCATCCGTTACGGTCAGCACCCCGCTCGCTTTGTGACGGGGCTTCGAGCCTCCAACTGTAGGATGCGTTACGCCATAGCTGTCAGCTTTAAACACTTCTCCAGACGTGTGCTAACGCATCCTACTTAACTGACCTGACTACGTTATTGGCAAGAGTTAAAATTCCTACCTTGAGGTGCTTGCCAGCTTCAAGCTCTAGAACCGGATGGTTAAACAGTCTTACGAGGGGTAAAACAGTGCTGTCTGGATAGTACCCACCCCCTTTCTCCCTCCCGGTCTCCCCCTGGGGGGAGTAGAGGGGGGTTGGGGGTAGGGGTGGGTTGGCTCGGCAAACTTTACGACCGAATTGGAGGTTTGGGGGATACAACAATTTCCCCCACCCCCGCCCCCCTGGTCTAAAGACACAGGGCTTCCCCGCTCCCGTGCCTTCCTCGTGATGATAACCGCTATGAGCTGATTGATGGAGAGATATTTAACTTGGAACCAACAGGTCAACATGAAGAAGTTGCTGCCTTTATCACCACCAAAGCCTGTGTTCAGATCGACAGAGCCGGTTTACCCCAGTCCTTCAACGGGGACTATTTCGCCCCTCTAATATTGGCATGACAGCGTTTCGGCCTGATGTCGCAGTCATCGATCCAACAGAACTTGCTAAGGAGCCACTTTGGGCTGATCAATCGATTTTAACACGGGGTAATTCGATTAAATTTGTGGCAGAAGTCGTTAGTAGCAATTGGCAAAATGATTATGCTCGTAAGGTCGAAGACTACGCGACTTTAGGTATTTCCGAATATTGGATTGTAGACTATGCTGGACTAGGTGGTATCCGGCATATGGTCAAGCCCAAACAACCTACCCTTTCTATCTGTACCCTAGTGGATGGGGAGTATGAAATTCAGCTATTGCGAGGTAATCAAACTATTGCCTCTACCATTTTCCCTGATCTGAGCTTGACAGCGGTGGGTAACGTTCTGTATTTGGAGTAACGCTGACTCTTTTGTTGTTGATTTTTCTTCCTGCTTCATTGAGCTATAAACTTTACCAAAACTTTACGGAATTCTAATCTGATTCTCAGGTAACTTGATTATATATAGACTATTATAGTATTGTAACTTGAATAAGGAAACAAGAATAATGAATCTATTAACTCGGCGAGGCGCTTCTATCACTGTCCAGGATCTGCCCCCTCGCGCAAGGGTTTTATCTGGGGAGGAACTGAAAAAGATTAGCGGGGGCGCGTGGGCACTTTCGGGTCCGTGCGACGATGACTGTGATTGTTTGCGCACATGTAATCAAGACACCAAAAGATGTCGATAATAGATAGGGAATGTCACTTACCCCGTCTCTAAAGAGATGTTATGAAGCTGCTTCCAGCTTTCATAAAACACAGCATACATCACTTAATTTCTAAGCTAATCTCCAGGAAAAACAATCTGAGTATCGTCCCTCAATCTTTCCATAACCCTGGCAGCTATTTCAAATTCAATATTTGACTTACACCCGTCGAAAGCAGCGGTAAAAATACCAGTTATCTTGTATAACTGGTACCCCTGTTTAGTTTGAAGAGGAGGTGAAACTTCCTCCAAGGAAGCATTGAAAACCTGCTCTTGTATTTCCGGAGGACAATAACGACGGCGAACCTTTCCAAAATAACCCAGGGACTTGTTACTTCCCTCGTCTGGAGAATATTCCAAAGCAAGCAAATAGAAACTTTCCCCTTGAGTAATTTTGGTATGGAATTCCGACGCTTTCTGGAGACTATTAATTAAGATGGTATGGGGTTCCACTTATTGTTTATATAGCGATCGCGCTTTTTACAGACTTTAACCAATCTCCAATTCTTATTTATGGTACTTAATAAAATTGTTTAGTAAATTACCTGATAGAAATGGAGCTGCAATAGGTATGAGACGAGGGAGAGAAATGGTTCCTTATTTTGAGGAACTCTGACTCCTTTATTGCTGGTTTTTCTTCCTGTTTCATTCTAGGGAGAAACTTTACTAAATCTTGACAAAATTCTAATCTAATTCTCAGATAATTTGTCATATATAGACTATTATAGTATTGTAGCTAGAACAAGGAAGCAAGGAAATGAATCTATTAACTCGACGAGGCACTTCTATCACTTTCGAGGACCTGCCCTCTCACTCCCGGGTTATGTCTGACCAGGAACTAGAAGAGATTATGGGTCGGGGGTGTAATGATAGCGGTGAGGAGTGCAAATCTGACTGTGACTGCTGTGACAATAATAAATGTCAAACTATCGGAATTAGCGGCGGCGGTTATCATATCCAGTTGATAAAAGCCTGTGGATAAGATTGAATGTTGTGGGGGTTGACGCACTGTTCCTACTTGTTCAATTGCACAACCCCTTTAGGTAGGGTCGTCATGGTTCCTTATTTTGAGTAACTCTGAGTCCCTTATTGCTGGTTTTTCTTCCTGTTTCATTCTATAGAAACTTTCCCCTTGAGTAATTTTGGTATAGAGTTCCGACGCTTTCTGGAGACTATTAACTAAGATAGTATAGAGTTCCACTTATTGTTTATATAGCGATCGCGCTTTTTACAGACTTTAACCAATCTCCAATTCTTATTTATGGTCTTTAATAAAATTGTTTAGTAAATTACCTGATAGAAATGGAGCTGCAATAGGTATGAGACGAGGGAGAGAAATGGTTCCTTATTTTGAGTAACTCAGCGTCCCTTATTGCTGGTTTTTCTTCCTGCTTCATTGAGCTAGAAACTTTACCAAATCTCGACCAAATTCTAATCTGGTTCTCAGGTAACTTTTCCATATATAAACTATCATAGTATCGTAGCTAGAACAAGGAAGCAAGGAAATGAATCTATTAACTCGACGAGGCACTGTTATCACTTTCGATAACCTGCCCTCTCGCTCCCGGGTTTTGTCTGACCTGGAACTGGAAGAGATTATGGGTCGGGGGTGTATTCCTCGTGGAAATAATTGCAACTGCGACTGTGATTGCTGTAATCACATTTGTAAACCGTCTTACACATGTAACTGAGACCAAGTATTTATTAACTGAGTACTTCAGGAAAAATAATTTCAGCATCATCCCTCAACCCTTCCATTACCCGGGAAGCTATCTCAAACTCAATGTTTGACTTACACTGCTGGAAATTAGCGGGGAAAATACCAGTTATCTTATATAACTGGTAGCCCCGCTTAGTTTGAAGAGGAGGTAATACTTCCCCCAAGGAGGCATTAAATACCGCTTCCTGTACCTCCGGGGGACAATAATGACGGGTAACTTTGCCTAAATAACCCAGAGACTTATTACTTCTTTCATCCAAAGAATGTTCTAAAGCCAGCAAGTAGAAGCTTTCCCCTTGAGTAATTTTGCTATAGAGTTCTTGAGCTTTCTGGAGACTATCCACTAAGATAGTATAGAGTTCCACCTCATCAAAATCTTGCTTGTGTTCAGCAAAATACTCCTGGACCTGCTCCAGGGGAACCGAACTCAGGGTTTTATTGCGCAATAATTGAATATCGACAGTATCCTGGAGAGAGGAGAAAGTTTGGTATTTAGATTTCATCCACTGCTGGAGGTCTTCTACCAACTCCAACCGCCGCTGGTACCGCAGTTCGTCCGTTGCCACTTGCAACTCTTCATCACTATTGGCAATGCCATTTTGGGCTGCATATTCGCGAATTAAAATTTCCTCAATGCAGTGGTGAACCAAATTAGCTGTGGGGTCACTCAGAGCACTAATGCGCATTAGTGCTTCTTTCAAGTCTAACTCTGCTCCATTTACCTGACACAATACTGTCATTACTTATTCTCCTTTTGTCTTTCTCTGCGTACTCTGCGTCTCTGCGGTTCTTTTACTCTAACCTTTAAAAAGACCACGCCCACGGGGGGAATAACTGGTAACACGGTGCCGTTTGTCCAAATAACTTGCTAAAGCAGCAATAGTTGGATACTCATTCCACATGTCTTCGTCTATGGTAATCTGGTATTGCTGGGATAGTTTGGTGGTCATAGCTGCCATACGAACCGAATTACCTCCTAATTCTATCCATGTTTCCGTAAAAGTATCCTCAATACCTACTGCTTCTGGGGGGAGGTTTAACTCCTCACACCAGACTCGGTGGAGCAGTTTTTCCGTTTGAGTGCGAGGGGGTACTTTGGCAGGACGTTTAGCTTTTACTTCCTCTAATAGGGGCTGAAGGGAAGCTATAACCTTCTGGAACTCTCCCTGTTCATATAATAACCCCAATTTGTACCTTTGTAACTTCCCACTGGAAGTTTTAGGAAAGGACTTCCCTTTTAAAGGAATCATTTCATCTACATTTAACCCAGCAACCCTGCTTAAACGTTGCTGCACCTGGCAAAATAATTCGGCCACCGTAATATCTAGTTTACGACAGTGGAGGAATAATAACACCTTATCTCGGGCTAAAACTTCATCAAAGCTGCCCCAGAGAACCACTCTTCCCAGTTTAACCCCGGGAACAGTACTGGCAATATTTTCCAAGTCATGGGCATAGTAATTTTGACCATTGACAAAGATAATATCTTTGGCGCGTCCGGTCACATATAAATGTCCCTTCCTAAGATAACCTAAATCTCCCGTGCCCAGCCAGGTTCCACAAAAGGCATTTTCAGTAGCTATGGGGTTATTATAGTAACCAGAAGTGACATTTTCCCCGCGAACTTGAATTTCCCCTATATATCCTTCCTGTAGGGGTTTATCTTCCCGGTCCACAATTCTTATTTGGGTACCAGCTACAGGTTTTCCCACACTGACAAAACCCATTGCCTCTTCCCCTTCTTTCCCCGTAACTGCTTGTTGGGAGGTTTGTAAAGCAAGACGGGAGAGGGTGTCAATTTTCCTAACTGCTCCCAGGGGGGGAAAGGTAACTGCCAGGGTAGCTTCTGCTAAACCATAGACGGGAAACATGGCTTGTTCACTTAATCCATAGTCAGCCATTTTGCTCGTAAACCGTTCCATTAAGTCTACCCCAATGGGTTCAGCTCCATTATATAATAATCTCACTGAAGCTAGATTGTACTTATTGGCGGGTTGCCGTTGCAGTCGTTCTAAGACCAAAGCTTGGCTAAAATTGGGTGCCGCAGTAACAGTAGCTTTTTCCTTTTCCAGACTCTCCAACCACAACAGGGGGTATTTAATAAAGCTCATAGTATTAATTTGCACTTGATTTATCCCCCCGTATAGGGGCACCAAGTGAAACCCGATTAACCCCATATCGTGGTGCAGGGGCAGCCAACTGTCAAAAATATCGTCCTGGTTCAGCTCCATACCCCGGGCAATAGCTGCCAAATTGGTGATAAGATTGTGGTGGGTTAAACACACCCCTTTGGGTTCCCCGGTGCTTCCGGAGGAAAATTGAATTAAGGCTAAGTCTTCAGGAGAGGGGGTGTGTTCAAAGTCGGAACTGGTCCCGTTCTTGAGGTGGTTGAAGCTCAAGAACTTCTCAGACTGTTCAGAAGTAATTCCCCCTATGAGCTTGGCGTCCAGTAAAATGAAAGGATAATTGAGAGTCTGGGCAATACTGTCTAGCTTTTGGAGATTAGCATTAGGAGTTTATCAGAGAGCTGGGTGGTGCTAAGGGGACAGGAATTATACCCCCTAAAATGCAGCCCCAAAATGCCGGGATAAACTCCTGTTTCTGTTCCAGGGCTAAAATCAGTTTATCCCCCGGTTCCAACCCTAGTTTATGATAGCTATGGACGAGTTTCCTAGCTTCTTCTAACAACTGGGTATAGGTTTGACGAACTACGTCGCCATTTTCTTGAATATAACCCACCCCGTTGTGGGGAAATTCCGTCGCTGCTCTTTGGAAGATAGTTAATAAAGTCATGGTCAAACCCTCTCTTTCTCTCTTTCTCTGCGTCCTCTGTGTCTCTGCGGTTCATTTATTCCCCCTCAAAACAAGGATAAACAACAGTTGCTTCACTCCGCAGTCGTGCTATCAAAGCTAAGTAAAGTTCCTCACGAATGGTTTCTCGGGTAGAAGCCAGGTCAGCTGGGTAAACTGCTCCTACTTTAAACAAATTATAGCCCTTTTCCGTTTTAATGAGTCCCACTACAGCCTCTGGGTGAGCGCCAAAAACAGCTGCTTCTATTTCTGCGGTTAGTTCGCTGCGGGATAGTTTCCCCACATAACCTCCCCGGGGTTTACTTTCCTCGTCCAGGGAATGTTCCATGGCTAGGAGGTGGAAGTTTTCCCCTTCTTCGGTTATTTGGGCGTATATTTCTTCAGCAGTCTCCTTATTTCCCAGTCGGATACTGTAGAGTTCTACTTCCTCCAAGTCTAGCTGGTGTTCGGCAAAATAAGCTTCAATTTGGTTATCCTCAATAGAAGCTTTAACTTTATCTTGGAGCAGTTTTCTTTCGATAACGTTCTTTTGATAAGCTGACCGTTGGTCTGAGGTTAAAGAGTTTGTCAAAACTGCTCACACTTTATTGTTCTGAGGCGGGGAAAATTCTTTCCGGGCAGCTTCTAACTCCTGGGGGGTACAGCTAATTTGGTTTTGGGCAGCATAGTTTCTCAAGAGCAATTCTGCGACACAATAGTTGAGCATTTGGTCGAGGCGAGGATGAATCATCAACCGTCGCATTCCTTCTGCTAACTCGAATTCATGGCCGTTTACCTGGACTAATATGGTCATTTGCTTGTTGGACTCTTATGGTTATTGGGTAATTTGGGTATTTATAGACTATAATACCATGGTCATTGATAGTATGAGCGCAATTGGGCGAGATTATTTGCCTTTTTAATTCCTTCCTTAATTGCTGACAATACCTCTAAGTCCTTAATGGTGTGAATTTCGGACAATAGTTCTAAACCCTCAGAACCAAATTTCAGTTCTAAACCTAATTCGATTGCTCCTACCAGTCCTTCCTGTCTTCCTTCCTCTCGTCCTTTTCGTATACCACGACGTTCAGCGCTGTTTATATAGGGCATTCTTTTATCCTCCTCGTATTCGTCAATATCTTCTAAAAAGCTTTCCTCTAAATCTTCCGGTAATCTCATCACCCAATCGATAAAATGGAACAGGTTGATGATATCCTGTCGTTGGTAGCCTTTTTCGTATAGTCTTTTGGTGATAAACAGCTTCCAACGCCTGCGATCCAATGCGTCTTTCCGGGTTTCTTTGGCTTTTAAATGGGCCATGACTACTGTAGCAAAGGGGTTGGTGCTATTTTCTAACTCAGCCCATCTTTCACTATAGTCCAGTAGTTTCACAATGGGGAACTTGAAGGTTATTTCACACCCCCAGATTTCATTCCTGTATTCTTGCGGTTTCCACGTTGGGCGGGAATCTCCTAAAATGACGAAGCTAGCTACAGGACAATTATAACTTAGGAAGAGACGGGAGTGGTATTCGTATATACGTCCTTCAAAGTTGGGTTCCGGGTCATCCTGCACCTCTAAATGGATTAATACCCATTGCTCGTCACCATTTTTGAGCCACACTTTCACTAGTTTATCTACATATCTCCGTCCCAACTGGGCGTCTCGCACTATTTTCTGTAGTTCTTTATCGAGGAAAGTGTATCCTAACCTCCAGTCTATCTCATTTGCAGCTACGGGAAAGAAAAATTCGATACATTCTTGAAAATATGTTTCGATTATCTCTTTCCACGGGCTATCATATTCGTCAGTGGGTGTTGTCATTGGAGCAATTCTGTGATACAATAGTTGAGCAGTTGGTCCAGGTGGGGATGAATCATCAACCATCTCATTCCTTCTGCTAACTCGAATTCGTGGCCGTTTACTTGGACTAATACAGTCATTTGCTTTTTTCTACTCCTACTTTATCAAATCTTTACTCATGATAACAAGAGACTTGACCAAATCTTGACCAAATTCTAATCTGGTTCTCAGGTAACTCCGTCATATATAGACTATTATAGTACTGTAGCTAGAACAAGGAAGCAAGGAAATGAATCTATTAACTCGACAAGGCACTGCTATCACTTTTGACGACCTGCCCTCTCGCTCACGGGTTTTGTCTGACCAGGAACTGGAAGAGATTATGGGTCGTGGGTGTGATAATGAAGGAAAGGAGTGTAACTATATCTGTGATAGTTGCTGTGCCAGTAAAGGTATTGGGTGTCATAAAGATCATGATGGTAAAACCAGATGCCGTTGATGGTTACTTTTAAGGAAAAGCAACTTCAGTGAGGCACTTCTATCATTTTCTCCGACTTGCCCTCTCGTTCACGGGTTTTGTCTGACCTGAAACTGGAAGAGATTATGGGGAGGGGCTGTGATAATAAAGGAGAAGAGTGTAACTATCAGTGTGATAGTTGCTGTTGTAGTAAAAATCTCATATGTGCTCCTACTCACAACGGATCCAGATGCGTCAAAACCTAAAAACCAAGTCAACTCTTTTTCTGCTACAGGAATAGTAGGTTGGGTTTCGTTCCTCAACCCAACCTACGATGTAATCAACTAAAACCCACTTGAAAATTTTGGCTGGTGTGTTACGCTGTCGCTAACACACCCTACCATATCAGAGAACATCCGCTCCCGCCAAGGGCGGTTGCTTGCGCTTTGCTTACGCAAAGCTTCGCAATCATCTGCGTGCATCTGCGGTTAAAAAGTCAGGCAAAAGCTGCTAATAAGAGAGTCAAATCATCATCAGTCTTTTCTCTCACCCGCCCAGACTCCAGAAACCCAATCAACTCTTTTTTTGCCATCGTTTCATCCCTTATTTTGGTAGTAAAATGAAACAAAGGGGAGAAAAATGGCCCATAAGGCTCCCCTTCCGGCATTTTTAAAGCCAATCTTTGTAACCCATCGGAAAAAATAGCCAGGTGACCTACCATACCCCGCCAAATCTTTATCTGAGCGGTTTCCAAACCATGGGGAGAAATGAGAAAAGTCGTCTGATTAGCATATTCACCTCCATGGGGAATAGTTAGGGGTATAATATTGCCAGAGCGATCGCCTATTACTGCTGCACCATCCCCCACTTGAGCAGCAGCGACACAATCCCCCGTGGTCACCAGGAGAATTAAAGTAGAAGCTAAATCCCGCACTGACACATTCAACTGGATCCCCTTCTCTTCCACAGCAGTTTTTGCTGCTTGTAATGCCTTCTCCAGAATCAAGGAGTAACTCCTGTCATCAGCAGTCAGAGGAAAATCCCCTTCCCCAACTGCCCCCACCGCTGCATTAACTGCCATCTCAGCTCCCACTTCCCCCCTGGGAGCAGATCCAGCACCGTCAGCCACAGCAGCGACGAGAATATTACCAGGAAGTATCTCCCAGGAAAAAGCATCTTGACAGGGTTCCCCTCGTTTTGCGTGACTAGTACCAGTAACAGAAGCGGCAACTACCCGCCAATTTCCACTCTCTACCTTCATTATATCGACCCCCACCCTGTGGGTGCTTGCAACGGCACTTGCTCTCCTACTTGGGAGTGAGATACACTTTGAACACTAGCGGAAAGCCATTGAAATAGCTCCCGGAAACACAATCCCTTCAATTTCAGGGGTTCGCGCACCACAATTTCTCCCAATCGCTCCATGTCTGCCCCCTCTACCCCCACAGCAAAAAAGGCGACGCTCTTTTTCTCTTCTTCTTTCTTAAGTCGTTTGGCCACTTGTTCCACCTCATCTGTGGCTGCGCCATCAGTAATCATAAACACCCAAGGGCGATAATATTCCACCCCGTTTTGCTTATATACCTTCTTGCGATCGCCAATCAGATCCAAAGCCTTTTTAATGCCCTCTCCCATACTAGTTTTACCTTGAGCTATGAGGGTCGGCGGCTCGAACTGGTCAGCGGTAATAAAATCCTGCTCTACCGTGACGGTACTATGAAAGGTAACGATGGCTATTTCCACTCGTTTCTGAGCTAAGTCATCGCCCTTCAGTTCCTCTCTAAAAGTGACCAAACCTTTGTTAAGATAATTTATTTTAGCACCAGACATAGAAGCAAAAACATCTAATAACAAAATACAAGGGCAACGGGGTTACTGGTTTTCAGCAAATTCTACTGCTTCATCTAATTTCATAACGATAATATAATTACTTAAGATTTAGGCAAGAGAGCGCCGCGTCGCCCCAATTATAGCAGATCTATCCCGAATCGGGAAAAATTAACCAACAATGCCTTGACAATTTTGAACACAAGTGCAGGCTATAATCGTAGCTTGAAAGAATCTGGATAAAGAGGTCAAATCGATGGTAGTTGGGCAACCTCGTTATAGCAGTGTGACTCGATAGTCGCAGTAGTTAGTGGGTTAGCCGTCTAACCCCAAGGGAGAGTATCTCTCCAGTCCCTACCCGAAGGGGCATCACCAGCGATGGAGGTGTCTCACAGCTAGAGGGAAATACCTAATTCAGTAGTCGTCTAGGACGCTGGAGGGTTAAGGGAAGTCCAGCATGGTGAGCATAAAGCGAATCTTGCAGCCTCGTTACGAGGGAAGAGCGAAAACTAGGATGATACGCTCTAGCCAAAATGGCACACGGCATATGTGAAAGGTAGACTTGCTTTGCTACCTAGTAGATACCACGCCGTCGGGGTATGGAGAAGCCTAAACTGGACGTAGCTAACTATTGTGAAACGAGAAAACCTCCACAGGGTCTGGCCTAGCCAGTAGGAAAGAAGTAATTCGCACCAATTCCCTGGGGAGGAGGGACTCTCCTAAAAAGCGAAAGCTGCCAGGACGAAAGTTCAGAGGAATAAATAACTCGGCAGATAGGCAAATGTCTACCCCCGGCATTGATTAATGGCGGGGGGAGCCTGCTCAGGCGCGGCTGCGCAGGAGCAGGCGTAGGAGAGGGTGAAACGTAATCTGAAACTGGAACTTGAAACCCAATGTTCTCCGTAAGTTTGAAGCGTTAAGGTTTAATCGCTAAGGTCGGAGAAGCTAGAATCTAAGGGGACTGTAAACCTTAATATGGTTTCCTGAAAGCTGGTACGGATAATGGGGAGTAAACGCGCCGGGATTAGGATGATACACCAGGAGCCGGATGCTTGGAAATCTTGCACGTCCGGTACTGCGTGGGGGAAAACCTGTAAGGGTCTACCTATCACGACAAGAAGAATTTGCTAGGCGTGGAGATCAGATCTATGAAACTAGAGTACGCGAAAAGGTTGAAGCAGGAAATTATGGCAAAATTGTAGCGATCGACATTGAGACAGGAGCTTTTGAAGTCGCAGACGAAATCTTGACTGCAACTGATCGGTTATTTGAGCGATTCCCAGAGGGCTCAACCTTGGATTGTTCGCATTGGATATAGAGAAGTTCATCGCTTTGGTGCACGAAGCCTCAGACAACCAATATGATGCAGGGTGTGGTGAATACAAGCTGTGAGGCAACGATTCGGCTTTTGACATCCTCTCCCCCCTCCGCGTTGCTAAAGGGGGGAGATTCCCCTAGAACAAAGATCTAGGGGTGGTTAGCACTTCACGGGATGCTGCTACCTTGGCGGCAGTCTGACGCTTTCCGACCTGCTCGTTTAAAGTCTCAGATTGCCCACCCGCGACTAATATATTCTTGGCAGCATTGATATCGCGACCCGGGCTTTGCCCGGATCCGCTTCGCGGTGCGTGTTGGGCACCGCACCACAAACAAGTCCATTCGCGAATCGAAAGGTCTTTCTTTCCACCTTTCTCTCCGCAACAAGAACAGGTTTGGGTAGTCGCTTCCCATCGACTGATAACTCTAAATTCTCGACCGTATTTATCGGCTTTATTGTTCAGCATAGTTCTGAATTTTCGCCATCCCAAACCTCGCGCCAAGGCGCTAAGGCGCAAAGGGACGCAATTACACCCCGACTGCGGTATAGCACCGTCTCTTCCCCATCCTTCGCTGTCTTTGCGTCTTTGCGTGACCAAATCGCTTATTGCACGGGATAGTTTGCGATTCTTCACCATGCCGCTCACGTTTAAATCTTCCAGAGCAATGAGTGGGTTTTCCTTGATTACTCGGGTTGATAATTTATGCAAGAAATCAGCACGAGTGTCTTGGATTTTAGCGTGGAGTTTGGCGACTTTTTTACGCACTACTTTCCGCCGTTTACTCCCTTTCTGTTTTTTAGAAAGTTTTCGTTGTAGTTTCCTCAACCGCTTTATATTTTTCTTTAACGGTTTGGGGGCTTTAACTTTTTCGCCATTATCAAAGGTGGCAAAATCCGTTATTCCTAAATCAATCCCACAACTCCGTTCTGTTTCTGGGAGCGGTTCGGGAATAATCTCGACAACGAAACTAACAAAATATCTATCGGCACTGTCTTTAATGACCGTGACCGATGAAGGTGTTGAGGGAAGTTCGCGACGACCTTTGATTTTGATTTTCCCAATTTTTGCTAGATAAACATTGTGCTGGTAAACTTTAAACCCGCCACGGGTAAACTTGGCAGTTTGTTTTGATTTTCGTTTTTTCAACCGAGGTGATTTAACTTTTTGCCCTTTCCGTTCTCCTTTACAGGATTTGAAAAAGTTTTGATATGCTTGGTTTAAATCATTAAGGGATTGCTGCAAGGGAATGTTGGATACTTCTGACAACCATTCCCTTTCCTCAGTCTTTTTGGCTTGCGTAATGAATTGTTTTTGCAGTTCGCCCCCGGCATCGATTGATGGCGGGGGCTTCTTTTCTCCTTTTTGATATTTCTCGATACAGAAAGCTAGAGCATCATTCCAAACTACACGACAACACCCGAACAGCTTGCGAGCGTGCCACTTGCTGCTCTCCTGTTGGGTAGATTCGGTAGCGGTATCGTGCTTTCAAAGAAAGAGTATAGCATTTGATCTGTATCAATGGCAAGCAATTTAGACCGAGGGAGACATAGTGTTACGGCATTAAATGCTCATCTGGTCAACGCGGGGAAATATCGCCGCCAAATTTTCACCGTTGAGTCTCTCGAGTATCTCCACCAGACGATGAAAGATACTGCTGCAAAGATGGGGTTTCATTAGAGTCGAGTTTAATGGGGAGCCCGACCACGTTCATTTGTTGATTAGGTATCCGCCTAAATATTCAATCTCGAAACTGGTAAATCATCTCAAGGGTGTTGAGAGTCGAATGTATCGCTTGAAATTTGATGTTCGAGGCAAACATTTGTGGAGTCCATCTTATTTTGCTAGTTCCGTTGTCGGTGCGCCCATAGAAATTCGATCGCGGTACATTCAAGATCAAAAGCCGCCCTCCGCTTCGCTCTCCTGGCGGGGCTTGAAACCCAGTTTTTTGGTCATTGGTAATAGGAATGGCCAAAGGCGCGTGGTTGATGCCGTAATTGATACTGGTTACACAGGCTTCATAAGCTTACCTCTTGAACGTAGATTATCATAAGAATTCCCCCCGCCCTGGGCGCGAGGAACCCTGTGGTCGATTTCCAACCTATCCTGACCCGTAAACCATAACCCGCACATCGGACACTTCCCCTTTTGGCGCTTCAACCGAGGGAGCACTACGAGACATACTTAAAGCAGAATAACTCAATCAGTGACCTTGTACCATGACAGTTGACCAGGCGTATGATGGGGGGTGGGTTAGCTCCCTCGCCTTGTAGAGGGAACGGTCAAAGGTTCGGTATCTGGGAGTTCCTACCAAGGAACGATCTAGCTACAAGCGGTAACCAGAAACGGACGCCGACCTGCAATTTGAGACATTTGTAGCGTAATGTCAAGTTTTGTCGACATTTAGTTTACCCCCAGTGCGTGATCGCAAAATTCATTTTCATTGTTGACTTATGAGATGATATGGGCTACAGTCAGCTATTGTCCAAGTAGAGCTACAAATATTTGGTTTGCTCTAAACCCAAACCTGATAAATTAACCTCGCATATCGGCAAAGAAATTCATATGAAAGTCCTGGTTATTGGCGGTGATGGCTATTGTGGTTGGGCAACCGCACTTCATTTAGCAATCAAAGGTTATCAAGTTGGCATTCTGGATAGCTTGGCACGACGCCATTGGGATGCCAAACTACAAGTAGAAACCCTAACACCAATTGCACCAATTCAGCGGCGGCTCGCGAAGTGGTACGAACTGACAGGGAAATCAATAGATCTATTCCTGGGGGACATTACCAATTACGATTTTCTCACGGAGGCGCTGCACCAGTTTGAACCAGAAGCAATAGTCCACTTTGGGGAACAGCGTTCGGCTCCCTACTCTATGATCGACCGAGAACACGCAGTTTTCACTCAAGTCAATAATGTAGTAGGAACCCTCAATGTCCTCTATGCCATAAAAGAAGACTTCCCCGACTGCCACTTGGTGAAGCTGGGAACCATGGGAGAATACGGCACCCCCAACATTGATATAGAAGAAGGCTATATCACCATTGAACACAATGGGCGAAAGGATACTTTACCCTATCCCAAGCAGCCAGGAAGTTATTATCATTTAAGTAAAGTCCACGATAGCCACAACATTCATTTTGCTTGCAAGATTTGGGGCTTGCGTGCCACGGATCTCAATCAGGGAGTGGTATATGGTGTCAAGACCGAAGAGACCGCTCTCGACGAGATGTTAATCAACCGTCTCGACTATGATGGGGTATTCGGGACCGCTTTAAACCGCTTCTGTATTCAAGCAGCCATCGCCCACCCCCTGACAGTTTACGGTAAAGGGGGCCAAACCAGAGGTTTCTTAGATATTCGGGATACAGTGCGCTGCGTGGAATTAGCCATCGCTAACCCCGCGAACCCTGGAGAATTTCGCGTCTTTAACCAATTCACTGAACAATTCAGCATTGGGGACTTAGCCCTAATGGTGAAAAAAGCTGGAGTAGCCATGGGATGGAATGTAGAAATTAACCATCTGAATAATCCTCGAGTTGAGTTGGAGGAACATTACTTTAATGCTAAAAATACTAAGTTAATCGATTTAGGTCTTAAACCCCACTACCTTTCCGACTCCCTGCTAGATTCTCTCCTCAACTTCGCCACTTTATACAAAGATCGGGTAGACCACAAGCAAATTCTCCCGAAGGTTAAGTGGAATAAACAATAAAACAAATTTTACAGATACTTTTGTTATACTAATAAAAGTAACTGTAAGAATAAGCTTAGTTTGGAATGACCAATTTCTCATGCGCATAGCTTTATTTACAGAAACCTTTTTACCTAAAGTAGATGGGATTGTAACCCGCCTGCGTCATACGGTGGAACACTTACAGCGTAGTGGGAACCAAGTACTGGTTATCTGTCCTGATGGGGGACTCAAGGAATACAAGGGAGCAGAAGTATACGGAGTTTCGGGAGTTCCTTTACCTTTATATCCTGAACTAAAACTGGCCTTGCCCAGACCGACAATAGGAAAAGTTTTGGAAGAATTTCAGCCAGATTTGATTCATACAGTCAATCCGGCTGTTTTAGGTCTTGGGGGTATCTACTATGCCAAAACCATGGATCTACCCCTAGTGGCCTCCTATCACACCCATTTGCCCCAATATCTGCAACACTACGGACTGGGAGCCTTAGAAGGTTTTTTGTGGAGCATACTAAGAGCAGCTCATAATCAAGCCAAGCTCAATCTCTGTACCTCCACAGCAATGGTTAAAGAATTGAGAGAGCAGGGTATCCAAAGAGTTACCTTGTGGCAGCGGGGAGTCGATACAGAGATGTTTCAACCCCATCTTACCTCAGCTCAAATGCGATGGCGTCTCTCCCAGGGACACCCAGAAAATCCCCTCTTTATCTATGTAGGCAGGGTATCGCCGGAAAAGCAAATTGAGGAAATTAAACCGGTTTTAGAGGCGATTCCAGAGAGCTATCTAGCTATAGTGGGAGATGGTCCAGCAAGGGAAGATTTGGAGCTTCACTTTGCCGGAACTCCCACTCATTTTGTCGGTTACCTTCACGGTTTGGAATTAGCTGTAGCTTATGCGTCAGCGGACGCCTTTATCTTTCCCTCCCGCACCGAGACTCTTGGCTTAGTGCTACTAGAAGCCATGGCTGCCGGCTGTTCAGTAGTTGCTGCTGCTTCTGGAGGCATTATGGATATTGTCACCGATGGTGAGAATGGATATCTGTTCGATCCCCTTGAACCTCAATCTCTGATTACTGCCACTCAACGACTGCTCGCTGGGAAGGAGGAACGGGAAATGCTGCGACAAAATGCCCGTACTGAGGCTGAACGCTGGAGTTGGGCTGCTGCTACTAATCAATTAGAAGAGTACTATCAGTCGGTTGTAGCGCAAGAGTCAATTTCTGCGGCTGCTTAAAGTTTTTAGCAGCAATTTCAAGGCAACATTCGGGTGGGCAATACTGGTACTCATTAAAAATATTGATTTCAACGCTATTTCTTTATAGCATTGCCCACCTTAGGAGACCAATAGCGATGCCAAGGGCGCCCAAAGTGTAGCACTACGCCCTCTAGCACAGTCATTTGTATTCCAGAAACTCATCTACTGCAATTCCTGCCTGTCGAATCAAACTCCTCAGTAACCCTGGTGCTAATTCCCGATGATTTGGAATTGACAGGATTGGTTTTGATTGGTGCCAAAGTATAATGTGACTTCCCGTTTGATGATCTAATATATAGCCAAATTTTTCAAACATTTTCACAGCCTTCTTACCGGATATATTTGATAAACGTCCCATTTAGACTAGAACTTCCCCGATAAATGATTCAGATTCTTTGACAACATAGGGACTGTCGTGCTTTGCTTGAACGTGAAGATACCCTCTAATGGCATCCTTAATGTTATCAATTGCCTCATCCATTGTCTTGCCTTGGCTAACACAACCAGGAAGTTCTAGTATTTCAGCAACATAACCTTTGTATTCAGGATCAAATGTAAAGATTACTTTAAATTTCATGATATATACCAAGCGCTTTTGTTTTACTATGCTGCACATAAGTAGTGTATGACAGGCAATGCTGGTACTCATTAAAAATATTAATTTTAACGCTATTTCTTTATAGCATTGCCCACCTTATCTCACCATATTTCTGGCAATTTAGATGTGTTTGCCCCGAATTTGCTGTTTACGTTCCCTTGTTCATTTACACCTTAATTACTTTTAAAGAAGGTTTCTCGACAGTGTTCAAATACACGGGCCCTTTATCACCCTCTTGCCCCAGCTCAAGGACGAACCTGTAGTTATACACACCAGGGGGCAAGTCGGGTAACACCGTCCCAGCCCAATAATAATACACAGGAGTATAAGGCGAACGCATCCTGTCAGGACCGCCGTAAATCTTGAACTCGGTCATGATCTTGACCTCAGCAACGTCATCATAGTCGCCTTCGTCGTCGTCAAGAAAAACGATATTATTGATCTTGGCGAAGGGGGGCCATGTCCCGTCGGGTTTCTTTTCTGAATCCATAGCATAGATGATAAAGTTAATCACCTGTCCTTGCTTACAGACGGTTTGCAAATGACCGGTTCCCTGACCTGAGCCACCCACGCTATTGTCCATCATGTAAAGGGCGTCTTGGAGCATCCCCGTGGCAATAGCTTTATGAACGTCTACCACTGTTACGATATTCAGCTGCACTGAATTGAGCTGCCCTGGATTTTGCCTTTTTGTCTCGGTGTTGTTTGGCATGGTTTCCCTCGTTGTTAGTTGAACAAATTGTGATTTTCCATGGGATCTGTGGCCACAAAACCTGGCCACAAACATGCTTTTTAAAGGCTCACACACTCTTACCTACGAGAGAGAGTGTGGAAGCGGTAGCTATGGGCTCATCTCGAGTTCCCACTTTAAATTTCATGCTGTAGGGAGTGAGAGTGACATCTTTTTTCACCGTGCCAGACCAGTAGGAGATATCAGTCCCTTCGTAAGTCTTCTTTTCCACCTCGCAACAGTCCTTGTCGATGATGATATCATCAATGGCTGCATAGGCTTCGCATTCTAAGGGCCCGACAATCCAGACCAATTTATCTCCTTTTTCCACCACGGTTTTCAAATGCTCAGTGCCTTGAGCGGTGGAGCCATTAACTTTATTACTGTCCATCAAATAGATTTGCCCACTCAAGCTATCGGTGGCCAGAGCTCCTACGACATCTATTACAGTGGCTATCGTTATTGTTTTCCCTTTTGTTTCTGTTGCCATGATCTATCCTCCCATATTTTTGGTCTTACCATTGAAGCTTAAGCAGTTGTCTACATAATGGGGAGCATGCCCACACCCCCACCGGTAAACCCATTTACTTTAGGGTTATCGGCAACCTTGATATAGGCATCAATGGTCATATCTACCGGCACCCAGGTCCATTCTCCATCCAGGAAGGAGAGCTGATGTAGTTGGATATGCATGGTGTAGGCATAGGTTCCTGTTTTAGAGGAGTCAACAGACCCACACCAGTACCAGCCGTCTGTCACCAGCTCGGGAGAGCCATATTGAGCCACATACATGACTTTTTTATCCACTGCTTCACCAGTGATATCCGTAATAATCGGAGGGATCTGATTCACCTCAGGCATTTTTGCTTCAGATGCACTGACGAGTTCACCGGTGACATCCATAATTTTCTGCCCAGCAGCTCCAAGATCGCGCTTGAGATTCCTCCGTTTACTCTTGATTTTAGTCTTGACACCCGCATTGGTGGAAATCCTTTTTAGTTCCTCAATGATAGACGCGACGTTTGTGAATCTGTCCCTTTCGGTTGTTTCAATCCTATCCGCGAGTCCCTTGAGATCCTCGATCGCCTTGAGATCGCTATTTTTCGATTTCTCTGCGAGAAAGGTCTTAGGAAGAGTCGGCGGAATAGAACCAAGGGCAACTGGCGCCCAGTTCAACACCTGCTCATTAGCCTGGGAACCATCAGACCAATGGGTGCCATTGAGGGCGGAAACTAGGGCATCAGTTCCTAGACCTTCAGACCCTTGCAATTTCATGTTATCGAACATATAAGTGTTCCCTTTTAACGTGTTGGCTTTGATGGCTGCCTCCACATCAATCATCACTATTATTCCGAGCTGTTGGCTCATAACTTTTCCTCCTGGGTTAAAGTTTATGGTCACTGAGAACCATGACTACTCTTGTTGGCGTTTTTTGTTCACTTAGACTACGCGCTTCAAAGAAGGTGTATCCACATGGATAATACTGTTGATTCCTTCATACATCTGAAGTTCCAAGCGATACTTGTACTCCACACCAGGAATCATCCAAGATGGCACAATGCCTTCCCAAACATTTAAGTGCAGTTTGTCACTTTCAGCACTCATAGGATCGGTGGGGGGTTCCTTAGCACCACTACCATCAAGACCTAGAAAAGAAATCTTTCTGATGGCTACTGGTATCTGCAAATCAAGGGCTACCATATGCCAATAGATAGTCTGTCCGGGACAACATAAAGTGCACAAGTTAGGTGTTCCTTGATTGGTACTGTGATAAGAACTATTGTCCATCATGCAAAGGTTGCCATTTAGCAGAGTGCCGCCGGAAAGCGATTCAATGACATCCACAACACTGAATATGGTGATTTTTGATTTCACAATTTTCCTCCTGTTAGTTTACTGCAAAAAATATCCCTGAGAAAAGGAATTTTTTCTTACTCGGTTATCGGGTTAGCCGAACCTTCCAAACCGCAATCCTCTTGCTACCCTGGTAATTTTATAGGTTACCATGTTTCCACTGATTAGGTAATTTCAAAGTTGTCTTTCCTCTCAAACTTTATCGGTTTCATGGTTTGGGGTTCATTGGTAAGATATTTTTCTTACGGGCCCATATGCCACATGATTTTCCTACTTCATTATTAGGAGTGTTTTTGGTTTACAACTCTGATTATAGCATGAAATTTTCTCAAAATTAACTTGATTTGAAAAATATTCTTGAGTTACGTCACTGTTTCCTCCTAATTTATTTCAAATCTGATTAGAGCATGAAAATACCTCAACAATCCGCTCCCTTTAAACAATATCCCTAATTACAGGAACCTTCCCTAGCTGAGTTCTGTAAATCTCGTCGGACCACTTTTTCACCAATTTGATTTCAAAGCTATATCCAGTCTTCTCAATGTAATAGGGATTGGCTTCCCCCCTGTTAAATATAGATAAAGAACTGATTAAAGCTTCAACAAACAAACGCTTTATCCCTTCGGCTCCCAGCTTGTTTTCCATTTTGACAAACAACTGCTTCGGATCGTCTACCGAAGCAATCAAGGATAAAGTTTTCTCGGTTCGGTGGTTTAAAAACTGCATTTCGTGGGCTAATGCATCCAAATCAAACACCCCAGCCTCCTTCAATTTACGACAAAGGGAAGTGTAAACTGGGGGAGCCGGAAATTGTGTATCACCAAGGTGAATAACATCCCCACTGCGACCTAAAAACTCGAATTGTTGGGTTTTCAATCCTGGGCCATCTAAATTGGGCCGACGGATCACCCTGTCTCCCGATTTAAACCTGGGAAACGGTGTTTCATGGCCATGAAGTCGAGTAACCACCAACTCACCCTCCTCCCCTTCAGGAACCCAACGTCCTTTTTCATCGACAATCTCAATCAGATGCAGCCCTGGAACCGCAGCCAAATAAGGAGATTCTGCTTTCAACTGCAAACCAATAGCTTCATTTTGAACCGTAGCAAAGTAGCTCAAAACCTCTAGATTGGGATAAAGCTCTTTTAGCTCGATGCGCTTGCGATGTGGTAATACCCCACTACCGTACATTGCCACGTGGAAACTTTTCCTTGCTTCCTCGCTCAAGCCTACTCCGAGATCACTCAATATGGCTATTCCCGCCGAAATTGCCATAATCGCTTTCGGTCCCTGATAGGACATCATATGCTGATAGACCTCTTTCATCATGGGACCAGCGCCAATATAGTTGATCCCTGGTATGTGCTGCAAAACCCCCCCCACCATGGTTCCGCTACTCCACATCTGAAAATCCGCCAAGGTGGTAGCAACCCACTTGGGATCATCCCCTGCTAGGTAATCCCGTAACATATATTTGCCGATGAAATCCCCGGCAATCTTGTAGGTGTCGTGTAACTCTCGCAATGAATAGACCATTTCCACCGGGGAACCTTCACTGGTTCCACCACTGGCGACAATTTCAAAGCCACCATAGGTTAATGGCACCACCAAACCCAGCCTGGATCCCATAAAAAGGTCACTCATGGTAGTCTTGTCAGAAATAGGCAATTGCTGCCATTCCTCAAAATTCCGGGGCGCTCCCCTCAAACTCGATTGCTCAATACGCTCTTGCCAAAGGGGATTGAGCCTTAAAGTATTGGTCATTTGCTGCAAACGCCGCAACACCAAAGCATTTTGAATAGAGTGGTCAATTTCACTATAGGTTGTCTGACAAAGCCTTTCCCATTCTTGCATTTTTTCCAAGAATGAGGGCAGTTTAACCACTTCATCAATTGAGCTGGGCTCTAACTCTTCAGGTGTGATTACTTGAGCGACCAAATCTTCAATAGGGCGGTGGGCTGTCTGAGTCATATTTTTATCCATGTAGTTGTTTGGGTTCTGGATTTAGCCATGGATTGGTTGTCTTCCATTTGCTCTGTTCCCATTTACTTGATTAGAATATATTTGGCTCTCACGAGGAAGGCACGGGAGCGGGGAAGCCCTGTGTCTTTAGACCAGGGAGGAACCCCCGCCATTAATCAATGCCGGGGGGCGGATTTATCCGCCTGTAAGTATTTAGAATGAATAATTGTAGCCATCTTTTTTGTGGATTGATTGACAATATTTGTGATTGATTCCAGAGACTCTTCCCTTAGCAGTAGAGATATCAAAACTGCCTTTTGCGCGACATAATACACGCCCAGCATAGCTACCTGCTTTTTTTCCTTTTGGAACATTAGCTTTAACAATGTCGCCTGTTTTAAATCCAAAATGTACTTGCTGATTAGAGCGATGACGAACAGGGAAACCATACTTGTTTGTCCCACACATTTGTCTATTACCATGTCCTGTTGATTTGATTATTAATGGTTGATTTGTCTCAACAATCAACTTATCCATACTACCAACGCAAGCTGCATCTAACCAATGAGTTTTGGGGAGTCCTAACCGACAACGATTGTATTTGGTCAACCCTCCTGAACCCGTTTCAACAGGGAGTCCGGTTAACTTCAGTTCATTGTATAACTTCCAACGAGTTGAATTGACGGCGGCTGCATCAACTAGCGGCTTTAATGCCTGAAATAAAATCCGCTTTAAACTATCAGGCTTGCCAGACAAAAATTTTTCGATATCTTGGTTTCCTTTAGTTTGGTTGCAGTCGTGACAGGCAATTGCTAGGTTAGAAACTCGATCAGAACCGCTTTTGGATTTGGGTTTGATATGCTCTATTTCTAGTCGGGTCTCAGTGGCACCGCAATAGGCGCATCTTCGGTGCCATTGTTCTAACAGGTATTCGCGGACTTCGTAGTCAGCCAGTTCGCCCTGTTGATATTCAACTCCTGAGACTTCAGGATTTTGCATTTTTTGAGTATCGAACCTGACCAGCTCCTGAGAAATTCCAGTTATTGGACAGAATCTGATCAGTTTCTTTACCCATGTCAGTATTGTTTGAACTCGATGCATTAGACTGAGTGGGAGCCAAGCTAATGAACGTTTGCGGTTAAGAAATCTCGGTTGACGATAACGAGTTTTCCGATTACGTCTACCACGCCTTAGTTGCCGTCTTGAGGTTAAAGCGTCTCTAATTTGAATTCCACGGTGGGTTAACTCAGCTCCCCAAATAACCTTGTCATTTTGAATAATTGCTAGACCGGTGGTCTGAGAACCTGGATCTATTTTTAATTGCGTTAGTTTTGAGGTAGTGTTGATCTCTTTTTAAAAAATAATAGTGAACGGATACCGACGAAAAACCGATGCTTTACCAGCTTTTAAAAGGCTTCTAGCCACCCCTGGCTTACAAGGATTTAACGGCTTGTTGTTGGTATCTAAGACGAGTACAAAGTTAGACATTTTTGTGTCTCTTCTACTTACGTGTAATGTTTTCCTCGCCAATGTTTTAAAGGCTTGTTAAGATAGCTGCACTTCCTTACCCCTCGTAAAGATGTTTAACAACTAACGACAGAGCTGTGGACTGGAAAGCATCCATAGGTGTCATGACCTAAAAAACGTAGTCAGTTAAGACTATAGCTGGTCAGCTACCTAAAAAGAGAGGCTAGAGAGCAACGTCACAAAGCGAGCGGGGTGCTGACGAGATTCTTGACTAAGTAATTCTTGTCCTGTTTTTCTAATCTCACGCAGTAAGAGACGGAAGTGATCCGCATTAATCTCATGATTCATAAAGACGACGCGCAAAGCTCCTACTCCATCAATATCAACCTTGGAGATAAAAAATTGTCCCTCTTCCTTGATCCGGTTTCTAATGGCAACCTGAAAATCGGGAAACCCTCTCTCACTCAGATTGGAGGGCAGATAACGGAAGCAGAGGATATTAGCCTCCGGTTCATGAAGCGTCTCGAAATCCGGTTCATGTTGGAGGATCTGATAAGCTTGCTGAGTCAACTGGCACAGATACTCAATCTTCTCAGCAAACAGTTCCTTTCCGTATAGGGCCCACAAGACCCACAAGTTCATAATTAGGGGTCTTTTGGTACATTCACAATTCTTTTCAGCACTATCGAATTCAGTATAAATATCCGGCTTCTTTTCAAAGACATAACTGGCTTCCTGATGGAAAGCTCCATAGTTTTTTTCCTTATTTTTGTAGAAAAGAAGGGTGCATGGCGCGGGGACAAACATCATCTTATGGGCGTCCCAGACAAAGGAATCTGCTTTTTCAATTCCTTTCAATTTGTGGCGCAATTTATCCGAAACCAGCAAACTGGCACCGTGAGCACCATCGATATGAAGCCAGATATTTTTCTCTGCCGCTAGATCGCCCAATTCGTCAATGGGATCAAAAGCCCCCACGGAAGTGGTTCCTGCCGAAGCTACCAGACAAAAGACCTTCAGCCCTCGTTCCTCTGCTGCTTCCAGGGTAGGTCTTACCTTTTCTATCCAAATTTGCCCTTTCCCGTTAATAGGCAGGCGGACGATCTGCTCCTCCCCAATGCCCAGGATTCCCGCAGCCCGAGCAACGCAGTAATGCCCATTCTCTCCCACTGCGATGGCCGGACGAGATTGCCCCTCCAAAGCAGAAATCCCCTCAGATCAAATTTGAGGAAACTTGTCATTCCTAGCTGCCAAAAGGGCTGTCAAATTGGCCAATGATCCCCCGGAAGTGGTTACCATGGTGAAACGCTCCGGCTCCCAATCAATGAACTGGTTAAGCTCCTGGGCCATAATACGCTCAACCACGTTGGGTAACTGTGCCGCTTCATAAAAGGACGACGGTTGATTTACAGTGGAGCTGATGAAATCAATAATACTAGCTAAGGGAATCACACCGGAAAATTGCCGCCCCATATACCCCGGAGAGTGAACCTGTATCCCGGTTCTAATATACAAGTCGATAATCGCCCCTAGCTTTTCTTCATCCTCAATTTCGGAGGTCATCAGGTCTTTTGCCGTCTGCAACAGAACAGAAGGATCGGTGAGGGCAAGTCCCCTAATGGAGGAGTCAGCCAAATAGTTTTCCAACTTGGAAATAACCATCTCCCCATTCTTCCGAAACAATTGGGGATCGAAAACATCCAGCTTCAGCCCTCTTCGTTTCTTAGGGTTTGGCTCCTCCTCGAAAAAGTCCCAACAAACTCCTAGGTCACTCGGATTATCCATCAAATTCATCGGATTATCTCCTGAATATCCAATTGGACAGTCTGACGGTGTATTTATCGTTATTTTTTAGATTACAATACTTAGCCACTCGGTGTCAACCTTTTTCTAAAAAAAAATTAATTTTAGGTTAGATTTAGATTATGACGTAAATTAGACGGACTTGACCAAGCCATAAAAAAAGGCTGAGACTAGGTTTGAAGCATTCAAGTCTCAGCCGACTACTATCATTACAATGCAGTATTATCTCATCTATATGGTTGTAACACCGTTAAGCAGGTCGCTTCACTCTCAGAGCAAAAAACTCACTGCGGTCTTCAATGGAATCTAACTCGTAACCTTCTAGCCTTAAACTATCAGGCACTTGTTCGATTGGCTCTCCCGGATCCAGCCACACCTCCAGCAGAGATCCGGGACTCATTTGTTGCAGGCGCAGTTTAGTGCGGACAAAATTAATGGGGCAAGGGGTACCCCGCAGATCTAAAATATCATCTGCTACGGGATGGTTCATTTATGAAACAGACCTCCTAAAAATCCTTCCAATCCCTCTTTCCCCGTACTTTCTCCTTTTATTTTAGCCAGTTGCTCCAATAGTTCTCGTTCCTCAGCCGAACACCGAGTAGGAATTTCTACTTTAACCGTAATGAAATGATCCCCCCGACTAACCGCATTGCCTAACTTAGGAACCCCTTTGGTTTCCAGTTTCAGCACCGTATTAGGTTGCAATCCGGAAGGAACGGTTAATTCCTCCTTCCCATTCACAGTATTTACTTTCAAGCGACAACCGAGAATTGCCTGCAAGTAACTAATGGTAATTTCAGAATGGATGTTAATCCCATCCCGGTTAAACTCCTCGTCTGGTTCCACAAACAAATAAACATATAAATCTCCAGGGACACCACCCCTAACTCCCGCATCTCCTTCACGAGAAACCCGCAGACGAGTGCCATGATCTACTCCAGGGGGAATGGTAATTTTCAGCTTTTTCGTTTCCTGTTTGCGACCCACACCGCTGCAGTTGAAGCACTTCTCTTCTATGGTTTTTCCCTCTCCATTACAACTAGGACAGACAGAGACTTGAGCAAAGCTACCAAAAGGAGTTCGGGTAGCACGGCGAATTTGACCGCTACCGTTACAAGTGGAGCAAGTCCGCACTCCCGTTCCAGGTTTGGCACCAGTACCGTTACAAACCTGACAATTTTCTAAATGAGGAATGCGAATTTCCTTTTCGCCGCCAAAAATCGCCTCGCGAAATTCTAATTTTAAATCCAGGCGCAGATCGTCCCCGGTCGTTGGACCGCTGCGGCGACGGGAAGTAGTTTGACCTCCCATACCTCCAAAGCCACTGAAAATAGTTTCAAAGATATCGGCAAAACCTCCAACATCGCCGAAATCAGGACTCCCGCCTGCACCGGAAGAGACCCCAGCTTCACCAAAGCGGTCGTATCGCGCCCGCATTTCTGGTTCTGAGAGAACTTCGTAAGCGCGATTAATTTCCTTAAAACGTTCTTCTGCTCCTCGTTCCTTATTCACGTCAGGATGGTATTTCCGAGCTAGGCGACGGTAAGCACGTTTTAGATCTTCTTTGCTAGCGTCACGGGAAACACCGAGGATTTCATAGTAGTCGCCTGGCATAAAGTTTGGCTCTTTCTTGTATTATTTGTATTCAGTAATTTAATTGCTTTCTGCTAAATTATGGTTGAGTCAATTGCTTCATAATCACCTGTTATAGTTCCTTCCTCATCAAACTCGATGTTAAACTCTTCGGACTCTTCAGACATTCCAATAACAGTTTCCAACTCCGGATCCACTCCTCTATCCGTTTGATTATAAACATCGCTACCGATTGCCAACAACATTTCCCGGAATTCTTCCAGTATCGTTCGTCCTAAGGTTATCTCTTCCATTGCCGGGTCAGAATTCGCCAAAGTTGCTGCCAGTTGTTGCTTTTTCTTTTCCAGTCTTTCCTTCAGATCCTCTGGGATCAAGTCCCTATTTTCCGATCTTGTTTGTTCGTAGCTATAGAACAAGCTTTCTGCTTTATTTTGCAGTTCTACCTGCTGAAGGCGGAGGTTGTCGAGTTCTGCATATTTTTCGGCATCAGCTCGCATTCGCTCCAGATCGTGAGAGTTTAATCCTCCGGTATTGGTAATGCGGATACTCTGTTCGTGTCCCGTTCCTTTATCTTGAGCGCCAACTTGGAGAATGCCATTTACATTTATTTCAAAGCTGACCTCAATTTGCGGTAAGCCTCGGGGAGCCGGGGGAATACCTGTGAGCAGGAATTTCCCCAAACTTTTATTGTCTTTTGTCATAGCCCGTTCTCCTTGAAGAACGTGGATTTCTACCGATGTTTGTCCATCTGTAGCCGTGGTAAAAGTTTGGGACTTACTGGTAGGAAGGGTGGTATTGCGATCGATAACTTTCGTAAAGACTTTCCCCAGGGTTTCAATTCCTAATGAGAGAGGAGTAACATCCAAGAGGAGAACATCTTCTACTTCTCCTCCTAAAACTCCCCCCTGGATTGCTGCACCTAATGCCACTGCTTCATCGGGGTTCAGGGAGCGATCTGGTTCTTTATTGCGGAAAAACTTTTTAATTGTTTGGTTTACGGCGGGAATACGAGTGGAGCCTCCTACCAGGATGATGTGGTCGATGTCATCGGGTTGAAGTTCGCAATCTTGGAGAGCCTGTTTTACTGGCTTTATTGTTGCTTGGTACAGCCTGGTTGACAATTCCTCGAATTTAGCCCGGGAAAGTTCCATCTCCAAGTGTTTAGGTCCGGTCTCATCAGCAGTAATGAAAGGTAAATTGATGAAAGTGCTTAAAGTACTCGACAGTTCTATTTTCGCTTTTTCCCCTGCTTCTCGCAAGCGCTGAAGTGCCATTTTATCAGTTGCCAAGTTGATGCCTTCATCAGTTTTGAACTTTTGCAGCATCCAACCCACGATGACATTATCAAAGTCATCCCTACCCAAATGGTTGTTGCCAGAAGTAGCTTTCACTTCAAAGACACCGTCCCCCAGTTGGAGGATAGAGACATCGAAAGTTCCGCCGCCAAAGTCAAACACCAAGATATATTGTTCTCGATTTTGCTTGTCAAGTCCATAGGCTAGAGCTGCTGCCGTTGGTTCGTTAATAATCCGTAAAACTTCAAGACCTGCGATGGTGCCTGCATCTTTAGTAGCTTGTCGCTGGGCATCGGTAAAGTATGCTGGGACAGTAATTACTGCCTGAGTAACTGGTGCACCGAGGAAGTTTTCTCCATCTGCTTTCAGCTTTTGGAGAATCATAGCCGAGATTTCCTGGGCGGTATAATTACGTCCTCGAATCTGAACAAGAACGGTATTGTCCCGACCTTTGACACAAGTATAAGGTACGCCAGATCTTTCTTCCGTTGTATCATCCCAGCGACGCCCGATAAAGCGCTTGATACTAGAGACAGTATTTTCGGCATTTGTAACAGACTGTCGTTTGGCTAATTCACCTACGAGACGCTCATTCTCTTGGCCAAATCCTACCATACTGGGAGTTGTTCGTCTCCCCTCCCCGTTGGGCACAACAATAGGTTTCCCTCCTTCGAGGACGGCGACACAACTATTGGTGGTTCCCAGATCTATCCCAATAACTTTTCCCATACCCAGCGTTTGGCAGTTTCCTTATTTATCAGTCCCAGAAAAGACTGATTAGTTTTCTTGAGGCGACTCGTCTACATCAGTGGATATCTCGCTCTCTTCTTCTGAAGATACCACAGGTTCAGGAGCCGTAGCAACTTTAACCATAGCGTGACGGAGAACTCTTTTCTCAAGTAAATAGCCTCGCTGCAATTGCTCGATTACCGTACCTTCAGAATATTCCGAAGTCTGTTCTCGTACCACTGCTTCATGGAGATTGGGGTCGAATGGTTCACCTTCCGGACGCATTGCCGAGACTCCAATCCGTTTGAGAGCATCTACCAGTTGTCGGTAAACTCCTTGATAGCTCTTGTGAATTGAACTTTCCCCATCCGTCGTCGGTTTAATCTGTACTCGTGCTCGCTCGAAATTATCTATCACTGATAGTAATTCAGTAATTGTCTCCCCTTTTACCCTATGCTGGAGTTCTTCTTGAGTTTTTTCGGTCCGTTTGCGGAAATTATCAAAATCCGCCACGCACCTTATATATTGAGCCTTTAAAGCATCTGCTTGTTTGCTTTGCAGTTCTAACTGGGTTCTTGCTGAAGCAATTTCTTGTTGCAGTGTGACAAGGGCTGGATGGTCGGCAGGAGCCACCGATGCTTCTGGCTGTTTCCCATCATCAGGTTGATTGGCTGCTTTGACACCCTCTGATTGTGACTCGGTTTTTTCTTTCTCTGAAGAGGAGTTGTTGGTCTCTGGCTGTTGATGGCTCTCTGTCATAGCGTACTTAAATCTAAATCAATTGAGTTCTGGATACGACCACTGGGGTTTTTGACGCTCATCCAACCATACGCGAAGCGTTGGTTGGAGATTCCCCGTTCACAGAGTCTTGACGCTTAGTGCAGAGCACTCCCCGCCAGAACCTCTCCAGAGGCATTTTCGGAACCGTCCGCCCGACGGCTCAAGAATCTATTTCGCAGCACCAGTCCACTTGCAACATCACGGGGCATGGAGCTTCCACAAGCGCATTGGTGCCAGCGTTCAGACAAAGTTTTGGTGACTGCTTCTCCACAGCTAGGACATTCCTGGCTGGTGCCCCGGGCATCCTCTTTCACTACCGCCTTACCACGCTTGAACCCAACCCAAGGCAGCACCGAGTTAAGGAACTGTCCGTGAGCAGCATCCAACATGTGCTTGCCAAGCATCCCGCGACTTAGTCCAATCAGGTTCAAGTCTTCAACCACAATCACGTCAGCGGCATCACACAGTTGGTGAGCGGCCTTGAAGTGAAAGTCCTTGCGGGTGTTGGAAATTTGCTCATGCAACCTCGACACTTTAGCTTGAGCCTTCTTCCAGTTGTTCGCTCCAACTTGTTTTCGCTTCAGCTTGCGTTGCAGCAATTTCAGCTTGCGTTGCAGATCCACAAAAAACTTAGGCCGTTCAACCTGAAGACTATCCGAAGTGGAAAGGAAATATTCCAGTCCGACATCCACCCCAACAACATGCCCAGTTAAGGGCGGTTCTGAAACAGCTAAATCAGCCTGGAACGAGAGCATGATGTAATAACCAGATGCTCGCTTGACAACCCTGGCTTGCTTGGCGACAAACCCCTCTGGATAGGGCCGAGACTGGCGAATGGTGACCCAGCCAAGGCTAGGCAATTTAACTCGTCCTTGTCCCAAAGGATTTTTGCCAAGTTGAGGGAAAACGTATGACCGCATCCGACCAGATTTCTTGAATCGCGGGAAACCAGCCCCCAGATTGCGGCGGCGTTCAAACGCCTGATCTAAACGCCGAAGGACTTGCTGCAAGGCTTGGGCATTCACAGAAGCCAATTCGGGATTAACCTTCTTAGCCTCTGTAAGGCGCTGACATTGCAGCTTGAAACTGGGGTATGGTTCATCTGCTGGAATGATGTACTCGCTACGCAAAAAACAAGCATTGACCGGACACTTGCGCGAAGCTATCCAGTCTTTACGCTCTCTCAATGCAAAGTTCCACACCTTGCGGCAAACCTCTAAATCGTGGTCGATTTGTTTGGCTTGCTGTTTAGTCGGCTTTAGCTTGTACTCATACGTCAGGGTGATCATGGGACTATTATACCTTTTGGTCAGTCAGAATGCCACAGCAGCTAAACAAGCTTAGACACTGCTCTTACTCAATTCACTTCCATTTGGTCGTCGTTACTAAGTACAGGCGAAAGTGGATCACTAAGCCCATGCTGGAACGACTTAGAGAGATTTTTGCGCTCTTCGCTCAAAAAATGGGATTGTGAATTGGTGGAGTTCAAGGTCGAGGCTGACCATCTGCACATCTTGATGTCGGTTAACCCAAAGGTTCAGCCATCTAAGTTGGTTAACAACCTGAAAACCGTGTCGAGCAGACTGATTCGGAAAGAGTTTGCTGAGCACGTTAATCAGGTTTATCGAGGCAAGCCCGTCTTCTGGAGCAGAACATATTGCCTTCTGGCTTGTGGTGGAGCACCGCTGGCTATCATCAAGCAGTACATCAAGCAACAGCCCGAAGTTGAGTGAATTGCTCCCTCCGGTCGCGCATCGCTTCACCACCCCCTTACCGCGAAGCGGTATAGGCGGAGCACTGCGATGGATCTTGGTAGAGGCATCTACCTACTGTATAATAATAAGGGCAATAATAACAGCGGATGCCCACCATCGGAAGACAACAGGTTCTACAGTCAAATGCCTGGATTTAGGTCAGTTTTAAGGGATGATTGTGACTCAGCGTCTATAGCACAGCAACGGGCGTTCGTTCCTCAGAAGCTGTTAACTGGTAACTGTCAAGGTACTTGCTATACAAAGTACCTGAGATTTGAGGAACTATCAATTCTATAAGGACATATTTTCACATCTCTATGACTAATTTATCATCACCATCAAGAAAGCGCGCCCGAAGGTCTCCGCGTAGCGGATCGACTAAGCGAGCAATCGCCCTGGGTAATGATTTTTCTCCCTTCGGCAATAAGCTGATCGAGTTGGGTTATGCTAATCGTACTCAGATGGAAATAGCGCTAGCAGAAACGCGCTCAACCCGTCTTCCTCTCATTCAAGTCTTAGAAGAAATCACCGGGCGCGAACTTGCTCCTGATCTACAGCGCCAGTACAATAAAAATCATCTGTTTGAACTAAAAATTCTTTACGGTGTCGATTCCTTCGATCCGGAAATTACTCCCATTGCTAATGACCAAATTGGTCAATTAGTTTCATCCCTCATTCCCATTGATATTTGCCGACGTTGCCAACTCCTGCCTTTAAGCAAGAAAGAAAAGGATCCGCCCTCACTGGCAGTAGCAATGGTCAAACCGGATGACCTGGCAGCAAGAGACGAGCTGAACCGCATCGTTAGCAATAAAGGACTGGAACTTCAGCGGTTGGTGATTGCCAAGTCGGATTACGAGAAGCTCCTAGAAGATTACCTAACTGAAAAAAACACACAAGAGGAAAAACAAAAATCCGAGCAAGCCGTTGATGTTACTGATGACATAGCCAACATAGAAGGTATAGGGAGCCAAGAGAACTTAGAGAATATAGTAGAGGATGACCTGGACTCCATGAGGGATGCTCAGGAGGCACCTATCATCAACCTGGGGAATAAGATTTTAGCCAAAGCTTTAAACGAAGGTGTTTCAGACATTCACCTGGAACCCCAAGAAGAGTTTTTGCGCATCCGCTATCGTAAAGATGGAGTCTTGACTCAGGTTTTCAAGTTGCCGAAGAAAATAACTAAAGCAGTGGCGGCTCGTTTCAAAATCATGGCAGAGTTGGATATTGCTGAACAGCGCATGCCCCAAGATGGGAAAATGAGGCGCATATTTCAGAGACAGAAGGTGGACTTCCGGGTTAACACGTTGCCTTCCCGCTACGGGGAAAAGGTCGTTCTGCGGATTCTGAATAACTCAGGAACTCAGCTAGGTTTGGATAAATTGATTACGGACCCTGAAACTCTCGCTACCGTAAGAAAAATCGCCAGTCGGTCCTTCGGTTTGATTTTGGTAACTGGACCTACCGGATCGGGAAAATCCACCTCTTTATACTCTGTCCTGGCCGAACGGAATACTCCTGGAGTAAATATCAGTACCGCAGAAGATCCCATCGAATACTCTTTACCCGGAATTACCCAAGTGCAGGTGATTCGGCAAAAAGGCATGGACTTTGCTTCCATTCTACGGGCTCTAATGCGTCAAGATCCAGATATCATTCTGGTGGGGGAGACCAGGGATAAAGAAACGGCGAAAACAGCCATTGAAGCTGCTTTGACAGGTCACTTGGTCTTAACCACTCTCCACACCAACGATGCTGCTGGAGCCATCGCCAGGCTGGATCAAATGGGTGTGGAACCATTTATGATTTCTGGCTCCCTGCTGGGGGTACTGGCTCAACGGTTGATGCGCCGAGTTTGTAGCGAATGTCGCCGCTCCTATCATCCCCAGAAAGAAGAATTGGATCGATTTGGTTTGTTTGCTTCTGGGGAGGATCAAGTTACTTTCTATCAAGCCAACACCTTGACTCCTGACCAAATTAATGAAGCCAAAGCCACTGGCACTCTCTGCCCTAAGTGTCATGGAGTGGGCTATAGAGGGCGGGTTGGGGTTTATGAAGTAATGACAATTAGCGAGAGACTTCAATCTTTAATCAACGAAGGAGCCACTACGGACAGAATTAAAGAAACTGCTGTGGAAGAGGGGATGACAACTTTGCTCGCTTATAGCTTAAATCTGGTGAGGAATGGTGATACTACTTTAGAAGAAGTAGAAAGAGTTACATTCACCGATTCGGGCTTGGAGGCAGAATTAAAAGCAAAACGCAAAAGTTCTCTCACTTGTAGCACTTGCCAAGCAGCATTACAGCCAGAGTGGATCGATTGTCCCTATTGCATGACACCTCGTTTTCAGGATTAATACCTGTTATTTAAGGAGAAAAGAAACTGATGAAATTAATGATTGAAGACTTGATGGAGAATCTCGTGGAGATGGGGGGATCAGACATGCACATTCAGGCCGGGTCCCCAATTTATTTCCGCGTCAGCGGTAAAATAGAGCCCATCTGGGAGGAACCTCTCACCCCCCAGGAGAGTCAGAGACTGATTTTCAGCATACTGAATAATACTCAACGCAAGGAATTAGAACAAAACTGGGAACTAGATTGCTCCTATGGACTGAGGGGATTGGCTCGCTTCCGAGTTAATGTTTACAAAGAAAGAGGCTGCTATGCTGCTTGCTTGAGAGCATTATCTTCTAAAATTCCCAACTTCGATATAATTGGGTTGCCTAATATAGTCCGGGAGATGATCGCCAGACCCAAGGGATTGATACTGGTGGCTGGACAAAGTGGTTCCGGTAA
Source organism: Prochloron sp. (assembly GCA_965198675.1). Taxonomy (GTDB): domain Bacteria; phylum Cyanobacteriota; class Cyanobacteriia; order Cyanobacteriales; family Prochloraceae; genus Prochloron. Next base: position 1,111,424 of record OZ240666.1, on the reverse strand, counting down.
GACCACCACCGTGGCCGCAATATTAGACTTAATTAATCGCACCCGCAACCAACATATCCTCACGGTGGAAGATCCTATTGAATATGTTTTTCCCAACATTAAGAGCTTGTTTCATCAACGTCAAAGAGGTGAAGATACAAAAAGTTTCGCCAGTGCTCTCAAAGGATCCCTTCGGCAAGATCCCGATGTAATCTTGGTAGGGGAAATGCGAGACTATGAAACAATGAGTTTGGCAATCTCAGCAGCAGAAACAGGTCACTTGGTACTGGGAACCATTCACACTAATTCTGCTGCTAGTACCATTGACCGCATTGTCGACGCCTTTCCCACAGACCAACAAAGACAAGTTCGCTCTCAGTTATCTATTTCTTTATTAGCAGTTTTTAGCCAGACATTGGCACAAAGGAAAAACCCCAAACCGGGAGAATTTGCACGAGTCTTGGTTATGGAAGCGATGGTATTAACGCCGGCTATTGCCAATTTGATTCGAGAAGGGAAAGCACCTCAAATTTACTCGGCTATTCAGGTGGGGATGAAAATGGGCATGCAGACTATGGAACAGGCTTTAGCTAACCTCGTGAAAAGTGGCGATATTACCATGGAAGAAGCAATGGCTAGGAGTAGTAAGCCAGACGAACTGCAACGAATAGTGACTAGTATACTTGTCTAAATAATAAGTAAAAAGCAATGGGAAAAGAACTGATTACTTTAGAAATGGGAGGAAATTCATGGCTATCTATATTGTAGATGTTAAGGACGCAAGAGGTAAAATTTCTAAGGAGAAAATTGAAGCCACTTCTCCAGAAATGGCTCGTGGTATTTTAAGGAGCAAATATGCTCAACTGGGCAAAGTCAAAAAAGCCGGAATGAATTTGGATTTATCCGGCGAATTAAGCATATTCAGCAAAGTGACGGTTAAGGATAAAGCTATCTTTTCCCGTCAATTTGCGGTTATGAATAATGCCGGTATAGCAATGATCAGAGCCTTGAATATCTTATCAGATCAGACTAGTAATCCTAAGCTCAAAACATCCCTTCTCTCTATTGGTAAAGAAGTTCAAGAAGGAATCAGCCTTTCTGAGGCCATGGTTAAACATCCAGACTGCTTTGACAAACTCTATATTAGTATGGTTCAGGCTGGGGAAGTGGGAGGGATACTAGATGAGGTTCTCAACCGCTTGGCCAAATTGCTCGAAGATATGGCTAAACTGGAAAACGAAATAAAATCTGCCATGGCTTATCCTATGACAGTAGGTTTTTTTGCAGTAGGGGTATTTTTTGCTATGACCATATTTCTCATTCCCATCTTTGCTAATATTTTCTTAGATCTGGGAGTAGAATTACCAGCTCTAACAAGGTTTATGCTTTGGCTCAGTGACTTGATGAGAAGTCCAAAGGTTCTCATTCCCATCGTTGTTATCATAGCTCTAGTTTTTGCCTTCAGACAGTATTATAAAACTCCTCTGGGACGTTTAACTATAGATGGATTGGCACTCAAACTGCCTCTGTTTGGGGAATTAAATGAAAAATCAGCAGTTGCTCGCTTCTGCCGCGTTTTTGGAACCTTAACTCGTTCGGGAGTCCCTATCCTCAATTGCTTGGATATTGTCCAGGAAACATCTGGCAACCAAGTGATTGCCAATGCGGTAAAATCAGCCAAAGCAGAAATTCAGCAAGGGGGTATTATGAGTATTGCTCTGGGTAAGGAGAAGGTATTTCCTGCACTGGCATTGCAAATGATGAGTGTTGGGGAAGAAACAGGGCAGTTGGATAAGATGTTGATGAAGGTAGCTGATTTTTATGAAGATGAAGTCGAACAAGCGGTCAAAGCCCTAACCAGTATTTTAGAACCCTTGATGATAGTGGTAATTGCCGTTATGGTAGGGGGAATTTTGCTGTCCATGTATCTACCAATGTTCAAGGTGTTTGAAGCTTTTGGATGATTGACGCTGCCCCTACAGCTTATCGAATCACCCTGTCTTGTTGTAATTGGGGGGGTGGGTCCAACCCCGCACCAGACGCCTGCCTGACTGCCCCGGTTGGCCTGAGCAGGACTGGTAACTGGTAATTCTCAGCATATAGCAACAGCTCCGGGGCTATCGCTCTCTTGCAACAGCACCGACCTTACCTAGAAATGCTCCCCAGCATGCGCCGCTCAGAAGAGAGCGCCATACCCCCGAGGTGGCTCAAACCATTCACCTCCCTTGCGACTTGGCCATTCTGATGTGCGATCCGGAATGGAAAATTAAAATCTATCAGAGAAGTTCTCGTCTTTATCCATCGCCCTGAAGAAGATTTTTCTTATTTTTTTTGTTGTTGGCGACAGACTCAAGTATTTCTCAATGGCGATTATGAATGGTTGATGGCCCCGTGCCATCGCCATATATTTAGCGAAGGAGCGGCCCAAATTTACCCTCTGTTTGTTTTGTTTCAAGAAACGCCGGAACGAATTTTCAATAGTTTGCAGGGAGCGTCTCTTCCTTTTACGGTGGAACAACCCAAATTAGAGGCATCATGAAAAGAGATCGACCACGTTCTCCCAGCTGAAAGTTAAAATAACTTGAGAGCCAGTGCAACGTTTAACCTTTCCCAACTCAATTTCGAAGTGCTAATATTAGAAATATTTATGTAAACCTATTTTTGTTTAAAGTCTACCCTCTTCTATTTGATACCCATCTGGGATGAAACTAGATTGGAGGAATCAGTTGAGGAAGAGTGATTATCTTTTTTCTTCAACAAGAAGAACAGCCCACCACCAAGTATAATAACTAATAATGCGCATAATAAACTTATTATGTGTTGTTTTTTTGTTAGGAAATCGGGAAGGGGCAACAAGGGCTGAGTTGTTTTTACCTCGTTTGGTATTTTGGTGTTTTCTGGGTCAGTGTTTACTGGTCTTGGAGTAATGGGTAATTCCTTGAGACTCGATTCAATCTCCGAAAATGACAGTACTGTCTCTGGTGCTTCAGTTGGCTCTACTTTACAGTAAACTAGAGCTATTGTAACATTGTCGTGACCGTTTTTCTCATTGGCAATTTCGATTAACCGCTTTCCCGCTTGAACTACATCTGTCGTTTTTTGGAGGATTGGTAAAATTGCCTGCTGCCAATATTGTTCCACTCTATCCAAGTCACTCAAACCATCGGAACAGAGGAGAAAAACACTGTCTTCATCTATAATCCATCGCTGTACCGTTGGATATAAGTGAGTACTTGGTCTCATTCCCAATGCCTGCACTAAAGAGCCAGCTGCCGGATAGCTTGTAGCATCTTTATAGAGAGCATAACCCAGTCGCACTTCTCTAGAAGCTAGATCGTCATCAACTGTTACTTGATGACAATTGCTGGGGGTGATCCAATAAATGCGAGAATCTCCTACATGAGCAAAATAAAGTTCGTGACCATGGGCAAAAGTCATTACCAAGGTGGTACCCATACGTCTTCTTTGATCGTGGCGGTCTTCATTGTCATTGCGATCGCTAATCTGATCGTTGGCAGTACGGGTTAATTCTGCCAATTCTTCCTTGATATCAATGGGGTTCCATGTTTCTTCCTCGGGGGAGATTTTACCCAGACCATCTCGCATACAATCAATTGCTAGGTTAGAAGCAATTTCTCCGCCGTAGTGTCCCCCAATACCGTCACATACTACAGCCATAGGATTTTCTGTGGACAAACTGGGGTTAGTCTCTGTACCACTAGGGGGATAGCAAGCGTCTTCATTTTTGTCACGGGTGGGTCCGGAGTCAGTTTGGGTGAAAATATGATAAGTTCGCTGTTGCGCGCCGCCTAGTTTCTGCATTGCCCGATCCACAAAGGCCATCAGTTGCTCGGGTCCGTCAATTTCTCCAGATTCTAGGTTGCCAGAGAGTTCTGTCAAAAATTCACTTATTATTTCTGAGGAGGAACTAGCCCATTTTCGGAACTGTTGACCCAAATTATTGAAACTGACATGGTCCGAATCATCTGGTTCCAGTTCCTGTAACCTCACTATTGTGCCATCTACTTGTAACAGCTGGGGGTTGAGCAAACTGGAAACCACTTTCTGTTTTTGGAACGGTGCCCAGAGATATGCTATTTGCCATAACCAGTTTAACTGACGCAGAGCTGTTGTCTCTTGCCAAACTTCTTCTATTTTTGGGAGTGGTGCTAATGAAAAAGGTTGATCAACCTCAGATTTGATGACAGGGTTATATTCTAGGAGCCAGATTTCCTGATCTGAGTTGAGCTGTTCAGCCGTCAATAGCCCGTAAACTCTAGGAATATTGAGTGGATAAAGGGAAAGTTTCAGGTAGGGGGTAATATTCGGGGGAATGTCCTCGGTGATTGTGGGCTGTTGGGCTGGTTTGGTGTCCAGCAGAATACGCTTCTCTACCAATAGATAGCGATCGCAAAGCAACTCTCCTATTTTGGGCTGCTCTATTTCCTCTCCTATTGCCCAGAGGTAGCGTTTTATCATGGGGGTGCTGCACTCATGACAAAACTCATTGTCTTGCGGATTGGATGCTTGACAATTATTATTGGAGCATTGAAGCTGGAGCGAAGGATTGGACATAGGAATTGTTTGCATCAAAGGGCGATCGATAAGTTAGTACTACTGGTAGTGGCACTTTTTCTCTATTATATCATCTAGAATTGGCTCTGTCTCATTATTTTCGGCCACAGGATGAGAAAATAGAACCACAAAATAAGTATAATTACTAAGCTGGTTACCTATACTCAAAAGAGTATAATCCAGCTACCTAGCTCTAGAAGGTATCTGTAAAAGAAAGATTAAGGCATGAGACGTTGGAGCATCAAGGCAGGGCGAATAGTTTCTCAACTGTTACCCCATTTGCCCCAAAACCCCACAGTAGGTATCTTGGGATTATCCTATAAACCAGGAACCAATGTGATTGAAGAGTCCCAAGGAATAGCTTTGGCGAGGGAACTACTGAAGAAAAATATTGCAGTGGTAGTTTACGATTTCTTAGCGATGCTAGGATGGGAACCCAGTATTCCTCTGGAGGTATGAATGGAGAAAACCTACAAGTGGATCTACGATCGCATGACTAAGAACGCTGAGTTACCTCGACTTGTTACGAGGTGCAAAGCGATAGAGCAACCGTATTTTAATCGGGGGATATAAGCGCAAGCTGAATTTATTCAGCCGTAGTATAATATCAAAAAGGTTGGACCCACCCCCATCCCCTCCTGGGAGGGGAGAAGAGGGGTGGGTGGGCTAGGCAATGTAAGATGGGGTTTCCCGAAGGGTTGCTGCTTAAATCCCGAATCCCCCGTGTTTTAACCGGGGGAGTGGATCAATAGCTTGTCTTAATGAGAGAAACAGAGCCAAAAGTTTTGGTTATTGTCCCCTGTTACAATCAGGGGCAATGTCTTCAGGAGGCAGTAGAGAGCGTTTCAGCTAAAATTTATCCTAACTTGGAAATTATTGTTATCAATGAGTGAAACCCCTTACTTATCAATTGTTGCTACTGCTCGCAACGATAATCACGGCGGCAATATGCTCCGTCGCATGCAGATTTTCATCAATGGGTTGCTCCACCAATGTCAGCAGTATCAGCTCCCAGCAGAGCTGATTATCGTCGAGTGGAACCCGCCAGTTGACAAACCGCCACTGGCGTCCGTATTGTCCTGGCCAATAGAGAATAATCCCTGTAAAGTGAGGATAATTGAAGTGCCTCCCGAAATCCATCGGCGCTTTAAGCACTCAGAAGACTTACCCCTGTTTCAGATGATTGCCAAGAATGTGGGTATTCGCCGTGCTAAGGGGGAGTTTATCTTGGCAACTAATATAGATCTGCTCTTTTCCGATGAGTTATTCAGCTTTTTAGCATCCCGTCAGCTCCAACCGGGGATGATGTATCGCATTGACCGCTATGACGTACTCTCGGATGTTCCCCTGGAAGCATCATTAGAGGAGCAACTAGCCTATTGCCAAAGGAATATCATCAGGGTCAATCAAAGGGATGGAACTCATGAAGTGAAGGTAAAAAAGGAAAACGAGGTGGAGCTAGTTAAGCCGCCAGAGGAGGTGAATTATCAATGGCTAGACAAGATTCCCGATTCCGTTATACCATTGCTTTCACTCTCCAGAAAAATCTACAGACGCCTACTACCAGTTTCACTGAGGAATGCCTTGTGTTCTGAGTCTGTTAACTCCGAACCTGCACCACCTCCTCTCCACACCAACGCCTGTGGAGACTTTACTTTGATGGCTAACTCAGATTGGTTGGTCTTACGAGGCTATCCGGAGTTGGAGATATTTGCTTTGCATTTAGATTCTTTAATTATGTATATGGCGCACCATGGTGGCATAAAGGAGAAGATTCTCGAAGATCCGATGCGATGCTACCACATCGAACACACTTCAAATTGGAAACCAGAAGGGGAGTATGAAACTGTAAACAAATGGCTGAAGGATAATAGTATTGCTCATTTGAGTTACGAACAGCTTAAGACTTTGAATCAGATCATGAATCTGTCACGCAAACCGATGGTTTTAAATTATGAACATTGGGGCTTGGTTGACGATATTTTATTGACAAAACAGATAGACAGGGATTTGGAGCTAGAATTAATGAAAACTATAGCAGATGTTTGAGACCATTATTATTGATTTCTAGACAAGAGGAGTCCAAGAAGTGAAAGAAAAACCAACCATATCTGTCATCGGTCTGGGTAAGTTAGGCTCCCCAATGGTGGCCTGCTTTGCCGCGAAAGGATATGGGGTCATCGGTGTAGACGTTAATCCAGTGGCAATTGAGAAGATTAACGCAGGAGAAGCCCCAGTCCAAGAAACGGGATTAGCTGAATTAATTAGCCAAAATCGCGATCGCATTCGGGCTACCCCTAACTATGAAGAGGCAGTTGCCAATTCCGATGCCACTTTTATTATAGTACCCACTCCTAGCGACGAAGAGGGTAAATTTTCTCCTAAATATGCCATTGCTGCTGCGGCACAAATCGGTACGGCACTGCAACATAAAGATAGCTTTCACCTTGTAGTCCTCACTAGCACTGTTATGCCTGAAGCCAGTACTGAGGAAATTATCCCAGTACTAGAAGCGAAGTCCGGTAAGCGCTGCGGTGAGAATTGGGGCTTTTGTTACAGCCCGGAATTCATAGCTCTGGGTAGCGTTATTCGGGATATGCTCAACCCTGATTTTGTCCTCATAGGGGAGTCAGATTCTCGTGCTGGCGAAATGTTGGCGGATATCTACCGCAACCTCTGCGACAGCAATCCTCCCATTTCCCGGATGAATCTGGTGACGGCAGAATTGGCAAAAATCTCCGTCAACACCTTCGTTACCACCAAAATATCCTACGCTAATATGTTGGGGGAAATCTGTGAAAGACTACCGGGAGCAGATGTGGATGTTCTCACCGCAGCTATCGGTCAAGATGCTCGCATCGGCAAAAAGTACTTCAAGGGGGCTACGGGATACGGCGGTCCTTGCTTTCCCCGGGATAATATTGCCTTCGGGGTCATGGCTCGTTCCTTAGGAGCAGAGCCAACTATAGCGGAAGCCACGGATAAAGTCAACCGCAGACAGGCAGGGCGAATAATTTCTCAACTGTTACCCCATTTGCCCCAAAACCCCACAGTAGGTATCTTGGGATTATCCTATAAACCAGGAACCAATGTGATTGAAGAGTCCCAAGGAATAGCTTTGACGAGGGAACTGCTGAAGAAAAATATTGCAGTGGTAGTTTACGATCCCTTAGCGATAGAAAATACAAAGAAAGTTCTTGGGAATGGACCTAGTTATGCAAAATCTGTTGGCCAATGCGTTCAAAAAGCAGATGCGATCGCCATTATGATTGCCTATGAAGAGTTTAAGACCATTACCCCGGTTGACTTAAGTGGTAAAGTCGTTTTGGATTGCTGGCGATTGCTAGAGGGATCTAGATTAGCTAGCGCGTGCGAATACATAGCTCTTGGAGTTGGTTCGACAACTGCCCAGTAACAAAATACCGAGACCATGAGGAGTGATTTTAATGATTGTAGTTTGTGGTGCTGGTGGATTCATTGGCGGTCATATTACTAGAGCAATATTAGAGCAAGGAAAAACTGTTAGAGCGGTTGATATTAAACCCCTAGATGATTGGTATCAACTGTTACCAGAAGCGGAAAATTTGCAATTAGACCTGCGAGAGAAAGAAAATTGTGACAAGGCACTCTATAACGCCGAGGAAGTTTACAATTTAGCCTGTGATATGGGAGGAATGGGCTTTATTGAAAACAACAAAGCTTTTTGCATGCTCAGTGTCTTAATCAACACCCATCTGCTGCAGACAGCCCAAAAGCACAACGTCCAACGCTTTTTCTTCTCCTCCTCCGCCTGTATTTATCCCACTTACAAACAAACTACTACCCATGTCCCCCCATTAAAAGAATCTGATGCTTATCCAGCCATGGCCGAGAATGGCTATGGTTGGGAAAAGCTTTTTAGCGAGCGTCTGTGCATGCATTTCCGGGAAGATTTTGGCATCGCCACCAGAGTTGGCCGCTATCATAACGTCTATGGACCCTATGGCACTTACGAAGGAGGTCGAGAAAAGGCTCCCGCCGCTATTTGCCGTAAAGTCATTGAGGCTAAATTCTCTGGTAGCGGTGAAATAGAAATTTGGGGAGATGGTCATCAAACCCGCAGCTTCATGTATATTGATGATTGCCTCAAAGGAACTTTTGCCGTTATGGCCAGTAATATCCTCGATCCCATTAATATCGGTAGCAGCCAATTGGTGACAATTAATCAGCTAGTGGATATTGTCGAAGCAATTGCTGGGGTTAAACTGAAGCGAAACTATAATTTATCTGCACCCCTGGGAGTGAGGGGCCGCAATAGTGATAACACGATGATTCAGTCCCTGCTAAGATGGGAACCCAGTATTCCTCTGGAGGTAGGAATGGAGAAAACCTACAAGTGGATCTACGATCGCATGACTAAAAAAGCTCGATTACCTCAACTTGTTATTAGCTTTTCTTAATGTGAGGTTATTGTCCCTTGTTACAATCAGGGACAATATTTACATAACGCAGTAGAGAGAGTTTTAGCTCTAATTTATTCCAACTTGGAAATTATTGTTATCAATGAGTGAAACACCTTACTTATCAATTGTTGCTACTGCTCGCAACGATAATCACGGCGGCAATATGCTCCGTCGCATGCAGATTTTCATCAATGGGTTACTCCACCAATGTCAGCAGTATCAGCTCCCAGCAGAGCTGATTATCGTCGAGTGGAACCCGCCAGTTGATAAACCGCGACTCCCAGAAGTATTGTCCTGGCCAATAGAGAATAATCCCTGTAAAGTGAGGATAATTGAAGTGCCTCCCGAAATCCATCGGCGCTTTAAGCACTCAGAAGGCTTACCCCTGTTTCAAATGATTGCCAAGAATGTGGGTATTCGCCGTGCTAAGGGGGAGTTTATCTTGGCAACTAATATAGATCTGCTCTTTTCTGATGAGTTATTCAGCTTTTTAGCATCCCGTCAGCTCCAACCGGGGGTGATGTATCGCATTGACCGCTACGACGTGGAAGCAGATGTACCCTTGGAAGTATCTTTAGAAGAACAACTAGCCTATTGCCAAGAAAATATCATCCGGGTCAACGGTCGGGATGGAACCAAAGACGTGAAGAGAAAAAGGAAAAAGGTCGAGCAAACTCAGCAGCCAGAGGTTGTTAGTAATCAATGGCTAGACAAGGTTCCCGATTCAGTTATACCACTGCTTTCAGTCTTAAAAAACATTTACAAATCTCTAGTCCCACTTTCAACGAGGCATGCTATATTGGGGCAACTCTCGCCAGGATTGAGAGATTGGTTGATTCGTCGTGGACTCTTAAATGTTGGGCCTATTCCCGATATCCACACCAACGCCTGTGGGGACTTTACTTTAATGGCTAACTCAGATTGGTTTGCCTTGCGCGGCTATGCAGAATTGGAAATGTATTCCTTTCATATAGATTCAATCCTCTGCTGTGCTGCTGCTTTGACAGGATTGAAAGAGCGAGTCCTAGATTCCCCAATGCAACTGTATCATATCGAACATAGTGGAGGTTGTACACCAAAGACTGAGAAAGATTTAGATAAGAGCTTAAATTCTCGGGGTGTACCAAAAATGACTAATGAACAGCTTTTCGCTGTTGTCAATGTTATGACATTACAGCGCCAGTGCAAGCAGAATTGTTGGCAAATTTTTAATGATGAGAATTGGGGTTTGGTTCAAGAAATATTACCTCAACTAACAATAGTATGCAGCAGCACACAAACATAACTTGCGTGTTTAATATCTAAATGAATGCTTTTCCCAGTACAAAGAAGTTGATGAGAACAGAACACTGACCACTTTATTCAAGATTTGCTCTTATTGTGGACAGCCTAAGGAACAAGTGGCAGACTATGGAGAGGAATATAGTAGGCAAGGCTTTTGTTCAGATTGTGCTCAGAAACTCTCATTAGAAGCTTGACACTCCCCCCTCGCGATTAATCAATGCTCGGCTGGGATTCTTGTTTCACCGTCCAACCTTCACCTGGCAGGATTGCTTTAATGAAGCTAGAGGGCCGATTACAAAAAAATCCCTGAGCGAGAGAAAGCCACCCCGGCATTGATTAATGGCGGGGTGGCTGGGTCGCGAAGTGGGGTTTTAACCCTCCGTATGTTTGTAAAGAAACAAATATTAAAATTAAGCTTGACAAATTATCCCTCTTCTGTCACTCTCCGAAAATTAAGATATACTGGAATTAAACTATTAATAGCTAGAAGCTAGATAAGACAATGGATTTGGTCCTCCTCCCGGGAGGGGGACCAAGGGGGTGGGTAATACCGAGTTGCTCGTCATTGAGAGACGGATTATGGTAACCCAATTTAGATGCGATGCCCCTGGACTTGATATTACGCGACTCTCTTTTCCCTTACACACCCTACTTTGCGCCAACAATGATTAAAATAAGGAAAGCAGATGATAAAGGAACTGTCGGTAAAAGAAGCAATTGAACAAAGACGAGCAGCTCGCTCTTTTAGCTTTGATCCTATTCCCGAGGATATTCTAGCAGAAATTTTCCGTCTCGGGGTACTCGCGCCCTCCGGGTTTAACTTACAACCGTGGCGTTTTATTGTGGTAAGGGAGGAGGAGAATAAGCAGAAACTGAGAGTTTGTGCTTTTGACCAGCGTCAGGTTACAGAAGCACCCGTGGTCTTGATTTGTTGTGGCGATCGCCGAGTGAATAACCCTGATTATATCGAAAATGTGATTCAATCGGGGCAAGAAGCAGGAGCGATGAATGATAAATATGCCAATTATATGCGCTCTGCTATTCCCCAATTATTCCAACATCATCCTTGCTTTGAGTCTCTAGAAGCTTGGACTAACCGTCAGACTATGCTAGCAGTAGCCCATATCATGATTGTAGCCCAAAGTTTGGGAGTGGATAGTTGTCCTATGGAAGGGTTTGTAACTGCTCAGGTTAAGGAAGCATTTAATATTCCCCCTGAGGTAGACGTTTGCTGTTTACTCCCCCTGGGGTATGCAAAGGAACCCTTGAAACAATACGGTGGACGTTTCCAGAACGAGAAGATTTTTTTCAACGAGATTTTCCAGGAAGAAATGTAGGGTGCGTTGGGAACGCACCAAAATCCTCTAAAAATCGGTGCGTTACGGGACCCTCTGTTATTCTGACACGCCCTACTTTGCTTCGATTAAATTATTTATAATAACTAAAATACATAAATTATTTTCACAGTAACGAGTAAACAATCTCTTTCGTTTCTTCTGTATAATAAAGCTCAAAATCTGAATATCTTTTTGATGTATTCATCTTTTTGTTGACGAATTTAAACCTATATTTTATGTTTTTAGCAATACAAATTGAGTTGAGTTTTTTGATAATCTTATTTAAGTCCTCGGAGAAATTCTCAAGGGAGCCAATAAAATCGACTTTATAGTTCTCTACAAAATTAAACTGCAACAAGGGAGATAACCCTGTTAATTGATAGTTTGTTTGATTTTGAATATTCCAATGGTGCGGCATACCTTCTTTTATCCAAGATTCAAATGTTAATTTATTATAAGGTTCAATGGCTTTATGAAACTGATACCAAGAAACACACCGGTCATATGGATTTCTTGAGAAGCAAAAGACAAACAGATTATTGAGATCGTATTTTCGAGCTAAGACTTCAGCTCTTTGGTGGTTTTCGTAAATAATCAAAGACGTGGTGGTTTCTTGATCTCTGTTAGGTCCAAGCTCAAGAAAATTCAGAATGCTTTTGCTTGCATTCTTTGGTATTGAAATAAATGCGCCGATCCTGACTCCATTTTTGTTGTTGTGTATGACGCTCCTTCTTTTTCTAATCAAATTCATTTTGATGCTTGAAACAATTTCAGAGATTCTTATCATTTGCTTATTTCTGTCCTTCATTCATTCCATTTATATATTAACACTTTAGAATACGCAACGCAAGATAGATCCTGTAGTTTTCTTTGGGATTTAGCTGTCATTGCTTCCTCAAGTAAGAAGTCTATAGCAATCCTATAGTAGTTATAAGTTATTTGTAGATGCTTTAACGCTCGATCCCCCCCCGGCCCCCCTTATTAAGAGGGGAGCCGGAAAAGTCCCCCTTGTTAAGGGGGATTTAGGGGGATCTTTCCTATTTGTAGTAGTGTAACAGCTCATAATGCACCAAAATACTCAAAAAATCCTACCTCTAACTCAATTGAGCTACTTTACAATCATCCAACAGAGTAGAGAACAAAAGCAAGTCTTCCACTGTCACACGTAGGAAACCATCTTCGTCCACCCGGAACTGAACTTTAATTCTATCGGTCCTGGGTTGTCCTGGAGGGTTTAACTGAGCGATGTTTTGCCCCCCATTTTTGTCATTCAGGGGTTTAACCACAGTTTGTTCTGATTCTATTGTCCGGGTAAGGAGGCGCACCGCGCCGCGGATCCCTTCGGGATCGTCTGCGAAATAAACTTCTGTACTGCCAATATCAACAGTGGAGCTAGCGGATTAGTCTGTCATATTCATCATGGTCGCCTATCCAGACCCAAATGAAGTCAGATCCATCTTCTATTGCTAACGCTCTGTGACTCAATCCAACACGTATGGACCAATATTTCCCCACCTTTTTAAAGTTTAGAGATAGATGATATGGATCGGCTTTGAGTAGGTCGTAATTCTTTCGGGCTAGGCGTTGAACAGCTTCCGGTAGTGCGTAAAAACGCTTCCAAAATTGCGGCGTTGTTCGATACACTTTATAAATCCTGTAGTTTTCCTTGGGATTTAGCTGTCATGGCTTCGGAAAGTAAGAAGTCTAACTTTCCTGCGGCGATATCAGCTTCAAGCTGTTTATCCCAGAGCAACCAGTCTTTTTCAGCAAACCACTCTCTCAAACCTATGAAATCTTCTTGAGAGAGAGTCTCGATTTCAGCTTTAATTTGTTCTACTTGTTTCATGAGGAATACATGAGGAATAACTTATATGAAATCTGAACAAAGAATGCTACCTCTAACTTAATTGAGCTACTTTACAATCATCCAACAGAGTAGAGAACAAAAGCAAGTCTTCCACTGTCACACGTAGGAAACCATCTTCGTCCACCCGGAACTGAACTTTAATTCTATCGGTCCCGGGTTGTCCTGGAGGGTTTAACTGAGCGATGTTTTGCCCCCCATTTTTGTCATTCAGGGGTTTAACCACAGTTTGTTCTGATTCTATTGTCCGGGTAAGGAGGCGCACCGCGCCGCGGATCCCTTCGGGATCGCCTTCAAAATAAACTTCTGTACTGCCAATATCAGCCCCCAACTCCCCAATAATTAATTCTATCTGAGATTGATTTTCCACGGAAGCACCCAAAACCAATTCTACTGGTTCCGTCATAGGATAAGGTTGTCCCCTTCTAATAAGAGGGTGCCAACTGTGACACTGGTCCCGTTGGTTCCAATAACGAATACCGTAACTGTGGTAGAGAAAGTCCCGGAGTTGGTAACCCTGAGCTAATTGTAACGCTCCGGAAGCAATTGCGGTCATGGGAAGATGACTTTTTATCTTAGCCGAGTCAAAGTATCCCTCCACCCAACTGTTGAAGGCAGGCATTTGCACCCCTCCCCCCACTAACAAAACAGCGTCTATATCCTCCACTTCAATACCCTTTCGTCTCCCCTGTTGTAACACTGAGGTCATTAATTGATCCAGTCGGTCAAAGAATTTATTCTCTGTGAGAATGTTCTGGAAAGTCCGACGATCTAATGCTAACTCATAAGTCTCCCCAGTTGGATCATCACAATATATTTCCTTAGCTTCAGTGGCAGTAGATAGGTCGATTTTTAACTGTTCTGCTAAACGAGTGGTTAAAGAGGATTTGGGTAACCCTTGAGTTTGGGCAAAATAGTCCACCAACCAATTATCTATGTCCGAACCCCCCAGGTTTTCCCCCACTTTAGCTAAGACTTGAGCAGTTCTCTGCTTTTGGGTCCCACTTTTCCCCAATAACTTAGTGCCCCACTTAAGGATAAACCCCTGGGGTTCCTTAGTAATGCCTGTATTTAATTGTACTAGGGACAGATCCAGAGTGCCACCCCCAAAATCCACCACCAACAATATGTCCCCTTCTGCGGTACCATAACCTAGAGCAGCTGCTGTTGGTTCGTCGATAAGACGAACCTTTTTTGTCTGCCAACCTTCACAAGCTCCTGTCAACCAGTTACGGTACACTTCAAAGCTATCTACAGGAACTGTCAGCACTAAGGACTCTGGTGTCTCTACTTGAGCAAGTAATGCTTGGAGAAACCACTCCCCCACTTGCTCAAAAGTCACAGTACGTTGGTCTAACTCCGGGAGGAACCCCAAATTAACTCCTATACCCCGTTTGAAGTTGCTGAAGAAGCGAGGATCCTTACTCAGGTCCGAACCCCGTTCCTGTACTTCAGCTCCCAAGATGATTTTCCCCTGCTGAGCATCTTCTACATAGACTAAACTAGGTATAAGAGGGGGACTGTTGTTCAATTTTTGGGAAAGTCCAGACAAGTTCAGGATTTCTGCTTCTTCTGTAACTGAGTTCCAGCGAGCTATTACGGTGTTACTGGTACCAAAATCAATTGCGATGGACATGGAGGAGTGGGTTTTGGGATATTATTACTATATTATAGTATAGTTTCACGCAGAGGCGCAGAGGCGCAGAGACGCAGAGAGGTTCGATTATCAGCGAACATCTGCTCCCGCCAAGGGCGGGACGCTTACGCGGTTGCTTACGCAAAGCTTGCGCTTTGCTTCGCAATTATCTGCGTTAAGGAGCGGTTTACAACCACTGCTCACTACTAAAACGCCTTTGGGATTATATTTCAGGCGATACGGGCACCATTTTCTACAGAAAGGTTTGGTTGCAATAAAACTGTGCCATGTGTTTTACAGACAGCAGCCAATACTAACACTTCTGATTTGACACCAGCTACTCTTTTAGGAGCAAAGTTAACAATGGCGACAACTTGCTTTCCTACTAATTCTTCCTTTGAATAGTTCTCAGTAATTTGTGCAGAACTCTTCTTTGTGCCGAATTTACCAAAATCAAGGGTCAGTATGTAAGCTGGGTGTTTTGCTTTTGTATTATCACTAACTTCAATGATTTGACCAATTCTAATATCTACCTTAAGAAAGTCAGAAAAAGGTATCTCCGATAAAGCTACTAGAGTGGAATTGTCTGTTTTCATTGTTATATACCTATCCTTTTATTAAACGTTTAAAAGATAGCTTTCAGTAAAAGCCAGTTCAAGAAAAATCTGGGTATGCCTTGACAATAGAGAGAAAAGCTCAAGGCATGACCCTGTTATTTAAGAAGTCATTTGAACATGATAAGGTTCAGCGGGATCGTCACCTCCTACATGAGTTCTGAAGTAGGACAAATTATCTTTCTTTACGGAAGAAAAGCTTGAAAGGCTTTCCCACAAGGCAGTAATCATCTGTCCAGTGTGAACGACTGGATCTAAATTAGAGAGACCTTCATAAAGGCAATAAAGGTAGTCTTTGGTTATTTGGCTGTAGCTAGGCTTGATATCTTTGCCGAAGATGGCACGAATATCATTTTTTAACAGGTTTGAATGGAAGTTCTGTTCTGTGTCCAAAATCTTAGATAACCCAACAATTTCATTTTTTTGGAGGGTACTATGACCTCCAGTTTCATCCCATGCTAGAAAGTTTCCAACTACGGTTGTTATTTCAGTCTGTTCGCTAACATCCCCGTTGGTCTCGATAAGGTTAGCTGTGAGATTGGAACCAGGAGGATAAATCAGCTTCCTCCCTAAAATCCAACAAAGCTTCCCCCAAATCTTCCAGTTTGTGTAAGGGGAGGGTGTCAATTTGAGCGATTAACTCGGGGGGTACCACCCCAAGACGACGATTTAGGAGCCGAAGAAGGAGCGATCTGCGGTAGCAGATCCGGTGTTCCACCCCGGATCGCTCCCCTTGCGCTATTCCCTGCGCCATTCCCTGCTCAATTCCCTGTTGGAAACCTTCCGCTTTAATTGTTTGATACATGGTGGATTCTTTCATAATAGACATCTCCTAAAAACCTCAAGACCACTCTGGGACTACATTTGAGCTGAGAGCCATAAGAGTTTAAAAAACTTGTTCTTGGCGATTTTTTAGGTATTAGAGCAGCTTCTTGTTAGCAACTTGCCAAAAAATTGACAATTCCAAGAATACATTGAAGGCTGCTCGAATGATTAATTTCAATAACCTAATACTCAATTGAGAAATTAACCCCTAAAATCGGCGATCGCCTGCACTACTCTAAGTTTACCCCTGATATTCCAACATTTAAAATCCTCACAAAATCCTAATATGTGGACAATTACACTACCCTTAAGAATTTTTGAGTTTCTTTTTAGGAGATGTCTAATATCTTGCCTCAATATTTTGGTAATGACGTCTCTAGAGTATAATAACCCAGCTAAAACAGCAGTAGAAGCTGCTATATTACTTCTTTCCCTTTCTTCAGGAATATGCTCAATTTTCCGAGCAACTGTAGCGAGGATTTCTTGGGGATTTTCCGTCCCTGCAAAAGGTAACAATCCTGGTAAATAGAGAAATTGTTCTACGTCACATTCCCAAAATCGGATCACTTCATAACTATGCCGCATTTTTCCCAGTATGAAGGTATCCTGATATACTAGAGATGAATTAGTTTTTCTGAAGATAGTAATCTATCTGACGAACAGATTTTTCGGGGAAAATTCGATGCAATCGCAGAAAATAATCTGCTTCTCTAAAGGGAACATCGGGTTTGGGATCTACCTGGAATTCTAGGTGCAATATTTCGTTTTTAGATTGGAGGAGGATTAAGGAATCGGCTCGAATTGGTTCTACAGAAAGCTCTGAGGGTTCTATTTTGGTTAAGGTAACGGGTTTTCCCAGTAACCAGGTGGCCATATCTTGGGGAAAATTTTCGGCAATGAATTTACATGTGCTATCAAATGGCATTTTTGGTTTCCGTTTCAACAGAGTCCTTTGCTGATAACTGTTCTACCCTTTCCTCAGCATTAGCCATAACTACAGTCATTTTCTCTAAAATCTCTCCCGGGTAGCTTTCCAAAACCTTAGTGGAGAGTGAGATGCGATTTTCGTACTCATCTATTTCAGTCACCACCACTTTAATTTGCTGTCCCACCTGAAAAATTGCTTCCAGAGAATCCACCCTCTTACCGCTGACTTGTCGAATATGGAGCAAACCAGTCATTCGACCTAAATCCACAAACACCCCATAGGGCTTAATATTAGCCACCTTACCCTCAGCTAGAGTTCCCACTGCTAAGTTTTCCATAGCAGCAGCACGAACAGCTTGACGCTGAGACAAGACCAACTTATTCCGTTCCCGATCCACTTCCAAAAAATTAGCAGTCAGGGTTTCGCCGATGAGAGAATCCAGGTTGTTGGATTCTACCAGGTGGGAGCGGGGGATGAAACCTCTCAGCCCTTCTACCTCCCCTACAATACCCCCCTTATTAGTTCCCGTCACCTTGATTTGTACTGAACGACTCTCAGCTGCCATTTGGGCCAAATCCTCCCAAATATACTTTATTTCCAACTGACGACGGGAAAGAGTTACTTTACCATCTTCATTCTGTTCCCGGATAATGAGAAATTCTATTTCCTCTTCCAAGGGTAACAACTCCCAGACCGAATCGGTTTTTTGGAAAGAAACCTCTTCCAGAGGAACGAAACCGGGAGATTTAGCCCCAATATCCACATAGACTCCCCCAGCTTCCCGTTCCACCACCTTCCCCCGTACTACCTGTCCTTTCTCAAACTGGTAGTCATGTTCTTCCAGCCCCTTGGCAAAATCGTCGTAAAGTCCCATGTCGTCAACCTTTAAGTTTTGCTGCAAATAACTCTAACACTTGTTTCCAAGCATCTCCTGCTGCTATGGGATTATAACTCCCACGAGCATCGCAGAAAAAGCCATGGTCTGCACCCTCATAGGTAAAAATCCGGTGGGGAATGTTGTATTTAGTCAGTTCTGCTTCAATTTCCTCTACCTCTGCCACCGGAATACTACCATCTTCCAAACCGAAGAAACCATAGAGAGTCCCTTTAATTGCTCCTGTGCGTCTGATTGTGGGTTCCCCCCCTCCCGGAGACCAAGTGGTAATACCTGCTCCATAGAAAGAAGCGGTGGCTTTGATATCATCTAGGGTAGCGGCTAAATAAGCGACGTGACCACCAAAGCAAAAACCAATACAACCTACTCCATCTGACTTCACTTGAGGTAAACTGTAGAGGTATTGAATCGCCCCCTGAATATCCCCTAGAAGTTTCGACGCTTTAGTATGGTTCTTATAGATCCTGCCAATGCCCACTGCTTCTGGATCGTATCCTACCTCAAAACCCGGAGCTTGGCGCTGATAAATAGCCGGAGCAATAGCAGCATAACCCAGTTTAGCCAATCTTTCCGTCACATTCCGAATATGAAAGTTGACTCCAAAGATTTCCTGAATCACCACCACCCCTGGAAACGGTCCTGCATCTTCCGGAACCGCTAAATAAGCGTCAATTGCCAAATCACCGTTAAAAACCTGAACCCTTTCCTTCCTGATCATCTTATCTTCCTTGAGTTACATGGCCTTAACCAATTTTAGACCCACCAGGCTGCAAATTATTCCTGACAGGGAAATTCCCCCCTCCCAGCAAATATTAGCCCAAACTGGATCTGGAATCTATGTTAAGGAAAGAGGTAGATCAGGAAGTTCCACCAATGAAGCAGAGGGGTTAATGCAAAAAAGTCTGGATGATTTGCTCGCACTGGGATACACTTTAATTCAGGCCCGGGAATTGTTCCTGAGTGCCATAGACTGGCGTTTGCGCGCTCTTTGCTAAGGTCTTGGTCAGCACCCCGCTCGCTTTGTGACGGGGCTTCGAGCCTCCAACTGTAGGATGCGTTACGCCATAGCTGTCAGCTTTAAACACTTCTCCAGACGTGTGCTAACGCATCCTACTTAACTGACCTGACTACGTTATTGGCAAGAGTTAAAATTCCTACCTTGAGGTGCTTGCCAGCTTCAGAGCTGCTAGAACCGGATGGTTAAACAGTCTTACGAGGGGTAAAACAGTGCTGTCTGGATACTACCCACCCCCTTTCCCCCTCCCGGTCTCCCCCTGGGGGGAGTAGAGGGGGGTTGGGGGTAGGGGTGGGTTGGCTCGGCAAACTTTACGACCGAATTGGAGGTTTGGGGGATACAACAATTTCCCCCACCCCCGTTCCTCCCTGGTCTAAAGACACAGGGCTTCCCCGCTCCCGTGCCTTCCTCGTGACAGTACCTCAAAGAGACCTGGGTGTAGGGGAATTGATAGTGACTGAATTAGAGCAACACCTGGGTAGTATAATAGAATTGGTACCCCTAGAGGAGTTAGCCCGGGTCCTAGAACAAACCCAAGCCGCTACTGTAGTTACCAGTTGTTACTTTTTCAAAGCGAAAACTAGATCGGCGATCACTCAATTAACCTGATCAAACGAGAACTAGGTTTGTGATTTAACTCACTTGCTATTTTTAGCATTAAGTTACAATATATCCAATTGCCATTCTCTGAAAATCAATGAAAAGAAAATTGCAACTCAAACCATCTTTCATAGATAATAATAGTACTTCGAAAAATCAAAATTTAGTTTCAACTATTCCCAAGCATTTCTGCATCAATAATAAGCAAAAAAATTTGATTACGGTAAACTTAGTTACCGAGTTTTATCCCCCAGACTATGCAGCTACCGGTCAGTTAATTGAAGAACTGGCACTTCAATTAAAAGAACAGGGAATACAAATTCACATCTTGACAAGTCAGCCGGGATATGCTACTGATAAGAGTAAGGTGAAACCAGTTGAATTTACCGATTCTTTATCCGTCAAACGTTCCAAGTTTTCCCGGATCTGGCCGAAAAGAATTCGAGGCAAAGTAATCAATGGCCTGTTATTTTGCATGCGTTCCGCCTTACATTTACTCAATCCTTGGTGCCGTGGGGATATTTTACTGCTGACCACAGCACCTCCATTTTTAGGTATTGTCGGCTACTTAGCAAAAAAATGCTTAGGCCTGCCTTATATCTGTTTAGTCTACGATTTATATCCCAATGTAGCCGTGAACCTAAATATAATCCCTGATAACCATTGGCTGGTAAGATTGTGGCACCGCATAAATCGCTTAGTTTGGCAAGAAGCGGAAGCGATCGTTGCTATAAGTCCCACCATGAAAGACCGCATTCTCACCCACCACCCCCAACTAAATCAAAAGATTACCGTTATTCATAATTGGGCTAATCCCCAGGTTATTAAACCTCTATGCAAACACAAAAACTGGTTTGCTCACAAATATGGCTTAACAGATAAATTTGTGGTCTTATACTCAGGTAACTTAGGCAGGTGTCACGATTTAGATACAATTATAGCCGCAGCTCAACTGCTCAAAGAAGAACCGATCCAGTTTTTGTTTATTGGTGCTGGAGCTAAGTTGCCCAGGTGTCAGGATCTGGTAAATGAGGCTAGGTTATCCAACTGTTTATTTCTGCCCTATCAAGACAAAGAAGTCCTCCCTTACTCCCTAAGCAGCTGCGATTTGGGTTTAGTCAGCATTGCCCCTGGTTTAGAAGGTATAGTAGCCCCGAGCAAGCTCTATGGTCTTTTAGCTGCTGGGCGCCCGGTGGCGGCAATCTGCGAATCCTATTCCTATCTCCGCCAGCTTTTAAGTAATGCCAACTGCGGTCAGGCATTCGATAATGGGGACGGGAAAAATCTAGGGAAATTTATGCGCGAACTTTACTTAAATCCGCAAAAAGGAGCTAAAATGGGTAAAGATGGCCGCAATTATCTCCAATCCCATTTTACCCCGGAAATAATTGCCCAGGAATATTGCAAAGTGTTGCACTGTTGTATTCATACTGTTAATGAACAATGAATAGCCAATCAGTCCAATTCTACCCTCTTACCATCCCTAGTACAGAGACAGACTTATCTTTAGCCCGGTTAACTCAGAGTCTGGGTCGGCAATGGAAAGCAGCACTGGCAGTAGGTATTGCTGTTTTCGGAGTATCCTGTGGCATAACCTTGACAAAAACCCCTGAATATGTCTCTGAAACTCTCATTTTACTAAGCAATTCTCAATCTGCACCAGGTATTCCCGGCTTAGAAGGAACAAATATCAGCAGATTTGGCCAAAATGACTTATCCACAGAAGTTCAGATTTTGTACTCTCAGGCGATGATTAGTAGTGCAACGGAGAAGTTGGAAGAGAAATTTCAGATTTCTATTCCTAAAGTGAGAAACAATTTGTCTATCCAGCAAGCTGGAAAGGCAGATGTGCTGATCGTATCCTATCAGGATACTGATCCCGCAAGAACCCAAGCAGTCTTGGAAGCTTTGGGTCAAACCTATGTCAACTATAGCCTGGAGCGACAGAAATCTCAAATAAGCAACGCCATTAAATTTATTAACGAACAACTGCCTATAGCCCAAAAAGAACTGGATGCAGTAGCAGAGGAACTGCTAGATTTCCGCCAAACCCATGGCATAATTGACTACAATAGCTACGCTGCCCAAGTAAGTAACTATAAACAACAATTGCTCCAGAGGACTGAAGAATTAAAAATAGCTCTCAGTAGCACTGAAACCCAGTACTCAGAATTGCAAAACCAACTGCGCTCCACTGGGGAGGATCCTGCTATTGCTCTGGTTAACTCCGTACTCTCAGACGATCAGATTTATCAAGCATTAGACCAAGAACGGCAAAGAACAGCCACGGCATACAGTTTAGAGAGGACTCGCTTCCAAGACTCTTTTCCTTTGCTGGAAGATTTAAGATTGAGAGAAGAAGAAATCGAAAACTTGTTGCAGCAGCGCAAGGAAGAAGTCTTGGCCAATGCAGTGGTACCCACAGAAACAGAGGAGGAAGTCTCCGGATTCGGTTCAACCCAGCAAGGTATCGCCCAGAGAATGTTGGCCACGGAAATCGAAATCACTGGTGCTAGGCAAGAGTTGGCGGGAATTGAAGCTCTGCAAGAGTCAGTGTCCAGGAATCTAGAGAGAATCCCCCAACTCCAGCTAGTTTACACCAATCTCCTCCGTCAGTTAGAGTTGAAAAGCAGGACGGTGAATAACTTTTTGGCACGGTTGCAAGAATTGAACATTGCCGAAGCCCAAAAACTGGCTCCTTGGCAAATTATCGAACCTCCCTATTTGCCAAAAAGACCCGTCGCCCCTAATGTGCAGGGCAGTTTGGTAGTTTCAGGAATAATGACATTACTGTTGGGAGTAGGAACAGCTTGGCTGCTAGATAAGCTGGACAGCAAGGTCAAGAAAGTAGAAGAGGTCAAGGCATTGACCGGACTACCTCTGCTGGGGAATATACCCAAAGTACCTCCTTCCTCGGTTAAGTTAGATTCAGCTAGTTATCAGAGTTCCTCTTTTACCGAAGGGCTGCGCTCCCTAGCAATTAATTTACGCTATCTGGTGACCGACTCGGGTAAGACTAGGGTGCTAGCTGTAACCTCTACCAGACCCTCAGAAGGGAAAACAACGATTACTTACAATTTAGGGTTAGTGCTAGCAGAGATGGGCCACAAAACCCTAGTGGTGGATGGGGATCTGCGGCGAGGGAGAATGCACAAACTGATGCAACAAGCCAATGAAATTGGTCTGAGTACGGCGATCGCTGAGAATGTGTCTTGGACTGAGTTGATTCAGCAACAAGGAGATAAACTAGATCTACTCACCGCAGGGCCGACTCCTCCCAATCCAGTGGCTCTGTTAGGATCCCAGCGAATGAAACAACTGACCGAAGAATGGCGCGAAGAGTATGAATACGTGCTCATCGACACCCCCCCCATTTCCGGCAGTGCCGATACCCTGAGTATAGCTCAAGAGGTGGATAGCGTGCTTTTTGTTATTGCCATGGAGCGAGTCACTCGCTCCGGGATTCGTTATACCATGGAAACCCTGCGGGGGAGTAAATGCAATTTAGCAGGAGTTGCAGTCAATTTTGTGACTCAAGCCCATCAAGATTACGGTTATTACTCTGATTATTACTATTATTACCATAGCAATGGCAATGGCAATAATTATAATATTTATGCTAAATAACATAACAATTGAACTATGGCAAGACAAAAAAAAACACAACTAGTTATTGAAGCGGGTCGCACGTCAAAACAATACTGGCTAGACCTGTGGAGCTACCGGGAATTGTTTTACTTTTTAGCTTGGCGGGACATTTTAATCCGGTACAAACAAACAGCCATCGGCGTTGCCTGGGCCTTAATTAGACCCTTTCTTACCATGATAGTTTTTACAGTTATCTTTGGTAAATTGGCTAAGTTACCATCAGAAGGTATCCCTTATCCAATTTTGGTATTTTCCGCCATGTTACCTTGGCAATTCTTTGCTAATTCTCTTAGTGGGTGTAGCAGCAGTTTGATTAGTAACGGTAATTTAATTTCTAAAGTGTACTTTCCTCGCTTAATTATACCTACTTCTGCCGTAGTAGTTAGTTTTGTAGATTTTGCCCTCTCAGGAATGATTTTGTTAGGGTTGATGGCTTGGTATAATTTCGTTCCCAGTTGGCAGATTCTAACCTTACCCTTCTGGCTCCTGATCGTTGCTGTTGCTAGCATGGGAGGGGGTTTGTGGTTAGCAGCCCTGAATGTAAAATATCGGGATTTCCGCTATATCGTGCCTTTTATCATTCAGTTTGGCTTATATATTTCCCCAGTGGGTTTTAGCAGTAGTATCGTACCAGATAAGTGGCGATTACTCTATTCTTTGAATCCTCTGGTCGGGGCCATCGATGGTTTTCGGTGGGCGATTTTTGGTTCTGTTGGGTCCTCTGGACTCTATTTACCCGGATTGATCCTCTCTATAGCATTGGTGTTTTTGTTATTGGCTGGCGGTATTTGGTATTTTCGCAAGGTAGAAAGGACTTTCGCCGACGTCATCTAAATGGAGTTTCGCGCAAAGAGGGTGGAGTAAAATAATGAAAATTGGGATCCCAACAGATCCTTATCAACAAAGGCGACAACAGTTTATTAATCTGGTCATGAAGCGAGTCAAACCGGGAAGTGGTAGTGGTGAGAATTTTTTATTGCGGCGCACTTGGAGTTATCCCGTGACTGACATTAGAGCTATTCTAACCTCAAAGCCCTTTGTGGTTGTGGGAGGTGTAGCCACCAGGCTCTATATGCCAGAGCGCATGACTCTCGATTTAGATATATTAGTACAAGTGGAAGATGCTCCCCTTATCTATCAAGAACTGGAGCGCGCTGGTAGTAGAAGACTGGGAGAGTTGGCTATTGCTGGAAGTCAGTGGCAGTTGGCAGACGGCACCGAATTAGATATACTAGAATCCAATGAAGTTTGGGCAAAAGAAGCCATCGCCCAACCCAACTGTAGTCCTGATGGATTGCCCATGTGCGGAATAAAGATTTTCGCGGTCCGGACTTCTTTGCTGTGTTGGGAGTACCCAAAAGAGAGCGACTCAGTTGGGTAGTATGGGAAGAAGGGAAAGGACCGGATCTAGTCATCGAACTCTTGTCGGAAACCACAGCAGAGCAAGATAAAAATGAGAAGAAACAAATTTATCAAGACCAGTTGCGAGTGCCCGAATATTTCTGGTACGATCCCTTTAATCCAGAAGATTGGGCAGAGTTCACCCTGAGAGATGGAGTTTATCGACCCCTCGAACGGGATACTCGCTCCTGGTATATTAGTCAGCAGTTGGGTTTAGCTCTCGTGACTTGGTTCGGTTCTTATCGGGGTATAGAAGCGGTGTGGTTGCGCTGGGCTACTATAGAAGGGAAATTCTTGCCTACAGATCATGAATTTGTTAGAGAAGAACAACAAAAAGCTACTCAAGCAGAGCAAAAAGCGGCTAAATTGGCAGCGCGACTGCAAGAAATGGGGATTAATCTCGAGGCAATCTAACTTTATTAACTATGTCTGATACGGTAATTCAAGTCAAAAATCTGGGTAAGAAATATATCATCGGTCACCAAAAGCAGAAGGGCGACACAATGCTGCGGGATGTTATAACTAATAGAGTCAAGTCTATCCCCACTAAGCTGTTTAAGGGGGAGACGGGAAGTTCTAAACCTTGCTCTGAGGAGTTTTGGGCACTTCAGGACGTGTCTTTTGAGGTTAAACAGGGGGAGCGGGTGGGGATTATCGGACGCAATGGTGCCGGTAAATCCACTCTCTTCAAGATTTTGAGCCGCATTACCGAACCTACTCTAGGGAGAGTGACTGTCAAAGGAAGGGTTGCTAGTTTATTGGAAGTAGGGACAGGGTTTCATGGGGAATTGACAGGAAGAGAGAATATTTTTCTCAATGGTGTTATCCTGGGGATGAGTAAAGGGGAGATTCAAAGGAAATTTGATGAAATTGTCGCTTTTGCGGAGGTGGAAAAGTTCTTAGATACGCCGATGAAGCGCTATTCTTCCGGAATGCAAGTCCGGTTGGGATTTGCGGTGGCAGCTCATTTGGAACCGGAGATTTTAATAGTGGATGAAGTTTTGGCGGTGGGAGACGCTGCTTTTCAGAGAAAGTGTTTGGGGAAAATGAATGATGTAGCGGAAAATGAGGGGCGGACGGTTTTTTTTGTCAGTCATAATATGGCAGCTGTTAGGAAATTGTGCCGGAATGTGATCTGGTTAGAGCAGGGAAATGTACGAATGGCAGGTCGTCAGGATGACATTATATCTCTCTATCTAACTACTGACACACAAAGCAGTGGTGAATGTATTTGGGAAAAAGGAATCGCCAAACCAGGGGTAAAGCAATTTAAGTTTAAAGCTGTTCGGATCCGAAATAGTCAAGGGCAGATAACCAATGTAATCGATTCTAGGGAGTCATTTAAGATAGAAATTGAGTATGAAATTCTCAAAGCATTACCTTTTTGCAAGGTTGGGATAATTATAACTACAGGAGAAGGAGTAATTGTTTTTCAATCTCATGATGTAGATTACCAAGATTCTCAGAGGAAAGAGGTGGGGAGTTTTATTACTCAATGCCAAATTCCCGCAGGTTTATTGAATCAAAATCGCTTTTTGATTACACTTAAGGCTAACATCGTAAAGAAGTTGCTAGCTAAGATAGAAAATGTAATATTTTTCGATGTAAAAAATACTCATGGCCAATACAACAAAAGGGGTATTATATCCCCAGATCTAGAATGGATTACTTCCCAATAGGTAGGATATACGGTCAGCACCCCGCGCTAAATCTCCGGATTACTCGAGCCTCAGAGCATGAAGCTGTAAGACCAGTCTAAGTCGCAACGAGCGGCTACGTTTTTTGAGTCACGACACCCACGAATGCGTCGCTAGTTCATGGCTCTGTCGCTTGCGATTAAACAGTTTTACACCCGTTTTCACCCCCGCGCTAAAGCGACGGGGTTTCTCAGATCGGAATTCTTCATGAAAGACAAGAAAACAGTGATTTTTCTCCATGTCCCCAAAACTGCTGGAACAACTTTAACTAAGATAATATTATATCAGTATGAGGAAGTTGAGACTTGGTACATTTATAAACCATCAAGAAAAGCTTTTCTAGGAGGGGAATGGTGGCAATTGCCTATTCCCGAAAGAGCCAAAATAGCTGGGCATCAATTTAGCCAACTTACTAAATCTCACGTCAATAATCTCAAAATAATTTGGGGTCATATAAATTACGGCACAGATAAGTATGTTGATGGTCCTTTTACCTATATTTCAATGCTACGAAATCCAAGGTCGAGAATAATATCTTCTTATTACTACTTTAAATTTTTTAGCCAACCAGAGGAATATTATTGCCAACTAATTAGAGACAACAATTTAAGTTGTAAAGATTTTGTGACAAGTGATATTATCAATGATAATATGGCTACAAGACAATTATCTGGAATAGGGAATAGTGTAGACTATGGTTTAGTGAAGAGGGAACATTTGGAAATTGCCAAGAAAAACATAGAGCAACATTTTTCAGTAGTAGGGCTTACAGAAAGATTTGATGAGAGCTTGATGTTATTCAAACAACGTTTAGGTTGGAAGATACCTTTTTATCAACCCAGAAATGTAAACAAAAAGCGACCTAAGAAGGAGACTGAGCCAGAGGTAATCAGAGCAATAGAGAGGACAAATGAACTAGATTTAGAGCTGTATGAGTATGTTAAGGAAAGATTTGAGCAACAAATAGAAGAAGGAGATATAAGGAGAGAGACGGCAAGATTTAAAAGGTTCAACTATTTATATCATACTCGCCCAGTTTCCTACTTACGGCGCGGTTTGAGGAAGGCGACTTCTTTAATTTCAAAAATGACGATGCCAAAATAATTTTACTACGAGAAAATACTTAGTTAATTACGCTACTCCAGAATTTTACCAAAGCCAGAAAAGGCTTAATCGCTCTGCTTTCAAATTTGGCTTGGATGAAGTAATCTCTTATGGAGAAA
Organism: Prochloron sp.; assembly: GCA_965198675.1. Classification (GTDB taxonomy): domain Bacteria; phylum Cyanobacteriota; class Cyanobacteriia; order Cyanobacteriales; family Prochloraceae; genus Prochloron. Next base: position 1,083,461 of record OZ240666.1, on the reverse strand, counting down.
AGGATATTAGGAAAACTTCATTTTACCAACAAAATCACTATCTTTTTTCTCAGAAAAGAGGGGCGGGATACTGGCTATGGAAGCCTTATATAATTTTAGAGACCTTGAAGAAAGTATCTGATGGCAGTTTAGTTTTATACCTGGACTCCGGAACTGAGATAATTAGAGATATTTCACCTTTAGTTAATCTCTGTCTACAGCAAGATGGTATATTATTGTTTCAAGGAACCAATTTTAATAAGCATTGGACTAAACGAGATTGTTTCGTGATGATGGATTGTGATACAGAAGATTATTATAATACCATCCAGCTTTGTAGTGGTTATCAGCTTTATCTGAAAAATGACAGGAGTATAGATTTTGTGCAGGAACATTTAGACTATTGCCAAAACATCAATATTGTTACGGATTTGCCCAATGTTTGTGGATTAGATAATCTGCCTGGGTTTAGAGAACATGGACATGATCTGTCTATACTTTCCCGGCTGGCAGTCAAGCAGGGAATTGAAACTTTTCGCAATCCTTCCCAGTGGGGAAATTCTCGGAAATTAGAGGAGTTTCGAGAATTGGGGGAGTTTGGCTCTCGGCCTGATGGCAATATTGCCCTCAATTCTCCTTATCCTACTCTAATCAATCATCATCGAGAAAGAAACGGAAACCCAACATTGAGAGGTAGACTTAAATCTAAACTTCGTAGACTCAAACAAGTTTGCTTAGGAAATTGACGTTTAACCGTAGGAAGTGCTCTACCGTGGTGAAACCAAACATCGCGCTCCTGTGAGTATGAGGAAGAGATGTAAAGCGAGTTTATAAATGTGCCCGTGGGAAATGCTATAATTTTGTGTTGTTGGGTTGAGGAACGAAACCCAATCTACATAGAAATTGAGGTGAGGATATGCATTTCTTAGTTACCGGCGGAGTTACTAAATCTGGGAGATCATGTCACTGTGGTGGATGATTTTCGGACAGGATTTTCCTCTAATCTATCTGCTCACCCCCATCTTACCATAGTAGAGAAAGATATACGGAAATGCCAGCCAGCTGATTTTACCGTTGCTCCCGACGGGGTTGTTCATTTAGCTGCTCATGGCAATAATTTGTCCGCCAGTCTGGCTGTGATTGAAATTTGTAGAGCTTTGTTCATACCCAGATTAGTTTTTGCTCGTTCTGCTGCTGTCTACGGAAGGCAAATCCAAATACCAATTGCTGAAAGTTCCACCGTGAATCCCATTTCTCCCTATGGCTTGCAAAAATTGTGTAGTGAACGATACCTAAGTTTATTTGCCCCAGAATTTGCTTTTACTACCGTTAGCCTGCGGTTATTCAATGTTTTTGGACCTGGACAAAGTCCTAATTCCCCCTATTCTGGGGTTATTTCTCTATTTTCTGATGCTATCAGACGGGGAAATCCCATCACCGTTTATGGGAATGGTGAGCAAACTAGGGATTTTGTCCAAGCTTTGACTTGCCCCTTGACTAGGGGAGCCAGTAGGATATATAATATAGGTTCCGGCGCCAGGATTTCCTGGCTCCAACTCATTGATAAATTGAGGCAACTTGTACCTGAATCTAACACCCAGGTTAACTTCGACTCAAGTCGTCTAGGAGATATTCCCCATTCTGGATTGGGATTTTTGCCTCAGTGGACATTTGAGGAGGGTTTGAAAGCTTTAGTTAATGGATTATGAAAGTTATTTGTCTCACCCCTGTTAAGAACGAAGCTTGGATTCTCCATCGATTTCTCCAATGTACCAGTGTCTGGGCTGACTATATTATTATAGCGGACCAGGGTTCCACTGATGGCTCCAGGGAAATTGCTCAGAGCTATTCTCAGGTTATTTTAGTAGATAACCCATCCACCGCATTCAACGAACCGGAACGGCAAAAAATCCTCCTAGAAGCAGCAAGAAAGATACCAGCACCCCGTTTGTTAATTACCTTGGATGCAGATGAAGTGCTGACAGCTAATTTTAGAGACAGCCCAGAGTGGAAAACCGTTCTCCAGGCTCCTGTTGGCACTGTGATTAAATTTCAATGGGCTAATATTAGACCGGATCTGCAATCCTATTGGGCTGCTGCTCATTTCCCCTGGGGTTTCATGGATGATGGCAGCCACCATAGGGGGGAAAGAATCCACAGTCCCAGAATTCCTCTTTCCGAAGCAGCACCGACAATTATCCTGGGAGATATTAAAGTGCTACACTACCAATATGCAGATTGGGAGCGCATGAAAAGCAAGCATCGCTGGTATCAGTGTTGGGAAAGGCTGAATCAACCTTCACGAAGGGCTGTGGATATTTATCGCCAATACCATCATATGTACGCTATTCCCGAGCAGGAAATCCTTCCCCTTCCCCGAGAATGGCTAGCTGGATATGAAAGAGAAGGCATTGACATGACCAGTATTTACGGGGAGCCAGTGTTTTGGTGGGATCGGGAGGTTTTAGGGTGGTTTGAAAAATACGGGACGAAAACTTTCCAGCGGGAGGCTATTTGGGATGTGGATTGGGTAGCACTAGCCAAGAAAATCAATCCTGAAGGTCCCCATGGGGATTACTCAGATCCCCGCAATAGATGGGATAAGTATATTCATCGTTGGCTGAGAGCAACCCAGTTAACTCCTTCGCGACAAAGATATAGAATTGAAAGAATTTTGCGTTACTGGGGATGGTAGAATTAAAAGTGTTTGGGGGGTTTCGCGCAAAGGCGCAAAGGCGCAAAGGGTTTAGTGTTTCATCCCAATTACTACATCCGAGGGCACCTCCAGCCAAAGCACGGCTCCGCAAGGCAAAGGCTTGTGGGGCCTGTAAATCATCTTAGTATTACCGGGAAGATCCGCTTCATGGCACAAATGGGTCTTGGACCCAATTCTCACGGAAATGGGAGGATGGTTAGTAACGTTTTTCTTGTTGGAGGCTAAAACCTGTCGATTGACATGAATCCTGGTATTAACCTGGCGCCGCCTCTTACTCCAAGTACCGGCAGGACCCCTCTTGCCTGGTGTAATCCGGGGCAGGCCCTTCTTGAGCCGGACTTGTAAGCCCCCTCAACTCGTCCATGCTGCAACAGTTGGCGCAATCTCACTGCACTAATATTGAGGAGGAAGGAGGCTTCTCGGGTTCCGATATAGTTTTTGTTGTGATTACTCATAGAATATTTTCTCAAAAATCTATCGATATAGTTTGATGCTAGAGGAAATTCCGGTTCGTGTCAACTTTTGTTTATTCTTCCCCTTGTTTGTAGGAACGGCGCTCCGGGCCAAGCCCGCCTAGAGAGTAAACCGCGCTTGAAATATTACCAACTGGTTTTGACCGCACCCAATTAAAAGAGTCATGCAAATCATCCTTATTTCCTCTGTTGTCCCCACACCAACATCTGGAGGGGAAATTGTTCTCTATCGTCACCTTCACCAATTAGAATTTTGGGATGTTACCGTAGTTCCTAAGCCAGTAGATAATATAGAGGGAAACTTTTCCCATAAGCTAATGGCTCGTCTCAGCCGTACCCGCTTTCATCCTTTTGTCAAAGATTGGGAGGTGATTTTGGAGGTGCTCAGACATGACAACTACTGGGATAAAAACTTGGATATCCATGGCTCACAAAATAAGACTTCTATCGTCCTAACAGTTGCTCATGGTGATGGCTGCTGGGCAGCTCAAAGATTTGCTCAAAAGCATAAATTGCCTTTAGTAACCATTTTTCATGATTGGTGGCCCGATTTTATTATTAGTCTTCATCAGCCCGTTCGTCACATATTAGAACGGCGTTTTCGGCAACTTTATCGGCGTTCTAGCCTTGCTCTTTGTGTGTCAGAGGGGATGAAGAATGCCTTGGGTTCCCATGGCAACAGTCAGGTTCTCTATCCCATCCCGGAGCTCCTGGAAGAGGAATTAGCTGCAAAAAGTAAAATTGAATCTGACAAAGTTTCATCACTCCTGCGGGTTTTGTATTCTGGCAACCTTTATAACTATGGCCCCATGCTGGCTCAGTTACTTCAGGTAACAAAGGACCATCCCCAAGTCCAAGCACAAGTTCGGGGATCCAACCCCAATTGGTCTATAGCTTTCCGTGAGGAGATGAAAGAGCGGAACCTTTGGCTAGACTTTGCACCACGGCACACATTTAATAAGTGGTTGGCAGCAGCGGATGCTTTTTTAATAACAATGAGTTTTGAGCCTGCTTTACAAAGACGCATGGAAACCTCTTTTCCTTCTAAACTTCTTGAATACGCTCAATTTGGGAAACCTTTGGTTATTTGGGGACCGCCCTCTTGTTCTGCAATCCAGTGGGGGCAAACACGGGATCGTGCCCTTTGCATAACGGATGAAAATCCTCAAGCGGTAGTATCTGCTCTCGAAATGCTCAAGAATTCACCAGACCAACAAGGATATTATGCTAAACAATCTAAAATTGCTGCTCAAACTAAATTTAATCCTATTCTTATCCAAAAGCAGTTTTTATATAACATACATAAATTAGTTATAATAGGAGTTAGTGATTAATAGTTATACCAATGCTCAATATATTAATGCTGAAATCCCAGGAGGTGGAGCACAAATCGGCACCTATCGCCTTCATGTTTGGCGCTCAGAGTCTGACAAATCCTGGCAAAGGAGCGGATTGGCTGCTGAGAGCCATCTCTAATCTCTCCTCATCCCTGAAACGGGAGACAGTGTTGCTGACACTATGGGGGAGAGAGGAGAAGAAATTGAGCAAGCAACTGAGATGGTAACTGTTAATCTGGGGTATATTAGTAGCGATCGCCTCAAATCCATTGCCTATTCGGCTGCTGATTTATCCCTTTTTCCTACCCGTGCTGATAACTCACCCTTGGTGCTGCTAGAAAGTTTGGCTTGCCCTGCCCCCATGGTATCTTTTAATATTGGTGGAGTTGGTGATTGAGTGCGTCTTGGGGTTACGGGTTACTTGGCTCAACCAGAAGATGATAATTTACGGGAATCTATGGGCAAAAAAGGAAGGGCGATCGCCAGGAAAGAATATCCCCTTGCCTTGAACTTCAAGCCCAACGTTACATTGAGCTAGATCGTCGAGAGCACAAAATTAATACCTATGCTATGAGACAATAGAATTCATCAGGAGTAATTTTTAATTATACACCGAAATCAATCCGGGCAATTTTTGTCTTAGCTGTGGTGTTGTCCATCAAGAAACCTTATGAGCGTTGTTATCTCAGATGAAATCCTGCAAGCATCAAGAGATTGCATTGCATTTGTTTCACACCGGGTGTTTGACACTAGGCTATGTCAGTAAATTAGCAGATATTCCTCTCAATGCTTTTCGCCAACTCCGACGTTGAGGATTTTGAACTAGATTTGAAAAACTTGCGGGAGTTGGGACGATTGTGATTATTATTAGTGATACATCGGTAATCACGAATTTGGCAGCAATTGACCACTTACAACTTTTTTCTTCCTGAAGTATTGTATCCTAAGTTTACATATATAAATACCCCAGTTCCGGAAACCATTGAAGTACAAATGACATCAGTTAAGGATAGAGAATTAAATGAGAAAACTATTAGTTACCGGGTCTTCCGGTTTAATTGGTTCAGAAGTGGTAGATTACTTCTGTCAACAAGGTTGGGAAGTTTATGGCATCGATAATAACATGAGGGCTGACTTTTTCGGTCCTGGGGGGGATACTCGTTGGCGACAGCAGAACCTCCTGGATACCCACAAACTATTCCATCACCAAGAACTGGATATTCGCCATCGTCAGGATGTTCTCACCTGCATGGAATCCTTGCGCCCGGATATGGTGGTCCACACCGCCGCCCAACCCAGTCACGACCTAGCTGCCTCCAGACCTTTTGACGATTTTGATGTGAATGCTGTGGGGACCCTCAACCTCCTAGAAGCTGCCCGCCAGCATGTTCCGGAAACCGTATTCGTCCATATGAGTACCAATAAAGTCTATGGCGATCGCCCCAACACCATCCCCCTGAAGGAACTAGATCTCCGTTGGGATTACGATGATCCTGCCTATGAAGATGGTATTGGAGAACATTTTCCCATCGACCAAAGCAAACACAGTCTCTTTGGGGCTTCTAAGGTAGCTGCGGATATAATGGTACAGGAATACGGGCGTTACTTTGGCATGAAAACCTGCTGTTTGCGAGGGGGTTGTTTAACCGGTCCCCACCACAGTGGAGTGGAATTACACGGTTTCCTCAGTTACCTCATTAAATGTAATCTCCAAGGAAAACTCTACCGTATTTATGGCTACAAAGGCAAGCAGGTACGGGATAACATTCATTCCGTGGATGTGGCGAGATTTATTGCCGCTTTCTGGGAAAATCCTCGCTCTGGGGAAGTTTATAATCTGGGGGGAGGTAGGAAGAATAGTTGTTCTATTTTAGAAGCTTTTGAGCGCATTAGTGCTCTGTCTGGGAAAAAAATGGTGACCGAATATGTAGACCAGAATCGGGAGGGGGATCACATTTGTTACATTAGTGACTTGAGGAAAATGGAGGCTCATTATCCCTCTTGGAGCATTAGCAAATCCCTGGAGGATATTTTTGCAGCTATTTACGAAAATTGGCAAGAGCGTTTATAGTCCGTAGGGTGGGCATCGCTCACCAAGCCAGTAAAATTGCCAACCAAAATCTATGGAAACATCTATTTTACCCCGTCTGCTTTATATTGGCGACGTACCAGTTCAATCTACTGTAGCTGGTGCTGCATTGCTCTATCGCTTGCTGCAAAAATATCCCCCCTCCCACCTCAGAGTTGTGGAGGGCAACCTTACCCCTTCTAACCCCTCCCACCGACTACCTCATGTTTCCTATGACACCATTTTTGTGGGGGTAAAGCGATTACTACAAACTCGCTTTACTTCTGCTTATACATCCTATCTCTTTTTAAGAGGGAGCAGCATACCCCGAAAATTGGTCCAAATTTTTGAGCAATTCCAGCCAGAAGCAATTTTAACCGTTGCCCATGGGTTTTCCTGGCTCCCAGCAGCAGCGTTGGCGGAGCGTTACCAAATACCCCTCCATTTAATTGTCCATGATGATTGGCCATCTTATGTTGCCGTGCTACCATGGTTAAAAGCTAGGGCGAATCAACGATTTGGAGATATCTATAGACAAGCTACGTCCCGGTTTTGCGTATCTCCCTATATGATGGAAAAATATCAAAAGCGCTATGGGGTGACAGGAAGTGTCTTATACTCTTCCAGAGGAGAGGAGGTTCCAAACCCGGAAAAACACCCCCACTCAAGCAGCTCAAACTCTCTTGTCTTCGTCTATGCTGGTTCCCTCAACTCTGAGGGATATATCACAACTTTAGCAACTCTTGCCTCGGTATTAGAAAATTTTGGCTGTAGTTTGATTATTTACTCCTCACTAACGGTGGCAGCCATGGAAAAACATGGTTTACAAAGAAATAACGTTACTGTTCGTTCTTTTATTCCCCAGTCGGAGTTAATAAATACCCTCGTCAGGGAAGCAGACGTCTTATTTGTGCCCATGACTTTTGAGGTAGAATGGCGTGAAAATATGTCCCTGAGCTTTCCTAGTAAATTGACTGATTACACAGCTACCGGCTTACCATTGCTAATTTTCGGACCGCCCTATTGCTCCGCAGTGCGCTGGGCAAAGGAAAACCCTGGGGTGGCTGAGGTAGTGGATCAGGAAGATACACAGGAGTTAGTTATGGCAGTAAAAAGGTTATGTCAAGATTCAGCATATCGCTCTCGTTTAGGTGCCCATGCTTTTATTAAAGGTCAGAAATATTTCTCTCATATCGTAGTAACGCAGAAGTTTTACCATAGGATTTGCCCATGAAGAAGAACAAATGGCTTCGGGGATATCCGACAGCCTAATTGTCAATTACCTCGATTTGAGTAAAGAAACTAGTCATGCTTAATAACAATCGTATTAGTCAAATTATCTCCTTTGCTAAACTAGCTTCGTCTCCAATTGAGTCGGCTAAGATGGCAATTGGAGGATTTGCCCGAGGGCATCCATTTAACTCTTCCGACTTGATTTCCCGGATCGGTCGGCAGCTCTTTCCCACAATGATTGTTCGACCAAGCCTTTGGTCAGACATACAAATTCAGTTAAACCCAAGGGATCTAGGTCATCTAATCTCCTTTGAAGAAGTTATACTGACAAACTGTTATGATTTCAAACTCGTTCCCTTTCAACCAAAAGTTGTCTTAGACTGTGGCGCTCATATTGGTCTTTTTTCCTTGTTAGCAACCCAGACTTATCCAAAAGCTGAAATAACTGCCTTCGAGTCAAATCCTGAAAATGCAAGCTGCATGCGAGACCAACTAAAACTCAATCAGTTCAAGGTCTTTTTGGTAGAAGCTGCTGTCTCAGTGGAAGAGGGTGAAAGTTGGTTCCAGGCTGACTATAGCAATACAGGTGCTTTGGCAAAAGATGAGTTGAAAAATAAGGACGGCTACCGAGTAAGAACAATTGACTTTCCGAAGTTCCTCCAAGAACTTAATTCATCTAGCCTGCTTCTGAAAGTTGATATTGAGGGGGAGGAAGCTAGGTTGCTCCCAGCGATAATTCCTTACTTGCCGCACAAGTGTGCTATCTTTTTTGAAAGTCATGGTGGAGAAGAGGTTTGGCAGAAACTTAGTCAATCTCTAATGAATGCTCAATTTCAAGTTCGGGAACTACGCCGTCGATTACCCTATATTGATGCATTTGCCCATAGATGCTAGTTTACAGAAATCAAATAATTAATGCGTATTTTTACAGCCGTCCGTCACTCAACTGACCCCAAGTATTACTACGGTGGACTTTGGAGTGGGAATTTTTACCCAGCTATCCAGCAACTGGGTCATGAGATTATTGAATCACAAGTTGATTTACTGCCTGTTAGTGGCTTCATGTCCATTCCAGAAGACTTCACAGCTCAAGAATTAGAAGCAAGAAGCAAAATTACAGCCCAAATTATCGCTGAAGTAAGGCAGCAGCACAAGGAAAAACCCATAGACTTGTTTCTGAGCTACTTCTATAATGCCCATTTTGACCCGGATGGATTTGAGGAAATTCATGGTCTCGGTATCCCCACAGTGAATTTTTACTGCAATAGTATTCACCAATTTCCCCTTGTCGAGCATATTGCTGCTAAGGCAAATTTTGCTTGGCACGCTGAAAAAAACGCCCGGGATTTATATTTAGGAGTAGGAGCGAACCCTGTGTGGGTACAAATGGGAGCAGATCCCACTATCTATCATCCCCTATTACACCAGAACCGTGAGAGGAAGGCTTGTTTTGTGGGGCAACGCTATGGCGATCGGGATCGCTACCTCACCAAACTCATAGCTAGCAAAGTTGCTGTTGATATTTACGGTAAGGGTTGGGGCAAACCAAATGCAAGTGATAATGCAGAAAAAGTCCTCCAGAAAGAAGAATCTGTATATTTGGGAAGGCGATCGCCTCCACCGGGTTCTTTCATCAGTTATACTGTCCTAACCTGGAAAAACATTAAAACTCAGGGAGTGTTTGGGGGTTTGAAGAGAACTATTGGTCAATTGAAATACCGACAGTCAGGGAAAAAATTAGCCCCACTGCTTACTGCTGCCGCACGTAGTTTTGCCGAAAACATCAGCGATACCTTTGCCCAATATGAGGTTATCCTCAATTTTAGCAACGTTTGGGCAGATGGACGACCGGGTTCACAATTGATTCCCCACGTGCGGTTAAGAGATTTTGAAGCCCCCATGTGCCGCACTTGCTATCTAACAGGATACACAGAGGAAATTGGCGAATTTTACCAACTGGGAAAGGAAATCGATACTTATAAGAGCCAGGAGGAGTTAGTAGATAAGACTAAATTCTATTTAAATCATCCTCATGAGGCGGAAAAATTACGGGAAGCAGGATATCAAAGGGCATTACGAGACCACACCTGGACAAGTAGGTTCCAGCAACTATTTAAGATTATTAACCATAAAAAGTAAGGATAGTATTTCCATAGACTTTTTCTCTACAGATTTCCAGTCCAGGAATAGACAGGGGCACCCAAAGAGAGCAATCCCCTTCCACAGCTATTTCTCCCCCCGAAGCGAGTAAACCAGCACTAGCGATGGCCTCTAACACTGGTCCATACAAGCCACTATTATAAGGAGGGTCGAAATAGATACGGTCAAACTCTTGATTATACATAACTTTTAACTGCTTAACTATACCAGAGCACAGTATGGTACAACTTTGTCCTTCTCCTACCACCCGTTGCCAATTGTCCTTAATAATAGCGCAAGCACGAGGGTTTTTTTCGATTCCCGTCACCGCAGCAGCTCCCCGACACAAAGCTTCGGCTCCCATAGAACCACTCCCGGCACACAAATCTAACCAACGACACCCTTTTATGCGTCCCTGCCAAATATTAAACAATGCCTCGCGGACTCTTGCTGTGGTTGGTCGGGTTTTGTTTCCCGACAAAGTCTTTATTTGTCTCTTCCCATAAATTCTCATTCCTATCATCATTTGTAAGGAGCAATAACGCTCGCCCCTCCCGCCTGAAAGCACCCTTCGCTACCTCCCTTAGATCGGGGGGATAAAGGGGGGATCTAATCATCATAGATTGCTATATCCAGTGACGCTCCTACACCAACCCTGACGGGTATGGCTCTGCGTTCAGCCGCCCGAAGGACGGGTAGAACTTCCATCAAGGTACTCGAAACTTTCCCTCTACGGCGTTTTATAGTGAGGACGGCGCCCAGCCCCACTGCCAATTAATTATAGGGCGCGATTAAGTTCCTGTCAATGAGTATTAATACCCCGGAGCGGCATTCATCTCACGGCATAATCTCTGATTTGCCGTGAGGCTTCTGCCGCCACTGCTAAACTGACAAAATTAGAGAGGATTTGCAAACCATTCCTTGATGACTTTTCTGGGTGAAATTGCACTGCCATGAGGTTATCACGGGCAATGGCAGCTGTCACTTCTTGACTCCCGTGAGTTACAGTTGCTGCTTTCACTGACTCTTCCACCGGATCCACATAATAACTATGGACGAAATAAACGTAAGGAGAAGGGGATAATTGCTCCCACAAAGGTAAATTTGATTGGGTAAACTCTAATTTATTCCAACCCATATGGGGAATAGTTAAATCTGGTTCAGAACTGAAGCGGCGCACTTTCCCAGGAATAATGCCCAAACCCGGTTCCTTCCCTTCCTCAGAACTGTCAAAGAGAATTTGCATTCCCATGCAAATGCCCAAAAATGGTTTCCCAGAGGCGATCGCCTCTTTTATGGGTTCTTCCAGGTTACGTCGGCGCAAATTCTCCACTGTAGGATCGAAAGCACCAACACCAGGTAAGACGATACCATCTGCTTTTTCCATATCAACGAGACAATGGGTTATTTTAGCGTTGGCACCTGCTTTCTCTAAACCCTTGCAGGCAGAGTGGAGGTTACCCATATCATAGTCAATAACAGCTATTTCTGCCATCAATCTTGTTTCCGATAGATTTTAGCTAACAAATCCAAGAGGGGCTATCTCCCAATGCGGTTACTTAGAAAATAACCGCTCTTTGTTTGATTTTGTCAGCTTGTTTATCGCTGTTACCCCAATATACCTAATTAAAAGCCTTTTGGCAAACCCACCCCCCAACCCCACCCACCCCTACCCCCTCCCAGGAGGGGAACCTGGGAGGGGGGCTACGGGGGGGTGGGTGCAAATCAACCACTGTGTGTCAACCCTTGACCTTATCTTCTATAATTGTACCATGGCTGGCAAAATATTACGAGGTGCAAAGCGATAGAGCAACCGTATTTTAATCGGGGGATATAAGCGCAAGCTGAATTTATTCAGCCGTAGTATAAATATCAAAAAGGTTGGGGTCTCAACCTAGTTGCTCAGCAATGTAAGACGGGGTTTCCCGAAGGGTTGCTGCTTAAATCCCGAATCCCCCGTGTTTTAACCGGGGGAGTGGATCAATAACTTCTTTTAGAACTTGGCGAAGTCATCAAAAATCTAATTCCTCTCAATCAGTGACCTTGTACCATGACAGTTGACCAGACCTATGATGGGGTGATGGGGTGATGGGGAGCTGGGGAGCTGGGGTTATGGCCAGATGGGGTAGAAATATCTAAATCTAAATACAATAGTTGTCTTTACTTCACTTGCTACTGCCCCTATCCCCCTCACCTCTCTGTGCCTCTGCGCCCCTACTAAGGGACGCCGGCACCTTCGGTGTTGGCCAAACCCCTGGCTTGGTGCGCACCGCTGCGTGAAACAAAAAATCCACCAAAAGTTGTATAATCAAAAACGGCTTCCCCGTCCTCCCATCAAATATGCAACCGCAAAAATTGCAACGTCGGACAAAAATTGTTGCCACCGTTGGCCCTGCTACTACAAAACCGGAGGTTCTCCGGGACCTGATTAAAGTAGGTGCTACCACCCTGCGGCTCAATTTTTCCCATGGTACTCACGCTCTGCACCAAAGAAGTATCCGTCTCATTCGTCAGACGGCTTTTGAACTGAACCAGCCAGTGGCAATTCTCCAGGACTTGCAGGGACCGAAAATTCGCCTGGGTAAGTTCGAGTCCGGTTCGATTCAGCTGAAAAATGGCGATTCGTTTATTCTTACTAGTCGCAAAGTACCCTGTAACAAAGAAATTAGCTATGTGAGTTACTCCAAGCTTGCTGAAGAAGTCCCAGAAGGAGCGAAAATTCTTTTGGACGATGGCAAAGTGGAAATGCAGGTGGTTCATGTAGACTGCGAAAACCAGAATTTGCATTGTCGCGTAGTGGTGGGTGGCACTCTCTCTAATCATAAGGGAGTGAATTTCCCCGGTGTCTATCTCTCCATTAAGGCATTAACTGAGAAAGATAAACGGGATTTGATGTTTGGTCTAGATCAGGGGGTAGATTGGGTAGCATTGAGCTTTGTCTGCAAACCTGAAGATATTTTCGAGATTAAAGGACTGATCGCTAGTGCTGGTAAGTCCGTACCCATAATTGCCAAAATTGAGAAGCACGAAGCTATCGAGCAGATGGAAGAAATTCTCTCTCACTGCGATGGGGTCATGGTGGCTAGAGGGGATTTGGGGGTAGAATTACCTGCTGAAGATGTTCCCATTCTCCAAAAGCGACTGATTGCTACGGCTAATCAGCTGGGTATCCCTATTATTACGGCAACCCAAATGCTGGATAGCATGGTTCATAATCCTCGTCCCACCCGGGCTGAGGTGTCAGACGTGGCCAATGCTATTCTGGACGGTACCGATGCAGTGATGCTTTCTAATGAAACAGCGGTGGGTAACTACCCGGTGGAAGCAGTAGCCACTATGGCTCGCATTGCTACCCGCATTGAACAAGAACCCCATAAGATGAAGCCTAGTTCTGAAAGGGAGCAAACCATTACCAATGCTATCTCCGCAGCAGTGGGTCAAATCGCCAAGCAACTGAATGGGTCAGCTATTATGACCTTGACTAAAAGTGGAGCAACTGCTCGCAATGTTTCCAAGTTTCGACCCCAAACACCCATTTTAGCCATCACTCCCCATGTAGATGTGGCGCGACAATTGCAGCTAGTTTGGGGAGTCCAACCCCTGTTAGTACTGGATTTACCTTCTACTAGCCAAACCTTTGCAGCAGCAATTAATGTGGCTCAGGAAAACAATTTAGTGGCTGACGGGGATTTAGTGGTGATGACTGCTGGGACTCTCCAAGGGGTTTCCGGTTCTACGGACTTGATTAAGGTTGAGGTGGTGAAAGCTGTTATCGGTAAAGGGGTCGGTATCGGTCAAACTGCCATCAGTGGTCGAGCGCGAGTAGCTCGCAATGTCCGGGATATTGGCCAATTTAATCCCGGGGAGATTTTAGTCGCCCCCGCAACGTCAGCAGAATTTGTGGAAGTAATGCGCAAAGCAGCAGGAGTAATTACTGAAGAAGGAAGTCTCACTAGCCATGGGGCGACTATCGGGTTGCGACTGGGAGTTCCAGTGATTGTGGGCTTTAAGAATGCTACGGAAGTGATTCGGGAGGGGGCTTTCCTCACTCTTGATGCTCAGAAGGGTTTGGTTTATTCGGGGACAGGGTCGGTAGCTGAGGGGAAATTGCAGATTCCCCGGAGAGGATGAACCCTCTTCTATAATCTAACATATAATCTAACACTCACTCACCGGGCTGAAAGGTATATGTTACACTTATTATCCCAATTAATAACAGCTTAATAATACATAAAAATAGTAACCTTACGTTATTATTTCATTGGCTATACTGATAGCATGGTTTCCTTCCTTTGACGGTTATCCAGTATTCGGCGATGAATATCCACTTATGAGGAATTTGTAGCATGGTTTAGGCAACTACTTTGCTAACCATATAGCAAGACGAGGGGTATGGCGACTTGTGGGACAAATTATTCAAGGCACCACCCCAAATTACCCAGTTTTCTCCTCTTTTCTGGCAGTTTTGAGCCACATTATCACAGTTTGCCTGTTTTTTCGCGTCAGCCAGCTTTTGCTGAAAAAAACCGGTCTGTGTCTAGTTTTGGCTCTATGCATGGGTATTTTCCCTTGGGGATATCAGGTAATGGTGCAGTATATGTGCTATACGATGCTGCTTACAACCCTAATATTTTGGGCAAACTTACTCTTACTCATCAGTTTCTGTGAGAAAAGAGCAGCTCAAATGCCCCTCTTTTTCCTCACCTATCTGTTGGCATTGCTAGCCCAACTGAATTATGAAAATCTGGCCTTTGCTTTCATGGTCAGTGGGGTAATTCTCTGGATTGATGAAGATATGGGCAAAATGAGATGGAAATCAATTTCCCAAAATATCGCCCGAAGATGGTCGGGGTTAGGACCATTACTAGGTAGCTTGACTTATTTGGTGCTGTACAAGATTGCTTTCACAGAGACCATGCAAATGAAGCCTGGCTTTAACCCGGAGTCGATTTTATCGGTTTATTTTTATCAATATACCAATTTTTATATCTTTCGACCCTGGTTTAGTTCCGATGCCCGCAATTTAATCTTTTTTGGCTGGGATGGGAGCAAAGTCCTAATTTTTATCCTGTTGCTGAGTATCTTGCTCCTTACCTTAGCTATTTTTCGCCCACAGACTCCTGTGGAACAAAAACCGTCGAACTTGGGCAACGGGTTACTTCTTTACATCCTTCTTTTGCTCTTGGGAGCTTCTTTCCTCTATGTAGCTGCGGGAGGATACTCATTAGATACGCGGAAAAAATATGCCTTAATTCCCCTGATGCTCCTCCTGTTTGGCTGGATCTGGCGTACTTTTATTGAGCCGCGATTCCAGATTTCTCGCAAGACTATAGGGGAAAAGGGAGTCAATCTGTTAAAGTAACGGAAAATCCCGAAGCCGTGAAGTTGCGCTGGGAACCTAAATTAGGTTGGCAAGTTTTGCGCCCTTAAGTTATTTGGTAGTCATGCACAGTTAGCGCAAGAAAAAAAAGGTGGTATAAATATAATATGTCTAAGTTATTGCCTATCTCCGCCATCATTCCTACCCGCGATCGCGCAGCGCCACTCTTAGTGATCGCGACCTTGGGTTTCACCTTTCAGTTACCAGTGACCAGTAATCACGTACCATGGTAGCAGCTCAACCTTGGGTTTGAGGCCCCCACCTTTCAGTTACCAGTGACCAGTAATCACGTACCATGGTAGCAGCTCAACCTTGGGTTTGAGGCCCCCACCTTTCAGTTACCAGTGACCTTGTACCATGACAGTGACCAGTAATCACGTACCATGGTAGCAGCTCAACCTTGGGTTTGAGGCCCCCACCACTTATTTGGTGGCAAGCCACTTATTGGTGGAAGGTAACTGGTAACTGCCTGACTGCCCCGGTTGGCATGAGCAGGACTGGTAACTGGTAACTGGTAACTGCCTGACTGCCCCGGTTGGCATGAGCAGGACTGGTAACTGGTAACTGGTAACTGGTAACTGGTAACTGGTAACTGGTAACTGTCATGGTACAAGGTCACTGTTTCACGACCTTGTACCCAACCTACAATTTAATAAATAATGCAAGTACCTCCATTTATTCCCCTACCCTGCCTTTGGGCGCTATAATAGATTCAGCAAACCTAAACTATGTATGCAAATATTATTGCCTATCTCCGCCATCATTTCTACCCGCGATCGCCCCCTACCCTTAAAGAAAATGCTATCCAGTCTGGGAAAACAATCAGTTCAACCAGTGGAAGCGATTATTATTGATGGTTCTAGCAATGAGGAAACGGCCAAACTCTGTCAAACTCCAATCCCTAACTTAGATACAAAAATTATTTACCATAAAGCGACAAAAATAGGGGCTGCTACCCAGCGCAATCAAGCTATGGCTTATGCTAATACTGAAACAATTTTGTTTCTGGATGATGATATTATCTTTGAGTCGGATTGTTTAGAACGACTCTGGGCAGCTTTACAGGAAAATCCTCGTTTGGGGGGAGTAAATGGCATGATTACTAACCAAAAGTATTTACCTCCCGGTCCCATTAGTCGCTTTTTATTTACCTTCCTCCATGGTAAATTGGAAACTAGCTATGCTGGTAAATGTATTGGTCCCGCTTTTAACTTATTACCAGAAGATCGTCCCGACTTACCAGAAGTTGTTGAGGTGGAGTGGCTCAATACTACCTGCACTCTCTACCGTAGGGAAGCATTACCGGAACCTGTATTTCCCTCTCTTTTTGTGGGTGCTTCTCTCTCTGAAGATTTAACTCTCTCCCTCATGGTTGGGAAAACCTGGAAACTGGCTAATGCTAGAACAGCAAGGATTTTTCATGACAGTCAACCGGGAGACCACAAAAGTAATCTCACTACCTTAGGAAAAATGGAGTTAATCAATCGCCACTATGTCATGACTCAGATTTTGGAGCGCAATACTTGGTGGGACTATGTTAAACTGACGGTTGTGCAGCTTTGGCAAATTGCTTCGGTGTGTTGGCACAATTTTCCTGCTCTCGGACCTACCCTAATAGGTAAACTGGCTGCTATTAAAGAGATTATTGGCAAACCCTATGATTACCGTGGTATTATCTAATGTCCAAAGAGTTACTGAAGGCTTAAAATCTCGGTGTCGCAATTACTACTATCGCGCTTTGGGAGTGAAACTTCAGGGTTATGTTTGGCTGCGAGAAATTGATATCCCTCGTAATTTTACTGAAATTGAAATTGAAAGTCCCTGTGCTTTAGACCGGGGTGTGACTCTTTTATGTAGTGGCGAACCTCAAGGGAAAGCAAAAATTTACATTGGTTCTCATACTTATATCAATCGCAATACTTTCCTGGATGCTATCTCTTCTCTCACTATTGGTCAAAATTGCGCTATTGGTCCCGAGTGTTATATCACGGATCATGACCATGGTTTGGACCCAGCTTTTCCTCCTCTTTCTCAGCCTATGGTAGCTAAACCGACTCCCATTGGCAATTCTGTTTGGATTGGTGCTCATGTTACCATTCTCAAAGGGGTTAATATAGGTGATAAAGCTGTGATTGGTGCTGGAAGCGTAGTTACTAAGGATATACCTCCAAGGGCGATCGCTGTGGGAGTACCCGCCAAAGTGATTAAATTAAGATAAGGTTTCGCGCAGAGTTAAAAACTACCCTAGAGAAGATAAGGGCTGCTAACTGGGGTGATCTGTCTCTTTTTATCATTGATGATAATTCTGACAGTCTATGTCCTTTTGATGTGAAAGAGTGGTTTCCTCAAGTTCAATTCACCCGCTTTACTGATTCTCAAGGTTTAATTGTGCGTCGTAATCAGTTAGCGAGGGAATTTGGAGCGCAATACCTGGTGGGACTATGTTAAACTGACGGTTGTGCAGCTTTGGCAAATTGCTTCGGTGTGTTGGCACAATTTTCCTGCTGTTGGACCTACCCTAATGGGTAAACTGGCTGCTATTAAAGAGATTATTTTTCCCTTATACTAGAGATGAATTACTACTTTTCCCCCCAAGATTTAACGTGCCGACTCGGATCCTAGGAATTTCCGCTTTCTACCACGATTCTGCCGCCGCACTCCTAGTAGACGGCAAGATTATTGCTGCTGCTCAAGAGGAAAGGTTCAGCCGCAAAAAACACGACTACCGTTTCCCCCAACAGGCAGTTGCCTACTGCCTTGCTCAAGGAGGCATTCAGCCCACAGATCTGGATTATGTCGGTTTCTACGACAAGCCTTTGACCAAATTCCAGCGCATAGTTGAAACCTATGGCGCTTATGCCCCTGCTAGCTTTCGTTCCTATCTCAAAGCTATGCCCCTCTGGCTGCGGAATAAACTCCATATTCCCTCCCAGATCGACCGAGCCCTCAACTATGGGTATCGGGGGCGTTATGTTTTTGCAGAACACCATGAGTCCCACGCCGCCAGTGCTTTTTTTCCCTCTCCCTTTGAAGAAGCAGCCATTTTGACTCTGGACGGGGTCGGTGAATGGGCCACTGCAAGCCTGGGACATGGCAGGGGCAACAAAATTGCCATTACCCACGAGCTGCGTTTTCCCCACTCCCTAGGACTTCTCTACAGCGCCTTTACTTACTACACTGGTTTTAAGGTCAACTCCGGGGAATACAAAGTCATGGGTCTAGCCCCCTATGGTGAACCGCGCTTTCAGGATTTAATTCTCACTCATCTGATTGACCTGAAGAAAGACGGATCTTTTTGGGTGGACATGTCCTATTTTAACTACTGCCAGGGCATGACCATGACTAACGAGAAGTTCCACAATTTATTTGGCGCTCCCCCCCGTCAGCGGGAAACAGCTCTGACCCAGAGAGACATGGACTTAGCCGCCTCGATCCAAGTAGTCTGCGAGGAGATCGCACTTCGTTGTGCCCGTCACCTCCACAAACTTACCGGTTCTCCAAATCTGGTCATGGCGGGCGGGGTAGCCCTGAACTGCGTCGGCAATAGCCGCATTCTCCGGGATGGACCCTTTGAGCAAATTTGGATTCAGCCCGCCGCTGGGGATGCAGGAGGTGCTCTCGGTGTCGCTTTGTTAATTTGGCATCAACTACTGGGGGAATCTCGGTCTTGTGAGGAAGTAGACTCCATGGGGGGTTCCTTTCTGGGTCCAGCCTACACTGATAGAGAGATTCGCGCTTTCTTGGATAGTCAGGGAACCAAATACCACACCTTTGACAGTGAGGAAGCGCTCCTGGAGCTAACAGTAAAGCTTTTGATTCAGGAGAAGATCATAGGTTGGTTCCAGCATAGAATGGAATTTGGTCCCCGAGCCTTGGGTTGTCGCTCCATTATTGGGGATGCCCGGTCGGAGAAAATGCAAAAGGTGATGAATCTGAAAATAAAGTTCCGAGAGTTTTTCCGTCCTTTTGCTCCTTCCGTCCTCAAGGAGTACGCCTCGGAGTATTTTGATTGGCCCCGTGAAAGGGACAGTCCTTATATGTTGTTGGTGTCTCCCATAAAAGCTGACAAGCGAACAGCTAACAGTGAGATGAAGCAGCCAGCTGGGTTAGAACAGCTGGGGATTAAGCGTTCTGTGGTTCCCGCAGTTACCCATGTAGATTTTTCCGCACGGCTTCAGACTGTAGAGGAACAGCAAAATCCACGTTACTATCGTTTACTGAGGAAATTTTACGAGCAGACTGGCTGCCCTATGGTGGTGAATACCAGCTTTAACATCCGAGGGGAACCCATTGTGGCCACTCCCCAAGATGCTTACCGCTGCTTCATGGGAACCTTTATGGATGCCTTGGCTATCGGTAATACTATTCTCCTGAAAGAAGAACAACCGGATGCTAATTCTTTCGATCTGGAAGCATATCAGTCTCAATTTGAATTGGATTGAAGGGGTGATTGGGGTTTCAATCCTCTCTGGGACTCAGCTGCTGCGTGAAATTGATTTCTCTGTTATAATAGGAACTGCAGATGAACGCAGATGAACACAGATGTTAGTATTAAACATGTTAATAATGCATAATTAAAATGGCATTTTTATATAATAAGAGGATAATGGGTGATGGTAACACAAACCAAAATAGCACCAACTAAGACAACTGTAACAATACCGGACTGGGAACCCCCCATACCGCCCACTGATTTAATATTTGATGACGGAGAACCCTTGGAATCTAATCGACACCGAATCGCCATGAATGTCCTGATCCGCTCTTTGCCGCTGGGTTTAGGGGAACGGGAAGATTATTTTGCTGGTGGTAATATGTTTATCTACTACAGCAGCGAACAAGTGCGCAATAAAGATTTTCGAGGACCAATTTCTTTGCGGTTTTGAACGTAAACGGGAGAACGGATCGCCAGGGTTGGGTAGTTTGGGAAGAAAATGGTCGTTATCCCGACGTGATTGTGGAACTCATGTCTCCTTCAACAGCGAGGATAGACAAAGGGATCAAGAAGGATATTTATGAGGGGGTGTTCCGTACCCCAGATTACTATATCTTCGACCCCTTTGACCCTGACTCTTTACAAGGATGGCATTTAAATGGACAGTATCAAGAACTAACTCAGAACGAAAGAGGGTGGTTGTGGTGTCAGAGTTTAAGACTTTGGTTGGGCACTTGGGAAGGTGAGATCCAGCGGGAAACAGCTGTTTGGTTGCGCTTTTACGATAGAGACGGTAAACTAGTTCCCCTACCAGAAGAAGCTGCTGAACGAGAAGCTGAAGCTGCTCAAATAGAAGCTATAGCTGCTGAACGAAGAGCTGAAGCTGCTGAACGAGAATTAAAAGTAGCTCAACAAGGGTTGCAGCAAGGAGCGAAGCTGCAATTATTACGTATACTGACTCTTCGCTTTGGGGAAGTTCCCTCAAACCTGGAGAAGTCCTTACAGAGTTTGTCTGTTGAAAAACTAGAAGAGTTAGTGGAAACAGCTCTGAGGGTTGATTCTCTTGAATCGTTAAAGGAAAATTATCCATGTTAACCATCTCTAAAATCCTTCTCGCGGCTTTTTTCTACCTGGTGATGTTACCAGCTCGCCTATGGTTGGCAAAACTGGGTCAAGATATGCTGCAACTTCAGCCCGTGCAAAAGTCTAGCTATTGGCTGGAGAGGAAACCTGGTACGGAGCTAGAAAGCTATTTTTCCCAATCATCTCCTGTGGAACTGACAGGAAGGGATAAATATCTGAGTCACGGAGGAATGGCTAGATATCTCATGCCCTTTTTCCTCTTCTGGGCACGTCTGTTTGCACCAGCACCAGCACCCAAGACTGAGGTGACAACCAATTCGGTCGCAAAAGAAGAGGGAATTCCCGATGAAATTTATACACTCTGGTAATGGTTATAAATCAGGCTCAGAACGTGGATACCAAGCCCTATATTAGGCATCATCCTCTTATTGGTTATGAGTATATTCCCAACACCCGATACGTTCTACCTCGCCCAGGTGGTGGGGAATATACCATGACCATCAATTCAGCAGGGATCCGCAGTAACCGGGAGTACTCCTTAAAGAAGGACCCCCATAGTTACCGCATTTTGGTATTCGGGGATTCCATGTCAGCGGGCCAGTATGTAAGCAACGAGCATCGATTTTCCGAATTACTGGAACGGCGCCTACCTGGTTTGGAAGTAATTAATTTTAGCTTGGAAGGTACGGGTACGGATCAACAGTTACTGCTGTTTGAACACATTGGCCAACAATATGAATACGATTTAATCTTATTACTCCCCTTCTTACAGAATATTCGCCGAAATATGGTGGATTTTCGCATCGGCATGGATCCTCTTATCAAGGAAAAGGTTTTGATTCCTAAGCCTCGGTTTGAGCTAGTTAATGGGGAGTTGGTTCTGCAAAATGTGCCTGTTCCCAAGGAGCGCAAGCCATTAAGGGAAACTAATGAGGAGGATTGGCAACGTACCGACGGTGATAAGGGGAGTTGGAAAAAGAGTCTCAATCAGTTAGCAGAGTCAAGTAACTTAAAACCACTACTTTACTCTCTAGTACCTCGGGAACCTTTCCCGGAATACAGGAGTTCTCAGATTAAAGAGTGGCAACTAATGGAAGCAATTCTCCGCCGCTTTAAACATTTGGCGAAGGATAAACCTTTAGTAATCGTGCCTACATTTTATTCCTCATACGTTAAATATAAAATGGCGAGAAACTATTGGCAGCGCTTCAATTCTTTGGCTGATGGTACAGGTATTTACGCCATTGACATTCTCCCCTACTTTAAGGCTTTGGGATCTGAAGCATGGCGGTGTTTTCAGGAACCCTACGACTGTCATTTCTCCGTTCATGGAAACTTGACCTTGGCTAATGCTTTGGAAGCAGAATTGAGAAAATTGAAATTTTTAGGAAGATAAGGTTTCGCGCAGAGGCGCAGAGGCGCAAAGAGATGAATTTAACTGATTTGGTTTCTATTGGGATTACAACGAAAAACCGCTGGGCAGATTTGAAAATTACTCTGGAGAAGATCAGGGCAGCTAAGTGGGGTGATCTGCCTCTTTTTATCATAGATGATAATTCTGACAGTCCATGTCCTTTTGATGTGAAGGAATGGTTTCCCCAAGTTAAACTAACCCGCTTGACTGATTCTCAAGGTTATATTGTGCGTCGTAATCAGTTAGCGAGGGAAATGGAGACTAAATATTATTTGAGTTTGGATGATGATTCCTATCCAGTTTCTGGTGACTTGGAAGCTGCGGTAGCTTTTGCCCAATCTCATTCTAACTTGCTCTGTGTGGCTTTTCCTATCTATAATCCCATTCTCGGGGTCTACCAAAATCCTTCGGCAAGTGAAACACCCTCCCAAGTGAGATTCTTTGTGGGTTGCGGTCATCTCCTCCATATTGATAATTTTTTGCGTTTAGGAGGTTACAAAGAAGAATTGATTCATCAGGGGGAGGAAATGGAAATTGCTGCTCGCGCTTTCCAGTCTGGTTTATATTGCTACCACTTTCCTGGATTGGAAATTCATCACACTGCTTCTAATGAAGGTCGCAACTGGTATAGAATGGATTTCTATGGGTCTCGGAATCTGGTACTCTGGAATGATTGGTATGTTCCTGATGAGTTAAACTGGATTAAGCAAGGTCGTACTTTGGTCTCAAGAGTGATTCAGTTGTTTAAAGTGGGACGTTTTGGTACAATACAGGGTGAGTTAGCTGGATTTAGAGATATCCCTAAGTATAAAGGAAATCGAAAAAGAATGTCACGGGAGCTTTTCAAACAGTGGGAGAGTATATCTTATAGAACCCATTTGAGATCTTTTTAAGTAGTGGCTAGCCTTTTAAGCATCAGTCGGACAAAACATAGACTAATCTTGGTATTAGCCTGCTCAAGAGTCCTTTCAAAGTTTTTGACCAAACTCTTGCATCTTTCCATCCACGAATTAGTTCTTTCAATCACCCACCGCGCTTTTACTGGCACAAAACCGGTTTTTCCTTCCTTTTTCTTTTGAGCTTTTGATGGTTTACGGGAAACCTTAAATCTAATCTTAGTCATAATCGCCGGATAAATTTTATGTAATTCCTGGGTCAGTTTTTCTGGGTGATATCCATGGTCAAGCAAAATGGTAATCTTGGGGATGTTGACTGGTTTAGACTTGAAATAATCTATGTTTTTCGATAACATTTCAATCAAACCCACATCGTCAGATACCGATGCTTTGGTGCAATGACTAAAAAAAGGAAAGCCCAAAGTATCTACTGCTAGATGTCTTTTAAGACCATTGGTAGACTTGTAAAAACAAAACCCTTTCGACTTTACACTGGCGTTACAGGTATTTTTTACCGCTTGGGAGTCAATGATGATTAGGGTTGTCCATTGCCCTTTTTTTTTAACTTGCTGACGGACTCTACTATGCAAGATATCTCTGATTGCTTCGATTACCCCAAGCGATCGCCACTGTTTGTAGTACCAAAATACTGTGGAATAGGGGGGCAAGTCTTTGGGTAAGTCACACCAATTACAACCATTCTTTAATTGGTACAAGATACCATCTAAAATCTGCCTTTTACTCCATTTTGGTGGTCTTGTCTGTTTCTTTTTGGGCAACAGAGGTTCTATTATTTTCCACTCCCCGTCTGTCAAACTACTTGAGTACGGCATTTTTTCCCTATTTTACTCCACAACAGAGATCTCAAATGGGTTCTATAGAAGTTAGGAGTCAAAGGAGCGATCGCCTGTTGTGGCGGTAAAAATAAGGATTATCTCGCGCAGAGGCGCAGAGGCGCAAAGGAGTGATTATGGAGATAAAAGAAAAAGAAGGGATAAGTTTACCTCCTCCCTTTCCGGACCATACTCAATTACCAGAATCAGACGGTACTTTTGTGAATAATTTTCAAGAACATCCCCAAAGTATCATTCTGACCGATTCTATTGGTCCTATTCTACAAGAGATTCATCCTGAGGGGGATTATGCCATTGGACAAGATAGTGGGATTTATTGGCGGGAAACGAACCCCCCAGAACAAGGTGCGGAAGCCCCAGATTGGTTTTACGTGGGGGGTGTACCCCCTTTATTAGATGGTCAGATTCGCCGTTCCTACGTTCTCTGGCGGGAATTTATCACCCCTTTGATTGTTTTAGAGTTCGCAAGTGGTTCGGGGAAGGAAGAGCGGGATAGAAATTCTTTGTCCGAATCTAAAAAAGAGGGAACCAGACCAGGAAAGTTCTGGGTCTATGAGCGAATCATGCATATCCCTTATTATGGCATATATGAAATTAAAAGTGGTAAGCTGGAAGTATATCATCTGGTCCACGGTCAATACCTGGAACTGAAACCGAACGAACGAGGTCATTATCCCATTGACCCATTACCGGTAGAATTGGGATTATGGCGGGGAAATTATCAAAATCAAACCCAACTTTGATTGCGTTGGTGGGATAAAGATGGTAACCTCTTATTAACCGGTCACGAACGAGCCGAATTGGAAAAAGGACGTGCCGAGGGCCTGGAACAAGATCGAACTGATGCGATTACTCGCTTACAGCAGATAGGTTTAAGGGTCGAGCAAATAGCATCCGCATTGAATTTATCGGTAGAATATGTTCAAGATTATCTCGCGCAAAGGCGCAAAGACGCAAAGGAATGATTATGGATATGAAGCAAAAGGAAGAACAGAAGGATTGGTTTTATTTTAACAAACCATCTTTAATTAAAATAAATGGAGAATCAGATAAAAGTAGCCGTCGCTCAACTAGGGGCTCGTCAAAATTACACAGTGCCTATCGCTCTGCAAAATTTAGGTTACTTAGAACGCTTCTACACAGATATTTACCTAAACTCAAGGGAAACTGCCCTGGTGGAGCAAACCTCTCGTACCCTCAACTGCCTTAGCCCATATACCAGCAAACTCCTCTCTCGTCACAATCGGGAACTTAATTTCCATCGAGTGAGACGATTTAACCTTCTAGGACTGAGTTATCTCCAAGCTCTAAACAGAAGCTCCACTACCACCGAAAAATACAGGGCTTTTATGCACTATGGCAAAGCATTTAACAAAGATATCCTCCAAGACGGGCTGCCAGAAGTAACTCATCTCTATGGTTTTGACCATAGTGCTTTAGATTTATTCCAGAAGGCTCGGGACCAGGGTATTAATTGCATCTTAGATCAAATCTATGCTGGCCCTGAACACGAAATAATAGCCCAGGAAGAAGAAGACCGTTGGTCCGATTGGCTGATAGAGCTATCCAATAGTGCCTTCTACCAATCGAAGACCTTGCAACAGTGGCACAACATTCAGTTACAAGAGTGGGAGTTAGCAGACACAATTATCGCTGCTAGTGAATATACTCGTCGAGGGATCGTCAAGGTAGCTCCTACCATCTTAGCTAAAATCAAGGTTATCCCCTTAACGGTAGATATTAGGCAATATTTACCTTATCAACACCTGCGTCACTATCCACCTCACAGAGCTCTCAAAGTTTTATTCGTAGGCAGAGTGAGTATCCTAAAAGGTATTCCCTATCTATTAAAAGCATTTGAGCAAATTAAGCCCACCCATGCTCAGTTAACTGTAGTGGGTAGCATTGAAGTGAATCCCAACAAAATTGCTCCCTACCAAGACAGGGTCCATTTTCAAGGCCCAGTGCCCCATGTGCAAATGCCTCAGATTTACCACGACGCGGACTTATTTATCTTCCCCACCATTTCCGATGGTTTTGGGGCTGTTATGCTGGAAGCCATGGCCACAGGTTTACCAGTTATTGCTACAGACAACTGTAGTGATCTAGTAGAAGATGGGGTCAATGGTTATCGGATTCCCATTCGTGAATCAGAAGCTATCGTGGCCAAAATTGACCACTTAAGACAGCAGCCTCAACTTTTAAAAGAATTGTCCCAAGGGGCGATGGCCACTAGCCAAAGGTATAATATAGAAGCATATCAGAGCAAACTGGCTCAGATATTCCAGCAAGATTTAGATGATTAAACAGGAGCAAATATGAAGATAGAGCCAAGTGTCGCTATCTGTATTCCCAATTATAACCAAGCACAATTCCTTACTGAGGCAGTAACCAGTGCATTCAGACAAACCTATTCCCAGATAGAAGTATGGGTTGCTGACGATGCTAGCACTGACGAAACGCCTAAAGTAATGGCAGAGCTAAGAGAAAAATTCCCCCAAATGCGAGGTTACCGACATTCACACAATCTAGGTATGGTAGCGAACATTGATTGGCTTTATCGGCAACCTCAGGCGGAATTTATCGTTCGTCTAGATGGAGACGATGTTTTGGGTTCTCATTATGTGGAAACTTTGTTGAAACTCATGGAAAAATATCCAAAGGCAGGCTATGGTCATACTGCTGTAGAAGAAATAGATCAAGATGGCAATGGTGGAAAATTGAGGTTACTAGCAAGGGGGGGAGAGTTTCAGAGTCCAGATCAGGCATTAAATGCTGCTATATCTGGTTCTCGAACTGCTGCCAATATCATAATGTTTCGTTCTGGAGCACTAAAAGACGTCAATTTCCTCGAAAACTGTCCGGATCTGGTGGAAGATTACAATATTCAAATCAAATTAGCCAGTGCAGGCTATGGAAATGTTTACTCATCGAAAATATTGTCTTACTATCGTGTTTGGGGCGGAAGTCAGTGGTCATTAGAAAGGAGAATCACCGAGCTAGAAGGACTAACTTATATTTATAATGAAACATTGTTGCCTGCGTTTAAGAAGCGCAATTTTAATCCAAAGAAAATAAATTATTATCGTCGTCAAAGAGCTATAGACATGATAAGTATTTTGCAGTGCGGACTAGCTGAGGAAAAAAGAACCCATGTCAAAAATATGTTAAAAGCATTGGGTGATTCCCCCCAACTATCATTCTCCATAAAAATGTTAGATTGGGGTTTATATGACTATTTAATGTTTCCCGGTAAAGTAAAAATCAGGCTGAAACAAAAAATCAAAGAGTGGATTCACAAACTGAGACTTTTGGCCGACTCAAACCTAAGCTAACTCCCTGGCAATAGTAATTTAGCATTTTAGCTTCCATGACATTCAACTCCCCCCTTGCTCTTAATTTCCTGCCCCCTACCCTTTATTTAAAGCGGAAATACCCTATCTATCCCCAACTGGGTTTAGGAGCAACAGTCCTGGGAACCGCCCTAGCCCTCCTTTTCATCCCCCCTAACCCCTACCCTGCTAGTGCTCTCTTTGACTCTGCCCTAGTCATGACTGTGGCATTAGCCTTTGCTCCAGTAGTAGCCATCAGTCGCAACCCCCAAACCCTTTTTCGGGCTGAACATATCCTCGTACTAGCTCCCATTTACTGGTTATTACTAGATTTACTCCAAGGTGCCTATGACTTAGAGCAAGTAGGGCTGGCAGGAATTAGGGGCGCTTTTATTGCCATCGGTTTATTTGTCTGTGGTGTTTGGTTAGCGGCTCTTTTCACCCCCTGGCAACTACCAACTTCCTTAATCAAAGCAGCGGGACACAGCCTCCAACCTCCCACTATCTTTAAATTAATCCTCATCTTTTTTGCTTTAGGTATCTTCGGATACGCCTATAGCTGCAACTTCAACCCCGCTGTCATGGTCTTCTATCTCACCGTGAATCGCTGGGCTGCCCCCTGGACACGAGGCGCCCTAGGAGGTTGGGATGCTTTTCTGGATCATCTGAGCTACTTTGGCTATTTATTGCCCACCTTCACTGTCCTCTTAGCCTTGAGAAGCAGAAGGTTCAACGGGCAACTCCTCATCTCTATCTTCCTATCCTTGACTATGACTGCCTTCTTAGCCCAAAGTGGGGGGAGGAGGATTATCGGTGTTATTTTTGGAGCTGCCTTGATTTGTTGGCTCCTGGAGCAAGATTATCTCAAACTCCGCCATTTTATCCTGGGTTTAGCCAGTGTCACCTTGCTGTTAATCTCCTTACAATGGATGTTGGAATACCGCAATGTGGGATGGCAAGCTGCTTTGGAAGGAAGAAAAGAGTTCCAATACGAACACCTCCATGTAGACGATAACTTTCTCCGTCTCAGTCAAATCATTGATATAATACCCCAACACCACCCCTATGTTTATGAACAACATATTATTTATGTCCTAGTGCGACCCATACCCCGAATTTTATGGCCCGGGAAACCTACCAATGGGGGATTTGATTTCCCTGGCTTTCTCGGTATAACAGGAGTTTCCCTCTCCATGTCTGTCATAGGAGAATGGTATCTAAGTGGGGGTTGGTTCGCAGTTATCTTTGGGGGATGGCTCTATGGTAGTATGGGTCATAGTATCACCAGATTATTACTTCATCCCCCTGCATCAGCAGCCATTTTGCTTTATAGTTTAGGTACTATGGCATTATTTGCTGGTATGCGCTCTATGATAGAGTTAGTGCTCATGAGCTATCCTCTCCTAACTTGGATAGTAATATCCTGGCTCTTCCTCAACAAATCTCCCAAATAACCTCTGGGCGCCTCTGGGCCTCGGCGTGAAACCCCCATGACCAAAATCCTCCTGTTCACCTATATTCCCTCTCCCTACCAAGTAGAATTATTCAATTGCCTAGCCAGCACTAGCAATTATAACCTCACAGTAGCCTATGTCCACCAAAAAACATCCTATCGTCAGTGGAAACTCTTAGAAATCAAACACAATCATCTGTTCCTAGAGGACAAAGTTGACCAGTATACCCAGGCTCGCACTATAATGGAAAGGAGTGATTTAGTTATCTTTAATTACTATCAAAATACCCAACTCCTGGAGCTGATTAATTATCGTGCAGCCAGCCAAAAGCCTTGGTGCTTCTGGGGAGAGCCCACAGGCTATCGCCTTCCCCCTTCCCTCGGCACTTACTACCGGAAATGGAAATTATCAGCCCTACACCGTCACCAAGTGCCCATTTGGGGTATAGGGAATTGGGCAGTAGAGCAATATCGCCGGGAATTTGGTGATTCACGTCCGTACTTTAACATGCCCTATATTTCCGATCTAACTCGTTTCAGCCAGAGCAAAAATACCAAATCCAACCCTGATTCTAGACATTTTCTCTACTCCGGTGCCCTTATTTACCGCAAAGGGGTAGACTTATTAGCTCGAGCATTTACCAAATTAGCAGCCCAATATCCCCAAGTGAGCCTTAGTTTTCTCGGAGATGGTCCGTTACAAGGTAAACTAGCCAAGCAATTAGCTAAATATGGCGATCGGGTCAAATTTCTCGGTTTTCAGTCTTGGGAAAATCTGCCCCAATTTTACCACACAGCAGATATTCTGTGCTTACCTTCCCGCCATGATGGCTGGGGGATGGTGATACCGGAGGGAATGGCTGCTGGTTTACCAGTAATAGGAACCGATCGCACTGGTGCTGCGCGAGAATTAATTAAAACCAATGAAAATGGCTGGTTAATTCCCTCAGGAGATGCTAGAGCATTATATAATGCTATGAAGGAAGCAACTCTACTTTCCACTTCTGGATTGCGCTCCTATGGCGATGGCGCTCGCGCAACTGCCAGTAATTATTCCTTAACAAATGGGGTGGCAAAATTTAATAGTTGTGTTAGAGCAACCCTTGAGCACCTATCTTGAAAGTTAAAAGTTACTTTATTATAACAATCTTAAGCCTAAGTTATTTTAATAATAAAGTTATTGAATTCCCTCAGCCGTAGGTTGCTTCCTCTCTTATCTTTCTCTGTGTCCTCTGTGCCTCTGTGGTTTAATCCTATAGCAGTTAGTAGTTACCAGATTAGTTAATTTACAACATCAATAATTTATTTGATCTATTATATATGAAAATCCTCCATGTCATTCCCTCAGTGGCCCCCATAAGAGGGGGACCAAGTGAAGTAATATTGGCAACAGTAAAAGCATTAAGAAGTCAAGGTATAGAGGCTGAAATTGTCACCACCAACGATAATGGACCAGACTTGCTCGACGTCCCCACAGGTGTTCGGCTAGAATACCAGGAAGTTCCAGTGTGGTTTTTTCCTCGTTTTTCCCCCCCAATCAACTTTCTCCGAGAATTTGCTTTTTCCTCTGGACTAACCTCATGGCTGTGGCAAAATGCGGCTAGATACGACCTACTACATATCCATGCTATTTTCTCCTCTGCTTCCACTCTAGCAATGGTCATAGCTCGCCACCAAAACATTCCCTACGTGGTTACACCCCTAGGGCTATTGTGTCAATGGTCTTTACAACAGAGCAAGCTAAGAAAACAAATTTACCTCACCCTTATAGAACGGGCTAACCTGAATAACTCTTGTGGACTCCATCTAACTGCCCAAAAAGAAAAGGAAGAAATATCCTCCCTAAACCTGAAAGCGCCCAATTTTATTATACCCCATGGAGTACCTATTCCCCCCACCATCTCAGATGCACCCCAACTGCTGCGTCAGAAACTCCAACTACCAGAAGCGGTCGCACCCACTTTCTGGAATCAGATTCCAGCTGGAAAGCGCACCAAGACAGATGAACCCATTATCCTCTTCATGTCTCGTCTCCACCCTAAGAAAGGATTAGACTATCTCATCCCTGCTTTGGGCAAACTGGTAGACCAACAATTCACCTTTATAATAGCAGGGAGTGGCTCCCCCCCATACGAAACCCAGATAGATAAACTGTTAGTCAAAGCTGGGATTTATCCCCGCACTCGTCGTCTTGGATTTGTCCAAGGGGAGCTGAAAGACCTCCTCTTACAAGGAGCCGATTTATTTACCTTGACTTCCCACTCGGAAAACTTTGGCATTGCTGTTCTGGAAGCTTTAGCCGCAGGATTACCAGTGGTAGTTACTCCTGGAGTACCGTTGGCGAATATGGTAGCAAGAGAGGGAGTGGGTTATGTCACCCCATTAGAGGTGGAAGGGATCTCCTCTTCTATTGCTCGTGGTCTCAAGAGTCCCCAAGAAAGGAAAACAATGAGGGAACGCGCTCTTCAACTGGTGGCAGACCAATATACTTGGGATAAGATTGCCTTAGAATTCATGGCAGTGTATAGAGATTTAATTGCTAAAGATGGATTAAATCGCAGAGACGCTGAGAACACAGAGAAAGTATAGGTTTCCAAACTGGATTAGGAGTTTACCAAAATGACAAATTCTACCCATTACGAATATTTTTACCCTGATCGTGACACTTGTCATCATCATAGCTATCTAATCAAACCCCTTCGCAAAATCTTGAATCAAACTATCCTCATTTTGACAAATAAGCCAAAGTACCGTATTTTAGATCTAGGTTGTGGCAATGGGAGTTTGAGTAACTCAATCGTTCCGGAAGGTTGTGAATTAGTCGGGGTAGAAGAATCAAGATCCGGTGTTAACTTAGCTCGGGAGAACTATCCCCATTTGAACTTTATTCAAGGTAGCATATACAACCTGCCCTCTGATAAGTTGGGAGATAAATTTGATATTGTCATATCCGTAGGAGTAATTGAACACTTGTTATACCCCAAAGAGTTAGTAAGAGCAGCTAAAAAATGTTTGAAACCCAAGGGAAAACTCATTATTACCACACCCTATCATGGCTATCTCAAAAACCTAGTACTTGCTCTGACAAAAAAAATGAACTCCCATTTTACTGTGCTTTGGGATAACGGACATATTAAATTTTTCTCCGTAGCAACCCTGACTAAACTATTAGCCTCAGAAGGCTACACAGATATCAAATTTAACTTTTTTGGTCGATTTCCCTGGCTCTGGAAGTGCATGATCTGTTCTAGTACCCCCTTATTATAGCAAGTACCCCCCTATTATCAAATCCGGTTAATCAATTACGATATATTATTGTGAGTAATATTGAGTGTAACGAAGCCTTCACTTTAATTTAGGTACTTATTTGGAGAGGCGATCGCTGCGTTATTGTCTATTTTCTAGCCGTTTGCAATCTATCAGATGATGAAAGTTTCACCCAGCGGTGCGGTGCGTTCTTCTCGAATCTGATTCGGGCTTATTGCGCACCAAGACAGAGACACAGAGAACACAGAAAACACAGAAAAAGGATAGAAAATGCAAGAAGCAATAACTCCCCTCATCCTCACTTATAACGAAGCACCCAACATTCATCGTACCCTGGAAAAACTTACCTGGGCAAAACAAATCCTCATCATTGATAGCTACAGTACGGACGAAACTCTCTCAATTTTACAATCAATACCTCAAGTTCAGATATTCCAGCGTAAATTTGATACCCACACCCATCAATGGAACTACGGTTTAAAACAAGTACAATCCGAGTGGGTACTTTCTCTAGATGCTGACTATATATTAACGGATGAATTGATTACTGAACTAGAAAATATTCCCTCAGATACCCAGGTAGACGGCTACTTTGTCCCCTTCAAATATTGCGTGTTTGGCAAACCCCTGAGGGGTACCCTACTCCCCCCACGTCAAGTACTATATCGAAGGGAAAAAGCCATTTATACCGATGATGGACATACTCAACAGGTCAAAGTTAAAGGTCAGTCTACCATGCTTTCTGCTTATATCCATCACGACGATCGCAAGTCTCTCAGTCGTTGGCTGTGGGCGCAAGACCGTTATATGATTATAGAAGCACAAAAATTACGCCACACACCTCTCTTAGAACTGAGTTTTCCCGATCGCCTCCGCCAATATAAAATCATCGCTCCCATACTCATCTTCTTCTATTGTTTAATAATAAAGGGAGGCATTTTCGACGGTTGGACTGGTTGGTATTATGCCCTGCAACGGACTCTGGCAGAAATTATCCTCGCTCTGCGCCTTATGGAAGAGGAAAACAAATAGCATTAACAAAATATTAAGCTTATGCTTATGTTTTATTTTAACATTTAATTTATTAATAATTCCCGTAAAACTTGCTCTTGCCCGGTACCAAGCACCTCAGCCCCAAGCCATCCTCACCTTCGGTGGCGGACACCAGCGGGAAGTATTCACAGCTAAACTAGCTAAAGCTTATGACAACTTAGACCTATGGGTTTCTTCCGGCAGCCCCCCCACAAGAGCAGGGGAAATATTTAAAAGAGCAGGTATCTCTAAGACGCGAATCCATCTCGACTATCGGGCTGTGGATACCCTGAGCAATTTTACCTCTCTTGTAGGAGATTTCCAAAGTAGAGGCATTCACCATTTATACCTGATTACTACTGACTGGCACATGAACTCGCCACGGTAGTTCTTGGAAGTCAAGGAATTGCCTTTACACCTATTGTCATGCCATCAAATCATCCTCCTGAGTCTTGGCTGCTCATTGTCAGGGATCTCATTCGGGCTTGTTTTTGGTTAATTACAGGTTATAGCACGTACCATGACAGTTACTAGCACAGCCAGGAAAGAACGCCCCCAAAATAAAGAATAGACCCAATGACAAGAAAGATACATGATGAATTAGCAAAAAACTATCTCGAAGAGTTATTACAACCCTTTGGGGAAGTAAAAACAGGAGTTAGAGTGCGCTCCGAAGGGCGAGAAATAGATGTGGTGTTTCAACCGTCAACGAATGGACAAAATGCGGTTTCTTTGGGATTACTTTCCCGTATGATTGAAACAACAGCCATATTTGAACCATTTAGGAACCCAGCAACGGGGGATGAAATAAGGGATTGCATCGTCAAATCTATAGAAATGCGACGAGAACAAAAACGCGACCAGCGACGGAAAGAGAGTAAGAAAACAGGGGATCTTCCTAAATTATGGATTCTCACACCCACCTCATCAACTAAAATTTTGGAGCAATTTGCAGCAACTCCAAAAAAAAGCTGGTATGATGGGATATATTTCCTACCTGCTGGCTTTCAAGCAGCGATTACGGTAATTCACCAGCTACCGCTCAGAGAAGATACCCTATGGTTAAGACTGTTAGGAAAAGGAAAAGTACAGGAAGGAGCAATTGACGAATTAGAGCGGTTACCAAGAAACAATCCTTTCAGAGATGGTACCCTAAAAGTATTTTACAGTCTCTTTAAAGATTGAGAAGCAAATAAAACAAAAAACGAAGAAGATCAGGAGTTAATCATGCGTTTATCACCACTTTATCTGGAAGATCGGGAAAAAGCCGTAAAAGAAGGGATCCAACAAGGAATGCAGCAAGGAATGCAACAGGAACGTTACGCGCTCCTGGAAACTGTGCTCGAAAATAGTTTTGGTGAGTTGGATCCGGAACTGGAAAGGGCGATCGCAGGAATGTTAGAATTACCAAGAAAAGATTTTGCCTCTTTGTTACTGCAATTATCCACTTTATCCCGTCAGAAACTCCTAGAGCGTTTTGGTAAATAAATAACCGCAGATTATTGCGAAGCAATCGCCTTTGGCGGAAGCAGATGATTGGGGATGATTGACTGGTTTTTGTTGTATAATCTAAAATAAGAATACCATATCCTCTCATCTCTGCGCCTCTGCGCCTCTGTGTGAAACAAAAATAGATCCAACAACAAGAAAAATACCTATAGGAATACACCTGCTGATGGATTATTTGGAAGAATTTGAAGCGATCCCAACTCCTGTGAGCAATACTATTCCCCCCAGCCAAACGGAAAGAGGAGGAAGTTCGGCAAAAATCCACCAGCCCAGAAAACTGGCACTAATGGGTTCAAATAAAATACTCAATGTCACCAGTGTGGGAGAAATAGAACTCAAAGCCCAATTAAAGCTGGTATGACCCACTAATTGGCATACAATAGCCATGAGTAGGATATAGAGATAAACTGCTCCCGGATAGCCGAAATAACCAGAACCAAACACCAAAGGTAGTGGTAAAAGCACTAAGGCTGCCGTTGTATAAGCCACACCAATATAACTGCCTAAACTCAAACCCCACCGTTGTGCTTGACGACCTAAAAGCAAATAGAAACTCACCAACAAAGAACCCACTAAGGCGAGAATATCTCCCAAGAGAGGATTAAAATTGCCTCCACCCCCACTATTATCCCCCCAAGCAATGATGATACCCCCCAAAAGAGCTATCCCAATACCCATAACTGTCAGTCTACTGGGTTTTTCTCCCCACCAGAACCAGGAAAGTAATGCTACCCAAATGGGATTTGTTGTAACTAAAGTAGTGGAAGCTACAATGGAAGTAAAAGAGAGGGAAGTGATCCAGGTGACAAAATGTCCTGCTAAACAAATACCAGCCCCCGCACCATAGTAATATGCTCTTGGGGAAATGGAACGAATGAGCCAAGGTTGGGAAAAGGGTAAGATAATGACAGCGGCTATAGTGAGGCGGGAAGCGGCGATAAAAAGACTGAAACCCACACTCCTCACTCCTGCACTCTCTAAACACAGGCGAACGAAAATGGCGGCGGTGGAGACAGCCAGCACGCCAACTGCTAAAATAAGAATGACTTTCCAGGTTGGTTGTTTTTTATTATTGCCCATGACTGAATTGCCACCCCTGAATGAAGAGACGATTTGGAAAATCCTCAAGGAAGCGCTGGATGATAGTACTGTCAATGAGTTAGTTTGGCATTATCTGGGCTATCGCTACGACGACCAGACCAAAAAATGGGATAATCGTAACGTTGCCCCAGAGTGGCGCTCCCGGTACCCAGAACCGCCAGATTTTATCGCCAACCGTCCTCCTACAGTGCAGCTGACCCGTTCTATTCCCAAAGAGAATAAACAACTCTTAAAGGAAAAATTGGGCTTCAAAGGCTATAAAATTGGGGAATTCGGTCCGAGACAAACTCGTCGCGCTACAGTAGCAAATTGGTTGTTGACAAAAATGGGAAAGTGAGTATACAATATAAAACATACCCCATCCCCCCCCCGGAAACCCTCCCTGTCACCCCAGGGGGGGTTTCCCTTGGAAAGGATCCCTACGGTTGGATGGAAAAATCCCTGGCCACGATTCACCGCGCCCACTGGTATCGCTCGGTGCGCACTATTACTGGGCTACCGGGGGCTGTGGTAGAATTAGAAGGGCGTCGGTTGATTAATTTTGCTAGCAACGACTATTTAGGTTTGGCGGGAGACCATCGTCTCATTGCTGCTGCCACTGCTGCAACCCAAGAGTTAGGAACGGGAAGTACTGGTTCTCGGTTACTCAGCGGACATCGAAAATTGCATCGGCGCTTAGAAAGGGCGATCGCCTCTCTGAAACAAACAGAAGATGCTCTCCTTTTCAGTTCCGGTTATTTGGCTAATATGGGTACTATCGCTGCTGTAGTAGGGTATCGCGACCTCATTCTCGCTGACCAATACAACCACTCCAGTCTCAAAAATGGCGCTAAACTCAGCGGAGCGACAATTGTAAATTACCTGCACTGCAACCTGGAAGACCTGCAAGCTAAACTAGAAGGACAGCGATCCCAATACCGCCGCTGTCTGATTGTAAGCGATAGTGTCTTTAGCATGGATGGAGACTTATGTCCACTGCCAGAATTACTAACTTTGGCTGAGACTTTTGAATCCATGGTGCTGATAGACGAAGCCCACGCTACCGGGGTAATGGGAGCAACCGGGGCAGGTTGTGTGGAACATTATAAGTGTACTAAAAGTAATTTAATTCAAGTAGGTACTCTGAGTAAAGCATTTGGTAGTATGGGAGGGTATGTAGCAGGAAGCGCTACCTTAATTGATTTTCTCCGCAACCGCGCTCCTACCTGGATTTATACCACAGCTCCCACTCCTGCTGATACAGGGGCTGCTCTTGAGGCGATTAAAATATTAACTCAAGAACCTCAATTAATAAAAAAGTTAACTAATAATATATTATTAGTTAAGAAAAGTTTATCAAACTTGGATGTCATTCCATCAGAATCAGCTCTTGTTTGTGTAAAGATGAAAAATGCTTCCGAAGCCCTGAAAACAGCCTCCAGACTGGAAGCAGCAGGTATTTTGGCTCCTGCTATTCGTCCCCCTACAGTGCCCACTAGTCGTATTCGCATTTCGGTTATGGCAACTCACTCCCCGGAGCATATTCAGCAGTTAGTGGAAGCCCTTTTGCTGACCTTGATAGATTTGTAATAGATTTTTCTCAATTATCTTCGTCAACTCGAAATTCTCATTAGAGAGGTAATAAAAAATGACGTTATCCAATTCTAGCTTTGAAAATGGTTTAGAGGGATTCTCAACTCAAGGTAAGACTGTGGTGGAGCAGATCATATATGGGGTTGCTCCTACAGAAGGCAGCAATCAATTAAGGATTTCCACCGAGTCGGGAGCTGTTACTGACCAGGAGCTTGAGACCTTTGCTGGTTTAAGCCAGGGCACTCTGGACCAATTAATCGGTGCCAATGCTATTCAAGGGTCAGCTGTGCAAATCACCGTGACAGTTAAAGCCGGAGATACTTTAACCTTTGACTGGAATTTCGTGTCCCGGGAATATTGGTGGAATAAGGGGAATATTCAACTAGCTTCCTTGTATAAGGATTTCGCTTTCGTCTCCATTGGTTCGCAGATTGTTAAACTGGTAGATACCACCAGTCAAACCTCTGGAACCTTAAACTCAAACTTTGGCAACTACACGGGCTATCGAAGTTTCTCCCACAGCTTTGCAACAGGAGGTTCTTTAACAGTGGTAGATTCGTTAACAAAACCTCACGTTTGTTCCAAAATATTCCAAACCGCAGATGAACGCTGATTAACGCGGATACTGAAACTAGCAGTAGAGATTCCGTTGTTAACCGTAATTGCGTCCCTGTTAAAATACCAATAATTGGGTATATTAGGAATATGGCGATAACCAAGTCATTTTCCGGAACCGAATTCGAGTCGGTCTCAATAAAGAGCGGTCACTTTCTAAGTGACTGCATTGGGAGATACCCCCTCTACTAATTTATATTAGTAGTGCATTAGTTAATTTTTGTTCACATTTGTTAACTAAAATGTATCGGAACATATACTATCACTCTTGGGGTGCTGGACGTTCGAGATACTTATTATGATTCAAACCTGTTGGTTGACAACTTCCGGATCGCGCCTGTCAGTGGTTTAAATTTAATTACGGGTACAGTAAACGCCGACTCTTTAACCGGAACCTCTGAAGGAGATGAGATCCGCGCTCAAGCAGGTAATGATACTGTCTTTGGTGCAGGTGGCAACGATCTAATTGATGGTGATTCTAGCAATGACAATCTCAACGGTGGTTTGGGGAGTGATACTGTCAGGGGTGGAACTGGTAATGATACGTTGTTCGGGGGCGGGCAGAAAGATGACATGTTAATTGGTGGACCGGGGGATGACACCTTCTTCATTTTAGGTTCAGTGAGCCAGGTAGTGGAGAGCCCGGGAGAAGGCATAGATGAAGTAAAAAGTGGTTTAACTTATACCTTGCCCGCCAATGTTGAAAACCTAACACTGATCAATGGTGACAACATCAATGGCACTGGCAACACTCTAAACAACCAGCTTACAGCCAATTTTGGCAACAATGCCCTTGATGGAGGTAACGGCAATGATACTATTGACGGGGGATTTGACAATGACACCCTCAGGGGTGGAGCCGGTCATGACCGAATTCTGGGCGGAGAAAACGCTCGGGGCAATGATGGCTATCTGAGGGGATTAGTTGAAGCCCAGGACCTACTTGTTGGTGGTGCTGGTAATGACACTCTCATTGGAGGTCAAGGTAATGATACTCTTAAAGGGGGAGATGACAACGATGTCCTCTATGGGGAAGTTGAAGACTCCACTGTCTTAGGTCGTTTCAATGTAAATGACCTACTCACTGGCGACGGTGGTAATGATACCATTTTTGGTGGAAGCGGCGAAGATACCCTAGTGGGAGGTTTAGGTGACGATTCTCTTGTTGGTGGAAGCGGCGAAGATACCCTAGTGGGAGGTTTAGGTGACGATTCTCTTGTTGGTGGAAGCGGCGAAGATACCCTAGTGGGAGGTTTAGGTGACGATTCTCTTGTTGGTGGAAGCGGCGAAGATACTCTAATAGGAGGTTTAGGTGACGATTCTCTTGTTGGTGGATCTGGTAATGATTTGCTGATTGGCACAGAATACAGCACTACCTCTTCCCTTAGCGGAACCCCGGGTCGGGGAACGGTTGATACCTTGATTGGTGGTGCAGGAGATGATGTTTTCTTCCTTGGGACTTTTATCGGTCCAAACAATGCAAGCACTCATGGCTACGCGGATGGTGATGGTCAACTTTCTCCAGCAGACTATGCTTTAATTCTTGACTACGAACCAAACGATACCATTCTCCTTCACCGGATCAAACCCAACCTCGGTCGATATTACTTTGAGGACAGTCCTCGATTTGGTTTTGGTTCCAATGAGGATCCCGATTTTACCATCTACTACCGACGGAATAACGTATTAAACATCGTAGCTGTCGTACAAGATTACTGGCAACGTTATAGGGGTATTATTCAATTTGCTTTCCTTGAGGATGGCATGGTGTCCAAATTTGATGGAACTACCCTAGATATAGCATTTCCTCAAATTTAACTATTGAGGGGTTCGGGGAGCTATAAGTCCCGCGCTGTACCCGTAGGGTCAGCGTCGGGATACATGGACTCCCCGCGCTTGTCGATTCCCCTCGATGGGGATGAGACAAGCATTGACCAGTAGCCATAGTTTATGGTAAACAGTAGCCATGCTGACAATGAACTACACCTACCGAATCTATCCAGATGCCGCTCAGCAGTCCAAACTGATTGAGTGGCTTGAGACATGCAGAAGCGTATACAACTACGCTTTGTGCGAACGTAGGATGCGTTACGCTGATAAATTCTGCCTTGTTACTGCTAGTACGATGCGTTACGCCATAGCTGTCAGCCTTAAACACTCCTCCAGACGTGTGCTAACGCATCCTACGACAGCTAACGCATCCTACGGACTGGATTGTTTCGCGTAAGTGTTCGGTAGAGCGGTGTTCGTTGGAGAAGGAATACATAATTCCGGCTGATGAACCGTTCCCGTCCTATCACCGTCAGCAAAACAACCTACCCAAGGTTGATACACAGTGGTTGATTTGCTAACAAAAAGCTACATTCGCTCGCAGATAATCTAAAAACTGCCTTGGAAATTAGTAGTAAATACCTATTGCCAAAAGGTTTTTAATTAGGTATATTGGAAACACAGCGATAACCAAGCTGACAAAATAGAACAAAGAGCAGTTACTTTCTAAGTGACTGCATTGGGAGATAGCCCCTCTACTGGCTTGTTTCAGTAGTGCAAGATTTGTTAGCTAAAATCTATCGGCTAAGAAGCAATTCCCTCATTTGGACAAGGTGCATTCTCAGGTATTGCAAACCACAATTCGTCGGCTGCACGATACCTGGGAAGCTTTTCAGAAGCGGGGGCATGGGTTCCCACGCTTCAAGAAATTTGGTCAATTCAAGTCTTTTGTGTTTCCCCAGTTCAAAAACAACCCCATCAACGGCTTCACTATCAAGTTGCCGAAAATCGGGGAAGTGCTAATCAACCTGCATCGCCCTATCCCAGATGGGTTCAAGGTGAAACAGGTCAGAGTATTGTCTAGGGTGCGGAAAAAACAATGGTACGTGGTTGTCACGATTGAGTCGGATGTGTCGGTTCCCGATGCTCCGGTTCATGGTCGGGCAATCGGGATTGACCTGGGGTTGGAGCGATTCTTGACCGTTTCGGACGGCAGCTTCCAGGAACGTCTGTAGGATGCGTTAGCACACGTCTGGAGGAGTGTTTAAAGCTGACAGCTATGGCGTAACGCATCCTAAGTTCTTCAAGTCGATGCAACGCAAGCTGAAATTGCTGCAACGCAGAGCGGCACGAAAGCAGAAGGGTTCTCAGAACTGGGAGAAGGCGCAGGTCAAAGTAGCCAAGATGCACCATCACATTGCCAACCGTCGTAAAGACTTTCATCTTAAGGCAGCTCACCAGCTTTGTGACAAGACCCAAACCATTTTTGCTGAAGATCTCAATGTCAAGGGGTTGACCCGGGGAATGTTGCGAAAAGACTGTGTCGATGCTGCTTTTGGCCAGTTCTTGTCTTTGATGGAATGGGTCTGCAGGAAGCGTGGGGTGTACTTTGCCAAAGTCAACCCTAACGGCACAAGCCAAACCTGTCCATCCTGTCTGACAACAGTCAAAAAAGAACTGAAAGTCAGGGAGCATCATTGTCCTGAGTGTGGGTATAGGACGCATCGCGATCATGCAGCAGCAGAAATGGTATTGCATCGTGGACTAGAGAATGTAGTATCCCAGGGACTCTGGGGAACGGAAACAGCCTGTCAAGTCGATCTGTCGGGGGTCTATGACCTAGACAAGTGGCGTGGGGCAGGAATACCCAATCGTAAGGCTGGGAAGCCCGCGCTGTACCCGTAGGGTCAGCGTCGGGAGGATGTCACTCAAAGCGCAATCCTAATTGATTCAGGGAAGAGACATCTCCAGAAATTAGTTTCCTGCTAATTTTTGGAGGTTTTTGCTGTTAAAGCGTCGGCGCAGCGCGGAAACCTCTCCTGGCGTCGCAAGGCGATCGCGTTCGGAAGGAACTGGCAACTGCCATGGAAAATGTTTCAAAATAGCGCCAGTTGTTGAGTATGGAGGGGAAATTGCTCAGAAGTATCAATGCTTTTGAGAGCCTGGAGTATATTTTCTGCTAGTCTACGGGCAAACTCAACTGGGACAGCGTTACCAATCTGTTGGTGAATATCTCTTTTATTGGCACCTAAAAACTTCCAAGAATCTGGAAAAGTTTGTAACCGTGCGTATTCGCGGTGGGTAAATGGACGCAAACGAGATGCACTGATACGCCATAAGGTTACTTTAGCATTGGGATTGGGAATATGCTTCCCATTGACACGATTTTTAGGTTGTCGGCGCGCTTGCACATTACCTTGTGCCCAACCCCAAACAGTTGCTGTATCAATTGCTGGGAATGGTTCATCATAGCGACGGACAGGATGTCCATCTGATGCAGTACGAGAGAAGCGAACGGGATAAACTAACTCATCAAGAGCAAAGGGTAAACCAGTTTCCTGATGAACTGCACTTTGGAACCCCCAAACTGGCTCATGGTTTGGGAGTGAGGGTATGGATTGATGATTGTTGGCAAGATGGAACGAATTGTTGTCACTGAAGAGTCTGGTTGTGGTAGACAGTAACAAGAGGGTGGTTTATCATAAAAGGCAACGAAGACAATTCTTCGGCGTGTTTGGGGAACCCCAAAATGACACATTTTAAATACGTCATGGAAAACGGTGTAGCCACACTGCTCCAAATCATTGGTAATTTGTAATGAAAATGACTTGCCAGTTTCAGGACATTTCATTGTCCGAAGATTGAGGACGTTCTCAATGACAATGACACGAGGTTTACTTTCTCTCCCTATTCGTACAACCTGTTTATACAATTGATTGCGAGGATCTGCATCTTGTCGATTGCCACCAAGAGAGAACCCTTGACAGGGCACTCCCGCAAGTAAAACATCTGGTGCATTGCCTGCTGTTAATGAAAAATCATGAAGGTCTGCTTGGGAAACTAACCAATCGGGACGATTGTGAGAGAGGGTTTGGATCGCCCATGGATTGGTATCCATTGATTGCTGATGACGGAATCCGGCAAGTTCAAAACCCAAGTCAAG
Source organism: Prochloron sp. (assembly GCA_965198675.1). Lineage (GTDB taxonomy): Bacteria > Cyanobacteriota > Cyanobacteriia > Cyanobacteriales > Prochloraceae > Prochloron. The sequence continues at coordinate 1,040,640 of OZ240666.1, read as the reverse complement.
ACCACCTGCTCCTGAACAAAGACCTATGAAAGTGAAGCCGACAGTTGCCTGTCGGCATGCTGTATCTATTTTCATCAAGTGCTCAACTCCTTGCAAAGTCTTACCTCTGGACCTACAACATTTTTGGGGCGATAGGCACGAAACCTATGTTGAAAACCAGCAGAGAAGTTATCACTGTAAGTTACAATTAATTCATTAGTGGTCAAATCAAATCTGTAGCCAGTCATTAACTGATCAGCCTCAGTGCGCGTAATCTCACCGACCATTTCTATGGAATCTGGGACAGACCACTAGACTGGTAAAAGAAGGGTAATTTGTCTTTCGACTCCTTCAAGGAGTCCAAACGGGGTGGGTGCTACATACATCTTGCGGTCACGAAGTAATATATCACCGTAACTTCCCATGCCGCGAACACTTTTATTTTGATGCACATAAGTATTCTACGCATAGTAAAGCATACCATGGCATAATACCAAATCGTGAACACTGTAACGGTTGGAAGAAGGTTGAGAAGGATAACGCCCAAATACATAAATGATGTTTCGACCTCGGTACACCCCATGGGGAATCTGGCTATTGCAATCATAATCATTAACCCGCCCTGGAAAGCCGAGTCCCTTAATTTCATACCCAAGGGGATGATGGACTAGGCGAAAATCGGGATAGGTATTACCACCAGGTTCATCAAAGTCAACCCCTTGAGATTCTAACCTAGATTTGAACCAGTTCTGAAATGGGAATTCTTTATCTTGGCGGGACTCACGCTCAATCAGCACACCCTCATGGATTGCTTCGTAACAAGTTATGAGCATTGATGAAACTTCAGTACTGAGGGCTGCAAAGTCTTGGACTTCAGGCATAAAGGCTATCCACAATAACTCTGGTAACTGGTAACTGGTGACTGGTAACTGTTTGGGGTATATTTAACAGTACTCCGATTTCCCCCAAAACCGAACCCTTGCCGCACACTGCCAACTGTTGTGCAACATTACCTTTAATTACTTCAGCTTCCCCTTCCAGCTTGCAATACTTGGTTCAGTTCATCCTCCGACAATGAGGTGCCGAGACTGGTTTCCTTCAGAACTGCTGGTAAATCTTCAATTGCCATTCTTTTTTACTATGATATCATAGATTAACATGGGAGTTTGTGTAGATGAAAACAATTGAATCAAATCCTTTACTAATCGGCAAAGGACTACCCCCCTTCGAGGAAATTGAAGCCAAGCATGTTGTTCCTGCCCTGGAGCAACTGCTGGGAGAATTAGAAACAGAACTAAGGGACTTGGAATCACGGTACAGCCCCACCTGGACTGGTTTAGTGGAACCCTTAACCCAGCTGGAAGAGCGTTTAAATTGGAGTTGGGGTATTGTGGGTCATTTAATGGGGGTGAAAAATAGTCCACAACTGCGGGAAGCTTACGAAACGGTACAGCCCCAAGTGGTGAAGTTCTACAATAAACTCAGTCAAAGTCAACCCCTCCACCAAGGTTTTAAAGCCTTGCGGGAATCGGAAAATTGGCGCTCCCTCACTTCAGCACAACAGCGAATCGTAATAGGGGCGATTCGAGATGGGGAATTATCGGGGGTAGGATTGACAGGGGAGAAAAAAGAACGGTTCAACGAAATTCAATTGGAATTAGCCGAACTTTCCACTAAGTTTTCCAACAACGTTCTCGACGCTACCAAAGCCTTTCAATTGAAACTCACTACAGTGGGAGAAGTAGATGGTTTACCTCCTAGTAGCCTCAGTTTAGCAGCTCAAGCCGCTATTGATGCTGGGTTTGAGAATGCCACTGCTGAAACAGGACCTTGGATTATTACTCTCGACTATCCCAGCTATATCCCCTTTATGAAATATAGCACCAACAGCCAATTGCGGGAGCAGCTATATAAAGCTTTCGTTACCAGAGCTGGTGCCGGAGACTTAGATAATCATCCCCTCATAGATAGGATATTGGAACTGCGTCAGGAAAAAGCTACTATCTTGGGTTTTGAGAGTTATGCTCAATTGAGTCTGGCTCGGAAAATGGCTCCTAATGTGGAAGCAGTAGAAGGATTGCTGGAAGAATTGCGAGGGGTTAGTTATCATGCTGCTGAGGCAGAATTAGCCCAATTAAAAGCTTTTGCAGGCAATGAGGATTTAAAACATTGGGATATTAGCTTTTGGGCAGAAAAACAGCGAGAAGCCAAATTTGCCTTTAATGCGGAGGAGTTACGTCCTTATTTTCCCCTCCCTCAAGTATTGCAGGGGTTATTTGATTTGGCAAACCAGCTCTTTGGTGTCACTATTACCCCCGCAGAGCAGAAAGCACCAGTTTGGCACCCCGACGTGAGCTATTTTCAAATCAAAGACGAAACTGACTCTATTATTGCCTATTTCTATCTGGATCCCTACAGTCGTCCCCAAGAAAAGCGGGGTGGTGCTTGGATGAATGATTGCATTGGACGTGGTAAGTTACAAGGGAAAGTAAGACTGCCCGTAGCCTATTTAATCTGTAACCAAACCCCTCCTCTAGGAGATAAACCCAGTTTGATGACTTTTGAGGAAGTAGAAACCCTCTTTCACGAATTTGGTCACGGTTTACAGCATATGCTCACCCAAGTAGACTATCCCGAGGCAGCGGGAATTAATAATATTGAATGGGATGCAGTGGAATTGCCCAGCCAGTTTATGGAAAACTGGTGTTACCATCGCCCCACCCTCTTCGCTATGGCTAAACATTACGAAACGGGAGAAACCCTACCAGAGCATTACTATGACAAATTACTGGCAGCCAAGAATTATATGAGCGGTTCGGGAATGTTGCGCCAACTCCATTTTAGCCAGGTGGATCTGGAGTTACACCACCGTTATGAACCCTCCGGAGAGGAAACCCCCAGTCAGGTGAGGGAAAGGGTAGCCCAAACCACCACAGTCATGACTCCCTTAGCCGAAGATGCCTTCCTCTGTGCCTTTGGCCATATCTTTGCCGGAGGCTACGCCGCTGGGTATTATAGTTATAAATGGGCAGAAGTCCTCAGTGCTGATGCTTTTGCTGCCTTTGAGGAAGCGGGGTTGGATTCTGAAGAGGCTATGACATCTACCGGGAGACGCTTCCGAGATACAGTGTTAGCATTAGGGGGTAGTGAGCATCCCATGGAAGTATTTAAAGCCTTCCGAGGAAGGGAACCCCAAACAGAAGCTTTACTCAGACATAGTGGTTTGGTTGGTTAATTTCGTAGGGTGGGCATTGCCCATCTGCCCCTTTTCTGTGCTACTATAAATAAAATATCTCGCGCCAAGGCGCAAAGACGCAAAGGTAGGGGCGCATTATAACTAATATTAAGTTATTCTGTCGATCCATTTTTTTCTCACGGACTCAACTTCTTCTTTGCTATAAAAGTGCTGAAAATATTGGGAATCACACATTTTATTAATATAGTCTAAGGGAAGCTGGACTTGTTTCTTGAAAAATTTATAAGTCTCTGCATACTCTTTTTTTGCACCAATATTGCTATTGTTGAGTTGAAAGTTAGCTATTCCCAGAAATTTTTCTACCGCTTCAATTTTCTGTTCATCACTTATTTCCGAGCGCATCACTAAAAGCTCAATCTTGTCATTCTTATATGTAGCTATTCCCGATTCCGGAAAAGGTGTCCCATAAACATCTATGTTTAATAAATTAACTATATTATTTGTATACCAGGAGATACAGTTATGGGAAAAGTGATTGTTGAGAAACTTTTCTCTTAGGTCTTCAAGAGAAAAATTGTTTTGTTCATATGGCACCCCTGTATCTCGCTGAAAATTTTGAAAGAAATCAGATATGTTGCGACTGATAGGTTCTCGCGTCAGGGATATAATTTTCATTGGAAGCTGCTTTTTCTCTAAAAATACCATTTTATAAAGTTGACGAACTCGCCAATCCCGATCATCCTCTCCCAATCTATGACATTGAATCACCACGGGACAGTAGTTCCTCAAAGAAGAATACAGAGAGCTAGAACCTACCTTTCCCATTTGATATATAAGTACATGGGTATGATTGGAGCGTAAACCCACCCAGAAATTGAAGTTCATGATGACTTGATCCGTGAGGGCGGCTAAACCATGCTTGCGGGAGCGTAAACTACGCCAAGTTTTGCTTTCCCGTATGGTCAAGGGGATAAATTTCACAGTTTCTCTCCTTTGGGCGATAATATTCACAACAGCTACAAACAACAAGTAACAATTATGGGTGAAGTTCGAGCAAAAGTCAAGTTAACCAATGCATTGGATGAAATGCTAGCCCGTCGAGGAAAATTGGCCCAGGAAGGAGTTCGAGTGTACGAAACGGAAGCTATTGTGGATCCGGGTGCAGTTTGTTCCGTGCTTCCGGTTCACATAGTGCAAAGCTTGGGTTTAGAAATCAGAAAACAAAGAGTTGCGGGTTACGCAGATGGAAGGAAAGAAGCTGTAGGGGTAACCGACGCAGTTTTAATTGAATGGGAAGGAAGATCTACTGTGGAAGAAGCCCTAGTTTTGGGGGATGAGGTATTAATTGGACAAACGGTGTTAGAAAAATTAGATTTGCTGGTAGACTGTAACAAGGATAGATTGATACCCAATCCCGCGAATCCCAATCAACCTGTGGTCAGAGGTAAGATGAGTGAAAAACAGCCATTAGTTGGTATAATTATGGGTAGCGATTCGGATCTGCCTACAATGGAAGGGGCGATCGCTATTTGCAAGGAATTTGATGTACCTTGGGAGGTAGCTATTATCTCCGCCCACCGCACTCCAGAAAGAATGGTAATCTACGCCCAAACTGCCCATGAGCGGGGTCTAAAAGTAATTATCGCCGGTGCAGGGGGAGCTGCCCACTTACCCGGAATGGTGGCATCTTTGACTCCTCTGCCGGTTATTGGGGTACCCGTAGCCACCAAACATTTACAAGGTGTGGATTCTCTTTATTCTATCGTTCAAATGCCACGAGGTATTCCCGTGGCTACAGTGGCTATTGGCAATGCTCAAAATGCAGGATTGCTGGCTGTGCAAATTATTGCGTCTCGTGATGGTAAGTTACAAGGTAAAGTGCAACAATATAGGCTAAGTTTAGCTCAGTCGGTGTTAGACAAGCAAGAGAAATTGGATGAGTTGGGTTATGAGCAGTATTTAGGAACCGCTGAACGCCGCAACACAGAGATAGAAAGAAGAGAGAGGAGAGTTTGAATGGAGAATAAATTATGATTATGAGTGCTGTAATTCCTGGCGCTAAAGCAGTTAGTGAGATGAAATTAGTTCCTGGTAGTGTGGTGAGTATTCCCCATATTAATTGGCAGGAATTTGAGTCTATTTTACAGGAATTAGGAGAAAGTAGAGCTGCACGGATTGCCTATAGCAACAGGACTTTGTCAATTATGGTTCCTTTATCAGAGCATGAAATACAAAGTGATTTAATCTCAGATATGGTGAAAATACTCCTGAAAGTTTGCGGCATTAAATATCAGCCTTTTGGTTCAACTACTTTGAAAAAAGAAGGTACAGCAGGAGTGGAACCGGATGCTTGTTTTTATATTAAGAATTATAGGAGTATGATAGGTCGTCGTAGACTTCAACCTGAGGATCCACCTCCAGATTTAGCGTTAGAAATAGATGTAACCTCCAAAACATCTTTGGATGCTTATAAAGCGATTAAAGTTCCAGAAATCTGGATTTACGACAGTGGTAAACTAACTATATACTTATGGGAAAATGGCCAATATATCACCTCCAACATCAGTCCTACTTTTCCTACACTACCTATTACCAAGTTAATTCCTGCTACAGTAGAGCGAGCCTGGGAAATAGGTTCAGTTGAAGCATTGGAAGAGTTTGAGGTTTGGTCTCGCGCAGAGGCGCAAAGGCGCAAAGGGTTAGACTAGGGTAAATATTGTTGTAATACTGCTACAGTGGCTGCTCCGGTTTTTGCCCAGCTAAATTGACTCGCTCTTTGGAGACTGAGGGTACGGAGACGGGAACGCAAAGTGGAGTCAGTGGCGATCGCCTTCATGGCAGCAGCTATTTCCTGAGTATTATAAGGATCAATAAGGAGAGCGGCATTTCCAGCTACTTCTGGTAAAGAAGAGAGGTTAGAGGTAATGACAGGGGTACCGCAAGCCATAGCTTCCAGCACGGGAAGACCAAAACCTTCCCAGAGGGAGGGGAAAACGAGGGCGATCGCCTCCCCAATAATTCTGGGTAACTGGTCATAGGGGACATAATCCAGGAATTTTACTCGTTCCGTCAAACCCAATTCTGTTACTTGGCTCTTCAGTTGGGGAGTATAACGTCCGTCGGGGGAGCCTGCTAGCCAAAGTTGACAGTCTGAGCAGTTCTGGATTTTCCCAAAAGCACTTATCAAACGGTGGAGGTTCTTATAGGGGTCATGACGACCGATATAGAGGAAGTAACCCTGTTGAGGAGTTGTTGTGATAGGGTGGAAGTGCTCCCTATTGTAAGCTAGGGGAATAGGTACAATTTTACGGTCCGAAATACCACAGAAGTCAGTAATATCTCTCGCTGTAGCGGTGGAGTTACAGATAATACATTCCGCTTGTTTGAGTACTTGAGGTAAAATAGAGCGAAAATAAAGAGTGAGGGGAGAAGTTAGTCGGGGGAAACGCAACGGAATGAGGTCGTGAACCGTTACCACCCCACGACATTTACTATATAAAGGCATTTCTGGAACCGGAGAGAACAGGAGACCTGCTCCTAGTTCTTCATATATCCTCGGTAGTTGGAACTGAGTCCAAAGGAGGCGGCGCCAATGTCCAAGTCTCCCTTGTTCTGGGGTTAAATTACCAGGAATAGGGTAACATTGATAGTTAGGATAGTCCTGGGCTACTAATAAAGTAGGTTCCAGAGATTGAAGATAGGGAAAGAGACTGGTTGCATAAGTACTAATACCAGTAGGTTTAGCAAATACAAAGGCGAGATTAACCAGTAAGGGCGCACAACCTGCGCCCCTTTGCGCCCTTCCCCTGGGCGAGAATAATTGTTGACTTTTCACTATGAACTTTATTGATTATGATGAGTTTAACCATTCCTAGCACATTCAAAATAACCCATGAGCAGTTTCAAGAATTGGCGAAAGCTAATCGAGATTCCCGTTTGGAGCGCAGTGCAGCAGGAGAATTGATTTTTATGCCTCCCACAGGAAGTATTACGGGAAATCGCAATTTAGACATTGAGGGACAGCTTTGGTTGTGGAACCGTCAGACTCGTCGAGGTTTTGCCTTTAATTTTTCCACAGGGTTTCATTTACCTAATGGAGCGGATCGGTCTCCCGACGCTGCTTGGGTGAGTCAGGAACGGTGGGATACCCTCACCCCAGAACAGCAAGAGGGGTTTGCTCCCTTATGTCCTGATTTTGTGGTGGAGTTACGTTCTTCCTCTGATAATCTGAAACCCTTGCAAGAGAAGATGGAAGAATATATGAGTAATGGTAGTCTTTTGGGGTTTTTGATTGACCGCAAAAATAAGACTGTTGAAATTTATCGCCCTCAAGCAGAGGTTGAGGTGTTAAAGCAACCCAGCAGTGTGTCGGGAGAACCGGTTTTACCAGGTTTTGTGCTAGATTTGACAACGGTGTGGCGGTAAAGTTGTTGCTAAAATTAAGAGGTGAATCTAAATTGGAAGCATTAGCATCACAATAGCAGAAATGGGGGAAGAAGATGGAATTTATCAATCCCAAAACTGATTTTGCCTTTAAGAAAATTTTCGCAAGTCAAGGTAGTGAGCCGATTCTGATTAGTTTTCTCAATGCACTGATTTATGAGGGAGAATCAGTGATTGAGTCTTTGGAGATTTTGAACCCCTATCTTAACCCCGCAGTAAAGGGGCGCAAGGAAACCTATCTAGATATTAAAGCAAAGCTCAACGATGGTTCCTTGGTGCTTATTGAAATGCAAATGGTCAATGTAGAAGCGTTTGGTAAGCGGATTGTTTACAACGCCGCTAAATCCTATAGTCTACAACTAGCCAGAGGTAAGAGTTATTGGACATTAAAGCCTGTTATTGCCTTGACTTTGACTAATTTCATTTTATTTCCCCATACAGATGAGATTATTTCCTCTTTTTCCTTTCGAGAGGATCGGTTCGGGTTCCCCTATCTACATGATACCATGCGGTTAGTGTTTGTGGAGTTATCCAAGTTTCGCAAAGAGTTGGAGCAAGTAGAGAGTTTGGTGGATCACTGGCTCTATTTCATGAGGGAAGCCCCCCTATTAGACGAAATTCCCGAACCTATGGCGGCTGTATCCCAGGTAAGACAGGCGTTTGAAATTGCGAACCGGGCTAATTTGAGTGTAGAAGAATTAGAAGAGTTAGAAGGAGAGGAACTGTTTTTTGCAGATCAGGAGGGGGCTGTGCGGTTAGCGTTGCGGGAAGGTCGTGAAGAAGGTCGTGAAGAGGAGAAGTTGGCGATCGCCCGTCAACTGTTAGAGTTTATGGAAACTGAGAAAATTGCACAGGTCACAGGGTTGGATTTGGAAGTGATTGAGGGGTTGCGATGATGAGTTTAACCATTCCTAGCACATTAAAGTTCACCCATGAGAGCACATTGATTATTGGATTGTACTCCAGGTGTTTTAACCATAGAGCACAAGACAAGCCAGCGGGTCCACCAACGATAACAACAACATTTCGCTTCATCACATAATCCCAGATTGGTTCTCTCTTATATCCCCAATTTAAATCAATAGTAGTGAATCGCGCAAAGCCGCCAAGACGCCAAGAAGATGGTTAAATGTTGCACTGAAAGAGAAGTTGTGGAGACTTTGCGATCGCCAATCCCGTTTTTTGTTATCTCACTGCGCTCTTAAAGACACTAAGAGAGAAAACCGTGAATATAGCAATGAGAGTAGCCAAAACTTGTTGAATTTCGCTAGACAAAGGCACAAAAACCAGCAGCAATAGGGGAAGATACAATAATATAACCAAAGTGTCCTCCCGTTTTTGTTTCAAAGCAATCTCTTTTAATGCTAAAAGCTCCCTAATTTTCTCTACAGAGGGTTTTTGAGCAATTAATGTATCTAAACTCTCTAAAGCAGATTGAGGGGACGAAGGAACTAAAGCCCCGCCTTTTTCCTGTGAAATCTCTAACTCTTGCTTAGTGTCATCAATCAGCTCTTCTCCTGGTTTTGGATACTCCATAAACTGTAACTCAACGAACCGACACCCTTCTTTGCGTCGGCGCGTGTATTTACAGATTAAACTACAACTAGTAATTAGTACTAGTCACTGATCACTGCTATAACCCCATACTACCACAGCATATCCCCAATAAATGACATAGAGAGCAACTACAATCCCAATTATAACCCGAGCTGGGATAGAGGTGTGCCTTCGCAATAAGATAAAACAGCCCGCAAGAACAGCGATCGCCTCCAAAGGAGCGACAATATTACCGTAGTGGTGGGGATTCCAATAGGAAACGGGACTGTCAAAACGCCAATTAGAAAAAGGGAAAAAGTGATGGTGACCGTCATTATGGTGTAGGGGTAAGTCTCCCAGGGTGTGGAGAACCATGCTTCCAAACAGAGCAACCAGTCTCATGGCACCCCGATAATAGCTCACAACACCACCGATAATGATTAGGGGAAGGGAGTTGAAAATATCAAAAAATGCTTGCCAACTTGGATCGAAGTAATGCACAGACCAAGTTAATTCTTCGGAAGTCCCTCGGATAAACTTCTCCCAGAAGTAAAAGAGGAACATAGGTAAATCCGGTAAGATGGCACCTAATACTATGGGGAGATTGTTTTCTGATCGCTTTTGACCCCCCAAAATGAGGAGATTAAGAACAACGTGAGCTGGGGTGTTCATAACCAGGTAGCCACTGAACGCAATACTTCGGGAATGGTAACATGGGGGGGGAACTCTAAGATAGTTTCCGAATACTTCAGATATCCAGATTCGCTAAAAGCCAGGAGCATTCGGGATAAAGCCACCCAAACATCGGCATCGAATTCCCAATCCCCACCTCTAGCAGCATAGCAAGAAATGGATTTCAATGCCCAAAAAAAACTATTGCGCACTATGGAACCACCTTTTTTATAACTGGGTAAATCTTCTTGGTGAATGGTAAGAATATCGTCTTGGAGGGAAACTCTCATTTCATTATCTCTGCGACTCTGCGCCTCTGTGTGAAACTTCTCTTATATTATTGAGACAAGACCTTAAAAGCTAAGCTACCTACTGATAGAGTAATGGTAATAAAAGCAGTCATGGCAGCTCCGATTAAGATTAAACTGAGTGCCCATAACCGGGCATCCCAAGCTGAAACCTTCTTGTTGGTTTCTTCTTGAGCAGTTTTGACTTCTTGAATTTGCTTCTCTGTCTCTTGTTGAGCAGTTTTCACTTCTTGTCGTACTTCTTGTCGTACTTCTTGAATTTGCTTCTCCATGGTGAGGAGGCGATCGAAGATTTTAACCAGCAGGTCTTTTGTTTCGTTGCTTTGGGTACTGTCGGAAATGTTAGAAGCTTGGGTCATGATTTTTCTCTAATTATCTGATTCTTCTTATTATAAGACAATTTAGTTTAAATAAACAACATAATTTCAAAGTATAGCGCTACGAGCGGGTGTGGCTAAGAGGAAACCCTTGTTGTACAAAGGTTTGAGTAATCGTTGGTTTTTTGAATCTGTAAATACGCCTGCGCTCACTGCTATATATTATTGAGACAAGACTTTAAAAGCTAAGCTGCCTACTGACAGGGTAATGGTGATAAAGGCAGTCATAGCAGCTCCGATTAAGATTAAACTGAGTGCCCATAATCGGGCGTCCCAAGCTGAAACCTTCTTGTTGGTTTCTTCTTGAGCAGTTTTGACTTCTTGAATTTGCTTCTCCATGGTGAGGAGGCGATCGAAGATTTTAACCAGCAGGTCTTTTGTTTCGTTGCTTTGGGGATTGTCGGAAATGTTAGAAGCTTGGGTCATGATTTTTTTCTAATTATCTGATTATTCTTATTATAAGATAATTTAGATGAAATAGATAGTAAGGGCGCACGGGCGGGGTCTTCCCGCCCCTACCAGGTCTGGAGCATGAAACTTAACGCAATACCTCTTTTAGCTGATGTTGCTGCCAAAGAGATTGATATAAACCCGGTGCTTGCAATAATTCCTCATGAGTGCCACTTTGGACAATTTTACCCTTATCCATTACCAAAATCCTGTCTGCGGTAGAAGCAGCAGACATTTGGTGGGAGATAAAAATCACTGTCCGACTTTCCACTCCTGAGGAAAGGTTACGCAAAATATCTGTAGCTGTTTGATTATCCACACTAGAAAGAGCGTCGTCGAGAATCAATAAAGGAGAATTTCCCAATAATGCTCTTCCTAAAGAGGTGCGCTGACGCTGTCCTCCAGAAAGGGTAATCCCCCTTTCCCCTATTAGGGTCTCATATTGCTGGGGGAAATTGATAATTTCCGGGTGAATTTGGGCTAGTTTGGCAGCATGTTCTACCTCCCTTTGTTCCATTAATGGTTCCCCATAGCGGATGTTATTTTTAATGGTGGTACTGAAGAGGAAGCTGTCTTGGGGAACGTAGGCGATCCCCCGACGTAAGTCTTGTAATTGCAGTTGAGTCACGTCATAGTCGTCCAAAAACAACTGCCCTTCTTCCAGATCCAGCAAACGTGGGATAGCATTAGCGAGGGTAGACTTCCCGGAACCAATGGTTCCCACTATAGCCACCATTTCTCCTGCTTTAATGGTGAAGTTGAGCTTTTCTAGGGCTGGTTTTGAAGCTCCTGGATAAGTATAACTCAGGTTCCGCGCTTCCAGCTGGCCTTTTATCTTTCCTTGCAAGGAAATGGCCCCTGGGGTATTCTTGACTTTAGCTTCGGCATTGAGAATGGCTTCGACGCGATCGATACTCACTTCCCCTCTTTGATAAGCAGTAATGGTAAAACCTAAGAGAGCGGTAGGGAAGACTAAATTTTGCACTAAGATAACTAAAGCGACAAAATCCCCAATAGTCATGGTACCTTGGGCGATGGCTCCTGAACCTAACCAGAGTAAAATGGGCAAACTGAGATTGGCCAAACCTTCAACTAGAGGAAAAAGAATGTATCTGGTTTTGGCTAGTTTTAAATTAGCTCCCAACAACTGGCGATTTTTTTGGGCAAACTGCTGCCTTTCGTTTTCTTCTTGGGCATAAATTTTAATTAAGGCTATCCCACTCACGTCTTCCCGCACTAACTCGCTCAGATCCGAAAGTTTTTCCTGAACATCTTTTTGGTAGTCTCGTAACTTACCCCCAAATAATTGCACTACTATGAGCATTAGAGGGTAAACCATGAGGGCTATGGAGCTAAGGCGCACGTTTATAGCTAACATTGATGGGATGGTAAAACCATAGGCAAAAATAATATTAATAATGCTCAGAACTGCAAACCCCAGCAAGCGGCGAATATTATCCACATCACTGGTGGCTCGGCTCATTAAATCTCCGGAGGTGTTGACAGTAAAATAGGATGGTTCTAGAGTCAGGAGATGTTGGAAAATATTTTGTTTTAGGTCGAATTCTACCTGACGTCCTACCCCAAAGATGAAGATTCGGGAGCACATGCGAATTACCCACATCACTGAAGCCAATAGTAGGATAAACAATCCATAGCCAGATAACTTTTGTAAAGTCAAGTCTTCTCCAAGTTTATCCACAATATCCCGAATCAACAAGGGTATGTAGACAACGAGACCATTAACTAAGGATAGGGCGACGATACCCAATCCAACTTGCCGCCAGTGAGGGCGGAGGTAATTTCCTAATTTTCCTAATCGCGATTTTGCCATCATTGCTTGCCTCAACTTGAATAAATTATATTGTAATTAAAGTTACAAAATTGTCTATTTACACCACTATATACAATTATAGCATGATTATCATGTATTTACTAGAAGAAATAGACGAATATGTAATTAAAGCTACAAAAAAAATATGCTTTATGTATAAGCAATAGTTTTCATAAAAATAACACATTTATATTACTAATGAGGTAAATAATGTCCGATTCACTCCAACTGATAGAACAAAGCTTTGAAAGAGGCTGAAATGGCAACAGATGCTCATGGAACAAAAAAGTTCCGGGATCCTCATTAAACTGAATTATTAACCAAGCTGGACTTCCTCAGGTGTACTGCTGGCTGTCATAATTACCACGACCACCGCTCTATCTCTACTGGCTTTCTGTTGGATAATATAAAACTACCCTCCATGTTGCCACAACCAACACTTCCCGACACCGAAGGTGCCGCCTTTGGCGTCCCGATAGTAAAGGTGAAGTTGGACGAACCTCCCCCTCCCGATCTCAGTAAGGAATTCCTGGGAGGTTAAGTCATGAAAAAGGTAATTGCTTTATTGCTGGTGTTAGTGGCTTTTTTCTTCCTTTCGGGCGCTCAAGGGTGGGCTAAAACTATCTCCCAAAGTCATTTAGATGAAATTAATCGGTTGTGGCGCTCCAGTGCTCACGCTCTTGCAGATATCAACTGCTCTAGCTGTCATTTGGATGGAAAAACTAAGGAGTTGATTTTCAAACCCAACCAAGAAAGTTGCCGCAGTTGCCATGAAGTAGCAGTGGACACCTTTCTTTTGGGTAAACACGGCATTCGCATTAGGGAAGGATTAAGTCCTTTGCAGCCCAAAATGGCTCGTCTGCCCATGAAAAAGTCTGTTTTGGATAAGGAAATGACTTGCAATACCTGTCATGACGTTCATGGGGTTAATACCTTTCAAGCAGCAGTAGACTCTTGTTTGGCTTGCCACAACGACAGCCATTCTCTGAATTATAGCAAATCAAAGCACGCCCAATTATTGGCAGCAGAAGGTCCTTCGGTGAAGTCCGTAACTTGCGCCGCTTGTCATTTACCCCGCATGGAATTTGACGGTGCAATTCATGTCAACCACAACAATACTTATAATTTGTTGCCCCAGGATCGGATGGTTAAAGACGTGTGTATGAACTGTCACGGGATGGAATATTCCTACAGAAGCATTTTCGATTCCGAATTAGTGAGAGCTAATTTTGACCGAGCACCAACTAAGGAATTACAAACCCTAGACATGATTCGCGCCTTACAACAGAAACGAGGTAATTAAATTTTAATCAGAGGAGAACACTAATGAACTTGCTACAGCAAATGAAATCCAAAACTATTGCCCTGATTGCTTTAGCTATGGCAGTTTGTATTACTGCGATTGCTTGTGGAGGTGGTTCCCAAGTAGGAAGTGTGGGCATAGCGCCAGAAATAGTGGTAGATTACATTCATAAAGTAGCAGAATCTGACCGCACTGCTTACACAAAGCATGTCGTCAATCGCCTCAAAAAGCTAGAGGGAAATGAGAAACCCAAGGGGATTGTGAATGCAGAAGCTACAGAAGCTTGGAAAGAAAAAAATGGTATTCTCTCCCGGCACAAATGTTTCGTTTGGGTTCCGAGTTAGCCTCAGCAGAGGGAAACTTTACTATTGGTTTGATTTCTTCTTGGAATATTAACGATAGTCAAGGGCCGAAAACTGAATTCGAGAAAACTGGCATGAAGCAAGTGGAGGAAACTGGAGAACCCTATAAACGGGAGCAAAAAATTGGAGGTAAGAAGTATTTTTCTGCCATTTATCCTGATATAGCAGTAGCTGATGCTTGCGTTAGTTGTTACAATAGTCATCCCATTCATAAAGAGCGCTATCCTGATAAAGTTTTCCAGAAAGAGGATGTTATGGGGGGAGTTGTGATTAATCTGCCTTTGAATTAAATTTCCAAACACTAGTGCATCAAGGGTACGCCTTACGTACCCATCAATAATATTTTTTAATGTATTAGAATCATGGTTACCCTGCAATCACCTCAAAAAAACAAAACTATTATCCTCAATCTCCCAAAATTAGATAAGTTAAAATTTAAAACATTGGTAATTTTAACTTTCATTACCGTTGCTTTACTCGCACCTTTTGCTCTCAGTTCTCTTTATCTACCAGTGTTGCGACATAAGGCATTTATAGTCTATCAGTTCTTCCAAGATGACCTCTACAAGCTAATAACTGGCTATACCTCCCTAACATTAGTATTCTTGGAAATGGTTTTGATAGCGAAAAAAAGAGGGCGGAGCTGGACAGTTAAAGTGAGTATTCCCGGTAAGTTCCTCCTTTGGCGCGGTTTGCATGTTTTTCTGGGGGTCGCTCTCTTAGGGGTTGTGCTCATACATACTTTGGGGTCGACGGGATTGAATTTTAATGCCATTTTCCTCTGGGTGTTTTTTGGGGTCACCCTGACAGCTCTGGTGGGTGTGGTGACAGAAACAGGGGTAACTGAGTCTCCTAAAAGCTACTTTGGAGCCTCTCCTGGAAGCAAGTCTATCTTACCGAGGCTGAAAAAAGGACCACTCATTCGCAGTTGGCGCAAGATTTGGCTCCAGCTCCATATTTGGCTGGTAACTATCTTTTGTGTTATGCTGGGAGTGCATGTGTTTCTGGCCTATTATTATCAATGAGGTAAATAATGTCCAATTCACTCCAACTGATAGAAGAAAGCTTTGAAAGAGTTAGACCCCGCGCTCCTGAATTTGCCGCCAGTTTTTATAAAAATCTCTTTAAAGCGTACCCTGAAATAGAGCCGCTGTTTGCCGAAACGGATATGGAGGCGCAAAAACAAAAGTTGATTAGTATCTTGATGCTAGTAGTCTTTAATCTCCACTATCCACAAAACTTAATCGATACCCTCCAAGAACTGGGATCCCGTCATGTCAAATATGGCGCTTTACCAAAACATTACTCCCTGGTAGGCCATGCTCTTTTAACTACTTTTGAGCAGTATCTGGGAAAACAGTGGACTAGGGAGGTCAAACAAGCTTGGGTGGGTGTTTACGCTGACATTACTGCTCTGATGTTAGCAGGTGCTGAGTATGATACTGAAACAGTTAAATTAGAAGCACCGGGAGAAAAAGCAGATGCTGGTGGAGCTTCTCAAGTACCTCAAACCCACGACCATAAAGCCGATTCGCTCCAACTGCTAGAAGAAAGCTTTAAAAGAGTTAGACCCTGCCTTCCAGAATTTGCCACCAGTTTCTATCAAAATCTCTTTAAAGCGTACCCTGAAATAGAGCCGCTGTTTGCCAAAACGGATATGAGGGAACTCAAACAGAAGTTGATTGATTCCTTGGCGGCTATAGTCTTAAATATCCGTTATCCACAAAAGTTAAAAGATAAACTCCAACGACTGGGAGCCCGTCATGTCAAATATGGCGCTTTACCAGAACATTACCCTCTGCTAGGCTATGCTCTTTTAACTACTTTTGAGCAGTATCTGGGGGAAGAGTGGACTAGGGAGGTCAAACAAGCTTGGGTGGATGCTTACGCTGACATTACTGCTCTGATGTTAGCAGGTGCTGAGTATGATGGTGAAAAAGTTAAATTAGAAGCACCGAGAAAAAAAGCAGGTGCTGGTGGAGCTTCTCAAGTACCTCAAACCCACAACCACAAAGCCGATTCGCTCCAACTGCTAGAAGAAAGCTTTAAAAGAATTAGACCCTGCGCTCCAGAATTTGCCACCAGTTTTTATGAAAATCTCTTTAAAGCTTACCCTGAAATCAAGCCGCTGTTTGCCAAAACGGATATGTGGATACTCAAACAGAAGTTTATTGATTCCTTGGCGGCTATAGTCTTAAATATCCGCTATCCACAAAAATTAAAAGATAAACTCCAACGACTGGGAGCCCGTCATGTCAAATATGACGCTTTACCAGAACATTACCCTCTGCTAGGCTATGCTCTTTTAACTACTTTTGAGCAGTATCTGGGGGAAGAGTGGACTACAGAGGTACAACAAGCTTGGGTGAATGCTTACGCTGACATTACTGCTCTGATGTTAGCAGGTGCTGAATATGATAAAACCCGTCAATGGTAAAATTAATTGGCCACTTGTTGGCGGTACATAGGGAGGTTGATAATCATTCTCTTGCTTCTTTTATAGGATTTGACACCTTATAGGGTGTGGTAAGATTATAATAGAGTTGTGAATCATTGGGATGGGTAATTAAGATGACTAAAGTTTCCTCGTTTTTAGTAGCAGTTATTGTTTTAGTATTGGTAGCTGGGGTTTTTGTCACTACTCGGGCAGACGTTACTACCATAACCAGTAGTTCTGTAAGTGGCTTAGCTACCTTGAGGACTATGGCCCAACAGTCGGTTCCCTATGAAGTGGCTCTGGCTAATGGGAAACCGACTCTCCTGGAATTCTATGCTGATTGGTGTAATGCTTGCCAATGGATGGCTCATACCTTAAATCGGCTACATTATGAGTATAGTGAAGTAAATTTTGTTATGATAAATGTTGACGATACCCAATTCGAGGAACAAGTGCAGCAGTATGGGGTGAGTGGGTTACCGCAAATTACTTTACTGCAACCAGGGGGTGCTGTGGAACAGACTTTGTTGGGGACGGTCCCGGAAAAGGTGATCGGGGAAAATTTACAACGTCTTATCGGGGAAGTATAGAATGTAGTGGGCTAGGGGTGGAACTCCCTAGGGGCCGGGGTGTCCCGTTCTAAGCGACCTGAAATGGTCGCGCTTCCCCTCCCTCCCTTTGCGCATGCAGCGCCTTTGCGCGAGACTTCCCCAAGCACTTCACCTATCGAAAGTAGTATAATAGTACTAATCAATCGTTTTTATAAGGAAGGAACACCATGTCAGATCATCAAACCAGCTACACTATCAATTCAATGATTGGGCACTTATACCTACAAAATAAAGCATTCCAGTCTTTAAGCTTTGAGGAACAGCAATCCATTGTGGTAGACTTGATTGAAAAATCCCATCGCTCTGACGTTAATATAGGGGAAATCCTCAGTAATGAATGCTTTTTCGAGTACAAAGAAGTTGATGAGAACAGAACATTAGCCACCTTATTCAAGATTTGCTCCTATTGTGGACAACCTAAGGAACAAGTGGCAGACTATGGGGACGAGTTTTATTCCCAGGGCTTGTGTTCAGATTGTGCTAGAGAAAACAACTATCATTAGAAGAATAGATAGTCCCTTTGATATGTGATAAAATAGTCCAGTCAGGGAACATGAGAGAGATTAAATTATGATTCAAGCTGTCATTCCAGCAACCGAGGTGGCTATAAATGAACCGACTGAAATTGAACATCTGTTAACCTTCCAAGAATATCTCGAATATGTTGGAGAACCGGATGTTCTTTATGAATTAGTCAGAGGAAAACTAGTACCTATGGGAGCATCTACTCACTTACATACCAATATTTGCAAGTTTTTGGTTTACAAATTCCAGCGCTACTTTGCAGCTCAAAACTTGGATTTAGTGGCGAACGCTTTAGGAACAGGTGTGCGAACGGAAGAAAATACATCTCGAATTCCCGATGTGGTAGTCTGTAGCCAAACTGTTTGGGAACAAGTTCTTCATCGCCCGGGAGCTGGGGTTTTGGATTTTGATGAACAGCCGATTCTGGTAGTAGAAATTGTCAGCAGCAATCGCCGGGATGATTATGTGATTAAACGTAATGAATACGAAATAGCGCAAATTGCAGAGTATTGGATAGTAGACGCGAAAAAGAAACGAGTGAGGGTGTTTACTAATCCTAGGAATGAAGAGGGATATCGTTCTGTAGATTTTACCGAAGAGAAAACAATTGTTTCCAGTCAGTTTTCTCAACTAGTTTTATCGGTGAAAGAACTGCTCGCTCCTCCGCTGGTGGAGCAATTAATTAAAGAAGAACAAACCACAATCAAAACCTTGGAACAACGGGCTGAAACTTTGGAACAACGAGCTGAAACCGAACGCCAACGAGCTGAAAAGGAACACCAACGGGCTGAAACTTTGGAACAACGAGCTGAAACCGAACGCCAACGAGCTGAAAAGGAACACCAACGGGCTGAAACTTTGGAACAACGAGCTGAAACCTTGGAACAACGAGCTGAAACCGAACGCCAGCGAGCTGAAAAGTTAGTCCAGCGTTTACTAGAAATGGGAATTAACCCGAATGATGCACAGTAATGGTATATCCACACTCAAACCCTCATCAAAGGAAGGTTTCAGCAGGCTACCATCATTACAATGCAGCACTACCGAAGAATAAAACGCCATCGTTATTGCTACCGGTCAGCGAGTTATGGGCTTTGAAACCATGCGGGGAGTGTCAAAGAAGGAACTCACTTGCAGGAAGAACTCTCAGTTGACCACTTGTATTTTCGGTTGGGGTTTGCTCCCAACGCTCAAGAAATGACTCAACTGCTTAATGAAAGCCGCATTGGATCCCTAAAATTGACACCTTTTGGTTATATTGAAACCGATGCTTTTCTGCGGACCTCAATTCCAACAATTTATGCGGCTGGAGATGTGGTTAATTTTCGGGATCCCTGCGTTGCTACAGCAGTTGCACAGGGAGCCATTGCAGCACGAAGTGTTAGTGAAGATCTGCAATATTAGGATTGCTATATGTCATTTATTGGGGATATGCTGTGGTAGTATGGAGTTAATTTTATCGCGCAAAGACGCCAAGGCGCAAAGAGAGGAGGAATATTTGCGACTAATAAAGTATAAGATAGGGAGGTCAAAGTTCCTGAAGTTGGCTGGTTTTGCTGGAGTAGGAGTGTTGGGAGCGACTACTTATCCTCTTATTCCTCGTCTCCTTTCTCAGGACGATAAACTCAAAACCTTTCCCTTTGATATCATTACCGTTAACGAATATGGTCAGGAAATTAATTGTCGTCCTGGTAAAGTTGAGTACTTTACGGTAGAGTTGGGTAATGGAGTGACTCTAGACATGGTGTCTATTCCTGGGGGACAATTTCTCATGGGTTCACCAGAAAGTGAGGAAGGACGTTTGAACCCAGAACGTTCCCAACATTTGGTCAATGTGAGTCCTTTCTTTATGGGGAAATACCCCATTACCCAAAGTCAGTGGTTAGCTGTCATGGGGAATAACCCCTCCCACTTTCAAGGATCGGAGCTTCCTGTGGAAAACGTTAGTTGGGAAGATTGTGTAAATTTTTGCACCAAACTCTCCCAATTAACAAAAAAAGAGTTTAGACTGAGTACCGAGACTGAATGGGAATATGCTTGTCGAGCCAATACAACTACCCCTTTTTACTTCGGTCCCACACTCACCACTGACCTTGCTAACTATCGTGGTGATTATCCCTATGGTTTAGGTCCGAAAGGAGTTTACCGGAAAAAGACCACCAAGGTAGGAAGTTTTCCCCCCAACGCTTTCGGTCTTTATGACATGCACGGTAATGTTTACGAGTGGTGTGTGGATAGGTTCCAAAATAATAGTGAAAATGGACGCATTATACGCGGTGGTTCCTGGTACGACGGACCGAGCTATTGCCGTTGCGCCTTCATGAACTGGGGAAGACCTGAAGAAAGGTACGAGATCGCCGGGTTGCGGGTTGTGTGTAGGGTGCGATCCCCCCTTTATCCCCCCTTGTCAAGGGGGGTGCCGTAAGGCGGGGGGATCGGGCGGTTCAGAAATGTAAAGTAGTTCATAATGCACCAAAATCCTCAAAAAATCGGTGCGTTACGCTCCGCTCAGTTAACCATCCTACTTTGCGCCTTTGCGCCTTTGCGCGATTCACTACCATGCCCTTGACATTTTTGTAGCATGTGTGTAATATTAAATTAACAGCTACCCCAAAGGAGTGTCAAATTGCCTGTAATTGCAATGTTAGTCAAAAGCGCAGCGGATCATCCCAATGCCCATTCCCTGCGCATTTATCAAATGGAAGCTACTGGTTACGAGTCCATCCAAATTATCGCCAACCTGGACAATATTTACCAAATTGGGGATGTAGTAGCCGTAGCTTTAACTGATACAATACTGGAAGATGGAACAAAAATAAAGCCAAGTAAACTACGAGGAATAGTCTCTTTTGGGATGGCTATGGAGAAGGTTTCAGCACCTATTGCTACTGATATTTCTGCTGAATATTGCCCGGAAATAGTAGAGTCTACAGTTAAATTGCAATCTGTATCTGTGGCTATGCAAAAATGGCCTAGTATTGGCAGGTTGATTAATGTGGGACGGACTTTACAAAAAGCCCAACCTAGTCCTAAAATTACTTATCGGGGGAAAATTAAACTCCACGGTACTAATGCTGGGGTGCAAATTTTCCCCGACGGGACAGTGGTAGCGCAAAAAAGAACTGCCGTGATTACCTCCAAAAAAGATAACGCTGGTTTTGCTACCTGGGTGAATGAAAATATGGACTATTTTACCCACCTTGCTGGTGAGGAAAATCTCACTATATTTGGAGAATGGTGCGGTCCTGGAATTAACAAAAACGCCGCTATTTGTCACATAGATAGGAAAATATTAGCTGTTTTTGCCCTTCAATATGGTGGGATACATGGCAGATTGGCTAAACTAGAAGTGCGTCCAGAAAAAATTCGCCCTTTACTGCCAGAACATCCCGATATTTTCGTCCTCCCTTATTATGGAGAACCCATTGTGTTAGACTTTGGGAATGGGAAAACTGTAAATCTTAGTATAGCCACCATTAATTCCATGGTGAAGGAAGTAGAGCAAACCGATCCTTGGGTCAAAGAAACTTTTGGCAAAGAAGGAGTTGGTGAGGCGCTGGTATTGTATCCGGAAACGGAAGATTTGGTGGAAAAGCTAAGTTACTGTGAACTGCTCTTTAAAGCGACAGGAGGAAAGCATCAAAATATTAAAAGCAAGAAAGCAGCAGCGATCAAGGGGGAAATCCCTATGAACGTATACGAGTTTGTGGATATGTTCATGACTCCAGCTCGCTTAGAACAGGGAGTTCAAGAAGCTTGCGACGGAAAATTTGAATTAGACAAGATAGGGCAATTTTTGCGGTGGTTTGCTGCTGACGTCCAAAAAGAAAGCGTTCTCGAAATGGAAAAGGCTGGATTAACCTGGAAACAGGTTAGTAAACCAGTGATGACTGGTGCAAGAAATTGGTATCTGGACAACCATGATATAAGATAAGGTGCATGAAGGTGGGCAATGCCCACCCTACTTTGCGTCTTTGCGGCTTTGCGCGATTATTTCTCCCAGTTTCTCCCCTACTTCACCTCCTGTTAACATCTCTTCCGCTCGCCCAAAACCAGCCTCTAAATCAGCACAAACACCAAAACGCCAGAGATAAAATCCTCCATTGTAAATAGCAGTCTGCATCAAATCGGAGGCTTTTCCTTGGATAACTGCCTTAATTTGTGCTATGAGTTTATCAGGAGATTCTAAAGGGACATCTTTTCCTGCAAAACCATAGTCACCAGGACGGAGTAACAACCGTTCAAAGGAAGACTCCTGATTCTTTATACCAATAATAGCAGTACGACTGGGAGGAAGGTCGCAACTCCCTTCTAAACCCTTAATTGTGGTAAACTCTGTTACCCCCCGCAAAGCAAAAGTTTCCCGAAAACGTTCTTCTGTAGGGGGGTGAACGAAACCGGAGACAAAATGAACATTACCTACCCAAGGAGACCAAATCAATTCTATGGTAGCAAAAGGAGGACGCTTACCAATTTGGTCCCGGTAAGCAACTAAGTCTTTAAATGGGGGAAAATGACGGGGGAGATAGAAAAATCCTATTCCCGTTTTCCCCAGTAACTGTTCTGTTTGGAGGAGAGATAAGGGGGCAAAATCTACCCCTAATCCTTGCCAGATTTGAATCAAGGGTATACCGTATTTTGTAGCCATAGTATCCCCCCCGTGCATAACTGTGGGCACTCCTGCTGCTGCTAAAATAAGGGCAGTAATGGGGATAACTGGGGCAGTGCGATCCCTTCCGTCGTAGGGAGTACCAAAAACAGTAACCGGACGGGAGAAAGGAAGATTATTTGTCTCTAATGTAGGTATGAGACCATCATAAGCATCCAGCATACCCGCCAATTCTGCTGCTGTGGGTCGTTTGATGCGATGAGCAATCATAAATGCCCCTATTTGGGCTGGGGTCGCATCAGTTAACAGCATCATTCTCGTCGCTGCTTCTGCTTCAGCGCGAGTCAAATCTTTCCCCGTATGGGCTCCACTACCGACTTTTTTTAAAAATTCCCGAAATATATCACTCATAATCTAGCTTCTACCTAAATTCGTTATATCAAACTTTTATGTTATGTAACATGAAATCCCCATCAACTGCCGCCGAAACCACAGGTTAATCGTGTTGCGACTGATGCGGAAGGTTTTGCTGGCGTAGCTCCGTTTCATGCCATCCAATTCGATGGCCTCGATCACTTCACGCTTGATCGAGCCGCACACTAATAATTAGTACTGGTAACTGGTAACTGGTAACTGGTAACTGGTAACTGGTAACTGGTAACTGGTATGGTACGTGCTAACTGTTATATATTGTTATTAGTTTATTCTTGTCAAGAGTCAATTCTTCATAAACCTTTAAATTTTCCTGGTTTAAACCAGACATTTGACGCACTAAATGGCAAAAGTGAGCAATAGGGGGAATTTGTAGGCGATCCCTAGTTGTCACCAAGACTACTTCCCGATTTAAACCCCTCTTTGCCTTTTCCTTTGGTATATTGGGGGGATAAGCCATCGCTCTAACTGCCAAAGTTGGATCGCTCCGTGCTGCTAACAAAGCTGCTTGGGGTAAGAGAGCAAGCATTTCACCAGTACGTACTACCCCCCTAAAAGCATCGAGAGTATTCAACTCCATCGCCGTTTTCAGGGTAACATGGTGTTCCTCAAACCACTCCTGCACTAAACGTTGCATTCCGTAACCATCTTTAAAAACTACTTGAGGATATTTCACTAATTCTGAGAAAGGTACTTCCTCATACTCCCTCAAAGGATGGTTAGCAGCCATTAAAATTTCAATTGGTTCAGAATAAAGAACCCATCTTACCATTTCCTCACTACCAGTATAGCCGGGATTGTTCATCACCACTGCAATCTCCACCAAACCATCTTGCAGTACTTTCAAAGCGCGATCGCTGCCCAATGCGGTCACCCGCAACTGTACTTCCGGATAATCTTGACAAAATTGCTGCAATACTGGGGGTAAATAATGAGCGCAGACTGAATGAATCGCTGCTACGCAGAGTTCTGGTTGTTTTCCTGCTAATAAATCGGCGAATTCTGACGTGGCAGTTTCCCACTCCCGACAAATTTTCCGAGCACGAGGTATTAGTTTTTCTCCCCCTAGGGTTAACTTGGTTTGGGCAGTGCGATGAAATAAGGGTAAACCCAAGTCATTTTCTAGGGACTGAATTTGGCGGCTAACAGTAGATTGGGTGACGCCGCATTTTCGCGCCGCTTGTCCAAAGTTCCCTGTTTCGGCTACTGCTAGGAATGCTTGTAACTGTTCGATCCGCACGCTCTACTTCCTTTCCATTATATTTCTTCATCGGGCGTTGCTGAATCAAGATATGAAATAATAATAAACCGCAGAGGCGCAGAGGACACAGAGGAAAAAGAGAGAGCTAGTTCTTACTCATTCATGTCTCAATTATGCAACGCCGTATATTTTAATACAACCTCTCCGCGCCTCTGCGCCTCTGCGTGAAACTGACCTATTGAACCCTTCCAAATTATTAGAACCTAAAGGTAGTCCTTAATGCACCAATAAAGGCACCGTCGTCGTTATTTGGCATTTGGTTAATAGATGTCAACCAAATAAAGCCCGGAGTCAGAGAGATATTATCGGTAATTTGATACCTGTAGAAAGCCTCTATATGCAGTGGAATGTCGTTGGAAAATGGCATAGTATTAGGAACGTCCAAACCTGTCAAATAAGGTTCTGCACCTACCACTATAGCCCCCAAGTTGCCTTCCTTACCCAAGTCGGGGAAAGCGAACACGAGGGCGTAGTTCCAAATATCAGCATCCCCTAAACCAATGATTTTAGCATCGGTAAAACCGCCCCAAGCGCGAATGCTAAATTTAGGACTAATATCGTATTGAGCTTCTATCCCATAGCTATTGCTAGAAACTGGGCTGGTGACACCAGAAATATTCAAGTTCCCAAAACCTGTTCCTGTACCGCCAAAAGCAAAGGCGTTGTTAGAAACATGATAGCTATTGGAGTAGGTAAATCCGAATTTCAGAGTATCGGTAGGCTTAAATACCAATTGCCCCAAAGCGGAGTAGCTCCCATTAAACAAACCACTTCCAGCGGCTGGGTTGCTACCATTAGGAGCCAGATAGCCTGCTGAGAGTTCCCATTGGGGAGCGAATTTGTAGCGGATACCTACCCCGGTACTCAAGCGACTGATACCCAAGCGATAGATGGGGTTCCGTTCCGCAAACCGGGAGAGGGCATTATTGGCACCGCCACCTGCTTCCAGTCCCGAGTTGAAAGTGTCGGCGTAGAAGTGATGGGCTCCCAAGCCAGCCATAGCAACGATTCTCAAATTGTCCCTCACAGGGAAGTTGTAATGGAGGCGATCGATGACAACATTGTTGCGTGCAGGACCATCAAAAGCAAACCGCCCTTGATTAGTGCCAATTTCATCTGCAAATGAGTTGCCAATATTGCTAGCAGTGAGACGGGTGAACAGCTTATCTTTCCCTGTAAAGCTAGTCACAAACTGGAGACGAACCTTATCGCTAAAGGCTACTTGGGAGTCTAACTGGTCCCCAAAAGCTTGAGCAAGAGTAAAAGCAACCTCCCCCACCAGCTTAGTGGTAGTAGAGAACTGATGGTCTTCCAGGAAATCTGTTCTTTCTTCCGTGTCATTCACCCGAGCCGTCAGAATTGCTAATTCAGCGCCAAATTCTTCGATTAAACGTTGGATCCGGCTTGAGTCGGCGCTAGTAATGGTGGGAGTAGAAGGATCCAGACGTCTACTCTCCCTCGCTACAATCAGACGTTCGATAGTTTGCAAACAATCATTCAAGGTTACGGCAAACTCATAGCGATTTACGGGATTGTTCCCCCGAAAGGTGCCGTCTTCATAACCGCGAACGCAGCGATAGCGTTCCACTAATTTTTTGACTGCTTCATAAGCCCAGTGTCCCGGAGCAACATCCCGCAACTCGGAAACGCTATTTACTTGACCCAGTGGCTCTTCTGTATAGTCTTCTAGAGAGGTATAGCCCAAGTTTTGAGCTATGGCTTTAGGGGTTTGCAAAAGGGCTGAACTCAGAATAGCTGAGCAGGTTAACCAAGCAATACTGCTAATTTTAGATTTATTCATCTTGTTTTCCTCACACTTAACACACCTAGACTAACAATTGTAGGTTGGGTTGAGGCAACGAAACCCAACAGCAAAAAAGAAGCTCACAGAGACACAGAGGCGCAGAGGATAGCACGGTTCTCTAGGAGTTTCAAACGCTTGTTTATAAATCTTCCGTGCCTCTGCGCCTCTGCGTGCGGAGATTTGTGTTGGGTTTCGCTATCGCTCTACCCAACCTACGCCCTTAGGCTATTATTAGCCTAGGAAATATCTTACTGCAAAAAAACTGGTCTTTTGTATTCTAGATTACCAAAATATGGGCATAATGCTTATTTTGCATGATTATGTCACTTTCTTCTCAATAATTTCCCAATAATGATAATAATTAGCAATAATTTTTACCTATTATTGCTTCGTGCTGGAGCGACTCTTCGAGCGGCTACTTGCTCGATGAGATAGCCACGATTTTCCAGAAGCTGAATCAAACCCTCTTCCCCCACTAGGTGACCCGCACCCACTATTACTAAATAGTCCTTTTTTTGTTGCAATAAGGATTCAATTGTTGGGAGCCAGTTGTGATTGCGCTGGGTCAGTAATTTCTCTTCAAGATCCGGATAGGGGGCAAAATTTGCCAGAAATAAAGCTGCAAACTCTTCTAAATCACCATTAGACCAAGCAGTAATCAAATTATTGAAAGAAGTTTCTAGGGTGTCTAGTTCCAGTAACGTTTCCAATAATAACTCCTCTTGTTCTTCAGCTGAAAGAGCATCAAACAAACTAATTTGATATTCTAGGGTTTCCAAGGCAACAATTTCTTTATTTTCCGCTACGGCTTGCCGGAAGAAATATTGAGCCACCCCATAACTTGCTTCAAAACCTAATTGCTGCAATTTTCAAGGGAGAAAAGAGAAGGTAAAAAACCAGGGTTCAAATTTGTGAAACGGCTCCATGGGTTTACCCAGTTCCGCCGCCTTTTGTTGAGCCAAATTGTAGGTTTGGGGACTGAGGGTACCTATGAGAGTCTCCTCTGCTTCTGGTAGGGCTTTTTGCAACACCAGTTGCTGTACTGCCCTATCTTGAGCCTCATTGAAATTTACCTCAAACACCACTCCCTCCGCGTCGTCAAATGCTGCTTCCATGGGCTGGGGCAGGGGGTAGTTATCTGCTTTCAGAAAGTGAACTGAACCGAGTAAATAGAGGGTGTTTTGGGGTGAGTTTACTTTCCAGAGGAAGGTTTTGCTTTCCGGGGTTTGGGCGTTAGCCACATTGGAAGCTGTGAGGGTAAAAATGACTAGGGTGACTGACAGGAGATTGATGAGTAGCTGGGGGATAGAATTAGAAGTTTCACGCAGAGGCGCAGAGGCGCTGAGAAGTTTTGCTATTTTCATTTTGAATTGTGATTTTAGGTTCTGGGTTTGGGGCTGGGATAGAGAGATTGTGCTCCCGCAAAAGATTAACATGGTCAATCATACCCCACTTAGCTTGGTAAATGCAATTTTCGATAGAGTGACCTACACCAGTAAACCCTTCTAGCTCAGGTGAATAAAAGCCGAAAAAATCTGGCTCTTGGGTAGCTTCAATCACAAGTGAATAGGGCAAATCAATCATAGGTCTAACCTCCTTTCTTAATGCCTGCTGCTTTGAGAATAGCATGACATGTACCAGTAGGGACTTCTTTGGCACCATGATAGTCTACTCTAATCAGTTTCTCCTGTCCCTCTTTACGGTAATATCGGATAGAGCCTTTCTCTTTGACTATCCGAAACCATCACTTTCCAGCATTCGAACCAGGTTTATAAATTTAATAATTTTACCTACATAAAACTATATTACACATACTTCATTGAGCAAAAAACTGCTCACTGGTAACTGGTAACTGCCTGACTGCCCCGGTTGGCATGAGCAGGACTGGTAACTGGTAACTGCTCACTGCTCACTGACAAGCCGGGAATTGAGGAGATTAATTGGCGGGTATAGTCCTGTTGTGGTTGGCTGTAAATCCTTTCTGCGGTGTCAATTTCTTCAATCTTCCCCTTATTCATGACAATAATGCGATCGCTCATAAACTTAACTACGCTTAAATCGTGAGAGATCAAAAGATATGTTAAGCTAAACTCTGCTTGTAATTCTTTCAATAAGTTGAGCACCTGAGCTTGGACGGAGACATCCAGGGCGGACACTGATTCGTCGCAAATGATAAACTGAGGGTTAAGAGCTAAAGCTCTGGCAATGCAGACTCTTTGTCTTTGTCCACCGGAAAATTCGTGGGGATAGCGATGGAAACAATCCGGACTTAAACCCACCCTTTCTAAGAGATAAGCTACCCTTTCCCGACGCTTGGTTCTGGTTCCTCCTATTTTGTGTATCACCATGGGTTCCATGATCGCCTTACCCACAGTCATGCGGGGGTTGAGGGAATTATAGGGATTCTGAAACACAATTTGCATCTGGCGTCGCAAACCCCGCAGTCTTTCAGCCCCCATAGGAATGAGCGCAATATTTTCCCCCTGAAACCAAATCTCCCCTTGCATTGAGGGAATTAAACGGAGGATAGCACGAGCGAGGGTAGACTTACCACAACCAGACTCTCCTACCAACCCCAATGTTTCCCCCGGATATAAATCAAAAGAGACGTTATTCACAGCCATAAAATACCTTTTGGTGCTGCCAAACATGCCTCGGAGCGGGAACCCTACCTGGAGGTTTTTGATGGACAGTAAAGGCTCATGGGTTAATAATTGGGATAAGCGTTGCTCTACCTCTTCGGTGGAGATGGTTTCCCTTTCAGGTAATGGGGGTTTTTCCCGAATCACCAATTCTCCTGTCTGATCCTCATCTACTGTCATAAAATCAGCTACAGTAGGCAAATATTTCCAGCGCCGATCTAAACGGGGACGACAAGCTAATAGTCCTTTAGTATAGGGGTGTTTGGGTTGGTGGAAAATTTCCGTTATCAATCCAGATTCCACAATTTTACCCTGATACATGACTGCCACTGCATCCACTAATTCCCCAATAACCCCTAAGTCGTGGGTAATGAAAATCAGGGACATCTGGCGGGTGCGGCATAATTGGCGCAATAAATTCAGAATTGTCGCCTGTACTGTAACATCCAGAGCAGTAGTGGGTTCATCCGCAATCAACAGGGTGGGGTTAGAAGAAATAGCCATGGCAATCATCACCCGTTGCAATTGCCCCCCAGAGAGTTCGTGGGGATAGCGTTTGAGCATGGCTCGCTTTTGGCCGTTGATATAACTATTAATTTCCTGTTGGCTCGGTTCTCCTTGGGTTTGGGCTAGATATTGCTCCCGTAACTGTTCGTCGGAGGGGAGGAGTTTGACTTCCTGAAGGCTGGCGATCGCCTGACGTCTTGCTTCTGAAAGGGAAATGTCTTGGTGAAGTAGAATTGCTTCGGTTATTTGGAAGCCAATATTATAGACTGGGTTGAGGGAAGACATGGGTTCTTGAAAAATCATCCCAATTTGTCCCCCTCGATACTTTCGTCTTTCTTCTTCTTTAATTGCTAAAAGGTTAACTGCTACATCTGCTTCTGTGGGACGAAACCAAATTTCACCGCCCCTAATTCTACCTGGTTTGGGCACTAAACCCATAATAGCTAGGGAAGTGACAGATTTACCGCTTCCAGACTCTCCCACAATACCCAGGGTTTGCCCTCTTTGCAGTTGAAAGCTAATCTTGTCTACAGCGACAACAGGTTTGTCTTCAGTGAGAAATTGGACTTGGAGGTTACGGATATCGATAACAGTGTCGCTCATAGGAGTAATAGTAAGTTTGAACCGCAGATGGATACGGATGGATATTTATAGCGATTCGCGCACTCTTTAGTTTCAGATTAAACTTGGATATACATCTTGACAGTGGTAAAAAGCTTTCGGTACATCGCTATAACTAGTCATTAGTACCGGTAACTGTCAAGGTACGTGCTCGCCGCTATAGGTGACTAGCTCTCTTGATTCTTTTCCAGCTTGTCTACCCGGCGCTCTACACTCATTAATCTTTCTTCTAAAGCGAGGCGATCTGATTCTCCGGTAATGCTCTAGCCTATCAACCGCTCAATACGTCCTTCATGTTTATCAGATCCCTCGGACCATTGAGCCATATTATCCGTGAGTTGTAACTGTTTTTCTTGTAGTTCCCGTTGCACAGCCAGAATGTTGCCTATTTCCTGCTCGAACTTCTGCTCATACCTCCGCCGACTCTCTTCTCTTTCTCGTTTTAACTGCTCCAAGGACTGCTTATCCTTGAGGCGCTCGTCTTCCAGATTCTGTTGTCGCTGCTCTAAGTACTGCTTATCCTCTACTCGCTTGTCTTCCAGCTGCCGTTGTCGCTGTTCTAAGGACTGCTTATCCTTTAGCCGACTCTCTTCTGCTTGGCGCTGGAGGGCAACTATTTGCTCCAGTGCTTGTTGAAATTCTTCAAACGTCATCTGCTATTCTCCTATTATATGAGTTTTTACGTATCCCCTAGTGCCAGCTAGGGGCATAATTTTTATTATAGTAGGATGCGTTACGGTACTTGCCGTGCGTGGTACATCGGTCAGTATGTGCGTAACGCATCCTACGTTCGGGAAATGGCTGCGGTCTTGCAAGGGAGCGATACAGAAATTTTGGCAGCTAGTCTCAAATCCCCAGAGGAAGCAGTAGCAGCACTGCAAGCAGGGGCACACCATATTACTCAAGGCCATGACTTTTCACGAATTATCCGCAGATACAGTGGCAGATTTTGCTCATCATGGCCAAGGCATTAAATATCAAGTATCATGACCCGTACTAAAACAGATCGCCAGTTATATTGTGATTAAAAAC
This sequence comes from Prochloron sp., assembly GCA_965198675.1. Taxonomy (GTDB): domain Bacteria; phylum Cyanobacteriota; class Cyanobacteriia; order Cyanobacteriales; family Prochloraceae; genus Prochloron. The sequence continues at coordinate 1,009,699 of OZ240666.1, read as the reverse complement.
GATACTTGGATCGCCCTTATGGCAGCAAAGGGAATGATTATGCCATTTGAACCTCAGTTAATTCGTCGCCTTGAAAATGTGCCAGTTATTTCCTATGGTTTGGGGAGCTTCGGTTACGATATTCGCCTATCTCCCGTAGAGTTTCGCGTCTTTCGTCATATTCCTGGTACCGTTGTGGATCCGAAAAACTTTAATCCGGACAATCTTGAACCAGTTAAGCTCAATAGAGATGTAAATGGGAGTTATTTTATTTTACCCGCTCATTCCTATGGCTTAGGGGTAGCTTTGGAGCGATTAGCAGTCCCAGATAATATTACTGTTCTTTGTATCGGCAAGTCCAGCTATGCCAGAGTGGGCTTAATTGCCAATCTTACACCAGCAGAAGCGGGATGGCTGGGACATTTAACTCTGGAATTTTCCAATTCTTCCAGTGCGGATTGTCGGATCTATGCTAATGAAGGTTGCTGTCAGCTTTTGTTTTTGGAAGGGGAACCTTGCGGGGTGAGCTATCAAACTCGTCAAGGAAAATATCAAAATCAACCTATGTCTGTTGTTACTGCTAGAGTTTAGTAATTATAGCAAGTTCGGTTCCGTGGAGTAAACTACTAGCCAGACATCAGGTATATATCCTGAAACCTATAAATTTGTTGGAAGTGTTATAGTAGATGAGGAAAGCATCTAGATAATTATCAATGTTATAATTTTTATTAACCTTAGTAAATTTATTAAGGTTAATGTATTTTTGCTATTGTATTAAACATAATTTATCAGTTACCAGTTAGACGGAAGAGATTGATAAAACACAAATCTATTAGCTATCTTGTAAAGAGATTAGTTCAATGATTCAAAAATTCGTGGATTCAGTGATTCCAAAGAAGGGTTTGCTCGGGCAATTTCGCAGAGTCTTGATTGGACTTTATGTGATGACCTTGGTTGTGACAATCCTATCTGTGAGTGTCTGGACGAGACACCAGGTGAATGTCAACTCTCGTCAGGAACTTAACTTACTGGTTGATCTGGTTAAATCTGTCCAAACCTACGTTGCTGAAGATATGGTTCCCTATTTACTTCCCCGAGGTATTTTTTATTCTCCAGCAGTCTCCTTGACCGTTGCAACGAAGAGCGTTGCAAAACATTTTTTGAAGCTCCAACCTCAATACTACATCAGGGTTGCTTCAGATAACCCATTGAATCCAACAAATAAATCAGACCCCCTAGAACAGAAAATTATTGAGCAGTTTCGCACTGAGGCTAATTTAAAAAGTTTAGTTAAAAAGGGTAAAATTGGTGGTCAAAAATACTTGGTTTCTTCCAAACCCTCCGTGAGTAAGGAATCCTGCTTGCAGTGTCACGGTGTACCAGATCAGGCACCTCCTCAAATAGTGCAGGAGTATGGGACTAACAGTGGCTATGGCTATGTTCCCGGTCAGGTGGTGGGTGCTAACTTTGTGGGGGTTCCCTTAACTAATGTTAACAGCCTTATCTTGAAGCGCAGCTTGGTAGCGTTTGCTCTCCTAACCCTCTTGTTTTCCGGTATCTTCATCTTCATTGACCGTCTTGTACAACGTTTTGTGCTCAAACCTGTTATTAATATGGCTCGTATTGCTCGCAGTGTGAGTGAGGGGCTTTTAGACGAAGAGGTCTCAGTGCGAAGTGAGGATGAAATCGGTGAGTTAGCACGTGCTGTGGAACTTATGCGACGCAGTCTCGTAACTGCCACTAACTACATTCAGAAACTGAGTAGCAATAAAAAAGATTGACAGAACGAACGCACCTTCTTCTGTCTCACCTACAGTACATTCATAGTTTCTTGAGTAACTTATCATATTCCCTATGGGGTCCGATCCAAAACCAGACAATTGTATCTGGAGCTTTCATGATTCCTACAGCACGCCAGCCTATTCCGGTTCTCACCGAGTATATGGGCTGCTTGGTATTCAGCTTTTTGAACTCCAAACTCGGATGGCTAGGGTTTTGTTTCCAAAGCTTATAGTTCTTCCGTGCAGTCTGTTTAACTCTTTCAGGTAATTGAGCGAAACACTGGATAAAGTCATCTGTTAGCTCCGACTTCATGAAAATTTTTTAGTCGTTGGAAACCCCGTCTCTTTAGAGCGGGGAGGAAAACGTTTAGCGGCTTTAGCCGCAGTGTCCCCGATGGGGGTGGGGGAAATTGTTGTCTCCCCCAAACCTCCAATTCGGTCGTAAAGTTGGCTTCGCCGTCTTGCCTCGCTTTCCAGCTCGAATTCGATTCGAGCTGGGTCGAGGCGCAAAGTTATCGGTCGGTACTTTCCCGGCAGCACTGCCTTACCCCTCGTAAAGCTGTTTAACCACCCGGTTCTAGAGCCTGAGACTAGCACGCATCCCAGGGTAGGTCTTTAACTCTTGCCGATAACGTAGTCAGTTAAGTAGGATGCGTTAGCACACGTCTGGAGAAGTGTTTAAAGCTGACAGCTATGGCGTAACGCATCCTACGGCTGGTCAGCTATCCTATGAGGGAGGCACGAAGCCCCGCCTCTTCAGAGCGGGGTGCTGACAGTTCATCAAAGCCCATAACCTTGGTTTTTCCCTGCAAAGAATCTCTCAAGGCTTTCTCTGCTAGTTCTTCTAGGATAGCACTTTCTGGTTGAGATAATGTCTGCTGCCATTTCAGCTCCATCTCAATATCCTCAATGAACTGTTCAGCCAGTTCATCCTGTATGTGCTCCGGTAAACATTGGGCTTTCTGAAAGGCTTTCGTCAATAAATTACTCATAGCTCCCGGTTTTGATACATTTTGTGGTAATAAGCTTGATACTCAGGGGAAAGGAGGTGTACCCACCAGTCCCGGTTGTTTAAATACCATTCTATGGTGAGTCGGAGTCCTGTGGCTAAAGTTTCACTAGGTTTCCAACCTAACTCTTGTTTAATTTTACTCCCATTAATCCCATAACGGCGATCGTGTCCTGGTCTATCTTTGACAAAGGTAATTAAGTCCGCAGCGGGACTTACTGGTAAGTTGGATCCCAACTCGTCCATTAAGGCACAAATCATCTTCACTAAATCAATATTTTTGATTTCGTTATTCCCCCCAATATTATAGGTTTGTCCCGGTTCTCCTTTCTCAATCACTAGTTCTAATGCACTACAGTGGTCTTTTACATATAACCAGTCCCGAATATTTTCACCGTCACCGTACACGGGGAGGGGTTTCCCTAATAATATGTTAATACAAGTGAGGGGAATTAATTTTTCTGGGAAATGATAGGGTCCGTAGTTGTTGGAACAATTGGTTATTAGGGTGGGTAAACCGTAGGTATGATAGTAGGCACGAACTAGGTGGTCGCTCCCTGCTTTGGAAGCAGCATAGGGACTATTGGGAGCATAGGGAGTAGTTTCGGTGAACTGAGGGTCTTCTGGTGCTAAACTGCCAAATACTTCGTCTGTGGATATGTGGAGGAAGCGGTAGTTTTCCGGTTTCCCTCCGGTTTCCCAATACTGACGAAATGCTTCCAATAAGGTAAAAGTACCCATCACGTTGGTGTGAATAAAAGCGTCTGGACCTAAAATAGAACGGTCCACATGGGACTCCGCTGCAAAATGGGCGATTGTATCGATTTTTTCTTCTTTTAAGAGCTGATCTAATAAAGGGCGATCGCCAATATCTCCTTTAACAAAGCGAAAATTATCATCTTCTTCTAATTTAGCTAAATTAGCTCTATTTCCTGCATAGGTGAGTGCGTCTAAAACCACCAGGCGACTCCCCGGATAGTTTTTCGTCCAATGATGAACGAAATTAGAACCAATAAACCCGGCACCACCTGTTATTAATAAGCGTTTTTGTGTCATTTTTGTCAACCCCTTTTGGAAAGTTTTTGTTTCATCCCGGATCGCCCCTCTCTTCTCTCTTCTCTCTTCTCTCTTCTCTCTTCTCTCTTCTCTCTTCTCTTTCTCTCTTCTCTCTTCTCTCTCTCTCTTCTCTCTTCTCTCTTCTCTCTTCTCTCTTCTCTCTTCTCTCTTCTCTCTTCTCTCTTCTCTCTTCTCTCTTCTCTCTTCTCTTTCTCTGCGTACTCTGCGCCTCTGCGGTTTATTTAAACAAGAAAAACACTACACACAGGGCGCACTCTTTTCCCATGATACTACTCTAACTCTTAATTTCATTTTTGTCAACCCCTTTTGGAAAGTTTTTGTTTCACGCAGAGGCGCAGAGGCGCGGAGAACCCTATCCTCCCAACTCTATTTGGGAGTCGTCACCTATCATGAACCGTAAGGCTTTGGGGCGACAAGGTGCAACTTTTAACTGCGCTCTTTTTCCGATTATACTGTCTACTATCCGTTGTTCTATTCCTATTAGTTTAGCACCTTCTAATATTACACTGTGTTCTAAATCCCCACTTTCTAAGGTGACTTGATCAGCTATACTTGTATAGGGACCGATGAAACAATTTTGCATATGGCAGTTCTGGCCAATAATAACAGGTCCGCGAATGGTACAATTGACTAGTTTGGTTCCTTTCCCTATTTTTACCCGCCCAATAACCTGACTCTCAGAGTCTACTTCTCCTTCAATCTTTTCTTCTAAACGGGTGTCGAGAATAATGCGATTCGCTTCCAATAAGTCGTCCTTTTTCCCCGTGTCCAACCACCAACCATCTAATTTTCTGGCCTCGACAGACGATAACTGGTATATTAAAGCTTGAATAGCGTCGGTTATTTCTAATTCTCCCCGAGGTGAAGGTTTAATGCTGTCAATGGCTTTTTGAATAGCAGAGGAGAAGAAGTAAATTCCCACTAAGGCTAAGTTAGAAGGAGGAACTTGGGGTTTTTCCACTAGTTGCAGCACTTTTCCCTTTTTATCTACTTCAGCCACCCCAAAAGCGCTAGGATTAGATAGGGAACGGAGTAGGATTAGGGAATCTAAATTTTTAGCTTGAAAGTCAGACAGGAAGGGGGTGAGTTCATTTTCAATTAAGTTATCCCCTAAATACATCAAAAAAGGATCATCTGCCAAGAAAGGTCGAGCTACTTTAACTGCGTGAGCCAACCCTGCTGGATTTTCCTGGAGGATATAGGTTATTTCTGCCCCAAAGCGCTCTCCGGAACCAGTTATTTCCCTTACTTCTGTTCCTGTTTCCGGACTGATAATAATGCCTATGGACTTTATACCCGCTGCTACAATAGCTTCAATACCGTACCACAGAATGGGTTTGTTGGCCACCGGAACCAGTTGTTTCGCTCCTGTATAAGTAAGTGGTCGCAGTCGCGTTCCCTTACCCCCTGAGAGGATTAATGCTTTCATCTATATATTTGGGTTTTTGTAACATTTTATACTAAATTGGGGTTGACAGCTGCCTATTTGGAGGTTATATTTAAAGGTATATTAGGAAAGGTGTGTGTGTTTAATTCGTAGGTTGGGTTGAGCGCAAAGTAGCCGCTCGAAAGACTCGCCGAGAGCGCAAAGGGGGGAAGGAAGCGATCGCCTTCGTCTTATTTGTAACTTGGACTTAGTTATAGGGAGTCAAAATACCTACACACAGGGCACCATCTTTCCCCATGGTATTACTATAACTCCTTATTTTACTTTTGTCAACCCCCTTTTTGAAAGTTTTTGTTTCACGCAGAGGCACAGAGGCACGGAGGGGGAAGGAGTGTCAACCTAGACTCTTTCTTGAAGCATTTTCCGAAGAGCTACCCTCCAGTGAGGGGGGTACTTACCTAAAACAGCTCCTAACTTCCTGGTGTCTAGGACAGAATAGGCAGGACGACTGGCTGGAGTAGGATACTCAGAAGTGGTAATAGGAACCACTCTCTTTACTTGTAAAGGAAAACCCAGCAACTGGGCTTCCTCAAAGATAGCCACAGCAAAGTCGTACCAACTGGTTACTCCACTATTGGTGAAGTGATAGGTTCCCGGAGGACTATCTTGTTGTAATAAAGAGGCGATCGCCTTAGCAATATCTTCAGTCCAAGTAGGAGTCCCCACTTGGTCCATTACTACCCGCAACTCTTCCCGTTCTCTCCCTAATCTTACCATAGTTTTGACAAAATTACCCTTTCCTTTCCTGCCGTAAACCCAAGCAGTTCTGAGAATATAAGAGTGAGCACCAGTTTGACGAATCCCTTCCTCTCCAGCTACTTTAGACTTACCGTAGACCCCCATAGGGTGGGTGGGATCTGTTTCTAAATAGGGAGTATTTTTGGTACCATCGAAGACATAGTCGGTGGAGATATGAACTAGGGTAGCTCTCAATTTCTCCCCTTCCTGGGCTAAAACGGTGGGTGCAACTCCATTTATTTGATAGGCTAAATCAGACTCAGACTCAGCCTTATCTACACCAGTATAGGCACCACAATTGACGATAATATGGGGTTTAATCTGAGCGATCGCCTCCCGAATATGTTCAGGTTTAGCCAAGTCCAATTTTTCCCTGCCTACACCAATTATTTTCCCCAAAGGAGAGAGAAATGCTCCTACTTCTGCCCCTAATTGTCCTTTAATGCCGGTCACGAGAATGGTTCTCACTCAAATACCTCTGCGTCCTGCAATAGTTTACCAACCCTATCCTTATCCGAGAGCAAAGGTGGGTCTTCTATGGGCCAAGAGATAGCCAATTCCGGGTCGTTCCAGAAAAGAGAACGTTCCTGTTGGGGCTCATAGTAATGGGTGGTTTTATATAGTACCTCAGCAAACTGGGAAAGGACAAGAAAGCCATGGGCAAAACCTTCCGGTACCCAGAGTTGACCCTTGGACTCACCACTCAATTCTACCCCAACCCACTGACGAAAAGTGGCCGAACTTTTTCTCAGGTCCACGGCTACGTCATAGATAGTTCCTTGGACAACCGTAACTAACTTTCCTTGAGGTTGTTTTATTTGATAGTGCAGTCCCCGGAGCACGTTTTTGCGAGAACGAGAATGATTATCTTGAACAAAATCAGGGTTTATACCGATTTTATCTTGAAATACCTTCTTATTATAGCTTTCTAGGAAGAAACCCCGGTCGTCCCCAAATACTTTGAGTTCCAGTAGCCAAACGTCTGGTATTTTTGTAGGTGTAGCTTTCATATGCTTTTGGGTTTCACTTTTTTAGTCTCGCGCAAAGGCGCAAAGGCGCAAAGGGAAGAGGGGGAGGAGGGATCCGTATCCTGATTTATAGCTAAAGGTCAGGAAAAAGACCTACACACAAAGCAAAATCTTCGACAATCCTATCATAACTCCAAATTTTGGTTTTGTCAACCCCCTCCAGAAACTTTTTTTTGGTGACAAGAACTGATACGAGGTCACTGTCTAAGGTACTTGCAGCCTTATTAACTCATTTTCGGGTAAATAACTGTGAAACTGGCCATCTTCTGCTAAGATAACAAGCAGTTCTAAGGGATAATCAGGCTGAACCTGTAAATCAGCCCAAGGAACTGCTAATTCCAAGCATTGGTGAAAAGCAACCACTGCCCTAGTGACCCTACTCTGCCAAGTATAATCCTCCACCGCTTCTTCCAACCCAATGGATAAGTTGAGCAAATTAATTCCCAAATCATGGTGGAACAAATAATTCAAGGGTGCAATATCTGGCAATTTTGTGAGTAAGACTGGACTATTATACATGGTTATATCCCGATAATACCACAATAAGTGCAACTCCCCTGGTAATTGCACCCCACCCTGAAAGTCGAAACGGAAATAGAAATGCAACTGGTCCCAACCATAGTAAACTTGTTGCACCAAACTAGAACGTTGCATTGTCCCCCGACTATCACCAATCTCAATTTTACCAGCTTTCTGCCAATCCTCCTCTCGTCCCCTACCGTCCAGCCCCGGACTAATAAAGCTTTCCGGAGCACCTGGACCCTGGACTTCCCGTTCTTGGACAGGTTGAAGCAAACGAGGAGGAACAGGTTCCTTCAGACCCCGATAGATAGCAATCAGGTGGTCCCGGAATAATTGGTCGAAAATGCTATCATGAAAAGAAGAATGACCTCTGTCAAACCACCAAAACCAATCGGAGCCTTCCGCTGCATATAAGGACTCCCAAACTTCAGGGTTATTTTCTTCTGTAGCCTCGGGATGATTTGCCAATACCTCCCTAGCCTCCCTCAGCAAGTCCCAAGCCCGGTTTTTGGTACTAGACCCGATCCAAGTGCTAAAACTCCCGTCCACCCAGGAACCACTGTGGAGGTTATCCCCTGGGATAGTTGCCATGTTGGGGAATTTGTGTAAAAATTCTGATACTGTAACTAATTTAATTTTATTGTTCTTACTCAATCTTTCATAGAGGGCTTGCAAAAAAGGCAGACCATCCTGTTGGTAATACTCCCAACAATTCTCTCCGTCTAAGGCAATAGTAACTAACCAGGGCTGTTGATCATCTTGCCTTGACCTATTACCAGCAATTACCTCCAGACGTCGGACCAAATCCTTTGCTGCTCCCTGAGGTGACCTGGTACTATAGGTAAAGCCGATTAAATCGGAGAGACAATGGTCCCGAAAAACGATAACCAAATTCCCCTCTTTAGTCTCCAAGCGATAAGGACGATAGAGCAATTCTGGTTCAGAAACATTCCCCACCTCGTCTCGTCGGAAATAGTGCTTCAAAGTGGAACCCAAAACCACCTCATCGGAGCAAATCCAGTGAAACCCTTCCTGAGCAATATAAGGCAAAATCCCGGGACTAACGGACTGTTCAGAAGGCCACAAACCCCTAGGGTTCCGTCCAAATCTTGCCCGGTAAATTTCCCTAGCTTTTTGGAGGTGACGAGGGATATCTTCGCACCATTGAAAGGCCTTTTGGGGCAACTTCATCTCTGGTAAGGCCACCCCACCGGAGTTAGTATCTGCCAGTAGGGGTAAAATAGGGTGGGTATAGGGACTGGTGATGACTTCCAACTGACCCACCTCTTGCATTTTCCGGTGTTGAGGGATGATCCGGCTGATGATTTCCCTTTGTTTACCATAAATGCGCAGGCGATCGCCCAAGTTAAAATTTTCTCCCTGTTTCAACCAGAGGGCAATTTCCGGATCATCCCAAAATAGCGGATCTATCCAAGCCAAATTATGCCATGCGAGCAAATCGCTCCAATCCTGACCGGTCCAGTTTTGCCCACACCAAGCCTCTCCTCGCTCCTGTTTTTGGCTATATAGTTCCCGGTAACGAGGGTGAGGAGCAATCATGGTCTGGTAATTACAACTAAAAAAATTATTTACCATAAAATATTTATGGTTAGTTGGTATTTTGTCACAGGGGGTAAGTGTCAGAGCCAGATAGGGATCCATAGCCACCCCTGCACTATAATCTTCTAGTTGCAAAATCAGGGAAGGTACCAGGTTCACCGTTTGATGCAACTGAGGATACTTTTCTAGTAACAGTACTAAATCCAGGTAATCTTTAGTCCCATGCAACCGCACCCATGGTAAACTATATTTTCCCTGAGATTTATATAAAGGTTGGTGCTGATGCCAGATCAAAGCGACATACAGTGAATCAGACATAATCCTGTAGGGGCCCACGGCTGTGGGCCCGTGGTTTCAATTACATGACTTGCTCGATTTCGGCAATCTCAGGAATCATTTCTTTCAAACGACGTTCAATCCCCATTCTCAAGGTCATAGCAGAACTGGGACAAGAACCACAAGCACCTTGGAGACGTAATTTGACAATGGGACCGTCTATTTCCACCAACTCCACATTACCTCCATCCGCCATCAAATAAGGGCGCATTTCGTCCAATGTTGTTTCCACATTGTCCATGGTCAGTGCCAATGCTGTCATTCTGTACCTCCTTCACATAGTTTCCCTTTATGATGCCACAGTCAGCAGTTCAATGCCAGTGAAATGAAACTCTGTCGTGATTTTCCCCCCATTATTATCAAGAGAGTCTATCACCTGAAGAGTGGGGAGATAATAGGATCCAAATTGGGTGTAAGTTTCCTGAAAGTCCCGTTCTCCCTTCAGTTCACCGGTTTTAGCATCCCGAAAAACAGCATTGTAGCCCACGGAAATATAGCCAGATCCGGTCTCAAAACTCTCTTTAGTGTTAATGGTAAAAGCCATGGAACCCATAACCCTGCTCACCTGGCAAATTTCCCCACCGCGCACTTTGTAATTAGATCCCATAGCGTCTCCTTGGACGAGAATTTCCACTGCACCAGTGGGATCCTGGGCACCTAAGCTAAATTGGTTCTTACCGTGAGCTTGATGGAACTCAGTAGATTTCCTGTGAGTAACGATATCCCGCATCTGATTATAGATGCTCTCTCGTACCTGTTGGTCTTGGATACCCGTCACTTCAACACTCAAGTCCCTTCTCACTTGTACTTGGCCAGTATAAACTTCCTCTCCTTGTTTCAGGGTAAGTTCTGCTGTATAACCGGGGAAGTGTTCGTCCCAGGTATAGCGATTTTCGTAGGCTGTCTGAAAAATTGCCCGAGCATTATTAGATTCGGTCATCTCACTCCTTAGATTACCACTGGTTTCTAGTTTAACTATGCCGCGTCTGGCACCCTCTTTGACTGCCATCTTTTAATACTGGAACCTATTACGGAATAAAAAGCCTCCTTGACCCTCTGTAGTCATCAATATCAAATACAATCTCAATGAGTCGATCAAGACAACGATTGCGATAAAATCCATCACGTCATATAAGGTGATGCGAGTACCAGCAATTACCAGACCTCGCTCTGTACGAATTATTGCTGTTTGTCCATTTAATGTCGGAGTCATAGCGCGCCTCCGCCTTTCGTCATCTAGTTCCATATTACCCGAGGTTATACAATTTTTTATCGATTGGCTCGAAGCACCTAAAGATTTGCGTTTAAGCACTTTTATCCTTTTCCTATAAGGGTTTCAGCCATTGATATCCTCTTATATCGATTTGCGATTAACCACTTTTAATTGGCATTAACCACTTTCAAACCGAAAATGGGAGAGAGGGAGTGTCAGTCCTAATCATTTGAGGTGGTCATGGATTTGCGTTTAAGCACTTTTATCCTTTTCCCGTAAGGGTTTCAGCCATTGATACCCTATCTTTATCGATTTGCTTTTAACCACTTTTAATTGGCGTTAACCACTTTTAATTGGCGTTAACCACTTTTAATTGGCGTTAACCACTTTTACGCCCAAAATGGGAGATAGCGAGCATAGCGGGTAGAAGTTGAGTCCGAGAAATCGGACTTGATTAATCCTGCTTTCTTCGTAGCCCCGATAATCTGAGAAACGAGAGCTTTCTTAGACTTGTCCAAATGAAAACGCTCCCGTAGCGCCGCGTAGGATGCGTTACGCTAACCCATTTAATTTAGGATGCTGCTACGTAGGATGCGTTACGCCAACAAAGTTTGTATTGTTGCTACTACTTACGGTTAGTAACGCATCCTACGACAGCTAACGCATCAGATGATGCGTTACGCTAACCCATTTAATTTAGGATGCTGCTACGTACGATGCGTTACGCCAACAAAGTTTGTATTGTTGTTACTACTTACGGCTAGTAACGCATCCTACGACAGCTAACGCATCCTACGGGTGGGGACTGCCGCGCATTCGTTCATCAATAAAGCGTTCTACCTTAATAGAGGGAATACCTGGGTTAGATATTTCAATACGGTCAGTGTACATTTCCACCATGACGGAATTGCCCGTGGACTGAAAATCCTGATGAATGAGAGCATTAGCAATCAATTCCCGTATAGCTTGCTTGGGAAACATTTTTACTTCTTCCCTGAGCACTTCTTCAACAATGTGATTTTGTGGTGCTTCTTCGTGGACGAAATTCACTAAACGTTCAAAGCCAGAAGCATATCCTCGATTGCCTGTCACATCCTTGCGAGTCTTTAGCTTATTAGTCCCCTCATACAGGACAAAACGGACGGCTTTACGAGCTAATGAGGATGAAAAAGCTTTCAATTCCTTAGCCAACAGTATAGCACCCAGGTTGGTAATGATCCAACCCCGAGAGGTCTGCTGGATTAAATTTTCCCCCTGTAATCGCTTCAATACGGCGTCGCGACTCGTGGGATAGGGTATCTTTAATAGCTCAAAATAGGTCTGTGTATCAAGCAGGGCAATTACATTATTAGGACTTACATCAGCTTTTGCAGGCTGTGTAAACCAATCCTGTTGGTCTTCTGCAAAAATGCGTTTGAGCTTATCTGGTGTCATCGCCACCAGGTCTTCACCAGCTCGCATTAAGAAAGTTCCGTCTAAGGCAAGTGCTTGCCCTGTGGGACGGGGTGGCACTTCAAACACCAGCACTCTACCATGAGGATGTTGCAATGACCTAATGTCTACTCTAAATTTAAGTTTGTTTAGAATATGGGCTTTGATTTTATTGAGGTCTGTAAAGGCTTGAGAACCCACCACCTGCCGTGGAGGCTTATTGGTGACCCCCAAAACGAGATAGCCACCACCCTCATTACCTAAAGCAACAGCCTCTTTGAATTCCAGATGTTCGTTTTCTGCGGGGGTAAGTAGCCATTGTTTAAGGGTTTCAAGGGTAATCATGGATGGGCGATTGCCTCCGAGAGCGTTTTTCCTTGCCTGGTTAGGGTTGTCTAGGTCCAACTAATGATAGCAGCTATAGTAGCGACCCTCAGTAAAAAGGCGCTAAGATGCTGCTAACAGAGTTTCCTCCACATTTTGCGGTAACTCAATGAGATAGAAACGATTGGCTGAAAAAGCGTAGTCTTCCCCACTCTCGTCAATCACACGAATCAGCCCATGGATTTTTGCTTGTTCATCATTAATCATGGGATCTAGTTTTCCAACTTCCAGGGATGCTTCATATCCTTCGTTGTTAAGGCACACAGCAAAATGAATAGCTTGTTGTTGTTTGGTTTCCATCATTAATCAAAAAAAGGTAGCTAATGATTTCAAAATCCACACCCATCTTCTCCTCTAGCTGGCTTGGTGGGCAATGCCCACCCTACGAACTTTCTTGCCAATACCATGGGCTTCATACCAATGGATCTCGGCTAAACGTATTGTATCGTCAGGAAGCCGTACTTGGGCTACTCCCTTCAACTTTCTCCACTTTCCTCTGCCATACCGTTTTTGCAACTGACGACGCACAGGAATGCCTTTTCCTACAGCAATGGTTTCAATTTCTGTAACTTTTCCAATAATTTCAAAGTCCATTAAATCCTCTCATATGGCTTGCTTGGTGGGCAATGCCCACCCTACGAACTGGTTACTGCTTGTGCCAAACTCTTCATAACAGGAGCATGATTGAGAGGAATGCTCAAGCTAACGGTGGAACCCAATCCTTCCCCCATGCTGTAGAAGTCTATCTTACCACCCATTGCCTCCACTAGCCTTTGGGAGATAGCCAAACCCAAACCTGTACCGCCGTATTCCCGAGTAGATCCCCCATCAACCTGGAAGAAATTGTCAAACAGATTCTTTTGTTGGTCTAAAGGAACCCCAATACCCGTATCAGCCACATTAATTTTTACTATCCCAGGAAACTGGCGATCATGGTGTTGGATTTTTTTCTGCACTACTTCAGCGCTAATAGTCACCCCTCCTTCGTGAGTAAATTTAATCGCATTTCCCACCAAGTTTAACATTACTTGCAACAAACGGCGATGGTTACCGTAGACCATGATAGGATCGTAAATAGGAGGAAGTTGGATTTTCAAGCTGAGATTTTTCTCTTGCGCTTGAGGACGAGTTTTTGTCTCCACGTCTTGAAATAGCTCCCTCAGGTCTACCGGGACTAATTCCAGGTCCATTTTACCAGCCTCAATTTTAGCAAAATCCAGAATGTCATTAATCAGATTGAGGAGATAGAGAGCTGAATTATGAGCTTCCTGGAGAAATTCTTTTTCCTCTTGGGGATCATCCGCCATGTCATTGAGAACCAGTTGGAGGAATCCTATGATACCATTGAGGGGAGTTCGTAATTCGTGGGTAGTACTGGCGAGAAAATTACTTTTCAGGCGGTTTGCTGATTCTGCTTCATTTCTAGCTAGTTCTAGTTCCTGGTAGAGAGTAGCGTGGGCGATGGCTGTTCCCACTCGATCTGCCAACTCCTGGACTAATTCTATTTCTGCTTCAGTCCACTGACGGTAGCGATCGCACTGCTGGATCCAAATTAAGCCATTCCGCTTTTGTTGGTAGAAGGTGGATACCAAGAGCAGTGACTTTTGCTCAAATGGATCATTGAGGGCTACACGATCCTTTATGACTACAGATTGAGAGGACATTGCTTGCTGGAAATAATCTTCAGATTCTACATCCAGCTTATAACCCACCAGAGACTTATAGAGTGGCGGGGAATATTCAGCTCTGACTTGTAACTGTTTTTTGGTTTCGTCGTAGGATAAGATATTGCAGCGGCTGACCACTAGGGCTTCTCCTATGCTCTTGACTGTTTGCTGCCAAATTGTTGCCAAATTTAAAGTTTTACTAACTTTTTTGGTGATTTTAACCAACAATTTAGCGTATGAATAAATATTTACTGGGATTCTAAATTTATGAGGAAGAGATATTTCTGTTTTCCCCAAGCGGTGCCCCATCACCAGTACCCTTGTTGCTTTGCCTCCCGGGGGTAAAATGGGGCTAATTACCAGTTCAAAGGGGAAAAACTGATTCAGATACTTAAAGTAACAGTAACGTCGTTTAGGTATATGTCTTTCTAAAACTTGTTTTATGATATGATTATATTCTAAGATAGATACAGAAGTGAAGGTATCCTCCAAAAAACTCCCCACTATTTTTTCGTCACTCAAACCATAATCGACCGCATCTTGCCAGTAAAAGGACAGATATTTGCCAGAGTCATCTTGGGTAAAGACTAAGTCAGCACCCAAATCTTGCCACAAATCTGAGTTTCCTTGTCTGGGAGAGACTTCCATGGAATTATGGCATCTAAGTTTGTGGGAGGATAGAGTAGGATACAACATTGAGCTTCAATAGTAAAAAAAAATTTTACAACTAACTTTCGATAAATCTTATGTCAATTCCAGCCAATATGAATGCCTGTTTCTATTATAGAATATTCCCAGACTTTGCCCAATAATTGCTAATTTTAGTTACAATAATATATGACTGTTGTTTCCGGATCTCAGATACGTAATTTCTCTATTATTGCCCACATCGACCACGGCAAATCTACTCTCGCAGACCGCATGTTACAGCTCACTGGAACCGTTGCCCAGAGGGAGATGAAGGAACAATTCCTGGATAACATGGACCTAGAAAGAGAGCGAGGCATTACCATTAAGCTGCAAGCAGCCCGGATGAATTATACCGCTAGAGATGGTCAAGAGTACGTGCTGAACCTCATCGATACTCCCGGTCATGTGGATTTTTCCTACGAGGTATCTCGCTCCCTGGCGGCTTGTGAAGGCGCTCTGTTGGTGGTAGATGCTTCTCAAGGGGTAGAAGCTCAAACTCTCGCCAATATCTATCTTGCTCTGGAACATGATTTGGAAATTATCCCAGTGCTGAATAAAATCGACTTACCGGGGGCGGAACCAGAAAGGGTGATTAAGGAAATTGAAGAAGTTATCGGTTTGGATTGTAGCACGGCAATCTTGGCTTCTGCGAAAGCAGGGATTGGAGTGGATGAGATTTTGGAATCTATTGTCCATTTAATTCCACCTCCAGAAGAGAGGATGGAGAAACCTCTACGAGCGCTAATTTTCGATAGCTATTACGATCCTTATCGGGGGGCAATCATCTATTTCCGGGTGATGGATGGGAAAGTTACAAAAGGCGATCGCTTCCGCTTGATGGCTTCGGGCAAGGAATACGATATTGATGAGTTAGGGGTGCTTTCTCCTGGACAAATCCCAGTAGAGGATCTCCACGCAGGAGAGGTGGGTTATATCGCCGCTGCCATTAAAACTGTAGCGGATGCGAGAGTAGGAGATACCATTACTCTCGCCTCAGCCCAGGCAGAAGAACCTTTACCCGGTTATACAGAAGCTAAACCCATGGTCTTCTGCGGCTTATTTCCCACGGATTCGGAACAATATGAAGACTTCCGGGATGCTCTGGAAAAGTTGAAGCTCAACGATGCTGCTCTTTATTACGAACCAGAAACCTCAAGTGCGATGGGTTTTGGCTTTCGCTGCGGCTTTTTGGGCTTGCTCCATATGGAAATTGTTCAAGAACGGTTGGAAAGGGAGTACAATCTGGAATTAATTACCACCGCTCCATCGGTAATTTATCGCGTCACTACTACCGATGGAGAAGTGCTGGAAATCGATAATCCCAGTCAATTACCCCCCCCAGTAAAGCGAGAGAAGATTGAAGAACCCTATATTCGGGTGGAAATTATTACCCCGGAAACCTATGTGGGAGCATTGATGGAGTTGTGTCAGAGTCGTAGAGGTACTTTCATGGATATGCGCTATTTTACCGAAAAACGCACAGCCCTGATTTACGAATTGCCTCTAGCTGAAGTGGTGACGGACTTTTTTGATCGCCTCAAATCTCTTTCTCGTGGTTATGGGAGTATGGAATACCATCAAATCGGCTATCGGGCAAATACTTTGGTGCGATTGGATATCATGGTAAATGGAGAGCCGGTGGATTCTTTGGTGACTATCGTTCATCGCGATAAAGCTTATTATGTGGGCAAGGCTTTGGTGGAAAAACTGAAGGAATTAATTCCTCGTCATCAGTTTAAAATTCCCATTCAAGCAGCCATCGGTTCCAGGATTATTGCCTCCCAACAAATACCAGCTCTGCGGAAAGACGTACTGGCTAAGTGTTACGGTGGGGATATTTCCCGGAAGAAGAAATTGCTGAAAAAACAGGCGAAAGGGAAAAAGCGCATGAAGGCTATCGGCACTGTAGATGTTCCCCAGGAGGCTTTTATGGCTGTTTTGCGACTAGAACAGTAGGGGCTGCTAGGATAGGTTGGACCACAAACGAGGAGAGTTTTTGATGAGAATTTTAGTTACCGGGGGGGCTGGTTTTATTGGCTCCCACCTTATCGATCGCCTGATGAACGAAGGACATGAGGTTCTTTGTTTAGATAATTTTTACACGGGAGACAAAAAGAATATCCTCAAGTGGCTCTCTCACCCTTATTTTGAGCTAATTCGCCATGATATCACGGAACCAATTCCCTTGGAAGCCGACCAAATATACCATCTCGCTTGTCCCGCTTCCCCAGTGCATTATCAGTTTAACCCAGTAAAAACAGTTAAAACTAATGTGATCGGGACTTTAAATATGCTGGGACTTGCAAAACGAGTCAAAGCAAGATTTCTCCTGGCTTCCACTTCGGAAGTGTACGGGGATCCTGACGTTCATCCCCAAACGGAAGAGTATCGGGGTAATGTGAATTGTATTGGCATTCGTTCCTGTTTTGACTCTGAAACTGAGATTCTAACAGAGGATGGCTGGATCCCTTTTCCCGAGTTACAACGGGGAGTGCGTGTAGCGACTCTCAATGAGGACAATCAAATCGAGTATCATGTTCCCGATGAGTACATCGTACAGCCCTACGTTGGTAATTTACTGCGTTTTGCCAATGCTAAATTTGATTTCTGTGTCACTCCCAATCATTCCATGTATGTACGTAGCAAAACTGAAAAGCTGAAGTTTCTACGTGCTGATGAAGATCGACACTGGCATTCTTGGCGCGTGTTAACGGGTGCTGAGTTTCCTGGTGAGGAAGTTGAGTGGTTTAAACTCGGCTCACCCCCTCGAAATGCTAAGGTCAATGTGGAGCGTGTCCGTATGGATGACTGGCTTGAGTTTCTCGGTTACTATATTTCTGAGGGCTGCGTCCACCTGCGGCGACGAGTGCGAGAAGTGAATGGTCGCGATTATGATATAGCTGATTATAATATCCTCATTGCCCAAGAAAACCCAGAGGGAAGGGCTAAAATCTCTAAGTGTCTCAGTCGTGTTGGCTTTAAGTTCTTTGACTCTGACCATCATCAATTTTGGATTTGCAGCAAACAGTTAGCTGAAATTCTTCAACCACTGGGTAAGTCAGGTGATAAATACATCCCAAGAGAGTTTTTGAATCTATCACGGCGACAGTCATTGATTTTGTTCAATGCTCTGATTCTGGGGGACGGAGCCCAAAGAGGAGATAGTTACACCTACTACTCAAAGTCAAAACAACTGGCTGACGACGTGCAGGAGTTGGCAATGCGTTGTGGCTATGCAGCCTCAGTAGTTTCTCATGCTGTTGGTCGCGATCTTTATCGTGTTAATATCAGACCTGCTAAAGATGCTCATCTTGTTACTCCTGAGTCTATTCGCTACGGGGGCAATGTTTACTGCGTCAACGTTCGTAACCATGTAATCTGTGTACGTCGTAACGGAAGGACTGCATTTTGCGGCAACTGTTATGACGAAGGGAAGCGAGTGGCTGAAACTCTCGCCTTTGACTATCATCGTCAGAATGATGTGGATATTCGGGTAGCCCGGATTTTCAATAGTTTAACTGGGGACCAAAAGGTCATCTATTATCAGGGCGATCGCCTCTACTACGAATCTTTTGCCGCCTGTTACGATCGCATCTCTGGAGATATCTCTCAGGTCTCTGTACCTTGTTTCGATAATAACTCCCAATATGTAATTAAACCAATTTCTGCTATTTGGAAACACAAGGTCCAGAAAAAAGGCTATACTATTACTACCACTTGGGGTAAAGAGGTTAAAATTACCGAAGACCACAGTCTCTTTACCCGGGATGACAATGGCTCCCCTAAAGCTGTATTTGGAAAAGACCTGAAAATCGGCGATTTGGTAGCATCTCCTAACTATCTCCCGTTCCTGGATAAACCCTTGGAAAGTTTCTTCATTACGGATAAAATTTCCCCAGAGGGGGTCTCTATCGTACCACAAGATGTGGTAACCTACTTGGAGCAGTATGGAGATGAAATCCGTAATTACTTAACAGAAAAAAGCCAGCATTATAGCATCATCAAGGAATACGAAGCCAGCAACAGTATGCCCCTGGAACTCTGGAAATATCTGGGTTTACCCCTTACAGACAAAGAAAGAATTGCTACATCTAGTTCCGGACAAACAATCAATAATTTTCTTGAAAATATCAATGGGTTCTTGTGGTTTTTAGGGTTTTATCTAGCTGGAGGAGATGGGAAATCGGAAGATGATTTAGTTTTTGGCTACCAAACCAAATATCAGGAAAAGCTGCTGCAAATAACCCAGGATTTATTTGGAGCTAACCTAGAAATTAAGTTGGATACCTCGGGGAAACGGGTATACATATGCTCAAAAATAATGGTTGATTTAGTAATCAATGCTCTTGGGTTCCGAACCACAGAGAAAGATATTCCTGACTGGATTTTGCAGCTTCCGAAAAAGCAATTGGTGTACTTCCTGCAAGGATTTTGGGAAGGTTATGACTACAAAGATACTACAACTACTGATTCCTACCTCCAGTTCCATAGTGACTGTCAGGTAGTCATGGAAAAGTTGGTGTTGATTTTGGCGAAGTTTGGGATTATTGGGATTATTGGTAGTGTTTCTCAAGAAGAAAAACCAAACCAGTTCTACAAAATAACTGTAGAGGGATTAGAGGATGATGACCTGCTGAATTTAGGGAAAACTCGGCAGAAATTAGCAGCACCAACCACAGGTAATATTGCGTGGGCAAAAGTTGAAAGTATTGCCGAATTTGAGCTAGATGATTATGTCTACGATTTCTCTGTACCAGAGTATGAAAATTTTGTCGGGGGAACTTATTGTCTTGCCCTGCACAACACCTACGGACCCAGAATGTTAGAACATGACGGTCGCGTGGTGAGTAACTTCATCGCTCAAGCTTTGCGGGGCTACCCTTTAACTGTATACGGAGAGGGAAAGCAAACTCGCAGTTTCTGCTATGTGAGGGACCTAGTAGAAGGGTTAATGAGACTGATGAATGGGGATTATATCGGTCCTGTAAATCTCGGAAATCCTGGAGAATACACCATTCTCCAACTGGCAGAAATGATTCAAACCATGGTTAATCCTCAGGGGGAATTGGTGTTTCAACCTCTCCCACAAGACGATCCACAACAGCGACAACCAGACATTACCAAGGCAAAAACATTCCTAGGTTGGGAACCCATTGTAGATTTAAAGAAAGGGTTACAACTGACTATAGAAGATTTTCGCCGTCGTCTAGAATGAAAACACGCAACCACCAGAGCTTGGTAGCCCCGTCACAAAGCGAGCGGGGTGGAAAAGCGACTATGAGTCCGAGTCATCGGAAGTTCAGAAATCCTTCCGGGGAATCCCCGCCGGTCGATCACCCCCCGTCACCCCCCGCTACGCGGGGGGATCTTGGGGGGATCAGATCTAGCGTTAGTTGTATAGTCTGTTCTAATCTGACAAGAAGAGGATTGAATTGATGCGCGTTTGTGTAATTGGGACTGGATATGTTGGTTTGGTGACAGGTGTTTGTCTTGCTCACATTGGTTACGATGTTATCTGCATTGACAATAATGAAGAAAAGGTCAAGTTAATGAAATCGGGACAGTCCCCGATCTACGAACCGGGGTTGTGGGAGTTGATGCAGTCTTCCGCTTCTTCGGGAAGATTGACATTTAGTACTGATTTAGGAGCAGGGGTCCAACATGGGGAAATTCTCTTTATTGCGGTGGGTACCCCAGCCTTACCCACAGGAGAAAGCGACACTCGTTATGTAGAAGCAGTTGCTCGGGGTATTGGTGCTCATTTAAATGGGGGTTATAAAGTAATTGTGAATAAATCCACCGTCCCCATCGGTTCTGGGGATTGGGTGCAGATGATTGTCATGGATGGGGTAACACAACGGGAACAGTCTTTGGAGGTAGCATTTGATGTAGTGAGCAACCCGGAATTTCTGCGGGAAGGTTCCGCAATTTACGATACCTTGAACCCAGATCGCATTGTCCTGGGGAGTAATAGTAAGAAGGCGATCGCTATGATGGAGAAATTATACGCTCCTATTGTGACACGACAATATAGCCAGGACAAGTCTTTATCCCCAGTCCCGGTGTTGGTGACAGACTTGAACTCAGCAGAAATGGTTAAATATGCAGCTAATGCGTTCCTGGCAACTAAAATTAGTTTTATTAATGAAGTTGCCAATATTTGCGATCGCGTGGGTGCTGACGTAAACCAAGTTGCTAAGGGTATTGGTTTAGATTCTCGCATTGGGAGCAAGTTTTTGGCAGCAGGGATTGGTTGGGGAGGGTCTTGTTTTCCCAAAGATGTGTTAGCCTTGATTCACACTGCTAAAGACTACGGTTATGAGACGGAATTGTTGCAAGCAGTAGTGAATGTGAATCAACGACAACGTTACCTTGTAATTGAGAAATTGCAACGGGAACTGAAAATCCTCAAAGGTAAAACCATCGGTTTACTGGGTTTGACCTTTAAACCGGATACAGACGATATGAGAGACGCCCCTTCTTTGAATATGATTGAACAGTTGAACAGACTGGGAGCAAAAGTGAAAGCTTATGATCCCATTGTATCTCAAACTGGTGTTAGTCACGGTTTATCCGGGGTGATTATTGAAACTAACCCAGAAATGCTCGCCGATGGTTGTGATGCGCTAGTATTGGTGACGGACTGGCAGGAGTTTCTCAAATTAGACTATGATAAGATGGCTAAGACTATGCATCATGCCATCATAATTGACGGTCGCAATTTCCTGGATCGAGAGGTGTTGGAAAAAGCTGGTTTCCGTTTCGTCGGTATTGGTCGTTAAGTTTGTGCTGCTGAGTTGATTAAATAAACCGCAGAGGCGCAGAGGGCGCAGAGGAAGAGAAGAGAGAAGAGAGAAGAAGAAAGAGTTGTAGGGTGCGTTAATAACGCACCGATAACGTTATCATAACAGGGCGATCTGTGGTACCCTATAGAGATTTATGCAACAATTTCGTACCGCAAATTTTACAATAATTAGCGTCTTCTTCATGAAGTGATAAACCACACTTAGTACAAACTATTGTAACATGATTAGCTGTTTTCACCAATTGTTTCACCAAATCCCCCACTTGCCAGGGAATGGTCGTTACTCCTGTTATTATCATCAATAACGTGAGAATGCGACCCCCTTCTGATAGGGGTGTAATATCCCCAAACCCTACCGTTGTCATGGTGACAATGGAAAAATAAAGAGCGTCAAAAAAATTTCCCAACCCTGACCTATTAGCGTTATGCTCTACTAGATAAATTAACCCCGAATAAATGAAGACAATACTATATAATGTTAATAATATTCTGGCCAAAATAACTCCATCAGCCGTACTGATTTGGAAAACCCGAAACCAACGCAAAATGCGGAGGAAGCGAATATCTACTATTCCTAAGAAAAGAGGAATGATCGCTATTAAATCTATCAAGGAGAAAAAGCTAAACAAGAATTTTAACCTTTCCTCAGCGCACCACAATCTGAGACAATATTCTAAGGTAAAAATTATCAGAATACCTAAGTCTATAGCATTGAATATAGTGATTATATCATCAGATATGGGATAGGTTTCCATGACAAAAATAGCCGAGGAGATGAAGATTAATCCCAGAATGACAAAATTAATCGTTCTCCCAACTGTTGTTTCAATATCCTCCAGGTAAAAGGCAATTTTTTCGCGCATATGGGTGTAGTGGGATGTGGGGAAGTTTAAATTTATCCACCTTCTCGGTGTCTCGGCGTCTCTGTGTGAAACCTCATTCTCCCTTCCTGAGTATTTTGCAGTATTTGTTCCAGCTTATCCCAGTCCTCAGTCTCTATCACCTCAATGATTTCATCTAAACTATTCCGATATAGTCCCAGAGAGGACAATAGTTCTCCTTTATTGTACCGTGCCATCATCACCCCCAACTCCGGATTACCACTTCCAACTCTGGAAGTATCGCGAAATCCTGAACTGGCTAACTTTTGCGCTAAATCTAACATTGTAGAGTCCCTTTCTTGGAGACAAGTGTGGAGCAAACTAGCACTGACGATAACGGGTAAATGAGAAATCAATGCTACTGCGCGATCGTGTTGCTCAGGGGTGCAATAATAGACTCTGGAACCCAGAGATCGCCCGATCTCCTCTACTTGTTTGACTGCTGGGGAAGGAGTGCTGGGGGTTGGTGTTAAGACATAGGGAGCACCAGCAAATAAGTTCTGTTGTGCTGCTTCAATCCCTTGTTTTGCGGTACCTGCCATGGGGTGACCGCCGACAAAATTAGTCCACAAGGTGGAGCAACATTGGACTAGAGACGTTTTTACAGAACCTACATCCGTTACAATAGTCTCGGGAGAGAGATAGGGGATCAATTTTTTCAGGGTAGGGGCGATTTTTGAGATGGGAGTACAAATAAAGACGATTTTAGCCTCCGATAGCAGATCCAAACTCACCCCCACCTGATCTACGATTCCCCTTGTCTGAGCTATCTCACAGGTTCTGGATTGTCGAGACACTCCCAACACCTCAAACCCCTGTTTTCGCAAGTCTAAAGCTAAAGAACCCCCAATTAGTCCTAATCCTACAATACCTATTTTCATACAGAGAGAAGAGAGAACGTTTTGCTTTTAGGCAGTCTCGGTGGGCAATGCTTATATTATACTAGGTCGAAGATGTGAGCCTCAAGTTATCGTGATTGAAGCAGAAGTCCATAGTTCCCTGCTTAGGTTCCTGGGGAACGAAACCCTCTCCTCTTGGCCCCATCATTTAACCATGGCCCGTCTAGTAGCGAGGGCTTTGCGCTCAGGTCGTCCAGCATTGATTCAAACCAGCACGGCTAGGGTAGAATATGTTTATAGTTACCTCATGCCCGCACTACTTTGGGACGATCCTGTTATTCTCGTGACTCCCACCCACCGCAGAACGGTTATTAACCAGAAAATACCTCGACTGCAACAGTGGTTAAAGACGGATAAGCAAGGGTTAAGGGTGATAGAGTCTCACTCTTGGCTCACAGATCGTCTCCTTGATCCTGTAGGGGCCCAGGGTTGTGGGCCCCTACCCCCTGGTGTTCCTACTATTATAGATTGTGCCGATGATTTGGCAGAATTGACTAGAGAAGTACTGACAGCTACTATTAAAAACTGGCACTGGGATGAGTTAATCACTAAATGTCCTCAAAAACAAGAACAAATCCGCAACCTGCGGGTAAAACTCACTCAAGCTTTTTTCCACCACCCCCGGAATCCCTATGAATGCTACTTGCTCCAAGAAGGGGAACGGGTGTCTCTGGAAAGATTATGCCAAATGCTAGCCTCAGGGGGACTTCTAACCCCAGCTTGGAGTAACTTTTGGCAACGTTGGCAAACTAATGGTCAGGTACTGTGGGCTTCCATTAACAGGGAAATAGGGGCATTTAGCCTCCACGTAGGTCCGGTAGAAGTAGCTACTGCTTTTCAGGACTTTTGGCAACAGCAACCAGTGGTCTTAATCGGTAGTTTTCTGGATTGGGAAAAAACCGCTCCTACTTACCGTCAGCAGTTGGGTTTACCGAAAATGCTTGCGGTCAAGTTTACGCCAGTTCATCATAATTATCATTTTCAACTATATTTACCGAAAACCTTTCCTCTGCCCAATACCCCTCAATTTAAGGATATGCTGATAGAACAAATCCGCATTTTGGTGGGTTTGGGCAGCAACAGAGAAAAACCAATCGTTTTGTTAGTAGAGGATACACCTTTAAAAGACCAGGTGGGGGCTGAAATAGCAGCCCAGTTTGGTTCTCGTGTAGGAGTGGAAAGGATTGATTTAGGAGCAAATGGCATTTTGGTGAGTGGTTGGCAATTTTGGCACCAGTATCAAGATCTGTTTGGTGCATTTCAATTATTGGCGATCGCCACTTTACCCCTTCCTTCTTTGGAAAATCCCTTAGTAGCTGCTAGAATTGCCTATTATAAAGACCAGGGTCAAGATTGGTTTCGTCTCTATCTTTTACCTACCGCATTGAGAGAAATACAACGGGCCGTGGTACCTTTACGAGGGAGCGAAGGAGTGGTAGCCTTATTTGATCATCGGGTTAATTGTCGCAGTTACGGCAGCAAAATTCTTGCAGCCCTGGAACCTTACAACCGCTTTAATTATATCGACCCCAGTTGGTTTGGTTTAGTGTAGTATATGATAAAAAGAGACTTGAGTAATTGAGTATTATGGGTGAAGCAAAGCGTCGCAAAGCTGCATTGGGAGATGCATATGGGAAAGAACAAAATATCCTCCCCTGGTTACCAATCACCAAAACCCAGGCAGAACAATTATATAAGATAACTACCAAAGGTGCTTGGATCGGTATTGGGTTAACGGTTTTCCTCTGGATCACTATTCGCTTTATCGGACCTGCCTTCGGTTGGTGGAACGTGGTTTCATCACAGTAGGGCACAGGGGCACGGCAAGGCAGTGCCCCTACACCGTTCCCGTCTTTAGAAAAATTTAATATTTCCCCCCTTGACAATATCCCGGGTCTTTGTGTTAGTCTTTTATAAGGTTGGGGTCTCAACCTAGTTGTTCAGCAATGTAAGACGGGGTTTCCCGAAGGGTTGCTGCTTAAATCCCGAATCCCCCGTGTTTTAACCGGGAGAGTGGATCAATCTAGCGGACATAGTTTAGTGGTAAAACCTCAGCCTTCCAAGCTGATGATGCGGGTTCGATTCCCGCTGTCCGCTTTTTCACCTTTCAGTTACCAGTGACCAGTAATCACGTACCATACGCCTGGTAACTGGTAACTAACTGGTAACTGGTAACTGGTAACTGGTAACTGGTAACTGGTAACTGGTAACTGGTCACTGGTAACTGGTCACTGGTCACTGTTTTACGTACTACGGTTCTTGAATCAATCTCTGAAACTTGCCCTCTGACTTCATCTTTTGGAAAAATGGGTGAGTTTTGGCTATTTCTTGGTATTCCGGATTGAGATTGATTGCTTGAAACAAGCTCTCAATAGCTAAGTCAATCTCATTTTGCTCAGTATAGCAGATAGCTTTACTATACCAAGCTTGATGCAAGTCTGGTTTGATTTCTATCGCTTTGTCATAGGAAGCGATCGCCTCATTCAACTTTCCTGATCCTACCAGAGCAGTACCTCGATTATACCAGGCTTCATAGTAGTTTGGTTTTAAGGCGATGACTTTGTCATAGGAAGCGA
Organism: Prochloron sp.; assembly: GCA_965198675.1. GTDB lineage: Bacteria > Cyanobacteriota > Cyanobacteriia > Cyanobacteriales > Prochloraceae > Prochloron. The sequence goes on along the minus strand of OZ240666.1, from coordinate 983,676 downwards.
TCGCATCAGGCAAATTTCCTAATTCATCCAAAGTGTCACCTCGGTTATACCAAGCTTCATGGTAATCTGGTTTTAATTCTATCGCTTTCTCATAGGAAGCGAGGGCTTCTGAGAACTTTTTTAAGTTATACAGAGCACTGCCTCGGTTATTCCAAGCTTGCTGGAAATCTGGTTTGAATTCCATGGCTTTCTCATAAGATTCTATGGCTTCGGAGAACTTTCGTAACTTATACAGAGAACCACCTCGACGATACCAAGCTTTATGGTCATTTGGTTTTAATTCGATGGCTTTCTCAAAGGAGTCTATGGCTTCGGAGAACCTTCCTAATTCCTCCAAATCATCACCTCGGTTATACCAAGCTTTATGATAGTCTGGTTTTAAAGCGATGGCTTTCTCATAGGAAGCGATCCCATCGTTAAACTTTCCTAATTGATCTAGAATAGCACCTCGGTTATTCCAAGCTTCATAGTCGTCTGGTTTTAATTCGATGGTTTTCTCATAAGATTCTATGGCTTCGGAGAACCTTCCTAAGTTACCTAAAACGTTGCCACGACCACACCAAGCTTGATAGTCGTCTGGTTTTAATTCGATGGCTTTCTCAAAGGAGATCAAGGCTTCGGAGAACTTTCCTAAATCATAGAGAACAATTCCTCTATTTTTCCAACCTTGATACAAGTCTGGTTTTAACTCTATGGCTTTATCAAATGAGTCTACCGCTGCCGACAAGTTTTCTAAGTTAGTCAAAACGTTGCCTCGACTATACCAAGCTTCATAGGAGTCGGGTTTTAATTCAATTACTTTGTCATAGCAGTCTAACGCTGCGGATAACTTTCCTAAGTTACTCAAAAGGTTACCTTGACCATACCAAGCTGGATAATAGTTTGGGTTTAATTCTATGGCTTTGTCATAGGAAGCCATCGCTAGGGATAATTTTCCTAATTTAGACAGAACAACACCTTTGTTACTCCAAGCTTCATAGAAATCAGGTTTTAATTGGATCGCTTTCTCAAAAAAGGCGATCGCTTCCGTCAAGTTTCCTAAGTTCCCCTGAGTAACCCCTTTATTATACAAAGCTTCGGGGTCTTTTGCTTTTAATTTCGCTCGCTTGCTCATAACAGGTCGTTATTTTTGATAAGTTTCCTTATGATAGCAATTATTGAATCAATCTCTGACATCTCCTCTCTGACTTCATTTTATCCAAGTCAGAGTCAGTTTTGACTCTTTCTCGGTATTCCGGATTGAGATTGATTGCTTGTTGCAGGTTCTCAAGAGCTAAGTCTATCTCATTTTCCTTACTATAGCAGATGGCTTTATTATACCAAGCTTGATACAAGTCTGGTTTTAATGCGATGGCTTGGTTAAAGGAGGCGATCGCTTCATCCCACTTTCCTAAGTTACCCAAAGCAAGACCTCGATTATGCCAAGCCTCATGGTAGTTTGGTTTGAATGGGATGGCTTTCTTATAGGAGGCGATCGCTTCATCCCACTTTCCTAAATTCCCCAAAGCACAACCTCGATTACTCCAAGCCTCATGCTTATCTGGTTTTATTTCGATGGCTTTCTTATAGGAGGCGATCGCTTCATCCCACTTTCCTAAATTCCCCAAAGCACAACCTCGATTACTCCAAGCCTCATGCTTATCTGGTTTTACTTCGATGGCTTTCTTATAAGAGGCGATCGCTTCATCTCACTTTCCTAAATTCCCCAAAGTAACACCTCGATTACACCAAGCGTCATGCAAGTCTGGTTTTAATTGGATGGCTTTCTCAAAGGAGGCGATCGCTTCATCCCACTTTCCTAAATTAACCAAAGCCAAACCTCGATTATACCAAGCGTCATGCAAGTCTGGTTTGAATGCGATGGCTTTGTCATAAGAGGCGATCGCTTCATCCCACTTTCCTAAGTTACCCAAAGCAATACCTCGATTATACCAAGCCTCATGCAAGTTTGGTTTGAATGCGATGGCTTTCTCATAGGAGGCGATCGCTTCATCCCACTTTCCTAAATTAACCAAAGCATCACTTCGATTACACCAAGCTTGATGCAAGTCTGGTTTCAATGCGATGGCTTTGTCATAAGAGGCGATCGCTTCATCCCACTTTCCTAAGTTACCCAAAGCAATACCTCGATTATACCAAGCCTCATGCTTATCTGGTTTTACTTCGATGGCTTTGTCATAAGAGGCGATCGCTTCATCCCACTTTCCTAAATTAACCAAAGCATTACCTCGATTATACCAAGCGTCATGCAAGTCTGGTTTGAATGCGATGGCTTTGTCATAAGAGGCGATCGCTTCATCCCACTTTCCTAAGTTACCCAAAGCAATACCTCGATTATTCCAAGCCTCATGCAAGTTTGGTTTGAATGCGATGGCTTTCTCATAGGAGGCGATCGCTTCATCCCACTTTCCTAAATTAACCAAAGCATCACCTCGATTACACCAAGCTTGATGCAAGTCTGGTTTCAATGCGATGGCTTTGTCATAAGAGGCGATCGCTTCATCCCACTTTCCTAAGTTATCCAAAGCAAGACCTCGATTATTCCAAGCCTCATGCAAGTCTGGTTTTACTTCGATGGCTTTGTCATAAGAGGCGATCGCTTCGGAGAACTTTCCTAAGTTATCCAAAGCATTACCTCGATTATACCAAGCTTGATGCAAGTCTGGTTTGAATGCGATGGCTTTGTCATAAGAGGCGATCGCTTCATCTCACTTTCCTAAATTCCCCAAAGTAACACCTCGATTACACCAAGCGTCATGCTTATCTGGTTTTACTTCGATGGCTTTGTCAAAGGAGGCGATCGCTTCGGAGAACTTTCCTAAATTATACAAAGCAATACCTCGATTATACCAAGCCTCATGCTTATCTGGTTTTACTTCGATGGCTTTGTCATAGGAGGCGATCGCTTCATCTCACTTTCCTAAATTCCCCAAAGTAACACCTCGATTACACCAAGCGTCATGCTTATCTGGTTTTACTTCGATGGCTTTGTCATAAGAGGCGATCGCTTCATCTCACTTTCCTAAATTAACCAAAGCACAACCTCGATTACTCCAAGCCTCATGCTTATCTGGTTTTAATGCGATGGCTTTGTCATAAGAGGCGATCGCTTCATCTCACTTTCCTAAATTAACCAAAGCAATACCTCGATTATGCCAAGCCTCATGCTTATCTGGTTTTAATGCGATGGCTTTGTCATAAGAGGCGATCGCTTCATCTCACTTTCCTAAATTCCCCAAAGTAACACCTCGATTATACCAAGCGTCATGGTAGTTTGGTTTTACTTCGATGGCTTTGTCATAGGAGGCGATCGCTTCATCCCACTTTCCTAACTTAACCAAAGCAATACCTCGATTATACCAAGCCTCATGCTTATCTGGTTTTACTTCGATGGCTTTGTCATAGGAGGCGATCGCTTCATCCCACTTTCCTAAATTCCCCAAAGCAATACCTCGATAATACCAAGCCTCATGGTAGTCTGGTTTCACTTCGATGGCTTTGTCATAAGAGGCGATCGCTTCGGAGAACTTTCCTAAGTTAACCAAAGCATTACCTCGATTATACCAAACCTCATGCAAGTCTGGTTTGAATGCAATAATCTTATCCCAGCATGCCACAGCTTCTATATAATGCTCTAATTCATGAATTACCACACCAAAATTGAAGAGAGAAGAGACCATTTTCTCTTTCTGTTGCTTCGTCAGCTGCAAAACTAGACGGAATAAACTCTCCCAATAATCTTCCAATTGGACTGAATTATGACCCAAAGCTTCAATTTGTCCGTCTCGGGGCTGAAGAATACCTTCTGAGGAAACCAAATAATCTAGCACCCGGGAAATTTGCCGTCGCCACCGAAATTTCTGCCAAAAAGAACCCCCAATCATGAATCTTGCTGTGGGTTCTACGGTAAACTTCTCTATCATAATACCGCTCTGTCGCAACAAGTCCACAGCTTGGTAAATATATAAAGCAACGGAATATTTCTGCTTTGCGTCTTCATAGCGTTTTTCCCAGTTAGCCCTTAGAGTATCCTGATAATTATCCTGAGTTAAAGATAAACCCCTATTTTCCAGTCTGATGAGATTTTCCACCACATTTCTGAAAGTGCGGTCATTTCTCCCGGCGATCATGGGGTAATCTTCTTTCTGAGCTAAGATATTAGTGTTGGGAATAGTATCCTCAAATAACCCCACAATAGCCTCATCCTCCGGTTCCGGTAACTCATAAATCTGAAACCGCCCCCAAAATTGCTGATAATCATCCCATTGCAGTTTTTCCCATTCTTGAGGTTCATTCCGGGTGGTAGCAATAACCCTAATTTCCCCAGTCCCACAATTTTTTTCATAAGTAGTTAAATACCGCAGAAGTCTTTCTTGGAGGGGTTGTATCAGGGATTCTAGGGACAATTCTGCTGCTTTGGGGTTCTTCTGCTTCCGACTCCATGCCATGCTATTGTTGAGGTCATCTAGGAAAAAGAGCAACTTCCTCGGAGTACCAAATTCCTTCAGGGTTTCTGGTGTGGGTTCATCTAACCAAACCCTCGATTTTAACACCAAAATGCGCCAACCTTCTTTATTTAAAATCTGAGCCACTTCTGTTGCTTCCCGGGTCTTCCCAATGCCCGTTTTACCCACAATTAACAACCAGCGCTCCTCTTCTAACTTAGCTAGTAATTCCTCCTTAATATTGCGATCTGCCATTCTTTCTTGGTAAGGAATGCGGTCATCAGCTAAAGGTTTATCATTATTTGGTGCTAAAATCTCTTTCAATATGTTACTATCAGGTGGGAACACCTGGAAAGGGTTGGTCGAAGGAGGAAAAAGACTCTTGCGTCTCTGTTCACGAAACCAGCAGACACTTCCAGATAGAACCAGGAGTAAAGTTACTACAACAGCTGAAGGAACTAGAAAATTAAGTCCATTCTTGACGACTGTATATAAATGAGGAATATTTTGAAAGTCTAACATTATCATTATCTTTGTCTTCTACTACTTTGGGTGAGCAATGCCCACCCTACTATAGATTGGGACTGGTGGGCAATGCCCACCCTACCTATCTTCTCCCTCCTTGATAAGGGGGGCAGGGGGGGATCAGCTACAACGATTATAAGATAAACCAGAGAATCAGGTTCAAGCTAACTAAGATAAGTAGGAGGAAGAGGTTGAGGATTAAATCCTGGGGATTAGCTTGCAGCTTTTGAGCTACAATAGCCCTGGACCTCTTACCTAAGTATTTTCGCACAAATCCGGGCAATTTATCATAGTATTTTTGATATTGTAACAACTTTGCAGCCATGGCCATGGCCCCTAACAGAGTCAGAGTCAAGAAAATCAAGCGATAAACGAGATAGATATTCATCTCATTTCGTTCAATACTAACTTCAGTATAATAGCAATAATTGCTGCTGCAATACTATCAACCAAGCTAATGCGCACAATGCGATTATACTTGTTAACCTGGATTTCTGCTTGTTTTTCCGCCTGTTTAACCAGATATTTTTCCAGTTCGTAAGCTAAAGCGGAAACCACTGCTAAAATTAAAGCAGCATCATCTGCCAGTCCGAGAAAAGGGATAGCGTCTGGGAGTGCGTCTAAGGGAGAGATGAGGTAAACTAAAGCAGCGATCGCCACTGCTTTCGATTTCCAAGCTGCTTGAGGATCCCGAATCATTTGTGCCAATGCTTGGATTTTCGGCCATATTTCAGCAATACGTCCTCGTTTCATGCCCTCCAAGTTCTTCTCAACTTTCTCCACATCTTCTGGTTTCACTTGTTTGAGCAACTGCCGGAATTTCGCTTTAATCCGCACCCCTCTATCTGTTGCTGCCAGGTTATTTTCAACAGCGGTGTAATCAACAGTTGCCGGATCCTCTAATCTGAACCGTTGCTTCACCTTGCTCGCAATAGTCTTAAATTCCGGTATTTTCGCTTTCTGCCACAACCCTTTTATCTCTCTCATATGCCATTGTCAATTGCTTTACTTTCTGTTCCCCATTCCCTCTTAAACCCTACCTTTTTCACGACCCTAGTCTCTTTTGCTCTGGTTTGGTGGGCAATAAGCAACTTACTCTCTTACTTTGGTACCAAACGTTTCCCCTTTGGCCCACCCTTTGCGTCTTTGCGTCTTTGCGCGAAACTCATTCCCTAAAAACTAGTAGAAATCGCCGCAACCGGACAAGTAGGAATACATTGTTCGCAGACCACACAACGAGAACGGAGGAACTGGAGTTGAAAAGTGGACCGATCCAGAATTAGTGCTTCTGTGGGACAAACTCCGGTACACAAACCGCAGTCAACACAACTATCTTCATCAATGAAGATTTCTTGACTCACAAGAGAAACGTCAATATTGCGCGATCGCATCCACTCAATAGCTGCTTCTAACTCGTCCATATCTCCCGAGAGTTCTAAGACTAGCTTACCGATTTGATTAGGGGCTACTTGAGCGCGGATAATATTGGCAGCGATGTCAAAATCCTTCGCTAACCGATAAGTAATAGGAGTGTAGACGTTTCCGGGACTAAAAGTGAGAGTAACTCGTTGTTTCATGAGACCTCTTGGACGTAAATCTTTTTTCCTTCTTGTTCTAGGGAAAGAGTGAGGGAGTGCAGAACCCGGACTAACTCAGTTCCCAATCCTCTACCTGCCCAATCGCTGTTCTTTTATCATATAGGATTGCTATAGTTTTTGGAGATAATATTTTCCCAAAAGCGATCCCGCCGGAAAACTTGTCCCTTTGCTTCCACTTCTACGGGAGTTATAGTGTGTAGAAGCAGAAGTAGCAAGAACTACTCCATCAATTCCTTTTAAGTTCCCCAACAGCGACAATTTCTGCCAGGGGATGGTGGTTAAAATTCCGGAGTCCTACTCTTATGATAGCAATACCAATTTTCATAATCTATCTTAATTTGACAATTATAGACGTATCAAAGTGAAAGAACTGGTCAACTGTCATGGTACGAGCTAACTGTTAAAAAAGCTTCTTTCGCAGCTGCTTGTTCCGCTGTTTTTTTAGAACGTCCATTCCCCGTTCCCAAGTGCCGATTTTCCAACCACACTTCAGCAGTGAACCGCTCCTCCTCCAGAACCTGCTGGTTTTCTTGCACCCGATATTCCGGTAGGATTTTATATTCAGCCTGAGTCCATTCTTGGAGGGCATCCTTGTAATTTTCCCGGGCTGGATCTCGACGAATTTTTTCCCCTTTATCTTGTAACATAGGAGTGAGCCAAGGAGCAATTAAGGCCATATTTCTAGTACTCAGGTAAAGGGCACCTAATACTGCTTCAAAAGTATCGGCCAAGAGGGATATTTGCCCTCCTTTATTTATACCACCTTGGTTGACAAAAAGCAAGTAGCGCTGGAGACCGTAGCTAGCAGCGAATTCAGCTAAAACCCGATCGCTCACCAGAATAGAACGCACCGCAGACAATTCTCCTACCGGTGCCTCAGGATAGGTTGCTAATAATACCTCAGCAGCCAGGAGTCGCACCACCGCGTCTCCCACAAATTCCAACTTTTGATTATTTTCCTTCCGGGAAATACTATGATGGGTAAGAGCTAAATCCAGCAAAGACCAATCTACTGGTGCATTATTAGCTAAACCCAGCTTTTGCCCTAATTGTTCCAGTTGTTTTTGCCGTCGAGAGTCTTTCATCCTTTTAATTCTATGACTCAATTTTCCTATCAGCCCTCCTACAAACCGAACCAGGTCATTTGCGGTTCTGGACCAACAGTGATAGTGACAGGATGGACTGTCAAGGAGTCCCTTGTCAAGTACTTATTGCCGGTGGAATATGCAGCCATTGGCAACCTCTACAGTCCCACAAGAGGAATCAGTCCCCTAATTCGCAATTTACTCGCCAACCCCCAGGTTCCCTATATGGTCATTTTAAACGCTACGTCGGAAGATAGCAATGCTGGGAGCGGAGGGTGTCTGCTGGACTTTTTCCGTCATGGTTTCACTCTGGGTACAGGGGATACGGGGAGGGAATGCTGGGTGATTCGTTCCTCGATTAGAGGCTATATTGACAGGGAAATTGACGGTGACGCTCTGGAGCAACTCAGGAAATCTTTACAGTGGCAGGAAGCCAAGTCTATTCCCGAAGCAGTTAGGCTGGTAAAATCTTACACCCTCAAAGACCCTCCCCCACCCAGGAAAGGACCCTTAATCTTTCCCGAAAGAGAAATAGCTGTTACTACCCGGCTCGGTCCCACCTACGGACACCGCATTGAGGGGAAAACCATAGCCCAAACTTGGGTCAAAATTCTCCATCGCATTAAAACTACTGGTACCATTAGACCTACCGCCTACGACAGTAAATGGCAAGAGTTAATTGATTTAATGGCAGTAATTAGGTCAGAACCGGAAGACTTTTACTTTCCCGAACCCAATTACTTACCCATTGACCGTCAATTCCTGGGAGCATATATCAGTCAAATGTTAGCAGATACACCCCAAGCAGAAGGAGTCAAATATACCTATGGGACTCGGTTACGTTCCTGGTTCGGGCGAGACCAAATTGAGCAAGTAATTGCTAAATTAGCAGAAGACATTGATTCCGCTCAGGCTGTCATGTCATTATGGGACGTAAAAGATTATGAAGGGAATGATAGTCCTCCCTGTCTCAATCATATTTGGTTACGGCACCAGGAAGGGGAACTTTCTTTAACCGCTACCTTTCGCAGCAACGATATGTTTGCTGCATGGCCCGCCAATGCCATGGGTTTGAGAGCATTACAACAACATATTTGTGCTCAAATAGTCCAAAGAAGTAATCTCCAATTAAAGCTGGGACCCTTGATTATTATCAGTCAAAGCGCTCATATATATGACGATACCTGGGAACATGCGGACCAAGTAATTAAAAGAGAATATGCTCAGATATGTAAACAAAGAGAATATGGGGACGAGAGCGGCAGTTTTGCTATTACTATAGAAAAAGGTACCATAGTTGTAGAGCATTTAACCCCCGGTTCAGGGGAAGTTCTCCACAGATACTCCGGTAAATCAGCCCGGAAGCTTTATCAGCAAATAGCCGCAGACTGTCCCGGTTTAGAAGTAGAACATGCTCTTTATTTAGGCACAGAACTGCAAAAAGCTGAAATGGCATTGTCTCATAAAAAAGATGAGGTTTACCAACAAGATAAACCCTTTTTTTAGTAGGGTGGGCATCGCCCACCCACCCTAACTAACCCGCCCGTCAATTAATTTATATTGATTAAGGCAAGCATCAAGTAACCATTCCATAATGAATTTATATTAATTAGTGAAAATCCACTGAAAGTGGACTACTGGACTTACCATGGAATATATCGCACTTAAATTTTGGAGCAATGCCTATGGTTTCACAATCCCACAAAATCTCAGTATAAATACTTAGACATGAATGTCTTGTCCAGTAAGGGGTTCAAAATAGCTGCGATTGCCCTGACTCCCCCACCTTTCAGTTACCAGTGACCAGTAATCACGTACCATGGTAGCAGCTCAACCTTGGGTTTGAGGCCCCCACCACTTATTTGGTGGCAAGCCACTTATTGGTGGAAGGTAACTGGTAACTGGTAACTGATAACTGGTAACTGGTAACTGGTCACTGGTCACTGATAACTGGTAACTGGTAACTGGTAACTGGTCACTGATAACTGGTAACTGGTAACTGGTAACTGGTAACTGGTAACTGGTCACTGTTTTACTGAGCACTATATGTTCTAACTTAACCTGATAGTGCTATACTTGGGACGAAAACCTTATCTAGTGATTAAAATCACCTTTTTAAGTGATAAATATCGCAGACAAAAGTCTTTTCTTGGTATTTAGTACAGAGAATTCCTTCCTTCATGAAAGCCCTTTTTCTAACCAAACTAAAAACATTGAAGAATTGGAGTGAATAATATGAGAATACGCTATCCCATAGTGGGTGGTTCCGGCAACGACAGGCTCCTAGGTGGTGACGGCAACGACACCCTCCTAGGTGGTGACGGCAACGACACCCTCCTAGGTGGTGAAAACGGCAACGACTACCTTAATGGTGAAGACGGCAACGACTTCCTCGATGGTGGTTCCGGCAACGACTTCCTCGATGGTGGTTCCGGCAACGACAGGCTCCGTGGTTGGGTCGGAAACGACACCCTCTATGGTGAAGACGGCAACGACTACCTTGATGGTGGTTCCGGGGACGACTCCCTTGATGGTGGTTCCGACAACGACACTCTCTATGGTGGTCTCGGGAACGACCTCCTCTTGGGTTGGATTGGCAACGACTCCCTCCGTGGTGGTTCCGGCAACGACTCCCTCTATGGTGGTTCCGGCAACGACTCCCTCTATGGTGGTTCCGGCAACGACTCCCTCTATGGTAGTGCAGGTGCAGATCGGTTTATTGTAGGTTTTGGCCCAAATTACTTCGCTTTAATTGCAGACTTCAACCGTAGCCAAGGCGATCGTCTCGTCTTGCGATCTAATGTTGAGTACGAGTTAAAGTCCTTTACTAGGGGCACGGGAACCTATATATATCAAAATGGCGATCGGATAGCTGGTTTGCAAAACATTGGTCTGGGTGGAGCCCGAAACATTCTCACCTTACATACGGATTTCCTTCTCAATGGTAGTTACGGCAACGACTCCCTCCTAGGTGGTAACGGCAAGGATATCCTCAATGGTGGTAATTACGGCAACGACACCCTTCTAGGTGGTGCAGGTGCAGATCGGTTTGTTGTAGGTTTTGGCTTCGATTACTTCGCTTTAATTACAGACTTCAACCGTAGCCAACGAGATCGTCTCGTCTTGCGATCTAATGTTGAGTACGAGTTAAAGTCCTTTACTAATGGTACGGGAACCTATATATCCCAAAATGGCGATCGGATAGCTGGTTTGCAAAACATTGGTCTGGGTGAAGCCCGAAACATTCTCGCTAATCACGAGGAAAACGTTTATGCACATAGTGCCGTCCCCCATCAGGGGGGGGGTAGGGAATAACCCCCACCCAACTCCTATTTCTAGGGTAAAGTTCGCCTCGTCGTCTTGCCTCGCTTTCCAGCTCGAATTCGATTCGAGCTGGGTCGAGGCGCAAAGTTATCGGTCGGTACTATCCAAGCCGCACTACCTTACCCCTCGTAGAGCTGTTTAACGACTCGGTTCTAGAGCCTGGAACTGGCGTCGCATCCCAGGATAGGAACTTTAACTCTTGCCGATAACGTAGCCCTCAAAGGGCTTAGACTGGTCAAGCACCTCCGGTCTAGGGCACGAAGCCCCGTCTCTTTAGAGCGGGGTGCTGACTTAATACTGGTTCAGTCAATTCCTAAGTATAGTCCACTTTCAGTGGACTTCCCGTATGAGCCAGCAATTCATTCGCGGGCGGGGTGACCAGGAAGGCGGGATGACCCCTACCGTACCCCTTTTGGTGGGCAATGCCCACCCTACCATAGACTGTAGGTTGGGTTGAGGCACGAAACCCAACAGCACCAAATGACCCGCCCAGCTTAGATTCGTAAATATGTTCTCCCACCTTAGATCGGGGGGCAGGGGGGGATCGAAGCGTTAGAGCTTGGACTAAACCGTAGAAGGTGCGTTACGATTGCGAAGCTTTGCGAAGCTTTGCGTAAGCTTTGCGAAGCAACCGCCCTTGGCGTCCCGCGTAAGCGTCCCGCCCTTGGCGTCCGCACCCTACAATTTAGTTGACCTTGACTTTCACCGCTTTGTTTTCCACTGCTTCAGTTTTAGGCAAAGTCAAGTTCAAGATCCCATTTTTATATTCCGCTGTGACTTGATCATTTTGAATTTCAGTAGGTAAAGGAATCACACGCTGAAATTTGCCATAGCGGAATTCGCTGCGAGTGACACCACCTTCGGAGGTCTTACTTTCTTCCTTCCGCTCTCCACTGACGCTGACAAAATCCTTGGTAACTTGAATGTCCAAGTCTTCCGCTTCCATACCGGGAATTTCCAGTCTGAGGTGGAGAGCATTTGCGGTTTCTGAGATTTCCGCAGCAGGAGCAAATGATTTGGATATATCTCCCAGAGCGTCGTCAAATAAACGGTTAATGCGGCGGTTGAAGGTCTCGATTTCCCGGAAAGGTTGTAGATGAATCAGATTCATGTTTTTTCTCTCCTTGAGTTATTTCCTTGATTTCATCATAACCATTGATTCAGATTATGGGATTCGGTTTGTGCGTATTTTAAGATGGTAATAACCCCACTATAGCACGTACCATGACAGTTGACCAGTACTAATTACTAGTTATAGCAATCTCTCGAAAGCTTTGTACAACGGTCATTGAGGTAATTTTTAATCTGTAAATACGCCCGCCGCGTTGGGCTATATTTGTACAAATGATTTAGGTTCACTATAAATAGGCTATTTTATAAAAAGGGGGAAACCGAACTTGAAAGTTGGGTTTTCCTCCAATTAAAACGTAGAAGGTGCGTTACGAACGCACCCTACAATTAGTTGTATTCTACTAGGGTCCAGTAAACGGCGATCGCCGGAAACTTACAACAATTTTGGAGCAATGCCTATGGTGCCATCATCATGAGTACCTTGCCCCCGGCATTGATTAATGGCGGGGGTTTCAAAATAGCTGCGATTGCCCTTACCAGTTACCAGTTACCAGTTACCAGTTACCAGTTACCAGTTACCAGAATTATGATGTTGTTAATTTAGTCCGGTCCGAACTGGTCACTGTCATGGTACGTGCTCACTGTTGTTACAACCTCATATTTCATTCCTGTATTCTTGCGGTTTCCACGTTGGGCGCTCATCTCCTAAAATTACGAAGCTAGCTACAGGACAATTATAACTCAGGAAGAGACGGGAGTGGTATTCGTACATACGTCCTTCAAAGTTTGGTTCCGGGTCACCCTGCACTTCTAAATGGATTAATACCCATTGTTCGTCATCGTTTGATCGCCACACTTTCACTAATTTATCTACATATCTTCGTCCTAACTCGGCGTCTCGCACTATTTTCTGTAGTTCTTTGTCCAAGAAAGTGTATCCTTTAGTCCAGTCTATCTCGTTGGCAGCTACAGGAAAGAAAAATTCGAGACATTCTTGAAAATAAGTTTCGATTATCTCTTTCCACGGGCTATCATATTCGTCAGTTGGTGTTTCCATAATCTATAGATTTGGTGGGCATTACCCACTACAACTTAACTGGTACCATGGTACGTGGTCACTAGTAACTGTTTAATTGTATTCTACTAAGGTCCAGTATTTTTCATCTCCAGGAAACTGAGCCACCACGTAAACTTTCCCAGAACCAACGGAGACGTTTCCTGTAAATAGATTCCCAGAAGCAGTTAGGGGTGTCCAACGATTGGAAGATTGCTCGATTACCTGCACTGACAGAGCATGGGGTACTTCCAGCTGAAAGCGAACAGATTGATTCTGGGGCAAATACTTGACTAAGGGAACTTGGAGTTGGACATTCTTTTCGTTAAAGGTACTGTAGGTGAGGGGAAATTCTTTTCCTGCACCCTTCGCGATCACTTTATAGGTCACAGCTTCCGGATAAGAACCGGGTTCCTGTCTTGGTTTGGCAAAAATCTCCAGTTCGTAACTCCCCGGTGCAGGAAAAGTAGCACGGATAATCATTTTCCCATCTTGCTGCTGAACGAAAGTATAGGATTTATCTAAGGTTTGAGAACCTTGTTTTAATCTGGAGGTAGCAATAGTATCCTGGGGTGCTCCTAAGACTACTTCTACACTATCATTAGCTTGAATGGTATGGGTATTGTGACTGATGAATCTGAGTCCCTGTTGAAAAAAGGCAGGGGATACTTCAGGGGTATTATCGAATTGCTGTTTAGGATAGGGTGGGGAGAGCAACTGCCATTTTTCCTTCTCGGGAAAGTGATCGTAGATAAATTGGTCCGGAGCAGTAGCAAAATAAAAAGGGTTAAAATTGCGCTGAAATTGATTGTTATTGATAATACCTGCACCCCAAGTAGCATCCACTAAATACCATTGCTGGTCAATTTTTACCCCATTCCAAGCATGATTGATTTCTGAGGCTTTCCCAATTATATAGCTAGCTCCCTTACCATAGCCCGGGATAATTACTGCCTCTAAACCCATAGCATGAGCAAGTGCTTGGTAGAGGGTAGCATAACCGGAACAGACCCCTTTCCGATTTCTGAGAACTCCTTCCGGAGTCACGTCCCCATATTGACCACTTAAATAAGCAGGAACGTCATAATCGATATGATAGGAAATCCAACTATAGATAATGCGTGCTCTTTCTGCTTCTGTACTAGCATATTGGGATAAAAGAGAGGCTAATTCAGTAACAGAGACTCCATTATAATGGATAGAAGCTGCTCGCTTATCGGTGAGGGCAAAATCCAGGTGGTCGAAAGTATGAGTGGAACTAGATAATGGCGACCTGGTGATATTAGTTGGGGGTTCGGACCGGTCCATTACTTTTCTTGTGCTATCTTGGACTGAATCATTCCTGGTAGGATTTATTAATTGGGAATGGTTTTGGCAAGCAGATAAACCGGAGAAGACCATTAGTCCCAATATGAGTAAAGAGGCCAAATTCCTGCGACGGGGGCGATGCTGACCCTTATTTTTGCCTTGTGTTACCATGGTGGATTAATTGATAGTGCTATTTTTGACCAATTCTACCGATAAATTCAATGCGGATGCTATTTGCTCAACGCTTAAACCCAACTGCTGTAAACGACTAATTGCACTAGTTCGCTCTTGTTCTAGGCGATCGGCACGTTCTCTTTCCTGTTGAGCACGTTCCCGTTCCCGCTCGGCACGCTCTCGTTCCCGTTCAGCTCGTCCTGTTTGTAATTCAGCTTGTTCGTGACCAGTTAATAAGAGGTTTCCGTCTTTATCCCACCAACGTAACCAGAGTTGGGTTTGGTTTTGATAATTTCCGCGCCATAATCCCAATTCTACGGGCATTTGCTCAATGGGGTAATGACCACGTTCGTTGGGTTCCAGCTGACGGTACAATCCGCTGACGAGATTATATACTTCCAGCTTGCCGCTTTTAATCTCATATATCCCATAATAAGGGATACGCATAATCCGTTCATAGACCCAAAACTTTCCTGGTCTGGTGTCCTCTTTTTTAGATTCTGACAAAGAAGTTCTATCTCGTTCTTCCTTACCCGAACCACTTGCGAACTCTAAAACAATCAAAGGGGTGATAAATTCCCGCCAGAGGACGTAGGAACGACGCATCTGACCATCTAATAAGGGGGGTACACCCCCCACGTAAAACCAATCTGGGGCTTCTGCACCTTGTTCTGGGGGGTCTGTTTCTCGCCAATAAATCCCACTATCTTGTCCTATGGCATAATCCCCCTCAGGATGAATCTGTTGTAAAATGGGACCGATAGAATCCGTCAGAATGATACTTTGGGGGTGTTCTTGAAAATTCTTCACAAAAGTACCGTCTGATTCTGGTAATTCGGTGTGGTCCGGAAAGGGGGGAGGTAAAGTTATCCCTTCTTTTTCTTTAATCTCCATAATCACTCCTTTGCGCCTCTGCGCCTTTGCGCGAGATAATCTTACAATACTCCATTAACCAAGCCATTAAAGCCATAAACCTGACGACTACCAGCTAATGCAACTAACTCCACTTCCCGTTGGTCTCCTGGTTCAAAACGCACCGCAGTACCCGCTGGGATATTCAAGCGCATTCCTTTGGTTGGTTCCCTGTCAAATTGCAAGGCAGAATTGACTTCATAGAAGTGAAAATGGGAACCTACTTGAATTGGGCGATCGCCTCCATTACCCACTATTACTTTCAAAATTTCTCTCCCCTCATTTAACTTAATATATCCTGGACGGACGATAATTTCTCCTGGAATCATGTTACTTTACTCCTACTGAATGGGATCATGTACTGTAACTAACTTGGTACCGTCAGGAAAAGTGGCTTCCACCTGCACTTCTGGGACCATTTCTGCTATTCCTTCCATCACATCCTCCCGGGTCAGCAAAGTTTTGCCGTAGTTCATTAAATTCGCAACAGTTCGTCCTTCTCGCGCTCCTTCGAGAATGGCGGCGGATATATAAGCCACCGCTTCTGGATAGTTGAGCTTAACCCCTCTTTCCTTCCGTCTCTCTGCTAACAGAGCTGTTGTAAAAATGAGTAATTTATCCTTTTCTTGGGGTGAAAGTCGCATTCTTATTATACTCCAAATTATTAATATAGCAGTTACCAGTTACCAGTTACCAGTTACCAGTTACCAGTTACCAGTTACCAGTTACCAGTTAGCAGTTTATATCAAATCCGATTGAATGCCCATAATAAAAAATTAGCAACTGATTTGTTGGGTTTCACCACGGTAGAGCACTTCCTACGATTATTTTGGTCGGATTACCGGATGTGATATTACGGGCTACTATAGTGTCTGTGAACATTTCTCGCCTAAACTTTCACTTAGGGGTCTCAATGACTCTTGTACAAAGAAAGCTTTCGGAGCATTGCTATAACTAGTCATTAGTACTGTCAAGGTACGTGCTTTAAAGCCAAACTCTAGGTTTAATTGCCCCCTGTTGTAAAGCAAATTGACGCAATAAGGTCCAAACTGAACAGAACCAGTTTTTGACTTCAGTGGTGTTTGAACCGCGATAACGACATAATAATCCTTCTCTTTGGGTTTGGGTAATACCAGCGGACCCTTTTTTTCCTTGCCAAAGATTTCGCCCTTTATGGATTATATCCTGAGGTACAGTGGTACCGATCCAGACAAAAGTGGCTACAATGGGTTGTCCTCCTAAACCGTGGGGACTGTCTATGATATCGGATCCCCCTGGTAACCATTGTCTGTCGATCCACAAAGGGATTCCTTCCTGCCATATTTCTGTATTAGAGTACCATTCTCCTTGCAAAAATCTCTCCCCTCTAGCAGTACGTCCGAAACGAGTAATTTCCCAACCGCAGAAAATTGCACCTTCCCCTAATTCTACCCTCAAGTCTTGATTATACCTTGCTCCATTAAAGGCAATGGTTTCTTGAGGTAACCATTCTAACACAGCTCCTGGTTCCAGTTTGATGGCAATATCGCAAGTAGCATGAGTGCCCTTACTGCGATATACTTTGCCTGCCGCAGCAGTTGTAATCAAGGCTCGGGCATTGTCTGCCAATGTTATCGTTTGGGTTAGTCTATCTCCCCCCACAATACCCCCGGCAGTATGCAATATTACTGTATGACAACAAACTGCCTTACCCTCTGGATAAAAGGGTCGCTGTACTTTCAGTGGTGCTGTTTGCAAACACTTAGTTAATTGGGTCTGGCCCTGGGGATTAGTATAGAATAACTCCAAGCTACCGTGCCAATTACTCATGTGTGATAGTGTTATTTTGGACTAATTCTACCGATAAATTCAGCGCTGCCGCTATTTGCTCCATAGTTAAACCTAACTGCTTTAAACGATTAATTGCATTAGTTCGCTCTTGTTCCTGTTGAGCAAGTTCTTGTTCCAGGCGATCGGCACGCTCTCGTTCCCGTTCAGCACGTTCCCGCTCCTGTTGAGCAAGTTCTTGTTGGTGTTCGGCACGTTCCCGCTCCTGTTGAGCAAGTTCTTGTTGGTGTTCGGCGCGTTCTCGTTCCTGTTGAGCACGTTCTCGTTCCCGTTGGGCACGTTCCCGCTCCTGTTGAGCAAGTTTTTGTTCCCGTTCAGCACGTCCTGTTTGTAATTCAGCTTGTTCGTGACCAGTTAATAAGAGGTTTCCGTCTTTATCCCACCAACGTAACCAGAGTTGGGTTTGATTTTGATAAAATCCGCGCCATAATCCCAATTCTACAGGCAATTGGTCAATGGGGTAATGACCTCGTTCATTGGGTTCCAGTTTACGATACAACCCGTGGACGAGATGATATACTTCCAGCTTACCGCTTTTAATCTCATATATCCCATAATAAGGGATGCGCATAATCCGTTCATAGACCCAAAACTTTCCTGGTCTGGTGCCCTCTTTTTTCGATTCTAACAAAGAAGTGGTATCTCGCTCCTCCTTCCCAGAATCGCTGGCGAACTCTAAAACAATCAAAGGGGTGATAAATTCCCGCCAGAGGACGTAGGAACGACGCATCTGGCCATCTAATAAAGGGGGTACACCAGGTACGTAAAACCAATCTGGTGCTTCGGCACCTTGTTCTGGAGGGTCTGTTTCCCGCCAATAAATGCCACTATCTTGTCCAATAGCATAATCCCCGTCAGGATGAATCTGTTGTAAAATGGCACCGATGGAATCGGTAAGAATGATACTTTGGGGGTGTTCTTGAAAATTCTTCACAAAAGTACCGTCTGATTCTGGTAATTGAGTATGATCGGGAAAGGGAGGAGGTAAACTGATCCCTTCTTTTTCTTTAATCTGCATAATCATTCCTTTGCGCCTTTGCGCCTTTGCGCGAGATAATTAATTACGCTGCCACAATTTTTGAATCTCGCTAATTTCCTGTTCTTTAGGGGCTGGTTTAATGGTAACACTAGGGTTAAGGGCAGCACCAGGGATATTCTGGTTCCAAGGACTATTATAGACTGATTTTAAATCTATATTCTCTTGGATTGGTCGAAAACCGTATTGGATAAATATCTCTTGTTGCTCTTTTTCCCGGAGAAAATCCACAAACTTGCTCCCTGCTTTCGCCTCTGGTTTGCTCACATTTCGTTGTACAATAGCAGCAGTGGCGATAGTTTCTACTGTGGGGTCTAAATAATAAATTTGATAGGGTTTTCCTTGATTTGCACCTGCTTGTTGCCAACGATAAAGGGCGATACTTTCATATACTGTAGCCACGTCTGCATCATTCGGACCGCGAGCAATAAATTCTTGGAGTAAAATATCCGTGGAACGTGGGGGTTGATAGACCCCACTCTTGACTGTTTTGAATAAGGATACTACTTTGGGGTTAGATAGATTATTCCCTTTAGAGGCTGTCCACAAACTTAGGGTAAGCTGACCGCTGTTGGAACGATTGGGATCGGTCATCATAAAATCAAAACTACCCCACTGACTAGGACCACCAATTTTATCCCAATTTCCTGCTTCCATTGCCAATTCTAACCTTTCCCAATCAAAGTTACCCTGGGGAAAGAGAACGTTACCCCTTTTGACCCAGGCAATACCCACCAGGAAGGTTTTCGCAATGGGTTGGGGAGGTTTAGAAAAAGGGGAGGTTTGGTTTTGCCCTTGCCAACGTTGTCTCAATTCGGCGATTATTTCCCCAGAAGCGGGAATGAGAACGGTGGGGGTGAAGTCGTTTTTGTCGTCAATGTAGTTGTTGACTAAATCTTGGGAACCCTGAATCTTGATTTGAACATCTATATTAGGATTTTGTTCTTCAAACAGGGTTTCTATTTTGGCCAATGGTTCTTCTAATTCGCTCCCACTTACTACCACTATGGTTTGGTTGACACCGGGAAGAGGAACGTAAGCTAAACCCAGAGATAAGAGGGCGATCGCACTGGAAAGAATGGCTCGATTTTGCTTGTTCATCTAATTTACCACATAAGGACTGGGTAGGGTGGGCATTGCCCACCCTACAGGAGCAACTGGGCATTTTCTTGATAGTTATTCAGTTGGGTACTTAAACTGCGCAATTCGCCAATTATTGCCGAGTTAGTTAGGTCAGCAGTGCGCAATTTATTTTCCAATTGTTGCAATGTTCCAGCAGAGTCTTGGATAATTGCCTTTAAGTTAATAATTTGTGCTCTCCGGGTATCTTGTCCCCCTTTAGCTAACCTGATATTTCGCTGTAAACTCTGAGCTAATTGGACTAATTGTTGGTGAGTTGCACCGGAACTGGACTGGAGTTTGCGGTTGACTTCCTGAAGTTGTTGTTCCAGGTCTTGCACAGATAATAAAGAGTCCCTTGTGGGTAAGCGACGGGCTAATTGGTTTATTTTAGCAGGTAGTTCCATGGCGCGATCGCAGGCTGACTGGACTATTACCAATAATTCTAGCTGAAACTCACCTTCTGTTAACAATTGATTTGCTTCTTTCCTCAGGGTTTCTGCCTTTTCAGCCACAGCTGCTGCTTGTATTTTAATCCTTTCTAGTTCCCGTTCTAATTCCTTGGCAACGTCTGGTTTTCGGGACTTTAGGACCGTTGCTCCCCCTGTAGTAATAGCTGCTGCTGCCGGGATAATGACTAGATTTGGTAGAGCTAAGAAACGAACCCCCACCACTAGGGTAACACCACCCAGCAGGACAGGTAGGGGATAATAAATTGGATTAGCTAATTTAATCATCTTAAAATTCCAGTTGTAACTTGGACATTAAGGTAGAGATGGTTGCTGGGTCTCCTTTACGATAATAACCTCCATTATTAGCTGTAATTTGTTCCAGTACCTGGGGATTGAACTCTCCTGTTTCACCGTAACCGATAGTAAAGAAGGCGATCCGTTCGTCGGAAGCAAAACCACTTGCTTGTAATTGTTTAATTAGGGCAGTTAGGTTAGTCCTGGAACCAGAATCTTCCCCGTCTGTGAGTATAATAACTGCATTAATAGCATTCTGGCGGAGATTTTGGCGCAACCAGTCCCGGGCAAAGAGAGTAGCATCGTATAGTCGGGTACCTCCCTCAGCCTTCAGACTAGCGATAAACTGGAGACCTCGATTTTGTCCAGCAGGGGTTCCATCTGCTAATATGGGTTGACGAATCTGACTATCAAAATCAATCAGGGCAATATTCTCTTTCGGCCCCAAATTGGTAATATAGTTGCGGAGGGTATTCTGCACTGCGGGCAACTTATTTTCTCCCATAGAACCGGAAGAGTCCACCACCACCACCACTTGGGAAGGCTTTTTGGCAAATTGTTGCCAGGACTGAATCATGGCAGCCACTACTTCAGGTTGGGGAGGACGGAGACTGCTGTACCGTGCCTTGGGATCCACCCCAAACTGAGGGGAGAACTTACTGGACAGGGAAACCCCTGGTACTCCTGGTCTGAGTCCTGCTGCGGTGGCGATTTTTTGTACTTCAGAGGTGCGTAAATAGGTAATAAATTGCTCAGCTGCTGCCTTTTCATCTTCACTCACCCAGGGAGCAGTAGGTAAAATACCCCGCATATTGGAAGTAAAGGTAGCTTTGGGATAGATAGCCTCATATTTGTCATTCCCCTGGGAAAGGCTATTAGCAGCAATAACGGAAGACTCGTAAACAGAAGCGATGGTCGCCCAGTAGGGACCGTTTTTCACCATGTCCCGAGCTAAAGAACTGGTGGAGGTGCCGTAACGAGTTACTTTACTCTGGATACTCTGTACTTCCCCCTGATATTGCCGTACCTCTGCTATAGTCATTTTTTCCGGTGACTTCCCAGAAACTGAGGCAAACTGGGCTACTAGGGTTTGCAACCCAGAATTTGAATGGGTGGGGGCGGTGTGGACGAAGTTAATAGGCAGTTGGGGACTATTGGGGTCTAAATCTTGGTGGTTTTCTGCTCCTACTAAAACTTGATATAAGTCCTCTTGCTGACCCAACCCTGTGGCCAGATCCGCTGGTACCATGAAAACCATGGGACTGTTAGCTAAGAGTGGAGCGTCCGTAATTTGGGGAATGTAATTCTGTCCCGGGAATCGGTTGTTGATGTGGTAGATTAATTGGGAATGGTATATTTCCCCGTCTACGGAAAGGAGAGTGGGAAATTCAGAGCTATTAGGGGGAATAGTTCCACCTTGGAATTGTTCTGCCAGGGTAACCATTTCCTGGACAACGTCTCCGCTGCCTTTAGCTTCGCACTGGAGGTAAAAAGTTGTCCCATTATCTAGTTTAGGTTGGGTTTGATTAAATTGGTCAGCAGCTTGATTACAAAATTGTTCCAGAGCGCTGCCAACTAAAAACTTCACAGGAAATCCTTGCTTTGGTGGCTTTACAGCTTCAGGACTATTACAAGCTCCCAGGAAGAGGAGAGCTAAAGCTGTGGTCATACATTTATACTTCATCATCTTATTTATCTGCGTTTACCAATTATAAACTAATATATTTTTAATCTAAAATTAGCATGGATTGAAATAAATGTCAACTCCAAAAAGAAAATTATCGCCCAAATTTTCTTGAACGAAACCATGGAGAGTACTCTTGCTTAGGATCACTGAAGCCAGTGACATTGTTAACCGTCGTATCGATTTTGTTCAATATATATTAATAGAGAGGAAGAGGATTGCTTCCACAGCAGCCCTTTCTGGAACTCAACTTAAAATCAGGAACAAATAGCATGAGAACTTACATTGGCAATAACGGCAATAATTTTTTCAATATCTATAACAAAAGGTATTGACAAGCACGATGGAGGTCTCGGAGGATAAATGGTGGGTTTGGTAACGATAGGCTCTATGGTGGGTCTGGTAACGACAGGCTCCACGGTTGGTTTGGTAACGATAGGCTCTATAGTGGATCTGGCGACGACCGACTCTATGGTGATTGGGGAGAAGACACGCTCATAGGTAGGTCTGGTAACGATAGGTTCTATGGTGGGTCTGGAAATGATTACCTAAATGGTGGGTCTGGAAATGATTACCTAAATGGTGGGTCTAGAAAAGACACACTCGTTGGTGGGTCCGGAAAAGACACACTCTATGGTGAGTCTGGTAACGACTCACTCGCTGGTGGGTCTGATCGCGACTACCTAAATGGCGGGTTTGGAAAAGACACACTCATAGGTGGGTCTGGAAATGACACACTCAGAGGTGGGTCTGGAAATGATTACCTAAATGGCGGGTCTGGAAATGACACACTCATAGGTGGGTCTGGAAATGATACACTCATAGGTGGGTCTGGAAATGAGTACAATAGGGCAGTAGACATTCTAACCGGAGAATCTGGTGCAGATCGCTTCGTTTTAGGAGATACCAACAATGTATTCCATCAAGGTGGCGGCAACAACGACTATGCTCTAATTACAGACTTCAACCTGGGCTCGGATCGCCTCCAATTGAAAGGATCTGCTGAAGAATATACTTTGGGTGCGTCAACTGGTGGTTTGCCCAGTGGGACAGGTATATCTTTCAATGGCGATCTGGTTGCGATTCTCGAAGACATTAGCATAACTGAATCCCAATTTACCAGCAGTGTCGATTTTGTTTAATACGAGAAAAAAGCGGGAGATTGATAGCCCCGTCACAAAGCGAGCGGGGTAGAAAATCGACACGGCAGCTTTAGCTGCCCGTATAATCCGATTAACTCCTGTTGAAAAAAAGCAGTAATTTTGATATCCTGAAAGAGGAGGTGATAGTTAATGTATGGATGTCAACAAAATTTAATCAAAGACTCTGAATATTTGTCGTTTTTAGAATATTTTTACACAACAGCCAATAAGCTGATTAATTGCGATATCTATCTCGCACGTCAATGGTATTTTAAATGCGGTTATATTACTGGTAAATATGACCTCGAAAAGGAGCTAAAGTCAAACCAAAACTTTAAATTTCTCTTTGCCCAAGTCGCTCAACAAACTTTAAGAGGAGTCGCTGAGTCTTTCAAGTCCTATAAGGAACTTTCTAAGGAATATCACCAAGGAAAATTAGAGAGCCGTCCGCAACTCCCCAACTACCGGAAAAAGGGAGGGATGGGAGTTATTACTTACCCAAAGCAAGCACTCAGACTGAAGGAAAATAATGTTAGAATCCCCCTCGGTTTGAAGGTAAAAGCAGGGTTTGGAGTTGATGCTTTCCTGCTGCCATTCCCCACCAATCTCGATTTTAAAAAGATTCGAGAAATCCGGATTCTCCCGCGTAACGGATGCTTCTATGTCGAGTGGGTTTACAAGTTGGAAACCGTTACTTTGGCTTCCCTCAGTAACCAAAAAATATTAGGTATTGACCACGGGCTAGATAATTGGTTGACCTGCGTATCAAATGTGGGAACGAGCTTCATTATTGACGGAAAACACCTCAAATCGGTCAATCAATGGTACAACAAGCAAATTGCCACGATTGAGGAGGATAAACCTCAAGGATTCTGGTCTAAGCGGCTCTCTCGCATCACCGAAAAGCGCAATCGACAGATGCGGGATGCGGTCAATAAAGCGGCGCGCTTGGTTATCAATTATTGCTTGAAAAATGGTATCGGTCGGCTCATTTTTGGCTGGAATAAAGGACAAAAAAGGTGTAAAAAATAACCAAAACTTCGTACAAATTCCCACGGCAAAACTCAAAGAACGCATCAAGCAATTATGCGAACAGTATGGAATTGAGTTTGTTGAAACCGAAGAATCGTACACCTCGCAAGCGAGTTTTTTAGATGATGATTTCTTGCCCCCGGCATTAATCAATGGCGGGGGTGAAAAACCCGAAAGCTGGAAACCATCAGGGAAACGAGTAAAAAGAGGGTTGTACCGTTCTGGGGATGGTAACTTAATTAACGCTGACTGTAACGGTGCGGCAAACATTTTGAGAAAAGTAGCGGCAACTTTAGGATTATGTCTTAAAGGAGTCAGTAGCGGCGCTTTGACCACGCCTGTAAGAGTCCGTTACTGGACTACTTCCGAATCCCCGTCACAAAGCGAGCGGGGAGGGTCAAATCCGTAATAAACTAGTCAATGGAACCAGTATATCCCAAAATGGTAATCAGTTGCTGTTCTCCAAAATGTTGTTGATATACTTCCGCAAGAGCAATTAACATTGGCCTAATTATCCTTTTGGATCCCCCTGTGTCGGAAATAAGGTGATCTTCCCATGAATTAATTGATAATGCTATTCTGGACCAATTCAACAGATAAATTCAAAGCGGATGCTATTTGCTCGGCGCTTAAACCTAACTGCTGTAAACGACTAATTGCTTCTATAAGGGATCCCTCGGCATCAGTTTTTTCTTTTTCCAGGCGATCGGCACGTTTTCGTTCCCGTTCAGTGTGTACTTTTTCTAATTCAGCTTGTTCCTGTCCAGTTAATAAAAGATTACCATCTTTGTCCCACCAACGCAACCAGAGTAGGGTTTGATTTTGATAATTTCCGCGCCATAATCCCAATTCTACAGGTAAGAAGTCAATGGGATAATGACCACGTTCATTGGGTTCCAGTTGATGATAAAATCCGTGAAAAAGATGATATACTTCCAGCTTACCACTTTGAATCTCATATATCCCATAATAAGGTACACCTATAATTTGTTCATAGACCCAAAACTTACCTGGTCTAGTACCCTTTTTCCTTGACTCCGACAAAGAAGTTTTATCCCGCTCCTCCTTCCCAGAACCGCTGGCAAACTCTAAAACAATCAAAGGTTTAATATATTCTCGTCAGAGGACATAGGAACGACGAATCTGGCCATCTAATAAAGGGGGTACACCCCCCACGTAAAACCAATCTGGTGCTTCGGCACCTTGTTCTGGAGGGTCTGTTTCCCGCCAATAAATGCCACTATCTTGTCCAATAGCATAGTCTCCCTCAGGATGAATCTGTTGTAAAATGGGACCAATAGAATCCGTAAGAATGATACTTTGGGGATGTTCTTGAAAATTCTTCACAAAAGTACCGTCTGATTCTGGTAATTGAGTATGATCCGGAAAGGGAGGAGGTAAAGTTATCGTTTCCATAATCTTCCTTTGCGCCTTTGCGCCTTTGCGCGAGACCATTAACCGTTCACTTCTATTCCTGAACCCACAGGAGCTGTAGCATTTAACTTTAATTCAGGACAGTCCGACATTACTTGTCGTAAATTCCATTCATTCTTAAACAACAAAACAGGACGTTCCCAATTATCCTTCACTGTAATAGTATTAAACAAACGTCCCGCTTTTGCCAAAGCCTTCCAACCTCCTGCAACCCAACGGGCCACACTATAAGATAATGGTTCTAACTTCGTTTCAGCTCCATATTCCTGCTGGAGACGAAACTGGACCACCTCAAACTGCAATTGTCCTACTGCTGCTAAAATAGGGTCCCGTTTAAACTCGTCCGTGGAGTACATAATTTGAATTGCTCCTTCCTCTTGCAACTCCTGGACTCCTTTTTGGAACTGCTTGAACTTAGCCGGGTTTGGGTTCTTTAAATAAGCGAATAACTCCGGGGAAAAACAGGGAATACCCTCATACTCTAACTTCTTGCCATTATAAATAGTATCCCCGATGGCAAATACTCCCGGATTATTTAAACCAATGACGTCCCCAGGATAAGCTTCTTCGATAGAGTCTCTCCCCCGAGCAAATAATTTTTGTGGTCGAGAGAGACGAATGGTTCTCCCCGTCCGGGCATGACGTACAGTCATATCCTTCTGGAACCTCCCGGTGCAAACCCGGATAAATGCTACCCGATCTCGGTGTTTGGGGTCCATATTAGCTTGCAACTTGAAAACAAAACCGCTAAACTCAGGGTAGGTAGGCTCTATGATCCCCAAAGAAGATTTCCGTCCCTCTGGTTTAAGAGCATATTCCAGGAAAGCTTCCAGAAAGAGCTTCACCCCAAAATTCGTCATAGCACTACCAAAAAAAACCGGAGTCATTTTCCCACCCTGCACTTGCTCTAAATCAAATGGGGCACCGATTTCTTCCAGAATTTCCAATTCCTCAAGGAGTTGACTGTATAGGTCCGGTTCCAGGTAGGATTCGATTTTGGGGTCTTGCAGCTTTAGCTTCCTTTCTACCGCTTCCTGACTACCATGGGCACGACGTTCAAAGAGATGGATACATTGCTCTCTGCGGTCAAACACTCCCTGGAACCGATTCCCCATACCTATGGGCCAATTTACCGCATAGGTTTGTAAGCCAAATTCGGCCTCGATTTCATCTAGTAATGTTAAGGGTTCCCGTCCCGGTCGATCTAGTTTATTGATAAAAGTAAAAATGGGGAGACCCCGGAGACGACAGACTTCAAATAATTTCCGCGTCTGAGGTTCCAAACCTTTCGCAGCATCGATTAACATTACTCCATTATCTGCTGCTGCGAGAGTGCGGTAGGTATCTTCGCTAAAATCTTGGTGTCCGGGGGTATCTAGTAAGTTAATCTGATAATCCCGATAGTCGAACTGCAACACTGTGGAAGTAATGGAAATACCCCGCTTTTGCTCCATTTCCATCCAATCTGAGGTTACCTTGCGTTGCGCACGCCGCGCTTTCACTGCCCCTGCTTGATGTATCGCCCCCCCGTAGAGCAAAAGCTTCTCCGTCAGAGTTGTTTTTCCCGCGTCTGGGTGGGAAATAATCGCAAAATTACGTCGCTGTTGGACAGCAGTTTCCAATTCAGTCATTATTGAGTAGATTTTTTGTAGAAGTTAGGGAATAGGGAGATTAGGGGATCGGGTATAATTATATCATACGTAAAGCGTCGGCGTAAAAGATCGCGTTCGGAAGGAGCTGGTAACTGGTCACTGGTACGAGGTAACTGTTAAGGGGTTGACATTGACAAATGTAGATGATACACTGTAATAGTGGGAAAGTCTCCTGCCCTATATATAGGATAACACAAAACTGTCTAGGGACCTGGTAACTGTTAACTGAATTAAGATGCTCGACAAATTGGAAGCTACAATTGAAGATATTGACGCAAGAGAAATTTTAGACTCTCGGGGTCGCCCTACAGTAGAAGCAGAAGTGCGTTTACACAGCGGTGCTTTTGGTATTGCTCAAGTGCCAAGTGGTGCGAGTACCGGAACCTTTGAAGCTCATGAACTGCGAGACGGAGGAACTCGCTACGGGGGGAAAGGGGTCCTGAAAGCAGTCAGCAATATCCAGGATAAAATTGCCCCAGCATTAATAGAATCAGACGCTTTGGATCAGGTATCCATCGACCGTAAAATGATTGAATTGGATGATTCTTTAAATAAGTCCAATTTAGGTGCTAATGCTATTCTCGCCGTTTCTTTGGCTACTGCTAAAGCTGCTGCGGCAGAATTGCAAATCCCTCTTTATCGTTACTTAGGTGGTCCTTTAGCCAATATACTACCAGTTCCCCTGATGAATGTCATTAACGGTGGTGCTCATGCAGCTAATAATGTGGATTTCCAAGAATTCATGATTGTACCAGTAGGGGCTGACTCCTTTAAAAAAGCTTTGCGCTGGGGAGCCGAGGTATTTGCTGCTCTGGGCAAAGTCTTAGCTGGTCAAAGTTTAAGTACCGCAGTGGGAGATGAAGGTGGTTTTGCTCCTAATCTTAAATCCAATGAGGCAGCATTGGCAATTTTGATAGAGGCTATTGAGAAAGCGGGATATGAACCCGGGAAAGAAATCGCCTTAGCTATGGACGTAGCTGCCAGTGAGTTCTACAAAGAAGGGGAATATGTCTATGACGGAGCGGCCCATTCTCCCGGAGAATTTATAGATTATCTCACCCAGTTGGTAGCAGAATATCCCATTATCTCCATTGAAGATGGTTTACACGAAGAAGACTGGGAAAATTGGCAAACTTTGACGGAGAAATTGGGAAATAAGATTCAGTTGGTGGGAGATGATTTGTTTGTCACCAATACTACTCGTTTGCAAAAAGGGATTGACCAGGGGGCTGGGAACTCCATTCTGATTAAATTAAATCAAATTGGTTCCTTAACCGAAACCCTCGAAACTATTGATTTAGCCCAACGACACCAATTTAACTGCGTTATCAGTCATCGCTCCGGGGAAACGGAAGATACCACCATCGCTGATTTAGCAGTAGCAACTCGGGTCGGACAAATTAAAACAGGTTCTTTGTGTCGCAGCGAACGGGTAGCAAAGTACAATCGTTTGTTACGCATTGAGGATGAATTGGGCGCGCGGGCTATTTATGCTCCTACCGTGGGTTTGGGAATTAGGTAGTTATTATAGCAATACCAAATGTGTACGGGCACTGCCTTGCCGTGCCCCTACCATACCAACCGGCGCTCCGCATTGTACCATGGAAACAGCCTTGTCAATCACCCTTTACAAAAATTCAACAAAATGTATATTAATGTAAAGTAGAGCAAGATGCTCCCAAATTGCCCAAATTGCTAGTCCTGTCAAGGAAAAAGATGCCCATGACCCTGAATATCCTGTCTATCCCCTTATCTATCTGTGGTATGAGGGACAAACTTGAGAGAGAGATGAGACTTTTTCATCACTAAAATCGTCTCAGGTAACTACCAACTATTTATTTTGCTGATACACTGTGTCATTTCACTGGTCAGAGACGGAGAGCAATGAAAACGAGGAACTATACAGATACTGTCCGAAATTATTTACGGGAAATTGGTCGCGTACCCCTCCTGACTCATGAAGAAGAAATTCACTACTCCAAGCAGGTACAGCGGGCGATCGCCTTAGAAAAC
The DNA here is from genome assembly GCA_965198675.1 of Prochloron sp. Classification (GTDB taxonomy): domain Bacteria; phylum Cyanobacteriota; class Cyanobacteriia; order Cyanobacteriales; family Prochloraceae; genus Prochloron. Next base: position 954,495 of record OZ240666.1, on the reverse strand, counting down.
ATTAGAGACGCTCTCTGGGAAGAGTTGGGGACAGAACCAGATATTTTCCACTGGGCAAAAGCAGCAGAACTGACCAGAACAGAACTGTGCAAGCATATGGCTTCTGGGGAAGCAGCGAAGCGGAAAATGGTAGAGGCTAACTTACGGTTAGTGGTGTCCATTGCGAAAAAATACCTCAAGCGCAATATGGACTTGTTGGATTTAATTCAAGAAGGTACCATTGGTATGCAGCGGGGAGTAGAAAAGTTCGACCCCACCAAAGGTTATCGCTTCTCTACCTATGCTTACTGGTGGATTCGCCAAGCAATCACTCGGGGTATTGCTGAGAAAAGCCGTACCATTCGCCTCCCCATCCATATTACCGAAAAATTGAACAAAATCAAGAAAGCGCAGCAGAAGCTATCCCAAGAAAAAGGCCGAACGGCAACCATTGCGGAACTAGCCCGGGAGTTAGAATTGACTCCCAAGCAAGTCAGAGAATATCTGGAGCGCTCCCGTCAACCCCTCTCCTTAGATCTGCGAGTTGGGGACAACAACGATACAGAACTGGGAGAACTATTGGAAGACACAGGACAGTCTCCAGAAGATTACACCACTCATGCTTCCCTACAGTTCGATTTAGCGAAAATGATGTCCAAATTGACCGAACAGCAACGACAGGTATTGGAATTAAGATACGGATTGGAAGATGGGAAACCTTTAACCCTCTCGAAAGTAGGGGAGCGCTTGCAAATCAGTCGGGAACGAGTACGGCAAGTTGAGCGGGAAGCCCTCGCTCAACTGCGCCAGCGCAAAGAAGTCGTCAGGGAATACCTCGCCAGTTAAGTTACGAGGTGCAAAGCGTAAAGCCCCCGTATTTTAATCGGGGGATATAAGCGCAAGCTGAATTTATTCAGCCGTAGTATAATCAAAAAGGTTGGACCCACCCCCATCCCCTCCTGGGAGGGGAGAAGAGGGGTGGGTGGGCTAGGCAATGTAAGACGGGGTTTCCCGAAGGGTTGCTGCTTAAATCCCGAATCCCCCGTGTTTTAACCGGGGGAGTGGATCAAAATGGCCTTATTGTCTGGAGAATGCTATACTGGTGGTTCGGTTCAGCCGACCACCAATGCCAATCGAAAATTGTTACATTGGTAAATATAGAGATAAAAACAAACAACATCCTATTCAATCCATTTACTACAGCAGTTCTAGAAACAACCAATTCAGGAGGTACCAAGTGAGTAACTCATCCAATCGTTCCCAAGGATTTTTTAGCGATGGAGACGGAAATGGACTATGGCAATACGTCCAATCTTTAAGTCAGGACAGAATTTCCCAAATGTCTAAACCTCAGTCTAATGAAGTATTTCAAGTGATGGAACGGAACATTATCGGTTTATTGGGAAATCTCCCCCCGGAGCATTTTGGTGTCTCTGTCAGCACCAATCGGGAACATCTCGGTCGCTTGTTAGCCTCAGCCATGATGAGCGGTTATTTTATCCGCAATGCAGAGCAGCGAATGAACTTTGAACAAACTTTACAAAGCTCTGGTACAAACAATTATGAAGAGGATTAGCTATTGGTAACTGGTAACTGTCAAGGTACGTGGTCACTGTTTTACTAGTTATAGCAATGTCCCGAAAGCTTTGTACCACGGTCATTGAGGAGATTTAGTGCCGGGTGTATCCAGGTCAAATCTGTAAATACCCCGGCGCGCACTGCTATATTATAGCTAATATCTAGATATGACTACAAAATCTCCCCCGTTACCTCACAAGAAAATTGGTGTTGCTGTCATTGTAAATGACCGAGGGGAGATTTTAATTGACCGCAGGCGAAATTCCGGACTCATGGGAGGCTTATGGGAATTTCCCGGTGGTAAAATCGAAGTGGGAGAAACTGTCCGGGCTTGCATAAAGCGGGAAATCAGAGAAGAACTTGCCTTAAATGTGGCAGTAGGGAGGCATTTAATTACCATTAACCACACCTATAGCCAGTTTAATATTACCCTGATTGTACATTATTGTTCCTATCTCGGCGGTGAACCACAACCCCTAGAATGCGAGGAAATTCGTTGGGTAACATTAACCCAGATAGACAACTTTACTTTTCCAGAAGCTAATAGCCAAATTATCGCTGCTCTGCGACAGGACAGGAATTTTACCTAATGTCGGCAGAAGGCTCACGCCATAATCTTCGATTTGGCGTGAGATGAATGACGACGCCGGGCTCTATATGTTAGAGTAAACTAGTTGGGAAAAATTTCTCTCGCTCATGTTAGTCTACGAAATGAAATTGCAAGGGTATAGCGGCAGGAGGATGTCAAGAGAATTCTTTGCACTGATAGGTTGAACCTAGCAGGATTTTTATGAGTCAAATATTTTTGTTTGTCTTAAGAAAGTTGAGTTAAAAACTTATAGTATTGTTATGTACTAAAATTTATATGTTTAAGGGTGATAATCTAAATTAGTCTTACTTAGTATGTTCCAAAACATGCCTTAAACGACTGGACCCATTGGTCTGACGCGCAATAAAGATTACCACAACATTTATCATTATGACGACATTCTATGAGGTGAGTTTTACAGCATCCCCCCCCATAACACTAGTTAGTTGCTCTGAAGATAAAGGACGCTCCCGGAGTGGTAGATCAACAAAGGAAAGATGGGAACGGACGGAATTTGGAATTAAGGACATGTTTCAAAGCTCTTTTTTTCGTTACCCTTTCATTATAAAAACAAAATTGGCAATCTAACTGAGAATGAGATTATAATTCTGTAAAGATTTGGTAAAATTACCTCCCCATCACCCCATCTCCCTCAAACAAAAATAAAACAACCCTGGGATATTTTTGGAAAGAGAATCGGGGGTTTTGTTCAAATGATTTATACTAGTTATAGCGATCGCCCCTAAAAAACAGTGAAAACTAAAATTCCAGCAATTCTCTCCCGAGAAGAAATTTTCCAGCGCCACCCTAATGAATGGGTGCTCATTGCATATACGGATCTAGATGAGGAATTAAATATAATTAAGGGAGAGGTTTTAGCTCACTCACCGGATTACGATCTTCTTTACGAAAATTCTTTGCCAAGAAAGGGAAAATCAGTAGCAATAGAATATACTGGCACTGATAGGTTGAATCTAGCAGGATTTTTATGAGTCAAAAGAAAGGATATCAGAAATCTTTTCCTTTATTGCGTCATGGTAAGAATTTGCTGGCAGTTAATGCAACAGTTGGTGGAACCAATGGTAATGTTCGCGAGTATCGGTTACCTTTATTAGTGGATACCTGCTCCAGCTTTACAATCCTGCCAATTAAACCGTTAGAAGATTTAGGTTATAACATTAATCATCCTCGACGCTACCAGACAATAACAACGGGTAACGGAGAAGTGGATGCTCCTGTGATCCAGATATCCTGGTTAAACTGTGCTGGACAGTTTATGGAAAATATTGAAATACTTGCCCATAATATATTACCTTATATTCGTGTCAGCGGTATCCTGGGTATGGATTTTCTTTTATCTTGTCGGGGAATAATTTCGGTAGCTGAAGCTAAAATACACTTTCAGCCTCAAAGTTCCTCTGAGGTATAAAATTGAAAACAACTTTTTACAGTAATGAATACCACTTCCCAAACTTATTCTACCACTAAATCCATCCCCCGAGTCGGTTTGCTCACCATCTTCCGACTCAGTTTATTTAATATGGGACTAGGTTTAATGGCAGTTTTAACCCTCGCCGTTTTAAACCGAGTGATGATTAGTGAACTTGCCATTCCTGCTACTATTACAGCAGGAGTACTGGCAGGATCCCAATTTGTTGCCCCAGCAAGGGTTTGGTTTGGACAGCTTTCCGATAACAAACCTTTATTTGGACTTTACCGTACAAGTTACGTTCGTCTGGGAACCGCTTTATTTGGCTTAGCTGTCTTGGTCGCAGTGCAAGTGGTATGGCAGTTGGGAAGTATCACCAGATCCCATCAAGGTTGGGTTTGGAACAGTCAATCCCTTACTTTGACGGTGCTGCTGGGGTCTATCTTTGTCTTGTATGGTTTAGCGATCGCCTCTAGTTCCACCCCTTTTACAGCCCTGTTGGTGGATATTTCCACTGATGACAATCGCTCCAAAATCGTCACCGTGGTTTGGTCCATGTTAATGGTAGGTATTGTCATTGGGGGTATCACTGGAAAGATAGTATTGAAAAAAGTCCAGCAAGCTGGGTTAGTATTAGGAGCTAATACCGGGACTCAGTTGCTCACAGGAAAGCAAACCATGGCAACTCCCCTGGAAATTTTACAACCTCCCATTAACTCCATTTTCGTCATGGTACCCCTGGTTGTGTTAGTCATCGCTCTCATAGCTACCTGGGGAGTGGAGAAAAAATACTCCCGTTTCCGTTCCTGTTCTTCTTTCTCCCAGCGAGAAGATAGCATTACCCTAGGTAGGGCACTGAAAATTTTGACTGCCAGTCCTCAAACAGGCATATTCTTCAGCTTCCTCCTCCTCCTCACCTTTAGCTTGTTCATGCAAGAAGCAGTTCTGGAACCCTATGGGGGGGAAGTATTTGGTATGTCCATAGGAGACACCACTCTCCTGAATGCTTTTTGGGGCATTGGCATTTTAATTGGTTACAGTATCACTGGCTTTTTAGTGGTTCCTCGTTTAGGAAAAACTTTAACTACTAAATATGGTTGTGTCTTAGTAGCAATTTCTTTCTTATTAATTATAATTGCTGGGTTCACCCATGAGGAGGTAATTTTAAAAGCAGCAGTGCTGTTATTCGGAGTAGCAGCTGGGGTTGCTACTATTGGGGGGATTAGCTTGATGCTGGATCTAACCGCAGCGGAAACTGCCGGTACTTTTATCGGTGCTTGGGGATTAGCTCAAGCTATAGCCAGAGCTTTTGCTACCTTTACCGGAGGTGTTGTGTTAGATTTAGGTAAATCCCTCTTTATTGCCCCATTGCCAGCTTATAGTTTAGTTTTTGCACTGCAAGCTGTGGGGATGATAGTAGCTATTTTTATCCTAAAAAAAGTTAATGTTAAAAAGTTTAAGGATAATGCTCAGAGGGCTATGGCTACTGTTATGGAAGGAGATTTAGATGGTTAAGGGCGATGGCCTAAATCAGTCTTCTTTAGTAATTACTATAGCCTGCATAAATAACTTATAGACAGTTCACACAATTAAGATTACCACAACAGTCACCATCATTATGACAGGGTATAAAGTGAGTTTTACAGCATCCTCCTCCCAGAACACTAGTTAGTTGCTCTGAAGATAAAGGACGCTCCCGGAGTGGTAGATCAACAAAGGAAAGATGGGAACGGACGGAATTTGGAATTAAGGACATGTTTCAAAGCTCTTTTTTTCGTTACCCTTTCATTATAAAAACAAAATTGGCAATCTAACTGAAAATGAGATTAGAATTGTGTCAATATTTCGTAAAGAAGAACCAATATTTCATAAAGTTTCTGTATTTTCACGTTGCTTCTGCCTTCGTCAAAGCTCAATAAGACCCACTAAAATTTGCAGCAGCAACTCTAATTGAGCCGGAACACTGTACAACATGATGTCTTGGGTAATCATGGAATTTGCTTGGTCTAATTTGCCAAATCGCCAACCATCACCCATGGTTACCGCTCCATAAACAATCTCTTGGTCTTCTACCTGAGCCAGAGCAATCATTTCAGCAGCTAGCTGGGTAAACCCTCTGGATAAATCTTCCTTCTTCGCCTCTACCACCAAAAACTTGTGCTCAGACTGTAATAAGTAGTCCAGATTTCCCTTCAGCCAGTTACTGACATGAAGGGGATACTCTAAACGAAGCTGACAGCGACAAAATCGGGCAACGGCCAGTAAAATCGGGGCAATAATTACTTCTCTTCGGGCTGTTTCACTGGATAAAATGATTAACTTCAAGGAGTCTTGGATATCTTGCCCAAGCTGATTCAAGGGACTGAGGGACTTCGATGTTTTAGGAAGCTCCAAGACATCACTGGCAAAGCCATATCCCAGTTCCGCAAGAATTTGGTCTACTTCGTAAGTCATCTCGAAGTAAGATCGAAAGGTGTAGGATTGATCTTCCTGAAGGATTTGAAATTTGACCATGAGAGTCGTTATTCAGAACTCAGAATTTGCGGTACCCGGAAGAAGTCATCATCCCGGGAGGGTGCTTCTGCTAAAAGGCTCTCCCGTTGACTAAGGGGTTCCAACTCATCGGGGCGGGTAACGTTGTTGATTTCAATAGCTCTCGTGGTTGGAGTTACATTGGATGTATCTAGTTCTTGTAACTGTTCAAAATATTCTAGAATACTGCTCAGTTGAGTAGCAAATTGCTCCTCTTGTGAAGGTTCTAATTGCAAACGAGCGAGATGGGCTACTTTACGAACTTGCTCTACATCAATCATAGTAGTTATTGGTTGAGATAAATACAGGTTACCCCAGAGCTAGAAGAAGACATCCATTTCCGAACGTCCGGTTATTTTGAGCCAGTTTTGAGCTTCTATATAGTTATTGGGAGCAATGCGAATGGCTTGTTTCCAAAATTCAGCTGCTTTATCAAACAAAGCTTCTGCTGTCTCCTCTTCCCCCGCTTCCTTTGCTCTTTCTCCCTGAAAATGATAAATTACGGCAACATTATTTAGAGCTTGGGGCATTTGGGGATTAAATTCCAGCGCCTGTTGATAATATTCCAAAGCTTTTTCATGTTCCCCATTGCTAGTGTGGATCAGGGCGATATTGTAGAGGATATAACTGCGATCGTTGGTGTCTTCCTCTAGCTTCAGGGCTGCTTCGTAGTTTTCCAAAGCCTCCGCATATTCACCATCTGACTGTGCTGACATCCCGTCGCGATAGTAAGCAAAAGCTTCTTTGGCTTTTTTATTGGTGGGTAGGGCTTTCAGGATGATATCCGCCATCACCGTGAAGCTTTTGTCAATAAAGTTGTCGTTCCGTTGAGTTCTGGGCATAGTTACTGATTACTTGGTAGTGGTTGCAATCTATTTTAGCGTTGTTTTGTTTCACGCAGCGGTGCAGAGACGCAGAGAGGGGAAGAGATTTTTTCCGCCTTCCCCTTTACTTGGAGGCTATAAAGCTGATGTTCCCATTCCGATTCCTCTCTCTGTGCCCTCTGCGCCTCTGTGGTTAAATAAAAAAAATACTCTCCCTTGACGACCAACTTATGGGTTACAATAATTCTAGTTGATGAAAGCCAGCATAGCGCCCATTCTGTACTAGTAACTCCTCATGAGTACCAGACTCAATGATTTCTCCTTGCTCCAGAACTAGGATCCTGTCAGCACGACGTACCGTTGCCAGACGATGAGCAATGACAAAAACCGTGCGAGATACCATTATACGCTCTAAGGCTTCCTGTACCAAAGCCTCCGACTCCGCATCTAAAGCAGAAGTAGCCTCATCCAAAATCAGAATTTGGGGCTCCAGGAGAATAGCACGAGCAATGGCAATTCGTTGTCTTTGCCCTCCCGAAAGATTAACCCCCCTCTCCCCTACATAGGTATAATACCCTTGGGACAACTGGGTAATAAACTGGTGAGCATTGGCAATTTTAGCAGCAGCCACCACTTCTTCTAGGTTCCATTCTGTTTGACCGAAAGCAATATTGGCAGCAATAGTACCAGAAAAGAGGGTGGTTTCCTGGGGTACCATAGCAATTTTGCGGCGCAGACTAGTTAAAGTAACGTCCCCAATATCTACTCCATCAATCAAAATCTCACCCTCATCCAGATTATAGAAGCGAGGCAGTAAATTAACCAGAGTAGTTTTCCCAGCCCCGGAAGCACCTACTAGAGCAATAGTTTCCCCCGGGGAAGCGATGAAACTGAGGTTGCCCAGTACGGTCGTTCCTTCACCGGGATAAGTAAAAGTAACATTCCGATACTCAACCTTCCCAGTAACCTTCCCCAGAGATAGAGCACCTTCCTTTTCCACCACTAGGGGTTTCAGGGCTAAGAGTTCAAAAATACGCTCTGCGGAAGCTTGGGACTGCTTAAATTCGTTATAATTGCTCGTAATATGACCAATAGGGTCGATGAGCATAGCCACTCCAGTGACGTAACTGATAAACTGGCTACCAGTAAGATTGCCCTGAGAAATCTGCCAACCCCCCAGGAAAAACAAAAATACCACACTCATAGCCTCTAAAAACCCCACCACCACAAACTGTATTGCCTTAACCCTCTCTGCAAGATATTTTGCCTGGCGATTTTCTTCAGCTTCCTGAGTGAACCGTCTAATTTCGTATTCCTGAGCAGCAAAAGCTTGTACCAAACGAATACCACTAAATACTTCTGTCAGCAAAGATGATAAATTAGCGATGCGATTTTGACTGCGACGGGAATATTGGAGCAACTTTTCCCCAAAGGCACCAATTAAAAATGCCATTAGGGGAGCGATAATTAAACTAGCTAGAGTTAGTTGCCAATTTAGGTAGAACATGTAACCCAGCACCACAATTAATTGCAGTACACAAGGAATGAAGTCGTGAAAGAGTTTATTCACTACTTCCCCAATGCGGTCAATATCTTCCGTTAATCTGTAACAAAGGTCTCCAGTCTTGGCTTCACTAAAGTAAATTATGCTTAAACTATGCATATAATTGTATACTCTCAAGCGCAAATCTAATGCTATTCTTAAAGCAGCCTGAGCCATAAGAACATCCTGTCCATAGAGTACGGCTCCCCGCACCAGGAAAACTACCGCAGCCACCCCAGCAAGAGAGGCGATCGCCCTAACATTTCCCTCTCCAATATAGGTAGCCATGCGCCCAGCCAACATCGCCAAAATTGGCCAAAAAGCTGTAAAAGCCAGGGTACAAACAAATGCTTTCGTTATAGTAGGTAGTTGGGGGCGAAGATAGGGGAGAAGCTGTTTATTCATATTGAAGTCTCGCCCGGGGGAAGAAGGATAAGAAACGCCATTGTCTCAAGTTCACTGTCTCGATAGCGCTGCTGATTGCTGCGCCCGGAATTAATCCAGGTTGACCAACAAATGTGTCATAATTGTCACAAATTATCTTAATCTTTATCCATTCACTTCCCTGACAATAATGAATATTCAGCTTCAGTTCCTCTTTTGCTTCAAAAGCGTCTATAGGGTGTCGATGAAACTTATAATAGTCAGATAGCCGTTCTACAGTCGTTCTGGCAATTTTATCATCAGGGAGCATGGCACCTTTGAGAAGTGCCTCACCATATTGCTTTCCCGATTCCCGCGCCCTTTCAAGAAGCCCCAAATCATCTAAAGTTAGTTTTGCGTTTTTGAGGATTTCCTCGAAGAAGCTACTCATTTCAGGTATATTAGTTAAATACTCAGAGATGAGCTTCAAACCATCGATTACAGTCATTGCTGGAATGTATTGCCATCCACCTCTTGATGAATCGTATTTAGGAATTTGTGGATCGATAGGACCTATTTCTGACTGTAGCCCCATAACGAGTTCAGTCGCCCCCAGGGATAAGATAGTCGCTGCACTCATTGCATACCTTGGAATAACTACTCTGAATACAAGATTTCTCTGTTTAGCCCATTGCTGAAACGAATGCCCAATGCGATAACCTGCTTCACCATTGCCACCAGGGCTTAAGACAAAAAGTTCAATGTCCTGAGTTGGATTCTCTTCCTCCAACATATCAGCAAGTGTGAAGAAGTCTTCTCGCTTAAGCTCATCCATGTTCCAAAGAACAAAAATGAAGCTTTCTCTCTCTTCTTGAAGTTCTTTGAGGGCTTTGATACGGGCTTGACGCATCTCCAATAGCAGATCTAATCCTGAGGAAGAGTCACTGGTAACCACTGATTTTCTCCAAAGTACTAATTGTCGCGGATGATTTTAGAACTAAAAGGACTGTAATAGGGATTACGCTTTTCTAAACCTCGAACACCAGGCTTATCTTTTAGCATAAGTAACTGTTCTATCATCGTATCAAGATTTATCCTGAGTTTCGGGCTTAATTCTGAAATTTCTTGAGAAGAGATATTACCTCGTACAACTTGTAGTGCAATATTATGTATTCTTCTGAAATCGTCCACTGACATATCAAGAGCTGGGTTGGGGGTCTTAAGTTCTTTTTGCAAAGCTGCTCGTTCATCTACCTTCATGACTGCTACTTCTTTAATCAAGTCGAATACTTATTATATATGATAGACTGATAATGCTAAAATAAACCCTAAACCCTGGACCCTGAGGATGGAACTGACCTACCTAGATAGTAATACCTGGCTGATTGACAATGGAGTGGGACGTATCTTGCTAGACCCTTGGTTAGTGGGACCGTTAGTCTTTGGGAATCTTCCCTGGCTCTTCAAAGGAGAACGAACCGTTCCTCGTTCTATTCCCGAGGATATCGATTTAATTCTACTATCTCAGGGTTTGCCAGACCATGCTCACCCAGAAACTCTCAAACAACTCCATCGTCATATTCCTGTAGTCGCTTCTGGCAATGCTGCTAAAGTAGTGAAGAGGTTGGGTTACCAGGAAGTAACCGTATTAGATCATGGGGAGACCTTTACGAACAGCGTCGGTCTGTCAATTAAAGCAGTTCCCGGTTCTCCTATTAATCCTATGTTGGTGGAAAATGGCTATCTGATCCAGAACTTGCAGGAAGGTTATACTATCTACTACGAACCCCACGGTTATCATTCCCCTGACCTTCAAGAATTTACCCCCGTAGATGTAGCTATTACTCCCATTGTTGACGTAAAAATACCTCTATTGGGAGCAATTATTAAGGGAAGAAAAAGTGCTGTAAAACTCTGTCAATGGCTCCAACCCCAAGTAATTATACCAACTGCTGCTGGGGGAGATGTGGTATTTACCGGGTTGCTGAATGCTTTACTGCAAACTGAGGGGAGTGGGGCAGAATTGCGCTCCTTATTAAAGAAAAGTAAGCTAAATACAAAGGTAATTGAACCCTCACCAGGCTCACCTTTTAGGTTATAGCTACAACTGGTAGGGTGAGCAATGCCCACCCTACGGACTGCTAATTAATGTTGGCATTGAGGGCAAAAATGAGTCGATCGCCCTCCCAACTTAATGCGCTCAATAGCAGTACCGCAAACGCGACAAGGCTCATCCTTCCGTCCATAAACCCAAGCTACCCCACCATAGTTACCATTAACTCCCATAACATTAACAAAATCCTTAAAAGTAGTGCCACCTTCCTCGATCGCCCTTTGCAAAACTTCCAGAATTGACCTTCGGAGACTTTCAATTTGGGTTAAATTTAAATTAGCTGCCATTGCCTCCGGTTTTATCCCACTCCTAAATAATACCTCATCTGCATAAATATTCCCAATGCCCGCCACCAGTCCCTGATCTAAAAGTAAAGTTTTAATACAACGCTTGCTTTTTCTCAGTTTTTGTGCTAAGTATTCAATAGTAAAATTCTCACCAAAAGGTTCCGGTCCCAATTTCTGCAAGCCAGTAATCACCTTTGAAGGTTGAGAATCCTCCATCAACCATATTTTGCCAAAAGTGCGGGTATCCACAAACCGCAACTCCCCCTCACCCTGGAAAAATAATCGCACCCGGGTATGCTTTTGTAAAGAATCTCGGCGATTGCACCACAAAAGTTGACCGCTCATACGCAGGTGCACTCCCAGCCAACCCCGAGACAGTTCAGCCAATAAATACTTACCCCGACGGTGCCACTGAATAACAGTCCTACCCCTGATTTTAGAGCAAAACTCTGCTCCTGAAACAGGATAGGCGAGGGAGCGTTCCAGAAACACTTCCCCACCTTGAATTATTTGTCCGAGGGTTAAAAGATTGAGGGACCGACGAACTGTTTCTACTTCTGGTAATTCCGGCAAATCTTGCTGCTTGAGATACTAGGACACTTGTTGCAGTTCTCTTTCGGCAAAGTTATTGGTGTTTACCCCAGTAGCAGAACCGCTAAAGCCGGTGTAGTTGACCTTGTCAAAGCGAACGATGACCGGATAGATAATGCCGCTCTTGTCAACGCTAGCGACAGTACCCACGTCTCCGTACCAATAGGATTCCTTGCGTAGAATTCTAACTTTCGAGCCGCGTTTAATAGCCATAAATTTTCTTTTCCTTTTGTAATTTTCTTGTTTGCGATTGTTGAGCAATTGCAGTTGATGCCCAAATGGGTTCTATACAAAGATTACTACGGTGGAGACACAATAGTGTTGATTTAGAATTTTAAGTTTTATTAACTAAGGTTATTGCTCCTCTTGGGGAGTTCACAGCAATTCACCTGATCCAAACACACTTTACCCCACTTTAGCGCCCAGCGTACTAGTTCTACCCGATTATCAGTAGCTGTCTTAGTGAGGATATTGCTGATATGATTGTCTACAGTGCGCTTACTAATTTCTAGTCGCTCCGCAATTGCCTGATTGGTGGATCCAGTAGTTACCAGCTGGATGATTTGCAATTCTCGCTCTGAAAGAGAAGTCTTTTTCTTAGATTTCCTGGCAGCCATAAGTATTTATTCCTTGGTACATTTACTCAATATTCATTTTATTGTAGAAGGAACTCTCAATTGTGGGCAACTCGTGCTAAACTAAAAGGAATCCTTAGCTAGGTGGTTGTGGTGACTAATCCTCGTATTATCTGCCTGGGGGAAATATTGTTCGACCTGCTAGCAGAACAAATAGGACAGGATCTAGAAGCAGTGTCCGACTGGACAGCTTACCCCGGAGGTGCTCCAGGAAATGTAGCCTGTGGGGCACAAAAATTGGGAACTCATGCAGCTTTTATCGGCTGTGTCGGGGCTGATGAACCAGGAGATAATTTGGTGGAACTGTTAGAATCGGTGGGAGTAGATACCACAGGAGTGCAGCGTCATCCCACTGCCACCACGCGACAAATTTACGTTCTGCGATCGGAAACAGGCGATCGCTCTTTTGCAGGTTTTGGCGTCCCCACAGATACATTTGCCGATACCTATCTTAACAGCGCAAACTTGCCCTCTCAGTTATTTACCACAGCAGAGTTTCTCGTCCTTGGTACCCTGGAACTAGCTTATGAGGCAACCAGAGAGGCAACTTTCCGCGCTTTGGAATTAGCAAAGCAAAATAATCTTAAAGTGGTATTGGACGTAAATTGGCGTCCCATGTTTTGGCCAAACCCCGAATTAGCCCAACCCCTAATCAAAGAACTGTGCAAGGGAGCGGATTTGCTCAAATTGTCTGAAGAAGAGAGCAAATGGCTATTTCAGACAGAAGATGCAGCAGCAATCGCCCACCTAGACAACACTCCTGAAGCAGTTATCGTTACTGCTGGAGGAGAGGCACCTGTAAGTTATTGTTTTGGTAAAAATGAAGGCAAAGTTCCTCCTTTTTCAGTGCCAGTTGTCGATACAACTGGAGCAGGGGATGCTTTTTTAGCAGGTTGTATCCATCAATTGTGTCGCCGAGGAATGGGTTGTTTAGACAATGGGGACGTGGTTAGGGAGATTGTAACTTATGCTTGTGCTGTTGGTGCCTTGACCATTACCAAACCTGGGGCGATCGCTGCTCAACCAACAGCGACAGAAGTGGATCTATTTCTCAAGAAGAGAAGCATTTGAATCCAATTACCTGATAGATTAGACTTATAGTTAGGTAACTGTTCACTGTTAACTGATTTGAAGTCAACAAATGCGAAGCAACCGCCCAAGGCGTCCCCCAGCTCTCTGCGGGAGCGTTTCAATATCTCCAGACTGGCGATCGCCCATCCTCGCTTAACAGTCTCTTTTTGGCTCGCCATAGCTGTAGCGGGTATATTTGCCTTCAGCAGTCTCAAATATGCCCTCTTACCTGATATTACCTTTCCCATTGTGGTGGTTAATGCTCAAGGATCAAAGATGACTGCTTTGGAGACGGAAAAGAACCTGACACGTCCCATCGAAGCTAAAATGCAGTCTCTGGAAGGACTGGATCAGGTTCGTGCTTGGATTTATCCAGGTCAAACCCTCGTTAATTTGGGTTTCGCTGTGGGAACAGACTTAAACTCAGCCGCAGACAGGGTAAGGCAGGGACTCATCCAAGTAGATTTGCCCCCAGAAACTAGTCTTGAGACGATTAAAATTAACCTCAACGAATCCGCTGTCATTAGCTATGCTATAGAGAGCGATAGCTACAGTTTAAGAGAATTAACCAAAATCGCTTCAGAACTTATTATCCCCCCCATTACCAGACTCCCGGGAGTAGCTAAGGTCAATCTTTTGGGAGACGCCCAAGACTTGACAACCCCCTCTTTGATCCGCTTCAATGGGGCAAATGCCCTCGCTTTCCAAGTTATCAAGGAATCTGATGGGAATACTTTAGCAGTAGTCAGGGAGGTAGAGGCAGCGGTCCAAAATTTGCAATTGCCGGGGGTAAAACTGACTTTAGCCCAAACTGAAGCAGATTATATCCGAGAAGCCACTCAAGCAACCATCGACGCTTTGCTGCTGGCAATTGTTTTAGCTGTATTAGTGATTTTTCCCTTTCTGAAGAATTGGCGAGCAACTCTAATTGCCGCATTAGCCATACCGATTTCCTTGCTAGGAACTTCTATCGTCATGGCGATCGCAGGATTTAACCTGGAGACGATTACCTTACTAGCTTTGGCTATCGTCATTGGTATTATTATAGATGACGCCATCGTGGATGTGGAGAATATCTCTCGCTACGTGGAAGCGGGGAAAAGTCCCAAAGAAGCAGCGATTTTGGGGACTGATGAAATTGGACTTACAGTTACAGCTTCTACTTTAACCATTGCCGCAGTGTTTCTCCCGGTTGCTTTTATGGGAGGAGTGGTGGGGCAGTTCTTCCAACCTTTTGGACTCACTGTTTCCGCAGCGGTGCTGATTTCTTTATTGGTAGCCCGGACTTTATCTCCAGTTTTGGCAGTTTGGTTCCTGAAGGAGAAGAGGGGCCCAGGGAGAGAGAGGGTTAGTAACTCAGGGGGAAAGATTGCTGAATATTATCGCCGTTTGTTAGCATGGTCCCTCAACTATCGGGGGATTGTGGTAATCATAGCAATCATCAGCTTTATTGCAGGAATTGCTCTCATTCCCTTCATTCCTCAAGGGTTCATTCCTAAACTGGATCGAGGGGAGTTTAATATTGCCTATACTACTCCTTTGCCCAAATTACCCAGTTCTTTTAAGCAGGAGACAAGGTCCTCCGCTGCAAATGCACCTGGTGATGACGGTACTTTCAGTTGGCTGGAGGAGTTAGCAACTCCTACCAGGCTACTATTGCGTAAAACCAGGAAAGTAGGGTCTGTTCTTGAAGCAGTTGTTCTCAACTCCCCCGAAGTAGAATCTACCTTCACTATTGCAGGAGTGCGGGGAGAATTTAATAAAGGGAGAATCCATGTCAAACTGAAAGGCGGGCCGGATCACCAATTGCATACACAGGACGTCCAAAAGGCAATTCGCACTGCTTTACCCCAACTAACAGGAGTCAAGACT
The DNA here is from genome assembly GCA_965198675.1 of Prochloron sp. Lineage (GTDB taxonomy): Bacteria > Cyanobacteriota > Cyanobacteriia > Cyanobacteriales > Prochloraceae > Prochloron. Next base: position 939,089 of record OZ240666.1, on the reverse strand, counting down.
AGCGTCGAAGAGATTCAATTTGTGGCTCAGGCAGAGGAAAAACCCCTCCAACTAGTTTTAATTGGGGAAGACCTGCAACAATTACAGAAGATTGCCTCCCAACTCAAATCCCAAATTGAGCAAATACCTGGTGTAGTTGACGTAACTGCCACAGGGGAGGATAATGTTGGGGATAAAATCCTAGCCATTGAGCATTTAAACGGTCAGCGAGTAGTGAAGGTAACAGGGAACCTAACGGGAGAACAAGCTATCGGAGATGTTACAGAACAGGCGATCGCTCTTGCTAAAGCCATTCTCCCACCAGATATTACCTTAGACTTAGGAGGCGATTCAGCCCAAATTGGCATAGTTGTTCGGAGTTTTGCCGTCACCTTAGCCATTTCCGTAACTTTAATGCTCCTCTTTCTGATTTTACCCTTTCGCAGATTATTGGAACCCCTGGTAGTAGGTGCAACCTTACCCCTTTCAATTGTCGGAGCTATGGTAGCATTGCTAGTAACTCAAAGCTACTTCGGCATCATTTCCCTGATTGGCTTCATTTTCTTGCTGGGTTTGCTGGACAAAAATGCCCTCTTGCTGATGGATTATATTAACCAACTGCGTAAATCGGGAATGAGTCGTAGGTCAGCGATTTTGACTACAGGAACAGTGCGTCTGCGACCGATTCTGATGACCACAGCCTCCTCTATTTTAGCTATGCTACCTCTTGCTATGGGTATCGGTCGCGGGGCAGAGTTACGCCAACCCATGGCAGTAGCCATTATCGGCGGACTGATTACTTCTACCTTATTAAGCGCCATCGCTGTTCCTGTCTTTTATACCCTATTAGAAGATGGGTGGCTAAAAATTGCTGAAAAATTGAGATGGAATCACAGATAGAAAAATATGACAGAGATTGAGTCAAAGATGAAAAAAAAAAAATTATTGCTTTTAGCCTATGGGGATCTAATCCTAAATATATAATTGGAGCTATTAATAATGCTGATTTAGCCCGAATTATCTATCCCGGGTGGATCTGCCGTTTTTATCTAGATACAACTGTTCCCGAAGAAATTGTCCATGATTTGGGGGAACGAGAAAATGTAGAATTAATTAAACGGTCAGCAACATATGATTGGCAAAGGCTTTTTTGGCGATTTGATGCTGCTGCCGATGACTCTGTGGAAATAATGATTGCCAGGGATACAGATTCCAGATTACATGAACGGGAAAAAGCAGCTGTTGATGAATGGTTAGTCAGGGATGAACTGTTTCATATTATGCGAGATCATCCTTATCATTATTTTCCTATCATGGCAGGAATGTGGGGGGTAAAAGGAGATTTATTAAAGTCTATAAAAGATTGGAGCCATGAATATCTAGAACGACAAGATGCTAATATAATTCACGAACGCCATTGCGTAGCAACCGCTCTTAGCGTCCAAATAGACCAAGAATTTTTAGCTGAAATAGTTTATCCCAAGGTTATCAGCAAGAGTCTCATACATGATGAGTTTTTTACCCTAAAACCCTTTCCAAAACCCAGAAAAAATCATGAAGACTACGTGGGTAGAATTTTTGAGATTGAGTGTAATTCTGGGGATAAGGAAAATGACCAATTGTTAAAAAAAGCTCTGGAGCAACCTCAGGATACAACTATTCAAGCTATTCTCGCGAGAACCAAAGAAATATATGCAATTTTAATTTTGCAGGTTACTCACAAAATCTTCTCAATAGGTGAATATGAAATTGCTCACGAACAAATTAAGGAAGCACTGCGGTGTAGCCAGTCTGACAAAGTCAAAGAAGCATTAGTTGCTTTATTTTTGTCTAGTACAAATAAGTTGATTTTTGCTGTACCTTCTCCCCCTAACTTCAATAAAATAGCTGAAAATAGCTCCTTGAAACCTACTGATGTGGCTGGCAAAAAAGATGGGTTTGAGGTAAAAGGGTTTGGTAAGTATTCTACTTCTAAAGGAAAAAAGAAAAAAGTAAAAGAGAAGGTGCAAAAGGTGAGTAAATTGTTCGCCAGTGCCGTGGATTTATATCAAAAAGAACAGTTAGAGAAGGCTTTGCCCATTTATCGGGAAATCTTAACCCTGGAGCCAAAACATGGTGATACTTTGGCCAATATGGGGGTTATCTTGAGAAGGTTGGGACAAACCAAAGAGGCAATCACCTGTTATCGTCGCTTCTTGAAACTCAACCCCAAGATTGGGGAAATATGGTGTAATTTGGGTAATGCCCTGCAAAGTATAGGGAATCTAGAGGAGGCGAAATCTGCCTTTAAGCAAGCCATCGTTATCAAACCCAATCTCAGTTTAGCTCACTTTAATTTGGGCCAAATTCTACACAACCAAGAAAATTGGCAGGAAGCGGAAAAGTACTACCGCCAAACCCTCAAGCTAAATCCCCAGTTTGTCATCGCTTATAACAATTTGGGGAATGTACTCGGCGCTCAGGGAAAAATCCAGGAAGCCATCTCCCAGTATCAGCAGAGCATTAAACTGCAACCTAATTATGCCGAAGCCCACTACAACCTGGGTAATGCTCTCAGGGAACAGAAAAATTACGAACCGGCTAAAACTTCCTACCAACTGGCAATCAACTATCAACCAGATTTGGTTCCAGCCTATTTCAATCTAGGTATAACTCTGGAAGCTTTAGGGCAACTCCCTGAAGCTGAAAAAGCCTTCCAACAAGCCCTAGTCAAACAACCCAACCTCTATCAAGCCCATGTCTACTTGGCGAAGATCGCAGAACAACGGCAGGATCTTCCTTTGGTAGAGAAGCACCTCAGAATAGCTCTGTTTGCGGAGCAATCGCCGAAGGGGTCCCGGAAAAGTAATGATGAGATAGCTCATCGTTTACTCCTCAATCTCGTAGCTCAAGGCAAGTTCCAGGAGGCTATATCCCTGCTGGAAGCAAAAGTTGCCCAATCCCCGGAAGATGCGGAGAGCTTTTACAACCTGGGTACACTCTCTAATCAGCTAGGGCAATATGAAGAAGCCGTAACCTATTTGCAAAAGTCCCTAGACCTGGATCCTCAGTTCACCATGGCCTATCAGAATCTCGCATTCGCCTATTCTCAACAATGTCAATTCACCGAAGCCATACGTGCTCAGCAAAAAGCTATTGAGGTGAATCCTAAAATGGTGGTAGCTCACCTGAATCTGGGATATTCCTACTATAATCAGGGACAGGTCGATCAAGCAATCGATTGCTTCCGAGAAACCCTGCGCCTCGATCCCAATTTCCATCCCGGACATTCTGGCCTACTCCATACCCTCAATTTCGACCCCAGTTCCACCCCAGAAGCCATCGCTCAAGCACATAGAGACTGGGGAAAGCAATATCCCATGGCGTCCCCAGTAAAACAATATCCTAACTCCCCAGATCCCCAGCGCCAACTCAAAATCGGCTATGTTTCTCCCGATTTCCGACAACATTCCGTCAGCTATTTTATTGAACCTATTCTGGCTCACCACGATCCAGACCAATTTACCGTCTTTGCCTATGCCAATGTCCCTAAACCTGATGGAGTGACAGAACGTTTAAGAGCAATTGTCCCTCATTGGCGGGACATTTCTAAACAAAGTGACGCCGCAGTTAATGAGCAAATCCAAAGGGATGGTATTGATATCCTCATTGATTTAGCAGGGCATACGGGAAACAATCGCCTTCCTGTTTTCGCCCAAAAACCAGCCCCCATTCAAATCAGCTATCTCAGCTATCCCAATACCACCGGTTTGGCCGCCATGAACTATCGCCTCACGGATTCATGGGCAGATCCACCGGGTTTAACGGACCAATACTACACCGAAGAGTTGATTCGTCTCCCTCAATGTTTCCTCTGCTATCAACCACCAAAAGATGCTCCCCCTGTGGTTGAATTACCTGCATTGACTCACGGAGGAATTACCTTCGGTTCATTTAAGGCCTTAGCTACACTGACTCCTGAGGTAATTGCCATGTGGTCCCAAATTCTCCTAGCTGTTTCTAATTCTCGCATTTTGCTTAAATCTCCCTTTTTTGATGACAGGGCCATTTGTAAACCCTACCTATTCCAATTTGCCCAGCATGGCATCAATCAGCAACGAGTCAGTTTGCTTGGAGGGAAGAAGAACCCCAGGGAAAGTCTCTCCTTCTATAGCAACATTGACATAAGTTTGGATACCAGTCCCTATAACGACATCATCGCTACCTGCCAAGCTCTATGGATGGGAGTTCCAGTGATTTCTCTAGCAGGTCAGACTCATGTGAGTCGGGTGGGCTCTAGCTTGCTCAATGGGGTTGGGTTACCAGAATTGGCCACTAAGAGTTGGTCCGAGTATATTGAGAAGGCGATCGCCTTAGCCAGTGATTGGGAGCAGCTAGCTCAACTGCGGTCAACTCTAAGACAAACAATGGCTGACTCCATTTTATGCGATGCCGAAACCTTTACTCGTAACCTAGAAGCCACTTACCGAGCTTTATGGGAACAGGACTGTATAGCAGTGACCAGTGACCAGTTACCAGTGTAGGGCGCGCGGCACTGCCGTGCCCGTACCAGGTAGCATGTTTTTATAATTGCCTACAGGTAAGGTTTCTAACATAATGCTCCAACCTTGTCCAACTCACTCCGAGTGTATCAATCTCCTTGGCGACTGCTGTAATTAAAACAGAGGGACGTAGTAATTGTTAAGTTTTATGTCAATTGATTGACAGCTTGACAAATCCTTTGTATATTTAAATCATGAGAAATTTAGGAGCTGAACAATGAGTAGTTACAGGGAAAAAATCACCGGAACCCAAGTAGCTTTACCTAAAGGCGGGGGGGCGATTAAGGGCATAGGAGAAACGTTTCAGGCGAACGAGTTTACGGGAACGGCAGCCCTGTCGATACCGATTTCCACAACACCTTGCCGGGGTTTTGAACCTCAGTTGAGTGTTGAGTATAGTTCGGGTTCGGGAAACGGGTCTTTTGGTTTGGGATGGGGTCTGTCTATTCCTAGTATTGCCCGCAAAACTTCTAAGGCGGTTCCTAAATATGATGAGACGGATACATTCCTGCTTTCTAATGCTGAAGATTTAGTCCCAGTTAAGAGTCGGACTCAAGATAATTGGGAAATTACCACCTACTGTCCCCGCACTGAAGGATTATTTGCCAAAATCGAACGCTGGATTAACCAGGAGACGGGAGAATCTTATTGGCAGACGGTTAGTAAAGATAATGTAACGAGTATTTTTGGCAAAACAGACCAGGGGAGAATCTGTGACCCTGATAATTCTAGTCGCGTTTTTCAATGGTTATTGGAAAAAACTTTTGATGCTTATAATAGTTATGTTATTTATTTATATAAATCAGAAGATACTGAGAACGTTCCTAATGCTATTTATGAGGCAAATCGCAGGGAAACGGCTAATAAATATATTTCTAGCATTAAGTAGGGAAAGTATGGAAGCGATCGCCCCTTAGAAGATGTAAATTGGCATTTTGAAGTGGTCTTTGACTACGGGGAGTACGATATTAGCTCAACAACACCGTATACCCCAGTTAATTCGTGGCTAAATCGTCAAGATCCGTTTTCAACCTATGATGCAGGTTTTGAAATCCGCAGCCACAGGTTGTGTCGCAATATCTTGATGTTTCATCGTTTTCAGGAATTGGGCGAAGCCCCTATTCTCGTCCATGCTACCCGCTTTCACTATCAAGAATCCCCTGTGGTGACTCTGCTGAACAAAGTTGAGTCTATCGGGTATCGTTATGAGCAAGGGAAGTATCAAACCCTTGGTTTACCAACTGTAGATTTTGAATATACTGCTTTTGCGCCTCAAGAACAGAAATTTGAGCGGCTCCTACAGGAAAATGGTGGAGAGTTACCGGGTTTGAACCTGCCTCCAGATTATATGTCAATTGACCTCTATGGAGAAGGGATTCCGGGAGTTCTCTATAGCGATGGGACGACTACACTTTATTGGGAAGCAGAAGGCGGTGGGAATGGGGTAAAATATGCTCCGCCCAAACAATTACAGAATTTCCCCATGGAACGCCATCTGCAAGAGGCGAACCGGATGTTGATGGATCTAGCAGGTGACGGGCGCATGGCTTTGGTGGTTAGCACCTCGGGGGCTAGGGGTTATTATCAGTATGATCCAGATGGGGATACTTGGCAGAGTTGGCAACCTTTTGCCGGGTTTCCCACTGACTTTCATAACCCAGATAACCAAATGGTGGATGTGACGGGGGATGGTTTGATGGATGTGCTGTTGGTGGAGAGCGATCGCCTGCGGGTTTATCCTTCTCAAGGGGAAAAGGGCTACGATAAGCCTCTGATACGTCAACGGGAATATGACGTTCCCACGCCCAAACGGGGATATGTGGAAGAAGCACTCCGGTTTGCAGACATCTTTGGCACCGGGAAACAACACTTGGTTCGTATTGTTGATGGTATGGCAAAATGTTACCATAACTTAAGTTATGGTAAGCTAGGGAAGAAAGTTAAGTTGGGAAAGGCGCCGCGCTTTGGGGGGAGAATGGATGCTTCCCGGCTGTTTTTGGTGGATATTGATGGTTCGGGAACGGCAGATATTGCTTATGTGAGCAGCGATCGCATCCAGATTTGGTTTAATCAAAGTGGTAATTCTTTCAGTGAACCGCTGACGGTTTATTTACCGAGTTTTTGGGATAACTTGGATCAAATTAATTTTGCCGATGTGTTGGGCAATGGAACGATGGGTTTGGTGTTGAGCGAAAACCATCTCCAACCCCGCCATTGGTATTGCGACTTTTGCGGGAAACAGAAGCCTTATTTGTTGAATCAGGTTGGGAATAATTTGGGGGCGATAAGTAAAATTACCTACACTAGTTCCACGCAGTTTTACCTCCAAGATAAGCGGAAGGGAACTCCTTGGGTGACGAAACTCCCATTTCCGGTTCAGGTGGTGGAAAGGGTAGAAAATATTGATGCGATTTCCGATACGAGGATGGTTAGTTCCTTTAGCTATCATCACGGCTATTACGATCGCCTAGAGCGGGAGTTTCGCGGTTTTGGTCGGGTGGAAAGACGAGATGCAGAAATTCTCAATATTACCGAAGAAAAAGACCCCTTTTACGTTCCCCCCGTATTGACTAAGACTTGGTATCACACTGGGGCATGGCTGCAAAAAGGCTCTTTGTGTCAACAGTACCAAAAAGAGTATTTTCAAGGAGATGAAAGCGCTGCTCCCCCGCGAGAGCCGAGATTTGTTTGGGGAGGAGTAACACTCAGGGATGAAGAAGTTCGGCAAGGGCACGTCGCTTTGAAGGGAACGGTTTTGCGCGAGGAAGTTTACGGACTTGATAACTCGGATTTAGCTCAAAATCCTTATAGTGTTAGTGAGGCGGGTTATGACGTTAAGTTGTTGCAACCGCAAGGGGAAAATAAATACGCGGTTTTTCACGTTTGGGAACGGGAAGCTTTAGTTTACGATTACGAACGCACGGGCGACGAGGGGGGAACTTTCAGAACAAACTAGTTTGAAGGGGACTTATACGGAAAATCGTTTTGTCCATCTCGATAAAAGTAACGAGGTTTGGTTGTTGGGCGTTCCTGTAGAAAGTAAAAATTCCGAGCTGACAACTCTTTCTTTACCCCAGGGGCAAGATTATTTTGATTTTGAGACTATATCCAACATCATCCTACAAAATCTGGACCAGACGAATCCAAACTTGCTGGCTTGGGAGCAGCATTTTTATTGGAATGGAGCCCTAAGCAGTGTTTTACCTTTAGGGGGAGTGAGCCCGCAAATGTTGCTGACTCGGAGCAATGTTGCTGTGGTTTCCGACGCACAAATCAGGGCGGTATTTTCTGGAGTAGATGGTTTAGACGGTTATCTGAGGGATAAAGGAAAATATGAGTTTGATGGCGGTTATTGGTGGAATCCGGGATTAACGCAATCTTATTTGGGGAGCGATGGCTTTTACTTACCCGCCACTACTACGGATCCGTTTGGTAATGAAACTCAAGTTGAATACGATTCCTCCCATCTGTTGGTAAGGAAGGTGACAGATGCCATCGGGAACGAAACAACAGTGGAGGCTATGGATTACCAAGTCTTGCAACCTCAAAAAATTAAAGATATTAACGACAATACTTCGGAAGTTAGATTCGATGCTTTGGGAATGGTGGTTTTATCCTCTCATTACGGAACGGAAAATGGGCGGGAAGTTGGTTTTGCTCCATTGAGCGATCGCCCCTTACCAGTATTTGAGATGGATGAGGCGATCGCCAAGCCTCAAACTTACTTACAAGGTGCTGCCAGTTATTTCCATTACGATTTATTTGCTTGGAAAAATGACGGTATTCCCGTTCATGCCGTTAATTTGGTGGCGGAAGATTATTCTACCGAGGCGCGAGTACAGATTCATATTACCTACAGCGATGGGTTTGGGCGGGAAGTGCAATCTAAGATGAGGGTTGAAGCGGGAACGGCATTTTTTGTTAACTCCGATAAGACTGTAGGAGAAGAAGAAAGCGATCCTCGTTGGTTGAGTTCTGGAGGCACAGTTTACAACAACAAAGGCAATCCCGTCCAAAAATATGAACCCTACTATATCGATACCTACGAATATGTAGATAATCCCACATTGAATAAATTTGGCGTCTCCTCGGTACTATATTACGATCCCCTGCAACGGGTGATTCGAGTCGATACGCCTAAGGGCTTTTTTACTAAGGTTGAGTTTACTCCTTGGGAAGAAAAGCACTATGACGAGAATGATACGGTTAAAGATTCCCGTTATTACCAAGAGAATATTCACCAACTCCCTCCGAGCTCGGGAGAATACCAAGCCTTAGTCAAAGCGGCTCAATTCTACAACACCCCCGAAATTAAGATTTTGGACAATTTGGGGCGCACAGTGCAAGAGGTGCAGCTACTGGAAGATAAGACGCAACTGGTGATCCATTATGAGCTGGATATTGTGGGTAATCAACTTTCTAGTGCGGATCCTCGTTTGATAAAGCAGGGTGTTAAAAACTTCCAAAGGATTTACAATTTGACCCAAACGGCTTTGAAAACGGTTAGTGCTGATGGGGGAACTCATTGGGTTTTCCATAATACTTTTAATAAGGTATTTTATGTTAAGGATAGCTGAAACTTTGTGGTGACGACGGATTACGATGCTTTGCACCGCCCTACGGAAGTGCGAGTCAAAGGTGGAGATGATGTTTTCCATCTCCTAGATAATGTGGTTGAGCACATCGTTTACGGCGAAGATAAAAGCATTACCAATCCTAAGGACTACAACCTGCGGGGGCAAGTTTACCAGCACTACGACTCGGCAGGGTTGGTGCAAACGGGGTTTTACAGTATTACGGGACAATCCCTCAGCAGTAAGCGTCAATTCCGTGAGGACTATAAAAACGAGGCCGACTGGAGTGAGATTAATCCGGACTTGCTTCAGGACACTGTTTACGAAACTAGCACTAGCTACGATGCCCTAGGGCGAGTTATTGCAGAAACCGATGCCGATGAGAATATTCACCGTCCAACCTACCATCTTTCCGGTGGTCTTGCCCAACTGGATGTTACCTATGGGGGGGAAACTGAACGGACAACCTACGTTAGCAGCATTGACTATAACCCGAAAGGACAGCGTATCCGCATTGTTTACGGCAATGGGGTAACGACGAGTTACGAGTATGAAGCTACTACCTTCCGCCTGACGCGGATTTTGACAAGGCGGGCAAATAAAACCCTGCAAGACCTGAATTACACTTATGACCCGGTGGGGAATATTACCCAAATTGCCGATAATGCTTGGGAAACGGTGTTTAATAAGAATCAAAAAGTTAATCCGGTGTCTAAATACACTTACGATGCTCTCTATCGTTTAATTGAGGCGACGGGCAGGGAACATCCCGCTTTATCTGGACCCCAGGAACAACATGGGGATATTCCCTCAGGGCAGTTACCGAATTTGAACGATGGGCAAGCAGTGGAAAGCTATATCCGTCGCTATACTTACGACCAAGGGGGGAATTTATACTGCATCCAACACCAAGGCAATACCCCTCGCACTCGCAATTTAACGGTTTCGGCAACTTCCAACCGGGCAGTGGATAGCAAATTGTTGAACGGAAAAAACTATATCGATAGGTTTTTCGATATTGAAATGCAAGGCATTCCACAATTGCGGTGGAACTATCGGGACAATATTGCCAGCGTTACTATTATTGAACGGGAAGATTACGTTTACGACAGTAGTGGCAGCCGGGTTCGCAAGGTGACAGAACGTTACAACGGCACCCTCACCCACATTGAGGAGGTGATTTATTTGGGTGGAGTGGAAATTCGGCTTTCTCGACAGGGGGAAACTGTCACGGAGGAACGCCATTGTCTGCGGGTGATGGATGATACGACTTGTATTGCTGTTCGTAACAAGTGGACCCAGGGTACACCTCCTAAGGGGGTGAGTAATCCTCAAGTGCGCTACCAACTGGACAACCATTTAGGTTCGGCAACCATGGAAGTGGATGCTGCGGGGCAATTGATTAGTTATGAGGAATATTTTCCCTACGGGGGCACGGCATTTGTAGCGGGGCGCAGTTTGGCGGAGGTGAAGTTGAAGCAGTATCGCTATTCCGGGAAGGAACGGGATGGGGCGACGGGGTTGTATTATTACGGGGCCCGGTATTATGCCCCTTGGTTGGGTCGTTGGCTGAGTTGCGATCCGGCGGGGACGGTTGATGGGTTGAATTTGTATGGGTTTGTGAGGGGGAATCCAGTTATTTTTCAAGATATACACGGATTAGTTATAGAGGAAACAAATAAATTAACTCCTGTACAATTAAAACAAAAGACAAAACAGTTCTATTCTTTTAATAGAGTTGATGAAATAGAAACACTAATACAAAACTCAGGAGATAATAAGAATAGAATAATAGATATATTAAAAGAATTACAATCACAGCAGACTGATATGCCTAGTTTTTTAAAAGACGTACATCCTTGGCTCGGTCAGGAAATTCAGTCACAACTTGATACTGATAAAAATTTAAAAATTCATCAAGGAGAAGCAGGTCATGGCTATACAGGTATAGTTATAAGGCAAGACGATAAAAATAAAATTATTTTGCATCCTTTAGCCCCAAGTGAAAAGTATCCCCTACGTTCTTTTGATGCATTAAAAGAATGGCGGGTTTATAAAAGTAAATTATCAGAAGCTATTGAACATGGGAAAGGCGATCGGCCCAGTCATTTGCAGTTGGTAGAACTTGTAAATGAAGCAAAAGAATCGCCTAACTCACCTAAGTCTTATGAACAGGAAAATGGTGAAGTTATTGGTTTTACCATAATAAAAGGGGGGGGGAATACAAATAGGAGATGAAGAAATTTTAATACCAAATCGATATACATTTCAATCGGTGTCATCAAATAGCCGGAGTTTTGTCTTATCTAAAACTCACAAAGGACCATCAGGACATATTCAAATACCAATAAATCATAGTGGACAAAAAGGATATACAACGCAAGCATGGGGAAAACGTATTCAAGAATTTTTAAATAAGACTTAAAATTGAAAAGGAAGACCGTAAAAAATTTTGGAATGCGGCACAAAACCAAACACATCCACTTCCCAGAAACAACTAAACCAAAACAATCCCAACCCCCAAACTTAAAACCCAAAAAAAGGATATTGTAGGGTGCGTTACACTTCGTTAACGCACCGCAATCCAACCCAAAAACAGGAGTCAACCATGTCAGACTTAACCGCAATCAAAAACAACGAAATCCTCAAACCATTCTTCGATCGCAATCCCGAGTTGACCTCAAAACCTTCAACTTTTTCGATAAAGATGCTGTGACGGCATTAAATTGGCAAGGCTTGAAGCAAGAGCCAATTAGCGATCGCCTGTTACGTCTTTCATCGCATTGTGCGATGAGAACTGCAAGCCTTGTAGGTTGGATTGAGAAACGAAACCCAACACATCCACTTCCAAGACATGACTAATTTCAAACAGCTCAATTAACAAAAAACGACAAAATCTCAGCTCCCCTCCAATTCCCCTCTTAGTTCCCCTCCTGGGAGGGGTTAGGGGTGGGTGGGTAGGGGTGGGTCATCACTCCCATGAAAACTCGAATTATTCCTTACAATCCACTATTAAAAGAAAGAGCCAGACAACTTCGCCAAAATATGACCCCAGGTGAAATCACTCTTTGGAAATATCTTAAAGGCAAGCAAATGTGTGGCTATGACTTCAATCGCCAACGTCCCATAGATCAATTTATTGTTGACTTTTACTGCAAGAAGCTGATGCTGGCAATTGAGATTGATGGTTCTTCCCATGATAGGGAGGAAGCACAACAATGGGATGCAGAAAGACAAGCGCGTTTGGAGTCTTTGGGTGTTCGATTTTTGCGGTTTCATGAGGAAGATGTTTGCCGTGAGGTGGAGGCGGTGCTAAAGGTAATTGAGGATTGGGTTTTGACCCACCCACCTCCTGTAAAGCGCTATCTACCTAAAGAAAAGTTCCCGTAAATTCTCAAGAAGTTCCAGCTATGATTCAGTCCAACCCACCCCTACCCCCTCCCAGGAGGGGAACCAGGAGGGGAATTAGCACCGCGATCGACCAACAACTCCGCCCTTTTCCAGACCACACCCAACTGCCAGAATCCGATGGAACCTTCGGGAAAAACTTTCAAGAACATCCCCAAAGCATTCTTCTGACTGACTCTATTGTGGCATCTACTGGCGGGAGACAGCCCCCCCTGAACAAGGTGCAGAAGCCCCGGATTGGTTTTATGTGCCTGGATAGCGGGATTAGACGCTCTTATGTCCTCTGGCGGGAGTATATAACACCTCTGATTGCCCTAGAGTTTGCATCGGGAACGGGAGCGGAAGAACGGGATAGGACACCTTTGCAAGCAGTAGATGGAACAGTTCAAAAACCAGGGAAATTCTGGGTATACGAACAAATTATTCGCATTCCTTATTACGGGATTTTTATTATTAATAGGGGGGAGTTGGAAGTTTACCACTGGGAAGATGGAACCTATGAACGTCTGAGTGCGAATCAGCGAGGCCACTATGCCATTAATCGAATGAATGTAGAACTAGGGGTGTGGCGAGGCACGTATCTAGGTCAACCCGAACAACCTTGGTTGCGATCGTGGGATCCAGAGGGAAATCTACTACTCACTGGAAAGGAGCGGGCCGCGATCGCCCAAAACAAAGCCGAGCAGGAGCGACAAAAGCGGCAACAATTGGTAGCACAATTAAAAGCCCTCAGTCCCGAACAACTTCAGGCACTAGGAATCGAGCCCGCACTTTTGGAGTAATCCTAGCCTTGCCCAACACATCCACTTCCAATAACAAAAACGAGGAAACAAAAATGATAATTATTAAAATCGTCGTTCATGGCAATTTTTTCATACCTATAACCACACTCGGATCCACCTCCAGCCAAAGCACCGCTCCGCAAGGCAAAGGCTTGTGGGGCCTGTAAATCATCTTGGCGTTACCGGGAATATCCGCTTCATGGCCAAAATAGGTCTTGGCTCCAATTCTCACAGAAATGGGAGGATTGTTAGTACCATTTTTCCTGTTAGAGGCCAAAACCTGTTTATTGACATGAATCCTGGTATTAACCTGGCGCCGCCTCCTACTCCAAGTACCGACAGGGCCCCTCTTGCCCGGCGTAATCTGGGGCCGGCCCTTCTTTAGGGGGATGAGCCAACGCCTGCCGGACTTATAAGCCCCCACAACTCGTCCCTGCTGCAATAGTTGGCGCAATCTCACTGCACTAATATTGAGGAGGAAGGAGGCTTTCCGGGTTCCAATATAGTTTTTGTTGTAATTACTCATAGAATGTTTTCCCAAAAATCTATCGATATAGTTTAATGATAAAGGAAATTCCGATTCATGTCAACCTCAAATCTCACAAAGAGGCACGAAACCCAACAACCCCAACATCTCTCTCTCTTCTCTCCCTCTGCGGTTCATCAAAAAAATATTTCCTTTGACCAGGAGTGTAGTAATTGTTAAGTTTTGTGTCAATTGATTGACAGCCCGACAGCTCCTCTGTATATATAAATGTGTGAGGAACCCAAGTAGCCTATAACCGAAAAAAGAAAATGTCAGACCTAACCCCGATTAAAAACGACACCACCCTCCAGCCATTCTTCGCTCAAAACCCAGACTTTGACCTCCTCAACTTTAACTTTTTCGACGAAACTGCCGTTACGGCATTAAATTGGGAAAATTTGGAACGGGATACCATAGTCAATCGCCTCAAAGCCTTGGTGTCGATGACATGGTTGGCATCGCCTTGTGCGATGAGAAGGGCAAATTTGATTCTGCCCTGGCGATCGCCTCCTATTTCGAAGCAGAATTTGTCAATGATTCCCGCCTCCAATCAGAAACAGCCAAAGACATTCATCGCCAAGCTACCCAGAAAACAGCCGGTGCCATGGTCCTTTTGGCAAACGCCATCCAGTTTAGTTCCCCACGTCAGCAAACTACGCTGTTTGATAATGCTGTTCAAATTCGCACGAACTTTCAATCCCTCCCTAGCTACCAAAAGCTATTTGGCAGTCTAGACTATTTACAATGCGAACACTGTCAGTCTATATTTGGTCCCGCTGCCTATTTTGTCGATTTAATGCAGATTGTTGACCAATATATTACTCAGGTTAACAGTATTCCCACAGGGCTGAGTCTGAACGAGCGCCGCCCTGATTTACAAAACATCCCACTGACTTGCGACAATACCAACGATACTGTTCCCTATATCCAAATTGTCAACGAGGTTTTAGTAGAAAGGCTCAAAGGGGATATTGGCCCAGATGTGTTCCAACACCTGGCTACTGCTAAATATCCAAGTAACTTACCCTTCAATCTTTACCTGGAACAGATTCGGCTCTATATGGGTCACTTGAACGCAAATCTCGCCGATATTTACCAAACCTTTCATCCTCAAGACCCTTACAGCATTACTTGGGCGCGAGAGTATTTAGGGCTTTCCCCAGAAGAATACACATTGATAACCACAGCTAACCCCAATGCTAGCGATTTGACTGAGCGCTACGGCATTGATGTTTCGCAAAGTAACTTTGGGGGATTAACGGACAAAGATACCTTCCTCAAGCAGACAGGGCTTTCCTGGCAGGAATTGAACGACTTGTTTTATCAAAATCTGTCGCCAACAGAAATTCAAGGTAACATAGCCAATCAATTTTACATTAATAACAATACTGCTTGCCTTAACTTAAATCAGGATACCATTGAACACTTAAGTTGAGCAAGGCTGGATCGCATCGATCGCTTCTTGCGCCTAGCTCGTAAACTCGGTTGGTCCTTTGCGGAATTGGACTGGGCGATCGCCTCCATTGGAGTTACAGATATTAACGCAGTAGCAATCCAAAAAATTGCCCCAATCAAACAACTTCAAGAGCTAACCGAGCTGCCATTAGACGTGCTGTGCAGTTTTTGGCACGACATGAAGACCATTGGAAAAGGTGACAAAGACGATCGCCCCCAAGACTTGTTCGATCGCATCTTTAACAATCCTTTAATTCTTCAGGGGCAAAATCCCTATGACCCGAATTCCCCCATCGATTGGAAATGGAAAATTGAAGCAGATGACCCAGACGACACTAAGCAAAGTTCAAAGTCCATCAGAAGTCGCCTCCTAGCAGCCTTGCAACTGAGCGATCAGGAATTGACAGATATTGTCAAAGGCATTTGGGGAAGTCAAACAACAATTAAATTAAACCTTGCCAACTTATCAAGACTGTTCCGGACCTCTCAAGTGCTGAAGTTACTTGGATTAAAGGTAGAGGAGTATCAACTGCTGTTAAAGTTGTTGTTCAACGAATCCCTCAAATCTCTTGAGAACCTCGAAACCGATAAATTAATCGAAATCATAGAATTTGCTGAATGGCTAAAAGCATCGGGTTTCAGCCTCTACGAATTGGACTACATTCTCCATGGAATTGAACATCCTTCTGTGGAGGTGCATTTGCCGGAGGAGGAAATGACTTCTTCCATGGAGTCTTTATGGCAAACAGTCCAATTACCGACAGGTGAATTAACTGAAGAACAAAGAAATCGTTTAAATGAAGAACTAGCCAACCATTTTGGCATTGAGCCAGGGCTATTCTCTATCTTAGCCCAACTAGGTGCTCAAACTGTAACAGCGCCAGATTATATCCCACTCCTGTTGACCCCAGTCACAATAGGGAGAAGTGATTGGCAGAAGATTGTTGGCTGTTTGAAATTCATCTCCCAAATGTACTTGCTGGTTAACAAGTTATAGTTAACAGAAACAGTACTGAAGAGTATTACCACCAACCCAAAGGCTTATAACATAACATCACTTAATGACATTACAGTTGAAAATATCCAGAATCTCTACAACTTTAAGAAGCAACTGGTTCCAGTTTTCAACGACTCTGAGGACAACCTAGTTAACTTTTTGGCAGACCCTTCCATAGACAAGCTGGCAGAACTTACAGGCTGGAAAGAGGAACAAATCCAACAAGCCATGAGTTATCTCCAAGACGATGACCTCTACCAGTCAGTTGAAGGGTTACTTCAACTCAAGCAATGTTTTGACCTCTGCGCTACCCTCGGCTGTGACATAGATTTCCTGTGCAACCTGTGCGATTTATTGGAAAATGGTTCCGTAGCCAACAACTGGGACACCTATCAGCAGGTAGGGAGCTCCGTCATTCATCTAGCAAAAGCTAAATATAGCAACGAGGAATGGGAGAAAGTTTTTGGGGAACTAAACGGCACTCTCGAAGAGCGCAAAAGCCAAATACTCACCGAATTTACCCTGTGGACACTACAGCTGGAAAACCGACGCCAACTGTCGGAATACCTACTACTAGATGTAGAAATGACCAGTTGCGCCTGTAACTCCCTAATTCAGCTCGCCATTCTTTCGGTACAAACCTACTTGCAGCGTTGTCACATGGGGGTAGAACAAGGAGTAACCCAAGTTGATATTCCCCCGGTTTGGTGGGAGTGGATCCCCAACTACCGGATTTGGGAAGCCAACCGCAAAGTATTCCTATACCCGGAAAACTACATTGACCCCAGCCTGCGCCGAGATGCCTCTCCCCTCTTTAAGGAACTGCAGGATGAGTTATTGCAGTCGGATATTACAGCAGAAGCCGTAGAATCCGCTTATCGCAACTACTTCGATAAAATTGCCGAACTAGCCAAACTGCAAATTGTAGATAGTGGCCGCTACTGGGTGCAAACCTCTAAAAGTCCTGATCCAATTGACACCCTGTTTATCTTAGCCAAAACCCTCACCCAACCTCATACCTTCTATTATCGGCGCTGCGAGCAACCAACGGCTGAGAAACCACTCTGGGGTTATTGGGAAAAAATCGACCTGCAAATTAACTCAGACTATCTGGCCCCTGTCCATGCCTTTAATCGCCTGTTCGTTTTTTGGGCAGAAACCAAGGAAATTAAGCAGTCTCAAGACGAGGATCCAACAACCCAAGCAACGATTAAATATTCATTTCTCAACACCTCTCAAAAATGGGTATCGCCCCAAACCCTAGTGGCAGATGTGGAGATTCCGAGCGACTTTGGGGTGACAGTAGACGAGAGTTTTTGGCAGCAAGTTTACCCCATGGTAGTTCCCGAGCCAAACCTCCAATCTGAGCTAATCACAGCTGTATTTGGAGGATTACAGTCTCTGCCATCAAGCGAGTTCAATCAAGAACAAGAAGTATTTTTTGAGGCAAGGAAACAAATTCTTGATGACTCACAATCAGAGTTGGCAGCAACAATTGCTAGTGATTTATTGCCAGATAGTACGCCTTTCTTAGAAAGGGGCAATAGTAGTTCCCTCACACTTTCCCAGGCACGTTCCAGTTTAGCAGCCACAACAGTAGGGAATCTAGCCATCTTCGCTGGGGGACTCTACGGCGGCAATAATTCCAACACAGTGGATGTTTTTGCATACGAAGATGGAACTTTGGTCGAAAAAAAAGACCTCAGCCTCACACTTTCCCAGGGACGTTACAGTTTAGCAGCCACAACAGTAGGGAATCTAGCCATCTTCGCCGGGGGATCCGGCAGTGATCCCAACAAAGTGGATGTTTTTGCATACCAAGATGGAACTTTAGTCAAAAAAGACCTCAGCCTCACACTTTCCGAGGCACGTGCCTCTTTAGCAGCCACAACAGTAGGGAATCTAGCCATCTTCGCCGGGGGACTCTACGGCGGCAATAATTCCAACACAGTGGATGTTTTTGCATACGAAGATGGAACTTTAGTCAAAAAAGACCTCAGCCTCACACTTTCCGAGGCACGTGCCTCTTTAGCAGCCACAACAGTAGGGAATCTAGCCATCTTCGCCGGGGGATACAGGGGCGGCGATTATTTCAACAAAGTGGATGTTTTTGCATACCAAGATGGAACTTTAGTCAAAAAAGACCTCAGCCTCACACTTTCCGAGGCACGTGCCTCTTTAGCAGCCACAACAGTAGGGAATCTAGCCATCTTCGCCGGGGGATGGATCAGCGGCAGTTCTTTCAACACAGTGGATGTTTTTGAATACAAAGATGGAACTTTAGAAAAAAAAGACACACTCACACTTTCCCAGGCACGTGACTCTTTAGCAGCCACAACGATAGGGAATCTAGCCATCTTCCCTGGGGGACTCGGCAGCAGCGGTGGTTCCAACAAAGTGGATGTTTTTGCATACGAAAATGGAACTTTGGTCAAAAAAGACCTCAGCCTCACACTTTCCCAGGGACGTTACAATTTAGCAGCCACAACAGTAGGGAATCTAGCCATCTTCGCCGGGGGATCGACCATGGGTTCTTCCAACACAGTGGATGTTTTTTATACCCCCAGTCCCACATTCAAAACATTACCCTCCAACCTTGCACTTCCAACCAATACCACTGTTACGCCGATTAAAAACCAGTCCGAGAGCTTTATCTTCCAACGGCGAAGCGAAGCCTTCTCATCCCTAGATCAAAACGTCACCCGCCTAACCACCAGCGCGATCCAGCACTTCAGCCAAACCTTATTTGCCCAAGGTCTAGATGGCTTGCTCTCTCTTGCATCTCAACAGATATCCGAACCAGACTTTCCCCTTGTCCCCCACAGCAACCACCTGGACTTTGACAGTGCTTACGGTCCTTATTTCTGGGAAATATTCTTCCACATTCCCTTTTTAATTGCCTCCACCTTAAATGGGAACCAGCGTTACAACGAGGCGCGTAAGTGGTATCAGTACATCTTTGACCCCACTATCCCAGGGCAAGATAAAGAACGCTTCTGGCGCTTCCTACCCTTCCAAGAACATACCCCCCAAAAACTCAAAGACATTTTAACCAACGAAGCAGCCATCCAAGCTTACAAAGAAAATCCCTTTGACCCCCATGCCATTGCCCGTTTGCGCATTGGCGCTTACGAAAAAGCGGTGGTGATGAATTATATCGACAACTTGCTGGATTGGGGAGATACGCTGTTTACTCAAGATAATTGGGAGTCCATTACCCAAGCTACCACCCTTTACCTACTCGCCTACGACTTGCTGGGTGCCAAACCGGAAAATCTGGGCAAACCTCCCACCCCACCACCCGCAACCTTTGCAGATATTAAAACAGCAGCAAACGGAAATATCCCTGAATTCCTCATTGACCTAGAAAATAACCCAGAATACCAAGAATTTATCAAACAGTTTGGTGATGAAGTTCCCTTTAACGCTCTCGACGCTTATTTCTGCGTCAGCGAAAACCAAGACTTCGCCAAATACTGGGAGCGAGTGGAGGATCGCCTGTTCAAAATCCGCCACTGTCAAAATATCCAAGGTATCGAACGACAACTGGCCTTATTCCAACCCCCAATCGATCCGAGCCAATTAGTGGGCCAAGCTGCTGCCGGAGATGGCTCAATCAATCTACCCACCACAAGCAATATACCCCACTATCGCTTCTCCTACCTGTTGGAACGAGCCAAAACCATGGTTTCTACCGTAATTCAACTCGGTTCCACCTTCTTAAATACCCTAGAGAAAAAAGATGCGGAAGAATTGGCACTGCTGCGAGCCACCCAAGAACCTGTATTACTACAACTGATTACCAAAACCAAGGAAAAGCAAATCGAAGCAGCCGAAGCCAACCTCACATCCCTAGAAAAGAGTTTGGATTCAGCGAAAGGTCGCTCCCAACACTACCAAAACTTAATCACTGGCGGATGGATTGCTGAGGAAACTGCTACCGTAGCCCTCATGGGTAGTGCCTTAGGCCCCCAAATCGCTGCCAATGCCATTCGCGGGGGGGCGATCGCAAGCTACCTCTTACCCAATGTCTTTGGACTTGCCGATGGCGGCATGCAGTTTGGCGATGCAGTTAATATGGGCTCTGCCATACTTGATGGTACAGCAGGTATTCTCAGTCAAAACGCCTCCATCGCCTCAACTACCGCTCAATTCCAACGCCGGGAGGAAGACTGGCAATTCCAGCAGCAAATGGCTGAATGGGATGTGGAGCAAATCGAAGCACAAATCGAAGCAGCGAAAATACAAATAGACCTGGCCAAAGCCGAACTGGAGGTTAACCAGAAGAGCATCGAACAGTCTCAGGAAGTGGAACAATTCTTTAAGGATAAGTTTATCAATAAAAAATTGTATCAGTGGATGGTAGGTCGCTTGTCCGGCCTCTATTTCCAAACCTACAAAATTGCTTTAGCCATGGCTTATTAGCCCCAAAAATGTTATGAGTATTAACTGAACAAAGACGATACCTACATTCAAACCACCTACTGGGACAGCACCAAAAAAGGACTGTTGGCCAGGGAAAGTTTAATGTTAGGGCTGAACCAACTGGAGAAAGCCTATCTAGATGGAGACGAACGCCGCTTGGAAATCGAAAAAATCGTTTCCCTGCGTCAACTCGACCCCCACGCTTTCCTGGCATTAAAAACAAACGGAGAATGCAACTTTAACTTGGACGAAAAACTCTTTGCCCTGGACTTTCCCAGCCATTACTGCCGTCAAATCAAAACCATCTCCGTATCTATCCCCGCAGTAGTGGGGCCCTACCAAAACCTTAACGCTACCCTAACCCAAACCAGCGACAAGGTCCTAATCAAACCCGATGCCAATGCAGTTAAGTGGTTGCTAACGGGAGGAGACAGCCCGCCAGATACAGGAACCCTGCGTCAAAATTGGCGACCAAATCAACAAATTGCCATTTCCAAGGGAACTAACGATAACGGTTTATTTGTGCTGAATTTTCAGGACGAGCGCTACCTTCCCTTTGAAGGCACCGGAGCCATTTCCCACTGGACCCTCTCCATGCCAAAAGCCAGCAACCCCATCAATTTTGACACCATCACCGATGTCATCATTACCCTCAGCTATACAGCACTGGAAGGAGGTTCTACTATCTCCAACACTGTAGCCCAAAACCTCACCAAATTTACCGGACAGGTAGGGCTGAACTTAAAGCAAGAGTTACTCCAAAACCCAGACCCCAACTCCCTCTCCTTCGTAGTTTCCCCCCAACTCTTCCGTGGCAACCTGAAGAACTACACCCTCACCAAGATTTACGTGCAACCGTTTGGTGACAATTCGCCAAACAGTCTGAAACTACAAATCCCCGATGGAGGTCAAGAGATTGAACTCACTAAGAATGATAATAGTTACACATCAGAAGATAATCTAGGGAAAGACTATGACACTTCAGCACAAACTTGGTCCCTGCACGACGAAAACGGATTTTTCAATCCCGAGAACGTAACCGATATCGCTCTGGTTGTGGCTTACGAAGGTGATATCGACTGGCCTACTTCATCTCCCTGAGGTGGGACACAGTAAAGCAGTGACCAGTGAAGCAGTGACCAGTGACCGCCACTGAGAACCGAACCTCGGTAACTGGTAACTGGTCACTGATAACTGACGGAGAGGGAATCTGTTAAGATAGAATTTGAAGGGCTGGGAACAACCAGCAGGACGTGTGACTTGCTTTTCCCAACCCTTTACCCTTTAACTTTTACCCGCCACAATGACAATCAAAGCCTTTGTAACTGGAGGGACAGGATTTATCGGCGCCAATTTAGTTAGAAGTCTCCTAGCTTCAGGATACGACGTCCGAGCACTCGTCCGTCCTACCAGTAACCTAACCAACCTCCAAAATTTAGATCTAGAAATAGTTACCGGAGACCTAAATGCTCCCTATCTAGATAAACTAATGGAAGGATGTGAAGTCCTCTTCCATGTGGCCGCCCATTATGGATTGTGGCAAGCAGATAAAGATAAATTGTATTATAACAATGTCATCGGCACCAGAAACGTTCTCACCGCAGCCAGAAAAGCAGGCATTGAACGCACAGTTTATACTAGTTCCGTCGCCGCCATTGGTGTCAAAAAAGGAGGTGAAATTGCCACCGAAACCCATCAAAGTCCCCTAGAGAAATTAGTTGGTCACTATAAAAAATCAAAATACCTCGCCGAACAAGAAGCCCGGAAAGCAGCAGCAAAAGGACAAGACATAGTCATTGTTAATCCTAGCACTCCTATTGGACCCTTAGACATAAAACCCACCCCCACAGGAGACATTATCCTCCGCTTTCTCCGCCGTCAAATGCCCGCCTATGTAACTACCGGCTTAAATTTTATCGATGTGCGAGATGTGGCACAAGGACATATACTAGCATTAAAAAAAGGAAAGAAAGGCGATCGCTATATATTAGGCAACCAAAACCTAACCCTAAAAGAACTATTAGATAAACTAGCGCAAATAACCAACTTACCCGCACCCCAGAAAACAGTTCCCCTTTGGCTACCTTTAACCGTAGCTTGGATAGACGAATTTATTCTCGCACCTTTAGGAAAAACTCCCTCAGTGCCCCTAGACGGAGTGAGAATGTCCGCCCAACCCATGTATTACGATTCTTCCAAAGCAGTCAGAGAATTAGGTTTACCCCAATCTGACCTTACCACAGCCCTTCAAGATGCTGTCCATTGGTTTAAAGCAAACCACCCCATTAACAGTGACCAGTGACCAGTGACCAGTGACCAGTGACCAGTGACCAGTGACCAGTGACCAGTGACCAGTGACCAGTGACCAGTGACCAGTGACCAGTGACCAGTGACCAGTGACCAGTGACCAGTGACCAGTTACCAGTGACCAGTGACCAGTGACCAGTGACCAGTGACCAGTGACCAGTGACCAGTGACCAGTGACCAGTGACCAGTGACCAGTGACCAGTTACCAGTGACCAGTTACCAGTGACCAGTGACCAGTTACCAGTGACCAGTGACCAGTAGGGTGGGCATTGCCCACCAATCCGTGCCTCTGTGCCTCTGTCTTGGTGCGCTTTCCAGACCAGTAGCCCACCAATCCGTGCCTCTGTGCCTCTGGGTGAAACCTTAATTAAAAATAAAAAAATTGCCTAAAGTCAGAATCCGGAACCACGTCAACCCCCTCAGTCAAAAATATCAGACACCCACACCACCCCCTAATTGGAGTCAAATTTACCCTCTTCCCAACCAACCATTCCATTTAGATATTGGCTGCGGGAAAGGACAGTTTTTATTAAAGATGGCTCAATTACAATCAGAGCGTAATTTTCTGGGTTTGGAAATCCGAGAACCCCTGATAAGATACGCCAATTTCAAAGCCAAAAAATTGGAATTAATCAATCTTCATTATCTATATGGCAACATTAATTCCTCCTTAGAAGTCATGCTCCAATCCTTACCCCTTGGTATCCTCCAATGGGTAACAATTCAATTCCCAGATCCTTGGTTTAAAAGAAGACACAGCAAACGTAGAATCGTCCAACCCCAATTAGTAAACCTTCTCGCTCATTATTTGAACCCAATGGGTACAGTTTTCCTCCAATCCGATATTGAAGCAGTAGCAGTAAAAATGGTTCATTGTTTTCAGCAACATCCCAACTTTCAAAGACACCCCCCAGAAACCTGGTTACCTACCAACCCTTTCCCAGTCCCCACCGAACGAGAAAAATTAACCCTCTCTCGCAGCCAACCCGTTTATCGCGCCTTATTCAGTAGGGTGGGCATTGCCCACCAAGGCTTGGGGCTGCATAGGTGAAAATTGGGAAAATTATATCAAATCCAGTAATCCGACCAAAATAATCGTAGGTTGGGTAGAGCACAAGCGAAACCCAACAGCGCCAACCCAAATTCCGCCCTTCGTGTTATAATAGGAAGTCAGGAACGTGGATTAAATGGAAGTGTAAAAAGTAAAGATGGTACAGACACTCACCAATCCAGAAACCAATAGGATCGAGTTGCTCTCTACGATCGCTCTGTACATCACCCAAAAACAGTTTACCGCCCTAGTAGAAGTAAACCCAGACTTGAGACTAGAAAGAACCGCCCAAGGAGAATTTATTGTGAACCCACCGACAGGTTGGGAAACTGGAGAACGGAACCGCAGCCTTACCGGACAACTCGATCACTGGTACGAAATGAACTCAAATTTAGGTAAAGCTTTTGACTCCTCCACTGGTTTTATTTTACCCAATGGTGCGACTCGTTCCCCCGATGCTTCTTGGGTTAGTCGAGAACGTTGGGAAGCACTTACTCCAGAACAAAAAGGAACCTTTGCTAATATCTGCCCTGATTTTGTCGTAGAATTACGGTCTGGCTCAGATCGGGTTCAGTCCCTGCAAGCTAAAATGAGGGAGTACATAGATAATGGTGCTCGTTTGGGTTGGTTAATCGATCCACAGTAGCGACAAGTGGAAATTTATCGGCCTGGATTGGCAGTGACAGTGTTGTCCAACCCCCCTGATTTGTCAGGAGAGGAGGTATTACCCGGTTTTGTCTTGAATTTACATCGGATCTGGGGTTGAAAAATCCCCTTTCAATCAAGAGACAGACAAAAAATTCATACTCAAATCTAGCCAAGTAGAGCGAGTAATAGGGGCGCTACTAGAAATATAATCTACCCCCGTTTCAGCAACAGAGCGAATATTTTCCAGAGTAATATTCCCCGACGCCTCAATTTTCACCCTTCCTTTCGTAGCTCTAATCAATTTAACCGCATCCCCCATCTCCTCCAACCCCATATTATCCAACATGATCATATCCGCCCCCCATTCCAGAGCTTCCCGCACCTGAGCAATAGTACCAGTCTCCACCTCTATACTTAAAGGATAAGGAATAGTATCTCGCAGACGACCGATAGCCGCCCCAATACCTCCCGCAGCTAGAATATGATTATCCTTAATCATCACCGCATCATCTAACCCCATGCGGTGATTAATCGCTCCCCCCACCCTCGTGGCATATTTTTCCAAAATCCTCATCCCAGGGGTTGTTTTGCGCGTATCCACCAATTGAGCCGGCAAATCAGCGATCGCCGCCCCGTACTTCCCAGTCATTGTCGCAATACCACTCAGACCCATAACCAAGTTTAACGCCACCCTTTCTCCCATCAGCAGTCCATCCACCGCACCATCTAAACGAGCAACCACTTGTCCCTCAGAGACCTTTTCTCCTTCAGCAACCATCGCCACAAAGTCTATCCCAGGGTTCAACAACTGAAATACCCTGCCTCCTATTGGCAGTCCAGCGATTATCCCAGTTTCCTTAACGCTCCATTTCGCTTTTCCCCGCTTTACTTCCTGGGAGAATAAGCCAGCGGTGGTCATATCCCCTCTTCCCACATCTTCTAATAACCAGTTTTGCAAAAGCGGATCTACTACTATCCAAGGCGGTAAAGTTGTCATCTCAGTCGTTGAAAAAATATTTACTATAGCGCTTCGGGAGGGCGAGACGAGGAATCGGGCGTCGAGGAATATTTAGTAAATTATTCTTGCGGGCGGCAAGAATTTAGGAACTGTAGGTTGGGTTGAGGAACGAAACCCAACAGCAATACTCCTTAAGCAGGGGAATCGTCCGTCGTCCGTCGTCCGTCGGAAATTATTTACCGAATAATTCTTGCTGATGGCAAGATTTTCCATGAAATAGGGAGACCTGCCCTACTGATTTGCCTAAAAACAGCTCAAAGCTTTGTCAAATAAAGCTTTAATTCATTGGCCTGTCTCTTCTCATTGTACGAATCTATCCATCAGCAAAAATACTTGAAAATTATTTTTCAAATACTTTTATAAGCTACAGCCTTTGCTCTGAAAGGCTTAAAGCGATTTAAATACTCTCAGAAAATCCGAAAAATCCCCAAAAAAATCCCCAAAATTTGACTAATTTTGAGCATTTTTAGGTTCAAAACAGCCGAAAGTCTTTATATGCAAAGGATACAAAGAATAAAAAAAAATTCACCCAAGGGGTTGACAATCCCAAAAAGAGTTGTTATATTAGTAAATGCGCGGTTGAGAGAGACCTCCCAACAAGCGACCCGAACCTAGAAAAAATTATAGTTTGAAAGTGATTAACTTGCCCCCTGATAAATAAATCAGGGAAACAAAAAGTTTCCAGAGCAATCCAACTTGACCTTCATAGGTAAGTTTACCATGGAGAGTTTGATCCTGGCTCAGGATGAACGCTGGCGGTATGCCTAACACATGCAAGTCGAACGGTGCCTTCGGGCATAGTGGCGGACGGGTGAGTAACACGTGAGAATCTGCCTCAAGGTCGGGGACAACAGTTGGAAACGACTGCTAATACCCGATATGCCTACGGGTAAAAGATTTATTGCCTGGAGAGGAGCTCGCGTCCGATTAGCTAGTTGGTAGAGTAAAAGCCTACCAAGGCCACGATCGGTAGCTGGTCTGAGAGGATGAGCAGCCACACTGGGACTGAGACACGGCCCAGACTCCTACGGGAGGCAGCAGTGGGGAATTTTCCGCAATGGGCGAAAGCCTGACGGAGCAATACCGCGTGAGGGAGGAAGGCCTTTGGGTTGTAAACCTCTTTTGTCAGGGAAGAAAATTTGACGGTACCTGAAGAAAAAGCATCGGCTAACTCCGTGCCAGCAGCCGCGGTAATACGGAGGATGCAAGCGTTATCCGGAATAATTGGGCGTAAAGGGTCCGCAGGTGGCCATTCAAGTCTGCTGTCAAAGCCAGTGGCTCAACCACTGAAAGGCAGTGGAAACTGTGTGGCTAGAGTACGGTAGGGGTAGAGGTAATTCCCAGTGTAGCGGTGAAATGCGTAGATATTGGGAAGAACACCGGTGGCGAAAGCGCTCTACTGGGCCGAAACTGACACTGAGGGACGAAAGCTAGGGGAGCGAAAGGGATTAGATACCCCTGTAGTCCTAGCTGTAAACGATGGATACTAGGTGTAGCTTGTATCGACCCGAGCTGTGCCGAAGCTAACGCGTTAAGTATCCCGCCTGGGGAGTACGCACGCAAGTGTGAAACTCAAAGGAATTGACGGGGGCCCGCACAAGCGGTGGAGTATGTGGTTTAATTCGATGCAACGCGAAGAACCTTACCAGGGCTTGACATGTGGCGAATCTGGGTGAAAGCTTGGAGTGCCTTAGGGAGCGCCAACACAGGTGGTGCATGGCTGTCGTCAGCTCGTGTCGTGAGATGTTGGGTTAAGTCCCGCAACGAGCGCAACCCTCGTTTTTAGTTGCCATTTTAATGGCTCTCTAGAGAGACTGCCGGGGACAACTCGGAGGAAGGTGGGGATGAGGTCAAGTCAGCATGCCCCTTACGCCCTGGGCTACACACGTACTACAATGGTTGGGACAAAGGGAAGCTACCCCGCGAGGGCAAGCGAATCTCATCAAACCCAGCCTCAGTTCAGATTGCAGGCTGCAACTCGCCTGCATGAAGGAGGAATCGCTAGTAATCGCAGGTCAGCATACTGCGGTGAATTCGTTCCCGGGCCTTGTACACACCGCCCGTCACACCATGGAAGCTGGCTACGCCCGAAGTCGTTACCCTAACCCTGAGGGGAGGGGGATGCCGAAGGTAGAGCTAGTGACTGGGGTGAAGTCGTAACAAGGTAGCCGTACCGGAAGGTGTGGCTGGATCACCTCCTTTACAGGGAGACCTGTAGGTCGATGGGGGCAAGGGAAAGCTTTCAAACTGTAATAGGTTTTACGGGAATCATGGGCTATTAGCTCAGATGGTTAGAGCGCACCCCTGATAAGGGTGAGGTCCCTGGTTCGAGTCCAGGATGGCCCACCTGCATGGGATAACATTCTAGCATTGGCTCTTGGAGATAATAACAAGAGAGAATGCTGGAAAGATTTTCCAGCGAGAACCTTGAAAACTGCATAGAACTGAGAAGAGAAAGTAAAGATCGAGCTACAAAGAGCTAACGGTGGATACCTAGGCACGCAGCAGCGAAGAAGGACGTAGCGACCAACGATATGCTCCGGGGAGCTGGAAGCAAGCATTGATCCGGAGGTTTCCGAATGGGGCAACCCTAAATACGGTTTACTGAATACATAGGTAAACACGAGCGAACCAGGCGAACTGAAACATCTTAGTAGCCTGAGGAAGAGAAAACAAAAGTGATTCCCTGAGTAGCGGCGAGCGAAGGGGGAAAAGCCTAAACCATCGACTTCGGTAGATGGGGTAGTGGGACAGCAAAACGAGACTGGCTTTCGTTAGACGAAGCAGCTGAAAACTGCACCAGAGAAGGTAAAAGTCCTGTAGTCGAAAATGGAACCGGCCTCAGCTGAATCCCGAGTAGCACGGAACACGAGGAATTCCGTGTGAATCAGCCAGGACCACCTGGTAAGGCTAAATATGTCTGCGTGACCGATAGAGAACAAGTACCGCGAGGGAAAGGTGAAAAGAACCCCGGGAGGGGAGTGAAAGAGAACATGAAATCGTTAGCTTACAAGCAATGGGAGGACGATTGAACGTCTGACCGTGTGCCTGTTGAAGAATGAGCCGGCGACTTACAGGCGGTGGCAGGTTAAGGTGTGATTGCCGAAGCCAAAGCGAAAGCGAGTCCGAAAAGGGCATTAGTCACTGTTTGTAGACCCGAACCCGGGCGATCTAACCATGTCCAGGATGAAGCTTGGGTAAAGCTAAGTGAAAGTCCGAACCGACCAATGTTGAAAAATTGGCGGATGAGGTGTGGTTAGGGGTGAAATGCCAATCGAGCCCGGAGCTAGCTGGTTCTCCCCGAAATGTGTTTAGGCGCAGCGGTAAAGCAGATTCAGATGGGGGTAAAGCACTGTTTCCCTAAGGGCTGCGAGAGCGGTACCAAAGGGAGGCAAACTCAGAATACCATTTGAAGCTTTGCTAGTGAGACGGTGGGGGATAAGCTTCATCGTCGAGAGGGAAACAGCCCAGACCACCAGCTAAGGTCCCCAAATGAACTCTAAGTGAGAAAGGAGGTGGGAGTGCTTAGACAACCAGGAGGTTTGCCTAGAAGCAGCAATCCTTGAAAGAGTGCGTAATAGCTCACTGGTCAAGCGCTCCGGCGCCGAAAATGAATGGGGCTAAGAGTTCTACCGAAGCTGTGGACTTACGTAGTAAGTGGTAGGGGAGCGTTCTCTGTAGGGTGAAGCACTAGCGGCAAGCAGGTGTGGACGGCAGAGAAGTGAGAATGTCGGCTTAAGTAGCGCAAACATTGGTGAGAATCCAATGCCCCGAAACCCTAAGGGTTCCTCCGGAAGGCTCGTCCGCGGAGGGTAAGTCAGGACCTAAGGTGAGGCCGAAAGGCGTAGTCGATGGATAACGGGTTAATATTCCCGTACCATAAAAGGTTGGTACAGGAGGACGGACAAGGTTAAGGCCATCCGGGTGATGGAAGTCCCGGTGTAAGTTACTAAGGTGATGAAGTCTGGAGAAAACAGACAGAGCTGAGGTGCGAGTCCGACAAGCTACGGCTTGGAAGTGGTCAAGGTCATGGTTCCGAGAAAAGCCCTAACTATCATAAATCTTTTATGCTTGTACCCGAAACCGACACAGGTAGGGTGGTAGAGAATACTAAGGGGCGCGAGTTAACTCTCTCTAAGGAACTCGGCAAAATTACCCCGTAACTTTGGGAGAAGGGGTGCCACCTTTCAGGTGGTCGCAGTGAAGAGGCCCAGGCGACTGTTTACCAAAAACACAGGTCTCCGCGAAGTCGCAAGACGCAGTATGGGGGCTGACGCCTGCCCAGTGCCGGAAGGTTAAGGAAGTTGGTCAGTTTTCGGATGAAGCTAACGACTGAAGCCCCGGTGAACGGCGGCCGTAACTATAACGGTCCTAAGGTAGCGAAATTCCTTGTCGGGTAAGTTCCGACCCGCACGAAAGGCGTAACGATCTGGGCACTGTCTCGGAGAGAGGCTCGGCGAAATAGGATTGTCTGTGAAGATACGGACTACCTGCACTTGGACAGAAAGACCCTATGAAGCTTTACTGTAACTTGGAATTGGGTTCATGCTCAGCTTGCGCAGGATAGGTGGGAGGCGATGAAGATTTCCTTGTGGGGGAATCAGAGCCAACGGTGAGATACCACTCTGGCTAGGCTAGGATTCTAACTTTTACCCGTGACCCGGGAGAAGAACATTTTCAGGCGGGCAGTTTGACTGGGGCGGTCGCCTCCAAAAAGGTAACGGAGGCGCACAAAGGTTTCCTCAGGCTGGTTGGAAATCAGCCAGAGAGTGCAAAGGCAGAAGGAAGCTTGACTGCGAGACTTACAAGTCGAGCAGGGTGGAAACACGGTCTTAGTGATCCGACGGCGCTGTGTGGAAGGGCCGTCGCTCAACGGATAAAAGTTACTCTAGGGATAACAGGCTGATCTCCCCCAAGAGTTCACATCGACGGGGAGGTTTGGCACCTCGATGTCGGCTCATCGCAACCTGGGGCGGAAGTACGTCCCAAGGGTTGGGCTGTTCGCCCATTAAAGCGGTACGTGAGCTGGGTTCAGAACGTCGTGAGACAGTTCGGTCCATATCCGGTGCAGGCGCAAGAGCATTGAGAGGAGCCTTCCTTAGTACGAGAGGACCGGGAAGGACGCACCGCTGGTGTACCTGTTATCGTGCCAACGGTAAACGCAGGGTAGCCAAGTGCGGAGTGGATAACCGCTGAAAGCATCTAAGTGGGAAGCCCACCTCAAGATGAGTGCTCTCACAGGGTTAACCTGGTAAGGTCACGGGCAGAACACCCGTTAATAGGCTCTAGGTGGAAGAGCAGTGATGTTTGAAGCCGAGGTGTCCTAACAGACCGAGGGCTCGATCTATTTCTTTCTTGGTTCTTTGTAGTCTTGAGAGTTTTATTTCTTTTCCTGGTGTCTTTGGCGCTCTGGAACCACTTCGATTCCATCCCGAACTCGATGGTGAAACGGGGCAGCGGCGAAGATACTTGGGGGGTAGCCCTCTGGGAAAATAGCTCGATGCCAGGATTAATATTTCCATCAGACAAAGCCCCTTTCCTTCGGATTTGGGGCTTTGTCTGTTAACATCAAATATAATAATCGTGACGAAATCTCAAGCACATGACCATGCTAATACAATTTGGATGTACTGGCATGACGATAGTTCTGATAATGCAGAAGCACTCAAGGTTATTAAGGAGCAAAAACAAAAACCCCCTGTCTATAAGCTAACGAGAGGTATCAAAAGTATCAAAGATAGCTTAGTTTTA
Organism: Prochloron sp.; assembly: GCA_965198675.1. Classification (GTDB taxonomy): domain Bacteria; phylum Cyanobacteriota; class Cyanobacteriia; order Cyanobacteriales; family Prochloraceae; genus Prochloron. Next base: position 907,627 of record OZ240666.1, on the reverse strand, counting down.
TCCTATTTGATTGAGACCGTTTTGGAATTTTAGGCGATCGCCTTATTCACTATAATACCACAAGCGGCTTCTCCTATGGCCAGTAAATCATCTAATCTCTGCATTTACCCTGTTCAACTAAGATATGCACAGATTAGCATAGATTTTTAGTGTTCTGTTGAACCGCTAGTTTTTTTTCAGTCTCATCTGCTAGAGAGGAATATGCTACATCCTTCAACTATGACCTTAAAGCCATATTTATGGAGTAAATTTTTCAAATATCCCATTAAAGGATTGGAGTGTACTTCTTGAACATGGTAAGAGTAAAGCCAAAGCAACTCTTAAAGCATCAATTACTAATGTTGATGAAGTAAATTTTTCAAATAGAGTATTAGAGGAGCCGAAAGTACTTCTTGAACATGCTAAGCGTAAAGCCGAAGCAACTCCTAAAGCATCAAATACTAATAACAATCAGCCGCTACAAAGTTAAAACTTACTGCACTATCTTCTGGAGCATCCCTTGAAAATTGATTCCTTTATCCCGAATTTATGAGGGATAAGCAATGGTCTTGTTTCATAGATTCCAATATTTGGTTATATGCTCTCATTAAAAGCCAAGACGACGGCAAAGCATAAGATTGCGAACCAATCCAATAGTGGGAGCAAGCTCACTGGTAGGTTGGGTTAAGCGTTACCCAACAATCTCAAGCCTTTGCGTGCCTAACCAGGCATTTCACATTACTTAACCTTGAGTCGCTGGTATGATGTTGTAAAGAAAGGATGCAATGGACTAATAGACTACTGTGAGTAAAACCGTTTACATTGAAACCAGTATTTTAGGATACTTGACCGCTCGACCAACGAACAATCTGATTCTTGCTGCCAATATCAAAGTCACCCAAGACTGGTGGGATGAGTACTGTGGTTTATTTGTTCTTTATGCTTCGGAAATTGTTGAGGATGAAGCAGGGAAGGGAGATTCTGTGATCGCCGTTCAAAGGCTAAATTTATTGCAGTCTGTAACCTTTTTGGATCTAACAGAAGAAGCCACAGAACTTGCACAAGAATTTTTGCAGCAGAGCAACCTACCACCAAAAGCCTCTAACGATGCCTTGCATATGGCACTTGCAACAGTTTACGATTTAGACTACCTGTTAACATGGAACTGCAAGCATATGGCAAACGCTCAAATTCAAAGGAAGTTATCTAAAATTAGCTTGGAACTTGAATATAAGCTACCATTTATTTGTACACCTTATGAGTTCATGGGATTTGATTTTCTAGGAGAGTAACGATGTATAAAGACGAAATTATGGAAGAAATTCACAAGTACAGAGAGGAATATGCAAAATCCTTCAATTATGACCTTAAAGCAATGGTTAACGATCTACGAAAGAAGCAAATTGCTCACGGACGCAAAGTTGTCAAACTTCCAATCAAGCGACGGTCTAACAAATCACTGCACCCGACCCTATGATAGGCAGTTTGTCATTTGTCATGACCCAAGGCTCATGGCGAAGCCGATTTTAATGGTGCAAAGATGATTGAACTTTGGGGCTGCTCCTAATCCCACCAGAGGCTCTCTCCTTCTGTCTTGTGCAGTGGAACCAGGGCTACTAATGAGCCAGCCACTATAGCGAAAGCTTAGTATGGGTAGTTTACAATGGACTGATTTGGAAATAAACAGGACTTTTTATGACAAAGAGATTTGTCAATCGCTGGTACTCTGCTTTACTGCTAGGAGCTGCTTTACTTATTGGGGGGGAGGTGAAGGCACAGGAGCTGATATACTATCCCATTTCTCTGCGTTCCAGTCGGGAAATAGCCGATACCCTGTCAGATCGGGATATTCCTACTGGGGAGGGAGGCTTTGCTCGGGACTACCGGATATATTTAGAAGATGGAGACCAGGTGGCAATTGACTTGCTCTCTGACAATTTCGATGCTTTGGTTATCTTAATTGCTGCTGATGGTTCGACGGTGGCGGAAAATGACGATGGACCGGATGGTACCACTGATTCTCTTTTATTTGCCCGCATTCCAGAAGATGGAGGCGGGGAATATATTGTTCGGGTTCGTGCTTTTGGGGAAACTGGGGGAGGTGACTTTACTCTGAAAATTACCCGTCTGCAACCAATTGAAGAGTAAACAGTTATCAGTTATCAGTGAGCGAGTACCATGCCTATAGATACTTCACTGGTGAACTATCATGGTACGTACTAACCACAACAAAATGGGCAAAATTCTAACAACACTAAGGGTTACGAACCGGATTGATGAAGCAAACGCTGAATCCGGATTGATAACCAAAGAGCAAGTTCGTTCCATGACTTTGCACAAGGTTCTTGTGGATACAGGAGCAACAACCCTGTGCTTACCCAAAGATATAATTGCTCAACTGGGACTTGATTTACTACATGTTGTTGATGTGACTACTGCTACAAGATTGAGTACTGCACGGGTTTTTCAAGATGCCAAGATTTCCCTCTGTGGACGAGAAGGTACTTTTGAGTGTCTGGAGTTACCCGGTGGTCGCAATCCTCTTATTGGGGTGATTCCCCTAGAAGCATTGGGTCTGGAGTTGGATTTACAGAATCAAAGCTTGAAAGTGTTGCCGTCAAAATCCCTGGATACATATCTGACGATTCTCTAGTTAATGTCAATAGAACTTAGTTAGGAGACAGAGAATGAGAGCTTCTGTCCACTCTACCACTGCTCCATAGGTATCTCCAGTATGTCCCCCCAACTGGCGATAAAACCAAAAACCAGGTAGCAAAGCTAGCCCGCAACTGGCAACTGCGACCAAGAGTACGGTTGAGGATGTAATATGGGGCAAAAGTAGTTGCAGTGCGCTAAATCCACACAAACAGAGCCAACCCAACAAAATATCCTGGGTGGGGCGGATTGCTTGTTTGTGGAAGGCACCGCCCCCAGTAGATTTGAGGGCGGGATAAAGGGCGATCGCTACTACCTGTCCCCAGCGACTCCAACCTGTGGCTATCATTAAACCCAGCCAGCGGTAAGACTGTAAGTCACTCAAAGCAGCAGTTTTTAAGAGCAAGACTACCACGGCTACCATAGCGCCAAAAGCACCCACCAAACTATCTTTCATTACTTCTAGCCGCCGTTGGGGATCTAGTACTGCTAAACCGTCAGCGCTATCCATTGCTCCATCGAGGTGCAGCCCTCCTGTCAGGGCTACCCAAAGGGCTACAACTAGGGCGCTCCGAGTCAAAATTGGAATTCCTACTAAAGATAAACCCCAATCGAATAGCCCCAATAAGCTACCCAAAAGCAGACCCACCAGGGGCGCCCAACGAGCAATGTGCTGAAATTCTAACTCCCACTCCTCAGGAAGTTTAATTGTAGCATAAAATGTTACAGCACCGAGAAAAGAACGAATTAATCCTCTCAACCATTGTCCTACGTCCGAGCAGCTCAATTGCTTCATCAATAATTAGAATTCAAATTATTTAATCTTGGGCTAAGATTATGTCATAGCCTATTTTATCGCTGTCAGCACCCCGCGCTAAACCTCCGTGGCTCTCGAGCCTCAGAGCATGAAGCTGCGAGACCAGTCTAAGCCGCAACGAGCGGCTACGTTATCGGGGTGGGTAGCTCTGGGCTGCTAGAATCCGGCAGTTAAAAAGTTGGACGAGGGGTAAGACAGTGCTGCCGAAAAAGTACCGACCGATAACCTTGCGGTGCGGTGCATTTTCTTGAATCGAATTCAAGATGGAAAGCGCACCCCTGCAGAGCGCCGCGCCCGCGCCATTAATCAATGCCGCGGGCGGCGAGGCTAACATTACCGCCGAAAGGCGTGTTACTTGGCTCTAGTGCCCTCACCCCTGAAAGGGGGGACGGCGGATAAATCCGCCTCCTCGAACTTCATCCGCGAGTTAAAACATCGCGGTTTCCGTTCTCCCGAGAATTATTCATGAATCAGGAAAAAATTACTAGCCAACTACCCGCTCCTTGTATCATTGATTTCGGCACGATTGTGGATCGAGAGGATATGAAACGGCTGCTCCACGATTTAGGACGTGTTCGCTATGTCCATACTTTAGATGTAATAAAACAAAGTGAAGGTGAAGGTTGGGTACAAGAAGTATTTGCCCATCCCCATCGGTCTACCTTGGTTGCTAATCACAGTATTTATCTCAATATCCAGTCATTTGACTATTTGCAAATACATAAATACAAAAAATCATCAACTTATTTTGACTTAATTAAGGATAATCGTCAATTGCGACTCATTCCTTTATGTAATTCTGTTCAAGACAGAGGGGTGAGACAAAATCTCCAGAACGACTTTGAAGAAATGCTGACGGACGTACTATCTAGTAAATGGGACATGTCCATAGATGACGATGATTGTCCATTTTAATTGGTTGTGAGATTTTTTTCATTTCAAAGTCAAGCTAATTGTAGCCAAACTGAAGCTAGAGCAGGAGTTTTTCACACCCCTCACGGTGTCGTCCAAACTCCTAGATTTATGCCCGTAGGCACTCTAGGAACCGTTAAAGGTGTGACACCAGCACAGCTAGAACTCACCGGGGCACAGATGATTTTGGCCAATACTTATCATCTTCACCTGCAACCGGGAGAAAAAATTATCACAAATTCTGGAGGTCTGCACCAATTTATGGGCTGGTTTGGTCCGATTCTCACCGATTCTGGGGGCTTTCAGGTGTTTAGCTTGCAGTCACTGCGGAAGATTACAGATGGGGGAGTAACTTTTCGCTCTCCTAGAGATGGGCGAATTATCGAGCTGACCCCAGAACGTTCGATTAAAATTCAAAATGCCTTGGGGGCTGATGTCATTATGGCTTTTGATGAATGTCCTCCTGCTACAGCGAACCGCTCTGAGGTTACTGAGGCGACGGAACGGACTTATCGCTGGCTGGAACGTTGCATTGAGGCTCATGAACGCTCTTCGGATCAGGCATTATTTGGTATCGTTCAGGGTGGTGTTTATCCTGATTTGCGTTCCGCTGCTGCCAAGGCACTGACAGCATTAGATCTGGATGGCTATGCTATTGGGGGAGTGAGCGTGGGGGAAACACCGGAGTTGATTAATAGTATTGTGCGGTTGACTGCCCCTCAACTACCAAGGGAGAAGCCTCGTTATTTAATGGGGGTGGGGACTTATAGGGAAATGGTACAGGCGATCGCTGCGGGGGTGGATTTGTTCGACTGCGTCATTCCCACTCGCTTTGGTCGTCACGGGGCTGCTTTGGTAGGGGGAGAACGGTGGAACTTGAAAAATGCTCGCTTTCGAGAAGATTTTACCCCTCTAGATAGTAATTGTCCCTGCTATGCTTGTGGGCATTTCAGCCGGGCTTACTTGAATCATTTGGTGCGATCCCGGGAAATGCTCGGTTATATCTTACTCTCTATTCACAATATTACTGAACTGATTCGCTTCACTCAAGCAATTCGCGAGGCAATTTTGGGCGATCGCTTTGTTGCTGAATTTGGTAACTGGCTTGAGGGTTGACACACAGTGGTTGATTTGCACCCACCCTCCTTTTGCCAAAAGGCTTTTAATTAGGTATATTGGGGTAACAGCGATAAACAAGCTGACAAAATCAAACAAAGAGCGGTTATTTTCTAAGTAACCGCATTGGGAGATAGCCCCTCTTGGATTTGTTAGCTAAAATCTATCGGTTGATTTAATTTTAGGATTGAGATGAAAAATTGCCTCAGCTCGTCACCAACTCATGTTACCATATCTTTCCAATAATCAAAAAATGTTTTGGGAAGGTAGATAGATATATGGAAGCAGCAATGCTATTGGCGAAACTGCCGGAGGCTTACTCTATTTTTTCTCCTTTGGTAGACGTACTCCCGCTTATACCCGTTTTCTTTTTGTTGCTGGCCTTCGTTTGGCAAGCAGCTGTTGGTTTCAAGTGAATTTAACATCATAGCAGTTATTTAGGGGGACAGCGTCATCGACGGTGTGCCCCTAAGGCTTTTTAGAGGACTTTATGAGTATATTCATGCTGTTTGACGTTATCTTCAGTGCTGACGATATTGACGCTATTGAGAACTCGCTTCCGTTCCAGGGAATAGTTAAAATCGTCTCGCACCGCCCCTAGGGGAATGAAAGCTCTAGCTTCTATGCGACTCTTGTAGGTACGTGCAGCAGCAAGGGAGCGCTCGGCTAAATTATCGCAAAACTGGGCATTAGCAGGAAATTCAGCGGGTAGCTTGGGTTTTGAAGAACCCAAAATATCCCCTAAGGGTTTAGCACAAGCAAGGCGATAAGAAGTAGGAATTCCTTTTAATATCGCGCAGAGTGCAGCTGAGGGTATAGGTTCGAGCACTTCTACTTGATGAACTTCCCCGTCTTCCCGGATAAAGCAAGTAGCTAAACCGAAAACGCAGTAGTCATCTGGGGAAATATCGGGGGCATGGGGAAATAAAGCTACAGTGGCCATTATAACAAATATTTACAACTATTTAGCTGGATGCCCGAAATTTTACAAACATCGCTAACTAATAGTATAATAAGAAATAGGGCGGTAGGGCATTCCGTCTGCTCGCGAAGCGGAGCCTTGCTCTCAGCTCGTGGAGTCCGACGCGATAGCGGGACTATGAAGCGAGAGAGCTCACCCACCCCCCTTCGCCGGCGGCACCTTCGGTGTTGGCCAAACCCCTGCTAAGGTATAGCCAGACCCCTGCTCCTGCGCAGCCGCGCCCGCGCCATTAATCAATGCCGCGGGCAGGCAGGGGGGGTGGGTAGTGTGGGAGTATGTCACTTTATTCTGTGTCATTGAAAACTACTTGCAGTCGATTGGGATCTATGCGCGGACTTTGCTCTTGCATGGTCCTTCTGGGGTCGTCAGAGCTGAAATTATGGCTAAAGTTATCCCGCAGACGATGGACTCGTTCCTCTGTCACTGCTACTTCTTGGCGTATTTCTGCCAATTTTGCTTGTTGGGAAAGATGATATGGTAATAATCTGAGCAAAGTTGCGACGGCTGCTACGGATAAGGCTCCGTGAACTAATAATTTTACTGTTGTCTCTATAACTAAGCCTCTGTAAGGGGAATGGCGCCGACGCTGTTTGCGCCTCCTGGGACGGAGAGGAGGTGATTTTTTGGCTTCTAGGGGTTCTAACGGTTGCAGTGCGTTCATTTCATTTTTCCTGCCTGGGTCTAGGAATAGAATAGAGGCGTCACTGCGGTTATATCATATAATTTTCAGCAAATTGTAACAAATGATTCAACTGGTAACTGTTTTACCCTTCCACTCCTTGAGTCCCGTTCCCCGTTATCTGTTCCCCGTTCCCTCTTGAAGAGAGAAGGGGAAGTCTGGAATGTTTACTTGTACAGTTCTGTAGCAAGACGGAAAGCAAGAATGCCAGGGAATAAAGCAATGATTAACGCGAGAAAGATTTGAGTTTCTGTGATAGGCATAGTGGATATACTCCTGATTAACTGGGATCTATAATATCTATTCTCGGCATCAGTGTGAAATATTTTGTAACAAGATGCAACATTTCACTCATAAAGCCATGATTTAACCGTTTGTTCCCAGCTGACTAATTCTTCTGACCCAAACCAGAGAGCAAGTTCTCGCTGTGCAGTCTCGATGGCGTCGGAACCATGAACTAAGTTACGGCCAATATCTACACCATAATCCCCGCGAATGGTACCGGGTTCCGCTGTGAGAGGGTTAGTAGCGCCGATTATCTTGCGAGCGGCGGCTACAACTCCGTTCCCTTCCCATGCCATTGCCACTACGGGGGCTGAAATGATAAACTCCACTAAACTGCCGAAAAATGGTCTCTCTTTGTGGACGTCATAGTGCTTTTCTGCTAATTCCCGAGAAACTTTGACCATTTTTAGCCCTACGAGGGTAAAACCTTTAGCTTCAAAACGCCGCACTATCTCTCCTACTAGGTTGCGCTGCACTCCATCGGGCTTTACCATGATAAATGTCCGTTCCAAGTTTCTCTCCTCTTTATCTACGAATCAATCCACCACTCAAGATTAACTCATAACTCAACAATTATAGCGCCCAAGCGCGGGTGTGGGGTGTGGGGAAGAGGAAAACCTTGTTTGATAAAGGTTTGAGTAATCGTTCATTTTTTGAATCTGTAAATACCCCTGCGCGATGCTATAGCAAGAGGGGTTTTCCCGCCCCCCCAGGTTCGTCAATCAGGCGCGCCGCGTGCGGGATCGCCAGATCCGAGAGGTGATGATACAGTCCGCCAACCGTCAGGGGTTAAAATTAAGTATAGCAACGTTTTTAGCAATTCTTCGTCTCGTCATCTTAATTGGAAATCCTAATCTAGTGTGTACTCCTTACAAAAAACTCTCATCATAGAAGATTCCAAACGACTTGTTTTAGCGAACCTTCCTTTTGAGGAGAGGCAACAGGTTGAAATAACCATGAGCGCGGAAGTCCCAGCTAGAAAAGCCTTGCTTCAAGAATTATCAATGGATAGTATCCCCAGAAATACTGAAAGAGTATCGAGCAGTTATTAAACGCAAAAAATTAAATTTATCTGACTCGCTCCAAGTAGGGTGGGCATTGCCTACCAACACCGAAGGTGCCGCCTTTGGCGTCCCAGCAGTACCCACTAAACCAGGATCTTTTTTAATAAGTTTCATTGCTGATTGCCCACCAAACAAGGGGTTTTTAGCCCACAGGGATTGCTATAAATTTTAATTGCTGATTGCTCACCAAACAAGGGGTTTTGTAGCCCATAAACAGGGGTGCGGTGGGCACTGCCCACCCTACTATAGCTAATCTATGAGATTTGAAGCGATCGGTGCGTTGCCATTGCGAAGCAAAGCGCAAGCAAAGCGCAAGCAAAGCGCAAGCAACCGCCCTTGGCGGGAGCATCCTACCCTCCGCACACGGGCAGGGCAGCAGCGTATCCCCTATTCTAAAGCCAATTGAATCAGGCGATGGACTAATTGGGAGAAAGAAACCCCGGTAGCTTCCCAGAGTTGAGGATACATGCTGGTAGCTGTAAAGCCCGGTAAGGTGTTAATCTCATTAATTAAGATTGAGTTTGTTGCTTCTAGATAGAAGAAATCAATTCTTGCTAAACCACGAGCATTTACAGCAGCAAAAGCTTGCAAGGACATTTCTTGAATTTGGGCTGTTATTGCTTCGGGAAGGGGAGAAGGAATGAGTAGAGTAGCTTTTCCTGGGGTATATTTGGTTTCGTAGTCGTAAAAATCACTGTCAAACTTTATTTCCCCCACGACAGAAGCTTTCGGGTTTTCATTACCTAAGACAGCACATTCTACTTCTCTGGTTACTACTCCTGCTTCTACAATTATACGGGAATCGTAACTAGCAGCATTATCTAGGGCGGTTTCTAACTCGGAACGGGATTTTACTTTGGTTATTCCCACTGAGGAGCCTAAATTAGCTGGTTTGACGAAGCAAGGATAGGAAATTTCTGCTTCTATATCGTCGCATAATTTGGGAAAGACGCAGGGGTTGGACCAAACTTGGGATCTGGTGACTGTTTTATATTTTACCTGGGGTAAACCAGAAGAAGCAAAAGCCATTTTCATGGCTATTTTATCCATTCCCAAGGATGAACCCAGAATACCACTGCCTACAAAGGGAACTTGCATCAATTGTAACAACCCTTGTACGGTACCATCTTCTCCATTGGGTCCATGTAGTATTGGAAACCACAGGTCTACTTCTCCTACCTCGGAGGGAAATTGCCAAATTTGTCCTGGGTTCTTGCTGGGTTCTGGGGTTGTTTCTGATGTTAGAATTGCAGTAGCAGTCTCTCCTCCTTCCCAGATACCATCTTTTTGGATGTAAACTGGGATGATTTCGTATTTTTTTTCATTTTCCCCCACCTTCAAACTGCGAGCGATCGCCCTTGCAGAATTAATAGAAACTTCATGTTCCCCGGAACAACCGCCAAATAATAAACCTACTCGCAATTTCGTCATTTCAAGTATTTTGATAATTATTTATGATAATTCTACTATAGCAGATTCTATATCGGTTAAAGAGAAATCATTACCCTTAAAAAGAAGAGGTTCACGGAATGCTTTTGCTAGAGCGTAAGAAAAACAATCACCAAAATTTAGTTTTGCCTTGTGATTGCCTTTACCATATTTTGCAAAAGCATCGCGTGCTATCTTTAATTGCTCTCTGTCGAAGGGAATAACTTCGAGCATAGCTTCTTCAACAAACAAGTCTAATGCTTTTACGCCTTCCTCTTTTCTGGTTCTATTTAAAACCATTGTCGCTTCCAACAGAGAGCAGGTTGAGATTAAGCGTGTAGAGGCAGAATAAATTGCGTTGATAAACAGCGCGGATTCCTCTTCCATCAATAAGATTGCTATAATTGCTGATGTGTCAATAACCATTAGCTAGGCAGTCCATTTTCGTCATAGCCGATAATCTCATCAGGAGTACGATTGTCATGAACAGGCAAAGCAGCACATTCTTTAGCTATCTCAAGCAATCTGTCTTTATTAGGACGCCTTGCTTCTCTTTTCTGTTTTTTGAAGTCATTTAAAACCTTCATGAGAAGTCCATCTACTGTTTCTCCAGTAAGAAGGGTTAACTCCCAAATCAATTTCTCTGTTTCAGGATTGTCAATAAGAATAATCATTTTTTGCGCAGAATGCCAGGTTGTCTCCGGCAGATGAACGAAATTGTCCGTATGAGGACTGTTATCTTGAAATATTAAGAGGTGAGACTGCGATGCTGTTTAAGGAGTTCACTAAACTTCTCAGCATCTACACTCCCATAGATTTGACCCGTCTCCTGAGCATCTACCCGTTCCATTAATGCTTGAAACGCTGCTGTATCATTTCGATGTTCTAGAACGTATTTCTTCAGTTTTTCTATTGTCATCGTTTGAAAGTTAGACTTCATTAATAAACCTCCAATTTCCATTTGGATAAATCTCGATTAATATTTCCTCTCCTGCAATAATAATGCAGTTTTTACGTCGGTAATCCAGACGTACCATATCTACAGAGAGGTATAGCAGTGACCAGTTACCAGTGACCAGTTACCAGTTACCAGTTACCAGCTTCTGAAGGGGGTGCGCCCGCCCCCAAATTAAAGATAAGAAACTTCTCAATCCCTTGCACGTAGCTAGTTTTAGCCTCGTACCCGTGATTGAAGATTCGGTCGAGTTATGAGTTCGACCGGTAGCATGCTTTGAAAATTGCCGACAGATAAGGGTTCTAACATTTCTCGCCAACCCACCCCCATCCCCTCCCGGGAGGGGAGCAGAGGGGTGGGTCACTTGGGTGTATCAATCGCCCTGGCGGTTGCTATACATGCTTGTAATGTTCTGACACAGTTGAAAACATCGAAGGGCTTGTTGAGTTGTTGGCAAGGATCCTATCTCCTCTTCACTATACCTCAATCACCTCATGATGAAGGAGGATTAATAAGGGGGGCGATCTGGGGGTGGGGCACTAAGGTGCCCCACCCGCCAGATCTGTTACCACAGATCGCCTTGATATCACTGATAGATAGTGCCTGTCAAGCTAAAAGCCCGCACTTGCGTTACTTTGACTTTGACTAATTTACCTTTTAACTCTTCAATCTTACCAAGAAAGAAGGTGAGACGGTTAGTTCTGGTTCTTCCCATGACTTGGGAGGTATCTTTGGGGTTTTCATCTTCCACTAGCACTTCCTCAATGCGTTCTTGATAACGTTGGGAGCGCTCTGCTGCTTTCGTTGCTACCAGGTGGTTTAATCTTGATAGGCGATCGCTCTTGACTTCTTCCTCTACTTGATTCTCCCACAAAGCTGCGGGGGTTCCAGGACGAGGGGAATAAGCTGCTGTATTAAGTTGGTCGAAACCAATATCTTCTACCAATTCTAGGGTATGGTGGAACTGTTCCTCTGTTTCCCCGGGAAAGCCTACAATGGCATCAGCACTAATAGCCGCGTCAGGCATATATTCCCGAATCTTCTCAATAATGCGACGATACTTTTCATGAGTATAACCCCGAGCCATGGCTTTGAGGATGTCATTATCCCCGGATTGGAAGGGAATGTGGAAATGCTCACATATTTTGGGCAATTCATGACAAGCGCCAATGAGCCGTTCGGTGAAATAGCGAGGGTGACTGGTGGCGAAGCGGATGCGCTCAATACCGGGGACGTCACTAAGGTAGTAAAGTAGATCCGTCAGGGTATGCTTATGCCTTCCTGTAGCGGTAACCCCTGGTAAATCTCTACCGTAAGCGTCGATATTTTGTCCCAAGAGAGTTACTTCCTTATATCCCTGTTCTCCCAAGGCTACTATTTCTGCTCGAATGCTGTCTGGGGTGCGAGACTGTTCCTTTCCCCGGACGTTGGGAACGACGCAGTAGGTACAACGTTCGTTACAACCATAGATAATGTTCACCCAAGCAGTTACTTTACTGTCTCGACGGGGTTTGGTAATATCTTCCAGAATGTGGATCTCTTCGGTGGCTACTACTTGCTCCCCGTTGAAAACTTGTTGGAGTAAGTCTTCCAAACGGTTGGCGTGTTGTGGACCCATGACCAAATCTAATTCTGGTACCCGACGGAGGAGTTTTTCTCCTTCCTGTTGAGCGACACAACCTGCGACTACGAGGGTTAAGTCGGGTTGAGAGTGTTTCCGTTTTGCTTGTCTCCCTAAGTAGGAATAGACTTTTTGCTCGGCATTATCCCGAATGCTACAAGTATTGTAGAGGAGCAGCTCTGCGTCATCGGGGTTTTCGGCGTAGCACCAGCCCATATTCTCCAGGATACCAGCCATGCGCTCGGAGTCGGCTTTATTCATCTGGCAACCGAAGGTGGTGATGTGATATTGGTTCATTTTTTATACTCGCGCAAAGGCGCAAAGTCGCAAAGAGAAAATATAGCGCTAGTATCACATTGTAGGACACTTAGCTGGTGTTTCACCAACGAATAAATTGCGGGCGAGTTCGGAAGTCCACCCCATGTGTACTAGGTTCGTACTTCTGGAGAACTATATGTCCTTACTTAACCTCGTAGTGCTATAAAGGAGTTGATCTGGTTGAGTGACCAAACGCCTGTACTTTAATCTAGTTTTCTCAGATTAGGTCTTGACACTGCTTGAAATAAATTATATGATAATTATCAAGGTGTTAGATCTTGTCTCTTATAGTACTGATGTACTAGCCAAGCTTGATCAGGATTTTAGGAGGAGCCGATGGTAGAGATAGTTAAAAAGCAAAAAGAAAAAGACGATCCAGTTTTAACCTTTACTGCCAACAGTATGGGAGAGTTTCGTGATCTTGTTGATAGTATAACATATCATTGGCGCAAGAACGCTAGTGAAAGACAAGTTTCTGAAGAGCAAAAACCAGCTCATGAAAACAAAAAGTTTTATTCGGGAGAGCTAAGTCCATGGTTTAGGGGTATTACTCAAGATGACTATAAATGTGAGCCTGGTCTTATCTGTCCTTCTAATATAAGGTCACTAGGAATCGAACAACAAGAGTCTCGGGTAAAAGGCGAAGAAATCCAAGAGTTAAAGGTAGATAAAAAGAAGATTTTAATCCTAGAAAAATATGCTTTTAAAAGATTTAAGCAATTTGCTTCACCACTTCTTACTAGATTGCCACAAGAAAGAATAGAATGGCTTTTCTTGATGCAACACCATGGTTTTACTACACGTCTGCTAGATTGGTCTAAAAGTAGTCTAATGGCGTTGTTTTTGGCCATTAAAAAATATGAGAACAAAAAGAAAAAAGAGGAGGAAATAAAAACAAGGATTGAGGAAGCATTTAAAGATAAAAATTATCAGGATAAAGTAGAAGCTAGAAAAATTTCTGATGCAGCAGTATGGATATTAGAACCAAGAGAACTAAAAGAAATCATCACTAATAGTCGTGCTATAAGTGTAGAAGCGGAAGTAGAATTGCTAAATCAATATATTGATTTATCGCAGAAAGGCCACCAACCAGAGTCGGTTGACATAGACCAAGCTTTTCCTCTACCCATAATACCTGAGCTTGTCAGTCCGAGAATCGCGTCTCAGATGGGTCGATTCACACTGCACACCCATAAAACAAATGGACTAGTTGATTTTGCCAATAAATTATATGAAGAGGAGGGACGGTGGTATTTAATCAAAATCATCATTCCTTCTGAGAACCATAGAGATTTCTTGACAAGTATTAGACTTGCTGGAGTATCCTATATGGATGTAAAACAAGATTTGGAAGGTATCACAGATGAACTATTGTGCAGAATACGCGCGGGAGTAGAGATGCGGAATGACTCTAAAAATATGTAGGGACGAAAAACTTGCGAACAAGGGAGCAATATCGGCGAACATCTGCGGTTAAACATTAAAAAAAAGTAAAACTCAACAAATAGAACAAGTGACAGTGGTACTATCGGATTGCGTGGAATACGATAATATAGGGCAATAATTATGGCAAAAAGATCTAAACCACCAGTAGTGCTAGTTATTCTAGATGGCTGGGGTTATGGAGAAAAAATCACAACAAACGCTATTGCCGTTGCGAAGACACCAGTCATGGATAGTCTTTGGGAAGTTTATCCCCACACCCTGATTAACGCTTCCGGTAAAGATGTAGGACTACCGGAAGGTCAAATGGGAAATTCAGAAGTGGGACACCTGAATATTGGCGCTGGAAGGGTGGTACCCCAAGAGTTAGTACGGATCTCCAATGCAGTGGAAGACAGATCCATCCTCCGAAACCCAGCCCTGAGGGAAGTCTGTCGAGATGTGCGTTCCTCTGGGGGGAAACTCCATTTAATCGGTCTTTGTTCCGAAGGAGGAGTCCATTCCCACCTGCTTCACTTACTGGGTTTGCTGGATCTAGCTAAGTCTCAAGGTTTGGGGGATGTGTGTATCCATGCTATTACAGATGGTCGAGATACCAAACCCACTGAGGGCATTAAAGCCATTGGCAAGATTGAGGCATATATAGATAAAATTGGCTTGGGACGGATCTGTACTATAAGTGGTCGCTATTACGCTATGGATCGGGATCGCCGTTGGGATCGGGTGAAACAAGCTTACCATATCATGACAACCGATGGAAAAGGAGATGGACGTAACCCAGCCCAAGTATTGCAAGCTTTCTACGGGAAAGACATGGGGGATGAATTTATTCCCCCCACAAGAATAACCTCAGGAGCAATAGCACCGGGTGACGGGGTGATTTTTTATAATTTCCGTCCCGACAGAGCCAGACAACTCTGCTATGCTTTCCTCAAAGAAGATTTTGACGGCTTTGAACGGGAAAAAATTGCCCCTCTCAGCTTCGTTACCTTTACCCAATATGATCCCAAATTACCCGTTTCCGTGGCTTTTGAACCCCAAAATCTGACCCACCTTTTGGGAGAAGTAATTTCAGACGCGGGTTTACTTCAGTTTCGCACCGCAGAAACGGAAAAATATCCCCACGTCACCTATTTCTTCAATGGTGGATTAGAACAACCTTTTCCCGGGGAAGACCGGAAGTTAATCCAAAGTCCCATGGTAGCTACCTATGATAAAGCTCCCGCCATGTCAGCCACAGAGGTGACGGACGTAGCTATAAATGCCATTGAAAAGGGGATCTACTCCATGGTTGTGATAAACTACGCCAATCCTGATATGGTAGGACATACAGGGAATATGTCAGCAGCCGTGTCCGCCATTGAAACCGTAGACGGTTGTTTGGGACGATTGTTGGGTAGTATTAATAAGGTAGGGGGTACAGCTTTAATTACGGCAGACCACGGTAATGCAGAATACATGGGAGATGAAGAGGGAAATCCCTGGACAGCCCACACTACTAATCCGGTACCGTTTATCCTAGTAGAAGGGGAAGGATTGAAAATTCCCGGACATGGTACACAAGTAGCCCTGCGAGAAGACGGAAGGTTAGCGAATATTGCCCCAACCATTCTGGACATCCTAAAATTACCTCAACCCGAGGAAATGACAGGTCGCTCTTTGATTCAAGGAGCAGAATATGAAGTAAAATTAAGTCCCACACCCCTGAGCATTTTCCTCTAATCACTAACAACTATATTGGTGTTATCATATGAAGATAGATCAACTAATTCAAATTATCTGGGCTGTATCTGGTGTTCTCCTGGTAATATTGGTATTGCTCCATAGTCCCAAAGGAGATGGTATTGGGGGTATTGGAGGACAAGCTCAGTTATTTACCAGTGCTAAGACGGCAGAGAAAACCCTCAACCGCGTTACTTGGACTTTAAGCATTATTTTTATTAGCTTAACCATTGTTTTAAGTGGTGGGTGGCTGAATTAACAGTGACCAGTTACCATATGTATGATATTGGGTCAAATCTACCATCAACACCTGACACTATTTAACTGTAATGAAAAGGTGAGGAATACATTCTTTTGGTTGGTGGCGATCGCAGTGGTGGTATTAGCCATCGCTCCGAACTCCAGGGGTGAACAGAGTCTCCCTGTACCTCAGGTTCACCCCCTACCTCCATCTTTAGCACTGTGGCAGACAAAAGATAGTATAGGGGATTACTTTTCTCAGGTCGAACCCACTCCTGTCGGTTATTTAGTGTGGTCAGAATTTCCTGTTAAAGTATGGATACAACGACCAGAAAACCCCGATGAAGATACTGGTAGTACTCGCCGTTTCCGGAAATGGGTAGAAGCAGTAGAGTCGGGGGTGGTAGAATGGGGGCAGTATTTACCCTTAGAGGAAGTGCAATCAAGGGAAAAGGCAGATATTATCATTGAATATGCTGCTCCTCCTTGGAATCCTACCTTTAACCGGGAAACAGGGAAATTCGACATTCCTCGGGCACGTTCTGCTCAAACCAATTACAAATTCTATCTTAGCGAAGATAGTCCCCCAATATTGCGTCATCGCATGACCATCCAAATTAGTCCAGGTATGAGTTACGATTCCACTGTAGCCGCTATTCGTCACGAAATGGGTCATGCTTTGGGAATTTGGGGTCACAGTCTTCAGGAAACCGATGCACTCTATTTCTCTCAAGTACGCGATCCTTTACCCGTTTCTGTTCGAGATGTTAATACCCTCAAAAGGGTTTATGAACAGCCTACCAGTCTAGGGCGTGTCATCAATCAGTGACCAGTTACCAGTTACCAGTTACCACGTACCTTGACAGTTACCAAGCGTATGATGGGGGGTGGGTTCAATCAGTTGTAGGGCGCGCCCGATAGGCTAGATTGCCTTCGTCATTTGTACCTGAAAGGCAGAGCGGAATGATATGCTCTACCTCAAATGGAAAATTGAAAACGACTTCAGGTGCTTTGCAGTACTCACAACGATGGTTAGCTCGTTTGGCGATGGCGAGGTAATACGGATTCATGAATTCCCTTGCTGCATCAATGTAGCGGTGCGGACTGTTGCCCCTCTCAATTCAGCTTCAACTAATCTATCCAACTCTGCTTGTTGTTCTGGTGGCAATTCCTCTCCCTGATCCCGCGCGAACCGCCATAAACCCATGAGCGAACATAGCCCTTCTTGTTGGGAGACACTGAAAAACGAATCTGGACAAAAGCAGAAGTGTTGAATGTTACAAAAAAAACGTGACAAAAAAATGAAATCTTGTGTTAGTATAGTGAAATATTGCTGCTCAACAGGCGATCGCCTGTTCTAGGGATATTGTAACAAGATTCAACATTTGTGGAAATAAGCTTGTTTGGAAATCGTTAAAATATTTAAAGCTCTAGCTACATTACGAATAGCCAAGAGGAATTCTTCAGTTGTTCCATCTTCCATTGCCACTTCTAGATAAGCAGCAGCCTCTTTAGTATCTTGCAGCTCTTTTATCAGTTGACTCTGATAATATGGCGATATTACTGCAATATCATCGTCATAGCTAATTCACAACCGCTTAAGCAACTCATCATACTCATCGTGCGCTCCAATCCAAAACCAGTAAATGTGATTAGACTCTAGCAAACCTAGAACACGGTACTTACTGCTGACACGAACAGAGTAAATTGGTTGCCGTTGACTAACTCTCTTAAATTGTAAACTGTTGTGATAAGGATCTTCCCGCCAGAGCACATAGGCCTTTTCAGCCTGCTCTTGTACAGACTCTGGCAGTTGTCTAAGTTCCTTGCGGAAGGTTCTGGTGAGAGTGGATTTCATTGCTCAAGCTGGGAAAACTTCATCCAGTGAGACAGTTTCCCCATTTGCAATTTCCTGGTGTACCATTGCAGCTAGTTTATCCCATTGTTCATCAGTTGTTGCTTCAAACCTGGTTTTCCAAGCCTGTTCGTCTTTGAGTTCAGCTAGAAGGAGAGTTGCAATCCCATCTTGCTGCTCCTCTGGAAGTTTTTCAATTTCTGCAATGACGCGACGAAATAGTTCAGTCATATTCTTACAGCACCAGTGGTAAGTCTACTTAATTCTATCATCTAGATGCTAATCTGAGCAAACCCACACCCGAATGGTTGGCGATCGCCAAGATCACCAAATATGAGGTTTCAAGTCATGGGAGTACGCCTGCGAATGAATTGCAGGCTAGTTTATAAAACCCCTACAGGGTTTCAATTCTTTCAACCGTTCATTCCTAACTCTATATTAGAGCAGTTCTAAATCCCCTATTAGACGCACTATAGAAGAGCTTATGCACGGGTAACTTTAGAAAATAAAATGGAAACACGCAGGGTTGACCTTATTTCAACTTCCGAGGAAGTCTAAAGTATCCAGCCGCCCAATCCAATAAAAGCAAAGGCTACAGTGTTGACCTTATTTTAATTTCCGAGGAAGTCTAAAGCACCGGAGGTGGTGTCCTAGAAAAAGATCATAACAGGTTTTCATTAATTTAACTTCCGAGGAAGTCTAAAGGGCACCGATCTAGAACCGTTATTCTGAGAGCATTCTAGCACCCATTTTCCGGAGGGGTGTAAAAAAACAGGCAATAATCAAAAATTATTGGCAATAGTCTCTTGGGAGACAGGGTTCAAACCTATACGGGGTAAGCTATTCAAGGGAGTCAACGAAAGAATGGGAATTTCAGGGATTCTCTGACCCCCTTGATTTACATTTCGTTACAATTGCTTCAAACTAAGATTGGGCAAGGAAATCAGGCTATTAGAGACCCGCAGATCCAAAAATTTTGGATCTATAACCCTTAGGAGAGTAATCCTCAAAATCCTAATTGACCACCTAATTATTAACCCCAAAACACTTTCTGAATAGTGATATCCTTGGGATTAACTTCAATAATTAAATCTCCACCTCTTCGCCCAATATAATCTTTATCTCCATAGTTTACTCGCCATACCCAGTCATCATTGTGAAAATGCTGATTTATACTGATGATGCTTTCCATTACATCAATATTTAATTGACGAGCAGGTTTATTCGCCACTGCAATCACACTCGCGATCGCCGCTGCAATATCATCTTGAAGCCCATCTGGACCCAGTGTTACAGTCATAGCTAACCTTTACTTTTTAACTCATAAGTTTAGGTATCACTTAGCATTTTAATAATGTGCTTAATCAGGCTATCTTTTATTTCTCGTAGTTGGGATACTCTTCCAGGTATCCTAACCACATATCTTCATCTTGCCAGTAGGTAAATTTTTTTTTCTCCATGGTAAAGCCATAGCCAATATACTTGTCCTCTGAATATTGTAACCCAAGAATACACCTTAAAGGGAGATTTGTTACAATAATCATGCAGCTTCTTCCTTTGCGTCTTTGCGTCTTGGCGCGAAACAAATCTACCGGACAGTAACAGTCTCATTTTCCAGCCAAACCAATAATTTTTCCAGTGCTTTTCGAGAAGACTGATCTAACTTTTCTTGAGACCACATAGCTATTTCAATCTGATGAGCGAGGTAGGGGGGAATGGTTTTAAGAACGGCAACCTTATCAATTAACTTTGTAATCGTCATCATTTTGCTTAACTAAATTAGTAACTTTTGTTATGTAACTAAATTTATAAATAAGATTGTGATTGCCAATACCACAAACCGATGAACTTCCTCACCTCAAATTGTAACCCAAATCACTGATAACTGGTTACTGATAACTGGTTACTGATATTAAGCCGCTCTCGCAAAACTTCCCCATATAGCTGCTCCAGTTTAGTAATATTGCGATCTAAAGTATAGCGCTCTAAAACTCGCTGACGTGCTTTTTGTCCCAGAAGCTGGGTTAACTCTGGCTGATCACGAAATAGGGGCAATAAAGTTTTCAACTGAGTGGTGACTCCTTGAGTATCGAGCACTACTCCAGCCCCGGACTCTAAAACCTCCCCGTCAGCCCCGGCGTCAGTGGCGATACAAGCCACCCCACAAGCCATGGCTTCCAGGAGGGAAAGGGATAACCCCTCCACCAAGGAAGGGAGAATGAAAACGTCAGCCCCCCTCAAAATCTGGATCCGCTCCCTTTCCGATGGGATAAACCCTCGCCAAATAATGCCCAAATCCTCGCCGTATATTGCTCTGAGGGACTCCGCCAAGGGTCCGTCTCCCACCACAACCAATTTGCTGCCCGAACCCATATGGGAGTGCTTCCAAGCTTTCAACATGCTCTCCACATTCTTTTCCGTGACGATCCTTCCCTGGTAAACAAACAGTCTTTTCGCTGACATACGCTCTTTGAAAGAAGAAAGTCCGGGGGAATATTTACTCCCGTCCACTCCATTGGGAATTACCGCCAGTTTATCTTTCCGAACCCCTAGTTTAATGAGTAAATCCCGTTGCAGTTGGGAAAAGACGATCACTCTGTCGTAATGAGCCAAACAAGAGGCATATAGTTGATAGGTGAGAAACTGGGTACTGGATTTGAGATTGCGCAGTTTACTATCAAAAGGAGGATGGAAAGTTGCCACTAGGGGTAAATTCAGTTCCTCGCAGATTTCTGGTAGCCGGAAGTCCAAAGGGGATAAGGTGAGAGAAGCGTGGACCAGATCCGGTTTGAGCTGTTGGAGACTGCGGCTCAAGACTTTACTAGAGTTAGGGGTGGGAATGGTATAAACCTGGGATTTATAGAGAAAAGGGAGAAATACCTCAGGACAATCGGGCCAGTTTTCGCAATGAGAGTATTTGAGGGCAAAGTGGAGAAAGCTAACCTCGTATCCCCGATCTAATAGACCATTAGTGATTTCTCGACCGTAGGTGACATTGCCACAAAACGGTGATTTTTTTCCCAGCCAAGCGATATGCATTCAGTCGATCCGAGTTAAAAATGAGAAGTTATTGAATTTCAGCCTCGCTCTGAAATATACCAGGTGAGAATCCCCCCGACTAGGGCTAGGATAGCTAAACCCAGCAATACTTGTTCTAAGCCAAACCAATTTTCGGCTACTCCTGCTAAAGCTAGAGGTAAGGAGAGGGCAATATTAACTGCATTATTCTGCAAGCCAAATACTTTTCCCCGCATATCTTCGGGAGTTTCAGCTTGAATGGTGGTTTGCATGGGTACTCCCACAAAAGCGCCAAACCATCCTAACAGTGCTGTCATGAGTAAGGTCATCCCCAGTTGATGGCTAGAAAAAGATAAACCCACCAGGGAACCTGCTACCCCCATTAAACCCCAGAAACTTAGGTGAGTGGGAGAAAATTTTTCGCCCCAATGACCGAGTAAAGCTGCACTACCAGCCATGCCTACACCTCCTGCTGCCAGCAGAAAACCAAATTCTTCGGTTTTTAATGTGGGAATTTGTTCCGCTATACTCAAGACTAAGACTGCTAAAGCAGCAAAGATACAAAATAAGATTATCAATTGAATCAAGGCATTGCCCACAGTATGATTTTTTTGCAGGTAAATAATGCCGGAGCGAATATCTTGCCAAATGTGGTTACTTTCTTCTACTTTCTTAGGTCGAATTGTTTTTTCTCCCGTTTGCAACAATAGGAGTAAAAATCCTGCTATGATATAGGAACCACCCACCACCAATTCTTGACCAAGATGCCAATTCTCCGCTAGTTTTAATAATGGACTGCCTAAGGCAAAACCAATAATTAATGATCCCATCATGGTTGTAGTAAACAGGGAGTTAGCTGAGAGCAGGTTATTGGGTTTGACAATTAAGGGGATGGTAGCTTGTTCTGCGGGAGCAAAAAACTGGGTAAAGGTGGAAATTATAAAAGTTATGACAAAAAGAGTAAGAACTCCTAAGTTAAAATTAAATAAGGTAACTTTATCTTGAATAACCCATAATAATAGAGGTATTATTAATACCAACATACCTCGGATGAGGTTGGAAACTACTAAGACTCCTTTTTTTGACCAACGACCAACATAAACCCCTGCCAAAGAACCAAATAGTACTGCTGGTATGGTATTGGCAATCATAATTGCACCGCCCCAACTACTAATAGTATCAGGGTCAGCTGCAAAATGACTTTCAATTAAGACTATCATTAATACTAAATATATCTTGTCTGCTAATTGGGAAAATACTTGACCGATCCAAAGTAGGAGAAAGTGGCGATTTTTGAGGATAGGAATAAAACCACTACTGGGTTTGGTGGGTTTCATCGACTCTTCAAAAGTAACAGTTGAAGATGATTTGGGAAGGTCATCTAATTGGGATAAGGGCATTTTTTAGTATTTTTTAAGAGATTTTGTGATAATATATAATAAGCCTAAATCATTTATTTTGTTACCCAAGATTGGTTGGGTAATTGGAAGTGAAAGACTATATGGGGTAACAATCAGGCAGGGGAATGATTGTGGCAGTCAGAAAAAAGGATGGAAGCTCACAGAGACACAGAGGCGCAGAGGGATCAGTCATATCTCTTTGCAGCTATAACGCTTGTTTATACGTTCTCCGTGCCTCCGTGCCTCTGCGCGACTGGAATAGAAGCTAAGTTAAGCAGCACCGCTTTAACACTTCCCATGGGTTGACAAGAACCGAAGCTACCTGCTGATAATATCAGTCCTACCAGCACTTGGATAATAAGCCAACAAAAAGCCAAAAGCAAAACGATTGACTGACCGCTGCATTTAAAGGGTTGAGTTTGACCTATCATCAGTATAGCAGATAGAACAGGCATAAAGTTAGCATATCCTAATGCGATCGCCATCTTTCTAATACGGGGAATATTTTGTATTTTAGATACCGACTGTACTTGTTGAGGGCAAGTCCTTAGACCTTTAGCAATCACAGACCACAAAAAAGTCTTATCTATATCATTAAAGCTCTGGTTACTTGCTATCTCCTTGAGGAGATCGCCAAACCGATTAAAGTTGATGACAGTGATAAGATTTTCAGTTGCAAGTTCGCCGAATGGATCAACGTTGTAGGTAGGTGCTTTCGCCTTATATGAATACTGTTCAAAAAGCTTCCACGCATACCGTTCCAACCCATTACGGCGCTCCAGTAAGATACGCTGATTCCACTGTGAAGTTGTGTCCTTAGGGCCGAACTTGAGTTTTTTGCGCTCTTGATCCGTCCAATCTGCCGAAAGCAGAGCTGTCCAAGACAGGATAATCGCAAACGTGGCATCCTCAGTATATTGATTACCTCTGGTTTCCTCGACGAATTGCTCAAAAGCATAAGACTGCTGCTCAGTCTCGGCAGGTACAAAACTGCCCTCCTCTTCCAAGTTTTTCTGTATCTCCTCAAGTTTGGTTTGAACAGGGACAACTAAGGTTTTACCTTCTTTGTCTAGGGTTATAGTGGAGGAATCTTCATGCTTATCTTCCTCCACTATCGTCGAGGTGATTGGAAGATCCGACAGCCCGCTCAACGGCGTCCAGTATAGAGTCTTATCTAGGTTTTCCCCAGTCCCCTCTATAGAGGTTTTTTGCCCATCTATAGTGAGCGTTAATCTGAGATTGGAGCCGATATTCCCCGTTATATAAGTAAAATTTTTGAGTTTGACCCAGAGATAAGGTGTCCCATGAGAATAGTTATGCATACTTTATATCCACACTATTACTTCTATCCAGAATCTTAGCATCTTACGAACAGTCTGAAAGAAAGTGTTGTTAGCTATTTGTCTTTCTTTACTGCCGGAAGATCTTGAAGTAAAGAGTAAAATATGTCTCTCGTAGGAGGAACGGCAACTTAGTCTTCCACGACTTATATCTTGAAAACGGAGTCTCTGACGCATCGACTTCCATCCCCAGCCACTCTGCGATGATGACGCTGCGGCGCAGATGTAAGGGATCAGAAATAATCAAAGCTGTTCGGATCCCTTCCGCTTCCATCAGCTTCTTTGCCTCTCGTAGATTCTGGACCGTCGTTCTAGATGTTTTCTCCATGAGAGTATCAGAAGCGGGCACTCCTTTGCTCTGTGCATAGGTGGCTCCCACTTCTCCCTCCCCCATATGATCTCCTTTTCCAATCCCACCTGTGAAAATCAATATCTTCACCACGCCTTTTTGGTAAAGATCAATTCCATGATCTAGTCGTGCTTTAAAAACCGGGGACGGCTGATTACTAGTCACTGCTGCTCCCAGAATTATCCCGCAATCATAGGCTCCCTCAGTAATGGTAGTGGGGAATAGGGCGCATGATAGGTCGATGGAAAAGATTATGAACGCAACGCTTGCTAGAATAGCAAGGGCGATATTTCTGATAAGACGTTTCATCAATAGCACAAGGGAGGTTTAATTATATTACCGACTGAGAGCCGCCCCTTTCCATATAACGACGTAAAACTGAGTTGATTAAAGTAGCCGACTAAAAAAACTCCACAGTCATTGGTGGAATGTCATAATAATCAATCCAGCTTTTCAGCTTCCCACCTAGCAATACTTCTAGCGTTCCTTATCAGGGTTAGCTTCCCGAAGGGGGGTGCCCTTAGGCGGGGGGATCTGGCGAGGTGCTAAAATCATTTGCTAAAATCATTTAGGTTAGTTATATTATTCTAATTTAATTAAAGCAGCAGAGCGAATCGGATGACCGAGCTGGTACTGGGCATAATCCCGCAATACCCGCTCTATTTTTACCCAAGCACCATTAATATCCTCTCTTTGGGGTTGGGGTAAAGACTTCCCTCCCAATTGTTGCAATAGGGCTAATTCTACTGCACCTAGTCGAGCATCTATCTTCCCCTCTTTTGAACTTCTAGCTACTAACCCCCCAGCATGGAAACTAAACCCTATTTCCCACTTGGGCTGGCTAAAATTGGGTTGGAGGGATTTTTTGCTCAAACAGCAAGCTTTAACTTCCGGTGCGATTCCAGCAATGACCAGCAAATGAAAGACTGCCTGAGCTAAATAAGGTATAGTTGACCCCTCTTGCTCTTGTAAACGGCGCAGGTGTTCGTTGAGCAGTTCGTATAATTCCCTCTGAGGTATTTCCCTGAGGGCTAAACCCAGAACTAATTCGGCGAGATACTGTCCGGAGGCTAGTTTACCTAAATCTCCACTCAAACCTGGATAGGATCGGATAGTATCGGCTTGGGTTATTTTATCAAGGGTTTGTCCTTTGGCAATGAGCAGTTGATTGACTTGAAACAACTCGCTCTTACCCCGAAGTTGGGATTTATATTTCCTCGCACCGGGAGCAACTGCTCGAACTAAGCCATATTCCGGGGTTAAAATGGTTAGCAACCGATCTGCCTCCCCCAAGGGCATTCCTTTCAAATTAATCCCAGTAGCTTTATAAGTTCGAGTCATTTTGTTCTTCTAACTGGCGAATTAAATCCACACCGCGAGAAGTACCCAGTCGGGTTGCTCCTGCTTCAATGAGGGCGATCGCACCATTTAGGGTGCGAATACCCCCAGAAGCTTTAATTCCCACCTGTCCTTTGGTTATTTGTCGCAACAAGCGCACATCTTCCACTGTGGCTCCCCCAAACCAACCAGTACTGGTTTTTAAGAAAGCCACCCCAGCGTCCATACAGATTTCCGCTGCTAGTCGTTTTTCCGTATTATTCAACAGAGTGGTTTCTAAGACTGCTTTGACAGTGACTCCGGTTTCGTCACAAATTTGAGCAATTTCTTGGTAGAGTAATTCTGATTTGCCCTCTTTCAACCAACTCAAGTTAATCACTACGTCTAACTCTGTGGCTCCATTGTCTACTGCTTCCATGGCTTCATAGAGTTTAGCACCAGAAGTAGTTGCACCAGTGGGAAAACCAATGACAGTACAGACTTTAGTTTTTTTGTCATGCAACAGTTCCCCAGCTTGTCTGACAGCAATAGGATAAACACAGACAGCGGGAAAATGATATCGCTCTGCTGCGGTGCAACATTGGGCTACCTGTTCTGTGGTAGCACCAGGTACAAGCAAGGCATGGTCGATATAGGGTGCAATATCTATTTCTGAATTAGTTACAGCCATCTCTATTGAGGGAACTTTGCGCCTTTGCGCCTTTGCGCGATACCATATTACAAAGTTATTGTCACCCCGTCAACCTCCCCACTCATAGTACAGTTAGTAGGGTAAAAATTTATAACAGTTACTATGGCAACCATTAACGATAATTACCTCAAGCTGAAAGCTGGGTATCTATTTCCGGAAATTGCGCGACGGGTGAAGACCTTCGCCCAGGCTAATCCAGATGCTAAGCTTATTAAGCTCGGTATTGGGGATGTAACGGAACCTTTGCCAGCAGCTTGTCGCCGGGCGATGATGGAAGCGGTGGAAGACATGGGCGATCGCGCAACCTTCAAAGGCTACGGTCCGGAACAAGGCTATCCCTGGTTGCGAGAGAAAATTGCCCAGGCAGATTTTCAAAGCCGAGGGTGCCATGTCGATGCATCGGAAATCTTTGTCTCCGACGGTGCTAAGTGTGACACTGGCAATATTCTGGATATTTTTGGTGGCAATAACGTTATTGCCGTCACTGACCCAGTATATCCTGTCTACGTGGATACCAACGTCATGGCAGGTAATACTGGTGCTAACCAAGACGGTAAATATGGGGGTTTAGTTTATCTGTCTATGACTGCGGATAACAATTTTACCCCAGATATTCCCCAGGAGAAAGTAGATTTAATTTATCTTTGCTTCCCCAATAATCCCACAGGAGCGGTGGCAAGTTTTGACTATCTCAAAGCTTGGGTGGATTATGCTCAAGCTCATGGTTCCATTATCCTCTTTGATGGGGCTTATGAAGCCTTTATTACTGAGGAGAATATTCCCCATTCTATCTACGAAATTGATGGAGCGAGGGAGTGCGCCATCGAGTTTCGTTCTTTCTCCAAGAATGCTGGTTTTACTGGTACTCGCTGCGCTTTTACTGTGATACCCAAGACTCTAAAGGCTAAAGCAGAAGATGGTTCTGAGGTAGAATTGTGGCAACTTTGGAATCGGCGGCAATGTACTAAGTTTAACGGGGTTTCTTATATCGTGCAACGGGGTGCGGAAGCTGTTTATTCTGAGGAAGGTCAGGAGCAAATTAAGGGGCTGATTGACTTTTATTTGGAAAATGCCAGGATTATTTGTGAGCGTTTGACAAACGCGGGTTTAACCGTTTATGGTGGTACAAATGCCCCCTATGTTTGGGTGAAGACTCCCCAGGGCTTGTCCAGTTGGGACTTCTTTGATAAGTTATTGCAGAATAGTCATGTGGTAGGAACTCCCGGTTCTGGTTTTGGCGCTGCTGGGGAAGGTTATTTCCGCATTTCTGCTTTTAATAGTCGGGAGAATGTTCTGGAGGCAATGAAGCGCATTCCGGCTTAATTATAGAGTGGGTTTTGTATAGCTGTTCTACTGATGACACGACTAAAATAGTGCGGGAGCGGTAGGGTGGGCATTGCCCACCAACAGCAAGTAGGGAGAACACGCCACAACGCACCAACCCAAGTCAAGCAACAATAATAGTGATGTATACATAAAGAAAGTATCAAAAAAACCTAGTGGTAGATAATGCAACCTGGTAACTGGTCTAAAAGCTGATAGCTGAACGAGTACCTTGGCAGAAATCCAGCCTATGTTATTATCATTACAAATTAAGTTAAGGAGGCTCATAGATGTCGCAATATCTTCCTAACTATCTCTTCTCTGAGATTCAGTGGTCTACCGTAGCCGAGCACCAAAAGAAGGAAATGCTATATGAAATCGCCAACTACAACGGCAACAAGCTGCTCAACACCGACCTTGAAGCTCTCACAAAATATTTTGAGCAGCAATATCAAATTGTGGTACCAACTCTTAAAGAAGAGGAAATTGTGGCTGACCAGCAGGAAACACAAGTGGATGTTAGTCAGGACCAAATGCGCTGCATTCGTGACCGAACTAGACCATTCTATGTCCCAGGAACCTTAGTTGAAATTACTATCCCTTATGAGGGAGATGGAAAAGCCTTCAATATCTGTCCGAATACCTATACTTTATCTCCACCAAGAGCTGAGGTTAGAGATAACACTCTTATTATTGAAATTTGGGGTACTAATCTCACATCTCAGGGGGTTCGTCCACAATTTAATGAAACTATCCGTCAGATCAAGTGTTACCTAGAGGAGTTAGGACGAGACATTGAGCAACTGAACGATAGTCTTCCAAAAATTGCTAGGGAAGCCATTAAAAAGCGGCGGGAAAAACTCCTGAAGGATCAGAACCTAGTGGCATCTCTCGGGTTCCCGCTCAAGAAACGGTCTAATGTTCCCCTTACCTATACTGTTCCTGAGATTCGACGCAAAATCCAACCGAAGCCACCAGTCGCAAGCACAGCTCCCTATGTGCCTGAACCTGTGCTGTCCATGGAACACCACAATCACATCTTAAAGGTAATCGAAAATATGACTCCGGTGATGGAGCTTAGCCCTTCTGCATTTATCAATATGGATGAGGAGTGTTTGCGGAGCCACTTTCTAGTACAACTTAATGGCCACTTTGAAGGGAATGCAACTGGTGAGACTTTTAACTACGGAGGAAAGACAGACATTCTTATAAGAGATGGTAACAAGAACATTTTCCTTGGTGAGTGTAAGTTTTGGGGTGGGCCGAAAAAACTGACCGAAACCCTAGATCAGATACTGAATTACAATTCATGGCGAGATCCAAAAGTCGCAGTAATTCTTTTTAACAGGAACAAGAATTTTTCTTCAGTTATAGAATCAATCACACCAACTGTTGAAGCTTATCCAAATTATAAGGGGACATTAGCTAAACCGTCAGAGACAAGCTTCCGTTACGTCATCCGTCACCGGGATGATCCCAATCGGGAAATGATCCTGACGATTCTTGCGTTTGATGTTTCAACAAACGAGCAGATCCAGTTTTGAGTCTAGGAGCAAACAATCCAGAATCCAAAGGCTCTTGGTTGAGTTAAGATGGAGGAGCGATCTTAAAATTGTGACATAGAAGGAGACATTGCTATGGTTCCAGCTAAAGAAGAAGTTAAGCTTCTTCTCGAACAACTCCCTGAGGACGCATCTTTGGAGGAAATTCAGTATCATATTTACGTGGGCCAAAAGATTGAGCGTGGGCTTGAAGACGTTGATTCTGATCCCACGCTCTCAGAAGAAGAATTTGAGGCAAGGATGTCAAAGTGGCTCGAACTGTAAAGCAGTTTATTAAGGCTAATATCTCAAAAAAACAAAGAAGCAGCTATGTTAGCATCAAGCAGACAACCGAAAACTTCTATCTAGCTCACTGGTAACTATCATGGTACTTGCTCACTGGTAACTGATAAAGATATTTTATGACTCATTTTGGTATCATCTGTCCCCCAGGAGCTGGTCACCTTAACCCCATGACCGCTATAGGTCACGAACTCCGTCAACGTTCTCATCGCGTCACCGTCTTCACCATTCCAGACGGTGAACGAACTACATTAGCTGCGGGATTGGAATTTAGAGCTATCGGGGAACAGGAGTTTCCTAGGGGCGCTCACGCCGAATTCTTTGCCCAACTAGGGAAAATGATCGGATTAGCTGGACTTCGATATACCATTAATCGGTACGAAAAAGGGACAGCTGTATTTCTCCGGGACGCCCCACCAGCTATGAAAGAAGCAGGGGTGGAAGCGGTGCTAGGAGACCAAACCCACTCGGAAGGAGAGACAATTGCTGCATTTCTGGATATTCCCTTCATTACCGTATGCAATGCTTTAGTGTTGAACAGGGAACCGGATGTTCCTCCATTTTGCACCCCCTGGTTTTATAGTTCAGCTTGGTGGGCGCGACTGCGTAATCGCATTGTTTATAGTTTAGTGGATCGGGCGGGCAAAACAATCAAGGAGACAATTAAGCATTATCGCCTTCTTTGGAAATTACCCCCCTATTCTCATATCCAAGAGTACTACTCCCAACTAGCTCAACTGAGTCAACAGCCTCCTGAATTTGAATTCCCAAGGCACCATTTACCCAATTGCTTCCATTTCACTGGACCTTACTCTAACTCTACCATCAGGGAACCAACTCCTTTTCCCTGGGACAAGTTAACTGGGAAACCCTTGATTTACGCTTCCATGGGAACGATCCACAATCGCTTCCTCTGGGTTTTCCGAGATATTGCCTCAGCCTGTGCAGAATTAGATGTGCAATTGGTGATTTCTTTGGGTAATTCTGCTGGGGAGGAATCCCTGTCAGAATGGGCTGGAAATCCTCTCGTTGTCAGGTATGCTCCTCAACTGGAATTGCTCCAAAAGGCGACCCTCACCATCACCCACTCCGGGTTAAATACTACTCTGGAATCTTTGAGCAATGGAGTCCCCATGGTAGCAATTCCCATGACCTACGACCACCCTGCCATAGGAGCACGGATAGTTTGGACCGGGACAGGAGAGGTGGTACCCTTGGGTAAAGTGAGCCGTGAAACACTCCGAGAGGCAGTGAGGCAAGTGTTAACAGAAGATTCCTACCAAAAAAATGCCCGATCACTACAAGAGGCCATAAAGAGAGCGGGAGGGGTGTCAAGAGCAGCGGATATTATCGAAAAGGTGGTTGCTACGGGAAAGCCGGTAATGAGGTAGGGGTTCCCGTAGGGGTGCCATCGTCTTCCCGCCCCCCCTACGTAGGTGGACAAGGGGGGAAAGTAGACAAGGGAGCAAGTTCTTCCACCTACCTTCCTTCCTTGTCTTTCTTGCTGTGCCCCCGTGGAGTTGATGTAAAGTTTTGTAAAAAAAAAGCCTTGTATTTGCAATTTGAAGATGATACTCTTTAAAAGTGGGAAAATGTGCCGTCTTATATATATTGTATTTATTTCCGTTTATCCCCTGTAGGTCGTGGTTAAGATAATGCATATTCAAGAAACACTCCGTGGTCGTTATCAAATTGTCAAAGAGTTAGGTAAGAATAGATTGGGGGATACTTATCTAGCTCAAGATATTGCTTTACCGGGTCATCCTTATTGTGTGGTTAAGAATTTGAAACCACAACAACCCACTTTTTTCCGGGTTCTCTTACCTCGATTTAACAAAGAAGCAGAAATTCTCTACCGTCTGGGGAACCATGACCAAATACCTCGTCTTTTTGCTCATTTCCCGGAAGAGGGTGAGTTTTATCTAATTTATGAGTTTGTTCCCGGACATGATTTGAGTCAGGAAATTGTTGCTGGTGAACCGTGGTCAGAGGGAGAAACGAAGAAGTTGTTGGAGGAAATATTGACGGTTTTAGCCTATGTGCATGATAATAAAGTGATTCATCGAGATATTAAACCCTCTAATATTATACGTTGTCAAGAAGATGGGAAGTTGGCGCTGATTGATTTTGGTGCGGTGAAAGAAATTAATGTCTTAACTATTAATCATAGGGGACAGACCAATTTGACCATGAGTGTTGGTTCTCCCGGATATATTCCTCCCGAACAAATTCAAGGTTTTGCGAGTGATATCTATGGGGTGGGGATAATAGGGATACAAGCTTTGACGGGGTTGGAAGTATCTCAATTAGAGGAGGATCCGGATACAGGAGAGATTTTGTGGTTCCATGGGGTTTCCGTTTCGGAACACTTGGAAAATGTGTTGACCAAGATGGTCAGAAAGGATGTTTCTGAACGTTATCAGAATGCTGGAGAAGCTTTAACAGCTCTCAATACTGAAACTGGGACCACCTCCACTAGGATTATATCAGCGACCCCTCAACTGAATCCTATCTCTTCTCAACAACCTTCTATTTCTCTTGTCCAGACTCTCACAGGTCATACCGATTTAGTTAAGTCTGTAGCAATCAGTCCCGACGGAAGTACTATAGTAAGTGGTAGCGCTGACAAGACTGTCAAAATTTGGGATTTAGCTACAGGAAGAGAGAAAATAACCCTCCAAGGTCATACTGACTGGGTTTATTCTGTAGTAATAACTCCCGATGGACTTACTATAGTGAGTGCTAGCTCTGACAATACTATCAAAGTTTGGGATTTAGATACAGGAGGTGAAAAAGAAACCCTCCCAGGTCATACTGACTGGGTTAATTCCGTAGCAATAAGTCCCGATAGACGTACTATAGTAAGTGGTAGCTGGAAAAATATCAAAGTTTTGGATGTAGATACAGGAGAAGAGAAAAGAACCCTCAAAGGTCATACCAAGTCAGTTAATTCTGTAGTAATAAGTCCCGATGGACGTAATATAGTGAGTGGTAGCTATGACAATACTATCAAAGTTTGGGATTTAGATACAGGAGTTGAGAAAAGAACTCTCGAAAGTCACACTTCCTCGGTTAATTCTGTGGCAATCAGTCCATCGGGACTTACTATAGTAAGTGGTAGTGATGACACGACTGTTAAAGTTTGGGACTTAGCTACCGGGAAAGAGAAAATAACTCTTGAAGGTCATACCTCTTCCGTTTGGTCCTCCGCAATCAGTCCCGATGGATCTACTATAGCAAGTGGTAGTCGTGACAATACTATCAAAGTTTGGCAAGTAATAGAATAGGTAGGATGACTTGGAAGTGGGGGCATATATTAGATTGAACCACCCCAGGAACAGAGTATATTATCTCGCGCAAAGTAGCAAAGTAGCCGCTCGAAAGACTCGCTCCAGCGCAAAGGGTAATATTTTAAGTTTTGTAACAAACCTTGACAATCCACTCAAAAGTACTAGATAATTTTAATAAAGAATTAATTGAAAATTGTATCCCTATCTATCTGCGTGTATCTGCGGTTAATATTTAGACGTTGAAATAACACATATAATAGTAAATCATGACCGAACTATTGACCATTACCATTAACAAGAAAACTCATGAAGCGTTAGTGGAACTAGCGGAAACATCTGGTGACACAACTCAGACTATTCTTGAGAAGGCGATCGCCAACTACCGCAGGAATCTTTTCCTCCTACAATCCAACCAAGCTTTTGCTGCTTTAAGGAAAAATGAAGTCTTATGGAAAGAAGAACTTGCTGAGAGAGAAATATGGGAGGGCGACTCGTTCCGGGTGAAAATCGCGGCTTAGTAGCCGAAATATAAACCCGGGCTTGGTACGGTAAGAACGGTGAGGAATATAAGTGGGTAAACCCGCTGAAAGGACATCGGAGCCAACAGGCGACTGTACTTTGACAACTAAATCAGGATTGCTGGTGAAATAACTGGTCAGAAATCAGTGAAACAGTCCAGCCACTTAAGGGATAAGTGAATCTCTATCTGCCCACACGCAGCTGTGAATTCAAGCAGACTTGCCGGGTTAGCCTCCGGGGCGTGAAGCTGGGAACAGGGCGGAATCAGACACGAAAGTGACACTGCCGCTAATGAGGAGAATCTAAGGTCAACAGGTATCTTGGAAACAGGTGAAGTGAATCACCGGAAAAAGCGTCTCATATCTCGGAGTACAGCGCGGAGCAATCCGTTTAGTTTGGAGGGAGACCTCTTTAATGGGCTTCTGAATCGATAATCAAAACCCCACTCTGTCTTTCTCATGATAAGAGTTTCTCTGGGGGGTCGATGGGCGAAATGGTGAGACCTAAAGGTTCGGAACAATTTCTGATTTGGAACGAGGAAAAACGAATGGTTCTCTCTCATAGGGGTGGTACCCAGAGAGGGAGGGCAGGCATACCTCTATCGAGGCCATTCGGATAGGACGCGGGAACGAAACGCAAGCTAGAAATAGCAGAAACAATTGCCCGCAATGACCGAGAGCTAATTTCTACCCAAAAGGGATGCCTGAGGTTGAAATAATACCGAATACCGCCGTAGAGATACGGACGAAGAGGATAACCTAGTTCTGAATTTTAGGTCAAGGTAGTTTAGAGTCCTGATAAATCCGAGTAGGAACCAGTAAGACTGAAAAGGGAAAGAAGAAAGGCGAAGATTGCCACAACCCCCGGTACCAAACGGATAGAGGTAATCAAAGGGTTTCTAGCCTTATATGAGGCGAGTTTCAGCCCGTAGGTCATAGGAGCCGTGTGAGGTGAAAGTCTCATGCACGGTTTTGAAAGGGAGCTGGGGTGGGTGACCACTCCTTCGACCCGAACTGGAACTATAGGTGATGGAGTTGAGGAGTTATGACCCGGATCTCAAGAGGAGAGATATGGTTAGCAGATCTAAATCCAGTTAGAGGACATGAACAAGCAGGGAAACGTCCATGTCTTGTGATTTCAGTGGATCTGTTCAATCAGGGTGCATCGGGACTTATTGTTGTTCTCCCAATCACATCCAAGAAAAAAGCTATTCCATTTCATGTGGAAGTCTCTTCTCCAGAAGGAGGGCTAAAAATTAGAAGCTTTATCAAGACTGAAGATGTGAGATCTATCTCCCTAGAACGTCTTGAAAGAGCTTTGGGGATAGTCTCTTTTACAACTCTCACAGCAGTAGAAGAGAGATTGAGGATTTTAATGGGGTTATAGACTATGGTCCCTCGCTAGATGGGCAATGCCCACCCTACCAGATAGATAATCAAGCAACAGTTGACGTTACTGACTGAACGCTTTGAGCATTACCATGGCCATTCCCATTACGAGGTTGAATTACTCCATATCCTCCGTGCTTACGGACATAAATCACATTAATTTCATTGGTAGCGATATTACGGAAGACATAGAAGTCGTGGTCAACTAATTGTAACTGTTCCAGAGCAGATTCCACAGTCATGGGTTCCATAGGGAAATACTTGGATCGCACCACTTCCGGGGGTAATTCGGCAATACGTTCCCCAATCAAATTTGCTTCAATGGTTAGCTCTTCAACTATTTCCCCTGTCTTGGTTTGAGAGTGAGTTTTCTTGTCGAGGTGTTTTTCCTTATACTTACGCAACTGACGAGCAATTTTATCAGACACCAAGTCAATGCTAGCGTATAAGTTCTCGCTTCCTTCTTGGGCTCGAATTACTGTACCGTTAGCGTAAACCGTCACTTCTGCTTTATGTTTATCGCTTATCCGGGAATTGCGAGCCACAGATAAATGCACGTCGATTTTCGTAGTGATATGCTGAAAGTGCTTAACTGCTTTCTCCAACTTCTGCTGCACGTATTCGCGAATTGGCTCTGTGACTGCAATGTTGTTACCCTGGATCAAAAGCTTCATACTCTTACTCTCCATTTATCAGTTATTTGTTACGAGTTACCAGTACCATGACCTAAATAACCAAGATGAAACCTCTTAGTGGAATTAAACCAAACTGCCTCCTCTAAAATATTTCTATGCTTCTATGATAGCACTTTATACTATCAAAAATCTTTCCTTAACATTTCTTTAAGCTAATCAACGTGTCCCCAAGAAAGTGTCTTCTCATGAATCAAGGACTAGTCCCCTATACCATAGCCTGGTCTTATCAGCGCAGTCTTGTAGCAGAAAGATTAGCAAACCCTGACTTAACGGACGTTCTCCTCTTGCTAGAACATCCCCCAGTCTACACTCTCGGTACAGGAGCAAACCCAGAGAACCTCAAATTAGACCCCGCTACTACTAACTTCCAGGTTCATCGTATCGAACGAGGGGGGGAAGTAACATATCACTGTCCCGGTCAGCTAGTGGGCTATCCCATTCTCAATTTACGGGAATATCGCCCTGATTTACACTGGTATTTGCGACAATTAGAAGAAGTCATCCTTTCCGTGCTGCGGGTTTACGGACTACAAGGGGAGAAAATTCCCGGTTTAACTGGGGTTTGGGTTCAAGGACGGAAAGTAGGAGCGATAGGTATTAAAGTGCGACGTTGGATCACAATGCACGGTTTTGCTCTCAATGTTTGCCCCGATATGAGTGGTTTTTCGCAAATTGTTCCTTGCGGGATTAAAGATAAACCTGTAGGTAGTTTAGCTCAGTTTATCCCTGAGATTACTATAGAAGAGGTACGGCAAGAGATTGCTGCTGCCTTTAGGAGAGTGTTTGGGGTTGATTTTTTGATTGCGTAGCTTTGCGTAAGCTTTGCGTAAGCTTTGCGCAAGCAACCGCCTTTGGCGGGAGCGGATGAGTATAGATATATAACTGGTTAAGTCATGGTAGGTGTTAAAGATGCTGCTAGGTAAAAGAGACTATCGACTAAGATAGTAGTGAGTACTGCTCCCCCAAAAGCCCACCAGTGGTTTTCACGTTTTTGTAAAGCCATTAAACTGACTCCTAACAAGAGATTAGTGAGAACGATCCCCCAACTGATACCCCAGGGAGTTTGGACTTGAGCGATGGCATCCTGTAAAATTGGCGTTGCTAGAGCTGGATCTACTGTCATTAATTCACGCCAGTGGGGGATTAAACCGGTTAAATAGAAGTATAAATCCGTAATGGCGGTGCCGAAGAGGGAACCGAGATAAAATAAATTTCCAACCATTCCCCAACGGCACCACAAACACCAAAGGACAAAAGGTAAACCGATCGCCTCTACAGGTAAATGCAGCAAAGGTTCCCAACGGAACCAGCCCCAATAAATAGAACCCGCTAACCAACTCCAACTAAACCCCAGCAGTAAATCGCCCCAGAGTTTGGTATGGGTTCCTTGGTACAACCGCACTCCTAACCACACCCATCCAAATGTTAACAGAAGACTTAAAGACGGTAACCACCGCACTAAAGGGGCTTCAATGAAAACGGGTATGGAAACAAGAAATGCTGCTGCTGAGAAAACTAAGATTTTATTTCTTTCCCAACTGAAAATTTCTCTTGATTGTGGTACATAATCAGGGGCTGTAGAAGTAGGAGGGAAGAACACAATAGCTTTCAATAAGTTTTGTCAAGTTTATTCAAGTTATATTAAACTAACACAAAGGTGGGAGGAAATGATGAAAAGAAAAGAAAGAAGATGGTTACTCTTGGCAAGTGGGGCAATTTTAGGTATTGTGCTGGTAATGATGGAAAAATTAGTCTTAGCTGATGTAGCACCCACTACTACCATAAGTAAACATAATTTAACTTTTGTTAAAGCTATATTTTTAGGAATGGTGCAAGGATTGACAGAATTTTTGCCCATCAGCAGCACTGCCCATTTAAAAGTAGTCCCGGTAGCCTTGGGTTGGGGGGATCCTGGGGTAACTATAACCGCCGTAATTCAGTTAGGGAGTATCGCAGCTGTGGTGTGGTACTTTTGGCATGACCTGACTAAGATTATCACAGGGATGGTCAAGGCGATCCGTAACGAAGATTACAAATCCCAAGATTTTCGCCTGGGGCTGGGTATTGGACTGGGAACCCTACCGATTGTTATTTGCGGACTATTGCTGAAAGTCTTTGTTCCGGACTTAGATAATTCTGCCTTTCGCAGCACCACTACTATTGCCTTGGCTTCCATTGTCATGGCTTTATTATTAGGTTGGGCAGAATATCAGGGCAAGCGTGTGCGAAGTTTCAACCGTTTAGATAGTTACGATGGGGTTTTAATCGGTGTTGCTCAAAGTTTAGCTTTAATTCCGGGAGTATCTCGTTCCGGTTCCACCATCACTGCGGGTTTATTCATCGGTTTGCAAAGAGAAACTGCTGCCCGTTTCTCCTTTTTATTGGGCATTCCCGCTATTACCCTAGCTGGGTTGGTAGAGTTGGTGGGGGTTGTTAAAACCGGAGTTCAGACTGATGAACTGTTGATTTTGCTAGTAGGGACAGTTTCTTCCGCATTTTGGTCTTATTTAACCATCGCTTGGTTAATTCGCTACCTGCAAAAGCAGAGTACTTGGGTGTTTGTCTGGTATCGATTGGTATTTGGGATTGTTCTTTTAGGGGCGATCTCGTTGGGTAAAATTAGTAATTAGGAGGTTTCACGCAGAGTCGCAGAGTAGCCGCTCGAAAGACTCGCTCCAGCGCAGAGAGGGTATATTATTTCTGAGCTCTCGCATCCACAACAGCCCCCCAGAAGCATAAACCAGCCAGGGGAATGGTAGCAGCTAAGATTATCCCTGTAGTCAGGTTACCTAATTCCGGGTTGCCGGAGGAAAGTTCAAACACAGAACCAACAGCAGCGATCGCCGCAATGCAAGAAAGTAACAACAAGATTCCACTTTTTGGGGTTAACAACTCTACTTCTCCTTAACTAATAGATTTCACTGCACTCACTGAAAAGCCCTGCTTTTGCAGTTCTTCAGTGAGAATCAAACTATTTTCAATCCGATCTACAAACATCACCCCATTGAGGTGATCCATTTCATGTTGAATGACCCGAGATAAAAGCCCTACTGCTTTTAATTTCTTCGGACGACCTGATTCGTCCTTAAAAGTCACTTCAACTGCTCGGGGACGGGTTACCCCCATATAGACCCCCGGAATACTCAGACAGCCCTCTTCCATACTGCACAAGTCCCTACTGTAGCCTTTTATTTGAGGATTAATCAATACCAGAGGAGGATTAGCCGGGTTATCCGGTTC
The DNA here is from genome assembly GCA_965198675.1 of Prochloron sp. Taxonomy (GTDB): domain Bacteria; phylum Cyanobacteriota; class Cyanobacteriia; order Cyanobacteriales; family Prochloraceae; genus Prochloron. Next base: position 869,121 of record OZ240666.1, on the reverse strand, counting down.
ACAGTCTACCACAATCAATTGTTTATTCACCGCCACTTGAGGAGCTGCTAAACCGATACCATTAGCACTGTACATGGTTTGCAGCATCTCTGTTACCAGCTTGCGGGTGTTATTATCCACTCGTGGGATGCGCTTCGCATTCTGACGGAGAACGCGATCGCCCAAATAATGGATTTGCAAAGGTGGTTTCTCTAATTTTTCCTTTTCTACTGCAACTGCTGAACTCATTTAAAAACCCTTTCTCTCTATCAAATTAACCTATCTCCCTATATCTTAGCGCGCAGAGGATTGACGAACAAGCGGTACAGCCGCCACTAGATCAGTCATATCTCTGCGCCTCTGTGTCTCTGTGAGCTTCTTTACCTAAATTTTGAGCTATCGCTCTGTAATAATATTTCCGATCGCTTTTTTTAGCCTATCTCCCCCTTACCTTATTTTAGCTCCACCTTGGCTATCATAAAACTTTGTCGTTAGGATTGTGATTATATTTTCGGCACATAAATCATTCTCGTGTTTACAGTAATCCCTGTAGTACAGGAGGTCCAACCTCTGATAAAGTAATCTTCCTTGGCTCCTGAGATGTGAACCTTGGAGTGATCGAAAACTGCCACCGTAAAATTGTTCCTATACTCTTGTGTGACCTCATCAAGACTTAATAAAATCGACTGACGAGCTATTCTACTGATATGGGTCAAGATGGGGTGAATATCTTCAACAAAGAGCAAAGAGCTTAAGGCAAAAACAAAGTCATAGGAGGCATCTGGGATTTCAGGAAGAGCATCCACAACTGATTGATGTATAACTTTGTAGCCCCGCTCAGAGGCATAATGAAGCATATTTTCATAAACATCAATACCTGTGTATTCAAATTCTCCTTGAAGTAAGTCTTTTAACAATCCGGTTCCACAACCTATATCTAGAATGTGGCCATGATTATTACGATGATATTTGTGAAAGATTGCAGCAGCTTCATTTACATGCTGAGCATTACCTTGGGATCCATGAAATCTAGAGTCATAGTTGGGCGCGAAATCGTTGTAAAATTCTTGAGGAGAAATTTTAAATGACATTACATCATTCCATTGTAACTTAAGAACCAGGTTCACTCTATCATATACAACAAATTTTTTAATGTCAACCCCCATTTTCCCAAAAATTTCGTAAATATGGAGCGATAGCGTCTTTATATGTATATGAACCTCAAATGCCCATTCCTAGTAGCGATCGCCAACAACATTGTACAATTTTTGCCAATACATAGTTTGCTTTCTTTGTCAAGCAAGCAAAATTAAACAAGAAGCTATATTCCCTTTTCAGCAAGCATCACAGCTTTTGTTAAGACAGTTTCCTCTAAAGCATAGATTATTGAGATTAGCTATAATGCTCTCTAAGCCGAGAAGAAACCCTCCCAACCATGGCAATCAAGCAACTGGAACCTTTACCCTATCCTACTGCTCCAAGACCTAAAATGCAAACGGAAGAATCCATTCTGCTGCGGGTGCTAGTGCAAGGACTAGTGATAGTGGGCATTATCGCCACAGACATTGCAGCCCAGACCCTGAGTAGCCTTTGGGCAATACCTCTGAGTATTGTGGGAGCCACTTGGAGTTGGTATAGCCGGAAAAACAAAAATATCACCGTCAAATTTCTCATCGCCATTGGGATGGTAGCCATGATGGTGGTATTCTTCGGCAATTTATTTGCTAATTTGAACGATACCCGCATTGTCTTGGCGGAGTTATTGATTCAACTGCAAGTGCTCCACAGTTTTGACCTCCCCCGGCGGAAAGATTTAGGCTATTCCATGGCTATCGGCATTATTCTCATCGGGGTAGCGGGTACAGTCTCCCAAACTTTAACATTTGCTCCAGCTCTATTGATATTTTTAGTTCTTGCCCTTCCGGTTTTAGTGCTAGATTATCGTTCTCGTCTGGGTTTGGCACCTTGGGAGAAACTATTACGGCCCCGTCACAAATCCCCTCCAAAACTCTCCCGTTACTCCCCCCTGTCACCCTCCCGTCTCGGTGTACTATTCCTGATTATTCTCGCCCTGGGACTATTCATCTTCGCTATCTTCCCTCGCTTTCCCGGGTATCAGTTGCAATCATTTCCTGTCAGTAGCCCTCAGCAACTAGAGGAGAAGACTTTCAGTCCGGAATATCGAGGTATTGTCAACCCTGGTTATAATGACGGTGAAGGGGATGAAGGTGGTAATATCGGTGACAGTCCCACAGAAGGTGCGGGAACCCTGGATGAGAATTTTTACTACGGGTTCAGCAGTAAGATTAACCAAAACCTGCGGGGACGACTGGAAAAGAAATTAGTGATGCGGGTGCGCTCTCAAGCTCCCGGCTACTGGCGGGTTCTGACCTTCGACCATTATACAGGACAGGGTTGGGAAATTTCCGGCGATGAAGATATCCAAACTATCCAGCGTCCCAGGTATTCCTATCGTTTTGCCATCCCCTCTAGTGTAGGGAGGAAGCAGACTAAAAAGATTATCCAAAGTTACACCGCAGTTGCTAGTTTGCCCAATATTATTCCCTCTCTCCCAGATCCTCAATTTCTCTTCTTTCCTACCAAAGAGATAGGTATAGATCCCTTAGGTAATTTACGCTCCCCCCTGGGTTTAGTAGAGGGATTAACTTATACCATTATTTCCCAAGTACCTTATCGTACTAGGGGTATGCTCCAAGAAGCACCAACTGAATACCCGGAAAGTATTAAAGAGCAATATTTACAAATTCCTCCAGAAATTAAAGAAAAGATAAAGCAAAAAGCAGAACAATTGCTATCTAAATCACCTCAACCCATTACTTCCCCTTATGAACAAGCTTTATACTTAGCTCAAGCTATCAAGCAAAATTACAGCATCGAACCACAACTGCCCTTTTTCGCAGAAGATGAGGATTTAGTTTCAGCTTTCCTCTTTGACTACCAAGGAGGTTATCCCGACCATTTCTCCACTGTCTTAACCGTAATGCTCCGTTCCTTAGGTATTCCCGCGCGACTAGCTACGGGGTTTGGTTCTAGTCAGTTTAATCCCTTTACGGGCTATTATATCGTTCACAATACCGATGCTTATGCGGTGACGGAGGTATTTATTCCTGGATCTGGTTGGTATGCTTTCGATCCCATTCCCGGACATGATCTCATTCCTCCTTCCTTTGAAGAAGAACAAACTTTTAGCGTTTTGCGTCAATTGTGGCACTGGGTTGCCGGTTGGTTACCTTCCCCAGTTACTGGTTTTCTGAGTAATCTCTTCCATGAGATAATTGGAGGTATATTGGTAACTCTCTCTTGGTTGTGGCGGTTTTTTTCTAGCAGTATTATCGGTGTGTTTACCGGTTTAATTTTCGCCATTTCCGCTGTTTTTGTTGTTTGGTTAGGGTGGAGTCAACTCAAAAATTGGGGCGATCGCCGTCGTCTGGCAAAGTTACCCCCCATGGAAAGGCTTTATCTGCAAATGCTCGGGTTACTCAAAGCTAAAGGTTATGAAAAACATCCAGCCCAAACTCCTCTAGAATATGTTAGGATTTCCCGGGAAAGTCATCCAGAAGCTACAGCGGACATTATTGCAGCCATTTCTCAGGCTTACGTAGGCTGGCGTTATGGAGAGCAAATGGCTAATGTGTCCTCTTTACAACAGCAATTTAAGGCTTTGAAGCGCAGTTTGAGCAATATTCAACTGGGTAACAAAACTCCTTGATTTGATGTAACCGCAGAGGCGCAGAGGACACAGAGTAGGGTGGGCATTGCCCACCAAATCCTATTATCCACCTATCTATAACAGTTACCAGTCACCTTTCAGTTACCAGTGATCAGTAATCACGTACCATGGTAGCAGCTCAACCTTGGGTTTGAGGCCCCCACCACTTATTTGGTGGCAAGCCACTTATTGGTGGAAGGTAACTGGTAACTAGTAACTGGTCACTGTCATGGTACAAGGTAACTGTTTTACCAGTTACCAGTTACCACATCCTATAACACCATTTTAGCTGTTTCATTCCACTGCGAACTATTATTATTATCTTCGATAAACTTCCCGACGGTGTCCAACCTGAACCACAATTACCAGAAGACTGCTTTCGTAAATTTCATAGACAATACGATACGTCCCAATCCTAACACGATAAGTGTTATCTTCTCCAATCATTTTCTTTACACCGGGAGAACGAGGATCCAATCTCAGTTCCTCCAACTTTTGAATGATTTGTGCTTGGATAGGTGGAGTTAGCTTTTTAATCTGTCGTTTTGCAGCAGGTGCAATTTCTACAATGTAAGTCACCTGATTTCCCTATAAACTCAATTCTTGCTTCAGTTTTTCAAGGGTAATATTTTCTGCTCTTGCTCTTGGATTTCTCGCCTCACGAATAGCTCTTCTATCCATCTCATCCTCCACCTTGTGAACCATCTTTTCTAAAAACAAAAATGCCTCTATTGAAATAATCGCCGCCATCTCCTTTCCATCTTGAATTAAAATAACGCGCTCATCCTTCCCCTCTACCCTTTCAACTATTTCGGTCAATTTAGTCTGAGCGTCTGCGGTAGTTATGGGGATAATGTCTTGATTTTCCGAAATATATGGCTGCGTTGCGACTGACTTCATTGCTTGACTCCTATGAACTCAATATCCCTAGGTGGTATAATATAGCCCCCAAACCTAAGAATGTCAAGGGGTATTTGGATTTTTTTTTGTGAACCCCAGAGGAAGAGAGGACAGGGATGGCGATCGCCAAGAAGAAAATATTACGAAATGGAAAAAGGAACCGCAGATAAACACAGATGAACGCAGATGGGTCCGTTCAAAGCTTGATAGCCTCCACCACAACTCAAACCGGTCTCCGGGTGTTTACCACTATCCTCAATAAGGTTTACGAAAACTGAAGCTTTTCAAGGTTGAGATTTCTCTAACTCTATATAACCTCCCTATCGTCGCATGTCAAGGAGTATTTGATATAAAATGTTACAAAATAAAAAAGGAACCGCAGATAAACACAGATAAACGCAGATAGGAAGGATGAAATTCAAAACTACCAAAGATTATCTTGTTGTTCTTGAAGGGGAGCGAGGAGATTTGTGATATCATCAGTACGGGCTGACACTTCTGAAAACATTACTCATTGGTAAACAATCCCATGGACGAGACTCAAAGATATACAATTTTTTCCTGTGATGGTGGTGGTTTTCGGGGTTATCTAACTTCTTTAATCCTAGACCAGATTGAACAGGAACTTAACGCGTGCGGCTCGTTCCCTGTGAAAGCTGAGGCGTAAGCCAAACATAAGCAGGGGCTTGGTTTTGGGACATCGGGACTGTTAATCTAAGCCACCGAAAGGGGCTGAAAAACAGAACTCTGAGTCACTACCTGAGCGCTAGACCCGCAAGGGAAATGCGAGGGAAATTAGGAGAACTAAAGTGGAACTCCGAAACTCTAAGGCAGTGATTACCGAACCATGACAACTGAATGAATTATGAGAGTGAGGACACGGTCAGGAATCGTGAAACCAAGTCTCTCCCGCGTGGGAATCGCGTGAATCCTTATCTGGCCACAGTGAGGTTAATCACCAGGCTGAAGCTGGCAACAGGGCGGTAAAGTGCGACCGAACGGTTAGGTAGAGATACTTCCGCTAATAGGGAGAACACAGGGATAACTTAACGTGAATCATCTGAGAAAAGACCTAAGTTCCGACACTGTCGGAAGGCCGTTATATACGACAGAAGAGACACCGAATAAAGACTCGTAAGGGTAAGTGTTTGCCACTTACATTCCTGAGTTGGTAGTGGGTCAAAGGGTGAGTCCCCAAGGGTTCGTAACAATAGTTCATTCGGAACGAGTAAAAACTCGCTCGACTTCGACTAAAACAGGGGATTCCAAGCCCAACATGTGAGGTGGTGGGGCTGCTTGATTAACAGCCTAACGGAAGAGCGAGGGTAAGAGAGGGCGTAACTGCCCGAGGGTTTCTAAAGAGAAGACACACAATGTAATTATCAGAGCGAATTAAGGAGCTTAAGCTGTGCAAAGCACTAAGGTAGCCCCAATCGAATACCGCAGCATAGAGGATTTAAAACTTCACCTTGCAGTATTCCTGCGGGGTAGAAAGATAAGTCTGAAGGCTGACGATGTCTGGAAAGATTTGCCGTGGAAGCGATTCCGGGGTCAGGTCTTTCGATTACAGAGGAGTATCTTCAAAGCGCTTGCATACAATCAGAAAGTTAAGGTCAAACTCTTACAACGGCTTCTATTGAGAAGTCGTGCAGCTCAAGCTTTGGCCGTCAAACAAGTAACACAGCTGAATCAAGGGAAGAAGACCCCCGGAGTTGATGGAAAAACTGCACTCTCTACACGAGAGCGTCTGGTGTTGTGTCAGAGGCTAAATAAGCACTGGTACCACTGGAGACACCAACAACTAAGAAGGGTAAACATCCCCAAGCCTAACGGCAAAACACGAGGATTAGGCATACCAACAATAGCAGACAGAGCATGGCAAGCGCTGCTTAAATTAGCAGCAGAGCCAGCTTATGAAGCTATAGCCGGGGAAAGAAGCTACGGCTTCAGACCCGGTCGCTGTACTGCGGACGCACAGAAGCTAATATTTGACAACCTAAAAAGCAAGGCTAAGGGTAAGGATAAGCTGGTTCTGGAGACGGATATCAGTAAATGCTTCGACGAGATTGACCACAAAGTCATACTCAAAGGCGTTATCTTACCAACTGAAGCCAAACTAGGTTTGAAAATTGCGGTTAAAGCTGGTGTCCGTGGTGAATACCCCTCCAGTGTGAAGGGCACGCCGCAAGGTGGAGTGATATCCCCATTACTGGCAAATATAGCCCTAGATGGATTCGAGAACCTAGGGTCAGACCAAATTACGAGAACCCAAAAATACCACAAAGGTAAAAAGAATGGGTTTACAAAATCTGAAAGTATAAGGGGTATACGTTACGCGGATGACGCGGTCTTTATCTGTAAATCAAAAGCTGATACCAAAAAGCTGAGGCGAGATATAGACGAATTTCTCAAGTCCAGAGGGCTAAGAATAAACGAAGATAAGACTGAGATGAGGAGAGCTACGGATGGATTTGACTTTCTGGGATGGCGTTTTCGCGTCAACTCACGAGGAACATTTAAATCCGCACCGAGCCAAAAGAATTATGCGGAAATAAAGGCCAAAGTTAAAGCAACCTGGAAGAACAAAGAGTTGAGCACAGAAGCTCGGCTAAAGAAAATAGGAACACAGGTCCGTGGCTGGAGGAATTACCATAAATTCTGCGATATGTCAAAACACGCTCTATGGTCACTGCGCCAATGGTTATGGCGCAAACTAAGGGCAGATAAACGCAGGCAAGACCAAAAGGAGGCCGAAAAAGCGCGTCGTCAAGCCATTGAAGGTAAGAAGGCGAAGAAGGGAGCAGCAAAGCGCCAGCTCACGAAAGAGCAGGTGGATAAAGCATTTCCTAAAGTTTCCTGGGAAGTGAATAGTCACGTAATGGTCAAAGGTAGTGCCTCACCCTTCAATGGGAATATAGCCTATTGGGTTGGTCGGAACTCTGAACTTTATGAGGGATCAACCGCTAAAGCTATTAAGCGACAGAAAGGGAAATGTACGCATTGCAACCGATTGTTCATGGAGATAGATGGTCCGGTGGAGTTGCACCACAAAGACGGGGACCACAACAACTGGGATATGAAAAATCTAGTTGCTCTTCATAGGGAATGTCACCAAGCTCAGACGATTCATCGGAAGAGAATTAAAGACGGACTCGTAAAGCGCGCCGTAAAGGCATAGAGATACCTGAGCTGTATGAGGTGAAAGTCTCACGTACAGTTCGTAGGAGAGGGGCGAGGTGGTAACACCTCCCTCGACTCTAATGTGCGGCTCGTTCCCTGTGAAAGCTGAGGCGTAAGCCAAACATAAGCAGGGGCTTGGTTTTGGGACATCGGGACTGTTAATCTAAGCCACCGAAAGGGGCTGAAAAACAGAACTCTGAGTCACTACCTGAGCGCTAGACCCGCAAGGGAAATGCGAGGGAAATTAGGAGAACTAAAGTGGAACTCCGAAACTCTAAGGCAGTGATTACCGAACCATGACAACTGAATGAATTATGAGAGTGAGGACACGGTCAGGAATCGTGAAACCAAGTCTCTCCCGCGTGGGAATCGCGTGAATCCTTATCTGGCCACAGTGAGGTTAATCACCAGGCTGAAGCTGGCAACAGGGCGGTAAAGTGCGACCGAACGGTTAGGTAGAGATACTTCCGCTAATAGGGAGAACACAGGGATAACTTAACGTGAATCATCTGAGAAAAGACCTAAGTTCCGACACTGTCGGAAGGCCGTTATATACGACAGAAGAGACACCGAATAAAGACTCGTAAGGGTAAGTGTTTGCCACTTACATTCCTGAGTTGGTAGTGGGTCAAAGGGTGAGTCCCCAAGGGTTCGTAACAATAGTTCATTCGGAACGAGTAAAAACTCGCTCGACTTCGACTAAAACAGGGGATTCCAAGCCCAACATGTGAGGTGGTGGGGCTGCTTGATTAACAGCCTAACGGAAGAGCGAGGGTAAGAGAGGGCGTAACTGCCCGAGGGTTTCTAAAGAGAAGACACACAATGTAATTATCAGAGCGAATTAAGGAGCTTAAGCTGTGCAAAGCACTAAGGTAGCCCCAATCGAATACCGCAGCATAGAGGATTTAAAACTTCACCTTGCAGTATTCCTGCGGGGTAGAAAGATAAGTCTGAAGGCTGACGATGTCTGGAAAGATTTGCCGTGGAAGCGATTCCGGGGTCAGGTCTTTCGATTACAGAGGAGTATCTTCAAAGCGCTTGCATACAATCAGAAAGTTAAGGTCAAACTCTTACAACGGCTTCTATTGAGAAGTCGTGCAGCTCAAGCTTTGGCCGTCAAACAAGTAACACAGCTGAATCAAGGGAAGAAGACCCCCGGAGTTGATGGAAAAACTGCACTCTCTACACGAGAGCGTCTGGTGTTGTGTCAGAGGCTAAATAAGCACTGGTACCACTGGAGACACCAACAACTAAGAAGGGTAAACATCCCCAAGCCTAACGGCAAAACACGAGGATTAGGCATACCAACAATAGCAGACAGAGCATGGCAAGCGCTGCTTAAATTAGCAGCAGAGCCAGCTTATGAAGCTATAGCCGGGGAAAGAAGCTACGGCTTCAGACCCGGTCGCTGTACTGCGGACGCACAGAAGCTAATATTTGACAACCTAAAAAGCAAGGCTAAGGGTAAGGATAAGCTGGTTCTGGAGACGGATATCAGTAAATGCTTCGACGAGATTGACCACAAAGTCATACTCAAAGGCGTTATCTTACCAACTGAAGCCAAACTAGGTTTGAAAATTGCGGTTAAAGCTGGTGTCCGTGGTGAATACCCCTCTAGTGTGAAGGGCACGCCGCAAGGTGGAGTGATATCCCCATTACTGGCAAATATAGCCCTAGATGGATTCGAGAACCTAGGGTCAGACCAAATTACGAGAACCCAAAAATACCACAAAGGTAAAAAGAATGGGTTTACAAAATCTGAAAGTATAAGGGGTATACGTTACGCGGATGACGCGGTCTTTATCTGTAAATCAAAAGCTGATACCAAAAAGCTGAGGCGAGATATAGACGAATTTCTCAAGTCCAGAGGGCTAAGAATAAACGAAGATAAGACTGAGATGAGGAGAGCTACGGATGGATTTGACTTTCTGGGATGGCGTTTTCGCGTCAACTCACGAGGAACATTTAAATCCGCACCGAGCCAAAAGAATTATGCGGAAATAAAGGCCAAAGTTAAAGCAACCTGGAAGAACAAAGAGTTGAGCACAGAAGCTCGGCTAAAGAAAATAGGAACACAGGTCCGTGGCTGGAGGAATTACCATAAATTCTGCGATATGTCAAAACACGCTCTATGGTCACTGCGCCAATGGTTATGGCGCAAACTAAGGGCAGATAAACGCAGGCAAGACCAAAAGGAGGCCGAAAAAGCGCGTCGTCAAGCCATTGAAGGTAAGAAGGCGAAGAAGGGAGCAGCAAAGCGCCAGCTCACGAAAGAGCAGGTGGATAAAGCATTTCCTAAAGTTTCCTGGGAAGTGAATAGTCACGTAATGGTCAAAGGTAGTGCCTCACCCTTCAATGGGAATATAGCCTATTGGGTTGGTCGGAACTCTGAACTTTATGAGGGACCAACCGCTAAAGCTATTAAGCGACAGAAAGGGAAATGTACGCATTGCAACCGATTGTTCATGGAGATAGATGGTCCGGTGGAGTTGCACCACAAAGACGGGGACCACAACAACTGGGATATGAAAAATCTAGTTGCTCTTCATAGGGAATGTCACCAAGCTCAGACGATTCATCGGAAGAGAATTAAAGACGGACTCGTAAAGCGCGCCGTAAAGGCATAGAGATACCTGAGCTGTATGAGGTGAAAGTCTCACGTACAGTTCGTAGGAGAGGGGCGAGGTGGTAACACCTCCCTCGACTCTAATTAAACTTCAAACCGATTCCGCCAGTTCCCAACCGAACCGTCCTCTTGGTGACTCTTTTGACTTGTTCGCAGGCACCTCAACCGGATCTATAATTGCGGGGGGCTTTGCCCTTGGCTTCAGTGCCGCAGAAATAAAGGCAATACAAATCAATACTGGAGCGCAAATTTTTCCACCCCTTAATCTGGGTCAAGAAATTTGGCAACGACTAGCCCAACTGATGAGTGCCCTGATTCCCCGACCGAGTGTTCAAACTGGACCCGACGATCGGTTTCCCTTCAGTTCCCCTTGGTTTGATGGTACGGAACTTAAAAAAGTCCTGGAATCTGTTTTTGGTGATGCGGTTTTGAAAGATATCCAAGCCAAGGGTAAACGCCTGATTGTCACGGCCTACGATTGCATCCATTCCGTTCCGGTCATCTTTGATAGTGAAAATTCTGAGCAACATCAGATCAAGCTTGTGGATGCGCTGATAGCCTCTTCTGCTTATCCGGGTGTTTTTCCAAGCCATGTGGTTGATAGTGTTCCGTTAATAGATGGTGGATTAGTGGCCTATAACCCTGCCTTAGTTGCCCTCACTGAATATGTAGGAGACGAGGATGTCTCTAAAACCAACAATGTTCTGTTAGCTGCCTTTGGTACGGGTAGTACGGTACTCAGCTTTGATATCCAGGAATCTCAAAATATGGGCATGTTGGATTGGACTTTTCCAATTGGTAGGCCGTTATTAGATGTGGTTTTTGGCGGATATTCTAACATTACGGATAAGGTATGTCGTGTTCTGCTCAATGCCATCGTTGGTGATTCATCTAAAACTCCCTACTTCCGATTTAACCTCCATATCTTGACCAGAGACTGTGCAGCCTCCAATTTGATTAAAAAGTACGTGACAGATTTTGTTGTCGTCACGGAGGAGCAAAAGAAAGGATTTGATAATGCCGCCTTCCAGTACAGTGGCAAGGGTGCCCTAGAAGAAATTGCTGCTCAATATCTGCAACAATCTGATACTCAGGAGTGCATTGATCTGTTGGTGAGTGAGCTGGTATGACCCATCCTTTAATCACCGCTTTACTCCCAAAATGAAAGAATTTGATACCATTATTTTCGGTTTAACTCAATATCCCTAGGTGGGCAATGCCCACCCTACTCTACTACTCAATATAATCATTGCAATAGATGTATTTTGCATGAGATGTATCACGAGCGCTATGATGCAGTTCTAGAGTTTCCGGAGGTATTGCCAGATGGCTTATGAGCTATCAAATCCGTGAGACTTGTACGACCGCTCTCCGGCATCATCAAGGTGTTGAAATGAGGTGATTTATTCTTCCATTGTTGCCAGCTTAATTGTAGCAAGGGGATGGCATTTGTGGCAATGAATAGGGCAATGAGTAAACCCATGGCACTATCGAGCCAAAAACATTGGAAAAGATAAATTGCGATGGCACTAATAATCACTCCCACGGAACTGGCTAAATCCGCCAACATATGGAGAAAAGCACCCTGTACATTAAGATTTGTTTGGCTATCTTCATGGAGCAGAATAATCCCCATGGCGTTAATGACAAGACCGATGGTTGCAGTGACAAACATGGGTCCGCTCAGAATTTGTTCTGGCGGTTGGGTCAAATGTTGAATTGCTTCCCAAGTGATTAAACCTGCCATGACAATTAATCCTAGACTATTAGCAAAGGCGGCGATGGCATCTAAGGGAGGCTGTCCCCGTAAGGGGCGAACAAAGGTCAAGCGGGTCAACCAACTTGCACTCAAAGCCAGCAAAATTGCACTAGAATCTGCCACCATATGCCAAGCATCGGAGCGCAGGGCAAGGCTATGGCTCAAAGACCCTGCCAACCATTCCACCACAGCAAAGAGCAGGATTATTCCCAGCATCACACCTAAGCGAAAACGTTGCTTACTAGCCATTTCTGGTAGACCTATACAGGTGGGGGAATTGCAAGGTCGAAGGGTGGATGAGTCAGTTAGACACTGCTCATCCACCCTTAGCCTCTCCTAGAAGGGAAACCGGAAATCTGGACTACAAAATCCTAAGGAAGGACAATGTTGAACCAGAAGTCAAACTTGTCTAGGAGGGACAGGAACTTTATGAAAGAGCGGAGTTTGCCACCATAGCTAAACTCCACGTCTCTGATGTTTTTCTCTCCCAAAATGACATCATCGAGATCGCTACGATTTATGATGATCGTGGTGTCGGGATCCACAGCTAGTTTATCGAAAGTGTATACCAGCACCCCATTCTCAATGGAGAGCAAGTACTCCTCATTGGTGTCAGGGAAGATCATGTTGAAGGTGTATTCGTAATCAGCGGCCTCCGGACCATTGAGACTGATAGCCAGGTAGTCAAAGAGCAAGTCTGAGGTCATGGCATGGAGGATATCAGGGCTGACCGTATTGGGGACAGGAAGTTGGTCGTCTACACCATCCCGTAACTCTTGGGCACCGCTGAGGAAAAAGTTGCGCCAGGGACCCGATTCTGCTTGATAACCCAGTTGCTCTAGGGCATCAGCTTCTAGTTGGGTGGCATCAAAACAGTTTCCCGTTGCTTCGTCGTAATAGGGATCGATATAAGGTGGGAGGTTGTCCTTGCAGAAGCCAAAGACTACATCACTCATTACCTGTGCCACCCAGCGGTAGTCACCATGGGCAAAATCCGTCTGGGCTCGCTCAATGGCAGCCCTAGGTCCACCCATATATTCGATATATTTGGCACCTATTTGTTCTGGAGGGAGGGAATAGAGGTGAGCGGGATTGCCATCAAACCAACCGAGATAGTATTGATAGACAGCTTTGACGTTGTGGTTGAGAGAACCGTAATAACCCCGGTTGTACCATTCCTCTGCTAGAGAATCGGGCAGTTCTAACATCTCGGCAATTTCCACCATGGTATAGCCCTGGTTAGCCAGATGTAGGGTTTGGTCGTGGATGTATTTATACAAATCTCGTTGTTTCTTTAAGTAATCCACCACTTGTTCATTGCCCCAGATCGGCCAGTGGTGACTAGCAAAGACTACTTCTACATCGTCCCCAAACAGTTCGATGGTTTCGCTCAGGTAGTTGGCCCAACTCAAGGAATCCCGCACTTTAGCCCCACGTAAGGTATAGAGGTTGTGCATGGTATGGGTTGCGTCCTCAGAGGCACAGAGGGCATGAAACTCGGGGAAATAGAACATCATTTCCGCAGGGGCTTCAGAACCGGGCACGTTCTGAAAAACCATATCTATGCCATCAACCGTAATTTTCTGCCCTGTTTTATCGATGATATCCGTGGGAGCAATCAGGGATATAGTACCTGTAGAGGTAGTTTTACCCAAACCGGCATCCACCTGTCCTTTCTCATCTTTGCCGATCAGGTTGCCATACATGTAGGAGGCACGACGGCTCATGACGTTGCCCGCGAAAACATTTTCGCTGACAGCTTCTTCTAAAAAGCCTTCAGGGGCATAAATAGGAATCCCGTTGGGGTTGCTGGTAGACTGAATCTCCTCTGGTTCCACAATGCCTTTGATTCCAGCAAAATGATCCGTATGGCTGTGGGTGTAAATCACAGCAGAGACTGGTAAAGGCTGCCTGCGAAAGGGATGCTTCGGCAAATTCATCTCAGTGATGTTGGTATTCGCCAAATCTAGAGCCGCAGCAGCAGTTTCATTGGAAAGTAAGGGGTCAATAAGGATCCAGCCCGTGTCTCCTTCAACCAAGGTCATTACGGACAGGTCATAACCTCGAAGTTGATAAATACCAGGCACAACTTCGTACAGCCCGTGTTGCATATTGAGTTGAGCCTGCCGCCACAGACTGGGGTTCACGGTGTCTGGAGGGGGAGGTAACATCCCTTTTGGCCGCCAGGGATTGCTTTCACCTTCCAGGAGGAACTGATACTGTTCCAAATTCCAAAACGAACCTGACTCTTGTGGAATCAGAGCCGGATCGAGTTTATCGATGAATCCTTCCGTTGCCAGATCAAAATCATCGATGTTGTCAAAGTTTAAAGTATTCAGAACTTCTTCGTTGGCATCGATGGTAGGTTGCTCGGCATCTTTGCCTTCAGCGAGGGCAACCGGACTCATCAGCATCCAAGCGATGAGAAAGGCAGCAGCGATCGCCATCCAACTTTTCAGCCATTTCTTAGGCTTGATGGTGAATATTCCTTGCATCAATCTTAAATCGATTTAACTAAACATCAATATAAACTTATACCAAGCTGGATAAATTGTCAAGACTATTTTTTTGTTATCCTTGTATTAAGTGCTAATCTCCTAGTACTGAGCGGGATTTTCCACTATCTGGTTGGCGGTGAGGACAAAGTAAGTGGTTTCCTCTCCTTTTCTTCTTTGGTCGATCATCACTCCCGAACCATCCCCCAGCTCGGAATTAATCTGGACGGTACGGTGCCGATTTGAGCTAATTGACAAAATTTTTTAAGAGTCAAGGCAGGTCAGAACAGCAGCAATGATTATAATTGAGCTAGGGAGAAGACTTGAATGACTTGAAAAAATAAATTTATTGAGATATATTATTATCTAGCAGAAGATAGAACTCCTCCTTATAATAAAGATTGAGCATTTATAGATCGAAGATAATATAATTTATGGCTAACGCCGTTTTCATCGATAACCTACACAAGAGCTATGGCTCGATAACAGCAGTAGAAAACATCTCCTTTCAAGTTCAACCGGGGGAAATTTTCGGCCTCCTCGGTCCCAATGGGGCGGGGAAAACCACCACTATTCGCTGTTTAACAACTTTGGCTAAACCAGATAGGGGTACAGTGGAAGTTTGCGGTATTTCCGCCGTGAAAAACCCCAGGGCAGCAAGGCGAAGACTGGGCTATGTAGCCCAAGAAGTAGCTTTAGATAAGGTGCTGACGGGACGAGAATTGCTTCACCTGCAAGCCGCACTCTACCACCTTCCTTCTGAGGGGGCAAAAGAGAGAATTGAGCGCCTGCTGGAACTGCTAAACTTAACTACCTATGCAGATCGCCAAACCGGAACCTATTCCGGGGGTTTGCGCAAGCGCCTAGATTTAGCCGCCGGATTACTCCATCAACCAGAGGTCTTGGTGTTGGACGAACCCACGGTGGGATTGGATATCGAAAGTCGCTTCATTGTCTGGGACTTCCTGCGTCAATTAAAAGCAGCGGGAACCACAGTACTAATTACCAGCCATTATCTGGAAGAAATAGACGCTTTGGGAGATAGATTGGCAATTATCGACTCTGGGGTGGTGATTGACTCTGGTTCCCCTTCCCAATTGAAGGAACGGGTGGGGGGCGATCGGGTTACTCTCCAAATTAAGGAATTTACGCCCCCAGAAGAGGCGCAACAAGCAAAAGCCATGCTGGAGTCTCTTCCCTTTGTTCAATCCGCCATCGTCAATCCCGCCAGAGGTAATTCTCTTAATCTCATCGTTAAGGGAGAAAGCAATTACCTCACTAATATCGAGGAATCCTTAGCAGCAGCGAGTTTTCCCATCTTCAGCATGACTCAATCTCGCCCCAGTTTGGATGATGTGTACCTCGCCGCTACCGGACGTACTCTGATGGATGCGGAAATGGCAGCAGCGGGGAGGAGAGATTTAAAGGCGGAAAAAAAAGAAGAAATGAAATAAATTGTTGTTTAAAGAACGTTTATCAGACCAATGATTACCCAGTCATCTATCCAATCTAGTTTATCTCCGGATCCCTCTCTTCATGGTGGGTTGGAAGATAATAGCAGTGCATTGGGGGATTTTCTCCAAGAAACCTTTGCTTTAACTAAGCGTCTATTTATCCAACTCCAACGTCGTCCCTCCACTCTCATAGCTGGAATAATCCAACCCTTCATGTGGTTGCTTCTCTTTGGTGCTCTATTTACCAATGCTCCCGGGGGATTATTTGGCGAAGACCTAAATTACGGTCAATTCCTCGCTCCTGGGGTGATTGTGTTTACCGCCTTTTCTGGTGCTCTGAATGCGGGTTTACCCGTCATGTTCGACCGGGAATTCGGCTTTCTCAATCGCCTGCTGGTGGCTCCTTTAGCCTCCCGCTACTCCATTGTCGCAGCATCCACCATTTATATCATTGCCCTCAGTTTTATGCAAACAGGGGTTATCGTGGCTGCTAGCGCCTTCTTGGGGGCTGGGTTGCCAAATATAGGGGGGTTAGGGGCGATCGCCTTGATTGTCTTGTTAGTGGTTTTGGGGGTAACAGCCTTGAGTCTGGGATTAGCTTTTGCCCTTCCTGGACATATTGAATTAATCGCAGTCATCTTTGTAACTAACTTGCCGTTACTTTTTGCCAGTACAGCTCTCGCTCCCCTCTCTTTTATGGCAAGATGGTTACAGGTAGTTGCCAGTCTCAATCCTCTTACCTACGCTATTGAGCCGATTCGCTATTTGTATTTGCATAGTGAGTGGGGGATCGGTACTCTGGTAATGGATACTCCCTGGACATCAATTAGCTTATTGGCAGTTATACTTGTCCTCCTAGCTTTCGATGCTCTAGTATTATTGGCAATTCAACCTTTACTGCGTCGTCGCTTTGCCTAAAGAAAAGTATAATGTAGTAGGGTGCGTTAGCAACAGCGTAACGCACCATTGAGGAAAATATCAAGGTGAATACTATGAAAAGGTTAGCACAAATTACTTACAGTTTAAGCCTCGGGGCTACTTTAGCTTTAGTTTTCAGTGGTGGGGACATTTTCGCTCAAACAGCAGCAGATCTCAACGGGGTAGGTACTTATCCTGCTAATGAAAGGGATTCTTTTTCTAGTAGCTCTGGTTTGAATCCCTTCGATTTGATTCACAATGCTAGGTTGGGAAATCGTCTCAGTGTAGAAGAGTTTAACCAAAATACTCAAGAAAGTCTTGATGATGCGGCTGCTGATTTTAAGCTTCAACAGCAACAGCGTTTATTAAATCAACAATCCCAACCTAATCTCAATTCTACTAATGACCAGGAGTAGGGTGCGTTAGCGACAGCGTAACGCACCATTGGCTAATGACCAGGAGTAGGGTGCGTTAGCGACAGCGTAACGCACCATTGGCTCAATTTCCTAGGTGGGCAATGGGGATAACGTTTGCTACCCTATCATGAGAGTAAATTCCTAATTATTGCCCACTCCAAAAATAGGGAAAAGTTGACAAAACTAGATGGTTTATTCTAGATAATGGGGAGGTGTTTGTCAAAAAAAACATCTCCTATCTATCAGTTACCCTGGTGGCGATCGCCCTGATCGAAGGTTTCACGCAGAGGCATTGCCCACCACATATAGCAGTGAGCACGTACCATACCAGTTACCAGTACTATAGCAAGGCGCAGGGCTGTCCGCACACTTTCTGTATAGCCATATCTAAAGCGTCATAGAGTGAACCAGCTTCTTCTAGCTTTAGTTTTGCGTGTTCTTTATATGTGCATGTGCTTGTTCAATGGGTTTGAAATCTGGTGAATAGGGAGGCAAATACAGCAAATAGCATCCCGCTTTTTCAATCAATGTTCTACCGCAGCTATAGCCTGTTTTCTCCATTCATAGGAATGGGCAAAAGTATGCACCAACCGTGCAGTATGGCTCTACATTATCTCTCAGCTATGTATCAATAGCCCTGCGCTCTGCTATATACTAAAAATTATTTTATTAAATAACTTAATTAACATAAATATATTGTATAAGCTAATTTAATCCAGGGGGCACCTACAATTTACAGCTTTGGGTTTTGGTGGGCGATGCCCACCCTACGGTTTCCCGTCCATATATCAAGAGAATTGAAACCTTATAAAGATGGTCAACTTTGTCTCCAGTCTGCTAATATTTTAGGGGAAATATGTTTGACGCGCTTTTTGATTAAAATATCAGCCATTGTCTTCACTTCTATAGCTGTTTTATGTTGAGTTTCCACCATCTCAGACAATAAGCGCAGTGTTCGAGTATAAACAATACCATGTGCTTTACAAGTTTCAATAACTAGCCCGTCATCACTAGCACACACAAGTAAACGATGACGAGCAATAGCAATTGTGGAGCGATCAGGTACACTTAAAAGAGGAGCTTTACTGCCAAAATATCGAAAACTAGCAAACATTTCTTCAGTATCAAGGGAGAGTGGTGTCAAGTATTTCTTGGCTGATGAAAGGGTGGCTGGTTCCAGATTATCAGAGTCTAGAACTTCCTGGGCAATATACAGAGGGCTATAGTGTTTCTCTAACCACTCCCACTCGGAAAGCCAGTGAAAGTCTATCAGTGCTGTTGCGTCGAGAATGGTTCCCTTAAGCGATAGCATAAACCTCTCTTTCCTGACGACGTTTTTCCAGTTCTTCAACCTTTAAGTTTAGCAGTTCTGCTGCTTTCAATTCGGAGATTTTGCCTATTTTATAGCTCTCCCAAACCAGTGTTTTAAAGCGTTGATTCTCTGGAAACTCAGATTCTGATAAACGAGGTTCGATTTCTATATCGTTGGTGAGGCTTTTTCCGTTGCGCTGTTTATATTGCCAACGAATTTGCCTGATAGAATCCCTGTAATTGAGCCTTCCCATTTGCTCAAGGCGCATGAGCATCATTTGGTAACTCACTCGAAAGTGAGCTTTGAGGAGAGAGAGCGCTTTGATGTCGAGGAGAGGAAACTTTTTGATGTCATTTAGTTCTCTCTCTAGGGCATCTTGTGGTACAAGTAAATGACTGGCAAAATAATTGGCAACATTTTCTCGCGTGTCTTGGTGCGCTTTCCACCTTGAATTCGATTCAAGGTGGGTCGCACCGCCTTTTTCTTCCTCCTTTGTTCCAATATTAATCAGGGTGTCTTCATACTCATCTCGATGGAAGATGAGGTGTCCAATTTCATGGGCGAGGATAAATAGCTGTCGTTCAATGGTGATATTATGGCTGTGTACTAACACGAAGGCTCCTTGGTTAGCACTATAGGCGCTCAAACCAAAGAAATTTTTCCTGGGAATAGGTTGACGCAGAACTTTTAAGCCAATTTTTTCCGTCGCTTCAAATAAGTTGAAGATAGGAGCATCTCCTATTCCCAAACGATGACGAAACTGAGTGGCAATATCAGCAATACGCTCTTCGTTGCCTTTTACCTCATGGCAAGGGGTGCTTTCTGGTGTATAGGGGGATAAACCCACTGCCTGTTCTAGAGCGTTATAGGTTTCTAACAGTCGTCTTACTTGAGTCACAAACTGAGGCTTTTGCTTGTGGGAACCATGGGCGCGGAAGCGAAAGTTTGGTATTCCTTCCCTGTGAGTGCGTAGCAAGTCATCCAGGGTGACACCTAAAGCACGAGCTAGAGCGGACAGAGTTTTGCTATTAGGAAGAGTCTTGGCGTTCTCAAAATAGTTAATATTCTGGCGAGTTACTCCTACCCTCTGGGCGAGTTGTTCTTGAGATAGGCTTAACCCTTTGCGATAGCGGATTAGGTTTTCAGCGATGGTCTTTTTCATGGCTGATTGTCAAGATCCAAGTACTGGATTTGAAACGCATTTTTATCTAAGTTGTTCTTTTTATTTATCTTTATTATATCACATTCTGTCTCCTGACCAAAATAGCCACTTTGTTGGGTTTCGTGCCCAGTAGTGCCCAGTAGGGTGGGCATTGCCCACCACATTTACTTAATTTAATTTTAGTAAATTTATGTATAATAACTTTTTGAAAAAAACAAATTTAATCCATGGGGCACCTACAACTTACAGCTTTGGGTTTTGGTGGGCGATCACTAAGAGTGGCGCTTACGCGATCGCGCAGCCCGCCCACCCCACACCCCACACCCTACCGCTCTAAATAATAAGAACCTAACACTAAAACATCCATTTGAGTCCTCAGAAAACACTGAATTGCTTCTTCTGGTGTACGGACAATAGGTTCATTTTCATTGAAAGAAGTGTTCAGGAGCAAGGGAATACCAGTGCGGGTGGCAAAAGTATTAATTAAATCCCAATACAGAGGATTAGTTTGACGACTGACGGTTTGCAAACGCCCTGTACCATCAAAATGGGTGACTGCTGGAATTTGTTCCCGCTTTTCAGGACGTATATTGAATACTTTTTCCATAAATGGAACCGAGGTATTGATTTCAAAATACTCACTTACCTTTTCTTCTAAAATGCTAGGAGCAAAGGGGCGAAATTTTTCTCTGAATTTTATTTTCAAATTAATAATGTCTCGCATATTCTTTTGGCGAGGATCAGCCAGAATCGAACGATTCCCCAAGGCTCTAGCCCCAAATTCCATTCGTCCCTGGAACCAGCCCACAACTTTACCTGCACAGAGAACATCGACAACTTGATCTAATAGTTTCTCCCTTTCTAGCTTAATGGGCTGGAGGTCATGGTTTTCCAGGGCAATTAGACATTCTGACGGGGAGAATTCTGAACCCCAATAACCATGGTTGAAGAGAAACTGACGGGGTTGCTTGAGAATTTTATTCCAGACGAAAAATGCTGCACCAAAGGAAGTGCCATTATCTGCTGCTCCAGGAGGAATGTAGACATTTTTGAAAGGGGTGTGTTGGGGGATTTTGCCATTAGCAACAGAATTCATGGCTACTCCACCAGCAAGACAGAGATTCTCACTTTTGACTTTTTCATACAAGCGATTGAGCAGGTGAAAGATAATTTCTTCACTAATGGCTTGAAGAGAAGCGGCAATATTTTGATGTCTTTGGTTTAGTTCTGATTTAGGTTGCCTCATGGTTCCTAAGAATTGTTCCAATTCTGAACTGTGGAATGGTTCAACCCTGGGAGTACCATTGTCCCAATTCATCGCAATACCTTGTTGATGATGGTTGAAGTATTTGAGGTTCAATTCAAAGCTATCTCCTTTGGGGTAGATAATGCGGCGCATTGCTTCCAGATATTCTGGTTCCCCATAGGCGGCTAATCCCATCACTTTATATTCATCTCCGTAGGCTGGAAAACCTAAATAGAGGGTGATGGCATTGTACAAATAACCAAGGGAATGAGGATAGTAGGTGCGAGAGAAATATTCTAGCTTAGTTTCACGACCGAAAGCAGAGACTGTGCTCACAAAGTCTCCCATACCATCAATTGAGAGAATAGCAGCTTCTTCAAAGGGAGAAACAAAGAAAGTTCCAGCGAGATGACTGTTATGGTGTTCTATATTGTGGATCGTGGCTCGAATATTTGAGGTTGAACATCCACATGCTTCAGCAAGTTTTTCTTGAATGCTGGTGGATTTACTCTGTTTACTAAATCGCTCTAGAAATGATTTTAAGTTGGGGCAATTTTGCAGGGTAAATAGCAGTTTTCGATTCAGATTTGCTTTCGGGTTAAAAGAGATAGCTATATGATCTAAGTCGGATGCAACAATTCCCCCTACCTTTAAGCAGTAGCGGATTGATTCAGTAGGAAAACCTGCCCAATGCTTTATTCTGGTAAAACGTTCTTCTTCAATAGCTGCTACTAACTGCCCATTTTGAATGAGGCTGGCTGAAGCATCTCCGTGGTAAGCGTTGATTCCTAAAATATTCATTAAATTTGGCGAGGTTTTTGACAATTTTAGCTTGGTAGTTTGTTTTAGGGGCAAGACAGGTGGGCGATGCCCACCCTACTACTTATTAGTTGAGACTGTTAAAAATATCGGTAGCATGGGTTGCAGTTTGCACTTTATCCTCAACGTGGCTAATCTTCCCATTCCCATCGATAATATAGGTGACACGCTTGGAGTAACCACCCCCATCTACATCATAAGCTTTACTAATGGCTCCATCCTTATCTACGAGTAATTGGAAAGGAAGTCCGTATTTTTCTTTGAACTGTTTATGAGATGCTTCATCATCCATACTGACTCCTAACACCACCATATCTTTATTTTGATACTCTTGGTAGTTATCGCGGAAACTTTGAGCTTCTTTGGTACAACCGGGAGTATCATCTTTGGGATAAAAGTACAAAACCACTACTTTACCTTGAAAGTCTGATAAGGAGACGGTTTTGTCTTGGTCGTCAATAGTGGTGAAAGATGGTGCGGTAGTGCCGACTGCTAAAGCCATAGATTTTACTTTCCTCGTTTTGCTTCTAACCCTACAATATCTTATCTTAAAGGCTAGAATGAAAAATAGCCATCGAGAATATAATAGAGCACCATGGTGAATACTGCCACCAAATCCATTGAATATTCCAGTACCGCCGTCAAACGAGCAGAACGGGCCCTGTGCTGTTCTCCTTTCCAGCTTAGTTTATTGACTGCTATGGCGAAAGGCAGCGTTTCTCTGGGGGAGATCGCCGGAAGCAATGGCTGGGAAAAAGGTTACACGTCCAAAGTAATTTCCCCAATCCCAGTGGAAAGGAGTTTAATGTGGCTCATTGAGGTAGGGATCCTGCGACGAGAAGTAGACGGACAGGGAATTACAGATAGTTTTCGCCTCACTCCTTTGGGGCGGCAATTAAGAGCAAAATGGGAAGAGCTGGGGGGTTCCTACCCAGAACCAACAGGGAGGGAACGCCTCCAAAATACTCTCGCTCGTTTAATGGGGTAAACTAAATCTAGTTGACTCTCCCCGCGAAGTCAGCAACGGGGATTCGTAGGATATACCATACGGGCACAGTCAAGATGCCTCTAGCTGCTCAAACTCACTAAAGCCGAAACCCTATGAGCATTGCAGTTACTTTAGAGCTAGCTTATAACACTGTGCAGTTCTCCTAAAAGTGTCTAATATTGCTGATTTCATCCAAAAAAGTACCAACGAATAGAAGCTCCTTCTCCTTTCAAGGTGCTTAATCGAACCTACTACCGATAGATTTTAGCTAACAAATGTGGGCTATCTCCCAATGCAGTCACTCTCGCGCAGAGGCGCTCCGGCACGGAGAATTAATAAACAGGCGCTTCAAGCGCTCATCCATATCATGTTATTCTCTGCGCCTCTGTGTCTCTGTGAGCTCCCATTAGAAAGTAACTGCTCTTTGTTCTATTTTGTCAGCTTGGTTATCGCTGTGTTGCCAATATACCTAATTAAAAGCCTTTTGGCAAACCCACCCCCCAACCCCACCCACCCCTACCCACCCACCCCTACCCCCTCCCAGGAGGGGAACCAGGAGGGGAACCTGGGAGGGGGGCGAAGGGGGGGTGGGTGCAAATCAACCACTGTGTGTCAACCCCCTGTCGGGTAAAGCACCAGTCACTCCTACCTGTTTGGGTTTTGCCAGACCGTTACTTGCGATGTGCCGGAGCCGGTAAATAAAGCACGGAATTTACCAGTCGTGATGCGTAAAGCCCCCGTATTTTAATCGGGGGAGTGTCAACGTCTCCTTTCTAGCAGTTTCTCTATTGTAGCATAGAGATAATGATATTTACGTGACATACTCCCACACTAACCGCAAAGCGGTATAGTGCAAGCTCTCTCGCTTCGCAGTCCCGCCATTGCGTCGGACTCCACGAGCAAAAAGCAACGGGATGCCCCACCGCTCTATTTATTCAATATAGCATATGCTACAAAAAAAATCTAATTATTGGGCGGCATTCATCTCACGCCAAAACATTAAACCTTCGGTTCTCGTTTATGGCGTGAGGCTTCTGTCGCTCATGCTAAATTTTTGGCCAACTGTTAAACCGCTAACGTGATAAAATGAAAGCAATAATGGTAGTGGGGACAACTTCCCACGCAGGCAAATCCTTGCTGACAGCTGCATTGTGTCGCATTCTCAGTAGGCGTGGTTGGCGGGTTGCTCCTTTTAAAGGGCAGAACATGGCACTGAATGCTTACGTCACCAATACTGGGGGAGAAATGGGCTTTTCCCAAGCGGTACAAGCTTGGGCTGCAAAGGTAACTCCTTGGGTAGAAATGAATCCCATTTTGCTCAAACCCCAAGGGGATATGACTTCCCAAGTAATTATCAAGGGCAAAGTTGCCGGGAAAACCACAGCAGCGAAGTACTATGAAGATTACTTCGATTTGGGTTGGCAGGCAATTGAGGAATCCTTGACTAGGTTAGCAGCAGAATTCGACCTGGTTATTTGCGAAGGGGCGGGGAGTCCAGCGGAAATTAATCTCAAGCACCGGGATTTGACGAATATGCGGGTAGCCCGGTATTTGAACGCCAAGACCCTGTTAGTGGTGGATATCGACCGGGGAGGAGCTTTTGCCCATGTGGTGGGCACTCTGGAACTGCTGGAACCAGAAGAGCGCAGTTTGATTAAAGGAGTGGTGATTAATAAGTTTCGGGGGCAGCGCTCCCTCTTAGATTCCGGGATAAAATGGTTGGAAGAATACACCGGCATTCCAGTTTTGGGGGTGATTCCCTGGTTTCATACCCTGTTTCCAGCGGAAGATTCTTTGGACATGTGGTCAAGAAGGTCTGATAAATCCAACCAGGAACTGACTATCGCCATCCTCCGCCTTCCTCGCATTGCCAATTTTACCGATTTTGACCCTCTGGAGGCAGAACCTTCCGTGAAGGTTAAATACGTGGGACTGGGAAATTCCTTGGGACATCCAGATGCAGTAATTATTCCCGGTTCCAAAACCACCATTGCTGACGCCATCGCTCTGAAGGATAGCGGTATGGTGGCACAACTGCAAGCCTATGCTGCTGCTGGGGGGAATATTTTCGGCATTTGCGGGGGCTATCAAATCCTTGGTCACAAACTGTCCGATCCCCAAGGATTGGAGGGGAAACCGGGAGAGTATGGCGGTTTGGAACTTTTACCCATAGAAACGATCATTTCCCCCGATAAAATAGCCCGTCAACGTCAGGTTACTTCTGAATATCCCCAGTCTGGTTTCCCCGTTGAAGGCTACGAAATACATCAAGGTCGCACTCACTTCCTCCGAGAGGAGAAGCAAGCTTATCTACCCATGTTCGACGATAAGAGATTGGGAATAGTTAATGAGACTAAATCCATTTGGGGCTCCTATCTTCACGGTCTTTTCGATAATGGTCCTTGGCGCAGGTCTTGGTTAAATCACCTCCGTCAACAGCGAGGATTGCCATCTCTTCCTACGGGAGTTCCTAACTACCGCCAACAGAGAGAAGCGGTGTTAGACTCCATCGCTGATAGGGTAGCAGAACATTTGGATTTAAAATCACTTTTAGAGCAGTGATCAGTTACCAGTTACCAGTTAGTAGTTAATGGTTATCCCAATGGTAACTATGCTGATTGCCACTGAATTTCAGTAAATATCTCAAATACCTTGTATGCTAGCGTGAACTACTATATAGAGTAAATTTCAAGTTTAAAAATGAGTGTCAAGATTAGATTTTTGCCAGATGAAGTAACCATTGAAGCGGAACCTGGAGAACCCCTACTCCAGATAGCAGAAAGAGCAGGGATATTTATTCCCACTGGCTGTTTGATGGGTTCTTGTCACGCTTGCGAAGTAGAGTTAGATGACGGTACGGCCATTTGCGCTTGCATTACTGCTGTTCCTCGGGAAAAATCGGAACTGACCATTAATCTTTATGGGGATGACCTGTGGTAGAATTACGGTATTTCTCCAGCTAGGAGTTAGACTTGAAAGCAAAACTCAAACCCAATTCTATAGCTATAGCTTGCTCAATTTCAGACCAATAAATATCTTCCAAAACCCCCAGCTTGTTCTTAATTCTTCGAGCATCCACCGCTCTCATTTGGCTCAAGTTAATATGGCGATCGCCTTCCAGTCTATTTTGCTGGGTTGGAGTAACGTTGACTACAAAAGGATAAGTCTTGATTCCCGGCTTTGATTACCAATATCATTTTGGAGAATCAAACAGGGACGCTTTTTATCAGTTTCACTACCCACAACAGGTTGGAGGTCAACCCACCAAATTTCTCGAAGCAGTTAAGTTAATCTCCTGTTAGGCATTTAGACCATCATCCACCGTCACGTCTCAAACTGCAATCTCTTCCTGAAACTCAGGACTGTTAGCCTGCTCCTCGTAAGCAGCTGCAAGCTCTTTGAGAAAAATTCTCTTCTTTTCTTCTAAGAGAACATCATTGGTAATGCTGATTTTTTGACTCACGATTTTTGTTCTCCACAATAGAACCGTAATATTATATTATAGCTCTTCGCGAGTTAAGTATTTACAAATAAAGGGATGGGGGGATGGGGGAATTGGGTGATATTAACCATAGTAATATCAGGGTGATCTGTGGGAACAGATCGCTTCCTCTGGACTCTCTTCCAACTCGATTCTGCGTCTCTGTGGTTTATCAAAAAAACAATCCACAGATAAACGCGGATAAACGCAGATATACTCCTGGACTAAATTGACTCTTCGAACTGTGGTACAAAGCTTTCAGAAGATTGTTATAATTAATACTGATAACTGTTATTGCGAAGCTTTGCGAAGCAACCGCCTTTGGCGTCCCGCCCTTGGCGTCCTGGTAACTGCTAACTGCTATAGCAGTTTTAGTTTTGGGCTTTAATTTTCAGAGTGTAATCTTTAAATCTTTCCAAATCAGCCTGAATCGTGGATTCCACTATTCTTCCTAAAAAAAGATTATCCATTAATTTGCCGAGAATGCCGGGAATAGCATAGGCAACAGTTAACTTGACAATACTGCTGGTGTGGCGGTCGTAAAAACGAATTGCTCCTCGGTTGGGCAAACCATCAATTGATTCCCACTGAATAATTTGCTGGGGAACGAGTTTTAAAATACGGGACAGCCAGCTAAATTCAAAGCCCCCACTGGCTAGTTGCCAACGGGAGATTTCTGGTTTATCTTCCATGATATGGACTGAATCGATCCACTTCATCCAACGGGGCATTTGCTCTAGATCTGACCAAAGATTCCACACTAGCTCAATAGGAGCCTCTACTTCAACTTGTACACTATGTTCTAGCCAATCAGAGGACATGTTAGATTATTGATTATAAGGTGAGTAAAGGATATCATGTTTAGGGAACAGCAGATAAACGCAGATTTTCGCCGCTAAAATTATGAAAGTTGTCCCCCACCAAAAAGCAAGAGCAATCAAACCCGGTAGCCGCCGTCCCGCAAAAGAACTTTGTAGCGACTGTGGTCTCTGTGATACCTATTATATCCATTATGTCAAGGAAGCCTGCGCTTTTCTCAATCAGCAAATTGGGGAACTGGAGGAGGAGCACCACGGACGCAGTCGCAACCTAAATTCAGAAGACGAGCGCTATTTTGGCGTCCATCAAGAGATGATGGCGGCGCGAAAACAAGAACCCATTCCCGGTGCTCAATGGACGGGAATTGTGAGTACTATAGCCTGTGAAATGCTCACGACTGGTATAGTAGAAGGGGTTGTTTGTGTTCAGAATACCAAAGAAGACCGCTTCGCACCCATGCCCGTTATTGCTAGAACCCCAGAGGAAGTCCTGGCAGCTAAAGTGAATAAACCCACCCTCTCCCCCAATCTTTCTGTCTTAGAGCAAGTGGCACAGTCAGGGATGAAACGGTTGTTAGTCATAGGTGTGGGCTGTCAAATTCAGGCATTACGAGCAGTAGAACAGCAGTTGGGCTTAGAAAAACTTTACGTTTTAGGCACTCCCTGTGTGGATAATGTCACCCGGGCTGGGTTGCAAAAGTTCCTGGAAACTACCAGTAAATCTCCGGATACGGTGGTACATTACGAGTTTATGCAAGACTTTCGAGTTCATTTTAAACATGAAGATGGCTCTATTGAAAAAGTTCCTTTCTTTGGGCTGAAAACTAACCAACTGAAAGATGTTTTTGCTCCTTCTTGCATGAGTTGCTTTGACTATGTTAACGGATTGGCAGATTTAGTGGTGGGTTATATGGGTGCCCCTTTTGGTTGGCAATGGATCCTGATCCGAAATGATTTGGGACGGGAAATGTTGGATTTGGTAAAAGACCAGCTGGATACTCAGGCTGTCATGTCTCAAGGCGATCGCCAACAAGCAGTACAGCAAAGTATCCCTGCCTATGATAAAGGGGTGACTTTACCCATGTGGGCTGCTAAAATGATGGGGGTAGTTATTGAAAAAATTGGTCCCAAGGGTTTGGAATATGCCCGTTTCTCCATTGATTCTCACTTTACCCGCAATTATTTATACCTGAAGCGTAATCATCCAGAGAAGTTAGATGATCACGTGCCCGAATATGCTAAACAGATAGTGGGACAATATCAATTGCCTGAGTAGTGCAGTGACCAGTGACCAGTGACCAGTGACCAGTTACCAGTTACCAGTGACCAGTTACCAGTGACCAGTTAGCAGTTAGCAGTGACCAGTTAGCAGTTAGCAGTGACCAGTGACCAGTGACCAGTGACCAGTGAGCAGGACGCCAAGGGCGGGACGCTTACGCGGGACGCTTACGCGGGACGCCAAGGGCGGTTGCTTCGCAAAGCTTACGCAAAGCTTCGCAAAGCTTCGCAATAGCAGTTACCAGTTACCACGTACCTTGACAGTTACCACGTACCTTGACAGTTACCAGTTACCAGAATGTGGGCGACTCGTTATTATTATTGCCCACCCTACGCAAGATACCGAGATAATTTGATGTTGGACTTTAAGATTGCTATAATTTACATTCATAGGAGGACACCTTATCATGAATTCTAATCAATCCAATTCAAATGATCGCCTGGATCGCCTGGAAGCTCTAGTTGCTCATTACGTCGAGACCAGTGTTAAAGAAAGCGCCGAGTTCAAATCGGGATTCGCGGAGCTAAAATCGGGATTCGCGGAGTTAAAATCGGGACTGAATGAAACGCGCCAACTAGTTAATTCCGTTGCTCGCAGTGCTCAAGCTAACAGTGACGCTATCGCTGAACTGCGGCGGGAAAGACAAGCTACTGACAAACAAATTGCTCAGTTAAATCGGGAACTAGCTGATTTTGCTAGAGTAACGAAGGAAGGAGTTGCTAAGTTGATTGAGGACAGAGGAACGATGTTCGAGATGATTCAGTCTCTCAACGATGATAGAGTAAAATGGGCTGAAAACCTAGCCTCTATCGCCTCTTCTCTGAACAAAATGGCAAAGTAATAGCATGTAGGGTGGGCAAGGTGGAACATTTTGGAACACCTGGTTGTAATTAATATGGACTTTGCCCACCAACAGTTGTATAATAATAACAGGATGGCTGGTGGGCAATGCTCTTCTACCCAGCCATTAATTAAAATAAACATCATCATCATCATGAATTCTAATCAATCCAATTCAAACGATCGCCTGGATCGCCTGGAAGCTCTAGTTGCTAATTACGTCGAGACCAGTGTTAAAGAAAGCGCCGAGTTCAAATCGGGATTCGCGGAGCTAAAATCTGGACTCTCGGAGTTAAAATCGGGATTCGGGGAGTTAAAATCGGGACTGGATGAAACGCGCCAACTAGTTAATTCAGTTGCTCGCAGTGCTCAAGCTAATAGTGAGGCGATCGCAGAGTCAAAATCGGGACTGGATGAAACGCGCCAACTAGTTAATTCAGTTGCTCGCAGTGTTCAAGCTAACAGTGAGGCGATCGCAGAGTCAAAATCGGGACTGGATGAAACGCGCCAACTAGTTAATTCAGTTGCTCGCAGTGTTCAAGCTAACAGTGAGGCGATCGCAGAGTCAAAATCGGGACTGGATGAAACGCGCCAACTAGTTAATTCAGTTGCTCGCAGTGTTCAAGCTAACAGTGAGGCGATCGCAGAATTGCGGCGGGAAAGACAAGCTACTGACAAACAAGTTGCTCAGTTAACTCGGGAAGTAGCTGATTTTGTAAAAACAACCAAGGAAGGAATTGCTAAATTGATTGAAGATAGGGCGACGATGTTCGAGATGATTCAATCTCTCAATGATGACAGAGTAAAATGGGCGGAAAACCTTGCTTCCATCGCCTCTTCTCTAAACAAAATGTCACAACAATAGCATGTAGGGGCAAATTTGTCCCTTATTTTTTTTCTGACCCCAAACTCTCCCGCAGCTTGGGTTTCGTCTCTCAACCCAACCTACCAATCGTCTTGATAGGTAACTTTTGGCTTTTCCCAATCATCTTCCACTTCATACTGCCACTCTTCTTCCACTTCTTCTTTTCCTTGCAAAGGTATCAGAGCACGTTGGATAGCATCGGTAACAAATGATTTGACAAATTCATCCTTGCGACTTAATTGGAACTGTTGCTGCACTACTTCACTTATACCTCCATCTCCCCAATCTAAATCTTGTTGGCAATACTGGACAAAACTTTTGCCAGCAATGCGGGTTAAATAAGCTGTTGTCACCCCTTGAATTGCCTTTCCCACTAAATAGGTAGCAAAGTTAGTTTGCAGCGCTCTGGCTAGCAATTCTATGGCACCTTTCACTACTCCTAAACTCACCATGGTTTTACCTAAGGACATGGCTAATTCTTTGGCGCGCTCGCCATTTAATTCGCAACCATAGATTTTGCCAATTTCCACCACCATTTGGGTATTCACTGCTGCTGCTGCTAACATATCCAGTACAGGTAAAGGGGTTACTGCAACTACTCCTGCACTGATCCACTGATAACGTTCGATTACCACCTCTGCTTGACGTCGTCGCTGTCTGAAAATTATCTTCTGGGCCTCTTCCCCTAAACGTACCGATTGTAATAAGATATTATCCGCCAGTAGGTCGTCTCCTTCCGCCCGCAACACTACCGCTAACCGTTTGATTAAAGGTAACACTTCTGGTTCTGGTTCGATAATTTCCCCAGACTGCAACTGCACTGGTTGGGGGTTAGCAGCAATAGGAACCACGTCTGCTGGGGAAATAAAATCTTTTACCCTTTCCCGCAACCGGGTGAGAATGATTTCTTGTTCTTCATGGGGATAGAGGTCGATTTTGTTAAATACTAAGAGCGATCGCTTGCCAATTTCGGTTAAAGCTTGCAGGGGTTTCCATTCTGACTGACGTAAGTCATTATCTACTACCAAGAGTAACAAATCTGCCGCTGTTGCCAAGTGGAGGGCTAAGTCTTCCCTTTGGGTTCCCTCAGCAGACGCTTCTAAAATTCCTGGTGTGTCCATAATCAAAATTTCTCTTCCCACTTCCCCCAGTTTGAGACGATAAGTTTTCCCTACCTCCGTGGTTCCCATGGTCGCTTCCACGTTCCCCACCATTTCCTCGATTAAACTATTAATTAGGGAGGTCTTACCCGCAGAAGCGGTACCGAACACTACTACTTGCAGTTCTCTCCTGGCAAGGTTTTCCTCTATTTCCCGGGCTGAACTGAGTAAGGCTTGTTGGGCTACCTTATCTTGAATGTGCTTTACTTGCTGCTTGACTGCGTCTAGGGTGGTGGTAGCAGCTTCTTTCTTATCTTGGGGTATTCTAACACGTGGTTGGGTTTTGCGGTAGCTCTTAGGGTTAGAGAAGTTGAAGTAATGGTTGAGGAAAACGAAGAGGATGAACCCCAAGAAGATTATAATCAGTAATATTAGCAAATTCGCTAGCAGTGGTGCATTCCCAGCAACTTCGATGAACAGTCCATAAAGGGAACTCACCAACCAGATCGTCATGGAGAGGATGATGAACAGACCGATAAAGAGGATAATTAGGCGAGACTGGGGCATAGTAGGGTGTGGGGGAATAGTTTCACGCAGAGACGCAGAGACGCAGAGAGGTGGGGAGAGGAGAAGATAGTAGGGTAGACTAAGACCATGATAATAAGTAGATGACTATTTGTCAAGTTTAGGGTGTAGGGTGGGCATCGCCCACCTTCTGGTTACTGGTTACTGGTTACTGATAACTGTTTTTCCGCGTCTTGTCTTCGCTTCTTGGCGTAAAGTTGAATTGCTGCTACCATGGAGATAATCAAGGCCACAATTAACCAGGTAGTTAAATCCAAGGGTAGGCTGTTTTTGAAGACAGCCAGGAGGACAATGACTACTAAGAGGAGGGTGGGTGCTTCGTTTAATGCTCTAAACTGTTGACCAGTCCATTGACACTCCCCTCGTTCTAACTTTTTCCTCATTTTGCCGCAGTAGAAATGATAGAAGATTAAGAAGGCAACAAATGCTAGTTTGACGTGTAACCAAGGGTATTTTAATACCTCTGGTTCCGTGGAGATTAAGCCGATCGCCATTATTATTGTCACCAACATGCCTGGAGTGGTTATAATGCTGTAGAGACGTTTCTCCATGACCACGTACTGATTTTTGAGGATGGTTTTGGCAGGTTCTGGTTCCCCTTCCGCTTCTGCGTGATAAACGAAGAGTCGCACGAGGTAGAATAAGCCCGCAAACCAGACGACGATACCAATGAGATGAAATGCTTTGAACCAAAAATAGACCATATAATTATATTCCATGGAATTCATATAATATAGCAGCGCTGGTGCGTTACGAACGCACCCTACACCCTACTGTTGTTCCAGCTTTTCTTTCGACTCCCCCCAGTAAGCACTACAGGTCCAGGTTTCCTGGGTGCCATTATTATTGACGGACCAGCGATAAATAACAGCTTTGGGATCTACTCCTACTTCGATTAGTTTGGCATCCATATAATATTTCATCTGAGTTTTCTTCATATCTTTATATGGTTGGGGTCTGGAGCGGCTCCAACTTTGGGACATTGTGGCTCTGGTGGGCTTTTTCGCCATCTTATAAATTTCCTCTCTCTTATCTTTTCTAAGCTAGCTTAATCTTTATCGCCTAATATATTGACTTAAATGAATGTTTTAAGTATCAAAGCAGTGCTGACGCCGAAAATAATTGACCAAACGATTAATTCAACAAAGCTTATTTTCAGGTTTGGGAAACGCTTTTTCAACCAGGAAGGCATCCATGGCGGGGGGTTTGCTCTTCTGTGCTAGTCTGAGACTGGTAACGTTCGGACTTTCGCTGCTGTTTGATTTTAGCTTGTTTTCCCATGGGTTTGTTTCTCCTATTATGATGTCATTATAGCAGTAGAGGGTTGACCGGTGGGTAGGCGATCGCCCAATTCGTAGCCGTGGGCCTCTACTGAACCTTACACCCGCGTGCAGCAATTCCGGGCGTGCTGCTTTTTGACCGCATTAGTATAAACCACAGAGACGCTCTTGACGCAGAGAAAGATAAGAGAGGAAGTTCGTAGAGTGGGCCTCAGGGGACAACTTTTGCTATATAATATCAAAGAAGATAACTCCCACTACCTCCTATGACTCTTTCAACGGCTCCACCAACTATTTACCCAGAAAGTGACGGCAAACCTATGGCCGATAATACCATTCAATTTGGCTATATTACCACTATTGTGAACGGGCTGGAGGCTCTCTTTGCTGGGGAGCAGGATGTATTTGTGGCGGGAGACTTGTTGTGGTATCCTGTAGAAGGAAAACCTAAAATTAGGCAGGCTCCCGATGCTATGGTGGTCTTCGGTAGAGAAAAGGGAGACCGTCGCTCTTACAAGTAGTGGGAGGAAGGGAATATTCCCCCCCAGGTAGTATTTGAGATTGCTTCTCATAGTAATACTATCATAGAATTAGAGGAGACAAAACACGGATTCTATCAGCGCTACGGAGTAGAAGGTATCTGTAAAAGAAAGATTAAGGCACGAGACGTTGGAGCATCAAGGCAGTCATCGCGTGATAGACAAAGCTTTCGCTCATCTGAGGCAGTCGCTCATAGTCTTTACTCAAGCGTCTTACCCACCCCCCAACCCCCCTCCCAGGAGCTTGGGGAGGGGGGTGGGTTATGCCGCTTCCGTCCATGGACTTTCTTACCATCGTCATCTGTGGTTTTCACCCCTGCTAAGGAGCGGCCGCCCCTTAGCAGGCTATCGATGAGCCAGGCTGTGGCTGTTCCTTTGCGCTGGGCTCTTTTTCTCACTCGCTGCCGTAACTCATCATGAATTTTCTGCCACACCCCTTTCTTCTCCCATTTCCGACCGTACCCATATACTGTCTTTGGGGGGGAAAAGGGGTGAATAATAATTCCCACGCACATCCCGTTCGGCATACGTATCTGATGGCGTTGTACACCTGTCTGAGGTCTACTGTCCTTTTCCGACCCCGACCCCTGCAGAGCGCCGCGCCTGAGCAGGCTGATTTGGCTGCCGGCAAAAGTGGTTCTATTATTTTCCACTCTGCATCACTGATGTCACCTTTCAGTTACCAGTGACCAGTAATCACGTACCATGGTAGCAGCTCAACCTTGGGTTTGAGGCCCCCATCACTTATTTGGTGGCAAGCCACTTATTGGTGGAAGGTAACTGGTAACTGGTAACTGGTAACTGGTAACTGGTAACTGGTCACTGGTAACTGGTCACTGTTTTACTAGAATATCCTTTTCTTGGCATTGCTGCTTTCTCTTCTCTCCCC
This sequence comes from Prochloron sp., assembly GCA_965198675.1. Taxonomy (GTDB): domain Bacteria; phylum Cyanobacteriota; class Cyanobacteriia; order Cyanobacteriales; family Prochloraceae; genus Prochloron. The sequence goes on along the minus strand of OZ240666.1, from coordinate 834,461 downwards.
AGCTGTTCTTTTCTCTGTTTTCTTCTCTTACCCCTTCTTTCTTTACCTTTTCTTTACAGACACCCTCTAGAGCGCTTCAGTCAATAACCGCACCAAAGACGCTGATTAATGCAGATGAGTACAGATAGTTTGCGCGAGATATTATTCGGTGCGTTACGGCTACGCCCAACACACCCTACATAGGAGTTGTTATCTTGATAATATGGTCAAGAATACCGAGAATTGATTCTGTATTCCCAATAAAGTGTTCTCCCGTCTCAATACCCACAGTATCATTTTCTAATTTCATGAATTTCCACAGACTTCCTGTAGTCACTCCCCCATAAATACAACTCACATCATGTTCTTTTTGCTGATTAAAGATTTGCGCTGCCACCATTTCAGCGATACATTGAGGAATACCAGATTGAAGATTGTCATTTTTTGCTTCTACGAGAGTAACAACTGGAGCTGTTATCTCTAATTGTCTGGGAGAGTGACTGATAAGAAAATCACACCTATCGCTCAAACCCCTCTCTTTATCTATATTAAAATCCCTACCGGAGAAAATACTAATTTGGCGGTTGAATTTTTTTCTCACTTCAATTAATATAGGAGCAATAATCATCTCAGAGCGGGCTTTTTCCGTATTGATCTCCAAAGCAAGAGGAATATTTTCTGCTAATATTTCCGTCAACAGAGAACTAGGATAAACTGGTTCTACCGACTGAAATAACTCTACTCGCTCCTGAATAATCAAATTAAATTGATTCTCCACCGCTTCCAGAGTAAAATCGCTATAAGACATAATCGTTCCCCTTGAAGTATATGGTTTGCCGTCTAAGATTATTTATCCTGAAACAAAATGAGGAACCCTTCTTGGGTAAAATGTTTATCATGAGTTATAGTTGCTTCATGACTTCCATGGAAATACAATCCGTCAAGCTATATCCTTTATCTAGACGACTTTTGTACAAATCCAAACCCTGTAAAAAAGATGCGCGAGTTTGCTGAATTACTTGAATATTTGGCTTATCCATGATATCTTGGATGAGGTTAACAGTACGCCGACGCATTCTATCGCCATAGGTAGAGAGGAAATTGAGTACTTCGCTAAGAACCTCATCCGTTGTGACAACCTGAACTTGATTGAGAGTTCTGCTAACCTCTACAACCCTATCATGCCACTCATCTCTTTCATTAATAAGGGCTACCCAATAGAAAGTGTCGGCAAATACAAGTTTCATCAGCGTTTTGGTGTGACCTATAAGTAGTAGTCGTGTTGTTCTGCTGCGTCTGTGGGAAGTAGAGCCATTTCTTCGGACGTCATATCTGCTTGAAAATTAGCCACCATCTTTAAAATGGATTCTCCTGTGGTTTGTTGGTTTTCCAGATGAAGCTTAATCCTTTCCTTGAGTTTCTCGAAGACAATATCCAGGGAATCGCACTCAATTTGATAGTCTTCTAACTCAGGACAAACCAGGAAATATCCAGAATCCTTCTTTTCCAGGGTGATATTCACTTGCTCTGACATCTCAACTCCTTATTGTATAATCCAAATCTTTCTCCCCTTTTTGCGCATGCAGCGCCTTTGCGCGAGACATTATTAAATGGGCCCACAGCACCCACCCCACCATCTATACCATAGCCAAATCTGCCTCCATTTTCCCTATTTCTTCTCCGGGAATAACCCTTCCTTCATCCTCAAATCCTTCAAGTTGGTCAAAGTTGAGATAGCGGTACAAATCTCCCGCAAAAGGATTAATCTTTTCCTCTACAATAGACATATACTCCTCAACAGTAGGAATACGCCCTAACAAAGCACAAACTGCTGCGAGTTCCGCTGAACCAAGATAGACTCTCCCACCCTTACCCATACGGTTATTGAAGTTGCGGGTGGAAGTGGAGAACACCGTGGCTCCATCTTCAACTCGCGCCTGGTTACCCATACACAGGGAACAACCGGGCATTTCCGTTCGTGCCCCACGCGATGCAAAGATACCATATACTCCTTCTTCTCGCAACTGCTTTTCATCCATGCGAGTGGGGGGACAAATCCACAAACGCACCTTTGTGGATCCCGCTCCTTCTAACACTTTGGCAGCAGCGCGATAGTGACCAATATTGGTCATGCAAGAACCAATGAACACTTCATCTATCTTATCCCCGGAACATGCAGACATCAATTGCACATTGTCAGGGTCGTTGGGGGCAGCCACGATAGGTTCTTGTATTTCATCCAAATTCACCTGGACTACATCTGCATATTCTGCATTGCTATCTGCTGCCATTAAACTGGGATTGGCCAACCATTGCTCCATCTTCTTGACCCGCCGCAGAATGGTCCGCCCATCTTCATAATCTCTTGCTCTCATATTCTTCAACAGAGCTACATTGGAACGGAGATATTCCGTAATAGTTGCTTCGCTCAGTTTAATAGTACAACCAGAACAAGACCTTTCCGCAGTAGCGTCGGTGAGTTCAAATGCCTGTTCTACTTTTAAGTCCGGTAACCCCTCCATTTCCATAATCTTCCCGGAGAAGACATTCCGCTTATTTTCCTTCCCTACCGTTAGCTTACCCTGTTGGATCGCCACATAGGGTATGGCATTCACAATATCCCGCAAGGTCACCCCTGGTTGCAATTTCCCGGTAAACTTAACTAACACCGATTCTGGCATATCTAAGGGCATAGCTCCTAAAGCAGCAGCAAAAGCCACTAAACCGGAACCAGCGGGGAAGGAAATGCCCAGAGGGAAGCGAGTGTGGGAGTCTCCCCCGGTTCCCACCGTATCTGGCAATAACATCCGATTGAGCCATGAGTGGATGATACCATCCCCAGGGCGCAAAGCTACTCCCCCTCGGGAGGCAAAAAAGTCCGGCATTTCCTTCTGGGTTTTGATATCCACTGGTTTGGGGTAAGCAGCGGTGTGACAGAAGGTTTGCAGTACGAAGTCAGCGCTGAAACCCAAACAAGCCAGTTCTTTCAGTTCATCTCTCGTCATGGGTCCGGTGGTATCCTGACTGCCTACAGAAGTCATCAGGGGTTGGCAAGGGGTACCAGGACGCACTCCAGGCAAACCACAAGCTTTCCCCACCATTTTCTGAGCCAGAGTGAAACCCTTCCCAGTGTCTGTGGGTAAGTGGGGACGGGTGAACACGGTACTGGGTTCTAAATTTAATGCTTCCCTGGTTTTGTCTGTGAGACTGCGTCCGATTAAAAGAGGAATACGTCCCCCAGCCCTCACTTCATCCAGGAGAGTGTTAGGTTTAAGATTGAAAGAGGAGATAACTTCTCCTGTCTGATTGGTGATTTTTCCTTCATAGGGATGGATAGTAATAACCATCCCTGTTTTCATTTTCGTCACATCGCACTCTATGGGTAGAGCACCAGAGTCTTGAGCTGTGTTGAAGAAAATGGGGGCGATCGCCCCTCCTAATATATAGCCTCCCGACCTTTTGTTCGGTACAAAGGGTATGTCAGCTCCCAAATGCCAGAGTACAGAGTTAATAGCTGATTTCCGGGAGGAACCGGTTCCCACCACATCCCCCACATAAGCGATAGGATAGCCTTTAGTTTTTAATTGGGCGATGGTCTTTAAAGCCTCCGGGTCCCGACTTTCCAACATTGCCAAAGCGTGGAGAGGAATGTCCGGTCGGGTGGTAGCATGGGGAGCAGGGGATAAATCGTCCGTGTTGGTTTCACCCGGTACCTTAAACACCGTAACAGTGATACTTGGGGGGAGTTTAGAGCGGCTGGTAAACCATTCTCCCCTAGCCCAGGAATTAATTACTTGTTTAGCATAGGGGTTGGTAGTGGATAATTCTAAGACATCGTGAAAAGCGTTGTAAACTAAGAGAGTTTTGCTCAGCCCTTGAGCTGCTTCTGTAGCTAAGGCTTTATCTTCTGACTGAAGCAGTTCCACCAGGGAACCCACATTATATCCTCCCACCATAGTGCCCAGCAATTCTACCGCTTCTTTCGGGTTGATGAGGGGACTGGTGATTTCTCTTTTAGCAATAGCTGTGAGAAACCCCGCTTTCACATAGGCAGCATTGTCTACTCCGGGAGGTACCCGATCTCGTATCATGGAGTATAGCGCTCTCTCTTCTCCTGCTGGAGGATTTTGTAGCAGTTGGCACAACTCGGACGTCTGTTGCGCGTCTAAAGGTAGAGGGAGAATGCCTAATGCGGCTCTTTCGGCAATATGTTGCCTGTATTTTTGTAACATATTTGTTATAGATTAACCTAAACGGAGTATTATATCATATATTTTAACCGCAGATGATTGCGAAGCAAAGCGCAAGCAAAGCGCAAGCAACCGCCAAGGGCGGGAGCGGATGAACGCAGATAAGTACAGATATATAAAAAAAAAGGGTCAAAGTGCCCTTGTAGTTTAAGATGTTAATGGTAAATGGTAACTGTTAACTGTTAACTGATCACTGCTTTAGACTCTTGTTGGAGAAGAAAGACTAATTTTTGATTCCCGCTAGCTTCAGCAACTTGTAGTCTTCGTTCTAAACTGCGGCGAATACTTTCCAAGTGAGTCTTTTCCGCTTCATTGACAACAGGAATAGGTACAGTTTGTTCTAGACTGGGAGTAGAAACAAGAGCACCATAAGCAACACCCCGATACTGCATTGATGACTTGGGACGAAGATGAGGAATGTGTCGGGGATAGGTCCGGAACCAATCTTTTCCCCTATATGTACCACCAACTTCTCCCTTAATTACTTCCAGGGTAAATGGTTCTTTTTCGTAAGCAACTCCACGATAATGCAATCTCATTTTTTAATCCTCTCTTTATTCAGGGAACAACGAACATCACATCCGGTAACTAGACCAAAATAACCGTAGGTTGGGTTGAGCTAAGCGCGAAACTCAACAAATCAGTTGCTATCACTAATCATTAGTACTAGTAACTGTCATGGTACGAGGTCACTGTTATAGCTGGTCACTGCTTTTTGTAGTGAACTCCGCGATAGACAAATTCGACAGAACTAGGTTTACGCTTATATTGCTGCTTGCTGCGGTGTACTTTCCAGGGTAAACCCCGATATCTCCCACCAACTTCCCCTTCCGTCACTTTGACGAATGAAGGGTGGTACTCGTAACTAGCGCCGTGAAAAGAGAGTTTCATCTAAATGATTCCTCTAATTGGTTTTCGCTGAGGGGATGGATGACCCCATCGCTTCCTCACCTATCTATACAATATCTCATTTTTGTATCAATTTTTACAGTTTGCCGTTAAATTTGTGTAAAGTTTTGTTAAATTTTTCTTGCTGAGGGAGCAGGAAGGGCCCACAGAATCCCGGCAAAGGAGCACTCTATGGCAATAATTGGGCAATTTTAGCCAAAATGCTCTGAAATGCTGCTGTGGTTGCCACTTCCTTCACTATTCTCTTCTTTGTCGGTCCTTTAATCCAGCAGAGGCTGCTACGGAGCGCGCTTCTCTGAGTTGCTGCAATAATTGCTCAATTACACCTTGGTTGCTTTGCTGCAATAGTTGATTGACATCCTCCCGCCGCTATTGCGTAGCAACCGCTTGCGTCCTGCTACGCAGTATAGCGGGGGATTCCCATATCGCTATGAGAGTTTCCTCTTTCGACGAGTTCCCTGCGTAGGATGCTAAGAAGTCGTAGGATGCGTTATTAGCCACTGTAGGATGCGTTACTAGCCGTAAGTAGTAGCAACAATACAAACTTTGTTGACGTAACGCATCGTACTAGCAACAATACAAACTTTGTTGGCGTAACGCATCGTACGTAGCAGCATCCTAAATTAAATGGGTTAGCGTAACGCATCCTACGCAGTTTTGAGAAGTATATTTTGGGTCAACAGCAATCACTTTCACGACCTAATTGGTGCCAAAATACTCTAGCCATTCTCGGAATTTGTACCAAGCTGCATCATTAATTGATTTAGCTAAACAGTGGTTTTTCACCATATTACGCACTTTTAGGTTTTCTATCGCTACCAAGTCGTTAGACTGTGCATTCCGGCGATCGCTACCCACTATCTGTTTAATAGATAACAATATTATGGTAATAATTATCCATCAATCTCTGGAACTGACAGGGCACGGCAAATCTTTTTTGCTAACCGATTGGGTACCTCCCAATGACGAGGAATAGCTTCAACAACACCAGTATTAGGATTACACCATAATAAATAAACTAATCCCTCTCGCTTGAGATAGCATCCATATCGTCGAAGATGAGGCTCAAAAAATCTAGTCCTAAAAGTATTGTTATACAAGGCTTTTATCTTCCCCACACCCGCGCTTGGGCGCTATACCTGCTCCTTATATTGCTGCTGTAGATGAGTTACCAGTAGGCAGAATGAGTTAATATGGCGCTGTCGAGAGGAGTGATGGTCATGGAAGAGAGAGGGAAAAATTTTCAGTCGTGGCTGGGGGTGCTGAAAAATCTAACCTATGGGCGCAATTTGGCAATGGGGGCGATGGTTATGGGCTTGTTCTTCTTGCTGCTCAACTTCCAGGGTAGGGATTTCCGGCCATCCAGTTATCATTCTACAATTAGAAAGGGCACCCAACCTCTAGTAATGGAAGGAGGCGATCCCTATATTCGCGCCTTAATGCGCACCATTACAGCCTCAGAAGCAAATGTAACTAAACCATATAACGTCATCTACGGCGGCAAATACGTCAGCAATCTCAGTCGCCACCCCTCTCGCTGCGTACCTATTATTAGGGGTCCCAACATCGGTAACTGCACTACTGCTGCGGGAAGATATCAATTTCTCAATACTACTTGGTCCGAAAAAGCAGAACAGTATCATCCCAAACCCGAGGGTTTTTGGCGATGGCAATACTATAGCTTCGAGCCCCAATATCAAGATCGGGTGGTTCATGATTGGCTGAGTGATGCTGGCGCTTGGGGTGCTGATATACCCGCATTATTGCGTCAAAGCAAGATTGAGAAAGTATTGCGCTTGCTCTCTGGGACTTGGACTAGTTTGGGCTACGGTATTGAAACTAATTCCATGAGTCGTCATTTGCCTATCATTTATCGGCAGATACTAAAAGAAGAATTAGAGTGATAATTCCCGCAAAGGCTGAAATCTGGTTAACCAATACTTATCTATGTATTAGAGATTGCCAATAAAGTCAACCAGGGAAAAAACTCCACTTAATATTTCGTAATGTTAAGATGGAATTGCTCCAGAGCAAAAGGACCATGACATCAATCATGTTTGGCAGCCTACCATTTCCCGGTCAGAGCGGGGATAAAATTATCAGCAAAGTCGTCACCACGGCGATCGCAGCTTTATTCAAACAGACGGGTAAGCTGTCCGCGAACGTGCGGGCGGAACCAGTGGCGAAACTGCTCCAAGGCAGTATCGATGGCTTTGACTTCATCGGCAATGGCATGTTGATGTATAATGGCCTGCGAATCGAAGCAATGGAATTTTACCTGGAAGCAGTATCCATTGATTTCGGCGCGGTTTTTCGATCCATGGTGAAGTTGAGACAACCTACCCAAGCAACGATGCGGGTTGTCCTGACGGAAGAGGACTTGACTACCTCTTTTAACACCCCTTTTGTGGTCCAGAAGCTGCAACGATTAGAATATCAAGGTCAGTCTCTCCACTTTGAGAATACCCACATGGGTCTGAACCCAGATAAATCCCTGGGAATTAGCACCCAGATAAGAGTAGGAGATGATTCTGAACCGAGAAAGGTAGATATTACTGCCTTTTTGTTAGTTAAGCAACGGCGCAAGATTCAATTTGTGGATGTGGTTTATGATGGAGATATAGAGTTGGGTAAAGCTTTAGTCCACCACGTCAACAATCTCCTGGATTTGGATAAGTTTGCCTTGCAAGGAACCCAACTGCGGATAGATCGGGTGCGACAGCGGAATCAACAAATTATCTTTTACGGTACTGCTCGTATTGAGCAATTTCCGAGCAAGGGGTGAAGAGGGTGAAGGGTCTAGAACTAATAAATAACAACTAACCTAGCAAATCCTATCCGCTTCTTCCCTCTCAAAGAAGCGGATTTCAATGCGCTTTTTCAATTGTAAAATCAATAGTTTCACATAAACTTATTTGTATGAAAATAGAGTTCCGCGAATTCAATCCTTTTGACCTCTGGATTTGGCTAGAGTTTGAGACTGTTCCTGCACCCCAGGAAACCCACTATATAGAGGAATTGTTTAATGCTTGGTATTATTTGGGTAAGTTAGGGGGATTTAATGCGGAAAACCTGCAAGTACAGGATGAGGGGGTGGATATTAGCTACATGGACTACGATCCAGCTATTGCTGGCTCCGCAATGATGGCACCGATGCACAATATGGGGGATTTCGAGTATCTTGGTACTTGGGGAAGGTGTTGGTTAGATCTGGGGACTAGCGATCCTATGGCTCTGGATGTCCTGATTAATGCTTTGATACAACTGAGTAGGGAATATGTTACGATTCAGCGCTTGATTGTGGGCGGGGTAAATGAAGATTGGCCCACAGTTAAGCAGAATGATTCTTTTATCTAATTAAAACGTGGTGGGAATGGTATGTCGTAACTGATATAAAGTTGGGACTGTTGTCTCTTGGAGCACCAAAATGTAGGGGCACGGCAATGTCATGGTTTCTTTATATAAAAATTTTATATTACTAGTTTACCTTGATCCCCAAGGGTAACTTGATGTTATATAATGAGAATAAGGCGATCTCAGAATTGCTAATCAACTCGTGCATATCCTTATAATTGCAGTAAAAATTACTTGATGATACATGATATAACTGTTGATATAGTAGGAGCCGACAGTGCGACCGCACAGCCTTGTGCCCCTACACAAGCTATCTGGGCCCACTCAAAAACGTGACTGGCGAGGTGGAAGTTTAACCTAACAATCAACAAAAGTAATAGCATCAATAAAATTGTTGAATTGGACACATACCTAACAATCATATCGTGTAGAGTTTTTAACTATGCCAGAAACTATTTGCCGAAACTATCCTAGGTCAAAAGAACTCTTACCTCTAGAAGAGATGACATTGCGTCAGCTGCGCAGAGTTGCCAGCGAATTCAATGTCTCCCGTTACAGTCGGATGCGTAAAGCCAAACTATTAGCTGAAGTAAAAAAGTCGGTGGTCACTTCGCGCCCGCCATTAATCAATGCTGGGCGCGAACAGCCCATGGAAGCACAACCAGTAGAAGCGGCAACATTTGAACGTCCTCAAAAAGATGTGGCTGACGAAATACTTCTAGCATCGGTTGACGAAGAGTTGGGGGATTTACCAAAGGGATACGAGGAAAGTCGGATCGTGCTGATGCCTCGGGAACCTCAATGGGCTTATGCTTATTGGGATATTGCCAAGGAGGATCAAGAAAAACTGCTCCGTCTTGGAGGACAGCAGTTAGCTTTGCGTCTTTACGATGTCACGGATATGAACAGTCCCCATCATGTTCAAGAATATCTCTGCGGGGAACTAGCACTAGAGTGGTATCTGCCTATACCAGTGAGCGATCGCGACTATATGGTAGAAATCGGCTACCGTTGCCGGGACGATCGTTGGCTTATCCTCGCCGGTTCTACTCCTGTCCGTATTCCCCCTGTCTATCCCTCGGAATGGGTTGAAGAAACTTTCATCACCGTTCACTGGGAAGAAGACTTGCAAGGGGAAACAGTCCACGAACTGGTTCAACCGAGCAGGTCGAACAGGAACAAAGGTAATGGCAGCTCGATTTACGATGAAATCTTCAAGCAGGCACAAAGTAGGGTAGCTGGTTCTTTGTTCGGTTCCATGCAGCAAGTTCCCGTTGCCAAACCAGCGCTTGACTCTTCTATCTTAGCTGGTATGTGGGCCTTTTCTCCTGATGTTAACTTGTCTGCTGCTGATGAGACCATTAGTATTCTTCCCTTCTGGTTAGTGGGGGATACAGAGCTGATGGTAAAAGGAGCCACCGATCCGGATTCTACTGTAGGAGGAAATCAGATTGAACTCAATGCTGACGGGACTTTCCGCAAAACCAACTAATAATTTTCTGGGTTGGCTAGATTTTCAAATTTGGTCAATTCCGGTTGGAAGAGCAGTTTAACCGTTCCCGTAGGACCATTGCGGTGTTTGCAAATAATAACTTCGGCAACATTGCGATCGGGAGAATCTGGATTATAATAGCTGTCGCGATATAACATGATGACTAAATCTGCATCTTGCTCAATGGAACCCGATTCCCGCAAATCAGACATCATGGGACGCTTGTTCGTTCTCTGTTCCACACCCCGACTGAGCTGAGAGAGGGCTATAATCGGGACATTCATTTCTCGGGCTAAACCTTTCATGGATCGGGTAATCCGAGATAATTCTTGCACCCGGTTCTGTCCCCCTTCTTCCATTAATTGCAAATAATCTACTAATACTAAGCCCAATTTGCCCTTTTGTTGCGCTTGGAGACGGCGGACTTCCGAGCGTATTTGCATGATAGTGGGGTTGGCGTTATCGTCGATATAGATGGGTAATTCGAGAATATCACCCATAGCGCGAGCTAAAGGGTCAAAGTCCGTTTGACTCAGCCGTCCGGAACGGAGACGGTTACTGGGAATGCCCGATCCTCCAGCTAATAGTCGCAAAGCTAGTTGTTCCTTGGACATTTCCAGGCTAAAAATAGCAACTGGCAGTTGATGTTCCCGAGCGATATTAGCCCCAATACCCAATGCGAGTGCAGTTTTCCCCATGGACGGTCTCCCGGCGAGGATAATCAGGTCAGAACGCTGAAAACCGCTGGTCATAGCATCAAGATCGTAAAAGCCCGAGGTAACACCGGGGAGAGCAACCTCTTGATGCAGCTTTTCAATTTGATTATATGCTAGAGAGATGGAATCGGCAATGGGAACGAGACCGTCTTGAGGACGTTCTTGGGTGAGGCGAAAAATTTTCTGCTCTGAGGAGTCCAGTACTGATTCTAACTCTTGGGTCGTATCGTAACCCAACTCCACAATTTCCCCACCCGCAGCAATTAATTGGCGCCGCATGTACTTATCCATCACTAAAGCTGCATAGCGATCGATATTCACCGCTGAGACGGTGCGGTCTAATAATTGGGCTAACCTAGAAGTACCTCCCACTTTCTCCAGTAACTTATGGTCTGAAAGCCAGGACGTCACTGTCATTAAGTCGGTGGGTTCCCCTTTTAGGTGCAGTTTCAGGGCACCTAGGTAGATTTCTCGATGGGCTTGAACATAAAATGCATCGGAGATGAGCAGGTCTACTACTCGCTCGATTGCTCCAGGATCCATTAGAATGCCCCCAAGAATGGACTCCTCAGCATCAATATTTTGTGGCGGTAAATCATGCATAGTAATTCTTTGGTTTTTGTAATTAAAAAACAAAAAAGTGGCAAAATTACAGATTTCCAATTATTCTGGTATAAGATAAGGTTCTAGAGTGACTTGGATTTTTTCTCTTTTACCATTGCGAATAACTTCGATTTGGATTTGTTTTCCTATTTGGCTTGATTTAATTTTTTGCTGTGCTTCTGTAGATTTCTTGATTAGCTTGTCATCAATTTTATAAAAAACATCGGATGAATACCAGATATCATGACACCTTCATCTTCACTAAAATTATTTGATTAAGATTTTATCTGAATTCCCAAAATAGGGAACAAAGTGACAGTAACATTAATCTTGTCGAAATTTACCGCTACTCCATTACTACCTGACCATACTCCTACCTCTCCAGATTCGTATGAATCATCCTTGAAATCTCCTACCATTTTATCATTAATAAATCCTGTAACTAAATTGCCTTGAGTGACTATTCTTAGTCTATTGGTATTATTGCCTTGATTAATTGAATCATGTCGTTTCCACTCTATTTTTTCGTCTGTTCCTTCTCGTTGAAGCTCTTTTAACCAAGAAACTATTGGTTTTGCAACAACTGAAATTATCAAGCCAGCCGCGCCTAATATAATTGCCCATCTCGGTACACTTTTTCTTTTTATAATAGGTGGTTTCCTTGTAGTTTTATCGTGAACCTTGGGTTTATATTCCTTGAAAATAGGCTTGTCGGTTGTCGTTCTAGGGGCTACTGTCTTTACAGCAGGATGGGGGTCTTCTAGAACAACTAAATCGCCACCGCAAATTTCACATTCACGGGGACGAGAACTTAAAATTGGTTCGTGGCTACAATTCTCGCATTTATATGTGGTCATATTAACGCCTCAAATTTTGGCTAAATGTAAGCCTGGTCTTCGGTTTATCTACATCAAGTTTGGGTAACTTTCCATGATGGTACAGATGCTTTAAACTTTCATGCACTGTTTTAATACACAACCTAGTTTTTGGATCTGCTTCAAGCATCCTTTGAATTAGTTGCTGAATATCTGTATTGGTGGAGTCTGGATGAGTTTTGGTGGCTTTGGATTTTATGAGAGTACCTGATAGACGAGAGATTTTCCTTTTTTCAGACTTCACTGTTCCATCAGAGGTGTTGGGAACCGACAGTTTTTCCCCTTCGACAACAGCTTCATGAGCATAGTTGTAATTGAAAGGAAAAGTAGGCAGTTTACCAGTCCAATATTTACAGAAAATTAAACCTAAAGAGAAAATATCAGACTTTTTAGTCGGTGGTGGTTCCTCCACCGGTGCAGCAATATGGCGGGCAAATTCAGGTGAGTAATAAACCGGATCCCCTACAAGGGTTTCAGCTTCAGTAGACTCTCCCTCTAAAATACTGCTATCAAAATCAATTACTTTGGCGATTAATTTACCGCCATATTCTTGAATCAGTATATTGTCCGGCTTTAGATCAAGATGGATAATACCATTTCTATGAAGTATGCTGACTGCACCTGCGGCTGTCAGGAGAACAAACAATTTTTTCTTGATTTCCAAGGTATGAACTTCGTCTGATAAAGAACTTGTATCAACCTTTTCAGTAACCTTGAAGTAGTGTTTACCAAAGTCGTTTCCATGGCTGAACAATTCTATAGTTTTCACTACTAACCCACCATTACCACAACCAGCAAGGGCTTTGATTAATGCTCGCTGCTTCTTGGCAAATTTATCACATTGAGCGCGTTTTTTTTGCTTACCCTTATCACTCCCAGGTGCTTTTTCTCCTGGATAAACAGGGTTAAGAAATTTTTTTATGAAAAATTCTTTCTTATTATCCTCTCCAAAACCCCATTGACATTGACCACCGTTAGCACTGTCGAAATCACGAGTTACTGTGTACTTACCTAGAACTTCTCCAACTTTATAAGACATAGTTTATTATCTTCTTTATTTGAGAATTGGCATTAGGACGAAGTTTGTCGAACTGTTGGTTAATTTTGTGTAGCTATTGACATTTATGTTTGCGATGATTTTTATCTGTGGTGTTGTTAAGCGGATCTTCCTCCTAGCCCATCAAATACCCCCAAGACAATACAATTAGAATCATATTCATCATAGAACAGATGACTGTCTTCACCTTTTCCGGCTGACGCTACTATCTCTATGGTCAAATTGTTTTTAGGCAACATAATCTTAGATGCTATTAGCAATTGCGTTTAATATCTCATCCATTTCAAATTCCTCCAAGCCATTCCCCGCTTGGAATGCCAGGTGGATAGTGTTATTCCAACTACTTGCCATTATAGTCCAAGGTGAGACATCGGGCGCAAAAATTAGCAATCGTTTTGCAGCCGTTGACATTGCCTCCTCCAGTTGCCTTAATGTCACTAACAAAGCTTGCAAAATCAGAAGATTGAGTCCTCAGGTTGAAAAACTCTGAACATTGCATTGCCAAGGATGGCGAATCAGCCCAGTAATCTCTGAAGACAATCACTCTGACTCTCAACTGATCGATCACCTTCTGCTTTTCCTTCATAACCGATTCCAATTTTCCATGAAATTCGAGAGCTGAAGACTTAACTGCCTCTATTAGATGCCCCATTGAGCCAGTTGCATCAATGCACATCACCAAATCCACCGCATACGTAATACCCATGGCAATTTTGTCCATCGAATGAATTACTAACCATCATAATATACTCATGAACCGGAAAAATTAATTTTTCTTGAAGATTTTGGGGTAATACTGCATTGTCATGATGGTGACCTGCTGAAATAGACCTGTAATCAGGGTTTGACTGCGAATATACCATTATTGCGCCCCGTGACTACGGAAAAAACATTGGTCAACAGGCTTTTTCAAGCCCAAGCTATACCCGCAGGGTTAGCGTGCGGTAGTTGACTGGTTTTATCAGAGTGACGCTCCTACACCGACCCCCGGCATTGATTAATGGCGGGGGTACGGTGTAGGCTTCTCAACTGCCTTATTAAAGACAGGTAGAACTTCCTTTGAGGTACTATTAGTAGTGGATTTAACGACTACAGGATTCCCCTTCCGGCGTTTTCTAGTTGGGAACACGTCCAGCCCAACTCTCTTGATATTGACCGCTGCATTAATGTCACGGTCAATATTAAGCTGCTCATCGGTATCGAAATAGGTTCTTATAGAGCAATCAGTAAAGACGAATTCATCCCTATAGAACCCATTTGAGATCTCTGTTGTGGAGTAAAATAGGGAAAAAATGCCGTACTCAAGTAGTTTGACAGACGGGGAGTGGAAAATAATAGAACCTCTGTTGCCCAAAAAGAAACAGACAAGACCACCAAAATGGAGTAAAAGGCAGATTTTAGATGGTATCTTGTACCAATTAAAGAATGGTTGTAATTGGTGTGACTTACCCAAAGACTTGCCCCCCTATTCCACAGTATTTTGGTACTACAAACAGTGGCGATCGCTTGGGGTAATCGAAGCAATCAGAGATATCTTGCATAGTAGAGTCCGTCAGCAAGTTAAAAAAAAAGGGCAATGGACAACCCTAATCATCATTGACTCCCAAGCGGTAAAAAATACCTGTAACGCCAGTGTAAAGTCGAAAGGGTTTTGTTTTTACAAGTCTACCAATGGTCTTAAAAGACATCTAGCAGTAGATATTTTGGGCTTTCCTTTTTTTAGTCATTGCACCAAAGCATCGGTATCTGACGATGTGGGTTTGATTGAAATGTTATCGAAAAACATAGATTATTTCAAGTCTAAACCAGTCAACATCCCCAAGATTACCATTTTGCTTGACCATGGATATCACCCAGAAAAACTGACCCAGGAATTACATAAAATTTATCCGGCGATTATGACTAAGATTAGATTTAAGGTCTCCCGTAAACCATCAAAAGCTCAAAAGAAAAAGGAAGGAAAAACCGGTTTTGTGCCAGTAAAAGCGCGGTGGGTGATTGAAAGAACTAATTCGTGGATGGAAAGATGCAAGAGTTTGGTCAAAAACTTTGAAAGGACTCTTGAGCATGCTAATACCAAGATTAGTCTATGTTTTGTCCGACTGATGCTTAAAAGGCTAGCCACTACTTAAAAAGATCTCAAATGGGTTCTATAGGAGAGCACCTGTGATGTATAGGCAGGATTGACTCCCACTGTCTTGGCTCCAGCTTTTCCAGCTATGTATTCCAAGATCGAGAAAAATTGCCCAAAAGCGGCATCTTTCCAGGATTTATTTAATCCCGATTTAGCAGATTGGCCATTCGGTAGATAACCGCCCTGCCCGTCGGGTTTGGCTTTATTTCGCCTACCCAACCCCTTAAGATTTAGCTTTTCATGGAAGAATACTTGTTTCCCCGTGCGCATCAATGCATGGGCAGTTTTATAAGCGTGGTCTTTACGGCTTCTGGCGATTCTTTGGTGTTCTCTGCCTTCCCTAATGGCAAGTTTTCTTCTGGCTCTACTCCCCTTTTTTCTGGCATTCTTCCTAGTCTGTACCTTGCTTAGGCGAGAATGGTTTCTACGATAGGACTTAACAGCCGGTAACTTTTTCCCATCAGATGTGGCTAGAAAATCGTCCTCATGCAGGACAGCATCCAGGCCCAAAGAATTATCCCAATCAGGGGTTACCAAGTCTTGCTCAAATATAGGCACTGTGGGGTCATCGAGGTACAGATTGACATCCCAGCCATCTGCCTTTTTTATGACCTGTACCTGCTTTAATATCGCCCCATCGGGCAAGTGGCGATGGGTACGAATTTTAACAACACCTAGCTTAGGAGTCTTCAAATACAGGTATTTACCTCCCACAGAACAGGAATGTAATTCAAGTCCCGCCCCTTCAAAAACTAATGAACGATATCGGGAGGAAGATTTAAACCTAGGCTTCCCACTACGTTTATTTTGGTAATCTCCTTTGATATATCTTTTGAATGTTTCATCTACCCTTTTACATTTGCGTAAGCAACCGCGCAAGCGTCCTTGCTGCAAAGTATTAGCAGGGACTTGAGAAAAATCTAATAATTCTCTCGACCAGTCGATAGTGACCAAGTCTTTTTTGAGGAAAGGTAGATATTTTTTCTGACTGTAATAGTTTGGCTTATCTCTTAACGAGGGAAGGCTGCACACCAAAGGGCAAGCATTCATGGAAGTTCGATTATGCTCCCACCAGTCGAATCGGTCTCCCAATTGACGGTTGTACCAATACCTGCAAATCCTCAGCCACAGATTCAGTATCTGCTGCTGTTGTCTGGTTGGATATAGGCGATACTGGTAGGTATATTTCATCCCTAGAATTTAGCGCTTTAAATATCTACTACACTCAGTATAACAACACTTATGCATTTTGGCAACAGTGAAAAAAGATTTTATTTCAAGAGGGCGTGAGGTTCCCGACCGATCTGTGATAACAGATCAGCCCATCTTGTATTGACCACCAAATATAGACGGAAGGTGTTTACAGGAGAAATCTTAGAACGGTTAGGGGAAATTCTAGATGACTTGTGTCAGAAGTGGGACTGTAAGCTAGTTGAAGCTAAGGTCGAGGAAGACCATATACACTTGCTGTTTCAATATTATCCACAGATGGAGTTGAGTAAATTCATAAACAACATCAAAACGGTTACTAGCCGCAGGGGACGCCAAGAATTTAACGAGCGGGTGAAGCTTTTCTATCGCCAAAATGAGTTGTGGAATGGTTCTTATTTTATCGCTAGTTGTGGGGGTACAACGGTAGCTACACTACGAAAATACATAGAATCTCAGGATACGCCAAGTTAAACCTCCTGCGGCATCTCCCCTTGGGGGGAGTAGAGGGGGGTTTCTCTCACGCCAAATCAAAGATTATGGCGTTCCGCTCCTGCCGCTTTAGCTGAAGCTATCTCCCTCACCGATTCTACAGATAATCCCAAAGCTGCTGCAACTTGCTCATCAGTCAAACCCATTGCCAATAAACGGATAACTGATTGTCGCTGTTGAGAGGCTAAAGTATCTCGTTCTTGTTGGAGGTTATGCTTTTGAGCCATTATCTCCTGATAACTCCCAAAGACTTCTCCGTCGGGACAATACAATTGGAGTTGGCCGTCTGATACTTGAAAACGAACCTTTAAACGAGGACTTATCCACCCGGATATTTCCCAAATAGGTTGTAAATAAGAGAACCGACGCAACCAACCCTTCAATGAACTTCTATCTGGATCGAAGATATAGTATTCTTCTACCCCGTGACGCTCATAGAATTCAAATTTTTTCCCTTCTAGCTCCTTTCTTGTATTACTGACAGAAGCAATTTCAAATACTACCTGGGGTGGAATATTTTCTTCTTCCCATTGTTTGTAGGAACGGCGATCGCCTCTCGGTCTCCCAAATACTACCATTATGTCAGGAGCTTGTTTTGCGTCCGGTTCCCCTTTTACAGCATACCAAAACAAGTCCCCAGCCACAAAAACATTGGGGTTATCAGCAAATAGGGCATCGATTCCCCCTTGTATAGTGGTAATATAACGAAATTGGAGGGTATTATCGGCCAAGGGTTTTCCGTCCGATTCGGGGTATATAATAACTGGAGCTGCCGAAATGGTCATAGCTCAATCTCGATTTTGGGTCATTTTAAATTATAGCATTGAAGAGGGCGTAAAACCTCCGCCCCTACCAAACAAATCAGCATATGGAGCAAAAAAGTCACATTTGGGTTATTGTGGAAGAAGTAAAGAAACTAGTCCAAAAGGTTCAAAATTTGTTTTATGTTTGATGCTCTTGCAGATCGCCTAGAAGACGCTTGGAAAAAACTGCGCGGACAGGACAAAATAACAGAGGCTAATATAAAAGAGAGCTTGAAAGAGGTGCGTCGTGCCCTGTTGGGAGCTGATGTCAATCTCCAGGTGGTCAAAAATTTCATTGCCCAAGTCCAAACCAGAGCACTGGGGGCAGAAGTTATTTCCGGAGTCAACCCCGGTGAACAATTTATCAAAATTGTCTATGACGAATTAGTCCAGGTAATGGGGGAAAGCAACGTTCCCCTCGCTACTGCTGACACACCGCCCACAATTATCCTAATGGCAGGATTGCAGGGAACGGGGAAAACTACTGCTACGGCTAAGTTAGCCCTGTACCTGAGGAAGCAAAAGCGCAGCTGTCTCATGGTGGCAACAGACATTTATCGCCCAGCAGCCATCGACCAATTAATTACTCTTTCCAAACAAATTGATGTCCCAGTGTTTGAAATGGGAACGGATACCAATCCGGTGGAAATTGCCCGCCAAGGTGTCGCTAAAGCTAAGGAAATAGGAGTAGATACGGTCATCATCGACACAGCGGGAAGGCTGCAAATTGACGCGGAAATGATGGGGGAACTGGCGACTATTAAAGAAACAGTCCAGCCCCAGGAGACCTTATTGGTGGTAGACGCCATGACAGGTCAGGAAGCGGCCACCCTAACGGACACCTTTCACCAACAAATTGGCATTACGGGAGCTATCCTCACCAAACTAGACGGAGACAGTCGCGGTGGAGCAGCCCTTTCCGTGCGCCAAGTTTCCGGTCAACCGATTAAATTCGTCGGTGTGGGGGAAAAAGTGGAAGCCCTAGACCCATTTTATCCCGATCGCATGGCATCCAGAATTCTCAATATGGGCGATATCGTCACCCTGGTAGAAAAAGCCCAGGAATCCGTAGATATCGCCGACGTGGAGAAAATGCAGTCGAAAATCCTGTCCGCCAAGTTTGACTTCGACGACTTCATCAAGCAAATGCGACTGCTTAAGAATATGGGTTCCTTTGGTGGACTGATGAAGCTGATTCCCGGAATGAATAAACTGGGTAGTGGAGATCTAGAAAAGGGAGAAGCTCAGCTCAAGCGCACGGAAGCTATGATAAACTCCATGACGAAAGAGGAACGACAAAATCCAGAATTACTAGCCAAATCTCCTAGTCGTCGCCGTCGCATTGCTAGAGGTTCTGGTCATAAGGAACGGGATATTGGCAAATTGGTCACGGATTTTACCCGCATGCGCACTATGATGCAGCAAATGGGTCAAGGAGGAATGTCTGGAATGCCTGGAATGGGAGGTCTGGGGGGTATGTTTGGCATGGGTGGTAATGCTCCCCAAGCCGGTTTTCGCGGTTATCCCGGTAATGCTAAGAAGAAAAAGAAAAAAGGGAAAAAGAAGAAAGGTTTCGGAACCTTATAAAAAAGAAGGTAAAATTAGCAAGGAGAATTCTAAACTATCATGGTTAAACTGCGTTTAAAGAGATTTGGGAAAAAACGGGAAGTAAGCTACAGAATAGTCGCCATGACTAGTAGCACCCGTCGCGATGGTCGTCCCTTGGAAGAACTGGGTTTCTACAATCCCAGAACTGATGAGACCCGGTTGAACGTCCCCGCTATTGTTAAGCGGCTCAAAGATGGAGCACAGCCCACAGATACGGTTCGTAGCATTCTGGAAAAAGCGAAAGTGTTTGAACAAGTAAATGCCTAAGACAACAGTCTTGACGAGGACCACATTGACATCCTCCCGCCGCTATTGCGTAGCAACCGCTTGCGTCCTGCTACGCAGTATAGCGGGGGATTCCCATATCGCTATGAGAGTTTCCTCTTTCGACGAGTTCCCTGCGTAGGATGCGTTACGCTAACCCATTTAATTTAGGATGCTGCTACGTACGATGCGTTACGCCAACAAAGTTTGTATTGTTGCTACTACTTACGGCTAGTAACGCATCCTACGACTTCTTAGCATCCTACGTGGTGTTTCCACCCCTGCTCCTGCGCTGCCGCGCCTGAGCAGGAGCAGAGGGGGTTCTCTCCAGAGGCGTTACTTTCCCTGTGCCCCAGGGTAGTTTTAGATTGCTCTAATGCCTTGGATAAGATGTTGATTGCAGCGTTCTCATCCCGGTCAGCCATATATCCACAATAGGAGCATACATGAGTCCTGGTACTTAATGACTTCAAAACCTTCTTACCGCAACTGGAGCAGTTCTGGGAGGTATATTTTGGGTCAACTGCTATCACTTCAACCCTATAGATACTACCGAAGTATTCTAGCCACTCGCGGAAGCGATACCAGGCCGCATCATTAATAGATTTGGCTAGACTGTGGTTCTTAACCATATTGCGCACTCTCAGGTCTTCAATCGCTACCCACCCCCGTAGCCCCCTCCCAGGAGGGGAACCCGGGAGGGGGGCAAGGGGGGTGGGTACTGGTCTTCAGTTCCTTTCAGTTTCATTTCGGAGACAATCATAGGGATTTTTACCCGAACGCTCCCCTTATTGTACCACACCCCGGCGTCGTCATTCATCTCACACCATAATCTTTGATTTGGTCACGCAAAGACGCAAAGTACGCGAAGGATGGGGAGGAGACGGTGCTATACCGCAAGAGGAGTGTAATTGTGTCCCTTTGCGCCTTAGCGCCTTGGCGCGAGGTTTGGTGTGAGCCTTCTGCCGACATTTAGGTAAAAACCAGCCCCAACTATATTGAACTGGCACAATTTCTCCTCCAGCCCTTGTTAAAATACCCCCAATCCCTAAGCATAGACTGCTCGCAGTGCAAGAATAACCAGGAAGTATGGCTGCGGGTGGCATTTGAAGAGGTAGATCAGGGAAGAGTCTTTGGTCGTGGGGGACGCAACATTCAAGCAATTCGGAAAGTGCTGGCAGTAGCAGCTTCAACCGCAGGACAATCCTTCTATTTGGATGTTTACGAAAGCGAAGAACGCAAGCCGAAACCCTGCTCTCGTCGTTTCCCCAATCCAGTTAAACCCTCGTTGAAGAGTCACTAACTCGATCCAAAGCTTCCCAGACAGCTTGCAAAAGGGGATCCAGTCCCCTATGAGCAACGGCTGAAATGGGGAAAATGGGGGCTGAGGTAAGGTGAGTAAGTTCGGCGATCGCCATTTCCCTTATTTCGACGGCAGCAGCATCCACTTTATTCAGCCCAATAATTTGGGGCCGAGAAAGCAAACCCTGCCCGTAAGCTCCTAACTCAGCTTGAATGGTGTGATAATCAGCAATGGGGTCAACCCCCGTCAGATCAATTAAATGGACCAGAAGACGAGTGCGTTCGATATGGCGGAGAAAATCGTGCCCCAAACCCACACCAGCATGGGCACCAGCAATCAGTCCTGGAATGTCCGCAAAGACGGTACCGTCCCCAGTGGGTTTGCGCACTACCCCTAAATTGGGAACTAAGGTAGTAAAAGGATAATTGGCTACCTTAGGGCGGGCAGAAGAAAGGGCGGTAATTAAAGTAGACTTACCTGCATTAGGTAACCCAATTATGCCTACTTTTGCAAGTAACTTCAACTCCAAGCGCAAGCGGCGCATCTCTCCTGGGAGTCCGGGGAGAGCCAATTCCGGGGCACGGTTGCGATTGCTCAAAAAATGCTTGTTACCCAAGCCCCCCTTACCTCCTTGGGCAATACAAATCCGCTGTCCTGCTTCTACCAAATCCCCCAATAATTCATTTTTGTCAGCATCATAAATTACTGTACCGCAGGGGAGTTCGATGGTGCGATCTCTTCCCGCTGCCCCGGTACAATTATTAGGACCGCCCCTTTTCCCATTTTCCGCTTTGAAGTGGCGGGCATATTTAAAATCTAGCAAGGTTTGCAAATGTTCCGCCCCCTGCAAAAAAATAGAACCGCCCCGGCCCCCATTCCCTCCAGCAGGTCCCCCAGCTGGCACGTATTTTTCCCGCCGAAAAGCCACCATACCGTCCCCACCTTGGCCAGCTTCTATCTCAATTTCAGCTAAATCGATAAATTGCATTTCTTCTTACAGGGGGTAATTATTAAATATATTCGGAAACATCTTCGTCGCAATCATCAGCCAGATAAGACAAGGCCCGGAAGCGCAAACCAACTAACTGCTCGTAAAGAGGATTCAGCTTACACAGAGGGGGAATGTGGACGATTTTGCGACCGAAAAGCTTAACATCCCGCTCGAAAGGACATTGAGAGGGAACCATTTTACAGATGAATTTCGCCACCCGGGGTTCCTTAACGTCCATCCCGTCTAACCAGACTCTTACTGGTTGCAAGAGATCTGGATGAGGATGAGCAATGCTTTCCGTCTTCTCAGTTTCGGCGGTGGTTATTTCCGGTTTGTACAGAGTATGCTCCAAGGACTTGAGCGCTTCTACTTTTAACCCGAGAGCATCGCTAAAAGCTTGTAGCAGTATTGCTTCCGGTTCCGAGTAAACCCCATCAGCAATTGCTACTAATACCCCCGTGCGCAAGAAATTTTCCGCCGTTGTTTTATCCTCACCCAAAGCCACTGCTAATTCTACTGGGGTAATAGGAGTCAAAGTTTCCAGATCCCCATCCAGAGCTAATTCATTTTCAGTTAACTGGGTGATTAATTCCTTTTCTTCGGGATCGAAATGTCCGTCTGCCCAGGCAATGGCCAGTAAGCCTCGCAGCCAGGCGATAATTTGGTTCTTCGTATAAGTAGATTGAGAGACTGTGATCATATTCAGGAGGGTGAAGATTTTGTTCCAATTCCATCTTATCCTGTAAGGGTGTGGGGTTCTAAGTTCCCTTATAGATCCCCCGTTTTTCTGCCAGCAGCAGCGATCGCCACCACTCCCACAACATTCATTCCTTCCTGGCACAGCACTTGAGCAGCTTGGCGGGCAGTTTGCCCGGTGGTATGGATATCGTCTAATATTAATACTGGCGATCCAAGTTTGCAGCGCCGGATACCTTTTCCTTTGGCAAAAGCTTCTTTCAGTTGTTCTTTCCTTTCTTGCAGGTTTAAATTAAAGAAAGCCTCAGTTGCTTTGACCCGCTTTAAAGCTTTGGCCGCCAAAGGGTAGCCCGTGTAGCGACAAAAACTCCGTGCCAGCAACTCTGCTTGATTAAAACCCCGTTCTTTCCTTCTTTGAGGGTGAATTGGGATCGGAACTACAGTCAATTTTTTTCTCTTTCCTAGAGGGTTTGCCTCTCCCCAAGCCTTACCCAGCCAATATCCCAGGGGTCGTGCTAACTCAGGGTGGTTGTGGTATTTGAGAGAAGCGATCGCCCTTCTCAGTTCACCCCCATAGGTACCCCAAGCAAACAAAGGTAAATCTCCTTGCCAAAATTGACTACAGTTTTCTAATTTACAGTCCTGGAGTTGTCCCTGACAATCAGCACAGAGAGTATCGTCAGCGGAACGGCAACACAGAGGACAATTCTCCTTGAGCAGGAGAGATAGCAAGCTTTTTAACATTGGGTGGTGCACGGTGGGTTGTATAATCAAAAGTTGTGCATGGGGTAGAAATAATTATGAAAATATGATAATTTTAGGGTCACGGAAATAACCGTCCAGTTAGAACAAGCATAGCATAACCAGGGAATTAAATTACTTTTCCTATTTCTTTTGTAAAAAATTGACTAATTAGCAGCTAATTAAATCTATGACTTCAGCAAACACCGAGAAAACAAACAGCGATAAAGCCTTAGTGGCAATGAAAAATTTTGCCGAAAAGTACGCTCAACGTACAGACACATACTTTTGCATGGATGCTTCCGTTACCGCAGTAGTCATTGAAGGACTAGCAAAGCATAAAGAAGAGTTGGGAGCGCCATTGTGTCCCTGTCGTCATTATGAAGACAAAGAAGCAGAAGTAAAGAATACTTTCTGGAACTGCCCCTGTGTACCAATGCGAGAGCGCAAAGAGTGTCACTGTATGTTGTTCCTTACCCCAGATAACGATTTTGCCGGGGAACAGCAGGAAATTTCCCTGGAATATATTGAAGAAGTAAGAGACAATATGGCGTCTTAACCAAAAAAGTATCGCCACATAAACCAGTTACCAAATTAACCTCTATAGTTTATAGTCATCTTAGTACCTGGTAACTGTAAATTATGCTAACACAATCATTTTGGCAGGGTGTGGAAGAATTCAACCAACAACAATTTTACCCCTGTCATGATACCCTAGAAGCCCTCTGGATGGAAGCAGCTGAACCAGAAAGAGCATTTTATCAAGGAATTATTCAAATTGCAGTGGGCTGCTATCATCTTAGTAACGACAACAAACGTGGGGCAGCGATTTTGTTGGGAGAAGGAACCAGAAAGCTAAAAGACTATCAGCCTTTCTACGAAGGTGTTGACGTCAGCACCTTCCTCACAGAAAGCACTGCATTGTTGGAAGCACTGCAAAAATCTTTCTATGAGAATATCTTGGAGGTTACAACCCCCCGGTGGCCGAAAATACGGACAGAGGGGAAACTTTAGGGAGCAAAAAAACGTCACTGTCAATAGAGATTACAATATTTAAAACTATTGTGATATTTTTACGCTAAATCATCATGGGCTCCTTTACTCGATCCATTCGCCTCAAACATCATTTGGGGTTATTTTTCGGTTCCACAGTGGCGATTGTCAGCTTCTTTGCCCTAACACCAACCCTACAGAGAGAAGTTCAAGCTCAAAATCCTGTCCAGGACAATAGAATTGTGGTTCGTGCCGATGTCCAAGAAGCAAATGAGGAAACTGGAGTAATTACAGCACGGGGTAACGTAAAAGTAAATTATCCAACCCGAAAGCTTCAAGCAACAGCAGCACAAGCTGAATACTACTCTCGGGAGAATCGCCTGATCCTCAGTGGGAATGTTTACGTTCTTCAAGACGGTAACAGTATTAGAGCAGAGACAATGGTTTATGCCATTGATGAAGGACGCTTTGTGGCTACTCCCAAACCAAATCAACAGGTAGAATCAATCTATATTGTACCAGAGTCATCTCAACCTGGCTCGTCAGTGGGAGCAACACCAAATTAAGAAATTCCGGATGAGTAAATCTTGACTATCATGAATAATTTCCTTTGTTGGAAACCCCGTCGCTTTAGCCTCCGTAAGCACACCCCTTGCGGGGTTGAGGGCAATAACGCCCTCTATCTCCCATTTCTGGGGAATGTTAGCCTCGCCAACCCACCCCTACCCCCTCCCGGGAGGGGGAAAGGGGGTGGGTACTATCTCGACAGCACTGTCTTACCCCTCGTAGAACTGTTTAACTGCCGGGTTCTAGAGCTTGGAGCTGGCTACGCACCCCAAGGTAGGTCTTTAACTCTTGCCGATAACGTAGCCCTCATAGGGCTTAGGCTGGTCAGCTACCTAAAAATTAGAGGCACGAGAGCCACGGAGCTTTAGAGCGGGGTGCTGACCTTAGAAAACGTCCAGAAATACTATGGTAAGCGATTGGTGGTCAAGGGGGCAAATATCAGAGTTTCTCGGGGAGAAATTGTGGGTTTGCTCGGTCCCAATGGAGCGGGAAAGACCACAACGTTTTATATGGCTACGGGTTTAATCAAACCGAGTCAAGGTAAAGTGTGGCTCGATGATAAAGACGTAACGACCTTATCGCTGGATAAACGTGCTAGTTTGGGTATTGGCTATCTAACCCAGCAGGCTAGCATTTTTCGCAATCTGACCGTGTCGGAAAATATCCAGCTTGTCTTAGAGCAAACTGGAATGCCTGCCAGGAATTGGCCAATGCGTTTAGATGAATTGCTCCAGGAGTTTCGCCTGGAAAAAATTGCTAGTACCAAGGGTTCGGTAGTCTCTGGTGGAGAAAGGCGCCGCACCGAGTTAGCACGGGCTCTAGCTGTAGGAGTGTCCGGGCCGGAATTTTTACTATTAGATGAACCCTTTGCTGGGGTGGATCCTATTGCGGTGGAGGAAATACAAACCATTATATCAGGAATGCGCGATCGCCAGATGGGTATTCTCATTACGGATCATAACGTGCGGGAAACCCTGGCCATTACGGATCGGGCCTATATTATGAGAGATGGAAAAATCCTCGCAGACGGTAACAGTGAAGAACTTTACAATAACTCTTTAGTGCGAAAGTATTACCTCGGCGAACGATTTAAAGTTGAATTTTAATCCAAGTCAACTGTCTGGAATGAAAATAGCTAAATTGCCAATAATCGGGTTAAGAATTTCTGGCTTATCGGTCATGGATCGGTACATTGCCCTAGAACTGTTAATGCCTTTTTTATTCGGATTAGGTCTATTTACCTCTTTGGGAGTGGCGATCGGTACTCTCTTTGACCTAGTGCGCAAAGTAACGGAATCCGGTCTGCTGGTGGACCTTGCCATCAAAGTGTTAATTTTGAAAATGCCAGATTTTCTCGTCTTGGCATTTCCCATGTCTGTACTCTTAGCCTGTTTAATGGCATACAGTCGTCTAACTAACGACAGTGAAACAATTGCTTTGCAAAGCATTGGTGTTAGCGTCTATCGAATCGTTCTTCCTGGGTTGATTTTCTGTATTTTCGTTACCGGATTAACTTTTTTATTTAACGATTTTGTCGCCCCTGCTGCCAATTATCAAGCATCTCTAACTTTAAAGCAAGCCTTAGGTAAAAACCAACTCCCTTTCAAAGAAAGAAATATCATTTATCCGGAATATAATAAAGACAAAGTCATGAGTCGGTTGTTTTACGCTGAAGAGTACAATGGCGAAGAGCTGAAGGGTTTGACCATTTTGGACCGTTCTACTGATGGGGTGGACCAGATTATTACCTCCCAATCGGCAGTGTGGAACGTAGAAGATAGGCTTTGGGATTTTTTCAATGGTACCATTTATCTCATTGCCCCGGACGGCTCCTATCGTAACATTCTTCGCTTTCAACACAAACAACTAGCACTGCCTAAAGCACCTTTAGATGTGGCGAAAAAATGTAACGACTATGGCGAGATGAACATTTTTCAGGCGAGGAAATGCTTAGAAAATCTGCGGTTGAGCGGTAATGAAAAAAAAATTCGCAAACTCAAAGTTCGGATCCAAGAGAAATTAGCTCTCCCCTTTGTCTGTCTCGTCTTTGGCTTAGTGGGTGCTGCTTTAGGTGTCAGACCGCAAAATACTGGCAAAGCAACCAGTTTCGGTATCTGCGTATTGGTGGTTTTCTTTTCCTATTTACTGGGATTTATTAGCTCCTCTCTGGGTGTTTCTGGGGTGTTGACTCCCTTTATGGCTGCGTGGTTGCCTAATTTGATCGGTTTGGGAACGGGAGCTTTTCTCTTAATGCAGTCAGCGAAATGACTGTAGGGGCGCACCCCTGATTTTAGGGGTTCCCTGCCCGTGGTATTTCGCGACCACATCGCCCACTTTCCCCTATGCTAGAATTATTACTATCCCTATTCCCTAACACCCTACACGATGATTGTTACAGAGAAAAGAGAATTGTTGCCCTTTTTGCAATCCCAAAGTGTTGCCTATAAGTTGAAAGCCCCAGATTTTGAACTGCAAAAATCGTAAAGTAATACGCTTGAGCTGGGACAGGAGCATCAAATTCAAGTGTAAACTCTAGCTCCCGTTGCTGCCCGGATCGACCCTTGATCCGCCGAACATTAGGAGTTACAATAGTGTGTTCGCGGAGATAACTGGGTACAAAAAGGCCTACATGAGCTGGCCCAGATTCTGTAAAGTCAACAACAGCATTAATTAATAATGACTGGCCAACGGAGATTGTATTCTCACAGGTACATTATGTCATCTTCGGGACAGCTCGTAATGCGTTGAACTAGGGCAATGTTAGTATCTGTAACGGAAAATTCCTCCACAGGCAGCGCCGGAGCTGCATACTCCAATGCCTTTGGACGATGGACAAGGAGGCTGCAAGAATACAGATATCCATTTTTCGGATCGAAGTACCTTACCTTATCCACAAGTTTACAAAGGCGATCGGCCCTTGGAGTTATCCCAGTTTCGAAATAGCGTTGGCGCTCTTCCTCTGTTTCGCCACACTATACCTTGCTCATCGGGACTAAGCGTCGAGCTTCAACAGCATCATTATAAACATACTGAACTACGTCGTGAATCCACCGAAACCTGCAAACTTATCATCATTCCAGGAGCCAATAAATAACAATAACAGTAATTTAGCACAACCTTCTCCCCAAAGATTCAATCAATTCAATCAACCGAGAGTAGGAAGCAATCCTAGCTTTAATTCTAATTTGGTTAATCCGGTCCTTCAATCGAATCAATTGCAACAAGCGCGGGGAAATAAGCCAAATTTTAATAATACTAGATTGCAACCCTTTCAAGGATAATAACAGGGGTTAAATCAGCCCAATTTCAATCAAAATCAATTCCAGAATTTCCAAGAACAATAACACTAATCACCAACAAAATTGTCAATGATTTTTTGAGCAAACTCGGAACACTTTAAAGGTGGTTCTACAGGGGGATTCATGAGACGAGCCAAGTCGTAGGTGACAAGTCTGGCGGCGATCGCCTTGGCAATTCCGGTCTTAATCAGGTCAGCTGCTTCGGTCCAGCCCATGAATTCTAACATCATGGCTCCGGAAAGAATCAAAGAACCGGGATTAATCCGATCCAAACCGGCGTGTTTGGGTGCTGTGCCGTGAGTAGCTTCAAAAATAGCGCAATTGTCCCCAATATTGGCTCCTGGTCCCATTCCCAAACCACCCACAAGAGCGGCTAAAGCATCGGAGAGGTAATCCCCATTCAAGTTCATTGTGGCCAGAATTGAATATTCATCCGGTCGAGTTTGAATTTGCTGGAAAATACTGTCAGCAATGCGATCGTTAACCATCACCTTATTTTTCCATTTTCCCCCACCGTGACTGGACCCAATCTCATGGAAAACCCTTTCTACGCTACGACAGATTTTCTCTTGCTTATCAGGGGGTAGAGCATCGTATCCCGGCTCGATTAAACGAGCATTTTCTTGCGCTTTTATCTCCGGATTGTTTTCGACGTTGCTCAAAATCCAGGATTCTCGTTCGGTGACGCAATCAGCGCGAAACTCGGAAGTTGCCAGTTCATAGCCCCAATCCCGAAAAGCTCCTTCGGTGTATTTCATAATATTGCCCTTATGGACCAAAGTAACTTTTTGCTTGCCTTGGGGCAAGGAACGTGCGTGTTGGATAGCGCGACGGACCAAACGCTGGGAACCCGTTTTGCTAATGGGTTTTATCCCAATACCAGAGTCGAGGCGAATTTGCTTCTTCCCGTGTTCTGGGGTCGCGGGAATCAGTTCTGAGTTGAGGAACTGAATGAGCTGTAAGGCTTTTTCACTTCCTTGGGGCCATTCAATGCCCAAATAGATATCTTCCGTATTTTCCCTATAGACGATGGAATCTACCTTTTCTGGATATTTGTGGGGGGAAGGGGTGCCGGGATAATAGCGACAGGGTCGCACGCAAGCGTAGAGGTCATTAATTTGGCGCAAGGCAACATTGAGGGAACGAATGCCGCCCCCTACAGGAGTGGTGAGGGGGCCTTTGATGGCAATGCCATAGGTTTCAATGGCTTTGAGGGTATCTTGGGGCAAATATTGGAAGGTGCCGTAGCGGGCGCAAGCTTCATCACCAGCATAGATTTTGAACCAGTTGATTTTGCGCTTGTCCCCATAGGCAGTCGCCACTGCCTCATCAATTACTTTTTGGGTAGCTGGCCAAATATCCACTCCCGTGCCATCTCCCCGAATAAAAGGGATAATGGGGTTGTCTGGAACTATTGGTTTGCCGTTTTGGAAGATAATGGCAGCACCTGTATCAGGAGGAGAGATTTTTTCGTACATAAGTAAATTATTATCCGTTGAGCGGGGATTAAACCTAATATCTAGTAAATTGCGCTCTGTAGTCCAGTAAAATGTCAAAAATATTTTGCGTTCCCAGCCAAATGGAAACTTGGTGCCGTTTATCTTTCTCTCGGGCAGAGACTAACTGGAAGATAAAATTAAGGGACATGACCTGGGGGCAGATGATTATTTGACTAAACCCATTAAAATGGGGGAACTGCTAGCCAAAATTGAAGGTTTCTTAGAGAGATCGCGCCGAATTCATGCCAAGATAATGCTATCATTCCCAGAGTAGCAGCGCCCAAAGCCAGCAGTGCCAGTACAACACCAGAGTCGGACGTGGAGGTCATGGAAAAATGTGCCCCAGAACTCTTGACACCAGCGGAAACAAGGGTATTTTGGGAAGTTATTCAAGGATTAACCAATAAGGAAATCAGCGAGTATTTGTTTATCAGTTCGAGAACAGTACAAACTCACTTGAGCAATATTCTGGGTAAATTAGAGCTGGAAAATCGAGGTCAACTGATTCGCTTCGCCTATGAAAAAGGATATGAGCGGGTGGAGTATTCATCATGAAGGAGGGCATTTATCAACTGGAAGAACTAAGAACAGCCATCGCCGCCGCGCCGGAAAAGTGGCGTCCCCTGGTATTTACCAATGGCTGCTTCGATCTACTTCATGCTGGTCATGTTCGCTATTTAAAGGTGGCCAAGGGACTGGGAAAGAGCCTGGTAGTGGGTTTAAACAGCGATGGATCTGTGGAACAAATTAAGCCCCAGCAACCGGGTTTTCCTCCTCGTCCCCTCATTGGGCAATCAGAAAGAGCCGAGGTGCTAGCCTGTCTCAAACCAGTGGATGGGGTGGTTATTTTTGGCACGACCACAGCGATCAGTCTCATTGAAACTCTCCAACCGGAAATTTACGTCAAAGGGGGGGATTACACTATTTCCAGTTTACCAGAAGCCACTGCGGTGCAAGCCTATGGAGGTAAGATAGAATTGGTGCAAGTGGAAATTCCTACTTCAACTACGGCCATCGTCAAGAGTATCCTCCTTGCCTCTAAAATAAAGAGATATTAGTCTCTACCGCCTAATTGATAAGCTCCCATTGAAGCCCTAAGATAAAAACGCTCCAAAGAATTACTTGGGCGAGATAGGATTATAAAACAGAAAAAGATGAGACCTTCAAAGCTTGTTCTAGGCTTAATTATAGCCGGATTTACTACCACAGTCACATTAACTAGCTGCGCTCCAAAAACCACTTCTCAAGGCGAGATTCTTTTGGAGAAAATCCAAGAAGTCGAATCCCGGACGAAAGTAGGCATTAACTACATAGATTACACCGTCGCCGCTCAAGAGATCCAAATCGAGTTAGATAAATTTCAAAAAGACCCTGCCTCTCAGAAGCTGAAATACGCGGGAAATTTAATCGCAACAGCATAGATATATGTCGAAGCTAGTAAGAGAGATAAGTCAGGAGAATGGGAGCCTCAAAGAAGCTGGAGACAAGGATTTTTCTCAATGAAAATGCTGGAAAAATGCAAGAAGAGAAATGAAACATGTTACAAAGCAGAAGAGCACTACCTTGCCTCTATTGAAGCTTCTATTCAAGTACAAAAGGAAGACATTGATGAATTGAAACGATTGATAGACGATGTCTATTGATTGAGCGTAATGGAGCAGTGGAAGTGACAATTGCCCGTCTTTGTGGGCGATCTGGGGGTGGGGCACTAAGGTGCCCCACCCGCCAGATCTGTTACCACAGATCGCCCTATATTATTATTATACTATCGTCTAACTTATGGAAGATCCTTTAGATCTGCGCTCTCAATTTCAATCCGGCTCCGAAAAAAATCAACTTCAACTGATTCCCAAACTCGTCAGTATGGGCGCTCCAGGTTGGGAAGTATTGATGGAATTTTTACAACCTTGTCAATCGCGCTCAGTTAATTTGGCCATGGGCAAAGCTTACCAGGCTCTTTCTCAGGTCAATACTGCCGAAACTCAAGCATTTCTGCAAGCTTATTTTCCCCGTGGCCTCCTCTCCCTGGAATCGGAACGAAACATAGACTACCTGCCGTTAGAAAAGTTCCTCGTGAGCGCTGACTTTCAACGTGCGGATGTTCTCACCTTGGAAAAGCTGTGCGAATTAGCTGGCCCGGCGGCAATCAAGAGAAAGTGGTTGTACTTTACGGAAGTGGATAACTTCCCTAGCGTTGATTTACAGACAATCGATCGCCTTTGGTGGTTACACTCGGAAGGAAAATTTGGCTTCATGGTTCAGCGGAAAATTTGGCTGTCGTTAGGTAAAGATTTCACGAAACTATGGCCGAGAATCGGCTGGAAGTCTGGTAAAAACTGGACTCGCTATCCCAATGAATTTACTTG
Organism: Prochloron sp.; assembly: GCA_965198675.1. Lineage (GTDB taxonomy): Bacteria > Cyanobacteriota > Cyanobacteriia > Cyanobacteriales > Prochloraceae > Prochloron. Next base: position 802,261 of record OZ240666.1, on the reverse strand, counting down.
GAACCTCTCTGCTCCCCAAGGTCATCTTCCCACATCCAATCAGCTTCGGGGTGCAAAAGTTATTACGTCCCTATTCTCTCATCAGGTTTGGTCTGAGGGGAACTCTAAGTAAAGAAAAAGGTGAAGCTGGATGAAGAATACAAGTGCAAGCAAGGAGAATAGTAACCATCTTAGTTATGCAAAATAATTTACACTTTGATAAGTGGCGAAGTGGTAGCTCTATCTATAGATTGGTTGGTTTACGACCATCTTGGCGTCAAAGTAGCTGGTTGCTTCAGCAGTCAGAACTTCTGGGCGCTCTATTGATTGCTACCGTGCTGATTTTCGCTCCTTTTGCATCTACTAGTTTAATCGGCTTATTGTTGTTAGCTTGCGCTGGTTACTGGGTATTGCTGACGGTATCGGAGGTGGATAGAACTGGGGCCAATCCGATTCACCTGCTCGTGCTATTGTATTGGTGCATCGCTACGATCGCTATGGCTTTCTCCCCAGTCAAGGGAGCCGCTTTTTCTGGTTGGGTAAAGCTAACCCTTTATTTAGTCTTATTTGCTCTGGGTACCAAGGTTTTCCGTTCTGCTCCCATGATGGGGATTATCATTACAATTCTGCTCCATGTGGCTTTGGTGGTGAGTGTCTATGGAGTGCGACAGGAGTTTTTTGGGGTTGAACAATTAGCTACTTGGAATGATCCCAACTCTCCTTTAGCTCAAGATACTCGGGTTTACAGCTATTTGGGCAATCCGAATCTCTTGGCTGGATATTTGCTAGGGGCGATCGCCCTCTCCTTGGCTGCTGTTTTTGTTTGGCGAGGCTTGCTCCCGAAAGCTTTAGCACTGACAATGGTTTTGGTTAATTCTGCTTGTTTGTATTTTACTGATAGTCGCGGCGGTTGGATTGGTATGGTGGTAGTCATCCTGACTTTCCTGCTTTTGCTGCGCTTTTGGTTCGATTCTCTGCTCCCTGATTTCTGGCGGACTTGGTTGCTACCCATTATTGGCGGAAGTTTAGCTGGGTTGTTACTAGTAGCAGTGCTATTTGTAGAACCTTTGCGTCTGAGAGTGGTGAGTATTTTTGCAGGTAGAGGGGATAGTAGTAATAATTTTCGCATCAATGTTTGGTGGGCGGTTTGGCAGATGATCCGCGATCGCCCTTTAATCGGCATCGGACCGGGTAATGATGTCTTCAACAAAATTTATCCCCTCTATATGCGTCCCAACTATTCCGCTTTGAGTGCTTATTCTATCTATTTGGAAATAGCAGTGGAAACTGGTATTATTGGTTTGAGTTGTTTTTTGGGGCTGATTACTGTCACTATTAAGCAGTCCATAGGTAAACTACAGTATTTGCGCACTCAAAGGGACAGTCGTGGGTTGTGGACCATAGGGGCGTTGGCTGCTATGGTTGGAATGCTGGCTCACGGTATCGCCGATACTGTCTGGTATCGCCCCCAAATTAATACTCTCTGGTGGTTGATGGTTGCTATAGCAGTCAGCAGTTACCAGTCACCAGTTATTTTTGGTAGGAACCGGAGAAACAAAGTGGGGAGCTGGTATGATATAAGATAAAATAGTCCCCGCGCACCGAGCCAGAGAGGTCTAACTATGACTCAAGCTGTGGTCTCAGCAACCATTATCAATGAAGCTCCTGAAACTGAACGTCTGTACACTTTCCAAGAGTATCTGGAATATGAGGGAGAACCGGATGTTCGCTATGAATTAGTCAGGGGGAAACTCTTACTAATGCCAGCTTGTACCCACTTACATACAAATATTTGCAAGTTTTTGCTCTACAAGTTCCAGCGTTATTTTGCTACTGGAAACTTGGATTTGGTTGTGAACTCCTCAGTGACGGGTGTGCGAACGGAGGAAAATACATCGAGAATTCCTGATTTGGTAGTATGTAGCCAGACTGTTTGGGAGCAAGTTCTTTATCGTCCTGGAGCTGGGGTTTTAGATTTTCCGGAAAAACCCATTTTGGTGGTAGAAGTTGTCAGTAGCAATCGCCGGGATGATTATGTGATTAAACGCAATGAATATGAATTGGCGCAAATTTCGGAATATTGGATAGTAGATCCGAAAGACAAACTAGTAAGGGTGTTTACTAAACCTGGGAATGAAGGAGGATACGATTGGGTAGACTTCAAGGGAGACACTTCCATTGTTTCTCCTCGGTTTCCTGAGCTGGTTTTATCGGTGAAAGAACTTCTCGCTCCCCCTCTGGTTGAGCAATTAATGAAGGAGGAACAGTCTAAAATCCAAACTTTCCAACAACAGGCTGAAACTGAACGTCAAAGAGCTGAAATCTCCGAACAACGAGCTGAAACTGAACGTCAACGGGCTGAAACTGAACGTCAAAGAGCTGAAATCTCCGAACAACGAGCTGAAAAGTTAGCACAGCTTTTACGAGAAATGGGAGTTAATCCTGAAGCACTATAGCAGTTACCAGCTTTTGAAATAACAACCAGCACGGTAAGGGGGTGTTGATAGGGAGCGCTCTACTAAAAACTGGGGGGTATTGCTCAAAAAAACTCTCAAAAATCCTTGACATTTACCCTCCCACCTTGATTTAATCAAATTATAGAATCCCGCGCAAAACCCACGTAAAACACGCCGTGGGATGTAGCGCGGTGCGGCAGCGGAGTCGTGGGAGTGTCAAAAACTTCATTGGAGTGTTTCATGAAAAAAAGTGTTTTAGGATCCCTCTATTTAATAGCTACGGGTCAACTTTTCCTAGCCAAACCAGCTCAAGCGCTTACTTTCAACTTTAATTGGAGATCCGACGCTCCTGGGTTAAGTATTCTAAGGGGATCACCTGGACCCCATGTAGCCCAGGGAACCTTCGATATAGATATAAATCCATCTCCAGGGGGTAATTTTACGCTATCCGATGTTTCCACGGTGGACATTACTGTGCAGGATACCAGTAACAGCGAAAATGTATTTAACATCAGTTATTTTGATAATTTATCCGGTATAATTGATATGGAAAACAATATTATCATAACTTTTTAGCATATAGAAGTTTTATAGAAGATGAAAATGGAAATCTAGTAAGGATAGATAAGGCTTTTTTCTGTGGGGGGAGTAGATGTACAGCTCGTTCTACTGATACTCGTCAAACTTGGGATTTTAGTATATATTATCATTTTAACGTTATTAATGGTCTGACTCCTGGTGTTGTACAAATACACGCAGAATCTCGAGCAGCACTACGAAATTCCTTCGTAGTAACACCAGCACCAGTGCCATTTGGCATACCTGACTATAGCTCCTGAATTTTCTTAGGTGTAGTGGTAGGAATAGATCAGCTAAAGAAATGGATCAAGCAAAAAATCCAGCCCAAAAGACCAACAGAATATGTTGGAGAACCGGATAGAATCACAGCAGACATAATATAATTTTGATGCAGCATATTTTTTTCCAAAGAGAAAATTTAAGTTCTTTGGACAGTTAATATCGCTTCATCGCCCTCGCCATCTCTCTTTGGTCCTGACGACGCTTAACAGTTTCCCGCTTATCGTGAACCTTCTTCCCTTTACCTAATCCAATAACTACTTTAACCAAACCACTCTTAAAATACATTTTTAATGGTACTAAAGTTAATCCTTTTTGTTCCACTTTACCAATCAGTTTGTTGATTTCCTTGCGGTGGAGGAGTAGTTTCCTGGTACGGCTGGGATCGTGATTAAAATATTGTCCACTAGCTTGGTAAGGAGAAATATGGACATTGAGCAACCAAGCTTCTCCGTTGCGAATTAAAGCGTAGCCGTCTCGCAGGTTTACTCTTCCAGCTCGGATCGATTTAACCTCTGTCCCTTTCAGTTCTACTCCCGCCTCATAAGTTTCTATAATCTCATAGAGATAGCGAGCTTGGCGGTTATCGCTCACCATTTTAATCCCCGTTCCAGGATCTCTCATTTTCTCTCCCTCATTGATTTGTAACAGGTACAAACATCTTGGTTTCTGGTAAGTATTTCCAGCTAACCCCTTCTGGATCTTGATTCCGACTCCACTGAGGAAAATCGGGCAAAGATTTGTGCTTAGCTACTGTACTAGCATGAAGGTTCAGCCGTTTGGCAAGTTCAGCTTGGATCAGGGGGGATATACTCTTAGCTTGTACTCTCACTTCCCTATTGCTCTGGTTAGGAGCTTCATCGTCGAGTTCTACCAGTTCGGCTACCACGAGTGATGGTTCTAATTTTTCCTGACCCTCTTTTAAAGCTAGTGGGTCGTCAGACTCACTATCTTCCAATTTTAGCAGTTGGGTAATCTCCTTGGGAGATGGTTCCACAGAGGAGGGTTGGGCTGCTAATTTTGGCCTTACTGCTTCTGGTTCTAAAATGGGGTCGCTATCATCAAAGATGCTGCCAAGAGCGCTAGCAGTGAGAAAGTAATAGACGATGCTGCGTTTATCTTCGTAAACTTCGCGTTGAGCGCCGTATTCTTCTGCCTTACCTTCCAGAAAACGTCGCGCCGTTTTAGCTGTCATATTGGTTTTCAAGGACAAATCCATGGCTGTGAGACAACCTTGGTTCTCTTTAATCAATTGATTGAAGAAGGGATTCACTGCTGTGGTTAGTTTTTGCCATTGGTAATTTTGCCAAAGTTTCCAGCCAATCATGAGTCCCGTGAACAATATAATCCACCGCCAAGTATGGATAATCACTACTATGACTAGGGCGATGGGGAAAATGATAAGGAGTGCGCCGCGAGCCGGATTACTATTAAATTCTTGTACTTTTCCAGTCATCTTGCAGTAAAATTTATTTTAAATCAACATTTTAGCATATGAGCCAGAAGCCTCACGGTGTATGTGATAGCATCACCGTGAGATGAATGGCTCGCAGTAGTTAAGCATATAAGCTTTGCGACTCTATGTACTTTCGTAGAGTAGCTATAGTAACACCTCCACAACTGGCTATAAAGTACGAACCATTCCACAGTACATCCTTGTGATAGAAGCGGTTTACACGTTCGGTAAATTCCTTGCGGAGTCTACGGCTGGTAACCGCTTTAATGTTGTTTACGAATTTTGTTAATTCCATCTGGGGATAGTATTGAAAGAGGACGTGGATATGGTCTTGCTCGACCTTGATCTCTATCAGCTTGCAATCCCATTGCTGGCACAAATCAGCCAGAATTTCCTGTAACCGCCTCAGAATGGCTTCGGTAAATACTTTCCTTCTATACTTTGTGGTCAGCACCAGATGTGCCAAGTACTGACTGACCGCCCCCTAGAAATAAAATCTTTCTTCATGGTTGACAATTTTCATGATTCTGTGTATAATGAGTGTAGCCAAAAAATCAATTGCTTATCCAAACGAATGAAGTACACGTACCAGTATCGGTTATATCCGGTTGACCAACAGAAGGTCACACTTAATCGCTGGCTACGGATTTGCAGGTATTGGTACAACAAACAGTTGGGAGATAGATTCGATTGGTGGGAAAACAATCGAACACCTATTAATGCCTGCCCTCTGGTATGCAGTTTGCCTGGGCTAAGGGATAAGCCTACCTATTACAGCCAGAAGCGATACTTGCCTGGACTCAAAAAAGACCTGGTCTCGGTTGGGTGGTCTGGGGAGTTACTGGATTTCTCAGAAGTGCCTGTTTTAACCTTGCAGCAAGTTTGTAAGAGGTTAGAGACAACATTTAAGCGTTTCATAGCAGGAGATTGCAACGGTAAGCGTAGTGGCAAACCTCGTTTTAAATCTGCTTCCCGATACCGTTCTCTCGTATTTGAAGGTGGAGGGTTAGAATTGCATTCCTGCTCAGCACCATCTGGGAAGTATTTATACTTAAAGATTCCCAAGCTAGGGCTGGTCAAGGTTCGTACCCATCGTCACATTCCAGATGGTGCAATTCTCAAACAGGCTCAAGTCATCAAGAAAGCGGATGGGTGGTATGTTAATTTGTACCTAGATGACCCCACCGTGCCTGTATTTAAGCAAGATTTGGTAGCTTCCACTTGGTCACGCAAAGACGCAAAGTACGCGAAGGATGGGGAAGAGACGGTGCTACCCCGCAGTCGGGGTTTAATTGCGTCCCTTTGCGCCTTAGCGCCTTGGCGCGAGGATAATTCCTTAGGCATAGATGCTGTACTACATAAGGACGATTTTCTAGCCACATCTGATGGTGAAAAGTTACCGTCTGTTAAGTCCTATCGCAGAAACCATTCTCGCCTAAGCAAGGTACAGACTAGGAAGAATGCCCGGAAAAAGGGGAGTAGAGCCAGGAGGAGACTAGCTGAGAGGGAAGGCAGAGAACATCAAAGGATAGCCAGAAGCCGTAAAGACCACGCTTATAAAAGCGCTCATGTGTTATTACGGACGGGGAAACAAGTATTCTTCCATGAAAAACTCAATCTAAAAGGATTGAGCAAACGGAATAGGCCAAAGTCAGATGGGCAGGGCGGTTATCTACCTAATGGCCAATCTGCTAAATCGGGATTAAATAAATCCTGGAAAGATGCCGCATTTGAGCAGTTTTTCTCAATCTTGGAATACATAGCTGAAAAAGCTGGAGCAGTCACGATTGGAGTTAAACCTGCTTATACATCTCAATTACTCTCTTATCGAGATGAATTTGTTTTTACTGATTGCTCAATAAGAACATTTTTCGATCCAAAGGAGCAGCTTAATATAGACCGCGACATTAATGCAGCGATAAACATTAAACGTGTCGGGCTGGACGTGTTCCCGACCATAAACCGCCGGAGGGGGAATCCAGTAGTGACTAAGTCCACTACTAGCAGTACCTCAAAGGAAGTTCTACCTGTCTTTATTAAGGCAGCTGAGAAGCCTACACCCGGGTCCGGTATGATAGGACCCGCCCGTCAGGGTCGGTGTAGGAGCGTCACTTACATTCAGACGCTTAAACATTGCAGCCCGGGCTGCAACAGCGAGGCTATCATCAAGTTTGGTCAAGGAAATGGCAGGTTGGTATTTTTGTTGCAATGCTGTTTGAATCAACCAATCGGCAAGAAAAGGATTTTTCGGCAGGAGGGGACCATGGGAGTAGGTGGCGATAGCATGATGATAAAATGCTCCTTCCATACCATCTTCCCCATTATTACCAGAGCCAAGAATGACCTTCCCTAAGGGTTGGGCGGTATTTAAATAAGTCCGACCGCCGTGATTTTCAAAGCCAATTACTACTGGATTGGTTCCCAACATGGATTCTACCTCTTCTGCTAGGGGAGATGCGGTCAACTCAAACACCACATTGCCAATACAGCGAGGAGCATCTGCTCCTGGGTGTTTGCTAACTAAATCCAACAAACCCAAACCCTCTATCCTTTGTCCCAAGGCTGGTTCGTAATAATGACCCAGTAACTGAGGGGAGCCGCAAGTAAAGACTCCCGGAGTCCCTGCTTCTATTTTATGGCGCAGAGCATCGGCTTTTGCTCCTTTTAAGTCTCGCATTACGATTTCCTGCTGCCGATCTTGAGCACCTCCTCCCACGATGATATCTACATGGTGGAATGCTTCTGCCTCTGTTTCCCTATCTAGGGGAATGGTTGTTACTTCAATCTCTCGCCAGCGACAGCGACGTGATAAACATATAACATTACCGCGATCGCCATAAGTACTCATCAAGTTTGGATACAGCCAGCCTATTTTTAATTCCATGGTCAGTAAGGGATTAGTTTCCTTGACTTTAGCAGTGAAACAACCTCCTTTGCTGCTAACTCACCCATCTTGTTGTCTTGAAGTTCATGGGTCAGCCTTCAGGTCTTTGAATATGAAGATCAATTATCAGCTCAACAAAATCGCCTTTGAGTGGGACAGCAACAAAGCTGAAATAAATCTGCGAAAGCATGGGGTTTCCTTTGAAACAGCCAGTGAAGTTTTTGAAGATCCCTTCTTGCAAGTCATTGATGAGCAAATCATTGATAATGAACTCAGAGAAGTCGTTATTGGCATAACCTCAACTTGGCGCTTATTGTACGTGGTTTATGTTATGAGAGAAGAAGTCATTCGATTGATTTCCGTTCGTCCTGTTACCAACGCAGAAAGAAAAAGCTATGAAAATGGATAAATTGAAGCAAAGATTGCAAAAGGATCGCACTATTTCCACCATTAACCTGAAAATTCCAGCTGATGTAATCGAAGACCTCCAACAAGTCGCCCCCTTGCGGGGTTTCTCCAGCTACCAATCTCTCATCAAAGCTTACATTGGTCAAGGTCTCCGAGCCGACTTAAAACGTCTTGACACCCAAACCGAACTCCTTCGTCTCGTGGAAAGCTTACGGAAACAAGGGGTTAGGGATGACGTGATTGCCGCAGCAATGGCAGAAACGCAAAATTCATGAATAATTCCCTTCGAGAGTGATTTTGACTTGTTCTTTGAGATGGGGTACATCATTAATGACAATATCCCAAATAATCGTCAGAGCGAAATATTCATGAACAATGAGATTGCGTAAATCAGCTATATCTAACCAAGGAATTTGTGGATACTGAGCCTTAAAATCATCCGAAGTTGCCCTAGCTGCTTCACCTATAATTTGCAGATGATGCAAAATCCAGACTTGAATCAATTCATTTTGCTCAAATTCACTTTTTCCTTGACTAGCGTAGCGCTCAATCTGTTCGATGGCTTCCAAAATATCCTGTAACCGTTCCCTGTCTTTCCTCATAAAGGTATAGCCTCTTGCAAAACTCGCCCTCGAATCCGTTCCTTCAGCCCAGCCACCGTCACCACATCCACCTTACACCCCAACAAAGCCTCCAATTCTCGCACCAAGCGCACCGGAAACCAAGGACTGCGCCTCTCGCTGGCATAATCTACCAAAAGATCGATATCACTAGTTGCAGTTGCCTCACCCCGCGCAACAGAACCAAAAACCCGCACATTATCAGCTCCATGACGAGCAGCGATCGCCACAACTTCCTCTCGTTTTTCTCCCAATAGGGTATTAAAATCTGCTATTGGCTCAGTTTTTTGATTTACCAGCATAAGTTAAATTATTTTCAAATTCTTCAAAGATATAATATAACGAGGTTTTGGCTCATTGGCATCCTCCCATCGCGCATCAGCTTTCCAAGCTCCATTCACTTGTTCTTTCTTGCGGGTTTCTACTGTCAACTCCTTTTGGTAAGGGATGGGGTAGTTTCCGTTTGGGGACAAAAGGGTAAGCTTCTTCGGAAATATCCCAGTTTAGGTCGTGGTTTCCAGGGACTATAATAACGCGGTTGGGGTTCAGTCCAAAGCTTTTGACGAGACGATCTACACTGCTTCGTCTCGTGGAAAGCCTAAGGAAACAAGGGGTTACGGATGACGTGATTGCCGCAGCAATAGCAGAAACACAAAATTCATGATATGAGAGAAACAGTTTATATTACCCATAATCTGCACCCGTTAGGAATTAATGGGAGATTGAACCATGTGGAAAGACGAAATTTTAGAAGAGTTGTATAAAATCCGCGAAGATCATGCAAATACCTGAACTATGATATTAGAAGGTATAGGGTGTGTAGAGTGTGGGTAAATTTAACCCTGAAGGGGTTTGAGCGGGCGTGTCAGCAGCATATCAAGGTGGGCAATGCCCACCCTACAGAAGGTCGCGATGGGTAAAAGGTTTAGCATGAGCACCGCTATAGGTAGTCGCTAGATGACCATTACCTATCAGTTGATACTTATAGGTAACCAAACCTTCCAAGCCAACGGGACCGCGAGGAGGCATTTGTTGGGTGCTGATTCCTACTTCTGCACCGAAACCGTAACGGAAACCGTCGGCGAAGCGGGTGGAACAATTGTGATAAACTCCCGCAGTATTTACTTGGTTGAGAAAAGTTTCCGCAGCCACTTTATCTTCAGTTACAATAGCATCGGTATGTTTGGAACCATAGGTATTGATATGGGCAATGGCCTCTTCTATATCTGTCACTACTTTAATGGCTAAGATTAAATCGGAATATTCCGTCCTCCAGTCTTCTTCTGTGGCAGCAGCAATAGGTAATATCAGGCAAGTTTTCTCATCTCCTAATAACTTGACCTGGTTATTCTGTAGAGCTGTTGCTACTTGAGGGAGAAAAGTGGGGGCGATCGCCTCATGAACTAACATAGTTTCGATGGCATTGCAAGCTGCTGGATAGTCAGTTTTCGCATCAACTGCAATAGCAACCCCTTTCTCAATATCCGCTGCTTTATCTATATAAAGATGACAAATCCCATCTGCATGTCCTAATACAGGAATCCTGGTATTATCCTGGACATAGGCTACAAAAGCATTAGAACCCCGAGGAATAATCAAGTCTACATATTCATCCAATGCTAATAATTCCTGAATTTCTGCTCTTGTTGTTAGTAATTGTACTGCTTTTGGATTTACCAGAGTCTTCCCCAAGGCTTCATGAATCACTTTAACTAAAGTTTGACAAGAACCAGTAGCTTCTTTACCCCCTTTCAGAATCACTCCATTCCCGGATTTCAGGGCTAGACTGGTAATCTGGATTAAAGCTTCTGGACGGGCTTCAAAAATCACTCCCAATACTCCGAGAGGACAGGTAACCCGCTTCAGAATCAATCCTGTATCTAACTCCCGATGAATTTGCACTGCACCCACCGGGTTTGGTAATTTAGCTACATCTCTTACCCCAGCGATCGCTTCTTTCAGTTTTGTTTCTCCCAATTTTAATCGTGCGTATAAAGCTTTGGGTATCCCTTCTGCTTCCGCAGCCCATAAATCTGCTTCGTTGGCGGCAATTATTTCAGCAGCGGCAGTTTCTAAAGCACCGGCGATCGCCTCTATTGCTCCATCTCGTTCTGTTGAAGATAGTACTGCTAATTGACGGGCTGCTGTGCGGGTGTTTTCGGCAATGTTTACTAAAGTCATGGATAATTCCCTTCCTTTGTGCAACGTCCAGTTTTTGGCATTATATCATCATCTCCCCGTATCACAGTAATTATTTGAACATATCTCATCATTTGTTAATCATTAAACAATAAATCTATTTACCAATTGTGCTATATTTACTTAGGCAGGTGGGTAGATTAAAAGATGAGCATGACTGTTACCAGGCACCTTAGGATTTAGACTCACCTAAGACAAATTAAGTTATACATAAAATTATTTATTAAATCCTATGTCACTAAAAAATGGATTAAAGGCTGTCAAACAAAAACATTACTCAGAAGGAATTTTCTTGTTGGAAGAATATTGCCAAAATTCTAGCCAACGGGACACTGAAGAATATGGCCAAGCCCAAATTGGACTAGTCAAAGCTTATCGAGGGGATCGACAATGGCAAAAAGCTATCTCCCTCTGTCAGGAGCTTACTAATAGCGCAGATCCTCTGATTAAGTCCTGGGCTGAACAAACTCTTCCTTCCTTATTGAGAGCTGACCGTCAGAGTCCAAAAGCAACCAGCCAACCAGAACGAAAATTGTCTCAAGCTGGTAGAGTTGCTCAAACTGGCGTTAAATTAGCTATGCAGGGAATCGCAGGGAGTCTCGCCCTCGCTTCTGGGGTCACCATTTCCCTGCTGTGCGGCATGGTTTTGGTATTGTGCCTCAGTTTAATTTTAATTCTGAATAGCGATAATCCCGGCTTGGGGCTAATTGTATCAGTTATCATCACCCTCCTCTTCAATACTGCTGCCTTCTTTATCTCTCCCTGGATCATGGACTTAAGCCAAAAGTGGCTCTATCAAACCCGTTGGGTTACTCTAGCAGAAGTAGAGCACCAGAGTCCAGAAGCAGCAGAAGTGATCCAGCGAGTCTGTCGGGAGCAAAAAATCCAACAACCCCGTTTGGGGATTATCTCCGACCAAAACCCCACCGCTTTTACCTACGGTTCCTTCCCTAATAGCGCCCGTTTAGTAGTGAGTAAGGGTTTATTTACTTATCTCGATAACGACGAAGTGGCCACGGTTTATGCCCACGAATTAGGACATATCGTCCATTGGGACTTTGCCGTCATGACCTTAGCTTCCACTCTGGTGCAAATTACCTACCTGATTTATACCTTTGCCAGAAGGCTGGCACGGCGGGGTGGAGAGAAAAAGCTGGGGTCATGTATCCAGATTACCGGCGGAGTGCAGTTACGGATGTTTTTACCTTAATGACCGATCCCTATGCCAGTCCTTTGCGGGGTCGTCCTGTTAAATTAGAAGGAACTTTAATCGGTCGCGGTGACGCTGGTTCTAGAGTTGGCTCCGATTTGAAGTTGCAGGATAAGACGGGGATGATTTATACTCGTTACGCTTCTCGTTTTGGTAGTTTGGGTAATTTCTTCTTCGGTTTGACCCAGGTACAGCGGTTAATTGACTCTGAAGTAAAGGCTATTGGTTGGTTTCGTCGGGGAATCGCCCCTTGGTTGGACTTAATTCAATTGGAAAAGAATGACCGCACTACTGTTCAAAGTTATCATCGTTTCTGGTCTCTTGTAGTGGGCATCGATTCTATTGTTTTAGTCTTCCTAATACTATTGTTACCAATGTAAAATATTATGCTATAGGGGTAGGGGCCGGGGGCATAACGCCCAGGGGGCAAGGCTTGCGCCCCTACTGATTTCAACAACATCACCCATACCTTACTTAAATGTCTACTTCCTCTCTTCTATGATTCTGAACAGAGTTACAACTTATTACAAGTTGTATTGCTCCCTATTTAACTATTTGAGGAAGTATCCTTTTTCAGGATGGGTGATGTTTTGGTCTGATGAGACAGATATTAGATGGAACAGCTTGGTACCTCTCAATATATAATGGGAAGATCCGGCTGTTTTATCTGCCAGAGAAGCTTTTTTGTGCTTCAATTATTAATCTAACACTTTTGCTACAGGAATGGGGAAAATTTCATTAAACTTTAGCTTTTGTGAGTAACCGCTATCCAGATTATTAATTTATGTAAAGATATAGGGAGTATTTAAATGTCAATTCTTTCCGAGTCCCCCAGCAGCCATGAGATAGGAAGATTTCACTTAGAACATCTTCTCCAAGTAGGTTTAACTGACGATGATGGTGCTGATGTCATATTTGGACTCACTCAAAGGCAAAAAACACTCCCTTCTCGTTACTTCTACGACGACAAAGGTTCTGAGTTATTCGAGGTAATCTGCACCTTACCGGAATATTATCCCACCCGTACAGAAACAGCCATCTTAGTAAAACATGCCCCAGAAATAGCACAACTGACAGGGGTTTGCCAATTGGTGGAACTGGGTAGTGGTAGCTCCACCAAAACTCGCTTACTGCTCGATGCTTATGAAGCAGAGGGTTATCCCTTGGTGTACCTACCCATTGATGTGAGTGCGGGTATTCTGAAGGAGAGTGCCAGGGATTTATTGACAGATTATCCCCAATTGCAGGTTCGCGGTTTAGTGAGTACCTACCAATTAGCCCTGGAGTCTTTAGGTCAAAGTTCATTACCGGGACGGATGATATTTTTCTTGGGGAGTACCCTGGGAAATTTTACTCCTCAAGAGTGCGATCGCTTTTTTGCTCAGGTACTTACTGCTTTGGAACCAGGTGAGCATTTTTTACTGGGAATTGATTTACAAAAGCCCACGGATATTCTGGAAGCTGCCTATAATGACAATCAGGGAGTAACAGCAGCATTTAATCTGAATATGCTAGCTCATTTAAACTGGCGTTTTGGAGGCAATTTCGATTTAAATCTGTTCCAACACCGGGCTTTTTATAATGAGTCGGAGGGTCAAATGGAAATGCATTTAATTAGTGGGGTTTCTCACTCAGTTCGTTTACATGCTCTGGACTTGACGGTAGAATTTGCAGCAGGAGAAACTATCCGGACGGAAATTTCCCGCAAATTTAACCTCCAACATATACAGCAATATTTGCAAGAGGTGGGTTTCAAACCCCTTCAGATCTGGACTGATACCCAGCAATGGTTTGGTTTATTGCTTGCTCAAGTCCTTTAGTTATCTATCTCTTGCGTAGGGTGGGCACTGCCCACCCTACGGTACGTCTATAAAGATTGACTTTTTTCCACCAAACGGATAAACTCACTGCGATATCCTTCTAAGTCCACTCCTTTAGCTCCCTTAGCTAACTGCAATACTTGCTCTAAACTAACATTGCCCTTATATTCTGAGTCCCTTAAAATCATCCCAAAACCAGCCACTGCTGCGGAAAACCTAAAATTATCCGAAGTTGCTTCTAGTTTAACATTCTCATCCTCAATGGGACGGGTAATTAACTGAGACTCTGACTCTTTTGGTTCCTTATATCGCAACTTCACCTGCATTAACTCATTATTTTCATAAGACTCAGCGGAAGCGATAGGATATTGGTATCTTAAGGAGTCAACCTGGGGCAATTTTACCTCAGTATCCGCTCCCACGGGAATAATTTCATAGAGTGCGGTGACGGAATGACCTGCTCCTAATTCCCCGGCGTCTTTGGTATCGTCGTTAAAATCTTTGTCCTGTAAGAGGCGATTTTCATAACCGATTAAACGATAGGCTTTTACCTTTGTTGGATTGAATTCTACTTGAATTTTCACATCTTTAGCAATGGTAAAGAGAGTAGCCCCCATTTCCTTGACTAAAACTTTCTTAGCCTCTAAAATACTATCTAGATAAGCATAGTTACCATTGCCCTTATCTGCCAGTTGCTCCATTTTGGTATCTTTTAAATTCCCCGTACCCAACCCCAAAACAGTAATAAATACACCTTGTGCCCGCTTTTCTTCAATCAATTCCACTAACTCCCTATCACTGGAAATCCCCACATTAAAATCTCCATCCGTAGCCAGGATAATCCGATTGTTACCCGAAGGTATATAATTATCCTTAGCTACTTGATATGCTAATTTAATCCCCGCACCCCCCGCAGTAGAACCTCCTGCTTCCAAATTCTCAATCGCTGCTAAAATCTTATCCTTTTCTGTACCAGGAGTGGAAGGTAATACTGAACCAGCAGCACCAGCATAGACCACAATAGCTACCCTATCTTCTGGTCTCAATTCGTTAACCAGCAACCGGAAAGCCGATTTGAGCAAAGGCAGTTTATTGGGGTTATTCATGGAACCGGAAACGTCCATGAGAAAGACTAAATTGCTGGCAGGAATATCTTCTGTGGCAATTTTTTGACCTTGTACCCCAATATGGACTAGTTTATGAGTAGGATTCCAAGGGGCTGAGGAAATTTCCGTAGCCACTGCAAAAGGATGGTTATCTTGGGGCTGAGGATAGTCGTAGGTGAAATAATTGATTAATTCTTCGATTCTCACAGAGTCGGGAGGGGGTAATTGACCCCGGGTGAGAAAACGGCGAACATTGCTATAGGAAGCAGTATCTACATCGATGGAAAAGGTAGAGAGAGGGTTGGTTTGAACTAATTGGTAAGGGTTATCATCGAGGGGAGCATATTCTTCTGAGTGGGTTTCTTCTTTATCTTCTGGTTCAACTGTTACCGGGAGTGAGTTTTGTTGTTGGTTTGGTTCTGCTGCTCTCCTTGCTTGCCAAGTTGGAGGAGCAAGTAGTTCCGGGGAAAAATTTTGCTCTTTTATTGTATTTTGTTGTTGTGAAGATTCAGCTTCCTGACGATACGCTTCTTGACTTCCACTTGTTTCTTGACGGGTACTACAAGCAAGAGTAAAGTTGGCTAATATAGCAGCAAATCCAACGAGGGCAATAGTTTTCTTCATTTTCCCCCTGTATCCATTAATTGCTTTTAACTATCATTTTCACTCAATCTCAATGGAGGGAGAAAAGCAACCCCTCTTTCTCCCCCTCTGCGTCTCTGCGTCTCTGGGTGAAACCCTCACTGGCGGGCAAGGTTTAGGGGTTTGGAGCTGAGAATTGATAAAATCTATCTTGCTCACCCTACAACTAAGCTAGACACTTTTCTTTGCTTGAATGGCAACTGCATCTACAAAACGATATTTCTCTTCAACTTCAGAAAACCTTTTGTCTTCTGAATCATTAAAGTGAGCAGGTCTTACATCAGAAAATCCTACTGTTAACAACTCTTGGTTAAGAGCCTTGTAATCCCACATCCATAAATGGGGAACAGAATTTAACCTCAAAGCATTCCTCAAAACTGATTTCAGTCCTATTGAACGCTTTGTTGTACCTAATATTGTAGATTGTAGGAATTCAATAGACGCTGTTGGTGAATCAGATGATAAATAATTTTTAGCAGCAATCTCTAAGTCGGGTACAAGTAAGCGAAAAATTCCTCCTGGCTTCAAAATCTTGAAGGTATTCAATAAAGCTAGTCGAAATTCTTCCAAACTCAGATGTTCTAAAATATGGGATGCATAAAGACCAGAACATGAGTTTTCACTAACAGGTAATCCCCGAACTATATCACCATAACGAATATGTTCAGGAAATCTACATCGTTTAACCTGCTGACTTTCACCAATTGCTTTAGGACTGCTATAAAAGCGACCTATTAATGGGAATCTTTCTATCCAGACGCTAGGAGCTGCATCAAAGTTCAACCAGCTTTCAGGAGCACAAAAACCACATCCATATTGGACATAAAGAGAGTTAGACATGAGAGGAAGTTAAATTAGTTGTAAACATGATACCATTTTATCTTGATTAAGACAAGTAACTTTGTCTTACTCTGAGACGGTGCGTTACCAACGCACCCTACGGGAAAGGATCCAAGTCACAGCCTCTCCTAAATCCGCAGCAATATAATCCGGTTGAGTCTGGTGTTGGTAGTCCCCCTTGAGAACCTTCGCTCCATAGCCAGTTTGAACTAAAATCCCTGTGGCTCCAGCATTGTGAGCCATATCTATATCTGTAGCCTTGTCCCCCACCACAAAACTCTGCTTCAGGTCTAGATCCCATTCCCAAGCAGCAGCCACCAGCATACCAGTATTGGGTTTACGCCAAGCACTCCAACCGGTCAACTCCGGGTTAATGCCTCCAGCACCAGGGCTGAGGTAGGGACAGTAATAAAGAGCATCCAGTTTTGCTCCCCCTTCGGAGGCTAACAGTTCCTGCAAACGCTCATGCAAAGCATCAATATGGTCTTTAGGGTAATAATTGCGGGCAGCACCAGATTGATTAGAAACGAGAATTGTGGGGATTTGCAAGTCATTTAGGCGCTTCACAGCACCAGCTGCACCGGGTATTAACTGCAAATCTTCCACTTTGCGAATATATCCCGCTTCCACGTTCAGCACCCCATCTCGATCCAGAAATACTGCTGCTTTAGCCACGCCAAATTTCTGCCAAAACTCGTTCTGGTTTGATATCCGCCATTTTACCTGTTGGAGATTGAATACCGATACATTTATCACTCCCAGGAGGCAATAATTTCTTGGGGTCAGTGGGACCAAATAGGGCTATAGTATAGGTATCAACAGCCACGGCTAAATGCATGGGAGCGCTATCGGTACAGAGAAATAAGTTCGCACCAGCAATAATAGCAGCCAATTTGCCTATATCAGGAGGTGAGATAACCTTCAGATCGGGACAGGCTTTTTTCATTTGGGTCACAATATCCTCATCTTCTGGACCTTGAATTATAACTATAGGCAATTCCGGCTGTTTCGTCTGGATATCCTGGATAATTTCCTGCCATTGTTGGGGAGGATAGATTTTATCAATGCCTTTACTCAGTGCCAACTGACTAGAAGAACCGTGGATCAGGATATAACCCTCAGTTATCTGTAACCGTTTTTGTTGCTCCTGAACCCACTCAATATCAGATCTAGGCACACTCACCTTTAAAGGGGAACAGGGAGAGGTTATCCCTAGACCTTGGAGCAAGTCTCGATACATATGGGCAGCATACTGCTCAGTTTTCAGGGGAACTGGGTGAGAAAGGAACCCAGAACTTGGGGTTTTGTAACCAATACGAACTGGAATACCATTCAGCCACAGGAGAAAACCCACCGTCCAACGACGACCTAAAGAGAGAGCGATATCATATTCCCGATCGCGGATCATTCCCAAGAGGTTGAGATAGTCGGCCAAACTATTCTGATCTTTGTAGTCGAAAAGGAGGACTTGATTGATATGAGGGCAAACTCGGTAAGCACTTTTCGCTCTCGGTTCCACCAACACATCAATAGCAGCTTGGGGGTAAGACTCTTTTAAGTCGGACAGGGTGGGGAAGAATAAGAGTTGATCCCCTATTCCCCCAGGGACAAGGGCTAAGATTCGCATTCTTGATTACACGTACCATGACAGGTGCTTATATATTATCAGAAAGGATAGAAGATGTATTTATTAATTCCAGCAGCAGGTATGGGACGGCGCATGGGAGCTGACCGCAATAAACTCCTCTTAACTTTACTGAGTAAACCCCTGCTAGCTTGGACTCTACAAGCTGCTGAGGCTGCGAGTCAGATTAGCTGGATCGGTATTATGGGACAAACCGATGACTTTTCCCACTTTGAGACCATTATCGCTGAAGAAGGCTTCAGCAAACCGATAAAATTGATTCAAGGGGGAGCAACACGCCAAGAATCAGTTTACAATGGTCTGGAAGCATTGCCTCAATCGGCAGAAAGGGTCTTAATTCACGATGGAGCAAGGTGTTTAGCTACTCCAGATTTATTCGATCGCTGTGCTGAGAAGCTCGAGAATTGTCAGGGATTGATTGCGGCGGTACCTGTTAAAGATACAATTAAAATAGTAAATGATAAGGGGACTATCCAGACTACCCCCCCTCGGAGTAAACTCTGGGCGGCTCAAACTCCCCAAGGATTCCAGGTAGAATTGTTAAAGTATTGTCACGAACAGGGAAAGGAGTTAGAATGGGAAGTAACAGACGATGCTGCTTTGTTTGAAAAGTGTCATTTATCGGTGCGGGTAGTTCAGGGAGAAGAGACCAATATTAAAGTAACCACCCCAGTAGATTTAGAAATCGCCCAATTGATTCTTCGAGACCGTTTGTCAAGGGATAACCATGTCTAGTAGTTCATCCGTACTACCCTTAGTATCAGTAGTAGTGCCAGTGTATAACGGTGAGGCAGACTTGCCATAACTAATTTATTTGGGCATCCCCAACTTACCCTCCTGAGAGGGGAGAATATCTCCTGGTAGATAATAACAGCAGGGATAGTGCTCATGGGAAAAATATATTTTTTTTGATTTAACCACAGAGGCGCAGAGGGCGCAGAGGAAAGAGAAGAGAGGAATGAAGTTCGTAGAGTGGGCAATTGGGACAACGTTTTTTGGTGACGGAGAAGATTGTGAAAGAACTGGTAACTGGTAACTGGTAACTGCTTACTGATAACTGCCTACTGAGTTTCCCCCTCCATGAACTGTCTTCACCCATTTTAGTCGCTTCGGGCGCACAGAGACCCGAGCAGTAACGCAAGGCATAACTACCAACCAATGGACCATGTAAATCATCCCCCGAAGAGTTTGCCAGCCCATACTCAACAAGGTAGCAAAGCTGAATTTCGATTCAATACGAGTCCTGAACAGTCCCACAAACATGCTCCAAGCAGAAATGGAGAACATCAAACCACTCATGGGTGCTAATAAGGGATAGCGATGACGAGCGATGGCCATAAATAGGTCCGGCAGCGCAGCGACAGGTAAGATATACTGAATGGTAATAAAGGAAAACAAATCCCAGGTTTTGCCCCAACCGAGAGGGTGACGCAGAAAGGACCGCCAATAGTCCAGGTAGCGCTGATAACCCCCTTCTGCCCAGCGGTTACGCTGGTGCCAAAGAGCCATAGCCCTGGTGACTCCTTCTTCTTCCACAGCGGGCAGAGCCAAAAACCCAATCTTCCAGCGATCCAAGTGTAAGCGAATGGTTAAATCTAAGTCGTCGGTGATAGTTTCTTCGTTCCAACCGCCGCAGCTATTTAGGGCAGAACGGCGGACAAACTGACCGTTACCCCGCAGTTCCACCAAACCGCCGATGGTCATCCGTTGCTGTTGAAAATAGCTGTCCAGAGCCATTTCCGCCTTTTGTCCCTGGGTCCAGAAATTGCAGGAAGCATTGGCGATCGCCTTCCTAACCTGTACAGCACCCATTTGGGCCACCTCAAACATAGGTACTACCCGTCGCAAGAGGTCCGCTTCCACAGTAGCATCAGCATCAAATACGCCGATAATATCTCCTTTGGTCAAAGGTAATACTTGATTCAGAGCACCGGATTTGCCCCCAACCGCACCCCTTTGACGATGTAATATTTTCAGCTGGGGATAAGAAGTAGCCAGTTGATCTAAAATTACTCCCGTATTATCCTTGCTGTTATCATCAATAATCCAAACTTCATATTTATCCGCCCGATAGTCAAGACTACAGAGCATTTGCACCAAGTTCCCAATGACAGCTTCCTCATTTTTCGCCGCCACCAACAAGGATACTGAGGGTGCAGCAGTATCGTCTGTTAATAATTCCGGCGCTGAGGGTGATTTAGCCACTACCAAACGAATTGCATGGACAAAAATAAGTCCTGTACAACCAGCTACTGCTAAACTGCCCCAGGTGAAGAAATGCAGTCCTATGGTAACACCCCAGATAGTCATGAGAACAAAAGCTGCTTTCTTTCTCCGTCCCGAAAAACCGATGAAAAAATCCCTTCTAAATTCTTCTTCTTCCTCTTTTGGCTCAGCCAATTCAGACAATAGAGAACCAATAGGATCTAATTCTGGCTCCGACTCTCTTGACCGCCAAGAATTATTTGGCACTATATTCCTCCTTTCCATTATATCTTGTTTAATCTAGGGGATTTATACTTTATTCCATGAAATTTCTTAAATTTCTTGGAATAAAGGTAACACTTTGTAAATTATAATTAAAAGAAATTAATAAATCAAAAGCCATATCTAATATACACTTTACCATGACAGTAATCGCCCCCACCGCCATAGCCCTGGTTTCTCTCCTCTGGGCGGAACTGGTACGAGACTGTTACCACGCTCTTTCCCATCATTGGCAACCTCTCTATCGCCTCCACGCTTGGCACCATCGGGTCTTTCGTCGAGATTTAACTCCTGTGAACGAAACCATCTATCGTCGGGCCCACTGGTATAATGATGTACCAGAAGCTTCCATTATGCTACTCTTCAGCCTCCTACTTTGGGGGGCTGTTTTTAGTTTAACAGTTCCAGGACACTGGGGAGCAGGGTTAGGTTGCTTTTACACAAGTTTTTTCCTTCTAGCGGCAATTGCTCGGGGGAGTGGGTTAGCCTATGCAGACCAGCTGACTGATATAACCCATCGTCCCGGTCCATTTATCACCCCACCCGCTATTTGGTTGGTAAATCGATCCTATCACTGGCGCCATCACTTTGACAATCAAAATGCTTATTATTGTGGGACCATATCGTTATTGGACAAGGTTATGGGTACTGCTCTCTCTTTACGGGGGAAAAGAATCGCTGTCACAGGAGCCTCGGGAAGTCTGGGGCGCTCCCTCCTAGCATGTCTGGAGACCCGGGGTGCTAAAATCATCGCTCTCACTTCTAAACAGCAGGAGATTAAGATTAAAGATAAACCAGTGCAAACCATTGTTTGGCAACCCGATAAAGAGTCGGAATTAGAGGCAGAATTAGTTAAGATAGATATTCTGATCATCAACCACGGTATTAACGTCCACGGGGAAAGGACAGAAGAAGCCATCGCCCGTTCTTACGAAGTAAATACTTTCTCTAGCTGGCGCTTGCTAGAATTATTCCTCAAAACAGTGCGCACCAACGAAGATATGGCCTGCAAGGAAGTTTGGGTCAATACCTCGGAAGCCGAAGTTAATCCCGCTTTCAGCCCTCTGTACGAATTGAGTAAAAGGACTTTAGGAGATTTAATTACTTTATGTCGTCTGGATGCTCCTTGCGTAATCAGAAAACTAATTCTCGGTCCTTTTAAAAGCAATCTCAACCCTATTGGCATTATGTCCCCTGACTGGGTAGCGAAGCAAATAGTTAATTTAGCGGTGAGGGATATGCGCAATATCATTGTGACGGTGAATCCCTTCACAGCGATCGCCTTTCCCCTCAAGGAATTTTTTGTCTCTACTTATTTTAAGTTATTTAGTAACCGCAGATGAATAGAGATACTGTATATATTGCCATCACTAATCATGGCTTTGGTCATGGGGTTCGCGCTGCAACTGTTGCCCAAGCTATTAAGGAGCTGAATCGGGATATACTACTTATTCTGGTTACAACTGCCCCTCGTTGGCTATTAGAGTCTTATATTGAAGCAGATTTTATCCATCGTCCCCGTGCTTTTGATGTAGGGGTAATCCAAAAAAATAGCTTAACCATGGATAAAGGGGCTACATTAGCTGCCATGTCCGAAATTCATGGGCGACAGGAGCAGATTATTGCCCAGGAAGCTGACTTTATCCGTACCAACCGTGTGGGGTTAGTTTTGGCGGATATTCCTCCCTTAGCTGCCCCTATTGCCCGAGCTGCTGGGGTACCATGTTGGATGATGAGCAACTTTGGCTGGGATTTTATCTATCGAGACTGGGGTGAAGAGTGGGAGGAAATGGCTGATTGGATCGCCTCCTGTTACAGACAATGCCATCACCTCTTTCGTCTCCCTATGCACGAACCCATGAAGGCTTTTCCCCAGATTATTGATACAGGATTAACTGGGGGGACCCCTAAATATAAAGAAGCAAAATTGCGGGCTGATTTCAACCTGACTGCACCCAAAGAAAAGACGGTTTTGCTAACTTTTGGTGGTTTTGGATTAGCGGAAATTCCCTATGAAAATCTAGCAAAATTTCCTAATTGGCAGTTTATTACTTTTGACCACAGAGCACCGGATTTAGCTAATTTAGTGCAAGTGACCGACCGGAAATATCGACCAGTGGATTTTATGCCTTACTGTTGTCGGGTAGTTTCTAAACCAGGATACAGTACCTTTGCTGAAAGCTTACGCTTAGGGGTTCCTATTGTTTCCCTCATTAGGGAAGGTTTTGCCGAATCTTCCTTATTAATAGAAGGTATTCGGAATGGGTCTTACCATCAAATTATCACCTCCGAGGAGTTCTGTCAAGGAGATTGGGATTTTCTCAACCAACCCTTATGCCCACCCCGTAAAACAGCTCCTTTTTCATCCAATGGAACGAAATTCATCGCCCAAACTGTGATTGAATACTTTCAGAAATTATGAACCAGGGGGGTGTGGTCAAAACCAGTTGGTAATATTTAAACCCCTACGCGGTTTCATGTGTAGGGGCGCATGGCTTGCGCCCGGCAATTCATTAGCGGGCGGGCGGTTTAGGAGATCAACTACTTTTGACCGCACCCTTGTCAGGTGTATAATAGGATTAAATCTAAAGTAACCCGCAGATCGTCAATCATATCTGTCTGCGCTCATCTATGTCATTCGCCTATAATAATAGACATCTTCTTCGGATCCCAAAAATAGCTCCAACTTAAGACACCTCTTTGAAGAGTTTTGTCATTTTTTTTTGCAATAAATGGCAGCAGTTTTCGGCATCTTTATCTTTAGCTTGCGCTAACCGCTGTGCTAGTTGATGTAGAGCAGCATACCCCCACGCTTCTAACTGGCGATCGCTGTTATAAAGGCTTTGGGTCAAGGTTTTGATGTACGACATAAGCGTAGCCGGAACGGGATGTGCCAAAATCGATAGC
Source organism: Prochloron sp. (assembly GCA_965198675.1). Classification (GTDB taxonomy): domain Bacteria; phylum Cyanobacteriota; class Cyanobacteriia; order Cyanobacteriales; family Prochloraceae; genus Prochloron. The sequence continues at coordinate 778,744 of OZ240666.1, read as the reverse complement.
TGCTACAACTTTGATTTGTTCGATCTCAAAAGTCATTCTACAAACCCACGCAACGCTCAAGGTATATAGTACCGCCTTTGTGCTCCTTCACCAACTATAACGCCAAGCTGAGGGAGTCGGGAATCGGGCGGGGGAAAGAACTGTTATATAAAGGTTTGGGCAAAGGTTTCTTTTTGGGATTTGTAAATAAACCTGCGCGAACTGCTATAATATGGTAGAATAGATTTAAGTGATAGTCTGGGTAAAATCAATCGAAAAACTTAGTTGATTAATGGAAAAACAACAGCAAATAGATGAGTGTCAGCACCCCGCTCGCTTTGTGACGTTGCTCTCGAGCCTCGCCTTTAGGTAGCTGACCAGTCTAAGCCCTTTGAGGGCTCCGTTTTTCAAGTCATGACACCCACGAATGCGTCGCCAGTTTGTGGCTCTGTCGCTTGTTGTTAAACAGCTTTACGAGGGGCAAGGCAGTGCAGCAGAGCTTGACAAGCTTGGAAAACATTGACGAGGCGAATTTTACCCTCGTAAGAGGAGTTTGTGGGGTTTATACTCCACCCCCCCCTCTGGTGGGGGACGGCAAATAAATTTGCCGCGTCGTTGTTCCTCCGCCACTTAAAAAGATGGCGGTTTCCCAACTCCCGTGAGGGTTACATGATAGTCCGTGGAAAGAAGCAATAGAGTCTTATTTTGAAGAATTTATGGCTTTCTTCTTCCCGGAAGCACATCGAGATATAGATTGGTCGAGAGGATATGAAACTCTGGATACAGAATTGCAACAGGTAGTGAGAGATGCAAATCTAGGGAAAAGGTTAGCCGACAAACTGGTAAGAGTTTGGCTGCATAATGGAAAGTAAACTCTTGTCTTGGTACATATAGAAATCCAAGGAGAATACGAAAGTGTTTTTGCTCAAAGAATGTGGATTTATCACTATCGAATCTGTGACAGATACCTGGATGAAAATACAGAAGTAGTCAGTTTAGCCATCTTAGGAGATGACAAGAATTGGTGGCGACCACAAAACCATCAATACAGTCGTTGGGGTTGCCAACTGAATTTCCAGTTCCCGGTGGTGAAACTACTAGATTATCAAAAGAATTGGTCTGCTTTAACTGAAAATCGCAATCCTTTTGCTATCATGGTTATGGCCCACCTTAAAACTAAAGAAACTCGAAATAATGCTTCAGAAAGATTCTCAAGCAAATTGAGTATAGTGAGAGGACTGTATGAGAGAGGTTATAGTAAGGAAGAAATCCTACAGCTATTTCGGTTAGTGGATTGGATGATGACTTTACCGAAAGAGTTAACCGAAAGGTTTAATAATGAATTGATTACCATAGAGGAGGACAAGAAAATGCCTTATATTACCAGTATTGAAAGGTTAGGAATTGAACGAGGGAGTTTGGGAAGTAAAAGAGAGTCGATTATTGAGGTTCTAGAGATAAGATTTGCTGACGTACCTTCAGAATTAACCGCAGCTCTCAATCAGATAGAGGATTTAGAATTTTTGAAGCAGCTTCATAAACGAGCAGTTACGGTAGCATCGGTAGAGGAATTACAACAGTTAATCCCCAATAATGTGGCACAAGTCAGCGATAGTTGACGTAATTGGGTAAAGTTTTGAATGCAATATTTACCAATACAGAAGAGCAAAATGAGTCATTACCAAAAGCTAATCAGACTGCAAACAACAGGCAAGTCTTTCCACAAAATCAGCGACAAAGTAGAGAGTATCGTCGCCGAATCAGGTATTACAACAGGACTTTGTAGTCTTTTCGTCCGTCATACTTCCGCGTCCCTGCTCATTCAAGAAAATGCTGACCCAGACGTACTGAGGGATTTCGCTAATTTCTTTGCTAAACTGGTACCAGAAGATCCCATGGGATACATTCACAACGCGGAAGGACCGGACGATATGCCCGCTCATATTCGCTCTGCCCTCACTCATACCTCAGAGCAAATTCCTATTGCTAGGGGGAGATTGGTATTGGGAACTTGGCAAGGTATTTATCTCTGGGAACACCGTCAACGCAGTTACTCCCGGGAAATTGTCGTTCATGGTAGGGTGCGTTGTTAACGCACCGCCAACGTTTGGTACTATATAGCAGTCGTTCATGTCAGTGGGGATTAAAACAGCGGCAGTTACCAGTAGGGTGGGCATCGCCCACCTTCTTCCCAGAAGCAGCTCCCGGAAACCCTTGGTTACTCAAACGTCTTCCTTTTAAATGTGTTCAAACTTTGACAGGACACACAAACTTGGTTATCTCAGTTGCTGTTTCGACCGACGGGAAGAGAGTTGTAAGTGGGAGTGGGGACAATACTATCAAAGTTTGGGAGTTGACCCTGTAGGGTGCGTTGTTAACGCACCGCCAACGTTTGGTACTATATAGCAGTGCGCGCTGGCGTATTTACAAATTAAAAAAACAAACAATTGATCAAACCTATTTGAACATACTTTTCACGATTGCGAAGCTTTGCGCAAGCTTTGCGAAGCTTTGCGTAAGCAACCGCGTAAGCGTCCCGCCTTTGGCGTCCCGCCCTTGGCGGGAGCACCCTACATTAGTGTTATGTGGTTAATTACATCATAACTATACAGTCCACGGTAGTGGACTTGACCTACAAGAGGGCAATTCATTCGCGGGCGAGACCTGAACTGACAACAAAGCAATCTCTTCCTTTTGCTTTTGCTTGATAAAGAGCTTTGTCAGCAGCAGCAATCAAAGTTTTGGGTAAAACATTGTCAGTAGGAAAAATGGTGGCAATACCCAAGCTGAGAGTAACCCATTCTCTCACATCAGAGTCAAGATGGGGAATTTGCAGTTTTCTTACTTCTTGGCCAATCCATTCTGCTACTATGATAGCTCCATCCTTATCGGTGTCAGGCAAAATTACGGCAAACTCTTCTCCTCCATAACGAGCGACCAAATCTCGGGGACGCTTTGCAGCAATACCGAGAGCTTTAGCAACCCGCACCAAACAATCATCTCCCATTTGATGACCGTAGCGATCGTTGTAGCGTTTAAAATAATCCACATCGCAGAGAATTAAAGACAAAGGTTCTTCTTCACAATTACAGCGTCGCCATTCCACCTTGAGAGTATGATTAAAACACCGACGGTTAGCTACTTGAGTCAAACCGTCCAGATTAGCGAGGCGATTTAATTCTAATTCCCAACGTTTCCGTTGTGTTATATCCCGAACCGTAACGGACAAACCATCCCCCAGCTTCACTGCCATCACATTATACCAACTCTGACGATTGTCTTGTTCGTAATAAAAATCTCGATCTAAAGTTTCTTCCTTTTCCACCACTGCTACAAATATATCGAACAATTTTACATCTAATCGAGTGAGCAATTTTTTCAGGATCAGGTTGCCGTTGCAGTCTTCGCTTTTTTTTCCTAAAGCTTCAGCCACTACCGGATTGACTACCAAACAGCTAAAGTCGGTGATAGCTCCATTTAAATCTCTAACTGCTTTCCAGGCTGAAATTCCATCTCTGGAACTATTCAACAAGCTCTCTAAGAGATTCCGAGATTGAGAAAGGATTGCTTCCGCTTTTTGCCGCTGCTCAATTTCCTTTTCCAGCAATAGTTTTTGTCTTTGAATGGTCAGTTGATTTTCGATTCTCGCGATAACTTCTTCCATCTGAAATGGTTGGGTTATGTAATCCACAGCCCCGACTTCAAATGCCTTAATCTTATCAAATACTTCATCTAAAGCACTAAGAAAAATTACGGGAATATCCCTCGTTTTATCATCTGCCTTTAAGGCTTCGCATACTTGATAACCATCCATTTCTGGCATTTTTATATCCAGCAAAATAACATCTGGTGGTTTAATATGGACGGTTTTAAAAGTCATTTTACCGTTAGTTACATTGCGAACTTCATAACCTTGATTCTGCAATAGTTGGCTGAGAAAACGCAGATTGGCCACTAAATCATCTACAATTAATATATTGCCTATTATCTCCCTATCTTGATTACTTTTCATTTATATCGGTGTCCTCTGTGTCTCTGTGGTTATAAAATCATCCGTACTCATCTGCTCCCGCCAAAGGCGGGACGCCAAGGGCGGTTGCTTGCGCTTTGCTTGCGCTTTGCTTCGCAATTATCTGCGGTTCAATAATTGCTTCAGTTAAATCAATAATATTTTCAAGGGGTTAGAGGGTACACTTCTGATTGACTCCTGTGACCTGACTGCTGTCGCCATAAAGATAACGAACTCCCAGGTGTTTTTTCATTATCTCAAAAATCTCCTCTTCCCGGAAAGGCTTGCGGACGAAATCATCGCAGCCAGCGGATAACACCATCGCTTTTTCTGCTTCTAAAACGCTAGCAGTAAGAGCTATAATCGCCGTGGCTTGACCTTGAGTAGTAGCTTTAATCCTTTGGGTTGCTTCGTATCCGTTCATCACGGGCATGCGCATATCCATCCAAATAAGATGGGGTTGCCATTGGGACCAAATCGCGATCGCCTCTTCACCGTTACTAGCTGCTTTGATTTTAAAACCAAGAGGTTGGAGTAGTTTAATTAAGAGTTGGCGATTGCTTTCTTTGTCTTCAACCACTAATATTTTATAGTCTGGTTGGTTCGGTTCTAGAGCAATGACAGTTTGTTGGGGTTTTTTCTTGGCAATATCTGCTGCCGAAACCAAGGTAACTGGAATGTAAAACTGAACAGTAGTTCCTTGTCCCACTGTGGACCTAACTTCCATCTCTCCACCCATGAGTTGGACAAATTGACGGCTAATGGGCAAACCTAAACCAGTACCTTCTTGGGCCTCTCTTCCGGTTTTTGTTTGGCTAAAGGCTTGAAAGAGGATGTTGATTTCATCTGGGGCAATACCGGCTCCCGTGTCTTCCACTTCAAAGTTAATTTGTTGTAGGTTGTAGGTTCTTGGTGCTTGGTTTTTGGGTATATCTACTCTGACGATAACCCCACCAGCTTTGGTAAACTTAATGGCATTAGTCAGCAGGTTGATTAAGACTTGGCGCAATTTAACTTCATCGCTGCGGATGTATTGAGGAACTTCATCGGCGCGGTCAAAAATCAATTGCAACCCTTTATTTGCTGACTTGAGGCGAAACATATCATCCAAGTCATCTAAAAGGCCATAGAGGTCAAAATTGGTGGGGTAGAGAGTGGTGCGTCCCGCTTCAATTTTGGAGAAATCTAAGACTTGATTAATCAGGTTCAGGAGGTGTTCCCCACTGCGAGAAATGGCGCTGAGATTTTCTTGGTGGTCCTCTGAAAGGTTGGGGGAACGAGTCATCAGTTGGGAAAAGCCGAGAATCGCGTTGAGAGGACTGCGCAATTCGTGACTCATATTGGCGAGAAATTCACTTTTGGCTTTGTTCGCTCGTTCCAGTTCAGCAGTGCGGTCAGTCACCTTTAGCTCTAATTCCTTGGCAGTTTCCTGTAGCCTGCCTATAACTAAAGTCAATGCACAGACTCCTAACCCTCCTAACCCCCCTAAGGCGAGGGTCATTACCCTGAGCCACTGACGGGTCTGTCCCAGGAATGGCTCTATCCCTTGGGTAATTTCTATGACTCCCCGCAGATCCCCAACTTTCCAGTCCTTCTTGGGGCTATCTGGATGAGTATTGTGACAAGCAACACAACTAGGTTTCATGAGGATCGGCTCTGCATAGCGAAAGGCGCGATTGGCACCGAACTTCTCCTGGCGAAAAAACGAGCCATCGGGATATTGGCGCAAGTAGTTCAAAGCTTCTCGCTCAAAATCGTCTTTAGCACCTCCTGAAGCTTGGCGATGGGGGAAGGGGTAATCGCTATAGAGACGCACGAGAGTATCTGGATAGTCAGCGCTAATGCGGCGACCCAATTCGATGGTGTAGGTTGCAGGAAGGGGAATTGCTCCCGGGCGATCAAAATAGTCATGGCTGACAGTAATGCCCTCTACTTTTTTGGCGCGATTAACCGCTTCTTCACTGTAGAGGATGTGGGCTTGGTTGAGAGCTAGAGCAGATAGTTGGGCATTTTGCAGGGCTTGTGCCATAATCAAGTTCGAGGATAACATGGACATGCTCCCTAGGGATATGACAATGGCAATCACAAACATCACCGTCAGCACGAGAATTGTTCGCTTGTAGAGTGCAAACTTTACCCAGGCTAAAACTTGGGCAATCCATTTATATTGGCGGTTCTGGGAAGTTGGAGATAATTTAGCCATGGACATCCTCTACAGTTAGACTCTATAGAACCCATTTGAGATCTCTGTTGTGGAGTAAAATAGGGAAAAAATGCCGTACTCAAGTAGTTTGACAGACGGGGAGTGGAAAATAATAGAACCTCTGTTGCCCAAAAAGAAACAGACAAGACCACCAAAATGGAGTAAAAGGCAGATTTTAGATGGTATCTTGTACCAATTAAAGAATGGTTGTAATTGGTGTGACTTACCCAAAGACTTGCCCCCCTATTCCACAGTATTTTGGTACTACAAACAGTGGCGATCGCTTGGGGTAATCGAAGCAATCAGAGATATCTTGCATAGTAGAGTCCGTCAGCAAGTTAAAAAAAAAGGGCAATGGACAACCCTAATCATCATTGACTCCCAAGCGGTAAAAAATACCTGTAACGCCAGTGTAAAGTCGAAAGGGTTTTGTTTTTACAAGTCTACCAATGGTCTTAAAAGACATCTAGCAGTAGATACTTTGGGCTTTCCTTTTTTTAGTCATTGCACCAAAGCATCGGTATCTGACGATGTGGGTTTGATTGAAATGTTATCGAAAAACATAGATTATTTCAAGTCTAAACCAGTCAACATCCCCAAGATTACCATTTTGCTTGACCATGGATATCACCCAGAAAAACTGACACAGGAATTACATAAAATTTATCCGGCGATTATGACTAAGATTAGATTTAAGGTCTCCCGTAAACCATCAAAAGCTCAAAAGAAAAAGGAAGGAAAAACCGGTTTTGTGCCAGTAAAAGCGCGGTGGGTGATTGAAAGAACTAATTCGTGGATGGAAAGATGCAAGAGTTTGGTCAAAAACTTTGAAAGAACTCTTGAGCAGGCTAATACCAAGATTAGTCTATGTTTTGTCCGACTGATGCTTAAAAGGCTAGCCACTACTTAAAAAGATCTCAAATGGGTTCTATATTTAGAGTAGCGAGAGAAAGGGTTCGCTGTAAACCGTGGGTTTACGAAAAAATCCGGGGGGATGAAAAGCGACTCGTGCGGCTTTAGCCGCCGTGAACCGGATATAATCATCCACATGAAAACGCTGAAGTTCAAGTTTTACAATCACAAGCGCAATCGTCACCTGAAACGCATCGTCAATGCCTCAGGGAGGATTTACAACCATTGCATTGCTCTACATCGTCGGTACTACCGGATGTTTGGCAAGCACTTGAAGTGCGCCAAACTCCAGAAGCATATTGCCAAGCTGCGGAAACGTAACGCTCTCTGGCAGCAAGTGGGTTCTCAAGCGGTGCAAGACATTTGTCAGCGCATTGAGAGGGCGTATCAGTTGTTTTTTAAGCACAAAGACCAAGGGGTTCGTCCCCCGAGTTTTAAGAAAGTCCGGAAATACAAATCCTTCACCCTGAAGCAATGCGGATACAAGTTCCTCGGTGGCAATCGCATCAAGATTGGCAGTGCGGGTGTATCGGTTCTGGAAATCTAGAGAAATTGAGGGAAAAGTGAAGACCGTGACAATCAAACGCACTCCCTTGGGGGAGATGTTTCTGTTTGTCACGGTGGACACCGCTTCTGAGCCAATTCTTAGCGTCGAGACGGGTCAAACCGCTGGCTTTGATTTTGGACTGAAGCAATTTCTCTCGACCTCTGAAGGTTTCAGTATTGATGCGCCGTTGTTCTTCAAACAATCTCTAACAGAGATTCGGAAGGCGAACCGAGATTTATCCCGCAAGCAGAAGGGGTCAAATAACCGCGAACGCGCCCGGAAACATCTGGCTCGTCGTCATGAGGATATTGCACATCGACGAGAAGATTGGTTTTGAAAGCTCTCCCATTGGCTAACCGACCAATTTGATGTGCTCTATTTTGAAACGTTGAATCTGAAAGGGATGCAGCGACTTTGGGGGAGAAAAGTCTCCGATTTGGGCTTTCGCACCTTCTTGACCATCCTAGAATGGGTGGCCTCGAAGAAGGGGAAAGCGGTGGTTTATGTAGACCGCTGGTTTCCCTCCTCGAAAACGTGCCATTGCTGTGGTCATGTATTGGAGAAATTGGATTTGAGTGTGCGACGTTGGCAGTGTCCATCCTGTGGGTCAGAACATGACCGGGACGAGAATGCGGCTATCAATATTAAGCGGGTTGGGGCATCAACCTGTGGGTTAGGTGAAGTCAGTTGGGCTGCTGCCTGCATTCGCTGCTTGACCCCAGAATCCCCGCGCGCGCAGCGCGCGGGGAGTATGTCAATGATAGTGTTATTAGTGAACTATAATTCACTCAAGAGAATCTGGAGTGAAAAATGGATCTCGGGGAATGATTTGGGAGTAATATTACCCTCTCTAACTACTGACTTGATTTGATAGTCATTTCCAACAGGCTGACGGAATAAGTTGAGCTGCTGTTGATTCACATCCACAACCCAGTATTCTTGAATTCCTGCTTGAGCGTAAACTAGCTTCTTTTCATTAGTATCATAGTCTAGGGTAGTGTGGGAAACTTCAATGATCCAAAAGATTTGAGCTGGGGTAGGATGACTATGGCGATATTGTTGTTTTGGTAGTTTTACGATGGCAATATCTGGTTGGGGTTGGGAAGTAGCAAGAGAAATGGGACCATTGAAACGAACGTGGGCGAAGCCTCTCAATAACTTTTGGAGATAATCCGCCATACCCGACGCTAAGGAGTAGTGTAACGGTCCTTCGGGACTCATTTCAATGATTTCTCCTGCTACTAATTCTACATTGCGATGGCCCAAGAAACCAGTTTCTATTAAGCGATTATAATCAGCTACGGACCATTTAGCTAAAGTTTTCATGACCCAATCATTTATTAGTTAAAAGAGCTTTAGCAGCAGCACGCCCGGAAATGGTGGCTCCTTCCATACTATCGATATAATCTTGTTGGGTATAGCTACCAGCTAAAAAGAAGTTAGACACAGGAGTTTTTTGCTCTGGACGATAGGGATCCATCCCTGGAGCTTCTCGATAGAGGGACTGAGCTAACTTTACCACACTATACCAAGTCATGTTCAATTCTCGAGCCGAAGGGAAGAGTTGGCGGACTTGTTCTAGTACGTGGTGGGCGATCGCCTCGTTCTTTTCTTTAATAAAGGGATCTCCTGGAGTCAAGACCAACTGCAAGAGGGAACCCTGTCCCTGACGATAATAATCTCCCGGACTGGTTAAAGCCAAGTCGGCAAAACAGGAGAAATCTGCATCGGGAGTATATAACAAGTTATCCAGTCCTGCTGCTTCTTGCAACTGCTTTCGTTTTTCCGGGTCTTCCAGTTCCGTCACCCAACCATCGAACCGCAGCTGTACTGTTGCCACTGGTACCGTATCTAATTTATAGATATTATCAAACTCGGGCCACTTGCGCCAGGATTCAGGGAGTAGTCGCTTTATTCCCGGCACGTCGCAGGCACAGACATAGGCATCTGCCACAATTTTTTCTGGCTCCCCTCCTCCCTTAGCAACTACAATGCCTGTAACCTGAGTTCTCTCCCTGTCTGTAAAGAGAATTTCCCGCACTTGGCTTCTGGTATGAATCTTGGCCCCTTTGGCTTCTAAATAGGTCACAATGGGTTGGTGCAGGTATTCTGCGGGAGAACCTGCCAACATCCGCAGCACCGATGCTTCTGTTTTTGCGGCAAAAAACATGAAAATGGTGAGCATGCAGCGGGCGGAAATGTTTTCCGTATCGATAAAACCCAAAGCATAGGCAATAGGGTTCCACATTTTTTCCAAGCTACCTTGATTCCCTCCGTGACGACGGAACCAGTCCGCAAAGCTAATCCCATCTAAACCCCGAATGGTTTTCATCGCCCCCTCAAAATCTACCAAACCCCTGACTAAGGGGCTGGTTCCCAGAGCGATGGAGTTGGCTATTTTATCTCCTGGCGCTAATTGGGAGGTAGTAAAGAAAGCTTTTAAACCGTTAAAAGGGGCACCAGTAAGAAAGCGAAAGTCCAGTTGACCAATGCGTCCCCCTTCATTGATAAAGGTGTGGCTATGTTCCTTGAGACGGAGATTCTCAATAGCCCCCACCTTCCTCATTAAGTCAAAGAGATTGTAGTAGCAGCCGAAGAAAACGTGCAAGCCCATTTCGATATGGTTTCCCTCTTTATCCACCCAACTGCCAACTTTTCCTCCCACAAAGGGACGAGATTCAAATATTTCAACAGTAGCACCAGCGTCCACTAATTCTACCGCTGTAGCCATCCCCGCCAGCCCTGCTCCAACAATCGCTACCCGCATTGATCACTAATCTTCCCGAATCATTATCTTTTGTTATTATTCTATAGCAATCAAGGGTTCATCCGCGTTTATCTGCGTGCATCTGCGGGACGCAAGCGGGACGCAAGCGGGACGCCAAAGGCGGTTGCTTGCGCTTTGCTTGCGCTTTGCTTGCGCTTTGCTTCGCAATAACATCTAGGTAAGAAAATGGAAATAGGGGTAATTAAAGAGATTAAGGATAAAGAATATCGGGTGGGTTTGAGTCCAGACAGTGTCCAAGTACTCACAGAAAACAATCATTCAGTGTTTGTCCAGACTAAGGCCGGGGTTGGGGCTGGGTTTACGGATCAAGATTACGAACTGGCAGGAGCTACCATTGTGGAAAGTGCCGCCGCAGCTTGGCAAAGAGAACTTATAGTTAAGGTCAAAGAACCTTTACCCACTGAATACAAATACCTTAACAAAGAGCAGATATTATTTACTTACCTCCACTTAGCAGCAGATCGGGTTTTGACGGAAAATTTGCTCCAGAGTGGGGTAACGGCCATCGCCTACGAAACTGTGACAGTGGATGGTAAGCTGCCCCTACTTATGCCCATGAGTATGATTGCCGGCAGGTTGTCCGTGCAGTTTGGTGCCCACTATTTGGAGAAATCCCAATCTGGACGGGGGGTGCTTTTGGGGGGCATACCGGGAGTGCCAGCAGGTCGGGTGGTCATTTTGGGAGGTGGCGTTGTGGGCACAGAAGCAGCTAAAATTGCTCTGGGTATGGGAGCCAAGGTGCAAGTTTTGGATATCAACCTGGAGCGGTTGGCTACCCTAGAAACTGTGCTGGGTTCCGGGGTAGAACTACTCTACAGCTGTCCCGCTCACATTCAAAGGGCGGTGCGGAGAGCGGATTTATTAATCGGTGCAGTTCTCGTCCCGGGAAAACGTGCCCCCGTCCTAGTTCCTGCCAGTTTAGTAGCTCAAATGGTTCCCGGTTCAGTGATAGTGGACGTGGCAGTAGATCAGGGGGGCTGTATCGAAACCATGAGACCCACTTCTCACAGTCAACCCACCTATATAGAAAAGGGAGTCGTTCATGTTGGTATTCCCAATCTGCCCGGAGCGGTTCCCTGGACAGCTACCCAAGCTCTCAATAACAGCATTCTACCTTATGTGGTGCAATTAGCTAATGAAGGGATTTCAGCCCTAGAAAAGAATTCCTCCTTGCGCCAAGGTTTGAATATCCGTAATCACCAACTAGTTCACCCAGCGGTGCAGGAAGTATTTCCCGACTTAGTTTAACTCTCCGCGCCTCTGCGCCTTTGGGTGAAACAAAAAAAAGAGGGAATCAAGAAGATAAAATACCTTAAATCCCCAACTTGACAATCTATTAGATTAGCTGGATATTGTCAAGCAACGCCGCTGAATCAATCTGAGTATCCCCTGCATCAAAAACAAGGAAGGTAATGTGATAAGTACCCGCTGTAGAGAAAGTATAGGAACCTTCCTGATAACCAGTATGGGAGGCAAACGTTCCTCCTGTTAGCGCTACTAGATCCTCTTGATTTTGAACAACACTAGCGAGGGTAACAGTCTCAGATACGGTACCATCCGCCGATCCCACTGACAAAACAAGACTGTCGTTATAGGAAGGATTTGGGGACTCATTGGTGAGGAAATTATAGTCAAAGGTTAATTTCTGTCCGGCTGAAGCCTCAATTCCCTCTAGGTGGACTCTCGAGCCTTCTGTGAAGTAGTCCTCAGCGTCTTTTCCTGCTAAAGCGAATGCTTCACCAGTGGTGATTAAGAACTGGAAATTTCCTTCCGTAGGACTAATCCCAGCAAACTCTCCCTGGACAGAAGCGTCTCCTGCACTGTTGATGCCCGATGGGGCATCCGGCAAGATAGCTTCTCCATTTAGCTGGAAGTTATCAACCGACACAGTTGAATCATATTTTGTATCCCCACTATCTAAGACAACCAGGGTAACTTCGTAAGTGCCTGCTCGAACGAAACGAAAGGATAATGTCTGGTCCGTCAGGGAGTTTGGACCGGATTGAAAGTCAGAGTCAAAACCAAAACTAGCTGCATTGTGAGCAATACTAGCAACGGGAAGAGTCAAGGATACAGAAGCATCTTCTGATTCCACGTACAAAAGAAAACTATCGTTGAAATAATATTCGCCGTACTCCTGGGTTAAGAAATCATAGTTAAAACTGAAAGTATCTCCCGCTGAAACTGTAATTCCCCCGATTTTCAGAGCTGAGCCTTCAGTGAAAAGGCCTCCTTGTGATGGGCTGAAGTCAACGTTTTGGTCGGTAAAATTCTCCACTGCTGTTAGATGCACGGATCTGGCACCGTTGGAGATTACGTATGTACCTGCTTCACTAATCCCTAAGTTTCCGATGAAGGATACGCCGGGTGGAAGTTCAAAGGATTGAATCAAAGTCATTCTTGGATCCCTAATTTTATACTTATTTTCAGAATTACAACATCTAAAACAAAAATACAACCCTTTTTCCTAAAATTTACAAAAATTTACATAAAATCATGAGAAAGAGGAAAAGGAGGAGGCTGGGACATTATTTAGCGTAAGCGTTCAGCTATCAGACACAACAGTTAATTTATGTTGATAAAAAGGTATCTGCTAACAATATAAAAATTTATATTTTGTCAAAAAAACAGTTACTATTGAGCTAACAGATCGAAGAAACTATTATCTAGTTCGTAACCAAACATTTGAGCCAGAGACTGGAGACGGTGTTGGCTAGGAATACCTTGTTCTTCCAACCAGTGGGTGAGGAAAAAGATTTTTTGCATGACGAAAATTTCCAGAGCTTCTGGGTTATACTGGATCCCGTCAGTGCGACTGAACTCATGAGGAACAACCATAGCAACATAACGACCTAATTCCCCTGTTTTCCAATCTAGCAGCAAGGGTAACCAAGGATAGCGAGCGTCCAAATAAACAAACCAGAGCCGCACTTCCGGTATTTCTGAGAGTTCCCTTGGATCGAAGGAGTCTCTGACAAAGTCGATTTTAAATTGGAGCTGCTCGAATTTCATGTCCCCCTTCCTGGACAACTCTTCAATCTTTATTTTAGCAGCAGATAAGTCCAGATTGTGAATTTGGTCCGTAGTAACCCTAATAATCATTCTTAGTTATTTGTGAGTGCCAGTTATAGCAAGTACAATGACAGTGAGCGAGTACCATAATAGTAAACGTAGGCTGGGTTGAGCCACGAAACCCAGCAAAACCCCTATCACCCTATCACCCTATCCCCTTTAAGTGAGTCCCCCGTTAAAATTACTACTAATTGATTCTGACCCCATTTTTCGCCTGGGTATTTGTGCTGCCTTGGAGCAGTTCGAGGATTTCCAGGTAATAGCCCAAGCAGGTACCTTAGCCATAGCCCGGGAGCAACTAGCTCGTGAAATGCCGGACTTAGCAGTGTTAGAGCTAGGTTTATCCGGTTCCGAGGCATTCAAGAGAGAATATCCCAACTTGCCCATTTTATTGCTAGCCCCTCCAAGTCGAGCACAAGAACTGCTGGCTGCGAAAATAGCCGGGTTTGAAGGTTATTGCCCCAAAGGAACAGAGATCCCCCTTTTAATTAAAGCTTTGCGCCAAGTTGCAATGGGCAAAACTTATTGGCTCCTCCCTGGACTAAAACTGTTACAACCGCACCGCCCTAGTACTTGGCTAGTGGGCTGGCGCCAGTCCGGAATTAAGCAAATTGAAGAGAGTCTTGTGGAGGTGAAGCAGGAGTTAAAAAATGCTCTCCGACCCTGGGATCGACTCTTTTGTCGCGGTCGTCAGCGGGAACTCCTGGCTGCTCGTTGGTTAGTGCAACGACTTTTACCCGTAGAAGAGGTAATAGTCATTCAAAAGCAAGAGGAAGAAGTAGATCCGGTTCAGTTAGTACCTCCAGACCCCTCTCTACCAGCCCCGCTCCTTCAAAGAGACCCCTGGACTAAGACCTTGGCTCAAATTCGCGCCGGACTAGAAAATCACAGCGGTATTGCTTTAGAAATCGATATTCTCAAGGAGTCCAAGCAACGGGAATTGCTTTATTTACTCGTCCATTTAGTGAGGGATACTCTCGCTGAATTGCGCTACCTTGAAGTTACACCTTCAGAATTAGAGGAAAGGATACCGGGTATTTTACGCAACTTGTGGCAAAATGGAACCATTCAATTTTTGAGCAAAAACTACCCGACAGCAGGAACTGATGCCAATAATTTTGCTATCATAGATACTATATTTCAAGATGCTAGGATTGTCAAGGCGGAAATTCTGGATAAAATTCCCTTCGTGAGGGAAATATTTGCCTATTTCCTGTTTGACGAACCTTTAGTAATCGATAATGTTGCCTATCGCTGCTCAGCCCCTGAAGCGAAAGAAAGAGCAGCTATCCTGTTGGCTAATTTGCTCCTCCAAATCGCCAACGGAGTAATGCAAGAAATTCTTAATAACTTGGTGACAGTGGAAGATATTAAATACAGCTTATTACAGAAGAACTTCAGGTCATCCCGAGCCATAGCAAGGTTTCGCAATAATATTGCCTGGCGCTATGGACAAGATCAATACTACTGGGAACCAAAGCAAATTTTTGAGAGTAAATATCGATTATTTCGCTTTCAGGAGAATAAAATCAAAACTGTCTTTATCTACAGTTCCCGTCAGGAAGAATTGCAGCAACTAAAAGGCATTCCCTGGTGCGTAACCATTGCCTTAGAGCTAACAGACGCTATCGCACCCCGAATGAAGTCAATAATCGAATTTGTAGGTAGTGGTTTGGTTTATCTTCTTACCCAAATTATCGGTAAAGGTATAGGTTTAATTGGTCGCGGTATCATGCAAGGCATTGGAAACAGTTTACAAGAAAAAAGTAGCAAACAAGATAATTAATTGGTAACTTAGACTTATGATAAATAAAAGAGAACAGAAAGCGCCTCGACCCACCTGGAGTCAAACTCCAGGTGGAAAGCGAGGTAAGAAAGCGCCTCGACCCACCTGGAGTCAAACTCCAGGTGGAAAGCGAGGTAAGAAAAAGCAACCAATTTGGCAACACCTACCTCATGTTGCCGCTAGTTGGCTATTAGTGCAAGCCTTAATATTAGGAACCCCAGCTTTAACCAAAGCTCAAGAAGAAGCCGAGAGCAAATTACCCTATAACCAATTGCTGGAGAAAATCGAGACAGGGGAAGTAACGAGAGTCGAACTGGATCGCCGGAGGAAGAAAGCAAAAGTAACTTTCCAAGGTCAAGAAAATCCCGTGAAAGTAGATTTATTAAACCGTAATCCCGAACTAATCGAGAGCATTCACGCTACTGATGTGGAATTTGAGATTAATGACTCGACCGACCTCTCCGCTGCCATTGGCATCGGGATGACTTGGCTGTTAATTTTAGTATTAATCTTCGGATTGGGGATGATAATCCGCCGTGCTGCCAGTGCTTCCGGTCAAGCCTTTAGCTTCGGCCAATCCAAAGCACGGTTTCAAATGGAAGCCACAACAGGTATTACCTTCCAAGACGTAGCGGGAATTGAGGAAGCAAAAGAAGAATTAGCAGAAGTGGTCACCTTTCTGAAAGAACCAGAAAAATTCACCGCCATTGGGGCAAGAATTCCCAAAGGAGTGTTGCTGGTTGGACCCCCAGGAACGGGAAAAACCCTCCTCGCTAAAGCAATTGCCGGGGAAGCAGGAGTGCCTTTCTTCAGCGTCTCAGGGTCAGAATTCGTCGAGATGTTTGTCGGGGTGGGAGCCTCTCGGGTCAGAGATTTGTTCCACAGAGCGAAAGAAAGCGCCCCAACTCTTGTGTTCATTGATGAAATTGACGCTGTGGGGCGGCAGCGGGGTGCCGGTATCGGCGGTGGGAACGACGAACGGGAACAAACTCTCAACCAACTGCTCACGGAAATGGACGGGTTTGAAGATAATGCTGGCATCATTATTATTGCCGCAACGAATCGTCCCGATGTCCTAGATTCAGCACTTTTGCGTCCCGGACGCTTCGATCGCCAAGTCATGGTAGATTACCCCGACTACCAAGCAAGGGAGAAAATTTTAGAAGTCCACGCCCGCAATAAAAAAATTGCCCCAGAAGTGTCTTTAAAAAAGATTGCCCGCCGTACTCCCGGCTTTAGCGGCGCAGATCTAGCTAACCTACTCAACGAAGCTGCTATCTTTACTGCCAGGAGGCGCAAAGAAGCCATAACCATAGCGGAAGTGAACGACGCCATCGATCGAGTGATAGCGGGAATGGAAGGGACTCCCTTGGTGGATAGCAAGAACAAAAGATTGCTTGCCTATCACGAAGTGGGTCATGCTATCGTAAGTACTTTAATGCCCAATCACGATCCAGTGGAGAAAGTCACCCTCATTCCCAGAGGACAAGCTTTGGGGTTGACCTGGTACACTCCTAATGAAGAAATGGGTTTAACTACCAGAGCACAAATGATCGCTCAAATTGCTGGCACTCTGGGAGGTAGAGCAGCAGAAGAAGTTATTTTTGGTTGGTCCGAAGTTACCGATGGTGCTAGCGATGACTTGGAAAAGGTGACAGAAGGAGCCAGGAATATGGTGACACGGTTAGGAATGTCCGCTCTGGGACCAATTGCTCTAGAAAACATGAATAACCAGGTATTTTTAGGCAACGATTGGACGAACCGTGTGGAATATTCCGAAGAAATAGGGGCGCGAATTGATAATCAAGTGCGCAAAATAGTTTTTGACTGTTACGGACAGGCTAAAAAGATTATCCGGGAAAATCGCTCCGTTATAGATATGCTGGTAGATGTGTTAATCCAACAGGAAACTATAGAAGGTGATGACTTCCGTAAGCTTGTTTCTGAGTATACTAAGCTACAGGAGGAAAGGTTTACTTTAGCTAAAGGATGACCGGAGTTTGGTGTGATTGTCAAGCACCAGGATGTTGAGGAGCCGGATGAGGGGAAATTCTCACGTCCGGTTTTGTAGCCAGGTGGAGGGGGCGATCCCTTCATCTAGGTTAATTAGGCAACACCAACCTGCCTCAAGAACTCAAGCCCCTCAACCCTAGCAGATGAGACTGAAAAAACAAACCTTCAAGCTTAAACAGAAGTACTTTAGAGGGATAGCTGTCTAAATCACTATATACCTAGCCAACCTCGCAGAGACTGCTCAAGCTGTTTGGCGTCTTCTTGGGCCAACCTACCAATCACCTTTATGACTAAGGTTTCATCAAATGCGCGGGGGACCCCACCCGTAGGATGCGTTACGCTAACCCCTTTAATTTAGGACGCTGCTTCTAACGACAGCTAACGCATCCTACGTAAAACGCGCTCGCGGAGCGGAGCCTTGCTCTCTGAAAGCGTTTTACGGGGTGGGGAGGGATAGCGCGCCATTATTTTAAACTTCCCCTTGACTTCTCACAAAATACGCGCTAATATATAAACTTACTTCAAAACACCCTCGCATAGATGGTACAACGCGCCTATCGATACAGATTCTACCCAGATGCGGAACAAGAGCTGCTCTTGCGCCGTACTTTGGGCTGTGCCCGATTGGTCTATAACAAAGCGTTGGCAGCCAGAACCGAGGGGTGGTATGAAAGGAAGGAGCGGATAGGTTACACCCAAACATCCTCTATGTTGACCCAATGGAAAAAACAAGGGGATTTAGAATTCCTGAACGAGGTAAGCAGCGTTCCTCTTCAGCAAACATTGAGACACTTGCAGACAGCTTTTGCTAATTTTTGGGCAAAGCGTAGTCGGTATCCTAAGTTTAAAAAGAAAAGCAATGGTGGGAGTGCCGAGTTCACCCGTTCTGCCTTTAAATGGGCAAACAGACAGCTCAAATTAGCTAAGACCAAAAATCCACTCAACATTGTGTGGAGTCGCCCTATTCCCCAGGGATGTGTTCCAACTACCGTTACGGTCAAGTTAGAACCATCTAATAGATGGGACGCCAAGGGCGGTTGCTTCGCAATTGTAACCTTCTTAGTAGATAACCCTACTGTAGTGCCCTTGCCTCTCAGTCAAAATAAGGTGGGGCTAGATATGGGTTTGAGTACTTTGGTTACTACTAGCAGTGGAGAGAAAATTGCAAATCCACGTCACTTCAAACACAAGTTCAGAAGACTAAAAGCCTCTCAGAAAGACTTGTCCAGGAAGAAGCTGGGGTCTAATAATAGGAAAAAAGCCAGGCTTAAGGTAGCAAGAGCACACGCAAAGATTGCTGATGCTAGGAACGACTTTCTCCACAAGTTAACCACTAAATTAATTCGTGAAAACCAAACGATAGTGGTAGAGGATTTGGCCGTCAGGAACATGGTCAAAAACCGCTCCTTAGCCCGTAGTATTAGCGATGCGGGTTGGGGGGAACTCGTGCGGCAACTCAAGTACAAGAGTGAATGGTACGGGCGAGAATTAATCAAAATTGACCGCTTCTTTCCATCAAGTAAAAGGTGTGGAAACTGCGGCTTTGTAATAGACAAGCTGCCATTGAATATCAGAGAATGGGAGTGTCCACAATGTAATACTACCCATGACCGTGACATAAATGCAGCTAAGAATATTTTGGCGGCAGGGCTTGCCGTGTCAGTCTGTGGAGCGAACGTAAGACCCGATAGACAAGGCTCGGTCATGGCAGTTGCGAAATCCCCCCGGCATCATCGATGGCGGGGGAAAGAAACAGAAACCCACCCACCCCTACCCCCTCCCAGGAGGGGGACCTTGGGGGTGGGTTGGGAATCCCCACCAAGAAGCGACAGCCTGCTCAGGCGCGGCAGCGCAGGAGCAGGGGTGGGGAGGATGTCAAGCACCGTATACAATCCTCGCTTAACAGCCGTAGCCACATTCAGTCCTGCTGCTGACCATTCGGACAGCACAAACTCTCCTTCAAGTAGCGATTTTGTTCTGCTTGTTAGTGGCACGATCAGAATATCTTGGGAAGAATGTGGGGCATTCACTACAATTGCAGGTCTATCTTTGGAGTTAGACTAGAACAATGTCGTGTTTAGAGCAACTCGGCATACACATCATCCTCGGTATTATCCCACACTTTACTTAATGATTCTTGGCTGACTTGCTGCCAGAAACTAGTTTCATCTAAATATTGAATAGCTTCTTGATTTACACTCGTTGTCTCATTGATAACCAATATAATTCTTTTAAGGATCGATGTGAAATGAAACTTTCCCAGAGGCCCAAAGATAGGAACTGTATCTATTTTCTTAAAATCTTTACGTTTACTCTTATCGCAATGTGCATAGTGTCCATAAATGTATGCATCTATTAATTTTCTATTTGTATGCTGTTGACCCGATTCTGATTCTGAGATTTTTCCATATCCCAGTGAAGTGTCACTAATAGTAACATTGGAACTCTTGTCAAGGTAGCAATTAAGTGCATCCCTTAGCTCATTAAACTTGTCTTTTAAATCTTGTGGAACATTTATTCTAGAGTACAACTCTGACATGTTGTATAATGAAATAGGTTCATTATTCTGAATGAACATCCTGAGTGTTAAAATAGCTGCTGACAAGGACTCTTCATCAGGCAACTTTTCTGTTTTTGCCTTTCCATTAGCATCAATTTTTATACTAACAAGTCGCTCTGACTGAAGTGAATCGATGAATCGAGTTAGTCTTCCAATTCTTGCAGCTCTCTCATTAAATAATTCTAGAATTTCGATATCAGTCATCGGCTTCCTCCTAACAATTGTTGATTAAGTGCTCAGTTCTCTAAATTTGCGTGAAAATCCGGAATCCTCGAAACGAAGTCTAACGGCCTTGAGGCTGGCAGTGCGTCACCATCTTTCAACTCCCTGTATCATTATTTTTTCGCTAAACATCAGTGCCCCAAAGTGATAAACGGCACGGTGGGCAATGCGGATAACCCAGGGTTGAGCATCGGGATGTCGCTGGAACAATCGGAGAGTGCCGCTATCGCTGGCGCCCTTTGTTGGTTTCATTACACTTGAAAGCGTAGGTGTTGAAATGCTCGCACTTGAGCAATTGTTTCAAAGTCGCGATCGTTATGAATCAAAAGTAAGTTATTTTCAAGTGCGACCTGAGCGATACAGCAATCAATTGGGCTACGAACAGTTAGTCCTTGGCGACGTAGATCATAGTAAATTCGTGCAGCCGCTTCCCAGGAATTGCTTGTGAGTTCAATGTAATCTTGTGTTGCAAGGTAGGTAGAAAGAAGAGTCCATTCTTGGTAGTTTTTGCTGCCCTGAAGCAACTCAAGCTGAGTAAACCGGGTAAGTAAGACTTCACGATTAGAAATGAGGGTTTCAAGTTGTTGGCGGACTTGACCGCTGCTATCGCGAAAGACACTAATCCAAACAGATGTATCAATTAACAACATAACCAATTTGCCGCAAGGCTTTATAGTCGAAGTCTGAGGCAAACTGAATTTGTCCAGCAAGGTCAAGCAGGTTTTTCTTGCGACGAGATCGTACAAGCTCTTGCAATGCTAAGGTAATAAGTTCCTTCTGGGTGGTAAGGTTGGTGAGTTGAAAGGCTTCATTACAAAAGGGATTCATCAAGATTGAGAATGATTTGCATGGGGTGACTATAAGATGAAGGATTTTAGTGGTGATTGATTTCAATACTCTAGCATAGCGATTTCCTTCACTCACTGCGAGGTTGAAGTGCTCAGAGATCACTAAGAGTGGCGCTGACGCGATCGCTACAATTGCACAAGCTGTTCATATCGCGCTTCGTCATGGAGCACTACCAACATTTTATTCATTAACAGTAAGCAGACGAGATGGGATGAAACGATTCATCCACTGTTTTAAATAAGCCCGATTAGCTTGCTGCTGTTCCTCCTCAGTAGTATCTAAAGGATAGGGAGCTAATCCCTTTATTGCAGCAGTAGTGACGCAAAACATGGACTTCTGGAAACTCTGACAAATTTGCACCCGCAAGTCCTGTTCCTCTCGCTCACTTTTCTCATATACTTCCTCCAGATACTTTGGTAGATAATGGCGCATATCCTGCATTAACAAGGTTGGGGGAATACCGGAACCCCCAATAGGTAAGGGATCAGCATATAGAGCACCATAGTTAAACATTCCAGGATCAAAGGGAATTTGATATGCTTGGGCATTATAGGAAATTGTCCCTGGAAAAGGGGTACCTCGGAAGAAAATAGCTTCTACATAAGGTACTGCTGTATCAGGAAGAAATGTCAATCCCGCTGCTTTAGGAATTATATCGTAAACCTCCCCCCTAATTTTAACTTCATAGGTAATGGGTAAATTAGCAGCCGCTACCAAACCATCTAGTATATGCTGCACTACTTGAGAAATGGATTTAATTTCCCCTCTGTCGTACCCATCAGACAAGGAGAGGAAAATATCGCTCATCACCCGCCAAAATTGTCCTAAACCTTTATAGTAAGCCATTTGTCGCACTTGTTCTGGCAAAAACTCCTGAAAGATTTGATGCAGCCCCAATATGAACAAATTTCCTTTCCATTTAGCAAGAATCGCCCGATTTGCTGCTGCTTTAAATGCTGGTGTATCTAAATAAGCATCTAAACCACCACCTCCGTGCCAAAACATGCCTTTCATGCAATATTCCGCGTATTCAAAATTGATGCGATCGTGCCACCAGTGCCGCAGTAACTTGGATAAATTCACTTTCCCATTGAAATATTTGAAAAAGGGAAAGAGAACTAAAAATTGATTTTCGGCAATATAAATTAAATTGCGAGAATAAGCATCTAAAACAATGCCATAACTTTTGAGAATACCCACCACTTCCAGGACATTTTCCGGGGAATCCTTTAACAAGGCAGCCCCAGTTTCTAAGCGTTGGATATACTCTTGTAAGGGGTGTTGAGAAACCTTCTGTTTGATACTTACCATTTTTATTTTTCTTAACTTTAACAAATTCAATCTATCTCAACAATTTTATCTTATCATCTCCATGATAACATGTATATAAATACACGGGAGCGGTTAATTTTCATTGTTTCCTAACTCTTTTTGGTGGGCAATGCCCACCCTACCTATCTAATCTGGTAACTGGTAACTGGTAACTGGTAAGCCATTTCCCAGTCTCCCGTCAATAAGAAAGGTGCCTCCGGTTCGGTCCAACGCACCATCCAATTAGGTTGAATGCCCAAGAATAAAATGAATGCCACTAACACAAAAGCAGGAATATGTTCGGACCACAATACCCGAGGCAATTTACCTAACTGCACCGTCAGGCGACCGAAAAAGACCTTGTTAACCATCAATAAGAAATAGACAGCGGTTAAACCGGTTCCCACCAAACAGAAAAGAGTTTGCACCGGATAGATGGGGAAACTGGCGCGAAAAACGAGAAACTCCGCCACAAAGCCCACCATCCCCGGTATACCAGCACTAGCCATGACTCCGAGAATGGTTAAACTACCAATTATAGGCAAACCCCGTTCTGGGTTCAGCAGTCCTCGCAACACATTCACATCCCGAGAGCCTGTTTTTTTATAGACCAAACCCACGACGAGAAAGAGGAGAGCGGAAATTAAACCGTGGCCAATCATTTGGAAGATGGATGCCAGGATACTCAGACGAGTAGTAGCAGCAGTGGCTAAGAGAATATAGGCCATGTGAGCAATTGAAGAGTAGGCCACTACCCGTTTCATGTCTTGCTGGGCAATAGCGCAAGAAGCTCCGTACAAAGCACTAACTGCTGCTAAGGTAGCTAACCAAGGTGCAAATACGACCCATGCATTGAGGAACAAGCCCACACCAAACCGCACTAAACCGTAAGTTCCCAATTTCAAGAGTACCCCTGCCAGGAGCACGGAAATTGGCGTGGAGGCTTCCACGTGAGCATCTGGTAACCAGGTATGAAAGGGAAAGATGGGAATTTTAATGAACAGACCCACCAACAGTGCCCCCAGTAGCACCATTTGCAGGGTCAAAGGCAGGTTGTGACTGCGTAAGAGCGCGTAATCAAAGCTGGAAGCGCCGCTAAACCAAACTAGTCCTAAGAAAGATGCCAACACTAAAATGCCGGAAAGAGCCGTATAAAGGAGAAACTTCATGGCTGCATACCCCCGACGGGCTCCACCCCAAATGGCAATTAAAAAATATAAGGGAATGATTTCCAGTTCGTAGAAGAGGAAAAACAGCAGCAAATTTTGCGCCAGAAAAGCCCCTGCTGCCCCAGCAGAAAGGAGCAAGAGCATGGCATAGTAAAATCTGGGTCTGGAGATGGACTTACGAGTCGCGAGAATGGCGATCGCCGTCAGCAGGCTATTTAAAAAGAGTAAGGACAAGGACAGTCCATCTAAACCGAGATTATAGTTCAAACCCAGGGATTCAATCCAGGGAATGAATTCAGGGAACTGCATTTGGTTGACCATGGGGTCAAATTCTATGGCTAAGAATCCATTCCAAACCACTACGCTCAAGGCGACGATTAAAGCTAATGTGCGGGAACGAGCAGATTCTATCTCGGACGGCCAAAATCCAATTACAACTGCACCTAATATGGGCACCCAAATAAATAAACTTAACATAGTATAAAATAATATTGTTATGTTAACACGCACCAGATTTGAGCATCTGGATACCGCTCTAGCAGGTAGTCATCTACAGTAATGATAGCGTGATCCGGAACGAATCCGCTTCGCGGTACGCTGGTTTCTTGATGATAAGCATTTAGCAGGACATGATATTAGACCTCCAATTCAATTACAGTAACAATGGCAACTGTAATTTCTGACATTGTAATTTCAGCTACACTTCCCAATTTACGAATGAATCTTTGGAAATCTACACCTCTTAGTTGCAAAGTATCAATTGCAGAAATCAAAGTCAAGCTGTTCATAGTATCAGGTTCAATTTTGACGTACCATAAGTTTTGTGAAAAATATGATTTCCAATCTGTAATTGGGGCAATGAGTTTGATAGGAAGTTTGCCGACAGCATCTGAACTAATAACAACAGCAGGACGTACTTTCTTGATTTCTGCACCAATAGTAGGGTCAAAGTTAACCAACCAAATTTCTCCACGCTTTGGTGCATTGGCGTTAATAGTCAATGATATCACCTGCCATTAACTCCTGCCATTCAGATTCTTGCTGATAGTGGGTAACCATTGTCTCAGCTTGACTTTCGAGAATCTGTCTACGTTCAGCCATTGGTAACTTGAGAAAAGCAAAACGTTGATCTAGGGATTTGATCGCACTGGGCGGCGACGATTGGTTCTCTGATGACTTTACGATATGTCGTCCTGAAGTGAGTGCTCGCTGACGGGCTTCTTCTACATATCGATGAAGATCACCGTCTGCATCTGCAAGGAGTTTTTGTCTAGCGGCATGTAATTCATCAAGAATGAGATTCTTCATCATTAGATCCTCCAAGGAATTCTGCCGGAGTACAAATGAGCAATCGTGGGAGCCCCAATTCTTCCAGCAGGTTGTAAACACGGGGCAGAACATGGGCATTGGCAATGTGCTTGCAGTTCTGTGTCAAAAGGTATTCTACGCCGCCAATCGCAGCAGTGGCTACATGTAAAGCATCAATTCTCGCCTTTGGTGGCATCAAGGATCGAGCCATCAGTTCATTGGCAATTATTTCAACTCGGTCATCAGGAACTAACAGCGGGATATCAGCAAGCATTGCCAATCGAAGAGCAGCAGCGCTAGAATCTCCAAAATCAGCTTCATCCAAGACAAATTGTGAAGTCACCAACTGATACTTATGGCATTGCGTCATCCACCATTGTTTGGCTTGATCCTGCATTACAGCAACTGTGGGGTTGTTGCTAGGTCGTGCAGTTGCATGACTAACAATTGACGTTTCGATATAAACAGTATCCATCCCACAGCTAAGTAGCAACGTGAAACCATTCTACCATGAAGTCTGAATGTGTGGCTCGATCAAGCGTGAAAGACGCTAATCCCAACAGATGTATCAATCAACAACATAACCGATTTGCCGCAAGGGCAAAATTGTAGCCCTTGTTTCCGACTTCGACTTGCTGCCGGATGCTAGAGTTATAGAGTTTTTGCCCTCGCTTACCCTGCCTCTTTACAGACGTGATGCGTAAAGCCCCTATCTTCAGATAGGGGATATAAGCGAATTGCCAAATTTATTTGGCCGTGCTATGATGGAAGTATGATTACGCTCGAATTCAAAGCGAAAGGCAAAGAAACTCAATACCGCGCAATCGATGAAGCCATCCGTACAGCACAGTTCATCCATAATAAGTGCTGCCTGCTCAGGTGCGGCTGCACAGGAGCAGGGGTACTGGATGGATAATCGCGGGACTACTCGTGCCGAATTGTATCGGCATAATACCTGGTTGCGCCAGGAATTTGCCTTTGTCAAAGCTTTGAATTCCCAAGTTTGTCAGGCTTCTGCTGAGAGGTGCTGGTCAGCGATTGCCAGATTCTTTGATAACTGCAAAAAACAGGTACCAGGAAAGAAAGGCTTCCCAAAATTCAAAAAACATACTCGTTCAGTGGAATACAAAACTAGTGGATGGAAATTGCTAGACCCGTAGGATGCGTTACGCTGACGGATTCTGCCAAGGCAGCTGCTACGTACGATGCGTTACGCCAACAAAGTTTGTATTGTTGCTACTACTTACGGCTAGTAACGCATCCTACGGCTAGTAACGCATCCTACGGCTAGTAACGCATCCTACGACTTCTTAGCATCCTACGCACAATCCAGGTACTGACGGGAAAGGAATCGGGAAGCTTAAGTTAATAGGAACCTGGGATTTAGCGTTCTACTCAAAAGACCAGATTAAGCGCGTTCGTCTGGTCAGGAGAGCTGATGGATACTATGTCCAGTTCTGTATAAGGGTAGACATTAGAATTGAGACGCTCGCCGACCAATAATACCGTGGGTATTGATTTAGGATTGAACTATTTCATCGCGGATAGTAATGGCCCGCGCCTGAGCAGGCTATACCAGCCAAAATTGTTCTAATTGCGGTCAAACAGTCAAGAAATCGCTGTCATGTAGAACCCATGTTTGCAACCATTGTGGGTATGTGGCAGATAGAGATGTGAATGCGGCGAGGAACATCCTCACCCACCCCTACCCCCTCCCGGGAGGGGGACAGGGGGTGGGTGGGGCACACCGAAAGTCATACGAAACCGGGAGATTGGGTCTCTGGCTACGTTGGAGCAATCCTGCGTAGTTAAATCCGATCTTTGAACTAAGAATCCCCGTCGCTGACTTCGTGGGGAGTGTCAATATACAATAGCTGTATCTTTCACACCGATGCAGGATGTCCGGATCTAAAGTACCTTTCGGCGGTGTGTTAGGATCGCCAATTGCCCAGACGACTAAATCCGGTTCTTTGCGACGTGACTGTATTTGATAAATTGGATCAACATTCTCATCCATCAAATATTTGATTGGCATAAGATTTTCCCGATGTTAATCGTTTGGCTCGAAGTTGACGCAATTTTTCAGAAATTGGCGGAGGATTTCGTTTTTGCTCTTCTCGCATTTGCTCCCCCCATTTTAACCACTCTGCAATATATTTGCTCACTTCTTTGTTATTATGGAGGTGATAAAGAATTGTGGCGTAAACGTGCTCTAAGGTCAATGATGGATAGGTTTTGGCAATTTCCTCTGGGGTATTATTGCGGTAAATATAGTTGTATAAAATTGTTTCGATGCCGTTGCGAAGCCACCGCCCTTGGCGTCCCCGCGTACCCTTCAACCTAATGTCATTGGGAGCGAGAAACATAAAGTAGTCTTCTGGCTGCATCGTTATCACCAAAGTTTTAGAAGTTTAAATGCTGGAGTTATAAATCTTGTGTTTGGTTTTGCGACACTTCACTCAATTTACAAGATCAGCGATCGCACTGGGCGGCGACGATTGGTTCTCTTGATATTCTTCATCTTTTGGCATAACTCAAGAATGTGAGATCAACTCAAACTTTTCAATGATTGGATTGTAACTGTACCGCCCTCAATCGCATCAAGTTGTATCCGATAGCCATAGAGCAAACTCATACCCACCAAGGGTGATGTCTCGGATTCATTAATATCAATTTGCTGTAATTCTCCGTCCCAGATGACAAAGCCACGGTACACATCAAAAATACAGGTGCTTCCATCCCCTAATATTCCCTGTTCTCGTCTATAAGCACTTAGATTGAGGTTGATCAGCAGTGAAAAAGGCAAAGTCAAAAATCCTGTGAATCCTGTATCAATGACAGCATCAATCGTTTGCCTTTGTGAACCTCCATTGCCTACCACCAGTCGAATTGTCGCCTCTCAGTTTTGATCAACAATTCCATATATCATAGCGTTACAGCAGGCGATGAACTCCCTTATGTCCAATGCGAACGCACCAGATTTGAGCATCTGGATACCGCTCTAGCAATCGATCCGAAGCAGTAATCGTATCGTCAGCAAGTTCAAAGGCTCTTGTATCGATATCGATGGCGACAATTTTACCATGATTACCTTGCTCTATTTTGGGGCGCACCTGAGATTCATAAATCTCATTGCCGAGCCTTGCAAATTCCTCTTTACTATAGCGCAGTGGCTGAACTTTCATAGGTTTACCCTCGTTGCGACTTAACCCTTCTATTTTAACCTGGACAGTTGTTCGTTGGCTCTAGATGAGGTTCTGCTTTCGCCCAAATATTATTAAAGATTGCCTTGTAACGATTGATTTCTGTTTCCCGTTCTTTACCAAAGTAGACCTTGGCTTTTCCACGTGCTTCATAGTGCCAAACTTGACTGCCTGACAGAAGTCCTCGAAAGCCAACCAAAACGGCACTGTTGAGTTCTCAGTCCCAGCGCGGTCTCGCGGAGCGAGTGCCTAAGGCAGCGCTACCTCCAGCCTTAGGGCGATCGCTACCTAAGCGTCCTAGCGCGGTGCTAAGGAAAAAGGGTAGAGTAGCATTTCTAAGCTAGAGTTACTACCCAAAAACAGCCTTTTCTCATGTTCAACTCTACCCGGCGACCTAGTCAAATATTGGACTTCCTGCGTCAATATAGTAACTACTGCGATTTGCGTCATCTCAAAACCCTCGCCTGGATGGTCAGCGCCCTCATCTGTAGTGGTCAGCTCAGTCTCCCCGCTTGGGAGCCTTAGGTTCCTAGTCGTGCCCAAAAAGCCCAGAGTGTAGAACGTCGTTGGAGCCGATTTCTCAGCAACAGCCGCATTCGGGTTGAAGCCCTCTATATACCTTTGGTGCTGCTAGCCTTGCGTGGCTGGCAAAATCATCGGCTCTATCTAGCACTAGACACTACAGTATTATGGAATCGCTACTGCATGATTCACCTGTCAGTAGTTTGTTGTGGTCGAGCTGTGCCTTTATTGTGGCGGGTGCTAGAACATGGCAGTGCCACCGTGGCCTTTGCCGAATATCAACCGCTCCTGCGAAAAGCTCGCTGGCTCTTACGTCGTCACCCCGATGTCATGCTCTTAGCCGACCGAGGCTTTGCTAACCATAACTTAATGAGTTGGCTGCAAGCCAGTAGTTGGCATTACTGCTTACGTCTTCCCAGTGATGTGCTGCTTCATGGACCCCGTCGCTATCCTGTTGCACTCAGTTATCTTTGGCCCCCTAAAGGAGAAGCGGTGTTTGATCACAATGCAGGCTTGTGGGAGGATGGAGAGCATCGCTGTAACTTGGTCCTGGCTACTGTCAAGGGTGTTAAGGAACCCTGGGCAGTTATCACTGATGAATCTCCTACTTTGAAGACCTTATGGCAATACGCCTTGCGTTTTCGCGTCGAAGAGTTGTTTCTCGATAGCAAGTCGGGGGCTTTTGAACTCGAAGACTCTCGAATTAACTCGGCTGAAGCTCTCGAACGCTTATACTTGGTGGCAGCAGTAGCCCTCCTTTACGGCACTACTCAAGGACTGGCTGTACAACTGGCTGGCTTGCGTCAACAGGTTGACCCCCATTGGCGACGAGGCATCAGTTATCTCAAAATTGGCTTACGCTGGCTCAAAGGTGTTCTCAACAAGGGGCGTCAACTGTTTACTCCCGTACCGTTGTTACCCCGTGACCCCCAGCCCTGCTTCCCTTCCAAGAAGGCTGAACAGCATTACTATGACCGCATCTGGTTTACCCGTATTCGCTCCTTGCGCTGTACCGCTTGATGTCTGCTATTTACTAAGATGTGTCAGGCAGTCAGGTGCCAAGCTGTCTTCTGATCCCAAATTCCGAAATCAATAGGTACAGGTTGGGTTCCCTTTAGAGACCATTGCTCCCGCAGGGCAATCGCAGCTATTTTGAAACCCTTGCTGGGTAAGGCACTCATTGCTAAGTATAAATACTTATATTGTTGTGAGATGATGGCACCATCGGTATTCCTAAATTTAAGTGCGATTGCCCTGACACTACTACCCTTATCTTTCTTAAAGTGTTCTTGAAATTCTTGACTAGATAAATCATCTTTATCTACCAATAAAATTCTCCTAACTTCAATGTTTCGCTCCTTTATAGCCTGACTTAGAAGTTCTAAATAGTTTTGTTCTCGTGTATCTTGAATTGGATTAGATAGTCTATCTTCAATTGGATTGGATTTTGGTCCCCACAAACAGGTTGCATCAAGGGATTTTTCAATCTTTGTAGCTAGACGAATTACCACATTATCTATCTCCTCTGCTCCGTACAGAATAAGTATTCCTTTAGCAGCGTCTTCTACATTTCTCTCTAAGACATTTAATTTATCACATATAGCAATCCTATATGATAGGGCGACTCGAAGCGTGCGAAAATCGCGGCTTAATAGCCAAAATATAAACCCGGGCTAGGTATTGTAAGAACGGTGAATAATCGTAGGATGCGTTACGCTGACGGATTCTGCCTTGTCACTACGTACGATGCGTTACGCATCGTACACTGCTGCTAATGGGGAGAATCTACGGGACGCCAAGGGCGGCACCTTCGGTGTAATAGGTATCCTGGAAACAGGTGAAGTGAATCACCGGAAAAAGCGTCTTATGGGAAAGAGTACAGCGTTGAGTTTGGAGGAGAAATCCTCCTTAATGGGCTTCTTAATCGACAATCAAAACCCCACTCTGTGGTATCATGTCAAGAGTTTCCCTGGGGGGGGTCGGTAGGCGAATTGGTGAAACCTAAAGATTCAAAACAATTCCTGAATTGGAACGAGGAAAAACGAATAGTACTTTCTCGCTTAGGTGGTACCCGGAGAGGGAGGGCAGGCATACCTCTATTGAGACTATTCGGATAGGACGCGGGAACGAAACGTAAGCTAGAAATAGCAGAAACAATTGCCCGCAATGACCTGAGAGCCATTCATCTGTGAAAAGCAAAAATGCCCTTGTTGACCACGTATATAAGTACGGAGGATTAGGGTTTTTGAGCCTGAAATTAGGTCGGGATAATAGAAAAGCCGAGTAGGTTGGAAATGTAACCGAATTTAAGGCTCCCTATAAAAACCGAGTAAGGCTGAGAAAGGGGAAGTAGCGGAGATGATACAAGTATGTGTATATACAAAGGTAAAGGCTTATCTAACGCGCGGAAACCAACTGGGTAGGGATAAGTCAAAGGGTTTTTCAGCCCATAGGTCATAGGAGCCGTGTGAGGGGAAACTTTCATGCACGGTTCTTACAGGGATGGGGTGGGTGACCACTCCTTCGACCCCGAACAAAGAACAGCGATTGGGCAGGTAGAGGTAGGGGCACGGCAGTGCCGTGCCCCTACTTCACAAATGATTTAGGATTGCTATATTTCAGTCAAAATAATAGTATTATTTTCTTTTCGCAGTTTTCTAAGTGACTGAAGAATATGACTCATCTGGAAATCATCTCTATAAGAATCTATCTTGGATTCTATTCTTTGCAACACTATAGCATTATCAATAACGAAACCTAGTGTAATACCCACAATTGCAATCACCAAGCTCATTTCTGGGCTTAGATCAACTTTGCTTTTCTCAACGTATGATAATACTGGTAGTGCAAGGGAGACAAAAACTATAATTAAAGAAAAGAAGTTTCAATCTGGAATTCGTTGCTTTTTCATCGTTCATTCTTTATGTCATTGTTGGCTACTTTGTTATTATGACGGGCTTATTTGTGAAATGTCAAGTATACACAAGTATACACAAGGATTTTTTTGCAATAATTTAATCCAGCTAGCTGAAATAACGCAGAGATAAGTTTTGCGGTACGGACTGGCTATATTGCTACAGCTGATCCAGCAGCCTATCATGCTCTGCATGTGAACCGACCCAAAACCAGATTACAGTATCTCCATCCAACTGACCAACTGCTCGATAGTTTTTGCTAATTCGAGCTGAATAAATCGGTAACCGAGGATGAACCTTCTTAAAACGTAGGCTTGGATGGCTTGGGTTCGCCATAAACTGGCGATACGCAGCCCTTGTCCGCTCTTGAACCCGTTCTGGTAAAACAGCAAATAATTGACGGAACTGGCTTGTAGTTTGTGATTTCACAATGTCTCTGGATCCAGCTCTTGGGTTTTACCTGAGTGGTACTCAGCCATGGCTGAAGCTGCAAGTTTGGCAAGAACATTCTCAGAATGAGAGAATGCTTCATCCCAACGTAATTCATCTTCAAGTTCTTCCAAAATCATGGAAGCAATTGCATTCTGTTCACTTGCAGGCAAAGTCTTCAACCTGGCGATGGCACGTTCAAGTAACTCAGTCATGTTTATCACAATGGAAACAGCATCCCATCTATTATGACACTACGCCCCCAGATTAGGAAATCTTGCAGAAGCGGTGACAGATGGGATCGCCTTCTTAGCAATCTTTGTAAGCAATCGCAAAGCCTCATTAACAGAATGTGAATCTCGAAAAATTTCTGCCACATCTGGATCAAGGACTACAACATTACTTGCCTGCATGTAGGCTTCATAGTACTTACCACGAACACCACCTGAGAAATCGTATTCAGGTCTCATATCGTCTCATTTAAGTTCATGATTAATAGCTTATTCTATCCTATAGTTCAGGAAGATTCTCACTCTCATAGCGCTCGATAAGGACACTTATTACCTCCATAAGGGAGGCTAGTGGGTGTTCTTCATTTTCACCAACTTCATCAATGAGATCGTCTAGCCATTGCACAAGCTGTTCATATCCCGCTTCGTCATGAGGTACAACCAAGTCTTTGGCAAAAGGTCGCCATACTTTCTCAGTTTCAACAACACTCAGCATTTCTACCCCCTCCATTTACCTTGATCGTATTCTTCGTGTGTGAGTACTGCTCGAATGTATACTTTCTGCCTATTGTAATGGATAGCAGCAATGAGCCTAACCTTGTTCCCTGCAATGTTAAAGACTGTTAGCTTGCCGACTTGATCAACACCCTTAAATTCTTGGCGCAATTCACTAAATGACTTAAACTGGCGGCGCTTGATGAGCTTATACCAACGTGCCAAGGCACTTTTGGTGGTTGGATGCTTCTCGATAAACTCATTGAGGCGTTTACGGGTTATGACATGCATAGTTTGATATATAATGTAAGAATATAATACTTATTATATATTAACTAATGATGTTAGACCAATAATCAATTACTACAGACCAATGACCGGTAGCCACAGACCAAACCAGGAGTAAACTCAACCCTAGGAGAATGGTCAGTACATAAAATTGGGATTGACCAGAAACGTTATACTTCAGGCTCTGACCGCTAAAAACTGTTGCGAGTCCGGCCAAATTTACTACTGCGTCAACTCCATAACGATCGAACCACGAGGTCAACTTGGATAAAGTAGCGACTGCCCAGACAACGGTAAAGTTATAAACTTTGTCTATATAGAAGTCATAGGCCAGCAAATCTTGCAAAAAGCGCAAGTAAAATTGAGTCGGTCTTGCCCAAGCTCTTCCCAACTTCATGGTTGCTCCCACGATGAAACCCACAAAGCCGCTGATGAGAATTAAGGGCAGGGCGAACTTACCCAGCAAAGCGCTACTGTCTTGGGTAAACTCGGTTGGAAGTAGCCAAAATTGCCATCGCTGTACAACCAATGGTAAGAGCAAGGTAACAACCATTAAAGTTACCATGGGCACTGCCATAGGCCAAGGAGCCTCTGTTGCCCTGCGGGTTTTGGCTTGTGGTTCTCCGAGAAAAACCAGGCGAAAGACCCGGGTTAAATTCAGAGCTGTGAGAGCATTCACCGCCAGCAAAATCAGCACCAGCCAGGAACTTACGTCCCAAAACCCATTCACCCAGCGGTTCATAGTCCAAAAGGTACCTAGGGGCAGTAGGGCAACTAAACCCGCTGAACCGATAATAAAAGCCATGGTAGTAGCGGGCATTCGGGACCACAAACCCCCCATTTCCGTAACATTCTGATTATTGGTGGCGAGAATAATGGAACCCACGCTGGTAAATAAGAGGGTTTTGGCAATGGCATGGGTTAAGAGCAATAATAGAGCGATATCTATTTGCTGTAGTCCCACGGCAATGAAGACTAACCCCAAAAAAGCGCTGGTGGAATGGGAGAGAGCCCGTTTAATGTCGATTTGAGCCACAGCCACCAAAGAAGCACCGATGGCAGTCACTGTACCGATAATAATCAAAGCATCGCTGGATACTGGGGAGAGGGTGAAAACCGGTTCCAGTTTAATCAAAACGTAAGCTCCCACTGATACTACCACGGAATTCCGCATCAAGGAAGCAGGGTTGGGTGCTTCCATGGCTTCGTCCAGCCAAAGGTTGAGGGGAAATTGAGCACATTTACCCGTGGGGCCAGCAATTAAGGACAAGCCCAATAAAGCTGCTCCCAGGGGAGGTAAGGGGGACGCTGCTGCCCAAGTTTCTAACTCGCTGAAGGTAAATCCTGCTCCGTAACTGGAGAGGGTGACAATACCCATCAGCAGCAATATATCTCCCACCCGCTTGGTTAAAAAAGCATCTCTGGCTGCCGATACCACCAAGGGTTGAGCGTACCAAAACCCCACTAGCAAATAAGTGGATAAAGTGAGAATTTCCAAGAGCATGTAACTCAAAACCAGAGAATCACTGATGGCAATCCCTCCCAAGGCAGCCTCGAAAAAGCCCATTAGCCCGTAGAATCGTGCCAATGACCAGTCTTTTTCCATATACCCGAGGGCGTAGATTTGCGCCAGCAGACTGATACCAGTGACTAATTCCAAGGCTCCCAGGTTGACTGAGGAGATTTCAATGGCTAGAGGTAACTCCAGAAATGCAACTTTTAACCAAGGGAAGATTAACTGTTGGGGCCCTTGGTTCCAAATCTGGGTAAAGGCGATGGAAC
The DNA here is from genome assembly GCA_965198675.1 of Prochloron sp. Taxonomy (GTDB): domain Bacteria; phylum Cyanobacteriota; class Cyanobacteriia; order Cyanobacteriales; family Prochloraceae; genus Prochloron. Next base: position 744,152 of record OZ240666.1, on the reverse strand, counting down.
CGTGGAAGAAGCCCACAAGGGTCATGAAGAGGTTAAAGTAGGCCGCCGGTCGCGGACCTGTTCGCCGCACCATCCCTGTAGACCAAGGGATGGTAAAAAGAGCGCCCATCAAGCCATAGAAAGGTACAAACCAACAAGTCTGGAGGAGAAAATTACTCATCTATAAATGCCTTTATTATTACAACATTGTAGGGGCGGGGGTCTTCCCGCCTCTACCATCTATAGCACTGCGCGCGAGTGTGGGGTGTAGGGTAAGAGGAAAACCAGGCTGAATAAAGGTTTGAGGAATCTTTCATTTTTAGAATCTGTAAATACGTCGGCACTCACGACTATAGTCAAGGGAATCTATAAAAATTGCAAATCGTTATAATCTGATAAACACCCTAATTTTTTCTTATTGCTCTGGTACTTGTCAAGTATTTTTACCTATTATTCTCCAAGATATAACTGGTGGTCTCTTGGAGCTGATCCCGGTCCTATGACAGTTTATCTTCCCGTTCTCAAACTCAAGGCGATACCCTAGGAAGCTTTTAGTATAAGGGTTTTACTCGTCAGCCTTCCTCTTGTAAGACTTAGTATGAAGAAATTATAAAACAGGACACCCCTCCCAGGAAGATGGCTCCAATTATAGTACTGAGAGCATTTACCTCAATCATTAAGTTTTATGAACTATCCTATTAATAATAATCAAGATAGATTATATTGTCAAGGGTGCCAATCTATCCTAAAGTGATTATTGAGACTGATAAACTGGCAGCAGCTCGTTAATTTTCTAATGATTTAGAGGAAATCCAAAAAATGCCAATTGCAGTAGGAATGATCGAAACTTTGGGCTTCCCAGCAGTGGTGGAAGCAGCAGATGCCATGGTCAAAGCAGCTCGCGTGACCCTAGTAGGATATGAAAAAATAGGTAGCGGTCGCGTAACCGTCATTGTAAGAGGGGATGTTTCCGAGGTACAAGCTTCCGTATCTGCAGGAGTAGATAACGTCGGCAGGGTCAATGGAGGGGAAGTCCTCTCGACTCATATTATTGCTCGTCCTCACGAAAATTTGGAGTACGTACTGCCTATTCGCTACACCGAAGAAGTAGAGCAGTTCCGAACCTATTAACTTAAGTTCGAGCGTACAATTGCATCGCCAACCGCTTTAGCGTCCCGTAAAAAGTTTACTTAGGAGAAATTCGTGTCAATTGCAGTAGGAATGATTGAAACCCTGGGCTTCCCCGCAGTAGTGGAAGCAGCAGATGCCATGGTCAAAGCAGCGAGGGTAACCCTGGTAGGGTATGAAAAAATCGGCACGGGGAGGGTGACGGTAATCGTCCGAGGGGACGTATCAGAAGTACAAGCCTCCGTATCAGCAGGCATTGACAACGTCAAACGGGTTAATGGGGGTCAAGTCCTCTCCAACCACATTATTGCCCGTCCCCACGAAAACCTGGAATACGTCCTGCCCATTCGCTACACCGAAGCAGTAGAACAATTCCGGGAAAGTGTCAATCCCCAACCTCTGAGAAGAGTGTAAACCATGCAAATTGCCAAAGTGCGGGGCACCGTTGTTAGTACCCACAAAACTCCCAATCTCACGGGAGTAAAACTGCTCCTCTTGCAATTTATGGATGTAGATGGACAACCAGTACCAAAATACGAAGTAGCAGGAGATACGGTAGGAGCGGGGGTTAATGAGTGGGTGCTAGTCACTAGAGGTGGTGCAGCCCGCAAAGACAGGGGTAGGGAAGAATGTCCCCTGGATGCCATGGTAGTAGGGATTATCGATACCGTGACGGTGGACAATCGCTCGCTTTATAGCAAGAAGGGTAACCGATCCCCCCTCTAAAGACTATCCTTCATAAGGAACTCTGAAACCCTTGATTGATAAGGGGATAGGGGGATAGGGGGATTGGGAGATAGGGGGATAGGGGGATTGGGAGATAACGTGATTGGGTGATTTGGGGATTGTTTTATAGAACTTCCACCCAGCAAGACTTATAGCGTTCCTTATAAGGGTTAGCTCTAAAGAAGGGGGCTTTCCCTGACTGTCCGAGGGCGGACTGGGTTAGCCGGTAGGTTACCAGACCACGAAATGTAAACGATATAGAGATCACGATACCCTGGAATGCTTGCTAGTTCCCTGCTCTATCGCTTATCTGTAAACAGTTTTAGCGGGATTAAGACAGTCAGTTAAGCCTAACAAGCCTTTACATCCGGTCGAAGCAAACATTACCCATTTATTGGAGGACGAATGTCTAATTTAGTTTCAGTAATCGATACCAATAAACAGCCTTGCGAGCCGGTGCTTCCGGGTATGGCAAGACGTTTGTTGAACGAAGGGAAGGCTGCTGTTTTCAGGCGCTATCCATTCACCATTATTCTTAAAGAGGAACGCAATCAAGACCCCGAACCCTGTCAACTCAAGGTCAATCCTGGCTCAAAGCAATTACGAAGTAACCGCCCAAGGCGTCCCGGCTTGGCGATTGTTCAAGGTAACAAAGTTCTCTGGGGGGCTGAACTTGAACACAGGGGGCAGCAAATCCAAAATTCCCTAGAGTACAGACGTTCTCTAAGACGTGGCCGTAGAGGGCGTAAAACCCGGTATGGTAAGCCCCGATTCGGAAACCGCACTCGACCTGAAGGTTGGCTAGCACCTTCCTTAAACCATCGGGTGGAGACGACTCTCACCTGGGCCAACCCACCCCTCTTCTCCCCTCCCGGGAGGGGATGGGGGTGGGTTTGTCCAATCTGCTCGATTGCGATGGAGCTTGTCCGCTTTGATACCCAAGCCATGCAGAACCCAGAAATATCCGGTACTGAGTATCAGCAAGGCACCCTCTATCAGTACGAAGTCAGGGAATATCTGCTTGAAAAGTGGAACCGTACCTGTGTCTACTGTGGGGCAAAAGACACACCTTTAGAGGTAGAGCATATTGTCCCCCGTTCTAAAGGTGGGTCCAATCGAGTCTCTAACCTCTCCACAGCCTGTGTACCCTGCAATAAGGCTAAAGAGAATCGCTCCATTGAGGAGTTTCTGTCAGGCAATTACGAAGTAACCGCCCAAGGCGTCCCTGACCTGCTCAAGCGGATTAAAGCTCAAGCCAAGGCTCCCCTGAAAGATGCTGCTGCTGTTAATTCCACCCGGTGGAAGCTGTTCAACAGTCTCAAAGCTATCGGCCTTCCGGTCACGGTGGGGACAGGTGGCCAAACCAAATGGAATCGGAAACAGCAGGGCTTACCTAAAGCTCATTGGGTTGATGCGGCTGCTTTAGGTAAAGATTGTTCTGAGTTGGAATTTTGTACGTCGCAGCCATTGCTGATTAAGGCAATGGTCCATGGTTGCCGACGGGTGATTCATGTCGATAAGTATGGTTTCCCTAGGCGTCTTGCTTTGGGTGAACTAGTCCGCAAATCCGCCCTGGTTAAGCAAGTCAAAGGCTTTCAGACAGGCGATATTGTAAAAGCAGTTGTCACCAGCGGTAAAAAGATTGGGACGTATGTCGGTCGGGTGGCCGTGCGGTCTTGCGGGTCATTCAATATCAAAACTTTGACTGGAACAGTTCAAGGTATCAGCCACAAATATTGCTCATTTGTACAGAGAAAGGATGGCTATTCTTATGCTTTCAACTAGACGGCGGCTAAAGCCGCTTGGGGCGTGTTTCCTCCCCCGCGATAAGACGACCCACCCCTCTTCTCCCCTCCCGGGAGGGGATGGGGGTGGGTGTGGTCTCATGAATTTAGGAGGAATTGATAGATGGTAGTCCGCAAAACGGCGGCTCCCCCGACTCCTTGGTCGAGAAGTTTAGCGGAACCTAAAATAGATGAGAGTGCCTACGTTCATTCCTTCTCCATTGTTCTTGGAGATGTGAAAGTAGGAAGCGGTGTGCTAATTGCCCCGGGAACTTCTATTAGGGCTGATGAAGGCACTCCCTTCCATATTGGCAATGGGACCAATGTTCAGGACGGAGTGGTGATTCACGGACTGGAACAAGGTCGGTTCCAGGGGGATGATGGTCAGGATTACTCCGTCTGGATAGGCAAGGAGACCTGCATTACCCACATGGCTCTGATTCACGGTCCAGCTTATGTTGGGGATAACTGCTTTGTTGGCTTTCGTTCCACGGTCTTTAACGCCAAATTGGGAGATGGCTGCATTGTGATGATGCATGCCCTCATTCAAGACGTGGAAATTCCCCCTGGGAAATACATCCCCTCGGGGGCTGTGATTACTAATCAGCAGCAAGCAGATCGCTTACCGGATGTGCAAGAAGGCGATCGCCATTTTGCCAGTCATGTGGTGCAAATTAATGAAGCTTTGCTCGCAGGCTATCAGTGTGCCCAAGATACTGCTTGTATTGCTCCGATTCGCAATGAGAGCATCCAAAATGGTACTAGCTATATAAATTCGGTGGATTCTATGAACAGTTTACAGGTCGAAATCAAGCAGCAGGTGCGCAATCTCCTGGAATCAGGATACAAAATCAGTACGGAACATGCTAATAAACGTCGGTTTAAAACCAGTTCTTGGTTATCTGGTCCCAGTATTACCGGTTCTCGGGAAGACCAAGTCATGGCTGAGTTACAAAGAGCTGCTGGAGAACACCCAGGAGAATATGTTCGTTTGCTGGGAATAGACCCAAAAGGGAAGCGGCGGGTTCTGGAAATGATTATTCAACGACCTGAGGATGGTGAAGTTCAAAGTTTTAATGGACTTTCCGCACCTACAGTTAATTATAGCAGTGTGGCTGCCAGCAATAATGGCAGTTTAAATGGGGGCATACCAGAGCAAGTATCTAATCTTCTCGCTCAAGGATACAAAATCGGCATCGAACACGCCAATAAGCGTCGCTTCAAAACCAGTTCTTGGCTGAGTGGACCAGTGCTTCAAGGTCAAAATGGTCAAGTGCTCAGAGATTTAGAAGCAATTTTGGCCGAATATTCTGGTGAATACGTCCGCTTGCTGGGCATTGACCCGAAGTCCAAGCGACGGGTGTTAGAGCAAGTAATTCAAAGACCGGGAGAAAGCCAAAGTTTAGGTAATGGTTCCACCACAACTTCCAATTATAGCAGTTACAACCAGGAAAATACAGCACAAGGTGGTTTGAGTGCAGAAACAGTCCAACAGGTACGCTCCCTCCTATCTCAAGGATACAAAATTGGTACGGAACACGCCAATAAGCGACGCTTCAAAACCAGTTCTTGGCAAAGCTGTTCCCCTATTGATAGTAACCGAGAGTCGGAAGTAATTGCAGCATTGGAAGTTTGCTTGCAGGAACACCAAGGAGAGTATGTCCGCCTCCTAGGTATTGACTCAAAAGCCAAGCGACGGGTGTTAGAGAAGATTATCCAACGTCCTTCTAATAACGGCACTGTAACCCAGGAGAGGGCAACAGCACCCAGTTACACTGCTACAACTTCTAGTAATAACGGCAGTGTTGGGGTTGGAACTAGCAGTAGCTTGAGTAGCGATGCAGTTCAACAGGTACGCTCTTTCCTGTCTCAAGGGTACAAAATTGGTACGGAACACGCCAACAAGCGTCGTTTCAAAACCAGTTCTTGGCAAAGTTGCTCTCCTATTGATAGTAACCGAGAATCGGAAGTAATTGCCGCATTGGAAGCTTGCTTGCAGGAACACCAAGGAGAGTATGTCCGCCTCCTAGGTATTGACTCAAAAGCCAAGCGGCGGGTGTCGGAAACCATTATCCAAAGACCTTAAACCGCGTCCTGTCCAAAAATAATTAAGTAATGCTGTAGTTTTTTCAAACCAATCCTACCTATTAGTTTGGGCAATAGTAGGTTGAGTTAGCGATGGCGTAACCCAACATAAATCTCCTTGGGTGTTGGGTTTCGTTCCCTCAACCCAACCTACAAGGAAACCATCTATGCTGCCGAAAGCACGCGAAGCATACCCCAATGAAAGATAATGGTCACAGATAACTTTACTAATGCTGTAAAAGTTTATTATTTGCCACCAATCCTACCTCTTAGTAAGAATCGCATTTACGTGAGTGGCGATGTGACAATTCATCCTTCTGCAGCAGTAGCTTCTGGAGCAGTCCTCCAAGCTGCTCCTAACAGTAAAATTGTCATTGGTGCTGGTGCCTGTGTCGGTATGGGAACAGTCTTAAATGCTTATCAAGGCGCTCTCGAAATCGAAAGCGGTGCAGTCTTGGGGGCAGGGGTTTTGATAGTAGGTTCGGTCAAAATCGGTGCCAATGCCTGTATTGGCACCGCCACCACCATTTTTAATAAAGACATTCCTAAGGGGGCAACATTAGCTCAGGGTTCCCTCATTGGCGATCCATCTCGTTCCATTACTGAGTCAAGGGAGACAAAAACAGATCAAGATGAAGTAAAAGAGGAGTCTGAGGGAACCTCAGAAGGGAAAGAAGATGAGAACGCGGTATCCCCAGAACCAGAAGTTATCGATAATGAAGCGTCAGCAGAACCGGAAGTTAATGTTGAAGTGTCTAAAGATAAAGCGGAACCATCTTCTTCTGAGCAGCAGCAGCCAAATGCACCAGTGGTAGGTAAAGTTTATATTAACCAACTGCTACTTACTCTTTTTCCTCAAGGACAAAATTTAAACAATCGCCAAAAACAGGTACCATGACAGTTATTAGCATAGCTAGAGCTGACACACAGTGACAGATTTGCTAACAAGAACTAGCATTTGTTTCTGGACGCTGTCACAACTGCTTGGAAAATCAGTAATAAATACTTATTGCAAAAATGTTTTAAATTAGGTACACTTTTATTAGAAACTTCAACACAACTCTGGAGACTAGTATGACCAGTACCCAATATTTCAAGGATGTGGCGACCCAGTGGGACACAATGAGAAAGGGATTCTTCTCCGAAAACGTCAGGGATAAAGCCTATGCTGTTGCTGAGGTGGCTGCAGGACAAACAGCCGCAGATTTGGGCGCAGGAACCGGGTTCATCAAACGCGCGGGAGACTCCACCCGTAGGATGCTAAGAAGTCGTAGGATGCGTTACTAGCCACTGTAGGATGCGTTACTAGCCACTGTAGGATGCGTTACTAGCCACTGTAGGATGCGTTACTAGCCGTAAGTAGTAGCAACAATACAAACTTTGTTGGCGTAACGCATCGTACTAGCAACAATACAAACTTTGTTGGCGTAACGCATCGTACTAGCAACAATACAAACTTTGTTGGCGTAACGCATCGTACGTAGCAGCATCCTAAATTAAATGGGTTAGCGTAACGCATCCTACGCGTCAGCGGGGAGGGGAGGATGTCAAGAGTGAGGGATTAGTTCGGCGCGGGGTCAAGGTAATTGCTATCGATGTTGTTCCCGAGATGCTTGAGGTTTTGTCTAACAAGATTGGAGACACAGGACTGGTGGAATGCAGAATAGGTGAGTCCGAGTCGCTGCCTATGGATAGTAATTCCGTCAATCATGCGTTTGCTAATATGTATCTGCATCATGTTGAAAAACCTGCTGTAGCCATAAAAGAGATGTATAGAATCCTGAAAAGCGGCGGGAAGCTAGTTTTAACTGATCTGGACGAACACAACTTTGAGTATTTGAAAACAGAGCACAACGATAGATGGATGGGATTCGATCGCTCCGATATCAAAGCTTGGTTTTCCGAAGCAGGGTTTAAAAATGTGAAAGTTGACTGCGTGGGAGAAACCTGTGATTCTACCTCCACCTGCGGCGGTGAAGCAGCCAGCATTAGCATCTTTATTGCCTCAAAAAAAAGTAACCCCTTAAGTAGGTTATTAAAACGAGTAGTGCTGCATTGCAATGATGATAACCTGTGCAACCTTCCTGTGATGCACATTGTAGTAATTACACACTATTTCAGTGCATCACTACAAAAAAATAACATACAGTGGTGGAGAGTTTAGCATGTCTAAAAAAGTGCTTTTAGTATCGGCCTACGACTCAGGTTTTCAATCCCTGGGCGTTGCCTCTGGCGCAGCAGCCCTTTTGTCTGCTGACATTCCCGTTGATACTCTAGATCTATCAATCGATTCATCGGGCCGTTTTCCGAGGTCTATGACGAGCTGGGCAATGCTTACACCCGTGCTGTACCCATCGAAATCTCAGAGACGCAGGATGCCCTACTGCAGCTGCCAACCTATAAAAATTATTTTCATCTGAGTGATACTCCGTAGTCGCTGCGTACAAGCGAGAACTATCTTTCAGTTCAACCAAAGCAGGGGCCTTGCATATATACTGGCGATTACGCAGCTTTGGTAGGTCCATTTATTCGGGGCAAAGATGACGATGGGCACTTGTTTGTGTCGGGTGAAATCAGTGAAATTTGTAGAAAAACTCTAGAGGTCTTGAAACATCCTCTCTATCAGCCCTGTTTTCTGCTATATTCAACGGCGTCCCAGGTATTGGCCCCACAAGAAGTTCAATGCGGTCCATCCTGTTGTTGATATGCATATGAAATCGTCAAAATTATAATTATGGATAATCTTGATGTATTATCTGTGTCAGATAATAATCCCTCACGGGGTGACAACTCCGTTCCCAAATCACCCTATCTCCCTATCCCCCCATCAATCCAGGGGTTCAGAGTTCCTTATAAGGGGGTATCTAGCGTTAGAACTTGTACAAATGATTTAGACGCGCTCTAGGTAATTAGACTCAATAAATGGGGCGGTGATTAGTTTAATTAATGTAGTAGAACAAAAAATCTAAATCAAAATGTCAAAAAATTATTTATCAAGTTGCTATCCTCGTGTTACGATGAAAAATCGAAATAAGAAATACTCTAATTGACTTGTTATCATAGTTTACGCGAAGCTAGATAACAAGCGTAAAAATGTTTCTACCCGAGAGCAAGCACTACAAGTGCTATGGCTACTTCGGAAGAGAGAACAAAGTCTTTGATTGATGGAGGAAGGACCACATGGTACAAACCAAATCGAGCGCCGGGTTCAAGGCTGGAGTACAGGACTACCGCCTAACCTACTACACCCCCGACTATACACCAAAAGATACGGATCTTCTGGCAGCATTCCGCGTCACGGCTCAACCGGGGGTACCTCCTGAAGAAGCTGGAGCTGCTGTAGCAGCAGAATCTTCTACTGGAACTTGGACAACGGTTTGGACTGACGGACTAACTGATTTGGATCGCTATAAAGGTCGTTGTTACGATATCGAGCCGATCCCCGGGGAGGATAATCAATTTTTTGCCTTCATCGCCTATCCCCTAGACTTATTTGAAGAAGGCTCCGTCACCAACATGCTCACCTCCATTGTGGGTAATGTCTTTGGTTTCAAAGCCCTCCGCGCTCTGCGTCTAGAAGACTTGAGGGTTCCTGTGGCTTACCTGAAGACCTTCCAAGGACCTCCCCACGGTATTACCGTTGAGCGGGATAAGTTGAACAAGTATGGTCGTCCCCTGCTGGGTTGTACCATTAAGCCCAAGTTGGGTCTGTCCGCTAAAAACTATGGTCGGGCAGTTTATGAGTGTCTCCGGGGTGGCTTGGACTTCACCAAAGACGACGAGAACATTAATTCCCAGCCCTTCATGCGTTGGCGCGATCGCTTCCTCTTTGTTCAAGAAGCCATTGAAAAAGCTCAAGCTGAAACCAACGAAATTAAAGGTCACTACCTCAACGTCACCGCTCCTACCCTGGAGCAAATGATGGAACGGGCTGAATTCGCCAAGGAAATCGGCACCCCCATCATTATGCACGACTATCTCACTGGGGGTTTCACTGCCAACACCACCCTAGCTCGCTGGTGTCGAAGCAACGGCCTTCTGCTCCACATTCACCGGGCTATGCACGCTGTGATTGACCGTCAGAAGAACCACGGTATGCACTTCCGGGTGTTAGCTAAGTGCTTGCGCATGTCCGGGGGCGATCATCTCCACTCCGGAACAGTTGTGGGTAAGCTGGAAGGTGAACGGGGCATCACCATGGGCTTCGTGGACCTAATGCGGGAAGACTACATTGAGGAAGATCGTTCTCGCGGTATTTTCTTCACCCAAGATTGGGCTTCTATGCCTGGGGTCATGCCTGTAGCTTCCGGTGGTATCCACGTTTGGCACATGCCCGCTCTGGTAGAAATCTTCGGTGACGACTCCTGCTTACAGTTCGGTGGTGGTACTCTCGGTCACCCCTGGGGTAATGCTCCCGGTGCAACTGCTAACCGGGTTGCTTTGGAAGCTTGTATTCAAGCTCGTAACGAAGGTCGCAGCTTGGCGCGGGAAGGCAATGACGTCATCCGGGAAGCTTGTCGCTGGTCTCCGGAATTGGCTGCTGCTTGCGAACTGTGGAAGGAAATTAAGTTCGAGTTTGAAGCCATGGATACACTCTAATCCAAGGTTAGTTGTTAGTTTTTAGGAGTTAATACCTAATTACTAACAATTCTACTCAGGGGTCTCTAGGGAGACAGGGAGGCAAAATGTATCCTAAAAAAGTTGCTCAAGATACGGCTAAGGTTATACAAAGTTACTTTACTTATCAGGCGGTACGCACTATCATAGACCAACTAACTGAAACCAATCCTGGCAAGGCTATTTGGTTACGACAATATTCTGATGTGAATAAGATTCAGGATGGAGAAGCATATCTGGAGACACTTATGTCAGAAGACAAAGAGTTAGTTATGCGGATAATGAAAGTACGAGAACACTTAGGTGAACAAGTGCTGGAGTTTCTACCGGAGATGGTGAGTATTGGCATTAAGCAGGCTAACTTGGAACACCGCCGTCGGCTTTTGGAACGTTTGACCCAGTCTCCTGACCCTGACCTCAACCCCAAGGCGAATAACTCCAACTCGGATGTTAGGGAGCCTGAAAATTAAAAATTGTTAGTTTATCCTCAAGGGAAACCGATGAAAACTTTATCTAAAGAGCGCCGTTACGAAACTCTCTCCTATTTGCCCCCTTTAACAGATCAGCAGATCGCTAAACAGATCGAGTACATGTTCGATCAAGGGTTTATTCCAGCAGTTGAGTTTGAAGAAGATCCCCAACCTACGGATCACCACTGGACACTTTGGAAGTTACCTCTCTTTGAAGCCCGTAGTGCTCAGGACGTTTTGAATGAAGTACGGGAGTGTCGTTCTGAGTACTCCAATTCCTACATTCGCGTCATTGCTTTTGACAATATCAAGCAATGTCAAATGATGAGCTTTATCGTTCATAAGCCCAGCAACAGCCGCCGTTACTAAGGCGCTTTTATAGCAGTGAGCGAGTACCATGACAGTGACCAGGTAATTGGTAATATGCAAATGATTGGTGTATCAATCTCCCTGGCGGCTGCTATAAATAATTACCTGTGGAGAGAAAGGGACTATTTGCCTTTTCTCTCCTTTCTCTATATACTCTTTACCCTCGGTAGTTAAAATCAAAATTCTATAGTAGAATGGAAGAGCAAGGGGAGAAAAGACAGTTGTAGTCCTCAGCTGACGGTGAACCGCTGCAAGCTGAAATTGTATTGCCTAACTCACCACAAATTGTTATATCTAGTAAGGATTTACAGAACTTAGCTAACCTAGAGCCCATTGTCCAAGATAGCAAGGATCTTAATTTAACGATAATTGATATCGATGTTTATGCGGCTCAAATGCAACAGGTTCGTCAGCACCCCGCTCGCGCATAGGCGGGGCATCATGCCTCCCTTTTTAGATAGCTGACCAGCCTACGTTTTTAGAGTTATGACACCTATAAATGCTTTCCAGTTTATAGCTCTGTCGTTAGTTGTTAAACATTCCTACGAGGGGCAAGAAAGTGGAGCTAACCTAACAAGCTTTAAAAACATTGGCGAGGAAAAAGTCACCTATTTACATGGAGTTTGGACACAACCATGTCTAATTATGTTCTGGTCTTAGATACCAACAAAAAACCCTTAACACCATGGAAACCTTCTATGGCTCGAAGCTTGTTGAAAGCTGGTAAAGCGGCTGTTTATCGTCGCTATCCTTTCACCATTATTTGGCCAAAAAAGGTTATGGATACACCGACAAGTTGCCAACTCAAAATAGATCCGGGCAGTAAAACAACAGGTTTAGCTTTACTGCTCAATGACTCAGTCATTTGGGCAGGAGAATTAACCCATCGAAGTCAACAGATTAAGGACACTTTGCTTAGTCGTCGTCAACTTCGGCGAGGTCGTCGAAATCGCAAAACCCGTTATCGTCAAGCAAGATTCTTAAACCGTACCCACCCCCTTCCCCCTCCCAGGAGGGGGACCGAGGGGGTGGGTTGGTTAGCTCCGAGTCTAGAACATCGAGTACAAACTACAATGACTTGGGTTAAGCGTCTAACAAGATTTTGTCCTGTTGATTCTGTGTATCAAGAGCTAGTTCGATTCGATACCCAGAAGCTTCAAAACCCGGAAGTGTCAGGAGCCGAGTATCAACAAGGAGAGTTATACGGTTACGAGGTTCGACCCACCCCCGTCCCCTCCCGGGAGGGGTGTAGGGGTGGGTGGGGTCGAGCTTGTGTTTACTGTGGAGCAGAAAACACGCCTCTAGAAGTTGAACACATTGCCCCTAAATCTAAAGGAGGTTCAGACCGAGTTAGCAACCTGACTTTAGCCTGTCATGCTTGCAATCAAGCCAAGTCTAATCAAGATATTCAGGATTTTCTTTCAGGTAATCCTGACCTTGTCAAACGAATTCTCAATCAGGCGAAAGCTCCTCTAAAAGATGCTGCGGCTGTCAATTCAACTCGCTGGAAGCTGTACAACGAGTTAAAAACAACTGGACTACAAATTCATACAGGTTCAGAGGGGCTGACAAAATACAATCGTTGTCGGCTTAATCTTCTTAAAGCCCACTGGATTGATGCCGCCTGTGTGGGAAAGACAGAGTCCTTGAATCTGGAAACAAATCAACCTTTATCGATCAAGTCTACTGGTCATGGCAGTCGCCAAATGTGTGGCACAAATAAATATGGTTTCCCGATTCGCCATCGCTCTAAACAACAAGTTCATAAAGGTTTTAAGACTGGAGATATCGTCAAGGCTGTTGTTACTAAAGGCCAAAAGATAGGCATCTATAAAGGACGTGTTATTTGTCGTGCCTCTGGCAGTTTTGATATCTCTACTGCTAAGGGAAGAGTCTCTGGAATCAATCACAAATATTGTCAATCAATCCACAAAAAAGATGGCTACAATTATTCATTCTAAATATTTACAGGCGGATAAATCCGCTCGTGTCGCGGTTCCTCCCAGGTCTAAAGACACAGGGCTTCCCCGCTCCCGTGCCTTCCTCGTGAGTCCAACAAGGAGCAGTTTGAGCTACAAAAGTCTCTAGAGGAAGCAAGACATCGCCGAAAAATTGCCTGGGTAGATAACATATTTTTAAAGTTATTGAATCTCGGTATGTTTGCTGCTGGCTTCTACCTGGTAATTCATAATTATATTGCGATTAGTTATTTTTTATTAGGTGGAGCCTTATACCCTCTAGCAGGGCCATACGTTATGAAGTTTGCAGGAACCCTTTTGGGTAAGGAGGGAAGAAATGAAGAAGGATGATGACAGGTTGGGGGTTGGAATAAAATTACTAAGTACAAGTATTTTGCTAATATTATTAAACATAGTAATTTATCTATTAGTTAGGTTATGTACTACTTTAAATGAGCCAGCGCTGATGGATGTGCTTAGAGGTGCTGCACTTCTGGCAGGGCTTATTGCTATGGCAGGTATTGACTTGATTGTAAATGCTAATTCTAGGTTCTAGGATTTAACTTGGTATCATGACTAATTGACCCGGAGAGAATCGAGAGACACTCTCCCACCCCTAACAACTTCCACATATAAATTATACCCAGACAGTAATCCCATACCAATAAGTACATCTGTATTGGCACCATCTGCTTCTACTATCAGCCACCGTTAGTCCCAAAGTACTGTGGCTTCGTAGATAAGGTATAGGTCTTGAGTTCCATTGCCTAGTATTGTTCGTCCGCTACCAATTTGGGTTAACTGAAGTGTTTCAATCAATGTGGGAGGTAAAGTAATAAAACCATTAAATCCAGTATCGATAACTGCCTCTACTTCCTGGATCTGACCTTTGTTTCCCTTTAATTGTAGGCGAGTTGTGGGTTCAAGGTAGAAATTGACAATACCTGTAATCATCTACCGCTACCTCTCGGGCGGAAACTAAGACGATAAAGGGCGCGATCTGCTACTGCAGATCCGGTGTTTCACCCCGGATCGCCAACTCTAAGAAACCAAACCTGAGCTAGAGGGTATTTACTGCGAAGCTGACGAGCGGCGATGACGGCATTTTCTCCCAGAGCATAAGCTCCTGTTTCAATGTCGATGGCTACTACTTCCCCTTCGTGGGCATTTTCCACTCTTACACGAATGTTTTGCTCGTAGATCTCATCCCCCCGTTGGGCGATTTCTTCGAGAGGATAACGTTGAGTTTCCATAATCTTTCAAAATTCAGCACTATTATAGTATAATTAAACCAAACCCACAACCCAATTCTTGCTTTGAGTGCTATATTTGGGGTAGTATGAGTTAGAGGAAATTAGATATAATTTGTAATTATGGCAGAAGAAACCAAATCTAAGGCGAAAGCAAAAACAGCGAAAGCTAAGAAACCCAAGCTGGAGGATAAACCTTTTGTTGAATTTATACAGGAGCATTTCATCCCAGGGTTGCAGGAAGCATTTACCAGTCAGGGTATTGGGGATATGACGTTAGCTTTTAGCCAGGAAAAGCTAGGGGAGGAGAAGTGCTGGCAGGTCATGGGAAATTGGCTGAAGGGCGATCGCCAGTTCAATCTTTATTTTCTGGAGGAAAGTATTCAGGGGAAAAAAGCCTTTTCTTGTGCTACTAATGGAGGTAAACCGAGCACTATAGAATCTTTTATGATTGACGAGCGCCGGGTTACTTTAGATTTAATAGTATTGTACACCTTGCAACGGTTAAATGGTCAAAAATGGTTGGCACGAAATTAGCACGTACCATGACAGTGGTAGGGGCGATTACACTAAAATTGACTCAGCCAATTTAAAATTAGCTCATTAACTAGCTTAGGTTTTTCATCGTCAGCACCCCCGGCCGAAGCACGGTTGCTCTCATGCCTCCAGCTTCAGGTAGCTGACCAGCCGTAGGATGCGTTACGCCATAGCTGTCAGCTTTAAACACTTCTCCAGACGTGTGCTAACGCATCCTACTTAACTGACTACGTTTTCTAGGTCACGACACCTTCAGGTGCTTTCCAGCCTGTCGCTCTGTCGCCAATCATTAAACAGCCTTAGTAGGGGTAAAGCAGTGTGGTTGGCCCAACAAGCTTAGAAAACATTGGCGAGGAACACATTACACATCTGTAGACGAGACGCAAAAATGTCTAACTACGTTTTGGTCATTGATACCAACCAAAAACCGTTGAATCCCTGCAAACCGGGAATGGCTCGCTCTCTGCTCAAAGCAGGTAAGGCAGCGGTCTTCAGACGGTATCCCTTTGCCATCATCCTCAAGAAAGCCGTTTCTGATACCCCAGAACCTTGCCAACTTAAGCTAGACCCTGGCTCCAAAACGACTGGTATTGCCATCTTGCAAGGGAATCAAGTCATCTGGGGAGCGGAATTAACCCATCGGGGGCAACAAATCAAAATGGAAGCTCACAGAGACACAGAGGCGCAGAGGGATCAGTCATATCTCTTTGCAGCTATAACGCTTGTTTATACGTTCTCCGTGCCTCCGCGCCTCTGCGCGAAACGATTTGGAGTCTCGACGGGCTATCCGTCGGAGCCGTAGGAATCGCAAAACCCGATATCGTCCCGCCCGATTTCAAAACCGCACCCGCCAAAAGGGATGGTTGCCTCCTTCCCTAGACCATCGGGTTGCCACCACCATGACCTGGATTAACCGACTGATTAGGTTTTGTCCCATTAGCTCAATTGCTCAAGAGTTAGTCAAATTTGACACCCAGGTAATGGAAAATCCTGAAATCTCAGGAGTGGGTTACCAGCAGGGTACCCTCCACCAATATGAGGTTAGGGAATACCTGTTGGAAAAATGGAGTCGCACTTGTGCCTACTGTGGTGTAAAGGATGTGCCGCTAGAGGTGGAACATATCGTTCCCAAGTCTAAAGGGGGTTCCAATCGAGTTAGCAACCTCACCATTGCCTGTATACCTTGTAATCAGGCGAAATCAAACCAGTCCATTGAAGACTTCCTATCGGAGAAGCCTGACCTACTGGCCAAAATCAAGCAACAAGCTAAATCTTCCCTTAAAGATGCGGCTGCGGTTAATGCCACCCGTTGGAAGTTGTTCACCACCCTCAAGCAAACGGGCCTACCCGTTACGCCAGGAACTGGAGCACAGACCAAATTTAACCGTTCCCAACAGGGGGTGGCTAAAGCTCACTGGCTGGATGCAGCTTGTGTTGGGAAGGTACCAACTCTGGAGTTTTGCACTTCCAAACCATTACTGATTAAAGCAACAGGTCATGGGTGTAGGCAAATGTGTGGCACCGATAAGTATGGCTTCCCAAAACGACATCGTTCACGGATGCAAGTTCACAAAGGCTTCAGAACAGGAGACATGGTTAAAGCGGTTGTTACGGCTGGCAAGAAAATAGGCACCTATGTGGGACGGGTTCTATGTCGTGCATCCGGCAGTTTTGATATTGCCACTCAAAGTGGCAGAGTGACGGGTATTAGCCACAAGTATTGCCAGCCAATTCACAAAAAGGATGGATACGCCTATGCATGACAGATTGACGGCGCCCGGCATTGATTAATGGCGGGCGCCGTTCGTTTTTCCTCCCCGCTCGCGCATAGGCGTTGCTCTCCAAACGTATCGGATATTTTCGTGAGTAGTTGGGGAGAGGATTTAGAGTTAAATGAGTCAGAAATTAAGGGTGGGGCCGTAATTTGTCCTAATTTAGACAGCGATCGCTCTCTTTCCTACTTGCTGAAAGATACCTGGGGAAAGTATTTAGAAAGGGCCATCTCCACTTCCTTAAAACAACTAGCTGGGCAAATTTATCACTATCACCCAGAAGCTATTGACCCAAAGGCCATTGAACGAGCTAATACCATTTGGGAATTTGACCAAGAATTGGTTATCGAATCCCTGGGTTTCTCTTCTGTAGAAGATTATTATCGAGCTAGTAGCGGCCTTTATATCTTACCTCAGCTGGAAAAACCCACTCTCATTCTTTATGCTGTGGATGACCCGGTGTTTGACCCCAGTATTATACCGGATTTAAAAGCTGCTTGCAGGGAAAATGAAGCAATAGAGTTAGTACTTACTGCTCATGGCGGTCACGTAGGCTATATCAGTAGTAAAGCTTGTCAGGGTCAATTTCAAGATCCTGATTGTTGGTGGGCATGGAATCGAGTTTTAGATTGGTGTCATTAAAAGGGTAATGGGATTATTCTAGCCAGAATCCAGACGATTGATGTACCTTATGCGGGTATTGGTATCCAAAAGATAAATCAGAGGAATGATTCCCGTTCTGCTTGCTGAATCGGCTCTTCTCTAAGTAATGATTCGCTTTGCCATGTGCCAGCAGTCCGTTCAAAGAAATGGGACGACCATTGCCGTTTTGCTAATCCCTGGGTTAATGGTTTAGATTGGGTGGGGTAGCGTCTTGCCTGAGTGAATAGCAGAAAGTCTAGCATCCTCTATCACTTTCAACAGTTGTTCTTTTGCTGTCATATTTTTCTCTTTTTCCTTTTAACTTTTTCCTTAATAATAACCTGGTTAGAGAATGACTATATATTAAGATTTGAAATTTTGTCAATTTAATACTTCTGACTTCATTCGTTGACTAATCTAGCTAATCAATGTTATCCTTCATATTAAGTTTTTGACAAATTTGCTCCCAATCTTTTTTCAGACTTGGATTTAACTTATCAAAGTCAGTTGTTGAAAGCAGGATTCCGGCACTAGACTTCGCAGCCTCATATTCAACAAACGCATCAAGTACAGTTGCAATAGCATGGGAATTATCTCGATATGATTTACGTAAAAAATGGGAATGAAGCTCATTAAATATATGCTCAGAGCGAGACCGCAAAATTTCCAGTCTCAGCCATTCACCAATAATATTCTGGGAGAAAACTAACAGTGTTATCCACGTAAGCAGCTCCAAAT
Source organism: Prochloron sp. (assembly GCA_965198675.1). GTDB lineage: Bacteria > Cyanobacteriota > Cyanobacteriia > Cyanobacteriales > Prochloraceae > Prochloron. Next base: position 726,097 of record OZ240666.1, on the reverse strand, counting down.
TATCGTGACGGATAGAAAAAGCTAAGATCCAAGCCACAAGATATACTGAAATGATGATTCGCTTTCGATTCAGCATTCTTGCAGCGATTTTATGACTGAAGAACCCATTCTCCATGATATTTGCTCCAAGGCGTTGCACCGATGGAGAATATTCATTGTTGTAGTAGAGAAATGTTTGATTTAGAGAAAGCGCTACCCCAAATGAATCTGAAAGCAACTGTTTTCTTCTCTTTTGTTCTGCTCGTGGTAGTAGGCACAAGCTAGATGCCTGAGAAAGGGCGAATTGTATCAAGACCAAGACAGGAAAAATTGCCACCAGAACATCTGACCCTGACTTTCCAAGGATTAGTGTCGAGTAGGGCATAACGAACGACAAGACTCCATTGATCCAGAAGAGTATATTTATAATTAACCCAATTTTTTGGATCGGAGGATAATACTGCGAGATTTCATCAACCTTTGTTGTATCTGTATCATTCATAGTGAAGGTACGATTTTTTGGATTTCGGACTCGGCTCTGTCAATCATATTACTTTCTTCATATTCCTTCGCTTGTTTTGCGTATCTCTTTGCCCTCTCAACCATAGTTTTGATGTACGCAGGAGTATCATCTCCACAACTAAATACTGACCAAAACAAGTAAAAGTAGTCTTTCAGAGCCGAGCATCTCGAAAACGACGTATTAATAATGTATTGTTCCATTGAGAATGATGGGAACGGGTGATTGTTGCGAGCATTCCAATATTTCACCAAACGAACTAATGGTTTGATTTTATAGTCGTTCTTCTTATTCTTGTCCTGAAGCAATTGATTAATCCCGGATGGATCAGTCCTTATCCATTCACTGTAAGATGAGGCTGGCATGGGAATCTGGTAACCGTAATTGTCGATTATTGCGGGAACTAGCTCAAAGTTGATATGATTCAAAGAAAGAACAATTGTGGGGTGGGATTGGTGTATTTCTGACGTCGAATATTTTGCCGTTACAAAATTCTTGAGACGATTCAGGTAAGTTTGCGGTTTTTTCTTACCATCAGATGGAGCAAAAATGACAATGTAATCAATATCTGAATTACCGTCTGCTTTGCGCGGAAGAATTGTACCACGAGTGCTAGAGCCAAACTGAAAGTGACGGATCACTTTATTGCCAAAGTACACATTTAACCTAGATGAAAGTGTCTTGATGGAAGTAGAAATACTTGATTTTTCTGAATCTGACAGGACAAAGTCGCTTGCCAAACTTGTGAGATGTGAATTTACCGACATATTTTTTGAGTGTTATTTATACCTTGAGGGTATGACTTCAATATATTATAACTAAAGCAAGTAAATTTGGCAACTAGGGCACACTGTCATAATTCTATCATTCTTCCATCCCCAACTCCAAGATGAGCCAACCAACCACCCTACCGCCGAATATTAGACAAACTCTATTCTCCCTACTAACAGGATTGAGCCAGGAAAAACTGTTACCCAGCCTCACCGCTGGCTTAATTACAGGTTTAATCGGCACGATTTGCTCTATTTCCTACGCAGCACTCATTTTTTCCTGCAGTCTGGCAGTTCACCTCTCAGCAGGAGTGGGCATGACCGTTTTCACCACTGCTGTGGTGAGTCTCATGGTAGCCTTTCTTCCTTCCTCACAGGCTCCTTATTATTAATCTTAGGCAAATTAAGACTAGCCAGGGCAATTCGCTTAATCCCCTATCCAGTAGTAGGGGGGTTTATGGCTGGTACGGGCTGGTTATTGGTGCAAGGTGGGGTAGAAGTAACTACAGACATTCATCTCACTTTTGCCCAACTGCCCCATTTGCTTCAAGGTGATCTTCTTTTTCACTGGGTTTCGGGATTGGCGATCGCTATTGTCCTGTTGTTAGTTTTAAAGCGTCACAGTTACTTTACAGAATCCCGCGCAAAGCCCACCACTTTCAAGGGTGGGATGTAGCGCGGTGCGCAAAGCGCCGTCAAGTATGGACAAAAAACCAATTTGCTGTTAGTCTAAAATTTGGAGGTAATGTCAATTGTACGGATGTCAGCAAGAACTGATTAAGAGTGCTGAAACGTTGCCGTTTCTCGAATATCTTTGTACCACGGCCAACAAGCTCATTAATTGCGGAACCTATTTGGCGCGCCAGTGGTATTTTAAATGTGGATATATAACGAGAAAATACGACATTGAAAAGGAACTCAAGACCAATCCAAATTATCAATTTCTTCATTCTCAAGCGGCTCAACAAACTTTACGAGGGGTTGCGGAATCCTTTAAATCCTACAAGGAACTCTCATCGAAATACAGATTCATGAGAGTTAGAGAACCGTCCCCGCATTCCTAACTACCGAAAAAAGGGAGGATTGGGAGTAATAACTTATCCAAAACAGGCTCTCAGGTTAAAGGGCGATAAGGTCAGAATTCCTCTCGGTAAAAAGGTAAAAGCAGCTTTTCAAGTCGATAGTTTTTGGTTAAATTTTCCCACCAATCTCGATTTTAACAAGATTAGGGAAATGAGGATTGTTCCTCGCAACGGTTATTTTTATGTTGAGTGGGTTTATAAGTTAGAAACAGAACCTATCGAACTCGATGGCGTAAATAACTGGTTGACCTGTGTCAGCAACGTAAAAACGGGGTTTATTGTTGATGGAAAACACCTAAAATCTTTAAATCAATGGTATAATAAACAAATTGCCACGATTAAAGAAAGTAAGCCACAAGGATTCTGGAGTAAAAATCTTTCTCGAATGACGGAAAAGCGCAACCGTTAAATGCGAGATGCAGTCAACAAAGCAGGGAAACTAGTTATCAATCATTGCTAAAAAAACGGTATTGGAAGAGTGGTTTTTGGGTGGAATAAAAAGCAGAAAGAGCGTATTAATATCGGTGCAGTAAATAATCAACAATTTGTCCAAATACCCACAGCAAGATTAAAGGAACGTATCAAGCAATTGTGTGAACTCCACGGGATAGAGTTTATTGAAATTGAAGAATCCTATACTTCCCAAGCCTCTTTTCTCGACAATGATTTCTTGCCCCCGCCATTAATCAATGGCGGGGGTGGGTTTTTCACCCTCCGAGCCAAGCTCCCAGGAGGGGGGTTGGGGGGTGGGTTGCTGGTACCATGGTACGTGGTCACTGCATAACTGCTAAAGAGAAAGTCGAATCTAACTTATTACAGAAGGTTTAATAATATGGCGCTCCCGACAGGAAACGCTACGGGGTGCTCTCTCTCACCAAATCCCAGTGCGCAGTTAACTATTCCTCTGGAATAACTTTGGGAGATTTATCATTAATTAGACAGAAGTTGAGATTTTATAGGTAACTTCCAAGAGCGTCCTTGACAAATTACTTGATTATCTTTAATTGTAACACCAAAGACAAGCCGTCCCAAGGCCAAAAATTCCTTCTTTTCTGCTGCTGTGAGATATTTATCATCCGCAGAATGGTGAGGATCGCCTCCAGATTGTAAATATCTTTGTCTTGCTAAATCTGAAAGTTCTATCATTCTTTGATATTGCTGCTTTTCCAAGTTTGTAGGTTCTTTTATTTCTATTCACTTCAATAAGTGGGTAAAATATCCCCATTAGTTAAGATTATAGTAAGAAGCAGAAGCTCACTGGGAGTAAAAATGTAATAAATTCCTGTATCCGGTCAAAAATGCGCTGTTCTAGTAATGCTAAGTTTTTCAAAGCAGCAATAATTAACAATTGAGCATCTTTTTCTTGGGGAAGGTTAAGGGATAAATTGACTCTAGCAACCTCACCACTGGGTAAAATCATTGCGCTTAGGGAGAACTGAGCTAGAAGTGCGAATATACCAATTTCCAGTATGGGAATCAAAAGTCTGCTGGATCAGAAAGTCCAAGGTTTCCAGTGCATTGAGGATCAGATATTGAGCGGATTTCTGTTCCATCAGGGATTCATGGGCCTTTTCACTTGAGCCATCCTACTGTACCGTCAATTAAGGATAGCATAGTAAGCTCACCCCGTACTGAAGTAGCGGGGCTTTCGCTTTCGCTCTACAATACAGTTACGTTTCAGTAGCCCTCACCAATAACTTTACTTAGAATATAGTGTCTGCACTCAGGTTATTGGTGTTGCCTCCAGGTCGGCTTACGTTCTCGAATTCCCAGTAATACCGAAGTATTGACTACATCGAGATATTATTTCTACAACCGCGTATAACTCGCTCCCGACCCGATTAATAGGAAGGAAAGCGTATTTCTCGCCAATACTAACTTTCATAGCCAGCCGTTTCGGCTCCTATTGGCTTCGTGCCTTAGCTCAAGCTATTATTAGTATAACACTTAGCTATACTAATATGACAAAGAAAGAATTAAATCTTAGAGTTCCTGAAATTGAACTAAAAAGATTGGAGCGTTATGCCTCGGTCGGTTAAAAGAACTAAAACAGGACGCCCTATGAATAGAGGCGGCTTCCACGCTCCCGTGTTATTCTCGTGAGAAAGGAAAAAACAGCGATAAAACCATGCGGGTATATATTCTACTTTACAATGCCAGGACGGAAAACGAAGGGATCCACACAGTTCAAGTGGGGAATGTCAATACAGTGCTAATGTTCACAGAAGAGGACGACGCCATTCGCTATGGTTTAATGTTGGAAGCTCAAGATTTTCCTGAACCAACGGTGGAAGCGTTTGATTCTGAGGAAATTGAGGATTTTTGCCGTAGTTCGAGTTACGAGGGTAAAATTATAGGGAAAGGTGAATTAGCTATTCCACCAGAAAAGAATCTTGAGGACACAGACTGGAACCCGGAGTCTCCACCAGAAAAAGAACCACCGTCAGATGTCCAAGAGATGTCCAACCCAGAATTAGATGAAATTCGTAAGCGATTAGAAGGCTTGTTATAATAATGGAGAACAGAGGTTATTTACTCACAGAGCAGCTAAACCCCAATAGTCAGAACCTGGATCAGCTGACTTCTCTGGAAATAGTGGATTTGTTTAATAAAGAAGACGCTAAAACCCTAGAAGCCATAGCTAATGCCCGTCAGGAGTTAGCTAAAGCCATCGATCTCACTGCCGAAGCTCTCCGTCGCGGTGGCAGGCTGTTTTACGTGGGAGCAGGTACTAGCGGACGCTTAGGGGTATTAGATGCTGCGGAATGTCCCCCCACCTTTTGTACTCCTCCGGAACTGGTACAGGGCATTATCGCTGGGGGATCCGGTGCTTTGGTGCGCAGTTCAGAAAACTTAGAAGATAGTAGGTCAGATGGGGCCGCAGCTATTGCCCAAAGAGAAATCTCCCAGTTGGACGTGGTGATGGGTATTAGTGCAGGGGGCACCACACCCTATGTGCAAGGGGCGATCCGGGCAGCCATTGAACGGGGTGCCACTACTATTTATCTCAGTTGCGTCCCTGTAGACCAAGTGAGTATTCCTGTAGATGTGGATCTGCGCTTGCTGGTGGGTCCAGAAATATTGGCTGGTTCCACCCGACTGAAAGCAGGAACGGTGACAAAAATGGCCTTAAATATTCTCTCCACCGGTGTTATGATAAAACTTGGTAAGGTATACGGGAATCGCATGGTAGATGTGTCCGTCACCAACAACAAGCTCCGGGATAGGGCTTTGCGGATTATTGGGAGCCTGACGGACTTGAATAGGGAAGAAGCGGGAGATTTGCTGGAACGCAGTCATAATAAAGTAAAGTTAAGTTTAATGATGCACTGGACAGGAGTGGATGAGGTAACGGGCGATCGCCTCTTGACCCAACACCAAGGGGATCTTCGCACCGCTTTAACACGTACCATGAAAATTACCAGTAGTTGTTAATTTAGCCTCCCTTTACCCTGCCCGCAGCCCTATACCACCTATCACCAAATAATGCAGACTACACCAATAGTATTAATTTTCTTCCTCGCTCTTGGCTTTCTCTTTTGGGGCTACAAAAGAGCGCAACCTTACGGTAAATTTGGCATTCTCTCCTGGTTGCAGTCCGTGGTCCTCATGGCTCCCTGGTTCCTCTTTGTCGGTTTTTTTATTTTGGGTATCTACCTCAATATTGCCGCTTTTCTCCTGCTTTTAGTTGCTTCCGTAATAGCTTATATCTGTTTGGGCAGGAGTCTCAGAGCTGAGGGTCAAGATATGATGCTGCAACAACCGGCTATAACTCCCCTGCAAAGGGAAACTGCCCCCAGGGAGCAAGATAATAGAGCGCCCTCGGGCTTACCCATAGACCCAGAAGAGCTGAAAATCATCCAAGGTATTTTTGGGATCGACACCTTCTTCGTCACAGAAACCATTCCCTATCTAGAAGGAGCTATCTTTAAAGGTAATCTGCGGGGGGAAACAGAGTTCGTTCATACTCGTCTCTCAGAGAAGTTAAAAGAGAGTTTGGGGGAAAAATACCGCCTGTTCCTCGTGGAAGGTCCGGAAGACAAACCAGTGGTGGTTGTCCTCCCCAGTAGCAATGATCCCCAACCTGCTACCCTAGGACAGAAAAATTTAGCCCTAGTTCTCTTCGTTGCTACTATTGCTACCAGTTTGGAAGCAAGTTCCCTGTTGCAAGGTTTCGATTTCTTCAGGGAACTGGGTCGATTTGGGGAAGCTCTCCCCTTAGCTTTAGGACTTTTCACCGTATTAGGTGCCCATGAAATCGGTCATCGGATCTGGGGGAGGAGACATAATGTTACTATGGGTTTGCCCTTTTTCATCCCTAGTTGGCAAATCGGTTCTTTTGGTGCCATTACCCGTTTCCAGTCTGTTATCCCTAACCGCACTGCCCTCTTCGAGATTGCCTTAGCAGGACCAGCACTGGGGGGGATTGTATCTCTCTTCATCTTCATACTAGGCTTGATTCTTTCCCACCCAGGGAGTACTTTTCAAATCCCCACCCCATTTTTCCAGAATTCTATTTTAGTGGGAATCTTGGGACGACTGGTTTTGGGTTCTGCTTTGCACGGTGAGGTAGTGGGGGTTAACCCTTTGACTATGGTGGGTTGGTTGGGCTTAACTATTACAGCCTTAAATCTTATACCTGCGGGACAATTAGATGGAGGAAGAATAGTACAAAGCATCTACGGACGACCAATTGCTAGAAGGGCGACTATCACCACCCTAATTATTTTAGGTATTGTGGCTTTCTTTAATCCTGCTAATCCAATTCCTTTATATTGGGGGATTGTCATTATTTTCTTGCAGCGAGATTTAGAAAAACCTTGTCTGAATGAATTAACAGAACCGGATGATACTAGGGCAGGTTTAGCTCTTTTAGCTCTCTTTTTGATGCTGGCAATTCTGATTCCTTTAAGTCCCAGTTTATCAGTAAATCTCGGTATTGGCACAGGTTTGTAGTGTGGGTGTAGGGTGTGGGGTTTGAGGTTTGGGGTTTGGGGCTAATATCTAAATTGCAGCAACAAATTCCCTAACAGTTAGTCCAGCAGTGCGGATGAGACCTCTACTTGACGAGTCTCTATGGTAAGTGGTAACAAAAGCGCTGCGCGGACTTGTAAGCAAGCAGCAATGGCATCCTTAATATTATCTAAAGCTTCTGGATCAGTTGCCAGTTACTGTCGATGTTCTCCGCTTTCAGGGTCTTCTCAAGGCTGGGGGCGGTGTTGTCGGGGAAATCGGGCAGAATGCGGCTGACGAAGGTGACTCGGTGGAATACCCGCCAGCAGGGGGGTTTTTTGTCCGATTGGTTGGCTTGGCGTAGAGCAACGGCATTAGGATGATCACTCTGGGCTAGCCAGATGGGATCGACGACTTTGCGAAACAAGTCTTCAAAGTTGCGATCGGAGCTATCAAGATAGAAGGTCTTGAAGCGATAGGCATCCACTTTACCCGCTGCGGTGACAGCATTGCCATTATCATCGAAGACCGGTTTCCATTCATTATTTGCATCTGGAGCCGTCTTTTGTAAGTCACCGGGAACATCCACATTTACCTCGATACTAAAGGCTTTTTCTGTATCCTTCGCTTTGGTTTTGGTGAGGCTGAAACCACCACCGATTGAGGCTTCAAATTCCAGATTGAAACCAGTGCTGAAAATTTCCACATCGGTGCTGAAACTGCCACCCACGGCACCACTGAAGCTGAAGGAGCCAGCCGTGACTTCACTCTTAACATCAGTCGTTTCAGTTGTTTCGGCAAAGAAGCCACCATCAGCTGTCCAGACATAGGTGTTCACCAAGTTTCGTTTGGCAAATTTTTGGGGCAATTCTAGGGAAGTGCCTTGAGATAGGGCATCACCAAACCCGCCAACGATGGAACCAACCCCAACACCAACAGCCATACCCAGGGGACCTGCAAGAAGTCCGGCGGCGGCACCAGCGGCGGCACCAATGATCTGCCCGGTGTCCGCAATCTCGGTATCTGAGTTTTGGTAATAGTTGAGCAGGCGTTGCTCTTCCCGTTGGATGCGTCGTTCAATGGCGTAGGCTTCTTTGGGTTTGTAGTAACTGTACTCCCCATATTGACGGGCATTGGCATAATCGGGATCGAGAACAACAGCGCCTTGTTCATTGTAGCCCACGCGACCATCCAATGCACCCTGCTTGGTATAGCGAGGGTTCATTTGGAAGGGAATAATATTCCAGTCGATGGGAATATCCGGATTCGGCAGCATCCGGAACGAGACGAGGGCGTTATTGTGGGCGAGGCGCAGGGCAAAAATATCTGCCGTCTGGGATTGAACGAGGGCAAAGCCCATATTTCCCGGTTGAACGCGCCGCCCGACGGCAGGATTAAGCTGCTGTCCAGGTCCTGCTCCTTCCAGAGAGCCGCCCAGAGCCACAGACATGCTGCGAGTGCGGTTAATACTGGTGCCTAAACTTTCTTCCTGAGACCAGCTATTGGAGGTGTTAAAGGTTCCTTCCACACCTACTTTTACTTCCGCCTTAACTAATTTCTTCGCCGTACCGATACCTAAGGGAGCTGTAATCAGCAAATCATCGGAACCTGAACTGTAGAAACCTGCCCCCTTAAATCCCAGATCAAAACTTTCTTCTTTGGAGGCTGAAAGGGTATAGGTGACGGTTTCACTTTCCACAACTTCGATATTGGAGACTTTCTCAATCAGGTCGTAGCGAGAGCTGACAACCCCACCCGTCAGGTTTTCACTGGGAACTGGGGGTACACCTTCAATGTAACCAATGACTTGGGGATCGAACTGGGCTTGTCCAATCCATTCCGTCACCAGATTGCCCACTTTGTAGCCTGTGACTAAGCACCATTGACCGTTTTGTAAGTAACTGTAACACCGCTTGAGTACGCCCCCCATATTGCCCTGGTTGTCTCGCTGTAAATCAGCATATTCGACGACCGCTGGGGTACTGTCAATTTGTTCGTGAAAGGCTGTGCTGACACCAGCAAGGGCTGAACGAACGGCGGCGGTATCATTGCTAATGGGTGCGGTGGAGAGGAAGATGCTCGGTTTCGCCTCTTGGTTGCTGGGTAAAGGTAAATGGTTACCCCGCAATCCATTATCACTGAGTTGGGTGGTTTCGCTACGGCTGGAGTCGTCGTCAAAGGTGTAGTAGGCGAGGAGGTCTTGTTTTTCTCCTTTGAGGCGAGTAAACAGGTTGTCGCCAATTTGCTCGTCGGTGCGGAGGGTGCGCCAGATGCGAACTTCTTCCAGGATGCCTTGGAAGCGATCCTGGGATGCCCCATTGAGTTTGTAGCCCGCCATACTGAACTGGGCATCGCCCCAATTGGGAGTTCCCGATGTCAGGGTGTCTGCGGCTAGAGGCAAACCATTTAACAACAGGTAAAAGGGACTTCCTTGGGGATCGGGATTCCGCACCCAACGGGCACCTTTAATTTTGCCATGGTTGTTACTCTTGCTATCAATGGCGACGTTGCCTTCATTCTCTTCAAACTGCCACCAACTGACTAAACCCGACTCACCGCCTTGGATTTTTTGGCCGATGTCTTTCTCGTCACGAGCTTTGTTCCAAAGCCGCACTTCGGAGATGATGCCCTGGAAATGGTGGTGCAGACGAGGGGAGGATTGGCAACGACCAATTTCTAAGGGTTCATCGTTACCCAGGGGGGCTTCGCCGCTGTAGCGGGATATTCCCCGTTTGACACCATTAATATAGAAGGTAATGTCGAACCATTCTTCCACATCCACGGATTTGAGCGCCTTGATGGTTTTGGTCTGACCATCAATTGTTATCGTTTGGTTGCCTTCCTCTTGGTGTTGAATGGTGCCCTTCTTGCGAGTGACGGCAACGCGATAGAATGTGCCAGCCGTTAGGATTTGAGTCGAGCGATAGGTATGGTTGCCACCATCGGCATCCTCAAAAGTGAATTCCAACGTGCCATCACTAGCGACTTTGAATTGGTAAGGAACACTTTTGTCTTCTTGATAGAAAAATCCTTTACCGATAATACCCTGACTACTACCCCGGTTATTGAGCTGGATAAAGGCTTCGATGGTGAGATCTTCACCAATATCGAACATTTGATTATTGCCGCAGTCAAGGTAGCTTTGTCCGTTAAAGCTGAGTCCGTGAGACTGGCGGAAACCCATGGCGATATGATGCCACTGTTGAGCGGTTAGGGTTTCTTTACTCTTGAGAAAGCGCTGTCCCTGGTGGTTTGCTGTCGTTCCTTGGCTGACTCCAGCCACGAGGTGGTAGGTTTTGGGGTTTTGACTGGAGGATGCTTGCAAGGCAAGGGTATAGGCGGCATTCTCAGAGCAGTGATGGATTAACCGGGCTGTTCCGCTGTTCGTGGGGCTGGGATTCACCCAGGCTTCCACAGTTATATCCGAGTTCATCGCCGTTTGAGTCAGCTTGGCGCTGGGTAAAGACAGCAAATCACTGTTGCTGCGGAAGTAGTAGGCACGTCCGGGTGTGTTGGCAGTCCAAAGGCTGTCTCGTCCATGAGTCACCGTTGCTACTCCTTTGATGACTCCGTTCACAATTGTGGTGACAGTAAGCGCAGGTAAAGCATCGGGTTTATCCACGGAAGTTGGGTTACCGTGAACTGTTCCGTGGTATGCATTGCCGCTGCGATCGCGGGCTTTGCCATTTTCAAAGCTGTAGCAAGCCACCAAATTAGCTTCTGTACCGCTTAAACGCTGGTTCATATTAGCCTGAATTTCGGCTTGAGAGCGTGCAGAACTCCAAATGCGACATTCATCGATCGCACCGTCCCAATATTGGCTGTAGTTCTTGAGGTTACCTAGAGTTAGGGTCGTAAAATCCCCAATCAACCGAGTTTTTTCAGTTCCAGAGGCGGCAAGATTACCATTGCGGTAAATCGCCATAGTACCGTCGGTGGCATTTTTCACAAACGCCCAGTGAACCCAAACACCTTTGTACTCAGCATCTTGAACGGATAGTTCTAGGCGATCGTAATTACCGGCATCTCCAGCATCCCAAGTCACCATACGATGGCTCCAAGGAAGGTGAATGGTTAATATTCGCTGTCCTGCGGCATTGTTGGCATCAATAATGGAAGTGCCTTTCGGCAGCCCCGCACCACCCTTTGCCCAGAACTCGATGGTGATTTCGTGGTTAATCAGGGTGCTTATTTCTGGAGGAAGCTCAACGTAGTCATTTTGCCCATCCAAGTTCAAGGCTGTCTGACTGACTGTTTGCTCTTGGTCTTCTGCTTGCCCTTCGCCCAAAGCAACTACTTGCAGCGATCGCTTCTTAACACTATAAGCTGACGGACTCACAGTGGCGGTTACGTCTGGGGGTCGATCCCCTTTGCCATTCAGGATATCAGCAAACGTTTGGGGATCCCGGGACAACTCCGTCCAGGTTTCCGTGATGCCGCGATCGGGATTTGCAATCACCAGAGTACAAGTGTTATTAATGCGACCATCACTGATGGTTGCGGTTATGTTATTGCTCCCTGCGGAACGAGCCAACAACGTTACGCCACTCCCAGCAAACTGTAAACGGGTTCGTGCCACTAGAGTTTGGAAATAGGCTGCCATGAACTGGCCAGAGTTATCTGGGTAGTAGAGAGCTAAATCTGCTGTCGCCCCATCTAACATTGTTGGTGTATGGGTGCTAGGGGCAAACTTGATTAAGCTGCCGTTCACCGTCAAGCCAGAAGCATCCATATGAACAAGTCCCATCGGTAAGCGAATTTCCTGTTTTTCCCCCCCGGTTAACACGCTCAACTGACTTTGTTTATCAGTTAGACTGTTCTGCTTTTGTAACAGAAGAGATTGTTTCGTCGGAAGAAGCGCTTGCTGAGCAAGTAGACTGTTCACTAACCTGGTCTGAGCATTCAATTGTATTTGCTTTTGGCTGATCTGATTAGTAATTTGATTAATTCTAGTGGTGTTCCATCGTTCAACTTTGATCACCTCTAGAGTGCTGTTATTGTATGGACGAGTCTGACCAAGACCTCCATACTTATCACCATCCCAGGCATGCCAATATTCTCGATTCGTCCCAATCCGAATCTGGTTACTCGATACCGAATATATAGTAGAACTGTCTGTCCGATTTGTTTTGACGTGGCATGGCTCCCCCCGAACCAGTATTCCGACTCGCCCTTTGTTGTATATGTAAAAACTCCCATCATTGTTTTGAACAAATTTCCAGTAAACACGATCCCCATGATTGTAGTCATTAGGAGAAGTGTAAACCCAACCTGCATGTGCAGACTCTACCACAAGAAACCTTTGGTTGACAATGAGTTTTAACTTACACCAGTAATTTTTAAAGTCAGCTTCTTCAAGAGCTTTCTCGTTTTGCAGAGCTGCAATCTCGCTCTCTAAGTTTTGTTTGGTACGAGTCTCAAGAGGAATGCGATCGACATCACCTTGTATAACCGCAATTTCCTGGGTGAGTCGCTCAATATCATCCGTCAGGGTGCGAATTTCTCCTTCCAGACTGGAAATGGCTGCCACATCATCGCTAACTTGAGGTTGTTCCAGCACGGGCAGATTGATCGCATCAGGTGTGCTTGGCAGTCGCCCTTCCCGGGAAACGGCAAAATCCAGGGTGGCTACCGCCGGATCGCCGCCACTGCTGGAATTTGTTGCTGCGGCTACCATGACGCGAGCACTTTTCTTCATCGGTTTGCTGCTGCCGTCGTACCCAGTTGCCACTTCTTCCTGCTGGTAGTACAGTTTAGCTGACAATGAATCCACAATTGTCCGACCTGTGAATGAGAAACTGCTGCGACGCATTCCCGGATGATCGCCAATGGGCGCATCGGAAGCCACCCACTCAGATGTACCGTGAATGGTGCCATAGTTACCCTTATCCGTTTGATCAAAAGCCCGATTACCTGCCCCTTCATCAAACCGCCAGTAACCCACTAGCCCCGGTTCATTGCCAATTAAACGCCGCAAACGATCGCTCTCTATCTCATACCCTGTCCGGGCACGGCCCCACACCCGTGCTTCATCAATTTGTCCAGCAAATAGGCTATCTGCGTTACGGTTTGAGCCGAGCCGGACGTGAGTAAATTGAGAAGAAAGTGTCAGGGTTTGAGACAGGACTTCTGTACCATCCAAGAAGCCTTTGAGAGTAGTGCCATCATAGGCAATCACTAGATGTTGCCAGTTTAGAGCGATCGCGCCGATGGGAAAAGACCCATCTGAATGTAGGAACCGCCAGTTCCCTGCACCATCGCTATCTATCTGAAATGAGCTAGCTGTTGCTGCACTATTACTAGAAGCAAAAAGTCCTGACCCCTCAGGCAAATCCTGGTGTTCTGCGCGTACCCACATTTCAATCGTAAAGGCGGTGGGTGTCCAGGCTGGGTTGAGAACCACCTCAACATAGTTACTGGTACCATCAAACCCTAAAGCCGTTTCGGCATGATTCGTAGCTTGAGTCACAGGAACCAAAGCCGCACCCGTAAAGGGATCGGCTCCCGGTTCTCGTTCCAAAACGGCATCGCGATATTGAGGATCGGGGCTGGTGTAGAGTTGGGTTCCTTGGGTATTAAACAGTCCATCACCAGCCACTTCCAAGTTAAAGGCATCTATGCGCTGGGTGGCACTATTGTGGGCCAAAAACTGCCAGCGTTTGATCCCATTCACTTGGGTAGGCAGTTGCAATACGGTAAAGCCCCCATTGGTTAGATTGCGAATAAACGCCAGTTCTTGGGTTGGCTCAAAGAAGGGATTCCCTTCCATGTCGTTCGCCCCTAAGCTGTCAGTTTGGCTGGCGGGACGGGTTTTGTGGCGGCTGCGCTGGTAGCGGACTTCCCGGTTCGGCTGCAAAACTTTGCCCGAGAGCACAAAGCGATCGCACAACAAGGTACTATCCACCAAAGGGATATTGTTGCCATCGCTCTTTTCTAAGTCGCTGCGGGTCAAATCTCCAGAAGCCCCTCCATTGCTGAGCTTATAAACTGCATCAGCATGACCGTTGGCGATCGCCTGTCGGAACAGGAAAATGTGTTGATTATCCGAGAACACCTGGAAAGGAGCATCGGCAGTCAAGCGGGCGGTGCTGGAGAGGAAGCGATCAATCTCCTCCGGTTGCAAGGTACTGGGATCTGCCACCTCTTCCCGGGTATCCAGCTTCACCACAGGAAATGAGGTTGCCCCCACGACGCTATAGCCCACCTGCTCAATTTCATTGGGAAACACGAGTTCCGTGGGGTTCTCCGGCCAGTAGGCCACATCAAACTCTTCCTTGTTGCCGCGAGTATCGTTTAAGTCCAACACGGCATAGAAGATACGCCGCTGATCATCCATCGCCAAAGCGATCGGCACCCCTTTATGGGTCACCATGGCGGTATAGCGGTAGGAGCGATCAGTATAACTTTATAACTTTTGACCAATTTTTCAGACAGATTAGCAATTGCCATTTCTACTACATCACTTACAGTGACTCAACATTTTGTGAATTTACACTTACAATAATACACCATAGCCATATATTACTACTTTCTTAAGTATTATTTTATATTTTGTTTGAAAGTCGTGAGCTAAATCACTGAAACCTTTAGTATGAATATATTTTGAGCATTTTTCATAAAATCACCTATAGCTTCCCACCGAGTTTCTCATCTTTATTTTTGGGGGAGCGTTCGTCTCTCAGGAGTTAGTAACTTTAAAAAAATGGGTCGCCTGGGATTCGAACCCAGAACTTGCCGGTTAAAAGCCGGATACTCTACCATTGAGTTAGCGACCCGTAAGGAGATTGCATTTTCTCCACACGATTTGCTAATGTAACACTGATTTTCACCCTTGTCAAGGAAAAAAGCAAAAAAAATAAAAAAAAGTTTGCCGTTAGCTCTATCCAAGTCTCCAAGCTGGTTCCAGGCTCCAAACGAGTCAGTTGTTCACCACTATTGAGGGCATTGCGGGGGGCGCTCCAAGGTTCGAGACAGACGTAATCTTTGCCCTTGACGGTCCAGAAGACTAGAGTGGAAAAAAGGGAACTATCGCTTTTGATGACAACTTCCAAACCCCGTTGATTGTCCCTCAGGGAAGTAACATTGCTCTTTAAGGCTGTAAAAGCTACATCTATTTCAGGACTCTGGAAGTCGAAGGAGCCGGTAAAAGGATGGATTTCTTTGCTCTGCTGATCCATATACTGGTGAGCAAGGATATCCAAGGCCAGGTTATTTTTATCTGAGAGGGCAAAATAGGGATGTATTCCAGTGGAAAAGGGCATGATTTCCCCAGAAAGGTTAGTATAGCGCTGCTGAATGGTTAAACTATTGCCCTGGAGTTGGTAAATAAAAGCGAGTTGGAAGTCAAAAGGATAAACAGCGCGGGTTTGGTCGTTACTGTTCAGCACCAGGGTAATGCTAGCACAAGTCTCTGTGAACTGTTGACTTAATTCCCAGGGCAGATCCCTAGCAAAACCATGTTGTTTCAGGGTATATTCCTGCCCTTGGTAAGTATATCGGTTATTGGGGAGGTTGCCGCAAATGGGAAACAAAATGGGAATACCGCCGCGAACACTCATTTGGGGATTAGCAAAACGGGACCGATCCAGATAGAGGATATCTTGGTTGTTAAGTTGCCAACGAGTAATTATTTCTCCTCGAGCAGGGACTACTTCTAGACGGGAAGGGGTGTCAGTATCCGCGAGGATATAGGTTAGGTATTGCTGTTGGGAGGGGGTAATAGTAAACATGGGATTTAATTAGAAGGGGAGTTGAGATAAATAAAAGGCGATCGCAGCGCTGCCAATAGGTACAGTAAGATTGTCCACACCTAGCTTAGAGATAGTTTCCAGGCAAGTAGCTACTACTGCTACTATGAGGCATATTAACCAACTGTGCCAGATATTTTCAGCCCCAGGGAGGAGAATGAGACAGGAGATGAAATGACTTACTATAGCCATTGTTCCAGAACCTTCCCAGCTTTTGGTCATTCCCAGGACTTGGTAGGGATGTTTGCCGTAACGTTGACCGATAATAGCAGCCATACCATCTCCCCAAGCCATGACTAAAATGCCTATAACTGCGTATTGGGGTAGATGTCCAGACCAAAACCAAGCCACTAAGACACCAAAACTGATAGCATAGAATAGAGTCCCCAGGCTTTTCCGTCCCACACTATTGATTGAAGGGAGAATGGGGATCAAATAAGAGGTGAGGGCTATTGCTCCCGTAATAATCGCTGCCCCTACACCTACCCAACCAGGAATATTTAGCCACCATGCTAATAAGATAACATTGCCAGCCCCGATGTGTACCACTTTCCTGGTTAGCTCTTGATCGTCTGTAATGAGTTGATTCAGTCTTTCGGCGATCGCTACAATTACCACCAGGAAGATAATAATTAGACTGAGGGAAAAGGGTAAAGGGGTTTCCATAACACGTACCGTGTACCATGAGAAGTTAGCACCCCAGATTTTATCTCCTTCCCCTATAATAGTAGGGAGCAAGTCAGAGAGGCAAAGTGGGAGATAACCAACAACCGAAAACCAACAATTAATTCCTGAAGCGCCAGAAGGATTCAGATCTGGATTTGTGGGTATTATCGGTAGACCAAATCTACGATAATGAATCAACTGGTAGGGGAAAAAATCGCCATTACTTCCCCCGTCCCCCAGACAACCCGCAACCGCTTGCGAGGTATTCTCACAACCAAAGAAGCACAGTTAATTTTTGTGGATACCCCGGGGATCCACAAACCCCATCATCAACTGGGGAAAGTCTTGGTAGAAAATGCCCGCAAATCCTAGTGCAAAGTCAAAAAACTTAAAATACTCTGGTTCCCCAGCAGTCAATTAGCAGTGAAAAGTAAAGCATACACAAGTTTAGCCAATACAAACCTCAGAAAGATCGCCTGGCAGGAAGAATTTTATCAAAAAGTCCTAACTTCCCTCGCTTGTATCCGGGAGATATCTAAACAGAGCTACGGGAATGACACTCGCAAGGCGCTCAAGGAGCATTTGCAAGAGTTGGCTGAACTGGGAAAACCGAGTAAAATCCAGAGTTGGATCGAATTGGTATCAACTGCTGCAAGGGCGATAGCGTCCCCCAAAAACCCCTATCGCCCCTCAGTAAAGCTTATTATTAAAGAAATAAAACAAGCAGGGGAATTAGTTAGAGCGGGTCGTCTGGATGAAATTAGAGTCAGCGACCAACTGCAAGAACTCTCCCTTCGATCCCCTGCACTAGAGGAAGAAGCTGGGGCTGAGAGATCCTCAGAAGAAGACTTCGTGGAAGAGGAAAAAGCTGAATCAGCTTCCTGGGAAGATAATTCAGATTCATACCTTGAGCAGATATCAACCAAAGATACCTTAATCTTATTTGGCGAAGGCTTCTCTTTTGAAGAGGAACTAGTATTAGATGAAGAGAGGGAGGAATTAAATCAGGACTTGGCATTGGATGACCTGTTGGGTGGAGATTCATCAGCACAAAAAGAGAAGGTCACTAAAAGCAAGAGCAGCAAATCGGTGGTAAATAAAGATACTCTGGTGTTGTTTGGTGAAGATTTCTCTTTCCAGGAAATAGAAGAACCAGTGTCAGATCACAAGAGCACTGAGGTTGAAGAAGATTTGGACATTGATGACCTATTTACAGAAGAAACGTCTTCGGTAGCAGAAGAAGATTTGGACTTGGGGGACTTGTTTACAGAAGAAACGACGTCGGTAGCAGAAGAAGATTTGGACTTGGGGGACCTATTTACAGAAGAAACGTCTTCGGTAGCAGAAGAAGATTTGGACTTGGGGGACCTATTTACAGAAGAAACGACGTCGGTAGCAGAAGAAGATTTGGACTTGGGGGACCTATTTACAGAAGAAACGTCTTCGGTAGCAGAAGAAGATTTGGAGTTGAGGGACTTGTTTGAAGAGCCAACAGCGCCGCCAAAAGGAGAGGAAATATCTTCAGAAGCAGCCCTAACGCTCTTAGTATACGAGCAGTTTGCCGAATTGGATGACTTAATCGACCAACTGCCAGATCCCAAGTGGTCAGAAAAAGACTACCAACAGTTAGAAGCAGAGATCGACTCTCCAGCCCAAAAAATTGACCTAACTTCCACCGCAATTAACCTGGGTCGTGAGGGCGAAAAAGGAGAAAAACCGACCGCAGCCAATTTGGTGGTAACGGCTCCGGAGTTCGGCGATTTAGAAGAATTATTAGAAGAAGCAAACCTGACTATGGGGGTGCCAGCAGCGGTGAAAGCCGCAGAACCTCGGTCTAAAAGACCCCGCCCCTTAAAATCCAAAGGCTTTGAACAAACAATGAGGGTTCCGGTCAAACAACTGGACAATCTCAACAACTGGATGGGAGAACTGGTAGTCAACCGCAATAGCCTGGAACAAGACCAAAAAAGGCTGCGGCAATTTCTGGATAATTTGCTCCACCAGGTGCAGAACTTGAGTGACCTGGGGGCGCGGATGCAAGATTTGTACGAGCGCTCGCTTCTGGAAAAGGCTCTGCTAGCAAGTAGCAATAACTTCCAGCCCAAGGAGAAACAGACGTTATCGAGCCAAACCACAACTACAAATAACACAAATAATCATGACTACGATCCCTTGGAAATGGATCGTTTTAGCAATTTCCACTTGATCTCTCAGGAAATGATCGAGCTGATCGTGAGGGTAAAGGAGGCATCCGAAGATCTTGAATTTGTAATAGATGAGACGGACCAAGTAGCGAGAAACTTTCGCCAAGTAACCACCCAGTTGCAAGAAGGATTGACCAATGCCCGCATGGTTCCCTTCGGTCAAACCTGCGTTCGCCTCCGTCGGGCAGTGCGGGAGATATCCCTAAAATTGAAAAAACTTGCAGAATTGCACGTAGAAGGTCGGGATGTCTTAGTAGACAAGATGATTTTGGAGTACCTTTACGATCCCATGACCCACCTAGTGAACAATGCCATAACTCACGGCATCGAAATCCCAGAAAGACGGTCGCAAAGGGGCAAGCCCTCCAAAGGCAACGTGACCATTAAAGCCTTCATTCAAGGTAATCAGACGGTAATTTCAGTGTCTGATGATGGAGCGGGAATCAACTTGGAAAAAGTGAAATCTAAGGCGATAGAGAAGAGACTGATTAGCAAAGAAGAAGCTCGAAGCATGCTCTCTCACGAAATCTACGATCTAATTTTCCACCTCGGTTTCACCACCAAAGATGAAGCAGACCAATTTTCCGGTCGGGGGGTGGGTATGGACGTAGTGCGCACTAGTTTGAGCGCAATTCGGGGGACAGTCTCTATCGACTCGGAAATGGGCAAAGGAACAACCTTTACCATTCGCCTCCCCCTCACCCTGAGTATTTGTAAAGCTCTCTGCTGTGTATCGGATCAGGCTCGCATTGCTTTCCCTCTGGACGGGGTAGAAGAGATGCAAGACTACTCCTCTCATGAGATCATCGAAAATAGTAAAGGGGAAAAATGCATTCGCTGGCGGAATAATACCCTGCCTTTCCACCCCTTGACCAATCTCCTCACCTACAATCGCAAAATCAGTCGGGGAAAAATCTATGGCGCTCAAAGAGAAAAAGAAATAGTCTCCATTGTCATCCTTCGCAGCGCCGGCACCTATTTAGCAGTGCAGGTAGATAAAATTGAGGGAGAACAGGAAATCGTCATCAAGCAAATTGAAGGACCGATCCCTAAACCTGCGGGCATTGCCGGCGCCACGGTTCTCGGGGACGGTCGAGTCATGCCTATTGCCGACGTCCTGGAACTGATAGAGATAGCTCAAGGACGAATGCGCAAGGATTTCGCCCCCTTTGAACTACAGCGTAATTTGTACGGAGTACAATCAGAACTAATATCTACCAAGACAGAATCCATGGTGCTAATCGTGGACGACTCCATTACGGTGCGGGAACTGCTGACCACGACCTTTACCAAAGCAGGTTACAGGGTCGAAAAAGCCCGAGACGGTCAGGATGCCTGGGATAAACTCCGTTCCGGCTTACCCTGTGACATCGTCTTGTGCGATATTGAAATGCCCCGCATGGACGGTTTAGAATTGCTCTCCCGGATTAAAAAAGACGACACACTCTCTCTTTTACCCGTAGCTATGCTCACTTCTCGCGGTGCAGAACGACATCAGCAAATGGCCACTAAGTTGGGAGCTAGCGGTTACTTTACCAAACCATATCTGGAAGAAGTATTGATCGATGGCGCCCGGAGGATGATGAAAGGAGAAGTTCTCCTTCCAGGAAGCACCAAGAAGTCAGTGGAACCAGAACCAGAAGAACCGGAAATAATAGAACCGCGTAAGCGTCCCGCCAAAGGCGTCCGGAAGGTACTGATTATTGATGACTCTATAACGGTACGAGAACTGCTATCCATGACCTTTAAGGGTGCCGGTTACGTAGTGGAACAAGCCCGAGATGGTGAGGATGCCTGGAAAAAACTCAATTCTGCCGGATATGATATTAATGTTATCTTCTGCGATATCGAAATGCCCCGCCTGAATGGTTTGGATTTTCTGTCGCGGTTGCAACAAGACCCACAACTGAGTCAAATTCCCGTAGCAATGCTGACTTCTCGCGGCGCACAACGCCATCGTAGTATTGCTACCGAACGAGGTGCGAAAGGCTACTTTACGAAACCTTATGTGGAAGATGTATTGCTGGATGCCGCTGATCGCCTGATTCAAGGCGAGGTTCTGGAAGATACTCTCACTAAAATGGAAACCTAGGAGTTATGATTTCTGTAGGGTGGGCATTGCCCACCTATAGCGCTACGGGCGGGGTAAAGGGACGCCAAGGGCGGGACGCTTACGCAAAGCTTTGCAATCGTGAAAAGCTGCATAGCGACTTGATTTTTAATAATTCGGCGTAGTGTTCTGACTTAACTTTTTTCCATTAAAATTCCAGGAAAAATATTTCTACGATTAAAGTCATGATTATTTAGGATGACTAAAATCATCGATAGCGCCCGGTTGATGGGCAATGCCTACCACTCTACCACTCGAATATTAAGTTTTGTTAAATAATCTTGCTATTATCTGCATCATTATCCTATATACGGAGTAGTCGAAGCTTTCAAGAGCTTTAAAGGGTTGGGAAAGTTGTTTCGGGGTGGGGAGCTTCACTTCCGACCAAAACCACCGAACTATCGCCAACCTGGATTGTTCACTCTTTCATACCCTAGGAAATGGCTTAAGCTTACAGAATTTGGTATTCGCTGTCCGTTGGGTCGTAAAGTTAAAGCCTGGTTTGGCGGCGATCGCCCTCAGCGACGATCCCGATGCTACCACCGTGGAAGTTCAAGCAAGAGCGACGGATACGGGAGGCAATTTTGCCTTGTCCAATCTTCTGACTTTTGAGTTAGTTCCTGATACTTTCGCGCCGTTGGTTGAAAGTACAACGCCAACTGCCGATACGATAGATTTTAGTTAACAAATGCTAGCATTTGCTCACCAATGCACTACTGAAATAATCCAGTAGAGGGGCTATCTCCCAATGCGGTTACTAAAAAAGTAGCCGCTCTTTGTTTTATTTTGAGCTTGGTTTTCGCTCATATTTTCCAGCATATAAAGGCAAAACTTGGTGACGCCGGCAAGGTTTACGCCGTATTCCATGCCTAGCTTCCGAGGCTGGTACCAATATAACATGGACGAGTTGTAATTGTCAATTATTGCTATTTGGCAACAAACCAGTCACTGTGTGTCAACCCTCACCTCCTTCTTAACAGGAGGAACCTATTTGATCCAGATTTTGTCCCAAAACACAGGAGCAATCTCCACTCCCTATAATTTAAACGTCCAAGTTAATACTATGTAATATTCGCCAGTCGCGCCTTCGGTTAATGTAGGGGCGCATGGCATGGGCCCACCAACCAAACAACGGCACGCGCCCACCAACCATAACAGTGGATCAGTGAAACAGTAACCAGTGACCATAACCCCACCCGCCAAACAAAATTAGCCAAAAACCCTCACCAGGCATACAAACGTGGGAAGGGCGCAAGCCTTGCGCCCCTAAAATTTGCTGCATATAATAAAGTAATATTATGAAAACACAATACCGTCGCTCAATCCGCCTCAAAGGTTACGACTTTGTTACCCTTTGCACCTACCAAAAACAGTGTTTATTTGGGGAAATATCCCATGGTAAAATGATTCTAAATAGGATAGGTAAAATTGTTGCCCAGGAATGGGAGCGATCGCCTCAAATGCGATTAGAATTAGAACATGATGAATGGGTAATTATGCCCAATCATTTACACGGTATTGTCATGATAACCGAAACCCACACCAATGGCGGTGGGCGCACAAACGTGGGTGGGCGCCCCCATGGTATGCGCCCACCCTCTACTCTCCTACCCACCGAGAATCTAATCTCCTCAAGAGTAAGGGGCTGACAAAAAAGATAAAATATGATACCTTTTATTGTTATAATTTGAGAAACACTGTATAACCAATAAACAATGACACAGATTATTATTGAAAACTTAGATCCAATCGTAGTTGAAAAACTCCAACTCCGTGGTACTATTCAAGGGAGAAACCTGACAGAACAACTCAAGGAAATTATAGAGGAAGCAGTATCTTCCGAAACCTTCCCACCAAGAAAAGAAACCCTCTCCGCAGCAAGACAAAGACTAACTAAAGTGCGGGAAAAATATGAAGGACGAATTTTTAGAGACAGTACTGAATTTTTGCGAAAGGAGCGTCAACTTTGACCAAATTTGTGGTGGATGCAAATGTTGCTGTAAAATGGGTATTGCCAGAAATTCACTCAGAAGCTGCATCTCGACTTTTGAATAACTTCTATACCCTTTTAGTGCCAGATTTTTTCTTCTCAGAAATAGGAAATATTTTCTGGAAGCAGGTTCGTTTTCGTTCACTAACTATAGAAGAAGCTCAATTTAACTTAAACCAAATTGCCATCACCTCTTTAGAGATTCACCAGTCTAAATACTTAATTTCCTCCGCCCTAGAAATTGCAGTGCAAGTGCAACAAGCTGTATATGACTGCGTTTATCTCACCCTTGCAGTTAGGCAAAAATGTCAAATGGTGACAGCAGATAAGCGGTTCATAAATGCAATGAAAGGTTCACCACTAACAGCTTATTTGTGCTGGGTAAATGATGTGCTATAACAGTAACCAGTGAGCAGTAACCAGTTACCAGTGGGTAACAACCACAACACCAGTCAGGAAGAGGGTTTACGAGGAGCGATCACCTAAAATAAGATTAGAATTATAACATGATGAATGGGTAATTATGCCCAATCATTTACACGGTATGCGCCAAAAGAGGAAAAACATGCCATAATGAGTCTAATATCACAAAACGAATAAATTATCATGAAATATGTTTCCGGAACCGAAGCTAAGCAGGAATTTGCTACAATTCTTGACAAAACCCAGGGTGAATCAATCATTGGGCGCTAAACTTATGAGTCGCTTAGTGCTGATATCAGATTTTTTCTTGGCCATTTGTGGGTAAGGTTCCTATATATTTTGATGAAAATGATTATAAATTGTCTGTGCTAAACTCTCACCAATACCAAGAACCTCTGTTAATTGTTCCACCGACGCTTGTCTGATATAATCAACAGAGTGGAAATGGGCTAATAATTGTTTCTGTCGTTGCCAACCCAAACCAGAAATTTCATCTAAAACAGATCGCCTTCCTTGCTTTAACCTCTGCTGACGGTGGAAACTGACTGCAAACCGATGAGCTTCATCCCTCACTCGGCGCAATAGTTGCACTCCCGGTTGTTCTGCATTGGTAGGTAAAGGGTGAGATGAAGCAGGTACAAATATCTCTTCTCGCTGTTTGGCTAAACTGACTATCTGCACGTCTACTAGGACATTCAAAGTCTCTAAGACAGCGACTGCTGCTCCCAGTTGACCTTTACCACCGTCTATCATAACAATATCTGGTTTGTCCTCCTTCCCCTCATCCCATTTCCGGAAGCGACGACTCATTACCTCTGCCAAACTAGCAAAATCATCGGAGTGAGAACTGTAAACTCCAGGATTTTGGATTTTGTAATGGCGATAATATTGTTTAGCAGGAACTCCATCTATAAATACTACTTGGGATCCCACTGCATTAGATCCCTGGATATGAGAGATATCGTAACCTTCAATGCGTCGTGGTAAATGAGCTAAATGCAAAATTGCTTTTAAATCCTCTAATGCGTCCCGATCCCGTTGGAGGTTGCGTTGGGTACTTTCTAGCTCGTGTCGAGCATTGCGAGCTACCATTTCAATCAATTCTGCTTTCTCCTGTCGCTGGGGGGTAAGGAGTTTCACTTGGCGACCCTTGCGCTCCCTCAACCATTGAGCTATGATTTCTGCATCTGGTAATGAATACTGAAGGAGAATTTCTGAAGGTATTTCCATGGGATCTGCTGTACTGTAATGTTCTGTCAGAACTCGTTGCAAAATTTCTCCTGATTGTGTATCTTGGTGAGGAGGGGATAATTTCATAGCTGCTCCAAAACCCCCCCCCTTAGTCAAGGGGGGTAAGGGGGGATCCTCTTCCTTGTGGTTTATCTCCTGACCCCCCCGGGGGGATAATATTTGAGCGAAAAAGCCCAAACGTCCCACTAAGCGACCACCGCGAATTTGAAATAATTGAATACAACAGTGTTGTTGGTCTGCTGCTAAGGCAATAGCATCTCGGGAAATGGTATCTTTGGGTAAGCAGACTTTTTGGGATTGATTCAATGTCTTTAAAGCTTCAATCCTATCTCTAATGAGAGCTGCTTTTTCAAAGTTTAACTCTGTTGCCGCTTTTTCCATCTGGGTTTGTAATAAATTCAGTAATTCCCCGGTCCTTCCTTGGAACACCATGGCTACTTTAGCTACGGTTTGGCGATATGCTGTGGGGGAAATTAACTCTTGACAAACCCCAGGACAATTACCTAGGTCATAATTGAGACAAGGACGGTCTTTAAATAAAGGTCGCTGACGCTGACGGAGAGGAAAAATACTCTTGATTAGCTCTAAGGTAGCTCTTAGGGAACGACTATCTACATAGGGACCGTAGTATTTATCTTCCTTATTTCCCCGTCTTCGTTTACGGGTAATGAAGATACGAGGATAGTCTTCGGACCAGGTAATGCAGACGTAGGGATATTTTTGGTCATCTTTGAGGAGAATGTTATAATAAGGTTGATGTTCTTGAATGAGGTTTGCTTCTAATGCTAAAGCTTCTGCTTCTGTATCCGTGACGATGAATTCAATTGATGTTACAAGGGAAACCATTATCCCTATACGAGGGGTTAGGGGTTGGGAAGGGCGAAAATAGGAACGGACCCGGGTGCTTAGTTTTTTGGATTTGCCAATATACAGAATCTCTCCCTTACTATTGTACATGAAATAAACTCCCGGTTCTGGGGGAATTCGGTCTAGGTTTGTTGGTTGGTGGTTGTTTGACCTATCCATTGATGATAATTTTATTTGACCACTAAACTATTCGTCATTGCTGACCTGCACGGTAGAGTAATTTGAGAGATGCTATGTTTCATTATATCTTAACTGAAAGCAATGTCCTAGACTACCAACAATTGCTGGCTGCTTGGAAAAATACGATAAAATCAATCGTGTCAAACACGTGTTTACGTAGTGGTATAGGAAGAAATGGCAACCACACCCAGAAAGCAACCCTGGAGAGAAAACTGCCGACTCCGTTAGATATTATGGTGGAAGACGTGGAAGTTCCAGAGGACATTGAAATAGGCGATCGCCCGCGAATAAATTGCGGGCTACCTTATAAAACCCCGACCGGGTTTAAATTTCCCCACACTCTACACCCGCCGGATCGCGCTATACCTTCTCTTTGATCAGCAACTCGGTATTAATCACAGCTTGACCAATTTTGCCCTTCACAATTATCTGGCTGACGTGGTATATCAAGATAGAACGATGAAGTGAATTTCCATGGAAAAGTGAAGAACTTTTTCATAACCAACTATAGACACTGGAAACAGATATGCAGAAAGTGGATTTTGAGATCCAACTACCAGAAATCGAAAGTGTTCGCAATTTACCCATTCATGAAGAATATTTTTGGTTCAAGCAAAAGGGAACGAAACGCAGGCTGCGGTTACACGACTATGTTGAGGTGTACCAAATTCCCTATTTGTACGAGCATCTGATGGAAAAGTTGGACAGCCAATCCCATACTGTGCTCACTTCTTTACTGGTTGAACAATTTACCCAAGCTGGCGGCACAGTTGAAGATATGGTGGTACTAGATATGGGTGCGGGAAGTGGCTTGATCGGCTAAACTATAGCTGGCTTGGGGGTCAAATCAATTGTGGGGATTGACATTATTCCCGAAGCAGCACAAGCTGCTCGCCAGCAGTATCCTGGAGTTTACGAGAACTACTATGTTGAGGACTTGACCAATTTAAATCGTCGAGGGTTTAACAGCCTGATTTGTTGTTCGGCTCTCAGTAATGGTCATGTTCCGGCTGATGCTTTAAGCGTAGTGTTTAATCAGATTGCCCCTCATGGATGGATTGCCTTCAATGTAGCCCAGTATTTCTGGAAAGATAAAACTAAGGCAGGATTTCGACACCAGCACTCTTGGGTAGAAGATCAAGTTATTTTTGAAATTATGCGGATGCACCCCTACCGGCACCGATTTTATACCGACGGACGCCCCCTAGAGTATTTAGCGATCATCGGTCGTAAGCGGTCTAGTTTTCTAGAAAGCTAGCTGTCGAATAGCCAAACTCTCGGTCGGTTGCGACCGAGGGATTGACTGGAGCCTTAGACACCGAAATCCAAAGGAAAATGGAAATGCTACAAAATAAAGAAGTCATTCCTCCAGCTCTTCTCCTGCCTCTATTTGTCTTTGTGAAAGAAATGTTAAGAAAAAGGCGATTTCAGTCCGCCAACTCCTACTAATGATAGAGTGAACAATAGACCATTAGTGCCAAAATGAGATTAACGAACTTAACCCACAACCATCCCTGGGATTTGGTTCTGTCAAAGGAAGATTCTCAACAGCCTGAAATTTGGGAAAAGCTAAAAGAACTCCATTGCAATGAAATGCCAGCATCCACAGAACAGTTGGAAAGTCAGCTTAACGAACACGGGCATATTTTAATCAGAACGGGTCAACCATTGAATGAGGATAAAATCGTCGAACTGATTGGGGGAAGGGAAAGGCTGATGAATTACAAACATGGGCTTAACGAGCGTAAAAAGGTTCCCGACTCTATCTTTTCCTAGGTCACGTCTTGGCAAAAAGAAATAGAGATACTACCCCATAACGAACTAAGTCATCATACAGAGTTTCCCAAGCATGTTTGCTTCATGTGTAGGCAGCCCGCTAAATGTAGAGAAGAAACAACAATATATGATTGCGAACAAGCTTTTGCTAATTTATCGCCTAGTTTTCAGAAAGAAGCCACAGAAAGAAATGTGATTTTCGTGAGAAAACATGTTGAACAACGAAACCATAAAAGATATGATTCTAGCTGGCAAGATATATTAGCTAAAAACAGTAAAGATGCAATAGCACATTGGACAAAGTTGGGATATACCTGTTTCTTACATCGGGAATCAGAAAATGGCAAGGTAATAGATGTTGTAGAGACTCAGCTCAAACGACCGATTGCCTATCTAACCCGGAAAAACATGTCTGCACGCATCTATTGTGGGGGCAGCTGCTTATTGGTATCGGCAAGTACTGGGGGATAAGAAGCCGCAGATGGAATTAAAATGGGATAATGGGAGGACTTTGCCTGAAGAGCAACTCCAAGAAATGGAAGAAGCTATTAAATCAGCACGAATTTTCTACTATGATGAATGGCAAAAAAATGACCTGTTAATCTTGGATAATCTCAGAATAGTCCACGGGCGACTTCCTTTTGTAGGCGAGCGGTTAGTTGGTGTATTAATGGGAAGAAAAGCCTGTTTTAAATTTACAGCGAACGGGTGGATCGTTGGAGAATAATGCAAGCTGAAGCTTTGACCGCAGCATTAAACGCGATCGCTCCCAGTGGATGGATTGCTTTTAATGTTGCCAAAGATGTTTGGGACAACAAAGGTGCCGGTGAGTTCGTTCAACTACATCCTTGGGTAGCCGAAACAGATATTTTTGAGATTGTTACGACTCATTCTTACCAACACCGAATCTATATAGACGGACGACTGCTAGAGTATAGCGAAGTGTCCTAAACTGCAATATAAATGTGCTATACTAATGTGGGAGTATCAAGGAGTAGTGGATGAGGAAATTATTAATTCCAGGTTTGGTAGGATGTTCCCTAGCTTTCGGAGTGAGAGTTGCATATTTGTGGGATGATAATGTAATATCAGTACCCCAGAGCTACCCTGCACAAATTTCCCAGTTCGTCCAAAAGCAAGGGAAATCTATTACGGTTAAAGTACGGTCGGAATCAGTGCTGGGTTCGGGATTTATAATTGCCACTAATCAAGGAGTTTATACCGTGGTTACCAATGACCATGTGGTGCGTTCTGCTGCACCTCCTTATCAAATAGAAACTCCCGACGGTAAGGTTTACGATGCTGAAATGTTACCTATAGACTTTGCAGGAAATGATTTAGCTGTGTTGCGTTTTGATAGTCAGGGGAGAGAATATACTGTAGCAACTATTGGCAGTTCCCCTGTACCGGGAGAGCAAGTTTTTGCTGCTGGGTTTCCTTTTAACGCTCAATCAGAGTTTGTTTTCGAGGAGGGGGAAGTTGGACCCATACTGGAGAAAGCTTTAGAAGGAGGTTATCAAATCGGCTACACTAATAATATCCAAAAGGGGATGAGTGGGGGACCGCTGTTGAATGTTCACGGTGAAGTAGTTAGTGTTAATGGAATGCATGCTTATCCTCTCTGGGGAGATCCTTATATTTATATGGATGGGAATGAACCTTCTGCTAGTCTAAAAGAGGAGTTGGTTCATTACAGTTTTGGCATTCCCATTGAAACAGTTACCAGTTACCAGTTACCAGTTACCTCGTACCATGACAGTTAGCAGTTACCAGTTACCAGTTACCAGTCCTGCTCATGCCAACCGGGGCAGTCAGGCAGTTACCAGTTTAGCAGTTACCAGTCCTGCTCATGCCAACCGGGGCAGTCAGGCAGTTACCAGTTATCAGTTAGTTATTAGTTAAATTTGGATTTGTTATAAGCTTGAAGATTACTACTTTTTAAGATACGTCACAACATTTTACTAATTTCCTCGGCGTCTTTATAAATGCTTTCAAATGCTTTTAGACTTATATATCCTGTATCTTTCAGTAGAGAAAGCCAGTATTTTGTTTCCAGACATTCTTTATAAGCAATTGACATTTTAGCTCTAAAATCTGCCTTAGATATAGCTCCGTTAGCTTCTGAAATATTAGCGCCGATTGATGTTCCACTCCTGAGCAATTGTTTAGACAAGACAAATTCTTTTTTTTCTTCTGATAAATACCGATAAGCATTAACGATTCTAATTGAGAATTGGTAGGCTTTGTCGTAAACTAAACTTTTCATAACTTATATCACTGCTAAACTGCTAAACTGCTAAACTGCTAAACTGCTAAACTGCTAAACTGCTAAACTGCTAAACTGCTAAACTGCTAAACTGCTAAACTGCTAAACTGCTAAACTGCTAAACTGCTAAACTGCTAAACTGCTAAACTGCTAAACTGCTAAACTGCTAACTGTCATGGTACGAGGTAACTGCTAACTGTCATGGTACGAGGTAACTGCTAACTGCTATTGCGAAGCTTTGCGAAGCAACCGCCCTTGGCGTCCCGCCCTTGGCGTCCTGCTAACTGTCATGGTACGAGGTAACTGCTAACTGGTAACTGGTAACTGGTCACTGGTAACTGGTAACTGGTAACTGGTCACTGGTAACTGTTGAAAGGGCAATTTGATAGATTTCACGACGATCCAGAGAGGTTATTTGAGCCAAGTGACGACTAGCTTGGGATTTATTCATGCCCTGGTGATATAATTCTTGTAAAAGGCTCTGAATTTCAGCTACTGATAAAGTGGGAAGTGGTTTGGAGCTTGCTCCAGAAACCACCAGAGTAAATTCTCCTTTAGGAACCCGCTCTCCTTCATAGAGAGCAATAACTTCTCCTATAGTACTACGCAAGAATTCTTCGTGGAGTTTAGTTAATTCCCGTCCTAGTACTATAGCTCTATCCTGCTCTAAAACTCCTGCTAAATCTTTGAGAGTTGACAGTAAGCGGTGAGGGGCTTCATATAATATAATAGTACGAGTTTCTTCTCGTAGATTTTCCAGACGCAACGAGCGGAGTTTATTCTTAATGGGGAGAAAACCTTCAAAGACAAAGCGATCCCCCGATAGCCCCGACCCAACTAAAGCAGTTATAACAGCAGTTACTCCCGGTATAGGTACTACAGATAATCCGACGGTTACACAAGCTTTTACTAAATGATAGCCTGGATCGGAGATAGAGGGCATACCTGCATCGGTTACTAGGGCGATCGCCTTCCCTTCCTGAAGATAACCCACTAATTCTCCCTCTCTTGCTTTATGATTGTGTTCGTGATAACTTATCTGTGGTGTCTTAATTTGAAAATGCTGTAACAGTTTCCCCGTGTGACGAGTATCTTCAGCGGCAATTAAATCTACCTCTTGTAAAATTCTTACAGCCCGAAAAGTGATATCCTCTAGATTACCAATAGGAGTTCCTACTAAATATAAAGTTCCCGCTTGGATTTCCTGTTTGCACTGATTGTGATTTTTTGATTTCATGATGACAAAAAGAGGATTATTCGTGGGTTTGACAACCTTAGATATTATTTATTTAACCCCCACTATACCGGCTCATAACGCCAAAATTGTGGCAGTGGATCAGGCGATCGCCTCTGGGGGACCAGCTACAAATGCAGCAGTAACCTTTAGTCACCTGGGGAATAAAGCTATACTGGTAGGAGTAGTAGGGAATCATGCCATTAGTCAGATTATCAGAGCAGATTTAGAGAGTCATGAGATAGAAATTATAGATTTAGACCCAGACAGACATGAAGCACCCCCTGTATCTTCCATTATGGTTACCCAAGCTACGGGGGAGCGGGCTGTTATTTCCATCAATGCCTTGAAGTCTCAAGCACCTGCTCATTTACTGCCTCCTGATATATTAAAGGATATTACCATAGTACTAATTGACGGACATCAAATGGCAGTGAGTAGGGCGATCGCTCTGGAAGCCAAAAAAGGTCAAATACCAGTAGTTTTGGACGGAGGGAGCTGGAAACCGGGATTAGAGGAAGTGTTACCCTTTGTGGATTATGCCATTTGTTCTGCCAATTTTCAGCCTCCCAACTGTCATAACCAAGGAGATGTTTTTACCTACCTCTCCCAAATTGGTATACCTCATATTGCCATTACCCAAGGAGAAAAACCGATTCAATATTTAACTAACAGTGAAAGAGGAGAGTTAGCTGTACCACAAATACAACCGGTAGATACCCTGGGGGCTGGAGATATCTTTCACGGTGCCTTTTGCCATTATATCTGTCACCAGGACTTTATACCCGCTCTAGGGGCAGCAGCGAAAATTGCCTCCCACTCCTGTCAATTCTTCGGTACCCGCTCTTGGGGGCTATAACCTCTTTGCGACTTTGCGCCTTTGCGCGAAACTTTACCCTATAATAAGGAAAACCAAAAGGATCCCAGAATATGCCTGTAATTAAAGTCCAATCATCTGTACCTACCCCCGATACTGCCGTGGTTAAAGACTTGCTGAAAAATCTTTCTAGCAAACTCTCCAGCCATTTAGGTAAACCAGAATCCTATATTATGACAGCTTTTGAACCTGTCCAAATCATGACTTTTGCGGGGACTGACGAGCCAGTTTGCTATATTGAAATCAAAAGTATTGGCAAAATGGCTCCAGCGGTAACAAAAGCCATGAGTCAGGATTTTTGTCAATGCGTGAAGGAGAAACTAGAGGTACCAGAGAACCGAACCTACATCGAATTTGCTGATTCAGAACGCCATATGTGGGGTTGGAATAATACTACTTTTTGAGGGTAGGGTTTCACGCCGAGGCGCAGAGGCGCGGCGGGGTTATTTGGATTTGGTTAAGTTAGTCAACTTTTCTTGAAAATTGCCCCAAAAAGATTTCTTTACCTGCCCCACTTTGCCTGCATGTAAATCTTGGAGATATTGAGAGTGACTGGGAAGATTCTGTTTTAGCTTGATAGCTTCATTTTGGATTAAGTCTAGTCCTTTCTCTATCTCCTCAGGTTCCAGATAATCCAACCGAGGGAGACTGTTTTCCGGTAAGTATTTCATTCCCAATAAAATGCAAGCGTAGGAATAGTCTCCAAATAAAGGATGACGTTCTAACAAGTCAAAATTGGGTAACATGACTTTAAACAGTTCTAGTTTTTCTTGTAAGTTTTCGGGAATAGCTGGGTGATATTTGTTGGCTTTCCAAAACGGGGTATCTTCTCTTTGAGTGGTACAGTAGTGAAGAACAATGAAATCGCGAATGTTTTCATAGTGGGAGGTGATAAACTTATTGTACCTCTTCCGCACAATGGGGTTAAAGCTTTTATCGGGAAAATTATCTACCAAAGCTTGTATCCCTTGTTCGATTAAGAAAATGCCGGTAGATTTCAAGGGTTCAATAAAACCGCTGGATAAACCAATACTGACACAATTTTTCACCCAAGCATTTCTCGTTTTCCCCACCCGAATGGGAATATGTCTCGCTTCTACTCCTTCAGCTGCTGCTCCTAAATGGGTTCTAAATTCTTGCTCTGCTGCTTCTGGGGTAATAAAGGAGCTGGAATAAACATAGCCATTGCCACTGCGGTTAAATAAAGGGGTATGCCAGGTCCACCCTGAACCTAAAGCTGTGGCTGTGGTATAGGGATTTATCTCTTCTTTTTCCAATTCAGTGGTGAGGGGGATAGCAATAGCTCGATCGCAAAAGAGGCAGTCAGAGTAGGAGTCAAATGGCTCTTGGAGGGTTTCATTGATGAGTAGGCCCCGAAAACCGGAACAATCGATAAATAGCTCTCCTGGAATATTGCCACTTTTTTCCGTTTTCAGCTGGCTGATATTGCCCTGAGGATCTAAAATCACATCCACCACATCGTCAACTATATGGTGTACTCCTCTTGCAATGGCTTTTTCCCGGAGATAGGTGGCTAACAGACCTGCATCTAGCTAACAGACCTGCATCTAAATGATATCCGTAGCCCACGTCCCCTGCATAGGGTTGGTCTTGGGAGGTTTTGGGAGATTTTCTGCTTTCACAGAGAGGTTCTTCAGGGTTAAAATATTGGGGTCCAGTGCGATCATTCTCCCGGTATTTTTTGAGTAAATGCTGGAAGACAGGAATTTTGTTGTGGGCTAGCTGAGAGCCAAAAGGATGCCAAAAAACATCATTCCCCACTCTCCAGTTGACAAATTTGATGGCCATTTTCAAGGTAGCATTACATCGAACCATCCATTCTTGTTCGTCTAACTCCAATAACTGAAAGGTCTGTCGAATATTCTGGATCGTTGCTTCCCCTACCCCGATGGTGGGGATGGTTGAGGACTCGATTAGAGTCACCTGGGGACGAGGATGTTTGGATTTGTGACGTAAAATTGTAGTTAGGTAGAGAGCAGACAACCAGCCCGCTGTTCCTCCTCCTACAATTACTATTTTGGTGATGAGATTGTTCATGGTTTTTTTAGCTCGGTAGCCCTTTTCCAACTATAATAACACCGAAAATGTCCTTTAAGCTGAGAAGGAGATAAAAATTAGATAAAGTTTCACGCAGAGGCGCAGAGGCGCGGAGAGGCTAATCATCTGCTCCCGCCAAGGGCGGGACGCCAAGGGCGGTTGCTTCGCAATTATCTGCGGTTAATGTTCATTAAATACTATCACTCACACTGCTAAAGTTAAAAACAGTGACCCTCATTCCTGGCACCACAGTACTACCAAAACGCTGCACTTCACTCACAGCTTCCACATTCTTGAGCATCTCCGGTAAACTCTGATTAAAACGCAAATTCTTAATGGGATAAGCAATCTTCCCATCCTCAAGCCAAAAAGTGCCATCCCGGGTCATTCCCGTGACTTCCAAAGTACGAGGATTGACACAATTTACATACCAAGCTCGACTCACCAGAATACCCCGTTCTGTTCCTTTAATCAAATCTTCTCTACTTTGGTCTGAACCTCTCATGACAATAGGATACATAGCCCCAGTTGCTTTTTTTCCCTGCTGTTGCCCCCAGTAACGACTATAAGACAGAGTTTGGGGAATACCCTTTTTAATCACTTCTAAATATTCATTCTTCATACCATCCCGGAAAAAAGTCCCCACTTGCAACAGGGGATGAGCAGCATTTCGTTCCACTTCTACCAGAGGAGAAAACATAGATTCTCCCACCCTATTACCCATGGGTTGTCCTTTTTCATTCATGCGAGACATGAAAGAACGTCCTTCGTCTGCTGTTCTAGCATCTAAGTTCCAGATTACCCAAGGAATAAGACTACTCACAGCCGCAGCATCGAAGACAACAGGATAGGTTCCCGGAGGAATCTCCTGGGGATTAACTGACATTTTTGCTCTGTCGATAACCTGGGTTGTCATCTCTATTAAAGGTAACTGAGAGTGAGCAAAAGCAGTCCTATTAGTCCAACTGGAACCCTTGTCAATGCGGGCTGTAAAGCTAAAATCAGCCTCTGTAGCGCGATTATGAGCTATCAACCCTAAACTATTCCCCACTGCTGTTACTGAAGCCCTGGTGCTGAGAGTACCAGAACCGTTAACCCCTGCATTCCGAGAGAGGGTACATACCTGTCGCACCATTTCCCCCCGAGAGAGAGGAGAAAGATTGGCAGTTGCAGGGTCAAAAGCGGGGATACGGGATTCGTAGGTTTGAGGAGAGAGTAAGGGTACCCATTCTGGATCTTCTGGAGCAAAACGAGCCAAATTTTGGGACCGCTGAATGATTTCCATTATAGCTTCCGGGGAGTTTTCCGTGGTGGAAGCGGAACCACAACGTTTACCAAAATAGCTGGTGATAGTGACCTGGAAGCGATTTTTGCTCATATTCTGGCTAATTTGGTTTTCCGAGAAGCGACTGAGAGCAGATTCGCTGTTATTTACACTGACAAAGACACCTTCTGCTGTGGATTGTTTAATCACTGATTCTATCAGAGAAAGGGCTTCGTCTTCTTGGAGTAGGGTTGGTGTTGTTGTTAGAGTCATATCTTCTCTCTTTCTTTTCTCTGCGCCCTCTGCGCCTCTGCGGTTTATATTCTATAATTAATGGAACCGTACCAAAGACGCAGATGAACGCAACGTGTATCAATCTCCCTGGCGGCTACTACCGGTATTTTTTATGTTATCATCTTTTAAAGTAGTCCATAAATAGTATATCCCACTATGTCCCGAGCAAACTTAATTGGTGAAATCGTTGAATTACGTCAACCTCTAGCACAACGAATTGAAAGGGTTCTCCTCCACTTCAAAAGTATAAAGTCAGATCTGGAAGCTCTCCAAACTAAGAGGGACGAAATTTTGGGTCGTACCCGTGATACTCAAACTGCAAATAACCTCAGTTCCCTGGATTTTCGGCAATTACAGCAAGAAATTACCGGTCACCGATCTGTGCTGGAAAGACTAAAAGAAAGATTTTCCCGCCCAACCCTCAATATTGGGGTAGTAGGGAGAGCAAGACAAGGCAAAAGTCGTCTCCTACAAAGTCTGACAGGTTTGAGTCGTCAGGAAATTCCCGATGGCAGTCAGGGACACTGTACAGGAGTTCGCAGCACCATTTATCACCAACCAGATGTTACCACCCATGGGAAAGTCTCCTTCCATACAGAGCAATCTTTTCTCAAACAAGTCATTGCTCCCTATTACGCCCAGTTAAAGTTGGGGAGCACCCCAGGGACTATTCAGGAATTTGCCCGCACCTTTCTAGGGACCAGTTTGCCTGAGAATATAGCTGCTCTTGCTGGCTCCCAGGCTATGTTTGACCATCTCCGGCGGTACCATGAATGTCTATCGAAATATGGGGCATTAATAGGAACGCCGGATCTCACCATTGAACAAAGTCAGATTCGGGAATATGTGGCACAAGACAACTTGGATGGTGAGCGCATTTACTTTAACTACCTTGCGGTGAAAGAAGTCAAAATTATTTGTCAGTTTCCCAACCAGGATATTGGTCAAGTTGCTCTGGTGGATATGCCGGGTTTAGGGGATACGGGGACAGGAGATGAGCAGCGATTAATCCGCACTCTTGGACAAGGAGTGGACATTATTTTATTGGTGCGCATGCCTAAACCCAAGGGGGATCACTGGGACAAACAGCTAGATCTATATCTGTATGACACAGCCGGGAACGCTATCCCTGAGCTGCCATTAGAGCTTTGATCATTTATGATTTTAAATAATACCGGTGATAATAGGCCAAATTGTGAATACCTGCGCAATACCATTGCTCAAGAACATATTAAAGTGGCTCAGTGTTTTATCACTAATTGTGCCCAGCGAGAGGATACAGGGCAGATGCTGGATACAATCCTGGATTACATGGCGTCAAAAATTCAAGATTTAGATACACGATATGCTCAACTTTGCCAACAAAGGCTCCTAAAATGGGGAGAGAGTGTGGAACAGGAGCTGTTTAAAGCCAAGAATGCCCTGAAAAACTATGGCAGCACTACCAATCTGTTTACCGAAAAATTCAATCAACTTTGGAAAACTCTGAGTAATGAGTTGGAAGAGTTAGTGCACCAAGTGCGCCAAGAGAAGAAGGAACCAGATGAGCGATTTCAACAACAAGTCGAAACCGTCATATCGAATAACAAAAAGGAATCTGGTGTCCCATCCCTAGAAGAGATTGAAGAAATTAAGCAAGAACGGAATCAGGTAGGAGCATACAGCATAGCTTACGCAGAATATTTACATAAAATACGCACTCGTATTTCCAAGAATTTCCTGCATTTAGATGGAGATATGCAAGAATCTTTGAATCAAATGAAAAAAAAGATTGCTCATATTCTCGCCGAAAAGGTTGGTTTTCAAGGATTGAGTAATGCTGAAGGGTTACAACTGCTAGCAAATATTAACAATCAAATACCGGAGGATTTTGAGGATTTAAAGCTAGGGTTCACTGATTTGAGTAATTTTAACGTCACCTATGCAGCGATTATTCAAAGAAATGTCCGGGAGTTTTTTGATGAATTACACTCAGATAGGAATCCTCTCACCCTGGAGCAAACCCCCACAGAAAGCCAACTTCGCTCATTAATCCAGAAAGTAGAACCTGAGTATAATGAACAGCAATTGCAACAAAAAACTATTGAGCAACTTACGGAAGATTTGCGAAATTGGTGGCATTCTCATGAGAATAATGTAGCAGCGTCAGATAATCTAAAGGAGAAGAATCTTGACTTACAGGAATTCTTGTTGTTCCATCAAGTGGTTGAACCATCCATGTCTCAAGCGGAGCGGTTACAAATAGCTTTGGAAAAGCTACATACAGATGCTATTAAAGATTGTCAAGAAAAACTCAAAGAACTATATGTAGAATCAAGTCAGATTTGCTATGTAATGGTTGCGGAATTCGTGGATCGAATTTTGTGGTCCGAAAGAGCAAGAGATAACTGGCGAAATTTTCTCCGGGATGATGAAATTGCTGCTAAAATTTGGGAAGAATTCCGGGATATCCACGAACGCAAACAGGAAAGGGAGCAATGGTTGGCTTTAGTCAAAAATGCTGCTGAGAAAAATAAGGTGTTTCACTGGACATTTTCTTAACGGTACTGTAGGTTGGGCCTAAGGCCCACTGTCGGGGAACGAAACTCAACAGCACCAACCCAACCTACGGTTATATAATCGCGCTGCATGCGCAAAGCGATCGCCTTTATAAAACCCCCAGCCCCAGCTTCGCACCACACCTGTATCCTTCAAAAAATGGATACAATAACATCTTGTCTGAAGAAGACTAATGGTAATTTTGTGGTTAATATTTCAATGCGTTCAATAACTTGTTTGTTTTCACTATCTGATAGATTCCCCTTAGCCCAATCTTTAAGTTGATTAAGCTCAGTGATAATGCTGGGTAAGTCTTTTTTCGAGATATCAATTCCAAGGGCAAAATTTGGGATCCACTGAAGCCCTAATGATTGACAACCAGGCTGCCAAAATGAATCAAATACCTGTTCTGTGGAAATAGGAAGATAAAAGTTTTTCTCATCATCAGTTTCAGGATTGTCTATGAACGCAGCTATTGACATCATTTACCTCCAAATTGAGCATTAAAACGAAAATCAGGAAACTCTGTGCGTAATTGATTCAAACCTCCTTCAACAGCCTTCCTCAATTCAAGTGTATCACCTTCTAGTCTAAAAGTAAACTCTCTAATATTTTTGACAATTTGCTTGTTCACAAATCTCTGTGGTGTTTGTGCTGGCTTTCCAGTTTTTGGATCAATGACGTTGAGACCTTTTGCTGTCTTATATAACTGGTAACTGGTAACTGGTCACTGAATAAAACCTGTACTGAGGGATCCACTACTGGCATTACCAACCCAAGTGTAACCTAAATCGTACAATCGCTTTTTGACAGCTTTTACATCCTTAGCTTTGTTAACTCCCCCAGAACCCACACTACCACTGAGGGTAATCTTCACACTCCCTGAAGGAGAGGGGGTGTCGTCGTCGTTATCGTTGTCAACGGGAAGAATCGCTTTAATAACAATCTCTTCCCTTTCGCTACCGAGAGAAATCCCCATCTTGCGATCGCGACAGCGCCACTCTTAGTGATCGCCTGCTTGGTTAAAGACGAAATTAATTTGCCATTTACCAAAATCATCAATAACAGCACCTTCGGCAGAAAAACGATCGTCGATTTTGAGTAACAAAGTCTTCCCGCGATCCCTTGGGGATGCAGTCCCTTTGACAATAAAACCTTGTCCTACTTCCACTTCTTTAGGAAACCCAGTCACTTGCAAGTTCTCAGGGGGCGGTGGCATGATAATTCCACTGGCAGTTGCCAGTAGATTGCGCGCTTCTGGGAGAAGTTTGAGGACTTTTGTAATATAACCTATGTCGGAACTAAAGCCCTTTCGTTGCAGGAAACCTATAAAGTTTTCCGGCGTATTGGTGTTAGCTTCTAAACCTTTGTAGGGGGATCGGGTGAGAAATTTTCAGTAGCCCAGGAGAAAAGCATCAACGTCTTTAAATTGGCAAAATTCAACAGATACAGGTTCGGAAGGAACTTTAATATCAATTGGGGTAGCAAATCCCCTCATTTCTTCTCGCCATTTCAAACCAGCAAAATTTTTGGCTGTCATGGAGAGTTTACTACTAGCTCTGGCTGATTCTAGCAACCATTGAGCTAAGGTGACTTCTTTTAAATCTTCGTGGTTATCAGGATCGATATCCGTCAAACCAACTTCATTAAAGATTGAAGCTAAATCTGCCGCTGCATATTTGTTGACTAAATCATCTAGTAATGGCATCTTTTCGAGCATTTCAGCGTGTTCCTCAAAGACAAAATGTTCGTCTCTGTTTCCCTGACTTTTGTCAGGCCATTTCACCCAATAGTGCCGTTCTTCACGGCGGAAATCTAGCACTGGGTACTCTCCCAAATCGATGTTTATTAACCTTTCTGGAGGGAACGCTGATGACTGCACAGTAGAGGGTTTGAGGATAGTTTTTTGAGTTATTTTCAGCCTGCCTGGTTGCACCGTTGCAGTGTCTTCAGCCTCTCCATCTCCAATTAAACCCACTTTAATCGCCTCAGCCATTTTTTCGGCATTAAAGAGATTCATATCTGCTG
Organism: Prochloron sp.; assembly: GCA_965198675.1. GTDB lineage: Bacteria > Cyanobacteriota > Cyanobacteriia > Cyanobacteriales > Prochloraceae > Prochloron. Next base: position 686,020 of record OZ240666.1, on the reverse strand, counting down.
TAGAATCTATAAAACAACACTCAATTAAAATGGCGGGCATTGAGGTATTTTTGATGACAAAAAATGCAGTATTTTTGATTCCTCGGTTTTTAAAGCTCAGCTTGAGGATTTCATTCAAAACTGGTTGAGCGATCCCTTTAGCGGCATTACTGATCGCATAAATCTCAGTTCCCATGCGTCTATCTGTCCTAAAAGCCGCATTAAAGTGAATGGAAACAAAGATATCTACTTGATTAGCGTTGACTTTATTGACTCGTTTTCCCAGAGAGTCTCCTACGCTTGCTGCTGTACTAGGGGTACAATTAATAACGCTGTGACCGGCGGCAGATAATTTCTGCATCAAGCGATTTCCCACATCTTTCGTTAAGTCGTCTTCCCTTTTAATGCCGACTGCCCCTGTATCAGGAGGGGCATTATGGCCCATATCAATACCAAATTTCACGGGGTTTTTCTCCTTTTCTGAGTTGCTTGAACTATGTCAACTAGAGAGTTTTATTGAAATAGACAAAGAGGCTTGGGGTCTCTACATGTGATTATATAATAATCTGTACCCATCTGGGTTTCAAATCACGAATATTAAAGCAAAACTGCTGCGTGGTGGGCAATGCCCACCCTACTAGGTTACTCACCGATACGGTGCGTTGGCAACGCACCCTACAAATATAGCAACGCCCATTTGGTATAAGATGGTCAATTGGCAATCCAAACAAAAACAACTATGACCCAAAAGTATCGCATTACCCTCCTTCCAGGAGACGGCATTGGTCCAGAAATCATGGCAGTCACAGTAGAGGTGCTGCAAGTCATAGCCAGGCAATTTGCCCTAGAATTCGATTTTACCGATGCACTGGTGGGGGGTGCAGCCATCGACGCTACGGGAGAACCCCTCCCGGAAGAAACCCTGGAAAAGTGCCGCAACAGTGATGGAGTATTGCTCGCGGCTATTGGGGGTTACAAATGGGATAACCTACCCCGACACCAACGGCCAGAAACGGGATTGTTGGCTCTGAGAGCAGGTTTGGGCTTATTTGCCAATTTGCGCCCTGCTACCATTTTACCCCAATTAATAGATGCCTCCACCTTAAAACGGGAAGTTGTGGAGGGGGTGGATATTATGGTGGTGCGGGAATTAACTGGAGGGATTTATTTTGGCCAACCCAAGGGAATTTTTGCTGCCGAGACGGGGGTGAAGCGGGGGGTAAATACCATGGCTTATACAGAAGGAGAAATCGATCGCATCGCCAAGGTGGGATTTGAAACCGCACAAAAACGTGAAGGTAAGTTATGTTCAGTGGATAAAGCTAATGTATTGGATGTATCCCAATTGTGGCGCGATCGCCTCACCGCTATGGGTTCAGAATATCCAGATGTGGAGCTGTCCCACCTCTATGTGGATAATGCAGCTATGCAGCTGGTCCGTGCTCCCAAACAGTTTGATACTATTGTTACTGGGAATATGTTTGGTGATATCCTCTCCGATGCAGCAGCTATGTTAACTGGTAGTATTGGTATGTTACCATCAGCTAGTCTGGGGGCTGAGGGACCGGGAGTGTTTGAACCAGTTCACGGTTCCGCTCCCGATATTGCAGGCCAAGACAAAGCCAATCCCCTGGCTCAAGTATTGAGTGGGGCCATGATGTTACGCTATGGCTTGAACCAAAGTGCAGCAGCAGATAAAATAGAGCAGGCAGTGTCAGCAGTGCTGGAAGCCGGGTATCGCACGGGAGATATAATGTCTCCGGGAACTCGACAGGTGGGCTGTCGCGCTATGGGATCTGCTTTGATCCAGATTTTAGAATCCTAGCATTTTGCTTTTTCAGTCTTGGTAAAATAAAGTTAAATTTAAAGTCCAGCAGACAATTTGGGGTAATCGCAGTGGAATCTCTATTAGAAAAACCAGAACAGCAAGAAGAGTTAAATATTCGGGTAATCAAGGATCCAGGAGTTGTCCAGGCTGCTCAATATCTTTATCGCCTTTATACCCAAGCTCATCCCAGTCCTGAGAAGACTCCTATCGGTGTAGCCATCAACCCGGAGAACTACCGGGGTCAAGTTTGCAGCCGCCGCCCAAGACCCATCCTCTTGCCTGGAGAATGCTTTGTGCCTTTCAATCAGCTGTAATATCCAGTGGATAGTCTGATTGTCTTTGCCTTCGGTAGCTCTGTAGGCAGCTTTCTCAACGTGGTAGTCTATCGCTTGCCCGCTGGGATATCAATTATTTGGCCCCCTTCTCGCTGCCCTCACTGCTCCCATAAACTGGGAGGGACAGAAAATGTGCCTGTTTTAGGCTGGCTGTGGTTAAAAGGTCGCTGTCGCTGGTGTGCCGTTCCCATTTCCCCTCGCTATCCCCTGGTAGAAGTCCTCACGGGGTTGCTGTTTTTGGCGGTATATTGGTCTTTCCATCTCAGTATCTTAACTTTCGGTTACTGTGCTTTCATCAGTTGGTTGCTGGCTTTATCTTTAATCGATTGCGATACCATGACTTTACCCAATCCTTTGACTCAGTCATGTTTGTTAGCAGGTTTGGCATTTCAGGGGGCTCGCGGATGGCTCATAGACGGGACTGGAGCAGTAGCCAATCAGTTGATGGTAGGTATAGGAGGGTTGGTTTTGGGCATTTGGCTCTGTGAGGCCATCGCCTTTTTTGGTTCGGTTGTTTTCTCCCAAGCAGCATTAGGTGGGGGAGATGGGAAGTTGATGGCAGCCATCGGTGCCTGGTTAGGATGGAAGTATATGCTCCTCTCTGGCTTTCTCGGTTGTGCAATGGGTGCATTTGTAGGTGGGGGAGCCATGGCTGTAGGGTTACTCTCCCGACGCCAACCTATGCCTTTTGGTCCTTTTTTAGCTCTAGGAGCAATCTTGACAATCTTTTGGGGAGAGGTAATACTATCCACCTATATGCAATTATTTTTTCCCTTCAACCAATAACAATTATATATAATAATATTTTAGATGAGTACCCTATTTGATTGGTTTGCCAACCGACAAAAATCCACACCCCACATTCAAAAACAGCCAGAACGAGAAATAGCCGATGGACTTTGGACCAAGTGCCCAGTGTGCGGTGTTCTTGCTTATACCAAAGACTTGCTATCTAATCAACTGGTATGCTTGGAATGCGACCATCACATGGCTGTCAATAGTGACCAACGCATTCACCAGCTCATTGACAAAAAAACTTGGCTTCCTTTTGGGGAGCATTTACGTCCTGCTGATCCTCTCAAGTTTCGCGATCGCAAAGCCTATAGCGATCGCCTTGTAGACTACCAAGAGAAAACTGGGTTAGCAGACGCGGTTCAAGTTGGCAGTGGTCTCCTAGACGGTTTACCTGTAGCTTTAGGGGTGATGGACTTCCGCTTCATGGGGGGGAGCATGGGTTCGGTGGTAGGGGAAAAACTCTGTCTCCTAGTAGAACATGCCACCGAGAAAGGTATACCATTAATTATTGTCTGCGCTTCCGGTGGGGCGAGAATGCAGGAAGGCATGTTAAGCTTGATGCAGATGGCCAAAATATCCGGCGCCCTCCATCGTCATACTGATGCTAAATTACTCTACATTACCATTTTAACTCATCCCACCACCGGAGGCGTAACTGCTAGTTTTGCCATGCTGGGAGATATTATTATCGCAGAACCGAAAGCAACTATTGGCTTTGCAGGAAGAAGGGTGATTGAGCAAACCCTAAGGGAAAAGCTACCAGAAGGGTTTCAGACTTCTGAATATTTACTTGAGCATGGTTTTGTGGATGCTATCGTACCTCGTACCCAATTAAAGCGTACTCTTGCTCAGTTAATTAGCTTGCACCAACCAATAACAGTTACCAGTTATCAGTTACCAGTTACCAGTAGATCAGAATAACTTTTACTGTTTTTTCTCATCGAGTCGTTGTGTTACCAATTTCACAACTTCTACAATCTCTCCTTGACGGCGATCCAGATTTTCCAATACCCGATAAATGCGGGACTGGTTTTGAGTTAAATCTGCCATCAAGCTATAGAGTTGAGCACGATCCCTTTGGTATTCTTCTCGCGATTCTCTAACTGAATCTGTTAACGCTTGGATGGAGCCAGCATTCGATGCTGCGATCGCCTTTAACTGTTCATCTGTCATTACGGACCTCTTTTTAGCCATATATGATATTATATTATATACTTTGCGCCTTTGCGTCTTTGCGCGAAACAAACTTAAATCATTATTCTCTTGTCCATAATATACTTACACAATAAAATATGTCATCATTAATCCTCAAGGGTCTGAGCGCCATCGCTCGACAGGCGAAGTCTAAGTTTGTGCAAAAAACGCGCCAGATTGAGGCAACTCAGGAGAAGTTCTTATTTCAACTACTCCGTCATCATCAGGATACGGAATTAGGTCGTAAATTTGGCTTAGGTGACATCAAGACTTTGGATCAATTTAGAGCCCAAGTTCCAATTCTACCCTATAGTTGGTATGAACATTTTACTGAACGCATTGCCGTGGGAGAAAAGAATGTTTTAACTCCCGATGCCGTCACCTATATAAGTCTGACCAGTGGCTCCACAGGGAAGCAAAAAAAGGTACCCGTGACTGGGAGATTTCAGCGCTCCTTAGGAGGAGCAAATCTTGCCTCCTTGGGCTTTTTATTGGATACATTTAAGACCTATGCCCCAGATAACCAAGCTTTACAAAAGTTGCAATTCCAGTTGCTAACCACCAATTCCAGTACCTTGCAAGGCAAAACCAGTGGAGGCATTAACTACGGTCCCGTCACAGTAGGTAGCATTCGCAATAGCTGTTTATTCTATCAATTTGTGTTGGCCAATCCCTACACCACCCTGGGTATTGGGGATAGTTTGGCTCGTCATTACATCTGCTTACTATTTGCCCTTGCCAACCCACGCACCCAGGGAATGATTACCAACTTTCCCATGTTAGTGTTACGGACTTGCAACTATTTAGAACAGTATGCCAATGATTTAATTCAAGACTTGAGAGGAGGAACAATCGCTCCCTGGGTTAAGCTAGAACCTCAATTACGGGGGCAATTAGAGCGGCGTTTGAGAGCTGATCCCCCAACCGCAAATCGCCTTAGCCGCCTGGTGAAATCAGAAGGTCGCCTGACCCCAAAACTGGCTTGGCCTAATCTGTCTCTAATTGTGACCGCCATGGGGGGTACCTCAGACTTTTATTTCAGTCGTTTTCCCGATTACTTTGGCGATACCCCTATTTTTGGTGGTGTTTATGGGACGGCAGAAGGAACCTTCGGAGTTTATTACGACCTCAATTATGAAGGCAGTATCCTGGCGATTGAAAGCGGCTTCTATGAGTTTTTACCCGTAGATCAATGGGAGGAAGAACAACCATTAACCCTTCTTCCTAGGGATGTGAAAGTGGGGCATCGGTATCGTCTGATTGTTACCAGCTATAGTGGCTTTTATCGCTATGATATTGGGGATGTAGTTGAAGTACTTGGCTTTTATGAGCAGACCCCAATTATTGTGTTTCGCCATCGTCGGGGGGGATTACTTTCATCCACCACGGAGAAGACAACTGAGTTTCATGTCACCCAGACTATGGAAACCCTTACCCGTGAATTTGGTGTGACACTGGAGGATTTTTGTATTACCCTATCTGGGGATGAAATACCTGCCAGTTATCTGGTCAACATTGAATTAGCTCAGGGGCAAAAGTTGGTGGATTCTAAAGCCTTCCTGAAGCGTTTTGACTACTGGCTGGCAGAGTTTAACAATCCCTACGGAACCGTGCGGATTGATCAGTTACCACCACCACGGTTACGCATTTTAGAACCAGGTAGCTTTACCCTTGTACGTGAGCGACAAAAAGAGCGAGGGATGTCAGATTCTCAGCTCAAGTTTCCCCATATTAGTGAGGAGCGCAATTTTCTGCAAGGATTTACAGTTTTAGAAGAAATAGAATGGTTTTAATAATGAAAATAAAAGGTATTATCTGTACGATAATTTTAACTTAGAAAGTCTCACGCAAAGACGGGTTTTTATTGAACCGCAGAGGCGCAGAGGGCGCAGAGGAGCGCAAAGCTTGCGCCCTCCCAAGAATCCTGTTTTTTTTTGATGTTATCCTTTAAGAGTGGGAAAATGTGCTGCCATATATATATGGAAACATATCAATTTAGGATAAGATAAGATAAGATAAGATAAAGTAAAAGGGTTTGTGTAAAATGCCAGTTATCGCCACTGAAACAGTATCACCCACGAGGGAAACGGGGTTAGAAAAACTCAATCTGTAGGATAATTTTAACTTAGAAAGTCTCGCGCAAAGGCGCAAAGGCGCAAAGAATAGTTTTTTTTGATGTTATCCTTTAAGAGTGGGAAAATGTGCTGCCATATATATATGAAAACATATCAATTTAGGATAAGATAAGATAAGATAAGATAAAGTAAAAGGGTTTGTGTAAAATGCCAGTTATCGCCACTGAAACAGTATCACCCACGAGAGAAACGGGGTTAGAAAAACTCAAAATGCCTCCCGTAGATTTAATTTACGATGATGGAGAACCTTTGGAAAGTAATCGTCACCGCGTTGGAATGAATGTGCTGATTCGTTCCCTGAATCAAGCTTATGCTCCCCGCAATGACTTTTTTGCCGGGGGGAACATGTTCGTCTATTATAGTAGTCACCAAGTCAAGAATAAAGACTTTCGGGGTCCAGATTTTTTTGTCGTCTTAAACATAGATGGGAGTCATCCCCGTCAAGCTTGGGTAGTTTGGGAGGAAAGAGGTCGTTATCCTGATGTAATTGTGGAGTTAATGTCTTCCAGTACGGCTACAGTAGATATAACTACCAAAAAAGACATCTATGAACAGACTTTCCGCACCAAAAATTACTTCGTTTACGATCCTTTTGATTCAAGTTCTTTACGAGGCTGGTGTTTGGATCACAACCAACGTTACCAGGAATTAAAAAAGAGCGCGAGGGGTTGGTTGTGGTGCTCAGTTTTGGGCTTTTGGTTGGGAACGTGGTCCGGAACCATCGACAGAGAAACTGCTCCTTGGTTACGCTTTTACGACTCAAACTTCAATCTCCTCCTGTTACCAGAGGAAGTAGAACAGCAACGGGCTTACATAGAAAAGCAACGGGCTGAAGCTGAACGGGAACGGGCTGATGTCGAACGGGAACGGGCAGACGCTGAACGGGAACGGACAGAACGTCTAGCAGCGCGATTAAGGGAGTTAGGAGAGGAACCCATGGAATAGAATATAGCAGCCTCAATCGCAGTTGTCGTTAATTTGGTGGGGAGCTCAGACCCAAAGAAGAACATTCATGGTACGAGGTTACTGACTAACTGGTAACTGCTGAAACAATAGACATCTCCTAAAACTAGGAGTGCAATCTTGATATATAAGAGTTTTACAACCTTTTATGGAGATGTCTAATCAGGTTTTGGATATTATTAGCGCTGAAGACCATTAATAATAGCCCCAGAGTGAGAGCTAGACTGGCAGCCAGGTAAAACACACCGGGGAGTCCCTTCAAATTCAAAACCAAGCCAAAGAGGCTGGGGGAGAGGAACTGTCCTAAAAAATTAACCCCCACACCAACCGCTAACACGCTGGACTGCAACCCCGGTGCTGCGACCTTAGAGACCAAGTTGTAAAGACTTGGCATTACTAAACCAAGTCCCATCCCAAACAGAATCACGACCAAAAAAAGCGATGACAAATGCTGTAGTTGGGGGATTGCTATGAGAGTCACAGCCATTAATCCAAACCCTAAGGAAGCGGCTCCCACCAGGCTAAACCGTTTTACTAAGAGACGCACCCCAAAGGCAGAAACAGCTGCTGCTCCCAGTGCTTGTGAGGCTAAGATAATGCCATTCAAGACCGTATCTGCATTAACAGTTGCTTTGAGGTAGAGGGGCAGGTAGATAATGGTCCCATAGGCAATGGCAGCGGTTAAACATTGGGTGCCATAGAGCTGTAAGAGACGAGGATTTTGAATCAGTGTTTTCAGCTTCATGGAATCTTTACCCAACCCAGCCTGAGGCGACCCTTTGTCAAAGTCCGATTGTTTGAAGTTCAGAGTCACTATCAGCGCCAGTGGAATCCCTAATCCGTAAAGACCAAAAGCCCAGCGCCAATGCCACCCTCCAATTAAACCGGCCAAGACAGGGTAAACAATATTGGCCAGGGTGAGGGCGCTGGCAACGTAGGCGATCGCCTGGGCTCGTGCCTCTTCAGACTGATACATTCTCTCCAACAGCCCTAGACTAGGAGCGGCGATGCCGGAACTGGCAGCTCCCACCAGTGCCCGGGTGACGAGGATTGGCACAAAGCCATGCATCATCCCACCCGCTGCACCAAAAATGGCGTAGAGCAGCAAGGAAATGACCAAAACACGCACCTTACCCGTGCGATCCGCCAGGATACCCAGCAATGGACTGAAGATGGCAACAGTCAAATAATGGGTGCTCACCAAATAACCTGCCAGAGCCTGGTCCAGATCCAACTGCTGAACCATTTGGGGCAAAATTGGGGCCATAACCGCCCCTGTCATCACAATGAGTGAGCCAGTCGCCAGCAGTGTCAAGAGTTTGTTATCGCGCCACATATAGCAGTTACCAGTTACCAGTTACCAGTTACCAGTTACCAGTTACCAGGAAAAAATGCAATGAATTGCAGTCCGAAAGAGGGTTGACACACAGTGGTTGATTTGCACCCACCCCCCGTATTGCCAAAAGGCTTTTAATTAGGTATATTGGAAACACAGCGATAACCAAGCTGACAAAATAGAACAAAGAGCAGTTACTTTCTAATGGAAGCTCACAGAGACACAGAGGCGCAGAGAATAACATGATATGGATGAGCGCTTGAAGCGCCTGTTTATTAATTCTCCGTGCCGGAGCGCCTCTGCGCGAGAGTGACTGCATTGGGAGAGAGCCCACATTTGTTAGCTAAAATCTATCGGTTATAACATAATACCCCAACTATATCCAACTCACGCCAGGTGTATTAATCGCCCTGGCGGCTACTATATATCTCATTTAAAGCATTTGTCGAATGGCTTGAATCTTTTCTTGGCGATTTTTGCTAAACATTGCAGTAAGGAAGCTTAACACAAGATAGGGGACTGCACATAAGCTACCAAGATGGCTCCGCCAGCGACACCAGGTAAATACTGCCCGCTTTGTGGGATAAACCCGCCAAAAACGATTGATGGAGCAAACCATCTCATCCCCTAAGGCAGTAACCTCATGCCACCAACCCGTTGGGATATAGAGTGCTTCTCTTGGGTGTAAAATAATTTCTTTTTTATCCTTAAGGGCTTCTTTAAATCGTGGGAATGCATCAAAATCAGGATTTTCTGGGTATAGCTGACTAAACCAGGTGCGCAACTTCATGCCATGGAACAGATGAGTATAAATCGGGAACGGATAAAGGTTCCCGGTCTGAGACGGAGGAAATAAAATAATTTTCTTGGTACCGTAAAGTTGAATTAGGGTTCCGTCCATAGGGTCATAATGCAAACACTCATTGTGTCCTGCCGGCCCAACCCAAATATTAAATGGGCTAATGGGCTTCGTGAGACCCAAACCTTGCAATTTTTGCTGGATTAAACCGATGGTATCTGTCTCATATAGAGGTGTGTGGTTAATGGCGCACTTTGCCAAGTAAATGTCCTGTTCAAAGCTCTCTCGACTCCTCACCATAGCTGCATACTCAGCAAAGGTTCGATATTCCGTGGCAACACCACTGCCAATGTCAGTCCATTTCCTTTTATCCTGGCTATAACGGTCTTTGCCGTAGTGCCGCAGCAAAAATTTTTGATTGTTTAGGTGCTGACACAGATACTCTAAATTCCAAGTTGCTGCGCAATTATCCTCCAGTAAGTCGGTCAAAATTACAGGGTGGCCTGGTTTTTGGTACTGTTCAAAGAAGTCTGATGATGTTAGATTGGCGATGGAAACTCGTGACACTGACCCCTGGAGATAAGGGGGGTAGGGCAGGCTTTGTTTAGATTTAACTTCCATACAATTGTTAATTTTAAGTATTTGTAAAATAACTAACCAATAACATTGGTAACTGGTAACTGCTCACTGGTCACTGTTGAATAAACCCTTGAGATTTTAGCACTCTCAACCGTATAATGAAAATGTACCATGGCGAGAATCGAAATGAGCTGGCTAATCAATAAAATTGTTAAAAACTTAGAAAATTTGTTCGTGAAGACTGCTTGGCTGGAAGATTTGGTGGGACAGTACTCCTTGGTGGGCAACACCCCTTTTTTTGAGATAGAGCAGTTCCCCTCATTAAAGGTATTAGAAAGCAACTGGAAGACGATTCGTCAGGAACTAGAGCCGATTTTAGAAGTTGTTGAACAACTACCTAACTATCAAGACATCTCAGAACGCCAAGCTAACATTACCAATGATGAGCATTGGAAAACATACTGGTTTTATGCCTATGGTTACCAAGCACGGAAGAATTGCGAACGATGTCCTCAAACAACCCGATTGCTCCAACAAGTGCCAGGTCTAAAGGCTGCTTTTTTCTCCATCCTCAGTCCTCATAAACACATCCCAGAACATCGGGGCAAACATAAAGGAGTCATTCGGTATCATCTTGGCTTAATGATTCCCGAACCTAAAGAAGATTGTTGGATTAAAATTGCTGATAAAACTACCTATTGGGAAGAAGGGAAAAGTTGGATTTTTGATGATACCTTCTATCATGAAGTTCAAAACAATACAGACGGCTATCGTGTTATTTTGTTTTTAGACATTGCTCGTCCCCTACGATTTCCTCTTTCCCTCGTAAATTGGTTAGCTAACAAGCTGATTGCGGCATCGCCAATTGTTCAAGAAGCTAAAGTCAATCATGAGCAATGGGAACAGAAATTTGAAGCTACAATTTCATATATAGCGCGTCTAAATCATTTGTGCAAATCGTGACTTTTGTGCTATGATGCCTTCAAACCAAACAAAAAGAGGATAAAATCATGTTAATGAATGATAAGAATCATCCTAACTTTACTAAAATACAGGAATTGAATGAGTTTATTCACAACACTAAGAATTTAAAAGAATGGAAAAGAGTACAAGCAGTAAAATTGAGATTATTGGGGTTGGATTATAAAAGTATTGAAGTAAGTTTAGGTGTTTCAACAAGCTTTATTGCCCAAACACAGAGAAAATATTTGCTACAAGGTGTATCGGGATTAAGCCTGGGACATCAAGGTTCAAGAAGTTACCTAACTAGGGAGCAAAAAAAAGAAATTATAAAATGGCTCCAGCCACCAGAAAGACGTAACATTTCTGAATTAGAAAGACATCTTATAGAAGAATATGATGTCCTATTTAGGTCAAAAGAGAGTTATTATCAAATCTTGCGAAACGCCAATTTAACATGGCAGAAAGGCAATAAAGAAAATCCCAGAAAAAATCCAGCTCGTATCAAAGAAAGAAATAAAGAATTAGCTGCTATATTACGCGATAGCCTCGATAAGATAAAAGCTGAAAAACTTGTGGTATATGCTTTAGATGAGTGTCACCTTCAAGGCGATGAGATTTGTGGTTACCTTTGGGGAGACAAAAAAAACGAGAAATTGTTAAGATTGATAATTATAGAGCTAGACAAACTTACTATGGTGCTTTAAACATTTGGAATAATGAATTTATTGTTTGTCCTTATCCCAGCGGCAATGGACAAAATACTGTGAAATTTGTTGAAGAGATAAAGAATCGTCATCCTAACCAACAAATTATGTTACTTTGGGATGGTGCGTCATATCATAAAGGAGAGGAAATGAAAAAAATCTTAGCCAAATATAATGATGGATTAGCCAAAGATGAATGGTTGATTACTTGTGAATTGTTTGCTCCTTATAGTCCGGAAGAAAATCCTGTAGAGGGAATTTGGTTACAAGCCAAGAATTTTTTGAGGCGTTTTTATTACAAATGTAAAAATTTTACAGTTGTGAAAAGATTGTTCAAGCTATTTTTGGCTCTCAAACTTTTCAATCCGGAGAGATTGGAACGATACGATGTGTTTGCACAAATCATTTAGGCTCGCTATATAGGAGGCGCTAATGGAACTGGCAACAACATTGAAAGGTCAAACATTCCAACATCGAATTCGAGAAGTAGGAATTAATCCAAATTACTGGTATCCCGTTAGTTGGGCAGATCGGGTCAAACCCGCTCAAGTTATCCCTGTGGTCATTTGGCACCAGGAGATCGCCCTTTACCGGGATATCCACGGTCAACTTCATGCCTTAGAAGATGCTTGTCCCCATAAAGGGGTAGCCCTCCACAAAGGAGAAGTTCAAGAATGCCACCTATTGTGTCCCTATCATGGCTGGGAATTTAATGGGAGGGGAGAATGCGTCAAAATTCCTTACTTTCCTCCAGAACAAAAACTTCCCCTGGCTAAGGCGCGCAGCTATCCGGTTCAAGAGAAATATAATCTAATCTGGATTTTTCCAGGGGAACCCAATTTAGCAGATAGCACACCTCTGCCAAAGGTTCCAGAGTACGAGAATCCCGATTGGTTAAGGGTGCCGATTCCCGCTCATTTTCAGGCTCATTTTTCCATTTGCAATGAAAACACTATGGACGTGTTTCATGGTTTTCTCCATCGAGGTTTACAAGGTTGGTTTGATCCCGTACTCCTTCATCTCAGTACAGGGGATGGTTCCGTGGGTGCGGACTATCGGGTTTCTTATCAAGGCTGGATGACAAAGTGGCTAGGAATTGGCCATGGGGGTGACCAAGTTACGACGCGAACTGTCTCGGTTCGATACCAGTATCCTCACTATCATAGTTCTCTGGAAGGAGTATCTTCTCTCTATCTAATGCGCTTGCCCATAGGGAAAACAGAAACCAAGTCTTTTTCTTATTTGTTTCTGAAGCTGCCCTTGCCAAAATGGCTGTTAAAATTCATTAAACCCCAGTTAGCCAATCTAATTTGGCGGTTTCTCTTTAAGAAGTTTCTCGATCAAGATGTCCAAATGGTGGAGAGCGAACAGCAAACCTATTCGGCGAATCCCCAAAGACATTATGTGGAAGTGAATCCAGCTATTATTGCCCTCCAGCGTGTGATTATTCAGCAATATAATTTATTTATAGAAAAACCATCGCTCTCAAACTAGATGAGGTTGCTATACTTTGCGCCTTTGCGCCTTTGCGCGAAATATCCCCTCTAACCCTTAACCGCTCCAGCAGTCAAACCTTGAACAATGCGACGCTGAAATAATAGCACTAGCAAGACTAAAGGGAAAGTTGCCAAAACTGTCGCCGCAGCAATGGCACCGTAGGGAATTTCAAACACTGTCGCTCCCCCTAATTGAGCTGTAGCTACAGGAATAGTTTTCATCGTCTCCTCGGTGATAAATGTCAGAGCAAAGATATATTCGTTCCAAGCAAAGATAAAGGTCAAAATTCCCGTTGTCACCAAAGCTGGTACTGTCATAGGTAACACTATCTTCAGCAACATGGGTATGGTTTCATACCCGTCCACCTTAGCTGCGTCTTCTAAGTCTTTTGGGAGTTGTTGGAAGAAACTGCGCATGACCAGAATAGTCAGGGGTAAGTTCATGGCTGTATAAGGAATGATTAAAGCGAAGTAATTGTTCCCCAAACCAATAGCTTTGATGATTTCCAACAGTCCTAAGAATAATAGCACGTAAGGGAAGAGGGTGATAATGAGAATTGCCGCGAGGATAATTTTCTCGAAGGGCAATTTTAACCTAGCCAAGACATAAGCAGCAGGAGAACCCAAACCCAAACAGAGCAGGGTGGAAATAATTGACACCAAGGCACTATTCAGGATATAGTTAGCAAATGGTTTCCGTTCAAACAACTCTATATAGTGTTCCCAAGTTATTTTGCTGGGAAGATAAACATTGGGGACTGCGGTAATATCTTCATTTACTTTAATAGAAGTGATGACTTGCCAGATAATTGGGGCGAGGAAGAAAATGACAATCAAAAATACACTCGTCCCCAGGATAATGAACCTAGGGTTAACTTTCAATGCTTTTGTTTCTCGTTCTGCTGTTCTTATCATAATATAACTGTCATGTAACCGTTTAGCTATCAGCTTTTAGACCACGTACCATGGGGTGGGCAATGCTTTCAAGAATTGGCACCTTCCTTTTCAAATTATTATCACTCTTGCCCGCCCTACACCCCACACCCCACACCCCACACCCTTTCATAGTTGTTTTTGGGCTTGTTTGAGGAAGAAAGCTGTCATTGTTACTGCTGTGATTAAGAGCAAAAATGTCACCACCACTAAGGCAGAACCGTAACCAAAATCCAGGTAGCGCATTACAGTAGAATAGATATAGATGGAAACAGTTTCCGTCGCCCCTGCCGGTCCTCCGCCAGTCATTACTTGTACTAAGTCAAACATACCAAATGCTTGGGCAAAACGGAAGAGCAAAGCAATCAGAATTTGGGGCATAATCAAGGGCAAAGTAATTTGGGTAAAGCTTTGCCAAGGTTTCGCTCCGTCAATGGAAAAACTCTCATACAAGTCCCGGGGAATTGATTGCAACCCTGCCAATAAGATAATACTCATAAATGGGGTAGTTTTCCAAACATCTGCTATAATTAAAGCAACCATAGCTAGGGTAGGCTCTCCTAACCAACTGATACCCTGCTCAATCAATCCCAATCGCAGTAAAATATCGTTGAGGACACCATATTGGTCGTTAAAAATCCAAGTCCAAGCCAACCCCATGACTGCCGTGGGTAAAGCCCAAGGAATAATGGCAATGGTTCTCACCATACCCCTGCCAGGAAAGGATTGATTTAGGACCAGAGCAATGCTCATCCCCAATACTAATTCCAGGGAGACGCTAGCAATGGTAAAGATGGTAGTATTGGTAATGGTTTGCCAGAACCTGCCGTCCCCCACCATGCGAGTGTAATTGGCAAGTCCAGCGAAAACTGGCTGTAGTTGAGTGCCCAGGTTTTGAGACCATAGAGCTAACCAGAAAGCACGTCCAATGGGGTAGATAAATACTAGTGCTAATATTAGCAAAGCTGGCATTACGAGCAGCCAGCCTGTGGTTTGTTCTCGTTGGCGAATGGTATCTAGTGACATATAGATTTAGCTTACGGGTAATTTTGAATCGTCTTCATAGAAACGATAAAAGAAATATCCATCTTCAAAGTGATGTTCATCAAGGACATGATGAATTATACCCCTATTGACGATAATTTGTCCCAACCAGACAGCTTGGTCTTCGGTAAGATTTTTGGTTTCCATCAACCAATTTACGGCTGCAGAACCAATGAAACACTTGTGGTACAGTTTCCGGTTATACCTACGGTCTTTGATTTCTAAGCCCAATGGACCGCGCATTTGGCCCACTAAGGTATCTATTTCTGGGAGAATGTCATGGAAACTGCCATTCTCCAGCTTCACGTCCCCACTTTCTAGTAATGCTGCCAAAGTAGTCCAAGATATCCCTGGATGATTCTTAAACCAACGTTTAGCAACATCGTCTTCATAGAAACGATAAAAGAAATATCCATCTTCAAAGTGATGTTCATCGAGGACATGATGAATAATACCCCTATTGACGATAATTTGTCCCAACCAGACAGCTTTTTCTTTGGTAGTATTTTGCTTTTCCGCCAACCAATTTACCGCTTCAGAACCAATGAAGCACTGGGGGTAGAGTTTCAGGCGATACCTGCGGTCTTGGATTTTTAAGCCCAATGGACCGCGCATTTGGCTGACTAAGGCATCTATGTCTGGGAGAATGTCATGTAAAATGCCATTCTCTATCTTTACTTCCCCACTTTCTAGTAATGCTGCCAAAGTAGTCCAAGATATCCCTGGATGGTTCTTAAACCAACGTTTAGCAGTATTGAGGGATTCAAGAGGAAGCAGTGGAAAAACGTTGATTAATTGTGCTAATACTTTTTTTTGTGCATCAGTTTCTTGGTTGAGCTCAGTTTGACTCACATTCATATTTTCTCTACTCCTTGAGGTTTGCTCACTCCTAAGAGTCTGCGGGTTTCATTTGCTGCTGCTGCCATGGCTTTTTCCGGACTCATTCTCTCCGTGAGGGCAGCGGAGAGATAGCGCTGTAAGATATCGGAAGCTTGAGCGTATTGAGGAATGGGAGGACGGAGGGCAGAACTTTGCACCACTTTTAACAGTTCAGGGTAATGGTTATATTTAGCCACAATTTCTGGGTCATTGAACAAAGACTGACGACTGGGAACGTAACCATTATCCAGAATAAACCGCCGCTGAACTTCCTCGCTACTCATAAATTGAATTAAATTCCAGGCAGCGTCCGGGTGTTTGGAGGTGGCAGCAATACCCATTCCCCACCCTCCCTGACAAGCTCCGCTGGGTTGTCCTGGAGCGCTGGGCATGGGTTTAATGGCAAATTTACCTTGAATAGGTGAGTTATCTTGGGAAGCGAGGGAGAAAACATAAGGCCAGTTGCGCAGGAAAACTGCTTGACCATTTTGGAATAAGAGGCGAGTTTCTTCTTCTTGGTAGGTAGTGACCCCGGGAGAAGAAATGCCTTTTTTGACAGTTTGACGAAGGAATTTTACCGCTGTAATTGCTTCGGGGCGATCCAGTCCTACTTCTAGAGTTCCCGGATTCACCCAAAAGGCACCGTGACCTTGTAAAATCTCCACAAACATAGCCGCTAGACCCTCATACTGCTTCCCCTGCCAAACATAGCCCCAGGGTACTTCCTCTGACTGCAAAGCTTGAGCAATTTGCAGCAGTTCGGCGAAAGTTTCCGGAGGTTCATATCCCTCGGCTGCTAATAAGTCTTGGCGATAGTATAGCATACCAGCATCGGAACGCAAAGGCATGCGGTAGAGTTGGCCTTTGTACCTCCCTCCATTCACATCTCCGGGGAGAAATTCTGCCAGTTCTTCTTCAGTAAGGAGATCGTCCAGGGGTAATAACCAACCAGCAGCGGCAAATTTAGGCACCCAGACGATGTCCATGTAGACTAAATCGTAGGGTGAGTTACCCAGGAGGAAGGAGCCGGTGTAGAGGTCTTCTAGAACGTTGGTAGCGTTTGGTCCTTCGGTGATTTTGACTCTTATATTGGGGTTTTGTTGCTGGAATTCGGTGATGAAGGGCTGCCACCGGGCGGCGCCGGAAGGCCCCATTAAGACTTGGAGTTGGACTACTGGTTCTTGGCTGAAGGCTATTTGGGTTAGGAGCAGGGTCACTAGGAAGGTGATGACAAGGAGGAGTTTTTTGGTGTGCGGATAATTAATGGTCATTTGTTGGAATCGCCGATAGTTTGTTTATATTGTATGATGAGGAAATACTCATAGGTTGGGTTGAGGCACGAAACCCAACAGCACCCACTCATGTTAGATGGTACCTAGATTGTTATAATTCATGTTCTGAACGGCAATAATTATAGAGCGCGATCCCGCAGGTGTCTGCGAAGAGCACGCTTTGCGCCGCGCCCGTGGTCGCCCTCTAAAACAAAACCCAAAACCTCATGACTCACTTGTTTGGTTTGTTGGGTTTCATTTTATTCAACCCAACCTACTCCATGCCAATTTTACTATCAAAAACTAGTTTCTCGGAAGCACCCCACATCATATCATAAATCCCTTGTTGCACGTAACGATGGAAACTAGAATATTGCCAATCCTTTGGAGCCTTTACCAACCCATGATGCACCGGATTATAATGAATATATTCAACATGATTAACAAAATCTCTATCATCTTTAATTTGATGCTTTCAAAATCGACGTTGCCAAACCGCTTTTTCTTCCTTGTGTTGTCGAGACGCTGAAATCTGACCTTGATATTGAAGATTACATTGCCGACTAAACCAGCTTTTAATCAACCGCCAACGAGTCGAAAAATCTCCATCCTCTTGAGGCAATGTCCAAAGACAATGAAGATGCTCTGGTAAAATAATAATAGCATCAATTTTGAACGGATGTTTTTCCATGACATATCGAAAAGCACTGCGCAACAAATCCACATTTGACCGCTGACATAAAATTTGGCGGCGCTGATAAGTCACCATCGTAAAAAAATAGGTTGCTCCTGGTGTTTTAGCTCTTCGATATTCCATAGACACGATAATAACGTTATCTATAGATCAATAATGGCTATTGTCCTATGATACCACATTATAACCTTATGGAAAGTCTTGTGAGTCAGGATCGAACAAACGGAAAATCAGCAACTCAACCTACACAAAATTCATCCGCCCACTGCCGAAGGATCGCGTTGCGCACGCCGATAGTTTATTTATATTGTATTGTAGGGTTCTCCTAAAAATGATAATCATCGAAAGTATTGTGAGTCAGGATCGAACAAACGCCAAATCAGGGAAAGGTCAAATACAAACGGCGAACAACCACTATGCTACACTGGGAGTAACTCCTTGGGCTTCAGAGATTGAAATTAGACGCAATTACCGGGAATTGAGTAAGCGCTATCATCCCGATACTACCCAATTACCTACTGATCTGGCTAAAGGAAAATTCCAGCAGCTTAACGAAGCTTACGCTACCCTCAGTAACCCAGAACAGCGTTCTCTGTACGACTTAAAAATAGGCTATTCTCTCTTTAATGTCATAGAACCGCCCACCGATGAAGAAAAATCTCCTTCTTCTAATTCAGCTTACCTGGATACCATCGATCGCCCCCTCTCAGGGGGAGAAATTTTCGTCCTCTTTATCCTCGGCGTTACTTTTCTGGGTTGTTTGATTTTGGTCATTGTTCTCGGTTTGAGTCGTAGCGATACGATAAGCTAGGGTACCCTAAGAAAAGAAGACTTGGAAAGAGATTGGCTCATGAAACATAAGGGATCGCTCCTGGGGAAATTAACGCCGAGAGAATCTTTTTCCCCTCGGGACAGTTACCGCAACCGCCAGATATTGCTCAATAAGATAACCAACTATTGGCTTAAAGGAGTATTAGAAAAATCTTTAGCTGCTGGCAGACACCCCCTCCCTCCTGGTACAGAGGTAGTAGAAGAGCGATCAGCGGGTAAACATCCCTAATTGCGAAGCTTTGCGTAAGCTTTGCGAAGCAACCGCCCAAGGCGTCCCGCGTAAGCGTCCCGCCCAAGGCGTCCCGCCCAAGGCGTCCCTGATGGACGAACAAGACCGTTAGGTATCCCAACAATTGCGGATAGGGCGTGGCAAGCCCTGATGAAACTAGCGCTAGAACATGTTTACGAAGCAAAAGCCTCTTCAAATAGCTACGGGTTCAGACCTGATAGAAGCGCACAGGATGCTCAAAAGCAGGTATTCTCTCAGTTGAAGAGTTTCTCTAATGGCTTTAAGAAATGGATTCTAGAATTAGATATCCAGGGCTGCTTCGATAACATCAGTCATCGAGCTATAATGCGAGAAGTACGACTACCCAGACCCGCAAGGGAAAGTATCCGTAAGGCTATTAAGGCCGGGGTGAAAGGCGAGACCCCCTCAGAACCTGGATCCACACAGGGCGGAGTAATAAGCCCCCTATTAGCCAACCTCGCCATTGGAAACTTAGAGGATATAGCGGCTAAATACCGAAAGAATAGTAAAAATGGGATTCAAACCCACTAACAACAAATGGAAACCGATAATCAAAGAAATGATAGCAGTGGTAGGTAAAGATGGAGTTATCCAGCGCAAAGAAGAACTCCTCACCTACGAATGCGATGGTTTAGCCAGTTATCGCCAACGTCCTGCCATTGTTGTCCTACCCCGCACCACGGAACAGGTAGCCGGAATAGTGAAAATTTGTCACCAGAAAGAAATACCCTGGATCGCCAGAGGTGCGGGAACTGGCTTATCTGGCGGCGCGCTACCCCTACCAGATTCCGTACTCATCGTCACTGCTAGGATGAACCAAATTTTAGATACCGACTTCTCGAACCAGCGCATTGTTGTCCAACCGGGAGTCATCAACAACTGGGTTACTACTGCTGTCAGCGGTGGGGGATTTTACTATGCCCCCGATCCCTCTAGCCAAATTGTCTGTTCTATTGGTGGTAACGTGGCGGAAAACTCTGGTGGTGTCCACTGTCTCAAGTACGGCGTCACAGTTAATCATGTCATGGGTTTAAAATTAGTACTGCCAGACGGTTCTATCGTAGATGTGGGAGGATCGGTACAAGAAATGCCCGGATATGACTTGACGGGCTTATTTGTGGGTTCTGAAGGCACTCTTGGTATTGCTACGGAAGTCACCTTGCGCATCCTCAAAACCCCGGAATCTATTTGTGTCCTCCTAGCAGATTTTACCAGCATCGAAGCGGCTGGTGCCTCGGTGGCGGATATTATCGCCGCTGGGGTTATTCCGGCAGGGATGGAAATCATGGACAATCTGACCATCAATGCGGTAGAAGATGTGGTGGGAACTAATTGCTATCCTAGGGATGCAGCGGCCATTCTCTTGATAGAATTAGATGGGTTAAAGGTAGAAGTGGCGGGCAATTTTGAGGCCGTTGCAGCAATAATAACTAAAAATGGTGCCCGGAGTATTACTAGCGCGGAGGATATAGCAACTCGCAGCAAATTATGGCAAGGGCGAAAAGCTGCTTTTGCTGCTGCTGGGCATATGAGCAAGAATTATTTCGTCCAAGATGGGGTAATTCCCAGGCGGTGGTTGGCAGCAGTGCTGCGGGAAATTAATGCTTTAGGGGAAGAATACGGTTATCGCATTGCCAATGTGTTTCATGCTGGGGATGGCAATTTACACCCATTGATTCTTTACGATAACTCGACTCCTGGAGCATTTGCTAAAGTAGAAGAGTTAGGTGGAGAGATTCTCAAACTCTGCGTCGCAAAGGGGGGCAGTCTTTCTGGGGAACATGGTATCGGTGCTGATAAGAATTGTTACATGCCTTATATGTTCTCCGAGACGGACTTGGAAACGATGCAATACGTGCGTCAGGCTTTTAATCCGAAAGGTTTGGCTAATCCAGAGAAGATGTTCCCCACTCCTCGAACCTGTGGCGAAGCCGCTAATGCTCGCTACAGGTCAAGGTTTAAGGACGTAGAAGCCTTTTGACAATGTACCTTAGCTAAGACTCATCACCTTTGTCTTTCTCCTTCTTTGGGACGCCAAGGGCGGTTGCTTTGCAATCATTGACTGCTGTCTTCACAGTGGTTCTCATGCGTTTAGGAGGCTTGGATGCTCCGGCAATAGTGCGCACCCAGCCCAAACAACCTCTTCTGGAGATAAGTCGGGCCTCGATTTGGTAAAACTGGGGACGAGCGTCTGAGTCTTTTCTAAACCGAAAAGGTCGTTCCTCTTGCCAAATCAGAGGTAGGTGCTGATTTCTAATCCGTTCATCAGGGTAGCGGATTTGGTTGCGGTAGACGGTAAATACTGGACGTCTGTTCTGGGGGATAAATTGCCAAATGCCTCGCAGAATAAAGATTCCTGGTCGAACGTCTTCGTCTTCTGGTTTTTCTTTGTTAAAATATAGGGCTTTGAAGTACAAAAGTTGCTCTTGGACGCGATATTGAGGATAGCAACGAATCCAAAGAGGTTGGCTAGGTTCGCGCTCAAACTGTTTGGCAAGAGCGTACATGATATGGCGATCCGCTGTCAGAATGAAGCTGGTGCCGTCTCTGAGGGTAATCTGGAATTTACCTTCTTCTGTTTTGCCGATTAGACCAAATAACCAGCCCAGACCTTGGTAATAATAGCCAGCGTCCTCGCTGGAATCTTCTTCTTGGGCTGACTGAGGCGGATCCTGGGGCGAAGAATTTTCTGTTTTGGGGGGGCGGGGAGGTTTGGCTTTGAGTTCTTTTTTTTCCTTTGCAGCAGGAGATTCGGCTACCTGGTCTTCGGGGGCTTGTTTTTTATTAATTTTCAGAATTTCCATGGGAAGCGTTGGATGACGGTAGTGGGAGCGATGTCCGTTAAAATAACATAATATACCTATCAGCTATCACCAATCATATAGCAGTGAGCGCAAAGCTTTCGGGAGATTGCTATAATTGATAATTAGTAACTGTCATGGTACGAGGTCAACTGTCATGGTACGTGCTATAGGTTGTCTGTTTCACCGCTTCATAATTAACATTTAATTTGGGCTGCTGCCATTTTATTGCAGCGATCCGCCGTGCCATATCCTGAACTTCACGAATTTCTTCAGGTTTCAGAGGACGATCCAGCACACCATCTTCTTCGCGATAACTGAGCCATTTTTTGATCACTTGATAGCCACCAATGGTATAGTCCCAAACCCGTGTAGGAATATTTTTCCAGTAGGCAACATCATTTAGATAGATATCATGGGTTTCTTTACCTAACAACTCCATCGCCTCTTGATCCAATCTAAGGAGTTCATCATGGGTGTAGGGGCGATCGCTGATTTTTCCTTTTCCTGGCATGGTCACACCTTTGGCTCCAGCATAGCCCCAGTTGGCCTTGAGTGCTAGGTCTGTATCCGGGTTGAGTTGCCCACCACCGACGCGAGAGATAACGGCGACCCCCTTCAGTTCAGCTCGAATCTTACCGGATGTCACCCCAGAGACCGGAGTTTCGGTATCCAGTAATGCAGCGATTTGTTGTCCCAGATTGGCTGAGTCCATTAGGAGTTGGCGAGTGCGCGGTAAAGGAATGCGAGGGAAGTCTTGACGAATACCGTCGGCGTTTTCCTCCAGATAAACAGGAGAATAACCTATTGCCAAAGCGTGCATCCAAATCAGCCAAGCTGTTTCCCTGTCTTCATCGGGATTAGGCAACTCCAATTGAGCTAAATAGTCACGGGCTGCTTGTGAGAGATTGGCAAAAGGTCGATCTACTTCTGGCTTTTCTGGCAACAAATCCAGCAAACTCAATTGTTCTTTTGGGCGCAATTGTGCCCCATTCATCAGTTGCAACGGAAAATAATAGGCATTACCCCGTAAAAAACCATTGTCTCCCAACAGGCGAGTGAAGAAAAATGGACAACCTTCAGGACTCGAAACTCCGGTGGGGCGGGTCATCAAAAATGAATTTCCAGGCCAACATTGCTTCCAAAGAGAAGGGCGAGATCGATTCCAAATCCCACTTACTCCTGTGTAGTAGCACCAACGAATATCAAATGGTCTCAAAGCATATCGCTTTAATTGTTCTTCATAAAAGAATTTTTCGTCGAGCTACTTTAGGCTCAAAACTTGCTTGAGGCTTGACTAAGCCATAATTCAATGCTGCGTAACTATCCCAGCTTAACTCTGGATCGAGATAAGCTCTCATCCGTTGTTCTAGAGCATTTCTATCAATATCAATCAAGGCTCCTCCTCGCTTTTCCATTAAGCCGTTGCTAGGAGCGATGGCACAAAACTCTGTTAACTTTGGCCATTCATAATAATGTTTTTCAACTTCTGAGAACCGGAACGAATAACGATTTTCTAGGATAGGATTACATTTCTCATAAGAAGCATTAAATTGCTCTGCATTACTCAAACTCTGAACCAACTCTTCCTTTTTATTTACTCCCCAAAACTGCCGAAAATAAACATTAGGTTGGTCTAAACGTTCATTTTTTCTAACTAATAAACTAATAGCTGTACCTACGCGAATTCCTGTTGTATTATACTTGGTGACAAACACACTTCGGTCTGGTTTACCCTCTGGTGTCAGCTTCCCAGTTTCCCGACTATCCCCATTCATACAGTCAAACCAAAGTCCATCGAACTCCTGTAAAAATCGCTGACGCATGACCACATAAGAGGGAGCAGCTAAATAAGAATAATTAGAAATATAACAAACAACGCCCTTTTTTGTTTGTTCAGAAATACACCTGTCTGCTAATACTAAAAACCGCACGTAAAGGTCATCTAAATTAAACTTTTTAATTCCCCATTCCTCAATCAAACCCTGCTTATAGACCTCAACTAACCCCTCCTCTTCTACCGGAAAAGTTCCCGCATAAGCGTTATAAGGGGGATTTCCCAAAACCACTAAAATCGGTTTTCCTTGCTTTACCTCCTCTGCTGCTTCTCTTTCTTGATTTAATTCTGGGAAATTTAACTCCAACTGTTTTATCTTCTTCTTCCCTTCATCATCGGGAGGTTGCCACTCCGTCAAAGCATTGGTTAGATAAACCCCCACTCGTTCCCTTTCTTCAACTAAAGGTACACCCAAATTTTGCAATAATAACTCTAACTGCAAATGGGCCACCACAAAAGGAGCCGTGAGAATCTCAAAACCAAATACCCGCTCTATTGCTGCTTTCTTCAAATCTGACCCCCCCAAAGCGTCAGCCCCATTTTCCTTGAGTGTTTCATCAATTTTCCGCAGTACTTCCACCAAATAGGCACCTGTCCCACAGCAGGGGTCAAGAATATAGACATTTGGATCTGCCAACCCATCAGCAATGTCTAACTCCTCTCGCAACACCGTATCCACCCGTGCCACCATGTATTTCACAATCTCCGGTGGTGTGTACCAGACACCCAAATCTTTGCGAAGCTGAGGATCAAACGCCTGGAGAAACGGCTCATAGAAATATTGAACCGCTTGTCCCTCGTCAAACTTTGAGAAAAAAGAGTCCCGATCTACTCGATTAAGGGCATCTCCTGCCCAGTCTAGCACCTCTACCAAATCTAACTTTCCCAGATTCATCGGCGTTGCCACTTTAGAAAACAATACCTGAATCATGGGCACGTGCATATACCAAACCGCAGTTCTCCAATCAAAGCGTCCCTGCTCCCCTTGTCGATGCCACAGCACCCAAGCGGAAAAAATGCCGTAAAACAAGGTTTGGATTAGAGTTGACTTGAAAAAACGTTTTTTGCCAGGCTCTGTCTTATCTCCCTGAAAGGAAACACCTAATGCTTTTTCCAATGCTTCCTGAATTTGAATTAGGTTGGGTAAATCTGTTTTCTCGATCCGTGCCTTTGCATCTTTAGCATAGGAGGCTAAAAACCAAGCCAAATCTTGCGCCGAGGCAATTACGACTAACTGTTGCATTACCCGCTTCAGATATTCAGCTAACTGCTCTTCATGCACTGCCGCAAACTCGCGGGGATGCTGTACTTTTTGCCAAAATTCCTTTTCACTGTTGGCAAGGCGATAGGTTTCTAGCTTAACAGGTTGCCCATGAGCATCCTTACCCAGCAGCACAAAATCTCGATAGTTCGTCACCAATACCTGACCATATTTATCCCAATATTTCGAGACTTGCTTGGTGTCAGCAACTACCCAAGCATCATCCCCCGTCCCCTTGACTTCAATCACACCTCGCTCAGGCTGCTCAGGATTTTGGGCAGCCTTTGGTTCATCCTCCGTTGGACGGTAAAATTGACGAGCCGTAAACAATCCTCCATCTGGCATTCCCGCACCACGATTTTTAAGCTGCATCACACAACGAACTTTAGGCTTCAATGTTTTGCCCAGTTCATTGAGTAAAGTTTCTAACGCCCCGTAATAGGAGGTTTCCTTCACGGCTGCTCCTGTGGCATGAATGTCACGCAAACTCTTAATATAGTCGTGATAGGTGCGCGACCTGAACTGGTCGCTTAGTATGGGACACCCCTGCTCATGCCAACCGGGGCAGTCAGGCCCCTAGGGAGTTCTACCCCTAGCCCTCACGTAAAAGACTCTCGCTCGTCCGGTCACAGCGGCCCGCGGCATT
This sequence comes from Prochloron sp., assembly GCA_965198675.1. GTDB lineage: Bacteria > Cyanobacteriota > Cyanobacteriia > Cyanobacteriales > Prochloraceae > Prochloron. Next base: position 660,467 of record OZ240666.1, on the reverse strand, counting down.
GATTAATGGCGCGGGCGCGGCGCTTTGCAGGGGTAACAAAACCGCTGGAATGCAGGCCACGAAAGTAGCCGAAGCCCTAGAGATTAAGGGTGAGGAGCAAGAGGGAAACAGTTGGAAGGTTGAACGAAAGTGAAGTAAAAGGGTGAGGGACGCTAACGCGGTTGCTTGCGCAATTACGATGACCTGCCCAATATCGGAAGGAAGACCACGGTCAACTAAAGATAATCGGAAGCATCGAGGTAGTAATTACCATACAGGAACCGAACCCCTCCGCTTAAACCCCGTTACTTACCGAGAGGCGAAATTATCTTTGACACGCCTCAGCCAAAATGGCAAGTAGACAGAATTCAGTGCTGGTCTTTCACTGAATCGTGGAACCGAAGCTCTACCGGGGGATAGGAACCAACCCAGCCAACGAAGAAAAACTAAGCGAAACAACAGGATAAGCCCTACAGAGTCTAGTGGGAGGTCGATTACCACTAGTAGGTCAGAGGCAACAAAGACGGAACTCTCTGGAGGGTAAAGGATGAGTGAGAAAGCAAATGCTCCTCTGTAATGGGGGAGATAAGGGGACGCCTTTGGCGGTTGCTTACGCAATCAAAATTTGCCCAAGACCTGCAGGAATAGCAGACTTCACAACAGGGTTCGATACGAAATAGAAAGACAACTAGAAACCAAACTGAAGGAAAAGTTAGATGATAGCGACGACGCTAGAAAATCGACCAGAAGGACAGTTAACAGAGTGGGGCGACATTCATTGGCGTCGCGCGAAGAAGATTGTTAGGAATTTACGCGGTCGGATATTTCGTGCCCGAAAGCTTGGAAACTAGAGAAGATTAATACGCTTGCAAAAGTTAATGAAGCGTAGCCGTGCGAACCTATTACTGAGCATTAGACAAATCACGCAGCGGAAGATCCCCCCTTACCCCCCTTATCATCCCACCCCTCCCATCCTCTATCCCCCCTAGGCAAACACCAGCATCCCCTGGACGCCTTGGCGTCCAGATGGGTAATACCAAAAGCAAGACCCGCTAAAAGGGTATACATACCCAAAGCAAATGGTAAGAAACGTCCCCTCGGAATCCCTTTGCGAAGCAACCGCCCTTGGCGTCCCGTGAGGGATAGAGTCGCCCAGGCAATAGTCAAGAATGCACTAGAACCCGAATGGGAAGCCATGTTTGAGGCCAATTCCTACGGCTTCAGACCCGGTCGCAGTTGCCACGATGCCATAGCACAATGCTTTAATAGGTTACGTGGCGACTACAAAACAAAGGCCGGAAAATGGGTAAGAAAGGACAAATGGGTTCTAGACGCTGATATCGGGCGATTCGTTTCTGGTGAAATCGCGGCACTGCCGCGGATAAACTGGAGCTTGGGAATGCAGCCCCCGTTAAATCTAAGCCTTGAAAAAGGCTGAAAAACGGATTTCCTACAAAGGAGCTGATTGCGCTTGCAACCGCGTAAGCGTCCCTTGATAACTAAATCTAAGATGTAGGTGAGAGAAATCAAGTCCTGCCTACAAAGGGATTGTAGACTCCTTATCTGACCACACTCAATTGTGAATTCAAGCAACCCACCCCCCTACCCCCTCCCGGGAGGGGGCTACGGGGGTGGGTTGGAGAGTGAAGCTGCGGTGCGGTGCATTTTCTCGAATCGCATTCGAGGTGGAAAGCGCACCCCTGCAGAGCGCCGCGCCCGCGCCATTAATCAATGCCGCGGGCAGGTAACAGGGCGGAATCAGACACTGTAGGATGCGTTACTAGCCACTGTAGGATGCGTTACTAGCCGTAAGTAGTAGCAACAATACAAACTTTGTTGGCGTAACGCATCGTACCCTGCCGCTAATAGGGAGAGTCTATGGTGAACAGAAGCCCCCGCCATTAATCAATGCCGGGGGTGGTAAGTGAACCGTCGTAAAAAGCGTCTAAGCGTCTGGAGTACAGCGTAAAGTTTGAGAGCGACCTCTTAATGGGCTTCCAAATTGGTAATCAAAACCCCGCCTACTTATGATATCGAGATAGGCATCCCTGGGGGACCAGTGGGCGAGTTGATGGCACCTAAAGACTCGAAACAATCTTAGTATTTGGCAACGTTGCAAAAACGTAGGTAATCACTCAGGTTGGTATCTGAGAGGGGGTTTGACAAGCCCTAACGGGAACTACGGTGCTTGACGTGGGAACGAAACGAAAGCTAGTAATAGTGGAAACGATTGCCCACAATGAGCGAGAACCGAAGAAGTACTCGAAATTGAATAAGACGCCTGTGAATCCTGATGCATGAGAGTACCGCACTGCAAAGTGACGAAGACGGGCGGTCAACCGAGTAGAGAAAAATGAGGTGAAGGCGGCCAAAGTTATCTAAGCCAGAAATGGAACCGAATCTGATAACTGACGTTGTCAATGGTAGGGTGGACAAAAGTCCAAGACAGCCATAGCTCATAGGAGCCCCCGGCATTGATTAATGGCGGGGGTAAAAGCTGTAAGCACGGTTCCTACAGGGATGGGGGACGCTTACGCGGTTGCTTACGCAATCAGCAATGAACTCCTTCGACCCTGTCAAGGGCTTCTTTGACAACATTAACCATGAATCCATTCAGAGAGCTACTAGGAAGGATTCTCAAGTAAGTGAATGGTTAAAAGCTGGATTCGTCGAACATAAGAAAGGTTATACCCCGACCGATAGGGGAACTCCACAGGGTGGCGTAATCAGTCCCTTATTAGCCAATATTGGACTCCACGGGTTAGAAACATACATCAACAAATGTAACTCAAAGGTAGGCGTCATCAGGTACGCGGATGACTTTGTAGTCACCGCGAAGGACAAGGAATCCTTGGAGGAACTGAAAATCCAGATAAATCAATGGATGTCAGAACGAGGTCTTGAGATTAGTGAGGAGAATACACGGATAGTACACGTCAGTGACAGGTTCGATTTCCTGGGATTTAACCTGAGACAGTACAAGGTGAAAGGGGATGATGGCGTCCTACGAGACAAGCTCCTCATCAGGCCGCAAAAGTCAAAGGTATTAGAATTCGTGCGACTCGATAGTCGCAGTAGTTAGTGGATTGGCCGTCCAATCCCAATGAGAGAGTGTCTCTCTCGTCCCTGCCCAAAGGGGCCTTAGCAGTAATGCCGGGGTCTCACAGCTAGCGGGTAATGCTTAACTCAGTCGTTGTCTAGAACAATGGGGGGCTGGGCGACTCGTTCTGGGCGAAAGTCGCGGCTAAATAATAGCCGAATGATATAACCCCAGGCTTGGTACTTAGTACCTTGACAACTAAATCAGGATTGCTGGTGAGATAACTGGTCAGAAATCAGTGAAACAGTCCAGCCACTAAGGGGAATAGTGAATCTCTATCTGCCCACACACAACTGTGAAATCAAGCAGGCTTGCCGGGTTAGCCTCCGGGGTGTGAAGCTGGGAACAGGGCGGAATCAGACACGAAAGTGACCCTGCCGCTAATGAGGAGAATCCATGGTCAACAGGTATCCTGGAAACAGGTGAAGCGAATCACCAGAAAAAGCGTCTAACATGTCAGAGTACAGCGATAAGTTTGAAGGTAACGCTTCTTAATGGGCTTCTGAACCGACAAAGAAAACCCTGCTGCATTGTGGTTCTGATAGCAGCTTCCTTAGGGGGTCGGTGGGCGAATTGGTGAGACCTAAAGGTTCAGAACAATTTCTGATTTGGAACGAGGAAAAACGAATGGTTCTCTCTTCTAGGGGTGGTACCCGAAGAGGGAGGGCAGGCATACTTCTATCGAGGCCATTCGGATAGGACGCGGGAACGAAAGCTAAGTGCTAAACAATTGCCCGCAATGACCGAGAGCTAATTTCTACCCAAAAGGGATGCCTGAGGTTGAAATAATACCGAATACCGCCGTAGAGATACGGACGAAGAGGATAACCTAGTTCTGAATTTTAGGTCAAGGTAGTTTAGAGTCCTGATAAATCCGAGTAGGAACCAGTAAGACTGAAAAGGGAAAGAAGAAAGGCGAAGATTGCCACAACCCCCAGTACCAGCTGGATAGAGGTAATCAAAGGGTTTCTAGCCTCAAATGCGAGGCGTGTTTCAACCCATAGGTCATAGGAGCCGTGTGAGGTGAAAGTCTCATGCACGGTTCCTACAGGGATGGGGTGGGCGACCACTCCTTCGACCCGAACAAGGGAAGTCCAGCATGGTGAGCATAGTGCGACTCGATAGTCGCAGTAGTTAGTGGTTCGACCGTTTGAACCTAATGGAGAGTGTCTCTCCGGTCCCTACCCAAAGGGGCTTTGACAGCAATGTTGGAGTCTCACAGTAGGATGCGTTACGCTAACCTATTTAATTTAGGATGCTGCTACGTACGATGCGTTACGCCAACAAAGTTTGTATTGTTGCTAGTACGATGCGTTACGCCAACAAAGTTTGTATTGTTGCTACTACTTACGGCTAGTAACGCATCCTACAGTGGCTAGTAACGCATCCTACGGCAGCTAACGCATCCTACGGGTAATGCCTAGTGCGACTCGAAAGTCGCAGTAGGACGCCAAGGGCGGTTGCTTCGCAAAGCTTACGCAAAGCTTCGCAATAGTGGACGAAAGTCCCACGGGGAGTAGTTTCCCTAATCCCAGCTCGAAGGAGCATCCCTAGTAATAGAGGTGTTTCACAGCTAGAGAGTTAAATGGCTAAAGACTTGCTAGGTTGTAAGCAAGCACAGTCTATGGGAAGTCCGGTATGGTGAGCATTAAGTGAAGCTTGCAGCGACGTCATACCCTAGTAAGTTCAGGCAACCTGACGAACTTCAGCCAAAATGGCACGCGGCACATGTGAAAAGTCCACTTAGGCATGGACTGCGTTGACTACCACGCCGCCGTTGTAGGTCGCTATCTAACCCGGACGTATCTGTGCGGCTCGAAAGTCGCAATAGTTAGTGGTTCAGCTGTCTGAACCCAAAAGGAGAGGGTCTCTCCAGTCCCAACCCAAAGGGGCTTTGACAGCAATGTCGGAGTCTCACAGCTAGAGGGTAATACCCAATCTATTCGTCGTCTAGGGCGGATGGAGGGTTAAGGGAAGTCCAGCAGGGTGAGCATAAAGCGAAGCTTGCAGCCTCGTTATCCGGGAAGGAGCGAAACCCACCCCCTTAGTCCCCCTCCTGGGAGGGGGTAGGGGTGGGTACGCTCTAGCCAAAAGGCACACAGTATAACGTGAAAGGTAGACTAGATACTTCTACCTAGTAGACTCCACACCGTCGGGGTATAGAGCAACCTAACACCGAAGGTGCCGCCCTTGGCGTCCTGGACGAACCTGACTATTGCGGAACGAGTAATACCGACCCAGGGGTCTGATTTTATCAGTAGGAAACCAGTAATGGGATTGCGAAGCAACCGCCTTTGGCGTCCCAATTCCCTGGGGAGATAGGACTCTCCTAAAAAGCGAATGGAGTCATGGACGAAAGTCCGAGGGAAAACACGATTGTATAACCTGACTCATAGACAAATGTCTACCCCCGGCATTGATTAATGGCGGGGGGAGCCTGCTCAGGCGCGGCGCTCTGCAGGAGTAGGAGAGGGTGAAACGTAATCGAAAGTTGGAACTTGAAACTCAACGTTTTTCATAAGTTAGAGGAGTTAGGGCAAATACTTCAAGGTCGAAGAAGTTGGAATTTAAGGACTCAAAGCCCTGATTGAATGAGACCTGAAATCCGACACAAGTAATGGGGATTAAACGCGCCAGTGAGTAGATGATACACCAGGAGCCGGATTTGGATAACTTGCACGTCCGGTACTGCGTGGGGAAAAACCTGTAAGGGTCTACCTATCACGACAACTATTGTGGAACGAGTAATATCGACCCAGGGTCGAGAAATCGTAGGAAACCAGTAATGGGAACCAACTCCTTGGGGAGAAAGGACTCTCTTAAAAAGCGAATGGGGTTCCTTGGAGCGAAAACTCCGCAGGAAAGACAAAGCTACCTCGGTGACTCTATTATAACTGTAACCCATAGATAAATATCTAGCCGCCTGCTCAGGCGCGGCGCTCTGCAGGGGTGAGCTGACGTAAGAGAGGGTGAAACGTAACGCCAATCTCTTCTGGAGATTTGGAATCTGAAACTGGAACTTGAAACTCAAAGTTGTTCATAAGTTTGAGGCGTTAGGGCAAACGTCAAGGTCGAACAAGTTGGAATGTAGGATGCGTTACGCTGATAGATTCTGCCAAGGCAGCTGCTACGTACGATGCGTTACGCCAACAAAGTTTGTATTGTTGCTACTACTTACGGCTAGTAACGCATCCTACGACTTCTTAGTATCCTACGGACTCAAAGCCCTAAATGAATGAGACCTGAAATCCGACAAAAGTAATGAGAAGTAAACGCGCCGGAAGTAGGATGATACACCAGGAGCCGGATTTGGATAACTTGCACGTCCGGTACTGCGTGGGGGAAAAGCCGTAAGGGTCTACCTATCACGACTGCAAGAAAGTCGGTGCAACCATCGACAGCATGAAGACGAAATCACCAGAGCAAGTCGCCCGCAAGATTGAACCGCTTCTCAGAGGTTTTGCTAACTACTACAGAGGAGTATGTAGCAAACAAACCTTCAGTTACATAGGCTACCGGGTCTGGTGGTACCTCTGGCGTTGGGCAAGGAGACGGCACCCCAACAAGGCCAAAAAGTGGGTTAAAGGCAAGTATTTCCGAACCAATATTACCTACGAAAAAGGTAAGAAGAAGGTTAAAGACTGGATATTCGTCTATGAGAAAACGGATAGGAAAGGCCAAAGGGAAACCAATGACCTTTACAATATAACGTCCGTTCCAATTATAAGACATATCAAGGTAGCGGGGACCAACTCCCCTTATGACCTGGAATTAGAGGAATACTGGCAGAAGCGGCAGACCAAGACCGGTAAGAAACGATGGGCCAAAGACTCGAAGTATGAGAAGGTAGCCATCGCGCAGGATTGGAAATGTCTTATTTGCCATGAACACTTGTTCAATGGTGAGGAAATGTGCGGCTCGTTCCCTGTGAAAGTCGCGGCGTAAGCCAAACATAAGCAGGGGCATGGTTTCCGGGACATCGGAATTGTCAATCTAAGCCACCGAAAGGGGCTGAAAACAAACCTCCGAGTCAATGCCTGAACGCGAGACCCGCGAGGGAAACGCGAGGGAAATTAGGAAGACTTAAGTGGAATTCCGAAACCCTAAGGTAGTGATTACCGAACCTTGATAACTGAAAGAACTATGAGAGTGAGCAGCTGGTCAGCAATCAGCGAAGCTTGCGGAGCAAGTCTCTGTGGGAGCAAGCCTCTCCCGTGAAGGAATCACGTGAATCCTTATCTGACCACAGTGAGGTTAATCACCAGGCTGAAGCTGGTAACAGGGCGGGACTGGAACTGACGAGCGGGACGCCAAAGGCGGCACCTTCGGTGTCGTTTGTAACACCGCTAATAGGGAGAACACCGGGATAACTTAACGTGAATCATCTGAGAAAAGACCTAACACCGGACACTGCCAAACCGCTAAAGAGCAGAAGAGACACCGAAATAAACTCGTAAGGCTAATTTCCGGCACTTACATTCCTGAGTTGGTGATGGGTCAAGGGATGAGTCCCAAGGGTTCGTAACAATAGTTCATTCGGAACGAGTAGAAACTCGCTCAACTTCCACCAAAACAGGAGATTCCAAGCCCGACATGCCTGCGTAGGATGCGTTATGCTATAGCTGTCAGCTTTAAACACTCCTCGAGACGTGTGCTAACGCATCCTACGGGGCGGCCGCCCCTGAGCAGGGGTGGTGGGGTCGCTTGATTAACGGCCTAACGGAAGAGCGAGGGTAAGAGAGGGCGTAACTGCCCGAGGGTTTCTAGAGAAAAGATAACCAAAGTAATCATCAGAGCGAATAAAGGAGCTTAAATTGTGCAAGTCACTAAACTAGCCCCAATCGAATACCGCAGTTTGAAAGACTTAAAACTTCACCTTGCAGTATTCCTGCGGGGTAGAGAAATAAGACTAAGAGCTGACGATGTCTGGAAAGGCTTGCCATGGAAGCGATTCCGGCAACAGGTCTTTCGGTTACAGCGGAGCATCTTCAAAGCGCAAAAGAACAATCAGAAAGTTAAGGTCAAACTCTTACAACGGCTCTTGTTAAGGAGTCGTGCAGCCCAAGCTCTGGCCGTCAAACAAGTAACGCAGCTAAATCAAGGGAGTGCGGCTTGGAAGTCGCAGTAGTTAGTGGTTCAGCTGTCTGAGCCCAATGGAGAGTGTCTCTCCCGTTCCCACCCCAAGGAGCTTTGGTAGCAATACTGGAGTTTCACAGCTAGAGGGTAATGCCTAATCCAAAAGTTGTCTAGGACTGAGGAGGGCTAGGGAAAGATTGGTAAGGTGAGCATAAAGCGAAGCTTGCAGGGACGTCATATTAGGAGGAGCGAAAACTAGAATGATACGCTCTGGCCAAAAGGCAAGCAGTACATGTGAAATAGAGTATTTCCTTGCTCTAAAGTTAGACACCACACTGCCGTTCTATGGAGCAACCTAACCCAATCGAATCTAATTATTGTGGAACGAGTAATACCGACCCAGGGTCTGGCGTAGCCAGTAGGAAAGGAGTAATCTGTACCAACTCCCTGGGGAGATGGGACTCTCCTAAAAAGCGAATGCTGCTAGAACGAAAGTTCAGGGGAAGAAATAACCCGGCAGAAGTCCGCTGTCTACCCCCGGCATTGATTAATGGCGGGGGGAGCCTGCTCAGGCGCGGCGCTCTGCAGGCGTAGGAGAGGGTGAAACGTAATACAATCTGAAACAGGAACTTGAAACCCAATGTTCTCTATAAGTTTGAAACGTTAAGGTTTAATCGTTAAGGTCGTCGAAGCTGGAATCTAAGGAGACTGTAAACCTTAATATGGTTTCCTGAAAGCTGGTACTGATAATGGGAAGTAAACGCGCCGGGATTAGGATGATACACCAGGAGCCGGATGCTTGGAAACTTGCACGTCCGGTACTGCGTGGGGGAAAATTCGTAAGAATCTACCTATCACGACAGAAGACCCCTGGAGTTGATGGAAAAACCGCACTCTCTACACGAGAGCGTCTAGTGCTGTGTCAAAGGCTGAATAAGCATTGGTACCACTGGAGACACCAACAACTGAGAAGGGTAAACATCCCCAAGCCAAACGGCAAAGTAAGGGGATTAGGCATCCCAACAATAGCCGACAGGGCGTGGCAAACGCTACTAAAGTTAGCAGGAGAGCCAGCCTATGAGGCTACCGCCGGAGCAAGAAGCTATGGCTTCAGACCCGGTCGCTGTACTGCGGACGCACAAAAGCTCATATTCAATAATTTAAACTCAGAGGCAAATGGTAAGGAGAAGCTGATTTTGGAAACGGATATCAGTAAATGCTTTGATGAAATAGATCACCAAGTGATTATCAAAGAGGTTGTCTTACCCACAGAGGCCAAACGAGGTTTAAAGCTTGCAGTGAAAGCTGGTGTCCGTGGAGAATACCCCTCCAGCATTAAAGGGACACCCCAAGGTGGTGTAATATCGCCACTGCTGGCAAATATCGCCCTAGACGGATTCGAGAACCTAGGGTCAGACCAGATTACAAGAACCCAACAGTACAATAAGGGAAGAAGGAATGGGTTTAATAATTCTAAAAGTATAAGGGGAATACGTTACGCGGATGACGCGGTCTTTATCTGTAAACCAAAAGCCGACACCGAAAAGCTGAGGCAAGATATTGACGAATTTCTCGCATTCCAGAGGGCTAAGGATAAACGAAGATAAGACTGAGACAAGGAAGGCAACGGAAGGATTTGATTTCCTGGGATGGCGCTTTCGCGTTAACTCAGAGGGAACATTTAAGACCACACCGAGCCAAAAGAACTATGCGGACATAAAGGCCAAAGTTAAAAAGACCTGGAAGAACAAAAAGTTGAGCACAGAAGCTCGACTAAATAAGATAGAAAGCCAGGTTCGTGGCTGGAGGAATTACCATAAGTTCTGCGACATGAACAAACACAATCTATGGTCACTGAGCCAATGGGTATGGCACAAACTAAGGGCGGAAAAGCGCAGGCAAGACCAAAAGGAGGCTGAGAAAGCCCGTCGTCAGGCCATTAAAGGTAAGGCGATGAAGAAGGGAGCAGCAAAACGCCAGCTCACAAAGATGCAGGTGGACAAAGCGTTCCCTTCGGTATCCTGGGAAGTGAATAGTCACGTAATGGTCAAAGGTAATGCCTCACCCTTCAATGGGAATATAACCTATTGGGTTGGCCGTAATTCCAAATTATACACGGGGCCGACCGCTGAAGCTATCAAGCGGCAGAAAGGGAGGTGTACGCATTGCAACCGATTGTTCATGGAGATGGATGGAACCGTGGAGTTGCACCACATCGATGGCGACCATAACAACTGGAATTGTAAGAATCTAGTTGGTCTCCACCGTGAGTGTCACCAGGCACAGGTGGTACACCGCCTGCGTGTTAAGGATGGCTTACGGAAGCGCGCCGTAAAAGCATAGAAATACCTGAGCCGGATGCGGTGAAAGTCGCACGTCCGGGACGCCAAAGGCGGCACCTTCGGTGTCGTAGGAGAGGGGCGAGGTGGTAACACCTCCCTCGACTCTAATCGAAACCCATCACATAGTACCTGTGGCGGAGGGAGGCTCTGACGACCAGGGCAACCTGATGCACCTGCACAAATCGTGCCACAAGCAGGTACATTCTAAGAAAACCAAGCGAGTAAGGACTGAGGTGAGGCTTGAGCCGGATGATAGGAGACTGTCACGTCCGGTTCTTAGGGGAGGGGAGGGAAGCGATTCCTGATTGCGCAAGCAACCGCGTTAGCGTGCCTTACCCGACAGTAAACGCGCCAGGAGTAGGATGATACACCAGGAGCCGGATGCTTTGAACAGTGTACGTCCGGTACTGCGTGGGGGAAAACCCGGCTATAGTCTACCTATCACGACACATCCTCAATGGCAAGCGGCTCTGTTAATGATGTTGCTCGCATTTTCTAATCTACCAAAAGATTTCTGAGTACGTCAAGTGTTTTTGGTTGGATAAATTTTAGAACAGGGCGCTATCCTTCCCCACCCCGTAAAACGCTGTCAGAGAGCAAAGCTCCGCTACGCGAGCGCGTTTTACGTAGGATGCGTTACGCTAACCCATTTAATTTAGGATGCTGCTACGTACGATGCGTTACGCCAACAAAGTTTGTATTGTTGCTACTACTTACGGCTAGTAACGCATCCTACGACAGCTAACGCATCCTACGGGTGGGGACTGCCGCGCTCACGTTCAATTAATATTTGAACTCGGGCGCGGCATTCCTCTCACGCCAAATCAAAGATTATGGCCTGAGGCTCCTGCCGCGTCTAGCTGAGTTCCCTTGAACCAAGACTTCTTTGTCCTTTGTGAGGAACTTCCGAATAAGCCAGCACACCTGTTCGGCTTGCGCCGGGGTAAGTTTCATTGTTTCTTCAGTTTAGCCCAAAGAGGGCTATCTATTACAACTTTATAACACGTAGCTGCGATTCGGGCTCCCACGAAATTTGTGTAACAAATTTCGTGGGTATTTTTTCTGTAGAGCTTAGGCTTTAGCGGGTTTGAGCAGCGTGATCGGCGCATTGACTACGCCGTTAAGAGTCCTCATGCAGGGCTGCTATAAGAATCCCCGCATCTTCAGTGCGGGGAGTGTCAAAAGTAACACTATCTGCTCTGCTAACCTAGAATTGTCACCATACCCCGAACCCCATACCCGCGTTTGGGCGCTATAATTCTGTATTGTTAGTGAGCATCAAATCAAATCATGAGTGATACCTATTTGGCAGACTTCAATTCGTGGATTGATAAAACCGCTCAGCTTCTAAGGGAGCAGCGTTGGCATGAAATTGATGTAGTACACCTGATTGAGGAGATTGAAGATTTGGGCAAGAGTGAACGGCGATTGCTCAGTAGTCAACTAACTCGTCTCTTACTGCATTTGCTCAAGTGGCAATATCAGCCCCAGCGTCGCTCAGATAGCTGGCTAGACTCCATAACCGATGCTCGTACTCAAATCGCATTAGCCATTGAAGATAGTCCCAGTCTGAGAAATTATCCCGCAGAAAAACTTGAAGAGAGTTACAGATTCCCGCGCAAAGCCCACCTATGAACAAGGGTGGGATGTAGCGCGGCGCGTAAAGCGCCGTCAAGGTTTGACAGATAACTCCGCTCAACGCCCCCGTGCTTCAGCCGTGGGATCCAGAGCGGCCGGTGGCGTGAAGTTATCCTTGGCACTATAAGTTTATCCAGCAAATTGTGGTAAAATAGAAGAATGCTAGTAAGAGAAGCCAAGCTACTATTAGGGTCTAACACTCAATACAGAGCATTAGCAGTTATGCAGTGACCACGTACCATGGTACCAGTCAACCCACCCCCCCACCAGACGCCTGCCTGCTCAGGCAAAGCCTGGCCTGAGCAGGACTGGTAACTGGTATTGCGAAGCAACCGCCCTTGGCGTCCTGGTCACTGTTTGAGACGAAGCTATACGAACAGCCCAGTTCATCAGAAACAAGGCTGTTAGATTCTGGATGGACAATCACGGAACCAATAAAGCAAGACTGTCTAAGCTTTGCAAGCAGCTCGCAGAAGAGTTCCCGTTTGCCAAAAAGTTAAACTCTATGGCTCGTCAAGCCAGCGCCGAACGTGCTTGGAATTCGATAACTAGCTTCTATCGCCGTTGCAAGGAAGGTGCAAAGAAGAAGGGATTTCCCAAATTCAAAAAGCACTGTCGGTCTGTAGAGTACAAGACAACTGGCTGGAAACTGGCTGATGATTGCCTGAGCATCATATTCACAGATGGTTTTGAAGCTGGAGAGTTCTCCCTATTCTGTAATCAGGAAACCAGGGAAGATTTATTCAGACTCAAGATCAATCGGGTGAGAGTTATCAGGAGATCTGATGGCTACTACGCTCAGTTCTGTTTTGATGCCAACCGGAAGGAGAAAGGTAACTACACAGGTGATGTGGTTGGGATTGACTTGGGGCTGAAGTACTTCTACAAAAACCAGAATGATAATGCAGTTGTCTATCCTCAATACTTGAGACGGGCTGAACGCAGACTCAAGAAACTGCAACGGCGACTCTCGAGAAAGTTTGTGAAAGGCAAAGAGCAAGAATCAAGCAACTACCACAAAGCCAGGATTAGATTAGGTAAAGCTCATCTAAAGATTCAAAGACAGCGTAAAGACTGGGCAATTAAGACCGCTCGGTGCGTAGTTCACTCTAACGATGTGATTGTCTACGAGGATCTGAAGATTCGGAATATGGTGAAGAACCACCATTTAGCAAAGTCAATCTCTGATGCCAGTTGGTATCAATTCACCCAATGGTTAAACTACTACGGTCAGATCTGGGATAAAGCAGTTGTGGCTGTTTCGCCTTACTTCACATCTCTGGATTCCTCTTACTGTGGTCCTCGGGTTAAGATATCGCTCAGTACGAGAACGCATAGTTGCCCTAGCTGCAAGATTGAGATTTGCTGTGATACAAATGCGGCCCTCAATATCTTGCAGAAGGGAATGAGCATTCTAGGTCATGATCTCAACAGTACCCTAGGGCATGGGGAAACTGCCCCCGGCACGGGGGGAACGCCAGGGGAGAGTCCTGCCTCTGCTTGTGATGGGAAACCAGAGCAAGTAAGCAGTCTCGTTAGCAACCTGGAATGAATGAGAATCCCACAGGCTTCAGCCGTGGGAGTATGTCAAACTCGTGCCCGTCGTACTGCTGCCAAGCAAACCAATATGGATATGTCGTTGTTTCCCAACCCTTGTCCCTATTCTCTAGAGTTAGTTTTGGCAGAAAATTGGCTACCAGAAGACTAAAGGTAGTTAAAGATATCTGATTAAAGCTGTTTTTTCCTAATGGGAGCGTCCCGTAAGGCTTTTCTCTTCCCCGAATCCCGTACCCCGACAGACCAACCCGCGCGTAGCGCTATATAGCGCACAAGTAGGGGCACGGCATTGCCGTGCCCCTACACACACGCTCGTATTAATTGCCTAGTTAGAGCAGTTCTTAATAGTCAAAGTCACCACCACCAGGAGCGGCAGGAGCTTTTTCTTTCTCTGGCTTATCCACGACGATACATTCGGTAGTCAGAACCATACCAGCGATGGAAGCGGCATTTTGCAGGCCGGAACGAGTTACTTTCGCAGGATCCACAATACCAGCTGCAAACATATCTACAAAGACATTATTAGCGGCATCGTAGCCCACATTGAATTCTTTTTCCCGCACTCGTTCGGCAATGACAGCTCCATTTTGACCGGCATTCTCAGCAATACGCTTGAGAGGGGAGGTTAAAGCACGAGCTACAATCATTGCCCCAGTCAAACCTTCATCTTTCAGGTTGCTGGTGGCCCAGTTTTCCAGTTCCGGTGCTAGGTGAGCTAGGGTGGTTCCGCCACCGGGAACGATACCTTCCTCTACTGCTGCTTTCGTAGCGTTGATGGCATCTTCCAGGCGCAGCTTGCGGTCTTTCATTTCCGTTTCTGTGGCTGCACCTACTTTAACCACAGCTACCCCGCCAGCTAGTTTGGCGAGACGCTCTTCCAGTTTCTCTTTGTCGTAGGAAGAGTCGGTTTCGTCCATCTGACGGCGAATTTGGTCGCAGCGAGTTTTCACTGCTGCTTCATTCCCCTCCGCCACAATGGTGGTATTGTCTTTAGTAATAGTGAGGCGGCGGGCTTTGCCCAGCACATCGAGTTTGGCGCTCTCTAGCTTCAGACCAGCGTCTTCGGTGATGACCTGACCGCCAGTGAGAACGGCAATATCTTCCAGCATCGCTTTGCGGCGATCGCCAAAACCGGGAGCTTTGACAGCAGCCACTTTGAGTACTCCCCGCAGACGGTTCACTACTAGGGTAGCCAGGGCTTCTTTCTCGATATCCTCAGCGATAATTACTAAGGGCTTACTCTGTCTGGCTACTTGCTCCAGCACGGGAACTAAGTCTTGTACCAGGGTAATTTTCTTGTCGGTAATGAGGATGAAAGGCTCTTCTAATAAGGCTTCCATTCGCTCTGAATCCGTAACGAAGTAGGGGGAAATATAACCCTTATCGAAGCGCATACCCTCGGTAATTTCCAATTCCGTGGTCATGGATTTGCCTTCTTCCAGGGAGATAACCCCTTCTTTGCCCACTTTGTCCATGGCGTCGGCAATCATCTTGCCCACTTCTTCGTCATTACCTGCGGAAATGGCTCCCACCTGGGCGATGGCTTTGGCATCTTCTATTTGCTTGGCGTGATCAGCAATTTTGCCCACCAAGAACTCCGTCGCTTTGTCGATCCCCCGCTTGAGGGAAATGGGGTTTGCTCCTGCGGCAACGTTCCGCAATCCTTCTTTAACAATAGCGTGAGCCAAAACTGTAGCAGTAGTAGTCCCGTCTCCAGCAACATCGTTAGTTTTGGATGCTGCTTGACGTATTAAGGACACCCCGGTGTTTTCGATGTTTTCTTCCAGTTCAATTTCTTTGGCGATGGTAACGCCATCGTTGACGATTTGAGGAGCGCCAAATTTCTTTTCTAGCACTACGTTCCGCCCCTTGGGACCCAGGGTGACGGCTACGGATTCAGTCAACAGATCGATGCCTTTTTCTAAGGCGCGACGGGCTTCGTCGTTGTAGATAATGGATTTAGCCATGGGTTTGTCTCCTATTCAGGGAATAAATTATGAACCGCAGATGATTGCGAAGCTTTGCGCAAGCTTTGCGCAAGCAACCGCCCTTGGCGTCCGCCGATGAACGCGGATGCTGACTGCTATCAAACCTAATCTCTTATCCGCTCTCTGTGCCTCAGCGCCTCTGCGCGCATTATGATTAGGCAACTGCTGCGAGAATGTCTTTCTCAGAGAGGAGAACGTACTCGTCGCCCCCCAGTTTAATGTCCGTACCGGCGTACTTGGAGTAAAGAACCTTATCCCCAACTTTCACTTCTAGTGGGGAGTAGGTGCCGTCGTCATTGCGCTTCCCCGGACCTGTTGCAACTATTTCTCCTACTTGGGGCTTCTCCTTGGCATTGTCTGGTAGCAGAATGCCCCCAGCGGTTTTTTCTTCTGCGGGGCTGACCTTGACAAATACCCGGTCCCCTAGGGGTTTTACTGTCGCGACATTAATGCTAATGGCTGCCATAGAAAATCCTCCAGATTACTTGTGTTCGATGGTGTCTAACGACTTAGTTAGCACTCTCACCTTCCGAGTGCTAATTTAACTAAACACTTCGGTGGATGGCAACTACTGATGAGTACGGTTTCCCGTACAGGGTCAATAAAGGAAACAGAAAAGCCTTGTCAAATAAGGCGTACATGCAATTTTAGGAGCACCTCAAGTTGTCAATTACTATGGTTGGAGCTTCGATTGGCTGTAACTCTGACCGTTCCAGGGGACGGGGACAGAGAGTAGCAGTACCCTGCCCACCTAGGTTAGTTGACTACGGAACAGGAAACAGCGCCCTTATGTTGCCAAGGTTATTAGTGCATAACTAATATATGTAAAACTTGAGATTAAGTGTGTATGATTGATACGGGCGGCATCATCGATAGCGCTCTGTTGGTGGGCATTGCCCACCCTACCACCCTAATATTTAGCAGTTACCAGTTAGTCAGTAACCTCGTACCATGAATGTTCTTCTTTGGGTCTGAGCCCCCCACCAAATTGCGGTCGCATCCACATTTTCTTGAATGGGATTCAAGGTGGAAAGCGCACCAAGACAAACGACAACTGCCTGACTGCCCCGGTTGACATGAGCAGCCTGCTCAGGCGCGGCGCTCTGCTGGGGTACGGGCACGGCATCGCGCCCTTTCATATCGGGCGCGCCCTACAACTGATTGTTAATTGGTGGAAGGCACCCACTCCCGGGCGGGGGGAGGGGTGGGTTGGCGAGGCTAACATTCCCCAGAAATGGGAGATAGAGGGCTTACTGCCCTCGACCCCGAAAGGGGGACGGCTAATAAATTAGCCTCCTCGAACTTCCTGGGCGAGTTAAAACATCGCGATTTCGGTTCTTCCGAGAGTTTGTCATGAAACAAAGCAAATATGTTACACCACGTGTTGCCGCCAAACAATTCGGCGTGTCAATCGACAGCCTTAGAAGATGGGCTTCTGTTGGGAAAATCAAAGCCATCAGAACTCTAGGAGGCCAGCGGAGATTCTGCATTGAGGAGTACTACCACAAAGTAGCAAAACCAGAGGAAGTCTGAGTCAAAAATCTATGGAAGTTCTACAGCGAAAAGAGCATATTTTTCATTCCTGCTTGCCCTTAGCAGTCTACCGGGAAGTGGCCGCTCACTTACGCCAAGTTGAGGGAGTCAAAACCGGTTTCCTAGAGAGAAATGCGGCGACCTTTGATTATAATCAAAGCCAACTGCAAGGTTTATGGATTGAATATCCTGAAAAGCTAGATACTCCTCTTCATTTGCGTTTGGAAGCAATATTGGCCTATTACGCTCAGTGTTACGGTGCTTGGGAGCGGCAATCAATCCATTAAATAAGATACCCAAGCTTGTTGCGGTTCTGGGGAACCATACCAAAGATCGGGAGACTTGGGAGAATGCATTACTCCTGCTAAAGTTAGATTAGTGGCTCCTTCTAGATGAGCAGCGGCGATAGGGGTAATCCCATCTCCCCAGCAGTTACCTTGGCCACAAGTGAGTTTGTAGCTATTGTAGGCCAACCAACTACCCCGTTTTCTTTGACCATATACTGCCTTCCCAGCTACACAAACGTAACGTACATCTGGATAGAAAGCTCCAGGATAATTATGCTCGACAAAATCCAGATTGCGCTTTGTCCAACGTTCTTGACTTGTGTGGGGTGTGCCTAACGTCAACAAGGTAGCCACATGAGAGCGAGCTTGCCAAACCCCCTCTTCCGACGTAACATCCCCGTGAATATTGTAGGGTTTTTCGCCTAAATAAATACGGGCAATCCAACCCCCAGCAGAGTGACAGACTAAATTAACCGAACCAACCCGGTATTGGCTCAACATTTTTTTCACCGTGCTGTCAATTTGTCGAATAATCGGTACCACAGAACGACCTCCGAGAGTTGGCAGCCAATCTCGTTGGCGCAAAGGTACTGTTACTGTAGGAATCCCTCGCTCATTTAGAGCTAAATCTAGGTCGCGGTAGTCAGTAGCCCTAGCAAAGTAGCCTGGTATTATTACTGTTGGTAATGGCATTGGCAATTGTCGATTGAGGTATTAGATTTGATCCAACCTGGTGTCTTGTATGGAATTAGTTTAGGAGTAGGGGATCCGGAGCTGATTACCCTCAAAGGACTGCGTCTCCTACAGCAAGCTTCGGTGGTAGCCTTTCCCGCCGGAATGAGAGAAAAACCCGGTATAGCAGAACAGATTGTCTCCCCTTGGCTGAGGACAGAGCAGCAAAAATTACCTTTGGGCTTTCCTTATGTCAGGGAAGAGAGTATCTTGATTCCGGCATGGGAGGAGGCAGTAGCAAGAGTTTGGTCATATCTCAAAAGAGGACAAGACGTTGCCTTTGTAAGTGTTGGAGATACTAGCTTTTACAGTACTTTTACTTATTTAGCACAGACTTTGCTGCAATTGCATCCCCAAGCAGTAGTCCAGACAGTTCCTGGAGTTTGTTCCCCCATGGCTGCCGCAGCGGTTTTGGGGGTACCGTTAACAGTTGGCAGTCAGCGTCTTGCCATTCTCCCAGCTCTTTATTGCGTCAAGGAGTTGGAGGCAGTTCTGGAATGGGCCGATGTAGCGGTACTGATGAAAGTGAGTTCCGTTTACCAGCAGGTTTGGCAATTTTTAAGCCAGCGCCAACTCCTGGAGGCTAGTTGGGTGGTAGAGAGAGCAACTTTACCAAATCAGACTATCTATCGAGATTTGAGGGATCGCCCTAATTTAAAACTCTCTTACTTTTCCTTATTGATTGTACAAGTCACCGGGACTGGCGAGATGACTTTGTAGCCTGTTTTTTTCTTGATTTAAGATTAAGAAATATGTAAAATTTCGTCTTATTTTCCAGCTAGAAAGAAAATAGTGATAGACTATGTTGGTGTTTGCCGAAAGTTCA
This sequence comes from Prochloron sp., assembly GCA_965198675.1. GTDB lineage: Bacteria > Cyanobacteriota > Cyanobacteriia > Cyanobacteriales > Prochloraceae > Prochloron. The sequence goes on along the minus strand of OZ240666.1, from coordinate 641,409 downwards.
GAAACAGGGAAAAAAGAAATAGTGAATTTGTCATCGTCATCCGTCACCAACGAACTGGGACGCCAAAGGCGGGACGCCAAGGGCGGTTGCTTCGCAAAGCTTCGCATTCGCGAAGATATTGGAGAGTATGTAGCACAACTACAGCTTCATATGACCTTACAATCCCGGAATTTAGTTCCAACTCTAACTAAGGTAGCCGATAGTAGGGAGCAGTTTCTCCACGAAACCCAAGCGGAGATAGAGAAATTGGTTTCCCGCCAAGAAATTTAACTAATTCGGTTCCATTATCTGCCTCTCTTAATCCAGCGATCGCGGGTTTGCTCCAAAATTGAGAATAATACTTTACCTAATGTCGGCAGAAGGGGACCGCCATAATCTTTGATTTGGCGGTGTGATGAACAATTTATCTTGAGCTGTGCGCAAGCGGGCTTTGCGTCCTGCCCCCATCGCACGTTTGCGGGGCTTGTTGAATTATTCCTGCTCGTACACTATGCTGAAGGCTGACAATAAATCGTCAAAGGCTTTTCGATTTAATCCGGTTAGTGCCCGCAGTAGTCGGTTTTGCTTAAGTGCTCGCTTGATGTTCAGCATGGTTGTTCTGCTATCACTGTTTCACAATTACATTCTAATTTCCTGACAATTCTACTACCAGTTTTTCCGTCGCTAAACTCAACCGGGAGACCCCTAAACTTGAATTATGGCAAAAACTGGATGTATCAGTGTTGCAAGTAATCCTCAGCAGTTACCAGTTAGTCAGTAACCAGTTACCAGCTTCTTCAGTGAGCGAGTACCATGACAGTTACCAGTTCTTTCACAAGAGACGACCTCACCAACCCCCTCCCGGGAGGGGGCGAAGGGGGTGGGTGGGGGATTGCCAGATTGGGAGTAGGCGATCGCGTAGCGCTATATCTTAATACAATACCGAGTTGCGTTCAATTTGGTATCAGTTACCAGCTCGTTGCGAACGGGAGCATCTTCTCCTGGCTCCGCTTGGCGCGCGCCCCCAAAAATCCAGATTAAAAACGGCTACATTCCTTGGTTGGAGAGAATTTGAGCCACAAGGAGCGACATTTAAGATTCGGTCGAGTTAAATGTTCTTCAAAGGGTCTGATCCCCCCACCAAATTAACGATAACTGAATACTAAAAACTGTCAACCCACCCCCTTTAGGGGGTGGGTGCCTGGTCACTGATTGAGTGGTAATACTATAGAACAGTGGGAGTCAATGATGATTAGGGTTGTCCATTGCCCTTTTTTTTTAACTTGCTGACGGACTCTACTATGCAAGATATCTCTGATTGCTTCGATTACCCCAAGCGATCGCCACTGTTTGTAGTACCAAAATACTGTGGAATAGGGGGGCAAGTCTTTGGGTAAGTCACACCAATTACAACCATTCTTTAATTGGTACAAGATACCATCTAAAATCTGCCTTTTACTCCATTTTGGTGGTCTTGTCTGTTTCTTTTTGGGCAACAGAGGTTCTATTATTTTCCACTCCCCGTCTGTCAAACTACTTGAGTACGGCATTTTTTCCCTATTTTACTCCACAACAGAGATCTCAAATGGGTTCTATGAGAGATATTTTGGTTGAGATTTGTTTACCATGGTAAGATAAATAATATCTAAAATTACTGATTATTATATGCACCGAATCGCCGCCACTCCAGGAGGTTGGCAACCTGACTCAGAAGGGGTCATTATTGTAGAACAAACTCCCGCCCCTATTATAATCCTAACCGCAGCAGACACGGATATTCAAATCCTTAATGCAGCAGTGTCTCACCTCCCAACTGAGTTTCCACCCCTGCGAACCCTGAACCTCCTCCAACTCCAACAACAGCTGAGTATCGATAGTTACGCAGATACTGTTTTAACTCAAGCTAAGGTAATTATCCTTCGTTTACTAGGGGGACGTTCTTATTGGTCTTATGGGTTAGAAGTAGTCAAGGAAACTGTAGAGGAGACAGGGGCTGCTTTATATGTCTTACCAGGAGACGATCGCCCCGATCCTGATTTAATTAGTCATTCCACTGTTTCTCTCGCCGCAGTTCATCGCTTGTGGCGCTACTTCGTGGAGTCTGGTGTTGATAATTTAGTTCACGCTGTTCAATTTGTGGCGGATGTTTCTCTCGGAACTTCTTCTAATCCCCCTCCTCCCCAAGTAGTACCTCGCATTGGACTTTATCACAATTCCCCCAGAACCACAAACAAAGTGGGTATTATCTTTTATCGCTCCCATTATTTAGCTGGGAATACCTTACCCATAGATAGTCTCATTCTCGCATTGCAAGAACGGAATTTATCTCCCCTTGCTGTCTTTGTCTCTTCTCTGGGGGATCAGTCAGTACAAGCAGAATTATTTTCCTATTTACAAGATATTCAAATCCTCCTCAATACTACCAGTTTTTCTGTGGCTAAACTCAACCAGGAGAACCCCAAACTAGAATTGTGGCAAAAACTGAATGTACCAGTGTTGCAAGTAATCCTCAGTGGTAGTACTATAGAACAGTGGAAGTCTAGTTATCAAGGATTAACACCCCGAGACGTAGCTATGAATGTGGCTCTACCGGAAGTAGACGGGAGAATTATTACTCGCGCTGTTTCTTTTAAATCTGTGCAAACTAGCAATCAAGACTTGGAAACCGATGTAGTCGTATATCAACCCAACAGGGATCGGGTTAATTTCGTCGCTGATATAACTGCTAATTGGTTGCGCTTAATAAACACCCCCACAACAGAAAGGAAAATCGCCCTTATTTTAGCTAATTACCCCAACAAAAATGGGAGAATTGCTAACGGGGTGGGTTTAGATACTCCCGCAAGTTGTATCGCTATCCTCCAAGCTTTACAAGCAGCAGGTTATTTTGTCCAGCATATCCCAAGTAATGGGGATGAATTAATTGCTCGTTTAACTGCTGGCATAACTAACGATCCAGAAAGCAAAGCATTCCATCCCGTCAATCAATATCTATCTCAAGAAGATTATAACACATACTTCTCCAGTTTACCAGAACAAATTCAACAAGAAATAAGCGATCGCTGGTCCCATATTAATCCTGGCGGTTACCCTATTCCAGGGATTCAACTAGGAAATATCTTTATTGGGATCCAACCTTCCCGAGGTTACGACAAGGAGCCCAGTTTAAATTATCACGCTCCGGACTTAGAACCAACCCACGATTATTTAGCTTATTACTATTGGTTGCGGGAACATTTTCGAGCCAGTGGTATCATCCATTTAGGTAAACATGGTAACTTAGAATGGTTACCCGGTAAAAGTCTCGCCCTCTCCTCTCATTGTTACCCGGAAATAGCCCTCTTGAGTCTACCTAACTTTTATCCCTTTATTGTCAACGATCCGGGGGAAGGTTCCCAAGCTAAACGCCGCTCCCAGGCGGTTATTATCGACCATTTAACCCCCTCTATGACTCGGGCAGAACTCTATGACGATTTGCAGCAACTAGAAGCTTTAATAGATGAGTATTATGAAGCCCAAAGTTTAGATCCATCCCGACTAACCATAATAGGCGATCGCATCTTAAATCTAGTTACTCAATCTCACCTTGACAAAGATTTGGGATGTGATACAATAGATAAAAACTCCTTAGACCAATTCCTCACTCTCGCCGATAGTTACTTGTGTGCCTTAAAAGACGCTCAAATTAGAGATGGTTTGCATATTTTTGGCCAAATGCCCCAAGGTAGGCAATTACGAGATTTAATCGGGGCCATCGCTCGTTTTCCTACGGGAGAAAGGTTGGGTTTAAGTAGAGCGATCGCACGGGATTTGGAGGTTTCACGCAGCGGTCGCACCCACTTTCTGGAATCTGATTCCAGCTGGAAGCGGAGAGGGGAGGATTTGGAGGAACAAGCTGAGGAGTTAATTGAAGGGATTATTGGGAAACGGAAAATTAATCCCCCTGGACAAAATACCCGCAAAGAACTAGAATGGATCGAGAGGTATCTTCTCCCTGCCCTAGAACAAACCTATCAAGAAATTAGCAATTTGTTACGGGGACTGGACGGTAAATATGTCCCTAGTGGTGCAGCGGGAGCACCTACCCGAGGAAGACCAGAAGTTTTACCCACAGGACGGAATTTCTACTCCGTAGATATCCGGGCTATTCCCACAGAAACTGCTTGGGAAGTAGGTAGGAAAGCAGCAGAAGCAGTTATCGAACGGTACACTCAAGAAAACGGCGAATACCCTCAAACCCTTGTTATCTCCGTTTGGGGAACTTCAACTATGCGCACAGGAGGAGACGATATTGCTCAGGTATTGGCTTTATTGGGAGTAAGACCAATTTGGGATGGAATTTCCCGGCGAGTGGTGGATTTTGAAATCCTGACCCCCTCAGCTTTGGGACGACCGAGAGTGGATGTTACCCTGAGAATATCCGGTTTCTTTCGGGATAGCTTTCCCAATTTAATCGATTTAGTTAGTCAAGCTATTACCGCTGTATCTAATTTAGAGGAAACAGAAGCAGAAAATCCTCTCGCAACTCAAGTGAGGAAAGAGACCAAGATATGGCAGCAGCAAGGGTTGCCCACAGAAGAAGCAGCAGCACGGGCTACTATGCGCATATTTGGCTCCAAACCGGGAGCCTACGGTGCTGGTTTGCAGGGTTTAATCGAAGCACAAAATTGGACATCAGATGAGGATTTAGCTAGAGCGTATCTCAATTGGAGCAGTTATGGCTATAGTGGTGCCCAGCATTGGGGAGTTGGGGCAGCAGAAGCTTTTGAACAGAGACTGGAAAGACTGCAAGTAGTCTTACACAACCAGGATAACCGAGAACACGACCTTCTGGACTCCGACGATTATTATCAATTTCAGGGAGGTTTAACGGTTGCTGTTCGTGCCCTAACGGGGAAAAATCCCCAAACCTATTTCGGAGATAATTCGCTCCCTGAACTTCCTCAAGTGCGGCAATTAAGCGCTGAGATAGCTAGGGTATATCGCTCTCGTGTAATTAACCCTAAATGGATCGCAGGAGTGATGCGTCACGGTTATAAAGGAGCCTTTGAAATGGCAGCCACAGTGGATTATTTGTTTGCTTATGATGCTACTGTTCGATGTGTTCGAGATGATATGTATCAAGGAGTAGCAGAAGCCTATCTTTTTGAACCAAAAGTGCAGCAGTTCCTTCAGAAATCCAATCCTTGGGCTTTGCGAGATATGGCAGAAAGGCTGTTAGAAGCTTCTCAACGGAGGTTGTGGGAAACTGCTAGTAATGAGACATTGGATGAATTGCGCTTAATTGTCCATCAAGCAGAAGCTTCTATTGAAGCGTAGGGTGGGCATTGCCCACCGACAGCAACCTGGCGCGCCGCGTAGCGGATCCGTTCCGGATCGCCTCAAGCGCCGATGCTTACCCCACATCGCAAAGGTGCGCTCAACAACCCAGCGTCTGCGTTCAACTACTTCAAAATCGAGTTCACATCCGTCAGCCACACGCTGCAACCTATCCCCACGATAGCCAAGGTCGGCCCAAATGTGTTCCAGAGTCGGTTCAGGAAAGCTAGTAAGGCTTTGAGCATTCGGGCCGATGTACTATCGGCAAGATTCCGTCCATTGACTTTCTTACCACCGTCATCTGTGGTTTTCACCCCTGCTAAGGGGCGGCCGCCCCTTAGCAGGCTATCGATGAGCGGCGTTGCATAATAGAGACATGAATGGGAAGGTAGTAGCTATGCAATGTCCGGACTGTAAATCAGAGCAGATCCGCAAAAACGGAAAAAACAGACAAGGGAAACAGAACTATATCTGTGTCAATTGTTCTCGTCAGTTTATCGAAAACTACGAAGCTCATCGAGAACCCCCCCCCTTAGTCCCCCCCCCTATTGCGAAGCAATCATCTGCGGTTAAAAAAATAGGTCTTCGCGCCCTAACACACACTACTCTATTCTACTATAGTTATTATAGCTTATATTTTCCCATGCAGCAACATCCGATTGTGAAAGATTTGGTACTGATAGGTGGAGGTCACAGTCACGCGATCGCCCTCAAACTTTGGGGTATGCAACCCATTCCAGGTGTCCGTCTCACCCTCATTACCGATACTTCCCACACTCCCTATTCGGGAATGTTACCAGGTCATGTAGCGGGTTTCTACAGTTACGATGAAACTCATATTGACTTGCGTCGTCTCGCTGGATTTGCTGGAGCTATGTTATATTTAGATCAAGCCATAGGTTTGGATTTAGTTCAGAATCGAGTACTCTGTCAGAATCATCCTCCTGTTGCTTTCGATTATTTATCTTTAGATATCGGGAGTACTCCAGCAACCATGGAGGTTCCAGGTGCGAAAGAATACGCCATTCCTGCTAAACCAGTTCCCCTGTTTCTCCAAGCTTGGAATGATATAGTAACAGCTTTTACAGAAAACCCCCATAAATCTCTCACTCTTGCTCTTGTAGGTGGAGGTGCTGGGGGAGTAGAATTAGCTGTAAATATAAATGCTCGTTTGCGGAAAATTAATCCCAGTGCTTCCTTGACAATTCATCTCTTTCACGGAAAAAATAAATTATTACCGGCTCACAATGAATGGGTGAGTAGGCGATTAAAGGAGCTATTATTACAAAGGGGAATTCAACTCCATTTATCAACTCGAGTAATTGAGGTCCAAAGGGATAGAGTTATCTGCGACTCGGGATTGAATGTAGAGTGCGATAACCTCTTTTGGGTGACTCAAGCTTCTGCTCCTAGTTGGATAAAAGACTCGGGTTTGACTGTAGACTCCCAGGGCTTTATTTTAGTAGAAGATACCCTCCAATGTGTCTTCCACCCCCATATTTTTGCTACCGGGGATATTGGAACAATGAAAAATTATGCCCGTCCCAAAGCGGGGGTGTTTGCAGTGCGTCAGGGAAAGCCTTTATTTGTCAATTTACAGCGTATTCTCCAAGGAAAAAAACTTCAACCTTATGAACCTCAAAAACGCTTTTTGGGTTTAATTGGAACCGGAGATAAAAAGGCGATCGCGACAGCGCCACTCTTAGTGATCGCCTCTTGGTTTTCTTTTGGGTGGCAATCTTCTTTATTATGGCAGTGGAAAGATTACATTGACCGTAAATTCATGCATCGCTTCAGTCATTTACCCCCCATGTCAGCTTCCAAGCATCCACCAAAAAACCACAACCCAGAACCCACAACCCATCATTGTAAAGGTTGCGGTTCTAAGGTAGGAAGTACTGTCTTAGAAAAAGTTTTGCAGCGGTTGACAATTGAGCAAAATAATGCTATAATTATTGGTATAAACAAACCAGATGATGGGGCCGTAATTCAAGTCCCGGTTGGTAAATTGATGGTTCATACCATCGATTATTTTCCCAGTTTAATTAACGACCCCTTTGTCTTCGGTCAAATTGCTACCAATCACTGTTTGAGCGATATTTTTGCCATGGGGGCTACTCCCCAAACTGCTTTGGCAGTGGCTACAATACCCTTCGGTAATACAGCCAAAATAGAAGAGACTCTCTATCAATTATTATCCGGTGCGACAGAAATATTACATAAAAGTGAAGCAGTGTTAGTTGGAGGTCATACTACCGCCGGGGCAGAATTAGCTTTTGGCTTGTCTTGTAATGGCGTAGTTGATGAGGATAAAATCCTGCGTAAAAGCGGTATGAAACCAGGTCAAGTGCTGGTTTTAACCAAGGCGATCGGTACAGGTACCCTCTTTGCTGCGGATATGAAGTCCCTAGCTAAAGGTCGCTGGATCGATGGAGCAGTAGCATCAATGTTACTTTCTAACGGCGGGGCAGGGCAAATATTGCGCCAACAGGGAGCAACTGCTTGTACCGATATTACCGGTTTTGGACTCTTGGGGCATTTAGTAGAAATGGTTAAAGCTTCTGGAGTTAGGGTAGAATTAGATTTAGAAGCAATTCCCATTTTACCTGGGGCGTTAGAAACAGTAGAGATGGGAATTTATAGTGAGTTGCAACCACAGAATTTACATGCATCTCATTATATTGATAATGTAGAGAGAGGGCAAAAATTTGCCCAATATCCCTTGCTTTTTGACCCTCAAACTTCTGGAGGGCTTTTAGCTACAATTGATGAAGCCAAAGCTTCTGAATGTATCATTGCTTTAAAATCAGCAGGTTTAACCCATAGTTCTATTATTGGTCGAATAACGCGCCCTTCCCCAGGAAATATATCCCTTACTGGGTAGAAAATATTCCCGTCTTACCGCCCGCCAATTTTATTTGAGTTTCACACAGAGGCGCAGAGGCGCAGAGAGAGTTCGTAGGGTGGGCAATCAGGGAAACGTTTAGTACCCTAGCAACAGAGTAAGTTGTTATTCCTCGCCGAACCAGAGGGCTAATTCGCGCGATCGCTTTTGGTTGGGAAGATTCTGTAGCTCTAGTACAGAAAATTGGTCAAATTCATCTTGACCACCCTACCCAGGGTAATGTCAAGCAGAATAAACTCGGACTTCTTGGTTTAATCTGTCAGACAATACCTCCCGTGTAATTTCAAGATCATATCTTGTTTGGATATTCATCCAAAATTGTGCTTCCATCCCAAAGAAGCGTCCCAGTCGTAGAGCAGTATCTGCTGTAATACTCCCTTTCCCATGGACAATTTCATTAATGCGATGGGATGGTACTCCTATCCCTTGAGCCAAAGAATACTGACTAATATTCATCGGTTTCAGAAAATCTTCTAATAAGATTTCACCAGGATGTATAGGGGGAAAATCACGTTTGGTCATAAGTTTCACCTTAATGATAGTCAACTATCTCTACGCATTGAGCATTACCATCACGCCAAATAAAACACAATCGCCATTGATTATTGATTCTAATACTGTATTGCCCCTTGCGATCGTGGCTCAGTGCTTCGAGCCTATTGCCAGGTGGAACACGCAGAGTTTCAAGAAGAGTGGCAGCATTGAGTTGCTCTAGCTTACGAGCAGCTATCCTGTGAATATTCTGTGGCAATTTGCGAGAAAACTTACCGTGAAATATTTTTTCTGTTTCCTTGCACTTGAAGGAAGTGATCATGTATGAATTATAACGCCTTTCGTTAATATAGCGCTATTATTCCCTGTGTTCCCTGTCCTTCGTGGTTAAATTCAAACCAACTATCATATAATAGTGTAATAGGAGTAAATCTAAAATGAGCCGTCTACAACAAAACATCCACGCCATTATTCGCCCTGATGATGAGAAGGGGTATTTCGCTGAATGCATGGAAATCTCTGTTGTCACTCAGGGTATGACACTGGATGAAATTTCGCAAAACCTTGTTGAAGCTGTTAGCCTACATCTTGAGGGAGAAGATCCAACTCAGTTTGGTTTGGTGGCTAAACCTTCTCTTACCGTAACTTTTGAACTCCAGCCAGAATATGCCTAGATTAAAACGATTATCCGGTTTGGAAGTTATTAAGATACTTGAGAAGTTTGGCTTTCAGGTACACAGTCAGCGTGGTAGTCCCATCAAGATGCGTCGAATAACTGAAATGGGCAACGAAACTCTGACCATTCCCAATCATCAACAGCTAAATACTGGAACTTGTAGAGGTATTTTTAGGCAAGCTAGCCAATATATTTCGCCGTCTATATGGTCCAAGTATTTCTACGACTGAGAGTGTCACCCATCAATTGAAACCAAATCAGGGGTTTTATCCGCGCCCCTACAAGCGCCCGCAATTCTGGTTAAGGGCTACCCTCCTGGTAATACTGTGCTAATGCTACTCGCTGGACAACCACTCACAGCTGCTAAGTTAATAGGCTGATTTCCAAGACCAGAATCAATAAAAATATAAGCTAAATCCACGCCAGAATCATTCACTTCAACTTGCCAATAGTCTTCATAGCCCACAGATCCAGCTGATAATGATTCAATTATAATTGGTGTAGGGGTAGTCTCACCGCAAGGTTCGCAAAATTTATAAATGGTTTGCTCCACATTCAATCTCAATACGGCTATTAAAGCTTGCTCTTTAGCGATCGCCTAATTCGTAGGGTGGGCAATCAGGGAAACGTTTGGTACCCTAGCAACAGAGTAAGTTGTTATTGCCCACCACACCAGAGATCTAGTTCGCGCGATCGCGCTTATTATATTCTCAAAGAGGGTTTCGCGCCAAGTCGCCAAGTAGCCGCTCGAAAGACTCGCAAAGAGCGCAAAGGGGGGAAGGGGGGGATCAACGAGAAACTTTCCACACTTTGATAGTTTTGTCAGCGCTACCACTCACTATAGTGCTATTATCAGGACTTATAGCTACGGACCAAACTGTGGAGCTATGACTTCTTAGGGTTGCTTTCTCTCTTCCTGTAGCTAAGTCCCACACTTTAATAGTATGGTCGTCGCTACCACTAACAATAGTGCTATTATCAGGACTGACAGCTAGGTCCGTAACCCAGTTGCTATGACCTCTTAGGGTTGCTTTCTCTCTTCCTGTTCTTAAGTCCCGCACTTTAATGGTTTTGTAGCTACCACTCACCATAGTGCTATTATCAGGACTGATAGCTATGGACAAAACGTCAAAGCTATGACCTCTTAGGGTTGCTTTCTCTCTTCCTGTTCTTAAGTCCCACACTTTGATAGTTTTGTCAGCGCTACCACTCACTATAGTGCTATTATCAGGACTTATAGCTACGGACCAAACTGTGGAGCTATGACCTCTTAGGGTTGCTTTCTCTCTTCCTGTAGCTAAGTCCCACACTTTAATAGTATGGTCGTCGCTACCACTAACAATAGTGCTATTATCAGGACTGATAGCTAGGTCCGTAACCCAGTTGCTATGACCTCTTAGGGTTGCTTTCTCTCTTCCTGTTCTTAAGTCCCACACTTTAATGGTTTTGTAACTACCACTCACCATAGTGCTATTGTCAGGACTTATAGCTACGGACAAAACCTCAAAGCTATGACCTCTTAGAGTTGCTTTCTCTGTTCCTTTAGCTAAGTCCCACACTTTAATGGTTTTATCCAAGCTACCACTCACTATTGTGGTATTATCAGGACTTATAGCTACGGACCTAACCGTGTTGGTATGACCTCTTAGGGTGTTAACTAGAGATATATTAGGACTTGGTAATAATATAGTTGGAGGATTATATATTGAAGAAACACAAGACGACAAACTACTTGCCAATAAGATCGCCCCTACCAGAAGAGTACGAGAGAGCTGACCTTTTGGTTTGGCAGGAGCAGAAATAATAGTAGACTGGATTTTAGGAGTAGGTAACATAGGCTATAGTTGTTGGTTGAGGTTGTTGTGTTTTGGTTCTTATAGGAGAAAGAGAATAGGAACGAACAGCTTGTAAAGCTTCAGGTTGAGAAATTAGGAATAAGAGAAGGTCTCGGTTGGGAAGGATGAGCAGCAGCACTCAAAGCTTGCCGGAAAAATTTCATGGAAGAAAGCCCCTGCCGCCGACAAATTTGAATCACGCGATCGTAAACCAGCCGTCTGCTCAAAGCGCTGCATCGAGCGAGAGCCAGCACTAATTTTACGCTTGGTCACAGCCAAACGGATGAAGCGTTCTGCCAAATTGTTATCCGGTGGAATTTCGGGATGGTCTAAGAAATACCACCATTGCTCTGCTTTCTGATTCAAAGAGCGCAGCAGCAAACCCTACGTTATATCCTGCTGTGAATCTTATTTTTGGGCAACGCTCACTCATACTCTGAGGTTAGCACAACTAGTCTGATATAGCAAACAATATTCTAGGGCTAATAATTATTGGACTACAATTTCCTGTATTATTTGATTGATAAAGCTCACAGCGATCGCCTTCTTGGAGAATGACATTCATAGGGATATATGCTCATTTTACACACCTGAATCCTTACGAACAGCTTGTAAAGCTTCAGTAGCACTAGGGTAACGAAACCCCAAGGTTTCTCGGCAACAATTTCTAGACTCAAGTCATGACCTTCGATATACTCTTGGACGAGATAAAATTTCCCCTTTTCCTCAAAATAAGCATAGAGACGGGGTATTTGGGGGTGTTTCAGACCATATAAAATCTTGGCTTCTCGTTCAAAAAGCCTTTTCGCTTCGGTAAAAACTGTGGTATTCTGATTTTTAAGGTGCTTAACTACACGATAGGGGCGATCCGGTAAGTGGGTATCTTGTGTTAGATAGGTAGCTCCAAACCCACCTTCTCCTAGCTTCTTGATTATTTCATAATGACTACATAACAAAGAAAAACATCAGCGAATATCAGCGTTCATCTGCGGTTATTATTATAACAGGCGCTCGCGAAGCGGAGCCTTGCTCTCGCTCTGGTGGGCAATAACAATTTACTCCCGTTATAGGGTGCCAAACGGTGTCAAAATTGCCCACCCTACGTGCTACGTGCTTCATGGTAAGTGGCGATCATAGTCCCCGAAGGGGGACTTCCCATATTAGCCCGCAATTTATTCGCGGGCGGGAGCAAATTGCCAATGACAAGAGTTTTATTGTTTTCATGAACCCAAATAATGTCATATAATCTAATTTATGGCTATCTATAGGGTTTGAGACTCTCCTATTTGCTAGTCAAGCGTTTGCTTAAAGAGTCTGCCCGCCCCTTAGCAGTAGCATTGTTGGGGTCGTATTTTAGGGTTTGTTGATAAGTTTCTAAAGCTTGGGCTACTAGCTGCTTACGTTCGTAGACATTACCTAAATTATTTAAAGCAATGAGATACTCTGGGTTGAATTTTAACGCTTCTTTATATTGCCGGATTGCCAAATCATATTGTTCTTGGGCAAAATAAGCATAGCCCATGCCATTATAAATCAAAGCCTGGTTTTCAGGCTCTACTTCTTGTTTCCCTGCTACTTTTAATGCTTTTTGAAATAGCTGGATCGACTGGACGAAAAGTTTTTTGTCGAGATAAAGGCTACCTAACTCATAATAGTCTTTGGCAGTCCCCTTTTTATTTTTCAGCTTCTCTTGCAGTCGGGAGAAGTTACTTTCTCGGCGGCGAACTTTCACAACTTGCTGGAAAATGAATATGGCGATCGCTGCCAGCAAAATGAGTAAGAAACTGAGATAAATTACTGGTAAAGTTTCATTCATTGGTAACTGTGGTGGTACGTGTTAAAGAGGCTGATACAAAGTGGTAGATTGGCTTACAAAAAGTAATATTTAATTACAAACGCTTTCAAAGCTGCTTTGAAAATTAGTAGTAAATACTTATTGCCCAAACGCTTGGAATTAGGTATATTGGGACAATAGAGCGATAACCAAGCTGACAAAATAGAACAAAGAGCGATTACTTTCTAATGGAAGCTCACAGAGACACAGAGGCGCAAAGAATAACATGATATGGATGAGCGCTTGAAGCGCCTGTTTATTAATTCTCCGTGCCGGAGCGCCTCTGCGCGAGAGTGACTGCATTGGGAGATAGCCCCTCTACTGGCTTATTTCAGTAGTGCATTGGTTAACCAATGTGAGCATTTGTTAACTAAAATCTATCGGTAGTCCCCAATATCTTATCCTTTCAGGTAACCAACGGTCACGCCAACGGGCGATGGCCTGATTTACTTTTTTACGCAAGCTAAGATACTGCAAGCCTTTGGGCATAATAACGCAGAGGGGGGCGGCGGCGATACTGTCCGGTAGCAGGCGATAGGCGGGATACTCTTGCACCCAACCAGCGAGGATGGTATTATCGGCTGCAAAGCCATGGACTACACCTGCTTCCAGTAGTTTATAGCCCTCTTGATAAGAATTTACTCCCACTAGTTGAGCCTGAGGCAAGGCATTTTGGATAATATCTACAGTACTGGAATTGTTCAGCAGGGCAATTTTTTTCCCTTCTAAGTCTTCCCATGTTTGCATCTCGGGGTTTTTAGTTATTAAACCTGTACCGTCAAGATAGTAATAGTGGCTCAAATGTACTAAGCGGGCGCGGGAAGGAGTGAAAGTGACTCGGGCGATCGCCAAGTCTACTTTGCCTTCTAAGACTACATTTAAACGTTCTTGGTTGGTAACTGGTACAAACGTGACTGCTTCTGGACTGCCGAGCAATTCCTGTGCCAAACGCCGCCCAATTTCAATTTCCAGTCCTTGGAGGTTCCCCTCCTCGTCGTAGAAACCGAGGGGGCGAAGGTTGTCCTTGACGGCGACAATGAGTTTCCCTCGCCGCTGTATTTGCTCCAGTTCTGCTCCTTGACTAGGTCTGACAGGGAGAGATAGGAGCATTAACAGCCAGATAGCACCGATCCGCAAAATGGAAACTCGTAACTTCAAGGTACGTGGTTACTGTCAAGATACGTGTTTTTGAGCTACTTCAACCACCGCTTCAAATGCTTCTGGATCCAGAATAGCCATTTGGGCGAGCATTTTGCGGTTTATTTCGATTTTCGCTAACTTCAATTTACCTGCTAATTGACTGTAGCTGATACCTTGCTGTCTGGCAGCAGCATTAATGCGAGTGATCCAGAGACGGCGAAAGTCCCGCTTGCGCTTGCGGCGATCGCGGTAGGCATTCCGCAGGGCTTTCATTACCTGTTGGTTGGCAATGCGGAACAGTTTTGAGTGGGATCCTCGATATCCTTTGGCTAATTTGAGAATCTTTTTGCGGCGCTTGCGAGCGACATTACCTCTTTTTACTCTCATAGTTCTGGGTTTTTAGTGGTGGGTAGTTTGTGGTTGAGCTTTACATGTAGGGAAGCATGAGACGGACATTTTGTTCGTCTGCTTCGTGGACAAGGGTTCTGACACTGAGACGACGCTTACGTTCCGAGTCTTTTTTTTGGAGTAAATGGTTGCGGTTTGCTTTGCGACGAAAGATTTTACCGGTACCAGTGGGGCGAAAGCGCTTGGCTGCCGCTCTACGAGTTTTTAATTTAGGCATGGGACTCCCTCTAATGGACACAAGTTTCCATTATAGCGCTGTGGGCGGGAATAGGGAACGGGGAATAGGGAACGGGGAACGGGGAACGGGGAATAGGGAATAGGGTAGGAACACGGCAATGCCGTGCCCCTACGGATCGCACTACCCCTACAAGATTATCTTTACAAATTAGAGCTTATGTGGTATCTTATTAATAAGGTACAAAAGGATTCAATTACTAAAAATCAAATTATTCCTTTATAATTCTATTCACCATGAAAATTGCCACCGAAACCTTCATCGCTGATTTAGAACAAGTCGCCAAAACCCGCTCCCAACTTGCTCATTACCTAAGCAAAATGGCTGCTAGCCTGGTGCAGGAGGTGGGTTTAGAACGAGAAAGGGAAGATATACTTAAAGTAAGTGAAAACCTGCGCCAAGGAGTATTTCGTTTGTTAGTATTAGGAGATATGAAGCGGGGAAAAAGTACTTTACTCAATGCTTTAATTGAGGAAAATCTCCTCCCCAGCGCCGTGAATCCCTGCACTGCTCTCCTGACCATTTTGCGCTATGGTGAAACCCAGAAAGTCACGGTTTATTTTAACGATAATACCCCAAGTGAATCCATGGATTTGCCGACTTTCAAGAGTCGCTATACTATTGACCCGACAGAAGCAAAAAGACTGGAACGGGAGCAAAATCTTGCCTTTCCCAACGTGAAATATGCAGCAGTGGAGTATCCTTTACCCTTGTTAAAACAAGGAGTAGAAATTGTGGATAGTCCAGGATTAAATGATACAGAAGCGCGGAACGAATTATCTCTAGGTTATATTAAAAATTGCCACGCTATCCTCTTTGTCCTCCGAGCAACCCAACCTTGTACTTTGGGAGAACGACGCTATTTAGAGAATTATATCAAAGATAAAGGTTTAACGGTGTTCTTTCTCCTCAATGGTTGGGACAGAGTTCAAGATAGTTTGCTAGCTCCGGATGACCCGGAAGAATTAGCAGCAGCAGAAGAGAAGTTGAGACGGGTTTTTCAAGCTAATTTGGCAGAATACTGTCAGGTAGACGGGGTAGATATCTATGAGAAAAGAGTGTTTGCCATTTCTGCTTTACAAGCCTTACGTCTGCGGAAGAAAGATAAAAATGCTGATCTGACCGGGACAGGGTTTCCCGAGTTTATCGCTGCTTTAGATGAATTTTTAACCCAAGAAAGAGCCATGGCTGAATTCCGCCAAGGGATAACTATCGCCCGTCAAACCGAGACTAGAGTTCAAGAAGCTATCCACCGTCGCATTCCTTTATTGGATCGGGATATAGAAGCTTTAAAAGAACAGGTTATAGCTGTGGAACCGGAATTTGCTAAACTGGGAGAAATTTGCCATCGCTTTAAGTCAGAAATTAGAACCCTAAAAAATGAGAAAGCCCAAGGAATTGCCGATTCTTTCCGGGATTATCTGTTAAACTTAGAGCATACCTTTGAAGCAGATTTCGGCGATCGCGTACACCTGGAAATTTTCGCCCTGGTGGATAAAAATAAGCGCAAAGCCTTTGAAGGGCAAATGAAAGAGGCATTCGAGCAGTATTTAAAAGATAAAATTGCTGTTTGGAGTCATGGTGTGGAAGAAGAAATGAATGGTTCTTTTGCTATATTATCTGCTAAAGCAGCTTACTACGGCAGGGAATATGCTCAGGTAACGGCGAAAATTACCGAGCAACTCACCGGAGAAGAGTCTTCCGGGGAAAATAACCCTCCTGGGTGGGCAAATTGGGCTACGGGGTTGGTTTCCACCAAGACGGGGAAAATTACCGATGGTATACTAACCGCTTCCGGGTTAGACTTCCAGGATATAGTAGTGAATATGATGCTCGTAATTGGTATTAGTGCCTTCACTACTGCTCTCTTCGGGGCGATCGCTGGTCCAGTAACCTTGGTTTTCCTCGGTTTGGGAGTGGGAAGTTGGCAAATGGAAAAAGGACGGCAAGAACTGCTGAAGACGGCGAAAAAAGAGCTAGCTAAACACCTCCCTAAAGTTGCCCAAGAACAATGGCAGCCCATTTACGATGCGATCGCCACCTGTTTTGATACTTACGAAGGGGAAGTCACTCAACGAGTTAAAGATGACATTCAGGGACGCAAAGAGGAGTTGGAGAATTTAGTGCAGCTCCGTGAGAAGAGACAAATTCATCGGGATACAGAATTAACCCGGTTGCAGCAATTTGAAACGGACATTAGTCAGCTTTGCCGTAACATAGAAGGGTGTGGGTTGTAGGGTGGGCATTGCCCACCAACATATCGCCCTTAACCTGAATTGCGGGCTAATTGATAAAACTCCTGGTTTGGTTTCAATATTACCCAGCGCCATCGGTGGGGTTCTCCCGCCCGCCAAGACGCAAAGAAGACTAGTTGAGTGAGATATGAAGAAATATTACGATCTAGTGGCTCCCATGTTAGTTTTTGTATTATGTTTAGATTTGTTGAGTCGTGACTCACCTTCTGAGCAGATAGGAGTTACTAAAAATCAACTACTAGCCAAAGTGGATCCTAATCTACTGGAAACTGGGGATCTAATCTTTAGAAAGGGGCAGAGTAATCAAAGTCAAATAGTATTGATGTTCGATCGGGAAACTTCCTTCTCTCACGTTGGTTTAGTGCAAAAAATAGATGCTGCTGTCTACGTTATTCATGTTGCACCCGGTAACCCTGAGACAGGAAAGGTTGTCCGTCGAGAACCTTTATCCACTTTCCTCAAACCTAACCTAGCACTAAAAGTGGGTTTATACCGCCTCCAAGAAAAATATCATCACTTCGCCCAACCTGCGGTACAAGTTGCCCTATCATATTTAGAAAATGGGAAAATTTTTGACCATGACTTTGATCTAAAATCCATGGATAAGCTATACTGTACTGAGTTGGTATGGAAGACTTATCTGGAAGCTGGTTTAGATTTAACGGAAGGTGAACTAGATCGTCTTTCTCTGCCCCTAAAACGGGGGCTGTATATATTTCCCAGCTCCTTACATGACAACAAATACGTTCAATCTGTTTTCTCGTTGAGTTATTAAAGGTCTGTAACCAAATGCCTAAGAATGCTTTTGGTCGTTTGTTCGCTATTATTCTCACCACTGCTTCTATTTACAGTTGTACCGCACCAGGAAATAAATCTAAAAATCCTCCACCTCCTGAAAAGCCACCTGCTCAAATGTATAGGGCTAACCCCCAGAGAACGGGAGTTTACCAAACGAAAGGTGTCCCTCAGTTAAACGAGATTTTCTGGAAGTTTAAAGCTGAAATAGCTGCCCTCTCCCCTACGGTTTCTGAAGGTGTATTTTACTTTCCAGCACAGGATGGCTTTTTTTATGTCATTGATACAGCTTCAGGGGAGGAAAAATGGCGCTTTTCCCTTCAGCTTCAGGAGGAATCTGTAATATGTACTTCTCCTGCTATAGCAGAAGGTGTAGTTTATTTTGGTTGTGACGGTACTCCTCTATATGCAGTTGATGTAAATACTGGACAAGAGAAATGGCGCTTGGATATGCCTGTATATTTTTCTTCTCCTGCTGTTGTAGATGATACTATTTATTTGGGAGGCAAGAATGAGTACTTATATGCAATTAACGCCAAAACAGGTCAGAAAAAGTGGCGCTTTAACTGGTTTAAGAAGGTTTTCACGGAAGAGCTTGAGGGCAACCCATTCCCAGGAGCACCAGTCATTTCAGGTGAAACAGTTTATTTTGGAACTCTAGAAGGTTATCTCTTGGCTATAGATAGGAAAACTGGTCAAGAAAAATGGAACTTTCAACTTCCAAAACCTGAGGATTTGGAACCTGAGGATTTGGAAGAGGGTGATGAGAAATTTCGCTTTTACTTGGGTTCTAGTACTCCATCTGCTAATAACAGTACAATATATCTTGTTGCAGGGAAAACTGTTTACGCTGTTAATGCTCAAACAGCGCAAGAAAAGTGGCGATTTAGGGTGACGGATTCTTTCTTATTCCACATCTCCCCTACTCTTACTCAAGAATTGATATTGTTTGGTAGTAATGATGGAATTTTATATGCACTTAATTTGAAAACAGGTCAGGAAGTTTGGCAGTTTGATGGGAGATGGATAGAAACATCTATTTACTTCAGTACCTCTACTGTCGCCGATGGTCTAGTATACTTTTCCAATGATGATACCCTATATGTACTGGCTCTAAACACAGGGGAGGAGAAATGGAAATTTAAGACACAAGGTGATATCTATGGATCTGTTATTGCTGATGGAGTGCTTTATTTTGGTAGTGAGGATGGTTTTATTTATGCCCTACGATAGCAATAGTGTTTGCAGCTATCCTAGAAAAAATACAAGAAAAAATCATTCAGCAGCAGTATATCATGACAATCCATGCCGATGAAGAGATGGATGAAGATAATCTAATGCTGGCTGATGTTGAGCAGGCTATCCTCACTGGTGAAATCCTGGAGTGTCAGAACGAGTCGCCCAGTTGTCCTAGTTGTGGTACGAGTTACCTGACTTCACTTACTCTTAAAGAGATTGACCGTATTAGGCGCGATCGCGCAGCGCCGACGTTTGTCGATCGCAAAACAGTAGCAGTCACAAAATCTGTGGAAGTTGCTAGGTTTTAATTTGACCACAGAGAAGAATTTCGCGCAAAGACGCCAAGACGCAAAGAAAGAATTGAAGTTGAAATACTCCTCTCTGTGACTCTGCGCCTCTGTGTGAAATAAAATCATCCCTTATTCCTGCTCCGATATTCCCGTTATATGCTGGAGGATAATATCGATTTTGCTGTTCACTTCATCCAACCGAGAACACAGAGAGTAATTTCGCGCCAAGACGCCAAGACGCAAAGAATTGAAGTTGACATCCTCCCCTCTCTCTGCGCCTCTGCGCCTCTGCGCCTCTGTGTGAAACAAAATAAACTAACTACTAATCAGCAAATACTCAAAAATAGATTCCAAGCGATCGCGCTCTTTTAATATTTTACTTTCCATATCTCGCAACCGTGCCAATTCTTCTTCCACTTTAACTTGTCCGGATTCTTTTTGGGACAGCAAATTGTGCAATTCTGCCTTTTGCGACTTAATATCGTCGTCGATCCGTTCCATTACTTCCCGTTCGTAAAGAGTGAAACATTCCTTGACTGCGTCATAAATTGGTTGCCATTGTTCTTGACCTACCTGAGGCAATTGTTTCAGTAATTCCGTCTTCGTGGATTGTAGCAATTTTTGTCGCCTTTTCTCCACCTGTAGAGCACCCAAACCTAAACCCACAATTCCCAAGACTACAGGTGCCAGGATACCCCCAGAAACAGCAAGGAGAATGCTGCCAATGCCGATAGTTGCAATGGTATTCAGGAGAATATCTTGCCAGTCGAAACCTACCCCTGCCATAGCTACCCCTGCCATATTGCCCGAAGCTAAAGAAACTAATCCCATAGCCCATTTTGCCCAACCTGGGGAGCGTTTCTGTTGTCCTTTACTGCTTTCTGAGCCAACTTTAGCACCAATCAGTTTCTCCGTAATCTTATCCGTCACTACACTGTAGTCAGCTCCGTAGTGAGCCGCAAGTTCAGCCAACTGGGCAAATGCCTCGTCCATTTTTTTCTCGGCGGTAATGCTCCAAGCAGATAATTTCTCATCAATATACTGTCGGAATTCTGCCGTAAATGCTGCCTCAAAAGCCTCCCGCTTCCCTTGGTTGAGGAAATCGAAAAAATTCAGTTCTGGCTGATATTTTAAGAAATCTGCCTCGAAAGTTCCCCCTAAACCCACTATGTAGCTCCGAAAAGAATCAGCGATCGCCCTTGCTTGCAAGTCCCGAATAATTCTAATTTCCTGTTGCAGACTATCTCTAATCTGTGTCAGTTTTTCGAACTCCGGTTTCACTGTTTCTAAGCGTCTTTTTACTTGGGCTACATTTTCTTGAATTAAGGGTATCCTCCGGGTCACAGCTTCTTGGAGGTGAGTGGTTGCAAGACCGGCGATGGTCCTTGCTTGTTCCAGTTCGGCTACAAACCTATCAGTGTTTAAAAACTGATTCAAAGCAGCGAAAAACTCGGGAAAACCCGTTCCCTCCAGTCTATCTTCCGGGTTTTTCATTTGTCGTCGCAGTGCTCTAATGGCGGACAACTCGAAAGTTCTTTCCTCGTACAAGTCCTCTCCATCTATTATACAGTATGGGGCTAAATGGGAGGCAAAAACTTCCCGCAGTTGTGCTTCGGCTCTGGCTACTTCTTCAGAGTCATCCGGATCCAAGACGCTATCTCCCACCTCATCCCAACCGTTAATCAGGAAGAAAATGGGTAAATTGCGACCTTTAAGATAGTTTTCTAGATAGCGCCGTTCTGTTAAGGTACAAGGCTGAGATGCTCTTAAGATAAAAATGATGCAGTGGCAATTATTGATATAACCGAGAGATAGTTTATTCCTGCTTGTGGTATCATTGAGACCGGGAGTATCGATAATTTCAATCCCTTTGGCTAATAAGGGCAAAGGATACTCCACCACCCCATAGTCTACATCGGGAAATGCTGACTTATCTTGGTCTTCCAGTCTTTTGGCTTCTTCTGCCTTAATGGTATATTGCTGTTTAAAAGTGATAAAATCCAGCTTTTCAGGACGTTTTCCTGACTTAAAATAAACTGTAACTTGCTTTTTTGTTCCGTAGCGGAGAATAGTCAGTACAGCAGTACAGGGGTTGACGTCAGTGGGCAAAAGATTGTCTCCCAGCAAAACATTGAGGAAAGTACTTTTACCCCGTTTCATATCCCCTAATACTAACAGCCTAAAGACCCCCTTGCGCAAATTTTTTCTCCCCAGTTTCAGATCCCCTATATCCCTTTCTAAACCCAGTTTACCAGAAGTATTGGCTCCTGTAGATTCTCCTTGCTCTAAAATTTCTGTCATCCTTCCTAGACAGAGAGCTGCTTCGGCGCGAATTTTTGCTACTCGCTCCAATTGCTGGTCAAAATCACTTGTTTTTTCTGTTAAGAAACGAGACAAAACCAACAGCCTCCAATTACTTGTGTCTCCTACTATAGCAACCACATCTTACCGTGTCAACCCCTATTTGTCAATTAATTGTTAAGAATTGTGAACCGCAGATGTTTAGAGGTTGGCGAAGAAGATAACTTTTCCAAAACCAACTAGAACGGCGATAAAAGCGGAAACCAGAAAGCCAATAACACTCACTAGCAACCCAAAGTAACGATTGTCCTGTTTTTCTGTTCTTTCATCCAGTTTACTCACTTGCTGTTTTACTGTTTCGATTTGGGTTTCGATGGAGTTGAAATGCTCTTCTGTCTTAGCTATGTGGATCCCTAGCTTCTTATCCACAGCCTCTACTTTCTTGTCCACAGCTTCGATTTTCTCTGCCATGGAATCCATTTTCTGATTCATTGCGAGAACGAGGTTCTTCAATTCTGCAATTTCTGTGTCATGTGCGATCGCCATATATTAGGTTCCTCCTATATTATAGTACAATCTCCCTTAGTTGCTGCTAAGGGATTACTTAGATCATATCACATTCTATTCCACTTTTGAGAGATTGGGCAAAATCTTATCAAAATAATTCTCGAAAAGGGTTGACAATTTGGATTTTGACGAACCTGGCCTCTGACAAAACCAACAGCCTTCAATTACTATGTAGCCCTATCATAGCAACTAAATCTGACCTTGTTAACCCTTATTTGTCAAGAATTGTGAACCGCAGATGAACAGGCAGCGCGTCAGATTGCAAAATCGAGAAATACACCCGTTATCGGAACGGTAGGCATTTTGTTAATTGCCAAGCAGAAAAAATTAATTCCCACTGTAAAGCCAATGCTAGATGAACTTATCGCTCAAGAAACGAGAATTAGTCAACAATTTTATCGAGAAGTTCTGGCGATCGCCCAAGAATCATAGCTCAATCCTTAATAATAGCACTCATCCATGAATCCAGGTTGGGTAGCCAAACAGGCCAATTGTTCGAGTTTCTCATTGCTGGTATTATACAATAGTTACTTTTAATTTAACCACTAGCCCGACACCGAGAACACAGAAAAGATTCGCTGGTATTGATGAAAAACTTTACAGAAAGTTTACAGAAACTTTACAGAATCTTGACTGAATTCTCAGGAAAATCTCAGGTTGATAGATAATGATGGGTATTGAATCAAAAATTAATCACCAAAGGGGATAAAAATGGCAAAGCCAATATCAATTAATACTAAATATGGCGCGGTTAGCGATACCCAACTGAAAAAAAACATCCTGGACTCAGATTTTGGGATTTTGGATAGTAATAAAGATGGTATCCGGAATGTAGATCCAGACAAGACGGTTAGCGACGTTGATTTTGGCAGTCAAGAAATCCCAGGAACCATCCAAAGAATCCTCTATAATGACCTGAACGGCAATGGTATTCAAGATGAGGGGGAAACAGGACTACAGAACCGAACTGTCTTCATAGATAGTAACAAAGACGGCATCCGGAACGAAGGAGAAACCGCTACTACCACCTCGGAGTCGGGGCATTATCTCTTCGATAACGTTACTCCAGGAACCTACTCTGTAGCCCAGGTACAGGAGGAGGGTTGGAAAAATACCGGTGAGGCGCAAATAGTCAATGTAGATCCAGACAAGACGGTTAGCGACGTTGATTTTGGCAGTCAAATTCTCCCAGGAACCATCCAAGGAATCCTCTATAATGACCTGAACGGCAATGGTATTCAAGATGAGGGGGAAACGGGACTACAGGGCCGAACTGTCTTCATAGATAGTAATAATAACGGTATCCTGGACCAAGGAGAAACCGCTACTACTACCTCAGAGTCAGGGAACTATCTCCTTGATAACGTTACTCCAGGAACCTACTCTGTAGCCCAGGTACAGGAGGAGGGTTGGAAAAATACCGGTGGAAAGGTTGTGGTGGAACCAGATAATTATGGAGATGGTACCGTCTTGAACAATCAAGTTCCTGGGGTTACTTTAGGAGAGAACATTTCCGTCAAGAATGGGCAAGGTCGAGCATCCACAGGTTCTAAGGTTTTCGCCTGGGGGTCGTTGAGGAGTATTTTCTTCCAAGGTTCTCATGCGCATTTAAATGCAGACTTCGACTCCCCGGTTACCACTGTCAGTATCGACTTTACTAACATAAGTCCTAACGACAATATTGGTCAATTAAAAGCCTACGATCAAGCAGGTAACCTGCTGGCGACGGACACAACGCGAGAGCTGGGACGCTCCCAGACGGAGACTTTGACCATTAGCCTGAACGACCCCAGTATTGCCCGTATTGTGGCGGGTACCCCCAACAACAGTAATTACGGCTTGTTGGATAACCTAACCTTTAGCGGTGGGGCGCAAATAGTCAATGTAGGTCAAGGTGAGACGGTTAGCAACGTTGATTTTGGCAGTCAAATTCTCCCAGGAACCATCCAAGGAATCCTCTATAATGACCTGAACGGCAATGGTATTCAAGATGAGGGGGAAACGGGACTACAGGGCCGAACTGTCTTCATAGATAGTAATAATAACGGTATCCTGGACCAAGGAGAAACCGCTACTACTACCTCAGAGTCAGGGAACTATCTCCTTGATAACGTTACTCCAGAAACCCATTCTGTAGCCCAGGTACAGGAGGAGGGTTGGAAAAATACCGGTGAGGCGCAAATAGTCAATGTAGGTCCAGACGAGACGGTTAGCAACGTTGATTTTGGCAGTGAAGAAATCCCGGGAATCAAAGGAATCCTCTATAATGACCTGAACGGCAATGGTATTCAAGATGAGGGGGAAACGGGACTACAGGGCCGAACTGTCTTCATAGATAGTAATAATAACGGCATCCTGGACCAAGGAGAAACCGCTACTACCACCTCGGAGTCAGGGAACTATCTCTTTGATAACGTTACTCCAGGAACCTACTCTGTAGCCCAGGTACAGGAGGAGGGTTGGAAAAATACCGGTGGAAAGGTTGTGGTGGAACCAGATAATTATGGAGATGGTACCGTCTTGAACAATCAAGTTCCTGGGGTTACTTTAGGAGAGAACATTTCCGTCAAGAATGGGCAAGATCGAGCATCCACAGGTTCTAAGGTTTTCGCCTGGGGGGCGCCGAGTAATATGTTCTTCCAAGGTTCTTTTGCGCAGTTACATGCAGACTTCGACTCTCCGGTTACCACTGTCAGTATCGACTTTACCAACATAAGTTCTACGGACAATATTGGTCAATTAAAAGCCTACGATCAAGCAGGTAACCTGCTGGCAACGGATACAACGCGAGAGCTGGGACGCTACCAGACGGAGACTTTGACCATTAGCCTGGACGACCCCAGTATTGCCCGTATTGTGGCGAGTACCCCCAACAACAGTAATTACGGCTTGTTGGATAACCTAACCTTTAGCGGTGGGACGCAAATAGTCAATGTAGGTTTAGACGAGACGGTTAGCAACGTTGATTTTGGCAGTCAAGAACTTGGGCATCTACTCTAAAGAAGAAGCTTAAATACTGTCAGATTAAATAATAAAGCAAAATATGTCCCCTTAGAGTACTCTAGGGGGACATATTTTTTTATTCCCGATAATGTTATCAGTAAAACTTGCAGAATCCACCATCTTAGACCTAGTCCAACCCCTGGAAGATACCGAAACAGTAGACCTTCTGGGTGCCACCAACCGCATTCTCGCTCAAACAGTTACCAGTAATCTGGACTTCCCCTACTGGGATAATGCGGCCATGGATGGTTACGCTGTGCGCTATGAAGATGTTCGTCATTCTCCCACCACTTTAACAATTGTCGCAGAAATTCCCGCAGGTCATCAACCGCAAATGAGAATTCAACCTGGACAAGCAGCCCGCATTTTCACAGGAGCTATGGTCCCAGAAGGATCTGATACCATTGTCATGCAAGAGCATACCAGTAGAATAGGGAATGAAGTCACCATTCTCACCTCCCCACAACAAGGGGAATTCCTGCGTCAGAAAGCATCTTTCTATCAAGCAAACGCTCCCCTCTTAAAACCGGGAATTGCTCTGAATGAGGCTGATATTGCGGTTTTAGCCACTGCTGGGTGCCACCAATTTACCGTCTATCGCCGTCCCAGAGTGACCATTTTTTCCACTGGGAACGAGTTAGTATCCCCTGGTATCCAATTGCAACCAGGGCAAATTATGGATTCCAACCAGTATGCTTTAGCTGCTTTTGTCCAGAAGAATGGCGCTATCCCTATCTGTATGGGAATTGTACCCGATGATCCAGTACTGCTCAAAGCAACCATAGAGAAGACAATTACCACTTCCGACCTAGTTCTTTCCACTGGGGGAGTGTCTGTGGGGGATTATGATTATATAGATAGTATTTTGGAGGAGTTGGGGGGAGAAATTGCCATTCGTAGTGTAGCGGTTAAACCCGGAAAACCCCTAACTGTCTGTAGTTTTAATCGTAGCTTATATTTTGGCATACCAGGCAATCCCGTTTCCGCTTTAGTTACTTGCTGGCGCTTCGTACAACCTGCACTGCGGAAATTGTCCGGGTTATCCGGAAACTGGTTACCCACATTTGTACGAGGGCGAACCCGCCAAGAATTGCACAGTGGAGGTAAGCGAGAGACCTATCTTTGGGGTAAATTATATGGGTGTGACGGTATCTACCAATTTGATTTAGCTGGTGGCAGTCACAGTTCCGCTAACCTAATTAATCTAGCCCAAACTAATGCTTTAGCGGTAGTACCCGTGGGACAAACAGTAATTCCTGGGGGAGAAGAAGTAACAATTATGCAGGTTGGTTTGCCAATTTGTGAGTCAAAGCAAGTTGACTAAATGAGTTAATTCCGGGATAATCAGCTTATGGAGAGCTAATTTAACAGCATTAGTAGATCCGGGCAAAGAGAAAACCAACTTGCGGCGATAAACTCCAGCAACTGCCCTGGAAGTCATAGCCCGAGAACCGATTTCTTGATAACTGAGAAAGCGAAACAACTCCCCAAACCCAGGCAAAGTTTTTTCCAATAAACTGGAGATAACATCATAAGTGGTATCTCGCTGCCCCATACCAGTACCCCCATTAAAAATGATAACGTCTAAATCGGCGCGCTCCCCCAATTGAACTAACTGATCCCTAATTTGACTCGGTTCGTCCGGGAGGATAGTATAGACTGGGACTCGATGACCAGCCTGAGTCAGTAATGTTTGAATTACCTTACCGCTGCTATCTGTTACACTCGTGCGAGTATCACTTATGGTAATGGCCGCACAATTTAGGGCGATAACCTCTGTATCTTGGTGTGGAGTTGATAGCATAACTAACTTATTTAGAGTAGGTGGGTTTGGTGGACAATCAAAAATTTACTCTTCATAAAGGGTACCAAACGTTGTCCCAATTGCCCATCCTACGAACTAATTTTTCTTAACTGTACTAAATACTACAAAACTTTAGCAAAGCAATCCCTAATCCAACCAAATACCAGGACATGACAGTTACCAGTTAAGTATTTATCCAGCAGTTCTGAGTTCCCCACTAAATTAACAACATCATGGTACGTGACAACTGGTAACTGGTAACTGATAACTGGTAACTGTTTAAGTTATGATTTCCTAAATTCTAAACCTTGTTCGTCGGCATATCGTTCCATAAAGCGCATGAAGCGATCCCATTCTTCTGAGGATCTCATAATCAGTATTCCTTCCAAAGAGTGAGGTCGTCCGTTGATGAACTTAGCCTTCACCTCCCTGGTCACGATTTCTCCTTCCTCATCCACCATATACATCCCCGTAATGTCCTCAGTACTATCTTGGCCCAGAATTTGAGGTCCTTCAAAATAAAAAGTCGCCGTCCCAGTCTCACCATCGCGAAAGCGGGTCAGTCTGACATCCGGTATTGTTGGTTCCGATATTCCTCTGGCAAACTGGATTTCAGCCATCATCTCCCCTGTTGAAATGCTTTTGATTGTTATTTTGCTATCATCGCACACTCTATACTTTAGCTCCCATATGTTGAACTAATTGGGATAATTGCTCCTTATTAAAAGCACTCATCAAGGTTTTCGCCGCTGATTCTGGTTCCAAGGTGACGAGAATTTGCGGTAAGGAGGAAGAAGCTAGTTTCTGCAAACCTTCCGAGGGAGCAATTTGCTCAGCAGTATCAAGTTGGATCCCATCGCAACCCAGCTTTATTTCTTTAATCACCACTGGTGCAAGAGTACTATAGGCATATTTGGGATTGCTTACCGCTAACCCAGCAGTTTGCACCAGCTTTTGCCAACCTGACTGCTCCGGTGCTAGCTGGGACAAGCTGTGGCATAATTCCTGGATTTTTTGCCGACTTTCCGGCGTTGCTTGCTGTTTAAAGAGCTGCAACATCTCCTTCAAAGTTTGTTTCACCTGTTCTGGCAGCGATAAGTTTGGCTGTTGCGCTGCCGTAGTAGTTGGGGCAGCACCCGAGGCAAGGATTTGGTCGAGATAATGCTGCAACTGGACAAAACGAGGTTCTGCCTCTTGGAATATTTTAAGGCCCTCGGAGTCTTGAAGACGTTCTGGACTTTGCAACCTATCAATTAAATCTTGCAGTATGTCATAGCATGCAAAAAAGAGAGACTCTAAGTTTTGGTCAACTTTCAGTTCGTTTTCTCTGAGAATTTTAAAAGAATCTTCTAAGCAGTGGGCTGTATTTTGGATACTGGTATAACCCAGCATCGCTGCTCCGCCTTTAATAGAATGGGCCGCACGAAACATTTCGTTGACTCTTTCGTCATTATTGGCAGAGATCGCCAGATCTAAGATTCCTTGTTCGAGAGTTTCCATCTGTTCCTTCGCTTCTTCGATAAAGTAACCCAGCATTCTCTCGTGCGCTTCAGCATTCACAGTAGTTTACCTCCTAATTAGGGATTTGGGTAGCACAAGCTTAACCCAGGCAAATTAAATCCTGTAGTCTTCTTGCCAGTCGTTACCCTACCTGTAGCTATCATTATTATAGGATCCCGCGCAAAACCCACCTATGAACAAGGGTGGGATGTAGCGCCCCACCATGCCGGGCTTCCACGAAACCTGCCAGAGTGCGTCAGTCTTTGCTAGAATGAACATGGTTTGAATCCCCAAGGTGGGCGGTTGTGAAGCGGAGAGATCCGGCACCCTTGAACCTGAAAGCAGAGTTCAGTCTGCACCCCTGCTAAGGTATAGCCAGACCCCTAGGCAGGCAGGGGCGCGAAAAACCTCAAGGCTCTGGCATCTGGCTACTCTTCCCAGGAGAGAACTTTCCCGATATCGAAACTGATGGAACAACAAATCAAAGCTGCTATTGCTCATTTAAGTCATTCGGAAACAGGAGACAGGGAGCAGCTGCAAATCATCGCCACTGCTTTAGCTTCCAATCTTGGTACTGACCACTGGAACGTTATTTTTAATGAGCAAGGTGCTCAAGGGGCGATGTCGCAGATTATTTATACCCCTGAGATGGTCCGAATTTTAACTCTCAGGGCAATAATACTTCCATCCACATTATCTCAGTTTCTTTTATGGATGAGTCTCAGGACTGAAGGAGAGCGTTATCTAGTTTCCCAACGATTTCAAGCAACCCTGCTAAAGCCTCTCACGGAAATAGGGGAGTATGGGAGACTCATAATAATGAAGTTATATAGAACCCATTTGAGATCTTTTTAAGTAGTGGCTAGCCTTTTAAGCATCAGTCGGACAAAACATAGACTAATCTTGGTATTAGCCTGCTCAAGAGTCCTTTCAAAGTTTTTGACCAAACTCTTGCATCTTTCCATCCACGAATTAGTTCTTTCAATCATCCACCGCGCTTTTACTGGCACAAAACCGGTTTTTCCTTCCTTTTTCTTTTGAGCTTTTGATGGTTTACGGGAGACCTTAAATCTAATCTTAGTCATAATCGCCGGATAAATTTTATGTAATTCCTGGGTCAGTTTTTCTGGGTGATATCCATGGTCAAGCAAAATGGTAATCTTGGGGATGTTGACTGGTTTAGACTTGAAATAATCTATGTTTTTCGATAACATTTCAATCAAACCCACATCGTCAGATACCGATGCTTTGGTGCAATGACTAAAAAAAGGAAAGCCCAAAGTATCTACTGCTAGATGTCTTTTAAGACCATTGGTAGACTTGTAAAAACAAAACCCTTTCGACTTTACACTGGCGTTACAGGTATTTTTTACCGCTTGGGAGTCAATGATGATTAGGGTTGTCCATTGCCCTTTTTTTTTAACTTGCTGACGGACTCTACTATGCAAGATATCTCTGATTGCTTCGATTACCCCAAGCGATCGCCACTGTTTGTAGTACCAAAATACTGTGGAATAGGGGGGCAAGTCTTTGGGTAAGTCACACCAATTACAACCATTCTTTAATTGGTACAAGATACCATCTAAAATCTGCCTTTTACTCCATTTTGGTGGTCTTGTCTGTTTCTTTTTGGGCAACAGAGGTTCTATTATTTTCCACTCCCCGTCTGTCAAACTACTTGAGTACGGCATTTTTTCCCTATTTTACTCCACAACAGAGATCTCAAATGGGTTCTATAAAGGAGTTCTGTTAATTGTCCCTACCCTCATTGAGCAACCCCAACTGTTGCAATTGGTAATTTGGTTATTAAGTTCTAAGGCAGGACTCTGGGCTTTTTTTTATCGTCAACTCAGACAAGATATCGATAGTGATTTAAGCTTAATGAGCCGCAAAGTTGAAAAGGAGCAAAATTTGCCCTTTAAACTGATGAACGATCCTCAATGGAAAACAATATTTATGAATCTAGAAGGATTTTGGGAGGCTAATGGTTATCCGAATCAGCCACAATATCAGCCATTGGCTGCATTATTTGAGAGTTTAGGAGATTATAAAATAGCTGCATTCTTTCATCATGTTGTCTCCGGTGAAGTTCCGAAAAAGGTGTTTACGGAACTAAATCAGAAAGGTTTTCAATGGGAGATTTATGATATTTGGGTGACAAGAGAAGTCAATACCCTGGAAAAAACATTACTTTTATCTATGGAGTTGGGAGGTAGAATTGCTCCTACCAAAGTTGCCATAGGTATGATTGTCCTTAGTTTAGTAGTGGGGGGTGTGCTGGGAATTTATCGCCAAAAATACAATCTCGATTCTCCAACCACCACTGAACAAGGGATTACCGCAATGAGAAATGATTTTGGGGCTACTTTTCCGGACGAGAAGAATAAGAAGGTTAGCCAAGCTATCTTAGCCGTTTTCCGATCGGCCAGCGGCAATGCAAAACTGCAAGAACAACAAATTACCCAAGAGGAAGAAGCAGGAGTACTAGCTATTAGAGCATATCAAGACAAGATCTCTCAGTTCAACCCGGAATTGAATTTAAAGTCCGGTATAATTGAATCAGGAGGGAATACTTATGAGTTCTTAACTTGCGATGTAGCTGATAAACTGCTGCTACAATTAGAGAACAGACCGACAATATGCAGACAGCTTAACCAAAATACAACATCAATTAAGCAATTAATATCGGACCTAGTCAGGGAATTGAATGCCGATGGAGAAGAGGTGCAGCAGGCAATTATTAATATTTTGCGGGTGTATAGCCAGGATCGCCAATTGTCTCTCGGAGATATTACTCAAGAGAGCGATCGGGGCAAGGAAGCTGTCAAAGCTTATCAAATCCAGGTGGTCAGTTCCACAGGATCCAGTGTGGATGGTATTATCAGTAATGGGCAAAATACATTTAAAGTCTTGAAATGTCATGTCGCTGATACCATGGACATCCCTCTGCCAAATAGACCGCAAATTTGCGACTCGGCAAGGTTATAGAAAGAAAAATATTAAGAAAATATAAGAAAAGGTACTCTATGAGCAGAGGTTACCTAGGAGAGTTAGAATAAGGGGTAGAGAAACCAGTCAAAAACCAGGAATCGTAGGATGGTGGTAAAATGAAAGTCACTTATTTAGCAGCTTTAGCTCTCATAACACCTCTATTCTTGGCCAACCCAGTAAAAGCTGAGAATCCCAGTCACGTACAGCAGTTATTGTCAACTGGGGAGTGCATGGGGTGCGACCTAGTGGGGGCAGATTTGAGTGAAGAACATCTGATTGGTGCCGATTTGCGCAACGCGGATCTATCAGGAGCTAACCTAGTGGATACTAATCTGGAGGGTGCTGACTTGACCGGAGCGAATCTGACGGGAGCAAATCTCGAATCTGCTTTCATCACCAATGCAGTTTTGGATTGGGCTATTCTCCATGGGGTCAATTTTAGTTCTGCTCAAATGTATGACACCCACGTCTATAGTGCTTATATCGATAATTTGAATTTGGACGATGCCTTGATGTACAATACCCCCATTGGTATCGGTGGACAAGCTCCCGGAAATGATTGAGTTGAGGAAATTATTGAGGATAGGTTGTCTGAATAATTTATTTATTCATAACTTGTCGCAATTATCCCTCCTGTCTCCCCGGTACT
Organism: Prochloron sp.; assembly: GCA_965198675.1. Classification (GTDB taxonomy): domain Bacteria; phylum Cyanobacteriota; class Cyanobacteriia; order Cyanobacteriales; family Prochloraceae; genus Prochloron. Next base: position 609,192 of record OZ240666.1, on the reverse strand, counting down.
CGCCAAATGCGGATAACATTGTCCACAACAGTTCGTCCGTCTGGGCTGAAAGCAACTCTAGACCCTTTCTCACCCAAATCAAAAATCAATTTACCTGTTTCTAGTTCCCATAACTTTATTCTCTTGTCGGTGGCACTGACAATGGTTTTGCCGTCGGGACTAATACTCGTAGCATCAACTTTTTCACCTAACTGAATTATATTAATAGGTTCTATTCTTTCTAGATTAGCTATATCCCAGACCCTGATAGTTTTATCTCTACTACCACTGACGATAGTTTGACCGTCGGAACTGATAGCGAGGGAGTTGACGCTCTCTGAATGTTCTGTGATGTCGTCGAGGGGTTCTTGGGTATGAAAATCCCATAGTTTAATCTTACCATCCCTACTACCGCTGACGATGGTTCTGCCGTCCGGGGTTACTGCTACAGCATTGACCTTGGAGTTGATGTTAATACTTTCAATCTCTTCTCCTGTGGGTATTTGGAAAATCCTAACCGTCTTGTCGTCGCTACCACTAACGATGGTTTTGCCGTCTGGACTGAAAGCAACTCCGTTTACATTTTTTGAATGCTCTTCAATAGTTGTGACTAAATTTCCTCCGGGCCAAGTCCAAATTTTAATCCTATTGTCTTTGCTGGCACTGACCAACAGCTTCCCGTCTGGACTAATGGCGATCGCAGTAATTTCTCCGCTATGACCTTTCAAGGTCTGAATCAATTTCCCTGACCGTCGATTCCCAATCTGGATTTTGCTCCCATAACTTGTGATAATAGTATCTCCGTCAGGGTGAACCGCTACCTCATTGGCTTTAGATTCTAAAGTCTTAGCTAGGAAAACATTGTCGTAGGCGATTGATTGGGGTGGGGGGTCGATAACTGGAGGAGCCTCTGTTGTTACTGACAAATCCAAGCCGATTGTCTCTGCAAAGGGTAAAAAAGTATTGATGGGAATGCCTAAATTAAAGCCGACTTTAACCTGTCCCGCTCCCTCTTTAAACTCCGATTCCGCTCGTCCGTGAATACCTACTAAGCGACCATTATCGTCTAAGACAGGACCACCGGACATGCCAGACCGAGTAATATTTGTGTAAGCTAAGGTGTAGCCGTCCCGGGTTTGTGGTCGAGAAGAAATGGATCCCAATATAAACTGATAAGTACCTGAGGGAATTTCTTGTCCTGGTTTCGGAAAGCCCCCAATATAGACATTATCCCCGATGGCGATTTGGTCGGAATCTCCTAACTTGGCAACTGGGTAATTTTGGGAGCTCAGGAATTGGATCACGGCTAAATCAACCCCATCCATATGCACCACGCTGTGGTAGTTTACTGGATACCGTTCTCCATCCCCAGTAACTATCTCATATTTGTCTTCGGTCTCCACTACATGACCTGCGGTGAGAACAGTATAGGTGTTCCCTACTCGGTTAATAATTACCCCAGAACCAGGATATTGTCCATCGATAATAACGGTGATGTCTTCGGCAATCTGATTAATTTCCCTTGGTTCGAGAGCAAGGGAAAATTCGGTACTGACAATAGCTATTGTAGCTGCACCGAACAAAACTGCTGGGAGTTTATTAGCCCAAGCTTTCATATGATTTCTTCTTTATGAATGGAATAGGTAGAATATTACCAGAGATTTATCTCCGTAGTCTCCTCTTCTGCTTCTGGGTTAGTAGTAGACTCTACCTCAACTGTAGTTATCTCCTCAGGAGATGCTTCTGGGTTAGCCACAGACTCTACCTCAACTGGCATTGTTTCGAGGAATTGCTCCATATTGATGTAAACTCTCGTACCAGTTTCATTCAAAGGAGCGTTTGCTCCTTTACGAACAGCCAATAATGACGTCAAAACCTGTCCTGGATCAGTGGTGCGCTTGAGAGTCAATAACAAACCCCGGCAGTCTGCTTTTTCTCTGTCGGTGGCGCAAATTACCTGTTGTCGATTCATTTCCCCCGTGGTCAAAAACTGCAATTGACCTTTGCTGTAGTAGTTTTGAAATCTGGAAGAAACCTCTTCACAGCGTCGTTGGGGAGTCTAACCAGAACCGCTAAAGTAATCTGAAGTCCAGCGAATCACAGCGATGTTTCCTCGGGGAGTCCTCGCTAGAGTTGTGGGTATATTATTACTACTACCGCAGAAAAATCGGTTGCGGACTTGCTCTTGTGCTTGACTGGGAAGACTTATAGTAGCAGTGGCTACTACTAATCCAGTCAGTATGGGTGTTAATGATGATAGTTTCTTGCTCATAGCCAACTCTTTATCGGTAATAGAGCTATTCTTTCCCCTATTATATTACCTGGAAATCCGAAATGCAACCCATGGACATTAAATTATTAGTTGTGGATATTGATGGCACTATCGCAGGCAAATCAAATCAGGGAGGGTAAGGGAGGCTATTGAGGCAGTTCAAAATAAAGGGATTGGGGTAGCCATCGCTACCGGTCGCATGTATTGCTCCGCTTTGCCCTTTCACCGCAGTATTGGATCCCATCTGCCTGTGCTAGCGTATAATGGGGCTTGGGTACAAAATCCTCTCACAGGGGAAATACACCAACATCTACCTCTGGATACCCCTGTAGCTTTACAATTATTGGACTATTTGGAGCAACCGGAACTGATTGACAGGGTTGGGGTTCACTTCTATGTAGAGGATCGCCTTTACGTCCGCAAAATTCTGCCAGAAACGGAAAGCTATGCATCTCGTTCTGGTGTTGAAGCGATCGCTGTGGGGAACCTAGGTCATCTTCTGGGGGATCAGATAACTACTAAGGTTTTAGCTCTCTGTCGTGATTCGGAGGTCATGGAGTTCCTTAAGGAGGATTTACCTAAACGTTTTCCTCAGGATGGATTTTATCTGACTCAATCAAATCGCACTTTTCTCGAAGCGATCTCACCTCTTGCTAATAAAGGACAAGCTACTCGCTATCTCGCAAAAAATATCTTGGGTTTGGAGCAGTCAAATATCATGGCGATCGCTGTAATGTCTCCGCTATGATCTTTCCAGGTCTGAATCAATTTCCCCGACCGTCGATTCCAAATCTGGATTTTGCTGCCATAACCTGTGATCAAGGGCGATCACCAATACAGTTGATAACAACCCAATCTTCGATTCCGTCTAACCAGTAGGTTCCTTGTTTGAAGACCTGCAATCCCATCAGGATATAAGCCATAGTCGCGTTGGAAGTCCATAATGGCACGTTTGGTGACTGGACCAAAGTAGCTGTCATTCCGAACATGGTAGTAGCCTGCGCAACGTAGTTCTTCGATTAATTCATAAATCAGTCTACCTCTGTCACCAACACTGAAACAATAAGAACCACGGTTGGATCCTCTTCAGCATCGGGTGTAAGCAGCTTGTGCTGGATGTACGTTGATATTGATTGCACCAAAGATAGTAGATGCAATAAAAACAAAAGCAAAGATTGGGTTTTTCATGAGTAATACACAGGAGTAGGGAGGCTGCGTCTAAATAAACGCGGAGGAACTACGACAAGAGCGAATTTAGTAGACCCAGTAGGGGGACCTTGAAAGAGCTGCCCCTACTCAGCTATATAACTAAAGATGGAAGTACGAGAGTCACACTTTTGGCGCAGAGTGCTCATAGCTTCTTTATCGGTAATAGAGCTATTCTTTTCCCTATTATATTATCTGGTGGAGATAAGCAAAGCAACCCATGGACATTAAATTATTAGTTGTGGATATTGATGGCACTATCGCAGGCAAATCAAATCAGGTCAGCAGGAGGGTAAGAGAGGCTATTGAGGCAGTTCAAAATAAAGGGATTGGGGTAGCCATCGCTACCGGTCGCATGTATTGCTCCGCTTTGCCCTTTCACCGCAGTATTGGATCCCATCTGCCTGTGCTAGCGTATAATGGAGCTTGGGTACAAAATCCTCTCACAGGGGAAATACACCAACATCTACCTCTGGATACCCCTGTAGCTTTACAATTATTGGACTACTTGGAGCAACCGGAACTAATTGACAGGGTTGGGGTTCACTTCTATGTAGAGGATCGCCTTTACGTCCGCAAAATTCTGCCAGAAACGGAAAGCTATGCATCTCGTTCTGGTATTGAAGCGATCGCTGTGGGGAACCTAGGTCATCTTCTGGAGGATCAGATAACTACTAAGGTTTTAGCTCTCTGTCGTGATTCGGAGGTCATGGAGTTCCTCAAGGAGGATTTACCTAAACGTTTTCCTCGGGATGGATTTTATCTGACTCAATCAAATCGCACTTTTCTCGAAGCGATCTCACCTCTTGCTAATAAAGGACAAGCTACTCGTTATCTCGCAGAAAATATCTTGGGTTTGGAGCGGTCAAATGTGATGGCGATCGGGGATAATTTTAACGATGCAGAAATGCTCCAATACGCTGGTTTAGCCGTAGGAATGGCTAACGGTCCCACTGAGTTGCAGAGTCTTGTAGATTGGGTTGCTCCTGACGTAGAAGAAAATGGAGCTGCCGTGGCTATTGAGAAGTTCCTGCTCCCATAAGAAAGGAGACCGACGACTGGCCGTGTTTCGTCTCGGTCTCCTAACTTTGTTCGCTCCTCACACAATTTCTACTATACACGACATGAATTTAATTTGTCAAGTACTTTGGGAAAATTTTGGGAATTTTTTTTTTCCTAGCCGCTCCCTCTCTGGGCCTCTGCGCAAGAGCGTGAAACCCCCCTCCCCCCCCCAAAAAAAAGGAGACCGACGACTTTCCGTGTTTCGTCTCGGTCTCCTTGCTTTGTTCGCTCCTCACACATTGGTCTTATCTATAACTAATCAAAAACGATTTGACAAGTCTTTGTAACATTTCTTTACAATTCCCCAAGAGGTGCAACTCCAATCCAATCCTTTAGCAATCTTCGGAGGAAATATTCCGTCAGGGCCATTAATGCTAATCTTCCTTGGGCTAGTTCCAGCTCTACTTCCCCCCAAATGGGACTTTTTCGGTAAAATTCTTCCCAGGTGTTGCTCAAACTTATGGCTCCTTTCACCCAATCTACTTCCTTAGCACATTCTAGGGCATCCACAATTAAGAAGAGCTGGGCAATTAAATTATTCTCTGGGGGGTGGGTTAAAAGAAAAGGACGACCGGGTACCGGGTTTGGTTTGTTCCAAGGCCAAACTTTACCCCTGAAGTTTCTTTCAGTCAGCTCTATTAAACCGGACTCTTCTGCTAAACTTAGGAGAGAGCAGCAGCGAGCGTGAGCATATTGAACTGGAAAGAGGTTTTCGGAAGTATAGCAACTGCCTGGGCGATCCCGTTCCTCAAGAGCTGATAACTGGTGACTGGTAACTGCCTGCTCAGGCCAGGCTTGGCATGAGCAGGACTGGTAACTGGTAACTGCCATGTGTAACCAGAGGCCTAAAGAGGTATCTTTGAGGTGGAAGTCAATTAAGCCGTCCTCCGCTACAGATATGTTAAACTCTAAGACTAAATCTGACTCTATGACTCCCTCTCTTAAGCAAATTAACAGTTCACCGGCAACTTCCTGGGGGGATGATTTAAGGGTATTGGCAAGTGGAAAGGCGATCGCCCAACGATAAACCAACCCTGGATATTGTTTTAATGGGCAGTGATTAATTATTTTTTCTAACTCTTTGATATTACTAAATCTAGTATGTTTTAATAATTTACTAACTATATTTTTAGGAATAGAGAGGTGATTAAATTCAATTATTATTGGAGAATACTGACAATAAGAAGTTTTCACGACAAAGTTATGTTAAATTTTAGGATGCCGTTGGGAAGCTGGTTAGGAAATTACATAATAAAAGTAATAAAGATGCACTCACAGAAGCCTCTGGGAAGGCGATTGTAGAGTTCCTCAAGCTGGTCCAGCAGGAACTGGAAGATGGGGACTATGAAGAAATTTTAATTCAGCAGCATGAACAACCCCTACAAAAGTTTGTCCTGGAACCCCCTATCGCTGGGCAGGGCTGTTTCATTCTCAAATAAACTAGAGTAAACTGCCAGATGTTCGAGAAAATTGTGCAATTATTCCCCAATATGTTTGATAATTATCCCTTTTATCCCTCTTCTGTTACTCGACAGAAGGCGACCCACGTAGCTGTGCGCTATCAGTTAGGATATGTTCTAGTAAGCTTACCCCCGGTTAAAACACGGGGGCTTTAGCTTATCGCCACTAACTGTTTCGTTTGACAGCTAAGACGTAGGATGCGGCCTTCTGCCGTAGGATGCGTTACTAGCCGTAAGTAGTAGCAACAATACAAACTTTGTTGGCGTAACGCATCGTACGTAGCAGCATCCTAAATCAAATGGGTTAGCGTAACGCATCCTACTTTCGGGATTGCTTACAGAATCCCCAAGAATTGCAATCATTAACGAGCCATTCCAATCTGCATCCCCATAAAACCCGCAATTCTCACACTTGAATTGTTTGCCGCTCCTGTCGCCAATATGCAGGCAGGAATGACATGTTTGGCTGGTGTATGCCGGATTTACAGTTATGAGGTTGACGCCATCTCGTAGGCACTTGTAAGCCAGGAATTGACGCAACTGGTAGAACGCCCAGCTATTGGATCGTCTACGTTCAGTCTTGTTCCTGGGTTGTTTATTGGTCCTGTCTCGAATACCTGTTAAATCCTCGATGGCGACGGCAGAATTAGTTTCTACTGCTCGTCTAACGATGGCTGCGCTAATGCTGTGGTTTTGCCAAATTTGATATCTGCGCTCGTAACCTGCCAGCCGTCTCAATAAGCGTTTCGCTCCCTTTGTGCCTTTCCGTTGAGCAGAGGCGCGAGTTCTGGCAAACCTGTCTCGAATTTTTTTAGTTTGCTTTCCGCTCCATTTATCCCCTTCAGATGTTACTGCAATATCAGTACGCCCAAAATCAACGCCAATGACCTTGCTAGACTTTTTGGGAGCTGGAGCCACATTTTTCACCTGAATGTGGATGTAGTACTGCCCATCTCTGTGCTTGCACAACTGAGCAGAAGTTGGTTTAGCGCCAGTCAGCTTGCCAACTTGGTAATTGCCGACTTGCAATGTAAACCGTTCACGTCCATCTACCGTTGTCAGGCTAACCGTCCAATCCTTCTCCCTGAAAGAAAAAACCCTAGCGTCATAGTCAATACTGGTTGGACTAAACGCTTTAACCTTCCGTTTCTTTTGTTTAGCCCCCGGCATTGATTAATGGCGGGGGTTGGCTCTAACCCTGGCGCAAGCTCTAACCGCCAAGTTGGCCGACAATCCAAATCGACTCCGCAGTTTATGATGGAAGCTCACAGAGACACAGAGGCGCAGAGAATAACATGATATGGATGAGCACTTGAAGCGCCTGTTTATTAATTCTCCGTGCCGGAGCGCCTCTGCGCGGTAGACTTGCGCTTGAATAGTCGCCTTACTGGTTATTGTTGGAGCAACTTCCTGATTTGCATAGTTACAAGCATCCGAAAACGCCTGAAGCGTGGCCTCAATTTTTGAGGCTTGCTCAGGTGTTGGTTGAAGCTTGCAAACTATCGTCAGGACTTGTTTCACAGCAACGGAATACTCACATATGACCCATTATAAATCAAAAGTACTAACGGCGGCGTAGGATGCGTTACGCTAACCCATTTAATTTAGGATGCTGTTACGTACGATGCGTTACGCCAACAAAGTTTGTATTGTTGCTACTACTTACGGCTAGTAACGCATCCTACGACTTCTTAGCATCCTACTGCTCGTGTCGTTTTTCATCCCCGGGATGAATCCACGGGGCTTCCAAACTTCCCGTTTTCCACTCGTGAGTAAAATGGACTTAAACCTTGGATTAACAGAGACTTTTGGCTGTATTTGCCGAGGCGCGCCGCGTAGCGGATCTCTTCGGGATCGCTGGTTTCTTTATGATAAGTATTTACCGAGACGTGATATTAGTCAAGGAAAGCTATTGTGATTGATAAATATTGAAACTATTATCATAGGGGCGATCGCCGGGCAAAAGCAACGAGTTAAAAAATTCAAAATACTCTAAAATCAGAGTAAATCTGACCACAATAAAGATTGTAGCGGGATGAAACAGATACGGACCTAGCTGGATATGTAGGGCGAACAAATGACTTGAATGGTTATTCAAGACTGGCGACAAAAAGATAATAAAGAACTGAGATTATGGCTCAAACAGTCCATCGCATAAGTGATTGACTCATAGCTATGAAGACGGAACCAACTCAATACCAAACTTTTGAGTAAGGATAAATTAATAAGAGCAAAACCTGCAAGTTGCGGGCTGGTATCTTCTTCATAAAGTACATCTTTAACCCAGTGTAATCTATTTTCAATTTCCCAACCCACCCCAAACCTCTATATCCCCAGTAACCACTCATCATACCCATAATTATAATTAATAATACCAACCATAAAGGATGTCTTCGACCCGAAGAATGTCGAAAATCTGGGATTTGTTTTAGATAATCAATTAAGCTTTTTTCCATTGATAAGTTTCCAATTTCACTAAAATTTTACTCTCTGAGTCTATTTTACTCCTCACGGTTGAGTGTGTTAACTATTATTTTTGGCGATGGCCACTGCCGGGAAGGTTTAAGGTCTCTAGAATAGGTAATTTATTTTGAAGACGAGCTTATTTCTTCTAGGAATACTACCCCCGGATTCGCTTGCGCCGCGCCAGGAAGCGGGAGGAATGCCACGTCTAATTTAACGCGGCTTATCCTGAGATTCTATGTATTTGCGTAATTTTGATACCGTAACCTTGTTTATTGAGTTGCGCAGCTATGGACGGGATAAGCGGGGGGGGCAAGCTATAGCTCTGTTTGACGGACTGGACGAGTTTTTTGACCCCCTCCTGAGGGAGGAGGTGACCACGGATATTCATCGTTTTACCAACGATTTTCCCCAGGTGCAGCTAAGTCCCGCTAGTCTTCAGATAGGATTGGTATCTGGCTGTCAAAACTATAGCTCAAAACTGGAGGGAAGACCCGGAAACCTTCACCTTGGTCAAAGAACGAGTAGAGAAGGATAACTCTGAAGGTGTAAGAAGTGTAGCAGTGCATGAGTTAGCTCAAAACTGGAAGGAACAACCTGAAACCTTAGGAATCGCACCAACCAGGGCATGCCTCGCGTCCGGGTCAGGATTTTTCAGCGCAAAAAACAGATACCTGACGTGACAAGAAAGATGCAAAAAAAGGGAACAAAATTTATGCTATGGAGTATCTTTTAGTGAGGGAACAAAAAGATGAAACATAAAATCAAAAATATTTTCAACCATTTATCGCAAAATCCATCCCGGGAGGTATTTGATAGCCTGATTCAGACCGAGAGCCTCCTGATCGAGAGAATTATCTCCCATGGGCAAACCACCTCGGAGGGTGAGTGGTACGATCAAGACCGCGATGAATGGGTCGTGGTGTTGCAAGGGACTGGCAAGATATCTTTTGCCGACGGTGAAATTCTGACCCTGAAGCCCGGAGATTCAGTGAATATTCCGGCGCAATGTCGTCATCGCGTGACCTGGACAGACCCCCAACAGCCAACCCTGTGGCTGGCAGTGCATTATCCAGCCGGACAGAAGAAAACGGATTGATCAATCCGAAGGTCAGGATACCCGCATATCCTGACCTTCGACACCAGCTACCGACACCGGCTTTTTCATGGCATCGCGACAGAACGGCTGGCCGATCTCCTGATTCAAAATCACTTCAAGGTGTGACGCTCCTACACCGACCCCCGGCATTGATTAATGGCGGGGGTACGGTGTAGGCTTCTCAACTGCCTTATTAAAGACAGGTAGAACTTCCTTTGAGGTACTATTAGTAGTGGATTTAACGACTACAGGATTCCCCTTCCGGCGTTTTCTAGTTGGGAACACGTCCAGCCCAACTCTCTTGATATTGACCGCTGCATTAATGTCACGGTCAATATCAAGCTGCTCATCGGTATCGAAATAGGTTCTTATAGAGCAATCAGTAAAGACGAATTCATCCCTATAGGAGAGCACCTGTGATGTATAGGCAGGATTGACTCCCACTGTCTTGGCTCCAGCTTTCCCAGCTATGTATTCCAAGATCGAGAAAAATTGCCCAAAAGCGGCATCTTTCCAGGATTTATTTAATCCCGATTTAGCAGATTGGCCATTCGGTAGATAACCGCCCTGCCCGTCGGGTTTGGCTTTATTTCGCCTACCCAACCCCTTAAGATTTAGCTTTTCATGGAAGAATACTTGTTTCCCCATGCGCATCAATGCATGGGCAGTTTTATAAGCGTGGTCTTTACGGCTTCTGGCGATTCTTTGGTGTTCTCTGCCTTCCCTAATGGCAAGTTTTCTTCTGGCTCTACTCCCCTTTTTTCTGGCATTCTTCCTAGTCTGTACCTTGCTTAGGCGAGAATGGTTTCTACGATAGGACTTAACAGCCGGTAACTTTTTCCCATCAGATGTGGCTAGAAAATCGTCCTCATGCAGGACAGCATCCAGGCCCAAAGAATTATCCCAATCAGGGGTTACCAAGTCTTGCTCAAATACAGGCACTGTGGGATCATCGAGGTACAGATTGACATCCCAGCCATCTGCCTTTTTTATGACCTGTACCTGCTTTAATATCGCCCCATCTGGCAAGTGGCGATGGGTACGAACCTTCACTATTCCTATCTTTGGAATCTTTAAATACAGGTATTTACCGCCTATAGAGCAGGAATGGATAGATATTCCCTGCCCCTCAAACACCAGAGAACGGTATCGAGAAGCAGATTTAAACCGAGGTTTGCCACTACGATTTCCCTTGCAATCTCCTGCTATGAAACGCTTAAACGCCAAATCTACCCTCTTACAGACCTGCTGGAGAGTATTTGCAGGAACACGAGAGAAATCTAATAGTTCCCCTGACCATTTAACTGACACCAGATCTTTCTTTAACCCTGGTAGGTATTTCTTTTGAATGTAATAGTTTGGATTATCCTTTAAGATGGGGAGACTGCACACCAGGGGGCAGGCATTAAGAGGACATCGATGGCTCTCCCACCAATCGAATCTGTCTGCTAGTTGCCTGTTATACCAATAGCGACATATCCGCAGCCATAGGTTCAGCTTTATCTTCTGCTGGCGGCTGGGATATAGGCAATACTGGTAGGTGTACTTCATCGGATTGGTCAGGTGTCCAGATTTAAGCTATACGCATTATACATAGAATTTTGAGAATTGGCAACTATGAAGAAAGATTTTGTTTCTAGGGGGCGGTCAGTCAGTACTTGGCCCACCTGGTGCTGACCACCAAGTACAGAAGGAAAGTATTTACCGAAGCTATTTTGAAGCGGTTACAGGAAATTCTGGGTGATTTGTGCCAGCAATGGGATTGCAAGCTCATAGAGAATAAGGTCGAGCAAGACCATATCCACGTCCTCTTTCAATACTATCCCCAGATGGAATTAACAAAATTCGTAAACAACATTAAAGCGGTTACCAGCCGTAGGCTCCGAAAGGAATTTCCCGAACGGGTGAATTCCTTCTATAGCAATGATTTGCTGTGAAATGGGTCATATTTTGTAGCCAGCTGTGGAGGTGTCAATGTAGCTACTCTACGAAAGTACATAGAATCCCAGGACGCGCCGTGTTAAACCAAGTGCGGCATCTCCCCAAGGGGGGAGTAGAGGGGGGTTTCTCTCACGCCAAATCAAAGATTATGGCGTTCCGCTCCTGCCGCTTTAGCTGAAATGGCGAGAAGATACTTTACAGGAAGGACGACAGGAAGGACGACAGCAAAGACTACAGCAAGGACGACAGGAAGGAAGTTTACAAGGACAGCGTTTAGTGGTGGAAAACCTGCTAAAAGTCCGATTTGGCAATATAGATCCAGCACTGGAAAACATAATTGAGCCTTTGCTACAGTTACCGTCCTCTGAGTCGGCACGGTTGCTGATTCAATTATCCCAGGAAGAACTATTGCGTCGGTTTAATAAAATTAATGCTTTTTGTCGCATCATTTGGAATATATTGTAAAAACCATTAGCTCGGGAGGGAGTGAGACTCAAACAGTGACCTTGTACCATGACAGTTACCAGTCCTGCTCTACTCCCCCCAGGGGGAGACCAGGAGGGGGAAACCCACCCCCAACCCCCTCCTGGGAGGGGGCGAAGGGGGTGGGTACGTGGTCACTGCATAACTGCTAACTGGGATACCCGTTTCCGTGATAAAGTCTGGGTTAATTTGTAAAACTTCTGCCGGAATTAAACCGTTCAGTCCGGTGATTAAAAAAGCAACTAAACTTTTCACTAACTGCGCGTCAGAGTCTCCCCGATATAAAATTTTACCACCTTCCAAGTCGGCGGCAATATAAACTTGAGAAACACAGCCCGAAACTTTATTCCCTGGCACCTTATCCTCTTCTACCATAGGAGGGAGTTTTTGTCCATAGGCTAAGAGTTGTTGATAACGCTGTTTCGGATCAGTTCGTTTCTTGAAGCGCTCTACGATTTTATCTAGTTGAGCAGGCAAAGGAGTTACAGTAGATGACATAATGGGAATATAGCAAGTATCTTGACAGTTACCAGTTACCAGTTACCAGCTTTGTAGAGGCGGGAAAACCCCGCCCCCTCAGGTTTTGAGGGTCGGGTCGCGATCGCCCCCAAATGAAAGATAAGAAACTTCTACATCCCATGCAGGTAGCTAGTTTTGGCCATATAGAGCGTGATTTAAGATGGTTTGTCGAGTTACCAGTTTTTAGTTACCAGTTTCTGATTTCTAGTTTCCAGTTGCTGTATTATAGCAAGATATGACTAATTATAGGTGGATCCAGATAATCTTAGGATTAATGTTAATCGCTGTACTGACTGCTTGTGGCACCCCGAGACCGGACGGTGATATAGTGAATAAGGCGATCGCCCGACAAATAGCCGCTCAATATGCGGACCTCAGTGAGCAGTTAGACGCAGCAGTACCGGAGTTAGCCATCTCCGGCATTTCTGTTAAACTAGTAGAAACCATGAAAATGGGCAAACTACCCACCTATCACCTCCAGGGAACTTATAACCTCCAGTTGGACCTTCCCAGTCAGCAAGTGCAACAACAGCAAAACCCCTTTGACATCTATTTACAGCGACAAGCAGAGGGGAAAACTTGGCGCTTGCTCCGAAGAGAAGGGAGAGAAAAATGGCTTAGTTATTCATTATACGATTAGCAATTATTTAATTAAATAATTTATTTATGAAAAATAAAACCAAATGGGACTTTGGCCGATTTGCCAATACCATAACTTACTTCGATGTAATTCCTTTCCTCGGCTGCTTGCAAAGATTATACCAGAAGAAACAAATAAAGAGAGACAAAAACATGGGAATTATCTTAGTAGCTGGAGCAACAGGAGGAGTGGGGAAACGAGTAGTTTCCTACTTAGTCAAAAATCATTATCCGGTACGAGCTTTAGTTCGAGATAAAGTTAAAGCAGAAGCTATTTTAGGACGGGAAGTAGAACTATTTGAAGGAGACATTACTATCCCAGAAACCCTTACCTCTCAGCTAATGGACCGAGTTTCTACCATTATTTGCTGTACCGGGACCCGGGTGCAACCAGTAGAAGGAGATACTCCCAACCGGGAAAAATACTATCAAGGTCTTAAGTTTTACCTACCGGAAGTAGTAGATACCCCAGAAATCGTTGAATATCGAGGCATAGAGAACTTGGTCAAAACAGCAGTTGACAGTAAGAGTCTGAGAATAGGAGAAAGACTGCTGTTTGATTTTTGCAACCCAACCTTGGATTTGAAAAATACCTGGGGTGCAGTAGATGATATAGTTATGGGTGGAGTGAGTCAAAGTAGTCTCCGTCTCGTGAACCAGAGTGGGTTGTTTCTCGGGAACGTCTCCACTGCAAACTCCGGGGGTTTTGCCTCCGTCCGCACTCGGAACTTTAACCCTCCTTGGGACTTATCTCCCTATGAAGGGGTTGAGTTGCGGGTGAAAGGAGACGGGAAACGGTATAAGTTGATTCTCCGTTGCGAAGGAAAATGGGACGGCATAGGTTATTGTTATTCTTTCGATACCGTCTATGATTTTTGGCAGACTCTTCGGGTACCTTTTCAGGATTTAATCCCGGTGTTTCGGGCTAAAACTGTCCCCGACGCTGGTTATTTCGACCCCAGTAAGGTCTACTCTATGCAGTTGATGTTGAGCAAATTCGAGTACGATGGAGTTCTGAATCCCAAATTCCAACCAGGACCATTTAGTTTAGGGATAGAGTCTATTAAAGCTTATGGAGGGAAACCTACTCCCCAATTTATCTTGATTAGTTCTGCTGGAGTAACTCGTGTCGGTCGTCCAGGGATTAATTTAGAAGAAGAACCACCAGCAGTGCGCATGAACGACCAGTTGGGGGGTATTCTGACTTGGAAATTGCGAGGAGAAGAGGTGGTTAGGTCCAGTGGTTTAACTTATACCATTATCAGACCTTATGCTTTAACCGAGAAACCGGGGGATAAGGTTTTATTAGCTGACCAAGGAGATACAATCAAAGGAGAAGTTAGTCGAGAGATGATCGCCCAACTCTGTATAGAAGCCATGAAGCGCTCAGAAGCCACGAATAAGACCTTTGAAGTGCGAGAAACTCAAGATAAAGGTACCACAAATTGGGATAATTTATTCACTAATCTCTCCTAGGGCGAGAGCAACATTGATTGTCGCTGTTTAGAATTCCCAACACACTGCTCATTGTCAACCCTATCAGAGAGGAGATCGTCCCATGGAAAGAGTAGACTATCCCACCATTATTCAAAGCGTTCCCAATACCTATGTCTCAGACGACTCAAAAGATAGAGACATCGAAACTCACGCCATTTACGACACTGATCGGGATCGCTACCAAATCCTGCAAGTCGGTTGGCGAGAAAGCGATCGCACCTTTGCCTGCACTGCTTATCTCGCGATCAAAAACGACAAAATCTGGATCCACCGCGATCTCACTGAAATGGGGATCGCTAACGAACTCCTCGACGCCGGGGTACCAAAAAGTGCGATCGTCCTCGCTTTCCACGCCCCCTACACCCGCCAATACACTGACTTCGCGACGGGCTAAGGATGGGGCGACCCCGGCTTTGCCGGGATCCGCTTCGCGGCACGCCGCCCTTAACCTAAATTGCGGGCTACCTTTTGGTAATTTGTAGTTTGTAGTTTGTAGGGTTGGCAATAGGCACAACGTTTGGTATCATTGATATGAGCTATAACTCTGATAATCTAAACTGGTGTAAAAAGAGTATTTGCAGAGATTTTAGATTCAAGAGTCTTGACAATTTGCTCAAGCTCAACACTCGCCTCAGCCTGAAGACCGAGGCATCTAGCTATACCATCAACATCTGTACTAAGACGAGAATCCAAAGCAAGCCTCAGAGATTGATCTGCTTGTGTGTTCATACGATATGCGTGAATGTGCATAGAGTCTCCCAACTTAGCCTGGTGACTAACATGTGAAAAGTTAAATTCACGTTGTATGTAATCAAGAAAACAATCCTGAATTACAAGAACAAGCTTTTTGTTAATTCCCTCAAAGGTTTCAATTTTGTGATGTAATTGAATAAGTATTGTCTTGGTCGTCATTTTCCAATTCATGCCAAAGGTCTTTTTGGACTCACTCTGGCGGTCCTCAAGAGGAACACCAAGTTCTTCAAGTAAGCGCTGACGTTCCGGCCAAACAGTTCCTGTGGTATCAAGGGTTTGTAGTTCAATGCCAACAAAGTCTCTTACTTTATTATTTAATGCAGAAACGAGAAAATAATCCACATTTCCCCCTGGAATAAACACTTCAGACACAACATGCAATTCATTTCCTGGCTCATGGGTAGTTAATAAGTGTAAGCAATCGGTAAAGACTTGTTTCCTCTCCAGCATTCGATGTGGACAAATAATTATTGGTCTAGGTTTTTTTCCGTACATGACAGAGCAGGTTCCGATGGAAATATCTGGCTGGCTTTTACGAACCTTAATACATCGCTTGTGCAAATAGGGACAGTGCCGATCATATACAACAACCGTCCAGTCTAATCCAGACTTGTTCTTTGAGTTGCCAAATAGCTCAATTATTTTACTCATAAAGCAGATTCACTTCTTTCCTTTGCCACGTCTAAATAGCCCTTGCAAATATCTATACCGCAAGATTTCCTCCCAAGTAACTGAGCCGCCAACATTGTGGTACCAGTTCCACAAAAAGGATCCAGGACAATACCACCAGGGGGGCAAGTAGCAGATATGGGAATCTTACAAATATCAAGAGGATAGGGAGCAAAGTGCAGTTGACGTTTTTGGGTATCTTCTGGAAGTATTTCCCAAACATCGCTTGGCTTTGAGCCGTTAGGATGGTATTTGAGAAAGTAAAAACCTTTTTCCTTCAGTTCTTTTGCTCGCCCAGAAACCTTTTCAGAATTAGAATGTATTGTTCTTTGTTGCCCTTTAATAATCATCCTAAAATCAGAAATATCGCCGTCTGCTATTTGTCGAAGGACTTCTTCCAATGCAGCATAGGCATTGTGTTTTTCTCTTTCAGAAAGTTCTGTGGATAATTCAATTTTTCGTTTATAACGAATCCCAGTCACACCTGTTGCAGAAACCACAGTACCATTCACCACTTTTGCTTTTCTCGGAGATGAGCGAATCGAATCAATATCGTAGTAATATCCTTTTGGATATTTAACAAAGTGGAAAATATTTTCATGAATGTTTCTCAGGCGATCTTTTGTATTGTCTGGGCCTCCTTTGACTTTATTCCAAATAATACTGTTTCTTAAAATCCAACCTTGTCTATCTGTTAAAGCAAGTGCGATGCGCCACGGTAATCCTAATAAATTCTTGTTCTTGTAAGAATCCCCCATATTAAGCCAAAAAGAACCGGACTGTTTTAAGATTCGTTTGACTTCTGCAAAGACTATACACAGGTTTTCGATGTAAACGGGAAAATCTTTCTCTAGCCCGATACCACCCCCATGATACTCTCTCTTCCCCCAGTAAGGTGGGCTGGTCATACAAAAATCAATAGACTCCCCGGGTAATTCTTTTAGAACCTCAACAGCGTCACCTAGCATGTATAAAGGAGCAACACTTGAGTCAGACTGATAGACTTTGAACTTGTCTCTAAAACTTTGGGTCTTCACTAATTTTGATTTTTCTTATTTTTAGGGTAGCATTTTTTTTACTATCTCGCTTGCGAATGCCCCTTATAAAACCCCTACAGGGGTTCATGGCAATCTAATGCTTCTATAGGTCGAGGTTCTGCTTCATCAAGCTGGCTTGTGCCTTGTAAAGTTCTCCCAGATTGTTTAAACTATCAGCAACTTGGGGATGGTTTCCTGGAAACAGACATTTTCTCATCTCTAATGCTTCTCGTAACAGATGTTCCGCTTCAGAATACCGAACTATTGCTTTGTAAAGTTCTCCCAGATTGTTTAAACTATCAGCAACATGGGGATGGTCTCCTGTAAACAGGCGTTTTCTCATCTCTAATGCTTCTCGTAAGAGGTGTTCTGCTTCAGAATACCGGGATTGTGTATAGTAAACTGTCCCCAGATTGTTTAAACTAGTAGCAACATCGGGATGGTCTCCTGTAAACAGACGTTTTCTCATCTCTAATGCTTCTCGTAAGAGGTGTTCTGCTTCAGAATACCGGGATTGTGTATAGTAAACTGTCCCCAGATTGTTTAAACTAGTAGCAACATCGGGATGGTCTCCTGTAAACAGACGTTTTCTCATCCCTAATGCTTCCTTATAGAGAGGTTCAGCTTCAGAATACCGAGATTGTGTATAGTAGAGTACTCCCAGACTGTTTAAACTAACAGCAACATTGAGATGGTCTCCTGGAAAAAGGCGTTTTCTCATCTCTAATGCTTCTTTATAGGGAGGTTCAGCTTCAGAATATCGAGATTGTGTATAGTAGAGTACTCCCAGATTGTTTAAACTAACAGCAACATTGAGATGGTCTCCTGGAAACAGACGTCTTCTCATCTCTAAAGCTTCTCGAAAGAGAGGTTCAGCTTCAGAATACCGAGATTGTGTATAGTAGAGTACTCCCAGACTGTGTAAACTAACAGCAACATTGAGATGGTCTCCTGTAAACAGGCGTTTTCTCATCCCTAATGCTTCTCGAAGGAGAGGTTCAGCTTCAGAATACCGAGATTGTAGATGGTAAACTGTCCCCAGATTGTTTAAACTAGTAGCAACATCCTCATGATCTTCTTTAAACAGACGTCTTCTTATCTCCAAAGCTTCTATATAGAGAGATTCAGCGTCAGAATACCGAGGAGGTTCTACTTGAAAATATAATTGTCCCAAAGCATTCAAACCCATCCCCAAACCACGCAAATCACCAATTTTACGGTTAATCTGAATTTGTTGTTGCAAAAACTCCTCAGCTTCTTCTAGAGTAACCACACTTTTGTCTTTTTTGTAAAGGTTCCCCAAATTATAGAGAACCTCAGCCTCCCCTGTGAGACGATTCAAACTATGATAAATATCCAGCGCTTGCAAATAAGCAGACTTCGCCTCAATATAGTTGCCCTGAGATTCGTAAGCTTCCCCCAATTGATTGAGAATATCCCCACGACTGACACTGGAATCCTTAGATTCTTGTAACAGACGTTGGAGCAATTTAAAACGAGATTGAGAAACAGTCTTAACCTGTGGTTCCAGAAGTGGAAGAGGTAACTGAATAGGTTCCGACTTTTGAACAGGTAAGTCTCGGTGTAACTCTACTTACAAGGAGCGCCAGTCCCAAAAATCTGGGGCAAAGCGCATCAAGCGAGTTAGAGCATAACCAGGTAACAAAAACAATATGGGGTAGGGTAATAATCGGTTATAACTATCCCTAGCAGAATTGAGATTCACGAGAATAGGAGGATATTCACCGTAACCACCGATGGATTTCTCCAAACCACAAACCAACAAAACCGCCTTGTGGTCAGGTTGGCGAGGGATTGGTTCCAAAGCTTGATTGACAGCGTCACCAAAATGACGCAAATCTGGATCATCTAACTGTAAAGGAATCCACTGCACACCGGGAACAGGGCGAGATTCCAAAATCTGTACCACAAGAGCGTCATCCCCTTCCTGAGCTATCTCCACAAACCCTATATAAAAGCCTTCCGACAGTTCCGCGAACAGGGCTATTCGCCGTAAAGCTTCATCGTTGCGGCGCAAAAAGTCCTCTTCAGGATTCAGATTGGAGTTTAGCGAGAGCGTGTTTGAAAGCATTAGTTTTAATCACCGTAGGATGAGGATAATTCCAGCGCCTATTTCCATTATACTCTAACACAGAAGAATTAAAAAGAGTTTCTTGTCCAATTTCGTCGCTGGGAGCCTGTTTATTCTGAAAAGTTTTAGCAATAACCGGATAGTGGCTGTCTGGGATAATCCGTTCAAAATTAAATTGTAACTCCTTGATGGCAGAAATGGCATCTTCTGCTTCCATCTTAGTGTGCTTCCGCCCTAAAGCTCTCAGACATGCTTGCTGCAACATATCCATTAAGTGTCGCAGATTTCCCCCACTAGCGTGAATTAAGTCCAAAGCAACATTTTCCCCGACAAAAACCTGACTTATATCCATGCGCTTTTCTAGTAGCTCTAGAAGCAGCTCCTTCCCCCTTTGGTTGTAATTCAATTCCTCGGTAGTATCTTCATATTCATAGATATTCACCATAGGGACAATATAGGGTTTCCGAAAGCTACCGGTTAAATCACGGCTAGAGTAGACAGCAGAAATAGGTACGGTGTAGATAACTGTGCAGTGGACATCTTGCAGCTGAGTACCATATTCTAAAAACAATCCATCTGCAACCTTGGGAGGACAACGATCCAGGTTATCGAAGATAACAAGAATCCTTTTACAGTCTGGGCGCTTTTGCTGCAATTTTTGGAAACCATCATCCAGTAACAGATTAATATTAGCTTTTAACTGGGAGAACTCCCGCTCTAAATTGCGGCGAATGATAACTTTACTTTTAGCGCCCCCTCTAATTTGTGATGTCAGCCTAGCTAACAGTTTAGCCAAAAATGGGATGGGAACTGGGTTCTGAACACCTAAAGTCACTTCTCCAACTAAGGAGATAGAACGTTCCACAGTTTCTTCTTTCTCTTTGGTAACTTCACTAAACCACTCCTCCACATTTTTGAGTATATCTGGGTCTTGCTTAATGTTTAACTTTCGTAACTCCTGCTCCACAGATTGAATCAACAGCAGATACAAATCTGTGTAGGCTACATCATTGATATCTGTTATCTTATCAGTTTCCAAATAAATAACGTGATATTCTTCCTGCCATTTTCGCTCTAATCGCCGCAGTTCTGTACTTTTGCCACAGCCCCGATGTCCTGTGAACAAAATGGTAGTAAATTCTCCCGCCTCCTGTAAGCTTAAGATTTGGTTAATATCATTCATTATTTCGCTCTTACTAGCCTCGCCAAAGTCCGTGTAGTAATGGTCAAGATCTTCCCCTTCTAAAGGTTTCACTTCACATATCCGGTAGGCTTTTCGCAAATCAGTAGCACGTTGAGCTGGTAAAGACATAGGCACTATCTAGGTTAGGTTTCTTATCTCAATTATATAGCAATGTGTCAGTTTATCTATAACAATATTATTCCCCAAAACCCACACCTCTATAAGTTCAATCAATTAAAAACCTCTTCAGCAGTGAGTTGTAAATTAATACCTGTTAGTACTTCAAGTTTTTGACTACCTCGACATATTTTGACTTCTTGTTCAGGAGTTAAGAGCAGTACAGAGTAATCATTTAAATCAATTAACCAACCTAATTTACCGCCATGATGAAGACAGTGTAAAATATTATCGATGACCTGATTTGTATTCTGGGGGAAAGAATTTCAAGAGACCAGTCTGGAGCTTGGGTGAAGTTATCTTCTGGTTCTTCAAATTCATTGAGTTGAATCTTATTCCAAGATACCACAACAATGTCAGAAACAACTGAACGACTTCCAAAAGTGCAGCGAACGTTCAGGTAAACTAAGATAGTTACCCTCTGGGTCATCTAGTTTAACTAACAGTCGCTGCTGCAAAATGGAATGTCGAACTTTAGGCATTGGTTTCTGAACTGACACACCACCTATATATTCCCAAGCAGGGGATTCTTCCAGGTTAGGCAGCTTTAGGAACTCTTCTAAGGTTAGTTTTGAGTGAGTAGGGGCGGGGTTCTCCCGCCCTACCAGTGACTATTCTTGGTCTTCCGTTTCTGAGTTACTACCGCCGGGAGAAGCATTGTAAATAGCATCCAGCCGCTTTCGGGCATCCTCCATCGTAACAGAGCGCATCACTAAGAGAGGTTCCTGAATCGGCTTCCCCCGATCATCCAATAATTCTGGATGGAGTCGTTTTTGCCTTGCTCCGTAGTTTCCTCCCCCACCATAGCCTCTGGGGTGATTCTGCGCTCGGTTATAGGAGCGAGACTGCCCACCCAAGGTTATCAAATTGTGGATTAAATTTCTAATGGCCAGAAAGGCAATAATGGTAAATAGGAGAATGTAAAGAAGATGTAACATGGTATTGGTCCTCCAGACTCGATTCAACATTCAGTGACCAGGTACCTTGACAGTGACCAGTTGTCGTTACAATAAGCCTGATAACTGGTGACTGTTTCAATAGGTTATATAAATAAATTGGTCAACAATTACTTTTTCTCCGGTTTTTTTATCAGTTTACCAAACTGGCGGTCGCCCTGGTACCTAAACCTCAGGCTTATTTTGCTCCTGGCGCCACTTCACAGTCACCTGCCAGCATTGAGCAACTACCTGATGCCACTTGAGGACAACAGCTAGATCCACTCCAGCTTCCCCGTTAGTTGCTTTAAAGAGCATTTGAGCTGTACTCACCTCTTGCTGACTTTGTTTGACTCTCTTGAGCAATGCTTCTTGCTCCACGTCCGCTAAAAAGGATATTTCCTCCTCCGACAACAAAGAGTGGGAACGTCCGAACCAATACTGAAAATCTGCTAATAGCGGCTCTAAAATGGTTTTGAGCAATTTTTTTTCTGTTGGTTGGTCCCTAGACATAGATTAAAAATAGCTTATAATGGTCCCCCTTTATCTTAGCATTATTTACATTCCGTAACAAAAATCAATCAAATTATAATCTTGAGTGGAAAAAAAGACAAGGCGATCCCCCAGGGCCGACGCTTGTCGATTATTTGCTTGCGAGACTACAGAGGCAGCTTACCAGCAACTATTGACCGCCGCTCTACCGAATATATCCGCAACCACGGGGAGACATTCGTGTTAATGGGTTCGGTTTTGTTCGGAGGCGTCGGGAGATTATTCTCTCTAGTGCTAACAGTCGAGTATTACTTGAAACAATTACCACGTATCATGACAGTTATAGTTCCAAGGGCGATTGCTATATATATAAATAATAAGAAAGAAACAGAAACTTCAATAATATTAACTGCTCCATTTCTGACCCGCGTTTGACTTGGAGTAGGTTTCTGTTCCGTATACCTGTCCATTTAATGGTAAGTAGTAAAACTGCCAAGTGTCGCCGTTGGTAACAATGCCAAAAACATCTAAGGGCTGCTGATTATTGTACTGACAGGCTTTCATCTCCACTAAACACTGTGCCAAACCCTGCTCAAAGTCATCTTTTTTGGCTTCTACAATGCACATAAAAGGAGTTTCTAAATACGCTTTCCGTTCCGCAACCAGATAGTCTACATAGCCCCGGGTTTTTTCATCAGATAGAGGGGCACCTTTCCAGATTTTCAGATGTTTAAAATCTTGGAGTACTTCTGTACAAATGGCGTCAATGAGTAATTTTTTATAGTCTTCACAACTTTTAAGGTCAAATGCTGCGGTTATTCGCTGCAAATGTTCTCCCAAAAAATCACTTGGTTCAACAGGTTCCGCTGAGAAGTGCCAAGGCTTTAATTCTTTAAGATTGAGATGCTTAAATGCTTGAGCATAGGTGAAGCTAGAAAACGTCTTTTTTTTAATCTTGAGGAAGTCACTCGACTCTATCAACTACTTTTGACCACACCCGCTTGCGCCCGCCAAGGCGCAAAGGAGGGGCGATCGCTCTGTTTTAACTTTGTTTAACTTTGGATTTTATTATAAGGAGATGGACCATATAGGGATAAAATTGAATATTTATACCTACACATAGAGCGCACTCTTCTTCAATTTTACTATAGCTGGTAGTTTTACGTTTGTCAAGCCTTGGGATAAAGATTTTTGGAGCCTTATTTGCTACCAGTAGGGTGCGTTATTAACGCACCGCCAACGTTTAATACGATTGTCACTATTTTCATATTCTACAATTATAGCTTTGATGGTGCTACAATGCTATTCAGCAGTTTTGTGCTCGTAAGAGTTGGGGTAGGGAGAAGTTAGGCGAATTTTAAACGAGATAACCATTCACATTGTCCATTGTGGTAATTCAGCACATCAAACAACTTGTCGGTGTCAATACTTTTCAGTAGTTTGATTGTCTTTCCATCTAGCTGGAGGTAACACCTGTCTGTTATCTCGGTGTTTACTCTAACTTTCCACAATTCACCGACCTGCACCAGTGTCAGTTCATGAGAATCGAAGAGCGCGTGTATGTCCGACCGCAGCAATAATCCATTCCAGGGTTGATGACTGTGATTACCGCGATAGGGGTAGATATGGGCAGCTTGTAAGACGGCAGCGGTTGATGTGCCTGTGACGACGCAACGACTACTGTATTGTTTGAAAATCATTGCCCGAAACTCGGATTGACCGATGCGAGTAATCGAACCTTTTTTATCACTTGCTTTTCGGGTATCTTGGTGGAGATTTTCAATCGTTTCTTCATCATCAACAAGCTTGGGTAATTCACAAGATTTCGTTTCAATATAGAAAACCTTATTGTTTTCAAACTTAGTATGAATTTTACTAATACTTAGTGCATTAAGGTATTTGTCATTCCTAAGTTTCATTAGTTTATGTTTAGTTATATAAAAAACATTCATAGCTTTTTTTCATGTTGTTAGTTTGTCAAAAAATTGTTAATTTGAGTGAAAGCTAGAGAAGCATCTTTTCCCGGAGATGCCTTTAGCGGTGTGCGAGATTGTCTCATACCCCACTTTTCCACTGTTTCCCATTCGCCCGTTCTATTATTTACCAAACAATACTACCTTAAGATAGGTACTCACTGCTATACTAGAATCGTCACTTTTGACTTGCTTATGCCCGCTCCTGAACCACAAAATGCCATCTCACTGCCTCGCAGCAGCGAATCGGAAGAACTGAAGAAAATTCGTCACACTGCCTCCCACGTCATGGCTATGGCAGTGCAGAAGCTATTTCCCAAAGCCCAAGTAACCATTGGTCCCACCACAGAATCGGGCTTTTACTACGACTTTGACCTCCCGGAACCCTTCACGACCCAAGACTTGAAGGCAATTAAAAAGGAAATGGTCAAAATCCTCAAACGCAAACTGCCAGTGCTACGGGAAGAGGTGACCCGAGTAGAAGCAAAAAGGCGCATTGAGGAGATATCCGAACCCTACAAGCTGGAAATTCTCGCTACTATCCAGGAACCCATCACCATTTACCATTTAGGGAATGAATGGTGGGATCTGTGTGCCGGACCCCATGTGGAAAATACGGGAGAAATCAACCCCAAAGCTGTGGACTTAGAAAGCGTCGCCGGGGCTTATTGGCGGGGAGATGCAAACAAAGCCCAACTACAGCGAATTTACGGTACTGCGTGGGAAAATCCAGCCCAACTAGCAGAATATAAGCGCCGCAAACAGGAAGCCCTGAAACGAGACCACCGTAAACTAGGGAAAGAATTAGGACTGTTTATCTTCTCCGACCTTGTGGGACCGGGTTTACCTCTCTGGACTCCCAAAGGAACGATCCTCCGCTCCCTCCTGGAAGATTACCTCAAAGAAGAACAAATTAAACGAGGCTATCTCCCTGTAGTCACCCCCCATATTGCTCGTATCGACCTCTTCAAAACTTCGGGACATTGGCAGCAATACCAAGAGGATATGTTCCCCATGATGGCAGAAGACGACGACTCACGGGAGTTAGAACGGGGCTTCGTCCTCAAACCGATGAATTGCCCTTTTCATATTCAAATCTATCAGAGCAATTTGCGCTCCTACCGGGAACTTCCCCTCAGGTTAGCAGAGTTCGGCACCGTCTATCGCTACGAACAATCGGGAGAATTGGGAGGTTTAACCCGAGTGCGGGGTTTTACAGTAGATGACTCTCACCTCTTTGTCACCCCAGAGCAACTGGACGAAGAATTCCTCAAGGTAGTGGATTTAATTCTATCAGTGTTCAAAAACCTGAAATTAGAGAAATTCAAAGCTAGACTCAGCTTCCGAGACCCTACCGAGGACAAGTATATTGGTTCAGAGGAAGTTTGGTCCCAAGCAGAATCTGCTATTAGAAGGGCAGTAGAAAAAATGGAAATGGAGTATTTTGTAGCACCAGGAGAAGCTGCTTTTTACGGTCCCAAACTGGATTTTATTTTTGAAGATGCTTTGGAACGGGAATGGCAATTGGGAACGGTTCAGGTAGACTATAATTTACCGGAACGGTTTAACTTAGAATATGTAGCCGCCGACGGTTCCCGACAACGTCCTGTGATGATTCATCGCGCTCCTTTTGGTTCCCTGGAGAGGCTGATCGGCATTTTAATCGAAGAATATGCAGGAGATTTCCCCTTGTGGTTAGCCCCAGTACAAGGGCGATTATTACCAGTCAGCGACGAATTATTGCCCTTTGCGCGGGAAGTGGCAAGGTCAATGCTCTCTGTTGGAATTCGCGCTGAGGTAGATAGTTCAGGGGAAAGATTGGGCAAACAGATTAGAAATGGGGAGAAGGAGAAAATTCCGGTAATGGCTGTGGTGGGAGCGAAAGAATTAGAGTCACGTACCTTAAGTATTCGTACTCGCGCCTCAGGGGAATTGGGAACTATGGCAGTAGGGGAGGTAATTGAGAGAATGAAGGAGGCGATCTCGAAGAGAAAAAACTTTTAGGTAGTTTTTAACAACTTAATACTTTATCTAACAAAATTTATATAAATTAGTTATGAACAACTGTTTCAAGTTTTTTATCAAAACGCTCCTGGTCAAGCGTCTGTTTGGATTTACTCCTCAGCCATCCAGAAGCGTTTTTGGAGCTTAATTTCTGGTTTTAATTCACCCTAGTCTAGAGTAGAGATTAAAAGCGGTTGCCGCCAAAATTGCCTTTCCCTCTTGGTTCCTTGGGTCTTGCTTTATTCACTCGCATTTGTCGTCCCATCCATTGAGCGCCATCTAACTGAGCGATCGCATTTTCTTCTTCCTCGTTCGATTTCATTTCGACGAACCCAAAACCCCTGACTCGCCCTGTCTCTCGATCCGTAGGCATGGTGGCTGTTTGAACCGTACCGTATTCGGAAAAGACTTGTGTGAGGTTTTCTTCTGTTACGTCGTAGGATAAGTTACCCACGTAAATAGTCACGAAAATTTCTCCATCTGAACAATTGGCTCAGATGCAAGCGCGGCTAGAGATATCAGGAAAGTCCTGAGATGATTTCTAGAAAATTCTCTAAAATATTGCAGTAGAAAGACTTTCAGACAACCATTGATTGATTGGTCGATTGCCAGAACCGCTTTAAGAGACCGAACTTGCATCCATAAAAAACTATTATAACTGCTCTCTTGTGCAATTTCAATCTGTGATTAATTTTAACCGCACTACTTTTTCTCCTTCATCATCTAGTGCTACCTCAAAGGTTTCCCCAGTAAGGGAGGACAGACAACTGAGGAGCGAGCGCAGATGGGGATTACTGGCTCCCGTATCTACGTACAGTCTATCCGCCAAGCTACCCAACCGCTTCCAAGTAGTATAGAGTTTGGCTGTTGTTTGTTCTAATTGAGTAGCCTGTTTCACCAAATCAGCAGTTGTATTCAAACAATCTAAGCGGAAAGCCTCCTCCAATGCCATTTCTACATCCAAGTTCGACTGACGCAGAACTTCACAGCTCGCGGCCGCATCTAAATACTTAGCTAAATTCTTCGCATCTGAGGTGAGCATCTTCACCGTATCTACATCTGGATTAGAGGCTACTTCTTCTTGGATCGCCTGGAGATGCTCCGAGGGCAATTTTTCCATTTCCCGTACCAAAGGAGCTAAATGACGAGTTGGCAGTTCTCCCATTTCCGCTCGTTCCTTGACCTCCTCGGGTAACAACTCCGAGTTCATGGCGGTCCATTCATCTGCCAGTTGCTTAACTTCCCGACGGGTAATGCGATCGCCTTTTTGGGCAGCCTCACTCACCAGCTTTTGCACAGAGGGATCCGATTTAGCCGTTTCCATAAAAGCCCGCTTGCTAAAATTATTAATTGCATTGGGATCTAAATTCCCCTCTTCTAAGAGAGTATCGGCACTATTAGCTAATCCAATTAAATTATAAGCTTGACTTTTGGTAATTTCCCTGGCTTTTAGCCAATTGATAAATCCCGTTCCCCTACCATCGCCTCCTTTTTTCTCCCGATCCCGTACTGTTCTGAGAATGCGTCCGCGCCAGATATCCGTTTGCAAATCGAAGCGATCGCACACTAGCCAAAATTGATCTACTTGCTCCGAAAACTCTGCATCAAGAATCGCCTCATCAAGGGGATCAGGAAGTTTAAAATTCAAATCCACAGGAGTTTGAATCGCAGCAGCAAGTTCAGCGTCAGACGGGTTAATTTCAGCCATAGTAAGTGGTAGGTGGTTGATATGCACGTTTATTTTATAGCAACCGCCTCCGGGCGCGATTGAGACAAGTGAGAATCAGGCAATCTTGGCGAACACACCCCGAACCCCAAACCCGCGCTACATTTATTCCCACTCAATGGTACCCGGAGGTTTGGAAGTAATATCATAAACTACCCGATTAACTCCCTTCACCTCATTGACAATCCGATTAGAGATCGCCTCTAATAGTCGCATCGGCACCTTAGCCCAATCCGCCGTCATACCATCTTCGCTAGTAATAAAGCGCAAGACAATGGGATGAGCATAAGTGCGTTTATCCCCCATTACCCCCACAGTGCGAAGGGGCAATAACACAGCAAAGGCTTGCCAAAAATCATGATACATTCCCCAGCTGCCAATTTCATCCCGCACAATATAATCGGCATCTCGGAGAATATTTAACCGTT
Source organism: Prochloron sp. (assembly GCA_965198675.1). Taxonomy (GTDB): domain Bacteria; phylum Cyanobacteriota; class Cyanobacteriia; order Cyanobacteriales; family Prochloraceae; genus Prochloron. Next base: position 581,103 of record OZ240666.1, on the reverse strand, counting down.
CAAGAGTCACCTCACCAATAATCCGAATCGCCAAACCTGGACCCGGGAAAGGATGACGGCGGACGATTTCTTCGGTCAAACCAATAGCCCTCCCTACCCGGCGCACTTCATCCTTAAACAGCTTCCGTAAAGGTTCCACCAACTTAAAGCGGAGATTTTTTGGCAGTCCACCAACGTTATGATGGCTCTTTATTTTCACAGCAACCGGTTCCCCTGAAATAGGATCCACATTGGTATTTGCTGACTCAATCACATCTGGATAAAGGGTTCCTTGAGCGAGATAATCAAAAGGTCCGAGACTTTCCGATTCCTCTTCAAACACTTGAATAAATTCATGCCCGATGCGACGGCGCTTTTCTTCCGGATCTGTAACGCCTACTAATTGAGATAAGAAGCGCTCCCGGGCGTTAATATACTCCACTTTAATATGGAATTTTCGCTCAAAAAGATCCATCAATCGTTCCGATTCCCCTTTGCGCATAAAACCCTGATCGATGAACATGCAAGTAACGCGATCGCCAATAGCGCGATGGAGTAAAAAAGCTAAAGTAGAAGAATCCACCCCGCCAGACAGAGCCAGCAATACTCTTTTTTCCCCTACTTGAGCACGAATTTCCCCAACTGCTTCATCCACAAAAGTTGCTGTGGTCCAAGTAGGTTCACATTGGCAGACATGATAGACGAAATTGCGTATCAGGGCAATTCCCCCCACAGAATGGACTACTTCGGGATGAAACTGGACGCCAAATAGTTTCTTTTCCTGGTGGGCTATAGCAGCGCAAGGAGTATTTTCTGTATGAGCTAACACCTCAAAACCCTGGGGTAATGCAGTGCAGGAGTCACCATGACTCATCCACATAATAGACCCATCTTCCACATTAGTAAGTAAGTCGGTGGGGTCATCAATAGTAATAGAAGTCTTTCCATATTCAGCCCGCTGTGCTCTTTCTACCTCTCCCCCTAACTGTTGTATCATTAATTGCATACCATAACAAATCCCTAGAATAGGAATTCCCAAATGGAAGATTTGAGGGTCACATTGGGGCACATCTTCATCATAGACTGAATTAGGTCCACCAGAGAGGATAATTCCTTTGGGATTGAGCCTGTGGATTTCTTCAGGGCTGGTACGATAGGATATTACTTCGGAATATACTTGGGTCTCGCGAATGCGGCGAGCGATCAGCTCTGAATACTGAGATCCAAAGTCCAGAATTAAGATTCTTTGGTGTTTTTGCATACTATTGTTTGATTATTATATAAATTAGTAATGTAATTGATGAAATAATATTATGTTTAGGAGGACTTGATTTTCAATGCAATTTATGTACTTTGGCCTTCTCTAAAACCTTGCCCCTCACTCATAAAGTATAGCGCAACGCGGCAGGTGTTGGGGTTGGGTTGGTAAAAGCAAGGATAGACTTGATTTTGAGCGATTCTGGGCTCCACCTCAATTAGGACATAGGCGGTCGTTGTCCCAAGACCTTTCTCTTGACGGAGGAGGGTCTCCCTCCGGGTCTGTAGCCCCGGTCGGGAGTTTCCCGGAAATGGCTGTGTCTTCCGAGGCGGTGAAACAGTTACCAGTTACCAGTTACCAGTTACCAGTTACCAGTTACCAGGTGGGGGCCTCAAACCCAAGGTTGAGCTGCTACCATGGTACGTGATTACTGGTCACTGGTAACTGAAAGGTGAAAGTGTCCTCAACTGCTACAGGGGGAACTCAAGCTGACTACCGTCAGCCGTGAAGACCTCAAGATGACGTGCAGCCTCCTCACTAAACCAATCCCCTAATCGGACAGTTCCAATGCCGGTACTAGTGCGTAGTAACAGGTCATTCCCTTCCTGAACAGGGTCTTGTAAATCGGTTGCTGCTATATTTAAGTACAACCGATCAGTTAAACCATCTTGGGCACGGTTATGGATAGTCACACTTCTCCTTTGAGCACCTTGGAGATTACGGATAAAGTATTCATCCTGTCCCTCTCCACCCACAAGGGTATCGTTACCTCCTAGCCCTGTCAGGGTATCGTTACCATTACCACCCGTGAGGAGGTTATCAGCATCGGAACCGCGCAAAACGCTATCTTGATTAGGAGCAATGACATTTTCAATACTGGAAAGGTAATCCACCTGATTGTTAGCTTTCAGAGCAACCCCCAAATGGAGATCCACATCGATACCGAGGGAAATCTCAGCGTAGTTGGCAGTGTCATTGCCTTCACCACCGACAACGGCATTTTGGTCGTCATCTAAGTAGAACAAATCATTACCCGTTCCACCATCCAGATGATCCTGACCGCTACCACTGTGGAGGATATCATCCCCCGCGCCCGCAAAGAGTTGGTCATTGCCAGCTTTTCCTTTAAGGAGGTCGTTTTGGGAATCACCAGTAATGGTGTTATCCCCACTACCACCAGTTAGAGTGTCACCATAGCGAGTACCACGAATGTGAGCAGAATTGTAATCAATGCGAGGGTTAGGATTAATACTAGCATCAAAAGTTTGACCACTCGTTGCCTTGGAAAAATCTACCTGTTGGAGCACTAGATAACCCTCACCGTTATCTTCACTGAGGTTGAACAGATAGTTATCCTGGGTTAAAACCTGCAAGGGACTATTGGTACCGCTAAACCACTTAAGTATTCTGACGGTTTCGATATCAGTACCGGCTTTGAGAATCAAGTCATCCCCATCTCGTTGGGGAGTTTGCAGTTCAATATGATTGACATTTAGATAGAGGATATCTGTACTAGAATCCTGAGCCCGGTTATCAATGGTAACCACACGGGGGGCAGCACCTTCAGCTCTCTGAATGACGTAGACATCAAGCCCTGACCGTCCCCGTAGGCGATCTTCTCCACTAGTGTTAGTGATGATGTTATCCAGATCATTGCCGATAATTTTGTCGTCCCCAGGGCTATCGACTGCATAAATGGCACTGGAATAATCTCTCAAATCGAGCTTCCCATTTACAGCGCTGTCCGTGGCGTTCACGTCTATTTCGGCTAACTCCACTGCCCCACTTTCATCAATCTTCGGGATATAGTTTTGTTGGTCAGCTGTGCGCAGATAGAGATGCTGGTAGTTTTCGCCGACGAAAAATTCCTGGACGACAGCATAGGCAATCTGTTCTAAAGAGGCTTGATCCTCGTTGCCAGTTTGTGGTGCGGAGGCAGACACAAGATATAAATCTTGCCCTGAGCGCCTTAAGGCCAAGTCATCCCGGTTGACAGCTATTTCAATGGTATCTACCTGGTTGTCATCTGCAAGGTTGACAATAACTTTCAGATCTTGTCCTGGAGTAGTACCTTTGACCTGATAGATATCCTGACCGTTTCGTCCCTCAAATAAATCTCGACCTGCACCACCCTCAAATACGTTGATGTTATCATCTCCTTTGAGGATATCGTTATAATTACTGCCTGTTAGGGAGAGGACTTGACCCCCTTGGTCATCCTGAAGGCTATCGTAGGTCTGACCTTCACTCTTGGTGGAAAAATCGACCTCCTGCCGTTGCAGCGTTCCATCACTATTGAGATGGTAAACACCGTCACTGATTTTCAGTTTCAAATGTTGGTTCTGTTCGCCAGTAAACCAATTTTGAACTCTCGTCAGGGGGACCAACTGGCTAGCATCGTTATACCGACCAATAATCAGATCCTCAGGAGTTTTGACATCACTACTTCGTACTGTCACTACATCTTCAGAGTTGAACTGTGGTAGGTAAAGAATGTCTTATACCAGATCGCTGGCATAATTATTAATGCTCGGATGGAGTCGGTTCGGGTTGTCTGGGTCGTTTTGGGAGCTCACGAAATAGACATCTTGACCTAGACGACCCTCTAAATAATCCTGTCCCTGGCTAGAAATCAGCACATTATCCGAGTCATTGCCCTTCAGGGTGTCATTATGGGGGCTATCCTGTAAGCGAACGCTAGAGGCTAACCTGACATGGGGATGTCTGAGGTTATCCAGTGAGATCAGGGCCAAATCCGTATTAGTTCCTTCAGCACTTGACGAGAAGTTGAATGCCTGGATTTCTATCACCGGGTCTTCATCGGCGGTGACGCTAAAACCCACACCATCTTTAGTGATAAATTGAAGGTGATTCTGAGGGTCGTTAACAAACCAGTCTTTGACCACTAGGTTCAGGGCAGTATCGCCGGACTCACCATTGTCAAGGAGCAAGTTATTGCCTTGTTTCCTGGCTGCCAAGTCGGCAAAGTTGGCCTGCAGTTGGGCAATGTCATCTGCTCCGTCCGTGGCGGTGTTGTCAATGGTGTTACGAGCTTGTCCCTGATAAATTAGGTAAATATCGCTCCCATCACCGCCTTTAAATATATTTATGCCTAAGTTATCAAAGAATACATCATTACCAGTTCCTCCATAGAGATAGTCATCACCTGCACCACCGATGAGGGTGTTATCCAAACTATTAGCGAGCAAAATATCATTCCCTGACCCACCTGTAATCGTGACAATGGTAGGATGGGCTGTATCCACTGCTGCATTATAGGTTTGGGATTCAGTTTCCCGAGAAAAGTCCCGCCCCGTCAACGTTAGGGTACCTGAGCTATCTGGTGTTAGTACATAATTATCTTCCTCGAGAATCTCTAGGTGCTGATAGGTTTCTCCCAGTGTCCAATTTTGTACCCGAGCGACGGTTTTGGCGCCGATTTTAACCTCCAGGTCCCCATCACTAGATAGGGCAGTGGTAATTTCTGAGACTGGGGCTTTGAGGATAATTTGATCCGTTGCTAAATCCGGTGCCAAGTTGTTGATGAGAGCCAACTTACCGTTGAGAATGTAGGTATCGCTACCGCTCCCCCCGGTTAAGTTGTCAGGACCATCAGAATTCCGGGTGATGGCAGAGAATCCAATCAGCCCTGAGTGGTTGCCGTAATACTGAACCAGAATGTCGTTTTGCCCGCTGCCGTTGTAATCGGCAATGTGCAACTGCCCACTTTCGCCGTCGACGTTCAAATCTTCTGGAAGCAGGTGTGAGGTGAAAGTGTACCCATCATCGGAGAATAATACCCGCAGGATATTCTGTTGATTGTCTGGCGCCGACTTTTCTTGAACCAGAATCTCCGCTTTACCATCTCCATCCAAATCTTTGACGAACAGGTTGGTTAAGTCTCCTTTGAGGCCCAAGCTCTCATCGAGAGTGTGTTTGGTGAAGGAACCGTTCCCAGAGGAGAGAAGCACCTCGGCGGTTTGATGCCTGTCATTGTCGGCAGAGCCTTTTTCTTGCCGGAGGATGTCGGATTTACCATCCCCGTTAAAGTCGCCAAGATAGAGATTGGTCAAGTCGCCCTTGAGCTTGAAACTCTCGGGGAGAGTGATTTTGGTGAAGGTACCGTTCCCAGAGGAGAGCAGCACCTCGGCGTTTCGATTCTCGTCATTATCCCAAGCGCCTTTTTCTTGCCGGAGGATGTCGGATTTACCATCCCCGTTAAAGTCGCCAAGATAGAGATTGGTGAAGTCGCCCTTGAGCTTGAAACTCTCATCGAGAGTGTGTTTGGTGAAGGAACCGTTCCCAGAGGAGAGCAGCACCTCGGCGGTTCGATGCCTGTCATTGTCGGCAGAGCCTTTTTCTTGCCGGAGGATGTCGTCAAAACCATCCCCGTTAAAGTCGCCAAGATAGAGATTGGTCAAGTCGCCTTTGAGCCTGAAATTCTCAGGGAGAGTTATTTTGGTGAAGGAACCGTTCCCAGAGGAGAGAAGCACCTCGGCGTTTCGAGCCTCGTCATTATCCCAAGCGCCTTTTTCTTGCCGGAGGATGTCGTCAAAACCATCCCCGTTAAAGTCGCCAAGATAGAGATTGGTCAAGTCGCCTTTGAGAGCGAACCTCTCGGGGAGTGTATGTTTGGTGAAGGCACCGTTCCCAGAGGAGAGAAGCACCTCGGCGGTTCGAACCTTGTTATTATCCCAAGCGCCTTTTTCTTGCCGGAGGATGTCGGATTGACCATCCCCGTTAAAGTCCGCAGTGTACAAATTGGTGAAGTCGCCTTTGAGAAAGAAAGTCTCGGGGAGTGTGCGTTTGGTAAAGAAGGAATCGAAACCGTTCGAGGAGAGAAGCACCTCGGCGGTGTTACTCTCGTCATTGTCGGCAGGGTCTTTTTCTTGCCGGAAGATGTCGTCAAAACCATCTCCGTTAAAGTCCGCAGTGTACAAATTGGTCAAGTCGCCCTTGAGAAATAAATTCTCGGGGAGTGTGCGTTTGGTGAAGGAACCGTTCCCAGAGGAGAGAAGCACCTGGGCGGTTCGAGCCTCGTCATTATCCCAAGAGCCTTTTTCTTGCCGGAGGATGTCGGATTTACCATCCCCGTTAAAGTCCCCAAGATAGAGATTGGTCAAATCGCCCTTGAGAAATAAATTCTCGGGGAGTGTGCGTTTGGTGAAGGAACCGTTCCCAGAGGAGAGAAGCACCTGGGCGGTTCGAGCCTCGTCATTATCCCAAGAGCCTTTTTCTTGCCGGAGGATGTCGGATTTACCATCCCCGTTAAAGTCCCCAAGATAGAGATTGATCAAGTCGCCTTTGAGAGCGAAACTCTCGGGGAGAGTGTGTTTGGTGAAGGTACCGTTCCCAGAGGAGAGAAGCACCTCGGCGTTTCGATTCTCGTCATCGTCCCAAGAGCCTTTTTCTTGCCGGAGGATGTCGGATTTACCATCCCCGTTAAAGTCCCCAAGATAGAGATTGGTCAAATCGCCTTTGAGCCTGAACCTCTCGGGGAGAGTGTGTTTGGTGAAGGAACCGTTCCCAGAGGAGAGAAGCACGTGGGCGTTTCGATTCGCGTCATTATCCCAAGAGCCTTTTTCTTGCCGGAGGATGTCGGATTTACCATCCCCGTTAAAGTCCCCAAGATAGAGATTGGTCAAATCGCCTTTGAGCCTGAACCTCTCGGGGAGAGTGTGTTTGGTGAAGGAACCGTTCCCAGAGGAGAGAAGCACGTGGGCAGTTCGAAACTCGTCATTATCCCAAGAGCCTTTTTCTTGCCGGAGGATGTCGGATTGACCATCCCCATTAAAGTCCCCAAGATAGAGATTGGTCAAGTCGCCTTTGAGCCTGAAATTCTCAGGGAGTGCGCGTTTGGTGAAGGAACCGTTCCAAGGGCCTTGTTGTTGCAGGGAAAAATCATTAAAACGATCCAGGTTCAAGTCCCTGTTGTAGATGAAGACATTCCTGTCAAGAGGGCGGGTAAGGAATTGGACATTGAGGGTGGTATCGGTAGCCGCTGGAGGATCGGCGCCCACCAAAATATCGTTCCCTGCTCCCCCTGAGAGGGTATTACTACCCGCGACCCCAGCAATGTAGTTATTAAGGTTATTACCAGTGAGAATGTTATCTCGCTCATCGCCGATGATGGAGGTGATTTTACCATAGGTTTCATCGATCGCTGGATTGAAATTAGGACGACTAAAGCCACCTTCAATGGCAAAGTTGACGGTATAGCCCACTATGGTGCGGTTGCCCTGAGCATCCAAGTCTAGCAGATAACCATCCTGGGTTTGCACTTGGAGATTGCGGTGAGACTCGGACAATGTCCAGTCTTGCAAGAGCGCAAATTGCGTTTGGGTTCGCTGATTTTGAAGGAGTAAATTCTGTCCTGCTAGGTTTGCCCTGATATTATCAGCGTTCACATCCACCACCAGCAAGTCTTGCTGATCGTTATCTACCGTTAACAAGTTTAAAATACTACCGCCCGAAAAAGTTTCGATGTTGTAGACATTGGCCCCTTCTTTGTCTACAATCTCAGTAACGCTGCGTTGGATACGGTACTGGTCGTTCCCGGCTCCTCCATAAAGTCGGATCTGGGCACGACCATAAGCAAGTTTTAAAGGCATAGTAGCAGCGGCCAGGCGCCTTAGGTGGTTGGCGCTCCCGTTTTTCAGTTCAGCGGCCTGGGCCATCAGGGCATCATATAGTCTCTGGATCTCATTGACATCCGGGGCTAGGGCAATCAGGGTATCATCGTTGTCACCACCGTAGAGGTCGGCTGTCACTCTGGTGACCAGAACATCATTACCATCGTTGCCGTACAGCAAGTCCGGCCTTTCTGAATGGGGAGTTATCCCCAGGGCGAGCAACTGATCATCACCGCTCCCTCCTAAGAATAAATCGATGTCGTTCCCGCCGATGAGGGTATCGTTGCCACCAAGACCTATAAGAGTATTTCTGCCATCACCCCCAATGATGGTTTCACTTAGGTCGCTGCCTTTCAGTCGGCTGTCTTGGTCATTGCCAATAATAATGCTGAAAGAGGAAGTGTCGGCTATTATATCCTCGTAAAAGCGAAGCTCATTTTGGAGGTCAGTAGTGGCATCATAAACCTGTATGCCAGTCGTTGCTTTTGGCACAATTCTTCCCACTAAAAAGGGTTTTATCTCTCTTCCATGGTATATTGTCAGTTTTTTTATGGATATACTGAACAAATATCCATCTACTGTCTGAAATTGGATGTGACGGTAATTCTCGCCCCGGAAATAATCTTTGATGCCAACAGTGGTTAGAAGTGTATTACTATTTTCTTTCTTAATCTCAATTTGTAGGTCAAAGTAGTTTTGAGCATAATAATTATACTCGCGGAAAAAAGTAATCCTGTCAAGAGGAACATCTGGGAGTACCACAGTATCGATTTTTCCATCTTGAGCGTAATTGTAAATGGTATGGTTTGGCCTAAATCCTATTATGTTTCCATACTGATCCAGCACTTCAGCTCTCACACCGTCTCCTTCCACCACATAGTGATCTGCCCCTTCTCCACCTTCCACATAGTAGGAGGAATCTCCCAATAAGAAGGAATCATCGCCTCCTTGACCGTAGAGGCGGTATTTGTAATGGCTCAGGATTTCTTGAGCGTCGGCATTGTCTCCTACATCTTCCAAGGTTAAACCAATGAAGGTATTATCCTGGTCATTGCCGTAATAGGTGCCCACAAGGGAGTTCGCATCTCCTTCAAAAGAATCAATCACGACCCGACTGTGGACGGGGATAAACCAGAATAGGTAGGCTTTCTCGGTGTGGGTATGAACTTTGTGGGACTCGCCAACACTCAGGACGATGGTGTGGATAGAATGGGAGAACCTCTCTTGTTTGGCAATGACGTGGGTGGGCAGCTCTACGTCTGCCTGCGATAAATCTGCACTGGTGACTTCTCCCAGGATGAGTTGGCCACTTTTACCATCCTCTGCCAATCTGAAGGTAATCTTCCCGCCGTTGTAGGAACTGTCTCCACCGTTGAAGTTAATCGCCGGTTCCCCATTAATTTCTTCTTCAGAAAAGTAGTTATCTGGGTTCTGCAACTGATCAAGCTGTTTTTGCTGGCGATCGTGTTTCTTATCCAGTTCAATGGAGTCAACAATGGCTCCAATAGGGCTGAGGTTTTTGGCTATGTCTGCCAAGCCCTCTCCAATACCCTTCAGGACAGCTACGGCTTTTTGACCGTCAGAAGCATCCTCTGGTAGGGCGGCTAATTCCTGACTAATAAAGCCAAAGACATCGTCCAAGATAAAGCGGATTGCATTGACAATTAAAGAGAGGGGGGCGGTAACAATTTCTGCCTCGGGCAATACTGCCCCGATGGCATCCAACCCTATGGTTATAACATCTGAGATGGTATCAAGGGTTCCTTGGACAACCCCTACAATGTTCCCATCTTTAATGGCTTGGTCTAAGGCAATGCTATCTTCTGTGAGGGCATAAACTCCTACTGCAAAGCCCACAACCGGGGCTGCTTTTCCTAAGACTTTACTTATTCCCTTGGCAGCAGTCTTTAATCCCTGGGCTGCTAATTCTTCCCCAGTGCCAGCAACACGAGCGATGCTCTTGACGGCTGTTTTTTCCGCAGCGGCTGAAAATCGTTCAATTTGGGAGCCGAATTTGCGGGCGATAACTGGAGCCAGAAATTGCTTGTAGCCCCCATAGGCAGCGTGGAGGGTAAAGTAACTCCCCAGTGCGACTCCAGCTTTGGCTTGAGCACTATCGTTCCCCTCTTCCAACTGGCGGATGGATTGGGCTAAAATGGCGCCACCGATTACTAACCCTCCCACTGTGGTGAAATGACTCACGACTTGGGCGGTAACCTTGGGAGTTTTTCCTGGTTTTGTTGTAGGGAGACTTTCTCGATCAGTTTCTAATTCTTGTAGTTTTTGGTGACCTTTTTCCAGGAATTCTGGCAGTTGGAAGTCTAAGTCGTCTGTGTTGAGGACATGGCTATTTTTCTCCCCGGTTTCTGTGTTGACGATGTCAAAGTTGACGTGTCCTTCTTCGGAGATGTCAATGGAGGTTTTATCTACGGTATGCTCCACTCCGGTTATTTCTGTTTGCTCGGCAGCTATTTTGTTGAGTTCTGCTTCTAAGGTGGACAAGTCATCACTGATAGCTGCTGCTGCTACTACTGGAGTGAGGAGTTCTTCTACGTGTTCGGCAGAAAATGTTTCTTCTCCCTCCTCTTTGACTGGTTCCCGCAAGGCTGTGAGGCGGTCTTGCAGCTCTTCTAAGGTGCTTGTGGAGGTTGTTGGCCCGTTGGCCAAAAATTCCTGGAGCCTAATACGACGTTGTAGCACTTCACTGAGCTTGAAATCCGCCAGTCTCTCCTCAGCAGTGGCGAGCAACTCACGCCGATTGGGAACTTCGGCATCTTTAATGTTGGGGTCTCGTAGTCGGGCCAATGAGCGCTCTAGCTCCTGCTGGAGTTCCAGCTCTGAAAGCTCTTGCAGGTTCTCCAGAGATAAGCCCAAGGCTTTTATCTCCTGGAGAGATTCTAAGAATTGAATTGCAAAATCACGGGTAAGATCGGCAAATTTTGCTTCCGAGATCCTCTCCAATTGAGGATTTTTAGGGGCGATACCTTCAGGATTGATGCCAAAAAATTCATAGTCTAGGCCAAGGTGAGTACCTTCCTGAATCACCCTTTGGAGTGTTTCGGTTTGGAACTCAGTGAGAGATGAGCTTTTCTCTGTCAGGTGCTCTTCTAGCAAACTCAAGGTATTCAAACGCCGCTGTTCTATCTCTCGGTTCGTCGTTGAGGGGCTGATGTCGGTCTCAATATCTAAGCCAGTCAATTCTTTCGCTTTATCGAGAAATTCCCCCACTGATTGCCGATAGGCTTCGGATTGTAGGTCGTTGGAGGACTGATTCTCTACCACAGAGACCACTTTATTCTTGGAATCGGAAGGTTCCGTCCCTCCAGGAGACGGACCCGATTCCAATAAGGTATTGGTGTCCCCACGCAAGGCTGCTAGACGCCTTGTTATATCCCGGAAGCCCAACCATCCTGATGTTCCCTTCGCTCCTGGGACTTCCGGCAATTTCAAGTCAAACAAGCGGGTTTTTAAAGCTTTGTGGACCTGGTCCCATATTGTCTCCCCCGGCACCTCTGGCAACTTCAACTCCAGTATCCGTTGTTTTAAGATTTGCTCTTCGATACTGATTTCGGTTTGAATATTGTCCAAATTATCGGCAAATTGCTCTTTGATTCGGTTGGCGGCGGCGATAGTCTCCTCAACGCCCCGTAGTTCTTGGAAACGCTCTTCCAGCCTTTCTAGCTTGGTATTGAAATCTTCTAACTTTTCCAGGGTAGACGGGTCTGGTAAAGCTTTTAGCTCACTTATTAGGTCATCGGCTTTTGTTTCCAGGCTCTTCAGCTCGTCGGTGGAGGGGAGGGCTTCTAACTGAGCCTCTAATTCTTCAAAGCTGGCGTCGACGGTTGAGTCTTCCTGCAGTTCTAGGGCATCGACAATATTCTCTATTTCTCCCAGGTTGTTATCAATCTCACTTAATGTTTCTCCAACATCACTTATGTCCTCTAGGGTTTCTATGAGGCCGGCTCTGTCAAAGGGTACGGCCACCAGCTCCACGTCTTCCTGGGTGAGGTTTAAGCCCACCACTCGGGTGAGGGAGGGGTCATCGGGGTTGCTGAGGCGGTTGGCTGCAAAGGCGAGGAACTTGTCTAAACTAGCTGTGACTTGCTCTTGGGTGAGCAGGTTGTGGGCTCCTAGGACGATGGTAACTTGAGGTTGTGTTTCGCCACTAGCGGGCAGATAGCTGGCGGTGGAGTCGACAAAATTCCGATCTGGACGCAGGACAATTTCTACGGGGTTTTCCCCATGATTCTGTGCTAAGTAATGCTGAATAAAATATGTTAGGCGAGGATTGTCGAGAGACCAGACTGACTCTAGGTGGGTGGTCACCTCCCCTATGTGCCGGAGCAAGTCTTGGTTGGTAATTGTTCCATCGGTGAGGGCAGCCTCATAACTGGGGCGATCTAGCACAACTTGGATACCTGGTATGGCTGTGCGGTCTGGAGAGAGAACCGATAAAACGATTTGTTGGGGTGTGGAGTCGATGACTTCATAAGGATCCCCTGGTAGGGGCACTATATTGAGACTGGAAGCCCCTCCCCGTAACCCTTGGCGGATTATTTCAATACTGGCTGCCACCACAGAAGATTGGATGGCACCAATAGTTATTAACGTTTCTAGGTTTTTGCTGCCCACAGCTTCGGCAAATTCTCGCTGACGCGATGGGTTTTGGGTGGCTTGGTAGACTGCAACGATGGCCCGCACTAAGGTATCCACCGTCAGACGGTGCTCTACGGGGAGATCTGAGAGGTTTTGTTCGGTAATGTATTCAAAGGTGTGAGCTAAAGCTTGGGCCAGCTGCTCGGGATTGTTTTGCAGATGTTGCAACAACGTCTCAAAGTCTTCTTGTGTCCCTGCTTGGTTTTGGAACTCGGTAGGTAACCCCAGAGCGAGGACGTTGTATACCTGTGGTAGATGAGGAGAACCACCCAGTAACCCCTGCTCTAGGGCTGCAATACTCTCCACCACCTGGGCATCGTTTATGGCACCATTATCCACCAATTCTTGGAGATTCTCTAGACCTACGGCTTGGACAAACTGCTGTTGACGCAAAGCTCCTTGTCCTGTGGTACCCAGGCTTTGATGGACCTCCAGGATACCCTCCACGAAGCTATCTACTCCAATGCGCCCGTTCTCCCTAATATAGGTAAAGGTGTGCTCCAGTGCTCCTTCTAGGTCTCTGTTGGGGTCTTGTTGTAGGTATTTAAGTGCCTCCACAAAGTCCTCTTGAACTCCGGCTCGTTGCTGCAAGAAATCCGGTAAGCCTTGCACCAGCTGGGTATATACCTCGGGCAAGGCTCCGGTGGAGGACAGGAATTCAGTTATTGCTGGTGCCAGTTCAGGTTGGTTTGCTCCTAAGGTACTGAGGTTGTCCGCTCCCAGGGCGCCATATAGGCGACTCTTTTCTGTGACGGTAACGTCTTCACTCTCGAAAATCAGGACGATAGCTGATGCCAAGGTTTGGGCCGCTTCTGGTTGCTCCGATACCTGAGTCACAATTATCTCAAAATGCTCAGTCAGCTCAGTAGGGGACAGTTCTGTTACAGCACCCAACAGGATTAGATAAATTTCTTTTGAGTTCCCTGCATTCAGTTCTCTGTTAAAGGTCTCAGTATCTAACAGCTTAAAGGCTGCTATGTCGTCGAAAAACTCCCTTGTGAATAAATCAGACAACACAAGGTCTGAAGACGGGTTCCACAGTAATCTCGAGAAATTGCTCAAACCCAGACTACTCCCAAATTCCAATAGCCATTGTGAGTTAGATGACAATTGTTGTGCTACTAGATGAAGGGTGCTGCTCCACAGTTGAGGGGAAATTAAACCAGCTTCCACATCATTAAACAGAGGTTGCAAAGCAGTGCCCACTTCCCATGGGGTCTTGTTTAAAGCTAGGTGTACCAGAGCTGCCACCAGGGTGTCTTCTATATTCGGCAGTGCTGTAAAGCTGTCCTCTAAGTGAACAGCCACCAGGTTATAGACTCCATGGGCACTATAGCGGTAGCGATAGCCGGCAACCTCTTCAGCCTCACGACGGAGGAAAGCATCTACTTCTACCGGAGGCTTTGAAAGATGGTTAATTGCTTGTGTCAACAAGCTATTCACCGCCGCCCCATCGTTAGCACTGCTTAAGTCTACGAGAATCTCTACCTCTAAATGAGGGGATGAGTAAACCGCCAATCCTTTACCAGTTGCAGTCCTCTCGTAGCCTATTAAGCCCTCGGTGTCGATGGCATCTTTCAAGGTGCGGAGCAATTCATTGCTCTGGATTACCTGTTTATCCCGTTGCACTAACTAAAGTCTGCTAACAAGCGTTAAAATTCTTATCCTTAACTTAGCTTCGAGGGCATCAGCCAAAATGGCCTGCTCCTCCGTCAAAGCGTCCGCCTCCGTTGCTAGGTCCAGAGCAATGCGGCTTGCTGCCAGTTCAGCCACAAAAGCCTGATGTAAGCTAGGAGCATTGGGCAACTCAAACCATTGCCCCTGTTCTAAAGGATAAGGGGTTGCTGGTAACTGATTACTCAGATAAATTTGGGTAAAAGCTTTTATGTGTTCATAAGTTAAGAAGGAAACGGGGGCAAACTGGAAGATTCTATCTAACAACTCGAAAACTCGCTCCTCCACCCGAGGGGAAATAATGCGACCAGTACGGGGATTTAACGGTGACAACGTTTTGACGGCTACCCAGAAATAATGTGGGAACGCCATTGCCAAATCTTGTTGACGCAGATTAATATTAGCCTCTAATGTGGCTTTTTCCTCTGATGTTAGAGTACTCCTATCGGTTTTGAGCAGCTGCTGGAGTTCATAAACCTCTGTAATTACCTGAGCTAATGTCCTCTCAAACAAAATATCGACACTCCTCAAGTCGTCTTCCCTGGTAATTTCCCAGGCGCTCACCAAACCATCGGGAGTATCCTTGACGAATCTTGTGGGTATCGAGAAGGTTTTAAACAGAGATTGCAGATCAAAGATTGGACCAAAGAGATCCTGTCCCAATCTCCTGACGGCGGAGACGATAACGCTACCGGTCGAAGTATAATTGCGGGCGAAAAGCCGAATTGGCAACCGATAAATCCCCGCGCTGTTTCTCAGGTAGGACTGGTAGTTCTGTTGCAAAAGATCTGATTGCAAGGTAATTTGCTGTCCCTCCCTATGGGCAGTCATAACACTGAAATTCAATAGGGGATTGTCTCCGTTGAGTAGTTGCTGTACCTTATCTTGATTCAAATTAGTGAGAAGGAAGCCGGTGATTTCTTGGGGCTGTGTCAAGTCCCCTAGGGGCTCCCCAGGCAGGATATCCAAGTCTGTGTACAGTCCACCTTCTGCTCTGAGGATTTCTACCCTGGCTATGTCGGAAGCTGAAGCGAATGCGCCGCCGAACAACCTCAAAGTGGTGCGATAAAAGTCTTGGTTTTGGGAGCTAGGGAGGACCTCAGTCTGTAAGTCCCGTATTCGAAGGCTTGGGTCACTGCTTAGGTCGGTGAAACGCTGTTGTTGCTCCTGTCGATAGGCTTCTACTGCTGCCGCCAGTTCACTTTGGCTCGCCTCAAGGGACAACCCTAACCTTTGGATCAGATAATCCCGGTACCGATCCACTAGTAATAAGGCTCTGGCTTCATCCCCACCCCCATTAAGTCGCAAAAACTCCTCGGTTTGGTCGTAAATGGGTGCCGCCAAAGCCTTCCGTTGTTCCACGTATAATAGTTCTTCCTCATTCAATTCATTACCGCCTTGAAACGCCACAGGAGGAGGCAACTCCTGGTCCAGCTTTGTGTGGATGGCACGGCGCAACAGGTTGCCCAAAAGGGCATCGCTGTCGTACCAAAGGTTAACTGTGTAGTCTGGGTTAGCATCTTTCCAGGCTTCCAGAATTCCTATTTTGGTTTCGTCAACGGCTCCCCCTATCCAGACACCGTGGATATTTTTCTCAATCGGGGTTGCTGTAGACTCCAGTTCGGTGATGACTCTTTGTTGGCGTTCTGCGATTATCTTCTGAAAACCTCGGCGAATTGGGGTATCTTGCAAAAACTTGGAGAAGCGTCTCCGAGCAATTCTTTCAATATCCGCCAGGGTTTGGAGTGCTTGCTGCTGGGCTTCCTCGTTTCCCTTCTCCCGGTAAAATTGGCTGAGAGTTGCCTCAAAACGGCTAAAGAGCGTCTCAGCAATCTGTTCTTCCACAAGTTGGGCTTGAGCGGTTTCCTGGCTGTTACCGGGGTTCAATGCTCTGTACAAGCGGGCTGCATCGAGCACCTGGTCTTGTTCCTCAACCGACAACTGTCTCAACCTGCCGAATGAGACGTCGAAGCGATCATAAAGGATTTTAGAAACAGCCACTTTAAGCACCTGGAAGGGTTCTGGCAATCTGTCCCCCCATTCCTCCAATTCCTGGGCTAAAGGCACCACCCTATCTCCACGGAAAATATTAGCCCTTGGAGTAGACAAAATGACCACAATGTTAAAAGCTAGTTCTTGCAGCTGAGTCACATCGGTTTTAGTGATGCGAACTAACTGATATACTGCGCCGCCATCACTATTCAAAGCCTCAGCTAGGTCTTCAACCGGTCCCCCACCAGGAAGGTGACCCGCCGCCCGCTGCCAAGCTGGCAATGCACTCTCACTTATTTGGTTTTCTAAACTGTCCACCTCACTCCTGAAGGCGGTCAACAGACGATTATACTTCCCGCTACGGTTTCGCACCCGGCTGAGGACATGAACCCAAACATCAGCATTATAAGTACCCTCACTCACTCCTGTGAAAATTGGTTCTAGTGTTTGGCGCAAGTCTGCTGTCCAGGTATTTTCCAAATGCTCAATTACAGCGGCGGCTATATAAGCTACATTAGGTTCTGCATTCTGGAAATCTGCTGCTACCCCCACAGCCAGTGCTCCTAATAGTGCCCCATCTCGCAACAGGCTAATATCAGTGGGGAGCACCACTGGTAAGGCACCGTAGAGCTGGCTATCGATTAAATTCAGAGCTTCATAGGCCACAAAACCCCTAGGCACTACCCCCGTCAATACCTCCCCAGTGGCGATGGCGATCCGAGGTGGTAATCCTTCCGGCAAGGAAGCCTCTGGTTGCAGTTCGTAGAGATGGAAACCATTTTCTAACCTATAATTATATCCTGCTATCTCTTCTCCTGGCTGCCAATTTCCCTCTACCTGAGCCCGAGTTAAATCTAGGATATTGCTATCGTTTACCAGTCTGACATAGGGCAGTCCGTCGGACACATTCAGCCAATTGTAATATGTGTCCTCTGGGGGCAAATTAACACCCAAACTCAGGATTTCTCGTCGGAAGACATCGGTAAAACGCTCTCACTGTTCTGATGTTACCCCACTCTTGACTGCCTTTAGTACCCTCAGCCAAGTATCCTTTTGAGCGAAATTTTCCTCGGCTGACTCAAAAACTCCCTTCAAAGAGCGAGATAAGCCATAATCAAACTCAGTTTCTATTTTGGTTATAACCAAATGAGCTAACGTCCTCTCGCTAGCTGGCTGAATATTCCCATCTACCTGGGTATCTGAGGTGCCAACCACCCGATCGTAGAGAGCTACAATAGCTTCATCTAGGGGTAGTCGGACAAAATCCGGTGGTAGAGTAGGCTCCTGGCCTGTTATAGGCTCCTGGTCTCTTAGAACATCTACAGGAAAGACTGATTCTCCCGTAATTGCTTCTATCTGAGCTTGAAAATCTTGCAGTTCTTGGGATAGCTCCTGCTCCCAAAGATGGGTGAGATTTTCCTGGTCTACAGACTCCTGTAAATCCTCTACCAGTCCTGCTTCCAGTTGTTGTAACTGCGATTGTTCCACCACCTCTTCTGGGGTGGAGGGAGATGCAGATATTTGTTCTTCTAAAAATTTATTCAGGTTAGACCAGAAGCTATTGATATACTGCTCATATTCCTGGATCTGGAGCTGCTCTTGCAAGATAGCCTCTGCCTCCACCTGCTCCAAGACAGGCAGCAAAAACTCATTCTGGGTTAGCTGGTACTGCTTTAAAAGGCTCCTAGCCAGAATTACCTTTTGGGAATCAGTTGCCAACTCAAATACAGTGACCAAGGTAACTTGGGAATCTGGGTCGTAGGAAGTCCCATGTAAATTTTGCCCAAACTGCTGCACATAGACCTGAAGCGTTTCGGGAGCAACTCGTTGGAGGACTTTTACCACTTCTTCCTCGTTCCCCCTTGCCAGTTCCTTTTGCAATACTTCCGGAGTGAGTAATTTGTAAACAGCCACCTGGTCGAGGAATTCTTCCGTTAAGAGTGTCTCCCTCCCGGACACCACCGACCTAACTAGCTGGAGATGCTTGAATCCCAATGCACTGGCTAATTTCAGCCTTGCCTCTGGTGCCAACGTAGTTAGGGAGCGGTTCACGGCTTGCCCCCAAAGGTTGTGCTTCACCAACCCCTCAGAGATAGCCGAGAATACTGGTTCTAAGACAGAAGGAATATCTAAGTCCTGGTTAGCTAATGCTTGGAGTCCCTGGACCAAATCTGGAACAGAACCCAGAGAGACTCCCGTAGGCAGATTTTTCTGGAGCAGACCGTAAAGCCCCTCCTCGCTATAAAAGAACCTATATCCTGGGGACTCTGTGGTTGCCTCCTGGCGCAGAAATTCCTGAGCCGGAAGGTCTTCCTCCCCAGCCTCCAAGGTTGCTTCTAGAGCGAGGGCAAGCCGCTGCTCTAATGCCTCCCCAGAGGTCAGCCCCGCCAGATCCACCACAACCAACACTTCTTCGTAAACATTAATTCCTTCGTACACCAGTTCCCCAGCAATGTAAGTTATCAGCCCCTCTAACAGGTTGAGCCGTGTCAATCCCTTCACGAGACTAACTAACCCCGGGTTAGAGCTGATATGGGTCTCTACTTGGCGCACCAAACTCAAGAGACGTTGGTGGTCAACGGGTGCCCCGGAGCCTAATTCCAGCTCCCAATTCTGGCCCAATGTTGCCAATGCTTCCGTTTGCTCCCCACCTCCCTGTCGATACAGATCCAGGGCTGCCAAATGGATTGCTACTTCCTGCTCAAACCTCTCAAGCAGATTTTCCTCAGAAGAAAATGGAATCGCCTCCACCCCATAGGGGATAGGTAAAATACCTTTATTATAAGCCTCCAATACCGCTCGCCGGGTTTCGTAGGGTAAGTATTCCGGCGAAACATCCTGAAAACGCTCATCCAATTCCGCTAGAATAGCCCGTTCTTCGTCCTCAGAGGCGATATGCCCCGTAGTGGGGTCTACAGCAGTCACTTGCCGGAAAGCCTTCCAAGCCGCCTCCTTGTAGTGGGAAGCCAAGGTCTCCTGTAGCTCTTCGAGACGGGTTTCATGAGCTGCCAACTCCTCCTCCGTTAACCCAGAGGTATCCGTTTCCCGGAGTTCCTGGAGAGGTTTTTGCCACTCATTCAGATAGTCTAACTGCTGATTCAGCTTCCGCCTCAGTAACCTGGCTGGACCTCCCTCCCACTCAGTTATTGCCCCCTCTTCTGTAAATTGGTTGTAATATTCCGTAGAAACTTTTAAGGCATCAAATAACCGCAATTTCTCAAACCAGTTAAGTTTTAGAATTTTATGAGCTAATTGATCTACTACCTTATCAAGCGCCTCGAAGAGAGTAAACTCCGTAGCAAACTTCTTAGCACTCAAATTATGAATTGTTTCGATTTGTTGGAGATATCTCTCATAGGATTGCGCCAGTTGGTCCGCTAGCAGATTAATGAGGGTGCCGTTTTTATGGGACACTATTAAAGGGTTTTGTATGGTAATGTATGAAGTGGAGGTGGGAAATGCAATATTCACTACCTTTCCATCCAGCAGTGTTTGTATTGGCAAAAACTGAGCCAGTTGCGGCGATAAGTAATAGTCTCCCAAGGGTTTTTCTGGGGCAATATCTACATCCGTATACAACCCCCCTTCCTGGGCTAAAATCCTCATTCGGGCAATATCTGATGCTACACCCAGGTGACCCCCATAAAGACCCAAAGTCTCCTCATAGAAGGCAGCATTTTGGAAATTAGGCCACAATTCTGTCCTGATGTCTCGGAGCTGAACCCCTATTCTGGAGGTTGTGCCCTGAAGTTCCCACAATGATTTGGTGCGATAATCTTCAATCGCCTCAATCAGTTGCTCTTCGGAAGTAGAAGGAGCTAGTCGAAATTTATTCAGCAAAAAGTCTCGATAAACCTCAGTCAGGTAAAGGCTCCGCCCTTTATCTCCTGGGTTTTCCCGCAGCCATTGAGCTACTTTGTCGTAGACAGGTTTAGCTACTCTAATCCGTTGCCTCTGGTAAACTCTTGGGTCATCATCAGCAGACAATGGTGGCAGAACCCTATCTATTTCTTCATTAATAGCCTCCCGGAGTAAATTGGCCAACAGGGCATCACTGTCATACCACAAATTGACTCGGTAATCAGGATTAGCCATCGCCCACTGCCCCAGGATATTGGCTTTATTCCCGGTCAAAGAACCGCCGATCCAGACAGAATGAATCTTCTTAGGCAGCAACTCTACCTGAGACATTACCGAACCAGTGACAAGATCTTGTTGCTCCCCCTGCAATTCCTCAATCCAGCCCTGAATAACTTCGTGGTTTTCCGACTCAAAGGGATATCTTGCCTGGAATTCGTCTCGTTTTTCGATGATTTCTTGGATTATCGCCGCCCCTTCCTTCAGGCGGCTCTTATCTGGTTGCTTCAGATAATGGTTGTATAATCCATGGATCTTTTCCAGGTCCCCCTGAGCCAGCTCATTGATTACTGCTTGGGCTGCCTCCCCCAGAGGAGAAGCGGCATTTAGTTCAAAAACCGCGTTAGCATTTTGTAAGACTGTCTCCCGTTCCCTTAAATCTAAGGTGCCCACTGTCTTCAGCTCTGGCAGGCGCTCAAACAAAACCTGAGACACTACTGACACCACAACTTGGAATGAAGGAAAAGCAGTTATTGGAGACTTAAATACTATATATTCACCTAGTACCTCAGCTACCTCATATACCCTCTCTTTACCCAGCTCATGAGTAGGAGTTCTCAGTACTTTCAATAAATTTCTCAATCCTTTTTGGCGCAGCAACTTTTGACTAATGTTTGCTGCGTCAGCAAACAACTGGACATAGTCCACGTCGTCTGCATTGGTTCTTAATGCTGCTGCTAACTGCTCAATTGCTGGATTAGTAGGCATGATTTCAACTCCGGTAGCGGTGGCTAGGTGTTTTCAATAGTTATCAATTTATATTTTTAACTCTAACAAGCTATTTTGAATTTACCAACCCCCAAAGAGCTAATTTTGACAAACTTTACCGAATCTTTATATAAGCTCTTTTGCTTTAATCTTTAGCTTATTTTCTTTAATCTTTAGCTTATTTTCTATCTTTTAGGCTGTTAATTATTATCAAAATTATCGTTAAACTAAAATGCACTAAATCATCCAAAATATGGGCTGTTTATTTTTATTTTTATGTATGGCGATCCCGCAGGGATCTGCTTCGCAGCACGCCCTTTTGTCTCCCCGTGGTTGCGGATATAGTTCTGAGAGCGGCGGTCAATAGTAGCGGCGATGGCTCCATAAACCTTCTCAACCCAGTCATTTTCCAGTTCTTGCAGTTGTGGTGTCGCAAGCAAAGCTAAGATAGGAGTAGGTAAACCGCAGAAACAACAAGGTCAGCACCCCGCTCGCTTTGTGGGGTAGGTTGGCTCGGCTAACATCACCCCAGAAATGGGAGCAGGAGGGTACCTTGAACGAATGCGCGGCAGTCCCCACCCGTAGGATGCTAAGAAGTCGTAGGATGCGTTACTAGCCGTAAGTAGTAGCAACAATACAAACTTTGTTGGCGTAACGCATCGTACGTAGCAACAATACAAACTTTGTTGGCGTAACGCATCGTACGTAGCAGCATCCTAAATTAAATGGGTTAGCGTAACGCATCCTACGCGGGGTTTCCAACTGCGCTATGTCCTTCAAATCTGTGAAGAAAACCTTGTTAAACAGTTACCAGTAACCAGTAACCAGTGACCAGTTATTTCACAATTACCTAAAATGCAATTAATAAGACAAAATGCATGTTCTTTTTTATTATTTTTATATATAGCGATCGCCCTTGGGACTATAGCTAACCTAAATAATTTGAGCACCTCGCCCGATCCCCCCGCCTGACGGCACCCCCCTTTACCAGTAACCAGTAACCAGTGACCAGTTATTTCACAATTACCTAAAATGCAATTAATAAGACAAAATGCATGTTCTTTCTTATTATTTTTATATATAGCGATCGCCCTTGGGACTATAGCTAACCTAAATAATTTGAGCACCTCGCCCGATCCCCCCGCCTGACGGCACCCTCCTTTACCAGTAACCAGTAACCAGTGACCAGTTATTTCACAATTACCTAAAATGCAATTAATAAGACAAAATGCATGTTCTTTTTTATTATTTTTATATATAGCGATCGCCTTTGGGACTATAGCTAACCTAAATAATTTGAGCACCTCGCCCGATCCCCCCGCCTGACGGCACCCCCCTTTACCAGTAACCAGTAACCAGTGACCAGTTATTTCACAATTACCTAAAATGCAATTAATAAGACAAAATGCATGTTCTTTCTTATTATTTTTATATATAGCGATCGCCTTTGGGATTATAGCTAACCTAAATAATTTGAGCACCTCGCCCGATCCCCCCGCCTGACGGCACCCCCCGTCACCCCCCGTCACCCCCCGTCACCCCCCGCGTAGCGGGGGGATCTTGGGGGGATCGGGGAATCGAGGGGGGATCCACCGTTAGAACTTGTACAAATGATTTAGGCTGACTATATAACTGTCATGGTACGTGGTAACTGTTTCCAGCAATACTTGACCGTTAGCACTGGCGAGAATAATCTCTCGATCCCCCGAGAACAAAACCGAACCCACTAACACTTCTGTCTCCCCGTGGTTGCGGATATAGTCCTGAGAGCGGCGGTCAATCGTAGCGGCGATCGCCCCATAAACCTTCTCAACCCAGTCTTTCCCCAGTTCCCGCAGTTGCTGGTAAGCTGCCTCTGTAGTCTCGCAAGCAAATACCTGTTCTAAGATAGGAGTAGGTAAACCAGCAATTGCGCAGTGAGCGGTGAGGATTTCCAACCGGGCGTCAGCTAAATGATTGTGGGTATGAAATATGCCCCCAGCCAGTTTAATCAGCTTGCCGTGATAACCAAAGAGTAAGATAGACCTTACCCCCAAAGAACCAGCAGTGACCAACATTGGTCCCAACCAGTTGGCTGTTTTCACCAATCGTGCTGGATTAATATGCAACTTCCTTGCTAAATCTAAACCATTTTCGCCGACACAAAAAACCAAATCCGGGCACTGTCTTGCTTTAATAGCCAACTCTTCTCTAAACTGAGCTAACTGTCCCGGAGCGCTCAAAGGTTGGGAAATACCTGTAGTTCCCAGAAGAGACAGTCCTTCCACAACCCCAAAAGCTGCATTAGAAGTGCGTCGAGCAAGTCTCCTACCTTCAGGCAAAATAATCCTCACTGCAATTTTGGCGGTTGGATCCAGGTAAGGTTGTAAATTAGAGCTAATCAGTTTGTGACCATAGCTATAGATAGCAGCCTTTCCCTCCTTATGCAACTGACGACCGATACCTTCCCCGCCTTCAATCCTAATCTGCTCCCCGGAGCACCGCCACTCTACTAAAGCCCAAACGGGGGTATTGCTCGTTATGTCCAGATTATCCCCTGGATCGCTGCGGGTAATAGCCAGAGCCATCTTCTCATTAATTCTGGCAACTTGTTCGATACTAATCTCTGTAACAACAGAAGGTTGGATTAAATCTAACTTTACCTGATTCACAGAGCGCTCCCCCAACAAACTCCGAAGAGCCGCAACAGCAGCAGCACAAGCAAAAACAGGTAAAGTATATCCAGAACGAGGTTTATTCATCACGTACCATGGTACCACCACCCAATAGCCACAACAACTCAGGGGGATTTCCTATCTCACCATAGAGGATAGCATTTTGGCAATACTTCTTTCCAATTTCAATAGCATCACCTCGATTAATACCCATGACAAAGAGGCTTTCTTCCGGTAACCACTCACCGGATTCATCTCTTCCAACAGCACTTAATAGGTTGATATATATAGGTTTCATCTCCGTTGTCAAGGGGGCCTCATTCCTTTTCTGATTTTCCTGTATACTCAGGGGTTCAGAATAGGGGTTATAAGCAGTAATTAAAGCCCAGGTTGTTTGCTCATACTGCTGTAATAGCTCGTTTAGGACAAAATTTGGAACATTAACTTTCAGTTGAATTACCCCTTTTTCACTGAAAACTTCATAGATGGCTTGACGATAGGCTGCGTCAAGAGCTGTTAACTTAGACTTTGTCATTTGTGAAGGTTTATTCATGGTCGATAAATTTTACCAATACTGTGGTTTGGCTCAATTTCCACCACCAAATCTACTAAACTAGGATTACTGATTAGAGGTGTGATCAATAACTCTGGGTGAAGACTGCGCCAAAAATACTCCACAAACCGCTCTATTTCAGTATCCGTCATACCCGACAACCCGGTGGCGATGGCTTTCTGTTCTGCTTCCTTCCGCCATTGTTTACTGAGATGATAATCCACCGGATACAATACCATCAACCTATCTAAGAGTTCCCAGAGGGGCAAATATTCTTTCAATCTTTCATTACTATCTTTGGCAAACAAACGATCCTCAGCTGTTATAATGGGAGGTGGAGCCATATCGAAAGCCTTCTCCCCTATGGGACGTACCCCCACAAACCAACCTTCAAACAAGACAATATCCACCTTGTGATTTATTTCTTCAGGTTCCGTTCTATCCCCAGCCCCATTATAAGCCGACTTATCAAAACGGGGCAGAAAAATCGGTTCTACTTCGGAACAACCTTGACGCAACTGCTCTAATAACTGTACCCCCAATTCTACATCATGGGTTCCCGGGGGACCGCGCCAAATCAACCGAGGGTCTTGCTGTTGTAGCCTTTTTCTGGCACCATAGGTCTTATAGAGGTCGTCAAGGGAAATACCAATAGAGGAATAACCCAGGTGTTCTAGAATCAACTTGATAGCCGCAGCTAGGGTAGTTTTGCCCGTTCCCTGTCCCCCTAAGATACCTTGGATTAAAGTTCGTCCCAATTTTTCTCTCCAGTGGGCTAATTGAAGCCCTAAAGGCAACCAGAAATGCCAGCTCGTAGTCAAAATCAGCTCTGATTTACCTAAACCCAACTTTTGGCACAATTGGAGCAGATCTGGATAGACAGAGCACCAGAGACGGGATCGCCTTTCTATTTCCTCTAACCCATTTTCCGCCCCAATACCAAAAACTCCCTCTCCTTCACAAGTACCTAATAATTCCAGTTCCTCTCTTTTTGGTAGCTTTCCCTCTCCCCAGCGCTGTAAAATTGTAATTAATTCAACTTTTGTAATCATAAATAGTTTTCTGTAGGGTGGGCACTGCCCACCAAAAGAAGTAAAGGCACTGCCCACCTTCATGAGTCTAATAATTATACATCGATAAATGGGCGACCGAGAAGCGCTCAAGACAATCTGGAGCCGACTACAGCATAGGCGTCAAGTTAATTGAGAAGTTATTAGTTGCGGTAAACCTCGCGACGATGGCGGACGCGCGTAACCCTAATTAACCGATCGCCCTCGTCAATTTCGTAGACAATACGATAGTCACCAACACGGATTCGATACAGGTTGCTGTCTTGAAGTTTCTTAATCCCAGAGGGACGAGGCTCAAGCTTAAGCAGATCCAGTGCGTTTGCGACCCTTTGCTTGACTGCATTAGGCAAACTACGAAACTCTTTTGCTGCCGAGACTTTAAAACGTAAAAGGTATTCCTTCAAGACTGCTGTGACTCCATTTCTGCCTTCAATTGTTCCCAAGACACTTCTGGCTCTTCTTGGCGATTCTGCGACACCAGAGCGTCATAAAAGTCTTCCCAAAGTTCCCCCCACTGTTCGAGATCGATAAGGACAGCCGTCTTTTCACCGCTCTCGTTAACCACAAATTGAATTCCTTTCATGTCAATATTGGTGAATTATCCACACTATAGCACAAGCTTATATTAATTGTTAACCAATTTATGGGTAGGTTGGGTAGAGCGATAGCGAAACCCAACACAAATTTACTTTAATTTCCTTGGAGTGTTGGGTTTCGTTACCCCGACAGTTGCCTGTCGGCCCAACCTACAATCTAATCTCTCCTGATCCCTCAGATAATCCTATTGTAACTTCTTCCCCGACTCCCGACTCCCGATTTCCGTCCTTGGGCGCTATACAATAAGTATTGTATAATTCCATGAGTATAATAGATTATAGGCGATCGCCATTAAATACAAATCTCCTGTTGGTGGGCAATAATAAATTTACTCTAACCTATTGGGTACCAAAAGTTGTCCCAATTGCCCCCCTACGCGCCTTGGGCTATAAAATATCACCCTATCACCCCATTTTAACCAGTACGACCGCTAATATAATCCTCCGTCATCTTATTAGAAGGTCGTGTAAACATAGTTTCCGTCTTATTAAACTCTAACAATTCCCCTAAATACATGAACGCTGTATAGTCGGAAAACCTGGCTGCTTGTTGCATGCTATGAGTAACAATCAAAATCGTTACTTTCTCTTTCAAGTCACTCATTAACTCTTCAATACTAGCAGTAGCAATAGGGTCTAAAGCAGAAGTAGGTTCGTCGAACAAGACAATTTCCGGATCTACTACCAATGCTCTCGCAATGCACAATCGCTGTTGTTGTCCTCCAGATAAATTCAATGCCAACTGATTCAAACGGTCTTTCACTTCATTCCATAACGCAGCCCCCCGCAATGCTTCCTCTACTTTCTCATCAAGCAAACTGCGCTTATTTTCTCCTCTCACTCGCAAACCGTAAGTCACATTTTCATAAATTGACTTGGGAAAGGGATTGGGCTTTTGAAATACCATGCTAATACGCATCCGCACTTCAATGGGGTCAACTTCTGGAGCCAAAATATTAATTTTTTCCAACAAAATTTGCCCTTCATACCGATTCCCAGGGTAAAGGTCGTGCATCCGATTAAAACAACGGATAAAAGTTGTTTTCCCGCATCCAGAAGGTCCAATGAGAGCCGTTACTTGCTTTTCCGGCACTGCCAAATTAATATTTTTCAGCGCCTGAATCGAGCCATAGTAAAAATTGAGGTTTTTCACCTCCGCTTTGGGCTTAAAAGTAACCCCATCAGACAATTCTTCAGAAATATTGTTTACCATTTTATACCTTTTCGAAAGAGATAACGTAAATAAATAGCAATGCCGTTCATTACCAAAGTCATACAAATTAAGACTGTACCAGCGGCAGCCGCATTGATATGAAATTCGGCATTGGGGCGAGATACCCAGTTAAACATCTGAATTGGCATTACTGTAAAAGGAGCCTGGAGCCATGCAAAGGAGATATAGGGAAATTCTTCTCTCAAAGGAGAATCGGGTAAAAAGGCAATAAAGGTTAAAGCGCCAATCGTAATAATAGGAGCAGTTTCTCCAATTGCCCGAGACAAACCTACAATTGCCCCCGTTAAAATACTACTAAATGAATAAGGCAAAATGTGGTCCCAAATCATTTGCCATTTACTAGCTCCTAAAGCATAGGCAGCCTCTCGCAAACTATTAGGAATGGCTCGCAGTGCTTCTCGTGTTGTCACAATTACCACGGGTAAAATCAAGAGAGCTAAAGTTAAACCCGCCGTGAGAATGCTCTCCCCCAAATTTAACTGATAGACAAATAAACCGAGAGCCAACAAACCGTAAACAATAGAAGGAACTCCAGCTAAATTTGTGACATTAATTTCAATCAAATCAGCCAGCAAATTTTTCCGAGCATATTCTTCCAAATAAATGGCGGATGCTACTCCTAAAGGAACTGCCGATACAGCAGTTACTAACATTACCAAACTAGTTCCTACCCAAGCAGCCAGAATCCCTGCTTTTTCCGGTTTCCGACTGGGAAAAGAGGTAAAAAAATCAGGTGCAATGCGAGAATGACCATCTATTACCATCTCTAATATTAGCCCCAGCAAGGTTAAAATGGCCACAAAAATCACCAACAAGCCAAGAAGGGCAAAAATCTTATTAATCTGCTGGCGGCGACTAATATTAGCTCTTATTTCCGCTAAATTTAAACTTGACATTTTAATAAATTTCCCGATAATGCTTGGCTAAGAAATATCCGATGATATTCAGTATTAAGGTCATCAACACCAAAGTCAGCCCCGCTGCAAAAATGGTTTGGTATTCTATGGTTCCGTGAGGCAAATCTCCCAAACTAACCTGGACAATATAAGCTGTAATAGTAGCACCCTGTTGGAATGGATGCCAGACTATTTTGGGCTGCAAACCCGCCGCTACTGCCACAATCATGGTTTCCCCTACCGCACGGGATGTGGCTAAAATATAAGCGGCACTAATGCCAGAAATTGCTGCGGGAAATACTACTTTTAACGCTGTTTGTAGTCGCGTTGCCCCCATAGCATAAGAACCTTCCCGCAACCCTAAAGGAACAGAGCGCATAGCGTCTTCGCTAATGGAACTGATGAAGGGAATAATCATAATTCCCATCACCAGCCCTGCACTCAACATATTAAAATAGGACAACTCAGGAAAAACCTGTTGCAACAATGGACTGACAAATAACAGGGCAAAGTAACCGTAAACTACAGTGGGAATGGCAGCGAGTAATTCCAAGCAGGGTTTAACTATTTCTCTCAGGGTATTTGGGGCAAATTCACTCAAATAAATTGCTGCTATAGTTCCCATGGGAATGGCAACTGTGAGAGCAACCATTGAAGTCATGAGTGTTCCCGTCAAAAGAGGTAAAATGCCGTAGTGAGCATCCCCAAACAAGGGAGTCCATTGGGTATCCGTGAGAAAGTCCAACAAAGGAACTTCAGCAAAAAATGCTAAAGACTCTTTAATGAGGATAAAGAGAATTGCCACTGTGGTGGCTACTGAAGAAAAGGCTGCGAGAAATAAAACAAACTCAATGAACTTTTCTCGTATATTCCGAATTAACTTAGAAGGAAGTTTTCTTTGTTCTGTCATTTAATTAAGAATAATAAACCGCAGAGACGCAGAGGACGCAGAGAGAGAAGAGAGAGTAGTGGGCAATGCTCACCTAAACCTCTATAATCCTTCTCTGAGAGAAACTCTACCAGTCTCCCGATTTTGGAAACGGTCTAGTGCCTTCTGGTAATCAGCTGCTGACAGAGAAACGTAACCAACTTCCTCTACATATTCCCTAGCATTTTGAAGATAATACTCCACGAATCGCTTTACTGCTGGATCATTAGCTGCCTCTTTATTAACATAGATATAAATGGGTCGAGACAGAGGAGTATAGGTTCCATTGTTAACAGTGTAAGGCGAAGGCAAAACACCATCAACGGCAACAGCTCGAATTTTGTCTTTGTTTTCTAAGTAATATGCAAGACCAAAATAGCCAATAGCATTCTTATCGTTAGCTATCCCTTGCACCAAAACATTGTCATCTTCGCTGGCAGTGTAATCGCCGCGACTGCTATTACCTTTACCGATAATAACTTCATTGAAATAATCAAAAGTTCCCGAATCAGCACCGGGACCGTAAAGATTTAAAGGTGCATTGGGCCAACTGGGATTGACCTGACTCCACCGAGTGACTCTATCTTGACCGGCGGAATCCCACATTTTCTTGAGGTCATCCGTAGTCATGCTTTCAGCCCAACTATTGTTGCGATTAATTACTATGGTAATGGCATCATAAGCAACTGGCAGTTCAATATACTCAATACCCTGAGCTCTACACATATCTTGCTCTTTCTTCTTCATGGGTCGAGAAGCATCGGATATGTGAGTCCGAACCGATGGGTTGTCAGAGCAAAACTTCTTGAAACCGCCGCCAGTACCGGAAATACCAACAGTTACTTGTACTCTACCGTTTTGTTCGTTTTGGAATTCTTCCGCTACTGCTTCGGTAATGGGGAAGACAGTGCTAGAACCGTCAATTTTGATTCTGGTTCTATTTTGAGACTGAACTGCGGGTACAGCTAATCCTATGGTTGCGGCCACCAGTGCCACCACACCTGCTATTTTGCCAATATTGCGCTTCAAATTCATCTGTAACTAAATCTCGCTCTATTTTTTTGCGTTCTGGAGGCATTTTTGATTGACTCAGTGTTTGCCCAGATCACACAAGTAACAACTCTAATTTCTTAATTTTAAGAGAAAGTAATCTTATGATTAATTATCTACTAATTTTACATTAAGAAAAGGTTAATTAACTTGATTTATATATGGATAAATATCTATAGCTCATTATCCGGAAACCATCCGCTACTTTCAGAAAATGCTCCCGGGAGAATAGGACCTCAACTGGGTTTACTGGTGAAACGGTTGGCTTTTAGGAGAACCGAGAGTTGAATATTTCTTGACCTTTTTCCACCTGCGTTGCGCTATATCTGTCAATAATATGGTATAATATTGTCAAGAACCTAATTTAAATGCTTCAAGATATAAACTGTATACTAAACCAATTTTGAAAACATTAAGAACCTCGAGCCAAAGCGCTCTTCTCTTCCCCCCGTCACCCTTGCGACTGTAAACAAATTGACTAATTAATTCAGTAAACAGCAGTAATATGGCTGCTAGGGTTATATCCCAACTACCTGTTTGTCCTGCGGTAGTAGAAACAGCTTCCCCGATAAAAATACCTATGAGAAAACTCATTGTAACTAAAGAAAGACGTCGCCAAGGATTGCCAAAAAATAGCCCTAGTCTTTCAACGACGGAGTTCAAAATATTATTGAGACGGGTGTTTTGCATAATCGATTAAATTCATTTATTAATGCGGTCAAGTAACCACAGGGAAGAACCAATACCGGTAAAGTGAGCGAAAATAGTGTGGGTGTTGGCTAAAATAATAAAAATATCGGTAGAATTAACAAATTGCCCTGAATCAAGGCCCCTCAGGTTAGGATTAAAAACCAAAGATTTGCCCAAAACTATGGCAACAAATATTTCTGCTCCCATAATGGACATGAACATGCCCACCAAATTAAAAATTAGTCCAAATTTAATTGCCCCCAGAGTCTCTGTTTTCTTGGGGCGTAGATTGGAATCCATACTGCGCAGCAGTTTAGAAATATTGATATAACGGGAAAAAAAGAAGATACTCATGACTAGAGCAATTAATCCTGCTGTAGCACAAAAAATACCCAAACCGCTGGGGTTACCTTCGTTGGCTGTTTTTTCCGTAACCAGACCAAAACTGGCAATTAATAATATGACAGCAGCGATAACACCTAAGACTAACTGCACCCAGAAACCGAGCAGTCCTACCTGTTTCAGGATTGTGGAAGCTCGCAGCACGTTAGGGGGTAGCTCACGAGAAGGGGTAAGTTCGTAATTGTCGTTCATGATGGACTGTCAGTGGTATAATTACAGTTTAATACTCTCTGGAGGAAATGGCAGCAGTCAGCACCCCGCACTGAAGTAGCGTTGCTCTCGTGCCTCCTCTTCAGTTAGCTGACCAGCCGTAGGATGCGTTACGCCATAGCTGTCAGCTTTAAACACTTCTCCAGACGTGTGCTAACGCATCCTACTTAACTGACTACGTTATTGGCAAGAGTTAAAGTTCCTACCCACCCCCCTTTCCCCCTCCCGGGAGGGGGTAGGGGTGGGTTAGCTCGGCTAACTTTACCCCAGCAATGGGAGTTTTGAGGGATATAACAATTTCCCTCTCCCCCGCCATTAATCAATGCCGGGGGACTGCGCGCGGCATTGATTAATGGCGCGCGCTCGTGTCGTTTTTCGGACACCATTTGAAAATGGTGGTTTCCAAACTCCCGTGAGGTTTACATGAAAGGGATTGTTATGACAACAGCAGGTAGTCCTGATGTCTTGCAACTTCAGGATCTGCCAGCGCCGCAAATTCAACAGCCAAGAGAAATCCTCGTTCGTCTCAAAGCAGCAGGAGTCAATCCCATCGACACCAAACTGCGCTCTCGAGGTACTTTTTACTCAGAGGAGATGCCAGCTATTTTAGGCTGTGACGGTGCGGGAATCGTGGAAGCTGTGGGGACTGAAGTCAGCAAATTTAAACCAGGAGACGAAGTCTATTTTTGCGACGGCGGACTGGGAAAAAAAGGCACTGGCAATTATGCTGAGTTGGCGGTAGTAGACGAACGGTTTGTGGCGGCTAAACCCTCCTCCCTTTCTTTTGCCGAAGCAGCAGCAGCTCCCCTAGTCTTAATCACTGCCTGGGAAGCTCTCTACAATCGCGGTAGATTAACAGCAGGACAGAAGGTACTGATCCACGCCGGAGCGGGAGGTGTGGGTCATGTGGCGATCCAGTTAGCTAAAATCAAAGGGGCTGAGGTTTGTACCACTGTCGGTGGCTCCGACAAAGCCAGATTAGTGCGACAATTAGGTGCAGACGAGCCTATTCTATACAAGCAAATAGATTTCGTCCAAGCTGCTTTAAATTGGACGGCAGGAAAAGGAGTGGATTTGGCTTTCGACACTGTTGGGGGCAAAACTTTCTTTGATACCTGTGCTGCGGTGCGGATATATGGCGACATTGTGACCATTCTCGAACCAGACTCTAGTGTGGGCAATTTGAAAGTTGCTCGCCAGCGCAATCTGCGTCTGGGGTTGGAACTCATGCTAACGCCCATGTTAGAGGGAGCAATCGCCCTTCAGGAACAGCAAGCAGAAATACTCCAAGAATGTGCTACCTGGATTGATGAGGGCAAGCTGAAAATTCATCTGAATCAAACCTTTCCTCTCTCTAAGGCTGCTTTAGCTCATCAAACCTTAGAAAATGGTTCCATGACGGGAAAAATTGCTCTAACTATTGAGTAACCTAACCAAAATAATCGTAGGGTGGGCATTGCCCACCAAACCAGAGTATTTATAGCAACCGCCTTAACAACACCAAACTGCGTGTCTGCAATTCAGGTTAAGGGCGCAAACCTTGCTTATAAAACCCCAACTGGGTACCAGGGTAACCCCAACCTACAGCTTGTAGGGTGGGCATTGCCCATCAAACCAGGGTATTTATAGCAACCGCCCGTGTATGAAACCCTTGTTGTATAAGGCTTTCTTCTTCCAGATTCCCGTGCGTAGCGCCATAAAGCCATGACGACTTACAAAAAAACTCTCATCATAGAAGACTCCAAACAACTTGTTTTAACGAACCTTCCTTTTGAGGAGGGGGAAAAGGTTGAAATCACGATGAGTGCGGAAATACCAGCTAGAAAAGCCTTGGTTCAAGAATTAAAAGAGCTTTTTAAAGAAATTCAATCCCTTCCCTCATCACAAGCCATTACTGAGGAAGAAATAGCAGCTGAAATTGATGCTTATCGTCGAGGACAATGAAAGTTATTATTGATACAAATATTGTCGTGTCCGCCGCTTTAAAAGATGGTATACCTGAACAAGTTATTCTGTCTGTAGCTGCTCAAACCGACAAATATCAGCAGTTACCAGTTAGTCAGTAACCAGTTACCAGTTAAATGTTCTTCTTTGGGTCTGAACCCCCCCATCATACGCCTGCCTGACTGCCCCGGTTGGCCTGAGCAGGACTGGTAATTGGTATTGCGAAGCAAAGCGCAAGCTTTGCGCAAGCAACCGCCCTTGGCGTCCCGCCCTTGGCGTCCTGGTCACTGATTGAGTGGATAGTATCACCAGAAATATTGAAAGAGTATCGAGCAGTTATTAAACGCAAAAAACTTAATTTATCTGACTCGATCCAAGAACGCTGGCTGAGATTAATTAAAACCTTTATCACTATCATTGAAGTCAATATTTCTATCGATTTTCCGCGAGATAGAAAAGATGCCAAATTTCTCGCCTGCGCCCTTACTTCTCAAGCCGATTATTTGATAACGGGGGATCGAGACTTTACCGAGGCTCAAAAGCTTATAACCACTCTGTGGCAGCCTTTCAAGCTATCATTGATAAAGGTAGGGTGAAAAATGGCTCTAATCTTTCCCAAGATTAACAATGTCCCGAATCAGTTGAGAATCCCTTTTAATTTAAGTTTGAAACCCATCAGCACTTCTTCTCCAGATAATT
This sequence comes from Prochloron sp., assembly GCA_965198675.1. Taxonomy (GTDB): domain Bacteria; phylum Cyanobacteriota; class Cyanobacteriia; order Cyanobacteriales; family Prochloraceae; genus Prochloron. The sequence continues at coordinate 547,141 of OZ240666.1, read as the reverse complement.
CATTAGGATTATCTATAATCTCCGTTTTTTTTCTTTTTCGATAGATTTCAACCCGTTTATTCTGAGAATCAATTAACCACCCCAACCGCAAACCGTTGTCTATGTATTCTTCCATTTTAGCACGTAAGGTGGGCAATGCCCACCCTACCAATTCAATGGCAAAATCAGGACACACTTTAGGGAAGGTTTGTTTTTGTTCGGAGGTGAGTGCATCCCAGCGGGAACGAGATACCCAAGAACTATCAGGGGAACGATAGGAGCCATTGGGGAGTTCAAATCCTGTGGAAGAATCAAATGCTTCTTCTTTTTCTGGGTTTTCTTCATACCAATTTCCCGGGGTAATACTGAGGTTTCTTTTCCTTGTTTCCCATCCCGTTGGTGGATTCACAATCAATTTGACTTCTGCGGTTCTTTCTAATCTCAAATCTCCATTAGCATGAGCTAATTCTTCAAACTGTTGGGGAGGAACCTTCAGGTTTAAAGAGGGTGGGACTATTAGCTTTATTAGGCGATCGCCTTGATATAACATATGGCGCTCTTTTGGGTGTAGGGTATAGAGTGTCCTTACAGGGAATATTAGGGTTGTGATGAAGCTTTAGAATAGTGCTAAATGGTTCATATGACCGCCACTTTCCGTTAGTTCTTGGGCAATATAGCTGAAAGTTTGAACTAAATCGTTCAAGCTGGTGAAGAAACTCAGCTCATCCCTTGAAGATATCTGGCGTAAAAATTTTTCGTCTGCTTGACCAAATCCTATGGCTATAATTTCAATCCCAGCTTCATGACAGCGTTTAGCTGATTTAATAGCTGCTCTTTGGTTGAACCACACACCATCTGTTAACACCAATCCATAGCGCAATCCCTGGGTATTTTTCAAGTGGCGGAAAATTTCGTTTAAAGGATGAGCAGTAGTTCCATAGCCTGTACGACCAATACTCAATTTTCTGATGCCGCGTGCAATCTTTTTAGCATTTTGACAGGTTCGAACAGTTGTTAATGTTTTGTCAGAAAATTCGATAATACCAATGGATGTTGCGGTCAGATCGCATTCGGAAACGAAGCTGTTTGCAGCTCGCTTGGCTTGTGATAAAGGCTTGCCCTCCATGCTACCAGAAAGGTCAAAAGCCATGTATAAATTGAGGTGTTCCCGTGCTGTCTCATTAGCAGGTGATAAGGCAAAGCGATGGGGTATATCATGAGGTAAAGGCTCGATAGTTAATGTAAGTGGCTGTTGGGTGCTGCGTTCAACTGCTGCAACTTCTACTACACCATTGAGATTGTAGGAGTAGGTGAGATCGACTATCGCCGCTCTTGCCTGGATCTGGGGTATATCGGTGAACACGTATTTGCCTAGATAAGCGCAGCTCATCGGATCTGTGGTTTCACCCTGGGTCATAAAAACTTCTAATTTGTTGTCGCCGCTGCAGCGGATAGGTAGGCGATAGGGGCGAGTCTGCTGGCAGGGAATTGGCTCGTTTTTCTGAATAATAATGCTGTTGATATATTTGCTACCATCCTCGTTTTGGGCAATCATTCCCAAACTGCGGCTAATAGCGTCAATGTTTCTTTTGCGTCCCCCAAGAAACATCATTTGCTGTCCTTTCTGACTCTCAGTATCCATCGCCGCTTGAATAGCTGCCCCCAAAGCAACGGCTTCGTCAGGATTAACACCTGTCATGGCTGGTTTGCCAGACATTCGCTCTACATATTCGAGTACCATGGGCATGCGGGTAGAACCCCCCACCAGCACTACTCCCTCAATCTCAGCCCAAGTCAGTTGGGTATCTTCTAAGACTTGATTAACTAGCATTTGCGTCCGTTCCATCAAGTCTTTGCTTAGTTCTTCAAATTGAGTGCGAGTAATTTCATATTTGCCGCGATACTCACTATTCCCTACCGTTACACTCATTGATTGTTTAGCAGACAAGCTAATTTTCGTCTTTTCTGCTAGAACCATGAGTTCGTTAAACTCTTCACCGACTAGTTCTTCACCAAATTCTTCTTCAAATTCCGTAGCAAGATATAATAAAATGCGATCGTCCCAGTCTTTACCTCCTAGTTGATGGTCTCCGGCTGTACCAATTACTCGCAATTCATCTGGGGTTATTTCTACTAGGGATACATCGAATGTTCCGCCACCGAGGTCGTAGACTAAAATTTTTGCTTTCGAGCTAGTAGGACGCACTCCATAGGCAAGTGCTGCCGCTGTGGGTTCGCTGATGATACGCAGCACGTTTAGTATTTCTGGCTAAGTACCACCCAAACGGGGCGCACAGCTGCCTGACTGAGCGATCGCCCTGAGCCGTGTAGCCGTGTAGGGTGGGCATTGCCCACCAGCCAGGGTATGTAATAGAGAATAGGGATTTCGTTGCTGCCTCGCCCAGCTTAGAATTGCTGGCAGAACCGTTGAGCTTGTGCCATATTCAAGATGGTGATTATGGAGGTAAAGATTTGGCAATCGATATAACCACAAATGCAAACAATGCATTGGCTTCATTTTTACTTGCAGGAATTGTTAATGGTTTAGGAAGAGCACTATATTCTTTAGTGGGAAGAAGAGGTCGTTTATTTGCAGGAGCGGGAGGTAATTGGCCAACTATTAATGAAGTTCCAGTCAAGAACGTGTTTCCACAATCGAATGGAAATGCTTGTGGTCAAGCTTGTGGTCAAACTCTCCTCAAGGATAGAGGAATTTCAGTAACCCAAGTTCAAGTAGGAGAATTTTCTCCTCGACCACGTATGGATACTAATAGCCTTGCAAAAGCCCTCACCACACTTGATACAATAAGGATGTAAATTCACTCAATGCTCTCAGTCCTTGGATTGCCATGTTAAGAGATAGGGATAACCACTGGGTTATAGTTGATGGATTTGATGGTGCAAGGAATATAGCCATTCGTGATCCATGGGGAGTGGGAACACGTTATAGTATGACTATAGATGACTTTAATACTTTTTGAACAGGTTATGCCATATACAGACGATAATGTTTAGTAATAATTCAATATATTCCCTAAGAAAATTAGATAGGATGTAAACCATGGACAATCTTACGATTCTTCAATTAAAACACTCCAGCATATCTCAAGAAATACTTGTTTATCTTAGATATAGGCAACAAAAAAAGTTCTATAATATAAAAATAGTTGATGATGGAATCTTAGGAGTAGAAACAGGAGTAAAATTAGAAGATATAATTACTCAAAATCCTAGGATTTCCAAATTATTTATTGAGTTGGTTCTTAGATTTTATAAAGGAGAAAATATTGTTCTCCCTCTAGAACTTGGAGAACTTACACTTAGTAATCCGGTAGGGTGGGCATTGCCCACCAGCCAGGGTGTGCAATAGAGAATAGGGATTTCTCTGCTTCAACGCCTGACGAGATAACCAATGAAGCCAGTTGCCAGACTTTGCAAAATGACCTGAGCGGATTTTCTAAACTCCGGGTCTGGATGGAAGAAAATTACGGTGACCAGAAAAAGAAAAATCAAAAACACACCCATTACGCTGGCATAAAACTTTGCCTTTTCAAGATGTAGACAGTGCTCCAGTTCTTCGGGAGTTTCCGTTTCTGTCGTGATCCTCTCATAAAGAGCTGGCAGTTGAGAAAGGTCTTGTCGCTGGGTTGCCATTACCTAGATGCCAATGAATTCTTTTTCCAACTTAAGGTCTTGGTTTAACACACCAACGATTTTATTTTGCTTGCGGGCTTCATGAGCAGCCTCAGTAAGCGCCAAGGCACGTCTTAAGACATCGCTTTTCGTGCTTCCAAGGTCATGGGCGATTTGCTCTAAACGGACGTTTAGTTCTATTGGGATTTCCAGACTGAGCCGGATTTTTTCCCTTGCTGGCTTTTTCTTCATAGATCAAGTTTATTTTCCTAAAGATTCTATATCAATAATACGCATTTTTTGCGCAGAATGCCAGCCAGTCTCCGGCAGGTGAACGAAATTGTGCGGGGTATTTCTGGCTAAGTACCACCCAAACGCCGTGTAGGGTGGGCATCGCCCACCAGCCAGGGTGTGTAAGAGAGAATAGGGATTTCGTTGCTGACCCGCCCGCTAATGAATTGCGGGCTAATATTTCAAGTCCCTACAGGACTGAAATCAGTTTGAGTAGGGTGGGCATTGCCCACCAGCCTTGCCTCTCGGAGCGCTGTTACTATACAGGAATCCCTTTACTCACCTTCCTCGGCAAAGTCTTAGTCTCCTTCAATAGCCACAGCAACGGTTCTAATACCCGCTCTCCTTCAAAAGCACTAGCAGTTTCGCTATTATTCCCAACCCCAATTGTAGAGCAAGAGAAAAACTTGACATTATCGAACTTTCCTCGCAGATTCCGCAGGAAATTACCTGCACCGTAGTCTTGCAAAAACTGCTCTACTAAAGCATTAATTGCATCGGCGTCCCACTGTAATTCGGGATGACTTTGCCTATATTGAAGAGCTGCATCTTTGTCTATTTTCTGCTCTAAATCAAAAGCATCGGATTTAGTTAAAATAACCGCTACGGGTTGCTTAAAACGCCGGGAACCAGTCATTCCCCGAAACTTAGTTTCCAATAGTTCCACCATCCTCTCGTACACCGCTTCTGGATTTTCCGAACTGGGGGAGATGATACCAGGATTGCTACTGAGTTCAGAGGATTGACATCCTCCCGCCGCTATTGCGTAGCAACCGCTTGCGTCCTGCTACGCAGTATAGCGGGGGATTCCCATATCGCTATGAGAGTTTCCTCTTTCGACGAGTTCCCTGCGTAGGATGCGTTACGCTAACCCATTTAATTTAGGATGCTGCTACGTACGATGCGTTACGCCAACAAAGTTTGTATTGTTGCTACTACTTACGGCTAGTAACGCATCCTACGACTTCTTAGCATCCTACGCAGTTTTGAGAAGTATATTTTGGGTCAACAGCAATCACTTTCACGACCTAATTGGTGCCAAAATACTCTAGCCATTCTCGGAATTTGTACCAAGCTGCATCATTAATTGATTTAGCTAAACAGTGGTTTTTCACCATATTACGTACTTTTAGGTTTTCTATCGCTACCCACCCCCGTAGCCCCCTCCCAGGAGGGGAACCCGGGAGGGGGGCAAGGGGGGTGGGTACTGTTCCTTAGTTCCTTCCAGTTTCATCTCGTAGATCAACATAGATTTCCAATTTGCTCCAATTAGTTTACTCTAGCATATAGATCTGGGCGTCGTCATTCATCTCACACCAAATCGAAGATTATGGTGTGAGCCTTCTGCCGACAACAGGGTAACAAAGCCATGAAGACTTACAGGAAAAGGGATACAGGCTGTTTTTAATCCTTGTTTGTGGCGATCGCCTATATCCGCAGTTGGCACGAACTTTAAACCCTGAAGGGGTTTGATAACGTAGCCCGCAATTCATTCGCGGGCGATAGGATGGTTTACTTGTTAACGGCGATCGCCGTAGCCGTAGGATGCGTTATTCTTCGTAATTAGTAGAAACAACACAGATTTAAGTGGAGTAACGCATCCTACTACGCCACGAAGAATTTGGTTGGCAATGTTACCGAGAAGGTGGGCAATGCCCACTACGCGACTACTGTTTCAAGCTACTTGTGGTTGTACTTGAGGCTGGAATTGGAACATAGAGTAGACAACATTACGGCGAATATCGATAGTCATCTCCAAGAACATTTCGTATCCTTCCTGCTTATACTCAATCAAGGGGTCTTTTTGACCATAACCTCGCAAACCAATGGACTCCCGCAAAGCATCCATTGCTTGTAAATGCTGCCTCCAGAGGGTATCGATTTGTTGCAAGATAAAGAACCGCTCGGCGGAGCGCATCAGTCCGGGTTGTACTCGCTCCACTTCACCTTCCTTAATATCGTAGGCTTTGCGCACTTCCTCGTGGAAAAAAGTTTGAATTTCCCCTACAGTCATATCTTCCAAATGAGCTGGTTCTAAATCTTCCAGCAGATAAACAAATTGCTTCACTTTCCCGGTGAGATTCTCCAAATCCCATTCTTCTGGGGGTAATTCCGGGTTGATATAAGCGTTAACAATCTCATCCATGGTTTTTTCGCCGTACTGGAGTACCTGTTCTTTCAGATCCAGCCCTTCTAGCACTCGACGACGCTCCGAGTAAATGGCTCGTCGCTGATTATTCATCACCTCATCGTACTCAAACACCTGCTTCCGGGTGTCGTAATAGAATGTTTCTACTTTCTTCTGTGCCCCTTCCAAAGAGCGAGTTAGCATTTTAGACTCGATGGGCATATCTTCTTCCACTCGAAAAGCATTCATCAAACCAGCCACGCGATCGCCGCCAAAAATGCGCAGCAGATTATCTTCCAAACTCAAGAAAAACTTGGTGGAACCCGGATCTCCCTGTCTCCCAGCCCTACCCCGGAGCTGATTATCAATCCGCCGGGACTCATGACGTTCAGTCCCTATGACGTGGAGTCCTCCCAATTCTACTACTTCCTCGTGTTCTTTACTGGTAAACTGTTCGTACTCTTGTAGAATTTGTTGGTAAACTTCCCGCAACTTGCCAATTACTGGATCATCTGTAGGTGCTTTTTCTGAGGCGATGGCCACTTTTTCGTCCGCCTCCAGTTCTGATAAACTCTGACTACCATACTCTTGCACCGCAAACTTAACCGCCTCTTTCAGCTTCTCTTCTGTCTCAGAGGATAATGTAGTGGGAAAAATCTCCTGTTTTACCCCCCCATCCTTAACTTTTTTAACAGGACCACCGAAACCTGCCGAACGGCTGCGCCCACCTAATCCTAGCACGGCGGCAGTCAAAGCATTACTCTCCTGTAGCATCACAATTTTAGGCATAAAATATTGCCGCACTTTCAACCGTGCCATATACTCTGCATTGCCCCCCAAGATAATATCGGTTCCTCGTCCTGCCATATTCGTAGCGATAGTAACAGCACCTTTGCGACCTGCTTGGGCGACAATTTCTGATTCCCGTTCCACATTTTCCGGCTTAGCATTGAGTAAGTTGTAGCTTATATTCTTCTCTCGGAGCAACCTGGAGAGCAATTCCGACTTTTCCACTGTGGTAGTTCCTACCAAAACCGGACGACCCATTTCATGCATCTGGGCGCATTCTCCCGCCACTGCTGTCCATTTAGCCGACTCGGTCTTGTAGACCACATCTGCCAGGTAAGCGCGACGCAGGGGTCTGTTAGTGGGAATAATGGTTACCTGGAGGTTATATACTTTTTCAAATTCCGTCTCTTCTGTCTTAGCCGTTCCCGTCATACCTGCTAATTTAGGATAGAGGAGGAAGAAGTTTTGATAGGTAATGGTGGCCAAAGTTTGAGTTTCATTTTGAATTTCCACTTTTTCTTTAGCTTCAATTGCCTGGTGTAAACCATCGCTCCACCTTCTTCCCGCCAATATCCGCCCTGTAAACTCATCCACAATCACCACTTTCCCGTTGCGAACCATATAGTTCACGTCTTTGGTGAATAGTTCTTTCCCTTTAATGGCATTAAAGATATAGTGCGCCCAAGGATTTTCTGGGTCATATAAGTCCGTCACCCCCAGTAACCTTTCAGCGGAGGCAAAACCCTGATCCGTCATGAGAACGTTGCGAGCTTTTTCATCTACTTCGTAGTCTCCTTCATCGTCGTCGGTTTGGCGTACTAGCTGCTGGGCAATTTCCGCCGCCTTCATATATTTTTCCGTGGGACGTTCTACTTGTCCGGAAATAATTAAAGGCGTTCTGGCTTCGTCGATGAGGATAGAATCTACTTCGTCTATAATGCAATAGTTAAAAGGTCGCTGCACTACTTCGGCGATAGATGTGGCCATATTATCCCGCAGATAATCGAAACCCAGTTCGCTGTTGGTGGTGTAGGTAATATCGCAGCCATAGTTTTTCTTTCGTTCTGGGGGACTCATACCCGATTGAATCAGCCCGACACTGAGTCCGAGGAAACGATGTACTTGTCCCATCCACTCAGCATCCCGCCTTGCCAGGTAGTCGTTGACTGTGACCACATGTACCCCTTTCCCTGTTAGACCATTAAGATAAGCAGGTAGAGTGGCCACGAGAGTTTTTCCTTCTCCCGTTTTCATCTCAGCAATTTGTCCTTTGTGGAGGACGATACCACCCAGTAACTGAACGTCGTAATGGCGCATACCCAAAACCCGTCGAGCTGCTTCCCTTACTACAGCAAAGGCTTCGGGGAGGAGGTCATCTAAAATTTCTAAGCGATCGCTCTCTGTTTTTCCTTTTTCTAACTGCTCTTTAAATTCTGCTGTTTTCGCCGCCAGTTGTGTGTCATCCAGCTGTTTGATATCTTCTTCGAGCAAATTTATTTCTTTTATTAAAGGCTGGAATCTTTTCAGTTTGCGGGCGTTGGGATCCCCAAGAAGGTTCTTAAACATAGCTCTACTATCCTAGACCTGTATCATCTATAATGTAATTCTATAGTGCGTCAGGGTTAACTCCCATTTCTCGTAAAAGCTGTGCTAACTTTTCAGCTCGTTGGCGTTCAGTTTCAGCCCTTTGTTCGGAGATTTCAGCACGTTGGCGTTCACTTTCAGCTCGTTGGTGTTCACTTTCAGCCTGTTGTTGGAAAGTTTGGATTTTAGACTGTTCTTCCTTCATTAAGTGCTCAACCAAAGGAGGATTCAGCAGTTCTTTTACCGATAAAACTAGCTCAGAAAACTGAGGAGAAACAATGGAAGTACCTTCCTTGAAATCTACCCAATCGTATCCCTCTTCGTTGTTAGGTTTAGTAAACACCCTCACTATTTTGTCTTTCGGATCTACTATCCAATATTCCGCAATTTGCGCCAATTCATATTCATTGCGTTTAATCACATAATCATCCCGGCGATTACTACTGACAATTTCTACCACCAAAATGGGTTTTTCAGCAAAATCTAAAACTCCAGCCCCGGTGCGATGAAGAACTTGCTCCCAAACAGTTTGGCTACATACTACCAAATCAGGAATTCGAGATGTATTTTCTTCCGTTCGCACACCCGTAGCTAAAGGGTTCGCCACTAAATCCAAATTTTGAGTAGCACAATAGCGCTGGAACTTGTAGAGCAGAAACCTGCAAATATTGGTATGTAAGTGGGTAGATGCTGCCATAGGTACTAATTGCCCCCTGACTAATTCATAGCGAACATCCGGTTCTCCTTCATATTCGAGATATTCTTGGAAGGTGTACAGACGTTCAATTTCAGGAGGATTTATAATGGTTGCTGAGACCACAGCTTGAGTCATAGTTAGACCTCTCTGGCGCGGCGCGCGCGGACTATTTTGTCTTATATCATACCAGATCCTCAGCTGTCCACTTTGTTTCTCATCTTTATTTGGGGGCATCCATCCTCAGAAGCTGGTAATTGTCATGGTACGTGTTAACTGTCAAAACTTTCTACAGGGATCTGGGAAAGCAACCGCTGGACAATTCTCTTGCCATTACCACCCCCTGCGGGAATAATGCGATGGGAAAGGACTGCTGGAGCAACAAATTTAACATCGTCGGGAATAGCATAGTCCCTATTTTCTAAGAAAGCCAAAGCCTGGGTTGCCCGCTGCAATGCTACTGTTCCTCTGGGGCTGACTCCCAAAGTGATTTCCTCATCAGTACGAGACGCCCGCACTAAATTGAGCATGTATTGCTGCAACGACTCACTCACTTTTACTTTACGAGCCAGAAGTTGTAACTCTTCCACTTCAGCGAGAGAAATACAGGGGGAAAGTTCCTCAAAGCCGATTTGATTTTGCTGTCGTTGCAGCATCTGTAACTCTTCTGCTGCGGTGGGATAGCCTAAGTTGAAGGAAAGGGTAAAGCGATCCATTTGTGCTTCGGGCAAAGGAAAAGTGCCTTGATACTCGATGGGATTTTGGGTGGCAATGACAAAAAATGGTTTTGGTACTTGACGAGATTCCCCATCTATAGTGACTTGTTGCTCTTCCATCACCTCCAGTAAAGCTGACTGAGTACGGGGAGTTGCCCGATTGATTTCGTCAGCCAGGAGCACGTTGGTAAAGGCGGGACCTGCCATAAATTCAAACTCCCGGCTGCTGGGATTCCAGATATTAGTTCCGGTAATATCCGTGGGCAATAAGTCAGGAGTGCATTGAACTCGCTGAAACTTGCCGTCGATAGAGCGAGCTAGAGATTTAGCCAGGAGGGTTTTCCCAATTCCCGGCACGTCTTCCAGCAGGGCATGTCCCCCGCTCAGCAGTGCTACCATAACTAAGCGTAGGGCATTAGCCTTGCCAACAATAGTACGACCAAAATTATCGGTCAAGGCTGAGATTTTTTCTTGCATAGTACCATGCTTAATTAATTTATTAGGTGTTAGTATTAATAATGCGAGATGGAAACAGGGTTCTAGCCAGTTTACAATCCTCAGTAATAGCAGCTTTAAGCGCCCCAAGAGAAGAAAACTTTTGCTCAGGTCGCAAAAACTGCTCTAAGTTAGCCGTAATAGTTTTACCATATAAGTCTCCGGACCAATCTAACAAGTGAACTTCCACTGTGATAGTTTTACCATCAACTGTGGGGCGACACCCTACGTTCATCACTCCCCTCAGGGTGGGGGCAACTCTTACCAAGTAAACTCCTCGTCTGGGAAGAAATTTGTTGGGGGGTATTTGGAGGTTGGCGGTGGGAAAGCCTATTTTGCTCCCTAGCCTAGCGCCTTTGACTACCTTACCTGTTAAACTATAGGCACGTCCTAGTAGTCTATTAGCTAAGGGAATATCACCTTTTTGGAGGGCTGTGCGAAGGTTGGAACTGCTAATGCGAATCTGTTTTTCATGATTATTCCCAGGAGTTGTGGCTAGAGATGCGATGGATACTTCCACACCGAATTGAGAGGCGATCGCCTTTAAATCTTTCGCCGTTCCCGCCCGCTGATGACCAAAGCGAAAATCTTCGCCAACGCTAATCAAAGATACTTGTAACTGCTCTACCAATATTTTGGCCACAAATTCTTGGGGAGGAAATTGAGCAAGAGTCTTGTCAAAGGGTAAAAGGATTAGCTGTTTAATTCCCAATCTTTCTAGCTCTTGGATTTTTTCTGGTAAGGGAGTGAGCAGCTTTCTAGTGACCCCCGTAAAAAACTCCTGGGGGTGGGGATTAAATGAAACTAAAGTAGGATAAGTATCTGCTGTTTTCTTTTTTTGTTTATGAACGGATGGGGCAATATCCAAAGGATGATTGACATAGTGTAAAATCGGTTGGAGTACTTGCTGATGCCCTCTATGAATACCATCAAAGTTTCCGAGGGCGATGGCGTTTGGCTTTAAAACTTGATTCGTCGAGGATGTTACCCACACACTGCAATTTTGCTTTCTTTTTTTGTTTCTGATAGAGAGGCGAACAAATCAATGGATTCACCTTCTCGAGCTAAGATTGTCCCTGATAATGCTGTATTTGCTTTTTCAGCAATGTGATCGAGGAAATCGTCGTTGTGCAGAGGCTCGTGGTGGAAGATTATCAGCTTTTTCACGGATGCTGCTTTGGCTAATTTCACTGCTTCCTGCCAAGTAGAATGTCCCCAGCCGACTTTGCTGGATTTGGTATCATAGTATTCTTCGTCGGTATAAGTGCAATCAATAATCACCACATCAGCTTGATGAGCTAGTCGGAAAACATTTTCATCCAATTCATCTGGCAAATGTTCCGTATCCGTAATATAAGCTGCTGTTTTGTCGCCCCAGTTTACTCTATAGCCTACCGCTTCTCCAGGATGATTTAGCTTGGCAGTGTGGATAATAATGTCTCCCACAACCAACTTTTCCCCTATTTCCAGATCGTAAAACTGGAGATCTGCCTGCATGATTTGTAGAGGAACAGGAAAGTTGGGGTGGAGCATCTGATCGTGAAGACGCTGTTTTATCGTTGCTCCACTGGGTGTTATAGCCCCATAGATTTTGAAAGTATTGCCTTTGATGAAAGCGGGCATGAAGAAGGGAAAGCCTTGAATGTGGTCCCAGTGGGTATGGCTAAAGAATAGGTGAGTAGACACTGGCATTTTTGACAGCAGGGACTGACCGAGGACGCGCAAGCCAGTCCCGCCATCAAAAATGAGCCGTTCGCCACCTACTTCCATCTCAACACAAGGGGTATTGCCGCCGTAACGGACGGTTTCCGCTCCAGGACAGGGTATGCTTCCTCTGACGCCCCAAAAGTTTATTTTAAATTGGTTTTGCATCATAGATATAGATATTTTTCATTAACTTTCTGATATGCTACTTTAATAGAGGCTCTAGCTGAAGGTTATCTTTTACTTATCTTAAAGTATACTAATTAAAATTAAAATTGCTCGTACTCAGTGATAAGATTAGAATAAATTTAATATTATTCTCTTTTACAAGAGAAGCTCTCTTCTCCTCAACGTCCGAGATCGTGCATAGCGGCGATCGCCATCACACATTTTGCTGTTACTGCTTCCAATCTATCGCGCTTGGTGGAGTTCGGTGGTGGTATGGGATCGCAAATTCTCACTGTCACGGGTACCGATTTTGGGAATTTTGACCCCTGAAAAAATATTTTCTCCGTTCCCCACAAACTCACTGGCAGTAGGGGTGCTCTTGTTTTAGCTGCTATCATGGCTGCACCTAATTTGGGAGAGGTTATGCGACCCGATGGAGTACGAGTTCCCTGTAGGAATATACCTGTTGCCCAACCTTCTTTTAAAGCGTTCATAGCAGCCTTAATCGCACTGCGGTCTGCTGCTTGCCTCTTCACTGGGTAGGCACCGTATAATTTCATCCATTGCTTTAATAGGGGAACTGCAAATAGTTCTTCTTTAGCCATAAAAGCAACGGGACGACCGACGCTGCAAGAGAGGATGGGCGGGTCAAAGTTACTAGCATGATTGCTTACTACTACAACAGGTCCTTTAGTTGGTACTTTTTGAGATCCATAGATCCTACCGCGAAAATATACCCGCAGTATAGGAGCCACTACCGACCACTTTAAGTAGTGATAAAGTACCAAGCTCGAAACTGGTTCTCGGTTGTTTGTCATTTTATTTTATTCATATCTTCTTGATTACTAATATTATTTAAGTTAATACTAGGACATGTTCTTTTGAGTAATCCAGTTAATACCTTACCCGGTCCTACTTCTACTACTGTTGTAATTTCCTCTTTTGGTAATTCTAACATTATTTCCCGCCACCGTACCGTTCCGGTCATTTGTTGGATTAACCTTTGTTTCAGCTCTGCACCATTGCTCTGGGCTGAAGGGGAAACATTAGATAGTACTGGTATTTTCCCATTTACAAAGTTAATTAACTTTAATACAGCTTCAAACTCTGTTGCTGCTTTTTCCATTAATGGGGAATGAAATGCACCCCCTACTTTTAAGATAACTTGTTTTCGCGCTTTTACTTGGGACAATACTGTATCTACCGCCTCTGGAGTCCCTGAAATAACTACTTGTGCCTCACTATTGTCATTGGCTAGCACGACACCTGGGGTTTTGTCAAGACTTTTTTCCAGCTGTTGGCGGTCAAATTTCATCAAAGCCGCCATTTTCCCTCCCGCAGCGGTATCCATTAACTCGGCGCGACGCTTAACAAGATGTAATCCAGACTCAAAATCAAATACGCCAGCAGTATAAAGGGCTACGTATTCTCCCAAACTGTGACCCGCTACTAGGTTGGGTAGTCCCACCTTTTCTACGAGCAAGTCGGCGAGAATAGATTCAATTGTGTAGAGACAAGGTTGAGTGTAGAGGGTGCGGGATAATGTTTCTTCTTCTCCTTGGCAAATGTCTAAGATAGACCAACCTAAAATTTCCGCAGCAGTTTCCAATTTAGTGCGAGCTGTGGGGACGTCCTTCAAATCCACTCCCATTCCTACTGCTTGCGAACCCTGTCCAGGAAATACCCATGCTGTTTTGGTCATTAATTTATCCCCATTGAAAAATAGCTGCTCCCCAAGTCAGTCCTGCTCCGAAACCGGAAATTGCGATGACGTCTCCTGGTTTAATTTTACCTTGTCTTATTGTTTCATTTAGTGCGAGGGGAATGGAAGCTGCTGAAGTATTACCGTAGCTTGCCACATTGCTAATTACTTTATCTGGGGGAATGGTCAAACGCTTGGCTACTGCATCCATAATGCGCTGATTGGCTTGATGCAAAATCAGCCAGTCTACTTCCTCTACTGGGAGCTGGGCGCGAAATAGGGCTTTTTCGATTACTTCAGGGACTTTTTCCACTGCAAAGCGGTAGACTTCACGACCATTCATGGTAATTGCTTCATAGGTTCCCTTACTGACAGATACCTCTGAAGTTAGGGTTGCAGGAGTTGGGCAATAGGGGGCATTCAGGCAAGAATTTTGGCTCCCATCACTACATATTTCAAATCCCAGCAGGCGACTCCTCTCTTCTGTTCCTTGGCAGACTACAGCTCCTGCTCCATCACCAAATAAGACGCAAGTGCTTCGATCTGACCAATCTACCCAACGGGATAAGATATCCCCGCCAATGAGCAAGACATTTTGATAGACTCCTGTTCTAATGAACTGAGAGGCTGTCACTAAACCGAAGACAAAGCCAGAACAAGCTGCTGTTAGGTCGAAAGCTACGGCTCTATTTGCTCCCAGGAGGCTTTGAATTTTGCTCCCACTGCCAAACAGGTCGTCAGGGGTTGAGGTTGCTAGAATGATTAGGTCGATCTGGTCTGGGGTAATTCCCGCCATGGCGATCGCCTCTAAACCTGCCCTGGTGGCTAGTTCGCTCAGAGATTCAGATGGTTGGGCTAGATATCTTTGTCTTATCCCCGTTCTGGTTTTAATCCATTCATCTGAGGTCTCTACTATTTGACTGAGGTTCTGATTTTGCAGCACCTGTGCGGGTTTTGCACCACCGCTTCCAGTAATGGCTACTCCCCCATGGTTACCTTTCAACGTTTTGCTCCTTTTCTATAACATAGCTAGACTTTAGCTATTGTGCTACTACTTGAGTCGTTGCTTTTGTCTTCCAATGACTTAATCCGTTCTAGTACTTGATTATCGATGGCATCGGACGCCAGACGAATAGCATTAAATATGGAAGGTGCTCTAGAACTACCGTGACCAATGACGCAAACCCCCGCCACGCCAAATAACAATCCTCCTCCATGTTCTGCGTGGTCGATGCGCTGTTTAATCCGCCCCAAATTCTCTTTCAATAAAGCGGTTCCCAGTTTACCTTGTATTCCTCGGGGCAATTCCTCCCGCAAGATTTGCAGCATGACCTCCCCAATTGCTTCGGCGAATTTGAGAACCACGTTACCTACAAAGCCATCGCAGACAATAATATCAAAGCGTCCCGAAAGAATGTCTCTTCCTTCCGCATTGCCAATAAAGGGGATGCGCTGGTTCGCTGTTAGTAATTCGTGGGTGCGTATTGCCAGGTCGTTGCCTTTGGATGATTCCTCACCGATATTCAGCAGTCCTACTTTTGGTTCTGATACACCGAGGGCGTATTGGCTGTAAATCGTCCCCATGAGGGCAAACTGCTCTAAATACTTGGGACGACTGTCAACGTTGGCTCCTACATCCAGAATAATTGCCGATTTCCCTGGTATCAGGGTGGGGAAAATGGCTCCAATGGCTGGACGAGCAATACCTTTAAGGCGACCTAACCGCAAGGAAGCTGAAGCCATTGCTGCTCCAGAATGTCCGGCTGAAACTACTGCATCTGCCTTTTTTGACTTGACTAAATCCATGGCCACGTTAATAGACGCTTTGGGTTTGCGGCGAATACCTGTTAAAGGCTCTTCGTGCATGGTGATAAAATCCTCAGCCCCCACTATTTCTAGGGAACTAGAAGTGGGGTGTTTATGAAGGGCAAATTCAACTTGCTCCTTGTCTCCTACCAGCAAAATCTCTACGTTCAGCTCTTCGGCAGCTCTGATAGCTCCGGCGACGATTTCATGGGGTGCATGGTCTCCCCCCATGGCGTCTATAGCAATCCTTGCGCGAGTCGATCCCATCCTTAGAAGTAATAGTAGCGTTGAGTATGATAACAGATTAGAGGTGATGAAGAGACTTTTATCATAAACCGCAGAGGCGCAGAGGGCGCAGAGGTTTGATTTGAGTTATTAGGAGGTTTAGGATGCTGGAGGTATTTAGCTCTATTTTGCTTGTTGTGGGAGGTGTCGAAGCAGTCAAGCTGGAACCCGTTCGCCCTTTGTCTTGGGAAGAAGCGGAAATATTTAATTTGCCTTTATCAGGGGATCCGGTAGTTGAAAGGATTGTTTCTGAATATCTTCAAGGTTTAAAAGCCAAAGGCATTGTGAGCGCTCGTCAGGGGGTTTGGATCCAGTCCGATTGGACGAAGTTGGCTGAATATGGCGGGAAGGTACCTGGTTCGGCTGCTTCTTTGACTAAGATTGCCACCACTCTAGCGGTGTTGTCTAAATGGGGGGCGGACTATCGCTATTTTACTAGTATATATGCCGTTGGTTCTGTTGAAGATGGGGTATTAAAAGGAGATTTGGCGATCGCCGGCTCTGGGGATCCTTTCTTTGTCTGGGAAGATGCCATCGCTCTAGGTAATACTCTCAATAAGCTGGGTATCCGTAAGGTTACGGGGAATTTGCTTATTGTGGGCAATTTCGCTATGAATTTTAAGTCGGATCCTGCGGTTGCTGGTGAGTTACTCAAACTGGGACTCAATTCTCGTCTTTGGACGGTTGCAGTTAGAACCCAGTACGAGACTTTACCACAAGGTACCCCCAAACCTGAAGTGGCGATCGCTGGTGCGGTTAAAGTACAGGAGCAATTTTCCCCTGACGCTAAGTTGCTTTTACGTCACGAGTCTATTACTCTGACGGAAATCCTCAAACAAATGAATATCTACAGTAATAATAAGATGGCTGAAATGTTGGCCCAAACTGTGGGTGGGGGCAAAGTTGTAGCTCAAATAGCTGCCGAAACGGCGAAAGTACCTCCTGAGGAAATTCAGTTAATTAACGGTTCCGGGTTGGGTTTGGATAATCGCATTTCCCCCCGAGCTGCTTGTGCCATGTTGATGGCGATCCAGCGTCTCTTACAATCTACTGATATAGAAGTGACGGATTTATTTCCGGTGGCTGGTAGGGATACCCATGGAACCATGGAAAATCGCCAGATCCCTGAGAGAACAGCTGTTAAAACAGGTACTTTGAACCAAGTTAGTGCTTTAGCTGGGGTAATTCTCACTGAAGAAAGAGGTTTAGTTTGGTTTGCTATTGTCAATAGCGGTTATCAAATCCCTACCTTCCGCCAGGAACAGGATCGACTGTTGCAGCGTCTCGCCCAACATTTCAGTTACCAGTTACCAGTTACCAGTTACCAGTTACCAGTTACCAGTTACCAGCTTCTTCAGTGACCTCGTACCATGACAGTGACCAGTTCCAGGGCTGATGTTATAGGATATCAAACAATAAAAATGAAAAATATCCTGTAAAGTTTTATTACATAATTTGATGTTTTTGGTCATTGCCGTAATTTACTTGCTAGATTCGTCTATGAATCTACAAAAATTAGCAATGAGGTAGAATCAGTGATTTTGAACCGTATTTGGAGAATGGTGGTGGCAGTTGCCATTGCCGTCTCCCTCTTCCTGGGGACATCCCCCGCCCTGGCAGAGAACCTGCCCCTCCCCGATCCAGATTTTACTGGCATCATTGGGGAAACATACGAAACGTCGACACCAGATTTCAATATCATGTTCGGGCCAGAACCGCCTGAAGACGCACCCAATATCCTGCTGGTGCTGCTGGATGACGTTGGTTTTGGTGCATCTTCAGCCTTTGGGGGACCGATCGTCACCCCCACCCTGGATAAATTGGTGGAGGAAGGCTTGAGCTACAACCGCTTCCACACCACCGCCCTCTGTACCCCCACCCGGGCGGCCTTACTCACCGGTCGCAACCACCACTCCGCTGCCTCCGGCGTCATTCAAGAACAGGCAACAGGCTTTCCTGGTTATAGCGGCTTGATCCCCCAGAGTACGGCCACCATTGCCCAAATCTTGCAAGCCCACGGTTACAGCACCAGTTGGTTTGGCAAGAACCACAACGTACCCGACAACCAGACCAGCGCCCTAGGTTCGTTCACCCGCTGGCCTAATGACCTCGGCTTCGACTATTTCTACGGCTTCATCGGTGGCGAAACCGACCAATGGTATCCCACTCTGTATGAAAACCGGAATCCGATCAATCAACCAGCCTCTCCCGAAGAGGGCTACAACCTTACCCAGGATCTGGCTGACAAAGCCATTAACTGGTTGACCTACAACCACTCCCTGTCTCCGGACACCCCCTTCTTCCTTTATTTTGCACCTGGTGCCACCCATGCCCCCCACCAGCCTCCCCCAGAATATGTAGACAAGTACCAAGCAGATGGAGAACATGCTGTTGCAGCAGGGGCTGAAAATGGGATGTTTGTAGATGGTTGGGATGAAGAACAAGCAAACACCTGTGCCAAACAGAAGGAGATGGGTGTGATTCCCCAGAGTGCGCAATGTACCGAGCGACCTGCTGAAATTCCGGCCTGGGATGACCCCCAATTTGACATCCCTGATGCCAAGGATTTGCTGGCTCTAGAAATGCAAACCTATGCGGGCTTCTTGGAATACACTGATGTTGAAGTTGGTCGGGTGATCGATGCCATTGAAAAATTGGGCGAAAAAGAGAATACCCTGATTATTTACATCGTCGGCGATAACGGAGCCAGTGCCGAAGGCGGCTTCCCCGGCACCTGCAACGAAGTCAGCAACCTCAACGGTATTAACCTGACCATGGAGCAAAACCTGGAGTGTAAAGACAAATGGGGCGGGCCGGAAACCTCGCCCCACTATGCAGTTGGCTGGGCTTGGGCTATGGATGCTCCGTTCCGCTGGATGAAGCAGGTGGCCTCTTATTTTGGCGGCACCCGCAATCCTATGGTTATTTCCTGGCCTGCCGAAATCCAACGAACCGGAGAACAAGAACAGGTTCTGCGGGATCAGTTCCTCCATGTCATTGATGTTGCTCCAACCCTGCTGGAGGTCACAGGCATTGAGCCTCCCAATGAATTCAATGGCATTTCCCAGAAACCGATGGAAGGAGCCAGCTTTGCGAATACCTTTGAGAGCGATGGTGCAGAGCAACCGCCCCTAAGGGACACCCAGTATTTTGAGATGTACACAAATCGTGGTATTTATGAGGATGGCTGGATGGCCTCCGCCTTCCATCGTGCTCCCTGGGAACAGGGTGGCGGACCAATCGAAGACGATCTCTGGGAACTATTCGATCTGGAGGAAGACTTTACCCAGCATGACGATCTGTCTGTAAGTTACCCAGAGAAGCTGGAGGAACTACAGCAACTTTTTAATGACGAAGCCGAAAAATATAACGTCTTTCCCCTTGATAATCGCTTTGCGGAGCGATTCGACACTAGCTTGCGTCCGAGTGTGCTCGGCGATCGCACCCACTTCGAGTTCTACGAAGGGGCCATCCGGCTGCCCGAAGGCTCTGCCCCGAACACTAAGAACATTTCCCACAGCATTACCGCAGACCTGAACATTACCGATCCTGAGATGGTTCAAGGTGTCATTTTAGCCAATGGAGGCATCGCCGGAGGCTATAGTCTCTATGTCAACCGAGACCACAAACTTGTCTACGAATATAACTATTTCGATACCGAGCGAACCATTATCACTTCCCCAGAGGCATTGCCTACGGAACAGAAACAGGTTCAGGTTAAGTTTGAATTTGACTACGACGGTGATGATGCCTGCCCCGCACAGATAGGCTGTGGCGGCGTGGGTTCCCTGTATGTCAATGATTTGAATAATCCGGTGGCCTCAAGCCGTTTTGAGAAAACGGTTCCGTTTCGGTTCGGGGTCGATACTCAGGATGTGGGTATGGATTTGCAGGCTCCGGTTAGCAACAACTACACACCGCCCTTTGAGTTTACGGGCGGCACCATTGAGAAGGTGACGATAGACCTTCCGGCGCCCGAACCTGTCGAAGATATGAGTAATGAAGAATTCTGGAACAAAATAATTCAGAAAGTTACTCTTGAGTTTACGGGCGGCACCATTGAGAAGGTGACGATAGACCTGTATCCGGCGCCCGAACCTAACGAAGATATGAGTAATGAAGAATTCTGGAACAGAATAATTCAGAAAGTTACTCGATAAGTGATGGTTGAGTTCAACAACTAGTCATTAGAGATAGGATGTCGAAGTTTTGGATCGCTTCGGCATTCTACTGCACAAAAAATGGCAATGAATTGATTCGAGAAACAACGCAAAAATGAGTTGGTTATGAAAAGTTACTGCCTCCTAGGGCGGAACCGTTCTCCACCTCGGAGAAATGATTCCCCTAACGCACCCTCTTGAAGTGAACTACTGGGAACGAAACCCCAAAGGTTCCCAAACATTGCTGTTGTTTATGAGGTAAACTCAATGATTTTGAATTGTATTTGGAGAATGGTGGTGGCAGTTGCTATTGCCGTCTCCCTCTTCCTGGGAACTGCTATACCGCCTGCAATGGCACAACAGATCCTGCCCCACCCCGACCAACCCTTCACTGGCAAAATCGATCTGACTTATGAAAATTCAGAAGCGGTTAAACCGGAACTGAAACTGCCCTCCACCTTTGGAATTGAAGATGCACCCAATATCCTACTGGTGCTGCTTGACGACGTGGGCTACGGTCAGTTTGGTACCTTTGGTGGCAGCATTTCCACTCCTGCTCTGGAACAAGTAGCGGAAAATGGCTTGCGCTACACCCAGTTCCACACCACAGCCCTCTGTTCGCCAACACGGGCTGCACTCCTAACCGGGCGTAACCACCACTCTGTCAGTAACGGTGCCATTACTGAAACGGCAATGGGTTACCCTGGGTATTCCAGTGTAATTCCCCAGAATACGGCCACGTTTGCTGAAGTCCTGCAGGAATATGGCTATGCCACCGCCTGGTTTGGTAAAAACCATAACGTTCCTGACTGGGAAACCAGTGCTGTCGGACCTTTTGACCGCTGGCCACAGGGCTTAGGGTTTGACTACTTCTATGGGTTTGTGGGGGGCGACACCAACCAATACACCCCTGGTCTGGTAGAAAATACCACCCGTCTGGAACCCCCTGAAACTAACGCCGATGGCTCCCCCTATCACCTGACTACCGATTTGGCCGACCATGCCATCAACTACATTCGCACGGAAAAAGCCCTGTCGCCGGAAAAACCCTTCTTTGTTTACTTTCCTACTGGTGCCACCCATGCCCCTCACCAGGTTCCCCAGGAGTGGATCAGCAAATTTAAAGGTCAGTTCGATATGGGCTGGGACCAATACCGCATAGACACCTTTGACCGTCAGAAGGAGTTAGGGGTTATTCCCGCTGACGCTCAACTGACACCTCGTCCCGATTCTCTGCCCGCTTGGGACTCGCTCTCCTTTGAAGAGCAGGAGTTATATGCCCGCATGATGGAAGTCTTTGCTGGTTTTACCGCTCACACAGACGACGAAGTGGGTCGGGTCATCAAGGCTATTAAGGAGCTGGGGGACGAGGAGTTCAACAACACCCTGATTATCTACATCGCTGGGGATAATGGCTCCAGTGCTGAAGGCGGCCTGGAAGGTCTCCTGAATGAAATGACCTTTTTCAACGGTTTGGAGGAGGATTTCCAGGACAAGCTGGATGCGATCGATGAGTTGGGGGGGCCGATGCACTTTAACCACTTTCCGGCAGCTTGGGCCTGGGCGATGGATACCCCCTTCCAGTGGACCAAACAGATTGCCTCCCACTTTGGTGGCACCCGCAACGGCATGGCCATTTCTTGGCCCGATCACATTACCGATCAGGGTGGCATCCGCTATCAGTTCAGTCACGTCATTGACATTGCCCCCACCATTCTCGAAGCCATTGGCATTGAGGCTCCAGTGGAAGTCAAGGGCGTTAACCAAAAACCCATCGAAGGCACCAGTCTGGTCTATACCTTTGACGACGCTGACGCCGCCACGCAGCATACCACTCAGTATTTTGAGATGATTGGGAACCAGGGCATCTATGACGATGGTTGGATGGCCAGTGCCATGCGGGGCGAGCCCTGGCTCTCGGAAAATCCTCCTATGGATCTGTTGAATATGGACTGGGAGCTTTACGACATCAACGAAGACTTTACCCAGGCTAACGATCTGGCCGATGAAATGCCGGAGAAGCTCCAGGAGATGATCAAACGGTTCTATGCCGAGGCAGCTAAATATAACGTCTTTCCTCTGGATGATCGCAAAACCGAACGACTCGATGTTGCCAATCGCCCCAGTCTGACGGCAGGACGTACCTTCTTTTCCTATCCAGATCATTTCCGCACCCCCGAAGGCTCAGCCCCTAACCTGAAGAACCAAAGCCACACCATTACTGCCGATGTGGAGATTGCCCCAGGAGACGAAGGTATGCTGCTAACCCTAGGGGGCCGTTTTGGAGGATACGGACTGTTCGTGCAGGATGGTAAACTGGTGTATCACTACAATCTGGCAGGGATAGAACGCTACGAGATCGCTGGTTCTTTGCCCACCGATCTGCCCACAGATAAACCCGTCACCTTGAAAGCCGTATATCTAACTGATGCGGACGAACCCGGTGCCGGTGCGAGGGTCACGCTCTCTGCGAACGATACCGAGATTGGTGAGGGCTTGGTCTGTCAGACCCTTGCCAACCGCGTCACCCTTGACGAGACTTTCGATGTGGGCTTTGACACAGGAATGCCTGTGAGCGAAGACTATGCCGGTGAGATGCCGTTTGACTTCACCGGAACCTTGAATAAAGTGACCGTTGAGTTAACAGATGAGCTAGCTCCCGAACCAATAGAATGCCCGTAACCAAACCAAGTGACTTTTGATACCAAGTTGCGTTCATAGAGATTATTTTGATTGTAGTGCCAGCATGTTGCCCTTCCTGTAAAATGCTGGCACTACTTTCTCTGTTTGAATCCAACTCCATATCACCCAGGTCTTGCGGCTTTATATCAATTCCGGTTGCCCGCTATCTCCGATGCTGCATAACCTTTCGCCAACAGCCAAATAATTTGATAACGTGTTCGTTCAATTGGATCAGATGCTTGACGATATGACTCTAATAACTCCTTTGGTTTTAGGTGAGGTTCTAAGCCTAGACGTTTGGGCATAACAGTAGGGGGTGTAACCGGAATTGATCTAACTTCCTACCATGACAGTTTCTCGCGCAAAGCCGCAAAGGCGCGAAGGGTTTCTGTGTTAGGGAGCGGTTAAAAAACAATCTCACTCACAGCTGGCTCTTCGGAGTTTCCAGTAACTACAATCTGCTTATCCTGGAGTTTACCCAATGCTTTCGCTCCTGTAAACTTTAATTCTGGCTCCTTTTGAGAGTAAATAACATTTCCCTCTGCTTCTACTTTTTGGGTGGCAATCTCCCAAATTACCTCCTCTGCATATATCTCTGCTTTCTCTTTTTGACTTTCCCCCCGCACACTCCCACTTATAGTAGCTACTTGTTGCTCTAAATCGATTTCCCCCTTCTTTCCAGTTACAGTAACTTCCTCAACTCGGTGAAAGATTTGTAAAGGGAGAGGGGATTTAACGATGCGAGTGGACATTTCCCAAATAGCGGAGTTGGTGGTAATTTTAATTGGAGGTTCCAGGGATTTTAACGCCACATTCTCCTCTAAAAGGGCAGTTTTCTGCTTCAGATTTACTTCACCTCGATTTGCTGTTAGGGTGTCTGTAATAGTTGTATTTTTATATCTATCTATTTCCAGTGGTTGAGGAGCGATCGCCATTTCCTGAGGTATCTGCCATAATAAATGCTCGCTTCTCATTTGTAAAGGTGGATCTTTAGCTATCCCTACAATTTTATCCTTTAATTCCAACTGTTCTTTTTCAGTCAAATATATTCCTTCTTTAGCAGTTATTTCTAGGTTAGGGTGACTAGCGTTAAGGTTTTCTTGCAGCATGAGCAAATCTTCTTTTGGGCGCCATTCTGCTTTTTCGGAGCGGATAATTAAGTTATTGCGGCGATCCCTGGCTACGATATCTTCTTCCAGCAGAATTTTCTCCCCATTATTTTCAATTGTACCTGTCTTCCCCGTCACCTCTAAAACTATCTCTCCATTCTCAAACAAATTACCAGTTAGCCCTTCGAGCTGGGCGGTTTTCCCTTCTGGACTGTAAACCGCTTTTTCTACTTCCAGCTTCCATAATGTTTCCCCTTGCTCATTGGCGAATTCTATGGTAATATTTTTGAAGAGGGATTGAGTTTTAGCTCTGGATGATATATTTGATTGTTGAGATTTTTGCTGTGGTGGTTTATTTGCTTCTTGACAGCCAGTTGTGAGAGAAAAAAGAAGTAATAAGGAAATGATTTTGACTACCAAATACTGATTTACTCCTAATAAAGAAACTGGGTTCTTGGTATTTAAGCAACCCGGTTTCTGTTTTTTTTTCCGATCTGCCACGAGGTCACTCATTAGCAAGCACTCCCCATATCAATTATTCCAGATCTAAAATACCGATACCGGAAAAGTTGCGGTAGGGTAGATTGTGTTTGGAAGTTTTTTGGATCTCTTCCTTGATTTCATCTAAATCTATATAGCAATCGGCTACATTGATTAAACTGTCACTAGTCATGGAGCGCAAGCTGACTATTTCTACTCTAGCACCCTGATAGCTGACTGCATCTACAGCATAAGCTAAGTCTCCATCGCCACTAACCAGTACCGCCGTATCGTAAGATCCTACTAGGGTCATCATATCTATGGCAATTTCTACATCTAGATTAGCTTTTTTTGAGCCATCTGGCAATTGAACTAAGTCTTTAGCAATTACTCGGTAACCGTTTCGACGCATCCAGAGTAGAAATCCCTGTTGCTTTTCGTTGGTGCGATCGACTCCCGTGTAAAAGAAAGAGCGCAGCAACCTGGAACCTGCGGTTAAGCGGGAGAGTAATTTGGTGTAATCGATTTCTAACCCTAGCTGCAATGCAGCATAGAAGAGATTGGAGCCATCTATGAAAATGGCTACTCGCCCTCTATTTTCGAGCATCTGTTTCGGGGTAAATACCGGCTCGCTGCTGAAATCTTCCCACATTCTTATTATGCCTCGGTTTTTATTTCAAAAATATCTTTGTTTCCTTTATACCTACCTTTCTATTTTTTGCCTTGAATTTTTATTGATTTTTTAGAATTCCTGGGGTGGTAGTTCCAGTCTAGCAAAAATTGGTTTAGCTTTATTTAACTTTTGATTTGTGGGGATCGCACCCCATTGTGAGTGCTGCTTATATAAGTGGGCTTTATTAATAAGATTGGGTTTGTTAAAATCTAAGTCAAATCCTAGTTGCTGATAAATATCGCTGCTGAGATTGGGAATAATTGGCGATAAGAGGTAAGCTGACAATCTCACGGACTCTAAGACAGAATATAATATTTGTTCTACTTCTGTCTGTTTTCCTTTCTTAAAGGCTTTCCACGGGGCACTTTCATCGATAAATTTATTACTTGCTCTAATGAGGTTAAATATTTCTTGGCACCCTAAATCGAACCGCAGATTTTCATAGGTAATGGTGACGCGATCGCCTAATTTTGCACCGATCGTCTTTAAAGTATTTTCATCACTAATATCTGCCTTGTCAAGCTGAGGCAAATTACCTTGGCAATATTTTTTAACCATTCCTAATGTGCGGTTGAGCAAATTGCCCAAATCGTTAGCCAGGTCGGCATTGAGAACGTTAATAAATCTGGTGAGCTGAAAATCTCCATCCCGCCCAAATTCTATTTCTTTGAGAAAATAATAGCGCACTGCATCGGCACCGTAGCGCTCTACCAAGTTAAAGGGATCCAGGGTATTGCCCAGACTTTTACCCATTTTCTGTCCGTCTTTGGTGAGGAAACCATGACCAAATACTTTACCTGGTAGGGGTAATTCGGCTGATAAGAGCATCGCTGGCCAGTATACGGCATGGAAGCGCAAGATATCTTTGCCAATTAGGTGCAGATTTATGGGCCACCATTGGCTGAGAGCATTTTCTAAGGTGGGTTCTACTGACTCGTCCAGTAAAGCGGTGACGTACCCCAGCAGAGCGTCGAACCAAACGTAAATGGTGTGTTGCGGATCAGGTGGTACGGGAAAACCCCATTCTACGTTTACCCGAGAGATAGAGAAGTCTTGCAAACCTGAAGAGACAAAATTCAGGACTTCATGGCGACGACTCTCTGGTTGAATAAAATCTGGTCTTTCCTGGTAGAGGGTTTCTAGTTGCTTTTGGTATTTCGAGAGACGGAAGAAGTAGTTGTCTTCGTCTTTCCACTCTGCTTTTCGGTTGGTGTGGATCGGACAAGAACCGTCTTCAAGCAATTCTCGTTTTTCTTTGAATTCCTCGCAGGGAACGCAATACCAACCTTGTTGCCGATCTAAGTAAATGTCTCCTCTCTCCCAGACTCGTTGGAAAAATTCTTTCACGATCGCCTTGTGACGTTCTGCGGTTGTGCGACTGAAGCGATCGTATTGGATATCCAGTTTATCCCAGAGTTCCTGAAAACTAGCTACAATACTATCACAGTGGGTTTTTGGGTCTACTCCTTTTGCTGCTGCCGTCCGCTGAATTTTTTGCCCGTGTTCGTCGGTTCCGGTAATTAATAAGACCTCATGTCCCTGCAATCTAAGATAACGAGCTACTACATCAGCTACCATGGTGGTATAAGCGCTGCCAATATGGGGCATATCGTTGACATAGTATAAGGGTGTGGTTAAGGCGAATTTTCGCTGCTGGATGGGGTAATCTTTCATTTAGCTTTTAGTAATAACGGTGTTTTTTGGATTATAACCGTAATAATAGGAACCGCAGATTAACGCTGATTGGCGCAGATGTTTGCTCTAGTTTACGTAGAGCGATCGCCCTGGGTTGTTTTATAGTTGGGAGTTTTTGCAGGGAACTAATTCCAAGGCTATGGCTAAGAGCAACGGCTATTTTTGCGATGGGACGCCCGTTTTCCAGGTTCTGAACATTAATCAAATCCCCCCATCTCCCTATCACCCCATCTCCCTATTTTCCTATTTCCCTGTTCCCCCTGTCAGATGGTGTTTTAATTTAATCTCCGGGTCTCCAGTGGAGTAACTTACTTGAGTTTCCTGAGTTATCGTCTGCTGATAAGTTTGATATTTTTCTTCCAGGGGTGCAGTTATGGCTTTAAAGGTTTGGTCGGGGTCCGTACCTGGTTTGAAAGTGGTCAACAAGGTGCAATTATTGTAGTTGCTTTTGGTTTTGACACAAATGTAATTTTCCTCTGGCTTCAGGGGGTTTTGCATATAGGTCAGAGAGGTTAAACCATCTTCTTTTAGAGTTTCCAACTTTCTGGCGATCTCCTGACATCGTTCCTTGGGTGACAGGTCTTCTGGTAAATTATCTATCATCTTCAGCCATGGTTTTCTTTTTTTATTGTGACGATAAGTTACTGTCCAGACTGGGTTACCTCCCGGAGTATCTGCTTGTAAGTGACAAGCAAAGTGGTTCTGGGTTATGGGCTGCTGCCCTGAGAACATAAGAAGCGCTAAAGCAAAACCGCCAAATCCAGCTAGGATAGAGATTATTGCTACGATAATAGTCTGTCGATCTAATAGTTTTGTCATATTGCTAATCCATAAGCTATCTTCCTTTAGAATAGCTTATCTGGGAGAGAGGGTTCCGGGATAAAACAGTGACCTTGTACCATGACAGTTACCAGTTACCAGTTACCAGTTACCAGTTACCAGTTACCAGAATTATGATGTTTTGTCATGGTACAAGGTCAACTGTCATGGTACAAGGTCAACTGTCATGGTACAACTGTCATGGTACAAGGTCACTGCTATTGCGAAGCTTTGCGTAAGCTTTGCGAAGCAACCGCCCTTGGCGTCCCGCGTAAGCGTCCCGCCCTTGGCGTCCTGCTAACTGGTCACTGGTACCATGGTACGTGGTAACTGAAAGGTGGGGGCCTCAAACCCAAGGTTGAGCTGCTACCATGGTACGTGATTACTGGTCACTGGTAACTGAAAGGTGGGGGCCTCAAACCCAAGGTTGAGCTGCTACCATGGTACGTAATTACTGGTCACTGGTAACTGAAAGGTGAGGGAGTGAAAACTAGTAACAAATAACGGATATGGGAATTATCAGACTAATGCACGCTAAACTCCATCGAGTACGAGTAACGTCTGCGAACGTTAACTATATCGGGAGTATTACTATCGATGAGGATTTGTTAAGCAGGGTGGGTATTCTCCCCCTGGAGGAGGTACATGTCATTAATCTCAATAATAGTCATCGCTGGTGTACTTATGTTTTACCGGGGGAAAGGGAGTCTGGTTGTATTTGTCCTAATGGTGGGGCTGCTCTTCTCTGTCAACCTGGAGATATACTCATTATCTATGCTTATGAGGAACTGGATCGGGAGAATGTTTTTCGTTATGGACATAAAGCACGAGTTTTGGTGACTGACGCTCACAATCGCCCGGAACAATTTTTCTCTCAATCTCTCAAACCTTCTGGATTCGGGCAGGTGGAGTTTCAGTCATTGGAATTATAAGGGTTTCGCGCTCTACGCCGACGCAAAGAGGGGAGGGAAAATTATCTTTACAAATTAGCTTTTAGCTATATAATATAAGATATAGATTTAACAAGAACCAATAACCAATCAAAATTATGAACAGCACCTTCTTAAATCGCCTTCACTCTCCTGAACACCCGGTTCTCGTCTTTGACGGAGCTATGGGAACTAATCTGCAACTACAAAATCTAACAGCAGAGGATTTTGGGGGAGCACAATATGACGGGTGTAATGAGTATCTCGTCCATAGCAAACCCGAAGCAGTAACAAAGGTACATGGCAGTTTCCTGGCAGCAGGGGCTGATATTATTGAAACCGATACTTTTGGAGGTACTCCCACTACCCTGGCAGAATATCAATTAGCAGATAAGGCTTATTATCTCAATAAAACTGCTGCTGAACTGGCAAACAAGATAGCAGCAGAATACTCTACGACCGATAAACCTCGCTTTGTGGCTGGTTCTATGGGACCAGGGACTAAACTTCCTAGTGTAGGACAAGTTGATTATGATACTCTGAAGGCAGATTATATCGAACAAGCAACCGGACTCTACGACGGTGGTGTAGACTTGTTCCTCGTAGAAACCTGCATGGACGTGCTGCAAATTAAAGCAGCTTTAAATGGTATTGAAGCAGTATTTAAAGCTAAAGGGGTCCGTCGTCCTTTGATGGTTTCCGTCACCATGGAAAGTCAGGGGACCATGTTAGCAGGTTCCGATATAGCCACCGCTTTAACCGTACTCCAACCCTATCCTCTTGATATTTTAGGTCTTAACTGTGCTACGGGACCGGATTTAATGAAGGAACATATTAAGTATCTTTCCCAACATTCTCCCTTCATCATCTCCTGTATCCCCAACGCAGGACTACCGGAAAACATTGGGGGAGAAGCACACTACAAACTGACTCCCATGGAGTTGCGCATGGCTTTGCACCACTTCGTAGAAGACTTAGGAGTACAAGTAATCGGGGGTTGTTGTGGAACTC
This sequence comes from Prochloron sp., assembly GCA_965198675.1. Lineage (GTDB taxonomy): Bacteria > Cyanobacteriota > Cyanobacteriia > Cyanobacteriales > Prochloraceae > Prochloron. The sequence continues at coordinate 517,609 of OZ240666.1, read as the reverse complement.
GCCCGGAACATATCCAACAATTAGCAGAAATCGCCCCCAAATTAAAACCAAAACAGCGTCAACCTCACTACGAACCAGCCGCAGCATCCATTACCACCACCCAAACCTATCTTCAAGAAAACTCCTTCCTCATTATAGGGGAAAGATTGAATGCCAGTGGTTCCAAAAAATGTCGTACCCTCCTGGAAGAAGAAAATTGGGATAATTTAGTAACCCTAGCCCGCACCCAAGTAAAAGAAGGTACACATATACTCGACGTTAACGTAGACTACGTCGGAAGAAATGGGGAACGGGACATGAGAGAACTAGTCTCCCGACTCGTCAACAGTGTCTCCCTACCCTTAATGTTAGACTCCACCGAATCCTCCAAAATGGAAGCAGGGTTGAAAGTAGCAGGGGGAAAAAGTATCCTCAACTCCACCAACTACGAAGATGGAGAACCCCGTTTCTACCAAATACTAGCATTAGCCAAAGAATATGGGGCCGGAATAGTAATTGGAACCATAGACGAAGAGGGGATGGGTCGCACAGCAGAGCAGAAATTTGCCATTGCCAAACGAGCTTACCATGCAGCATTAGACTATGGCATACCCCCCTACGAACTATTCTTTGACCCCCTAGCATTACCCATATCCACCGGCATAGAAGAAGATAGAAACAACGGGAAGGCTACCATAGAAGCGATTAAGCGGATACGGAAAGAACTACCCAACTGTCACATTATTTTGGGAGTTTCCAACATTTCCTTCGGTTTAAACCCAGCAGCACGACAAGTTCTCAACTCCGTCTTCTTACAGGAGGCTATAAACGCAGGGTTGGACGGGGCAATAGTTAGTGCCAATAAGATTTTGCCCCTGGCGAAAATAAAAGCAGAACATCAGCAAATTTGTCGAAATTTAATCTATGATAACCGTCATATTGAGGGGGAGGTGTGCACCTACGACCCCTTAACCAAGCTTACCACAGTATTTGCGGGAAAAACAACGAAAAAAGATAGTGATACTCATACTAACTTCCCCCTGGAGGAACGACTGGAACGACATATTATCGACGGAGAAAGAATCGGTTTAGAAGACACTTTAACCGCAGCACTAGAAAAATACCCTCCCTTAGAAATTATCAACACCTTCCTCCTCAACGGCATGAAAATAGTCGGGGAATTATTTGGGAGCGGACAAATGCAATTACCCTTTGTGTTACAGTCAGCTCAGACCATGAAAGCAGCAGTAGCTCATTTAGAACCCTTCATGGAAAAAGAAGATACAGCCTCTAATGCTAAGGGTACCTTAATAATAGCAACTGTCAGGGGAGACGTCCATGATATTGGTAAAAACTTAGTGGATATTATTCTTACCAACAATGGTTACCAAGTTGTTAACTTAGGTATTAAACAACCGGTGGAGAATATTATAGCAGCTTACGAAGAACACCAAGCAGACTGCATTGCTATGAGTGGGTTGCTGGTCAAATCCACCGCTTTTATGAAGGATAACTTAGGTGTATTTAACGAAAAAGGCATTACAGTCCCGGTGATTTTAGGAGGAGCTGCTCTGACCCCTAAATTTGTGTATCAAGATTGTCAAGATGTTTATCAGGGGCGGGTTATATATGGGAAAGATGCTTTTGCGGACCTTTACTTTATGGATAAATTGATAGCAGCGAAAGGAGCCAAAGAATGGGATGATATTCAAGGGTTTCCAGAAGAAGAAACTAGAGAACGTACCAGCGATAAAGATACCGATAACAAAGTTAACAATAAAGACCCACTGGTCACTGGTCACTGGTCACTGGTAACTGATACAAGGCGTTCCGAAGCAGTAACATTAGAAGTGGAACGTCCTACACCACCCTTTTGGGGCACAAAAATATTGGCAGGAGCAGATATTCTCTTGTCGGAGGTATTTGAGTACCTAGACCGGCAAGCATTAATAGCAGGACAGTGGCAATTTCGCAAACCCAAAGGACAGTCAAAAGAAGAATACGAAGGGTTTTTACAGGAAAAAGTCTACCCCATATTAGCAGAATGGAAACAACGAGTAAAGGGGGAAAACTTGCTGCAACCCCAAGTAGTTTACGGTTATTTTCCCTGTCAAAGTTCCGGAAATGACTTGCTAATTTACGATTTTGCCTCCCCTGAAGACAAGAAAGTGGTAGGGAGTTTCTCATTTCCCCGTCAAAAGTCAAAAAAACGGTTGTGTATCGCCGATTTTTTTGCTCCCATAGACTCACAAATCATCGATGTTTTCCCCATGCAAGCAGTAACGGTAGGGAAAATTGCTACGGAATATGGACAGAAGTTATTTGCAGAAAACTCCTACACCAACTATCTCTATTATCACGGTTTAGCTGTGCAAACAGCAGAAGCATTAGCAGAGTGGACTCACGGTCGAATTCGTCGGGAATTGGGTTACGGGAAGGAAGAACCGGACAATATTCGGGATGTTTTCCAGCAGCGATATCGCGGATCTCGTTACAGTTTTGGTTACCCTGCTTGTCCCAATATTCAGGACCAGTATCAATTGTTGAGGTTATTGGATGCGGGTCGCATTAACCTGTATATGGATGAGAGTGAACAACTTTATCCAGAACAATCTACCACAGCAATTATTGTCCATCACCCTGCTGCTAAATATTTTAGTTGTGTGTAGGGACGGATATTTTGGAGAAAATCAAATTTCCTTCAAAATTAGGTATTATTACTCAATCAGTGACCTTGTACCATGACAGTTGACCAGGCGTATGATGGGGGGTTGGGGAGCTGGGGAGCTGGGGAGATGGAGAGCTGGGGAGATGGGGAGCTGGGGAGCTGGAGAGATTGGAAAATCGTCCAGTTTTTGCTATAATTCGACTTTGCTTTCTCACTCTATCCCCCTACCCCCTCCCAACTCGATCCTAAACGAGATCAACTCACTTGGGTGTATCAATCGCCCGTTGCTGTGCTATATCATTCCGGTGCAACGGTCATTGATATTACTTATGAAGACATTAATTGTTCAATTGCCCTAAAGAAGCGATCGCCCATTTCCGAAGTCTTCACATCAATAACAGGGACATTCTCAATTAAAATACGCATATTCTCCCCTTTATTGGTAACAAAACCCAGCTTTTGCCAATGTTCACCGAAATTTTCTGTTAAATAATTTTCCCAAGTTTCCCCTACGTGCAGGGAAACTGACACCAAGATTCTACTAGCAGCTTCGCCAAAAAGCAATTCGTCTGTATTATTTTGTACCTGATGGTCGTACTGGCGATATACCCAACGTTTCGAGGCGATGGTTGGGGTGCCTAGTAGTTGAAAAAGGATATCATTCCAGTAGGGGCGGGCAAGGAATCAGCTGTCCACTACCAAGCCTCTCTAGCATAAGAAGGCGGTTCTGTCAAGAGTTTTCTATCTAGAATGGGCGTATTATCCGCCAAAGCAGCAGCGGGGACTTCTGCGGCTACCTTACCTTGGCTCTTAATGCGCACTATGGGTTCAGCAATGACTGTCCCGGCCACGACAGCGTGGAGTTGCCAGCGGTGGAAAATATCAATTAATTCTTGTTCGCGACCTTTTTGGGCTACAAAAAGCATCCGTTCTTGAGATTCTGAGAGCAGGTATTCGTAAGGAACCATGCCCGTTTCCCGCACGGGCACCTTATCTAAATCCAGTTCAATGCCTAAACCCCCTTTAGCTGCCATTTCCGCAGTGGAACAGGTAATGCCTGCTGCTCCCATATCCTGTGCTGCTACTACTGCACCAGTTTGAAAAGTCAGTAGACATGCTTCAATGTTGGGGTGGCGACGGAATCGGCGGCAAATTTCTGCGTATTCTTCTTCTGCGAGACCAATTGATGCAATTTCTGCTGGGGTAAAGGGGGTGGCCATAGGTGAGATAGGGTTCATTTTTTGTATTTAACCACAGAGGCGCAGAGAGCACAGAGGCATATTCGCAGTAAAACCATGGAGGATACATGAAGCTAAATTCAGAAGAAGATATAATTCTGCTCACCAAACATCTATCCGAGAGACCGGATGACATCGCTTTGGCACTGGATTCCTCTCCAGACTTAGGGGATAGAGCTTACTCTTATGCAATGAACTTAGTAGAGAGAGCATATTCTGGCAGTGACAGAGAAGCGGATCAACATGTCCACTCGATTCTGTGAGAATTGATCTCACTTCGGTTCAGAGCAGATAAATCTCTTTTGGCAGAACAATCCTATCAACTATACAGAATTCAAACCGCTTTGAGTAAATACTGTATAGAGCATGAAAGCGCTAATGTATTGGAAGAGGCTCAGAATGCGCCCCAAAAACCTGAAGAGTTTATGACTTGGGTGGACTCCTATTGTGCTAAACATCCAGCTGGAAATCACCCTCTATTCCAGTATCTGGGCGATCAAGCTGATATAGAGCAATTCGCATTTTTTGACAGTTCGATGATGTGATTGCTCAAGCCCAAATAGGTACTGAAGGTACGCCTAAGCTTGAATTCTTTCGGAACTTCGCTGACGAAATGGGTAATGGCAATCCTGAATTCGTACACACTAAAATGTTTGGGAACTTAAAAGATTATTTGGAGATAAGCTCTCTCCAAGAAAAAGAATTGATTCCCGAAGCATTGATGTGTGGTAATCTATCGTCGATTTTGAGTCTCTATAGGGGCTATTACAACTTCTGTATTGGCTATCTAGGCATGACAGAAGCTCTCGCACCTAGGCGTTTCCAAAAAGTGGTCAAAGGTGGTCAGAGGTTAGGCATTCCCGATAAGGTAATGGTTTACCATCTTGAACACTGTTCTATAGACGAAGTTCACACTAAAGGTTGGTTTGACAATGTTATATCCCCGGCTCTCCAAAATGAGAAAGCAAAAACGGAGGTAGCGCAGGGAGTACTGATGCGCCTTAATGCCTCAAAGCGTTATTGTGATGGAGTGTTAGGGGCCTTCTATAACGATATGCCCCCTTTTGAACGAATGCGCGGCAGTCCCCACCCGTAGGATGCGTTAGCTGTCGTAGGATGCGTTACTAGCCACTGTAGGATGCGTTACTAGCCACTGTAGGATGCGTTACTAGCCACTGTAGGATGCGTTACTAGCCGTAAGTAGTAGCAACAATACAAACTTTGTTGGCGTAACGCATCGTACTATAGCGAGCCTAAATGATTTGTGCAAACACATCGTATCGTTCCAATCTCTCCGGATTGAAAAGTTTGAGAGCCAAAAATAGCTTGAACAATCTTTTCACAACTGTAAAATTTTTACATTTGTAATAAAAACGCCTCAAAAAATTCTTGGCTTGTAACCAAATTCCCTCTACAGGATTTTCTTCCGGACTATAAGGAGCAAACAATTCACAAGTAATCAACCATTCATCTTTGGCTAATCCATCATTATATTTGGCTAAGATTTTTTTCATTTCCTCTCCTTTATGATATGACGCACCATCCCAAAGTAACATAATTTGTTGGTTAGGATGACGATTCTTTATCTCTTCAACAAATTTCACAGTATTTTGTCCATTGCCGCTGGGATAAGGACAAACAATAAATTCATTATTCCAAATGTTTAAAGCACCATAGTAAGTTTGTCTAGCTCTATAATTATCAATCTTAACAATTTCTCGTTTTTTTTGTCTCCCCAAAGGTAACCACAAATCTCATCGCCTTGAAGGTGACATTCATCTAAAGCATATACCACAAGTTTTTCAGCTTTTATCTTATCGAGGCTATCGCGTAATATAGCAGCTAATTCTTTATTTCTTTCTTTGATACGAGCTGGATTTTTTCTGGGATTTTCTTTATTGCCTTTCTGCCATGTTAAATTGGCGTTTCGCAAGATTTGATAATAACTCTCTTTTGACCTAAATAGGACATCATATTCTTCTATAAGATGTCTTTCTAATTCAGAAATGTTACGTCTTTCTGGTGGCTGGAGCCATTTTATAATTTCTTTTTTTTGCTCCCTAGTTAGGTAACTTCTTGAACCTTGATGTCCCAGGCTTAATCCCGATACACCTTGTAGCAAATATTTTCTCTGTGTTTGGGCAATAAAGCTTGTTGAAACACCTAAACTTACTTCAATACTTTTATAATCCAACCCCAATAATCTCAATTTTACTGCTTGTACTCTTTTCCATTCTTTTAAATTCTTAGTGTTGTGAATAAACTCATTCAATTCCTGTATTTTAGTAAAGTTAGGATGATTCTTATCATTCATTAACATGATTTTATCCTCTTTTTGTTTGGTTTGAAGGCATCATAGCACAAAAGTCACGATTTGCACAAATGATTTAGACGCGCTATAGCAACAATACAAACTTTGTTGGCGTAACGCATCGTACTAGCAACAATACAAACTTTGTTGGCGTAACGCATCGTACGTAGCAGCATCCTAAATTAAATGGGTTAGCGTAACGCATCCTACGCGAAGCGGGGTGGGGAAGGATAGCGCGGGAACTTCCTGGGTGATGCCCCCTAAGTTCCCAACTACGCTTTGGGGACATTTTGAGACCTACACCAAAACTGCTATAGTTAGAGTATCCGACCCAACAGTCCTGCTCCTGCCAAGCCTGGCCTGAGCAGGGCCAACCCGCCGAATCACCTACCGACTCTATCCAAGTGCTACCGCTGAAAGGAAACTGCACAGGGCACGCAAGATGCACTGTGAGTTATATAACGCTGCCATTGCTAATCGTCGAACTCAATACCAGCGCCTCGGACCTGCCCGCGGCATTGATTAATGGCGCGGGTGCGGCTGCACAGGAGCAGGGGTGGACTATTTCGAACAGCAGAACTCCCTACCAGCATTCAAAGAAGTGTGGCCTGAGTACAAAGAACTGGGATCTCATACTCTGCAAGCAACTTTAAAACGAGTAGATTTTGGCTACCAGCGCTTTTTTAAGGCACTGGCAAAATATCCTCGATTCAAAGCAAAACGCCGCTACAGGGGGTGGACATATCCAGACAGTGCCGGATGGAAAGTTCAGACCAACATGGGAGTCAACGGAATGCTCTCTCTGAGAGATTTAAAGCTGTCAATTCCTATGCGTGGTCGTGCTCGAACCTGGGGGAAGCCCACTACTTGTACAATTTTCTGGAACCACAACAAGTGGTACGCATCTATCACGGTTAATTGCGTCCCGGAAAGGGAAACCCACCCCCCTTCGCCCCCCTCCTGGGAGGGGGGTTGGGGGGTGGGTTGGGTTGGATTTTGGGTGTAAAGTAGCTATAGCTACATCTTTTGGAGAGTTCATAGAGGCTCCAAAATTTCAGGCAAAAGCTGCTGAAAAAGTCAAGCAACTATCAAAACAGCTAAGAAGAAAACGCCGACCAGAAAAAAGGAAGACTAAAGCTTCTCGTAGATGGCGCAAGGCACAAGGTCTAATTAGCAAAGTAAAGCGCAAAGTTGCCAATCAGCGCCACGACTGGTCTCATAAGGTAGCAGCACAAATTGTAAACGGTAATAGCTTGGTTGCTACTGAGAAACTCACACCGAAGGTGCCGCCAAAGGCGTCCCTCAAGGGCATGACACGAAAGGGAAAAGGGAAACGGTCAAAGGCCGGCCTCAATCGGTCCCTCTTAGATGTAGCTATTGGCATGACGAAAGATGCGATTAAATACAAGGTCATTGAGGCGGGTGGTGTTTATTTAGAGGCACCAACACAAAAGTTAAAGCCTACTCAAAGATGTGCTAAGTGCTGGGAAACTACTAAGAAAACATCTCGTTTACGTGTTCATGTTTGCCAACATTGTGGACATCAAGAAGATAGAGATGTAAATGCAGCTCAAGTGATGTTGGCTTGGGCTAGGGGTCAGGAACTGGCCTATGCCAGATGTGGAGCTGCCTAGCTCTACCGATTGCGGAAGCATGAGGCAACTAGGAGCGTTGAAGCGTCAGAAACGCCGTGTTCAGCGTAGCGACACGGCGTAGTTCATGTATAATGTCCTAACCCCGCCTTGGGGTTTTCCATAAATTGAACCCGAGTAAACTTACTCTAAACTAGTGAAGGTTAAAATGATGCATTGCTCAAGTGAAAACTTTGACTACTACAAATATAATGGATTGGGTAATGATTACATAGTTATCGATCCAAATAAAACCCAATTTTTAATGAATGGTCCTATAATTAGGCTAATTTGCAATAGAAACTTTGGCATTGGGAGCGATGGTATACTCTACGGTCCAACTTTAAGAAATAACCAGTTTCACTTGAGGATTTTCAATCCTGACGGTAGCGAAGCAGAGAAGAGTGGCAATGGTCTCCGCATATTCTCAAGGTATCTTAAAGATACAGGCTATGTTAATAGTGACAAATTCCAAGTATGGACACCTGCGGGTGCAAATGACGTAGAGATAGATGGGAAAGGCATACAAGTAAATATGGGAATACCAAACTTTAAAAGTCAAGAAATTCCTGTTGCTGGAGAAGAGCGGGAAGTAATTGAGGAAAGAATCCTGATTGGAGATGAAGAGATATTAATAAACTGTGTCTCCGTAGGAAACCCACACTGTATTATTTTATCAGATGAACTTTCTGAGTCCAGAGTACGAAAATTGGGACCAATCCTTGAAAGCAATCCAATATTTCCCAATAAAATAAATGTTCAGTTTATGAAGGTCATAAATAGAGCAAAAGTTGATATTATGATATGGGAAAGGGGTGCGGGTTACACACTGGCTTCAGGCAGCAGTAGCACTGCTGCTGCCAGTGTGGCTAGAAAGCTGGATCTAATAGATGATGATGTATTAGTGGAGATGCCAGGGGGAAACCTGAATATTGCATTCGATGAATCAGGTAATGCGTATATGACAGGCCCAGTAACAAGTGTCACAAAAGGCCATTTCCTAGAAGATTTTCTCAACCAAATAAATTCTCTCATGGAGGAGTAAATGCGTAGAATTCATATTGCCCTGTCTGTCAAAAATGTGGAAAAATCCGTTGTAGATTACACCAAACGTCTCAACTGTAGTCCTTGTGTCAACTACCGCACGCTAACCCTGCGGGTATAGCGTGGGCTTGAAAAAGCCTGTTGACCAGCCTAAGCTCCTTGAGAGCTACGTTCTATCCAAGGGTTAAAGTTCCTACCCTAAAATGCGTGCCAGTTTTAGGCTCTAGAACTCAAAAGTTAAACAGGTCATACGGGAAAGCTAGTGCTTTTGAGAAAGTACCCACCCCCTTTCCCCCTCCCGGGAAAGGGTAGGGGTGGGTTGGCGAGGCAAACATTACCAGTCCATCTGAGAGTTCAAAGTAATGCTCGCGCCAAGGCGCTAAGGCGCAAAGGGACGCAATTACACCCCTACTGCGGTATAGCACCGTCTCTTCCCCATCATAAAGGCGTACTTTGCGTCTTTGCGTGTGCGAATTTTCGTTCTCGATAAAAACTTAAAACCTCTCGACCCCTGCCATCCCGCACGGGCAAGAGAATTGTTGAAAAAGGGAAGGGCGGCAGTTTTCAAAAAATATCCGTTTACCATCGTCCTCAAAGAGAGAACGGCAGAAGATTCCGTCGTCCACTCACACCGAATCAAGCTCGACCCCGGTTCTAAAACGACAGGAATTGCCATCGTCCTTGAAGAAACGGGACGAGTTACGAACGCCCTGGAAATTCAACATCGAGGTCAACAAATTAAGAACGCGCTTGATGCCCGACGTGCATTGCGAAGGGGAAGGCGACAGCGAAAAACTCGTTACCGCCAACCCAGATTTCTCAATCCTCGCGCCCACCGAGTAGGCGCAAAGGGACGCAATTACACCCCTACTGCGGTATAGCACCGTCTCTTCCCCATCCTTCGCGTACTTTGCGTCTTTGCGTGATATCGAACTCGTCCTTCATGTTGGCTACCTCCCTCCCTTACAAGTCGGATTGCCAATATCCTGACTTGGGTCGAACGCTTGAGAAAACTGTGTCCGATTGCGGCAATTTCCCAAGAGTTAGTGCGCTTCGACACCCAAAAACTTCAGAACCCTGAAGTCGAGGGAGTCGAATATCAACGCGGTGAATTGTTCGGTTTTGAGGTTAAAGAATATCTCCTCAACAAATGGGGGAGAAAATGCGTTTATTGCAAGGCAGAACAGACCCCATTGGAAATCGAACATATCAAGCCCAAGTCGAAAGGTGGAAGCGATAGGATCAGTAATTTAACGCTGGCTTGTCGTCATTGTAATCAGGCTAAAAGTAACCAGCCTATCGAGGAATTTCTGAGCAAGAAACCTATCTTGCTACAAAAGATTTTGCAACAAGCTAAAGCACCGTTAAAAGATGCTGCTGCCGTCAATACGACGCGATGGGAATTGTTTCGGAGATTGCAAGAAACGGGATTGCCTGTTGAAACTGGAACGGGAGGACAAACCAAATTTAATCGCAAAACGAGGGGAATCGAAAAACAGCACTGGACCGATGCTGCCTGTGTTGGGTACTCGACTCCCTTCATGTTGCTGTTAAGAGGAGTTAAACCCCTCTTTGTTACTGCCAAAGGACATGGAACTCGTCAGCGTTGCGGAACCAACCGCTATGATTTTCCGATTCGCCATGCTCCCCAAGCTAAGTTTTTTATGGGTTTCCAAACGGGGGACTTGGTAAAAGCTTCCGTACCGAAAGGAAAGTATGCAGGAAGGCATAAAGGTCGCATTGCTATTCGGTTTCGACCCAGTTTTAGATTGACAACTCAAACGTTAAAATTTGACGTTCATCCTAAGTATTTAACGATTATCCAAAAAGCTGATGGCTATGAATACCAGTTTTCTTAATGATGATTCGCTGCCGCTCAATTGTTTTGTTTGTTTGGCGGCAATTCCCCCCCTCCCGTAGGGTGGAAAATGTCGAAAATTCCGTGTGAGTAAGTGGTAAACATCGGGCTTTAAACAGGACAAAATATCTCTGGAGTTTATGCAAAAACAGTCATCTTCACCCTCAAACGCTGATTTACCTACAGCCTCTGGTATTTTATATGCAATTTTGGCCTATGGGACTTGGGGTTTATTACCCATATATTGGAAGTTGTTTGGCACAACCCCTGCTGTAGAAGTTTTATGTCATCGCATTATTTGGTCTGCCTGCCTATTAATTATAGTCCTGTTACTCCAAAAGCGTTGGCCTGAATTTTCTCAACTGTGGAAATCTCCTCGCATTTTAGGTATATTATTCACCACGGCGTCATTGTTAGCATTAAACTGGGGAACTTTTATTTATGGAGTTAATGTCAATCGAGTGGTTGAAACCAGTTTAGGCTACTTTATCAACCCGTTACTCAGCATTTTGCTAGGGGCTATTTTCCTCAAGGAACAATTGAACTTTTGGCAAATTGTGGCCGTTGCATTAGCTACCCTTGGGGTTAGTGTTTTTATCCGGGACTTTGGTTCCATACCTTGGATTGCTCTGGGATTGGCATTAACTTTTGGTTCCTATGGATTGATCCGGAAAGTTACTCCGGTGGTTCCTCTGGTGGGGTTAGCTGTGGAAACTGTGCTTGTAACCCCTATTGCCCTGATATTAGTTGGTTATTGGGCGAGGCAGGGTCAAAGCAATTTTGGAGCCAGTGTTCCTCTCACTTTGCTATTTATTAGCTGTGGTTTAATCACCTCCCTACCCATGCTCTGGTTTAATAATGCTGCTAAGAGACTTCCCCTCTCAACTTTGGGTTTTTTACAGTATTTAACACCCACCTTGCAATTACTCCTGGGGGTATTTTTATACCATGAACCCTTTAGCAAAACCCATATAATTGCATTTGGTTGTATTTGGAGTGGGCTAGCCATTTATTCCACCAATTTACTGTTGCTCCGGCGGTCAAAGGAATCAACTTAAACAGGGGCTTTGTTGGGTTTCGTCCCTCAACCCAACCTACGATTATTTCAAGACATCAATTTTTCAATTGCCTTCAAAAAGCGATCGCCCATTTCTTCTATCTTCACATCAATAACAGGGACACTCTCAATTAAAATACGCATATTCTCCCCTTTATTGGTAACAAAACCCAGCTTTTGCCAATGGTCACCCAAATTTTCGGTTAAATAATTTTCCCAAGTTGCCCCTACGTGCAGGGAAACTGACACCAAGATTCTACTAGCAGCTTCGCCAAAAAGCAATTCGTCTAATCTTTGTTTTTGTGCTTGGTTTAAGTGAATCTGTGCCCCTAGGTGGTTGGGAAGACAGCATTCTGCTAGAGTAACAGCAATTCCTCCTTCGCTACAATCGTGAGCCGAATTAATCCAACCCCTTTTAATCCCCACACGACAAGCTTTTTGCACAGCCCGTTCTAAATCAAAATCTACACAGGGGGGTTTCCCAGCAACTATACCATGAATTGTGGCTAGATATTCCGAACCACCTAAAGTGGAGGTATTGGAGCCAAGTAAATAAATGATATCTCCTGGTGTCTGCCACCCTGTTGGACAAACCTTCCTCACGTCTTCTACTAAACCTATCATCCCAATTACTGGGGTAGGATAGATTGCTATCTGATTGTCAGCGGAGTCTACAGTTTCGTTATAGAGAGAGACGTTTCCACCGGTGACGGGAGTTTCCAGTTCCCGGCAAGCTTGGGCAATACCACAACATGCAGAGGCTAGTTGCCAGTAGCCCACCGGATTTTCCGGACTGCCGAAATTGAGGTTATCGGTGACTGCTAGGGGTTCTGCTCCCACACAGCTTAAATTCCTGGCTGCTTCAGCCACGGCAGCTGAGCTTCCTTCATAGGGATCTAGATAGACATAGCGACTATTGCAGTCGGTGGTGGCAGCAACGCCTCGATATCCCTTGACTCGAATTACTGCTGCATCCCCATCACCTGGTAGTACTAATGTATTATTTTGTACCTGATGGTCGTACTGGCGATATACCCAACGTTTCGAGGCGATGGTTGGGGTTGCTAGTAGTTGAAAAAGGATATCATTCCAGTCTGTAGGGGCGGGCAAGGAATCAGCTGTCCACTTCCAAGCCTCTTTAGCATAAGAAGGCGGTTCTGTCAAGACTTTTCTTTCGTAAATGGGGGTATTATCCGCCAAAGCAGCAGCGGGGACTTCTGCGGCTACCTTACCTTTACTCTTAATGCGGACTATAGGTTCAGCAATGACTGTCCCAGCCACCACAGCATGAAGTTGCCAGCGGTGGAAAATATCAATTAATTCTTGTTCGCGACCTTTTTGGGCCACAAAGAGCATTCGTTCCTGAGATTCGGAGAGCAGGTATTCGTAAGGAACCATGCCGGTTTCCCGCACTGGCACTTTATCTAAATCCAGTTCAATACCTAAATCCCCTTTAGCGGCCATTTCCGCAGTGGAACAGGTAATGCCTGCTGCTCCCATATCCTGTGCTGCTACTACTGCACCAGTTTGAAAAGCCAGTAGACATGCTTCAATGAGGCACTTTTCCAGGAAAGGATCCCCTACCTGCACGGCGGGGCGTTGGTCTTGAGATTGTTCGGTAAGTTCAGCGCTGGCAAAACTTGCACCCCCCATACCATCTCTACCGGTGGTGGAACCTACATATAACACCGGGTTCCCCACACCTGATGCCCCGGAAGTGACTATTTCTGGGATTTCTATTAACCCTATAGCCATAGCGTTTACCAGGGGGTTCCCGGTGTAGGCAGGGTCAAAGTACACCTCACCACCTACGTTGGGAATGCCAACGCAATTGCCATAATGGGAAATACCTTCCACCACCCCAGCAAATAGTCTGCGTGTTTTGGGGTCTGTCAGGGAACCGAAGCGGAGGGAGTTTAAGATAGCAATAGGACGAGCACCCATGGTAAAGATATCCCGAAGGATACCTCCTACTCCTGTAGCTGCCCCTTGGAAGGGTTCCACAGCGGAGGGGTGGTTGTGGGATTCAATTTTGAAAGCCAGGTGCAGTCCATCCCCCAAGTCCACTACCCCAGCATTTTCTCCTGGCCCCATTAAAATGCGCTCCCCTCTCGTTGGAAATTGACTCAGTAGGGGTTTGGAGTTTTTGTAACAGCAGTGTTCCGACCACATGACACCGAACATGCCTAACTCTGCTTTGTTGGGATGACGACGGAGTCGGCGGCAAATTTCGGCGTATTCTTCTTCTGTGAGACCTTCTGATGCAATTTCTGCTGGGGTAAAGGGGGTGGCCATAGGTGAGATAGGGTTCGTTTTTTTTTATTTAACCACAGAGGCGCTCCGGGCACAGAGAGAGGAAGAGTGGGAGGCGATCCGGGGTGAAACACCGGATCTGCTACCGCAGATCGCCTTCGTCGAATATTTTTTCAACCTGCTGTATTATTCTCTTCTAATTGTTGGATTTGCTGTAATGAGAGTCCAGTAAGTTGAGCAATCATATCCTTACTCATGCCACTCGTAAGCATAGCTTGGGCTACTTCTTGCTTACCTTCTTGTTTACCTTCTTGCTTACCTCGTTGAACCCCTCGTTGTTCCCCAAGTCGGATACCTCGTTGTTCGACTTCCTTTTCCCACTCTAGGTAGGCTTGTGATAGTGCCATAGTAAACTCCCTATCTTTCTGTTCAAGTTCTGGAGAGATTTTTTCAATGATTTTCCAATTTGATAATAATTGTAGCGCGTCGTTTCGCAAAGTATCTCCCTGGGGCATGGCAAGGACTTCTTTAATCGCATTAGTCTGGACTCCCCCTTTTCCCAAAAGTCTCAACCAGAGAGTGTCTGGGGTAATGGGAAGTTGGTGAACCACCATAATCCCGGTGGGTCGGGCGGGAGGTAGCCAATAGACTCCTGGGGGCCAATCTTCTCGGGGGGTGGCACCAAATTCCCTCAGAAAGCGTTCACTGGCGGTGGGAGTAATGATCCATAATTGTGGCTCGTCTTCAGCAGTGAAGGGCTGGTTGGCTCTCTTGGCGCGACGGCGTAATTCCAAAAGATACCAGGTGCGTTTAAGGATACAGGTGTTGGTGTCATGGACTCCGGGAGGATTTCTGTAGGTTTCAAAAATACAGGGACGTTGGATCGCTGGGGCGAATAATCCTAAGATACGGCTATCTTTGGTGGGGTTGGCGCTTGGCGTGAAGACAACGTCGATAAACAAGGATTCTCCAGGGACTTCCAGGGAAGTTTCAACTCTACCAAAGCTCTCGTCTAGGAGACTTTCGTATAGTTGTTTGGAGAAGGAATCAAAGGGTTGAGTTGACAAAATCTGAGTGATACCGTTTTTTTTTATTTAACCGCAGAGGCGCAGAGGGCGCAGAGAGAGGAAGAGTGTGAGGCGATCGCTAAGTCGAATATTTTTTCAACCTGCCGTATTATTCTCTTCTAATTGTTGGATTTGCTGTAATGAGAGTCCAGTAAGTTGAGCAATCATATCCTTACTCATGCCACTCGTAAGCATAGCTCGGGCTACTTCTTGCTTACCTCGTTGAACCCCTCGTTGTTCCCCAAGTACGATACCTCGTTGTTCCCCAAGTCGGATACCTCGTTGTTCGACTTCCTTTTCCCACTCTAGGTAGGCTTGTGATAGTGCCATAGTAAACTCCCTATCTTTCTGTTCTTGTTGAGTCGAGATTTTTTCAATGATTTTCCAATTTGATAATAATTTTAGCGCGTCGTTTCGCAAGGTATCTCTCTGGGGCATGGCAAGGACTTCTTTAATCGCATTAGTCTGGACTCCCCCTTTTCCCAAAAGTCTCAACCAGAGAGTGTCTGGGGTAATGGGAAGTTGGTGAACCACCATAATCCCGGTGGGTCGGGCGGGAGGTAGCCAATAGACTCCTGGGGGCCAATCTTCTCGGGGGGTGGCACCAAATTCCCTCAAAAAGCGTTCGCTGGCGGTGGGAGTAATGATCCATAATTGTGGCTCGTCTTCAGCAGTGAAGGGCTGGTTGGCTCTCTTGGCTCGGCGGCGTAATTCCAAAAGATACCAGATACGTTTAAGGATACAGGTGTTGGTGTCATGGACTCCGGGAGGATTTCTGTAGGTTTCAAAAATACAGAGACGTTGGATCGCTGGGGCGAGTAATCCTAAGATACGGCTATCTTTGGTGGGGTTGGGACAAGGAGTAAAGACAACGTCGATGAATAAGGATTCTCCAGGGACTTCCAGGGAAGTTTCAACTCTACCAAAGCTCTCGTCTAGGAGGCTTTCGTATAGTTGTTTGGAAAAGGAATCAAAGGGTTGAGTTGACAAAATATGTTAACTTATTGAGTGATCAAGTATAATGTGAGGAAAGCAGTTACAAGGCTGCTACCTCCTGAACCCATATTGCACTAACCTTGAGAACACACGGAAATGCATGGACACTCTAACTGAAAAATTAAACACCAAGGGACCGGATTGGCAGCCAGATACCGTTGAACAAGTACCGCAATTGATTACAGAGTACATTGAGCTAGCTGATCAATGTACTCTGGATATCCTTCGTTCCCCAACTGTAGAGCAAGAAGTACTAGATTTACTTGATGAACCCTAAACCTGGTGAAGTGTGGCTGGCAGATTTGGGATTAGCTGCGAAGACTCGTCCTGTTGTAGTGGTATCTCGTTACGACCCAAATCCACCACGAGCTTTGATTATATACGTTCCGTTAACAAGTCAAAATCGGAAGACGCTTACGCAAAGCTTACGCAATCATCTGCGGTTGCTAAATCAAACCAAAAAGTAGTTCCCACTCCCACCTCACTAATCAAATGTACTGTACTATTGTGCTTCTCAATAATATGTTTTACAATAGAAAGACCCAGTCCCGTTCCTTCTAAAGTGTGGACACGATTTTCTACCCGGAAGAAACGGTGAAAAATGGCGTCAGTGTCCTCCGGTTCTATCCCGATACCCGTATCAGATACTTCCACTCTTATTTGGGTACCCTTCGTCTGGGGGTGAAGCAAATAAGCGCGAATGACTACTTTCCCCCCCGATTTGGTAAACTTGAGGGCATTACCCACCAGATTAGTGAGTACTTGGAGCAATAAATCGTAATGACCCAATGCTGGGGGTAAGTCCGATTCTATATCCTGGCTTAATTCAATTTTATTATCTTTAGCATTGAGGCGATAAGTACGCAGAGTTTGCTCAATTGGTCCTGCCAAGTCTACCGAGTTAAGTTGATAGATATTAGATGACTCCAAGCGGGATAAATCTAAAACGTCATTCACCAGGCGGGCTAATCTATCGGTTTCGTTATTAGCAGTTTCTAGGAACTCCCGTCTTTCCTTTTCGGTCAAGTCTTCGCCGTATTCAAACAGGGTTTCGATAAAGGATTTAATATTAAATAAGGGTGTTCTCAACTCGTGGGAGACATTACTGATAAATTGACTTTTTGCTTCATTCAACTCTACCTCTCGGGTGATATCTTGCACCGTCATGGCGATACCCTTGACATCAGTCCGCTGTTGGTCGAGAACCTGAGTAAGCAGAATACGAACAGTGCGTTGGGTGGGGTGCTCCAGGGTAATGCGAAACTCTTTATGCTGCTCCTTCTGTTCTTTTTCCTGACTGTCAGCAGCAGCGATTTCATTCAGGGGTGCGGTTAGTTGAACTGTCAAAAGGTCGGGTAAATGTTGGAGGATATTTTCGGTACCTATTTCTTCTCCTTCCCAACCAAACATTCTTCGTGCAGTGGGGTTTGCGAGAATCACCTTGAGGTCAGTATCCAACAATACTGCTCCATCGGCTATAGTAGAAACTAAAGTTTGCAGCTTAGCTTTCTGGGCGGTCAATTCCTCTATATTGTGCTCCTCATAGCTCTCCAGTCGCTCTGCCATTTCGTTGAAGTTGACAATTAATTCCCCCAACTCTCCACCAAAAGGCAAGTCAATGCGCTGTTTAAAGTTCCCCGCTGCGATATTTTTCACCCCCACGAGCAGTTCTTTAATTGGTTTGGTAATATTGAGAGCATTAAAGACCACTCCGAGAATCATCATTGCCCAAATAGAGACAAACACGGCGATGGTAATTTCACGAGTTAAGATAGAAGAAGTTAAAGTAGTGGGATTGGGATTGATACCGATGGCTAATACTCCCAGATATTTCCCTTTATGGGTTAGGGGGACAAAGACGTCCGTCACCTCCCCGGAAGGGGTCAAGTGTTGGCGCACTAGGGGCAGTTGGGAGTATATATCGTAATTATCCGGTAACTGAATGCGACGGGAGATAGTGAGGGAATTATCTACTTCTCCCTCCTCAGAAAAAGGAATACCCAGGAAAATCTGTCCCTCTTCGTCGGCGTAGAGAATGTAGCGCACGCTGGAAGTACTGTCGTAAAAGCGTAAGGCGTTCCGTGCTACCTCCGAGAGATTGTGTTCGGCGATGGGCACCGCGCTATTTGCTGCTAGCAACAGACCCAAATCCCGACCGAAGCGGGTATCGTTCATCCTCGCATCTTGCCCAATTGTATTCACTGCCCAAAAAGTGAGTCCGCTCATGAGCAAGGAGACGAATAAGGTAGCCACCGCCATTAATTTTGTCTGGAGGGTAAATTCCTCCCACCAGCGGGGGAGTATTTCTCTGATTATTTGAATTAGAGACAGCAAGGCAATTTGCTTCTATTATGTGGGCGTCTCTGAATTATAGTTGATTCAGTGTGCGGTAACCAATATCCTTGCGGTAGTACATCCCCTCAAACTGAATTAGCTCCACGGCGCGATAAACATCGGCTCTCGCCTGCTGGAAATTCTCTTCTACTGCTGTCACTCCCAATACTCTCCCCCCGTCTGTCACCAACCGTTGCCCTAACTGTTTGGTTCCTGCATGAAATACCACTGCTCCGGTGTCCTCAGCTTGTTTTATCCCAGTTATCTCTTTCCCCGTTCCATAGGTGCCCGGATAGCCCCCTGAGGCAGTAACGACACAGACAGCAGTCCCGGATCGCCATTGAATGGGGGGTATATCCGCCAGTCTTTGCTGACTGCAAGCCAGGAGCAGTTCGTCCAAGGGGGTTATCAGTAAAGGTAAAATTGCTTGAGTTTCTGGATCCCCGAAGCGACAATTAAATTCCAGCACCTTGGGGTCTCCTGCTGGGGTAATCATCAAACCCGCATATAATAGCCCCCGGTAGTCAATTCCCCGTCTACCTAATGCTGCCACAATGGGTTGGAGGATTTCTCTCTCAATTCTAGCCATCATGGCTGGGGTTGCCATGGGGGCCGGTGCTATAGCACCCATACCCCCCGTATTTGGCCCTGTATCCCCTTCACCAATGCGCTTATGGTCTTGAGCAGCCACTAGGGGACGAACGGTCAAACCATCGGTGAGGGCTAAGACGGAAACTTCTTCTCCCGTCAAACATTCTTCCACCACAATTTTTGCAAAACCCTGGTTAAAGAGAGAAGTAATTGCCTTTTGAGCTTCTTCTACCTCAGTGGCTACCGTCACTCCCTTTCCACTAGCCAAACCATCGGCTTTTACCACAATGGGAACCCCTTCCTGGGTAACGTAAGCTTGTGCTGCTTTGGGGTTGGTAAATTTTGCCCCCCTTGAGGTGCCAACTCCCGCTTCTATCATCAAATCCTTGGCCCAGGACTTGCTCGCTTCAATTTGCGCCCCTGCCTGAGTGGGACCGAAAACCTCAATACCAACAGATGCCAGGCGATCGCCAATCCCTAGGGAGAGTGGTAATTCTGGTCCTACCACCACTAAACCCACATTATACTCTTGTGCGACTTTAACTATTCCTTCAAAATCCACCACGGGTATGGGGATATTTTGGCAACCGGGCAAAGTTGCTGTACCACCATTTCCCAGAGTGCAGATGACTTTTTCGATATTGGGAGATTGGAGCAATTTCCAAGCGAGAGCGTGTTCTCGTCCCCCACTGCCTACTAATAAAATTTTCATTATTTGCTGGTAATTGGCCAGTTGTTATTGTATAGTAGATTGGGTTTCACGCAGAGGCGCAGAGGCGCAGAGGGTCGTAGGGTGGGCAATGCCCACCTTCCATGAATCTGAGCCAAGGGAACAGTAAATCGGGAACCAAAATCAACCAAATTCCTTCCTAGAAAGCTTTTTCTTCTGTGACCGACGCTTTTTCCACTTCTTTTGGTCTTGGGAATATTCTTTAACCTCTTCTAGGGGAGATTTCCGTTTTTTCTGAGCTAATAATTGCAATACGCTTTGAGTGATAAGATGGTCTGATAGAACATGAGTCATCTTATCATGATTAGCTTCTGCTATAACCCAAGAAAATGTTTTTGTTACAGTTTAGTTTATCTAAATACTTCTTAATATTGTGCAACCCAACTTGGTCTTACGTATTTGATTCTTCCCTCTGCGCCCTCTGCGCCTCTGTGGTTAAATAAAAAAGAAATTACAAATGAATTTTACCAATTCTCTGCGACGGTGCGTTGCCATTGCGAAGCTTTGCGTAAGCGTCCCGCCCTTGGCGGGAGCACCCCACACCTGGTATTCTGGGTAAGATCCAATTTTAACACTGACTTGGGGCAAAAATGGCAGAAACTCTGATGTTCAACGCTTTGAGAGAGGCGATCGATGAAGAAATGGCTCGGGATGAAACTGTCTTCGTTCTGGGTGAAGATGTGGGTCACTATGGAGGTTCCTACAAGGTAACCAAAGACCTCTACCATAAATATGGCCCATGGCGAGTCCTAGATACCCCCATAGCCGAAAACAGCTTCACTGGTATGGCTGTGGGGGCAGCCATGACAGGTTTGCGACCCATTATCGAAGGGATGAACATGGGCTTTTTGCTCCTGGCTTTCAACCAAATTTCCAATAATGCAGGGATGTTGCGCTATACTTCTGGGGGGAACTTCAAAATCCCCCTAGTTATTCGGGGACCAGGAGGAGTAGGAAGACAGTTAGGTGCGGAACACTCCCAAAGACTGGAGGCTTACTTTCAAGCAGTTCCCGGTTTGAAAATCGTTGCCTGTTCCACAGCTTATAATGCTAAGGGGTTGCTTAAATCAGCCATTCGGGACGAAAACCCAGTCCTATTCTTCGAGCATGTGCTCCTCTATAATTTAAAGGAAGAATTACCAGCATCGGAATATTGGCTCCCTCTAGATAAAGCGGAAATAGTTCGTCCTGGTAAAGATGTGAGTATTTTAACCTACTCTCGCATGCGTCACCATTGCCTCCAAGCACTCAAGCAGCTAGAACAAGAAGGATATGATCCCGAAATAATCGACCTCATATCCCTCAAACCCCTAGATATGAAAACCATCGGCAATTCCATTCGCAAAACCCACCGGGTTATTATTGTGGAAGAATGTATGAGAACCGGGGGAATCGCCGCCGAATTAACTGCTTTGATTAACGAACAACTTTTCGATGAATTAGATGCACCTGTCCTCCGTCTCTCTTCTCAGGACATCCCTACCCCTTACAATGGTACCCTGGAAAGCCTGACTATCGTTCAACCAGCCCAAATTGTGGAAGCGGTGCAAAAAATGGTGGCTTTGCTTGTTTGAGTTTCACGCAGAGGCGCAGAGGCGCAGAGAGGATAAAAACAATGGAAAAACAGCGTTCTTTAATAGCCCTGATTCTGGTGCTGGTAGTAGCTGCTATATTTATCTTAGTAAAGGTTCCACTCCAGCTCGGATTAGACCTTAAGGGAGGGGCACAACTAACAATTCAGATTAAACCCACGGAAGAGGTTACGTCAATAAACTCCGATGATTTGAATGCAGTGAAACGAGTGCTGGAAAATCGCATCGACAGTTTGGGTGTGGCTGAACCGGTGGTCCAAACTGTGGGAGGAGAAAAAATCCTCGTCCAACTTCCGGGAGTGACGGATCCCCAGCAAGCAGAACGGGTTTTGGGAGGAACTGCACAACTGGAGTTTCGGAAGCAAATACAGGGATCGGAGGAACAGTTTCCTATTGAATACCAAATACTGCAAAGAACCCAAGCTGAGTTGCAGTTGCAGCGTCAAATCCCTGGGGAAGATAATCCAGACAAGATTACCGAGTTAAAGGAATCCTTGGCTAAATCTAACCAAGCTGTCGCCGACTTATTCACCTCCGTGGGTTTGGTGGGGGAAAATCTCAAAAATGCTCGTCCCCAACCTCTTCAGTCTGGGAATGGTTGGCAGGTAGCCATTGAATTCGATAATGAAGGGGGACGAAAATTTGCGGAACTGACGAAAAATTTGGCCGGAACTGGAAGGAGTATCGGTATCTTCCTAGATGATACCCTCATTAGCGCTCCCACTGTGGGTCCGGAATTCGCCGACACTGGTATTACTGGAGGCAGTGCGGTGATTACAGGCAATTTTACCATCGAAACTGCTAGTGACCTGGCAGTGCAAATTCGCGGTGGTGCTTTGCCTTTTCCGGTGGAAGTAGTGGAAAATCGCACTGTAGGTGCCACTCTGGGACAGGATAGTATCAAACGGAGTATTTACGCCGCCATAGCAGGTTTGGTGTTAGTGTTAATATTTATGGGGGTCTACTATCGACTCCCTGGCTTAATTGCCGATTTGGCTTTAGCCATTTATACCATCTTAACCCTAGCCTGCTATTCTTTAGTGGGGGTTACCTTAACCTTACCAGGTATAGCAGGTTTTATTCTGAGTATAGGTATGGCTGTAGATGCTAATGTGCTGATTTTCGAGCGTACCCGGGAAGAATTGCGGGGTGGTAAGACTCTCTATCGGTCGGTGGAATCAGGTTTTTACCGGGCTTTTTCCAGTATCCTGGATAGTAACGTAACTACTTTGATTGCTTGTGGTGCTCTCTTTTGGCTGGGTTCCGGTTTAGTCAAAGGTTTTGCCCTCACTCTGGCCATCGGGGTCTTGGTAAGTATGTTTACCGCCCTCACTTGTAGTCGCACAGTTATGCTTGTAACTGTATTGGGGATACCAAAAGTACGTCAAAAACCGGAACTGTTCTGTCCTAATTTACCAGTTACTTGAACCACTCGCAAGGGAGAAGGAAAGATGAAATTCAGTGTCATGAAAAGGCGAAATTTGTGGTGGTCTATATCTGCTATTACAATTCTTAGCAGTATAGTTGCCATGGGGATTTCTTTCACCCAGTTTAACGCACCCCTGCTACCAAGTATTGACTTTGTGGGGGGGACGAAATTGCAACTGACACTGGATTGTGGGGCTAGTAATAACTGCGACAGCCCGATTAAAACTGGTGCAGTGCAGGAGATTATTACAGAGCTTGGTTTGGGGAATAGCAAAATTCAAGTCATTGATAATTATACCTTGTCAGTGCGGACCCTGAATTTAGACGTAGAGCAAAGAACACAGTTGCAAGGAGCATTGAATGAGAAAGTGGGTCAGTTTGACCCAGAAACCATTCAAATCGATTCTGTCGGTCCTACTATTGGAGAGGAATTATTTACCTCTGGTCTCCTTGCTCTCATTGTCTCCTTCTTTGGTATTATTGTCTATCTCAGTTTCCGCTTCCAATTTGACTATGCTATCTTTGCTATTCTAGCATTATTCCACGATGTTTTCATTACTGCTGGGGTTTTTTCCGTTCTCGGTTTAGTGGGTGGGGTGGAAGTAGATAGTTTGTTTCTGGTGGCTCTGTTAACTATTATTGGTTTCTCTGTCAACGATACAGTGGTGATTTACGATCGCATCCGGGAAAATACTACTCAACAACCAGATAACCCCATTCAAACCATAGTCGATGATGGAGTAAATCAATCTTTAACCCGTTCCATTAATACTACTCTAACCACTTTGTTACCCCTAATAGGTATCTTCCTCTTTGGGGGACAAACTCTCAAATATTTCGCCCTCGCATTAATTATCGGTTTCATTCTCGGTGCTTATTCCAGTCTTTTCCTCGCCAGTACTCTATTATCTTGGTGGCGAGAACTTCAGGAAAGCTAGTAGGGTGGGCATCGCCCACCAAAACCCGATGTACAAGGTTAACATTATATTCTCGCGCAAAGGCGCAAAGGCGCAAAGGGTGGAGGTACGAAGCAAAGTTACTCTACCACAGTTGATTCTTGTATACTACTAATTCAAAGTTAACAGGCTAAGGGAAATGGGTAAAGTCATCGCTTTTGGTTGGTATGGTGGAAAATTCAATCATTTGAACTGGCTCCTACCCTTGCTGCCAGAAGCGACTCATTACTGTGAACCATTTGGTGGTTCAGCCGTTGTTTTGTTGAACAGAAAGCCAGCTTTGGTGGAAACCTACAATGATATTGATGGGGAAGTAGTCAACTTTTTTCGTGTTCTTCGAGATAAGCAAGAGGCGCTCATTCAAGCAATAGGTTTGACGCCATTTTCTAAGGAAGAGCTGAGGATTGCAGTAGAAGAATCCATTGAGAATCTCTCAGAGTTGGAGCGAGCCCGTCGCTTTTTTGTCTGAGCGCGACAAGTGAGAACAGGTTTAGTTCAAACCGCCAGTGTAGGGCGATGGGCCCATTGCAAACTAACTAGCCGCGCGGGGATGGCAGGTGCAGTTTCTCGCTGGCTTGGTAGTGTGGAGGGATTAGCTGAGATTGTCCAAAGACTTTTGCGAGTTCAGATAGAAAACTCCACCGCCATCGAAGTTATTAAGCGATATGACAGTAAAGAAACTCTATTTTACTGTGATCCTCCCTATCCACATGACTCACGGGGTGATACAAATGCTTACGGATATGAGATGACTGATGATGACCATCGGCAACTTGCTGAAGTGCTTAACAACGTTAAAGGTAAAGTTGCTCTATCCGGTTATCACTGTGATTTGTATTCGGCGCTCTACAGGGATTGGGACTACATAGAGAGTCCCGCAAAACAGTGTCTCTCAGTGAAGCAACCTCGAACCGAGGTACTTTGGGTTAATTATGATGTTCCAAAGCCTGAAATCCAATGGACGAACCAAAAACAATCCTCACTACCGCTTTTCGACATGCATCCAGTACCCTGGGAAAATCATTAATTGATGATGAGGAAATGAGAGAGGGTGTTGAATATGTAGCTCGTAATTTGAAGAATCGGGCTGGTGTGCGTCTCTTGATGTCGTGTTTACTTGCCAAAATTCATCGCTCCCAAGTAGACGTGAGAAAGCCCTATACGTCAATTGGCGGCTCGGATTCTTTCTCCGGCAGAACTTATGATGAGCGTTATCTTACTCCTTTCATTAGACATCTCCTAAAAAGAAACTCAAAAATTATTAAGGGTAGTGTAATTGTCCACATATTAGGATTTTGTGAGGATTTTAAATGTTGGAATATCAGGGGTAAACTTAGAGTAGTGCAGGCGATCGCCGATTTTAGTGGTTAATTTCTCTGTGCGTAGGATGCGTTACGCTAACCCATTTAATTTAGGATGCTGCTACGTACGATGCGTTACGCCAACAAAGTTTGTATTGTTGCTACTACTTACGGCTAGTAACGCATCCTACGACAGCTAACGCATCCTACGGGTGGGGACTGTCGCGCATTCGTTCAAGAGCTGAAAACTACAAAGGGTTCTTTACCTCTATCATCTGAGGATATTGTTAATCTGATCCAGCAACATTTGAGTCTCAGCAAAGGAACCAGCCGCTTACCTGTTCTTATTGTTGCTTCTGCATATCAATCGGCGCAGGAACACCTTGGTGAAAAGTTTCTTGCGTTGCAGTCTCACAATGCTGCTGATGTACAAACAGGTGCATTAGGTGATGTGGAGATAACTTTACTAGGAGACAATGAAATAATAACCAGCTATGAAATGAAAGATAAGCGAGTGACGATTGAGGATATAGATAGAGCACGACAAAAATTATCTTTAAGCGGAAAAAAAGTTGATAACTATATTTTCATTACCACAGAAATCATTGATGAACAAGTTCAAAACTATGCCCGCTCCTTGTATCAAGAGACTGGAGGTATTGAATTTGTCATTTTGGATTGCATTGGTTTCATTCGACATTTTCTCCACTTATTCTATCGGTTGAGGAGCAAGTTTCTTGAAAATTACCAGTCTAGGATTTTAGAAGCAGCCCAAAGTTCAGTAAGTCAGCCAGTCAAAGAAGCTTTCTTGGCTATGAGACGAACAGCAGAATCAGAGCTGGAGATAGAATCAGGCTGTGGCTAGTTATTATAGAGGCTCGGCTAGAGCTGCTCCGTCAAAAAAAAATATTGACACAATTTCAATATTTGTGCTATCATTTAGTATCAGAGTTTCCAACGAGGAGAATTCTTCATAAAATCGAATGGATGAACCAAAAACAATTTGATAGGTCGTAAATCAAGTGCTCACTCAAATCGAAGTAAAAAATTTTAAAAGCTATAGCTCTGGAACTTTGCAACTTGCAAGGCTAACAGTGTTGATTGGAGCTAATGCTTCTGGAAAAAGCAATGTGATTGAAGCTTTACGCTTATTAGCCAGGATTGCACAGGGTGAAAGACTAGGTTTTATCAGCATCCCTTATAAGCCAGATGAAAGTATCTTTAGAGGTGGGGTTGAGAACTTGGGATATCGAGGTTCTAAATCATTCGGGATCTCCTGTGTAACAACAGAACCAGAATGGAAGGACTTTTCAATTAATTTTAGCCTGAGGGATGATGGTGATCGACCTGTAGCTGAGGAAAAAATTACGAGCCGTACCTCCACAGTTCCTCTATATGAAATCACCAGTACACCTCAAGGAGCTGGAAGCGATGTTTTTGTTACCTATAACAATTTTGCTCGTGGAGGTAAAAAGCCTAGTATTGTGTGTAGCAGTCATATGGCAATTTTTACCCAGCTTTTGAGTGAAATTCGGTTTCGAGCGGAAAATGTAAAAAGCCGCGAAATAATTCCTAAGATTGCCGCAAAATATGTGCGCTGGCTAAGTGGTATTGTCTTTCTTGAACCGGAGCCAAATTCCATGGGATCTTATGGTCATAAAGCTGATAGAATTCTCAAGGAGCATGGGGAAAACCTTTCCGGTGTGCTCTACAATCTATGCTCTGATTCAAACTTAAAAACAGCCGTCTTGGAGTTTGTCAAAAGTCTTCCTGAACAAGATATTGAAGATATTAGTTTCATCGAAACTCCTCGTGACGAAGTCATGTTGCAGTTGACTGAAACCTTTGGAGGTAATAAGACCACCTATGATGCTTCTATTCTCTCAGACGGCACTTTACGGGTACTTTCCATTGCTGCTGCCATGCTCTCAGCCCCAGAGCAGAGTCTAGTTGTGATTGAGGAAATTGATAATGGGGTACATCCAAGTAGGGCAGCAGATTTATTAGAACGCATTTCTAGTATTGCTAAAAAACGGAATCTGCGTGTGTTAATTAGTAGCCACAACCCAGCACTCCTTGATGCTCTACCTGATGAGGCGGTTCCTAAAACTGTATTTTGTTACCGAAGTCCAAAAGATGGATCGAGTCAACTAGTTAGATTAGAGGATATTCCCGATTATCCTGAACTAATTGCCCAAGGTTCTGTGGGACACTTAATGACTCGTGGACTTTTAGAACGCTTTGTTAAACACCATCCTGGAACTGAACAAAAGAAGGAGAAAGCAAAGTTGTGGTTAGCTTCTCTCAGGGTGGGAGGAGAGTTTGAGTAATGGGTGCAGTTGCAATTGTTGATACCTCAATATTCTGTAATATCCTCAATATCCCTCAGAGGAACGGGGAACGCTCCCAGATAATGAAAGAATTAGAACAATTTTTGGAGGAGGAAACAACTCTTCTTTTGCCTATGGCTGTGGTATATGAGACTGGTAATCATATCGCCCAGCTTAGTGATGGGGGCAACCGACGCTGGTTTGCTGAATTCTTCGTTGAACAGGTTAAAAAGGCGATGACAGGAGAAGCACCTTGGCAAGTCATGCAACTTCCAACTACAGAGGAAGTTGGAGAGTGGTTAAGCGGATTTCCTGACTCAGCGATGGGTGGTGCAGGTATGGGAGACCTTTCCATCATTAGAGAATGGGAGAAATTTAAAGGCAAAATACCTAATCGTCGTGTTTTTATCTGGTCTTTAGATAGTGATCTGCAAGGATACGATTACAGTCCTTAAAATATTTACACTAATCTGCTTTTGAAGTAAGCAACTCCAAGCCGGCGATCGCTTTTGCCTTTTGCCGTAAACTCTGTACGGTAGCTCATTACCACTTCAACCCAAGTTTCTTTGCTAATTCGGAGGCAGTCAAACCACGACCCCTGCCCTGACAGATCCATCTGTCCTAGCATTTTGCCTGCTTGCTTACTTCCAAACCTGTTTATCCAATAAATAACGATAGGCATCAGACGTATTCTCCGGCTGATAGGTCATAAACAGGTTCGGTGGAAAACGGTTAACATATCTGCCAAAAACTGGACGGTATAATTCTATATGCACCATTGGTATACTGTGGCGCCTGCGGAAATCAGCTATGGGGATCGTCGCAGTCACCAAGGTCTCATGAAGTGACGCTCCTACACCGACCCCCGGCATTGATTAATGGCGGGGGTACGGTGTAGGCTTCTCAGATGCCTTAATAAAGACATGTAGAACTTCCTTTGAGGTACTATTAGTAGTATATTTTACAACTACAGGATTCCCCTTCCGGCGTTTTATAGTGAGGAACACGCCCAGCCCCACTGTCAATCAATTATAGGGCGAGATTTAGTTTTTGTCAATGAGTATTTATGCTCCGGCGCGGCATCTCCCCTTGGGGGGAGTAGAGGGGGGTTCCTCTCACGCCAAAACTCGCGCCCACCGAGTAGGCGCAAAGGGACGCAATTACACCCCGACTGCGGTATAGCACCGTCTCCTTCCCATCATAAAGGCGTACTTTGCGTCTTTGCGTGACCAAATCAAAGATTATGGCGTGAGGCTCCTGCCGCTCCTGCTGAGTTAGCCTCATTTATCAATTCGCCCCGTGGTCCAAAGATAGCCGAGCCGCCGCTACCACCATTATCTGGTAGGAAGCCTGGATTGTTTGGTGAAACAGCACTGTTGACAATCGCCGTTTGATCCACTCCCCCGGTTAAAACACGGGGGATTCGGGATTTAAGCAGCAATCGCAGGGAAACCCCGTCTTACATTGCTGAGCAACTAGGTTGAGACCCCAACCTCTTGATATTATACTAGCACATACCACGGCTGAATAAATTCAACTTGCGCTTATATCCCCCGATTAAAATACGGGGGCTTTACGCTTTGCACATCGTAAATCGTGGTTGTGAAGAGTTCAAATCCTGGACCAAAAACGCCTTTGATGTTCCGTGCTTTCCAGTGCTTATCTACAATTGCTCCATCGGGACCGATGATCGAGGTGATGGATAGCAAGTGATTTGGCCAATCCCCATTCTTCCCATAAGAGCCGAAAACGATGTAGCACTGATATTCTTTAGCCTTCTTCGAGATCGCCTCAGTCTCCTCCCCTGGAATTTCAATAGCGGCTTTGAGGGCGTCTTTTCGGTCCCACTTGTTGGAGTATCCAGTAATCGGAAATTCATGAAAGAGGAGTAAGTCTTTCTATCGATCAGTTCCAACATATGGTTCAGATTATTTTGGCGGGTCTTGCTCAGTTGGCTCACATCAACGTCACGGATCCGTGATTGAACGACCCCAATCCTGATTACTGGCTTGATCAGGTCAACCTTTTCATAGTCACCATCTACGGGAACGCTGACCTCACGCAGCTCTTGGTCCGTTATACTCTTGCCATTATCATCTTGGCCCCTCGTAGTTTTCCCGTGACAGGCCGTACCCAGGGCGACACCAAAAGCAGTCATCCCTGTTACTAAGTCGCGCCGAGAAAATTTTTTACATTTTTTTGTCATTGTCTGCTTTCCCTAATTATAATTACCAGAAATACCGTTTATTCCTATTATAGCAATTCCATTTTATAGAGGTTATCGCATTTGAGCAGTTCCTCAAAATTGGAATTCATCGGCTATACTTTGGGCAACGGTATTTCTGCTTCTAGTGCCAGTAATAATTCAGAGCACAGAAACACACATTTCCGTCAGTTTAGCAGATGAACTAGGTAGAAAAAGAGCACGAAAGAAACTCCAAGAGGAGAGAAAAAAACAGATCCAAGCAGTTGGAAAAGAGGACCAGAGTACTGATTCCCATAGCACCGCTGACAAATCTAGTATAGAATCTGAGAAAGAGATGCATCCTGTAGTTGTTGAATTAATCAAGTTTAGTCTCAGATTAAAATTCTTGCTATCAGATGTAGTTCAGCCCCTAATTCGTTTTTTCAACCAAATACAGGCGATCGCGTTGCAATTGCAGTCAGCCCTGAAGAAGAAAATTCAGATGGGGATTTTCGTCGCTACAAAGTAAACGTCTATGGAAATGTTCATGGAAATCTTGCCATTGCATCACACCATGCTGCTGATGTTGACATCTATGGAAATATGGAGGGAGAACTAGCGGTTGCTTCGCAAACAGGTTCCAGAGTAAACATCTATGGAAATGTCCATGGAAATGTACAACTTGCTGGTGCTGGTATTGACAACTCCACGACGGAAAAGAAGAAAACTGCTGGAATAGTTCTTCAACCTGGTGATTCTCTAGTGAAACATTTCGTTTTGAAAACAACAAAATGGCTTTTCTTTCCTCCCATCAACCATACTTTTCAGATTCAAGTGCGTTACGAAGTGGACGAAAAACTACATATCGATACCCTGCCTTTTTCTATTAATATAAGAGCACCAATGCGTTCATCAATTGTGGGAGCATTAATCGGTGCTTTCTTTGGGCATATGGCACAAGACTCTAATAATCTTTCCGGTTTGCTCACATTGGATAAGCAACTTTTAATAGGATTGTTAAGAACAATTATTTTTTCCTTGATAGTTATTGTGGCTTTTGCCAGAAAAAGTAGTGTTCAACAAGTAGTTTCTGTCGAGGATTTTTGGGGAGGAGTTTTTACTGGTTTCTTAGTCGGTTATACAGGTGAAGAATTTATTAAATCAGTGTTAGGAAGCACTACTCCTGCGTAAAAGTAAAACCACAGTGCCCAACGAGGGGGTGTTTATCTATCAGTAAATAGTATAATAGTCTAAGAGTAGGGGCGCAAGCCTTGCGCCCGCAGAGTTGTGAAAGACGTCAAGGAAATGTTTATTAAACCTATGTAGGGTAGGCATCGTCCACCAAAACCAGATATACAGGGTAATCATTTTTTATTATTTTTATTAATATATGTATTCAAATATATTACAACAAGATTATGTTGTCAGCAACGTACCCTTGATGGGCAATGCCCTACGACTTGAGGTGACGCTGGTAGAGTTTGTGCCAGAGAACAATCGTCTTGTCAGCCCCCACAAACTTATTGCCATGTAATCCACTGGTGAGTGGTTTGGACGAGCGAACTAAACGATAGTCATCGGGCTGAACAAATTTTAGTTCCACCCAAGCCGCCAACCTTGCCAGCCAGCGACCGAACCAAGCAGGCCCTTTTTGGCTGTAGTAACGTGCATAGGCCCAGGTGTTCTCTTCATCAATGGGAGTAGCAGTGGCAAAAAGCAGTAGCCCAGCAATATTCAGGTTAAATAGTGATAGATTGGGAAAATAAATTTCATTAGTAAAGTTAATCCCAGGATTTCCGACCTTTTCAGCCTTATCTTCCATGTTAGTAGAAGTATAATCCTGAAGAGCATCACTTTGCAGTTGGCCACGGGTTTTAATCCGTTCCCCCTCTAAGTGACTCTCAAACGGATAGAGACGAGTGGCCGTGCGAAAGCCAGAGAGCCAGGAAACCGTAGGGTGGGCAAAGGGAAAGTGGTGTATATCAATGAGCAGGGCTTCCACAGCACGGACAAAGGGAATATCCCAGGTTAGAGTTAAGTCTGCCCAGGGTTGCGGTCCATCCCCCAACTCCTCAAACCAAGGAATATCAGGCAACAGGGACATATCCTCGCCCCACCAGAGCCAAATCATATCATGGACTTCTCTGGTAATGAAAGTCTGAACTCTCATAGCTGGACTTATGGTGGCTGCGGCTCCTTCACAGGGCTGCAACACACAACGACCATCAGCCCCAAAGCGAAACCCGTGATAAGGACACTCCAGATAGCCCTCAACGACTCGACCCAAACCCAGGTTCACTCCTCGGTGGGGACAGGCGCTGTGCTGGCAAACCAGGCCACCTTGAGCATCGCGCCACAGCACTAAGTCTTCACCCAGGCGACGAATCTGGACAGGTTTACGACGAACACTGTGGGAGGGGGCGATCTGCGCTACCGCGCAGATCGCCCACCACTGATTACGCAAAAACATAGGGATAGAATCAGGCTAGGGCTAATTATTATCATATCATAACTGTGAACCGATGAACCAAAAACAATTTTAACGAATGCGCGGAAGTCCCCACCCGTAGGATGCTAAGAAGTCGTAGGATGCGTTACTAGCCGTAAGTAGTAGCAACAATACAAACTTTGTTGGCGTATTGATAATTCACCCACAATGATAACTCAAGCTAGCAAGAACTATCCCAGTATACAATTTAAAGTGGCTGATGGTACAGACTTTACCTTCTCAAAAACCTTCCATGCTGTGTTCTCTAATGCTGCCCTGCACTGGATAGAGCCACCTGAGGCAGTGGTTGCCTGCGTTTGGCAAGCTTTAAAACCCGGTGGTCGTTTTGTAGCGGAGTTTGGGGGAAAAGGCAATGTTGTTACTATTCTGGACGCTATCAATAGGGTAATTCAAGATATGGGTTATCCTATCAAGGAAGAATGGAACCCTTGGTATTTTCCCAGTATCAGCGAGTACACCACTCTCCTAGAACAGGCAGGATTTTCTGTTATCTACTGCGAACTTTTCGATAGACTAACACCTTTGGAGGGGGGCAAGGTGGGAATGAGTAATTGGATAAATATGTTTGCCAAGAGCATTCGGTCGGTTATACCTCCCAATAAACATAAGATTACTCTCCAAAAAATTGAGGATAGGCTACGAGACAAGCTATATAAAGATAATACCTGGTTTGCTGACTACAAAAGAATTAGAGTTGTTGCTCTCAAATAAGAGTCAACACACTCTCTAGAAACTTAAATTGGACTACAGATTCTTGGGGGCGAGAGCGTTCCTAAGACCGGCGGGATTAGTAAGGTAAAAAATTGCCATAGGAATATAGCGGTGTATTATTATCAAGAAAGGGAAATAATGGAGATGAGATAAACGATAGTTATTTTCATCAGTTCCGTGAAAAGCCAGAAAAAACCCACACCAACCCCAAAAAAACTTATTGGCTCTTCTTTATTTAAATTTAACTTTAACCCTTTCACTAGTAAAGAAACGATCCAAAGAGTAATTAACCTCACTAGCAGCTCGAAACTAAATATCCAAGGTGTAAAAAGTGTAAAAGTAAAATGTCCAAAAAATCTGACGTGGGGAAATATTATTGTTTCCAAGGCTCCCCAAATCACCTTTCAGTTACCAGTGACCAGTAATCACGTACCATGGTAGCAGCTCAACCTTGGGTTTGAGGCCCCCACCAAATAAGTGGTGGCAAGCCACTTATTGGTGGAAGGCGTTGGTGCGGGATCAAAGCCCGCACCATACGCCTGGTAACTGGTAACTGGTAACTGATCACTGTTTTACTGCCGTTGACCAAAGAGCTTTCCAAGAGTTGACTATAATGCCAATCCAGGGGATGAGACAGACCAGCAAGAGGGCGATAGCGCTACAAACAAAGTTTATAATAAAGACGAGCAAAAGGCTAATAGTGATTAAACCCTCTTGAAATAATTGAATGGTGACTATAGCGAAGATAGTCAAGAAAACACATGCTACAGTGGCCATGGGCAACCACTGGAGTTTAGCTGCTGTTTTCTTTTTCCGTTTGGGTCTAGTTCGGGGAGTAGGAGAACTGGGAGGAACCTCCATATCTGGTTCTGGAGCAGGACTGTCTGTCTTCGGTTGCTCTAGTTTAATGGAAATTTCCCAGTCTGGGTTGGATACTCCGTCAATCCGACTGTACAGCACTAGATATTCTATTTCTGGTGGTAGTGGAAAAGGGGCGATCGCTTTCCGAATAGTTTCCGTTAGAGCAGGGTAGTCCAGTTGACTTTCCGCTTCCCGATTAATAAAGATGGACAGATTAGTCCCTTGAGCAGTTATTTGGAAGTACAAACTGGGATTGTTGCAAGCTCGGTCTAAAGCTTGGGACATCCCATCTTCATTGATGGCCATAATACCAACACATATTTTAGTCTGTCCTAGATTATCACAATTATTGAGGAGAAGGAGTGAGTATGCTTTACCAAAATCCCAGCAGTGCAAACCAATTCTTGATAGCTGAGCGAGGGATGAGGATAGGTTTTCACCGTAATCAGAACTTTGGTTTTAACGGGCTGAGTACTCATTCCTGATATCCAAGATGGTGAATTGACCAATCAATTATACCTGCTAGGTGGTGAGCTAAAACATTCCGATGGCAATATTGTGGATTAGCTTCCATGCAGACCAAAACACTGGGTTTAGATTTCAAGAGGGATATGGCAGTCTGTAAGTCATCACTTCGACCCGGTAGACTACAGCCATAGTCCTTAAAGAGAGATGTGTAGCTATCCATTGAATTCAAATCTCCTCTAGCTGACCCGGGAATACCCAATCCAGGCAAATGTTGATAGTCAATGTCAAGGGAATTACACAGCCGTTTTAATGTACTCTTATGAAAACCGGATTGCATCAGCAGATTCAAAAACTCATCAACGGTTTTTCTTTCGTATCCAGCGGTGTAGATAGCTTTATCTGCAACGGGACGCTTTTCATGTACATTACTGTTGACTGTAAACCAGGGATAATAGGGGGAGATCGTATGGAGCAATTCCCCCTCAGACAGATTGCTATACTGTTTTATAATAGTGGTAATATCTTGATAAATTTGCTTTGGTAAGTTAACCTGTTGTTCTTGCCCTGAGGACGTTAATTGGGTCATCTTCACCCGATAAACCAACATCTTGAACTCGGACAATATCTATACTTGACCTCCGGCGTAGCAATCCCCTAACAATGGTGTTATCAAAGTTTTCATCAGCGAGCAGCTTTAACATGCTTCCAGTTCACCTTTGCGAGCCAGTAATCTATCACGCAAGCCTTGGGGGTCCGAACCTCGCCTCGTTCATCCTACGAACTTCTTGTGCTTGGTGCTGCCGTTGCTGTAGATATGCTTCCACATCAGTCTGATGGTTGAGATAGAAGGCAATAGTCCCGTAAACATCAGCAAGCTTAAGGGACGGATAGCGATAAACAATTTCTTCGGCGGTTGCTCCTTGTTTGAAAACAGCAACTACTGTGTCAAGTGTTACACGAGTTTTGCCTATCCGAACTACATTATCAGCAGTAATTTTTAGGGGTGCAGGTTCGGCTACGATTGTTAGTCCCATAAGCAGTACCAAAAATGAGAAAGGAAAAGTTTAGCAGTTTTTATCGCGATAGATCAGTGTAAACTATTTTCAGGAATTGTTCCGGGCGCAAAATTCCTTTACCCCATTTACCGTCTAAATCTGCTGTGGGTTGAGAAGCAATAAATGCTTCTAAGGACATATCTTGGACGATCGCCACTGCCACTCTCCTTTTCACCGTTAACAGCATATCTCTATACTCTATCAATTCTGTCCTAGTTGCTAAGGATCCGTGTCAGGGAATTATCTTAGTTGCGTTATTAGCAATAGCTAACATTTGATCCACAACAGCAATTGTTCCTGCAATTGACCCTCCGTTACTAATATCGATAAAGGGATACATGCCATTAAAGAATATATCTCCGCCATGAATCACATTTCCTTGCTGAAAATAAATGATTGTATCGCCATCGGTATGGGCTGAGGGAACGTGAAAACCTTGAACGAATGCGCGGCAGTCCCCACCCGTAGGATTTTCTCTGTTAGGGGGACAAATTGGTCGTCAATTAAGAATACCCCGTCTTCTCCTACTCCAACCCCTATATTACCTCCTTGTTCTACTAACATATAAATGCCTTCAGCAACAGGAATTGTTTCTATTTACACCTGGCTGAAGTCTTGGGCACGAACCCTATGTCCTCCGGTCATTAATGTTAATCCTAGACTAAAAATAATTGTCCCTATCTTCTTGTTCACGATTATCCTCCTCATCTGCTCCCGCCTTTGGCGGGACGCTTACGCAAAGCTTCGCAATAATCTGCGTACACAGCGGTTAAAAGAATGAGCAAATTTTACATAGCAGTCGCCCTGGTAACTGTCATGGTACGAAGTAACTGCTATACTTGCCCACCCTACATTATCTACACTCAAAAGATTCTACTTCCAGCACAGGTCCAATAGCAGCCAAGGTCATAATGTCTTCCCGCACCTTTCCCGTAACTGCTACCTTCATTCCTGACTGTTGTAACTCCGGAACTGGTTCATAGAGTTCGTAGGTTTCTCCTGCTGGGGTAACTAATGCCCAAGTGCCCCAACCAAAACCTTTCTTTTCAATTGTTCCCTCAACCTTTAAGTTCTCATGCAAATTTCCTTTCTCCTTTACTGGCTAAAAAACCTAAACCTATGCACAGGAGGGCATTGACTACCAGGAATGCCTGGGCGAAAATTCCTGCACCCAAACCCCAAACTGCGGGGGAGAATACTGCACTCACCAACAAGCAGGAGGCTACTCCCAAACTGGTGCCAATAGCAAACCATTTTAAGGTAGAATGTGATGCTAGGAGAGCCACTAAGGCAAAAGGAATTAAGACGCTGGCAAAGAGGGGATTTAACTCCGGTGTACCGCTAATAGCATTGCCTAATTCGGGAATGGAACTCCCTAGCAGTCGCATAGGGGATTGGGGCAGGTCATATATATATAAGCCCCGGAAGAAGAACAAGCCACTACTGCCCAAAATGAGTCCTATACTTAAGGGCCAAGTCCAGTACCGCAGGTACCAGGCTAGGAGGTAAGCTCCTATTACCATGAGGAGTTTGGGCAATAGCATGATAGCACCGCCGTCGAACCAGAAGCGCAGGTCTAGATAGCCATTCTCCTGCAACCAGCGGAAAAAGTTCTTCCAGCAAAGTTTGCCGCTATCGGCTAACTTAACTGCGGCTGCGGCGTCTAATTTCCCCGCACCAAAGTGATTTTGGGGGTCTTCTTCTACTTTCTGGGCAGACTTTTGCAGTATTTGCAGTACTTCTGCTGGGTCTGTGATACCCTCTGCTTTGATTAAAGCTGCTACCCCGGCTACGTGGGGGGAAGCCATACTGGTACCTTGCAACCCAGCAAATACTCCCTCTCCGCTGCTCGGGTCAATAGTTTCCTGTAGTACCAGCGCTTCTTTACTACCACCAGGGCCGGAAATATCTACTCCTGCGCCGTAGTTAGAATAGGGGGCTTTGACGGATTCTATATCTAAGGCAGAGACGCTAATAACTTTGGGATACCGAGCGGGATAGGAGGAACTATTGGTGTTCTCGTTTCCCGCTGCGGCGACAACGACCACTCCTTTCTCATAGGCATAGTCGATGGCTTCTTCCATTAAGTTACTGGCTCCACCACCCCCTAAGCTCATGTTAATAACGTCCGCGCCATTGTCCGCAGCAAAGCGAATAGCCTCGGCAATGTCGGAGATAGTGCCCGAACCAGAAGCACTCAATACTTTCAAGGGCATGATAGAGGCTTTGTAAGCCACTCCCGCTACCCCGTAGTTGTTGTTGGTGGATTGAGCAACAGTTCCAGCCACGTGAGTACCGTGACCATGGTCGTCACGAGGGTTACCTCGGTCGTTAACAAAGTCGTAGCCCGGGACGAACTTGGTATCTTTTAAGTCCGTTACCTGACTGACTCCCGTATCGATTACTGCTACGGTTACTCCTTCCCCTTGACTTTCCTCCCAAGCATCTTCAATGTTGATATTACTCAGGTTCCACTGCTCCTCATACATGGGGTCGTTGGGACTCCCCAAGATAGAGTAGATGTAGTTGGGTTCCATGTACTCTGTATCTCGTTTGAGGGGGGATGCTTTCAGTGCTTGTAGCAAGGTTTTGTCCCCTTTCACAATGTAGATGTTGTCCTCTGCTGAGAACTGGCTGTTCAACCGCGCTTCCAAGTTATATTGGTTGGCGATCGCCTCTAAATCTGCTTGAAGCTGTTCTGCTGGGATATCTTCCCTGAAGTCCAGCACTAATTCATCGAAATCTCCTTGCACTGCTAGACCTTGGAAATTTAACAAAGCCCAGCCCAGTCCAAGGACGAATAAACACGCTAGTAAAAACTTTCTCATTTATCTCTCTCCTGAGCACTTCGTGTCCCGAAGGGGAGCGCAATGGTGCGCCAGTTTGTCTCTAGCATAACTCAGTTTTGTGGTGGGTGGTGGATTTTCTCCTAAAATTTTTTTGAAATTTCGACAATAACCCAAGCAGTTTGCTTTTTGAACATGATATGGTGCAATATATCAGTCTATCATCATTTGTAAAAGTCTTAACGCTGGATCCCCCCGCCTGACGGCACCCCCCTTATTAAGGGGGGATCTTAGGGGGATCGAATCATGATATAGTGTAATAGTGGGCTAGGATGGTGCCATATATAGATGAAAAAGTCATTATATGTTGTAACTGATCGAGAACTAATGGAGTTGAGTTCTGTGAACCAACCCATGAAGTTTGAACGCAATGCTGACGGAACTTTAGTAACTATGTCCCCTACAGGAGGAATTTCTGGAAATCGAGAAGCAAAAGCGAGCGCCTATCTTCTAACTTGGGTAGAAAGTAGGGATTTAGGGGAAGTATTTAGCTCCAGCACAGGTTTTCGCTTGCCCAACGAGGCGATTCGCGCCCCAGATGCTGCTTTTGTATCCCGGTCACGGTTACCCCAAGGCTGGGATGAAGGAGAAGACCAATTTTTGTCTTTAGCACCGGATTTTGTCATTGAAATTCGTTCCAAAAGCGATAGTTTATCGGTTTTGCAAGGTAAAATGGAGGAGTATATTACTAATGGAGTTAGATTAGCATGGTTGATTGACCATCAAGGTAAACAAGCTTGGGTTTATCGAGGTGATGGCACAATTACTCAGTATCCCCCCACAGCAATTTTGAGTGGTGAAGAGGTGGTTCCTGGGTTTACTTTATTATTAAAAATATTGTTATAATGACAGTTTAGCTAAGACTGTTTGTGATGAAAAATGCCAATATTTCAGATGCGAAAACTCATCTTTCTAAACTTATTGAGTCCGTTTTGGCGGGGGAGGATGTAATCATTAGTCAGAGGGGTAAGCCTTTAGTACGTTTGATTCCCTATGAAGGCCCATCGAAGCCGCGAACTCCGGGAGCATGGAAGGAATGCATTACAATTTCGGATGATTTTGATGATGAGTCGGAAGAGATTAATGCCATGTTTTATGGCGAGTCTGAATGAGATTTTTATTAGATACTCATATTTTGTTGTAGTGGTTGGAAGATGATCCGAAGTTACCCTGGGATATCAGAGAAATTATTCAGAATCCTGGTAGTTTAATTTTTGTCAGTGCGGCGACGGTGTGGGAAATGTCAATTAAAAAGTCCCTTGGCAAGTTAGATATACCGGATGATTTATTGGAGATGCTCAAAGATAATGAGTTTCAGGTTTTAGGGGTAACGGCGGATCATGGGTTAAAGGTTGGGGATTTGCCCCATCATCATAAAGATCCGTTTGATCGGATGTTGATTGCTCAGGCTTTGTGTGAAAGGTTAACGGTGATTTCTAGAGATGGTAAATTCAAGCTATATGATGTGCCGCTTTTATTGGCTTAGGGGATTGCCGTAGATGGCTCCCAACCCCAAATACTTATACCCTAGCCCTTTTTGAAGATTGCTCAAAATCCTTTAGGTTTGCTATATAATAAAATCACTCCAAAAAAGGAGAGTAGTAATGTCCATAGCAAAATCCATCATTGACAAGCAGGTTAAATTAAATCTCCCAGAGAGAGAAACTCTGCCCACCATGTACGACTTACCCAGCGAGGAGGAATCTGGTTTGCCCCTCGTGACTCGACGTCACGAGTACGATGAATATCACCTGTTACAATCAGAATTGTGTACAGCTACATTTTCACCTGACCTTTCCCCAGATAAAGTTTTTATAGCCACCGATTTAAATCTTTACTACGATAGCAATCATACCCAATGGTACAAACGTCCAGATTGGTTTGCCGTAGTGGGAGTGGATAGACTCTATCAACAACGGTCACTGCGGTTAAGCTATGTTATCTGGCAAGAAAAAGTAGCCCCATGTATCGTCATAAAATTTCTGTCTCCCAGTACGAGAAATGAAGACTTAGGACGAAGTAAGCCTAAAGGTCAACAACCGACAAAATGGCAAGTTTATGAGCAAATATTGCGTATTCCTTATTATATCGTCTTTGACGGGATAAGGGCGGAAATATTTCCCTTTCATTTAACCAAAAACGGTTACCGTCCCCTAGAAATCAACAAGTCTAAAGTGTGGTTACCCACTCTGAACATAGGTTTAGGACTGTGGTTGGGAGAATATCGGGGTTGTGTACGACAGTGGTTACGGTGGTATGACTTTCAAGAAAATTGGATTCCTACGGAGACGGAAAAGGAAAGAATGGCTAAAGAATTGGCTCAACATGAAAAAGCATTAGCCCAGCAGGAAAAGGATAGGGAAAGAATGGCTAAAGAATTGGCTCAACATGAAAAAGCATTAGCAGAACAACGAGTACAGCAGTTATTAGAGCGTTTGCGAGAAGCGGGAATTGACCCAGATTGCCGTTAAGAGAGCAAGACTAAGATTTGGACGATGGTCTTTGCTTCCTTAACTGCTGGTAAAACCGCAAGAGTACGAGCGAAAATAAATATTTCCTCCACCTGAGGAAGTCCGCGAATAGTGGCAACAGCAGCAGCAGCTTGTTGGGGTTTTTTGTTGTGGAGATACCAGAAACCAGCAGTAGCAGCCCGGACAGGAGTATCCCCATGAGGTTGAATAGTAAACCAGGAAGAAGATGACAAACACAACAAATTTCCCAAAATCCATTTTAACTTCTGACGAGGGGAAGTAGCAGCAAAAAGGAGCAAATTCCAATTCCTCGGGTTTTCTGCTAGAAAACTGACACGACTCATGATTTCCTCGGAAGGGGTAGAAGCTAAAACCACTTGGACTGCTTTAAAGACGGGCATAAATTGCAAGCTATACTTGAGTACTTTTTCACAATATTCCAAACCTTGCTCCCAATTTTGTTCTAACTCATTTTGCAATTGTTCAGAAAGGTTAATGAGGGGTAAAGGGGTAACAGAAGCAACGGTAAAATTAGATATAAGAGAACCCCACAACCAACTTTCCTGGCGCAGTAGGGGTAAAGTAAAGGCTGCTGTAAAGAGGATCCCCCACACTAAGCCATTGCTGTAACCGTAGCACAAACTATAAAACCCTGTTATTCCTAAGATAGATAATATGTAAGTAGATATATCACGGTTGAAAGCCAAGGTAGCACCGACAATATTCAAAGATAGACTGAATAACGAGTAACAGATGAGCAAAATCAATCTATAAGCCGTTATCTCATCCATAGTGGTAGAATAAATCCCAGTTCCTTCTAAAATCCCACCTATCGGGGCTACGAGAGTGAATGAAATACCTATAGCCATACCCGCAACCATATTACTAGTAATCCAAAAGAAACCAAAATAGACAGGAAGAGGAAAAACTAAACATTGTAACAAAGTAGTCCAGCTGATAGTCAAGCCGATTATTTGGAGGAGTAAACCCAAAATGCAGGGAATAACTAACATCAAGATTAACCCTTGAAGGAAAAGCCTCCGTTTAATAGGATGATTAAGTTTGGGGTGTAACGGTGTAGGAACAAGAAATTCCCCCAATCCGCCACCAAAATTCTCTAAATACCAGGGTAAAGCTTGGGGAAAGTAGAGCAACCAATAGAGTAAGCGTAAGTAATCTAAAGGATTGCTCCAGGAGAGGGGACGTTCCAATCGAGGTGCTAAATTGTTCATCTTATCTTTATTCATCTGCTCCCGTCAAGGGCGGTTGCTTGCGCTTTGCTTCGCAATTATCTGCGGTTTATTTTTCTTCAATTAACTGGACAAACTCCCGTAAAACCTTGTCAAGACGCTCTCCAGCTATCCTGACAAAATCATTATGACCAGCTTCATCTACCCAGAGAGATAGTTTGGGTGAAGGAGCTGCAGCAAAAAGTGCTTCTCCATGTTGGAAAGGAACAATTTCATCCCGAACTCCATGCATTACCAACACCGGACAATTCACCTTTTTAATCTTATCAATGTTGGTAAATTTATCAAAAGGCAAAATCCGAATCGGTATGACCACCCGGAAAGCAGTAGTAAAAGAACCCTCCAGAATTAAACCTCCAAGGGGTTTGCGCACCGCTAAATCTACCCCAGAACCCCCACCTACAGAACGTCCGTAAACCAGAATATGTTCCGGTGGTATCTTTAATTGTACTGTTAAATAATCATAAGCAGCATCGATATCTTCATAAGCATTCTTTTCCGAAGGTTTTCCTTCACTAGTACCGTAACCATGATAATCATAAGCGAAGACATTAAAGCCTTGGTCCTGCAATCTTTCCAATACGGACCGAATATCTCCCAAATCTTCAGCATTACCGTGAATATAGAGGATAGTATAGGTAGCAGCTTCTTGAGGTAAATAAACCGCAGAAATCTGACTGTTATCTCTCGTCTTCAGCTTAATAATCTTGCGCGTATCTTCATAACTAGAGGGCTGAGGTAAGAATATCATCCTGTCGGCAAAGAAAAAGATCCAGACAGCAAAACAACCGTAAAGGAAGAGGAGAGATAGTCCTAACCTTCCCCAGTTAAACTCCAAAAGTCCTGTAAGCATTTGTTTATTCACGGGGATACCCCAACTCCTTCTCATATAACAGCTGTTCATGGTACCCTAACCCTATGAAGATGTAAACTTACATATATTGCTGATTGAGGACTAGAGATGGATCTGGAATATCCTGATGACTTAAAATACTCAGAAACCCACGAATACGTTCGTATAGAAGGCGAAATTGCCACTATCGGTATCAGCGCTTTTGCTATAGACGAACTCGGGGATATTGTCTTTTTGGAATTACCCGAAGTTGGGGACGCTATCACTGTTGGGGAAACCTTCGGGTCCATCGAATCCACAAAAGCTGTGGAAGAAATGTATCCCCCTGTTTCCGGAACGGTCATCGAAATCAACGATGCTATGGTGTCCTCTCCAGAGCAAATTGCCGAGGATCCTTATGGGGAAGGCTGGCTTTTGAAAGTACGGGTTGATAACCCCGATGACGATCTGGCTGAAACTCTCTCTGCTGACGAGTATCGCGCTAAAGTACAAGGAGAGGATCAGTGACCAGTTACCAGTCCGTAGGGTGGGCATTGCCCACCAAAAGTCCGTAGGATGGGCATTGCCCACCAAAAGCTTCGGTAGTAGTAGTCGTCCGATTGGCAAAGATAAATTTTACCAATTTTCTACCTATGCAGCCCCAAACCTTTTCCACCACGCCAGTGTAGGTGGGCTACGCCCTACCCCCCTATCCACCTATCTCTCTCGATGAAAGAACTATGCTTGATATAAAGAATACAGAAGACAGTTTTGCCAGCAGGCATATCGGTCCGGGGACTGATGAAATGGAGCAAATGCTCAAATGCTTGGGCTTAGAGACCCTAAATGAGCTGATTGAGCAAACAGTGCCCCCCTCGATCCGGCGACATCATCCCCTAGAATTACCCCCAGGGAACACAGAAGCTGCTGCCCTGGCTCAAATCAAAGCTATTGCCTCTCAAAACCGAGTCTTGCGTTCCTTCATCGGTATGGGGTATCACAACTGCATTACCAGTCCCGTTATTAAGCGCAACGTGCTGGAAAATCCCGGCTGGTACACTGCCTACACTCCCTATCAGGGGGAAATCGCTCAGGGAAGGTTGGAAGCATTGCTCAACTTCCAGACTATGATTATAGACCTGACGGGACTAGAAATTGCCAATGCTTCTTTGCTGGATGAAGCTACCGCTGCGGGGGAAGCCATGACTTGTAGCTATAATGTGTGCAAAACTAAGACTAAGGCTTTCTTTGTTTCCAAGGGTTGTCACCCCCAAACCATTGCTGTCATTAAAACCAGGGCAAAACCTCTAAATATTGAGGTTATAATTGGGGATCATGATAGTTTTGATTTTGCCCAACCAATCTTTGGCGCTTTGCTCCAATACCCCGCTACTAATGGGGCGATTTACGACTATCGGGAATTTATTGCTCGGGTAAAGGAAGGGGGTGGTTTGGTAACTGTA
This sequence comes from Prochloron sp., assembly GCA_965198675.1. GTDB lineage: Bacteria > Cyanobacteriota > Cyanobacteriia > Cyanobacteriales > Prochloraceae > Prochloron. Next base: position 473,594 of record OZ240666.1, on the reverse strand, counting down.
GCGACAGATCCCTTGAGTTTGACCCTCCTTACACCTCCTGGGGAAATGGGAGCAGATATGGCTGTAGGAAGCACTCAGCGCTTCGGTGTTCCTTTAGGCTTTGGGGGACCACATGCTGCTTATTTTGCCACGAGAGAAGCTTATAAGCGCCAGATACCGGGACGAATTGTGGGGGTCTCCAAGGATGTCCATGGCAACCCCGCCTTCCGCTTGTCCCTGCAAACCCGAGAGCAGCATATTCGTCGGGATAAAGCTACCAGTAATATCTGTACTGCTCAAGTATTGTTGGCGGTGATGGCTTCTATGTATGCAGTATATCATGGACCGGAAGGAATTAAAAGCATTGCTCAAAGGGTACATCGACATACAAAAATCTTGGCAGCAGGGTTGGAAAGACTAGGGTATACTTTGGGTAGTAAACCATTTTTTGATACTATTACAGTAGGGGTTGAAAGTGAGGGAACAATACGCTCCCAAGCGGAAAAAATGGGGATAAACCTACGTTACTTTAACCAGTCTATGGTAGGTATTTCCTTAGATGAAACCACCACCGAACAAGATTTACAGGATTTGTGGCAGGTTTTTACCTCTGAAGAGTTACCCTTTACCATAGAAGAGTTGGAGCAAACAGTAAATTATGAGTTTCCAACCCCTCTCAAACGCCATAGTAGTTATTTAACTCAACCTGTCTTCAATCGCTATCATTCGGAAACCGAGTTATTGCGTTATTTGCATCGGTTGGAGAGCAAGGATTTGTCCCTAACTACTTCCATGATACCTTTGGGTTCCTGTACCATGAAATTGAACGCAGCAGCGGAAATGATACCCATAAGTTGGGCAGAATTTGCTGATATTCATCCCTTTGCTCCTGCTGCGGATACTCAAGGTTATCAAATTCTCTTCCAACAACTAGAAAGGTGGTTAGGAGAAATAACTGGTTTTGCAGCTATATCCCTCCAACCCAATGCTGGTTCCCAGGGAGAATATGCAGGATTACAAGTAATTCGACGGTATCATGAAGAAAAGGGTTCCCAACGTTCTATTTGTTTGATTCCCGAATCTGCCCACGGTACTAACCCTGCTAGTGCAGTCATGTGTGGCATGAAAGTGGTGGCGGTGAAGTGCGATCGCCAGGGTAATATCGACCTATCGGACTTAGAAAAGAAGGCAGATAAGCATCAGGATAACCTGGCAGCCCTCATGATAACCTATCCCTCCACCCACGGAGTCTTTGAGGAGTCAGTTCAGGAAATTTGTGCTCTTGTCCACCTTCGGGGTGGGCAAGTTTATCTAGACGGAGCTAATATGAATGCTCTAGTGGGGTTATGTCGTCCCGCTGATCTAGGAGCGGACGTGTGTCACTTAAATTTACACAAAACCTTTTGTATTCCTCACGGTGGAGGTGGTCCAGGAATGGGACCAATTGGAGTAAAACCTCACTTGGTCCCCTTTCTACCAGAGGTATCATTGGTCAATGGCAATGATAACACAAAAAATTCAAAATCCATAGGAGCCATTGCCGCTGCACCTTGGGGAAGTGCCAGTATTTTACCTATTTCCTGGATGTATATTGCTATGATGGGAGCTGAGGGGTTAAAGAAGGCCACGGAGGCAGCCATTCTGAATGCTAATTATATAGCAGCCCGGCTAGATTCTTACTATCCCGTGTTATTTAAAGGCAAGTCCGGTTGGGTGGCTCACGAGTGTATTCTGGATTTACGTCCCTTAAAAAAGACTGCCGGCATAGAAGGGTCGGATATTGCCAAGCGGTTGATGGACTATGGTTTTCACGCCCCGACCATTTCTTGGCCCGTACCGGGGACAATGATGGTAGAACCCACAGAAAGTGAGTCTAAGGAAGAGTTGGATCGTTTCTGTGATGCTATGATTGCCATTCGTCAGGAAATAGAAGTCATTGAAACAGGGAAGATGGATCGGGAGAATAATCCCTTGAAAAATGCCCCCCATACCGCAGAAACATTGATATGTGAGGAGTGGAATCGTCCCTATTCTCGCACCCAGGCAGCTTATCCCGCACCTTGGAGCAAAGAGTTCAAATTTTGGCCCCCTGTAGGAAGGATTAATAATGCCTACGGAGACAGGAATTTGGTCTGTTCTTGCGAAGGAATGGCGGCTTATTAACCTATACCTCTCTGCGTCTCTGCGCCTCTGCGTGAAACCCCGACCGGGTTTAAGTTTCCTCTAAAAATCTGATTGGGAATATTGAGAAATGGGAATACCCCAGTTACCACCATCACTATAACTCTCGTTTAGGGGAGGACATGCTTTAAAATCGTATTGATTTCTTCTATCCTTCCCTGGTTTACCATGAATAGCGACGACTTTCCCCGTTTCATCAAAAACTGGACTCCCACTCATACCATCGATGGTTTTATTGGTATACTGGACTCTATATCCCTCCTCATAGTCTAGTTTTGTGTCATAAAATACCTCATATTCTTGGGGTAAATCTTTAGGGGAGGAGAGAATGGTGGATATTTCTCCTTGGTTAAATTCGTATCGGGCACTTTTTCCACAGTCTCTCTCTCGACATCGACAGTCTCTCCAACCGGATATATAAACAACTTCCTGGGGGGAGGGTTTGTTGCCGAAGGAAGCAAGGTTATACTTGGTTGCGCTTTTAAATGTTAATAGAGCTAAGTCAAGATTTCCCGATTTCCTGATTTTAGGCTCGTGTTCCATACCGTCATGGGTTATAATTTTATAGGGTTCTTCTAAAGATCCGGGGTTGGTACCCACAACATGACGGGAGGTTAGCACGTAGTAGGTATTTCCTTCCTTGTCAATAATTACTCCCGAACCCACTCTTCCTCTTCCTGTAACTTTAACTGTGGTTTCTTTGGCTATTTTGGCAACTTTTTCCTCCTGGTTTTGTTGCACTCCGGATTGCTCTTCTTTACCGCCGGGACTTGTTCCTGTACCATCGCAGCTTGCGCTCAGATGTTATGAGCATTATTATAGCTATTTTTTTCCCGACTTGAGTAAAATTCACCATGGTTTTAGTATCTTTTTTAATTTATTGAAAAATGAATGCTTTATTTCGTTTGATTCCTGAGTAGGGACAGTATGATTGTCATCATTATTTGGTGGACAACCTTCTATTGTATCACTTGACTTAGACGTGTTGGGACTTCTGTCTTCGATATTTCTAACTTTCGCTAAAGTCTCTGCCCCGGGTTTGTTCATAACATTTTTACTAAGTGATGTACGACTAAGATTTTCTGCCAAAGTATCTGTTGAATTGTTTTTATGAACAGGCAAACTTCCTGGAGCGTCTTGATTTTTTGATAAACTTATAAGCTTATCTAGCTTTTGTTCCATTTCTTTCTTTGTAAATCTCCAGGAGAAAATCAAGTATAAGATTAACGCAACGATAAGAAAGAACAACAATAATTCTAATAACGAGAAGTTCATGTCTTCCCTGTTTTCAGGTGGATTTACAGGTCTTTCCCTAAATACTACAACTTCCCTATATACGATATCCTTATCGGATAGTTCAATATCCTGAAAAGGTTCTTGTGGAGCAATTTTCCGATAGGTTCTGAAGGGAATACCCAAACCAGGAGATTTATCCCGGAGTATGTCAGGAACCCCCTTTCCATCAGCGTAGGAGTATTGATTCCTGTTGGGAGTGTTAGTACCTCTCCCGTTAATCCCAATAAGTCTCCCTTGAGCATTCAAAATTGGTCCCCCACTGGTACCTTCTTTTGTTTTGTTATCAAAATAGATTTGATAACCCTTTTTTAAAGGTTGATCCACTTCACCCCCTTTTCCTGCGGTAAAGTAATATTCAGCAGGACATTCGAGTTCCCTGCTTGTTTCAGAACAGGGAAAACCAGCAATAAATATGTCGCTGTCCTTCTCTAGGAGAGATTCCGACTCTTCTGGTTTAGCAATCTCGTATTTTAGGGGACTAAGGAACCACAGTAAACCCAAATCTACTTTTGCTTCATCAAATTTCTCATTAGCTGCTTTATGGTTATAAGCTCGATGGAGCATTCCATCAGGGGTTTTGACATAGGTATCATATTGCTCTTCCTCCCGTAAGACATGCTCATTAGTGAGCACTAAGTAATGATAGAGGTTTTGCTCTGATAGTTCTTTCCGTTCCAGCAAAATACCGGAACCATTTCCAGAAGTAGCTCCAATAGTTCCCTTTTCCCAATGTTCATCGTCCACAGAGTAGACTCTAACAGTAATTAGTTGGGCAACGTCCCGGATTTTCTCATCTGTTAAACGAAGTTTGGACTCTGCTTGAGCAGCAACCAATATATTGGAGGTAGTAAGAGAGCTGAAAATACTTGTTCCTGCTGTCCCCAGCAGGAGGGGAACTGCGGAAATTGCTGTAATGGTTAATCTTAGAATTAATTTCATCAGTAAACTGCTCCTCTCCTCTAATAAAAGCGTGTATATCACTGTCGGAGGGGTGGTCCCGAATAGTTATTGTTTATTAGAAGTAGAAAATCATCCAATACAGTCTGGGGATCGTCTTCTTTCCAGTCTAGCTCCCACAGAAGCTGCTTGCATCCGTTTCCTTTCCTGTCTGTAGTGCAAATAACTGGTTGGTTATTCATCTTACCGTGGGTGACATAGCGATCGCCACTTCTAAAAGCTTCATTCAGTCTAGCGCTAACCTGCTCGCAGCGCTGTTCTACAGAAACTCCTCCCAAAGCTCTCAACCAACGGATCAACTGTCTGGGTTCTTTTCCAGCTTCTGTTACCGTTGTAACAGGTACTCCGTGGAAAACTTGACAAGCAAAAGGGGCTGTTGTTTCAGTTACGTTACACACTTCCTCTGCAAACTTCTGTTCTCCCTGAATAAAAGCATTGATATCGATATAAGTATCACAGGGATTTGGTCTTAGGGATCTTCCGGCATAGTTGTTTTGCCCTAAAAGCAAGTAATCATCTAGTACGGTTTGAGAATCGTCGTCTTGCCAGTGTAGCCTCCACAGAAGCTGCTTGCATCCGTTTCCTTTCCTGTCTGTAGTGCAGATAACTGGTTGGTTATTGAGCTTACCGTGGGTGATATAGCGATCGCCCCTCCTATAAGCTTCATTCAGTCTCGCACTAACCCACTTACAGCGCTGTTCTGGAGGAACTCCTCCCAAAGCTCTCAACCAGTGTATGAACTGTCTGGGTTCTTTTCCAGCTTCCATCGCCATTGTAACAGGTACTTCGTTGATGGTTTGACAAGCAAAAGAGACGTTTTTTGCTTCAGCTCTTGCAGCACTACCACTCAGAAGCGCTAGTATAAGGTTTGCTGTACAAAAGCGCTTTAATTTCTTGGTGATCGACTTGAGCTTCATTATCTTTGTCCATTACCTTGTTTTGACAGGAAGTAAGAGTTTGCCCTAGTTGGTAGACTGGGGTTAGAGGGCAAACCGTGTATTCTAGTTAGCGTTACACACCTCCTCTGCAAACTGCTGTTCTCCCCGAATAAAAGCATTGATATCGATATAGGTATCACAGGGATTTTGTCTTAGGGGTCTTCCGGCATAGTTGTTTTGCTCTAAAAGCAAGTAATCATCTAGTACGGTTTGAGAATCGTCGTCTTGCCAGTGTAGCCTCCACAGAAGCTGCTTGCATCCGTTTCCTTTCCTGTCTGTAGTGCAGATAACTGGTTGGTTATTGAACTTACCGTGGGTGATATAGCGATCGCCCCTCCTATAAGCTTCATTCAGTCTCGCACTAACCCACTTACAGCGCTGTTCTGGAGGAACTCCTCCCAAAGCTCTCAACCAGTGTATGAACTGTCTGGGTTCTTTTCCAGCTTCCATCGCCATTGTAACAGGTACTCCGTTGATGGTTTGACAAGCAAAAGAGATGTTTTTTGCTTCAGCTCTTGCAGCACTACCACTCAGAAGCGCTAGTATAGAACCCATTTGAGATCTTTTTAAGTAGTGGCTAGCCTTTTAAGCATCAGTCGGACAAAACATAGACTAATCTTGGTATTAGCATGCTCAAGAGTCCTTTCAAAGTTTTTGACCAAACTCTTGCATCTTTCCATCCACGAATTGTTCGGGTCGAAGGAGTGGTCGCCCACCCCATCCCTGTAGGAACCGTGCATGAGACTTTCACCTCACACGGCTCCTATGACCTATGGGTTGAAACACGCCTCGCATTTGAGGCTAGAAACCCTTTGATTACCTCTATCCAGCTGGTACTGGGGGTTGTGGCAATCTTCGCCTTTCTTCTTTCCCTTTTCAGTCTTACTGGTTCCTACTCGGATTTATCAGGACTCTAAACTACCTTGACCTAAAATTCAGAACTAGGTTATCCTCTTCGTCCGTATCTCTACGGCGGTATTCGGTATTATTTCAACCTCAGGCATCCCTTTTGGGTAGAAATTAGCTCTCGGTCATTGCGGGCAATTGTTTAGCACTTAGCTTTCGTTCCCGCGTCCTATCCGAATGGCCTCGATAGAAGTATGCCTGCCCTCCCTCTTCGGGTACCACCCCTAGAAGAGAGAACCATTCGTTTTTCCTCGTTCCAAATCAGAAATTGTTCTGAACCTTTAGGTCTCACCAATTCGCCCACCGACCCCCTAAGGAAGCTGCTATCAGAACCACAATGCAGCAGGGTTTTCTTTGTCGGTTCAGAAGCCCATTAAGAAGCGTTACCTTCAAATTTATCGCTGTACTCTGACTGTTAGACGCTTTTTCTGGTGATTCGCTTCACCTGTTTCCAGGATACCTGTTGACCATGGATTCTCCTCATTAGCGGCAGGGTCACTTTCGTGTCTGATTCCGCCCTGTTCCCAGCTTCACACCCCGGAGGCTAACCCGGCAAGCCTGCTTGATTTCACAGTTGTGTGTGGGCAGATAGAGATTCACTATTCCCCTTAGTGGCTGGACTGTTTCACTGATTTCTGACCAGTTATCTCACCAGCAATCCTGATTTAGTTGTCAAGGTACTAAGTACCAAGCCTGGGGTTATATCATTCGGCTATTATTTAGCCGCGACTTTCGCCCAGAACGAGTCGCCCAGTTCTTTCAATCACCCACCGCGCTTTTACTGGCACAAAACCGGTTTTTCCTTCCTTTTTCTTTTGAGCTTTTGATGGTTTACGGGAGACCTTAAATCTAATCTTAGTCATAATCGCCGGATAAATTTTATGTAATTCCTGTGTCAGTTTTTCTGAGTGATATCCATGGTCAAGCAAAATGGTAATCTTGGGGATGTTGACTGGTTTAGACTTGAAATAATCTATGTTTTTCGATAACATTTCAATCAAACCCACATCGTCAGATACCGATGCTTTGGTGCAATGACTAAAAAAAGGAAAGCCCAAAGTATCTACTGCTAGATGTCTTTTAAGACCATTGGTAGACTTGTAAAAACAAAACCCTTTCGACTTTACACTGGCGTTACAGGTATTTTTTACCGCTTGGGAGTCAATGATGATTAGGGTTGTCCATTGCCCTTTTTTTTTAACTTGCTGACGGACTCTACTATGCAAGATATCTCTGATTGCTTCGATTACCCCAAGCGATCGCCACTGTTTGTAGTACCAAAATACTGTGGAATAGGGGGGCAAGTCTTTGGGTAAGTCACACCAATTACAACCATTCTTTAATTGGTACAAGATACCATCTAAAATCTGCCTTTTACTCCATTTTGGTGGTCTTGTCTGTTTCTTTTTGGGCAACAGAGGTTCTATTATTTTCCACTCCCTGTCTGTCAAACTACTTGAATACGGCATTTTTTCCCTATTTTACTCCACAACAGAGATCTCAAATGGGTTCTATATAATAGTGTTTTACGGTTTGTTGATGAACTGGTAACTGGTAACTGGTAACTGGTAACTGGTAACTGGTCACTGGTCACTGCTCACTGGTAACTGGTAACTGGTCACTGGTCACTGGTCACTGCTCACTGCTAACTGCTAACTGCTCACTGCTAACTGCTAACTGCTCACTGCTAACTGCTAACTGGTCACTGGTCACTGGTCACTGGTCACTGGTAACTGGTAACTGGTCACTGGTAACTGGTCACTGGTAACTGGTAACTGGTAACTGGTCACTGGTCACTGTTAAGTGGTGTATTCGGCGTTGATTTTGACGTAATCGTAACTCAAATCGCAGCCCCAAGCCACCCCAGTACCAGCACCATTGCCAATACAAACAGAGATTAACACAGTATCCTCCTGTAAATAAGCTCCAGCAGCAGCAAGTTTGAGATAATTACTCGCCCCTTCCCTGTCAAAAGGTAAAGGTTGGCCATTTTCCATTAAGAGGAAATCTCCCAATTGAATCCGCAACTGATCCTGATGGAAAGGAACCCCTGCCCGTCCCGCAGCAGCGGCAATTCTACCCCAGTTGGGGTCACGTCCGAAAATCGCTGCTTTCACCAAAGAGGAGCCAGCGATGGTTCTAGCTATCTGACAAGCTGCCTTTTGCTCCGGGGCACCGGAAACTTGCACTTCAATCAAACAAGTTGCTCCTTCTCCGTCCCGAGCGATCGCCTTAGCTAAGTACTGACACACTGATACTAGCATTGCTGCCAATTGCTCCCCATCTTTCCCTAGATCCGTAATGGCTTTGGTGCGAGATTGACCATTTGCTAAAGCAATGACAGTATCGTTAGTGCTGGTATCCCCATCTACGGTAATTTGATTGAAGCTTTGTTCTACTGCTTCTGTGAGCATTTCCTGCCACAGGGAAGTGGACACAGCAGCATCACAGGTGATAAATGCTAACATAGTAGCCATATTGGGATGGATCATCCCGGAACCCTTGGCAATACCTCCCATGCGTACTGGACGACCGTCGATGATAGTTTCCAGAGCAATGGATTTGGGGACTAAATCCGTGGTGAGAATGGCTTTAGCTGCTGCTGCTGAGCCATCTGGGGTTAATGCTTTCGTTAGTTGGGGTATAGCCTTCCGCAACGCATCCATAGGTATACGTTGACCAATAACTCCCGTGGAAGCTAAGAGGATGGTATCGGGGGCAATATTCAGTGAGTTACCTAAAAGCTGAGCCGAGGACAGGGCATCTTGCCACCCTTGTTCTCCTGTCGCTGCATTGGCTTGACCCGCATTACAGAGGATAGCCCTAGCGCTCCTTTTAGCTTGGAGTCCTTGGCGACAATAGTCCACGCAGGCAGCACGCACTTTACTTGTGGTGAAGACACCAGCTGCGATCGCCTCTGTCTCCGAGAAAATCAAGGCCAAATCTAGTTCTTGGGAAGGTTTCAAACCTGCGGCAATTCCCGCTCCTTGATAGCCCCTCGGTGCTGTTACACCACCCTCTATAACCTGCCAGTCTGCCATTGGACTTCCTCAAAATTATGGGTTATTATCTAAGTATACTATAGGAGGTTATCATGAACAAGAGTCTAAAGTCGAGGATAATTGAAGTTACTTTACCAGAAGAGACGATTCAGCTTATGGATACTCTCGGAAAAGGTTCTTCTGTGCGCAACGCATTGATTCAAGAAGCCGTGGAGTTTTATCTCCCTTATAAACAAAGAGAAAATCTTCGGCAAAGCATCCAGGAAGGCGCTATTCAACGTGCCAAAAGGGATTTAGCTTTAGCTATTGAATGGAGTGGATTAGAGGAATCATGGTAAAAACAGGAAGCTATCCTCAAAGGAATTCAGTATATTTGGTTAATTTTTACCCTTCTATTGGTTCTGAAATCAAGAAGACGCGCCCTGCTTTAATCTTGCAAAATGATATTGCCAACCAATATAGTCCTATAATTATTGTAGCGGCTATAACGTCCCAATTTGAAGAACCTTTATATCCTACAGAGGTTCTGATTAAAGCTCCAGAAGGAGGTTTGAAAAATGATTCGGTTGTGTTGCTTAATCAAATTCGTTCTCTAGATAAACGAAGATTGATTAAATGTTTGGGTATGTTATCCTTACAAACAATTGCAAGAGTAGATTTAGCGCTCCAAATTAGTCTGGGATTACTAGATTTATCCTAACCTAATGGCGAGTTGGTGGGCAATATTGTTAAACTGTATCTCAATTGTAATGACTAACTAATTATTGCCCATCCTACTCAAAATTGCTGTAGTCTTAACTAGAGCAGTGCGCGCTGAGGTATTTACAAATTTTACCTGGATAACATCTGTACTAAATTTTCTCAATGACCGTGGTACAAAGCTTTCGGGAGATTACTAGAACTAGTAATTAGTACTGGTCACTGTCAAAGTACGTGCTAACTGCTATATGCCATGTTAGCTGATAAGTATAACTCAATAACTTACGCCTCGGTAACGTCGGCGCAATTTCGGAGGAGGATTCTCTTGGTTCTCAGTTCCAGACTTGCCGTTTTCATTTTGAGGTGAATTCCCTGTTTCGTTTTCATTGCCAGAAGTAGACTTTTCTGCAACTTTGGATTGTCCTTGAGCAGTGGATTGACTAGCTTCTAACTTTTGTTTAATGGAAGACAGCAGGGTGTTCAGCGCCTCATTGTCTAAGGTTTGATTATCCAATACCTGTAGCAATCGCTTCACCTGAGAAGTAACGCTGATAAATAAATTATTGCGGCTAAAACCGGGAAGGAAATCTGATGCACCCTGATTAATTGCCCATTGCCGTTGTGAAGAGTGAATTTCGCGCTGTCGCCCATCGGTGAGAATGATATTGACATGGGGATAGCGATTACGGCAGAAACGACATAAAGCATAGGGGTTAAAGTTTTCAAGGCCCACATCAATGAGCAAGAAGTTGGGCAAGGGCAGCCCTGCTGCTTCTAACTGGTCTAAATTCTCTTCAATATTAAAGTCAATAGCTTCCCATATTACACCAAGGCCCTGAGACTTAAGCACTGCTTGCCAGATCAAGCCTTGCAGTTTGATGGGTTGGATCATCAAGACCAGTTTTTGAGAGTTACTCATTGGTCAAAAAAATAAGCTGTAGCATAGACATCTCCAATGATAATCTATGAGGAGTAAACTGTGAGTTCTAGAATTGAGCTACGGTATTTTAACTTCTGCAATAAACTTTGTCCAACTTGACCACCATTGAAGAAACCAGTCCACACAGGATATTGAATCTATGCCGCTACAGAATTTTTTCAACTTGGGTCTATTTAGAAAGTCCGGATCTGTCCATGATTATCAATGGGGTGCTGGCAGGGTTAGTGGCAGTAACGGCCTCCTGCGCCTATGTCAATTTAGGCAGTGCGGCGATTATTGGTTTGGTTGCTGGAGTGATAGTGGTGTTTTCGGTGATCACCATAGACCAACTCAAAATTGATGATCCCGTGGGAGCCATTTCGGTTCATCTGGTTTGTGGTATATGGGGCACTTTAGCAGTGGGATTGTTTAGTGTTGGGCCTGGGGTTTATTCTTGGTACGAAGTTGGAGGCGGTCCAGCAGCAGGGTTGTTTTTTAACGGCTCCTTCCAGCAGTTTTTTGCCCAACTGATTGGTATTATGGCGACTGGTTGCTACACAGCTTTGTTTAGCTTCTTAGTATGGTTACTGCTTAAGACCACCATGGGCATTCGAGTTTCCAGTACTGAAGAAATCCATGGACTGGATCTCAGTGAACATGGTATGGAAGCTTATGGAGGCTTCTTTGAGTCACAACTAAACAAAGATTGATAAAATGTTTACGAATGTTATCTAGATTTCTCCTAACCTAATGGTAAGTTGGTGGGCAATATTATTGAAGTTTGTCTTAATCGTAATGACTAAGTAACTATTGCCCACCTTATCCATATGATAGCAAATAGTCATGAAAAATGTCAAGAAAATGTTTGTTAAGAATTATTCAACAATGGTTTATGAAGCCTCTGTGCCCTCTGCGCCTCGGCGTGAAACTTTACCTTCGGTGGGCAATGCCCACCCTACTTTTACCCGAGCTTTTCTCCTAAAAGTTGATTAGTTAACTTAGGATCCGCTCGCCCGCTGGTTTTCTTCATCACTTGTCCCACAAAGAAACCTTTTAATTTAGTTTTCCCATGGCGATACTTCTCCAATTCTTTAGGGTGAGCGGCTAACACTTCATCGATAATTTTACCTAAAGTATCTGAGTCAGAAATTTGCACCAATCCTTTACTTTCTACTAATTCCCGTGCAGAACCACCTTTAGTTAAAAGTTCTGGCAGAATTTCTTTCCCTATTTTACCACTAATAGTCCCGCTCGTAATCAAATTGACTAACTCAGCTAGGGTAGTAGCTTTCAGGGCGATTTCCGTAACTTTCAATTTGTTGTTATTCAGATAAGCCGCAATATCTTGGGTGACCCAATTAGCTACCTGTTTTGGGTTAGCATTAGCAGCAACAGCAGTTTCAAAGTATTCTGCCACATCTCGGTCATCTGTTAATACCCGTGCATCGTAAGGAGAGAGTCCGTATTCCTTTTGGTAGCGTTCCCGCTTGACAGCAGGTAATTCTGGGAGTGAGTCCTTCCAAGTTGTTAATTGTTCTGGTGAGACTTCAATCGGAGGTAGATCCGGTTCCGGGAAGTAACGATAATCGCTGGAACCTTCTTTGGAGCGCATACTAATAGTCCGTTGACTCCCTTCTTCCCAAAGACGGGTTTCCTGAACTATAGTTTCCCCAGCTTCCAAAGCTGCAATTTGCCGTTGAATTTCGTAGTCGATGGCTTTTTGAATAGCGCTAAAGGAATTCATATTCTTAATTTCCACCTTCACGCCGAATTTTTTTTGTCCCACAGGACGAACGGAGATATTCACGTCACACCGGAGGGACCCCTCTTGCATGTTACCGTCACTAATACCCAGGTAGCGGACGATGCGGCGCAATTCTTGTCCATATTCTGCTGCTTCTTCCCCAGTGCGAATGTCCGGTTCCGAGACAATTTCCAACAGGGGTACTCCTGCTCGATTGTAGTCTACTAGGGAATAGCTGGAACCTGCAAGACGGTCGCTCCCTGCATGAACCAATTTACCTGCATCCTCTTCCATATGCAAGCGAGTAATACCAATCCTTTTCTTTTTAGTCCCCAACTCAATTTCCAACCAACCATGTTCAGCGATAGGTAAGTCGTATTGAGAGATTTGATAGTTTTTGGGTAGATCAGGATAAAAATATTGCTTGCGATCGAACTTGCTATAGGGAGCAATTTTACAGTTCAGGGATACCCCTGCTTTCACCGCATATTCCAGTACTTTTTCATTCAGCACCGGTAACACCCCGGGATAACCGAGACAAATCTCCGAAATATTCGTATTGGGAGGTGCGCCAAACTCCGTGGATACGGAACTAAATATTTTCGTCTTCGTATTCAGTTGACAGTGGGTTTCCAGTCCAATAATAGGTTCGTATTTCATCTTTCTTTATCTTCCTTTGCGTCTTTGCGTCTTTGCGCGAGATTAAATTCCCTGTAAATTCAAAATAAATCCAGGTAAAACATCCTCCCCTAATAAGGATTGAGAAAATTGTATCACTTCTACTGGTCTCCCAGGACGGTAAATTTCCACTTCTGAGCGTTTCCGATTAATTAACCACCCCAAACGGCAGCCATTTAACCTATATTCTCTCATTTTTGCTTGAGTAGTTTTCAGACTATCACTAGGAGACAGTAATTCCAGGACAAAATCTGGACATAGGGGGATAAATGTCTCTTTTTGTGCTACAGTCAAACTATTCCAGCGAGATTTTGTTACCCAAGCAACGTCGGGAGAACGATTAGCACCATTGAGTAAAATAAATCCAGTAGAGGAATCGAATACTTCCCCCAATTGAGTCTGTTTGTTCCAAACTACAAATTGGCTGCTCATTTCCACGTTGTGTCTGCCCGTTTCCCCCCCTGTAGGTGCCATAATCACTAATTCTCCCGTCTGGGTACGTTCTAACCTAAGTTCCGGGTTTTCTTGACAAATTCTCTCGAACAGCCCTTGGCTGGTCTTAATAATGGGTGTGTAATCTAAAGTAAGTGTAATCATATATCTTCCTTTGCGCCTTTGCGTCTTTGCGCGAGATTAAATTCCCTGTAAATTCAAAATAAATCCAGGTAAAACATCCTCTCCTAACAAGGATTGAGAAAATTGTATCACTTCTACTGGTCTCCCAGGACGGTAAATTTCCACTTCTGAGCGTTTCCGGTTAATTAACTACCCCAAACGGCAGCCATTTAACCTATATTCTCTCATTTTTGCTTGAGTAGTTTTCAGACTATCACTAGAAGACAGTAATTCCAAGACAAAATCTGGACAAAGAGGAATAAATGTCTCTTTTTGTGCTACAGTCAAACTATTCCAGCGAGATTTTGTTACCCAAGCAACGTCGGGAGAACGATTAGCACCATTGGGTAAAATAAATTCAGTAGAGGAATCGAATACTTCCCCCAATTGAGTCTGTTCATTCCAAACTACAAATTTGCTGCTTATTTCCACGTTGTGTCTGCCCGTTTCCCCCCCTGTAGGTGCCATAATCACTAATTCTCCCGTCTGGGTACGTTCTAACCTAAGTTCCGGGTTTTCTTGACAAATTCTCTCGAACAGCCCTTGGCTGGTCTTAATAATGGGTGTGTAATCTAAAGTAAGTGTAGTCATATATCTTCCTTTGCGCCTTTGCGTCTTTGCGCGAGATTAAATTCCCTGTAAATTCAAAATAAATCCAGGTAAAACATCCTCTCCTAACAAGGATTGAGAAAATTGTATCACTTCTACTGGTCTCCCAGGACGGTAAATTTCCACTTCTGAGCGTTTCCGGTTAATTAACCACCCCAAACTGCCGCCATTTAACCTATATTCTCTCATTTTTGCTTGAGTAGTTTTCAGACTATCACTAGGAGACAGTAATTCCAAGACAAAATCTGGACATAGGGGGATAAATGTCTCTTTTTGTGCTACAGTCAAACTATTCCAGCGAGATTTTGTTACCCAAGCAACATTGGGAGAACGATTAGCACCATTGGGTAAAATAAATCCAGTAGAGGAATCGAATACTTCCCCCAATTGAGTTTGTTTGTTCCAAAGTCTAAATTGGAAGTTCATTTCCGAGTTGTATCTTCCCGTTTCTCCCCCTGTAGGTGCCATAATCACTAATTCTCCCGTTTGGGTACGTTCTAACCTAAGTTCCGGGTTTTCTTGACAAATTCTCTCGAACAGCCCTTGACTGGTATTAATAATGGGTGTGTAATCTAAAGTAAGTGTAGTCATATATCTTCCTTTGCGCCCTTCCCCTGGGCGAACCTCTATGATAGCATATGTAAAACCAGAATATCACTAAGCAACATGGAAAACTTCCAATCTCTGGAACAAGCCCTAAAACACTACTTCGGTTACGACAGCTTTCGTTCCGGACAGGATAAGATTATCACCGAAGCACTTCAGAATCGGGATTTATTGATTATCATGCCCACTGGAGGGGGAAAATCCCTCTGCTTCCAACTACCTGCATTACTCAGACCTGGTTTAACTGTAGTAGTGTCTCCCCTCATCGCCTTAATGCAGGACCAAGTCACTGGACTGCGGGATAATGGTATTGGAGCTACCTTTCTCAATAGTACCTTGAGTTCTACAGAAGGGCGATCGCGACAAGAAGATATTCTCAGTGGCAAGATTAAATTACTCTACGTCGCTCCAGAAAGATTATTGAATGAAAGATTTGCCCCTTTTCTGGACCAAGTATACCAAAAGGTGGGGATTTCTGCCTTTGCCATCGATGAAGCTCATTGCGTTTCCGAGTGGGGACACGATTTTCGCCCGGAATATCGCCAGTTACGGCAACTGCGCCACCGTTACCCCCAAGTACCCACTTTAGCCCTCACTGCTACTGCAACCAAGAGGGTGCGTCAGGATATTAGCCAACAACTGGGTTTAAAACAACCGGGAATTCATATTGCTAGTTTCAATCGCCCTAATTTATACTATGAAGTAATTCCCAAAGAGCGGCGCACCTACAATCGACTTTGCCAAATAATTCGGGGTGAAAAAGGTTCCGGCATAGTTTACTGTCTCAGTCGTCGTAAAGTAGAAGAAACTGCTGAACTACTTCAACGAGACGGGATCCAAGCTTTACCCTATCATGCAGGGATGAACCCGGAAGATAGAAGTACCAATCAAATTCGCTTCATTCGCGATGATGTCCAGGTGATAGTAGCTACCATTGCTTTTGGCATGGGGATTAATAAACTAGACGTGCGCTTTGTCATTCATTACGATTTACCTCGAAATTTAGAAAGTTATTATCAGGAATCAGGGCGCTCTGGTAGAGACGGGGAACAGGCTAAATGCACTCTCTTTTATAGTTTAGGGGATCTTCAAAAAATTGAGTATATAATCGGGGAAAAACCCGACAAACGAGAACAACTTATTGCTCGCCAGCAGTTAAACAAAGTAATAGAATATGCAGAGGGTACAGAATGTCGTCGCACCATTCAATTGAGTTACTTTGGGGAAAAATTTAAAGGTAATTGTGGGAACTGCGATAATTGTCTCAACCCCAAACCTATAGAAGATTGGACTATTGAAGCTCAGAAATTTCTTTCCTGCGTCGCTCGGTGTCGAGAAAGGTTCGGTATGAAGCATATTATCGATGTGCTGCGGGGTTCTAAAAATACTAAAGTACAGCAGAATGGACATCATCTATTATCTACCTATGGCATTGGGAAAGATAAAACTGCTGACCAATGGAAAATCCTCGCTCGCTCCCTCTTACATCAGGGTTTGTTAGGAGAAACTACCGACGGTTATCGAGTCTTGAAATTGAATAAAGGTAGTTGGGAAATCTTACGCAAACAACGTTCTGTAAGTATTGCTGTCAACCGCACAACCATAGAGAAACTTTTACCTGATTATAACCCCAAAGTTGCGGAAATGTCAATGTTGTTCGAGCGGTTGAGAATTTTGCGCAAACACATTGCTGACGCTCAGTCAGTTCCTCCTTACGTCATTTTTGGGGACTCTAGTTTAAGGTTAATGTCTCAATTACAACCCCAAAGTTTAGCAGAGTTTGGGAATATTTCCGGGGTTGGCAAGTATAAATTGGAACAGTACGGCGATCGCTTTGTTTCCGTAATTCGCACCTTTTGTCAAGAGCAAAAATTGCCAGAACCCCTTCCTACTTCAACGCAAATGATTACTTTCCAATTTTACAACCAGGGTTTAAATGGGGAGGAAATAGCAACAAAACGGAGTTTAAAGCTGAGTACAGTCTACGACCATTTAACTCAATTGATTTCCATGAAACAGCCCATAGATTTAAATAGATTTGTGTTGCCAGTGAGGCAAGAAATTATCCTCAAAGCCATGGAAACAGTAGGTCCGGAGTCCCTCAAAACTATTCGGGAACATTTGGGGGAAGATTACAGTTACGAGGAGATTAAATTAGTTAGAGCCCGTAGGCAGCGGGAAGATTAATAGTTCTCCTCTCTTACCCTCTCTTATCCTCTTTTCCAACTCGGTTCTGTGTCTCTGTGGTTTATATTAACGATGGGTGGATCCCCCCGCCTGACGGCACCCCCCTTATCAAGGGGGGATCAGAGGCTTGTTGTTTACCCACAATTTTAGTCTAGACGCTCTACTAGGCGAGCTAAAATGATATAATCGTCCAGAACGTAGTTGGAGTCATAGGTAAAACCTAAATATTCCCGGTTCAGAGGAGCGATAAATTCTTGCAACGGCAGATTTTTTCGGGCAAACCTGGCAAATTCCTTCTTTTTCATCAGAGTGCGACTATCTCTACAGGTGAGATACTTATACCAAACCAAACTCAGCCCCATTTCTTCCAGTAATTGCCTCACCATTCTTCCTTCTTCCTCAAGACTTGGATTCCAAAAGGTATGACAAGCTTTCCAGAGTGTTTTATCTTGGACGATAATCAAAACATGACCATTTTCCTTGTTTTTGCTTCAATGGGTTGATAAGGATCCGTGACACTACTCATATAAATGCTGGGAAGACCAGTGGGATTTTTCTTTTGTCACTGTTTCAACTCCTGTTCTAACAATTTCACCTCATTTTGGGATGAGGACTAAAAGCAGCAGCATAACAATAACTGCACCCGTATTGACAACCTCGATAGGGGTTTAAAGTGAAGTCGTAAGCGGCAATAAACCCAGTTGCTTTGTTGAGGATAGATTTAGCATGGCTCTTGATTATTTCGGTCCCAGAAGTGATTCTAATACTCTCCTCTCCTCTTTTCCAACTCGGTTCTGCGTCTCTGCGGTTTATTTATTGATCCGTAGGGGGAATTTTGGGAACCGCGGATGAACGCTGATCTAAGTTTTGTAGGGTGGGCATTACCCACCTCTCGACGTTATATATCAAATCCTGCTATTTAATGATAACAAGAGCAAATATCTAGCAGGGGAAGTCCCTTCGTGGATTATACTATTGAGCAAAGGGATATACAAGGTTACGCTATAGTGTATAATTAATTATCATATTCCACATTCTCTAAAATGGAACCGCAGATAATTGTGAAGCAAAGCGCAAGCAACCGCCTTTGGCGTCCGCTGATAGGCGATCGCCCAGGTGTATAATTGATGATAATATCTAGATAGGCGATTTTAATAGGAAGGTAATGAACCAGCGAGAAGTACTTCGGAAAATTAAGCAAGCTGCTAGAGAAAAAGCAACTGTGCTATACCTCCATAGGAACCAACTTTCTACTCTCCCCCCCAAAAATAGCACAACTAGAGAACTTGTAAGAGCTATACCCTCAGGAAAACAAAACCGACGGCATTAATATTCAGCAGTGGAACATAAAACAGCCCTACCCGTACAGGTTGGGTGTCCGACAGGAAATAATGCACGCCACCCACCAGTTTTTCATGACTGAGCGCAGCTTGTACCTGGTCGTGTTAGACTGTCGTCCCTTAGTTCGCTTTTTGCATGATTTGGGTATTGTGGTAAATTTTCAGGATGACCCCCGTTTAGAAGATACCAACGTTTTGAAACCAGAGTGGGTGACTAACGGAATACAACAAAATTTTAAACCATCAAGACCAACCTCTTACCCAAAGAAGAAATGGATAGGGGAAACTGGGATAATGCCTTAACCTTTGAGTATCATTATAGGGTCTTGCCCAGTAGCATTTTCTCCCGCTTTATGGTACGGGTCCATGAGCAAATTTCTCAAAAAACCTATTGGCGCAATGGAGTTGTGTTACACTATGAAGGTTGTAAAGCATTGGTTCGTAGCGATCGCGAAGACAAAACCATCACTATGGTCATTATAGGAAACAAAAACCGTCGTCGTGGCTTTTTATCCTCCCGGCGCTTACAGTTTGGAAGCTGGGGAGAAAACCTATTTTGTGGGAGAGTTAGGGGAAAAAGTAGACTTAAAACCATTACTCGATGGTTTTGAAGCAGAAGGCGATCGGAGTCAACAACAAGTTATCGAACGCGCGGAAGACCCCATCCGTAGGATGCGTTACTAGCCGTAGGATGCGTTACTAGCCGTAGGATGCGTTACTAGCCGTAGGATGCGTTACTAGCCGTAAGTAGTAGCAACAATACAAACTTTGTTAGCGTAACGCATCCTACGCGCAAGCGGGATGGGGAGTGTCAACTTATATCCTCCTTCCCCCTGCCTCCTGTCCTCTTCCCTCTCTCTTATCTTCCTCTGTGTCCTCTGCGCCTCTGCGGTTTAATAAAAAAAACGCCCCCCAAAATTGGAGGACGCTTTTTTTACCATTCCAGTCACCTGGTAACTGGTAACTGGTAACTGGTCACTGATGATTACCCGTGGATAGCAGGAGCAGTAAGAGCTACAGGAGCAGCCTCACCGGCAGCCAAGTCTAAGGGGAAGTTGTGAGCATTCCGCTCGTGCATTACTTCAAAACCCAGGTTTGCCCGGTTCAGAACGTCAGCCCAGGTTCCGATTACATGACCTTGTGAGTCAAGAATGGACTGGTTGAAGTTGAAACCGTTCAGGTTGAAAGCCATGGTGCTGATACCCATAGCAGTGAACCAAATGCCAACTACTGGCCATGCACCCAAGAAGAAGTGCAAGGAACGACTGTTGTTGAAGGAAGCATATTGGAAGATAAGACGACCGAAGTAGCCGTGAGCTGCCACGATATTGTAGGTCTCTTCTTCTTGGCCGAATTTGTAGCCGTAGTTCTGAGATTCGGTTTCGGTGGTTTCCCGCACTAAGGAGGAAGTTACCAAAGAACCGTGCATTGCGGAGAACAAAGCACCACCAAATACACCAGCTACTCCCAACATATGGAAGGGGTGCATGAGGATGTTGTGCTCTGCTTGGAACACGAACATGAAGTTGAAGGTACCGCTGATTCCTAAAGGCATTCCATCAGAGAAGGAACCTTGTCCAATGGGGTAGATGAGGAAGACAGAGGTAGCAGCAGCTACAGGAGCGCTGTAAGCCACGCAAATCCAAGAACGCATTCCCAACCGGTAGCTCAGTTCCCACTGACGACCCATGTAGGTAAAAATACCAATAAGGAAGTGAAAAACAACGAGCTGGTAAGGACCGCCGTTGTAGAGCCACTCATCCAAGGAGGCTGCTTCCCAAATGGGATAGAAGTGCAGACCGATAGCGTTGGAGGAGGGGACAACTGCACCGGAGATGATGTTGTTGCCGTAGAGCAAGGAACCTGCTACTGGCTCGCGGATACCATCGATGTCCACAGGAGGAGCAGCGATGAAGGCGATGATGAAGCAGGTAGCGGCGGAGAGCAGGCAGGGAATCATCAGGACGCCGAACCAGCCTAAGATGAACATGCCGACTGTCACTACAAAGATATTCCCCATCGAACTCTAGCGGTGGCAACCCTAAAAGCTATTGGGGATTTTGCCAATCTCAGGGAGGAGCAAAAAAATAACTTGTCTCAGACCCCTGAGTATCTTACCCAAATCCTGGAAAAAACTGTTCAAGGCTATCAAGGTGTTCCCGGAAATGCCAGGGAATTGGTCAAATCTATGGGGTTTCATGCTGCATCGGAAATTTTAGCTTCCCATGAATATGCTGTCATCGATGAAGTCATCCGCTATGAAAATAAAGGACAAGGATTCGATGGATATCTGAGCAATGGTAATCGCCAGGTCATTGTGAATGGCCAGAATATCAATCCTTGGTATTGGGTTGTTGTTCACGGTAACTATAAGGGTTCAGGAGTTGAAAAAGAACATTTTCTCTGTGCCCTGAAGGCCTTCTCTCTAGCTAGTCAATACTTGCAGGAGGGAGAGCAGACCATTAAAGAACTATTTTTGGCAGGATTTAGGGCTTTTATTGACGTACAACAGTCACTTTTTCGAGCTATCAGACGGGAATGTCTTGAGCAAGTTATCTAGAACACCCAACTCTTCCAAGTAATCTTGGGGTTTTCCCCGCCATCATCAATGGCGGGTGCCCTACTTTTCGTAACGCTGCTCACTATTCCCTACTCCCTTGATAGCAGTGACCAGTGACCAGTTACCAGTGACCAGTTATGAGTTTTTAAGGTAAGCTAGATGGGGCTGTATTATGGGAACCTTCTTTGAGCAGCACGGCAAAAGCAATAGAGGGCAATATCTTATTCACCACCAAGGATTTGGATAGCCTGGTGATTGATTGTCTCATGACTCGGTCTAGTTTTTTGGTATCAAATAAAGATGAGTTAACCCAATTCATGTTAACCTGGTTTGAGATAATGGATGCCTTGGAAAACCAACCAGAAGAAGTATTTGCCGTAGTGGCAAACCAACTGGGTCAAAATCCGGAATCCTTTGCTCAGGATTACTCCGGACTGAAAAAAGGCGACATTGCCTTGAATCAACGGATGTTTCAAGCAGAAGGACGGTTACTTGAGGCAAAGCAACAAATTATCGACCTGTTAACTCAAGACCAGCGTCATAGTCGCATTATTCGACAAGACGTGGAAATCAACCCAGAAGCAGTAACAGCAGCAATAGAGGCAAGGAAACCATGAAAAAAGGTATATTTAAGGGCAGTCTCTCTCGGCAACTCCTCACTGGCTTCGCTATCTCCCTGGTAACGGTGGGAGCGGCTACCCTCGGTATCAATTACTTTTTGATTCGCTCCGACTTGGAGGAGCAAGTTCACCAAAGGGCTCAATCTATCACCCAGGGTTTAGTATTTGCTATCGAAGGAGTCATGGAAATCGAGATAGGCCAGGAGGGAGGGTATACTCCTCTCATACTGCGACGATTGGTGCAAAATTATGCCACTCTGCCAGTCATCCAGGAAGTAGCAGTTGTAACACCCACAGGGAAGACATTAGTTAATAGTGGGGGGGGTTCCTATAGACTTGCTGATCCGAAATTGACTCCCACAATAGATCAAGCCTCTCGCAGTGGGGTTCGAGCTCATTGGCAGGGAATTATGGACGAGAGACCAGTTTTGGTGGAAGTATTTCCCTTTAGTAGCGTTTTGTTCGGCCCGACGACAGGACGTCGCGGTTTGGTCATCGTAATTGTGGATCTTGAGCAAATGGAACAGGAGGCGTGGCAAACTTTTTCCACTTCCACCATAACCATGCTAACAGGAATACTGGCAATCCTCTTCTTCATGGGAATACTCATTAATATTACTGTTCTGAGACCATTGGGAAAACTGAATTTAGCAGTTGAAGTCAGTAATGAGAAGGGAACTTTTGAGCCTCCCCTAACACCTCAAAATGAGATCGGATTTTTGACAACCACTTTTGACAAGGTTTTTGCACAAGCAAAGGAGTACGAAGAATCCCTGTTGCAGTTAAACACAGAATTAGACCATCGGGTTCAAGTCCGTACCTCTGAGTTATTAGAAGCGAACAAAAAATTAGCCTCCGAAATCTTCGAGCGGAAAAAAGTAGAACAGGATTTGCGGGAATTTACTTCTAAACTAGAACAGAGTAACCGGGAATTACAGGACTTTGCCTCTGTGGCTTCCCATGACTTGCAGGAACCTCTACGTAAAATCCAAACTTTTGGCGATCGCCTGAGATCTAAATTTGCTGATGGGCTCCCCGATAAGGGGAAAGATTACCTGGAAAGAATGCAGAGTGCTGGAAATCGTGCCCAAACCCTCATTAATGACCTCCTGGCTTTCTCCCGGATAACCAGCAGAGCTCAACCCTTTGTCAAGGCAGATTTGAACAGGGTATTACAAGGGGTTTTGTCCGATCTAGAAGTGCCCATTGAGGAAACAAAAGCTGAAATAGAACTGGGAGAATTACCCACTATTCAAGCTGACCGGTTGCAAATGCGACAATTGCTCCAGAATCTGATTGGGAATGCTCTCAAGTATCGCCGGGAAGAAGTCACCCTCAAAATCCAGATTCAAGCAGATATCTATGAGGAGAAAGTTGAAGAACCTGATGAAGAACCCATTAGCAGGGAAATGTGTCGCATAACTGTCACCGATAACGGGATCGGTTTCGAGGAAAAATATGTGGAGAAAATATTTACCGTTTTCCAACGTCTCCATGGGCGCAATGCTTATGAAGGCACTGGAGTTGGTTTAGCTATTTGCCGCAAAATTGTGGCAAGACATGGTGGGGAAATAACTGCCACGAGTACTCCTGGTGAAGGTTCTACCTTTATTGTGACAATTCCTGTAAGACAAACTACAAATGAAAATACATGATGAGAAAGGAAGGACAGCAAACCGTAATCCTGGTGGCAGACGATGACGAAGACGATCGCTTATTGATGGAGGAAGCTCTCGAAGAGAACGATTTGGGAGACTTTTATTTCGTTGAGGATGGAGAGGAACTAATGGATTTTTTGTACCATCGGGGTCCATATAGGTATGCTGATTCCTCCCCCCGTCCCAGTTTGATTCTCCTGGATCTGAATATGCCGAGAAAAGATGGACGGGAAGCCCTGAAGGAGATTAAAGAGAACCCAGAACTGAAGAAAATCCCCGTTGTGGTTCTGACAACCTCCAAAGCAGAAGAAGACATCTTTAGAACTTATGACTTAGGGGTAAATTCCTTCATTGCTAAGCCAGTGACATTTGAGTCTATGGTAGCCATCATAAAAATGTTAGATCACTATTGGTTTGGACTTGTAGAGTTACCCAGCGCGTAAATGCGTAAATGAGGTGGATTAACATGGAAAATAGCTACTTGAAAGTCTTATTGGTGGATGACGATGAAGATGATTATATTGTCACGAAAGAATTACTGGAGACAGCTGAAATAGGCTTATTCCAGCTAGACTGGATCGATACCTACTCAGAAGCCCTGGAGGTAATTGGGCAAAAGCGCCATGATATTTATCTTTTAGACTATCGCCTTGGTCCGGAAACTGGTTTGGAACTGCTCAAAGAAGCTATCAACCGGGGCGTTAGTGCTCCGGTTATTTTACTCACCGGGTTGGGAGACCATCAAATAGATACTGAGGCGATGAAGATAGGGGCGGCAGACTATCTCATTAAGGATCAGATGGATACAGCTATACTGGAAAGGTCCATCCTCCACGCCCTTGAAAGGAAGCAGATAGACGCAAAACAAGACCGACTTATAGCTGAATTGGAAGAAGCAAATCGAGAGTTGAAAAACTTAGCTTATTTTATTTCCCAAGATTTACAGGCTCCTATAATATCCATGATATCTCTAGCTGAATTTCTGATAGCTTATTATGGGGATAAGTTGGACGAGAAAGGGAAAAATATGTTATTGTTACTCAAAAAAAACGTCGGGCGCATAAAGGGAAAAATTGATAATTTTATGAATGATTCTCGATTCAAACACATGGTAGAAGAAAAAACAGAGGATTAATAGTCGCAGTGACCAGTGACCAGTTACCAGTTACCAGTTATCAGTGACCAGTGACCAGTTAGCAGTTAGCAGTTAGCAGTTATCAGTGACCAGTGACCAGTGACCAGTGACCAGTGACCAGTTACCAGTGACCAGTGACCAGTGACCAGTTACCAGTTACCAGTTACCAGTTACCAGTTACCAGTTACCAGTTAGCAGTTAGCAGTTACCAGTTACCAGTTACCAGTTAGCAGTTACCAGTTACCAGTTACCAGTCCTGCTCATGCCAACCGGGGCAGTCAGGCAGTTACCAGTTACCAGTTACCAGTCCTGCTCATGCCAACCGGGGCAGTCAGGCAGTTACCAGTTGTAGGGGCGCAGGTTGTGCGCGTACAGTTATGAGTTCCCAGTTTATAAGATCAGAAAGCGGGTTAGAACATTTCGAGCAAGCTATAAGTACCTGCGCCAAAATAATTGGCTACAGCGTTGTTGATTAGCAAGGGTTTCAGCAGTTTTTTTGCACAATTGATTTTGCCTACCTATCGCCCAGGCGGTTGCTATATAACCTATAGCCCTGCATATACTTTAGTTCCCACCTATGAGTGTTTTAATCGCTGTAGTTATTGTAATTTCCGAGCAGAACCAGGTGAAAGTTCCTGGCTAACCTTGTCTCAAGCAAGACACAAACTAGCAAAACTTCAGTCAGTGGGTATTTGCGAGATTCTCATTCTCAGTGGGGAAGTGCATCCTGGTTCAACCAGGCGAGAATCTTGGTGTGAGAGAATTTACGTTCTTTGTGAATTAGCATTGTCTCTGGGATTTTTACCCCATACCAATGCTGGAGTATTGAGTTTTGGGGAAATGGAACGGTTAAAGCAGGTGAATGTGTCCATGGGGCTAATGTTAGAACAGCTTACCCCTAAACTGCTGGCAACAGTTCATCGTCACGCCCCCAGTAAAATACCCCAATTGCGCTTGCAACAGTTAGAATGGGCGGGTAAATTGGGAATTCCCTTTACCACTGGCTTACTTTTGGGTATAGGGGAAAGAGAAGAAGACTGGTGGGAAAGTTTAGCCGCGATCGCCTTGATGCAAAAACGCTGGGGTCATATTCAGGAGGTTATTCTCCAACCTCACAGTCTAGGTTCTCGCCAGAGTTATAGCGGTGGCGCTTTCAATCTCAGCAGACTACCAGAAATAATTGCCAGAGCAAGGCACATTCTCCCCCATAATATTACAATTCAAATTCCTCCAAATCTACTCCCAGAAAGGAATTTTTTACTTGAATGCATTGCTGCTGGTGCAAGAGATTTAGGGGGAATCGGACCCCTGGATGAGGTGAATCCCAATTATGACCATCCTAGGGTATCCAGTCTCAAAGAAATTTTAGCAGGAGCAGGATGGGAATTAGTTCCTCGTTTACCCGTTTATCCTCAATATTACCATTGGTTGCCACCCCAGTTGCAGACTGCTGTAGTTAGATGGGGGAAAATTGACTATAATTAAAGCCAGACCATATAATCTTGCAGTTTTACCCAACTGTGTTTACAACTGCCTTAGCTCAACAAACCCGAATCAAAGACGACTTGCTGCCCAAGGACCTATTTGCTGCCATTGAAGTGCTCAAACAGGAACTCAATGCCGTCATTCTCGCTCACTATTACCAAGATCCGGATATTCAAGATATTGCAGACTATATCGGCGATTCTCTTGGTCTTGCGCAAAAAGCAGCAGCAACCAATGCTGATACCATTGTCTTTGCTGGGGTCCACTTCATGGCAGAAACTGCGAAAATCCTCAATCCCGACAAACTTGTGTTGTTACCGGATTTAAACGCTGGTTGTTCCCTGGCTGATAGTTGTCCGCCGGAAGAATTTGCTGCCTTCAAAGCAGCTCATCCCCATCGGGTGGTTGTATCTTATATCAATTGCTCTGCTGCAATCAAAGGGATGAGCGATATTATTTGTACCAGTTCTAACGCTGTTAAGATTGTCAATCAAATTCCGGAAGAACAGGGGATTATCTTTGCCCCAGACAGAAACTTGGGTCGCTATGTGATGGAGCAAACGGGGCGGGACTTGTTATTGTGGGAAGGTAGCTGTATTGTCCACGAGACATTTTCCGAAAAGAAAATTGTGCAGCTACAAATAGAACACCCAGAAGCGGAAATTATCGCTCATCCAGAATGTGAACCTAACCTACTGCGCCACGCCAGCTATATCGGTTCTACTACTGCCCTGTTAAAATATTGCCAAACCAGCGCAAGCGAGGCATTTATTATCGCTACAGAGCCGGGAATTATTCACCAAATGCAACATGTTGCCCCGTCCAAATGCTTTATTTCGGCTCCGCCGATTAATAATTGTGCCTGTAACGAGTGTCCCCATATGCGGCTGAATACTTTAGAGAAGTTGTATTTAGCTATGAAGCATAAAGCACCAGAGATTGTTCTTTCCCAGGAGATCCGCATTGCGGCGAAAAGACCTATTCAGCGTATGCTCGAACTATATTAAATAATTTATTTGCGTAATTTTCCTAACATTTTAAGATAGCTCGAAAATAAAAGTGACCTTGTCTTCTTTCCCCAGAGCTATGCGATCGCCCGCCCGGAGTCGATGGCGATTGCCAGGAGACAGGTAGTTATGGTTAATATAAGTGCCATTAGAACTACCTAAATCCTCAATAAAAAAAGTATCTCCTTCTAAGCGAATATCAGCATGAACTCGAGAAACAATCTCTGAATTGGGAAAACCTGCCACATCAATATCTGGGGGAATATGCTCATTGGGCTTACCGATATGAATAATCGGCAGATTCGACGGTATTTCAATAGTTGTATTGCTTTGCAGATGTACTAATTGAGCTCTCTGAATTTGGAGCATAGTTTGAGCGGGACTTGGGTTAGCTCCAGGTTGTTTTGAGGATGGAGCCGTTTTTTCTTCCGACTCTGGTTTGCTCATCACCAATTCTGAGTTCTCGATTGATTGAATCACAGGCGTTACTACAGGATCTGGGTTCGGGTTTTCAACTGATCCGGGAAGGTTGGATGTATTCACCATAGTTTCTCTCAATGGTTCGGCATTTTCGGTCATCTCTGGTGGTAAATTTAAACCACATTGACCGCAGAAGGTTGCATCTAGTTCTATGGTAGCGCCGCAATGAGGGCAGCTACTGATAGTGGATAAAGGAGTATAGCAAGCTTCGCAGGCAAGTGCTGCTTCCGGATTTTGGTGATTGCAGTTGGGACAGACAATCATTTTTTGTTCTTCGTTTCAGGTGTTAGGGAGATTATTGATATGAACTACGCCGTGTCGCTACGCTGAACACGGCGTTTCTGACGTTTCAACGCCCCTAGTTGCCTCATGTTTCCACAATTGGTAGGATGCGTTACGCTAATCCTAACGGCAGCTACCACATCCTAACGGCAGCTAACGCATCCTACGCCGCGACCCATCTAAAGAGGCCAGTTCCTGACCCCTAGCCCAAGCCAACATTACTTGAGCTGCATTTACATCCCGATCTTCTGTATGTCCACAATATTGGCAAACATGAACACGGTCACTCAATGTTTTCTTGGTAGTGTCCCAACATTTAGCACATCGTTGAGTGGGTTTTAACTTTTGTGTCGGTGCCTCTAAATAAACACCTTTTGCCTCGAGTACTTTGTACTTAATAGCATCTTTTGTCATGCCAATTGCGACATCTAACAAAGACCGATACCCACCCCCATCCCCTCCTGGGAGGGGAGAAGAGGGGTGGGTTTGGCGCTTTCTCTTGCCTTTTCCTTTACGAGTCATGCCCTTAAGGTTTAATTTCTCAGTAGCAACCAAGCTATTACCGCTAACGATTTGTGCTGCTACCTTATGAGACCAGTCGTGGCGCTGATTAGCAACCTTGCGTTTGACCGATGTGATTTGCTTCTGGGTTTTGCGCCATCTACGAGAGGCTTTAGTCTTCCTCTTTTCAGGACGGCGCTTCCTTCTTAACTGTTTAGAAAGTTGTCTGACCCTTTCAGCTGCTTTTGTCTGAAACTTTGGAGCTTCTATAAATTCTCCATCAGATGTAGCTATAGCTACTTTGCAACCAAAATCTAAACCAACCCACCCCCCAACCCCACCCACCCCTACCCCCTCCCAGGAGGGGAACCTGGGAGGGGGGCGAAGGGGGGTGGGTTTGCCTTTCGGGGACACAATTCACTGTGATGGAAGCGTACCATTTATTGTTGCTCCAAACTAGAGTACAAGTTGTTGGGTTCCCCCAAGTTCTAGCCTTTCCCCGCATTGGAATAAAGATAGGGCCGGATTTAAAATGCCTCAACTCAAGCTGACCGTTAACACCCATATTTGTGTGAACTTTCCAACCAGCACTGTCTGGATATGTCCACCCTCTGTAGCGACGTTTTGCTTTGAATCTAGGATATTTTGCCAGCCCCTTAAAAAAGCGCTGATAGCCAAAATCTACTCGTTTTAAAGTTGCTTGCAGAGTATGAGATCCCAGTTCTTTGTACTCAGGCCACACTTCTTTGAATGCTGGTAGGGAGTTCTGCTGCTCAAAGTAATCCACCCCTGCTCCTGTGCAGCCGCACCCGCGCCATTAATCAATGCCGCGGGCAGGTCCGAGGCGCTGGTATTGAGTTCGACGATTAGCCAAAGCAGCGTTGTATAGCTCGCAGTGCATCTTGCGGGCCATGTGCAATTTGCGTGAGCTTTCTACGCTTGGATAGAGTTGGTAGGTGATTCGGCGGGTTGGCCCTGCTCAGGCCAGGCTTGGCAGGAGCAGGACTGTTGGGTCGGATACCCTAACTATAGCAGTTTGGATGTAGGTTGTCAAGATAAAACCCCGACAAGGTTCCCAAAGCGTAGTTGGGAACTTAGGGGGTATCACCCAGGAAGTTCCCGCGCTATCCTTCCCCACCCCGCTTCGCGTAGGATGCGTTACGCTAACCCATTTAATTTAGGATGCTGCTACGTACGATGCGTTACGCCAACAAAGTTTGTATTGTTGCTAGTACGATGCGTTACGCCAACAAAGTTTGTATTGTTGCTACTACTTACGGCTAGTAACGCATCCTACAGTGGCTAGTAACGCATCCTACGACAGCTAACGCATCCTACGGGTGGGGACTGTCGCGCATTCGTTCAGCTAAAGCGGCAGGAGCCTCACGCTATACTCGCCAGGGGACGCAAGCGGGACGCCAAGGGCGGTTGCTTCGTGAGAGGAATGCCGCACTCGGTTTAACTCGGCTTGTCCTGAGATTCTATGTATTTTCGTAGTGTTGCTACTGTTACACCTCCACAACTAGCGATAAAATAAGAACCGTTCCACAATACATCTTTGCGATAGAAAAGCTTCACCCGCTCGTTAAATTCTTGACGGAGCCTGCGGCTGGTAACCGTTTTTATATTATTTATAAATTTACTCAATTCCATCTGTGGATAATATTGAAACAGCAAATGAATATGGTCCTCCTCGCCATTGACCGCTCGCCTGCCTGAATATTCATTCAGCAGCTCGCTCTTCAACTATAGCACTACGCAAACAGTTTAGGACATATAAATTTCGCAGGGCGCACAACCTGCGCCCCTACATTAGCTTGGTGTCCTAACCCTTTTTTGTACTGCTATAACTTACAATTCCACTTCTGACACAGGTCCTCTAAAATTTCCCCTAATCGTTCTAAGATTTCTCCTGTAAATACCTTCCGTTTATATTTGGTCGTCAATACAAGATGGGCTTTTAAGTCGCTCATCTCACGCCCTCTGGAAATAAAATCTTTTTTCACTGTTGCCAAAATGCATATTTGTTGTTATATTGAGTGTAGTAGATATTTCAGCGCTAAAGAAAAGGTGTCAGCACCCCGCTCTAAAGAGACGGGGCTTCGTGCCCTAGACCGGAGGTGCTTGACCAGTCTAAGCCCTTTGAGGGCTACGTTATCGGCAAGTTTTTAGTTAAAGTTCCTACCCTGGGATGCGACGCCAGTTCCAGGCTCTAGAACCGAGTCGTTAAACAGCTCTACGAGGGGTAAGGTAGTGCGGCTTGGATAGTACCGACCGATAACTTTGCGCCTCGACCCAGCTCGAATCGAATTCGAGCTGGAAAGCGAGGCAAGACGACGAGGCGAACTTTACCCTAGAAATAGGAGTTGGGTGGGGGTTATTCCCTACCCCCCCTGATGGGAGACGGCACTATGTGCATAAACGTTTTCCTCCCCGGTCTAAAGACACGGGGTTTCCAACGATTAGGAGTTTTCATGAAATACACCTACCAGTACCGCTTATATCCAACAGGGCAGCAACAGCTAACACTGAATCTGTGGTTGAGGATTTGCAGATATTGGTACAACCGTCAATTAGGGGATAGATTCGATTGGTGGGTGGAGGTTATTTACCTAATGGGCAAGCTGCTAAGTCGGGGTTAAATAAATCCTGGAATGATGCGGCATTTGGACAATTTTTCTCAATCTTGGAATACATAGCGCCGAATTGCTGGAGCCATTACGATTGAGGTCAATCCTGCCTACACATCTCAATTACTTTCTTATCGAGATGAATTTGTCTTTACCAATTGCTCTATAAGAGAGTATTACGATAGTATTGAAAAGCTTAATATTGACCGCGACATTAATGCCGCTGTAAACATTAAGCGAGTTGGGCTGGACGTGTTCCCAACTATAACACGCGCCCAGTGGGAATCCTGTAGTGACAAAGTCTACTACTAACAGTACCTCGAAGGAAGTTCTACCTGTCTTTTATCGGGCAGCTGAGAAGCCTACACCCGGGTCCGGTATGATAGGACCCGCCCGTCAGGGTTGGTGTAGGAGCGTCACATGGAAGCCGAAGAATCTAATAACCACCAAAGTTCACCTTGGGGCATAATTAATCGGCTGGGGTAGGTCATGGGATCGGCGGATTGTGCGAAAACTTGTTCTAAAGCAGGACGCTTGTTAGCACCAGCAACGAGAAATAGCACACAGCTGGCGTGGTTAATGAGAGAAGCGGTGAAAGTGAGACGGGGTTGACCGTCTTTGTTGCCCACAGTAACCAGGCGATCGTTGACTGAAAGAGCTTCAGTGTGAGGAAAGAGGGAGGCGGTGTGTCCATCATCTCCCATTCCTAATAAAATAAGATCGAAAACGGGAAATTCTCCGGCGGTAATTTCAAAAAATGCCAACAGTTCCTTTTCGTGGGTTTGGGCGTCTACCGAGGGGTTTCCAGCCCCTGTAGGCATGGCATGGATATTACCTTGGGGGAAATCAACCCTATCCAGCCATGCAAGGCGAACCATTCTTTGATTGCTGTCGGGATGTTCTGGGGGAACGTAGCGCTCATCACTCCAGAAAAGGTGAATTTTGTCTATTGGTAAGTTCTGAGTGGCAATGCTCTCGTAGAGGGGTTTGGGAGTACTGCCACCCGCAAGAGCGATGGTGCATTTACCCTTCTCTTGGATTGCTGCTTGGATTTGGGAGGTGACAATAACAAGGGCGCGTGCTAGGAGGGCTTGCTTATCTGGGAATACTTCCACAAATTTTTTCATGAATAACTCCGATCTGGGAAACCCCGTCTTAAGGCGCGGGGTATGGTAGAATATGATACAGGCACTCCCTTGTTGCTATTTATCATATTGACAATAAAATATCAAAACTTGTAACAATTCTTAGAATAGGTATCTAAGGGTATTGATGCTTCAGAGGTAGTATCTAGTGGAAAAAATTATCCGGAAACCTTGACAAAAACGGGAAAACCTTGCTAGAATGAGAAAAAATAGCAAGGCCACATAATGAAACAAGGTAAATATGTTACACCAAGAGAAGCCTCAGAAGATGGAAAAATCAAAACTATTAGAACCCCAAGAAATCAAAGGAGATTCTGCATTGAGGAGTACTGCCAGGAAGCTAAACCCACTGTGTTGTATGCAAGAGTCTCTACACAAAACCCAGCCCAGGCATCAAAGGAAGAAGCAGCCACCCAATGCAGTTCAAAAGATACGGGTGTATCCCTGTAAAGAGCTGCATCGAACTTGGAAACAATGGCTTGCTGGGTATCGTTGGATTTACAACTGGACTCCATCTTCTGCTTATGATTTACAGCGGCAAGCCAGAGAAGCTTCAAGACCAAATTGGGTTAAAGAGTTGCCAGGGCACCAGTTGCAGGAAGCAGTAGCAGATGCAGTGGACGCAACTAAGCAGGCTCAAGCGAACCAAGGTGTGGCTAAGTTTAAATCTTGTCGAGCTTTCTCACAAGTAATTAAGTTTAAAGCAGGAAATTTCAAAAATGGAACTTGGTATAGCCGTTTAACCAAATTTTGTTAGGCACTACAAGTTAATATTTCTTCCTCCTTTTGAAACATCCCAGATGGTTCTACGTTCTACCCGTAAAATAAAAAGCAAAACAGCAAGAAATATGTTTATTTGGAGCCATTATAAATTTGCTCAAAACCCCTGATCCTGTGCAGCCGCACCTGAGCAGGCAAATGGCTGACAGGAATGGAGTATTAGTTGTTAGGTGCAATGAATCTTACACTTCTAAAACTTGCCCCAACTGCGGTCATATCCACGACAGATTAAGAGGCTCTAAAATCTTTCGATGCCCCGAATGTGGATTCTCTGCTGACAGAGACGCAAATGGCCGCAGGCAACTGCCTTCACCATCTCAGGTGATGCCATACTTATCTCAGATTTTACCAGCGATGGGGAGGTTTGAGCAGGTTAAATGTTGCACAGAGCATGCTGTTGAACTTTGACCAACAGCAGGATCGATTTATCATTCAGTCGTAAGGAGAGTCCCATTGGTGCTCCAAAGTTTAAAACAAGATTTAAAGAATGACCTGATCGCCGGCCTTCTGGTAGTAATCCCCCTAGCTACTACCATTTGGTTGACAATTAACATTGCCAAGTGGGCGATCGAATTTCTCACTCGGATTCCCCAACAGCTCAACCCATTTGATGGTCTTCACCCGCTCCTGACAAATCTGCTCAATTTTGTGGTGGGGTTAGCGGTACCTTTGACCTTCATTTTGCTCATTGGCTTAATGGCACGAAATATTGTCGGGCGCTGGCTATTAGATTTTGGCGAGAAGTTTTTGCAAGCAATTCCCTTGGCTGGTTCGGTATATAAAACTCTCAAACAGATATTAGAAACCCTATTGAAGGATTCTAATAGCAAGTTTCGCAGAGTGGTGATGGTAGAATATCCTCGGCGGGGTGTTTGGACTTTGGGGTTTGTGACGGGAACTCTCAGCAGCAACTTCCAGTGCCATTTATCTAAACCAATGCTGAGTATTTTCATTCCCACCACTCCTAATCCCACCTCTGGCTGGTATGCTATGGTGCCAGAGGATGAGGTAATCAATGTGTCAATCTCTATTGAAGACGCTTTCAAAGTGCTCATCTCTGGGGGTATAGTCAGTCCTAGTAAAAATGACCACGAGAATGTGCCGATTGATCTGGACTTACCTTATAAAAAAGTACCACTTCAGCCTATAGAGTTAGAAAAACGACAAGTATTACCTGATTTAGAAGAAAGTCACTCCAACTAAAATACTATAATCGCCAACTTGAGACTTTTATGCAACTCCAAAAACCACGCCGCATTGCTCGTGAATTAGCTCTTTTAGCTCTGAGTATAATCAAGGGTAAAGAGGAAAAAATCGAACAAAATGATTTACAAGATTTAGTGTTAGCATCAATTCGGACTCTCACGTCCGAAATTCAAGATACTCTCTTTACTGCTGGGGCAGAAGTTCAAAGAGGGAGCGATCTGTGTGAACAGATCCGGTGTTTCACACCGGATCGCCTCTCTAATATCTCTCAAGGCGCTACCAATGTCCAGAGTGCGAAAGCAATGGTAGCTGATGCTCTGGAATTAACTCGAACAGCCATCGAACGTCTCGGGACAGCAGTAGAATTGCCAGAATTTATTCAGCTGTCGAATCATTACGAAGTCAGAGAATATGCTCTAGATTTAATTAGCACTGTCCGCCGGAAAAACAAAGAGATTACCGAGCTGCTCTCAGAATCCCTTGTGGATTGGCAATTAGAACGCTTACCTCGCATTGACAGGGATATTCTCCGCATCGCTGTGGCAGAAATTTTGTTTCTCGATCTGGAAGAGCAAGTAGCAATTAACGAAGCTGTGGAATTGGCAAAACGCTACTCAGACGAGGATGGATATAAATTTATTAACGGAGTATTGCGGCGAGTGACTGACCGCATGAAAGCTGTCAAACAGTTACCAGTTACCAGTTACCAGTTACCAGGCGTATGATGTTAGCTCAAACCCACCCCCTACCCCCAACCCCCCTCTACTCCCCCCAGGGGGAGACCGGGAGGGCCTGCTAAGGGACGCCTTTGGCGGCACCTTCGGTGTTGGCCAAACCCCTGCTAAGGTATAGCCAGACCCCTGCAGAGCGCCGCGCCCGCGCCATTAATCAATGCCGCGGGCAGGCAGGGGGGGTGGGTGCCTGACCCTATTGAACAAACAGTTCACAGTTGTCACGTACCATGATGTTGTTAATTTAGTGGGGAACTCAGACCCAGGGATAAATACTTAACTGTCAAGGTATGTGTTACCAAGGTACTGTTGAAATAGTTTCACCAAATCAACTTATAAATTGCAGCACTTATGTTTAATTGGTTCCGCCGCAAGTCTAAGGATACAGCAGAAAAGCAAAAATCAACAACCGTTGAGCAGGAGAGTAAACCGAAAGAAGAAGAAATAGCTTCACAATCTGATCCTTCTACGAAGGAAGATTATCTTAACTGGGCTAAAGCGGCTTATCAAAATATTCAAAAGCAAAAAGCAGCAGCAACTACTACACCAGAGATAGAAGCAACTCCAGAAACAGCAACTACTACACCAGAGACAGAAGCAACTCCAGAAACGGCAACTACTACACCAGAGACAGAAGCAACTCCAGAAACGGCAACTACTACACCAGAGACAGAAGCAACTCCAGAAACGGCAAAAATCATTATCCTGGAGAAAACAGCAGTGGAAGAAGGAGCTACTGAGGAGACTGGTAGATCGCTCCCTGCTTGGATGAGCAAGTCAGAAGGGTTGGAACGTCTTAAAGAAACTGCTACCGAAACCCCAGCTCCAGAGGCGCAAGAGAGTGAGATTGCTTTTGATGAAGATTTTGTTTGGTCTGCTAAAGTACTCGCTCTTGAAGGGCGATCGCCGGAGGAAGTTTCTGTTGCAGAAATTAACTGGCTGAAGCGACTGCGAGAAGGATTGGGAAAAACTCGTCGCTCCTTAATCAATAATCTGAGAGGGATTGTTGGTCAAGGACCACTAAATGAAGATGCCGTGATGGAAATCGAAGCCCTGCTCTTGCAGGCTGATGTAGGCATCGAGGCAACGGATTATATTATTAATGCTTTGGAGAATAAATTACGAGAGGAAAAATTACCTCCAGAGGAGGCGATCGCTTATCTGAAAACTATTCTCAGGGATTTGCTGGATAAACCTCTTGAAAAGGTCGCCAATTCGGAATTTTTACCTATCAAAGATAAGCTCAATATCTGGTTGCTGACGGGAGTCAATGGTGCGGGTAAAACTACTACCATTGGCAAAATTGCCCACCTCGCCCAGGAATCTGGTTATAGCTGTCTGATTGCTGCTGCTGATACTTTCCGGGCTGCTGCTGTGGAACAGGTCAAAATTTGGGGCGATCGCAGCAACACAGATGTAATTGCTAACCCAGGGCAAAATACGGATCCAGCAGCGGTTGTTTTTGATGGTATTACTGCTGCTATGGCTCGGAATGTGGAATTATTGTTGGTAGATACAGCAGGACGTTTGCAAAACAAAAAAAATCTGATGGCGGAACTAGCTAAGATTAGGCGGATAATTGATAGAAAAGCTCCCGATGCTCAGGTAGAATCCCTGCTAGTATTAGATGCTACTCTGGGTCAAAATGGTTTGCGTCAGGCACAGGTATTCTCCGAAGCTGCTAAACTGAGCGGTGTGGTTTTGACTAAGCTGGATAGTACTGCCAAAGGTGGAGTTGCTCTTGCGGTTGCTCAACAATTAAATTTGCCTATCCGCTTTGTGGGGGCTGGGGAAGGAATCGATGATTTACGTCCTTTTTCTAGTTATGAGTTTGTTGAAGCTTTATTAGACGGTTAAAATTTGTTAGTAGGAAGGGTTTCGCGCAAAGGTTTTTGGAAACTTCTCCTCTTCCCCTCCTCCCCTCTCTTCTCTGTGTTACCGGCGTTCAGCGGTTCAATAAAAAATAATTATTAAGTTTTGTAACAAAGCTTGACAAATCATGAGATGGCCGTTATTATTAAAGTAGATGCTATCATGGGGGTAGATGTGGCCAAGAGAGCATGAGTTGCAAGGAAAATACCGCATTGAGAGAGAATTAGGGGAAGGTGGTTTTGGCATTACCTACAAAGCTAAACATATTTTGTTGGATGGCTGGGTGGTGATTAAAACCCCTAATGCTAAGTTAAAGGGGGATCCAGAATATGGCAAGTTTGTGAAACGGTTTCATAAGGAAGCCAAAACTCTCCGCAAATTAGGACAAGGACGTCATCCTCATATTGTGCGGGTCAGTGATTTATTGGTGGACGGTGATTTACCTTGTCTCGTGATGGATTTTATTGAAGGAGAAAATTTGGATCAGCGGGTACAAAGATTGGGTGCTTTACCAGAAGAAGAGGTGGTAGAGTATATGCGGCAAATTGGTTCAGCATTGAGTTTAGTTCATGGTGCAGGACTCGTTCAT
The DNA here is from genome assembly GCA_965198675.1 of Prochloron sp. Lineage (GTDB taxonomy): Bacteria > Cyanobacteriota > Cyanobacteriia > Cyanobacteriales > Prochloraceae > Prochloron. The sequence goes on along the minus strand of OZ240666.1, from coordinate 436,257 downwards.
CGAGACGCTATTCCCGTTAATATCATGTTACCCCAACCTGGGGAAGCAATTTTAATCGATTTTGGTATTGCAGGAGAAATTTCCCCCACTACCATGAGTTCTAAAATCATGGGAAATCCTGCTTTTGCTTCCAACGAGCAATTGAGAGGTACGGGAAGGAAACCTACCGTAGATATTTATACCTTAGCAGCTTCTTGTTATTATGGGATAACCGGGAGGGTTCCTCAATTTAATGATGACGAGGAATTGATTTTACGAGGTGCAAAGCGTAAAGCCCCCGTATTTTAATCGGGGGATATAAGCGCAAGCTGAATAAATTCAGCCGTAGTATAAATATCAAAAAGGTTGGGGTCTCAACCTAGTTGCTCAGCAATGTAAGACGGGGTTTCCCTGCGATTGCTGCTTAAATCCCGAATCCCCCGTGTTTTAACCGGGGGAGTGGATCAACCAAACAGCTTAATCCTCGTATTAGCCATACTTTGAATCAAGCTATTACACGGGGAATGGCGAGGTTGGCGAAAAATCGTCCTCAAACTATGGCTGAGTGGTTAGAACTTTTGGAGTCTATTCCTTCCTCTATCCCTCCTGTATCATTTTCTCCTCCTTCTTCTCCTCCTACACCACAACCTACCCCTTCTGTAGATCCTGCTCCAGCAACAACTGTTCCGATTCAACGGAAGAAACGGAAGAAAGAAGGGGATGTGTGGTGGGCTGAGGGTTGGGCTGTGGTCGGGGCTTATGATTCATCGAAATAGAGAAAATGTCCTAACGCGCTCTGGTACTGCTATATCTTGTGATAAGGCTGTGGGAAGATTTGGAATAGGTTGGGTTCTTTCCCTTCTGTGGTGAGCGCCCCGCCCGCCCGCGAATGAATTGATTGCTCACGGATGAAACCCCTACAGGGTTTAAATATCCCCGTAGGGTGGGCAATGGGAAAAACGTTTGATATCTTAATCAGTAAGAAAGAAGAAAGCCGCAAAGTGCCAAAAAAGATTAGAGAATTGAAAAGATTAATGTTGAAAGCTGGATTTACCTATGAACCTGGCAAAGGGAGTCATACAAAATGGTCACATGTGCTTTTATCCGGGAAAGTTACTCTTTCTGGTAAAGATGGAGATGATGCCAAACCATATCAAGAAAGAGATGTTTAAAATGCACTTATGCACGTACAAAAATTAATTTATGAGAAGGAAAAATGAAACAACATTACACTATTATTATACAATGGTCTGATGAAGACCAATGCTATGTGGTTAGTTTACCAGAATGGGGTGAATTTTGTCATACCCATGGGGATACTCCCGAAGAAGCATTGAAAAATGCCCAAGAAGTGTTAGAATTATTAGTTGATTCAGAGTTGCAAAACAATAAATCTTTACCAGAACCGAACCTATTTGGAAAAGCATTACAACTTGCATGAATTATATTTTCAACGAAGGCGGGATCCAACCAAACCAGGGGTTTTATAAATAGCCCGCAATTCATTCGCGGGAAAGCTGTTGGGTTTCACGACCTTCTACCCAACAAATCAGTTGCTACAATACTCAATATAGAGAACAAAGAGAACAAAGAGAACAAAGAGAACAAAGAGAACAAAGAGAACAAAGAGAACAAAGAGAACAAAGAGAACAAAGACAATGGCAGAACATCAAATTTCCCTTCCTGAAGAGGCTTATAAGACTTTAGTTAAAGTTGCTGAAGCCTAAGGAACCACACCTGTTGACTGGATCCTATCTCAATTGCCCATTTCTCCGCCAGAAGAACAGCCCTTATGGGAACGATTAACGGGTTTAGTGGGGGCTATCAATAGCAAAGAAGAACCACCCCATGATTTCTCTAAAACAGCTTTTGGAGAAGGAATTGAAGCAAAGTTGGCGAAGCAAGGATTGTATCTATAATGATTTTGGTGGATACTGGCCCACTGATTGCTTTGATTGATGCAGGGCAAGGGGAAGCCCATATTCGTTGTGTTCAGGCTTATCAGGGGCTAACTGGTATTATGGTGACAACATGGCCTTGTTTTACAGAGTCAATGTATTTTATGTCAAAATTGAAAGGTTGGAGAGGACAACAAATTTTGTGGGAATTTTTAGCTAGAAAGGCTCTAGTTATACATTTTGCAGATAAAACAGAATTAAATCGAATGAAATTTTTGATGGAAAAATATTAAAATGTGCCAATGGATTTAGCTGATGCTTCACTAGTTGCAGCAGCGGAACAGTTGAAAACAAATTTCATTTTTACTCTAGATAGTGATTTTTATATTTATCGTTATCAAGATAAAAAAGAGTTCCATATCATACCTTGAGTTTCAGCTGTAGGTTGGGCCTAAGGCCCACTGTCGGGGGACGAAACCCAACATTGGCAAGGCTCCTGTTGAGTTTCACGACCTTCTACCCAACCTACAATTTACAATGAAACAACGTTACACTATTATTATACAATGGTCTGATGAGGATCAATGCTATGTGGTTAGTTTATCAAAATGGGGGTAATTTTGTCATACCCATGGGGATACTTCTGAAGAAGCATTGAAAAATGCCCAAGAAGTTTTAGAACTTTTGATTGTATCAGAGTTGAAAGACAATAAATCTTTGCCAGAACCGAACCTATTTGGAAAAGCATTACAACTTGCATGAATTATATTTTCAACGAAGGCGCGCCGCGTAGCCAACGCACTCTACTGGTGTTGCACAGCTAATTTAGCAGTTATGCAGTGACTACGGGGGGTGGGTCCAACCCCGCACCAGACGCCTGCCTGACTGCCCCGGTTTGCCTGAGCAGGACTGGTAACTGCCTGACTGCCCCGGTTGGCATGAGCAGGACTGGTCACTGTTTGAGTGTATTAGAGTCTGGCGATCGCCTACGAACTGGGTAATATTGAAACCAAACCAGAGGTTTTATAAGGTAGCCCGCAATTCATTCGCGGGCGATAGTTTTCTCCCCTACTCAGTTTCTACTGGGGGTTTCTTTTCCAAAGCGCGCTCTTGTTGTTTTTTCCTATCTGCTTGGAGAGTATCTTCTATAACCTGGAGCACTTGCTTCATTTTTTTCAAGTTACTATCATAGAGTTCCAGGTCTTTTTGTAACTTCTCCAAGGGTAGGTGAAAAGCTTCTGAGAGTTGCTTGAGAGCGTTATTCCGCCCTTCTTCCTCTTGTATCAACTCAGGATCTGCTTCTTTCAGGAGAGTATATAGGCCAATAGCAAACAGACGACTATATTTAAACCGAGTATTGTTGGCTATAGCCTCCAAAGAAGCTAATAAACTTTCGCCCTCCGTCTCAGGAGTAGGAGCACAGAGCATGGTAATTAATTCTTTTCCTTTGCTCTTCGCGAAAGCAGTCACTTCTTCGGCAACCTTGCGATACTCCTGAGCATTTCCCCCTACGGACCCGCAAAGAGCTGCAAAAATAGACTCCTTATCCGGTTCCGGTTGATAGCCCTCCATAAAACGGTCAAAAGAAGTAACTACACCCAAATAATAGATTGGGTCAGTACTAAAGTCCACATTAACAGAGAGCAAGTGCATCTCTACTAATAACTCTTCTACTACTCGTCTATATACGGAATTAATTGGGCGGGTGTGACGGGCGTAGAAATCACGCTTGGTATCTGATACTGTAGGAACGTTATTCACAAGGATTCTTATAAATTACTGTAGTCTATTATTGTAACCTACCACGGATACGGGTGGTAAAAACCCGCCCCTACCCTTCCGATCTCCCTATCCTCCCATTACCAGGGATCCTAAGGAAGGTTTAGGGATCATCTGGTGGGGAAATTCCCACATATCAGCAAACGCCAGTGCTTTTTCATAGTTATAAGTCTCATGGCGAAAGGAAAGATGATCTGAAATATAAGCTAGATCCAGCCGCCCCTCTGGAAAGAGAAGCTCTTGTTCACAAATAATCCCCCGTTCCAGAGATTGTTGTTGTATTTTCATGATTAACTCTAAAGAAGCAGTGATAGCATTAGTCCATTTGGTGGCAACAGCCCAAAAAAGCCCTTCTCTCAATCGATGGGGATGCTCACTGAGTCTGATTTCCCTAGAAGAAGCAACATTCACGACAGATTGGAATACGGTTCGTTTTACATCTGTTCCAGTCAAGAATGGGTATAAATGTGTGAGGCGATCGCGAATCTGGAAACCTCGCTCTTCGCTTGGCTGGGAACTCTTGGAGAGCATTTTATCCCAAGCTATAGGAGGAAACTGAGCACTTTCCATATGTAACTGATCTACCATGAACTGACTCCCACAAGAAGCAGGGAGATAAAGGGTGGCTAAACCAGATTCCTTGTCTTGTGCATAAGCTAGTGGGGCGAACATCTCCCCATCTTCCCCTAGAAGAGTAAAGGTGAGAGCTGTTTGAATTGAGGGATCCAGGGTTACATAACAAGCAACGTTGAGGTAAACATTATAATGATAATTAAAATTGGGGACTAAAGTGGGCAAAAACCGCATACCACTATAGGAAGTAGTCAGAGCAACTTGATCCGCATAAATAGACTCGGAGTAATTTTGACATTTAATTTTATAACCTTTACCCCAAGGCTCAATTTTCTCCACTGGCTGCATGTCCATAGGAAATACCCGGAATATCAGCATATTCTTCCTGAGCTAAACGTATATTAAAGCTAATTAAGTTTCGCCTGATTCATTGGATTGAGTATCAAAAGAAATATCTAATAAAAAAGATATATTCTTTAACTTTTTCCATTCTCTTTCCCATATCTCGTTGAGTTTCTTAATCTCTTTTCCGCCTTTTTTCCATTCAGCTTGATTACTGGTCACTGGTAACTGAAAGGTGACAGAGGAAAATATTCTTCTTTTGTCACCACCATATAATAACTCCATCTGATGAAAACGCCATATAGCGCGTCTAAATCATTTGTGCAAATCGTGACTTTTGTGCTATGATGCCTTCAAACCAAACAAAAAGAGGATAAAATCATGTTAATGAATGATAAGAATCATCCTAACTTTACTAAAATACAGGAATTGAATGAGTTTATTCACAACACTAAGAATTTAAAAGAATGGAAAAGAGTACAAGCAGTAAAATTGAGATTATTGGGGTTGGATTATAAAAGTATTGAAGTAAGTTTAGGTGTTTCAACAAGCTTTATTGCCCAAACACAGAGAAAATATTTGCTACAAGGTGTATCGGGATTAAGCCTGGGACATCAAGGTTCAAGAAGTTACCTAACTAGGGAGCAAAAAAAAGAAATTATAAAATGGCTCCAGTCACCAGAAAGACGTAACATTTCTGAATTAGAAAGACATCTTATAGAAGAATATGATGTCCTATTTAGGTCAAAAGAGAGTTATTATCAAATCTTGCGAAACGCCAATTTAACATGGCAGAAAGGCAATAAAGAAAATCCCAGAAAAAATCCAGCTCGAATCAAAGAAAGAAATAAAGAATTAGCTGCTATATTACGCGATAGCCTCGATAAGATAAAAGCTGAAAAACTTGTGGTATATGCTTTAGATGAGTGTCACCTTCAAGGCGATGAGATTTGTGGTTACCTTTGGGGAGACAAAAAAAAACGAGAAATTGTTAAGATTGATAATTATAGAGCTAGACAAACTTACTATGGTGCTTTAAACATTTGGAATAATGAATTTATTGTTTGTCCTTATCCCAGCGGCAATGGACAAAATACTGTGAAATTTGTTGAAGAGATAAAGAATCGTCATCCTAACCAACAAATTATGTTACTTTGGGATCGTGCGTCATATCATAAAGGAGAGGAAATGAAAAAAATCTTAGCCAAATATAATGATGGATTAGCCAAAGATGAATGGTTGATTACTTGTGAATTGTTTGCTCCTTATAGTCCGGAAGAAAATCCTGTAGAGGGAATTTGGTTACAAGCCAAGAATTTTTTGAGGCGTTTTTATTATAAATGTAAAAATTTTACAGTTGTGAAAAGATTGTTCAAGCTATTTTTGGCTCTCAAACTTTTCAATCCGGAGAGATTGGAACGATACGATGTGTTTGCACAAATCATTTAGGCTCGCTATATCAACTCTCCTTCTGGAGTTTCAGTTTTGTAATAGCGGTATAGTTCTTTTTTCTTGGATAAGTCATTAAGGAATTTTTTCTCCGTATCTGTTTGACTAGAAATGCGTGCGTTGGTAATTTCCTGAAGCCAATTTTGAATTTTCAATAGTTTTGTAGATGTAGATTCCTCAATTTTTTCTAGTGCGCTAGAATCAAATCTAGTCGTTACCAAGCCAGTTACCCCAATACCTAGTAATGCACCACTTATTGGCGAACACAAATTCTTGAACCATAACCATTGTGACGGTAACAATACAGATACTATAATTAATAGAAAACCTGTAAAAGTAATCCAGGTATAAGGGTTTTCTATCCAATCTTTCTTTTTCATATTTCAATCCATATAAAAACTAGAAAAACACTAGTATCATTATACGTGCGGCTCGTTCCCTGTGAAAGCTGCGGCGTAAGCTGAAATATAAGCAGGGGCTTGGTTACAGGTTAAAAGGCCGGGTACAATCTAAGCTGCCGAAAGGCGCTGAAAGACCCAGACAATCCTATCTGAACGAAGAGACCCGCAAGGGAAACAAAGGGAGAAATTAGGTGACCCAAACAGGATTACCGAAACTCTAAGGTAGTGATAACCGAACCATGATAACTGAATGAATTATGAGAGTGAGGACGCGGTCAGTAATCGCGGAAAGCGCGAAGGTGCGCGAAACCAAGTCTCTGGCTGGAGGAATTACCATAAATCCTGCGATATGTCGAAACATGCTCTATGGTCACTGAGCCAATGGTTGTGGCACAAACTAAGGGCGGATAAACGCAGACAAGACCAGAAGGAAGCTGAAAAAGCACGCCGACAAGCCATTAAAGGTAAGAAGGCAGTGAAGGGAGCGGCGAAGCGCCAACTCACAAAAGAGCAGGTGGATAAAGCGTTCCCGAAAGTTTCCTGGGAAGTGAATAGTCACGTAATGGTTAAAGGTGGAGCCTCACCCTTCGATGGGAGTATATCCTACTGGGTTGGTCGGAACTCCAAATTATATGAAGGACCGACCGCTAAAGCTATCAAGCGACAGAAGGGAAAATGTACGCATTGCAACCGAAAGTTCATGGAGATAGATGGTCCTGTGGAGTTGCACCACAAAGACGGGAATCATAATAACTGGAATAGCAAAAATCTAGTTGCTCTCCATCGGGAATGTCACCAAAAGCAGGCGGTACACCGCAAGCGAATTAAGGACGGACTCGTAAAGCGCGCCGTAGAGGCATAGAGACACCTGAGCCGGATGAGGTGAAAGTCTCACGTCCGGTTCGTAGGAGAGGGGCGAGGTGGTAACACCTCCCTCGACTCTAATACTGACATCACGATATATGTCAAGAATAGCGCTGATTTACCTCCCTCTCCTTTGCGCTCTCTGCGAGTCTCCGAGCGGCTACTTGGCGCCTTTGCACGAACCCTAGACATAAAGGTGGGTATTCCCCACCATATCAGATCACGATAATTGCCAATTTACCCAATCTTGCGGTTTGAGGAATGTTTCATAGAGTTCTGCTTCTGGGGTGTTCGGTTCCGGTTGATAACCGTACTCCCAACGAACTAGAGGGGGTAGGGACATCAAAATGGATTCCGTCCGTCCGTTAGTTTGGAGACCGAAAATAGTGCCACGGTCATAAACCAGGTTAAACTCAACGTAGCGTCCCCGACGATAGAGCTGAAAATTCCGTTCTCGCTCCCCATATTGGGTTTGGTGCCGTTTTTCAGCTATAGGTAAGTAAGCCGGTAAAAATGTCTTACCGCAATCTACTATAAAAGCAAACAAATCCTCCCAACTGCGAGGTGGGATCTCCCCTACTTTACCACTATAAACTGCTGCTGGCCCTTCCCCATGGGGACCGCGATACAAAGCACCTCTACCGTCTTGATAGTCCAGGAACAGTCCCCCTACACCCCGCATTTCCCCTCGATGCTTTAAATAAAAATACTCATCACACCACCGTTTAAATACAGGGTAATATTCCTCGTGGTGACCATCACAAGCTTGTTTCAGAGTGCGGTGAAAATGAGCTGCATCTTCTGCAAAGGGGTAATAAGGAGTCAAATCTATCCCACCCCCAAACCACCATACCGGACCTGCCTCGAAATAGCGATAATTGAGGTGAACCGTAGGAACAAAAGGGTTGCGAGGATGAAGTACCATAGAGGTCCCCGTGGCATAAAAACCATGACCCGCAGCCTCTGGGCGTTGCTGTAAGATGGAGGGGGGAAGTTTTTCACCCCAAACTTCAGAAAAATTAACCCCCCCTTGTTCTAAGACATTTCCCTCTTTGAGTACCCGAGAACGTCCACCTCCACCTTCCGGTCTGGACCAAGTATCTTCCCGAAATGTTTCCTTGCCGTCCAACTTTTCCAGACCCTTACAGATTTCATCTTGCAGGTCCTGCATGAATTGTTGGACTCTCTCCCTGGAGTTAGTTGGAGGTACGTTATCTGTTTGAGTAACTGTCATAGGGTAAATTAGTTGACAAAAATTATTTTTATGCTAGTATATAGTGACACACTGGGGAGAAACAAGTAATCGCCATTATGCTCGATCAATCATCCATTTTAGAAGTTTTGCGACCAGTACAAGACCCAGAACTACAAAAAAGTTTAGTGGACTTGAACATGATTCGCAATCTATCCGTGGAGGATGGCTTAGTCAAATTCAACTTAGTCCTCACTACTCCTGCTTGTCCTCTACGGGAACTCATTGTGGCAGATTGCGAAAAGGCAGTCAAGCAGTTACCGGGAGTTAAAGCAGTAGAGGTAAAAGTAACAGCGGACACTCCCTCACAACAACCTCAACCTAACAAACAGTCTATTCCTGGAGTCAAAAATATCCTGGCCATTTCCAGTGGGAAGGGAGGTGTAGGAAAAAGCACAGTAGCGGTTAATTGTGCTGTGGCCCTGGCCCTAAAAGGCGCTAAAGTGGGTTTACTAGATGCAGATATTTACGGTCCCAACGTCCCTACTATGTTGGGATTAGAAGATACCCCAGTAATGGTGCGAAAGGGAGATTCAGGGGAAGAAATTTTAGAGACCACCTTTAATTATGGGGTAAAAATGGTCTCCATGGGCTGTTTAATCGACCCAGATCAGCCAGTGATTTGGCGCGGTCCCATGTTGAACGGTATTATCCGCAAATTTCTCTATCAGGTAGACTGGGGGGAATTAGACTATCTGATTGTGGATATGCCTCCAGGAACAGGAGATGCTCAATTAACTCTAGGACAGGCAGTATCTATGGCAGGAGCAGTAATTGTTACTACCCCTCAAAATGTCTCTCTCTTAGACTCTCGTCGGGGTTTGAAGATGTTCCAGCAAATGTCTGTGAAAGTATTGGGGATAGTGGAGAATATGAGCTATTTTATCCCTCCGGACCAACCTGACCGTTCCTACGATTTATTTGGTTCCGGGGGTGGAGAAAAAACATCTCGTGAACTAGAAGTGCCTTTATTGGGTTGTGTCCCCCTGGAAATTGCCCTGCGAGAGGGAGGAGATGAAGGGGTACCCATCACTATATCAGCTCCGGACTCAGCTTCAGCAAAAGCTTTAACAGCGATCGCCCAACAAATAGCTGCTCAAGTCTCCCTCGCTGCTTTAATGTAGTATAATTAAGTCCGGTACATTGATTCAAAGAGAGAAAATCGTGATTCTACCAGGAACAACAGTTTGCGTTACTAATCCAGAGGATACCTACTACCATTTTGAAGGACTTGTACAACGGGTGAGCGACGGTAAAGCAGCAGTCTTATTTGAAGATGGTAACTGGGATAAACTCGTCACCTTCAGACTCTCAGAAATAGAAGCGGTACAATAAGTACCAGAACATGACAGTTACCAGTTACCAGTTACCAGCTATGAGTTACTACACACACTAATTCTTGTAGGTAGTGATTAAAAATAAAAAAGTTAAGCATAAACAAAACACCTTCCTCAATTCAAGAGTTGCTCAATAGTTCAGATTTTGGCGATCGCGTCAGGGGTATCAATCAGAACGGGCACCTTGACTCGGGCTAGGGAGAAAGGGAGAAAGGGAGAAAGGGAGAAAGGGAGAAAGGGAGAAAGGGAGACCTTACTTGCTACTCCCCTACTTCTATACTCTCCCACTCCTCACAAACCGACTCTCCCACTCCCCTACTCCCCTACTCCCCTACTGGACTAAAGCACTATTTTAAGCTTGTCACGACAGTAGGGTGCGTTACCAACGCACCGTCCCAGTGACCGTAGGGTTGGCAAGAATAAATTTTACCAGTTTTCTGCCTATTTTGGTTTCACCCAGAGCCCCAGACCCCAGACCCTAGACCCGCGCTTGGGCGCTATAACTGAAAAAAGGAGTAACTATGGGTGGAGTGACACAGAAAATAACCCTGCCCGCATCTATTATAGGTACTCTTCAGTGTACCACAAATAGTTAGAGCAGATCTGTCTATAGTAGCTGAAGAAATTACCGTTTTAATCCGGGGTCAAGGTCCAGAGGGTTCTGGCACCATTATTGCTAAGGAGTGTGGGATTTAGCTACAGGAAGGGTAAAAGCTACTCTTAGAGGTCATTCTGACGATGTTAACTCTGTAGCAATAAGTCCCGATGGTCGAACTGTTGTTAGTGGTAGCAGTGACGATACAATCAAAGTGTGGGAAGCGAACCCGTAATTTTCAGTCCCGTAGGTTGGGTTGAGGAACGAAACCCAACAATTTCTGTCTATTGTTAATCCACTTTCCCCGTCCGTTGTTATAGTGGGGAGATTGGTTCATTATCTTATTATCCCGCCCGCGCATAAGGGCTAGCAGGTAAAACCCCTTCAGGGTTTTAATATTATCCAGGGGTTTTAATTCAATATACAGTACAATGGCGATCGCCCCTAATGTTCTAATAATGTAAAATAAGGATTAAATTGAGGTAGTCCTGAAAGGACTTTATTTATGAGCCAGCAATTCATTCGCGGGCAGGTCAGGAAAAGAGCCGTTAATCCGAAAAACCTACCCTCCGAAATCAAGCCATCCGCCCTCCTTGTTATCCCACCCGCGCATAAATGGCGGGCTAGTAGGTAAAACCCCTTCAGGGTTTTAATATTGTCCAGGAGTTTTAGTTCAATATACGGTGCAATGGCGATCCCGCAGCGCCACTGGGTGAGATAAAATCTCTTATGATTTCAACTCGGTATAAATCGAGGTAGTCCTGAAAGGGCGGGTAAGGAAAAGAGCCGTTAATCTCAGAAACGCCTGCTTTTGTCGGGTTACGCTATCGCTAACCCAACCTACTATCCATGCAATTCATTCCCGGGCGGGTCAGAAATAGAGCTTACGAACGGGATCGCCTCAGTCTTCTGTAGGGTGAGCATAAATAATGTAAAATATGATACAAACACTTCCCCAAACCCTAACAATTCAAGAATTTCTAGAGTTTTATCCTCATTATCAGGGTAAACGCTATGAATTACACAACGGTATTATTATTGAAATGTCTCCTCCCAAAGGAAAACATGAAGAAATCATTGGTTTTATAACTCTGGAACTTTCCCTAGAGATTAAACGGCTAAAATTGCCGTGGATTATCCCTAAAACGGCATTAGTGCAATCGAGGATGAGCCAGTCCGCATTTTGTCCCGATATACTCCTTCTCAATCGCTCTAATTTGCCCCAAGAAAAACAGTGGGAACAATATTCAACTCTGTCCCAAGCAGCCTCGGTTCCCTTAGTGATTGAAGTAGTAAGTAGTAATTGGCGAGACGATTATTACCTAAAATTGAGTGAGTACGAAGCAATGCAAATCCCAGAATACTGGATTGTGGATTATGCTGCCTATGGTGGGAGAAAATTTATTGGCAACCCCAAACAACCCACTCTCTCTATTTACCAAATCATAGAAGAGGAGTATAAAGTTACTAGGTTTCAAGACTCTGATACCATTGTTTCAGCCACTTTTGGCCACCTCAACCTCACTGCTGGACAGATTTTTGCTGCAACTTTCTAGTAGTGGGCATTGCCTACGCCTTGCCAGTAACAATGCCCACCAAAAGCTGTCTTAATAGTAGTGGTAGAGTAAACAAAGATAAATTTTACCAATTTCACGCAACCAGGACTAATTTTAAAGATTATGTGCCCCAATTATACTACATGAATGTTGGTAGGCGATGTTACCAGCTGTTGGTGGGCGATGCCCACCCTACAAGACTACAAGACTCTTCCGACTCCCGACTCCCCCGCGAAGCACTATAAAGAAAATATGCGCCTTCCTTTACCCCAGTTTACAGACGAAAATCGCCACCCCGACCATATCGCCGAGGTAATTGAAACGGCGACAACTACCTTTTTGGCTCAATGTTTAGAACCGGATTCCTTGAGCTTCCCCACAATGCCTACCTTTGGTAGCTGGGTCAAGTCTATGGATGAAAAAAGTTACCAAATATATGGTATAATAAATTATGTAAGTTCTTATCCTATTGATTCTGTCCATCGAGCCAGAGCTTTGGGTTTATCATTAGGAGATTTGCGAGAACAGCAACCCCAGATTTTTGCCATGCTCGCCACTGAATTTCGTGCCACAATTGTGGGTTTTGAGAAGCCTTATAATAATTCATGCAATGTATATCAGTATTTACCTCCTCGTCCGCCCCAAATTCATCAAGGAGTTTACCGTTGCGAACCATCAGAAGTAATTCACTTTAGCGAACGGTTAGATTTTTTAACCATTCTCTTGCAAACAAATGAAACGCCCCCAGAAGCTTTGATTGCAGCTACAATGAGAGAAATTTATCACTTGCGCAATGCTGACAGAAATTGGTTAATTCAAGCAGGGAAGAAATTGTCCATCTTACTCAAAGACGATTACGATCGCCTCCGGGACATTCTCCGTCAAATACATTATTGACTCCGATTCTTCCTCCCTTTGCGCCTTTGCGCCTTTGCGCGAGACAAAACCCCAATCTAAAAGTTAAAATAAATTTACCCTAATTGTACCAAAATAATGAAATCCTCAAAATTTATTCGACAATTCAGTACCCATTTCGTCGCTCTGTTTCTGGGAGTGGCTCTCGCGTTTAGCAGTCTGCGAATGCTATCTTCCCAAGCTAAACCAGCAGAGGTATTGGAACCACCCCAAGAACCTACCACCACAGTAGCCCTAAAACCAGTGGTCACCAATGGTGATAACTTCGTCGCCGCAGCAGTAGCTCATACTGGTCCAGCAGTGGTGCGCCTGGATACGACTAAAATCGTCAGCAGTCGCTCTAATCTCGACCCCTTTTTTGACGACCCCTTTTTCCGGGATTTTTTTGGCGATCGCTTGAGAGGAATGCCCCAAGAAAGAGAAGTGCGAGGTCAGGGTTCGGGCTTTATTACCGATAAAAGCGGTATCATTCTCACCAATGCCCATGTGGTGAGCGGAGCGGACAAAGTCACCGTCACTCTCAAAGACGGGCGTCAATTTGAAGGAGAAGTTAAAGGTAGCGATCCAGTCACTGATTTAGCGGTAGTGAAAATCGAGCCTCAGGGAGCAGACTTACCTATAGCTTCCTTGGGAAATTCCGGTGCAGTGCAGGTAGGAGATTGGGCGATCGCAGTGGGGAACCCCCTGGGTTTAAATAATACCGTCACCTTGGGCATTATCAGCACCCTGGATCGTTCCTCCGCCCAGGTAGGGATTCCTGATAAGCGAGTGGACTTCCTCCAAACCGATGCAGCGATCAATCCCGGTAACTCCGGTGGTCCCTTATTAAATGATCGAGGGGAAGTAATCGGGATAAACACCGCTATTCGCGCCAACGCCACAGGTATCGGCTTTGCTATTCCCATTAATAAGGCAAAAGCTCTTAAAGACACTCTCGCTGCGGGTAAAGAAGTGCCCCACCCCTATGTGGGCATTCAAATGATTACCCTGAACCCAGAATTAGCCCAACAATACAATCAAAACCCCAATTCTCCTTTCTTTGTACCGGAAGAAGAAGGGGTTTTGGTAGTTGGAGTTTTACCAGATACCCCTGCTGCTAGTTCTGGTATTCGTCGGGGAGATGTTATTCTCAAAGTAGCCGGGCAAAAGATTACCAGTGCTGAGCAATTACAGTCCATTGTGGAAAAAAGCGGTGTGGGCGAAAATCTCCGTTTTGAAATCAAACGGGGGAATAACACTTTGTCTCTCAATGTACGAACTGCTCAACTAGAAAGTATCTCTTAGTTGTTAGTTGTAGCCGTAGGTTGGTTAGAGCGCTTGTAGGGGCAACTCAACCCAACCTACAGTTGGTTAATATCAATGCCCAATTCTTGTAACTTAGCTACTAATTTTTCCTGCTGTATCGAGGCAAATTGAGCGACTTCTTCTGGTGTGGGTACCAGTTCTCCTCCTGGGGTGAAAAACCTTAGCTTCTGGTCATGAATCCCTAAAAAAAGTTGCAACTGCTCACTCCACAGCCAACCTCTATCATTGGGGGACAACTCTTGATAGATTCCTCGCAAAAGTTCAAATCCCTTGAATTCTAGGGTGTGGGGATCGAACCAAAAATATTCTGGTGTACGGAATATATTTTGATAGATTTCTTTTTTCAGACCTCGATCCACATTTGCCGTCGATTCAGACAATAATTCCACAATCACATTAGGATATTGACCATTCTCTTCCCAGACAACCCAACTCTTGCGAGGTTTACGCTCCGTTCCCAACATCACAAAAAAGTCTGGGCCTCGAAAATACTCTGATTTACGCTGACGGGGACTATAATAAATGGTCAAGTTCCCCATGGCATAAAAATCATTACGCTCTCGCCACAGAAGCTCTAAACACTGCAACAGCAACATAATTTGGCGAAAGTGTAATTCTGTTTCCAAAGGGGGTTCCTGACTCTCTAACTCAATAGGGGTAAAAGGGATCGCTTCCCAGTCCCGCTCAAGAACTGCTTGTTCTGGTATCACCCACATCCCTATTTCCTCAAAACTTTACTCTAGTTTAACAGAGGAGTAGGGCCAATAAGATAAAATAGTCAAAAAGCGCGACCCGCGAACGAGAGAGGTCTAACTATGACTCAAGCTGTCGTCTCAGCAACAGAGGTGGCCATTAATGAACCTCCTGAAATTGAACATCTGTTAACCTTCCAAGAATATCTCGAATATGTTGGAGAACCCGGTGTTCTCGATGAATTAGTCAAGGGACAACTAATACCCATGTCCGCACCAACTCTAGATCAGACAAATATCTGCGAATTTTTACTGTACAAGTTACAGCGATATTTTGCAGAACAAAATTTATCAATGGTTGCGAAAACCACTGTAGGAGTTAGAACCGAGGATAATACATCGAGAATTCCTGATGCGATTGTTTGCCATCAAAGTCTTTGGGAACAAATCAGCCATCGCTCTGGGGCTGGGGTTTTGGATTTTGACGAAAAGCCGATTCTGGTGGTAGAAATTGTCAGCAGCAATCGCCGGGATGATTATGTGATTAAACGCTACGAATACGAAATGGCGGAAATTGCCGAATATTGGATAGTAGACCCGAAAAAGAAACGAGTTCGGGTGTTTACTAATAGCAAAGAAGAAGGATATAGTTGGGCTGATTTTACCGAAGATACGTCAATTGTTTCCAGTCAGTTTGACCAGTTATTTTTATCGGTTAAAGAACTGCTCGATCCACCCTTGGTGGAGGAATTAATTAAGGAGGAACAATTGCGAAGCAACCGCTCTTGGCGTCCCAAAATCAAAACCTTGGAACAACAGGCCGAAACCGAACGCCAACGGGCTGAAAAGTTAGCTCAGCTTTTACTAGAAATGGGAGTACCCCCGGAGTAAATAGATTAAAATTACCTCCACAAATTGGGTAGTGTTACACAAGTAATGATAGCACTACCTTCTCTGTTTGAAGTCAAAATTCTGTGTCCTTAGTTCTGTCCCTAACACCCCGAACAATCCGTGAAAGTTCAGACTTTTCGTCCACAAAAATGCGACTGGGAGAACCGCTAATAATCCGTTCGTAATTACTGAAAGAATCCTTAATTGCCGGACCTTCCTCGCTAATACTGTACTCCCGAATCCCCGTATCATGCCAAGAACCCCGCATTTTAAACACATTGATTGCCCGGGACATTTCTCCCCTGATTTCCACATATTGGAGCATGATAATGGTGTCGGTAATGGTGGAAATATGGGATTCCGTAATGGAATGAGCCCCCATAAACTGGTCCGTAGTGTTGGTAAAGAAACCGGTAATTTCTTCTTGTTTCGCATAACCAGTCACCCCAATGACAAACTGGCGGAAAGCATTGTTGGTAACCCCCCGGGCTAAAGCTGAGAGAGAATCAATGGCAATGCGAGAGGGTTTGAATTCAGAAATTTCTGATTTAATCATTTGCAAATGGTCTTCCAAACCGGCTGATTCTGGATAGCAACAAAGCAGTTTCAGCAGACCTTTTTGCTCCATTTCCTCAAAATCAATGCCCCAAGATGAAGCATTGCGGGATAGTTGGGGTCTGGATTCTTCGTAAGCAAAAAGAATTGCCCTTTCCCCCCGCCGACACCCTTCTTCTAAAAACTTGCTCACCAAGAGGGTTTTTCCGGTTCCCGTAGCACCGGTTGCCAAGATAATGGAATCTTTGAAGAAACCCCCGCCACACATGGAGTCCAGAGTTTTGATACCCGAAGAAATTCTCACATTGGAGGAACGCTGAGTCAGTCGCATAGCACCCAAGGGGAAAATATTAATGCCATCATTAGTAATGGTAAAGGGATACTCCCCTTTCATATGGGTGGTACCTCGCAACTTGAGAATTTCCACCGTGCGACGGCGCCTTTCCCCTTCCAAGACGTTGCGCACAATCACCACATTATCGGAAACAAATTCCTCTACCCCGAATCGAGCAACAGGACCGTATTCATCTATCCTTTCTGTGGTCATAATTGAGGTGACTTTCAGTTGTTTGAGACGAGCAACGAGACGAAAGATTTCCCGTCTAACTACTGAGGCTGCATCGTACTGCTGAAATACCGCCGTAACCGAGTCAATGGAAACTAACTTGGCTTTATATTTGCTAATAGCATACTGAATCCGTTCGATTAAAGCAGAAAGGTCAAAATTACCCACCACTTCCTGTCCTTCTGGATCCGGGGAGGCATCCAGAATGAATAGTTGGCCCTTATCAATTAAGTCTGCCAAATTCCAGCCAAAACTATAGGCATTTTGGATAATATCCGTAGGAGATTCTTCAAAGGTAACAAATAAGCCAGGATAATCGAAATATTTGATGCCATGATAGAGAAACTGAATCCCTAGCAAGGTTTTGCCTGTACCGGAGGTGCCGCTAACCAGAGTTGTTCTCCCCATAGGGAGACCACCATGAGTGATTTCATCAAATCCTTCAATTGTTGTCTGGATTTTCTGGACTCCTTTGGGAATTAATTTGTCTTTGTTTTGTGCATTGAGATTCAATTGATTCATGTTAGTTCTCGGAAGTTATCCATATTTATAGTTTATATCCCAGAGGTCAAAAAATCTCCACTTACAAGTCGGAGTCTCTGTCTCTGATTTCCTCATACAGAAGATCTAAGCCAATTAATACTTTTTCCCGATCGGAAAGATCGCCGATAATTTTGCGCACTGGAGGAGGCAAAACTTTCGATAGAGTTGGGGTGGCTAAGATTTTATCTTCCTCAGCTAGTTGGGGATTTTTGAGGACGTCAATCACTTTCAGGGCGTAGACACCTTGAAAATCTTCTTCCAGGATATTTTTCAGAGTTTTTAGAGCACGAACAGAGTTGGAAGTATTCCCGGCAACATAAAGCTTTAAAATATAAGCTTTTTTAAACATAGTCATGAATAGTAATATTTACTTTAATTAAGTAGAGTTTAAATATCTTCCCTGGGAATAGACCGACGATACATTTCGCACAGGTGAGCAATAATATCAATTAAAGTCAGACGGTAGTCCAGGAGAATTTCATCGCTCCTTCCTTCTAATTTAAGCTGTTGAGAGAATTCATCTATTAATTCCATATGGATTTCCAAAACTTGGGAAACAGAAACATCTGCAAAAAAAGCGCGGTTCACATACTGGTCGATAGCTGTATTTATCTTAACGTCTTTAGCAAAGTAATTGAGAATAATTTGACGATATTCCTCCCTTAATTGCTCGGTAAACTCTGTTTTTTCTTCTGGAGATAAATTGCGATAAAAATACTTGGGATTTCTTTTATAATATAATCCTAAGTATCCCAGTCTTTCCTTGAACTTTTCTGCCAACCGACGCTGTTGGAGCAGGAGAAAGGTCTCGGAATTGTCGTTGCGAACTAGTTCTATCTTAGGGGGACGTTCCGAGAGAGCACAACTGGGAGTGAGGTGGAGAAACTGGGCGATCCCTTGGTGGATGAAAGAGACAAGGTCGGAGATTTGATTTCCCGCCAGTCGAATTTCCCCACTGTGGTAAAAATAGGTTTGATTTGCTCCTTCTGCACCCTGATCTGTGGGAAGTGCTATGGTATTATCCTCATCAATGATGATGGCTGGTAGCAGGGTACCTTGTTCATACAACTGTTTGAAGAGAGGTTCCAAAGCAGGATTATTAACAAAGACTAAACAATCGATTTGTTCCTTGTGCTGGGTGACAAAGTCCACAAACTCCTTGTGGGTATGGAGTGCATTCAAGCTATAGCGTCCACCCCTCAGTACTTGGGTCAAGGACTGAGTGAGCTGTTCGGAATCGGCAAAAATACAGATCGATAATTGCAAGGGTCAAAAATTAGGCTAAAATCAACTGATCATTAATTAATTGTAATCTTTCACTTTATCTTATCACCCTAGGGGGATAATGGCCAAAAGGAGTGCGATGTTACTTCCACGCATCGGTAATTTTCCATGTCTAGCTCAGATCTCACTCTAGCTCATTTTCTTCAACTGGTTCCAGTTTGCCCCGAGAAAGCTAACTTAGAAGAAGTGCTGGCCATTTTTCAGTCCGGTCAGCATGAGCAGTTGGTTGTGGTCAATGAAGGGCAATCTCCAAGAGGTGTGATTCGCTGTTGTCGATTAATATCCTATCTGGTGTCAGGGGACAATGGTCCGGAATGGTCGGCCATCGTAAATTGGATCGAGCCAATACCTACATTACTAGCACAAATGCTGGTGGAGGAATTCTGCCAAACTACTCAATTTAATTTCAATAAAGATAAATCCTTTGCCTTAGTGGATTCGGAGGGAAAATTCCTGGGACTCTTAGATACCTACAGTTTACTACAAAATACAGTGGGACTGACAAAACCGAAAATTGCGATGAGCTGCAATGACACATTTTGTCAGTCTCTATCCCATTTGCTGGAACCTCTACCCCTACCTGTGATGTTGCAAACAGGAGAAGGGCAGATTATTAGTCGTAATCTTAGCTGGTGCCAACGGATTGGCTCCCTACACCAGACTAATGATGACAATGCTGTCAAAGTAGCAGCTCTCAAAAATAGCCCCTGTAGACAAGGGGAGTTTCAAGCATACTGCTCCACAGAAAATTCATTGCCTCTTGCTGAAAGTACACCCAGAGGGCTGCAATTACCACAGTTATCAGGAGAAAATCCTGGGAGCTGGGAACTAGAGGAACCAGAGCAAAACAGGGATAAGGAAGAGGGAGTCTGGCAGTTTATCAAACTTCCCCTCAATTTCCCCAGTCTGACTAACCCAATCTGGCTCATACTGGCAACAGATATAACGGAAGAAAAACGACTGTGTAAAGAACTAGCAGCGAAAAATGCTGAAAGTGTGCAGTTGAATCGTCTGAAAGATGAATTTTTAGCCTGTATCAGTCACGAACTCAAATCTCCTCTCACCGCAGTGATGGGATTATCTAGCCTGCTCCAAGAGCAAAAACTGGGGTCACTCAACTCTCGTCAGAGCAAGTATGCCAAACAAATATATCAAAGTGGACGTCAGCTCCTGACATTAGTCAATAATATCCTGGACTTGACCCGCTTAGAAACGGGACAGCTTAAATTGACACCAAGACCAGTGACAATTAAAAAGGCATGTCAGGGAGCTTACGAAGAAGCAAAGAAAGGGAAGACCTCTGTAGAGGAACACCAATTTAGCCTCGAAATCGACCCAGATTTGGAGATCATTGTGGCTGATGAACTGCGTCTGGGGCAAATGCTAGTTCACCTCTTGGACAATGCTCTCAAGTTTACCGCCTCGGGGGGTAAAATTGGTCTGAGGGTCAGTCGTTGGTTTAGCTGGATTGCTTTTACTGTGTGGGATACGGGAATTGGTATTGCCGAAGAATCTCAGCATCTCATCTTTCAGAAATTCCAACAGCTAGAAAATCCTCTCACTCGGGAGTTTAACGGGAGCGGTTTGGGGTTGGTGTTAACTCAGCGTCTTGCTCGCACTCACGGGGGAGATGTTTCCTTTATTTCCCAAGTGGGTAAAGGTAGTCAGTTTACTCTTTTACTTCCTCCTTCCCCTCGTCAAAGTTCACCTACCAGACCTAGAGACCCTTTTATTTTAATTATTGAGGCAGTTCCTAAGTATATTGAAAATTTGACGGTGTACCTAGTTGATCTGGGCTATCGGGTTGTTATTGCTCGTACTGGGACTGAAGCAGTGGAGAAAGCCCGTCAGTTACAGCCTTGTCTGATTTTACTCAATCCCGTCTTACCTTTGCTTTCTGGTTGGGATGTTTTGACGCTGCTAAAATCAGACTCTACCACCAAGAGTATTCCGGTGATTTTGATGACCACTGGGACTGCTCAGAGGAGGTCCGAGGGGGATGGCTTTTTAGATTTACCAGTTCAGAAGGAGGCTTTGCGTAGCTCTCTGAATCATTTTCAGGTTCAACCATCTGCTCCAACTCGTTGTTTGACAATTTTACACCTCCACCCTCTCGGAGGGTTTGCCCGGAACGCTGAATTTGCTGTTACTCTGAGTAATTACGTATCTCGCTTCAATCACCGCGTTTTAGAAGTGGATTGTTTAGAGCAAGCAGAGATTATTGCTCGAGTTTGGCAACCAGATGTAATTTTACTCAATGGTAAGGGATTGATCGAACCTCTTACTTATTTGCAAAGCTTGAGCCAATTGGATGGCCTGGCATCTTTACCTCTTGTTACTCTGGATGCTAGTATAACTGAGGTGGCCAATCAGGTCAAGAATCTTGCCGTTTTTCCCTGTTTGGTTCCCGTACCCCCAAACTTGGAAGACTTATTAGCAGTGATTCAAATTGCAGCCGGGATCACTATAGCTGAGAGTATATAGCGCTTAATGATTGAGAATAATTTAGGGAAGGGGGTTGCATCATGTGCGGTTCAACAGAATCCAATAAATCTATGCTAATCTGTGCATATCTCTGGTAAACAGGAAAAATGCAGAGATTAGACCACTTACTCCCCATAGTTAAAGCAGCTAAATTAAAAGGGGTTAGCTCCCTCGCCTTGTAGAGGGAACGGTCAAAGAAACGGTATCTGGGAGTTCCAGCCAGGGAACGTCAATGCTCACAGCGGTAACCAGAAATGTTTGCAGACCAGCAATTTGAGACACAAATATGCCAGTCAGTAGATTTGCATAGATTTAGTTGACCCCAGTTGATGTTATCCTAATAATGGGTACGTGTAAGAAATATTCTTGGCAATTATAGCAGTAACGTGGTATAATGAAGAAAGAAAAGTTTCATAGCCAAACGTCCCGTCCTTGGAATTACTTCACCTTTCAGTTACCAGTGACCAGTAATCACGTACCATGGTAGCAGCTCAACCTTGGGTTTGAGGCCCCCACCTTTCAGTTACCAGTGACCAGTAATCACGTACCATGGTAGCAGCTCAACCTTGGGTTTGAGGCCCCCACCTTTCAGTTACCAGTGACCAGTAATCACGTACCATGGTAGCAGCTCAACCTTGGGTTTGAGGCCCCCACCTTTCAGTTACCTCGTACCATGACAGTGACCAGTGACCAGTAATCACGTACCATGGTAGCAGCTCAACCTTGGGTTTGAAGCCCCCACCTTTCAGTTACCTCGTACCATGACAGTGACCAGTGACCAGTAATCACGTACCATGGTAGCAGCTCAACCTTGGGTTTGAGGCCCCCACCACTTATTTGGTGGCAAGCCACTTATTGGTAACTGGTAACTGGTAACTGGTAACTGGTAACTGGTAACTGGTAACTGGTAACTGGTAACTGGTAACTGGTAACTGGTAACTGGTAACTGGTAACTGGTAACTGCCTGACTGCCCCGGTTGGCATGAGCAGGACTGGTAACTGGTAACTGGTAACTGGTAACTGGTAACTGTCATGGTACAAGGTCACTGTTTTACTGTCAAGGTAGGTGATAACTGTCATGGTACGTGGTATTTGAGAATTGGGAAGGTAGGTGATAACTGTCATTGTAAAGTGAGATGAATCTAGATAAATTAGGGAACTATAATGGAATTACCCGACATCTTGATAATCTGAATACAAAGGAAGGACCATGAACTTGTTCAAATTCCCTCGAATCCAATCTTCTGCCCTATTGACAGGTTTGATTGCTGCTGGAATCGCCTTGATCCCCAACTCAGCCCTCTTGGCCCAGAGCATCCCCTAAAAATGGGAGAGTAATCAATACCAGCCCCCAGCGTTTATTGGGAGTCCTAAGCGCACTGTAGGAGGAGCGACTCGTGGCCCACAAAATCTGACATCTTTAATTCCCAATAACGGTTTTGGTGTCACAACAGCACCATATCCCACATTTTTTGTCTACTTACCTGCTGTTGACTACGAATTCACTCAGTATGCAGAGTTTTTGCTCTTGGATCAAAATGGTCAGGAAATTTATAAAGTACGGTTTCCTACCAAAATGAGTGACAGCATCATCAGAATTTCTCTTCCGACTCAGATAGGAATGACTCCCTTGGAAGTAGGAAAAAACTATCAATGGAAGTTCAACCTTTATGAGGATTCGTCCCATGAGTACCTAAATACAAGGGTTGAAGGAGGGATCGCACGGGTAGAACTGGAATCTCAACTAGCTTGGATGCTCCAGAACGCAACGTCCAGGGAGAAAGCTAATCTCTATGCAGAGAATGAAATCTGGTACGATGCTTTGACGACCTTAGCGGATCTATATGAGGAAAATCCTAACGATCCTGTAGTAGCAGCAGACTGGGAGCAGTTATTAACCGCTGTGGGACTGAAGGAAATAGTTACCGCATCCCTAGAATCTATCTCTTGGACACCATAATAGGTCCCTAATGAGGCAATATTTTTTGTTTATCAACTCTCAGCAGTAGATAAGGACTTTGGGAGCCTAAAATTTGGTAATCTGACCTATCCAGGGCAGCTCTTTGGATATATTTAGGTCGCGCTACAATCAAAAGGGAGATTGAATTGGCTTCAATATCAGTAGTTTCCGTGAGATATGCCATCGCTTTGCTAGTGTTGCGGAAAAACTTGACTCGACGCTGGGTATAAAAGGCTAAACTAGGCTTTTTGAAGCCGATCATCACTACCTCTTCCCCGGGTTTTTGTCTCTGTACAAGAATAGCAGATAGTTCTCTCAGGGGCAATTGACGGGATCCATCTATTAAAAAGGCAGTGGGAAGAAGGGTAAAAACCAGAAAAGCGATAAAGGCAATCAGATTAGCGGTGAATATCCACGAACATTTATACCTTAGCCATAGCAAAAGAGCAATGGCGATAGCAGTACCTCCCCAGATAATTGCAGCTCTCAGTGGTATCTCCGATAATGCTACCAACTCAGCTAAATTGGGTGCTGCTGGATCGTAACCGATAAAATTGGGACTCTTGAGGAAGAAAATAGCAAGAATTACTAAAACAATAACATTAATAACACAACTAATGAATAAACCCCTGTTCATGGATCGCTTTAGGTTAGCTGTGGATATTGCTTCACTCCAAAAAAGTGCTACCAGAATAGCTGAAGCAGGAAGGAGGGGTAAAGTATAGCTAGGTAGTTTAGTTACAGCAATGGTAAAAAAGATAAAAATGCCGCTAAACCAGAAAAAGGCAAATAGACTTAATTGACTACCACGGGGTTGTTGACACCACCAAGAACGGTGCCAAAATTTAACCCTCAAAATAGCAATTGGTAGGTATATGGACCAAGGTATAAACCCAACCAGCACAACTAAAAAGTAAAAATACCACGGGGCACCATGACCGTTCACTACCTCGGTGAACCGCTCGAAATTGTGATAGCCAAAGAATGAGTTTATGTAGTCCCAACCGTGCTGTCTAATGACTAAGATATACCAGGGCAAAGTCATGACCATGAAGATTATCACGCCCTTAATAATCTCCATTTCTTTTATTACTTTGGTCAAGTTGCCTGTATAAAGTAAGAAAGTAATAATAATTAATCCTGGCAAAACAATACCTACTGGTCCTTTTGTTAATACACTTAAGGCGAGGAAGACGTAACAAACAAGATACCAAAACGGTGCTTCCCATGATTTTTTTGTTATGTTATCCTTAAAAGTGTATCCTAAGAAAAAAGACAATAGGGATATACCTATACAACTGGTTAGCAACATATCTGAGACACCAGTCCTTGCCCAGACAATGGTTTGGGGATTAAGAGCAATTAGGGCAGCACCAAGCAAAGGAAGTACAACTTGTTTATACCTAAATTGAGTGGGCTGAGTTGTTAGCAAAGTATAAAAGGCAAAGAACATGAGGGCGATCGCCCCTATTGCCGAAGGTAATCGTACCGCCCATTCATTCACACCAAAAAGCTGATAGGCGATCGCCATCAACCAATAAATCAAAGGTGGCTTATCAAAGCGGGTTTCGCCATTAAAATAGGGGGTAACCCAATCTCCCGTCACCGTCATTTGGCGAGCAGCTTCAGCAAAGAGAGGTTCCGTTTCATCCACCAATCCCGTACTACCTAAATGCCACAAAAAAGCCAGCCAGCCAATGAGTCCCAACCAGAGAATGGAAAATATCCAGGTAGTTTTTTTGCATCCTAACATACCGATAAATTACTCATTTTTTCCAAGTCCAGGACTTTCGCTAATGCCTCTTCTGTCATTAAACCTTGCCCTAAAACAACTGCTCTTATGGATTTTCCTGTTTCTAGGGACTCTTTAGCTACAGCAGCAGCTTTAAGATAACCAATGTGGGGGTTGAGGGCAGTTACTAAAGCCAGACTTCCTTCGGCGTAGTCTCGACAGCGATCTTCTATCGCCACAATACCCGCCAGACAGCGCTTACCCAGCTGCTGAATGGTATTGCCCAGAATTTCGATACTGTGGATAAGGTTATAAGCAATCAAAGGCATCATTACATTCAATTCTAATTGTCCTGCTTGAGCGGACATTGCGATAGCTGTATCGTACCCCATTACCTGAAAGCAAACCATAGAAGTCATTTCCCCAATCACCGGATTATATTTCCCCGGCATAATGGAAGAACCAGGTTGTACTGGGGGTAATTGGATTTCAGATAAGCCTGTTTTTGGTCCTGAGTCCAGCAAGCGTAAGTCATGGGAAATTTTAACACAATCCGTGGCCAGATTGCGCAATGTTCCGCTTACAGCCACAAAAGGAGCCATACTCTGCATTGCTGCCATCAAATGGGGAGCAGTTTGCAAGGGTTGTTGAATTAACTCTGACAGAAGGGTTACAACTCGGTGGCGATATTCCGGATGGGTATTTAAACCAGTTCCCGCAGCACTACCCCCCAAACCTAACACCATTAAATCCTCAGCTGCTGTTTCAATTCTACTCAGGTGATCCATGAGAATTTGCCCCCAACCACGGAAAGTCTCCCCCAGTCTAACTGGTACTGCGTCTTGGAGGTGAGTTCTACCGGAACGGACGATATGTTGAAATTCCTCACCCTTGTCATCTAAAATGGCGATCGCCTTCATAATAGCCGGATAAAGAGAGTGTTCTAAGGCTAGCAATGCTCCAATGCGAATTGCCGTAGGAATGACGTCATTGGTAGACTGACCGTAATTAACATGGTCGTTGGGACTGAGATGCTTATAATTGCCCTTTTTATCTCCCAAAATTTCCAATGCTCGATTGGCTAGCACTTCGTTGACATTCATGTGATGAGAAGTTCCTGCACCCGCTTGGTAAATATCCACCACAAATTGCTGTCTCAACTTTCCTTGGAGGACTTCATCTGCTGCTTGTACAATTGCTTGAGAGATGTCTTTGGGAATGCAACTCAGTTGGCCATTAACTATAGCAGTAGCTTTTTTAATCAATACACAAGCATCTACGTAGATAGGAAGGGGTTTTATACCGCTAATAGGGAAGTTTTCCATGGCTCGCACAGTTTGGATTCCGTAGTAAACGTCCGCAGGAATTTGTCGTTCTCCCATGGAATCTCTTTCGATGCGGTAATTTGAGTTGGTTGCTTCCTTCATCTGTTAATGTAAGTTAATGGTCTAATTATCAGGGTAGCATAGGGATGATTGTGTTTCACGCAGAGGCACAGAGGCGCAGATCTAAGATACCCATCTCCCTGACTCTCAGCATTCTTTCATCAGCTCATCCCAGTCATTAGGAGGATTTCCGTTTTTGAGTCTCTTAACAAAGACTAAATATGGGTCTGACTTGGCTCCTGCCTTTCGCGATGTATTTTCATCGTTAATCCAGGCGTAAATTATGGGAGCTATTGTACCTAAAAAATAAGCGAAAGCGACCGAAAAACTTAGCTCGATGCCAATGGCGATAACTTTTACCCAGTGTATTTCCCTGGCGAAACTGCTCTGCTCTTGGATTGGATGGAATCTCAACTAGGATTAAATGAACAATCCTCTTGAGGAGTTTAGTTTTAGGATGGTTTTTATAAGTGTCTGGATTTCTGCCCTTGATATCCTCTACATCCTCAAGAAGGCGGTTAAATACTTCTTTAAATGCTGGATGCTGGTACAATTTCCAGCCGTTACGTTCGTCCCAACTACTCACAGTCCGATATCATCTGGAAATTCATCTTCATCAATCCATACCCCTTCTGTAAGCTTTGATGCTTCTGCAATTCTGGTTTCAGAAAGTGGCTTAATGTGTTCTGGGTGACCTTTCATATCATTTTCTAGAAAATCTAAGAATTTTACTACGATAGTATCGTCGCCTTAACCGGGAGCAACTACTGGTGCTTTTACTTGTTGAAATTCTGGATTTTTCCGAAAAAAGGGCTGATCAAGTGGGATCGCTTCCGAGTTCCCTGTATTCGTTATGGAAACATTATACATCATGATAATCCTGTAATAAATAGAAACTCTAATTCCTACTATAACACGTATCGAGAGATGTAATTTACAAAATTTAATATTTGCTGCGCTTCCCCACTCCCCCACTCTCTCACTCCCAATCTCTGCGGGTCTCTAATTGCGTTAAGTCTTTGCAAAATCATGGTTTGAAGCAATTGTAAAGAAATGGTCTGCTTCAGCACTATTGAAAATTTTTTGCAATTCTTGCCAGTTACCCGGAAAATGGGTGCTAAAATGCTCTCAGGGCAACGGTTGAAAATAGGTAGGCGAGGAGTCTAGGTGGGCATTGCCCACCCTACAGGGATGCTGTTAAGCAGGATAGATACGTAGACGCCGGTTAGGATCAGAGCCAAAACTATCGGAGTGGAGGCGATAATGTTCCACTAACTCGTGTTGCATTTTCCGTACTTTGGGGGATCGGGGTAATAATTCCACTGGTTGTCCTTTAGGAATGACAATTTGTTCTACTGCTAGTCTAGCTTCTTCCAGGGCTTCAATTTCGTCATCGCTCCCAGTGTAAGCAAACAAGCGCAAATCTATCTCTTCGGGGGTTTTTGGGTCATCCATACCCAACAACCGCTTTAAGGCGCTGGCAATATGAGTAATAGTGTTAGACTTGACTCCATGAATAGGCACTTGACGGGTGGTGGACATCTGTCGCAGTTTGGAATTGTTTTTAGCGTGGGAGCGCAGTGCCAAAATAGCATCGGCATTATTCATCTCTTTCGTCAAAACTACAGGTAGATTCAGCACTGCAATTACTTGTTCTAACTGACTGCGACTGATACCATAGGAATAGACATAGACAGGCCAGTTTTCCCCATTGGGTCCTGGAGTACGAACTTTCTCGTAAGACTCTTCTTGTCCATATAAAGCTTTATTCAGCATTTCCTCGAAATCCTGATCCACTGCTGGCAAACCGGAAAGACGCTCTGAAGTCTCAGATTGGTCATAACTCTTAGAAGCTGGGGTTTTCTTGGCAATACTCACCTCCCCATCATCGCTCACTGTCCTGACTTCTGAGAATGAATCTTTTCCTCGCAATAAATTGTCCACCGTCTTAGCCACATCTTTGTGAACGACCCACTGCTGTCGCTCCAACATTTCCACAGCCATGGCAAAAGTGGGAGGTGCTTTCCGCTCCAAGACAGTCTTCTGAGAACGGCGACGGCGGGCTTCTTCATCTCCTAAAATAACAGCTTGAATGCCTCCAACCAAATCGAAGAGAGTAGGGTTTTTAATCAGGTTGTCAATGCGATTGCCGTGGGCAGTTCCCACCAGTTGCACTCCCCGTTCCGCGATAGTTCGAGCAGCGAGAGCTTCTAATTCCGTACCTATTTCGTCGATGACAATTACTTCTGGCATGTGGTTTTCCACTGCCTCAATCATCACCTGATGCTGCAATTCCGGGCGAGCAACTTGCATTCTTCGAGCACGACCTATGGCAGGATGGGGAATATCTCCATCTCCAGCAATTTCATTGGAGGTGTCGATAATTACCACCCTTTTGTGTAAATCATCTGCTAAGACTCGGGCAATTTCCCTGAGAGCTGTGGTTTTGCCCACTCCAGGACGTCCTAAAAGCAGGATCGAGCCTCCGGTTTCCACTAAATCCCGAATCATGACTATGGTACCGAAAACTGCGCGACCTATACGACAGGTTAAACCGATAATCTCCCCGGTACGATTGCGAATAGCACTAATGCGGTGGAGTGTGCTACCGATCCCTGCCCGATTGTCGCTGCTAAAGCTACCCACTTGTTCGATACAATTTTGTAAGTCTGTTTTGGCCACTGGTTTGTCTCCCAGGTAGCAAACTTCTTGCGGGAAGCGTGCTTCAGGCAGTCGTCCCAAATCCATAACCACTTCAATTAAGCTATTTTGTTGTGGATGTCTATCTATTGCCGAACGAATCTCTGAGGGTAAAATTTTGAGTAATTTATCCAGATCGTCCGTAATTTGCATCCGGTGGGATGGTATTTTTTCCTGCATTAAAGCCATAGGTTACAAGTTTCGCCGTGATTTCAGTGGTAAAATAAGGTTGCGAGCTAGTTCAACCGCCTGAGAGAGCAAATCGGGAGTATCTTCCAGTTGCAAAGGAGAGGGAGAATTTCTTAAATTTTCATCGAATTTACTATTAAATGTTTCCAATTGATCTATAATAGGAGAAAGGAGATTGCGAGCATAGCTACCGTAAGCAATGCCTGAGATACATAGTTGGGTTGTAGGTGGTTGGAGTAATCCAGCCCCTTTTAGTTTATCTACAGTGGTATTATTGGTACCTCCAGCTAATTGAACGTATCCAGGTAATTGAGCTGCTAGCACCTTTTGTGCTAATTTAATAGTAGCGCGGGTGGTACCGGGTCCAATATCCCCACTCATAGGACGTCCATCAGTTTGCCAAATTAGGGGACAGGGTAAAGGAGCGATGATTTGATACAAAGATTGAAGATAGTCAATAAGATTCGGACCGTCTGGACAACTAATTGCTAGTAGTTTGAGTTTTTCGCAATAGGGAGAAATATCCTGCCAAAGTTTTTGAAAAAGCGCCCCATGTCCCACTTGAGTGTGAATTTCTAGAGCGTCAATGGTCATATTTTCAATTAAAGGGGTTATAATAGATGGAGTACTGACATAAGACTTAGTATAAATTAGTTCCGAGGGACAAACAGGTAAACAGCGCCCACACCCGTAACAGCGTTCATTTATCACCCCAGAGAAGTCCGATATAGCGTTGGCGGGACAAATTTGTTCACAAGGGCGGGTACAGTCAGGGGGACATTGAGTCTCATCAAAGGCTGCCTTCCGAAAATGAGGGTCTTCTCCATCATTCACACTCACCATTAACCAAGGTTTACCTCCCCCTCTCATGGAACCAGCAGCCTCTATTCCTTCCATTGCTGCCGTAATCACCGCCGGATCCGCAGCCACATCGATACAGTCAGCACCCCCAAGGGTATAGGCTAAAGCAAGACTGCGAATTGCAGGAAGGTTCTGGTAACTGGCTCCGCAGATTAGCTTGAACCAATGACCGGATTTTAAGGAATGGAAAGAATCGTTAAAATTGCTCACTCTCACATGGTAACTCTTGAAGATGACAAATTCATCCCTCCTTATATTACATTATACTACATGGACGATGATTTTGATCGGCAGATGTACGCAGATGTACGCAGATGGGGCGCGGGACGCCTTTGGCGTCCCGCCAAGGGCGATTGCTTGCGCTTTGCTTGCGCTTTGCTTGCGGTTCGTATTTTGTTTCACGCAGAGTCGCAGAGAGGTTTTTGTAGGGTGGGCACTGCCCACCAAGCTAAATTTTGCTACTGATCTGATGCGGTGGGCCAGCTCTCACTCTATATTATGCATAACCTAGATATTATAAGCTATGTTAAATAATTTATAACACTTCGCCCAGGTATAGTTACAGATTACAACTTTGCTTCTGAACGAAATTTACTCAATGACCGTTGTACAAAGCTTTCGAGAGATTGTTATAACTAGTAATTAGTACTGGTAACTGTCAAGGTACGTGGTCACTGCTATAGATAACCATTCGAGTAGGTTAAGTTTGTGTAAGATAACTTGTCTAGGTTCGGCGATCGCATCAGTAGCTTCATGCCAAGCATCTAAGGTGGATGTTACTTCTTTAATATAAGCTAAGCCCTTTTCATCTTGGGAAAGGAGATGCAAAAAACTACCGGGGGGCAAGAGTTTATCCGCTGCTCCTCCTCCATAATAGATAGGTAAACACCAACCCAGCAGTGAATCCCACAATTTCTTGCTATGGCTAAGTTGTAATAATAAGGATTAAGACCATGGGCTTTACTGCTAATTTGCCCGTAACTTTTTGTCCAATCGGGCAAATTTTTTCCGTAAACATCTAATTCCAAGTCGCTTTGGACTAGTAATTTGAAAAATTCTAGTCTTCTACGATGATTGACGGTTCAGGAAATACCGGAAGTGATCCAAGAACAACGACGAGTTTTCAGAGGAGGAGGCATTTCCTTTAACTCTCGAAAAGAGTCACTGTGATACCAAATAGCAGGCATATAATCTGGTACGGGGGCAAAGTCATCGGGGCTTGGTAAAAGGTTGTGTGCGCTTCGACTACCTTATCTAAGGGAGGTTCTCGCAAGAGAAAAATAATGCGCTCCCGGGGAACTTTACTCAACAGGGAGCGGGTTTCTTCCTCTTGTTGTTTGCGTCTTTGCACTATTTGGCGTTGACTGCGTCGCCAGGCTTTCCACTAGAGTAAGGTAGGGGGAGTTTGCTGCGGAAAAGTGTTGAAATTATAGAGTAGGAGAAAATCGAGTCTGTCGCTACGGGGGAGCATTTGAATATTGCCCCAAACTCACATTGGTTCAGGAGTTTGATTCCAAAGCCAGTCCCCTTGCACTATATTATAGCTGATAGCCATCCCAACAATTACTTTTTTACTCATTTAACGTGCTTTTAGCATTTCCTCTACTGTTATAGCGCTACGGGCGGGAGTCGGGAATCGGAGGGACTATCTTCAAGAAGCATTTCAATTACTTCACGCAAGTTTTGCTGTAGTTCCATAACTGGTAACTGGTAACTGGTAACTGGTAACTGTCAAGGTACGTGCTATAAAAGGGTAGGGGCAACGTCCATAACGCTGCCCCGAAGCACCGAATATAGTTATAAAACCCCTACAGGGTTAAAATGTTCTCACACCCTAGTCTAACAGCGGGGGACTATCTTCAAGAAGCATTTCAATTACTCCACGCAAGTTTTGTTGTAGTTCCATAACTGGTAACTGCCTGACTGCCCCGGTTGGCATGAGCAGGACTGGTTACTGGTAACTGGTTACTGAGCGGTCCATTCGGTGTGGAAGAATTCCCCCCTGGGTTTATCCACCCGTTCGTAAGTATGGGCACCGAAGTAGTCTCGCTGGGCTTGAGTGAGATTTTGGGGTAGGCGATCCCGCCGATAGCTGTCGAAATAATCCAAGGAGGCGCTAAATGCAGGCACGGGAATGCCTAACTTATTAGCTACCGCTAACACTGAGCGCCACGCTTCCTGGCGTTCTAAAATGGTCTGTTTGAACTCATCCGCTAAGAGCAAGTTAGGCAAATTGGGATGAGACTGGAATGCTGATTTAATCTTATCTAAAAAGCCAGCCCGAATAATACAACCACCTTTCCAAATCCGGGCAATTTCCCCTAAGTTCAAATTGTAATTGTATTCTGTCGATGCTTTGCCCAATAAAGCCATTCCTTGAGCGTAGGAACACATCTTGGAGCAATAGAGAGCATCGCGCACCTGATTAATAAATGTCTGAGGATCCCCATCATACTTGATCTGAGGACCAGTTAGCTGGGACATTGCTGCTACCCGTTCCTCTTTATAGGAGGACATTACCCGAGCATTCACCGCTGCGTACATAGTGGGGATAGGTACTCCCAACTCCAAAGAGCTGACAATGGTCCATCTTCCCGTTCCCTTTTGTCCCGCAGAGTCCAGAATTAAGTCTACCAGGGGGCGACTGGTTTCCTGGTCGATATATTTGAAGATATCTGCTGTAATTTCAATTAAGAACGAGTTTAACTCATCTGTACTATTCCATTGACTAAATACCTGGTGCAGTTTCTGGTGGTCCAGCCCCAAACCATGGTTGAGGATATCATAGGCTTCAGCAATGAGTTGCATATCCCCATATTCAATGCCGTTGTGAACCATTTTCACATAGTGGCCCGCACCTCGGGGACCGATATAAGTAACGCAAGGACCATCGTCTACTTGGGCAGCGATTTTAGTGAGAATTGGTTCTAAGTAATTATAAGAGGCTTCTGTCCCTCCGGGCATTAAACTGGGACCATTTAGAGCACCTTCTTCTCCACCGCTCACTCCCATACCTACAAAACCAAGCCCGCTAGCTTCCAAGTCTTGGGTACGTCGTTCTGTATCGTCGTAGAGGGAGTTACCACCGTCGATAATGGTGTCTCCTTCTTCTAGGAGAGGTTTCAGTTGTTCGATAACTGCGTCTACAGGTTTCCCTGCTTTCACCATGACTAGAATTTTCCGGGGACGATCCAGAATTTGGACGAATTCTGCTAGGGAGTAGGCAGCTTGAACGTCCTTGTCTTTAGCAACGGATGCCATAAATTGCTGGGTTTTGGCTGCTGTGCGGTTGTACACAGCTATGGGAAAACCGCGACTTTCTACATTCAGAGCGAGATTTTCTCCCATTACTGCTAAACCGATAACGCCGAAAGTTCTTGCTGTCATCAATATTACTGCTCAAGATAGTTGGATGCACTTTTTAGAGTAGCCCTCCTGGGAGGATTATCTTATAAAGAAGATATTAAGTATTCTTCCTTTGCGTCTTTGCGCCTCTGCGCGAGATATAATATTATAGTTGTAGCTTAAGGGTGATGGCTATGGATTCAATCTCGCTCGAACTTCGGAAATTAAAAGGGCAGTCTTCTAAGGAAACTGCTCCCGTGGATGATATCTTAGATGATGTTAAGACTAAGTTCCAACAGCAAAAACCAAAACCTGAAACTGGGGCAAAAACAGATTTTCTCTTAGAACAGTTTAAGTCTCAGTATGAGCAGAAAGAGCAAGTTGAAGGAAAGGAGAGACAAAAGCAGCAGTTAGAAGAAATACAGCAGAAAGAATTGCTCAGACAGCGAAAAAGAAAAGCGATTGCTCGCAAAGCTAGAGAGTGGTTGGATAATCTGGATCCCATTTCTGAGGAAGGTTTTTGGTTCGAGGAGTTTTCTTATGCTTATGATTCTAAATTAGAAGCGGCGATGGACTATTTGCAAGCTCTTAATTATACACAATAACTTTATGTAAAGTGCTATTCCCGGTTCCCCATTCTCTCAATTCCATCAAAAAGAGATTATTAAGAATTGGGTTGCCTCGGGGAAGAAACGGTAATAATAACACTACGCAATGTACAATGGAGGAGTAGAGGGAATCCGTGCAAACCACAAATAGTAAGATAACCTGCCCAGAGATAATCAAGGTTGAAGACGATCGCACTGGGATGAGTAATGCAGCTCTCAAGCGTGCCTTTGCCGATCACCTTTTCTATACTCAGGGCAAATATGAGTCCTTAGTCACCCCTAAAGATTACTACATGGCCTTAGCTTATACGGTGCGGGATCGCCTGCTGCACCGTTGGAATAAGACGGTGAAGACCTATTTTGAACAGGATGTGAAGGTGGTTTGCTACCTGTCAGCGGAGTTTCTTATGGGTCGTCATTTGAGCAATAACCTAATTAGTTTGGGGATCTACGACCTTATTGAAGAGGTGGTTCAGGAGTCGGGACTAGATCTGTCTGATTTAATCGAACAAGAACCGGATCCCGGTCTGGGAAATGGGGGTTTAGGACGATTAGCAGCTTGTTTCCTCGATTCTTTGGCTACTTTGGAAATTCCTGCTATTGGTTACGGCATTCGCTATGAATTTGGTATCTTTCACCAGGGAATAAAAGATGGCTGGCAAGTTGAGATGCCGGATAATTGGTTACGGTATGGTAATCCTTGGGAAATCCGCCGTCCAGAAGCTACTGTGGAGGTTAAATTTGGGGGTCATACGGAAGTCTATCACGATAGTAAAGGCATCCCCCGCATGGCTTGGATTCCCAGTCGGACGGTAACTGCTGTACCTTATGATACCCCTGTACCGGGATACAACACTAATACGGTGAATTTCTTGCGTCTCTGGAAGGCAGTAGCTAGTGAAGAGGAAGATTTTGACTTTGCGGCGTTTAATGCGGGGAACTACGACGATGCAGTGGCTCAGAAGATGACTTCGGAGACTATTTCTAAGGTACTGTATCCCAATGATAATACCCCTCAGGGACGACAACTGCGCCTGGAGCAACAGTTTTTCTTTGTTTCTGCGTCTTTGCAGGATATGATTCGCACTCACCTGCGCAAACACCCCACTTTAGATAACTTCTGGGAGAAATTCGCCATTCAACTCAATGATACTCATCCAGCCATCGCCATTGCTGAGTTGATGCGACTACTGTTAGATGAACATGATATGGATTGGGATAAGGCTTGGCAAATTATCCAAAAGACTTTTGCCTATACCAATCATACCCTCATGCCGGAAGCTTTGGAAAGGTGGCCCGTGGATCTGTTTGGTCGTCTTTTACCCAGACATTTGGATATTATCTATCGCATTAATCATTTCTTCCTGGAAGACGTGCGCACTTGGTATCCAGATCGGGCAGATTTACCGGATCTCCTCTCTCGTCTGTCCATTATTGAGGAGTTTCCCGAAAAGGCAGTGCGCATGGCTCATTTAGCCTGTGTGGGGAGTCATGCTATTAATGGGGTAGCAGCACTCCATACGGAATTGCTCCAACAAGAGACTCTCAAGGATATTGCCCAGATTTGGCCAGGGAAGTTCTACAATAAGACTAATGGAGTGACTCCCCGACGCTGGATATTACAATCTAACCCGAAATTGGCCAAGTTGATTACCTCGAAAATTGGGGATGGTTGGGTGAAAGATTTGTCCCAGCTCCAAAGGTTAGAAGCTTTTGTGGAAGATAGGGAATTTCGCCAAAACTGGGATAGGATTAAGCAGGAGAATAAGCAGCAATTAGCTGAGTATATCCGACACCACAACTCTATTGAAGTAGATACCCATTCTATCTTCGATATCCAAGTAAAGCGGATTCACGAGTATAAGCGACAACTTCTGGATGTACTCCATATTATCGCTCTGTACAATCGTCTGAAAGCAAATCCAGAACTGGATCTGGTTAAGCGCACCTTTATCTTTGGTGGCAAGGCTGCACCGGGTTACTTTATGGCAAAATTGATTATAAGGCTCATTAATGCTGTTGGGGAAGTAGTGAATAAGGATCCTGATGTGCGAGGTCGTATCAAGGTGGTTTTCCTGGCTAACTTTAATGTCTCCTTAGGGGAGCGGATTTATCCAGCTGCGGATCTCTCAGAGCAAATTTCCACTGCTGGTAAGGAAGCTTCTGGCACGGGGAATATGAAGTTTGCCATGAATGGTGCTTTAACTGTAGGTACTCTGGACGGTGCTAATATTGAGATCCGTGAGGAGGTGGGAGCGGAAAACTTCTTCTTGTTTGGTTTAACCGCGACTGATGTAGGAGAGTTAAAAGAGAAGGGATATAATCCCTGGGACTACTATAACAGCAATGAGGAACTAAAGCGAGTCATCGATCGCATTGCTCATGGTTGCTTCTCTCACGGGGATGAGAATTTATTTGAACCCATTGTCTACTCTCTGCTCCAGAAAGACAAGTACATGCTTCTGGCTGACTACCAAGCATATGCTGACTGTCAAGACAAGATTAGTCAAGCTTATTTAGATCGGGAGAATTGGACCCGTATGTCTATTCTCAATGCAGCACGTATGGGTAAGTTCTCCTCCGATCGCACTATTGGCGAGTACGTCAAGGAAATTTGGCAGGCTCATCCGGTTAAGATTGAAGTGGAAGAGTATCGTCAAGCATCTGCTGGTTTGAAAGCTCCGAACTAGTATATACTATAGGAGTTTCATTGTTTTCGACCTGGGTGGCACTGTCCATGACGCTGTCACCCACATTTTTTTTCACCTGAAGAGAATATCTGTACCCATCAGCGTTCATCAGCGGACGCCAAGGGCGGGACGCCTGTAACTCATGCCCTTTTTGCCACATCCACCCCCAAAATAGCATCTACTTTAATAATAATAGCCACCTCATGATTTGTCAACCCCTGTTACAAAACTTAATATTCGATTAAACTTACCGTCCACGCTTCAAATCGTAGATCACCTTTTCCAAATACCAATGCTCCGATTTTCCCGGATGTTTAGCCCTTTCCGAAGCAATTAATCTCGCAGCTGTTTCTGGAGATACTCGTCGCAACAGTTCCCTTTTAAGAGCACGGGAACCGAAACCACCTGAACGTCTTCTTAAATAGGACAAAAAAGCAAAGCTTACTGCTATAATAAGGATTAAGACAATTATTTGTAACATTGGCAATAGATTATAAATACTTTTTATTAAACCGCAGAGACGCAGAGGACACAGAGAAGAGAAGAGAAGAGAAGAGAGGGGAGGAGGAAGAGGAGAAACTATTTCTGATTATTGTTTGATTACCTAAATCACTTGGTAACTTTTTCAAAGGTGGGCAATGCCCACCCTACAAACCTTTGCGACTTAGCGGCTTTGCGCGAAACCCTACCAACTACAGCAACTCAGTGGCTCGTTTCACCAACGCGGACGCCGTCAAACCATTGTAAGCCATTATTTCCCCCGCACTAGCAGCTGTTTCTCCTCGTCGCCAAGCAAAAACGTCCCGCTTTACAGTACTCCGGAGCATAATGGGTTCCAACATGCCACTAGCACCCCCAGTAACACCCAGGAGAACATCTCCCCCAAACAACCGTTCAAACCCAGCATCATCCAAAAAATGACTATCTGCTTCTGTACAACTTTGCCACCCTATATCACCGGGACGATACAAGCGCCGAGGACTGAGAACAGAAACAATGCGAGTCCCTATCCCCTGCTCTTCTAATTGAGCAGTCCCAGCAAAAACAGGAATTAAAGTAATATCTCCAATCACTGCAAAGGTAACCATCTTATTACCAGGGGTTTCCCGCAATACCACAGCCCCATCTTCTAATCCTTGTTGAGTCTGGGAGAAGGTAGTCCGGATAGGTAAGGGTGACTTACTAGCGGTAATTATAATCCCCTTATTTTTCCTTTCCAATGCCCATTCATAACAAACTTGAATAGCATTAGCATCACAGGGAAACAGGGGAAAAATATTCCCATTGCGCATCATGGATCCAAAGTAATTCTCAATCTCGGGACGCTGGTGGGTCCAGCCGTTTCGTCCTTGTTCCAAGGCCCCCGCAGTGAATAAAGTAATGGTAGCAGGAGTTACATGGCGCAATTCTGCCATAGCTTGAGTAACAGTCTGCCAAATAGGTACACCATTGATAGCAAAGGACTCGTAGGAACACCACAAAGTTCGGGCACCATATAAGGATAGAGCACCAGCTAACCCAGCGCAAGCATCTTCTGATAATGGTTCATATACCTGCCCTTCCGGTCCTTGGAAATAGGTATTATCTAGGGTAGGGTGGAGGATTTTCAGAGCAATATTGATATTATTAATCCCCGAAGCAGCATTCCCGTCCGCGTTAGTAATCACGAAGTTGGGGTCAAGCTTACCTACATGAGCAACTAATTCTCCCATAGCAGTGGTAGCAATTTGCTTCTGGTCCCCTACCGGGAACTCTTTTAAAGGTAATTGTCCCAGTTCCGGTAACGGCATTTCCTTCTCCGTCACCACCGTATCAACTGCTGGACCTCCCCCAGCTCGTTCAAAGTTGGTCCGTACTAGTTTCCAAGCTGCGGGAGACAAAGCGCGAGTTTTCAAAGCACTGACAATGTAATCTTTTTCCAAAGTATCCCCGGGATAAAGATTGTGAGACTGTGCCCCCCGTTTGTGTACCCCAGCCCCTTTCAGTTGTTTAACAATCAGAACAGTGAGTTTTCCCCCCAAGGCAAACTGTGCAGCTTTATCCGTAGCTTCCAAAACTGCTTGAGTAAATGCTAG
Organism: Prochloron sp.; assembly: GCA_965198675.1. Taxonomy (GTDB): domain Bacteria; phylum Cyanobacteriota; class Cyanobacteriia; order Cyanobacteriales; family Prochloraceae; genus Prochloron. The sequence continues at coordinate 397,453 of OZ240666.1, read as the reverse complement.
TCTTTGTCCGAAGGTGAACTGAGTGCTATCCACATAAGCACCAGATTGGTTAGTATCGTCGTAATCTTTGGCATTAACTAAAATAACTTGTTCAAAGCCATTGGATTGCCAGTAGGCAATCATCTCCTCATTAGACTTGGTAGACACCATGCTGTGGTGTTCCTGGGAATAGCCATTCCAAACTAAAATGGGGAGGAAATTGGTAACTTGGGGGTAAGCAGTGTGGAAGTGACCAAAACTGCTCATGACGTAGGGTTCTCCCAAACCTCCATCTCCAATAGTGACTGGAAATAAGGTACCCAGATGAAGTTTTGCCCCAGCCATGGCGAAATGCTGTCCCTGTCCTAGAGGTCCTGCTGGGTTGAGCAGTCCGGGAATTTGACCGGAAAGGTGTCCCAGGAGTCCGTGCATTTCTCGGAACCTTTCTGCCATGTCCGCTACGGTTTTGATACCCATTTTTTCCAGGGAGCGATCCAGGAACATATTGCTGTAGAACCCAGGAGCATGGTGTCCCACTTCTGTGATAATATGCTTATAACCCAGCATGACCAAAGCCGCAATAGTGTCGGCAATACTAGCAAAGCCCCCAGGATGTCCGGAAGCTTTACTAGCAGTTATCTGCAAGGTGAGGTAACGCAAAGCATCGGCAGCCAGGAGGGTTTGGAAGACAGCAGGGGGAGAAGTTGGGTCGGAAATGGATTTGGTATTGGGGGCGATCGCCGCATTAGTGCCATATTCCCCCATACCAGGCAAAATAGGTCCAAAATGGGATATTCCTTGACAAAATGCTGGCATTGTGGTACCTTGGTTCATAAGGGCATTGTACCTCTTGTAAAAATTTAGAATTCTTAAATAAATATTACAATTTTATTGGTTCTAGAGTTCGCACTGCAATTTTATTCCTTGCGTCCCGTCATAGAAAGTGGTTGGGAAATGCCTATTTTACTGAGAGCATTGGTGAAAAGAGTGGATTCAGAAGGTTGGCTGGGACTACATAAATTTTATCCCGGTGTAATTGCCAGGATAAATCAGATTATGCTCCAGAAAACACAGTTATATATTGTCACCACCAAAGAAGGACGGTTTGTCACCAAACTCTTACAACAAGAAGGAATTGAAATGGAGTCCCGTTTTATTTTTGGGAAAGAGTGTCAACGTCCTAAATATCAAATCCTGCAACTTATTTTGAAGACAGGCAAAGAAAACAGTGCTAATCTTTGGTTCGTAGAAGATCGGCTTAAAACTTTACAATTAGTAAAGCAACAACAAGATTTGCAAGAAGTGAGTTTGTATCCAGCGGACTGGGGTTATAATACTGAAAGAGATTGCCTAGGTGTAGCCTCGGACAATCAGATTAGCCTCTTATCCCTCGAACAATTTAATCGGCACTTTGCTGCCTGGCAATCCTAAGTATTTATACTCAGGTGATGCCTATTTCGATGAAAGACAGTACCCGAGGTGAAAATCTATAGCGCTATGGGGGGGTATGGGGAAGAAGATTGCCTTCTTATATAAAGGTTTGAGCGTTAAAATTTGTAAAGAGCCAGCGCGCACTGCTATATTAAGATATTCTAAGATTTTCCAAAAAAGTGATTCACCGTTGAAGATATGTTAGAATGTGTGTGCCATATACCAGTCAATATAATCTGATGGCTTACCAAGATGAGCTATTGCGTTAATCCCGACTGCCCCAAACCGGAAAGTTCCCAAACCACAAACAAATTTTGCTCCCTTTGTGGATCCCTTTTATTGCTAAAAGAGCGTTACCGCTGTTTTAAAAAAATTGGTCAAGGGGGATTTGGCAAAACCTTATTAGCATGGGATGAGTCCAAATCCACCAAATCTTATTGCCTCATCAAGCAATTTCTCACCTCAGCAAAAGGTACGAAAAGAGTTGACAAAGCTGCTAAATTATTTAAAGCAGAAGCAATGCGTCTGGATCAGTTGGGGCAGCACGACCAAATTCCAGAACTTTTAGCTCATTTTGAAAGTGACGGTGAACTCTATTTAGTTCAAGAATTTATCAAGGGGCACAATTTAGCCCAGGAACTAAAAGAGAAAGGTGCGTTTAACGAAATGAAAGTGCGGCAATTTCTGGAGAATTTACTGCCCGTGCTGCAATTAATTCATCAGCATCGGGTAATTCACCGGGACATCAAACCAGAAAATATCATTCGACGACAGGGGTCAGAGCAGTTAGTTTTAGTGGATTTCGGTGCGGCTAAGTTTGTGAGAGGAACGGAAGATAGGACATCGGGAACGGAGATCGGTACTCCCGGTTATGCAGCACCAGAGCAGTTATTGGGAAAAATAGATTTTCGCAGCGATATTTACAGTCTGGGGGTCACTTCGATCCATCTTTTGACTGCTGTAGAACCTTATGATTTGTTCGACAACGGAGACGATCGCTGGAGATGGTGGGATTACCTCAAAACCCCAATTACAGAAGGTCTGGGAGAAATCTTAGACAAAATGATTCAGAAAGGAACTAATCATCGCTACCACTCAGCAGGGACAATTTTAGAGGATCTCAAGACTCTACCACCACCAAATCCTTCTGTCAGTATAGGGTGTTCCCCAGAACAGGTAGGGGATTCTGTCTCCTTACCCCTAGGTCTGAATAGTAGTCAGCAGGCTAATACTCTCATTGAAATACCTTCCGAACCAGATAACTCTCCCAAAAATGCCCAGGAAGATAGGTCGGTCAGAGAGCAAAGAAGCACTTCTTTTATGCCCATATCTTCTCTTTTATCAGTTCCTTACCCGGATGATCTTCCCCAGACTCTACCACCTTCAGACTTACCCCCACCAGAACCAGTTGCTATGGGTACTAAATGGGGTTACGCAGACAAGGAAGGAAAAGTCGTAACTAGACTTATCTTCGATGCAGCGGATAAATTCTCAGAAGGGCTGGGAAAGGTTAAAATCGATAACCAGTGGGGTTACATTCAAGTAAACGGAAAACTATTTATCCAGCCTCAGTTCGATGATGCAGATAGGTTTTGCGAAGGACTGGCTAAAGTCAAAATTAAGGGCAAATGGGGCTATATTGATAGAACGGGGCGAATAGTCATTGAACCTCAGTTCGATTATGCTGGACAGTTTGCTGAAGGACTGGCAGCAGTAGTCATTTCCCAGGAGTGGGGTTATATCAATACTCAAGGAAAAATGGTCATTCAGCCTCAGTTTAGGCATGGTTCCAGCTTTCATAACGGACGGGCAGAAGTATTGAATATTGAAAAAAGCCACTATATCGATAAACATGGTAATTTTATTACTGAGTGATCTGGAATTAGCATGTAATAATATTTGATTTGATTATGTTATATTAAAAATGAGCTATTGTCTTAATCCTAACTGCCACAAACCGCAAAATCCTAAGCACAATAAGTTTTGTCAGTATTGTGGTTCCAAGTTGCTGTTGCGAGAGCGTTACCGCGCTTTAAAACAAATCGGTCAAGGTGGTTTTGGCAAAACTTTCTTAGCAGTGGATGAAGATAAACCCTCCAAACCTCCCTGCGTCATTAAGCAATTTCTACCTCAGACAAAAGGGACGAAAACCCTGGAGAAAGCCGCCCAATTATTCCAGCAAGAAGCAATTAGATTGGATGAGTTGGGTAAACACGACCAAATTCCGGAGTTGCTGGCATATTTCGAGTATAACGGTCGGTTATATTTAATGCAAGAGTTCGTGGATGGGCAAAATTTAACCGAGGAACTAGCAACAGAGGGTGCCTTTTGTGAAACCCAGATTCGCCAATTGCTCAATAGTTTACTCCCCGTATTACAATTCGTCCACGAACATAGGGTAATTCACCGAGACATAAAACCGGAAAACATCATTCGCCGTCGTTGTGATGAACAGCTAGTTTTAGTTGATTTTGGCGCGGCTAAGTTCGCTACGGGAACTGCGTTACTAAAAACAGGAACAGTCATCGGCACTCCTCAGTATACCGCACCAGAACAAGGACTGGGTAAAGCAGATTTTGCTAGCGACATCTATAGTTTAGGGGTGACTTGCATCCATTTACTCACAGAAATTGACCCCTTTGAGTTATTTAGCACTAGTGAAAATAATTGGGCTTGGCGAGATTATTTAAAGACTCCTGTCAGCAATAAGTTGGGACAAATTCTAGACAAGATGGTGCAAATGGCCACCAGACACCGCTATCAGTCAGCAGGGCAGATATTAGCAGACCTAGTGGTGGGACGGCAGGTGAAAAAGAGGGGACGAAAGACAAAGAAAAACACTGCTCCTACCTCTCTCAGACCCGTGGTGATTGATAGCAAATATGGTTATATCAATCAAATGGGAAAAATGGCTATCGGGTTACAATTTGATGGAGCGAGAGAGTTTTCAGACACCGGGTTAGCAGCAATTCAAATGGGTAAAAAATGGGGCTATATCAATCAGAAAGGGCTGATAACTATCTTACCTCAGTTTAAGGTGGCGCTGAACTTTGCCCAAGGATTAGCAGCAGTCAAAATTGGTAAGTGGTTGGGAATAATTCAAAAATGGGGCTATATTGATGAGACAGGAGAGATGGTTATTCCACCTCAGTTTCATGAAGCATTCACCTTTGCTGAAGGGTTAGCACTGGTGAGAATTAGCGATAAGTGGGGGTATATCGACCAAACCGGAACCACTGTTATTCCCCCCCAGTTTGATGGTGCTGCGAGCTTTTCTCAGGGGTTAGCAAGGGTGATGACCGGTTCCAAATGGGGCTACATTGACCAAACGGGACAAATAGTTATTCCTCCCCGAGATAAGGGTCGAGACTTTGCAGAAAATCTCGCCGCAGTGCAGATTAACAATAAGTGGGGCTATATTAATCCCCAAGGAACTTTAGTTATTCAACCCCAGTTTAATGAAGCTTTGGACTTTGCTGAAGGATTAGCACCTGTCCTCATGCAGATTAAATTTTTGAGATTTATTACTAGGGGGCAAAAATGGGGTTTTATCGACAAGACTGGGTTGACTATGGTGGAACCTAAATTTGATGCTACTTTGGGATTTGCCCAAGGATTGGCTGCGGTGAAAATGAATCAAAAGTGGGGCTATATTAATAAGGTGGGACAGTTGGTGATTGAGCCACAATTCGATTTAGCCAGTAACTTTGTTGCTGGTATGGCAGAAGTTACCATTGAGGAGCAGTATCGTTATATTAACAGAAAGGGAAAGTTTATTTATTAAGTGATAAATAAATCTCTCTGATCGTATATCGAAACTCAAGGAATCAAGGATTACAAACTTCTAGAATATAGTCTCATAGTCCACTACACCCTACACTTAAATAGAAGACCATATTTCTTGGATCCTCTTGCGTACTTGCTCCCAATCATCAGATTCGAGTTTTCCTAAGCTGCGCTCTATTAAACGCTTTTCTATGGCGTACACTTTGTGCAGTCTAACTATTGACTGTCGCAATAATCCTGCTTTTTTCCATTCTACAATTTGAAAATCGAAAATACTCCTAGTCGTTTTGTTGGTAATCCTTGCAAGTACAACATCTTCATCTCCTGTATCCAGCAGCACAAGTCCAGGACGGCGTTTATATTCCCTTACACCAGTGAAAAGGAATTGGACGAGAACAACTTCTCCCGTTTGATATTTTTTCATTGCTCAAATCTCGTCATAAATAGCATCTGCATCCCCGTAATCAGCAAAAAAATGCTCCGCAGCAAGGCGATTCCAATTGGATTTTTCTTCCTCTGATCTATCCGTTGATTCATGGACCAAAATAATTACTCTCACTTCTTGATTGCTCGGCAATGATTTTAATAATGCGTTAGGAAAATCTAGTTTTCCTTCTGGGGTAACTGTGGCAGGAAATTCGTAGGCTTTCATTGCTGTTTTTGCTGTTTTGGGGCTAAATATATAAATATTATATCATGTCCGGCTAAATATTTATCATGAATAACGCAGTGGGTCACGTTGCAAATAAGTCTCTCAGTCCAAGTGAAGGCTTCGTTACACGACCTTGGACTCACAATAACATTCGGTACGAAATTTCCTCAATAACCGTTGTACAAATCTTTCGGGACATTGCTATAATTAGTAATTAGTACAAGGGAAAGTTTATTTATTAACTGATAAATAAACATCCTCGCGATCGCCAAGGGCGCCACTCGAAGGTGCTCGCGACACAAATTGCTATCACGCCCCCTTCCTGGTGAAATAGTATGTAATCGCACTTCCGGTCAACCCCGAAATAACGGGAAGCCAAAACTTAAACAGCCCCTCCACCATTTTCAACCGCTCTATCTCCTGGTAATCAATACACCAGATAAGCACAGCTAAAACAGCGAAAAAACTAGCCGCCAGAATCATCAACAACACTACCGTCAATCCTCTCGTTGTTTGGGCATAAAACCGCTCTTTATCATAGAAAGGATCTTACCACCATCAACATCCTTTTTGGCCAATTCCACCTGCTCGTCCATGTGAAACATCCTCAACTCTTAGGCATAACAAGCACACGTTCCCTCCCCGTAACAGGATTGCGTAAAATAATCTCGCTCGTTGCCCTTCTGGGCTTCCTCTTGAAGCGCCTCCTCAATAGCCAGGGCATTACCAACAGCATCTGCCATAGTCTTGAACCTGCCCAGTTCCATTACGTGTTCCAGTTGCTCTAAAGCCTTTTCAGGAAAAGTAAAATAGATACGCTTGCTCTTATCCATCAATTACTCCTATCCCGTAAAATTACATTTCTGCAAGTATATCATGACACTGTAGGGAGCGTTATATGTTGCCCAGCGAATTACTCATTCATCGTTATAATGGTCAGACAATCGTACCCAAAAAATTACACCTGGACGAGGGAGCGATCGCCCTTGCTAGGTCACAAATTGCCTGTTTCCAAGATTATCAGGGCAAAACCCAGGGAGAACTACTGCAAAAACTCCAAGAAGTAGAAGGAGATACCCCTGACTATCGGGTAAAACGAGGACTCGCTCGCCTTCTGAAAAATAGCTTTTCTACCTTTGAAATTATCAGTCCCCTTGAACCCCAACTGCTCAGACGTCGGGTTTTTGGAGCAGCAGCTAATATTGTTACCACACCTGGTAATCGTCATAGCACCCTGGAAACCTTAGCCAGCAATCTTAGTAAAGAACTGAATCGGGAAATTTTGCCCGTTGACATTATAACAGGACTTTACGCAGATTTACAAGAAAATCGCATCCTCACCCTATTCGATCCCCCCACTCCAGAAGCTTTGATTCACCGCTATAACCTCTCCCAAGTCCAAGGTATCTTTTACCGTGCTACTCATATTATTATCAATGCTCATCGCAATGTTCCGGGACAGTATAAACTGCTTTTTCGCTATCTCAAGTTATTTCAACTGATGGCTTATATTGAAGGAGATGCAGATACGGGTTTTTCCATCACTATCGACGGACCTAGTAGCTTATTTAAACCCAGCACTCGTTACGGTTTAGCCATGGCTAAGCTTTTACCTGCTCTGCTCCATGTTAGCAAATGGAGTCTGCAAGCGAAACTACAAAGTCGGGATTCTTATAGTGGCAATCTCCAAACCAGACGCTTTAGCCTGAATGATAAATGCGGTTTGAGGAGTCATTACCCCCCTGGGAAACCCTATGATAGCATGTTAGAAGCTTCTTTTGTCCAACGCTGGTCGAAAACCAAAACCGAATGGCAGTTGGAAAGGGAAGTAGATTTGATTCCCATGCCCGGTAGTGTGATGATACCAGATTTTCGCCTCATTCATCCCGATGGACGGGATTTTTTACTGGAAATTGTCGGTTATTGGCGACCGGAATATTTAAAAAAGAAATTCGCCCAAGTGAGTCGCGCTGAAGGGTCCAATCTAATTTTAGCAGTTTCTGAACGCCTGAACCTGGAGAAAGCGGGGGTCAAGTTTACCCAACTACCGGTCAGGATCGTCTGGTTCAAAGATAAATTATTACCCAAGACAGTACTGGGTATTTTAGAGGATTAGGCAGGCACCATTCATTAATGGTACCTGCCTTGAGGAAAAAGTAGCTCCAAGAGGAGACTAGTACAGTTCTTCTTCTTTGTGAGTCTCGATGACGCAATCGGAGGTGGGATATGCTACGCAGGTGAGAACGTAACCCTCTTCCATCTGATCGTCATCCAGGAAAGACTGGTCAGACTGGTCAACGGTACCGGATACAAGCTTACCAGCACAGGTGGAGCAAGCACCAGCACGGCAGGAGTAAGGTAAGTCAAGACCTTGCTCTTCAGCTACATCGAGAATGTACTCGTCATCGGGTACTTGGATGGTGTTGTCTCCGTCTGGAGTCTTTAAAGTAACGTTGTAACTTGCCATGGGTTGTTCTTCTTCTCAAGTGATACAGCAGTCGCTACTTATCGCAAAGCGAGTTTGGTAAGTGCCATATCTGATAGTAGGGGAAAAATGGCAATAGTTTGCAGGGCATTAGTAATGAGATTCTTAATCTAACTTTATATAAGTAAAACTTATATGATAAGGAGAAGCTAACCTGGGCATAGTTTTGGGATATATTGTACTTAAAACTAGACCACAAGGCTATTTATAGCACGTACCATGCTTTGTTTATTCAGTCATCATAGCGGGTGAGAATATTTTTCTTGGACTATATCCAACTCAGGATTAGCGTCTCAATCGCCTCTCATGGCCTAGAATAGAGGCTATTAATTATAGTTATCAATGGGAATTATCTATGAAGGTGGGATTAGTGGGGACTGGATATGCTGCCAAACGCAGGGCAGAAGCTTTGCAAGGGGACGAACGGGCCGAATTATTCGCCGTTTCTGGCCATAGACCAGAAAAAACAGCAGCATTCTGCCAAACCTATTCGGTCTCGTCTTTTGAGGACTGGGAGCAGTTGGTTCAGTCCCCTCAAATAGATTTAGTTATCATCGCTACTGTAAATAAAAATCACGGGGCCATCGCCCGGGCTGCTTTAGAAGCAGGTAAGCACGTAGTGGTGGAATATCCCCTCTCCCTCAACCTGACAGAAGCAGAAGAAATTATTCACCTAGCTGAAAAGTCTGGGAAACTCATCCACGTGGAACATATCGAACTCCTGGGGGGACTACATCAGGCTATCCGCCAATTTTTACCAGAAATTGGCAATGTGTTCTTTGCTCGCTACATTACCATTAACTCCAAGCGTCCTGCACCTCGTCGCTGGACTTACAACCATGATTTATACGGTTTTCCCCTCATGGCTGCCCTCTCCCGGATCCATCGCTTCACGGACTTGTTTGGTACGGTTGCTTCTGTTAGCTGTGAGTCTCGCTTTTGGGAGATACCAGAAACCAATTATTACCGCGCTTGTCTCTGTCATGCTCAGTTGGGCTTTCAAAATGGGGTCATTGGATCTATTACTTACGGTAAAGGAGACACTTTCTGGCATTCAGTTCGTACTTTTGAGTTGCTAGGAGATAAGGGAACTCTGATTTTTGAGGATTACCCCCCTTATCAAGGGGGGCTAGGGGGGATTGGGGAAGGGGGGGTGTTAGTGCGGGGAGAGGAAAAAACACCCATTAAAATTGCTAGTCGTCGCGGTTTATTTGCCAAAGATACCACTATGGTTTTAGACCATTTACTAGAAGGTAAACCTCTATATGTATCTCCCCATGGTAGTTATTCTGCCCTGAAAGTTGCCGATGGGGCTCGTCAGTCAGGGGAGAGGGGCCAAACTTTACAGTTATTATAAATGGAACCGCATTGGTTGGTTTTGAAGGCTATGATAGTCTTTGAAGCTCGATTTATGCTCCGAAGCCCCTGGAGTGGTTCAATTAAATATTAATTTTTGTTGCTTGGGTTGACAAAATAGGAGATGGGTGTTATCTTTAGAGTATATGATATAATTGGAGAAGGTATATACTTATCCAAACATAAGTAATATAACTTTCTTATGCTTACTAAGTAATCCTATATGAAATTCAAGCCGTTGCATCATCTGAAGACAATACAAGGGCTGCTCATTATAAACCAAAGGAACCTAAGCAAAGACCCTGTCACTTACCGTGTTATTACGATAACTCAGGTCATAAGTATTGCTTCTTCCCCTAGAATAAGAATCCTGAATCACTTTCCAGGGCTAGGAAAGAGATGGATTCGGTGGTGTGATTGATTTCACTATTCAGGGACTGCTCCTCCTGAACCCGTACCCCGAACCCAGTGCTGGTCATATTGTCCAGACGGAGGTTGGCGGTGTCCCTTCCGTAGTAGGAGCCTAGTTTGGCAAAGACAGAAGGAGTAGAGTCGAAATCTTCCGAGAAGCCAACGGTTCCCTCATCTTCATCGTAGTTCCTGCCAGTAGTGCCTCCTTCCAGGAGGATATCCCCACTGTTTGCCACCCCCTGGTCGATGGCAAGCCAGCCGATAGTTTCCTCGGCATGACCACTATTATTAAGGGATTCTTGCTCCTGCATGGCTACCTGGAAGCTATTAGAGGATTGCCCTTGGATGCGAGTGGTGACCCAATCAGAACCGTTAAAGGTTTGCCCTTGGGTGAGGATTGTGGGAGTACTCTCAAAGCCCGTTAGGTTGATGGTCTCAAAGCCCTCGGAGGTAAGGTTATTTGAGTTGTATGTGCCTGCTGATATGCGGGTACCATCTTCTAGGATCCAGTCTCCCGCTTCTAGGACCAAGTAGGAGACGGATTCTTCCGTGTGCCCGTCGTTAAGGTAGGTTGGTTCCTGAAGCCGTAGCTGGAAGGTGTTTGAGTCAACGTTCCTCAGACGGACAACAGCAGGATCGTCACCGTTAAAGGTGGGATCGCTAACGATTACTACTGGGTTGGTATAGGACTCATTAAGGGTAACGGTCTGCCATTCATGATTCAGGTTGTTGAGGGTTCCGTACTCGCCAAAAGAAAGCTCAGCCTCATAGGCTCCAATATCGGTGCCGCCACCTAGAGTCCGCGCCTCTCCTCGCTGGTCCGTGATCAAACCCAAGGGATTGCTGCCCGCATTGATGGCTGGGGAACCCGGTAGGAGGGCGATGGTTTGAGTGGGGCCACCGTTATCTTGTAAGCCGTTGGGATCTAGGAGGGGGTCTTGCCCTGTAATATTGTTACCCAGATCCTGGGTAATGGTACCGTTTTCTATCAGGCTATTGCTGGCTGTGACTGTGACTGAGCTTCCGTCGTTGTAGATGTCAGGGGTGCCGGTTTCGGCTATGTTGTCAGCGACGATGGTGCTCACAAGGCTTGTTGTGGAAGACAATTTGTTAGCAATCCCGCCGCCTTCATTTGCCTCGTTACCACTTATAGTGCTGTTGGTGATGGTTGAGGTACTAGAGTTAGAAATTCCGCCGCCGTAATTTGCTGAGTTGCCGCTCACCGTGCTGTTGGTGATAGTTAACGTGTCATAGTTAACAATTCCGCCGCCGTCATCTGCCTCGTTACCACTTATGGTGCTATTGTTGATAGTCAAGGTACGACGGTTATAAATCCCGCCGCCGTAATAAGATGCCGAGTTGCCACTCACGGTGCTGTTGGTGATGGTCAAGGTACTAAGGTTATCAATCCCGCCGTCGTAAGATGCCGAGTTGCCACTCACGGTGCTGTTGGCGATGGTCAAGGTACCATGGTTATCAATCCCGCTGCCCCAATTTGCCGAGTTACCGCTTATAGTGCTGTAGGTGCTAGTCAAAGTACCATGGTTATAAATCCCGCCGCTAAAATGGGCCGAGTTGCCACTCACCGTGCTGTTGGTAATGGTCAACGTACTATAATTATAAATTCCGGCGGCGGAATTTGCCGAGTTGCCGCTCACGGTGCTGTTGGTGATGGTCAAGGTATTAAGGTTATCAATCCCGCCGCCGTAATAAGATGCCGAGTTGCCACTCACGGTGCTGTCGGTGATGGTCAAGGTACCATGGTTAGTAATCCCGCCGCCGTCAGATGCCAAGTTGCCACTCACGGTGCTGTCGGTGAGGCTTAGAGACTCACGGTTGAAAATCCCACCACCACTATCTGAATTACTGCCACCAGTTATAGTCAGACCGTCTAAAACGACATTGCTGCTGCTCCCATTATCCCCATCATTGATATTCAATACCCCGCTTCGACCATTACCATCAATGGTAATATCCCCAACCCCATCATTATCGATATCCCCTAGGATAGTCAAACTCTTAGTAATGTCTAGCTCAGACCCTCCTAAGGTAATAGTTCCCTCACTGGCAAAGGTGATGGTATCCCCACTCACCGCACTCACTAGGGCTTCCTGCAAACTGGTCACCCCGTCCGTAGAGTCCACCACATCTGTCAGAGTAGTTACCGTCAGGGTGTTCGCTTCTGCTGTCACGGTAATACCATCAATCACTAGCTCAACTGTATCATCTTCCTGCTGCAACGCTGCCAAGGCAGCCTCACTCAGTTCCTCTCCCCACACCAAAGCGGAGAAAATTGCCCCTTCATCCCCTGCACTATCCGTGGTGTTGATGCGGGCATCTATGCCATGACTAATCTCTTCTAAGAGTACCTTCACAATCTGTTGGGACGTGGCCTGCTCTAAAAATCCCTGGGCTAGATAAATCTTATTTGTCTCTGTAGCATAAGCACCTCGTGCTCCCCCTAACTCGGCACGGGAACGAATCTCAATGGAAGGCAAACCGCTAAAGTCTCCCAGGGTAAACTGCTGATCCAGTCTTGCCAACTCTTCGATATTTATATCGGTACCAAAAGCAGGTGCCAGGGTCTCGGGGCTGAAACCAGAACTCTGAGCAAAGGATTTGAGCAGTTCTTCAACTGTCAGCTGAACTTGGTCGAACTTCTGGGAAATAGGATTAGACATATCTAAAATCCAACTTCAAATTAACCTATTTTCATGATAAGACTACCTGACGTATTTGTCAAGGGGTGAATTTAAAAAAGTATTGGTTTAGTCCTGGAGGAAGTATTGATGGGACTCTTACAGGATATAGTTTTTACTAGATTGACTTTTGCAAAAATTTAATTTTCACAAGTTACTTTTTCGCCTTCTTTATCTAATATCAATTTAATTAAGTTTATTTAACCTTTTAAGCCTTAACTACTACTAGGATTTTAATTAGATAAAGACGATAATTTTTCCTGTTTTTATTTATTGATGTTACCACCCTCTCAATCAGTGACCACGTACCATGGTACCAGGCGTATGATGGGGGGTTGAACCCACCTTGGGTGAGTTGGACTTTATGTTGGCGAGAAACGTTAGAACCCTTACCTGTCAGCAATTTTCCAAGCATCCTACCTGTCAAACTCATAACTGTCATGATACGTGCTATAACTATTAAGGTTTGGTGGGCAATAAGCAATTTACTCTCATTATAAGGTACCAAATGTTGCCCAAATTGCCCACCCTACGAACTGATATCCGTGTTTATCCGCGTTTATCTGCGGTTCCCAAAATTTCCACAACACCCCTCTGTCCATCAATCCTAACTCTCTGACCATCTTCCAACACTAAAGTAGCATTATCCACATCCATTACAGCAGGAATACCATATTCCCGAGCAACGATGGCCCCATGAGATAAACGTCCTCCAACTTCAGCTATGATACCCCCAGCACGAGCTAACATAGGTGCCCAACCGGAATCAGTATAAGGGACCACGAGAATGGTTTTTTGGTCAATTTCTCCCATATCTCTAAAACTGAGTAATATCTTCACCCTTCCCTCTACCACCCCCGGACTCCCACCAATACCTTGTAACCGTTCAGAAGGAGATAAAGGTGTGGTAGTGGGGAGGAAAACTTCAGCAGGAGCATTTCCATAGATTATGGGTGGGGTACTAGTTATTCTTCTGCTTTCTGACCGTTGAAATCCCCTTTGTTGCAATAAAGACTGTATTGTGGTAACTTCGTAATTGTGACGGTGAGTCACAATCAACTCAGAACCGTTAATTAAATCCCGAACTTCCTTTAACTGCAACAAAAATATATCTCCTTCTAAGCCTATTATACCCTCCAAAGCCACAAAAGTCCAGCGCAAATGGGCCAATAATTGAGAGTAGACCTCAGTTACCCTTCCTTTCAAATCAAGACGTCTCTGGACCAGCTTTCTGAACCAACTGTTACCTTGGACTTGTTGTGGTTCTGCTTCGGGTTGTAAGATATACTGAGCAAATAACTCTCTCACAACTCTAGGGTCGTCTTGCCAACGAGGAACGGCAATATCTGTAGCTGCTTCACTCAGATAACCGTATTCTTGTAACCAGGATTCAAACTTGGCTAAAATACTCTCCCCATCGGTCATTTCCGCAATTTGAGCAAATAGAGAACCAGAATTGGTAAACTGCAACTGCTCTTTTGAAAGAAGATTGCGAGTATCCTTAGCAAGACGAGCAAGTGTACGCAAAGATTTTACTTCCGGTGTCCTGCTATAATCTAATTCCCCTTCACTCATCTTGAAAATTCCCTGTCTGAGAGCTAAACTTAAAGGTACCAGAATACTATAATAAGTTGCTTTTCTCAGGACTATTAAAATCTTCTCTATCCTAACCAATAACTCCTGTCCAGATAATTCTGTGGGAGGTATAGCTCCAAGTTTCTGTAACATAGGAATAAAATAAGCTTTGTTATCTTCCATAAAGTCCTCCTCCAAACTTAATTCTCTCCCCAACAACCGCAGTAAACCAGGGATATTCCTCAGGGTAGACTTGAGGGGAGGTTTGCTAAACTTAGCACCTCGGGTGAGAAAGTCCAAACTTTCTGGTGGTAAACCCATACGTCGGAAAATATTTCCGAGCAAAGAAGCATTAAAATAAGCCCGATGATAATGAAGAGTAGCAGTCTGGGAAAAATCTAACCCTTTTGCTCGTTTTCCCAAGACAAGGGTAAAGAGATCTCCCCAAACTCCGCAGGTGAGGGGACGATTAATGGACCAAGTTAGAGGATTAATTAATCCCGGAATCACCTCAGCAGCTATTTTCCGGGTCCAAATGGGTTGTAAAGTAGTAATAACTCTGGTTTGCAGCAACCACAATTTTTCACCATCGTAAGTCCATTCTATATCTTGAGGAATACCGTGGTAAAGCTGTTCAATTTCCCGACTCAGCAATGCTATTTCTTCCAGTAATGGTGCTGGAATATCCCCCTCACCTTCTACTTCCAGTTCTGATTGTGACTCACCGTCACAATTACGGTGCAAATAAACTCGATACTCTTGGGGAGTAACCCTTCCGGAAACTACTTGTAACCCCTCTCCTGGTAAAGATTCAATTACTACTGCACTATTCAATTGATTGATGGGATCCCGACTAAAAGCAACCCCGGAAAACACCCCTGGGACTTGCTTTTGAATGAGAACTGCCATTTTATCCCCTCTCTGGGTTCCCTTTTCCCTGTGCTGTTTATCTTGACGATAGCGAACAGCAGCACTATTATCATAGGAGGCTAAACAATCGATAATGGCTTGTTCTAGTGCTTCGGAAGTGGTAACATTTAAAACAGTCAGGTATTGTCCAGCAGCAGAAGCAAATTGAGAGTCTTCCCCCACAGCTGAGGATCTGACTGCTAGGGGTTGGGTTCGAGAAGGTTCCAGAAATTGAATCAAAGGCTGAAAATCATCTCCTGGGGACAATACCCAGCCCTCGGGAACCGGATAACCCAGACGTTTCAGTTGAGACAAGTTAGCTGCTTTATTCCCTACTTTAGCACTATCTAGTTTCTCAGAAAGAGAGAGAATGCCTTGATCTCCCCGGAAAAACCGAAATATCTGGTCAGATTTTCCCTTTCTTGTTTTTGTAGGCATATCTAAGTCATCGGGTATTTTTTGGTAAATCCAACCTATTAAACTAGATAGGATTATAGCTACTACAATATAATCTGTTTCTTGGGGATGGCGCAATGCTAGAATCAATGAGAGCAGGATTAAGATGATTAACCTTCCCGAACGACGATGGCGGAAAATAGTGAAGCTAACACCCCCAATGAGGAAAATTAACCCAGCAGCAATAGGGTCGTGGACTACAATACCCCAGACAACATTAGTTGTACCAGCTCCTTTTCCCATCCAATAACGTCCCATGACCAAAGCAATAAGAGCAAGTAACTCCCAAAGGGAGCCCTCGGGAAAGAAAGCACGAGCTAGGAAAACGACCCCAATACCTTTTAATGCTTCCGATAAGACTGCCAGTATACCTACTAAGGAGCCACCGTGGTAGAATGCAGCTGATACGGATATGTTCCCCGTACCTAACCTTCTCAAATCCTTCCCAGTTATACCATAGGTTAGCCAACTAATGAGAGGAAGTCCTCCTAACAGGGGACAAAGGGAAAAGATGAGTAAAGAACCCCAAACTTGAGTTAGTGTCATGTTGTTACGTTGGTAAGGTTTCGCGCAAAGTCGCAAAGTCGCAAAGGGGGGAGGAAGGAGTTTAGGAATTACTGCGAGGATCTAGGGCGTCTCGTAAACCATCTCCTAGTAGATTAAAGGATAGTACTGTGAGAATAATCAAGATAGCTGGGGACCAAATTAACCAGGGTTGGAGTACCATAATAGAAGCATTAGTGGCTAGAGACAGTAAATTTCCCCAACTGGGATCTGGTTGCTGAATACCCAAACCAATTAAACTTAATACTGACTCGGCTACAATAAATCCGGGTACGGCTAAGGTGGCTGAGATGATAATATAACTGGCAGTTTGGGGCAGCACATGACGAATAATAATATAGAGGGGTTTTCCTCCCATAGCACGAGCTGTTTGGACGAATTCTTGCTCTTTGAGGGATAATACCTGGCCTCGAATTACCCGGGCAAGTCCGGACCAACTAATAAAGGAGGTAATGAGAACGATGAGCAAAAAGCGCTGGGCACTGGTGAGTCCGGGAGGTAAAACAGCAGCGAGGGCTACTAAAAGATAGATCCCCGGAATGGTCATTAAGACCTCTACTAAACGCATCAAAATACCATCTATCCAACCCCCAAAATAGCCAGAAATCCCCCCCACAATCATTCCCAGGGGAAAAGAAACGGAAATCCCTACTAAACCGATAAATAAGCTAATTCTACCCCCATGGAGGAGACGGCTAAACTGGTCTCGACCTTGTTCGTCTGTCCCCAAGAGGTTAATTCTCCCGGTCCCGGAAGCACCGAACAGGTGACGATTTAGGGTAAGTCCCAATAACTTATACTGGTCTCCTTTCACAAACAAACCCAAAGTACAAGGTTTTTCCCTATCTTCCTTTAATTCCCGCTCCCCGGTGTCTAAATTGGTCGGTCCTTGGGTGGTAGGATAAATATGGGGTCCGCTCCACTTCCCGTCAGACTGGTTGCGCCAATAAATAGGGGTGGGTGGGAGGAGAGAACCATCGGTTTGGGCAGAATAAGCATTGTAGGGAGCAAAAAAATCCGCCCCAATGACTGCAATATAGAAAATGAGCAGCAATATTGCCCCGACACGGGCTAGAGGATTATTTTTGAGATTTTGCCACCAATTCATTTTGTCCATTAAGATAAACTACAATCCGATCCCGCCGCCTGACGGATCCCCCCGCCCTACCGGGCACCCCCCGTCACCCCCCTTATCAAGGAGGGATCAAGGGGGGATCAAAAGACAAGGGTGGATCTACCCATCGTTAAATAGAGGAGATTAATTATGCCGGAAGCAGTGGGTGTTATCCAAACCTTGGGTTTCCCAGCAGTATTAGCAGCAGCAGATGCCATGGTTAAAGGGGGTCGTGTGACCCTGGTATCTTTTGATAAAGCGGAAAAAGGTGATTTCTTCGTGGCTATTCGGGGGACTGTCTCAGAGGTAAAACAAGCCATGGCAGCAGGTAGGGAAGCAGCAGAAAATACTTACGGTGGGAAGGTTCAGACCCATTATACTGTTCCCAACCCCCCAGAAAACATTGTGGCTGTTTTACCTATAGCCTATTCTGAGGATGTGGAAGAATTTCGCGTCTGATACCTATATTGCTCTATAATTTATCATGGTTACGGTTGAGGAGATATTTTATGCCAGCTCAGTCAGCAGTTGGATCCATTGAAACAAAAGGCTTTCCAGGTATATTAGCAGCAGCGGATGCCATGGTAAAAGCGGGTCGAGTTACCCTGGTGGGTTACATTAGAGTGGGAAGCGCTCGTTTTAACATCAACATTCGCGGGGATGTTTCGGAAGTTAAAACTGCTATGGACGCCGGGATTGAAGCGGTGAAACGGACTGAGGGGGCTACTTTGGAATCTTGGGTTATTATTCCTCGCCCCCATGAAAATGTGGTGGCTGTCTTACCTATCGATTATAGCGAAACAGTTCAACCCTACCGAGACGCTGTGGAAAGAGGGGTATTACCTAATCTTCCTCGTCGTTAATGATTTTGTTTTACCCAGAGGCGCAGAGACGCCGAGAGGTTCTGCGCCAACAGTAACAGTTAGTTTTAATCCCAGAGCGTTTAGCCACAGCCCCAAATTAGAAATTGCCTCACCCCCACCCTGTGCAAACAACTCATCTAGTTTCTTGTAATGGGATTTAACTTGTTCTGGACTCATTTTTGATTCTCCCAGGGCTTCCAGTACATGACTCAGTGCTAGTCTGAGCAACTCTGGCTCGAATTCATCTTCGTCTTCTTCCAAATGAGTCTCCAAGTAAAGAGCAGCGTATGATTTGTCTTGAAGGTTGGAAATGAGAAAAGGATGGTAACTTACGCTTTTGGGCACTTTCTTAACTCCTATAATCGTTCCAGTATTCCTTAGCTTTACGAATATCTTGCGTCTGAGTTTTTTGATCGCCGCCACAAATTAGTATTACAATTATAGCTCCTATTTGTCCAAAATATATTCGGTATCCAGAAGCATAGTCTATTCTTAGTTCACAGACTCCTTCCCCAACTGAGCGATAGTCTCCTAAATTACCCATCTTAACTCGGTTGAGCCTCTTATTTATCTTGACTTTGGCTTTCTGATCTCGGAGGGAATCAAACCATTCATGGAAAGGAATTCTGCCATCACTGGTAATGTAAAGTTGAATGTCCCTTGGTTGTGCTGCCATAATTGGTTACTGTCAAGGTACGTGTTACGCTATATTTTTGGCAAATTCCTCTAATTTACTTCTGATGGCTTTTTGCAAGTCAAGACGACGAATTTCCGATCCTTTGGTTAAATTGCCTGGGGTAATCATAAAAATAATGCTATCTACTTGCTGGGTGGCAAACAGTTGAAATAAAATATGAGTGACGAACATAGGTGTGGGAGTTGCTTCGTTCTCTGAAGTCTTGCTAAAAGAGAGAGCATCTTCTATACTGGCAAAAGCGTAGATAACCTTTTTCTGTAACTGAGGTTTGCTGCGTTTGCTCAGGGTATTTAAGACCCAATTTCCTTCCTGGGTTTGGAGAACGTGATATTCTGGATGTTGCAATTTAGATCCATATTCTTTTAGGATAGGGTTAACTGCTTGGGACATCACTAGTTCGGGAACTCCGTACTTGGGAGCGTCGGACTTGAGTATTTTGAGTTGACTGTCTAAATTCATAGTCTTAACATTTACCACGTACCATGACAGTTATAGCAGTTACCACGTACCTTGACAGTTACCAGTCGTGATAGGTAGCTCTAGGAATCTGCCGAAAGCTTTGTACAACGGTAAAACAGTGACCAGTTACCAGTTACCAGTTACCTTGTACCATGACAGTTACCAGTTACTAGTTACCAGTTACCTTCCACCAATAAATGGCTTGCCACCAAATAAGTGGTGGGGGCCTCAAACCCAAGGTTGAGCTGCTACCATGGTACGTGATTACTGGTCACTGGTAACTGAAAGGTGATTGAGGTAATTTCTTACAGATGTTGTTTAATCTGTAAATACGCCAGCGAGAAGTGCTATACCAGGAGCTGATAACTGTTTGACTACCATTATATCAATCTTTGGGTGAAAGTTGGCATAACTAATTTATATTTAAAACTTACCAAGATTATGAGTTGAGTTTTGGAGAGGCGATCGCCCCTTCCCTCTACCCTTTGCGCTCTCTGCGAGTCTTTCGAGCGACTACTTTGCGCGAACCTCAAAAATATTTATCCCAGGACTTGACAAAATTCAATTTTAGGGTTATATTCATACCATGGGAGGAGATGCGCCCCTACATCTGTTAATTGAGATATAGCGATCGCCCTGTTATTATAACTGATAACTGTCAAGGTACAGCAGTGAGCGCTGGCATAGTTACAGATTTAACTAGTATACAACAAATATAGATATTTCCTGAAATCCAGTTGAAATAAGCACAGTTCCCATTAGTATAACTATTAACTACTAACTGGTAACTGGTAACTGGTAACTGTCATGGTACGTGCTATACATGGTAATAGATTTTAGAAGAGATACCTACTGGCTAAAAAACGCTAGTATTCCTAGTTGTCTTATAGCCAATAAAACTATGGTACCACAGACAAGGGAAGGTCTCTACTGGTGCGATCTGGAAATAACTGGGGGTATTATTACTCAGATTTTACCTGCTGGAGACCAAACTCCTGCGGGGATAGACTTACAACGAGGGATTGTCTTTCCGTGTTTCACGGATATTCATACTCACTTGGACAAGGGACATATTTGGGAGCGAACCCCGAACCCGTCCGGGACTTTCCAGGGGGCGATCGCTACAGTTGAACGGAACGTCCAATACTGGAGGGAGGAGGATGTTTACCGGCGCATGGAATTTGGTCTAAAATGCAGTTACGCTCACGGTACCAAAGGGATCCGCACCCACATTGACTGTTCTGGACCCCAGGGGGATACTAGTTTGGGGGTCTTTACTACTCTACAAGGAGAGTGGGCTGATAGAATGACTCTGGAAGCAGTTTCCTTGGTCACTCTAGATTATTATCAAACTCCTGACGGGGTAGCTTTGGCGGATAAAATTGCGAGTATTGGGGGTATTCTCGGAGGGGTGGTTTATATGAACCCCCAGTTAGAAGGACAGTTGGATCAGGTCTTTTCTCTTGCGAAGGAAAGAAATTTAGACTTGGACTTCCACGCTGACGAAAATGGAGATTTTGATTCTACCTGTCTGGAAAGTATTGCCGCAGCAGCTGGACGTCACCAGTTTCGGGGCCAAATTATCTGCTCTCACTGCTGTAGTTTAGCCCTTCAGCCTCCAGAAATGGTAGCCAAAACCATATATTTAGTCAAAAAAGCAGGTATTAGTATTGTTAGCTTGCCCACTTGTAATCTTTATTTACAAGATAGAAGAAAGAATAGCACTCCCTATTGGCGGGGGGTAACGAAAGTATGGGAACTGAAGCAAGCAGGGGTTCCTGTTGCTTTTGCCAGCGATAATTGTCGGGATCCTTTCTTTGGTTTTGGGGACCATGATCTGTTAGCAGTGTTTAATCAGGCTGTGAGAATTGCCCATTTAGATATGCCCTATGGGGACTGGGTTCGGGCTGTAACTACTATATCAGCAGAGTTAATGGGAAGCTCCTCAGGAGGAAAAATTGGGGTAGGACTACCAGCCGACTTAATTTTGTTTACGGCTCGTTATTTCAGCGAGTTATTCTCTCGTCCTCAACAGGATCGGGTTGTCTTGCGAGCTGGTCAACCAATTGATACTACTTTACCCGATTATCGGGAATTAGATGAGCTATTAACAGTTACTAATTACCACGTACCTTGACAGTGGGGGTCTCAGTACCATCCCTATCTTACCAACTTAAATAAAAAAAGGAGAATATTTCCCATTATAACAGTAGTCTGGGCAAAAGTAGAATCGACACTCTCACTCAACTTCTCGATTTTACTATCCAATTTATTAAGAATTTCTTGGAGTTCTATGCTACAGTCATTGTCTTCCATTTTTGCTTCTCGTCCTTTAGTCTTGACTAGAGAATGGTAAATTACTCTGGTCTACCTTTAATCCTCAATCAGTGACCTTGTACCATGACAGTTAACCAGGCGTATGATAGGGGGTTGAACCCGCCACATCTATAATAAGAACCGACCAATACGGACTAGCTAACCAAAGACTCTTTTAATGGTAGTTTTGGATGAACGTAATCGCAGATAGTAGTCGGGAGAGGAATTGATTCATTATCTAAAGCTAATCCCTCGAAATGAAATTCTAGCGCTTCTTGTATCTGTTGCTTCACCTCTTTCGATGATAATAGCGTAGCGCATTTACTTTTCTCCTTTTAAATGAACTTGTTTCCAAATGTTATTCAGAGTTCCAGGTGGCAATTCATCAGAGAATTTACCAGCAACGGTTACTTTTACAGGTTTCGTGGCATGTTTATATTGTCTGTGACCACCTCTCGTTCGGATAAGAGTCCAGCCATCTGCCCGCAGCTTTTTAATAACTTCTCTGACCTTCATTCTAGTAGTAGAGAGATTCTCCAATCTAAATGTAGATTTTAGCCTATTATAACACCACGAGGTTAAGTTAGGATATAATGCTAAGTGGGGGAGTGGGGTCCGACCGTAGTCCACCAGGGGTGAACTTCCCTTATTAGCTCGCAATTTATTCGCGGGCGAGACAGCAGTAGGGTGGGCATTGCCCACCATGCAATTATATAGCCTTCACCAAAATATTAAACCGATTCTAAAGGTTGGTTTTAGGTTTCCGTCAAAATGCCAAGGAGAATAGACATGAGACTTTCCAATTGGTCAGGAATGGTGTACAATGATATATCTTGGATAATGGTTTTACCAGACAATTTTAATTTACCAAAGCGCCAGATTTCACCAATAGTGACAGCCCCATAGACAGTTTCTTGTTCTTCTAGTTGTGAAAGGGCAATCATTTCCACCGCTAATTGGGTAAAACCTCTGGTAATATCGTCCCTTTTAGCTTCTATAACTGTCAAAGTTTTTTCCAACCGTAGAAGATAGTCTAATTCTCCTTTTAGCCACTCATTTACATTGATAGGGTATTCTATCCGTAACTGACAATGACACAGTCTCACGATTTCTATTATTAAGGGGGCAACTAATAATTCTCGGCGAGCTTGTTCGCTAGAAAGACTTACAAACGGGATAATTTCTTCAAATAATTGTTTCAGTTCTTGGAGACGGGGTAACCCAAGGTCTGAGTGAGGAAGGGATAATCTCTGAATTTGCAAGTTATAGCCAAATTCTGCTAATATGTCATCAGTATTATAGGGAAGTTCAAAGTAAGAGCGAAAGCTATAAGATTTATTCTTTTGAAGAATTTTGGGATGAGACATGATATAATTGTCGTATTTTTTCGTGTAATTGTTGTTTTTCGTGCCATCGTGCTTTGAATCATCTAAAACCATCGATAAAATTTGCTTATTATATTAGCATACTCTCTTATCTTTCTCTGCGTACTCTGCGCCTCTGCGGTTTAATCACTGTTGGGTGTTGGGTTTCGTCCCTCAACTCAACCTACGGGCTACTTAGCCTTCAAAGCTTCCACAATAGTAATAGTATTAAACCTGAGCATTTTTACATAACTATCCCCTTCACTACCGGGGACACCAATAGAGTCAGAGTAGAGTTTTTGGGGAGCTAATTTAACTCCAGCTTCCTGGGCTACTGTTTGAATTAGAATTGGATTAATAGTTGTTTCAGCAAAAATCGCCGGAACTTGACTTCTTTTAATCTGCTCAGCTAGATTCTTCACCGTTTGAGCGCTGGGTTGTTCCTCCGTACTAATACCAATCAGGGTACCGATAATCTCCAAACCGTAAGCACGGGTGTAATATTGAAAGGCATCGTGGCTAGTAACTAACTTGCGCCTCGGTGGGGGAATAGTGGCAATCTCCTCCTTAATCCAAATATGCAGCTGTTCTAATTCAGCAATCAGTTTAGCTGCATTGGCGGTGAATTTTTCCCTATCTTCTGGGGAAAGGGCAATTAATTCATTCCGAATAGCATTCACCATCTCAATTGCGTTGGCAGCACTACCCCAAACATGAGGATCTGGCTGTATTTTACCTTGATAATCAAAATCTAAAGGGGTTACCACTTCCCCAACAGGGAACTTCTTAGCTTTTACCCCCGTAGCATGCATCAATTTTATCAACCCCGGTTCCAGATTGTAACCATTGTACAAAATTAAATCCGCCTCCTCAAAAGCCACGCTATCTGCGGGAACTGGTTCGTAAATGTGAGGATCTGCTCCCGGTTCCAGAATGCCAATATGCTCGATTTCATCTTCCCCTATTCGCTCCGTCAAGTCGGCTATAATAGTGCTGGTACTCACTACTTTGGGCTTCCCCTCACTTAGATCAACTGGAGACTGACAGCCACAAAGCCAAAGTCCCAGAAATATTCCCACTACAGTTGCTCTCATTCTTGCTGCGGATTATTTTTCATATTTTTTCCATTTTTGTGTATGATAACAAATAAGCAACAATCAAAGATATATGAATGGTGTTGGTTCCCTGGAAATACAGAATATCGCTGTCAATTATCTGAGGTTGGAAGCATTGACTGGAATCAGCCTTCAAGTGCAACCGGGACGGTTAACGGGTATTATCGGACCCAACGGTGCCGGGAAAAGTACTCTCCTGAAAGCTATGCTGGGGTTGATTGGGGTCCGGGAAGGTTTAGTGCTGTACCATAATAAGCCCCTGCAAAAGCAGCTGGAGTTAGTAGCTTATGTCCCCCAACGCTCCCAAATCGACTGGACTTACCCCGCTACTGTCTGGGATGTAGTGATGATGGGACGAGTCAGGAAAACGGGATGGTTCCGTTCTTTTTCTCCTACCAGTCGTCGTCTGGTTGAGGAAGCTTTAGGTAGGGTGGGGATGGATACTTATAAGGATCGTCCTATTGGTCAACTTTCAGGAGGTCAGCAACAGCGAGTCTTTTTAGCTCGCTCCCTGGTTCAGGAGGCAGATATTTTCTTTTTTGACGAACCCTTTGGGGGGATAGATTGGAAAACAGAAAAAATTATCTTTGATGTCTTGCATGAATTAGCTGCTGCTGATAAAATAGTTTTGGTAGTTAATCATGATTTGGGAGAGTCGATTACTAATTTTGAGGACTTAATTCTGCTAAATCGGGAATTAATTGCTGCGGGAAAGAGAGAAAATGTCCTCACTGATGACCACCTCCACCGCGCTTATAGAGGTAAAATAGTTTTCTTGACAACTAACAAAAATTAAATTGTGTTGGAAACAATTATCGAACCATTACAATATAGCTTTATGCAGCGAGCTATGGTCATGGCGATTATGGTAGGTGTTATCTGCGCCGTGGTTGGTAGTTACTTAATGGTACAGCGGTTAGCACTATTGGGGGATGCTATTAGCCACTCCCTACTTCCGGGTTTGGCGATCGCCTTTATCTTAGGGGCAAATATTTTTGTGGGGGCTTTTATTGCGGGGGTTATTAGTACTGTCTTGATTAAGATAATCCACACCAAGTCTAATCTTAAAGAAGATGCAGCCATGGGTATTATCTTTTCCGCCTTTTTTGCTCTTGGTATCACTTTAATTACGGTAATTCAGAAAGATAATAAAATTGACCTGAATCATTTCTTGTTCGGGAATATCCTCGGGGTGACTTGGGGGGATTTGCGGGACACTGTTGTAATTGCCGCCATTGTTATTTTTGTGGTAGTCTTACTGTACAAGGAACTGCTCTTTTATACTTTCGATAAATTAGGTGCTCAAGCAGTAGGTTTGCCTGTCAATTGGCTAGATTTGTGGTTAATGATGCTCATAGGTTTAACTATTGTAGCCAGTTTGAAAGCAGTGGGAGTGGTCTTAGTTCTCTCCCTCTTGATTACCCCAGCAGCAACTGCTTATTTGTTAGTTACTCGCTTGCACCAGATGATGTTTTTGGGTGTGGGAGTGGGAGTTTTTTCCAGCATTAGCGGTATCTATTTAAGTTATTTTTATAACTTGCCTTCCGGTCCTGCTATTGTCTTAGTAGCATCGACATTATTTTTCCTCACTTTCTTATTTAGCCCTACTCAAGGCATTTTGACTAATCTGTAGGATGGGCATCGCCCACCGCATTACTTTCTTCCTTTCTACGACCCCCTAGGGCGTGTCATCAGCTAAAGCGGCAGGAGCGGAACGCCATAATCTTTGATTTGGCGTGAGAGAAACCCCCCTCTACTCCCCCCTTGGGGAGATGCCGCACTTGGTTTAACACGGCGCGTCCTGGGATTCTATGTACTTTCGTAGAGTAGCTACATTGACACCTCCACAGCTGGCTACAAAATATGACCCATTCCACAGCACATCATTGCTATAGAAGGAATTCACCCGTTCGGGAAATTCCTTTCGGAGCCTACGGCTGGTAACCGCTTTAATGTTGTTTACGAATTTTGTTAATTCCATCTGGGGATAGTATTGAAAGAGGACGTGGATATGGTCTTGCTCGACCTTATTCTCTATGAGCTTGCAATCCCATTGCTGGCACAAATCACCCAGAATTTCCTGTAACCGCTTCAAAATAGCTTCGGTAAATACTTTCCTTCTGTACTTGGTGGTCAGCACCAGGTGTGCCAAGTACTGACTGACCGCCCCCTAGAAACAAAATCTTTCTTCATAGTTGCCAATTCTCAAAATTCTATGTATAATGCGTATAGCTTAAATCTGGACACCTGACCAATCCGATGAAGTACACCTACCAGTATTGCCTATATCCCAGCCGCCAGCAGAAGATAAAGCTGAACCTATGGCTGCGGATATGTCGCTATTGGTATAACAGGCAACTAGCAGACAGATTCGATTGATGGGAGAGTCATCGATGTCCTCTTAATGCCTGCCCCCTGGTGTGCAGTCTCCCCGTCTTAAAGGATAATCCAAACTATTACATTCAAAAGAAATACCTACCAGGGTTAAAGAAAGATCTGGTGTCAGTTAAATGGTCAGGGGAACTATTAGATTTCTCTCGTGTTCCTGCAAATACTCTCCAGCAGGTCTGTAAGAGGGTAGATTTGGCGTTTAAGCGTTTCATAGCAGGAGATTGCAAGGGAAATCGTAGTGGCAAACCTCGGTTTAAATCTGCTTCTCGATACCGTTCTCTGGTGTTTGAGGGGCAGGGAATATCTATCCATTCCTGCTCTATAGGCGGTAAATACCTGTATTTAAAGATTCCAAAGATAGGAATAGTGAAGGTTCGTACCCATCGCCACTTGCCAGATGGGGCGATATTAAAGCAGGTACAGGTCATAAAAAAGGCAGATGGCTGGGATGTCAATCTGTACCTCGATGACCCCACAGTGCCTGTATTTGAGCAAGACTTGGTAGCTTCCACTTGGGATAATTCCTTAGGCATAGATGCTGTACTACATGAGGACGATTTTCTAGCCACATCTGATGGGAAAAAGTTACCGGCTGTTAAGTCCTATCGTAGAAACCATTCTCGCCTAAGCAAGGTACAGACTAGGAAGAATGCCAGAAAAAAGGGGAGTAGAGCCAGAAGAAAACTTGCCATTAGGGAAGGCAGAGAACACCAAAGAATCGCCAGAAGCCGTAAAGACCACGCTTATAAAACTGCCCATGCATTAATGCGCATGGGGAAACAAGTATTCTTCCATGAAAAGCTAAATCTTAAGGGGTTGGGTAGGCGAAATAAAGCCAAACCCGACGGGCAGGGCGGTTATCTACCGAATGGCCAATCTGCTAAATCGGGATTAAATAAATCCTGGAAAGATGCCGCTTTTGGGCAATTTTTCTCGATCTTGGAATACATAGCTGGGAAAGCTGGAGCCAAGACAGTGGGAGTCAATCCTGCCTATACATCACAGGTGCTCTCCTATAGGGATGAATTCGTCTTTACTGATTGCTCTATAAGAACCTATTTCGATACCGATGAGCAGCTTGATATTGACCGTGACATTAATGCAGCGGTCAATATCAAGAGAGTTGGGCTGGACGTGTTCCCAACTAGAAAACGCCGGAAGGGGAATCCTGTAGTCGTTAAATCCACTACTAATAGTACCTCAAAGGAAGTTCTACCTGTCTTTAATAAGGCAGTTGAGAAGCCTACACCGTACCCCCGCCATTAATCAATGCCGGGGGTCGGTGTAGGAGCGTCACTGCGGCGAAGTAAATGGCTCCCTGGAAATTGCAGGCAGACATGATATCATAACGGGTGGCGCTCGCGAAGCGGAGCCTTGCTCTCGCTCTCTGGTTTGGTGGGCAATGCCTGGTTTGGTGGGCAATGCCTACTTTACCCCACATCTACACAAAGCTATGACTAAAGCCTCCATTCTCGATCCAGCTGCAAGTTATACTTTCAGCAAATATGCAGAGTTACCATTTGACATAGCTGACATTCTAGCAGAGTTTGGGGTGACCATTAAAAATAAGTCATTTCAACTGCCACAACAGTCACCTATAGATTCTGAACCTCTGAAAATTGAATTAGAAGAAAATTTGGCCTTGGTGGATCCTGTCTCAGAAATGGCTCGACGAGAAGCATTAATCTTTCCCATTCTGAAAACCGTTTGTAAGTTTATCCAGGCACCCCTCAAAATTGAATATCCCGTCCGAGTTAGCCCTTGGCTGAGAGGCAATTTTGACTATTTCATCCCGACACGTCTGTTGGTGATTGAAGCTAAAAATGCTGATTTAGCCAGAGGGTTCACCCAGCTTGCTGTGGAACTGATCGCTCTGGACCAATGGACTGAGGACACCACTCCAACCCTCTATGGTACTGTCACCACCGGCGATACCTGGAAGTTTGGCTTGTTTCATCGTCAAGCTAAAAAAATTGAAAAAGACATCAACACCTACGCATTACCCAATGACATTCATCGAATACTCTCTATCCTTTTTGGCATTACCCTCCTTTAACCACTTTGCGCCTTTGCGCCTTTGCGCGCAAAAATCAATGAATTTCATTTCTCAAGCCGCAAAGTGCAGCATAACCAATACCGATGGCATCTACACTATCATCGATAGGCAGATACTTTAAATCGAAAAGCTGTTGTAAAATTGCCGCTACTTCTGCTTTAGTGGCTTTTCCATTACCCAAATGAGCTTTCCAACTAGATTGGTGGAGTTGAATCGGGATTATTTTGGCATTCCGGTAAGAAACTAAGTTGATAATACCCACCGCTTGTAATACCCCACCAGCAGCCTTGATTTGTCTGGTAAAAAATGGCAATTCCATGGCTATATTTTGGGGGGCAAACTCCTTTAACAAAGTAGTCATGTCACTTTCTATTTCTACCAAACGTTCCGGGGTAGAGAGTTCCTTAGCTGTCTCCATGATACCGTAATCCAATACGGATGGTTTTATGTCTGTCTGTTCTCCTTCTAAAACAGCCCAACCCACAATCGCTAAACCCGGATCAATTCCTAACCATCTCATTTGCATCTTTTCATAATTAGTAGCCAATAAATTTTATCACAGGTTCTAGAACTGGTGGTGCAAATCTGCTGGACCTATAGAACCCATTTGAGATCTCTGTTGTGGAGTAAAATAGGGAAAAAATGCCGTACTCAAGTAGTTTGACAGACGGGGAGTGGAAAATAATAGAACCTCTGTTGCCCAAAAAGAAACAGACAAGACCACCAAAATGGAGTAAAAGGCAGATTTTAGATGGTATCTTGTACCAATTAAAGAATGGTTGTAATTGGTGTGACTTACCCAAAGACTTGCCCCCCTATTCCACAGTATTTTGGTACTACAAACAGTGGCGATCGCTTGGGGTAATCGAAGCAATCAGAGATATCTTGCATAGTAGAGTCCGTCAGCAAGTTAAAAAAAAAGGGCAATGGACAACCCTAATCATCATTGACTCCCAAGCGGTAAAAAATACCTGTAACGCCAGTGTAAAGTCGAAAGGGTTTTGTTTTTACAAGTCTACCAATGGTCTTAAAAGACATCTAGCAGTAGATACTTTGGGCTTTCCTTTTTTTAGTCATTGCACCAAAGCATCGGTATCTGACGATGTGGGTTTGATTGAAATGTTATCGAAAAACATAGATTATTTCAAGTCTAAACCAGTCAACATCCCCAAGATTACCATTTTGCTTGACCATGGATATCACCCAGAAAAACTGACCCAGGAATTACATAAAATTTATCCGGCGATTATGACTAAGATTAGATTTAAGGTCTCCCGTAAACCATCAAAAGCTCAAAAGAAAAAGGAAGGAAAAACCGGTTTTGTGCCAGTAAAAGCGCGGTGGGTGATTGAAAGAACTAATTCGTGGATGGAAAGATGCAAGAGTTTGGTCAAAAACTTTGAAAGGACTCTTGAGCAGGCTAATACCAAGATTAGTCTATGTTTTGTCCGACTGATGTTTAAAAGGCTAGCCACTACTTAAAAAGATCTCAAATGGATTCTATAATAGAATTGATTAGTCTTTAGA
This sequence comes from Prochloron sp., assembly GCA_965198675.1. Lineage (GTDB taxonomy): Bacteria > Cyanobacteriota > Cyanobacteriia > Cyanobacteriales > Prochloraceae > Prochloron. The sequence goes on along the minus strand of OZ240666.1, from coordinate 367,248 downwards.
TTAGATGAGTTAGATGAAACGGAGACATTTTATCAGTAACGCCGCCCTAGGTACAGCTAGCGCCGCTGCTCTAGGTGCCTGCAACCAAGGCAGTACGGGTCCAGGGATACAAGCTAATACCCTCCCTAATGTTAAATGGAAGATGGTCACTAGTTGGCCCACTTCTCTGGATACTATCTATGGGGGAGCCACAACTGTGTGCGATCGCGTTAAAGAAATGACTGGAGGGCGTTTCACTATTCAGCCCTATGCAGCAGGGGAAATTGTACCGGGGTTGCAAGTTTTAGACGCAGTGCAAAACGGCACGGTGGAGTGCGGTCACACTGCCAGTTATTACTACGTGGGCAAAAATGCTGCTCTGGGCTTTGGTACCTCTATGCCTTTCGGTTTGACTGCTGGCCAACAGAATGCATGGCTTTATCACGGGGGGGGTTTAGAGGCGATGCACAAAGTCTATAGTGATTTTAACATTATTAACTTCCCCGCTGGCAATTCAGGAGCACAAATGGGGGGTTGGTTTAAACGAGAAATTCCAACTCTCCAGGACTTACAAGGGTTGAAAATGCGCATTCCCGGTACGGGAGGTGAAGTCATGTCCCGGTTGGGAGTAAATGTCCAGGTATTACCCGGGGGAGAAATTTACTTAGCCTTAGATCGAGGGGCGATCGACGCTGCTGAGTGGGCTGGTCCCTATGACGATGAAAAGTTAGGCTTGAATAAAGCAGCTAAATTTTATTATTATCCTGGTTGGTGGGAACCAGGTCCTACTCTAGAGGTACAGGTGAATAAGTCTGCTTGGGATAAGTTGCCTCAGGAGTATCAAGCAATATTCCAAACTGCTGCGAAAGATGCTAATATTAATATGCTAGCTAAATACAATGCCCTCAATCCCCCGGCGTTGAAACGGATGATTGCTGAAGGTACGAAGTTGATTCCTTATTCTCCAGAGATTTTAGAGGCAGCTCAAAAGGCAGCTTTTGAACTTTATGAGGAAAAGGCTAGGGGCGATGCTACTTTTAAGGAAGTATATCAGGGGTGGAATAAGTTTCGCAAAGAGATACAGGCATGGAATAATATTAATGAGTTGAGTTTTTCCGATTTTGTAGCTAGTAATAGTTAGCTATCGTAGGGGCACGGGTATGGGGTAAATGTGGTAACGCACCGCCCGTAGCACCAAAAGAGAATTCAAATAAGTAATTGGGTGTAACAATCTGACAAAATTGCGCTATGAGATAAATAAAGGGTTAAAATCATGACAGACAACAACTTTGAAGTCTTGAAAGAATTAATTGTCAACTTAAAAAGTGACATAGAAAAGCTAGATGATAAGATTGATAAAGTAGACAAGAAAGTTGAACAACTAGACAAAAAAGTTGAACAACTAGACAAGAAAGTTGAAGTGGGTTTTAAATGGGTAGAAGGAGAGTTTAAGCGCGTTGATGGAGAGTTTAAACGCATAGACGAAAAATTCAAGGCCATGGACGAAAAAATAGAACAAAAATTCAAGGCCATGGACGAAAAATTCAAGGCCATGGATGAAAAAATAGAACAAAAATTCAAGGTCATGGATGAAAAATTGGATATCAGGTCGGAAGCATTAGACGAAAAATTAGATGGCTGGGAAAAACGACTGGAAAATTCTGAGTTTGTCAGTCGCGCTAGTGTGACGGCTATATTTATTGGTTTTGTCAGTGGTATTGTTAAATTTCTGTTCTTTCCCAACTAAACCCGTAGGGTGCGTTTCCTGTGACTATTGACAAGAGCAAGGCTGTGAATGCTATTTGTATTGCTTTTCCTCTAGATCTACTCATGACTTCTGATAAATCTAACTATAGTGGGAACTTACGGGATACTTTAACAGGGCGATCGCCGGTACGGCTCTTAATACCAATTCAACCTGATGATGCAATTAATACATTTGCGCAAGATTAGACAACAAGAGAATCTCAGCTTTTTCTATTAAGCGCCGTGTTACAGAGAATTGAAAAATAATAATTCTGACTTCACTATATATTATAATTGAATTGACCGTATCGTAGGAGCGCTCTATGAACTGCAAAGCTATTATATAGCGAGCCTAAATGATTTGTGCAAACACATCGTATCGTTCCAATCTCTCCGGATTGAAAAGTTTGAGAGCCAAAAATAGCTTGAACAATCTTTTCACAACTGTAAAATTTTTACATTTGTAATAAAAACGCCTCAAAAAATTCTTGGCTTGTAACCAAATTCCCTCTACAGGATTTTCTTCCGGACTATAAGGAGCAAACAATTCACAAGTAATCAACCATTCATCTTTGGCTAATCCATCATTATATTTGGCTAAGATTTTTTTCATTTCCTCTCCTTTATGATATGACGCACCATCCCAAAGTAACATAATTTGTTGGTTAGGATGACGATTCTTTATTTCTTCAACAAATTTCACAGTATTTTGTCCATTGCCGCTGGGATAAGGACAAACAATAAATTCATTATTCCAAATGTTTAAAGCACCATAGTAAGTTTGTCTAGCTCTATAATTATCAATCTTAACAATTTCTCGTTTTTTTTTGTCTCCCCAAAGGTAACCACAAATCTCATCGCCTTGAAGGTGACACTCATCTAAAGCATATACCACAAGTTTTTCAGCTTTTATCTTATCGAGGCTATCGCGTAATATAGCAGCTAATTCTTTATTTCTTTCTTTGATACGAGCTGGATTTTTTCTGGGATTTTCTTTATTGCCTTTCTGCCATGTTAAATTGGCGTTTCGCAAGATTTGATAATAACTCTCTTTTGACCTAAATAGGACATCATATTCTTCTATAAGATGTCTTTCTAATTCAGAAATGTTACGTCTTTCTGGTGGCTGGAGCCATTTTATAATTTCTTTTTTTTGCTCCCTAGTTAGGTAACTTCTTGAACCTTGATGTCCCAGGCTTAATCCCGATACACCTTGTAGCAAATATTTTCTCTGTGTTTGGGCAATAAAGCTTGTTGAAACACCTAAACTTACTTCAATACTTTTATAATCCAACCCCAATAATCTCAATTTTACTGCTTGTACTCTTTTCCATTCTTTTAAATTCTTAGTGTTGTGAATAAACTCATTCAATTCCTGTATTTTAGTAAAGTTAGGATGATTCTTATCATTCATTAACATGATTTTATCCTCTTTTTGTTTGGTTTGAAGGCATCATAGCACAAAAGTCACGATTTGCACAAATGATTTAGACGTGCTATATCAGGGAAGGAACCAATGTTTAACAACTGTGTTCCTCTGTAGCTAATCGGTTAAACTCCCATTATAGTAGCAGTGAGCTGCAAAATTTGCGCATTGCTCAAGGACAGATAGGAGGAAAATCGGTAGTTTGTCTGAAGGAACTCAATGATACCACACAATGCTCCTCAGGAGATACAGTACTTTTCCATTTTGTCAGCCCTGATAAGTCTCCGAGTGAAGCTTTCAATAGGTTCGTTCCCCTAACAAGAGGCATTTACCGGAACCATCGCAGGGGTTTTTCGTGGCTATTTTTCCGCTAATGAAATCACAAAGAGGAAAATCATGATTCCAGTTACAGCCGTAGGTTGGGTAGAGCGCAAGCGTTACCCAACATGGGTTGGCGCTGTTGGGTTTCTTCGCGATCGCCTAAAAGAACTCAAGTCAGAAAAATTGATTAGTAAGGTTAAGCAAAGGTTAATGTACAAAGAAGTTCTAACGGATCAGGGGAGGGTTGTTTGTGTATCCACAGCTCCAACTTTGACCTTAGAGAAGGAGTTAGAGTGGCTCAAGTTTAGATCTGTTAGTCCACGCATCAAAACATAATAATTTTATTTAGTTTATTCTTTGCTGCTTGATAGTCGTTCTTAATGTCTATAGGCTTTTGGAGAGGAGAGCCTTTTGAGCCTGCTGACACTCTCCTAACCTTTCGTAAGCTAAAATCATACCATAATATAGTTTATAGTAGTCACTATTTATTTGGATTGCTACCTCATAGTCTGATATAGCCTCCTCATAACGCTTTGATAACCTTCTCGCATTCCCCCTACCGTTCTAGGAATAGTAGTAATTGCCGTCTATTTCGATGGCTGCGGATGACACACAGTGGCTGATTTGCACCCCCCTCCTGGGAGGGGGGTTGGGGGGTGGGTACGTGGTCACTGCATAACTGCTAATAAGGATGACGGAAGTGAATGCTATAGCAGCCCCAGCCCAACGCAGAAGTTTACTATTGGTCTTAATATCTTCTAAATCCTGGAGCACTGTCTTTGCTGATTGGTACCGCTCCCTATAAGAAGAGCATACCATTTTATCTAAGATTTTGGCTAACCTTCGGCTAAAAGTCAATTAAAACAAATTTCCCGTCTGACTTCCGTCGGATTAAGTTATCTGGTTTAATGTCTCGGTGAATGGTACCCTTATCATGGACAAATTCCAAGATATGGAGAATATCCAGCAACATTTCCCTGACGGAGTCTTCCTTTCCTTTAAAATCCTGTATTTCTTTTTGGAAACTCTCCCCCTCTATATATTCCTGCACCAAACAGAAGCTCTCTGCATAGTAAGCTAAGAGTTGGGGGATTTGAGGATGATTACCTAAGGTTTGAAGGGTTTTAGCTTCTCGTCGGAACCGCTTTTGGGCGTCAGACGGCTCCAAACCTTCTATGTTTGGTTTCAGGAACTTCACAACACATTGCTGGTTTTGGGGTAAATTTGGATCTTCAGCGAGATAGGTGTCACCAAATCCTCCACTTGCCAATTTTTTGACTATTTGATAACGTTCGCCTATTGTTGTTCCAAGCATAAGGATTATTTGAACCGCCGATAATTGCGAAGCAAAGCGCAAGCAACCGCGTAAGCAACCGCCTTTGGCGTCCGCGGATAGGGATGGATAGGATTGTTATTTTACCATAAAGGAGCATCAAATATTGTTTTTAGGAGCTGCTGGGTATCCTTGACCAGGCGATCGCCCCAAAGATGACTTCTGAGAAACTCCAAATCCCCATAGCGCTGATCTGATTGTAGCACTGCGTTGGCCATAGAAATACTTTCTGCTCTATTTCCTTGGGTGTATAAAGCAACAGCTAGAGCGAAGCGGGGTTCCAGGAGCTGGCTATCCACTGCTACTGCTTTTTTCCACTGGGCGATCGCTTCTTCGGACTGTCCCATTTCATATCTAATTAAACCGATATTATTCATGGCTTGCCAAAATTTACCATTCAGACGGATCGCTTCAGTGTAATCTTTAATTGCCGGTTCCTTTTCTCCCAAGTCAGAACGAGCCAATCCTCGGTTATAATAGGCTGAGGCTAAGTTAGGATTGAGATTAATAGCTGCACTGTAATCGGCGATCGCCCCTGCTAAATCCCCCAAATTAGATTTAGCATTGCCCCGATTATTATAAGCTTCAACTAAGTTGGTGTCAAGTTCCAGGGATCGGTCAAAATCGGCGATGGCTCCTGAATAATCTCCTAAATTGGATTTAGCATTGCCCCGATTATTATAAGCTTCAACTAAGTTGGTGTCAAGTTCCAGGGATCGGTCAAAATCGGCGATGGCTCCTGGATAATCCCCCAAATTACCTTTAGCTAAACCTCGATTGTAGTACCCATAGACATAATTAGGATTGAGGGCTATTGCTTGGTTTAAATCGGCAATAGCACCCTGATCATCTCCTTGTTCGTACTTTTGCCCTGCTTGAATAAAGAAATCATCTGCTCGGGGCATGGTATTTGCTGCTATGGTATCAGGAGTTTTCCCCGTAGACCAGCTTTCATAAATACTAATAGGAATGCCCAAATTAAAACCCGTCTTAATCCTCACATTAGGATTACCTGTCTTTTGAATTTTCGGATCGATATCTGCTCTACCGTGAACCCCGATTAATTCTCCATTCTCATTCAGCACCGCACCCCCACTCATTCCTGGAAGGGTACTATTATTATATACTAAGGAGTAACCATCCTCTAAAGGACGAGAAGCATTAGCAGTTATTTTCCCCTCAGTGAAGGTATAGATGGAACGAGTAATAGAGATAGTGATGACGGGATAACCAGCTACATAAACCCTGCTGCCTGCTCTTGCTGCTGACTCATTCCCTATCTGAGCCACAGGATAATCTTTGTTACTGACCAACTCTAATACTGCTAAGTCTACCCCAGGTACTACTTTAATTGTCTCCCCTCCCACTCGATATCGCTCTTGGTCATAAGTTATCACATCCACTTCTGCTCCCGAAGTAACATCGCGGATCACATGTTCGTTGGTGATAATCCTATAGGTATTCCCCTGTCTACCTACAATTATACCTGATCCGGAAGCAAAAGGGGTCTGGATTAATACAGTTATTTTTTCCGCAATCTCCGCCACTTCTTGAGAGGATAGGGCTGTTGCAACTGAGGTGACGACCATAGGGAGTATCAACGTTGCACCCATAAGTGCTGGTGGTAAATAATTGGTAAATCTCATGATACTAGCTTAGTTAGTTAGGATTAACAATCTCGAAAGATAAATTAGGATTTATTCGGAGTGCTCTACTGTCATCTTTAATCGCACTTAAATTGTCTCTCAATTTTTGCCGAGCAACACCCCTATTATAATAAGCAACTGTAGGTTGGGTTTCCCTGGCGCTGGATCCCCCTCGAATCATTTAAGATTGCCATAGGTATCATCAACGTTGCACCCATAAGTGCCGGTGGTAAATAATTGGTAAATCTCATGATACTTACTTAGTTAGGATTAACAATCTCGAAAGGTAAATTAGGATTTATTCGGAGTGCTCTACTGTAATCTTTAATCGCACCTAAATCGTCTCCCGATTTTTGCTTAGCCACACCCCTATTATAATAAGCATAGGCATAATCATCATCGAGGCGGAGCGCTTTACTATATGCAGCGATCGCCCCTTTATAATCTCCTTCCTGGTATTTTACTTCCCCTTCGATAAAATAATCATCCGCCTTTTTTTCCTTCCTTGAACTTGCAATCGGGGTATTGGGACTTTCTTCCGGAGTATTTGGACTTGGAATCGTTCCCTTCCAACTAATATAAGTAGCGATGGGAATTGCCAAATTAAAGCCAGTCTTCACCCGAACATTGGGATTCCCTGTCTCTTCAGTTTTTGTATCGGTATCAGCTCTACCGTGAACCCCAATCACTTTTCCTTCCTCATTAATAACAGGTCCACCGCTCATACCAGGTAGAGTACTATTACTATATACTAACCCATAACCATCAGCCAAAGGAACAGCAGCATTAGCAGTTATTCGCCCCTCGGTGAAATTATAAATGGAACGAGTAATAGCTGGTGTGGGCAAAGGAAACCCAGCCACATAGACCTTACTTCCCGGGGTTGCTTCTTCCGAGGAACCCAAAGAAGCAAGGGGATAATTCTTATCACTGGAGAAATTAACAATCGCCAAATCCACCTCAGGCAGTTGTTGGATATTATAACTGTCCAGATAATATCGCTCTCCGTCATGGGTAACAATATCCCCTTCTTCACCGGGATTAATACTTTTTACCACATGTTTTGCCGTTAGTACGGAATAGATATTACCTTCTCTTGCGATAATTATACCGGATCCTGGCGGCCCCTGACCTTCGATTAAAACAGTAATTTCTGCTGCTATTCTATTTAATTCAACAGGAGATAGAGCTACGGCAATGTCCTGCTGTACTATTACCATAGCTCCTATTCCCAGTATTGTAAGTTGAGAGTATCCCATGAGAAGACAATTAAATCACCACAGAGGGGGAGGAGTCGGTACGGAGGTTGGCTGGGGATTAACTTCAGGGTTGGGATTTAGATTGGTTTCCCTTCCGTTACTGGTTCCCGTTGCTAAAGGAGTACTCTCCCGCAGATACTGCTCCATATTGATATAAATGCGATCCCCTGTTTCATTCAAATAACCACCAGCGTGATCGCGCACAGCCAATAGCTCTTTTAAGGTATCATTAGGATTGACCCCTCGTCTGAGGGTAAACAATAACCCTGAACAGGGATCGCCCTCTCTTTCTGTGACGCAGACCACATTTTCGCGATTCATCCGTCCTGTGGCCATGAACTTCAAAGTTCCATTGTCGTAGAATCGTTGGAAGCGGTTAGATACTTCCAGACAGCGTTGTTGTGGAGTATATCCCCGGAAACCAGTATACTTCCAGAGGATGACTGGAACATCACCCCTAGGAGTCCGAGCAACTGTTGCCGGCACCCCATCGCTGGTGGTGCAAACAAATTGAGTATTGATTGGGGCTTGTGTATTAGCCTGGGGTTGTAACCCCAGGAGCGTCATAGTGAGGGCTAAAATGAAAATAGCCAACACCGAAATCAGTCTTTGTGGTTTCATCGCACATGAAAAAAATTTACTATTCATTACCATAATAACTCACCATTCTCTCAATGAGAAGGTCTTTGGTATTTTTTCCTAGGCATTCACCCTAGAATCTAGGACTGTGTTATAACATTGGAAGTTCCACTATTCTTTTTTTTTCTTAATTTACAATTTTTATGCTATAATACCCAGGAGAGTTGGGAAATGCAATTCTCTGACTCTCCTGTGGCTCAGTGTCCAATCTTTGAACGCAACTATTTAATAACTTTATTATGGCAAGTATTTTCTTGTAACTGAAGGACTTGTTTTTCCAAAGCCTCAATGCGGTCAACTAAAGTGCGAATCACAATAGCTTCCGAGTCGGGTAGATTACTGTGGTCAAGGGGGTCAACTCGGACACCAGAGCGATAGACAATTCTTCCTGGGATTCCTACTACTGTACAATTGGAAGGAACATCTCGCAAAACCACAGAACCCGCACCAATGCGCACGTCGTTGCCAATTTGGATATTACCGAGAACTTTAGCCCCAGCACCCACCACCACATTCTCCCCTAAAGTGGGATGACGCTTACCAGTTTCCTTCCCCGTACCACCGAGAGTGACACCTTGATAAATAAGACAGTAGTCTCCGAGAATAGCGGTTTCGCCAATCACAACCCCCATACCATGGTCGATAAATACACCCTTGCCAATGTTAGCACCGGGGTGAATTTCAATTCCCGTCAGAACACGAGCAAAGTGAGAAATTAATCTGGGAAAGAAAGGAATACCCAGGTTGTACAGCAAGTGAGCGAGACGATGAAAAAAGAGTGCCTGTAAACCGGGGTAGCATATGAGAACCTCCAGCCAGTTGCGAGCTGCTGGATCTCGGTCAAAAATAATGCGAAAGTCAGCAATTAGTGAAGATAGCACGAGTGATTTTAATTTTTGCTTCAATACATTACTGACTATCTTACCGTTAAACAAATATTTCTTACTGAGGGTTGACACACAGTGGTTGATTTGCACCCACCCCCCCTTCGCCCCCCTCCCAGGTTCCCCTCCTGGTTCCCCTCCTGGTTCCCCTCCTGGGAGGGGGTAGGGGTGGGTGGGTAGGGGTGGGTGGGTAGGGGTGGGTGGGGTTGGGGGGTGGGTTTGCCAAAAGGCTTTTAATTAGGTATATTGGAAACACAGCGATAACCAAGCTGACAAAATAGAACAAAGAGCAGTTACTTTCTAATGGAAGCTCACAGAGACACAGAGGCGCAGAGAATAACATGATATGGATGAGCGCTTGAAGCGCCTGTTTATTAATTCTCCGTGCCGTCCCGCCTCTGCGCGAGAGTAACTGCATTGGGAGAGAGCCACCGGAACTGGCTTATTTCATTTGTTAGCTAAAATCTATCGGTATCTGTCGTGGAACCCGAACTATTTGCCTCCTGCTAACAAGCGGTAATCCCACTTTTGGGACGGTTCAATGGAACCGACCCAGATTTTGTATTCTCCCGATAGCCAATCAGTATCTTCAATCACCGCATCTGGAGTGTCATTGGTACCGAAGTCACAACGAAGAATATTGTCCGGTCCCGTAACCACTAAAGTTGTATCTTGGCCATTGCTGTCAACCTCTAGTTTCAGTTGCCCCAAATCCTCCTTCAAAATCATCATGTGATCTGGATTGACAGAAGCATAACCAATGCAGGGATTGCCGTTTTGATCGGTGGGAGCAATGGACGACAGGTCGTAAGAGCCATCAGTGCTTCCAAAAACTGTAGTTTTGTGAGCGCGTGTCAGGGTAAACTGACCGAAGTTGGCATCTCCTGCCATTGCTTCTGCCCCAATTAAAACTATACTCAAAGCCAGCAGACTAGCATTTTTCGCAGATATCATGACTTACCCTCCAACCATGATCAACTTATTCTACCATATTAATAGTTTTCTCGCAAGGCAGTTATCAGGAGGGGAAGGAATGAGTATTTATCCCGCTTGTCATGGTACGAGGTCAATCTTCACTCCTTTCCAGAAGGCCACATATCCTTCAATTTGCTTAGCAGCTTCCTTAGTATGGGGGTAATACCAGGCTGCATCTTTATTTTCTTGGCCGTTAACTTCAAGGGTATAATAGCTAGCCTCTCCTTTCCAAGGGCAATAGGTACGAGTGTCGCTAGCCTTAAAATACTGCTTATTGAGGGAGCAGGGAGGGAAGTACTGATTGCCTTCGACTATTTCACAGTGCTCGCTTTCAGCTAAAACCACTCCATTCCAAATTGCTTTAGTCATATCTCTTCATATTTTCAATAGTTTTGCTATGATTATATTAGCAGCCATTGTCTTTAGAGGACAATTCTTTGACTGCCAGGTATTTGTGAATATTATGCTATTGAACACAACAGCCCAAAACTCTCTAGCCCTCAAACAAATCTGGGAAACCATTGATACAGATAGTTGTCCGGGCAACTACAATTTTCACGAGTGGAAAACGGGAAGTTTGGAAGCCCCGTGGATTCATCCCGGGGATGAAAAACGACACGAGCAGTAGGATGCTAAGAAGTCGTAGGATGCGTTACTAGCCACTGTAGGATGCGTTACTAGCCACTGTAGGATGCGTTACTAGCCGTAAGTAGTAGCAACAATACAAACTTTGTTGGCGTAACGCATCGTACTAGCAACAATACAAACTTTGTTGGCGTAACGCATCGTACCCTGCCGCTAATGAGGAGAATCCATGGGACGCCAAGGGCGGCACCTTCGGTGTAACAGGTATCCTAGAAATAGGTGAAGCGAATCACCGGAAAAAGCGTCTAATCCGTGGGAGTACAGCGCAGAGTTTGGGAGCTACGGACTCCCTTAATGGGCAACAAAACCGACAATCAAAACCCTGCTGCATTATATGCCTGATAGCAGCTTCCTTAGGGGGTCGGTGGGCGAATTGGTGAAACCTAAAGGTTCGGAACAATTTCTGGTCTGGAACGAGGAAAAACGGATGGCTCTCACTCCGAGGGTGGTACCAGGAGAGGGAGGGCAGGCATACTTCTAACGAGGCCATTCGGATAGGACGCGGGAAAGAAAGCTATTAGCTGAACAATTGCCCGCAATGACCGAGAGCTAATTTCTATCCAATAGGGACGCCTGTGGTTGAAATATAACCGGTACTGCCGTAGAGATACGGACAAGAGGATAACCTAGTTCTGAATTTAAGGTCCAGGTAAGATGATAGCCGAGTAGGAAAAATGAAATGAAATAGTACCGAAATTAAGGCTCTGGTAAATCCGAGTAGGAATCAGGAAACTGAAAAGGAATAGTAAAAGGCGAAGGTTGCCACAAACCCCGGTACCAAACGATAGAGGCAATCAAAGGGATTATAGCCTCATATTAGAGGCTGTGTTTCAACCCGTAGGTCATAGGAGCCGTGTGAGGTGAAAGTCTCATGCACGGTTTTGAAAGGGAGCTGGGGTGGGTGACCACTCCTTCGACCCTGAACAAAGGGAGCGAAACGCTTATTGAGACGGCTGGCAGGTTACGAGCGCAGATATCAAATTTGGCAAAACCACAGCATTAGCGCAGCCATCGTTAGACGAGCAGTAGAAACTAATTCTGCCGTCGCCATCGAGGATTTAACAGGTATTCGAGACAGGACCAATAAACAACCCAGGAACAAGACTGAACGTAGACGATCCAATAGCTGGGCGTTCTACCAGTTGCGTCAATTCCTGGCTTACAAGTGCCTACGAGATGGCGTCAACCTCATAACTGTAAATCCGGCATACACCAGCCAAACATGTCATTCCTGCCTGCATATTGGCGACAGGAGCGGCAAACAATTCAAGTGTGAGAATTGCGGGTTTTATGGGGATGCAGATTGGAATGGCTCGTTAATGATTGCAATTCTTGGGGATTCTGTAAGCAATCCCGAAAGTAGGATGCGTTACGCTAACCCATTTGATTTAGGATGCTGCTACGTACGATGCGTTACGCCAACAAAGTTTGTATTGTTGCTACTACTTACGGCTAGTAACGCATCCTACGGCAGAAGGCCGCATCCTACGTCTTAGCTGTCAAACGAAACAGTTAGTGGCGATAAGCTAAAGCCCCCGTGTTTTAACCGGGGGTAAGCTTACCTTTGGACTGGAGTAGAAGTGACGGCTCAACTCTTGCGAACTAAAGGCTTTAAACCGGAACATAGGGCAATGGCTCCCTATCTTCAGGGGCAAGAACCCCAGGGAAGGGAGGGTTTAGCTGTTCTCGCCCATCCCGCCCGCTATCGCCGTCCTCCAAAGCAGCTAATCCCTGCCGCCGCTGAGTTAGGGATTGACGGTGTAGAAGCTTACTATGCCTATACCAATACCAAACCCTGGACTCCTAGTCCTATTTCAACTCTTGATGTCAAACAACTGAGTCTAGAATACGGTTTATTCGCCACCTGCGGTACGGACACCCACGGCTTAAACTTACTCTATCGACTTTAGCAGAAGACAGTCGGACGGAGGAAAAGACTGCATTTGTTTTAACCACAGAGACACAGAGTACACAGAGAGAGAAATATGAGAGTGGTAGGAAGGGAAGCGCTCTAACTGGACAGAAACTTAAATGAGGTTATCGGATCATTTCCTGACCCGCCCGGGAATAAATTGCGGGCTAATAGAGTAGTTTGTAGTAGTTTGTAGGGTGGGCAGTTTGTAGGGTGGGCAGTTTGTAGGGTGGGCAGTGCCCACCAAAAGCAGTATGATAGATAAGAAGGGGCTGGTTTAATATTAGACTACAATTTGAATATTAATTCATAAAAACTTTGTTATATTAACCAGAAGATTATTATATATTATGCTAACAAATATAGCAGTGCGCGCTTTTCTCTTCCCTAGACCCGCCCTTCCGCGCTATATAGGTGGGCGATGCCCACCCTACAAATACTGGTAACTGGTAACTGTTTAATTGGTCAGTCCGTGTTTTAAAGCATAACGAACTAATTCCGTCCGACTGCTAGTGTCAGTTTTACCAAACAAACGGCTGACATATTTTTCTACATTTCTGACGCTAGTTTCTAGTCGTCGGGCAATTTCTTTATTCATCAAACCTTCCGCTACCAAATCTAACACACTTTGCTCTCGCGGAGTCAAATCAATCTTAATTGTTGGAGTAATGTTCAAGTTACTCCTTCTTCCTCCCAGCATTAGCTTAATTTCTTGAATTTCCCGAACAACTTTTTCCCAGTCAGAGCTATTGCTATCAGAGATAGTGGATCTCTTCGAGAGCAAGCTTTTGATTATGGCCTCTAATTCTTCCGGATCGAAGGGTTTGGGAAGGTAAGCATCGCACCCCGCATTATAACCTTTAATCCTATCTTGGGTCATACCTCTAGCAGTTAAAAATATTACTGGGGTAGTCTGAAAGCGGGTATCTTCTCTGAGTTGTTCCAGAAATTGATAGCCATCAACTTGAGGCATCATAATGTCAGAAATGACTAAATCAGGCTGGTAGGTTTGCAATAAATCCCAAGCTTCCGTTGCATTACTGGCCACCCTAACTTCAAATTGTTCTTCATCTTCTAAATATGCTTGAACTGATTCCCGCACTCCCGGTTCATCGTCAACTAAAAGCAATTTTTGTGGTTTTGACATTTTCTTATCTTTTGTACTTTCATTGGTTTTATTGTAGCAGCAATGCTAATCTACTGAAACTGCATCCACATCGATAGTCTGGTTCACTTCTTCTTCATTGGTAGGTACTGGAATTTGTTGTCGGGATTGAAAATAATTACCCACTAAGTTTCCCACCTGAGTAAATAAAAAGGTTAACAGGATGAGGTCGTCAATCTGACCAACAATGGGAATTAAGTCTGGAGAAAGATCCAGAGGGCTTAGGAAATAAAGCAAGGTTCCCAAAATCATCCACCAGCGAGTCTTGGGGTTGCTCAATGCTTGTCCGTACCAATTGTAAATCAATTTTAAGTTCATTGCTGTTTTCGATTTGTAGCAGATTAACATATCCATTCATTATAGCGTAATGCGCCGAGGCTGGTGTTGCATAATTTTTGCTCATGCTATATAATCATAGGATTGCAGTAGAGTTGGGATGATGGTAGGACAAGTATTGCAAGAGGAGCAACCCTTGCTCCCTTGGCTAGAAAATGGAGATAGGCTCTCTCGTCCAGAATTCGAGCGACGTTACGCCGCTATGGCTCAAGATAAAAAGGCGGAACTAATAGATCTGCGCCATGGGAACGAACGGGAATTCGTTAAAAGGAATAGTGGTTAATGCAACTCCAAATCAGTTCTGAATCCTCAGTTCCAGAAATCATTGGGTATCTCAAAACCATAGGAACCGAGGCGCACAAAAAAAGTGTAGGACGTATGGGTGTACCCACTGACATGGCAATAGGGATACCTACTGCCAGAATCCGCAAGCTCGGAAAGCAAATTGGTCGGAACCAGAAGCTGGCACTAGACCTGTGGAAGTCTGGCTTCCACGAAGCGAAACTGTTAGCGGTTCTTGTGGCCCAACCAGATAAGATGACCGAGGCAGTTATTGAGAATTGGCTTGAAGATGTGGTTTCCTGGGATTTATGCGACCACTTGTGCAACAATCTGTTTCGCCATATGCCTTCTTGCATCGAAAAAATTCCTAACTGGGCAAGAGATAATCGGGAGTTTTTTCGGCGAGCAGCCTTTTCTTTAATTGCTATGTTAGCAATTCACCAGCCAGATATTGCTGACGATGTGATTGAGTTGTATCTTGCATTAATTCGAGACTACGCCAGTGACTCAAGAAACTATGTAAAAAAGGCAATTAGTTGGGCTTTGCGAGAAATCGGGAAGAAGGACTTTTCCACTCAGGAAAAAGCGATCGTACTAGCTGCTGAACTCTGTGAGAGAACAAATAGGGCAGAGCGTTGGGTAGGTAAAAATGCGCTGAAGGAATTGGAAACTTTGGTTGAAATTCCCGAACGTAGCCGTCTTTTGTCCTCCCACACCAAGATGGGCAGCAAACTTCAACAAGGTTAGGTAAGAGGAGAGTCGAAAGACATGAAGTCAGTTCAACTAAGTGCTAATCAACTAAATATTTTCGTTGGCGGGCCGATTCAATATGCACTCGGAGAAAAAGGTTTCGACCAACCGCTCAAAAACTCAATCGCTCTAGTGATTGAGCAGCTCCTATCTAAAAAATACAACGTTTTCTCTGCTCATTTGGAGGAAAAATTCGGCGTTGATACCTATTTGTTTACCCCAGACAGGGTTACGCAACGGGACACCGATGTTACTGGTTTTTATGTTCTATTGGATTTTGGGTCTTGGTAGTGTACTACTGCTTGGCACCATATTTGGGAGTATTGGTGTTTGGGCTGGATTCCTCATCAGTTTTTCCGTAACCCTTCTTGGTATTATACTCGCATTAATGTCACAAACGAAAGACCTTCCTGATCTTATATCTCAGATTTCTTCGGAAGACCTTAACATCCTCCCCCGCTAACCTGCTTGAATTCACAGCCAGTCAAACCAATAAGTTGAGTACAACCTCCTATATAGTAGGGTGGGCAATGCTACCGTTTTTTACCCCCTCCAAGATATCTTTATCTGTTGCATTCCCCACCTTCCATATCTAGGGGACAAGTTGAGAGAGAAAATAGAGATAATTGATACAATTTATCCTTATTAATGTCGGTGGGCAAGGTTTAGAGACAAGTGGCGAGAAAATTGGGAAAATTTATCTTGTCCGCCCTACTGTTCCCAGTTCCGGAGTCCATGTTCCAACGCGATCACTAAGAGTGCGGCTTCGCCGACCGCGCTATAATCATAGGGTTGCAGTAGAGTTGGGATGATGGTAGGACAAGTATTGCAAGAGGAGCAACCCTTGCTCCCTTGGCTAGAAAATGGAGATAGGCTCTCTCGTCTAGAGTTCGAGCGCAGGTACGCCGCTATGGCTCAAGATAAAAAGGCGGAACTAATAGAAGGAGTCGTCTATATGGCATCCCCATTACGTTTTCAGAGCCACGCACAACCCCATGCTAACATGATCGGTTGGCTCTGGACTTACCGTATGGCTACTTTTGGAGTAAAATTAGGTATAGAGCCTACATTGCGTTTAGATTTAGAAAACGAACCTCAGCCCGATGGGGTATTATTAATGGATGAAAGTGTGGGGGGACGATCCCGCATTACAGCAGATGACTATATAGAAGGAGCGCCGGAATTAGTAGTGGAAATAGCAGCATCAAGTGCTAGTTACGACTTCCACGACAAGAAACTAGCCTATGAACGCAATGGTATACAAGAATATATTATATGGCAAATTCTTGAACATAAAGTAGATTGGTTTGAACTGAGGGAAGGAAAATACGTTCTTTTACAACCCGATGATTCCCAAATAGTGCGATCGCAAGTTTTCCCTGGTTTGTGGTTAGCAACTGAAGCATTATTAGCTCAAGATATGATACCAGTGGTAGCAGTATTGCAAGAGGGACTCAATTCCCCTCAACACGCTGATTTTGTCCAGCTCCTACAAAATCAAATAAAATGAGTTGACCTGTAGAGGAGAAATTATGGCTTTAATTGTCCAAAAATACGGCGGCACCTCCGTCGGTTCGGTAGAACGAATCCAAGCAGTTGCTCAAAGGGTTAGCAAAACAGTTGCAAAAGGGAACACAGTAGTGGTGGTAGTTTCCGCCATGGGCAACAGCACCGATACTTTGGTCAATTTAGCCCAGCAAATTTCCTCCTCCCCTAGTAGTCGGGAAATGGATATGCTCCTCTCTACCGGAGAACAGGTGACCATCGCCCTCCTCTCCATGGCTTTACATGAGTTAGGACAAGGAGCTATTTCCCTCACCGGGGCGCAAGCAGGGATTGTGACGGAAGCAGAACACAGCCGTGCCCGCATTCTGAAAATCAAAACAGAACGGATTCAACGTCATTTAGAGCTGGAAGAGGTAGTAGTGGTAGCTGGGTTCCAAGGTATTAGCACCAGAGATGACAGGGAAATTACCACCCTGGGAAGGGGGGGGTCCGATACTTCAGCAGTAGCATTAGCAGCATCTTTACAGGCACAGCAGTGCCAAATCTATACCGATGTGGATGGTATTTTCACCACAGACCCCCGTTTGGTGCCATCGGCGCGATTGATAGAATCCATTACTTGTGATGAAATGCTAGAGTTGGCCAGTTTGGGAGCCAAGGTACTTCATCCTCGGGCAGTAGAAATTGCCCGGAACTATGGAGTCCCTTTAACTGTATTATCAAGTTACAGCGACGCACCGGGTACCCATGTAGTTTCCCAGGTGCCCAAACCTCGTTCTTTGACTGGATTGGAAATTACCAAGGCAGTAGATGGAGTACAATTCCAGCGCAACCTAGCTAAGGTGGCTTTGCTCCGCGTAGCGGATCGCCCGGGAGTGGCAGCCAGCCTTTTCGGGGAAATTGCCCGTCAGGGGGTAGATGTGGATTTGATTATTCAATCCATTCACGAAGGTAATAGCAATGATATTGCCTTTACTGTCTTGACAGAAGATTTAGATAAAGCAGAGGCAGCAGCAAGGAAAGTTTTCCCGGAGGTTGAGGTAAAAGTAGATCCCGCAATTGCTAAGGTAGAAATTGTGGGGGCAGGGATGATTGGACGGAGCGGGGTTGCAGCGCAAATGTTCTCCACTTTGGCAGCAGCCCGAATTAATATCCAGATGATTTCTACCTCGGAAGTGAAGGTGAGTTGCGTTATAGACGAACAAGACTGCGATGAAGCACTTGCTGCTCTTTGCCGTGCTTTTGCAGTGAACAATTATACTGAAACTACTACTGCTCCTAATGAGTATCCTCCCGTTAGGGGGGTTGCTCTGGATCACAATCAGGCTCGGTTAGCCATTCTTGGTGTTCCTGATATCTCGGGAATGGCGGCCAAAATTTTTGGTACCCTAGCAGATAAGAAGATTAGCGTGGATACGATTATTCAATCTCAGCGCTGTCGGGCTAGGGATGGAGTTGATACCCGAGATATTGCTTTTACTGTAGCACAAGAGGATGCTCAGAGGGCTAAGTCTGCTTTGGAGGATTTGGCCAAGACTGTGGATTTTGAGAATATTCTGGTGGATGATAACATTGCTAAACTGAGTATAGTTGGAGCGGGAATGGTAGCAAGACCGGGAGTTGCCGCTCGGTTTTTTACTGCATTAGCAGAAGGGGGTATTAATATTCAGATGATTGCTACTTCCGAGATTAAAGTTAGTTGTGTCATTGCTGAGTCTGAAGGAAATAAAGCTCTTGGGATAGTCCATGATGCTTTTGAACTGGCGGTTGATAGTTAATGGTTTATTGACTTGACTACAGAAGAGATTGAAAGACAAAGTCTACCAAATCAAAGCTGGTGGGACATTCAAATTGATACAGTATATAGCGAGCCTAAATGATTTGTGCAAACACATCGTATCGTTCCAATCTCTCCGGATTGAAAAGTTTGAGAGCCAAAAATAGCTTGAACAATCTTTTCACAACTGTAAAATTTTTACATTTGTAATAAAAACGTCTCAAAAAATTCTTGGCTTGTAACCAAATTCCCTCTACAGGATTTTCTTCCGGACTATAAGGAGCAAACAATTCACAAATAATCAACCATTCATCTTTGGCTAATCCATCATTATATTTGGCTAAGATTTTTTTCATTTCCTCTCCTTTATGATATGACGCACCATCCCAAAGTAACATAATTTGTTGGTTAGGATGACGATTCTTTATCTCTTCAACAAATTTCACAGTATTTTGTCCATTGCCGCTGGGATAAGGACAAACAATAAATTCATTATTCCAAATGTTTAAAGCACCATAGTAAGTTTGTCTAGCTCTATAATTATCAATCTTAACAATTTCTCGTTTTTTTTTGTCTCCCCAAAGGTAACCACAAATCTCATCGCCTTGAAGGTGACACTCATCTAAAGCATATACCACAAGTTTTTCAGCTTTTATCTTATCGAGGCTATCGCGTAATATAGCAGCTAATTCTTTATTTCTTTCTTTGATACGAGCTGGATTTTTTCTGGGATTTTCTTTATTGCCTTTCTGCCATGTTAAATTGGCGTTTCGCAAGATTTGATAATAACTCTCTTTTGACCTAAATAGGACATCATATTCTTCTATAAGATGTCTTTCTAATTCAGAAATGTTACGTCTTTCTGGTGGCTGGAGCCATTTTATAATTTCTTTTTTTTGCTCCCTAGTTAGGTAACTTCTTGAACCTTGATGTCCCAGGCTTAATCCCGATACACCTTGTAGCAAATATTTTCTCTGTGTTTGGGCAATAAAGCTTGTTGAAACACCTAAACTTACTTCAATACTTTTATAATCCAACCCCAATAATCTCAATTTTACTGCTTGTACTCTTTTCCATTCTTTTAAATTCTTAGTGTTGTGAATAAACTCATTCAATTCCTGTATTTTAGTAAAATTAGGATGATTCTTATCATTCATTAACATGATTTTATCCTCTTTTTGTTTGGTTTGAAGGCATCATAGCACAAAAGTCACGATTTGCACAAATGATTTAGACGCGCTATATCGAACCAAGAATGGTCTGTTAGTCTCTTTTGGCAAAAAGCAAATCAACCTCGGCCAAAAATATGATCCTAATGGCGATCACTTAAAAGCTATTGATAAAGGGAGAGTACCCTCTCACGAAATGGTCTTGTCCCTTCACAAAAAAAAGGTTTTGAGCTAAAATCAAAGGTGCTCGGAAAAGGAGGAGATAGCCGTTTTCCTGGAAAATTTCGAGATAAAATATTACACTTTCCTGGTGTAAGGACCAAGCATTAATAAATAAGCAGATCAAGATGATAAATTTTAACAATCACAGAGTTTGGCATGAGTGTCACAATATTTTAG
The DNA here is from genome assembly GCA_965198675.1 of Prochloron sp. Classification (GTDB taxonomy): domain Bacteria; phylum Cyanobacteriota; class Cyanobacteriia; order Cyanobacteriales; family Prochloraceae; genus Prochloron. Next base: position 347,099 of record OZ240666.1, on the reverse strand, counting down.
CCCAAATTGATGCCAATACTCTCGCCTTAAAACACCTAGAGAAATGTCATTACCAAATTCAGGGTTACTCTGACGGTAAAACAGTGACCTTGTACCATGACAGTTACCAGTTACCAGTTACCAGTTACCAGTTACCAGTTACCAGTTACCAGTTACCAGTTACCAGTTACCAGTTACCAGTTACCAGTTACCAGTTACCAGTTACCTTCCACCAATAAGTGGCTTGCCACCAAATAAGTGGTGGGGGCCTCAAACCCAAGGTTGAGCTGCTACCATGGTACGTGATTACTGGTCACTGGTAACTGAAAGGTGGGGGCCTCAAACCCAAGGTTGAGCTGCTACCATGGTACGTGATTACTGGTCACTGGTAACTGAAAGGTGAGTTTGTTTATGAAAATATTACTTTCATAGCTCCCCTACAGGTGGAATTGGTTAGTGCTACTCTAGGATATACTAGAGAAGAAGAACAAGGTAATAAATGGATTTTTTGCTAAAAGCAGAACCGAGAGGATCTCTTGAAGAAAAAGTTGTTGATGAGGTGGAAATAGGTGAACTTAACCTCATTGTTGACCATAATTTAGAATTGATTGACGAGAATTGGTTTATCGATGTTGACTCTCCTTGGGTTGTTGCTAGAACTGAAAGCTCAACTAAAAGTGCTCATAAAGTTGTAGGGTGCGTTGGTAACGCACCGAAATGGTTCTCTGGCCCGCTCTATTTTTTAAACAAAAAGGGAATGGCGCGATCGCCAAGTCCGTAGTCCGTAGTAGTCCGTAGGGTGGGCAATTGGGACAACGTTTGGTACCCTTTATGAAGAGTAAATTTATTATTGCATACACCTTCCCGTCACAGCTTCTAAAGAGCCAAATCCCTTGGCCTGAAAGTCTTTTAGTCTAGCTCAGCATGATTTGAGTTTCTGGAGAGTTAACAGTTATCATCACTCTTGTGACGTAATTTTAATGTCCAACACGGTTGCTAACGCTATAGTAATTGTATTCATTGTCAGCAGAGAAAGGGTTCCTAATTGCCGGATCAATCTTTCTTGAGCAATGGACCGGACCTGAAACGTATCAGCAGCAGAGATTTTACTCAGACCATTACGATTATTAGGAGTTAACTTGACCAACCAAGGTACATCGATATAATCATCACTCCACCCTGTAACTGGAACAATAACCTTGAGTCGCAATGCCCCAATAGTATCGTTGTTCACAATAATAGCAGGACGAGTTTTTTCCATTTCATCTCCCACCGTTATATAGCCAAATTTGCCCTCTATGCATAGTCCTGATAATCGTAAAATTCCTCAATATCCAGGTCTGTAAATTCAGTTAGTTCAGTATTTGGGCCATATAACGACGCCATTTTGTCAACAGCATCTTTTAACCCTGAAGATGTTGTCGTTGTTGTAGGACTTTGACGATTCAAATCCTCTCGAATAAGGCTTGTTGCCGCCTCAATTATTTTCAGACGATCTGTAATCGTCATAAATTCCAGAGATCGCAACGGTTCTTTTTTTGTCATGGAACGAGGATAGTTATAGTGATGAGTAGAAAAATAAACTATATTTTGCTACTGTAGCACAAGAGGATGTCCAGAGGGCAAAATCTGCTTTTTTGATTTACAACTTATATGTAAGTTACACTAGAGATAAGTCTTGTGGGAGCTAATTTTAATGACCGAGTTACTTTCGAGAATTACATTCAACGTTTGCGCGGGAGTCCCGGGGAGGAAGAGCGCAGCGATGAGGATTCCCATCTTTATAAGATGGGTGACGAATCGCCAACTACCATGCTATACTCATAATAGTTCACCAAAGTTGAGACTAAATGCCTGAAACCCAGACGATAACTGTAGCTTGCAAACTGAAGGTAAGTAGCGAAGTCGCTAAAGAAATCGAGGAAACGCTACTCGCCTTCAGTTCCGCTTGTGACTGGGTGAACCAGAATACCGAGCCAAAAATGGTAAACAAGACCGCCATGCAAGCATTGGTGTATCAGGATGTTCGGGCCAGCTTTGGGTTGTCAGCCAATCTAGCAATTCAGGCTATTCGGAGGGTTTGTGCTAATCGAAAAACAGCAAGGCTAAAGAAGCGAAAGGTAAAAGGTTTTAGTCCTACATCTGCTACTTATGATGCTCGAATTTTCTCCTTTAAAGAGACTGATTGGTCTGTGAGTTTAAAACTATTAAATTCCAGAGAGCGGTTTTCTCTGTTGATAGGGAACTATCAAAAGGCAAAGTTAAAGGGGCAGAAGCCAACCAGTGCAACTTTAGTTAAACGCCGGTCAGGTGATTATTATATTAACATCCAAATTAAGAACCTATGCCCTGATTGCGCAAGCTTTGCGTAAGCAACCGCCCTTGGCGTCCCGCGTTAGCGTCCCACCAACTACAAAGAAATGTTTAGGGGTTGATTTGGGTCGAACAGATATTGCTCATACAAGCTCAGGAGATAAATGGAATGGAAAGCAGATAACTGACAAAAGAAATCATTACGCCAAGACGAGAGCCATTCTCCAAAAGAAAGCAACGAAAGGCACAAGAAGTAGTCGTAGAAGATGTCGTCAGCTTCAGCAACGGTTGTCGGGCAAAGAGAAACGATTCCAATCTTGGTTAAACCATAATATAAGTCGCCGTTTAGTTGATCAAGCAGCAACTAGCAGACAAGCCATTGCGATGGAAGACTTAACAGGAATTAGAGAAGGAACTAACCAACTTCCTAGAAGTAAAAAAGAAAGAAGGTTATCTAACAATTGGGCTTTCTACCAATTAAGACAGTACATAACCTATAAGTGTCTGATTAAAGGTGTTGATTTAGTGTTTGTTCCACCTGCATATACATCTCAGACTTGCAGTAAATGTCTCCATATTCATCCAGAAAAAGGGAAGTCTTACCGGAAAGGAAAAAAATTTGTTTGTGGACATTGTGGAGTTAAGTTGGATGCAGACCGCAATGGTGCAAATAATATAGCTGCTTTGGGGATCTGTGTAATCGATCCTAGAGGCTCAGGGCTTTATTGTAATCTAGAAACTGAACAACATTACGTTCAGTTGTGCGAGATTCCTTTGAAGCTCTAGGGCTCCCAAAAGCTCCCGTCGAGTGCGTAGCGGACGGGAGTAGATTACTCCTAAGCAGTGCGGTGGTCGTCTCTGCATTAGGGGCATGAGAATTCGCGTATCAGATGTACTAGATTTGTTTGCCGCTGGTTTGAGTGAAAAAGAGATTTTACAAGAAATGCCGGATCTGGAAGCAGAGGATTTGAGAGCATCTCTTTTATATGCCTCCGCAAAACTTAATCATCCGGTACTAGTCCCATGATAGTCACCAGGGATAACAACTTGGATTACAAGCACATTTGGCGTGACAGCAGTAGCATTGCGTAATCTTGGTTTGAGAGATGCGGAAGATACGGAAATCTTTGAGACGGCAAAAGCACAAGGAGCTATTTTGATGACCAAAGACAGAGACTTTGTTGATTTGGTTAGTCGTCTTGGTTCACCGCCACAAATTATTTGGTTGACATGTGGCAATACATCAAACCTCCGGTTGCGAGAGATTTTGAGTGCAACATTACCCGCTAGGTGAGACATTAGTGGAAATCAGCCCAGTAGGAATTCAGTATTGCATGGAGGGGTAAAGAAGGGTTATACTATTTTTAGGATCGGATATAAACGTATCGTCAAAGGAAAAAGATGGATTTTGCGGAAAAAATTCGGGCTCTCGGAATCAGGGTACAGAAATCTCTGGATTCGATTCAGACAGAAGAAGCGACAAAACAGGCACTGGTAATTCCTTTTATCAGAGACTTGGACTATGACGTTTATGATCCGGGGGAAGTCATTCCTGAATTTACCGCCGATGTGGGAACCAAGAAGGGTGAAAAAGTAGATTACGCCATCATGCGGGATGGCAAACCCATCATCCTGATGGAATGCAAATGGTGCGGTGTGGATCTCGACCACAAACATGCCTCTCAGCTTTATCGTTATTTTTCCGTAACAGAGTCTCGCATCGCCGTTCTAACCAACGGAGTGAGATACCGATTCTATACAGATTTGGAAAAAGAGAATCAGATGGATTTCAAACCGTTTCTGGAATTTAATCTGCTGGATATTCAAGATTCCCTGATCCCTGAACTGAAGAAACTTGCCAAGGAGCATTTTAATCCGGACGCACTCATTTCCTGGGCTGCCGAACTGAAATATACCAGAGAGATCAAGGTGATATTGGCGAATCAGTTGGTGAAACCCTCAGATGATTTTGTCAAATTTTTCGCATCCCAAGTTTATGACCGTAGGATAACCCAGAATGTTTTGGTACAGTTTCAGGGAATTACCCAAAGAGCGTTGAAGCAGTTCATCAACGAGGAAATCGAGAAACGTCTGGAATCCGTACTGGATATAGATAAAAATCAATCCGAATCGAAATCAAAATCTGGTACGGATAAAGGGCTTCCAGATATATCCCGTTATAGATCTCCAAAACAGAAGGATGACAAAATCGAAACTACCCCCGAAGAGGTCAAGGGATTTGTTACTGTAAGAGATATTCTGAAGGACACGGTTGAAGATAAGAGGCTATTTTACCGGGATACAACCAAATATTTGGGAATTCTGCTGGATGATAATAACCGGAAGCCTATATGTCGCCTTTATTTTAACACCTCCCAGAAATATATCGCTTTATTCGATAATGATGAAAAGAAGGAAGCAAAGATTGCTATCCAAGAAGTAAAGGAAATCCAACAGTTCGCCGACAGGCTCAGAAATACTGTTCTCAAGTATGAGAAGAAGCCAAAGTAGGGTGGGGAATGCCCACCTTCCCGGTAACATTGCCATGCCTTATTATTTGTGGCGGACCTTTAAAACAGCTATAGTAGGTTGAGTAGAGCCATAGCGAAACCCAAGATGGGTTGGTGTTGTTGGGTTTCGTTCCTCAACCCAACCTACAACTCAAATGGGGAGGCGATCGCTGTTCTCAAGTATGAGGAGAAGTGACAATACCCGCAAAAAATGTTATCTTAGCTGTTAAAATGAATCAGTTTTACTAAAAAATCTCAAAATCATGTTAGAAACAATATTTTCAGAAGTGAGTCTTTTCAACAAGATTCTGGATCAACTCCAAGAGGAAGATCGTAGAAAACACGAGCAGAAACTACAGGAGCTTGCTATTATTGCCGACTCGAATTTGCGAGATCAGCTTGCAGCAGAACTATTGATGGATAAACTTCTGGCTCCCATTGAGAAGGCACAGTTTCAAATTCAGGAGGCTGCTAACCACGCTCAATGGATGGCTGAGGCGATCGGCTATTACTATGCTGATCATGGGCTGACTCAGAAACAGGCTAGGGAACGTTAGTACACAGTTTAGGTTTTTAGTCCTCCAATTGATTGAAGCCAATTCTCTTTATAATTTCAAGCTGATCTACGGAGCAACAACACTGTGGACCAATGAAATTTCTGTATTTAAACATCGAAAAAGACACTCTTCTTTGGAGCAAGCAATTCGTAAAGGTATTCTTGATCGTCTCAATAATTGTATTGCCAACTATGAGAATTTCCAAAGACGTGCCAATTTGTACCAAGATAGTGCAGTCAATAAGGCTATCTCACCCAAAAACCCTCCCACTTCACTATAGGACTATGATAACATATCACAACTCAAATCGGGAACAAAAATTTAACATTTAAGTTAGACTATCGGTGCGCCGGAAGATTAATGTCGGTGGGTAAGGTTTAGGTACGATTGAGAGAAAATAGGAATTTGTTGGGTTTCGTTCCTCAACCCAACCTACGACTTGGCTTTATTAATGTCGGTGGGCAAGGTTTAGGTACGATTGGTACTTTGCGCCTTTGCGCCTTTGCGCGAGATTAAGAGGGAATTTTGATTTTAGACGCAAATAAACTCTGAAGACGTTGCAGTTGAGAACCCACTTGATAGAGTAAATCCCCTTTTCCCAGGAGATAAGCTGCTTCTTCTTGATTACCCCCTAAAATAATTTTGGAATCAGCAACACTTGCAGTGCGGAGAGCAATTCTTCCCGGTAAGTTAGAACGAATCAGGGGGGTGACTACTTTAGCATCGGGACGTTGAGTGGCAATAATTAAATGAATTCTTGCTGCTCTTGCCATAGCTCCCAATCTTTTGATACTTTGTTCTAAAACTGCTCGTACTTCTTTCTCCGCCATAAAGTCCGCATATTCATCAAAGATACAAACAATCCGACGGAGAGGGGTCTGTTGTTGTTGAGTTCGTTTGTGGTTATAAGCCTCTATATGGGAACATTGTGCTCCTTCAAATAGGAGGTAACGTTGAGCAACTTCTTTGACTAATTTTTCCATTAGCTCCATAGCGCGATCAGTATCTTTTATTATAGGAGTTCGCAACCAGCGCATCCCCTCAAATTCCGGGAAAGTGACTCGTTTTGGATCTACGAGGACAATTCCCAGTTGTTGGGGGGAATGACGATAGATTAAACTGAGCAGGAGGCTCCGCAGGAATTCGCTTTTGCCGCTACCAGTGGTTCCCTCAATTAAAAAGTGACAAGTATTAGCATCTGCTAAGTCTGCTTCTACCAATTTACCATCTAAATCGATACCAATGGCAATTTTGACTGTCTTCTCCTGGGCTGTGTTCTCCCGTTTAATATAATCCTCAAAGTTAGCAATTTGGCGATCTGGGCGGGGTAAATCCACGCTCACATATCCCGGTTGGGGGGCAATGAGGGGTGGGCTAACTATACCTAATTGTACCTGGAGATCCTCTGCTCTGTTCACCAAGGAAACTACTTTAACCCCGGGAGCAGGTTTGAGTTTGACTCGAATAAATGCGGAACCAACTACTACTCCTTCGCGCTCTACTTTTATTTTAAAGGATTCTAAGGCAGAAATTAATTGCTCGGCTATCTTTTCTGCATCGGGAGTAGGTATAGGGTGTGAGATTTCTTTTTCTACGGTAGAATGGGGAGTAAGATTGGTGGTTACCTTCTCTACAATAGGATTGACAGAGGGGAAAAAGCTTTGACACTTTTCCTGTTGGGAACAAATATGGCAGAGATTCGGTTGGGTAGTGCTTGGAGGTGGATCCGGGGTTCCTGGTTTCCATCTCACCCATTGGTTCATCTGCTGTAACTTATGAGGAATCAGTCGATGTACCGTATCTTCCAATTCTTCCCAAGTATAATTATACTCCTTAAACTCCGGGAGAACACAATAAACCGCCGAATCCACCGGAGTCTTTAATTTTACTTGCACCATATAACTATAAAGAGCTACCTGAGCTAATTGTGCTGAGGGATCCACGGGGGTATAGGTTTTGTATTCTATCACCCTCCGGCGTTTACGCTCTAAATCCTGCATGAGGCTATCTAAAGTACCCGCTACTGGTTGTAGATTACCATTGGGGAGGGTAAATTGATGCTGGAGCTTATATTCCTGAGCGATAAAGGTTTTGCTAATTAATTCCTCAGGAGTAGAATAGGGTCGATTTTTGGCTAATAATTGAGCCCAACGGGCAATTAATCCAGTTAATCCTTGCCAAACTTGATAGAGTGCAGGTGCTGTGGCTGGATCTGCTTTTTGTAAGTAGGGATAGAATACCAATTCATAGAGCAAGGATTCCATTTGCTGCCCTAATGCTTCTGGTTCCAGGGTTTGGGGTGCAAATAAGGGAAGAAACCGAGGTTCTCGGCGAGCTGTTTTCAGGAAATCTTCCGCTAATTCGTGAAAATTATTCCCTATACCACGGGGATGATTTTCTGGAATAAAAAGGGTTTTCCCCCCAAAAAGACGTCCTAAATAAAAGAGACGAGGGCATTCAAAGGCAACCCTGACGTCGGTACCGTTAAAAGAGGTATTAGTGGACTTTGTTGTTGGTTGCATTGTTAATTCTAAGAGATGACGATGGACTGCTGCAAGATAAACTACATCCATTTTACAGTATTTGAGTTGCTTTTTACTCAGGGGGCGTTTTCCCCAGTCGCTGGATTGGCTTTCTGTATCCACATTCTGGAATTGACCCAGTTTGGCGGCTAAAGTTTTCAATTTTCGATTGGGTGTACCTAAAACATCCAGGGATATTTTTCTCGCTATCTTTAGAGTGCAGGTGACGTTTTCCGCTCTCTTTTTACCCAAATATCTCAAGTCGAAAGGAGCGTTGTGAAATATTTTCTCTATGTTACCATTCACCATGATTTGGTTAATGAACTGTTGCACCAAATCCGACTGATTTAAGACATCCAAAACATATACTTTATTAGGAGCTGCTAATACCTGAATCAGGGATAGTCTGGGGTTGGGAGTCTTCCAGTCAGCAACTTCCGTATCCAACCAGAGGATAGGATAGGATGTTAGTTTGCTAATTATAGTGCGGATTTCCTTGGCTTTTCTTAGATAATACATTAGTAATTAAACCTCTTCCGGCTCATCCAAATGCTCAGACACATTGCGGTAAAGATTGAAGATGTGATGATCTTTCAGGCAATAGAAGACATTACGCCCTTGCTTACGATAACCTACTAGGCGGGCAGTGCGTAAAATTCGGAGTTGATGAGACACCGCTGAGGACGTCATCTCAACTGCTTCTGCCAAATCTCGAACTCGCATTTCCTCAAAAGCAAGGGCTGATAAGATTCGCCAGCGATTAGGGTCACCCAAGATACCAAAGAACTCTGCCATCTGCTGCGCTTTCTCAATACTCAGAATTTGTTGCACAGGTGGAGTTGTTTCCGATTTCGGGTTGACTTTGGTTACAGGAGTCTCGGTAGTCAGGGAGTCTTGGGTATTGACAGAAGCGTCTTCAGACATAGGGTTTGGGCTTGTGGATCAAAGGGAATTGGGTGTCAGGCGGTTATTCAAATGTTAAATTTTCAATCCACGACATCTGAAAGCTTGTTCACATGTTATATTTAAAAATCTGAACAGCTGTTCATGCTTTTAATCCATTTTATCCTTCGAGGAGATTAGAATGACGACCATTACTCAAATGAAATGCGCCTGTGGACCTTGCTTGTGCATCGTTAATATCAGCGATGCGGTTCAAAAGGATGGCAAATATTACTGTGGCGAGGCTTGCGCCAATGGCCACTTGGCGGACAGCTCGGGCTGTGCACATGCTGGTTGTAATTGTCACGGCTAACTGTTTGTTATCTTGACACTCTCTCGACTGCGCTACCCTCGCATTCGGGAGATTCTTCATTCTACGACCCAGCTTGCTGCACCAGGTCCGCACCAAGCACAGTAGGGCTGACTGCATGATTGTTCTGGATGAATAATTAAACCACGACCGGCGCTGAGAAGGAAGGGGTAAAGGGTCAAGAGTCCTTTTGCGGAATCAGACAAACTAATTGTTCTTCTACTGTTGCTTGGGGGTTCATGATGGAAATAAGCTTAGCTTCACACAATTCATGAATGATTTGTTTGACTTCTGAAGTATTGATTTTAGGAAATTGCTGTTCCTGGGCGCAATTTTCAATTAACACCTTGACCGCGATAAACTTCTGGGTTTTCACTAAGTCTAACACAAAGTCTTTCACTTCTGCTTCTGCTGGGAGTTTAACCCTCCCTGGTTGCGGGGAGACTTTTGCTATTACTTTGGTTTTCTGGGGGACATTTTCTATGGATTTGGTTTGCTGAGAGACATTTTCTCTTGTTCCTCTGTTGCTGGGGGGAACTATTTCTAAATCTTGTAATAAAGGGCAGTCATGGAAAATATTACCCCGCCGCATTAATTCTTCTAATTCCTGTAAATTAGGGGTTTCGCCTCCCACCACTAAGTCTCCCTCCCTAGCATCCCTGGCTAAGGTTTGGTAGGTTCTCAGATAGTACACCGACTCTAGTTGAGGGATGATATGATGATGGTCAGAACCATCAAATATTTTTTCGAACAGTCTATATCCTTTATTTTTAGGGTTACCTAACTTTTCCCCTCTAATGAGGATAAGAGAGTCGCAGCGGTTTTGGTTAATTGCCTTTTGACAAGCTTTCATAGCAAAGTAAAAGCTTCCCATATTAGGTTCTTCATTCCAGAATATACCTCTGGTTTCCCTCCTGCCCGGGAGTTGACAACTAAAGGAATAACTGCTATAAGTCTTACTAGGCAATATTTTATCTTTAATTATCTGGATTTCTAAGGCTTGCAGAGCCTGTTTGAGCATTGCTATCAAGTCTAGGGAAGAAAATTTGCGAATCCGGTCTATTTTTGCCTTGTTCTCCTGGAATTTTTTGACCCAGAGCAGTTGAAAAATTGCTAAGGTATCCTCTTTCTCTGGTTCACCTCGATATGAGAGAAATAATTCTCTCCCCAGCATGAGTGCATTACGCAGATTTGCTTTTCCTCCAGGAAACCTTTGCTGAAGAGCTTGCTCATTTAAAGGTTCAATAGGAGATGAAGGTTTGGGTTTAGCTTGACGATGGAGGGGAGAGAGTCGGAGCGCCCACAATGCTTTCACTTGTTCTAGGGTAATATCTTTTAAGGCAACATATTCATTCAACCGGGGTAAGTCTGACTGGGGAAGAGTTTTTTGGGAAGTCCTCCAAATATGGCTGACGATACTAATAACCACCAGAAAATTCTTTATATGGTTGTTGTGCAGGGTAGTATTCACCTTGAAATAAGGGCTGAGGTCTAGAGTTCCATCGGGCAATCTAGATCCATTGTCTAATTGGTCAAAACAGAGGACAATGGGTTTGGTAGCATCGGCGATTCTGCCAAAATTACCCAGTATCCCTCTTGCTGCCTCTTCGCTGTCAATAACGCTGCTGACCCCTAAAAGTTTGAGCTCCTCTTGATCCAAATTTTCCCCCCGTAACCAGTCGCAAGCGAGAACAAACAAATCTGGATTCTTCGTGAGTTGATACAAGACACCAAAGAAATCCTTGGGTTGGTAAATACCTGTGGGGTAAGTACTGCGGAAATTCTTAATAAAGAGTCCCTTTTCCCCCAGTAGTCTCTTCATCAAACCACCATGGCGAAAAGCAGATAAACCTTTCAGCCACAGGAGCAACTGAGATTCCTGCTCTCCTTCAGGGCGGTGCATTAAACTATCCACCAAATGACGGAGAGTATGACACCAAATGGAATCACTAGTGGGACAAGAATCGATATAAGCAAAGAAAGCTTTGGAGTTTAGGGTTTTTTTCAGACGAGCTAACAAATAACTTTTCCCACAACCACTATCCCCTTCCAGCAAAACGCTACGAGTGTAATTATCCTTCACCACCAAATCCAGCACTTTGGCGATCTGGTCAATTGCATCAGTGTGAATAGAATTGACGGTGGAAGTTGCTCCCCCCACGTCCTGCCTCCAAAAATTACCAGTGGTGAAAGTCACCGAGTCAAAGGGGTTGACCTCTCGTTTAATTATTTCATCCAGAGTAGCCATTCAACAGAACCCAATAAAACTATGTAAATCTGTGCTTATCTATTCGCTCTTGAAAAATACAAAGATTTGCCCTAGATGATTTTTTGTGCTATGCTGATCGCTGAAGTGGTTTCCACGCCAAAACCATTCAATCGTACATCGCATAGTTTTAGCTCGGCAAAACTTAAACAGTAGGAAAGGTTTTTGCTTTACCGCCGGCATTGATTGTGCAACTCATAAGAAAGGGGGGTGGGTACGGTTAAGCGCCATTAAAGGAGGATTGCTCAGTTCGTTTGTACTTTATTGGACAATACCAGCAATATGAGACACTTCTAGAGAGTCTACCTATCCCGACATTTAGTTTACCCCAGATCTCTTGAACTCAATTACAGTAGTGCCTCCTGTTTCGGAGGCGACCGTTTTTTTCACAAATCAACAAAAGGAGCATAAATACTCATTGACAGAAACTAAATCTCGCCCTATAATTGATTGACAGTGGGGCTGGGCGTGTTCCTCACTATAAAATGCCGTAGAGGGAATCCTGTAGTGACTAAGTCTACTACTAGCAGTACCTCAAAGGAAGTTCTACCCGTCCTTCGTCGGGCGGCTGAGAAGCCTACACCATACCCCTCAGGGTTGGTGTAGGAGCGTCACTATTGCTATACGACAATCAGAAAGAAGAGAGGACCGCCAGTATCTTGAGGAATACCCGCCTCGATTTGTTCCTGGGTATATTGAACTGCTTCTACCAAAGAACTCAGCTCGATTTTCTCTTCTCCTTGCAAGCGATAGAGCGCCTGATCCAATTCTTCCCGCTCCAAAGGAGGTTGTAATTTTTGCCGCAGGTGAAAAATAGGCAAGTAATTTTTCGTCCCCAGTTCCTTGTCTAACTCGCCAATGAGCTGTAAAATTTCCTCGTCAGTGGGTTTTTCTGTTGGAGTTGAGGTTGAGGTTTCCGACTCAAAGACTTGATTGGGAGAAGATTGGCGCAGAAACCTGAGATAATTGCCCAGTAAATTCAAGCTAATACTGGGGTTGCTTCCTTGTTTCGGGACAAATTCATCCCGCAGATACGCCATCCCCGCCTCCGTAACCCAGGCTTCGGCTTTCAGACGCTTGGTTTTCATGGTAATTTCAATCAATCCCCGTTGGGCAAAGCTTTGCAAAATCTCCTCTCGCTCAGTTGCTCTGATAGATTTAATTTCTAATTTACTGGGGGTAATGGTGCCCTCCGCCTTGCCAATTTTCTCCAACACCTTCAATTCCTTAGGTTCCAGAGGTGATTCTGACTGCTCCATTTCCAGCAGGGCTTGTGCAGGGGGCAACATCTTGACTGTGCTAATTTCCTCGTGAAAATCAATAAAACCGTGATCGCGCAATTGACGACAAAGTTTATTCTTGCTTTTGATGTCTTTAAACCCTTTCCCTGCTAGATATGCCCGATAATCCGGGTTTCCCAACAACCTCAAAAGAAATTTTAGTTCTGCGGTTTCCATCAGAATTATGCTTTCCTTTCCTATTCTACCTTCAGTTCCCTCTCAAGATAGTTCTTTTTCTTTGATTTGTCAACCAAAATCGGTGGAAATCTCAATATTGGTCAAACAATTACCAATTGTACTAAACTGGTAACTCTACCGACACCTTAAATAACGATCTATGTGGCTAAAACTAGCTACTTGCAAGGGATGGGGGAAGTTATCAAGTCTTTCATTTGGGAGCGATCGCCTTCCTCATAACCTGGGTAAGGGCGGGAAAACCCCGCCCCTATAAAGCTGGTTACTGGTTACTGTCTCCCGCACCTTCTGGGAATAGTCTTGAAAACGACTTTGACGCAATACTTTCCAAGCTAATTGTCGCCAAGGGGCAAATAGGATAAAATTAATCCCAGGGTTGCTTTAGGAGATTTACCCAAAACCACCGTAGATGCTTGCACTAATTCTCTTCCTTCCAAGGTCTCGCCATTTTCTATTAGTCGCAAACCCAGTACTTGTTGAGTGTCTGCAAGACGTTACCATCTCACTTTTTCTAAGTTAGTGTCAAACTGAAAGCTTTCAAGATACCGCAGCTTATCTTGCAATTAAGGAATTGCGCGGTCAATTCCATGGAAACGATATTCCATTAGTAATGCAGGTAAATAATAGCCAGTTTTTTCTGCTAGAGCTAAACGGACGAATAAATCATTATTTTCGCAGCCAATCTGGACGCATAAATATTACTTATACTAAGATATTACTGTCTAATTAGGTAGTCCCAATTTGAAACCTTTGCTTAACAAAAACTACTTCTAGTAGATTCTCCACTACCCCTTCAACTAAAGACTTTCTCCCTCACTTTTTGGAATTCAAAGCGGTTGCTTTTTCATTTCGCATACCCTCAGGATTAATAATCCAATGATCCGTACCGACAAAATCTACTTCAGGACTAATATAGGAGTAGTGCGGGCGAGAAATTCTGGGGTCAGGCGATCGTCGTCATCGAACTTGAGAAAATATTCCCCCGTGGCTCTCAAAGCTGTGTCAGCACCCCGCGCTTTCGCGGCCCTAGCTACTTTCCGACTATTCCATAACCCATCATCAGGCGGATATTCTTGTAATGCCTGCCACAATAGCGCTTGTTGCTCTGACCTTATTAAAGATTTTCCACCAGGATGTGTATGTCGCTTGTCCAGCATACCATTGACACCTAAATCAAATATATCATTCCGATGCAACCGGAATTGATATCATTTATTTTTAACCAGATAATCTAAAGCCTGTTGGGGACGTCCCCAGAGGATACGTTCCCGTTTATATATAGCCATTCCCGGTTTAGCCCCTTTGGGTTTGTAGACGTACTTCGGTCGAGTATAAACCACCGGAACCTGTTCGCTCTGACGCCCTCGACTGTAATATGCTGTCAGATCAGCAGCAAATTGTAAATCTGTTTCATCAGCTACTGCTCCCGGTTCTAACCGCAGTAGAACGTGACTACCGGGAATTTCCTGGGTATGGAACCAGAGGTCATAATCTTTAGCAGTGCGAAAGGTGAGTCGGTCATTTTGGCTATTATTGCGACCGATCCACAAGGGAAAACCAGAAGGAGTAACATAGCAATAGGGCACAGATTCGGATCTATTACCCAAACTGCGCTTTTCCTTTACTTTCAGATATTGCTGCTGAATTAACTCATCCCGAATTTCCTCTAAAGCCTGTAAATCTGTGGGCTGCTCATAAGATTCCAACTGATTCAGACTCCCCTGAACTTGCTCTAAATAAGCTTTTTCGGACTCCACCTCTTGTAGTAAGGGCAATACCGCCGTCCGCGCTCGTTTCAGTTTTTGGTGCAGTTTGTAGAGCCTTTGAGCATTTTGCACCCCATTATGAGAAGGATTGAGAGGGATTGTTACTGGCTTGCCTGTGATAAAGTCAGAAAGAGTAATAGAAGTCATTCCCGGTTGCCAACGGTGGAGATAAGCCATTAATAAATCGGCATGAGTGCGATACTCTTGGGCATTATGGGATTGTTCCAAGCGCTGAGAGAAGGTATCTGCTTTCTGACTGAGTTTAGCCAGGAGACGATTAAGACGTTGTTTTAGTTGATGGTGTAGTTGTTGAAAGACTTCCCGATTGACTTGGTCATTATAATAGCTCTCCAGGAGAGTTTGCACGTTCTCGACGGGTTTTATGTTTCCCCAACCCAGTACACTATAACCATTCTCCTGAAAACCGGGATGAAAACTAGAACTTGAAAGCGCCTCAAGCCATTCTTGCCAGCATCCAAAGAGCTTCTTCCAATCAGACTCTGCTAAACTGTCGGTGGATTGGTTGGGATCTAATCCAGCAGCTAGTACCATGGATTTTACCAGAGCCGGACTTAAGCCACAATAACTTTGCAGCAGTTGGCGCTTAATCAACCCGGTCATGAGACTGACTCGCTCTTGCCAGCTTTGTGGGGATTCAGTTAACTTAGGTTCATAGCCAGTCAGTGCTGGCGGGAGTTGGTAGGGTTGTCCCGTTTCTACCGTCCGCAGGCTGGATTTTGCCGCAGTGACTTGATGGGCGGCAGTTATAATTTGGTTATTGGCATCGGTGAGGATGACGTTGCTGTATTTACCTATAATTTCTACTATTAAGTGCCAGCAGGGTGATTCTTCCGGGCGTTGGGCAAATTGGAAATCTAAAACCCTTTCCCAAGGAGCCATCGCCTCGATAGCAATTAAAGCATATCCCTTTAATTGATGGCGAAGCACGGTGCTGAAAGTAAAAGTATCCCGAGCAATGCTGGTATCGCAATTGCCGATACAAATTCTTGCCCCTTGAGGGTGCCACGAAATAATCAGCCAATCCTTTTTTTTCAGGGTGCGCAAAGCAATGGCAATGGTATGGCGATTTTGCTGATAAACTTGTTGGACCCGTGCTGGAATCCAATTTTGGCACAATTCGGCATGAGCAGCAGCTAGGGTAGTAAAGTCAACAGGTTGCATTAGGGAATGAGGAGAGAGGGAGTAAAAAACGGAAAAAAACTTAAAAAAGGTTAAATTGAGCTGCTTTTGTTGGATTATATCTTCATATGGCCTAACTTTTTCTGAAAAACAAATTTATCCTCTTATTCTCCTCTTTTAGGGAGCAGGCGCTAATTTGTAATGGAAATACAACTAATCAATATTGGTTTTGGTAATATAGTTTCTGGGAACAGGGTAATTGCCATTGTCAGTCCGGAGTCGGCTCCTATAAAGCGGCTCATTGCTGAAGCACGGGAACGGGGACATCTGATTGATGCTACCATAGGTAGAAGGACTAGAGCCGTAATTATTACTGATTCTTCCCACGTAATTCTTTCATCAATTCAGCCAGAAACCGTAGCAGGACGGTTTGTAATTAACAAAGACTCCCTTCCAAATAAGTAAATTCTCCCCCAGACAAGGCAAATGGAAACAGGTAAACTGATTGTCATTACAGGACCAAGTGGTGTGGGGAAAGGCACCCTAGTAAGAAAGCTTTTGGCTCGTCATCCTCAATTGTATCTTTCCATCTCTGCCAC
Organism: Prochloron sp.; assembly: GCA_965198675.1. Classification (GTDB taxonomy): domain Bacteria; phylum Cyanobacteriota; class Cyanobacteriia; order Cyanobacteriales; family Prochloraceae; genus Prochloron. The sequence goes on along the minus strand of OZ240666.1, from coordinate 330,720 downwards.
CACTCGAACTCCCCGGACCGGAGAAATCCACGGTAAAGACTATTACTTTGTCTCCCGTCAGGAATTTGAGCAGATGGTGCAAAGAGGTGAACTTTTGGAGTGGGCAGAGTATGGCACTAACTATTATGGCACTCCACTGGCTCAAGTGGAGGAAATACTGGATCTTGGGAAATCTGTATTGTTAGAGATAGAGCTAGTGGGAGCCAGAGCAATTAAAGAGACTTTTCCGGAAGCCTTGCGTTTGTTTATTCTGCCCCCTTCCACAGCAGAGTTAGAGCGGCGGTTGAGGAGTAGGGGTAAAGATTCTCCAGAGGCAATTGAGAGACGTTTAGACTGTGGGAAAGTAGAAATTGCCGCAGCAGGGGAATTCGATTACCAAATTATCAACGATGACTTGGATGAGGCGATCGCCCAGATAGAAGCTATTATTGAGGAGGCTCTGGGGTGAAGGGTTTTTTCTCCCAAAGGCTGATTCGTTAGAATCAAAAGAAATGGGAACCCCGCAAGGGGTTTTCTTACTGCGGCTTTAGCCCCTACCTGTTTTCCTCCCCGCGAAGTCAGCGACGGGGTTTCCAACAAAGAGTGTTATTCATGATTCCTACCGTTATAGAAAGTTCCGGTCGCGGCGAACGCGCCTTCGATATCTATTCCCGACTGCTGCGAGAGCGAATCGTGTTTTTAGGGCAACCAGTAACAGATGAGCTGGCTAATTTGATTGTGGCTCAGTTGTTATTTTTGGAAGCAGAAGATGCCCAAAAAGACGTCTATTTGTATATCAATTCTCCTGGCGGTTCCGTGTCGGCAGGTTTGGGTATCTTCGATACTATGAATCAAATCGGTCCGGATGTCTCAACGATTTGTGTCGGTTTAGCAGCGAGCATGGGTGCTTTCTTGCTCTGTGCGGGAGCAAAAGGGAAGCGGATGAGTTTACCCAATTCCCGGATCATGATTCACCAGCCTTTAGGTGGTGCTCAAGGACAAGCCACTGATATTGAAATTCAGGCCAAGGAGATTTTGTATCTGAAACAGTTGCTAAATGGACATCTTGCTGAAGGTACGGGTCAACCTTTAGAGCGTATTGCCGAAGATACCGAGCGGGACTTCTTTATGGGAGCAGAAGACGCCCGAGAATATGGTTTAATAGATCGTGTTATCGATCGCAGTCCTTCTGCTAGTAATCCGTTAAATCAGTGACCTTGTACCATGACTTGTACCATGACAGTTACCAGTTAGGAGTAATTCACGTACCATGCAAATTAAATTGCAGTCAGAAAGCGGGTTAGAACATTTCTGGTCTAATTATATCAGACTCACTTGGGGGTCTCAATCGCCTTGGCGGTTGCTATAGATGGGGAAGAACTGGTCAGAACTGATAGGATAAAGTGTACGGGCGCAAGGCCGTGCGCCCGTACATTAGTACTGGTCACTGTCATGGTACGAGCTCACTGCTATACCATGACTCATGAAGGAGTTGGTAAACTTTGCAAATAAGCTAAAAATTCCAGCAATTCCTCATCACTGAGAAGATGGCGCGATCGCTTCCCATAAGCTTCTAATAAGTAAACCTTCCCTTGTTCTTTATTCCAACCCAAGCGCTTCATTTCCCCATTCATTTGGGCAATAATTTCATTAAATTCCAGGGTAGTAGGTTCGTCCGTAGCACTAACAGGAGTGGGACTGTTCACTTCTTCGTTGGACGGATAATATGGTGTGGAAGGAACCGACGTGATCTCTGCTTTGGGGACTGTTGCGTTCCCAGGAGTTGAAAACTGCTTAACCTCTTCCTCTTCTCCAGGAGTGGGACTGTTCACTTCTTCGTTGGACGGATAATCTGGTGTGGAAGGAACCGACGTGGTCTCTGCTTTGGGGACTGTTGCATTCCCAGGAGTTGAAAACTGCGACCACTGCTTAACCTCTTCCTCTTCGACCGGGGTTGGGAACGGGACGCCGGCGTCCTCAGTAGCCCGCTCCAGATCCAGAAGAGCTAAAGCTCTGTTTCTGGCTTTGTCTTCTGCTACCTCAACTGTAGAAGCAGCAGCCAAACCAGTGGCCAGGATAAGGTCGTCAACTTGTACCGCAGCCCTGACCACGTAATTGCCGTGGTCTATTTTCACTAACTCACTAATCAGGCTACCGTGAGGATAACGACTGCGAAATTGAGTTATCATGTTATGTTATAAAGTACTTTGCGGTGATAGTTACCACTTATAGGGTACATATGTACTATTTTAATAACCTGGGGGTTATTTAGTTCAGTTCTAAGGCTTCGATTAGATTGTTGGTTCGGAGTTGTTGACTAAGAGAAGAGCTATTGTACAATATAGCAAATAATTAATGTCGCGGTAATGTCCATTTTCCAGTTGAACTTCAAATTTTTTTTTGGCAAATTAGACTGCTACCGAGATAATTCGGTATTGTCAATTTGTCTTCTGGATGGATTCCAGCAAAGGAAGACAACGTAACAAATTACTCTCAAATACTAACTTCATTTAAGTTGTGCTTACTTTTATTGAAACTGGAAACTGGAGCAGAACACCCAAATTTAGAACAAAGGATCGTGTTGGATGCATTTTTCAATCGCTACACTGCTCAATCAATTCGTGGATAACAAATTAGTAGCAGGTAAAGTCTTAGAGAAAAAATTAAATTGCCAAGATGAGGATAGCATAAAAAAACTGCAAATCGCCCTTGATGCCCTGGTTCATATTGGGGTGTTAACCAAAGAGTTAGGCAAATATCGCCGTGTGCATGATGAGGATGTGGTGGAAGCAAAATTGCGCTGTTCCAGCAAGGGTTTTTGCTTTGCGCTCCAAAATCTAGAGGATGAAGACGATATTTACGTGCGGGAAAGTCACCTCAGCAATGCTTGGAATGGCGATCGCGTGTTGGTGAAAATCATCAAGGACGGTAGTCGCCGCCGTTCCCCAGAAGGAGAAGTGAAGCTGATTTTAGAAAGGGCAAACCCTTCCCTGCTGGCAACGGTAAAATATGAAGAGGAAAGTTATCGAGCAGTTCCTCTGGACGATCGCCTCTTATTTGAACTAGAGTTGAAGGAAAATGGTCAAAATTTAGCAGACTCAGTAAACCATCTAGTTCACGTTACAGTTAGTCGCTATCCCATTGGGGAAAACCTGCCCATTGGGAAGGTGTCTCGGGTTCTCGGTAGTGATGCGGAAGCAGCAGCAGATACGGACATCGTTTGCTGCAAGCACGACCTCCCTCAAAGCTTTCCAGAAGAGGTGATTGCAGCCGCTAAAAAGTTACCACAAACCATTCAAGAGCAAGAACGGCGAGATTTGCGCTCCCTGCTGACTCTGATGATTGAACCAGAAAATCCTGACGATGAGGGGATACCATTTAGGGAAAATGCCTTTAGCCTGGAAAAAGTAGGCACGCAGCAGTGGCAGTTGGGTATCCACATCAGGGATATTGCTCATTACGTTGAACCAGGATCCCCTCTGGATCTGGAAGCGCAAAAGCGAGGTACTGCTATTTATCTCGGGGACAAAGTTCTGTCCCTGTTCCCGGAGGAATTTATTTCTCGTTGCTCTTTGGTAGCTGGGAAGGATCGCTTGAGCATCTCTATCCTCATCACCATTGATGAGAAAGGTCAAGTGATAGAGTTTGAAATTGTACCTTCCATTATTAATGTAGACCACCACCTGACTTATCAACAAGTCCAGTCCCTGTTGGGGAATCAAGAATATGTAGAACAGGAAATTATCGGCGCGGTAGATACTCTGGAGCAGCTCTTTTTTACTTTAAGCCCCTTAGTTAAGGCGCAGCGGTTGCAGCGGGGGGGTTTTGAAATCACTTTGCCCCCATCGTGCTTTGCTCCCTATAAAGATGAGGGCAGGTTGGGGGCGATCGTCGTCTCTTCTTCCCTACCAGTGCAGTCTCTGTTAACGGAGTTAGTAGTGTTAGCTGGGAAAGTGGTGGCGGATCATTTAATTGCTCTCGGTTTACCCGGAATTTATTGCACCCAGCCAGAACCAGACTACGATCAGTTGGAAGATTTGCTTAAATTAGGCAATAACTTGGGATTAGATCTGGAACTGGAGTCCGATTTGGAGGTCACTTCCCACGATTATCAAAATTTTAGTCAACAGTTCTCTAAATCTTCAGGGGCACAAATTTTGCATTATTTGCTTCTTAACAGTTTGAAGCCCGTCAAATACACCAGTCATCCCGGCTCCCACTTTGGTTTGGCTTATAGCAACGGTTACACTCATTGCGTCAGCCCTGGACAGCGGTATGTGGATTTGCTAGTGCAAAGGGTGCTAAAAACCTTATTTGCTTCGGGACGGGATCGCCGTCACAACCGCGCCAAAAACGGGGTAAATTTGGGTAGCAGTACCTGTCACGGTCTGATCAACTGGAATGTTTTACCACCTCAGCTCCAGACTAATTTAGAGACAGATTTGTCAGCCGTTATTGCTCACCTTAATGACCGGGATAAGGTGGCTGATGATGGAGAAAAAGACCTGGAAGGGCTGAAGAAAGCGGAAAAGATGAAAGAACGCACCGGTGAAATTTTCTCTGGCTTAATTACCGGGGTTCAATCTTACGGCTTCTTCGTGGAAATTGAAGATATGTTAGTGGAAGGATTGGTTCATGTCAGTTCTCTGAAAGATGACTGGTACGAATATCGTGCTCGTCACAGCTGTCTCGTGGGACGGAAAAATCGCATCGCCTATCGCTTAGGCGATGAAGTGCAAGTGGAAGTCAAAAGTGTAGATTACTATCGTCAGCAAATTGACTTGGTTACCAAAGGGGGGGGTAGCGCTGTTAGAGATGAGGACTTTGAAGACGATTGAAACAGTTACCAGCTTCTTCAGTGACGAGTAAGCTCGTACCATGACGAGGACTGAAGACTGTTGAGTCTTTTGGTTGTTGGTTGTTGGTTCTTTGGAACTAATCACCAATGACCAATCACCTATTACTCATTATTATGGATAACTATGAAGGAGAAATTGCTCGCTTTTTTACCCTCATTTAATCGATTATGTCTGGGAATGTTTCTGGGGGTTTTCCTATTGCTCACTGGATGCGTGCGCTACGATTTAGGGGTTAATTTTCAGCATCAGCACGGGGGGGCGATCGTACAGCACATTCGCTTGGGAGAACAGCTTACCTCTCTTGGTTCCCTTTCGGAGTCGAACAGCGGTTTCAGCCCCGGGGAAACATGGTTGGCTAGTATTACCCAACGGACGCAACAGATTACCTCGGGCAAAATTAAGCAGATTTCCCCAGAAGAGGTTGTGGTAACTATTCCTTTTAGTAATGGGAAGCAACTAGTCTCTTCTTTCAATCAATTTTTCAATCCTAGGGAGCACAAGGCTTCCCAATTAGCTAAATTAGATTCTTCCGATTTAGTACAATTGCAGTCAGATATAACCTTAAATCAAAGTAATTTGCTGTTCTTAGAGCGAAATAAATTGCGTTTGCAGGTGGATTTGCGTCCCCTGGGAGTATTATCTGATGGGGGAAATGTTATTATTGGTGCTGGAGAGATTTTAGATTTGCAATTCCAATTGCACACCCCTTGGGGAGCGAAGAGCGATGGTGATATTGCACCTCTGGTTAGTAACGGAGGACATCAGCTCGTTTGGCGACTGGAAACGGGAAAGATTAATAATATTGAAGCTGTTTTCTGGTTACCTAGTTATTTGGGGATTGGTACCTTGGTGATTGTTTTGTTAATGGTGGGGGGTTTCTATTGGAAATATAAGCATTTTCCAGGTTTCAGTAGTTAATGGTGTGTCTTTGCGGGGGATTTTTGTTTCGCGCAAAGGCGCAAAGGAGCAGGGTAAGCGCCAGAAAAAACTTGTCAAAAAGTACTGTAGCAGTCTATCATCAAACCAGAAATTTGACTAACGCCTGAAAAAGTAGAAATGTTTACTTGAAAATTTGTGAAATTTAATCTTTTAAATAAATCTCGCATACTGGTTAAACCTTTATCCAGGGTAATCGCAGCTATTTTGTATTAAATGTCTCGCAATTTAGGTGGCAGGCGATCGCCATATAGAGGGATTTCTCAATTCCCTTTTTGAGCGCAACGCCTGTATAATACCAATTCTCTATAACACTGCGCTTAATAGAAAAGCTGACATCCTGGTTTTGCTTAATCTTGCTCAAATGTATTAATTGCATCATCAGGTCGAATTGGTATAAGACTTTGACGCTCGACAAGCGTAGCACAATCATTGAAGATTTCAAAGCCTTGGATGACCCCAGAAAGCGGGAACCTCAGCATTTACTCAACCGAGAACCCTCAAAGCAGAGTCTCAAAATGAAGCGCTACAGTGCTGCACTTGACAATGATAGGGTAACACCGGAACTTAGGTGTAAACAGACAGCTTGCTTTTGAACCAGAAAGGGTATCAATATAAACACTGCTTGAATAACTCAACTCTTCAATGACTAGCTCGTTACTTTGGCCGGGTCACGGTTTCTCATGGTCAAAGTACTAGAGTTGTTGGAGCGCAAATCCCAATCTTGACGGATTATGATAACCCAATTTAGATGCAATGCCCCTGCCCCTACGAGCTACTGGCTTGGTGGGCAATGCCCACCCTACACCCCACACCCTCTCTTATCTTTCTCTGTGTCCTCTGTGTCTCTGCGGTTTAATCCTCTAAATGCGTTAAAATCACGCCCCTAGGAGCTACTGGCTTGGTGGGCAATGCCCACTACACCTTAATTTTCCTCAAAATCAAGAGAGACAGAATTAATGCAATAGCGCTTACCGGTGGGTTCTGGTCCATCATCAAAAACATGACCCAAATGAGCATCGCAAGCAGCACACAACACCTCGGTGCGACGCATGAAAAAGCTAACGTCCTTCTCGTGCTTGACTCTATCTTCCCCTATTGGTTCGTAAAAACTGGGCCAACCCGTACCGGAGTCGTACTTGGTTTCGGAACTAAAGAGCGCGTTCCCACAACAGATACATTTATAAGTGCCTTTTCCTTTGTGGTTGTAATACTCCCCTGTAAATGCTCTTTCCGTTCCCTTCTTCCTGGTGACCTTAAACTGTTCCGGTGTCAGTTGCTCTTGCCACTCTTTTTCTGTCTTCTGAACCTTAGCTACCATGAGTCTATCCTTTTAATTGTAATATCTAGCATTATAGAGCTACGGGGGGGTGTAGGGTGTGGGGTGGCGCCACCCGTCACCTTTCAGTTACCAGTGACCAGTAATCACGTACCATGGTAGCAGCTCAACCTTGGGTTTGAGGCCCCCACCTTTCAGTTACCAGTGACCTTGTACCATGACAGTGACCAGTAATCACGTACCATGGTAGCAGCTCAACCTTGGGTTTGAGGCCCCCACCACTTATTTGGTGGCAAGCCACTTATTGGTGGAAGGTAACTGGTAACTGCCTGACTGCCCCGGTTGGCATGAGCAGGACTGGTAACTGGTAACTGGTAACTGGTAACTGCCTGACTGCCCCGGTTGGCATGAGCAGGACTGGTAACTGGTAACTGGTAACTGGTAACTGGTAACTGGTAACTGGTAACTGGTAACTGGTAACTGGTAACTGGTAACTGGTAACTGGTAACTGGTAACTGCTAACTGGTAACTGGTAACTGGTAACTGGTAACTGGTAACTGGTAACTGGTAACTGGTAACTGGTAACTGGTAACTGCTAACTGCTAACTGGTAACTGGTAACTGGTAACTGGTAACTGGTAACTGGTAACTGTTATACTATCTTCTTGCTTGCCATTGACGGCGAATGTTTCTCGTTGCGGCTAAATGCTGAGGAAAAGTTTTGCTAAAAACGTGAGTACCGTCGTAACGAGCAACGAAAAAGAGAAAATCGGTTTTCTCTGGTGAAAGGGCAGCTTTCAAACTTGCAGCACCAGGACTGGCAATGGGAGTAGGAGGCAACCCTGGATTAATATAAGTATTATAAGGGGAAGGTTTGCCTACCTCAGCGAAAGTCAAAGGGCGATCGGCAGTTTGTTTAATTCCTAAACCGTATTCTACAGTGGGGTCTGTTTGCAATTTCATCCCTTTATCTAACCGTTTGACGAACACCCCGGCAATGCGATGACGTTCTTGGGCCACTACTGCCTCTTTTTCCACTATACTAGCTAATGTCACCCATTCTAGCAAGTCTAAGTCCGTATCAGTTCTAGCTTGGTGATACAGGGGCAAGCTAACTCTCTCGAATTGATCCAGCATCATAGCAATTATTTGCCCTGGTGTAACCTGAGAAGGCACGTTATAAGTGTCGGGAAACAAAAACCCTTCCAAATGAGGTAAATTTGGAGGTAACCAAGGATACTTGTCTCTGGGAATTTCTCGAGAGGCGGCTATAAAATCTTCTGCTGGAAAAAAGCCCAAAGACGCAAAATAGTTCCCCATTTGCTGAATCGACCAACCTTCGGGAATGGTGAAACGGCTCTGGATCACTCTTCCCTGCCATATTTGGGTGGCAATTTCTGGTAAGGTATCCTGGTAATCAAATTGGTACGTTCCTGCTTGAAAACCTCCTTCTTTGTTTTGCACTTCTAACCACTTAGTCCACAACTTCCAAGCAAAGTCCGAACGAATTAAACCCTTTGTTTCCAAATCTCTTCCAATTTGTTGGGCTGGGGTTCCTAAGGGAATATTGATTTGTACCTTTTCTTCTGTTTCAGCCAGCTGTTGTTTACTTTTCTGGGGTGGGGAAATAGCCCAATTCCAAGTTTTCCAAGCACCAATGCCTAAAATTACAGGCAATAATACCAAGTAATACCACCATTTTGAGCTTTTTTTGACAGATTTCATGGCTCCTCCCTTAACGAATAACTAACTGTTCCATCTGCTCGGCGTTCCTTTATTTATTCTAGCCTCTCGACTAACAATTCTTCCAGAATTTTTCGCAAATTGTCATCTTCTGGGGAAACTAGTTCCAACCTATCCATTATATTATACTTAGCAAAAAATAACAACGGCCCTATGGAAGCAAAGATAGAGTATTTTTGCTCTTCGTGATAGAAACTAGCTAAAAACTGTAATTGTTCTGTTGCTACGTTATCATCATCTGCTCCCACTTCCAAGTCCATGATTTCCTCTTCTTCCAAGGGAGGGATTTCCCCAGCAACGGTAAGTGTAAAGGCAGTATGTTTCAGGAACAGGTTTAATTCTGCTAGCACTGCTTTCCCGTCGGCAAATACTTCTTCTATCTCCTCCTCCCCTTCCAAGGGCACCACTTCAGAAAAATCCCCCTTATTCTCATCCCCCCAAGAAAATATTATTACAGGAGAGTCCACGGGCATGAGCAGCAGATAAGTAATATTGTCTACTTCAAGAGAATTTTCGACGTAACACTCCAGGGATCGCCCCGCTTCGTCAGTCAGAAAAAGCCTCTCTTCAGGATCAGGCTCGTATGATAGGTGGGACGTGGACATAGTCAAGATCCAATTACGATAAAGGTATAAACTTCAGGATATCATGAATAATTACCTTCGTTCAACTATGGTAACTTCTATTTTTCCTCTGACTGCTGTTGTGGGACAAGAGGCGATTAAACTAGCTCTGCTGTTAGCAGCAGTGGATCCGGGAGTGGGAGGGGTAGCTATCGCCGGTGGTCGCGGTACGGCTAAATCTGTGATGGCGAGGGCGATTCACTCCCTTCTCCCCCCTATCGAAGTGATTAAAGGGAATTTTTGCAATTGTGACTCTCTCAACCCTAAATCCTGGGATCACTTAACATTAGAAAATTATAATGGTAGTGATAATATACCTACAGAAATAATACCCTCCCCCTTCGTCCAAATTCCCCTGGGAGTGACGGAAGACCGCCTTCTGGGTTCTGTAGACGTGGAAGAGTCGGTGAAACGGGGGGAGCCCGTATTTCAGCCGGGACTGCTGGCCAGAGCCCATAGAGGGGTGCTGTATGTGGATGAAATTAACCTCCTGGAGGACCAAATTGCAGAACGTTTGTTGACTATCTTAAGCGAAGGACGGAACCAAATCGAACGAGAGGGAATTAGCTTCCAGCACCCCTGTACCCCGTTATTCCTCTGTACCTATAACCCAGAGGAAGGTCCCCTGCGTCAGCATTTACTGGATCGCATCGCTATTCATCTCTCCGCTGATGGAGTGCTATCCTTGGAGCAACGGGTACAAGCAGTAGAGCAGGCACTTGCCTATAGTAACACCCCTCAGGAGTTTATCGCCCAGTATGGAGAAGATACGGATAGTCTCCGTACCGATATTATTCTCGCTCGGGAATGGCTCAAAGAGGTGGAAATTAGTCGAGAGCAAATTAACTATCTGGTAGAAGAGGCGATCCGGGGTGGGGTTCAGGGACATAGAGGGGAACTCTTTGCTTTGCGGGTGGCTAAAGCAGCAGCAGCATTGGAAGGGCGCGATCGCCTTTCAGCAGAAGATTTGCGTCGAGCCGTAGAATTAGTCATTGTTCCCCGTTCCACCACTGTCCCTGAGACCCCACCAGAGCAAACACCACCCCCACCTCCTCCCCCACCGGAACAGGAACCTGAAAATGAGGATAAGGGGGACGAAGAGGACCAGGAAGAGGAGCAGGAAGAGGATAACAATGAAGAACAGGAATCCCCCAACTTACCGGAGGAGTTTGTCTTCGATGCAGAAGGGGTGATTCTGGACCCCAACGTGCTCTATTTTGCCCAAATGATGCAGCGACAGGGAAAGTCTGGGAGTCGCAGTCCTATTTTCTCAGAGGATCGGGGACGTTATGTGAAACCCATGATACCCAAAGGGAAGGTACGACGCATTGCTGTAGACGCTACCCTCAGAGCTGCTGCTCCTTATCAGAAATCTCGGCGACTCCGTACTCCTGGGCGAAAAGTAATTGTCCAACAGGGAGACTTGCGCTCCAAACGGTTAGCTCGGAAGGCTGGCTCTTTGATTGTCTTTGTGGTGGATGCTTCTGGTTCCATGGCTTTAAATCGCATGGAATCTGCTAAGGGAGCAGTATTGCGTCTGCTGACGGAAGCTTATGAAAATCGGGACCAAATCGCTTTAATTCCCTTTCGGGGGGAAAAAGCGGATGTGCTCATACCCCCCACCCGGTCTATTTCTTTGGCGCGACGGCGGTTAGAAAGGTTACCCTGTGGTGGACCTTCTCCTCTCGCTCATGGTTTGACTACTGCTGTACATGTAGGGGTGAATGCTACTATGTCCGGGGATATTGGTCAAGTGGCAATTGTAGCCATTACTGATGGAAGGGGAAATATTCCTTTAGCTCGTTCTTTAGGGGAACCATTACCAGAAGGAGAAAAACCGGATCTAAAGGGGGAGTTGTTGGAAATTGCTAAGAAAATGAGAGGTTTGGGAATGCAGTTTCTGGTTATTGATACGGAGAAGAAGTTCGTTTCTACTGGTTTTGGGAAAGAATTAGCTCAGGTTGCTGGGGGTAAGTATTATCATTTACCTGTGGCTACAGATCGGGCGATCGCGGCTATGGCTAAAGGGGCTTTTTCTTAGGAAGGTTTCACCCAGAGGCGCAGAGGGCGCGGAGGAAGATAAGAGAGGAGGTTTGGGTACAATTAGGATAATTTTTGAGAACTTTTTTATCTGTTACAATGAAGCGGAGTAGGTTGGGTTGAGGAAACGAAACCCAACAGCCTCAGGGGGAGATATCAAGCTCAAAAAAAATAAACCGCAGAGGCGCAGAGGGCGCAGAGGAAGATAAGAGAGGAGGTTTGGGTACAATTAGGATAATTTTTGATAATTTTTTTATCTGTTACAATGAAGCGGAGTAGGTTGGGTTGAGGAAACGAAACCCAACAGCCAAGGATATTTGTGTTGGGTAACGCTTGCGCTCTATCCAACCTACTATAGCTTATACCAGACGCTCCGCAAAACCGGTAAGGAAGCGCTCCCGAAGTCTCCCATTAAACATCAACACTACCAATCATATGTCTCAGATGAATCTAAACACGTTTGATTTAACTCAGCTGCCCACAGCAGAAGATGACAATTATGAGTTTAAATCCAGTTTGACTAAACCGGAAGAGTTAAAGAAAAAGTTACGCTGTGCTGCATCAGCTTTCGCCAACTCCGGCGGGGGGTATTTTGTTGTAGGTGTTAACGGGCAAGGAGATGCAGATGGAGGTATTGACAAAAAGATAGGAAGGCAGCCTTTGCGGGACTGGGTTGATAATATAATCCATGAAATCCAGCCTCCTCCATCATATGAGGTAAAGCTAGTGGAGGATCCAGATAGCCGAGGAACAATAAAGGCAGGAAAAGCTGTATTGGTTGTGCGTATTCATGAGAGTTTCTACGGTCCACACATGGCACCGGATGGTCGTTACTACATTCGTGCTGGCGCTCACACGGTAACAGCAAAACATTTCATTGTTGAGGCTCTCTGGGCTAAAAGAAACGTCAGGAAGCCACGTCTAACACATTTGTTTCGTCTAAAACCTGGGTATGATAGCGTAAGACAGCTTGGTGTCTTAGCTCTTACTGACGCACCAGCAATAAACGTCTCCATTCAGCTTAATCCCTTGCCTCAATATTATATTCAAAATCGTTCTTTCCCTCTTAAAGTGCCTGTCGTGGACAGCAATAATCCCTTCTTCTTTGATATGGATTTTTTGCTTCTAGAACTAGAAAAAGAAAATAATAAACTTAGAGACAAGATGTTCATGGAAGTTAAATATTCGGATCTCTCCGGTAACGACTGTGATCCATATAAGTCACCTGTTAAAATCACTGACGGCATTCCACCAGATCTTCTTGGTAACGATTATCCGGCGAAGATAGTAAAGGAATTACAGTCGATTAACAATACTCTCTCTAAAATAATTGTTTCAAGAGAAGCTGTTGTGAAACCTAGTATACTACTTTCCAAGAATTCCGCAAGTATATTTCCCAAGCTTGAAAGGCAAATTCCAGAGCTTCTAGAAAGTTTAAGAGAGGTATTGCGTGAGTCTCCTTTTGTTCGTGAATTTGTTATTCTAAGCAAAAATTGGGATTACAATAATGATCCAAACAATACAATTTTTAAACTATACTTCGAGAACCATGACTTATTAAGGCAAAAGTTAAGAATGCTAGAGAATTATGGATTGATTTATGAGATAACCTTTAATCAAGGACAACGTTTTGTTCTTTCAGAAGATTTGGTTGAGTATCTTTGCAGTAATTTTTGGTAAGGGCGCACCGGTAAAACTGACCATCTCATGGTAATAATTGTAGGTTGGGTTGAGGAAACGAAACCCAACAGCCCGGAAGATTTGTGTTGGATAACGCTTGCGCTCTACCCAACCTACTATAATCAACATCTAGGACATCTTCTGCCCAATTACCTTTCATTTCCACCCCAGGAATCTTGCTCATTTGCCCTCAAAATATCTCCACTCCAATATAGCACAAAGTAGAAAGGAGAACTCATGACCCCACAAGTTCTATGAGAGGCAATGAATTCATTCAACGAGTGAAGCGGATCGCCAAAATGCGAAGGGTTGAAGTCCGTGTAGATAATAAGCGTGGTAAAGGAAGCTATGTGACTCTGTACTTTGATGACCGCTTTACAATTGTAGGTAATCCAAAGAAAGAGGTAAAAACTGGTACATTGACAGCTATGTATCAACAGCTAAGACTATCACGTGAAGATCTGGAAAGATGATAATGATGAAACTCAACCTATTTGCATTTCCGGCAACTTTAACTCCTGACAAGGAGGATGGTGGTTTTGTAGTAACATTCAGAGACTTACCAGAAGCAATCACCCAGGGTGAGACAGTGCAACACTGCCTAAGTGAAGCCTCTGATTGCTTAGGGGAGGCTATTGCAGCCCGTATTGATGATAATATGGATATTCCCCTTCCAACCCAAGGGAGAGAAAAAGAGCATTTGGTTCCAGTGCCTTTGGAAATTGCCTGGAAAGCGGAAATTCACAATGCCATGGTTCATGCTAACATCAGTATATCTCGTTTGGCTAGTCAGCTCCATGTGGACAAAGACAGGGTGAGAAGACTCTTAAATCCTCGTTATGGAGTGGATCAATTACTCGCAGATTTTGCTCTCCATGCCATCTTTAATTCAGCCCAGCCAACCTTTGATTTGACTCAAACAGAAACGTGGCAGCTTTGTGGCAGTGTGGAGATTCCTGACCCTTCTAGCCATGAGATTGTGGGCTATGATGAGCAAGGGAAGGCGATCGCTAACTTTGCCCAACAAGTTGATGAGGTTCAATATTGAGATCAAGCTTATCTTACATTATATATCGGCATATGATATCCTTATTTGTGTTGTCTGACTCCAGTCATGAGCTGTCAGACCCGAATCTTTTCTCATGTGATTAAGCACCAAGAGCTACAATCATGTCCCAACTATCCCTTCCCTATCCCAATGACTTGCTCATTACCTCGGGGAAATCACCCCAAGCTTTAGAGGCAGAACTAGTCTTCTTGCTGGCAGTCAAATTATTCGAGTTGCGCAGGCTCTCTCTGGGCAAAGCCGCTGACTTTTGTGGTATGAACAAACTGCAATTTATGTACGAACTCGGAAGACTGCAAGTCCCGGTAATCAACCTAGACGATGACCAAATCGCTGATGAATTACATGATGACTAGTGCTGTTATCATTGTCGATAGCAGTCCGCTGATTTCCCTAGCTATTATAGAACAGCTAAAACTTTTGCCCCAGCTATATCAGCGAGTCCTACTTCCCCCTGCTGTATGGGATGAAGTCACTGTTCAAGGTGCGGGCTTACCGGGAGCAGAGACAATCAGTCAGGTGAAATGGCTTGAAATTAAAGCGCCTGAACCTATGAGCCTAGAGGCATTATCTATCCTAGTCGATCCCGGAGAAGCTGAAGCAATTGCTTGAGCTTCTTCCATTCCAGATAGCACAGTTCTGTTAGACGACGCTCAAGCACGGCGGGTAGCAGAACGTTTGAGAATTCGCCGAATCGGGACGCTTGGTATCTTACGTCGAGCTAAAAAAGCAGGCTTGATTGCTGAAGTTAAAGTCTACATTGAGCAGTTGCGCACTAATGGAATTTATATCCGCTCCAGCCTTATTGAGGCAGTACTACGGGATGTTGGTGAAATCGACATATTATAAGGATCCAAAAGCGGGTAAAGTCATTATTCGTGTCGTTGATGATAAGAGTATCGAGAGTTGGGGAGTTGGTGCGACAAGGGACAGCCTGCGATCGCCCTTTAATCCAACCCCGCCTCGTCGGCCCTCAAAATATCTACACTCCAACATCAGTAGGATGAGAAACTAAGTTTTTGAATTCCCTATGAGAGAATCTGTCTATATTGAAACCAGCATAATGGGCTATCTGACTGCCAGATCGAGTAATAATTTGAGCCTGATAGCTAAGGTAGAGGGAGAACTGATGCCCTTAGTAACCATTACACTAAACAAGTTCTATGAGAGGCAATGAATTCATTAAACGAGTGAAGCGGATCGCCAAAGAGCGAGGGGTTGAAGTTCGTGTAGATAAGAAGCGTGGTAAAGGAAGCTATGTGACTCTGTGCTTTGATAACTGCATTTACAATTGTAGGTAATCCAAAGAAAGAGCTAAAAACTGGTACATTGACAGCTATGGTTCAACAGCTAGGACTATCACTTAAAAATCTGTAAGGATGATAATGATGAAACTAAATCTATTTGCATTTCCGGCAACTTTTACTCCTGACAAGGAGGATGGTGGTTTTGATGATAATATGGATATTCCCCTTCCAACCCAAGGGAGAGAAAGGAAGTATTGGGTTCCAGTGCCTTTGGAAATTGCATGGAAAGCAGAAATTCACAAAGCCATGGTTCATACCAACATCAGTATATCCCGTTTGGCTAGTCAGCTCCATGTGGACAAAGACAGGATGAGAAGACTCTTAAATCCTCATTATAGAGTGGATCAATTACTCGCAGATTTTGCTCTCCATGCCATCTTTAATTCAGCCCAGCCAACCTTTGATTTGACTCAAACAGAAACGTGGCAGTTTTGTGGCAGTGTGGAGATTTTTGACTATGATGAGCAAGGCAAGGCGCGTCGCTAACTTTGCTCAACAAGTTGATGAGGTTCAATATTGAGGTAAACCTTATCTTATATTATGAACTAATGAGAGAATAAAACCATGTAGAAAGATGAAATTCTGGAAGAACTGCACAGAATCCGTAAAGAACACGCCAAGTCATTTAATTATGACTTTAAAACGATATTTGCTGATTGGCAGAGAAGACAAGCTACCAGCGGCAGGCAGTTAGTATCATTGCAACATAAGCAACAGTCTAACAAAGCGATGGCTCCGACTTCCTAACAAACCCAAGCGGGCGATGACTAGTGTTGCCATCATTGCCGATAGCAGTCCGCTGATTTCCCTAGCTATTATAGAACAGCTAGAACTTTTACCCCCGTAAAGTTGTGATATCCTTATTTGTATTGGGCGATCGCCTAACAATACCCGATTAAAAATAATACAATTGGTTACAACCTCTTATAAACATATTGTCCTCGATAACCAGGGTGTGGCGCTGATTGCAGATACCCCCATAAAGGTTATCGAACTGGTTCAGAGCCACTTAGCCTATGAGTGGAGTCCAGCGGAACTTCATTTTCAGTTCCCGCACCTGAGTCTGGGGCAAATCCACTCAGCCCTAGCCTACTATTGGGACCACAAGCAGGAGCTTGACCAGGAAATTGAGCGACGGGCACAAAGAGTCGAGCAAATACGCTCCCGGACACCTGTGCCTCCTATTGTCGAACGCTTGCGTACCCAAAGGTCTCACTCATGACTCTAGCCTACATGATGGACCAACATATCCCACGAGTCATCACCAGTGGTCTTCGTCACTCCGGTCAACAATGAGGAATTTTTCATGAAAATCAAAGCAGTTATCTGGCAAGAAGACGATGTGTGGTGTGGTTCAGTACCAGCACTACCAGGCTGCCACACTTGGGGCGAAAGTAAAGAACATCTTTTAGAAATGCTAAAGGACGCTATTGAAGGCTGGCTAGAAGTGGCTAGTGAACAAGCGAACCCTGAACCTGAACACGAGTTAGTTGATTTGACATTGTGAAAAGCATTTCCGGTAAAGCTCTATGCAAAATTGTTGAAAAACAAGAGTGGGCACTCAAGAGGATAAAAGGAAGCCATCATATTTATGCCAAGCCCTGTGTCAAAACAATTCTCTCTATCCCTATACACGGCAAGCAAGATATCCCCATTGGAACTTTGAAAAGTCTCCTGAAAGATGCTGGTTTGAGCCTAGAAGATTTGTGAAGCCCGCGTTGTCTACTTATGAGACGATTTAAGATAAAGCCGAAAAATCTCTCCCCCTCTCTCTGCGCTTCTGCGCCTCTGTGTGAAACAATAGTGCATTATGGCTAAATTTGTTTTTATCACAGGTGGAGTAGTCTCCAGTATCGGAAAAGGAATAGTAGCAGCCAGCTTAGGAAGACTGCTCAAATCTCGGAACTATTCTGTCTCTATTCTCAAACTCGACCCCTATATTAACGTAGATCCAGGAACCATGAGTCCCTTCCAACACGGAGAAGTCTTCGTCACCGACGACGGAGCCGAAACAGACTTAGACTTAGGACATTACGAACGCTTCACCGACACCCCCATGTCCCGTCTCAATAGCGTCACCACCGGTTCTATTTACCAAGCAGTCATTAATAAAGAACGACGGGGGATGTATCAAGGGTCAACAGTGCAGGTTATTCCCCACATTACCAACGAGATTAAAGCAAGAATCCATCGCGTCGCCAAAAACACCAATCCCGATGTAGTCATCACCGAAATTGGTGGTACAGTGGGGGATATTGAATCCCTCCCCTTTCTAGAAGCTATCCGTCAGTTTCGCAAAGACGTGGGGCGCAATAATGTGGTCTATATGCATGTCACCATGCTACCTTGGATTCAGACAGCTGGGGAGATGAAAAGCAAACCCACCCAACACTCCGTCAAAGAACTGCGTTCCATCGGTATTCAACCAGATATTCTAGTCTGTCGCAGCGATCGCCCCCTCAAACAAAATATAAAGGAAAAAATCTCTGAATTCTGCGACGTTTCCGTCTCAGCAGTAATTGAATCGAGAGACGCTAGTAGTATTTATGAAGTCCCCCTTATCTTAGAAGAAGAAGGATTAGCACTACAAGTTCTCAATTTACTCAATTTAGAACAGCGAGAACCGGATTTACAAGAATGGCAAACCCTGATCCAAAGGATGAATGCACCTCAGGGTTCCCTAGAAATAGCCATTGTGGGTAAATACATCCAGTTGAGTGATGCTTATCTCTCCGTAGTGGAAGCTTTAGGTCATGGAGCGATCGCTGTGGGTAAAGAAATCAAAATCCGTTGGGTTAGCGCAGAAAACATGGAAGCAGAGGGTGGGGCCAAATATTTAGAAGGGGTTCAGGGTATTTTAGTACCGGGAGGTTTTGGCATTCGCGGGGTCGATGGAAAAGTAATGGCGATCCAATATGCTCGTCAGGAGAAAATTCCCTTCCTGGGCTTGTGCTTAGGCATGCAATGTGCTATTATAGAGTGGGCTAGGAACGTAGCTAAATTAGAAGACGCCAATAGTTCAGAATTTAGTTCTGATACTAAACATCCCGTAATTAACCTCCTACCAGAACAAGAAGATGTGGTAGACTTAGGGGGAACTATGCGCCTGGGTTTATGTCCCTGTCGCCTTTTACCCAACAGCCTGGCCTATTCCCTTTACGGCAAGGAGGTAATTTACGAACGTCACCGCCATCGCTATGAATTTAATAATGCATATCGTAACTTATTGTTAAATACAGGATACCTTATTAGCGGTACTTCTCCCGACGGGCGGTTAGTGGAAATGGTGGAATTACCAGACCATCCCTTCTTTATTGCTACCCAGTTCCACCCCGAATTTCGCTCTCGTCCCAACAATGCTCACCCCTTATTTTTGGGATTTACCAAAGCAGTTACCAGCTTCTGAGGGGTGTGGGGTGTGGGGTGTAGTTAGATTTGTAGGGTGGGCAATTGGGACAATGTTTGGTACCCTATTACGAGAGTAAATTTTGGATTGCCCACCAAACCAGCAGTTTTAGAGTTTGTGTTTCACGCCGAGGCGCAGAGGCGCAGAGAGGTTCGTAGGGTGGGCAATTGGGACAACGTTTGGTACCCTATTTTCTCAATCCCTACTTCATCAAACGCGCGGGAGACCCCACCCGTAGGATGCGTTAGTTAGCGTAACGCATCTAAGATGCGTTAGCTGTCGTACGTAGCAGCATCCTAAATTAAATGGGTTAGCGTAACGCATCCTACGTAGAACTGGAAGTGCGACAATATTGACAGGTCGCAAGATATTGTAGGGTGTGTTAGCCTTTCTCGTAACGCACCACCAGCTAGCATTTGGTGCGTTACGTTCCTAACGCACCCTACGCCTCGATCGCCAGTTCAAAACCTGGTCCAGATTGATTAAAAATTAATTGGTCTACGTGAGTAGCCCATCCCGTGGGATTTTGAAAGGTTTGTAATAAAGCATGATCCACTCCATCCCTCACGTAGTCTCCAAGCATTGCCACCACGTCCAGAAAAGAACTTTTCCCAGAAGCCTTGGGACCAAGAATTTCCAAGGGTAGTAAAGGGTAGTCAAGGTATGGACGACGGCGATAGTTGAGGGTTTGAACACGACTAAGCATAGGGTGTAGGGTATGGTGGACATAGAGGGAGAAAATGGAACCGCATCAAGGAGCGGCTCAAACCATATTATTGCATATATTATCATTTAGGGGTAGGGTGGGCAAATCTTCTTATTGGATTTCCATTAAAATTCCAGGAGACCTTGAGCCGCTCCGAGAGAGCAACAAGCTAACACCTTCTGGGTGAGAAGTGGTTAAGCAGTTAAGAAAAGTTTACAAACATGACTAGGATTCTAATTTTGGGGAAACCATGTCTGTAATTTTTGTTTTAATTCTTGGAAAGATGTATCTTCACACCTTTTCAGGGAAACTTGGGCAGCTAAACGCTTAAATATGGCAGCCGAAGGGTGTTTGCGAGCTTGCCGCAATACATCTTTCATCAGTTCTTTGGGGCGATGAGGTTTCGGAGAGCCTTTTTCCCACCAGTTGCGCTCTTCCCCAAGGGAACGAATTTCAGCCATAGTTTGACCCAAAATTTCTGCAACCTTAGGAGAGGATGACCACACCCAAATCTCTAATTCTGGTTCAATGACGATGATTCCACTGCGATTTTGCCATCCATGGCAATTTAGGTCATTTTCGATTTTCTCTTTAATTTTTGTTGCTCCTGGACTACCTTCCCATTCGGCGTCTAACATGACTAATGCATATTTATACTGCTGGGCACATGAATTGAGAAACGCTCCTTCATCTCTATAAACTCCTGGATCTCTTTTTTCATGAGCAAAGATTTTAAACTCTTGCCTCTTCTTACTCAGATGACGAATTTGCAAGGCTTGATGGCGCTTTTCTAGTAAGGTTTCAATAACTGCTTGCTGTTGTCCGTCTGCTACCAAGACCACTAAATCTTTCATCCTAGTACTCCAGAAGCATAAAGAGTTGACAGAAATATTTGTCCTTTCCATTCCCGCAGGGCTGGGTGATTATCTCCGGATACGATATCGATGGCACCAGAAGTATTTTTGGCAAAACACAAAAGCTGTTTTCTCTCGGCTAGATCTAAGAAGAGTGGGGAGTGAGTGGCGAGGAAAATTTGACTATCGTAAACAGAAGCAAGAGATAAGAAAACTGCTTCAATGGCTTTGGGATGAATGCCATTTTCTGGTTCTTCGATGAGATAGATTCCAGGAGATGGCATATCCATATAAGCTAACAAGGTTAATGCTAACATACGCAGGGTGCCATCAGAAAGGAGCCAGGATGGAACAGGATCACCTCCAAAGTTATATTTAATCGCCAAATATAAATGTTTGTCCTCTGGTCTTTCTTCCACTAAGATGGTTTCTAGATCTGGTAAAACTGTTTGCATGTGTTCTACCCAATCTTGGAAAGCTTCAGGATTTTGCTGTAAATCTTGCACTACCAGGGGTAAGTTAGAACCATCAACTTTGAAAGTACGGGCTTCTGAAGGACTGCAAGGACGTCTCATGGCAATGCTATTTAGAGCTAAGATGTGGATACCTTCCCGCAGCAAATCTCTCACCCAGAGAGCAATAGGAAATCGGTCTTCATCTTGGGGCAGGCCACCTAAAGCTGATTTGCGAGTACCGAGACGGAACGTCATGTTCCAGTTACCTGACTCATCTTTATAGTAGTCATTACCAGATTTGACAATTTTACTCACAACTTTACGCCATTGTTTTTTGCTGCTCGGTTTCTTCTTACCTTGACCCGTGACTGTTAAAATGGTTTTGGGTGCTGGTACTTCCATGGGAAAGAGTGTGTACTGACGGTCGGTATTTTGATGGGTTGGCTGTGTATTGTGCAACCAGAGGGTTTCTCCGGCGATCGCCAATTCTCCACTTTCCTTTTTCTCAACCCCTACTTCATAACGAGCATATTCATATGAGGAGGAGATTTGCTTGGGAACTTTTAACTCGATCGCCAGTTCAAAACCAGGTCCAGATTGATTAAAAATTAATTGGTCTACGTGAGTAGCCCGTCCCGTGGGATTTTGAAAAGTTTGTAATAAAGCATGATCCAGTCCCTCCCTCACATAGTCTCCAAGCATTGCCACCACGTCCAGAAAAGAACTTTTCCCGGAAGCATTGGGACCAATCAGAATTTGAAAGGGTAGTAAAGGACAGTCAAGGTATCGAAGACAGCGGTAGTTGAGGGCTTGAATCCGACTAAGCATAATTAATAGTCCCTTAATTGCCAATAATACCTGACCACTGAACCTTTTTTTCCCGGCGACGACGGTAGGAAAAGAAGTATTCTGGTTGTTGATAAGTACAATAGGGGGCAATGGCGATTCGAGCCGCAACCATACCCGCCTTTTCCAGTTGCAGCTGATTCACTCGCCGCACGTCCAAACGCACCCGCCCCGGTTCCGAATCATGGAGAATGGGAGAGTTGGGTATTTGCCTTAAAGCTGTTAAAATTTTCTTGACATCTGAGCTATCCTGTGGTAAAATTGTGGTAGCTACTTCAGCAGCCACCCGCTCCCCCACTTGATAGACCTGACCGTCAATGGCTGGTCCTATGGCAACGCAAAGATTATCCAGGGAACTACCAGAAGCTTGGAGGCGGGCGATGGTCTCTAGAACTATTTTCTGCGCCGTACCCCGCCAACCAGCATGAACGGCAGCGACTCGTCCTGTTACTGGATCCCCTATCAATACAGGAGTACAATCGGCAGTAGCAGCCCACACCGATTCTTGCGGCTTTTGGGTTACAATGCCGTCAGCCTCTACTTCCCTCTCAGCAGCTTCTATGTCCCCAGGGAAGACGACTTTGTTACCATGGACTTGTTTCACCCGATAAGCTGGGACGGAGGGATGGAAAGTTTTGACCAATACCTCGGGTTTGCGGGGGTGAAACTGGCGGGTAAAAAAGCCGTGTTGGAAGTCGGCGAGCAAGCTACAAGTTAAATAGGGCAATCCTTTTAACGAATGCCACTCCCAAGTATGGTCATCACTCATGGGTTTTGCTCATGGGTTATCTTTCGTACTATAACAGTGACCAGTTACCAGTGACCAGTGACCAGTTACCAGTGACCAGTGACCAGTTACCAGTTACCAGTGACCAGTGACCAGTTACCAGTTACCAGTTACCAGTTACCAGTTACCAGTTACCAGTTACCAGTTACCAGTAACCAGTGACCAGTGACCAGTTACCAGTTACCAGTTACCAGTTACCAGTTACCAGTTACCAGTCCTGCTCATGCCAACCGGGGCAGTCAGGCAGTTACCAGTTACCAGTTATCAGTTGCTATATAATAGCTTAATGGATTTTATCAAAAGTAATGGTGGGTTTTAATCGGCAAGAATTTACAACAACTTTTCTCAATTTATCTAAAACAAAAGAACCATTATCGTTTTCCTTGCATCTTTTTGATACCATTTCTTCTACTAATGAGAAACTGTGGGAACTTCTGAGGAGCGGTGTCAAAACCCCAACAGTAGTCATAGCTTTGTCTCAAACAGCAGGAAGGGGTCAATGGGGTAGAAAGTGGGAATCAAAATCAGGGGGACTCTATCTTTCCCTGGGTCTTTCTGTTAATATTCCAACTGAGTTAAGTTCTCATTTGACTCTTTGTACTGCTTGGGGAATAGCTACTGCTCTGAGAAATTATAGCGTTCCGGTGAGGATAAAATGGCCCAACGATTTAATTTTAGCTGGGAAGAAACTGGGTGGCATTAAAAGCGAAACCAGAGTGCAGTGTGATACAATTATCGAAGCAGTCATTGGTGTCGGTATTAACTGGAAAAATCCCGTACCAGAGATAGGTATTAATTTAGCTGGTTCCCAGATTAATTCCCTGGAGAAGTTAGGGGCGATCGCCGTCTACGGTATTCTTTCGGGATATCAAACCTATTTAGAGCTAGGAATAGAAAAACTGCTCCCAAAATATCTTCAACTTTTAGATAGTAAAGGACGAAATGTAATGGTGGCAGGTTCTCCCGGAGAAGTGGTGGGGGTCACAGTCAAAGGTTTATTGCGAGTCCGCTTACAGTCCAAGGGAGCAAGTACAGAAATATGCTTACCACCTGGTAGTATTAGTCTAGGATATAAAGAATAGTGAGTAATTATCATTATTCATCTGCGGACGCCAAGGGCGGGACGCCAAGGGCGGGACGCTTACGCGGGACGCCAAGGGCGGTTGCTTGCGCAAAGCTTGCGCTTTGCTACGCAATCAAATAATTAAACATATCCATGTTCAGTGAGGAAAGAGAGGCTAATATCTGGTGTATGAGGACTATGAGGGAGTAATTTAGCCACGTATTTGCCCAAAATATCACTTTCTACATTGACCCAATCCCCAATTTCCAAATAAGAAAGATTGGTTTTCTTATAGGTATGGGGAATAACGGCAGCTTGAAACCAGTTGCCCTTCCTATCGCAATCTGCTATTGTCAGGCTAATACCATTGATGGCAATACTGCCTTTAGGAACCAAATAAGGGGCAATATGACGGTGCCATTCTCTGGACAGATCGACCGGGGCACCAAAACGGATCTCCCAGGCTTTCTCTGTCTCGTAGGAGGAGATTAAACAACCAATCCCGTCCACGTGACCCGTGACAAAATGTCCCCCCAACTTACTACCTACCCGTATAGATGTTTCCAAATTAACGGGAACGGATCCTTGACTGCGGTTCGAGAGAGTAGTGCGCTGCAAAGTTTCCGGGGAAGCAGTGGCGAGGAAACCGTCTGGCAAAATTTCCTCTACCGTAAGACAGATACCATCTACAGCAACGCTATCACCAATGGCTAAGTCCTGTAAAATGATTGTCCCATTCTGACCCGAGACGGAAAGAGCGAAGCGATCCTTTCCCAGGAGTCGGATTGATCCTAAACTTTGAATTAATCCTGTAAACATGAATTTATCGTGATAGTAGTGGTTACATAGGGTTTAGAGGATTGTTCTGTAGCAATCTAGAGTTTAAGGGTTAATAATGGAATAGAGTCCAACCCTTTGATGCCAACTTTATTCTAGAGGGGAACCAGATGATTGAAATGAGAGTCGCTGGAATTGCATTAGATGCTATCACCCGCAGCCCCATAGTGTTACTGAAAGATAGCACAGACCGTCGAGCGCTGCCTATATATATAGGACAGGATCAGGCTAAGGCAATTATCGGTGCTTTAGAAAAACAAAAGCCAGCTCGTCCCCTGTCCCACGACCTGATGGTCAATATTATGGAAACCTGGAACCTGAAACTGGAGCGAATCATCATTCATTCCCTCCAGGACAATACTTTCCATGCGGTTTTGGATCTGAGTCAGGAGAAGAAGAAAAAAGAAATCGATTGCCGACCCAGTGATGCGATCGCCATCGCTCTCCGCACTCGCAGCCCGATCTGGGTGATGGAAGAAGTAGTAGCTGATGCGTCTATTCCAGTAGATCGGGATGCGGACGAAGAAGAACGACAAGCTTTTAAGAAGTTTGTCTCTGACCTCAATCCCTCAGACTTAATTAAGCGAAGGGGTTTGTAGGGAAAAGGGGGAGAGGTAATTCGTCAATATGAGGTAACCGCTAATGCGCTATCGAAGGTTCGGGAAAACTGAGCTGCTGCTGTCTGTCTTTTCCTTGGGAACTATGGGCTGTTTGGGAAATTTTGTCAATTTCCGCCAAACCATAGAACAAGCTATTGTTTTGGGAATTAATCACTTGGAAACGGCTAGAGGCTATGGCAAAAGCGAGGAATATCTCGGACTAGTTCTCCAAGAGGGATTATCGGTACCGCGAGAGCAATTATATATTACTACTAAACTGCCCCCTACCTCTGATGGGGAATTGATGTGGTCATGGATCCACCAATCTCTCGCTCGCCTGCAATTAGATTATATCGATTGTTTGGCAATTCACGGGATTAATACTTGGGAGCATTTATCATGGGTGCAGGGTTCTGAGGGCTGTCAAAAGGCGATTTATCGGGCAATGGCAGAGGGTAAAGTACGAAACCTAGGTTTTTCTACTCACGGCACCTTAGATTTGATTCTGGCGGCAATTAATACAGATTTATTTGCATTTGTCAATCTCCACTACTACTATTTCTTTCAGCGCCATGACCAGGCAGTGGAACTAGCTCACCAAAAAGATATGGGGGTGTTTATTATCTCTCCTGCCGATAAAGGAGGTCGTCTCTATACCCCGCCAGAAAAACTGCAACAGTTGTGCAATCCCCCTGTATCCCCCTTGGAACTAAACTACCGTTTTTTGTTGAGGGATCGCCGCATTACCACTCTGAGTGTTGGTCCGGCTAACCCCTCCCAATTACCCAGTCTAGCAGTTGCTGACCAGGACGGTCCCCTCACGGAGGCTGAAATTGCAGTCTTGAAAAGATTAGAAGTTGAATTAGACCAGAGTTTAGGAACCAATGCTTGCCGTCAATGCTACCAATGTCTTCCCTGTCCGGCAGAAATCAATATTCCCGAAGTCTTGCGTCTGCGCAACCTAGCAGTAGCATATGACATGACCGACTATGGTCAGTATCGCTATGGGATGTTTGAAAATGCTGGTCATTGGTTTCCCGGTAGAAAAGGAAACCGCTGTACTAACTGCGGTGATTGTCTTCCTCGCTGTCCTGAAAACTTAGATATTCCCAGGCTTTTATTGGATACTCACCAACGTCTTCAAGGTTCTCCTCGTCGTCGTCTCTGGGAATAATGTAGGGTGGGCATTGCCCACCGTGCGCCATGGGCGGAGTCTTCCCGTCCAACCGCCCTTAACCTGAATTGCGGGCTATTTTATCAAACCCCATCCCTCCCCAAATCGTACTATTATAACAAAAAACCAATGACTAATAATAAGAGATTTGTGTTTTTAGCAATATTATCTACCTTTTGGTGGCTCCAATTAACTGAAGTTGGAGCGGCAACAATTTCTGGCGATATTCCACCGTTAGAATTTGAATTGTTAAAAGATAATGAACAATTAGCCCAACGAGGTATAATTACTGCGAATACAATTTCCCAGAGGTCAATAAATATTCCCAGTCTTTGGTGGGCAAGGGAACAAATTGATCCCTACAGAGGTAGATTAGTCATTAACTGGTTAGCTTACTCAGAAGAAAAACGAATCGATTTGATTGTCAATCGTCAATTATGGTCCCTGCTCGATTATCTCAATCGTTATCGTTTCCTCCATCAATTTGGTACTGTTGCTAGAGGGTACGAATATAATCTGAGAGTATTCAACCAACAACAACAATGTTTAGCTACCTATACTTGCGATTATACCATGGATATTCCTGGATGTAAAATTAAATTGGACTCTGATTTTGATGGCTTACAACTGTAAGCGTAGGGAAAAATAAAAACAACAGATTTGCTGGGTTGCGATTTATATAAGCATGGGTTACACTATCCTGAATACACCAATTATATCATAATATAATATGACGACTACTCCCCTAACCTGGCAAGAATTAGAAACCCTCACAGACTTTCACATAGACAGAGTTAACGGAGCCACTAATTCCCAAGCCACATTGCGCTTGTTTTCTCACCCCTCTTCCGACGTTCAAGTAACCCTATATCGAGATAATCACGCTTGGTGTCCCTACTGTCAGAAAGTCTGGCTGTGGCTGGAAGAAAAACAAGTCCCCTACTGCATCGAAAAAGTGACTATGTTCTGCTACGGAGACAAAGAGCAGTGGTACAAAGACAAAGTTCCATCGGGAATGCTCCCAGCCATAGAGTTGAACAGCCGCTTAATTACAGAAAGTGACGACATTTTGAGAGCTTTAGAAACAGTATTTGGTGCATTAGGGCAGGGTATGCAGGAGCGGGCGGTGGTTCCCCTACGAAGATTGGAGCGAATGTTATTTCGAGCCTGGTGTACCTGGCTTTGCTACCGAGCCAGAACCTCCTCCCAAGAGCAACGTAACAGGGAGAAATTCCTACAAGTAGTGGCTATGGTAGAAGAAGCCTTAAAAAGCACACCGGGACCTTATTTTCTGGCTGATTTTAGTACTGCTGATGTGATCTTCATACCCTATTTGGAGCGCATGAACGCCAGTTTATACTACTACAAAGGCTACGAGCTGCGGAAAGAAAATCCTCATCTTGCCAAATGGTTTGACGCTATGGAAAGTCGTTCCACCTATCGAGGTACCCAGAGTGACTTCCACACTCACGCCCATGACTTACCCCCCCAAATGGGAGGATGTTGGGAGAACGGTGAACCTAAGATGCTCCGCAACAAGACACAAGTAGATAATGGTCCTTGGTTTGGGTTACCTGATGTTATTTACCCAGAACCGAAAACCTCCCGTGCTGAAGCGCTGCACCGGGTGATTAAACATCGTACTAATATTATTCGTGTTAATCCAGCCCAGGATAAATTATTCGATACAGCTCTGCGCTGTGCTTTGACTTATATGATGACGGACAAAGTCTGCACACCACCCCCAAACTCCGACTCCCCTTTGCGATATTTGAGGGATAGAATTAATGTTCCTCGTGATATGTCTATTTATGCAGCGAAACGACTGAGAGAAGCATTGGAAGCAACAGCAGCATTGGTAGGAGATCGCCAGGGGGAACCGATTCCTTTCAGTCATCGAAGGGATCAGGATCCAGCCAACTTTGCTAATTTGATTTAACCACAGAAGACTGAGAGAAGAAAGGGGGGTAGAGCTTAGTTGTTGGGAGCCCCATCACTCTATAAAACTCGAAGAATACTGGGAATACTAGCGATCGCCTCCAAATCCCGAATTTCCTTCCCGCACTTGGTGTGTCACCACCACAATTTCAGCTAACTCATCATTTTTCTAACTCAGCAATGGGAGTGACGGTGCAATAATGGTGATACTCTTACTTATAAAGCGTCTGAAGAGGGATTCTTTTTCTGGGCGATCGCCAGTTCGTAGGATGCGTTACGCTAACCCATTTAATTTAGGATGCTGCTACGTACGATGCGTTACGCCAACAAAGTTTGTATTGTTGCTACTACTTACGGCTAGTAACGCATCCTACGACAGCTAACGCATCCTACGGGTGGGCTCACCAACGTCTTCAAGGTCCTTCTCGTCGTCGTCTCTGGGAATAATGTAGGGTGGGCATTGCCCACCGTGCGCCATGGGCGGAGTCTTCCCGTCCAACCGCCCTTAACCTGAATTGCGGGCTATTTTATCCAACCCCCACCAGGTTTCAATTACTCCCATCCCTCCCCAAATCGTACTATTATAACAAAAAACCAATGACTAATAATAAGAGATTTGTGTTTTTAGCAATATTATCTACCTTTTGCTGGCTCCAATTAACTGAAGTTGGAGCGGCAACAATTTCTGGCGATATTCCACCGTTAGAACTTGAATTGTTAAAAGATAATGAACAATTAGCCCAACGAGGTATAATTACTGCGAATACAATTTCTCAGAGGTCAATAAATATTCCCAGTCTTTGGTGGGCAAGGGAACAAATTGATCCCTACAGAGGTAGATTAGTCATTAACTGGTTAGCTTACCCAGAAGAAAAACGCATCGATTTAATTGTCAATCGTCAATTATGGTCCCTGCTCGATTATCTCAATCGTTATCGTTTCCTCCATCAATTTGGTATTGTTGCTAGAGGGTACGAATATAATCTGAGAGTATTCAACCAACAACAATGTTTAGCTACCTATACTTGCGATTATACCATGGATATTCCTGGATGTAAAATTAAATTGGACTCTGATTTTGATGGCTTACAACTTTAGGTTGGGTTGAGATAGGAAACCCAACAGTGCCAACCCTACAAATAAAACCGATTAGATCGGGAAGCTGGGGGGATTAAGGGAAAACTTTCCACACTTTAATGGTACCGTCGCTGCTACCACTCACAATAGTTTTATTATCTGGACTGATAGCTACGGACGGAACCCAGCCGCTATGACCTGTTAGGGTTTTTTTCAATTGTCCTGTTCGTAAGTCCCACACTTCAATGATACCGTCCTCGCTACGACTCACAATAGTGCTACTATCTGGACTGATAGCTACGGAGTAAGCCAAGTCGTTATCACTTATTAGGGTATTTTTTAATGTTACTACACCTAACCTATCTAAGTCCCACACTTGAATAACGTCCTCGCCAACACACACAATAGTGCTATTATCAGGACTGATAGCTACGGGGGAAGCTCCGCCCCTACCACTTTTTACGGTATTAACTAAGGAGATGTTAGGATTTGGTGAGGAAAGAGTTGGAGTCGATTCTTGTGCTAGAACAGTTGGCGAACTATTTGATAAAGAAACACAAGGAGACAAACTACTTGTCAAGACGATGGCCCCTAACAGAGGAATAAGAGAGAGTTGACCTTTTGGTTTGACAATTTTACTAGAGAACATAGACTTTATGGGGTTTTTGAGTTCATACAAGAAGGTTAACAAGGGGAAAGAGGAGATTAAGGGAAAACTTTCCACACTTTAATGATACCGTCGCCGCTACCACTCACAATAGTGCTATTATCAAGACTGATAGCTACGGAATAAACATAGTCGCTATGACCTATTAGGGTTGTTTTCAATTGTCCTGTTCGTAAGTCCCACACCTTAATGGTACCGTCGCCGCTACCACTCACAATTGTACTATTATCAGGGCTGATAGCTACGAAATAAACCCAGTCGCTATGACCTGTTAGGGTTCTTTTCAATGTTCCTGTACCTAAGTCCCACACTTTAATGGTATCGTCCCAGCTACCACTCACAATTGTACTATTATCTGGACTGATAGCTATGGACTGAACCGAGTTGCTATGACCTGTTAGGGTTCTTTTCAATTGTCCTGTACCTAAGTCCCACACTTTAATGGTAGCGCCATAGTTATCATTATCAATCAAACTTGGAAGGTTGCCCGTAGTTATAGTGCTATTATCTGGACTGATAGCTACGGACGTAACTTGACTGATAGCTAACAAATCAATCCAGGTGGTGATATGACCTATTAGGGTTCTTTTCAATGTTCCTGTACCTAAGTCCCACACATTAATGGTCTTGTCCCAGCTACCACTCACAATTGTACTATTATCTGGACTGATAGCTACGGACGTAACCGAGTAGCGATGACCTGTTAGGGTCCTTTTCAATGTTCCTGTACCTAAGTCCCACACTTTAATGGTATCGCCACCACTCACAATAGTTTTATTATTTGGACTGATAGCTACGGACGAAACCGAGTCGCTATGACCTGTTAGGGTTGCTTTTAATGTTCCTGTACCTAAGTCCCACACTTTAATGGTCTTGTCCGCGCTACCACTCACAATAGTTTTATTATCAGGGCTGATAGTTACGGACGAAACCGAGTCGCTATGACCTGTTAGGATATTAACTAAGAAGATGTTAGGATTTGGTGAGGAAAGAGTTGGAGTTGGTTCTTGTGCTAGAACAGTTGGAGAACTATTTGATAAAGAAACACAAGGAGACAAACTACTTGTCAAGACGATCGCCCCTAACAGAGGAATAAGAGAGAGTTGACCTTTTGGTTTGACAATTTTACAAATAGAGAACATAGACCTTATGGTGTTTTTGAGCTCGGAGAAGAAGGAGCAAAAGTCCAAAATACAACTTCTAAACCTTCATCAGTATTAGGATAGCACAAAGAAATCCCAAAATCCCCTCCCCCCCTATCCAATATAGAGCAACTCCTTCTTATAAAACTCGAAGAATACTGGGAATACTAGCGATCGCCTCCAAATCCCGAATTTCCTCTAAAGCTTGACGGAAATTCCCTTCCCGCACCTGGTGTGTCACCACCACAATTTCCGCTAACTCATCATGTTGACCAATTTGTACTACTGAGGACAAACTAACATCATATTTGCCGAAGCTAGTACCCAAATGACCGATGACTCCAGGAACATCCCTTACTAGGAAACGAGCGTAAAATCCCGTCTCTAACTCAGCAATGGGGGTGACGGTGCAATAATGCTGATGAGAACAACTGAGTAAGGGATCCAACTGCTTAGTTTTCCCCCCCGATACCAGAATACCCACAATATTCAGGATATCAGCTACCACCGCACTGGCAGTAGGTCCTGCACCAGCACCGGGACCGAAAAACATCACTTGTCCAAGAGGTTCCCCTTCCACTAAGATAGCGTTGTTGACCCCATGGATATTAGCGAGGGGATGATGGTTGGGAACCAGGGTAGGATGAACTCTCACTTGCAAAGCGTCCGCTTCAGGGTTAGTCTTCTGGGAGATCGCCAGTAATTTAATTCCAAATCCCAGCTTTTGGGCATAGTTAATATCCGCTGCACTCACTTGTCTAATTCCTTCGCAGTGGACTTCTTCTCTTTTCACCCTTCCCTGGAAAGCTAGGGAGGTGAGGATGGCAATTTTATCCGTTGCGTCTAACCCGTCTACGTCCGCAGTGGGATCTGCTTCAGCGTAACCTAGTTCCTGTGCTTGGGCTAGCACTGCTGCAAAATCTGCCCCTGCTGTAGCCATTTGGGTGAGAATGTAGTTGGTAGTGCCGTTGACAATACCGATAACACTGGTAATGCGATTAACTCCCAGGGACTGTTTCAGGGATTTAATTACTGGAATACCCCCACCTACTGCTGCTTCAAATAGGACATAGACTCCTGCTGCATTGGCTGCTGTGAAGATTTCATCCCCATAACGAGCGATGACTGCTTTATTGGCGGTGACTACATGTTTACCTGCTGTAATTGCTTTCAGGATGAGAGATCTAGCTGGTTCTAAGCCGCCAATTAATTCTACTACAATATCCAGTTCTGGGTCAGTGGCGATCGCCTCCAAGTCTGTAGTCATTACTCCTGGATCTAATTGAACTTGGCGGGGTTTGGTGAGGTTTTTTACTCCCACCCGCTGGATGGTAATTTCTTTTAAAAAGGGATGACGACCTTCCGGAAGCCGTATAATTTCTGCTGTTCCTGTTCCTACTGTACCCAGTCCGAGCAAACCAATTTTGAACACTACTTCTATCCTATTTTATCTGTTCAAACCTAAAAATAAATTGTAACAAGTTTCGCGCAAAGCCGCAAAGCAGGGCAAGCGCAAGAAAAATTGTGCCAAAATGTGATATATAGCCCCATTAATTCTCAATAATCTCATTCTATTATCAATAATGTAGGGAAGATTATCATTATTATTAAGAATTAGCCCCCTTATTGATTCTTGCGCTTACTCTGGTACTATAACCTGGTGTGTTCAGGATTATGAAGTGGTTTATAACCGACGACCTGCTCTTAATGTTGTATTTGGGGATGAAAGATATGGAGGTAGTTTTGCAGTAGGTGTCGCTCCTATTTCCCTAGAAATTCTAGGAAATTGTAACCATGAAATCAATTCCGTGACCCTGAAAGGAGCTACAGAAATCAATAATAGAGATTGGCGTCATGTGGCTATTATCCGGAACGGAGAGGTGGTATCCCTTTTCATTGATGGGGAACTAGATAGTAGTGAATCTCAACCAAATGTTGCCAATTTCGGCAATTTAGGGGAGCTTTTAATTGGGTCAGAAGGGTTCTCAGGACTGTTGGATGAAGTCCGAATTTGGAATCAAGCTCTAAGTCTTGAGCAAATTCAGCAGAATAGGTTTGACAGTTTTCCCGGAACAATTCCAGGGTTAGTGGGTTATTGGCGGTTTGATGAAGGGGAAGGTGAGATGGAAGTCAAACTTTAACCCTAGAAACAATCTCTGGAGAGACCTACACTTTAGAGTGGGATTTATACCAGGGTAATCGCAGCTATTTTGTATTAAATGTCCCGCAATTTAGGTGGCAGGCGATCGCCATATAGAGGAATTTCTCAATGCTCTTTTTGAGCGCAACGCCTGTATAATACCAATTCTCTATAACACTGCGCTTAATAGAAAAGCTGACATCCTGGTTTTGCTTAATCTTGCTCAAATGTATTAATTGCATCATCAGGTCGAATTGGTATAAGACTTTGACGCTCGACAAGCGTAGCACAATCAAGGAAATTAGAAGAGAATCCATTGAAAAATGAAGCGCTACAGTGCTGCACTTGACAATGATAGGGTAACACCGGAACTTAGGTGTAAACAGACAGCTTGCTTTTGAACCAGAGAGGGTATCAATATAAACACTGCTTGAATAACTCAACTCTTCAATGACTAGCTCGTTACTTTGACCGGGTCACGGTTTCTCATGGTCAAAGTACTAGAGTTGTTGGAGCGCAAATCCCAATCTTGACGGATTATGGTAACCCAATTTAGATGCGATGCCCCTGCCATATCCGTTACTGTACAAGAGATAATGCTACCCGCTTCTCCCAACCCTGGGCACGATGAGCAGTACTACGAACTTTCAATTCTAACATCGCACAAAAAAAAATCTCCTCAGTAGCTGCTATACTACTAAGGTAGATTGTTAACAGGTTAAAACTCAAATGACTCAACCAAATCCAGATCGCTTAGATCGAATCGAATCCTTACTGGAACACCTCGCTGAAGACGTGGAAGGGTTCAAACAGGAAACAAACAAAAGCCTGGAAGAGCTGAAAAACGAGACGATCCGCACTAACGACAGGGTGGAAATATACCAGAAAGCCTCTCAACAAATAGTCAATCTTGCTTTTAGCCTCATTATCGCTGCTAGTTTAGCAATTATCTTACCTGCAATCCTAAATCGATAGTAGGGTGGGCATTGCCCACCACTCGGTGTAGGGTTTGGGGTACAGAATAAATATAGCCCATATTCCTGGACTGATCCAGAGATAATGCTCCGATAGATTTTAGCTAACAAATGTTGCGGGGCTATCTCCCAATGCAGTCACTCTCGCGCAGAGGCGCTCCGGCACGGAGAATTAATAAACAGGCGCTTCAAGCGCTCATCCATATCATGTTATTCTCTGCGCCTCTGTGTCTCTGTGAGCTTCCATTAGAAAGTAACTGCTCTTTGTTCTATTTTGTCAGCTTGGTTATCGCTGTGTTGCCAATATATCTAATTAAAAGCCTTTTGGCAATACGGGGGGTGGGTGCAAATCAACCACTGTGTGTCAACCCCCTTTCTCTCGCCCCTGGGATTGGTGGGCGATACCAACCCTACAAACCTTGGATCGGTGGGCGATGCCCACCCTACGAACTAAATCGAGAATGTAGGGGGGGTGCCGGCGGAGGGTTCTTTATAAGGCATTTGCACCAGCAACAACTTCCAGCAGTTCCTGAGTAATAGACGCTTGTCGCGCTTTATTATAAGACAAAGTCAGGTTACCCATCAACTCAGAAGCATTATCAGAAGCATTATTCATGGCAGTCATGCGAGCCGCTAACTCACTAGCAGCAGACTCCTGTAAACCCCTCAGCAACTGATTATTCAAATATAAGGGTAAGAGAGCATCCAGAATTTGTACCGGGTCTTGCTCGAAAATCATATCCTGAGGTAAACTCTTCGCCTTAGAAGTAACCTTCTCTCTTTCCACCTTAAACTCCCCACCACAGGTAGTCAAACGGAAGATTTCGTTGTTGAGCGAAAATAACGCTAGTAATGTGGGTGCCGTGCTGAGACATCATTCCTTGGGAGTTTGCCTCCTCTTGCACGAGGCTGGGCAGCCGTTCTAAAGCAGCACCCTGAAAACAGGGATGGGTTTGATCAACTGCTCCATCTAGTACCGCCACAATAATTTCTGGGTCACCTCGGGTTTTGGCCCATAGCTGTTTGAGTCCTGGTAGTTTGCTTAAATCAGACATATAGAGGGGTGCAACATTGTGAAAGAGGTTCAAGTAATCTAGTGTGACTTAAACAAATTGTATCTCAAGTTTAATGGAATTCAGGGAATTTTACAATTAAAAATATTTACACATAGCGTGCCGCAAAGTGGAGCATTTCTGGATCGCAAATGCTATCATGGCAAAAAAAATCTCCTCAGTAGCTGCTATACTACTAAGGTAGATCCTTAATATATAGGTTAAAACTAAAATGACTCAACCAAATCCAGATCGCTTAGAGCGAATCGAATCTTTACTGGAACACCTCGCTCAAGACGTTGAAGCGCTCAAAAACGAGATGATCCGCACTAACGACAAGGTGGAAATATACCAGAAAGCCTCCCAACAGGTGGTCAATCTTGCTTTTAGCCTCATTATCGCTGCTAGTTTAGCAATTATCTTACCTGCAATCCTAAATCGATAGTAGGGTGGGCATTGCCCACCACTCGGTGTAGGGTTTGGGGTACAGAATAAATATAGCCCATATTCCTGGACTGATCCAGAGATAATGCTCCGATAGATTTTAGCTAACAAATGTTCACACTTGCTCACCAATGCACTACTGAAATAAGCCAGTTCCGGGGCTATCTCCCAATGCAGTCACTCTCGCGCAGAGGCGCTCCGGCACGGAGAATTAATAAACAGGCGCTTCAAGCGCTCATCCATATCATGTTATTCTCTGCGCCTCTGTGTCTCTGTGAGCTTCCATTAGAAAGTAACTGCTCTTTGTTCTATTTTGTCAGCTTGGTTATCGCTGTGTTGCCAATATACCTAATTAAAAGCCTTTTGGCAAAAGGGGGGTGGGTGCAAATCAACCACTGTGTGTCAACCCTCTTTCTCTCGCCCCTGGGATTGGTGGGCGATACCAACCCTACAAACCTTGGATCGGTGGGCGATGCCCACCCTACGAACTAAATCGAGAATGTAGGGGGGGTGCCGGCGGGGGGTTCTTTATAAGGCATTTGCACCAGCAACAACTTCCAGCAGTTCCTGAGTAATGGACGCCTGTCTTGCTTTATTATAAGACAAAGTCAGGTTACCCATCAACTCAGAAGCATTATCAGAAGCATTATTCATGGCAGTCATGCGAGCCGCTAACTCACTAGCAGCAGACTCCTGTAAACCCCTCAGCAACTGATTATTCAAATATAAGGGTAAGAGAGCATCCAGAATTTGTACCGGGTCTTGCTCGAAAATCATATCCTGAGGTAAACTCTTCGCCTTAGAAGTAACCTTCTCTCTTTCCACCTTAAACTCCCCACCACAGGTAGTCAAACGGAAGATTTCGTCATCCTTCACTTCCAACCCTTGAGGAGTCAAGGGGAGCAGAGTTTGCACTACGGGACGAGAACTAATCAAAGAGACGAATTTAGTATAGATTAACTCCACCCTATCTACTGTCTCCGACAAGAACAAAGATAGCAGTTCGTCTCCAATGCTCGCTGCTTCGGCTGAAGAAGGAATTTGCTCCAAACCAATATAGGTTTTATCTATGGGTTGGTTTCTTCGCTGGAAGTACTGGGTAGCCTTTCTTCCTACGAGGACAAATTTATAATCTATCCCTTCCGCTTTCAATTCTTTTGCCCGTTGTTCTGCGCGACGGATTACATTAGTATTGTAGCCGCCACAAAGTCCGCGATCGCCCGTAATAACCAACAACCCCACACATTTTACTTTCCGCTGCATCAACAAGGGAAGGTTCACGTCTTCAAAGCGGAGGCGATTTTGTAAACTATAGAGAACCTTAGCTAAGTTGTCAGCAAAAGGGCGAGTAGCAGTTACTTGTTCCTGAGCGCGACGTACTTTAGCCGCCGCCACCAAGCGCATCGCTTCAGTAATCTTTTTCGTGTTCTTAACCGACTTAATGCGATCTCTGATCGCTTTCAGGTTTGCCATATTCCTGTCTTATAAACTGATACTGGGCCCACAGCCGTGGGCCCCTACTACTACCCTGCAAAACTCTGTTTGTACTCAGCAATTGCTTCCTTGAGAATCTTCTCAGCCTCGTCAGTCAGCTTCTTCTGGGAGGTAATAATTTCCCCGTACTGAGGCTTGTTGGTATTCAAATATTCCCGCAATCCCGCAGCAAAACTGACTACCTTCTCCAAAGCAATGTCATCCAGATAGCCGTTCAGCCCTGAATAAACGATCGCCACTTGCTCAGGAACGGACAAAGGAGAGTTTTGAGGCTGTTTCAGCACTTCCCGCAACCGCTGACCTCGAGACAACTGATTCTGAGTTGCCTGATCTAAGTCGGAAGCAAATTGAGCAAAAGCCTCCAGTTCGGCAAACTGAGCCAACTCCAGCTTCAATTTACCGGCCACTTGTTTCATGGCTTTGGTTTGAGCAGCAGAACCCACCCGAGATACGGAAATACCTGCATTTATAGCTGGACGGAAACCGGAGTTAAACAGGTCCGAAGAGAGGAAAATCTGACCGTCGGTGATGGAAATCACGTTTGTGGGAATGTAAGCAGAAACATCACCTGCCTGAGTTTCAATAATGGGCAGGGCTGTCATACTTCCGGCTCCTAACTCATCACTTAACTTCGCCGCCCGTTCCAGCAAGCGAGAGTGGAGATAGAATACATCCCCAGGATAGGCTTCCCGTCCCGGCGGACGGCGCAGCAACAGGGACATCTGACGATAGGCTTGGGCCTGCTTAGTTAGGTCATCATAAATAACCAATGTTGCCTTACCATTATACATAAAATACTCGGCCAAAGTAGCCCCGGTGTAAGGTGCCAGATATTGCAGAGTTGCAGGGTCATTGGCATTGGCAGCCACCACAATAGTGTAGTCCAGAGCGCCCTTTTCTTCCAGAGTTGACACTACCTGAGCTACGGTGGAAGCCTTCTGACCAATAGCCACGTAGACGCAAATCACGTCTTCGCCCTTCTGGTTAATAATAGTATCCACCGCCACAGCAGTCTTACCAGTTTGGCGATCGCCGATAATCAATTCCCGCTGACCCCGTCCTATGGGAATCATAGCGTCAATAGCGGTAATGCCGGTTTGCAGCGGTTCGTGGACTGACCGACGGGCAATAATCCCCGGAGCGATGGATTCCAGCAGGCGGGTATCCGATCCCCCTATTTCCCCCTTACCATCGATAGGACGAGCCAGAGCATCGACTACCCTGCCGATAGTGGCATCCCCTACAGGGATGGAGGCAATTTTCCCCGTAGCCTTAACCGTACTACCTTCCTGAATTTCGCGACCGTCTCCCATGAGTACAGCCCCTACATTATCTTCTTCTAAGTTGAGGGCAATACCAACGGTACCGTCTTCAAATTCCAGCAATTCCCCAGCCATAGCCTGTTCCAGACCGTAAATCCGGGCGATACCATCTCCTACTTGGAGCACCGTACCCACATTGGAAACCTGGACTTTTTGGTCGTATTGCTCGATTTGCTGGCGAATAATGCTGCTAATTTCGTCTGGTCTGATTGCAATCATGTCAATTAATCGTTGGTTGTTAGTGAAAAACTAGGCTGCATTATTCAAGCTAATGCTCATGCGCCGCAACTGCCCTCTAATACTGGCATCCAGTACTTGGGAGCCGACTTTAACAATCACCCCGCCAATTAAATCCGGGTCAATTTTCGTCTTCAGTTCCACCGCCTGGGCGTTGGTCATTTCTTTTACTTTTTCCACCACAGACTGCTGCTGGGATTGATTGAGTTCCGTGGCTGAAGTTACTTGAGCCAGAACTGTTTTATTCAGCTGACGCAATAGTTCCAGGTATTTTTGACAAATTCCTGCCAAAAATACGATACGTCCTTTGTCCACCAAAAGCAGCAAGAAATTGAGCAGATAGGGGTTATTACCTCCCCCAACAATCCGCCGCAGCACTGCTTTTTTATCCTCTTCCTTCACTATAGGCGAGGCGAGAAAGTCTCCTAGTTCTTTCCCTTCCACCAAAGAAACCAAAGAACGGATATCCTCCCCAAACTTTTCCGTCAGGTTATTCGTTTGAGCAACAGACATTAAAGCTTGTGCATAAGGCTCAACAATTTCAGCGCTGATCACACCTGCTTTCATGAGCCACCTCCTAGGTTAGCAATGCTGCGGTTAATTAATTCTTGCTGTTGCTGTGAATTCAAACCTGCTTTCAGTCGAGTTTCAACTCTCCCCAAAGCTAAGGCGATCGCCCGCTGTTTCAACTCAGCCATGGCTTTTTCCTGTTGAGAACCTAAGTCTTTGGCAGCAGTTTCCTTTAACCGCTCAATATCAGCAGCAGTTTTCTGTGCGATCGCCGCTTTAGCTGTCAGAGCATTGTCTTCAGCCCTCTTGCGAATCTGTATTGCTTCTTCTTGGGCGCGAGTCAACTTCTGCTGTTGGGCTGCCAAAGCCTCCGCCGCCTTCTTCTGGCGTCCTTCAGCTTCAGAAATGGCCCCGGCAATTTTTTGACTCCGTTCATTGAGGGTATTGCCCAAGAATTTACGTCCGAAGTAGATCAAGACATAAACCAAAATAGCTAGGTTGATGATATTGGTGTCAAAAATATCGAAATTGAGACCAAAACCACCATGACCTGCCTCAGTGGCCACTAGGTATTGATAGGTGGCCAAGAATAAGAAAGTCCCCATTATCTCCGCTAAATATTAAGTGACTAGCCCTAGTTTTGCCAGGATCTGACTACTGAGAGTCTCTACTTGTTGTTCCAGTGCTTGCATTGCTGCTTGCTTTTGACCCTCTATTTCTTTTGTAGCCTGTTCTCTTTGAGCGATGGCCTCTTTTTGCGCCGCAGCGATTTGTTCGTCAGCAATTTTTTTAGCCTCAGCCTGAGCATTGGCAATGACTTCCACCGACTGTTTCCGGGCACCGGCTAATTGCTCTTCGTATTGTTGAGCCAATGCTTCAGCCTTAGCTAACCGTTGCCGCCCGTCTTTTTCCTTTGTCAGGATGTAATCATTGCGATCAAGAAGCACTTTCGTCAATGGCTTATAGAAAATGGCATTGAGCAGAAACACTAATAAGAGAAACTGCCCTGCCATTAACGGCGAAGTGAGGTCGAAATCAAACATTTTATCTTCCAGATCCCAATCTTAAACACTGATTCAATAGAGACATGGTCAGAAACCACGTCTCTATCCTTGATTATGGTTTTAGCCAGCAAAGGGGTTGGCGAACAGCAGCACCAGAGAAACCACCAAACCGTAAATAGTCAGAGATTCCATGAAAGCCAGAGTTAACAGCAGAGTCCCGCGAATTTTGCCTTCAGCTTCCGGCTGACGAGCAATACCAGCCACAGCTTGACCTGAAGCGTTACCTTGACCGATACCAGGACCGATAGCAGCCAAACCTACAGCCAGAGCAGCAGCAATAACGGAAGCGGCGGGAATTAACTGATCCATGATGATTGTACCTACCTTTAACTAAAAAAAAACAACGACAAATTGAATGAACTTAAAGAACAGAGACGCTTTGATTACTCATGTCCTTCTTCACCGTGCCCCTCAAGTGCCTCGTGAATATATGCCCCTGCTAAGGTGGCAAACACGAGAGCTTGGATCGCACTGGTAAACAAACCTAGAGCCATGACAGGCAAAGGTACAAACAGCGGCACCAGCAGCACTAATACCCCTACTACCAGTTCATCCGCCAAAATATTACCAAAGAGACGGAAACTGAGGGAAAGAGGCTTAGTGAAATCTTCTAAAATCGCGATGGGCAGTAGAATCGGAGTCGGTTCGATATACTTGGCAAAGTATCCCAAACCCTTCTTCTTGAAACCTGCATAAAAGTAGGCAAGAGAAGTGAGCAATGCCAAGGCTACCGTCGTATTAATATCATTGGTAGGAGCGGCTAGTTCCCCTTCTGGAAGATGGATTAACTTCCAAGGTAAGAGAGCACCGGACCAATTAGACACGAAGATAAACAAGAATAACGTACCAATAAATGGCACCCAGGGACGGTATTCTTTCTCACCGAGCTGGTTTTTGGTCAAGTCCCGAATGAATTCGAGGGCATATTCCATCACATTTTGGATACCCCTGGGAACTCTCTGAACGTTTCTCGTAGCAGCCAGAGATGCTACTACCAAGAGGGCAATTACAAACCAGGAGGTCAGAAAAACCTGACCATGAATGGTGAAGTTGCCAATTTCCCAGTAAAAATGCTGACCTACTTCTAATTCAGCAAGGGGAAAATAATTCAAAACTCTTAAACTATCTAGAATTTCCATTCCGTGATATTTCCCCAAAACCGTCGCAACAATTTTCGCACACCTTGAGCACTTATTTGATTAATCTCCTTTTCTTTTGTTTAGCATAAGGGTTGTTGGCAATATATAGATGAAGAAGCTGGCTTTAAAGGTCATAAATCCCAGAAATACAGGCAAAATATGTAATTCTTGCCACAGACTTGCCGTAATGATTAAGGCAACAAAAAGCCCCATTCTTTTCGGGAATCCCACAGTCTGGTTTTCCTGACCTATTTGCTCCACATCCTTTCCTAACATGCTCAAGTAAACCATACCCACAACCGCTCCCAACAAGTAATTTAGAGCAGTTTTCAGAGAAAAAGTCCCCCAGACTGAGACAAAAATTATCACAGTTATTGCTAGAGTTACCAACAACAATGTTTTTTGCAGTTGATAATACTCTTGCATCGGTGATGCTTTTGGTTCGAGAGATTTGTTAGACTGAGTTACCACACTTAAATGTACTAACTAAGTTAGCCTACTATTTTGTGTAAGTTATTGGTGTATGGGTTAGGTTCAAAGGCCACCGAAGTACCTCAAAACCCTCCACAAGGAATCATATCATGGAAAAGTTACAAAAATTAAAAAAATATAAATTCAATTTTGAGCAACCTAGGATAGGATGATGAGCTGTTTTTGTTGCAGCGATCGCACTTTTTCCAGCTCTAGGGGGGTCTGAGCTAAAATCTCTCCTAGGTTTAGTTGGCCAGAATTTTCCGTGATTGCTTCCAGGAATTGAAATTCTGCCTCCGATAAATTGACGATTTGGTAGTCGTAGTTCAAGATAGCACGGCTCGGCCAACCCTGGATACAAGGATTGAGTTGACCAAAAGCAGCTCCAAGAACCTTGTCATTTGACCAATCCGCTTGCGGTAAGGGAGGACGAGTCAAGAAAAACTCGTAATGGGTGATTTCTGGATCCAGAAGTTCGATGAGACGATAGCGATTGCGCTGGGACAAATCTTTCGCTCTGGCTAACAACTCTGGAGATTTCCCCACCAATCGGGACAAATCCCAATACCCAGGATTGGAAAAACCCACGAAATCCAAGCCCGAAGCATCTATCAACTCGAAAACGGAGTGGATATTGTAATCAATTTCTTGAGGATGGACGTACATATCGGCAAAATAGCCATCCCGATGATTCTCTAACGCCCACCTTTCCTTGTCCCGTTTTACCAGCCGATTGTTCTCAGGTAAGTTAGCAAATAACTCACGACCAACCTTGACCCCGTCTTGATAATCCCCTCGCTTGGACCCTTGCAGAAGGGCGATCGCCTCCTGAACCAGCCTAATTTCAAACCGTCCCAACTCTGCATAGACAAAAATATGCATCAAACCCCCTGGAGCTAACTTAGCAGCTAAAGACTTAATTCCCAAATGGGGGTTAGCCATATGGTGGAGCACCCCCACACAGTTAATTAACTGGAACTGACCGGGGAGTTTATCGGCTTCTTCCAGGTTAAGCTGATGAAATTCTAGCTTCCGTTTGTGGGAAGAAGCCACTCCCGAACGATGACAGCGTTCCTGCGCCATTGCTAGAGCACCCTCACTCAGATCCACCCCCACTATTTCTGCTGATGGATTGAGATGAATCAGGTATTCTGTCCCTACCCCCGTACCGCACCCAGCATCTAAAATGCGGATCTCTTCCGACGGCGGTTTTTGTCCGGTGCAAAAATTATAAGCCGCCAACCAACTCCAGCGCCAGTTATATCCGGGAGGGGGTTCGTCGAGGAGGGGATCGGGAGGGAAAGGATAGGTATTGTACAGTTGAGCGACTTCTTGGCTGATAACCTCAGAGTTTGACATTGATGGTTGGTTGTTCGTTTTTCGTGATTAATTAACTATTATCCATCAGCACGCAGATCTGGCTTTATTCTGGAAAAAATTGTTTCAAGGGTAAGACGGTGAACCGGGATGGTGTGAATGCTGGATCAGCACCAATACTGCCATCTCACT
Source organism: Prochloron sp. (assembly GCA_965198675.1). Classification (GTDB taxonomy): domain Bacteria; phylum Cyanobacteriota; class Cyanobacteriia; order Cyanobacteriales; family Prochloraceae; genus Prochloron. The sequence goes on along the minus strand of OZ240666.1, from coordinate 287,302 downwards.
ATTGTCCTTATTGCGGGAAACCACTTTGAATTTATTGGTGCACTGGCAGCGCGAAGGGAACTAATTCAGGTTTACGGAAAAATGAGATAGCATAAAAAGGACAAAAGTACTACTGTATAACTATTTCATTTATCTGATGCGTGTTCGATGGGATGAAGCAAAACGACAGCGAGTTTTGGCAAAACGTGACATTGACTTTGGTCAGTTGAATGATTTGCTCTACATTCCCTATCTTGAAGACCAACGTTCTGAGTTACCAGAACAATATCGAATTATTGGTTTTGTGGATGAAAAATTGATAACATTCATTGTCGAATATCGAGTCGATGAATTAGGGAAGTACATTTGGATTGTCACAGCGTGGAGATCAACGAAACAGGAGTGCAGAAACTATGAGCAGCAAATCTACTGAGATTAAAGATATTGAGGAAATTGCTCATCAAGCTCATTTAGGAGCAGATGTGTCCGAACATTTCACAGGTCATTTTCAAGCAAAGCAACAAATTAATATTACAATTCCTTTGGAGTTACTGCACAGTATTGATGCAGAGTGTCAACTACTTCATATTGATCGTCAGAATTGGATTAAAGTGGTCTGTGCTGAAAAAATTCGTGAGATTCAAGCTAGTAGATCTTAAAAGCTGTTTAATTCTGGCGCGTTATAATTAACCTCCCATGTCAGTAGTGTAGGGGGTAAGTTGCTGACCCACCCAGCTTAAAATTGTCGTGCCCCTACACAAGTGGACTATGGGAAGGTGGTTACGGCAGTTCTGCCAGATCTGCCCTCACCCTATCCCAAGACTCATACTCCACATCTTATGAGTTAATATTATTAGAGTCGAGGGAGGTGTTACCATCTCGCCCCTCTCTTACGAACCGGACTTGAGACTTTCACCTCATCCGGCTCAGGTGTCTCTGTGCCTTCACAGCGCGCTTTACGAGTCCGTCCTTTATGGTTTCACGATTCCTGACCGTGTCCTCACTCTCATAGTTCATTCAGTTGTCAAGGTTCGGTTATCATTACCTTAGGGTTTCGGAATTCCATCTTGGTTTTCCTAATTTCCCTCGTCTTTCCCTTGCGGGTCTAGCGTTCAGGCATTGACTCGGAGTTCTGTTTTCAGCCCCTTTCGGCGGCTTAAATGACAGTCCCGATGTCCCGAAACCAAGCCCCTGCTTATGTTTGGCCTACGCCGCAGCTTTCACAGGGAACGAGCCGCACTAAATATAAGATTGTCTAGCTGAGATTTCAATGCTTAACGAAAGAGATCTAGATACTATCCGACAGCACAAGTTTAATGCACTAGTTGCAATTGAGCTACACAGAAAAGAAATTCGTAAACTTCAACAGAAAAATCAGCTTATTGACTCCCTAACCTTAGCCGTGTCAGTATTTTATCTTATTCCTCGATTCTTGGCAAAGGGCACATTCCTGGCAAGTTTTATTGATGGTATTGGTGAGATTTTAGCAGGAATTTTGTTAGTACTGGCAATTCTCAAACTCACTAATAAGTGGCAAGAACGTGAAATTAGACATACCACTATGTCACGGCGTAATAGAGATATTTCTTATGAGGCGGATAGGCTTTTGGAAAGCCAAACTGCTAGTCGTGAAGTTGTTGAGCAGTTTCAGAGACGTGTTATAGATGTTGATAATGAGGATGAGACTTTACTGTCTAACCTAAAAGAAGTTGATAGGCAAGAAGTATACAGAGAGGTACTCAAAAAGTTCATTCCTGGTACTTCTACCCCTTGTCCTCAGTGTGGAGCTGATCCTTGGAAATTCACTCCGGGAACGTGTCAGCTTTGTGGTGGCACTCCAGTCTAACAAAAAACTAATTGAGTGCTAAGATAAGCGAATGTAAGCTTGTGGTAAATTACACAATATCAAGGAGCAATATATGAGCCAAGTACTAAACACTTTTTTAGAGTGGTTTAATCGGCTTACACCTAGTGAACAAGCAGAGATAGCTCACTTTATCGGTACCCCAACCCGCCAAGATGGTTCCTATGCGGAAGAAGCACCTGAGGAGATACATGGATGCGATGTTGGGCCAGCATCAAGACCGCAACCTCAATATTGTCCTTATTGTAGGGAACCACTTTATTGTCCTTATTGTAGGGAAGCACTTTAGCTTGAGTAGGTTGGGTAGAGCGATAGCGAAACCCAACACAAATATCCTGGACTGTTGAGTTTCGTTGCCTCAACCCAACCTACGATTATCACAACAGTTTTGAGTATACAGAGCCAGTAATCATGAATAGTGCAGAGCAACGAAACAGGAGTGCAGAAACTATGAGCAGCAAATCTACTGAGATTAAAGATATTGAGGAAATTGCTCATCAAGCTCATTTAGGAGCAGATGTGTTCGAGCATTTCACAGGTCATTTTCAAGCAAAGCAACAAATTAATATTACAATTCCTTTGGAGTTACTGCACAGTATTAATGCAGAGTGTCAACTATTTCATATTGATCGTCAGGATTGGATTAAAGTGGTCTGTGCTGAAAAAATTACCATGTCAGTAGTATAAGCTGTAATTAGTATGAATATACGTTTCTATATTGACCCAGAAACAGGTGTACCTCACATTTATAACCATGAAGTTGATGAAAATGAAGTAGAGGATGTGTTGCGAAATCCTGGTGAAGATCGACCAGGCTATAATGGTGCAAGAGTGGCTATTGGACAAACACAAGGAGGACGATATTTACGAGTGATTTACATCTGGGATCCTGAACCGGATGGTATTTTCGTGATTACCGCTTATGAACTGAGGGGCAAACCCTTAACCGCATATCGAAGACGCCGATGCAAAGGAGGTAAAAGAAGATGAACCAGAGCCAATTTCCTACTGGTTGGAATGTTCAACGAGTGGAGAGAGTCATCACTCATTATGATGAACAGACAGAAGATGAGGCGGTGACAGAAGATGAGACGACATTGGAAGATCAGACCCAAACAATCATGGAAATTCCTAGGGAGTTAGTCCCTGCTGTTCGTGAGTTACTGGCAAAGCATTTACAAACTCGTGCCTAATTAACTTAACGTACATTTTGATTGTCACAGCCGTAGGGTGGGCATTGCCCACCACATGGGACCAGTAGTAGGCTTTTCCAGGCAACGCACCAGCTTCTTATCAGACTGAAGCTATCTCCCTCACAAATTCTACAGATAAACCCAACGCTAATGCAACTTGCTCATCAGTCAAACCCATTTCCAATAAACGGATAACTGATTTTCGCTGTTCGGCGGCTAAAACATCTCGTTCCTGTTGGATTAGATACTTTTCTCGTTCAGCTTGTTCAGCCCGTTTTCTTTCTCGGTCCGATTTCGCCATTATCTCCAAATAAGTCCCAAAGACTTCCCCGTCGGGACGATATAATTGAAGTGTACCTTCTGATACTTGAAAGCGAACCTTTAAACGGGGACTTATCCACCCCTGCATTTCCGAAATAGACCTTATTGCGCCGAATCGACGTAACCAACCCTTCAATGAACCTCTATCTGGATCGAAGATATAGTATTCTTCTACTCCGTAACGCTCATAGAATTCAAGTTTGGTCCCTTCTAACTCTTTTCTGGTATTACTTATAGAAGCAATTTCAAATACTACCTGGGGTGGTATATTCTCTTCTTCCCATTGTTTGTAGGAACGGCGGTCCCTTTTCGGTCTACCAAATACTACCATTACGTCGGGAGCTTGTTTTGTCGAGGGTTCCCCTTCTACAGGATACCACAACAAGTCCCCAGCCACAAAAACATTGGGATTATCAGCAAATAGAGCGTCGATTCTTCCTTGTATAGTAGTAATCAAGCGAAATTGGATGGTATTATCAGCCAAGGGTTTTTCGTCCGCTTCTGGGTATATAAATCGGGTCGCTGCCGAAATGGTCATAGCTCAATCTCGATTTTTGGTCATTTTTGATTATAGCATTGTTTCGCGCCAAGTCGTAGGGTGGGCATTGCCCACCGCATCCGCAGGAAAATTATAACCGCAGATAATTGCGAAGCTTTGCGTAAGCAACCGCCCAAGGTGTCCGCAGATAAACGCAGATAAGTACAGATATAGATTGTTTTGCGGCCTTATTAAGGATAGGTATTGTAAAGTTGAGCAAAAATTTGCTAATCGTGGTGTACTTTCGTTAAACTGATACAGAATCCATTTGGCCTAATTAAACCAACGTGACGACCTCTCAACCGGCTCAGAGTAAGTCTGCCATCGCCCTAGGCAGCAATCTAGGTGATTCCCACTCTACCCTAAAGCAAGCCATCCAAACCCTGGCCCAAACGCCAGCCATTACCCTGATTGCTCAGTCCCCCTGGTACTGCACGAAACCCATCGGTCCCCCCCAACCGGACTACGTCAATGGCTGTGCTATAGTGGAAACCACCTTAGTCCCAGAGCAGCTGCTAGAAACCCTGCTGGACATTGAAAATCAATTTGGGCGAGTGCGGAAGGAACGTTGGGGGGCACGTACCCTAGATTTAGACCTAATCCTTTTTGATGACGTCGTTATGGACACCCCCACACTCCAAATTCCCCATCCCCGCATGAGGGAACGAGCCTTTGTTCTGCGCCCCCTGACAGATATTGCCCCAGATTGGGTAGATCCTATCACCCACCACACCATTGCTCAACTCCTAGAGCAGGTAGACTGTTCTGAAGTACAACCCCTTAACGTCACAACATGAGAAAAAAGGCACTTGTAACCGGATCAGCGGTAGGTATTGGACGGGCGATCGCCCTCCACCTTGCCAGTAAGGGCTTTGATGTCGCATTTCACTATAACCGGAGTCTTAAAGCCGTTCAACAAGCCAGAGAAGAAGCTGAAACCTATGGTATTCAGGCGATCGCCCTGCAAGCCGATATTACTAAACCCGAACAAGCCCAGTCCTTAGTAGACAATGCCGCCCAGCAACTGGGCGGCTTATCAGTGGTCGTCAATAATGTGGGCAACTACATCGAAAAACCGACGATCAGCCAAATCTCGATAGAGGAATGGCATCACCTGTTCGATTCCAACCTCAATGCGACGTTCTATGTGACGCAAAAAGCAATTCCTTACCTCAAGGTAGCGCATTGGGGACGTATCATTAATTTCGCCTGCGCCAGTGCCCAAAATTTGACTGCCCATAAGCAAATGGGTGCTTACAAAATCACTAAAACTGGTATTATTCTTTACACTAAGTCGCTAGCCTTAGAGCTCGTGAAGGACAACATCACTGCCAATGTGATTTCCCCAGGTGTTGCCGAAAATTCTATTGGTTTAGAGGAAACCATCCCACTCCTGCCAGCTAAAAGACCTGCATCCTTAAAAGACATCAGCAATGCTGTTTATTTTTTTGTTAGCCCTGAAGCAGAGTACATCACTGGACAGGTTTTGGAAGTTGCAGGAGGTTGGCGATTGTAGTGCTCTCGTTACCTCATAGGATAGTGTACGATTTTTGGTTGGTTTTAAGGCTTTAATTTTCAGGCTCAATTAACGGAGGTTAAATATGCTGACTCTCGAAGATATCTACGAAGTTTATGACAAATATAAGGAGGACTACAATGTCCAAGTTGAAGCGTTTAGCATTGGCAATAAAAAATTCGACTTTAACGCTAAAACAGCTATTTTAGGAATTGTCAATCTTTCCGTCGATTCTTGGTTTAATCACGCCATCTGTTACACGCCCGAACAAGCGATTCGTCGTGGCAAGGTTTTAACTGCTCAAGGGGCCGACATCATCGATATTGGTGCAGAAGCCAGTTCACCAAAAACACAGAGAACTGATGAGTTTAAACAAAAAAATTCACTTTTTCCTGTGATTGAAGCTCTGAGTCAAGACGGTGTATTAACTTCCATTGAAACTTATTATCCTGATGTTGCCAAATCATGCTTAAAAGCTGGCGCAAACGTGATTAACTTTACCGGCTCTGAGAATAGCGAAGAAATGTATCGAGTTGTCGCTGATTTTGATGCAGCCATCATTATCTGTTACGTTCAAGGAAAAAATGCTAGAGAGGTAGGGGAGTTCGACTTCACTTTAGCAAAAGATCCAATTAATGTAGTCTATGATTATTTTGGTAAGGAGATAGAAAAAGCTACTAAACTTGGAGTTAATAAAATTTTTCTTGATCCGGCTATAGGTCTTGGGTACAAAAATTTTTACTACCAATACCAATATGTATCAACTCGACTCAGATATCAAATCGAATCCCTCTTAAATGGTTTTCGACTCAGAAAATTAGGGTTTCCAGTTTTTGCACAAATCCCCACTCCCTTGGAGGTTTTTGGAGAAGAGGTCAGAAGTGGTCAAGTTTTCTCCGCAGTTTTTGCAGCGTTAGGAAAAAATGATCTAATCAGAACTCATGAAGTTCCTAAAGTTAAAGCGATTTTAGATACATTGGCTCTGTTTTAGGTGGAGAATCGGGAGTTGGAGTCTTTGGGTTTTATCCTAAGGTTAACACTCCCATTGGAAAATCTACAACCAAACGCTTTGTTCGTAACCACAAAACCCCTAAAAGAATATTCATCAGTTCATTTCCTCCTAACACTTCAACCGTAAACTCCTCTCCCTCAATAACCACCTTTCCTTCATATAAACTAAATCGTGCTTCTCCCTTTGCAGTTTGCATATCCTGCGTTTCATGATTACGCAACCACCCTAAACCGTCAGCATCTTGATTATCCATTGCTAACCAACCCGTAAAACAGTGACCTTGTACCATGACAGTTACCAGGCGTATGGTGCGGGCTTTGGTCCCGCACCAACGCCTTCCACCAATAAGTGGCTTGCCACCACTTATTTGGTGGGGGCCTCAAACCCAAGGTTGAGCTGCTACCATGGTACGTGATTACTGGTCACTGGTAACTGAAAGGTGAACCCTGTATCTAAGAGTGCCATTACGAGAAAAATATCACCCTCAGCAGATATCAACCCAATTTCAAAAATAACTCTCCTCTACTATTGAATTCACCTTGGATCATATTCTGCCACAAGTTCCTGTTTCATTAATTTGCATAATAACACACTTTTTTTCGGGCTGTTTAGAACGGGATTTTGAAAGGGCTACATTTTTATCTAGATCGATAAAATACTCGCGACTATCAGGTTCGATAACAATAAACCAATCATAATGCTCTTGAATCAATTCCGGTTGTACTCGCTCGAATACTTCTCGACAACGCTTATAAAACACTGCCTCTTCAGCTTCAATTCTAGCCTTCTCTTCAGGAGAAAGTACTTTTTCAGGAAAAACCCGTCCTCGCCGTACAAGGTGATGGGAAGATGATTGTTTCATGGAAAATTACCTTCGTTATTCCGTACTTCATATTATAGCGCTACGCGGGGGAGTCGGGAATCGGGAAACTGCTTGCGCCCGGCAGGTTGTGCGACGCACCTCTAGAACAGACAACAAAGTTAGTTGTAATCAAAGTTTTTAATAAATTTTTCAGCAAATTAATTGTTTAACTTACATATCATATAAAACTTAAGTAAGTTGGACATTAAATAGGGTAAACTCGGATAAGAGAAAACTAAACTTTTATTTGTCAAGGTCAAAATCATCATGTCCAGCGCCAACCTAATTGATAATCTAAATAGCCATAAGGAAACGGCACAAAAAGTGGTCCCGGATGACTACGATCCATTCGGTGTCCATGGTGCTGTTCAACGGGCCGTGGAGGGCCAACCTTGGTGGCATTCGGTGGGAGCAAAGCTCCTAGATTGGTCTGTTTTTTTGGTAGCCTTGTTGCCTCTACCGCTCCTGCTAGCATCGAGCTTTTTGGTCTTCATTTCAGGGGTGCCGGTGATGAAGTGGATAGCAGGAGCGTTTTTGCTCTGGGCTGGACTCTTTTTGATTCACCAATTCCGACTGTTGAGCAGAGGGGAAAGGGTGTCCATGAAACCCACATCTCAGGATCCAGGCCGCCGTGGGGCGGTCATCGTCATTGGCGCCGGACCCTCCGGTCTTGCGGTGGTCAAAGAGTGTCTGGCGCAAGGTCTCCATGTCCAGTGCTTTGAACGGCAGGAAGGAGTGGGGGGTGTATAGAACCCATTTGAGATCTTTTTAAGTAGTGGCTAGCCTTTTAAGCATCAGTCGGACAAAACATAGACTAATCTTGGTATTAGCATGCTCAAGAGTCCTTTCAAAGTTTTTGACCAAACTCTTGCATCTTTCCATCCACGAATTAGTTCTTTCAATCACCCACCGCGCTTTTACTGGCACAAAACCGGTTTTTCCTTCCTTTTTCTTTTGAGCTTTTGATGGTTTACGGGAGACCTTAAATCTAATCTTAGTCATAATCGCCGGATAAATTTTATGTAATTTTTGGGTCAGTTTTTATGGGTGATATCCATGGTCAAGCAAAATGGTAATCTTGGGGATGTTGACTGGTTTAGACTTGAAATAATCTATGTTTTTCGATAACATTTCAATCAAACCCACATCGTCAGATACCGATGCTTTGGTGCAATGACTAAAAAAAGGAAAGCCCAAAGTATCTACTGCTAGATGTCTTTTAAGACCATTGGTAGACTTGTAAAAACAAAACCCTTTCGACTTTACACTGGCGTTACAGGTATTTTTTACCGCTTGGGAGTCAATGATGATTAGGGTTGTCCATTGCCCTTTTTTTTTAACTTGCTGACGGACTCTACTATGCAAGATATCTCTGATTGCTTCGATTACCCCAAGCGATCGCCACTGTTTGTAGTACCAAAATACTGTGGAATAGGGGGGCAAGTCTTTGGGTAAGTCACACCAATTACAACCATTCTTTAATTGGTACAAGATACCATCTAAAATCTGCCTTTTACTCCATTTTGGTGGTCTTGTCTGTTTCTTTTTGGGCAACAGAGGTTCTATTATTTTCCACTCCCCGTCTGTCAAACTACTTGAGTACGGCATTTTTTCCCTATTTTACTCCACAACAGAGATCTCAAATGGGTTCTATACCGCCCCAACCGGGAATTTATTGGCGGCTGCTGGCCTACGGTGCGACTGACTTCGTCGCCCTGGGTAACAGCCTACTCCGACTTCCCACCCCATAGTTCCTCCTGCAAACATTACACGACCCAGGAGTACGTGGAGTATCTGGAGCGCTATGGGAGCCACTTTGGACTCGGTGACCGTTTGCATTTTCGCCAGACGGTTACTGCTGTAGAGCCAGAGGAGGGAGGTGGGTGGCGGGTAACTACGGTGGATGGAAATACCGGTGAGACAGCCCACCATCGTTGTGACCGGGTTGCCATTTGTGCTGGACTCAATTTGAATCCCAAGCCCATTGACCTGCCGGGACTCCAAACCTTCACAGGGGAAGTGCGTCACTCCGCTACCTACATTGGACCGGAGGGGTTTGAAGGGAAACGGGTGGTTATTGTTGGTGCCGGAGAGTCTGGGGTGGATATTGCCACGGAACTCTCCCTGGTAGCGCAGGAGACATACTTGAGCATTCGGGGGGGCAAGTTCGTCATCCCCCGCATCAATCCTCTCAACGGTATAGCCAATGACTACGATACCAACCGCATCCGCTACGCCCCGCCCGTCCCATTGGGGAACTGGTTCATGACCTTCAAGCGTCGCCTTTGCTTCTATACGGGAGACCACACTCCCGAAGCGGCCGTCCGAGCACAGCTCTTGGAGCAGGCGTCTGCTGGACCCATATCCCAGACGGCGACAAAATCTGACGATTTCATCTACCGGGTAATGTCGGGGCACCTTCACCTCCGTAAGAACGTAGTTGGATTCCATGGGGATGAAGTAATCTTCGAGGATGGCAGGCGCCAACCTGCTGACGTAGTTATCTTTGCCCATGGCTACGTTCCTTCCTTCCCATTTCTCAAGTATCCTGAAGGGGTGCAGCCTCGTCACCCAGGGGATATGTTCCTGAACATGTTCCAGCCGGAAATAGGGGATTCCCTTGCCTTCTGTGGGTTAGCCCGTCCGAATATTGGGGCTATTCCCCCTACCGGGGAGCTGCAAGCTCGCCTCTTCGCCCAAGTGGCGGCTGGGAAACGGGAGCTTCCGGAGCAGAGCATCATGGAAAAAGACATCCTCCGGGCACGGAAGAAGAATGGAGAGAGCTTTCCGACTCAGCCCCAGCCCAACCCTGTAGTAAACTGGATCCCTTACATGGACACCCTAGCGAGTTGTATCGGCTGCCGCCCCAACCTGCTGGGCCTGTTAGCTCGGCCTCGACTCCTGTGGAACCTTTGCACTGGGCCGGTGACGGGAGCCCACTATCGTTTGCAGGGGCCCGGTGCTTCTCAGACATCCTGGGAGACGGTGATGAAGCTTCCCCGGATGCATCAAATGAGGGAAATACTCACCTATATCGGACTTCACTTCTGGATCTGGCCCCTCCAAATCCTACACCCGAATCCTAGCTGGCGTGGGTCAAACACCATTCTTTAGATTGAGTCCCAATTCATTAAGATACCCTGAAAGAAATGAGAAGGAGACTCAAGGATCCTACTGTTCAAGGTGCACTTGCTGTTTGGTTGGTCTTTCTCATCTTAACCACCACAGACAGATTTAACCTTTCCCTGTACCTCGAAAACTACTTCATGTCCATCACCATGCTCTTCGGCTCCCTAATCGCCGGTGCTACCTGTGAAGGTGGAGGAGCGGTGGCCTTTCCAGTGATGACCCTCATATTTGGTATTTCGCCCCATAGGGCCCGGGACTTCTCCCTGATGATTCAAACCATAGGCATGATTGCGGCAGCCTATACTATCTTCAGACTCCGGATCAAGGTGGTGCATCAGGCCATTATCTGGGGCAGCTTGGGTGGCGCCCTAGGAGTCTGTTTGGGAATATCGTGGCTAGGGCCGTCCCTGAACCCCCCTACCCTGAAACTCTTTTTTCTATCGCTTTGGCTGAGTTTTGGGGTGGCTTTGTACTTGATGAATCTTCCCTCACGTCGATCGGTCAAGCAGCAGATCCAGGGATTCAAAACCCACCATGGAGCCTTGTTATTTGTTTTGGGAATTATGGGGGGCTGCGTCAGCGGCATGACAGGAAGCGGCCTGGATATTATCATCTTTTCCCTGCTAACCCTAGGTTTTCGCATTGACGAGAAAATTGCTACCCCCACCTCTGTGGTCTTGATGGGACTGAATGCGGGTGTTGGTTTCCTATGGCGTTTGGTGGGTTCAACAAACCCGTTCTTGGCCCATCTTGGGGCAACAGTTCTGGCTCCTATCGAGGCTGAGACTTGGAACTACTGGTACGTATCCATGGCCATTGTTGTGATCGGTGCCCCCATGGGGGCAAGACTTATTACAGGTGTAAAGCGTATGACCGTTGTCTACCTGCTGTTGGCTTCAGTCATCCTTCAGTTCCTCGGTGGGCTCCTGATTGTGCCGTGGAAAGAACAGGGTCTTGGCTGGTTGATAATAACCTCCTTCCTGGGAGGAAGCGCCATGTTTGGAACCATGTCCTGGCTGGGAAAAAGACGCTTACGGTTGAGTTCTCCCACAATTAGAATCCGTTGATCCACTGCAAAGGAGCAGCTATGAAAGTTATCACCCCGCCTATTGTTGATCTACCTGAATCTGCTTCCCGTCTGCGAGAAGACCCGGAAGGCTTCCTCACTGAGTGCCGAGAACAGTATGGGTTGTTCTTCACAGTGATTGTCGAACAGGAGCACCGCATCACCTATGTGCTAGATCCCCACCTTTTCCAGCCCTTACTCACTGCCCCCCAAGTAGACTTCAGTCCCGCCTCGCGCCAATCAAAGCTTCGTTTCGGCCTCGGCTCTGTAGTTGCTACGAAGGAAGAAGTGAAGCACCTAAGCAGAGATTTTATTTACGCTCTCCGGGGCAAGGCACTCACTGTAGCTAGGTCCTGCTTTAGGGAGGTGCTGGATGAAGCGGTCCATGAGTTTTGTGCAACTCTCCCGTCTGAGATGACGATCCAACAGATGGTGCATCAGACTTTAATGCCGGCAACAGTGGAAGCCCTTTTTGGAGAAGGTATCTATGATGCCAACTTCACCGAAGACTTCCTTGCCTATGCCTCATCCATCGCCACTCGTTTTGCCGGCTCGGATCCAAAAACAGCTGACCAGGGATTATCAGCTGAGAAGGCGTTACGAGGGCGACTAAAGAAGCCATTGGCTGAGAGTGAAACCCTGGTGATGAGGCAACTCCGTGAAGGGGTTCTCTCCCGGCCACATATCACTGAAGATGAGCGTCTGGGGACCTTATTAATGTTGATGTGGGGTTCCATGGTGAACCTGATTCCCACCAGCGTGTGGATGTACGCCACGGTCATTGCTGATCCGGAGCTGGTGAATTCTTTGCGAGGAAAAGATGGGGCACTCCTGTCGGAATCAGTTGTCACGGAAACTCTGCGACTTTTCTCCCGCCCCAATATGTACCGACAGATTAGCTCTGACTTCATTCTAGCAGCTCAGGGGCGACCCAGTGTCCAACTCAGAGCAGGAGATTGGGTCGCCCTCTTCCCTCGCTTTCTCCACCATGATCCAGATGTGTTTAAGCAGCCCCGAACCTTCCATGGTGAGCGATTTTGCCCCTCTGAGGGGAAAAAGCCCACCTTTGAATACGACGGCACCCCCCTTCGTAACCCCACAGTGGTGTTTGGGTTTGGCGAGGGGCGCTGCCCCGGAGATGCTTATGCCCAGAATGTGTTGAATATCTCACTGCAAACTTGGTGCCGCGCCTTTGATGCCCATTTAAAGACAAGTGAGCTACCACCTGCGGTAACTAAGACCCCCGCTTCTACCCCTGGCCCAACCGGGGAAATTCCGGCCATATTCCAGCCTCGCCCAGCTGTTTAAAGGGGTCACTGGGGCAAGAATCCCTTAACGAGCGCAGGTAAGGTGACGTCCTCCATCGATGGGCATGGTCACCCCGGTAATCCAACCTGCGTCTCGACTTGCTAAAAAGAGGATGAGATCAGCAATTTCAGCCGGCTCCCCAACACGACCCGTGGGGTGAGTGGTTTTGCTATGTTCCAGAAAAGCCCCATATTTCTCCTCATTCAGTCCCCCCTGTCGGTGCAGTTGAGTCACCACAACCCCCGGATTGACGGCATTGACCCGTACACCCTTGGCTGCAACTTCCAGAGCAGCGCAACGGGTCAGCTGATCCACAGCTGCCTTGCTGGAGCAGTAAGAGAGCACCCCGGGGAACGAGCGAATACCTGTCACGCTGGATACGTTTACCACATTGCCTTTTCGTGCTTCCAGGTGAGGGAGCGCCAGCTGCATCAAATGGAACACGGACGCCACGTTTAGTTCAAACATCTCTTGCCAAGCTTCAACGGTGGTATTTTCAATGGTACCGAAGCGAATCACTCCCGCTGCATTGACCAACACATCCAGACCGTCAAACTTGTTGACTGCTGCTTCCACGACTCGCACCCGATCTTCCATACGTGTTACATCCCCAGGAGCAACTAAGGCTCGCCCTGGAGTTCCATCGATCTCTTGGGCGAGTGTTATCAATTCAGACTCACGCCGAGCGACAAGGACAACTGATGCACCCTCACGGGCGAGGGCTTTCGCCGTGGCGCGACCAATACCGCTGGATGCACCAGTTACAAGAGCCACTTGATTTTCAAAACGTAAAGCCAATTCCATTAGTTATCCCTCAGTTAATATAAAGTTTTTAGTGCTCCTTTATATTACTATAGAAAGGGAAATTAAAGTTGGCGAAATTTTTCCTCTACGGCATTTTATCCTAAGAATGATTCCAGCGTTTTGTTGCTTCAGCAATGTGCTGTCCAAATTTTTCTGCCGTCAAGCCATCGCCGGGATCCAAAATAACTTCTTTTCCCGTAGGATCTGGGGGAGTATTTCCCATTGCCCCCAAAAAAGAACCCAAACGATTTACACCGTTTTCTTGCATAGGCATTTCCGCATTACCCACCCAAATCATGCTATGTTGTGCGGCATTTGTTGCCAGATAAAATAACGTTCCTTGTTTATCGCCACTAGGAGATCCGGAATGAGTAAAACCCGCCGCAATTTTGTCTTTCCATTTTCCCGCGAACCAAGCGGAACTTGCCGCATCGATAAAGGCTTTAAATTGTGCAGCAACACCTCCCATATAGGTTGGAGAACCAAAGATAATTGCATCTGCTTCAGCCAATTTGGCTAAAATCTCATCGTTGTTCCAACGACCCTGTTCAATTTGTTCACCTGTAATTCGTAGAAGCGATGCTTGGGTATCGGCGACTTTATTGGCCCCATGAGCGACGGCTTCTGCCATTAAGTGTGTATGACCAGAACCGGAAAAGTAAACAACTGCAATTTTGACCATTTTCTATCTTCTGAACCGTAAGCTAAGTACAGAGTAACATGAGCTAGAAATATGATCTAGCAATCTATCATGATTTGTCAATTTTAGTTGACTCTATGTTAGTTGAACTTTGAGCTGAAAGGGAACCGATTAATTCTCGCAATGTTTTTAGAAATTTTTTATGTATTGGCAACTGTAGGTTGGGTTGAGGAACGAAACCCAACAGCACCAATCCCTCTGGTTACCGGATCTGCTTATTTATTGTATGCTATTAACTAAGTTAAGTAAATTTTAAGTTATTTTTCATAAGTCTACTTTCACTAATGCAGCTGAAGATAGCAATGATACTATTATTAATACTCAGAGTACCATCCCCATCACTATTGCTACCAAAGCTCAAATCGCTCTCGGCAAACCCAGCAATGCCAATGACATCTAGATCCAGTTCCAAGTCGGTGATAATGTTGGCAGAGTTGGGAATTTCTACATCAACAACCCAGAAGGTATCCACTCCTTGACCTCCTGTGAGGGTATTGTCTCCCCCGGTGACGACAAAGAAGGCATCATTTCCTGAACCGCCCACAGGCGACCTCTTCTGAACCCAGGAAGAAGCTATCATCCCCTTCACCCCCGTAGGAACGGTTACCACCGGAACCTTGGGTAGCATCCAGACGATCATTCCCTTCGCCACCAAAGCCCCTATCATTGGTGCCTAGGAAGATTTCATCATCCCCTTTACCACCATAGAGACGGTTACGACCGGAACCCTGACTAGCATCTAGAATATCATTAGAGGTGCCACCGAAGAGGCGATCTTCTACTCCCGCAATGAGTTCATCCCCACCGGAACCACCGTAGACACGATTTCCCCCTGCAATACCCTGGCTAGCATCAACCAGATCCTCACCAGCACCAGTAAAAACAAGGTCTCGATTGCCGTCGAAATCGTCGCGAGAGTCTGCTGCATCGAACTCATTATCTATGGTAGTACCAAAGACAAGTTCCTGGACAGGAGGGGTGAGAACCGCTGTATTCTGAATCAACCCTAGAAAGGAATTGTCGCTAGGATCTTCTAATATCAAGTCGAGAGTTTGATTACCCTCTGGTGAAATATTAACCGTTTGAAGGAACTCGCCAACGCCAAAGTTCACAGGAATCTCTAATCCATTGCTTAGGCTCAAAGTGACGCTGGCAGCTTCATCTGTAACACCAGTACGGAGAATGGAAACTTCGTTCCCGGCAAATTCAGGAGCAGCAAAGACAAATGTGCTAGGAAACATAAGTCCGTACTGTGGTCCTGCCACAATGAGTTCAGCGGGATTAAACGGGGGTGGGGTTTCCGGATTGTTCAAATCCACTTGTTGACCTACCAAGGGATCTTGGAAGAAATTCTCTATATTGCCCACCGCCATTGGATCCCCTTCTGGGGTAGGTGTATAAAACAAAAGCAACCTGGCAGGCTCGGATGAGGTGTTTTGAAAAGCATGACGTTCACCAGCTGGACTGAAGATTAAGGTTTCAGGCTCTCCTGGCACAAACTTGTCATCTTGTTGGAATCCGACATTGCCATTAACGACGTAGAACCACTCATCTTCGTAGGTATGGAAGTGCAGTGGTGGTCCTATATTGGGGGGAACAAACAGATCGAACAGGGAGAATTGCCCGCCATTATCATCAACCGTATTGATAAAGCTGACCCGTCCTCCGGCCACCCAGAGGGTGAGTATATCAGGATCGGCCAAGGGATCTGGTAAAGTCCCCATTTGGGCCATATTAATGGCATCCATGTACTCGCTTGGGATTGGTGGTAGTTCATTCATGAAAAAATTCTCCGAATTTATTATTCTAGATTATATTATAATTTGGGTTCTACTGCTTTCGACAGAGATAAACCCCCTCCTCCTGATTTGCCGCTTCCACTGATGCCAAAACATCAATCTGATAATGGTTCAGAACTTTCTGGATCATTGGTGTGGTGTAACGGTAAGAAAAGAATAAGCGAACCCGTTCTCCAGCTTGCCACTGAATGAGGTTGCGATCCAGTTTAAAACTAACATCTCTCTTCAACTCAAAATATGCCGTTATCCGGTGTGCATCGGGGTACTCTTGATCGGCTTCAATATCAAACTGGATGATACCATCATCTTGGTTAACACCCACATCAGTCAAGACTGTAATCAACCAATCTTTGGTCAAATCATTATTGTATTGGGGTAAAATTGTTTGAATCCCTTTACCATAATCATTGCCAGGTGCTAAATTGGCACTGAATAGCAGTAGATCTTACTTTTGGAGAAAATTGCTGAGGAGCGATAAAATCTCACCAGGATAAAAATTAGGAATCATGCCAAAAAAGGTGATAATCCTAACACTAGGTTCCTGCTCTTGATCAATATGGTACATTAAATCACCAGCATGGAGTAAATCACAAACAATTGGCTGAATAGACACATCAGGAAAAGACATGCCGACTTTTTGAGCTGAGATTAGAGACAGGGATATACTCACATCCAGTGGATAGTAAGTCAAGTGCAAATGATGCAAATATGACACAAATAGATTATCTTTGGTGCCACCACCACTGCCCAAACCAATCAATTGGATGTTACTCCTATCTCCTAAAAGTTTCCTTGCCTTTTCAAAGTATTCTTTATAAGCCTAAATACAGTCTTCATTGTTCCTATATGGAGAGTATTTTTCATGTATTTTCAACCATTTCTGACTTTGTTTTACACTATCATAGTGAAATTTATGATTAATTTGTTTAGAGGAAAAACCTGCTAAGTAATCTCTATATACCTGCTCTGGGAATTGACTGGAATGCACAAATACTTTTTCTAATTTTTCAATCATTACAACTTTATGAATAACTACAAAAATAATAGGGTAAGATAAAACGAAAGAAACCTTTATATAACAAAGTGTTCCTCTTCACCGACTCCCGACTCCCCCGGATAAATAGTGTTCAAGCAAAACGCGAGTATAGGTGTTTAGGGGATATTTTAAAGCCTTCTCAGCTATAACCCAAGCCCATTCTATAATTTCTGAGTTGGGTGTAATGATTTCGTGCTCAGACTTCCCATAGTAGTTAACCAAGATAAAATGAGCCTCTGTATAAAACTGAGGATCGCAAACGGCTTCCTGTAACAAGGCAAAGCGAATCTCACTGAGATCCAGCCCCACCTCTTCTTGGAACTCTCGCCGCAGCGCATCTTCTAAGGTTTCACCCCAGTCCACCTTGCCGCCTGGTACACCCCAGGTGCCGCGCCACTTTGTGGTTTTAACAATGAGGACATTGCTGCTAGGGCTGACGACCAATGCACCGACAGTGGCTAAAGGGAAAGGTTTCTGAACCTGGGTTGACCTAGTGGTAGTTATAGGGCGAGAGCACAGCTCCGTTTCACGAGCGCAAGGTAAATCGAGCATTTCTAAGATTTGATGAGAATGAAATCTTTGATTAATACATCCTGCTAATAACATAATCCGCTAGTTCCCTCAGAGCGCGAGCAGATTCAGAGGGTTCCAAACAAGAGAGAGTTTCCATTGCTATCTGGGAATAGTGGTAAGCTAGTTCCCGAGAACGCTCGATACCCCGACTTTCTCCGATGAGAGAAAGGGCTTTCTCCAGATCCCCATCTTGGCTAAATTCACGCTGGATCAGGGTTGCTAAATAGGGTTGTTCTTCCAAAGCATACAGTACCGGAGCCGTCAGATTCCCCTCAATCAGATCCGAACCAGCTGGTTTCCCCAATATCTCCGTTGAAGCAGTGAAGTCTAAAATGTCGTCTACAATCTGGAAAGCCAAACCGATATTACGTCCATAGTCATATAAATTTTCTGCCACATAGTCTTCGACATCGCTTAATAACGCAGCTGCTTTAGTACTGTTGGCGATTAACGAGGCAGTTTTGTAGTAACTCTTTTCAAGATAGGCTTCAAAAGACAAGTTGGGATGGAAGCGATTCAGTCGTTGTTGGATTTCTCCTTCAGCAAAGTCTCGAATCACTTCCGAGAGGAGCTTGACTACTGCTAGGTTATCTAGGTTAGCTAAATACCAAGAAGACTGGGCAAAGAGAAAATCCCCCGCTAGTACAGCGATGCGGTTGTCAAATAAACTATTAACCGTTGGCACATTGCGACGGATTTGGGCTTCATCAACCACATCATCGTGGATCAGGCTCGCTGTGTGAATCATTTCGGTGATTTCAGCCAGACGTCGATGACGGGTCGTAATATCTCGATCTAGCATAGTCCCTCGCGAGACCAGTAGAACAATAGCAGGTCTGATCTGCTTTCCCCCTGCTCCAAATAAGTGTTCGGCAGCAGTTACCAAAATGGGATGGCGTGCGCCAACCAGTTTTTTCAGGTTTGCCGTTAAGATTTGCAGGTCAGTATCAATGGAAGCAAAGAGGTTGGTAACAGAGATCATCGATTAGCCCTAAGGAGTCCGGAAATTTACGAAAGTTTACATTTATTTTAAGCTAAGATCTCAAGAGTTGAAACCGACATGAATCTCATCTATCAGCTCCCGATTACTCACAATTAAGGCAAAGGGCATTCGGAGGCAGAGGGCAGGTGGTAGGTGGCAGGTGGGTCGATTAACAATACCCTACAACCAAGGTCGAAGGGTCTGGGGGCCTGAGTGTAGGGGCGCACCGCCGTGCGCCCGTACTGGGGAAAGAAAGAAAAGAAAACAGGAATTTAGATTTATATATTTCTACCCCGAACCCTATACCCCATACCCCACACCCTTCTTCAGGGGATGAGTATTTATCCCTGGAGCTTCGTAATCCCAATAAATTAACAACCACTGTCCAGCTGACAACTGGTAATTGTTTCAAAACCGACAATTTATCGTCAAATTATTTTCCAAATCCGACCTCTTATGTTACTCTAGAAGATAGGGTTGTAAATTATTACAACACCCAAAAGTAGCAAAAAATATTGATATTGACCTGGGAGGATTTGGTAGGGGGATAGGGAGGTAGGGGGAGTAGCAAGTGAAGTAAAGACAACTATTGTATTTAGATTTAGATATTTCTACCCCAGCTCCCCATCACCCCAGCTCCCCATCACCCCAGCTCCCCATCACCCCATCTCCCCATCTCCCCAACCCCCCATCATACGCCTGCCTGACTGCCCCGGTTTGCCTGAGCAGGACTGGTAACTGGTCACTGGTCACTGATTGAGTTGTATTGCTGCTCAATTCATCCAATGGTTAACTCCAATCCTAAGAATGCTATTTATCTCTTCATCGATACTGTTTTTCCATTCATTTTCTTCTATACCATGAATTCCGGAGATCTGCCTATGATTGTTTTGTTTTTATCAGCCGGTTATTTGTTGACGATTTACTTGTTGTTGGCATTGGCACAACATTCTACTAAGATAGACCCTAATTCACTAAGTGAACTAGGTTAAGCTAGTGGAGCTGCGTTAACATCAAATTTCTCTCTCGATTATACCCTAACTGGGTAACTTAAAATCAATAATATGTTATACCCATCCCCTAAGACATAATAAAATCAGTATAGGGGATGGGTGAATCTCTCTCGTGGCCAAATTTCACCATTCTAAGATTCTAGACTTATAGAGGAGCGGTCAATCAAGGGCAGAAATACTTTTTCTACCTTTGGGTAACAACCTAACCACTGATGGGAGAGTTGGGCAAATCTTGTGATCTGCCCGCTGACGCAGAAACGGGTAGGGAGCTTTGCTTGATTGTTGTTCATCCCCATTAGTTTCAGTTCTTGTCTGCACGCTTTCACTACGTGTTGGGCAGGATCTACTAATTTTACCGTAGGGGGTAAAATTTCCTGTATTACTTTAGCTAGATGCCGATAGTGGGTACAGCCGTAAATTAAGGTATCGATGTTCTCCTCAAGTAAAGGGGACAAATACTGCCTTGCGACTTCCTTAGTATAGGGATCAGTAATTCGGTTTTGCTCGATCAAAGGTACGAATTCAGGACAGGCTATCTGCCAAACCTTTGCTTCAGGATATATTTCGGCGATCGCCTGACCATAAGCATTGGATTGAACAGTAGCGGTGGTAGCAATAACACCAATACGTCTACCTTCCAGCCCAGCCGCCCTAGCCCCCGGTAATATCAGCCCCAGAATTGGTAGATTAAATTCCGAACGAACTGTCTCTAGTGCAAGAGCAGAGCTGGTATTGCACGCCATCAAGACCATTTTAACATCCTGCTGGGTCATCCAAGTGAGAATTTCCCGAACAAACTGTAAAATTTCATCAGACGAGCGAGTACCGTAAGGAAGTCGAGCTGTATCGGCAAAGTAAAGGAAGGATTCTTGAGGTAGCTGTCGGTACAGTTCAAGCAAGACAGTGAGACCCCCCACACCACTATCAAAAAGGGCAATGGGAGCTTTTCGGTTGGATTCTGTCATATTCAGAGAGGAGGGTCAAGGCAAGTTAAACTCCTATAGATTACAGGTAAAATATACCTAAAGTCCAGCTCTGGCAATGTATTCTAAGATACCTTCTCCGATGGCTTCTGCCATGCGCTGACGGTAACTGGAGTCTTGGAGTCTGTATACATCCTCGTTACCAGTGACAAAACCCACTTCTACTAAAACAGATGGCATTCTCGTCTTGCGCAAGACATAAAACCTCGCTCGCCGAACCCGACGGTCTCTAATGGTACTGATCCGCCGCAGGACATTGCGATGAATGGTATCTGCTAAGGAGCGACCGCTTTCAAAATAATAAGTTTCCAACCCATTCACGTCGGGACGCTGCAAGCTGATAGCATTGGCGTGAATGCTGACAAACAAATCTGCTCCTGCTTCGTTAGCTCTTACGCTTCTTCCCTCCAGGCTGACAAAAAAATCGCTTCCTCGGGTCATCCGCACTTCAATTCCATTTTGGGAAAGAAACTCTTGCAAGTGAAGGGAGATAGGAAGAACGATATCTTTTTCCCTAACTCCTCCTATACCTATGGCTCCCGGATCTTTGCCCCCGTGTCCTGGATCGATAATTACGAGAATGCGACTATTGGGAGTAGGTCGAGGGGTAGTGGTTGGGTTCTGTTCCTCCCAAATAGGTGGTGGTGAATCCTTGCTTTTTGGTGGAGGTACGTTAACAGGTAGGGGAGAAATCGTTGAGGTCTGCTGAGTAGGTTCTAGTGGTTGCAGATCTAGAGCCAGCAGGCGATCGCTCAGTCGATTCAGGTGCCCGATTTGGACGAAATCCGTTGGCTGCACTTCAATCAACACATTATAGTCGTGTTCTTTAACCCGGACGAAAGGGCTATCGCTAGTCAGTTGAGGTCCCCTGAAGCGTCTTGCTAATTGCCCATTAGCAATATTAATCTCGAATACTCTCTTTTGCCGATTCCAGCGACTAGTAGCCGTAATTTGGCTATCTGCTGAGATTAAAAGCTGAGTACCGCCATAAGCGAGTTCAATGGATTCTATTGTTACTTCCTCTGGAAGTGGAATTCTGTCGAGCTGGCCTGTGGTAGAACTCGTTTGGCCATTTCCATCAAAAACCCTATCCAGACCACCCTCAGGCAAAAGAACTAAGCCGCCGGATCTGCTAGGCAATGCTCGCCAATCGGGACTGTCTTCAGTCACATTCAAAGTTAGGCGACCCACTGGGGGAGATGTGGGAAATTGAACGAATTCAATCGTACTGACTCCATAGCGATTCACCGGTAAAGTTCTGCCCGCCAGATCTGCTGGAAAGCTAATTCCTTCTAGGTAGAAATCCATATAACGGCCATTGCTGCTGCGCTTAGCCTCAATGTTTTGCGGTTCTTCTCCCGGAAGACGCACAAATAAACCATTGTTAGTCACGGAAAAATATTCAGATTCTCCTGTTGAAGTAGCAACGGGAGGATTTTCAGGAATACTAGGAGGTTGTGGGGGTTCAGTGACAGGACGGAAAGAGCTCGAAGGCTGTTGAGCAATGGGGGGTGGCAGTTCAATTTGTTCTGGTATTGGTAACTGCACAGACCATTGCCTCGGAGAACTTCCCTTGAAGATCACCTGTTGGGGGTCAATAATATATCCCGGTGCTAATTCAATTACTAAACGGGTAGTCTGCTCGTCAAACTGTCCCACCCGCATACTCCGGATTGTACCGCCGAACTGCTCCGAGATAGTAGGACGTCCCAAGGTAGTTCCTGGTAAGTCAATTACCAACCGAGTCGGATTGAAAATTAACTGTGCTTTTGGTTGCACTCCTTCGTTTGTACGAAAAACCAGTTGATTGCGGTTTGGATCGAATTTCCAATAAGTCAGTTGCCCTGCTAAAGCAGGAGACGAGAAGAGAACAGCGCTCAAAAAACTCAGTAGTAGCCAGTAACGTCTCACTTTTGTTGCACCTCTCAGAAAACTTTATGCATCTTATAGTATTATTTGCCCTTGGGTATGTCTGAAGAAGGAATAAGAAAGGGATAGAGAAATTTTCCCAGTGCCTTCTCCCCTTGTCCTAGGAATTTGAATTGACAAGTACAAGGGACGTAAATAGAGTAGCTTTAGTTTCAGCCAAAGTGGCCAAAACTGAGCAAAACCCTAACAATTTCAATTTTTCTCTCCCATAAGAGGTTTGGTATTGTTATCCTCAAGGAGGGTTGCCACCGCTGGTTCTTTAAACACTAGCCGTAAGAAGGGAGGCGCGATAAAGGTAGTTAAGATGACCATCATTATAATTGCTGCCTCCGTAGCTTCAGAAAGAGCACCACTAGCTGCACCCACACCGGCAAATACCAGTCCTACTTCACCTCGGGGAATCATACCCACTCCAATGGCCATTTTATTCAAGTTGGTTTGACCGAATAAAGTAAAACCGGTGATTACTTTACCCAGGATAGCAACCAAAATCAGAAAAGAGGCAATAATTAAGCCTTCACGATTGCTGGGCATTGCTGGGTTCAAAACGCTGAGGTCTGTTCTTGCTCCTACGCAGACAAAGAAAATCGGGACGAGAATATCGGCAACGGGAATTACCTGCTCTTCCAGTTCTTTTCGCTTTTCTGTTTCTGCTAAGACCAGACCTGCCGCAAAGGCTCCCAAGATAGCTTCCAGGTGAATGACAGCAGCAATATAAGAGAGGCTGAAGGCAAAAATGAGTGCAGTCAATAATAGCTGGCCTCTCGTTTTCATTTCATTGACCAGTCCCACTAAGTAAGGACTGAGAAAACGACCGATTAAAATGGCGCCAATGAGGAAAACCCCAGCGCTAATAATCAAATAGATGATGTTGGCGATCTGGACTTCACCAGTTTTGGCCAGACTAGCAACCACAGCTAGGACGATGATACCTAAAATGTCATCCAGGACCGCAGCGCCGATAATAATTTGACCTTCTTTAGAAGTGAGCTGTCCTATTTCTGCTAGTACCTTAGCAGTAATACCGATACTGGTGGCTGTCAGTGCGGCTCCGGCAAAAATTGCCGGAATTAGGGGAACGTGAAACAGGTAAACCAAACCAGCCGTACCAGTAGCAAAAGGAGCAACCACCCCCACTATAGCTACTATTGCTGCTTGAGGTCCGACCCGAATTAGTTCTTGTAAGTCAGATTCTAAGCCAATTTCAAACAGGAGAATCACAACCCCCATCTCAGACAAGAGGGAAATCACCTCGCTTTGACTTGCAAAGACTGAGGTGGCTGCTTCCGGACTCAGCTCGGCAGTGATTTCGAGAAATTTAATAATTAAAGAGTCCGTTACCTCAGAACCGCTTTCTGGAAAGACGAGAATGCTCAAAGCAGAAACGCCGATTATTACCCCAGCCACCAGTTCTCCCAGAACTGGAGGTAAATTAATGCGGGCGCAAATTTCTCCCCCCAGTTTGCTGGCAAAGTAAATAAGGACTAAGCTGAGAAGCACTCCGGCAAAAATCAGAGTTTGAGAACCTGTTTCTGCTTCTGTTTCTGTTGCTGTTGCTAACAGAGGAGAGAAAGACGAAGTCGAAATTGAGGTGAGGCAGTTCATCCAGGCAGTTAGATCAGCCATGTGTTCGGCATAAATGATTATTTACATTACTTTACCGCGTTATATGATAAAATAGGGGTAAACAGTGGAGATTGGTTCTTTCCGTCTTTCCCTGTCAGGGCGATCGCTCCTAGCTTTCGATTTAGATGTTTCCTAGAATTTTAATAATCATTAAATTGTTATTATAAATCTTTTTATTGTCTAGAAAATAATATTATAGCAGTTCGCGCTATATGATTGCTGTATGACTGCTATTTAAATTCAATACTTTATCTACTATCTTAACTATCAGTTATTTATGTTTAGTTAATTATTACTAGTAGGGTGCGGACGCCAAGGGCGGGACGCCAAGGGCGGTTGCTTCGCAAAGCTTACGCAAAGCTTCGCAAAGCTTCGCAATGGCAACGCACCGTCTCGGCCTGACGCGGCAGGAAGCAATGTTCACCACAACAATTATAATGATTAGGCGATCGCCCCTACCCTATACACTAACACCCCCGGCTGCCTCCCTGCCCCTAGTTGACGAGAGATGACGGGCAGCCGCAAGCTCCCGTCATTCATGCGGGAGATAAGGCGACGCGACACATAGAGCAGAGCCTCAATACTTCAATTAAGAAAAAAAAATACCTATTGGGGTTGACATTTGACGCTAAATTTGTTTAACTGAAAATAGCAATTGTCAAGTCATTTGATGATTACTTTAGAGTTTAAAGCAAAAGGCAAATCAGCCCAATACCCCTGCTCCTGTGCAGCCGCACCTGAGCAGGCAATAGACGAAGCAATTAGGACAGCTCAATTTATCCGCAATAAGTGTCTCCGTTATTGGATGGATAATATGGGGATTAGCAGAGCTGAACTTTATCGCTATAATACTCAGCCCCACAAAGAATTTGCTTTTGTTAAAGCTCTAAACTCTCATGCTTGTCAAGCCTCTGTGGAAAGGTGCTGGTCTGCAATTGCCTGCTCAGGCAGGCAGGGGGGGTGGGTGCCTTCCACCAACAATCAGTTGTAGGGCGCGCCCTACTAACTGGTAACTGCTGAAAATGTACTGTCCCCAACTCGCTTAATAACTTCAATACCCAATTCTTCTAGCACTACAATGGGTTTCCCACCCCCTCCTGTTTCAATCCGTTTGACTAGTACTTTACCGTTAGCAAGATACTGTCCCTGTTCGACGTAGCGACTATATTTTTCCTGAGGAGACTTGACAATTATCTTTGTGACTTCCCCCACTTGTATTAGTCCAGTTACCGCAACTTCCCTTGCCAGCACTGGTTCTGGAGGCGGGGGCTTCCTATCTTGAGGTGGAGAAGTTGGCGTAACTTCAGATTGAGGAGTCGGCGTAACTTCAGATTGAGGAGTCGGCGTAACTTTAGGGGGAGGGGGCAGCCTAACTTCAGGTGGAGATGGGGAAGCGGTGCTCTCTATGGTGACAATTGGCTCTATTGGTATTATTGTAAAGGGATCGTTCCTCCCTTTTACAACGGTTTCTCTTCGCTCCTGGGCATTTGTAGTCGCTATCAAGTCAGGGACAAAATTGGGTTCTGGTTGCGAACTACGGGGATTTGGCTTTGTAGATACCACTTTGTCCCTTACTTTTACTGCTGGTTTCGGGGTATTTTCTTTTGTTGTGTCCTTATTCGAGAAAGTCGGAATTCCGCAGCCGGAAAGAGCTACCATTGCCAATGATAGTATCAACGTCTTCTTGCCCATGACCAGTCATCTCCTAAATCAACCACTCGCCTTAGTTCGGGTCGAAGGAGTGGTCACCCACCCCAGCTCCCTTTCAAAACCGTGCATGAGACTTTCACCTCACACGGCTCCTATGACCTACGGGCTGAAACTCGCCTCATATAAGGCTAGAAACCCTTTGATTACCTCTATCCGTTTGGTACCGGGGGTTGTGGCAATCTTCGCCTTTCTTCTTTCCCTTTTCAGTCTTACTGGTTCCTACTCGGATTTATCAGGACTCTAAACTACCTTGACCTAAAATTCAGAACTAGGTTATCCTCTTCGTCCGTATCTCTACGGCGGTATTCGGTATTATTTCAACCTCAGGCATCCCTTTTGGGTAGAAATTAGCTCTCGGTCATTGCGGGCAATTGTTTCTGCTATTTCTAGCTTGCGTTTCGTTCCCGCGTCCTATCCGAATGGCCTCGATAGAGGTATGCCTGCCCTCCCTCTCTGGGTACCACCCCTATGAGAGAGAACCATTCGTTTTTCCTCGTTCCAAATCAGAAATTGTTCCGAACCTTTAGGTCTCACCATTTCGCCCATCGACCCCCCAGAGAAACTCTTATCATGAGAAAGACAGAGTGGGGTTTTGATTATCGATTCAGAAGCCCATTAAAGAGGTCTCCCTCCAAACTAAACGGATTGCTCCGCGCTGTACTCCGAGATATGAGACGCTTTTTCCGGTGATTCACTTCACCTGTTTCCAAGATACCTGTTGACCTTAGATTCTCCTCATTAGCGGCAGTGTCACTTTCGTGTCTGATTCCGCCCTGTTCCCAGCTTCACGCCCCGGAGGCTAACCCGGCAAGTCTGCTTGAATTCACAGCTGCGTGTGGGCAGATAGAGATTCACTTATCCCTTAAGTGGCTGGACTGTTTCACTGATTTCTGACCAGTTATTTCACCAGCAATCCTGATTTAGTTGTCAAAGTACAGTCGCCTGTTGGCTCCGATGTCCTTTCAGCGGGTTTACCCACTTATATTCCTCACCGTTCTTACCGTACCAAGCCCGGGTTTATATTTCGGCTACTAAGCCGCGATTTTCACCCGGAACGAGTCGCCCTCCCATTTATCTTAGCCTGAAAGCTACAATTTTGACCATGGCTGAGAATAGGCACGGGAGCGTTAATCTTCTGTTCCGATTAACTTTTGCAACATATTTACTCCTTTTTTTGCATGGCGAGCTACTGTCACCACGCTGATTCCTAGTAATTTTGCGGCCTCTTTTTGGGTTAAGTCATGTAAAAATACGAATTCCAGCACTTTCCGAGTCCGCTCTTCTAGCTGAGTTAGAGCTTGTTGTAAGCGAATTCTATCATCTGTCGCCAACTGAAAACTGCGATACTGAGGATCTGGGAGCAGTTTCCCTAAGGTGGTTGCTCCGTCGTTACTATCCCCTAGGGACAAGTCTAAGCTCAGAGGTTCTCGATTTTGATGTGCTAGTTTGATTTCTTCCCATTCTTTCAAGGAAATTTCTAGCTCCTGGGCTATTTCCCTGTCTGTTGGCTGTCTGTTGAACCGCTGGCAGAAATCCCGGATCATGCCCACAGCTTGTCTTTTTTGCTCTACCCAGCGTCGTGGAATCCGAACCTGGCTACCCTTATCTCTTAAATAGTGTTGAATTTCACCTCTAATATAGGGAAGAGCAAAAGAACTAAAAGCATTTCCTCTTGAGTAGTCGAATCTTTCGATTGCCCGAATTAAGCCCAAACTGCCTAATTGCAGCAAGTCTTCGTAGCTCTCATTGCACAGAACAACCCAGCGATGAGCTTCTTTTCTCACCAATCCCAAGTTTAGTTCCACGAGCTTATTGCGCCGATCTATCCCACGAGATTGCTGATAAGCTTTAAATAAGCACAAGCTATGAAGCTTGACATCGTCAGTAAGGTTAGTAGACATTGTTAAATTGCCTTAATTTGTGAGGTCTGCTGCAAGATTTCTTTTTCCTCATCGCCACTCTTTCATTATACTATCTATTAGTTCTACGCTAGTCTAGCTATTTCAACGTTTAAATTAAAATTATATAAGATATACTAACTAATTTCTAACTCAACTCATCTCTATCTAAGCTAAATTATGAAGCATAAAAAGATATGCTTCATAATTAGTGCTAAACTATGCTTGTTCTTGAACCCGAGCGTAGAAAATACCGCGAATCTTTACTAATTCAGGTTCATCAGAACCTAAGTCAGTATCAGAGGGTTGTTCGCTTTCAAAAACTCCTGCAATTTCGCCTGTTTCGCCATCGACTTTCGTGATTTGGAGAAATATTTCCCCTTTACCACTCTCAATCTCCTTAACATTAGCACGAGCGTAATCTTCGCTATCTGCTCCTGCTGGTAGGGCGACAGCATTATCATAGCCCGTAAAAGTACCGCGACCTTTGGGATCCAGGAAAGCAGCTCCTCGATAGGACGGAACTTTGAATTCTCCTTCAAAGTCTGTAGAAGTGTCGATCTGCTTAATTCCTGGCTGGGTTGTAGCAACTAATTGCTTAATGGTAAAGAAGAAAGGTGTTTGCTCCCCTCCAGGAAGCTGAACCGTAATTGCCTGAAAGTCAATACCCTCCTCTTCCAGGAACGTTAGACTGCCATCTTCGTTGATTTGAATGCTACCGCTAACCTGGTCCAGGGTAGAGGTGGCTCTGGTGAGCAATTTACCGGGAACGAATTCTGCTTTTTTGCGCTTATTAGCAGGTTCTTCTTCGACAAAGAAGGAAGTGGGTTCTAAGCACAGATCGGTCAAAACGTATGATTTCTCCGGATCTATGGCAATGGATCCGCGAGTAGTTTCTTCTAACTGAAGGCAGGTGTTTGCTATACCAGTGTTGAGAATATCTTCGTAGGTGAGTTGCTCTCTACTCAGACTATCCAGTGGACTTCCGCTACAAGCTGTTAATATACCCAGACATAAAGCCATAAAGGCTACAATTAATGTTCGATATCTCATGAAAAATTTCTCCTCGTTAAAAACCCCAATAGGGGGGCTGACTGTAAACCTCGTTTAGTTAATCTCGGATGAGTAGTCCTGAGCATATATGGTTGCTGACAAGTTTGGCTAGTCTCATCGGGATCTACTCTACCAGAGATTGACGTTGTTTTTGACAATCGGTGTACAATTAATACCCATGATGGAAATGACCGAAAATTCAATCAAGTTTGGTACAGATGGTTGGCGAGGTAAGATTGCTGCTGATTTTACCTATGGTAGCGTGGCGATGGTGGCTACTGCTGCTGCGAGAGTCTTAGCAGATATTGCCCCCACTAGATCAGCGGCTCCTTTAGTTATTGTAGGTTACGATCGCCGTTTTATGGCGGAGAATTTTGCTCTGCGAGCGGCTGAAGCTGTTTGTGAGGCAGGATTTGACGTCCTGCTGGCGACTACTTATGCTCCTACTCCGGCTTTTAGCTGGGCGGCTTCGGCACAAAAGGCTCTGGGTGCTCTGGTTATTACGGCCAGTCACAATCCGGCAGCTTATTTGGGATTAAAAGTCAAAGGTTCCTTTGGTGGCTCTGTTTCAGTAGATATCACAAAAAAAATTGAGCATAAAATCAATCAGCATATTCGAGAATATAATAGATTAGGTGAATTAAAAAGGTTTGACCCTTGGCCGAGTTACTGCTCCCAGTTGCGCTCTAAGGTAAAAATTGACGCCATAACTAATGCCATGGCGGCAGGAGATCTTGAGATTTATGTGGATGCTATGCATGGCGCAGCAGCAAGTGGATTGGGACGCTTGTTAGGGCCGGGCATTAGGGAAATTAATGGGGATCGGGATCCGACTTTTGGCGGCGGGGTTCCAGAACCTCTACCTCCCTATCTGAGCCAGCTATTTAGAACTATCAGAACTGCTGCCCGTAACGACCCTAGGAACAAATTGAGAGTTGGTTTGGTGTTTGATGGAGATGGGGATCGCATTGCTGCTGTGGACGGGATGGGTAATTTTCTCAGTTCTCAAGTCTTAATCCCCATTTTAATCCACCACTTAGCCAGAGGGCGAGGATTAACTGGAGAAGTGGTTAAAACTGTCAGCGGTTCGGATTTGATTCCTCGGGTAGCAGCACTTTACAATCTACCTCTATTTGAAACCCCCATTGGTTATAAGTATATTGCCCAGCGGATGTTAACTACTGAAGTTTTAATCGGTGGGGAAGAATCTGGTGGCATAGGCTATGGTAGCCACATTCCGGAACGGGATGCTTTATTATCCGCTTTATATGTACTCTCAGCTATGGTAGAGTCGGGTCAGGATTTGAGCCAGATCTACAGCCAATTACAAGCTAAGACAGGTTTTAATTTTGCCTACGATCGCATTGATTTGCCTTTGGAGAGTATGCAGATGCGGGAAATATTGCTGGAGCGTCTGAAAAAATCTCCACCTGGGGAAATAGGGGGCATTTCGGTGGTAGATAGTCAAGCTATAGATGGTTATAAGTTTCGTTTGGCGGATGGCAGTTGGCTCTTGATTCGTTTTAGCGGTACGGAACCGGTATTGCGATTGTACTGTGAAGCCCCTAGTTTGGTTCAAGTGGGTGATATTTTATCCTGGGCGAAAGATTGGGCGAGTGAATTGAGATGAAAAAGTTAATTGTAGCGACGAGCAATCCGGGTAAATTGCGGGAAATGGAGGAATATTTAGCTGGTTTGGACTGTCTATTAGAGTTAAAGCCCAAGGGGTTGGAAGTAGAGGAGACGGGGGATAGCTTTATGGCTAATGCTTGTCTGAAAGCATCTCAAGTTGCTAGGTTGTTAGAGGAGTGGGCCATCGCTGATGATTCTGGTTTGGCAGTAGATGCTCTCAATGGTGCTCCGGGTATCTATTCGGCTCGTTATGGTTCCACAGACGGAGAACGGATTACCAGATTATTGCGAGAACTGGGAGATAGGAAAGATCGGCGAGGGCGGTTTATTTGTGCTGTGGTCATCGCCCGACCCGATGGTTCCATTGCTTACTCTAGCGAGGGGATTTGTGAAGGAGAAATTCTCCCTCAACCTCTCGGTAAGGGGGGATTTGGTTACGACCCGATTTTTTACGTGCCCCAAGAGCAACAAACTTTTGCCCAAATGTTGCCTTCCCTTAAGCGCCGATTGAGCCATCGGGGGAGAGCCTTTGAGGCTTTGCTCCCCCAGATAAATTAAATTGCTTCTAGATTTGTCTCACCCGTCCGAATACGGATAATTGCATCTACGGGATAGACGAATATTTTGCCATCCCCTATTTCCCCGGTTTGGGCAGCGGAGATGATTTTTTCTATTACCAAATCCACTTGCTTGTCTTCCACCACGATCTCTAGTTTGAGTTTTTGCAAAAACTCCACTGTATATTCGGAACCGCGATAGCGTTCGGTTTGTCCTTTTTGACGTCCAAACCCTCTGACTTCTGAAACCGTCATCCCCACAACACCCGCATTGACGAGGGCGATTTTCACGTCGTCTAGTTTAAAGGGGCGAACAATTGCTTCTACTTTTTTCAAGATTCTGACTCCTGATTTCGATTGATAAAGCGAGTATGCCACAATAGGGGCCAGGTAGCACACTGGATATCAAGGCGATCCCGCTCCTATACGCTTTGCGGCGCGCGCAGTGCCACTCGAAGTTGCTCGCCCCCCTTATTAATCCTCCTTCACCATGAGATGATTGAGGTATAGTATAGAGGAGATCGGATCCTTGCCAACAACGGTGGCACGCTTTTCGATGTTTTCAACTGTGTCAGAACCTTACAAGCAATTGATACACCCAAGTGACCCACCCCTCTGCTCCCCTCCCGGGAGGGGATGGGAGTGGGTAGGCGAAAAATGTTAGAACCCTTACCTGTCGGCAATTTTCAAAGCATGCTACCGGTCGAACTCATAACTCGACCGAATCTTCAATCACGGGTACGAGGCTAAAACTAGCTACGTGCAAGGGATTGAGAAGTTTCTTATCTTTAATTTGGGGGCGGGCGCACACCCCTCAGAAGCTGGTAACTGCCTGACTGCCCCGGTTGGCATGAGCAGGACTGGTAACTGGTCACTGCTATATTTCCCCTTATAGCAGTCTATCATCATTTGTAAATTAGTTTCGGGCGGGCGCGAAGCTTGCCCAAAGAGCTCGCCGTTTACGACTCATATAGGATTGCTATATAACATTAACCATTCGATTATCCCAGCAGGAATCGAGATTCTCTTTCTACTGATGGTAGTGATACAAACATGTCTGGTAGTTGCCTTAGCTATTAGCTCAGTTGAGCTAGAGCTAAGAATCTGATAATTAATCTCAAATTCATTCTCCCTCAATTGCTGGGTTTGAAGCTGAATGGACAGCTTATCGCCCCAAAGGATGGGATGAAAGTAGTCAGCACAACTATGAACTATGGGAATTGCTATATTGGGATCTCTGACTAATTTGTTTAAATCGATTCCTGCTGTTAAGAGAGATTCTTCATAAGCTTCATGGCACATAACCAAAACTTTAGCGAAATAAACTACTCCTGCTGCATCTGTGTCTGATAAACGAACGGTACGGTTATAATAAAAAGGCATGATTGGTTGGATAGGGGGATAGGGGGATGGGGAGATAGGGAGAAGAGAAAGTTGTACGTTTACCCTGTTGATATATTTAACTTATTGAAGTTGCTTGTTTCGCTTTTTTTTATTGGCAATTTTGGCCAAAATGAGGTCTAAGGCTTCTTGTCCCGCAATTAAGCTAGTTTGTATTCTTTCTTTTTCTTCTCGCAACTGAGATCTAGTATAATTTAATTGCAATATTTCTCGATTCAATTCATTTTTCCGTTGTTCTAATACTTTAATTTGGGTGTGTAAGTCGTATTTTTTTCCTTCCAGCTCTTGTTGATTCCGTTCCAAGCTAGTAAAGTATTGATTGAGTTGTTCTCGGTGCTTCTGTTTCTCAGCTACCTGAGTTTGCAAGAATTCAAGTTGCTGTCGGAGCAGATTCAGTTTAGTTTGAGTCGGATAAATTACCAGATTTTTAACCGATAATCTTCTCTCTAACTGTTGCTGTCGATGGTAAAATTCTTGTTCTTGATGCAGCTTTTCCTGTTCAAAACTCCTTATTTCCAGATAGAATTCATTTCTTTGCCAGTGAAGTTCAGTAATGCGATCCAACAAGCGATCCCGCTCTGCTTGTAAGGATTTGGTGCTCGCTTCTAGTTCTTGTTGAATAATTGTAGCGCTGGAGACGGATTGAGATAGTTCTGCTTTTTGTTTTTCCAGGACTTTAATCTGGTGGTGCAACGCACTTTTGGACTGTTTTTCCTGGGCGATACGCCGTTTGTTGGCAACGAAGAATCCAGCGTAACTAGCAGGAATGGTAATTAAACCAGTCACGAGAGCATCTTTCAAGTTTTCCTTATATCCTACCAGCCCCAAAGCAAAACTGGTAGAGAAAGCGACTAAACCGAGAATAATGTGATTTACTAGCTTGATTGGTTTCATGTTCTTTTCACTTGGTTCCCCATTGCTAATTCCGACACTCAGAAGTCAATAAATTGCCTTGCAGTACGTCCAGAACGTCCATTATGTCTGGTTGCCCATTGTTTAGCTTGGGGTATTGCAGCTTCTTCTGCTAAATAGCGGACGATTTGGAGATAGATATCTTGGTTGGCTGGTTCAAAAGTGAGGGTTAAACCAAAGCGATCTCCCAAGGATAATTTCTCTTGAACTGTATCCCAACTATGGACTTCATCGCCAGCATCAGGAGAAGGGCGATCTGCAAAAAACTCCCGCACTAAATGCCGCCGATTGGATGTAGCATAAACAACAACGTTTTGCGCTCTGGCAGTTAAACTACCTTCTAGTACGACTTTTAATGCTTTAAAGGCATCGTTATCCTCTTCAAAGGAGAGATCATCTACAAAGATAATAAATTTTTGCCCTGGGTCCCGCAACCATTCCATAATGGTGGGAAGGGGTAAACTAAATGTAGACAAAACTTGACAATACGCTACAAATGTCTCAAATTGCAGGTCGGCGTTCGTTTCTGGTTACCGCTTGCAGCTAGATCGTTCCTTGGTAGGAACTCCCAGATACCAAACCTTTGACCGTTCCCTCTACCCCGAAGGGAGCTAACCCACCCCCCCTGCTCAGGCCCTCCCAGGAGGGGGGCTACGGGGGGTGGGGTTTACCACCGACACAGTAGACCCCGTCTCCCTCGAAATTGCTTCCAAGGAATCTTGAGCTGCTCCCTTGATCCAATTATTGAGCCTATTATTGAGGCGTTTAAACTCAGTTTTGGACTTGATAGGGTAGCTCAAATCTTCACAGTAGACTTGCGTACCTGGCTGGATAGAACGACGCAAATCCCTGCGTATTAAATTCTTGATTGTAGCTTGCGCCGCTGCTCGGCGTTTAGCTTTGGTTTTGTACCCTAGATTGTTCTTGAGAATATTAGCTGCTTTCTTTCTGTTGTTTTTGGCATGACATCTGAGCCTGTATCGGTTGCGGTTTTGGGCACATTGGCGATTACTTTTCACGGTCAGCAGCTTTCCCAATCCCTTTCCTATACTTTCTCCCGCAGAAGTGTAGAAAGCTTCGGTATAACCCAAGTCTTGTCCGATTATCTTGGTTGGCTTCTTTACTTTTCCCCTCATGGATTTCTTGCGGACACAATGGACTTCAAATTTACCAGATTCCTTGAGTATTACCCTGATTTGACCAGAGATAACGTGACGGCAACGAACCTTTAAGGTGATGCGTTTACCTCTCTGTAATCCTTGTATTTCCGTGTTTCTGGTTAATCTAAGAGCTTTATAGCCACCACCCTGGTAAACCATCTGGTTCTTAATATAGGTACGACCCTTAATATACTGCTTTCTAAACTGACGGTGCAGCCAATTATTTCCCGTGGGATTTTCAGAAAGTAATTTGCTTAGTTTTTTACGCTCAGTCAGGTCTGTACTGTGTTGGTCAATCTTACGGATTAGAAAGGTTTTAGCCGCCTCTTGTTGTGCCTCAATCGCTTTCATGGTGTCATTGACCGACCATTCCCAAAGCTTAGATGGCAGCCTAATATCCGCCGGCTGCATCATGGTGCGGACAATTTGGTCGGCTTTTTTCCAATCCAAGCCCCAGCCATTGAGAGAGCCTAGCTTCTGGTAGGTTAGCTTACGTGGCACCCCCCATAGCCCCATTATTTTTCTTAGCTGACCGGCGTCACTTATGACCACAACAGGCACAACCTGGGTGTAGGTATATTCTGTTGTGGCTTTTTGGCGAGGCATGGAACAATTAACCGCTTAAATACGTACCAGCAATTATAGTATACGTTGCAAGATTTTTCACATTTTGTCAAGTTTTGGGGAGAATTTCTAAAAGGCGATCGCTTTATCAGCAGTCCCTAGTGCTTTTGTATATTGCCCATTCCTCCACAATCGATCTGCCTTATCTACCAACTTCTTTGCATTTTCCCGCCGTAATTTTGGCAATGTCTTCTGATAAGCATGAATAGGAATACCCCACTTGAAATGATTAATGCGAGCTTGGTTCTGTATTCGCTCCTGAATTTCTGCCACATCTGTCATGCCGTGGATCGCCACTACCCGACCCTTTACATCCAGCACCGGACTACCACTCATGCCTCCTGATTATAGGATACTCCGTACCCCTGAGCTAAGGGTGGATCCTTCAAAGCTGTAATTTCTGGTTCTGTCCCTCCCGGGTGGGGTATTCTGCAATGTATACGTCCCTTCTCCCCTTCCACAAAGAAGCCTGTTCCATGACCCTTTCGATTTTTGTAGCTTATCAGCACTAAGCTCTCTTTAGCCATAGCTGCAATTTTGTCCCGGGACTTGGGTCGCTCCAGCAGTCCACAGCCCCCCACTGTGAGGAGTATTATTCCCAGTAAAAGGGTTGTGGGGGAGTAGGGGATAGCCTGGGGTTGAAACCCTAGGAGGGGAATAGGAGACATTATAAATATGGGAGTGTGGGATAGTATAATATTAGCATTGCCTACCAAGACTATAGCAACCCTAAATGATTCGATCCCTCCTTTCTCCCGGCTGGGGGGGATCAAAGCGTTAGGGAGCTATCTTAAATGATGATAGACTGCTATACCACTTTCTCTCTCTGTGTCCTCTGTGTCTTTGTGGTTAAATCAAAATTCGCCCTCTTATTTATCAGACTCCTTGTGGTGGGCAATGCCCACCCTACTATTTAAGGCTTATAATAATTGATATGAAAACTACCCACTTTATATGTTACCTGGTAACTGTGGGGTTACCCCGCCCCTACATTAAATGACTACCATAGCCTACCTCTACAGCGATACTCTCCTGGAAACCCCTCCTGATAAGTCGTTTCCCGGTTTAGGAGTAGATCTAGTGTATCGAGATTTAGGGGAACGACACCAATTAGAACAACTGCTAGCAGACTGCCAAACTAACCCTCCTGAACGTCTCTTTATTCGTCGTTTGGAAGACTTGGGAGACACTATAGCAGAAGTAAGCCATCGCCTGATCCAAATAGAGGCTCTGGGTATTGAAATCATTGCCACGGAACAACCCTACTCTTTCTCTCAAGGGGATAATACCTCTCCTCAAGATATGCGGGCTAACTTAATCCGACTCCTAGGAAAAACTGAAGCTAGTCAACGGAGTCGCTGTCGGCGTCAAGGACACGCCCGCAACCGTCTCAGAGGGAGTATCCCACCCGGTAGAGCGCCCTATGGCTACCGCAGGGGTAAAGGTAAGTATATAGTGGATCCCCGTACTGCTCCTGTGGTGAAAGATTTTTTTGCCCATTTCTTACTCTACGGTTCTTTGCGAGGATCTGTGGAGTATTTAGAAAAGAGATATGGGAAGAAAATTGCTCCTTCTACGGGAAAGAACTGGTTAACTAACCAAGTCTATCGCGGGAATTTGGCTTATGGCAATGGTTCCATTCTTCCTCACACCCACGCACCCATTTTATCCAAAGAAGAAGCAGCCCAAATCGATCGCCTCCTGCGTCGCAACTCCATATTATCTCCCCGTACCGCTAGCGCACCCCGTTCTCTGGCGGGTTTAGCCGTTTGTAACCAGTGTGAGTCGCCTCTGAAAGTTTCCAAGGTGACTACTTATAATAAAAAGCGGGAATATCTCTATCTCCGTCCTCTAAATTGTCCCTTAACGAAGAAATGTAGCGCTATTCCTTATCAGGAAGTACTGGAACGAACCATTGAAACCATTTGTAGTAATTTACCTTCGGCTGTGGCTAAACTGGATAACCCTACCGAAGGATTGAAAGTTGTGTTACAAGAAGAAATTGCTCAGAAACAAGCTATTATTGAGCAATTGCCCCAATTGAAAGACGATGGTATTTTAGATACAGAAACTGTTCAATTGCGCAGTTATAAATTGCAGGGAGAAATTACTGCACTGGAAGCAAAATTGGCTCAACTTCCTCCAGTTAATTTAGTTGCGATCGCGACTACTGTGTCCATTCCCCAATTCTGGTGGGACTTATCGGAAACAGAACGGCGATTTTACTTTCGTGAATTCATCCGCAAAATTGCAATTAGTCGCACTGATACTAAAAATTGGGATTTGCAGTTAGTCTTTATCTTTTAGTAACCGCAGATGATTGCGAAGCTTTGCGAAGCTTTGCGTAAGCTTTGCGAAGCTTTGCGTAAGCTTTGCGAAGCAACCGCCCTTGGCGTCCCGCGTAAGCGTCCCGCCCTTGGCGTCCGGGGATTAACGCGGATGTTTATAGGTTTGCTAGGTTATCTTTTAGTGATAGGAAGTGGTAGGATAGGTGAAGAAATATGAAAGATACAATTAATACCATCGGACTAATAAGAGCAACCCCAACTCCTCCCGGACGGTTTGGCTTACCCTGGATCGGGGAAACCCTGAGCTTTTTAAGGGATCCAAACTTTATAGAAAAGCGCCAACGTCGATACGGTTCCCTGTTCAAAACTCATCTTTTCGGTCGCCCTACCATTATCTTCGTCGGTTCAGAAGCAAATCGGTTTCTTTTTGCCAACGAAAACAAATACTTTGCCGCCACTTGGCCCTACAGTACCCGAGTTTTACTGGGACCAGCTTCTCTGTCCACCCAAAGCGGAGATATTCACCGATCCCGTCGCCAAATTCTTGCTCAAGCCTTCCAACCCAGGGCCTTAGCAGGATACATTCCAGAAATGAAAGCCATCACTGGTCGTTACCTCCAGAAATGGGAAAACATGGGAACCCTGACTTGGTATCCAGAACTGAGACGGTACACCTTTGATATAGCCTGTAAACTGCTGGTGGGAATTGATGGAGGGACAGAAACAAAGCTCAGAAACTGGTTTGAGGAATGGACTAACGGACTGTTTACCGTTTCCCTACGTTTACCAGGAACCAAATTCAGTCGAGCGCTGAAATGTCGCCAGGAAATAACAAGATGCATGGAAGCTATTATAGAGGATAGGTCCGGGCAAAAACAATCTCATCCCGAAGATGCCTTGGGATTACTATTACAAGCACGAGATGAAGATGGAACCACCCTCACCTCCCTGTGCTTGAAACTCTCTCAGTATCCCAATGTTAGAGAAAAAGCCAAAACCGAACAGGACCAACTTGCTCTTGAAGATAACCTCACCTTCCATACTCTCAAACAGATGACCTATCTGGACCAGGTTATGAAAGAAGTCTTGCGGGTTGTTCCTCCCGTAGGTGGCGGTTTCCGAGAGGTGATTCAAACTTGCCAATTCCAAGGTTATCAGCTTCCTAAAGGATGGTCTGTATTC
Organism: Prochloron sp.; assembly: GCA_965198675.1. GTDB lineage: Bacteria > Cyanobacteriota > Cyanobacteriia > Cyanobacteriales > Prochloraceae > Prochloron. The sequence continues at coordinate 248,652 of OZ240666.1, read as the reverse complement.
TATCAAATTAATCGCACTCATTTGGATGAGACGATTTACACCCACCCTCAAGACTTCGATCCAGATCGGTTTGGACCCCAACGAAGGGAAGATAAGCCACCATTCAGCCATATTCCCTTTGGGGGAGGAATGCGAGAGTGTTTGGGGAAAGAGTTCGCTCGGTTACAGATTAAACTATTGGCAGCTGAACTGGTGCGAAATTATGAGTGGGAGCTACTCCCCAACCAAGATATTCAGATGGATATGATTCCCACTCCCCGTCCCCGTGATGGGTTGCGAGTCAACTTTCGTCGCCGCTCTTCCTAGAAAGTTGCATCAAAAATTTGTTCAGCGGTGAGCCGTAGGGTGGGCATCGCCCACCAAAATTACGTAGGCTCTAGGCGCGGGGCATCATCAATAGCGCGCCTCTACCCCTCTACAGCGTTTGCGGTGGGCATTGCCCACCCTACCAAATGACTATACATTGGTTAGGTTATCTCTTATTTTAACACTAATGGGATGGTCTGTGCCTAATTTTTCCTCGCTAATTTGTAATGCTTGCTGGTAGTGAGTTTTGGCTCTCTCCAGGTTTCCTTGTGCTTTGGCTAAACCCCCTAAATTATTCAAACTAATTGCTATATCGGGATGGTTTTCAGTTAATATAGTTTGGCGCAAAGTTAAAGCTGTGGTTAAATGAGCTTCTGCTGTGTTATAATTACCTTGAGCGTAAGCGAGTAGCCCTAAATTATTGTACATAGTGGCAATATCGGGATGCTCTTCTCCTAATAATAGTTTTCGTTTCAATTCTAGGGATTGGTACAATAAAGGTTCTGCTTCACTGTAACGTCCCTGTTCGTAGTATAATAAGCCTAAATTGCTCAAACTATTGGCTACGTCGGGATGTTTTTCTCCCAAAACTCTCTCCCTTAATGCTAAAGCATCGCGATAGAATTGTTCTGCTTTTTCTCCTTCCTCTTGAGCGTGATAAGTTCCGGCGAGATAATTAAAAGTAGTGGCGATCGCAGGACTTTCTTCTCCCAGTAATTGATCCTGCATTGCTAATGCTTCTTCATACAAAGATATGGCTTCCTCATAGCGCCCTTGATTGTGATAAACTCCTCCTAAATCTATTATAGCAGCTGCTATCTCTAGATTAGCACTCTCTCCAAAGAATTTCTTTCTCAATTCCAGAGATTCTTGATATAATTGTTCTGCTGTGGTATAATTTCCCCGGGACTGGTAGAGACTGGCTAGGTTACTGAGAGTGTATTCTAAGCCATTTTTCCTTCCTAGCTCTTTTCGGAGATTAACTGCTTTCTGGAAATATTCCATCCCCCGATTTCTTTCCTCTTGATAATCTTGCGCTTCCCCCTCTTTAGCTCTACTCTTATAAATGCGCCCCATGCTTTCATACAAAGTAATTAAACTGGGAGACTTCTTGCCTTCTTTTTCCTCAAACTGCTCAATTAATCCTTGCAAGTCTTGTAATGGGAGTAAAGATGGGTTATCATTATAGTTAGAGGGAAATTCTTGCTCAAATTCCAGCCCTAAAGCAGTAAATAATTCCTGCGGCACTGCGGTAGTCTTCTTGGAGACAAAGCGAAATAAACCCTTGCGCCAACTCCAAAAATCCGGCGCTTTGTAAACCAGAAGATTCTCAATTTGGTGAGTTATCCAGATAACCAGAGGATAGGGAAAATGGCGCAAACCTTCCCTTGTCCATTGTAAATAACCGGAAAAGATTTCTTGTTCCGAGCGTTCCTCTCCTAATTTGAGAAAGTGGAGCTTTTCCGCACCCGTAACCGTTATTACTGCTTTCCCACCATTTTGCAGATATTCTTCCTGGTTTACCAACTCAGTGAGAGCAGTTTTCAGACTCAGTTCCCCCCGAGCTAATGTTATCCTATAAGAGCGGATATCCGGTGCTAGTTCTGACTCGTATTGGGAAATAAGGCGATCCCGGTAATTATTATCATCGCATACAGCAATGAGTAAATTGAAAGTTCCCACACCCGCTTCAATAGAAAAGAGTAATTCTTCATATTCTTGCTCATTTTCCCGAACAATATCTTTTAAATCCATCATTTGATTAAACTGAGAGAGTGGTAGGGTGGGCATCGCCCACCAACATTACGTAGTATCTAGGCTTGGGGCATCATCAATGGCTTTTCTCTAGGTTTTGACAACGTTGGCGGTGGGCAATGCCTACTTGAAACCCTTTCCCCGGCGCGAAGCTCTATATTCTTCCTTTTTGCTGCAACAATTCTTTCACTATAGGGTGAATATCGTACCATAATTCATCATTGCGATACTCCAGCACATATAAACCGTGGAGTAAATCTAAAAAGCGCGGATCTTTACTATCTTGGGGTTGAAATTCTTGGTATATTTGGGTTAGCATATCATAGTCGGTTAATCCTAAACGGGTATCAAAATCCAAGCGCAATTTCCGAATTGCTTCCTGGAGAACTTCCTGATTGATTTTAATCTCCTCACCAGGGTGGCGTCTAATTAAGCGCAAGCAAACACGACAGCATTGATTAGCAATACGAATTAACTCCCGCAATACTCCTCCACTGTATATAATCATCTTAGCAGCAATTTCCCCTTCTAGCAAGTCCCTAGGAATGCGTTTATTTAAAACCTCCTCCAGAATAGCTATTATATCAAGGCTAGGTATTGCATTAGCTTGACGCGCTCTTTCTTTCGGAAACAATTTCGGTACCGTCATAGTGACAATTTGATTATTGGTTTCCGTCTCCATCGTCGCTCCCTGAGATATTTCCCGCCAAGCAGAGATAGGAGCGGTGAAAATCATTCTAACATTAGGTTGAAAAAGGGCTTTGATATGGGCTGTATAAATATCCCTCACCACTGCTAAATCTAACTTATCCAATCCATCGATAATCACCAGGATTTTTTTCCCGCTACCACCTTGCACCACAGTAGCGATTTCATCTATTCTAGCAATTAACTCAGAAACTTTAGGACTAAACTCTCGTTTAATTTTTTCTCGCGTCGTAGCGTCTGTTTTCAACTTATCGGCAATTATCTTCAAGAAGTTAGCCCCGAAACCAAATTCTTTCTTTATTTCCTTAGTTTCAATGTGGGTGCGGGTAGCCAACCAGTCATATAATGCATCTTTAGTAGCCTTTTCAATAGTCACGTCGCGTTGTTGAGCTTCCTCCAAGAGACGCACTGCGATGGCGAAGAGAATATTGATATGATTTACATCGGGCATTTCAATCAAATCAGTGATGTCGAAAAGGACGACAAAATAGCTATCCTGAAGCTGACGGCTAAATTGAGCCAGCAAAGTAGACTTACCACAACCCCGATGTCCAATAAAAATAATCTTGTCATTCCCCAAAGGACTATCTTCAACCAGTTGTTCCAGTTCATCCATGATTTCCCTACCGTAGTCTACCCCAAATCGGTCTAATTCTCCCGCTCCTAACAGGGGTATAAGTTGGAGATTTCGATATGCTTGCTGAAAGGACTCTAGTAAATTATCAGTCATGAGTTATACTGGATGAACATTTAATTATATAGTATTATGAAAACTAGGTTAATTGCCTGGTTTGTTTTGGGCGATCGCCCCTACTAGTTCTATTATAGGTCAATCTCTTCCTGATGAAGAGGAAAATATAAAATTCTATTGTGATATCGATGCAGAAGGTGTTCCAACTACATTTGTTCGGACAACCAGGGGTAATATTACGTTGATTAGGTGGTTTTCTCGGCATTTCAGCTCTTCAGGTTATACACCTCAGCAACGCTGTGAAAAGGTATCGAGCAGATTTCAAAGAGCTTACGAAAATGGCAGTCTAAAGTACCTAACCGTTGGAACAATATACAGCTTACCTGTGATTTGTGCTGTGGAATCCATGGATATTCCTTGCGACACATCCAATATTTTATTTACTTTCACACCTGGAGAAGATCCTAACCAGGTACTTCGAGAACTATCATCAAGATTTACAATAGAACCGATTGAGAATAAGGATGTAGTGTGTTTGTCTCGTAATGAAGATGGTCTTTGTAATGGGTTATTATTAACTCTTGATCCTGATATCGAGTCTATAGATTTATAGTAGGGTGGGCATCGCCCACCAACATTACTACCCAAGCTACTATAGATTTATAGTAGTGGGCATCGCCCACCAACATTACGTAGGCTGTAGGCCCAGGGCATCATCAATGGCTTGCCTCTAGGTTTTTAGAGCGTTTGCGGTGGGCAATGCCCACCCTACCCAAGCTACCCAAATTACCTAGGCTGTAGGCCCGGGGCATTATCAATGGCTATAGATTTATAGTAGGGTGGGCATCGCCCACCAACATTACGTAGGCTGTAGGCCCAGGGCATCATCAATGGCTTGCCTCTAGGTTTTTAGAGCGTTTGCGGTGGGCAATGCCCACCCTACCCAAGCTACCCAAATTACCTAGGCTGTAGGCCCGGGGCATTATCAATGGCTATAGATTTATAGTAGGGTGGGCATCGCCCACCAACATTACGTAGGCTGTAGGCCCAGGGCATCATCAATGGCTTGCCTCTAGGTTTTTAGAGCGTTTGCGGTGGGCAATGCCCACCCTACCCAAGCTACCCAAATTACTATAGATTTATAGTAGGGTGGGCATCGCCCACCAACATTACCTAGGCTGTAGGCCCGGGGCATTATCAATGGCTTGCCTCTAGGTTTTTAGAGCGTTTGCGGTGGGCAATGCCCACCCTATCCAAGCTACCCAAATTACCTAGGCTGTAGGCCCAGGGCATCATCAATGGCTTGCCTCTAGGTTTTTAGAGCGTTTGCGGTGGGCAATGCCCACCCTACCCAAGCTACCCAAATTACCTAGGCTGTAGGCCCGGGGCATTATCAATGGCTTGCCTCTAGGTTTTTAGAGCGTTTGCGGTGGGCAATGCCCACCCTACCCAAGCTACCCAAATTACCTAGGCTGTAGGCCCAGGGCATTATCAATGGCTTGCCTCTAGGTTTTTAGAGCGTTTGCGGTGGGCAATGCCCACCCTACCCAAGTTACCCAAGCGTTTGCGGTGGGCAATGCCCACCCTACCCAAGGATATTACTCACCTACAAGTGGATTAATTTTGGAAAAATCAGGAATCTGTGCCGTGTTCCCCTCACATTGACAGGCCCAATCCAACGGATAATGGCCTGAATTTACCCACTTTTGAAAGCTAGAATAGGGCCACAGATGAGGGCAAGAAACGAGGCCATGCTTCACCGGATTATAATGAATATAATCTAAACAGGCTGACCATTCATCCTCATTACGGATGGTGTGTTCCCAAAAGCGTCGTTGCCATACCTCTCGTTCCCGATGCTTGCGATGGGATGGGGACCGTGCTGCCACAGCAGGTCGATCGCCTTGAAAAGCACTAGTAAATAGGACTTTGATCCGCCCTACCCGTTTGGAATAATTGCTGTCATTGGGAGGGAGAGACCAGAGAAAATGCAGATGATCAGGGAGAATGACTGCTCCCAGAATTTCAAAAGGTTGTTCAGCTTTGATGGCGGCAACTGCTTGGCGGAGATAGGCAACATTCTCAGGATTAGCGAAGAGAGGAGTACGATTATGGGTTACCCAAGTCAGGAAGACAGTGCTGCCGGGGATTTGTACGCGGCGATAGTTGGGCATTGTTTCGGGTTTGGTGGTGGGGTTCGATGGTGGAAGTTCGATGGTGGGGGTTCGGTGGGCGATGCCCACCCTACGGCTTTGGTTCTAAAGTAGTTATAATGTCCTTCCTCAAAATTATCTTCCTCGATGATGACCTGATTCTGGACTAAACGAGCATGAAACAAGATGGTATCAATCCAGCGCTGTTTGTCCCAGCCAGTAGCGAGAATTAGGAAGTGACCAGAATCAGTGTCGCAGACGGGATAAAGCCGAATCGCTTGTAAGCGAGGTTGAGCGATCGTTGCCTCTTGCAGTGTTTTTTTGAGGAGATCTGTATAACTTAGTGAGTGCTCTATTGGAGAATTGCCTTCCGACTGGGTTCGTCAACTAATAGGTTAATTTTATTGCGCTGGACGGCTAGCTGGAAATTTTGAAAGTGTTTAAAGTAGATGGCTTGACTGATGGCTAAGAACAACTATTGTTTTTTCCAGTTCACTGATGACTGACGGTGAATCGAAGTCCTTAATTTCCACAGCAATTTTACGCCCCTCTTTTTCCGCAGCGAAGCCCGTACCCCTGCTCCGGGGCAGTCAGGCAGTTGTCGTTTGTCTTGGTGCGCTTTCCACCTTGAATCCCATTCAAGAAAATGCACCGCACCGCAATTTGGTGGGGGGCTCAGACCCAAAGAAGAACATTCATGATACGAGGTTACTGCCTGACTGCCCCGGTTGGCATGAGCAGGACTGGTAACTGCTAAATATGCTTCTGTTTCCTAATTTAATTCTAGATTGAGCATTTTAAACGACTTGCGCTGATAATCATTACATGATAACCTAAAATAATCTTACCCCAGTATTCTCCCAATCATGGCTCCTTTACCTAAATACCGCCCCCAGAAACTATCCCTCGGTCCCCTAGAAACAGAAATATTAAATATAGTCTGGGAACTAGGGAAAGCCACTGTCAAAGACGTACACGAAAGGATTTTAGAGAATCCAGATCGGGAATTAGCCTATACTTCCGTCACCACCGTGTTGCGTCGTCTCACAGGAAAAGGATGGCTCACTTGCAGTAAGGAAGGACGTGCCTTTTCCTGGAAACCCCTGATATCCCGACCAGAAGCAGAAGCAATTAAAGCTTACGATCGCCTCCACAGTTTCCTCGCAGTGAGCAGCCCAGATCTGGTAGCAGGATTTGCTGACAGTCTGGATACCGCTAGTATCCAACAAATCGAAGCCATCGCCTCCCGTCTACAAGCAGTGCGTCGTCAAAGGGAGGGACAAGAATAATGCATTTGGTCATGCTGCTCATCGCCTTAGTATGGGCATGGATTTTTAGATTACTATGGCAACCATCCAGCAGTAATTGGCATCAACGGTGGAGCCAAACCCTCTTTTCCTTCCTCCTCCCTCCCCTCCTCCTCTTGGACACCTCTCTAGCAGTACTCTACATGGGACCGTCAGGGGAAATGCTGGGTTTGCAAGCTAGCTGGTTCAGTTATCTCCTCGCAGGAACCTTTATCACCTTCGCTATCCTCAAGTTGCTCCGACTCGCTCACCACCTAGGGCAAGTCAAAAAACAAATTAGCACCTATTCCCAAGAATTAATCTTCTCTCAAGAGGTGCGCCTGTTAGCTACTACATTGCCCTACAGCACCCAAATTGGCTTCTGGAAATGCCAATTAGTAGTTAGTCAGGGACTCCTGGATACCCTAGACCCCCCTCATTTAGAAGCAGTCTTGGCTCACGAACAAGCCCATTACCATTATCGGGATACCTTCTGGTTTTTCTGGCTCCGTTGGTTGCGCTCTCTTACCTCTTATTTACCCCACACGGAACTCCTTTGGCAAGAGTTGCTATTATTACGAGAATTGCGAGCCGATCGACGAGCAGCTGAAGAAATAGACCCTTTATTATTAGCAGAATCTTTGCTCGCCGTAGCGAAAGCGCCCCTTATGTACACCGAAAGCTTTTCCGCTCCCCTGAGTTGTGCAGTCCCTCCTAACCGTTTAGAAGAGAGAATCGACGCTTTACTGGAGGAAACAGAATTTTTTCCTACTTTCCCTTGGTGGACTTATGCTGCTATAGTACTACCATTTCTACCCCTTCTCACCGTCCCGTTTCATTATTGAAAGTTTCGCACCACCGGCGCCAATTAGATACAACAAGAGTTTTAAGGAGTAAAAATTTGACGGTTTACCAAGATAAAACGCAACTGAAGAACTATGGTTTAGGTTTAAATGCTGTAGATCCAGAGGTCTTTGATATTATTAAGCGGGAACACCAAAGGCAAAAAGACAACATTGAATTAATTGCCTCCGCTAACTTTGTCAGTCGTGCGGTGTTAGAAGCCACTGGCTCTATTTTGACAAACAAGGTGGCTGAAGGATATCCAGGTAGTCGCTACTTTAGCGGTTGTGAGAATATTGACGAGTTGGAAAATTTAGCGATCGCCCGTGCTAAGGAGTTATTTGGAGCTGCTCACGCCAATCTGGAACCCTACACAGGTTCCCAAGCAAATCAAGCAGTTTACCTCACTGTCCTCAAACCGGGCGATCGCATCTTAGGGATGGATCTCGGTCACGGGGGGCATCTGAGCCATGGTGCTAAGTTTACCATGACAGGTAAGCACTATGACTGTCATTTTTACCAAGTTGATCCAGATACCGAACGTCTGGACTACGATCGGATTCTTACTCAAGCTCAAGATATTCGTCCCAAACTGATCGTTGCTGGTGCGAGTGCCTATCCCCGCATGATTGATTTCCCACGCTTTCGGGAAATTGCTGATCAAGTGGGAGCCTATTTATTGGCGGATATCGCCCACATTTCAGGATTGGTTGCAGCCGGATTACATCCTTCTCCCGTTCCCCACGCTCATTTCGTCACCACTAGCACCCAGAAAACCATGGGCGGACCCCGTAGCGGCATAATTTTGCTGGGGGAACATTCCGCACCAGAATTTGCTCGCAAGATTGATAGTGCAGTCTTTCCTGGGGTACAAGGAGCTGTTCATGTCCATGCGATCGCTGCCAAGGCTGTGATGCTCAAAGAAGCCATGTCTGAGGGCTTTGTCGCCTACCAACGTCAAAACCTGGAAAATTCCAGGATATTAGCAGCAGATTTGATGGCAACGGGATTCCGCCTGGTTTCTGGCGGTACGGATAACCATCTGATGCTTCTCGATCTCAGTCAGCAAGGTATTACGGGTAAAGAAGCTGAAGAGCGCTTAGCCAGCGTCAGGATTACCGTTAACAAAAACCTGCTGCTCTACGATTCCCTGAAACCTAGTGTTTGCAGCAGCATCCGGGTAGGAACATCCGCAACCACAACCCGGGGATTTGGTTCTGAAGAAATGCATTGCATTGCCGAACTAATAGATAAAATGCTGAGTGGCGAACCTACAGTTAATACCATTGCAAAGGTTCAAGATGAAGTTAGTCGATTGTGTCGCCTTCATCCCCAGATTGATTCGATTTACGAGCAATTTGCCTTTTAATTTCTTGCATACTAAAACATAGAATCTAGATACATACCGTGACCACAACAGCAAACTCCGAACAAGCCACAGAACGCGCCAGAGTACATTACAACAGTGAAAATGCTCGTAATTTGTATGAGATTGCCATTGGCAGCGACACCTTAAATTTAGGATTGTATGAGGACGATCCAGATCGCTCCATTGCCGATGGTATGGCGAAAACCACTGAGTGGATGGCACAACAAGTACAGAACCTGAATCCCGATTTCCGCGTCCTTGACCTCGGCTCTGGATACGGACCAGCCGCACGACATTTGGCTAAAAAATATGGCTGTCATGTCACCTGTCTTAATATCAGCGAGGAGCAAAATCAGGAAAATGAGCGACGCAATCGCGAACAGGGTCTTGATAATCTGATTGAGATTGTGTTTGGCAATTTTAAAGACATTCCTTTTGACAATGGCAGCTTTGACCTCGTTTGGTCTCAGGATGCCCTGTTCCACACAGATGGGCAAGATCGCGTCCTAGAAGAAGCCTATCGGGTGCTTAAACCAGATGGACAGTTACTGTTCATGGATATTCTGCAAGCAGATGATTGTCCAGATGGAGCTTTAAAAGATTCACTCCAACGGGTTAATATCCATCATGAGCGTATAGGATCTTTTCATTCTTACACTAGTAAAGCCGAAAGTCTTGGCTTTGAAACCATCAACGTGATCGACAAATTCTACCAGTTGCTCGTCCATTACACTAAATTGAGAGATTCGGTAATTGCCCATTACGAGGAACTCAGCCAAAAATGTACCGCAGAATTTTTAGAATCTTCTAAGAATGGCTTATGTCAATGGGTGGAATCTGCTGAGCAAGGTCTGTTTACCTGGGGTCTATTTCATTTTCGCCGTCCATAAGTAAGTTGTTGTTGCTCAATAGGTAATTGTAGGGTGGGTGTACGAACTGGTGAAAAAGTACAACACTCTACGAGAGAAAGCCCTAGGAGTTGACATCCTCCCCACCCTTGCTGTCGCCTGCTCAGGCGCGGCTGCGCAGGAGCAGGAGGTGGGGATTCCCAACCCACCCCCAAGGTCCCCCTCCTGGGAGGGGGTAGGGGTGGGTGGGTTTCTGTTTCTTTCCCCCGCCATCGATGATGCCGGGGGGATTTCGCAACTGCCCTTTAGAGCCTTGTCTATCGGGTCTTACGTTCGCTCCACAGACTGAAACGGCAAGCCCTGCCGCCAAAATATTCTTAGCTGCATTTATGTCACGGTCATGGGTCGCGCTGCATTTCGGACATTCCCATTTCCTGATATTCAGTGGCAGCTGATCTATTACGAAACCGCAGTTTCCACACCTCTTGCTGGATGGGAAGAAACGGTCAATTTTGATTAATCCCCGTCCGTACCACTCACTCTTATACTCAAGTTGCCGGGCCAGTTCCCCCCAGCCTGCATCGCTAATGCTACGGGCTAAGGAGCGGTTTTTAACCATGTTTCTAACTGCCAGATCCTCGATGGCGATCGTTTGGTTTTCACGAATCAGCCGGGTAGTTAGCTTATGGAGAAAATCGTTTCTGGCATCAGCAATCTTAGACTGTGCTCTTGCTACCTTGAGTCTGGCTTTCTTCCTATTATTTGACCCCAATTTCTTTCGAGACAGGCACTTTTGTACGGCTTTAAGCCTCCGAAACTTCTGTTTGAAGTGGCGTGGATTAGCTATCTTTTCTCCATCACTGGTAGTGACTAAAGTAGTTAACCCCATATCCAGCCCTACCTTCTTCTTATTGGGAGGCAAGGGCACCACGGTAGGGTCATCTACTAGAAGAGTTACAATTGCGAAGCAACCGCCCTTGGCGTCCCATCGGTTTGATGGCTCTAACTTGATTGTAACGGTAGATGGAGTACCCCCCTGGGGGATAGGACGACTCCATACAATATTGAGTGGATTTTTGGTTTTAGCCAGTTTGAGCTGCCTGTTAGCCCATTTGAAGGCAGAACGGGTAAATTCTGCACTCCCACCGTTACTCTTCTTCTTGAACGTTGGATACCTACTACGCTTTGCCCAAAAGTTAGCAAACGCTGCCTGAAGATGCCTCAACGCTTGCTGAAGGGGAACAGAGCTCACTTCGTTTAAGAATTCCAAGTCTTCTTGTCTCTTCCATTGGGTCAACATAGAAGATGTTTGTGAGTAGCTTATCCGCTCTTTCCTCCCAAACCACCCCTCAGTTCTGGCTGCCAACGCTTTGTTGTATACCAACCTGGTGCAACCCAAGGTGCGGCGTAAGAGCTGCTCTTGCTCTGCATCCGGGTAGAATCTATACCGATAGGCGCGTTGTACCATCTATGCGAGGGTGTTTTGAAGTACCTTTACATATTACCGCGTATTTTATGAGAAGTCAAGAGGAATTTTAAAGTTGCGGCGCGCTATCCATCCCCACCCCGCTCCGCTATGCTACCCGTAGGATGCGTTACGCTAACCCATTTAATTTAGGATGCTGCTACGTACGATGCGTTACGCCAACAAAGTTTGTATTGTTGCTACTACTTACGGCTAGTAACGCATCCTACGGCTAGTAACGCATCCTACGGCTAGTAACGCATCCTACGACAGAAGGCCGCATCCTACGGGTGGGGTCTTCCGCGCGTTCGATAAACGCAAGAAAAAATGTGGAAGAGAACCTCTGCTCAATAGTGTGGACTTTCCACCCGGCTTTATCTGGATATGTCCAGCCTCTATAGTGTCTTTTTGCTTTAAATTTAGGATATTTTGCCAACCTGGAAAAAAAGCATAGTTGGACTAGAGAGGTAGGTGTGACCTACCGTCTCCGTCCTTAGAACCGTACATGAGACTTTCACCTCATACGGCTCCCCGGTCTCATCGCTGTTAAGCTGCTCTTCCGGACCTCTTGATGTTGATGGCATTCCCAGTGCAGGGCAACACAGTTCTTTGGTTTCCAGTTGTTTAGGGTCTAGGGTGTACGGTCTTCTCATTCTTAATTTCGCTTCAGACGACGCAGTTCATCTTGGAGAGATTCCACTTCCTGACGCAAAGCATCCAAATTTTCCGGTTCCTTCTCAGCCTCTTCCTCCTCTTCTGCGACAATTTCAATCAAGCGGGGTTCGGACTTGGACGACGCTGGAGACGGTTCCACCGATTTGTCTTGCGCCTTTTGCATCAGTTCTTCTACCATTTTGCGGGCTTCTTCCGTGGTTATCTCCCCTCGTTGAACCATCTCGTTGGCCAACTTTTCAGCGTCAGTCCTCAATTCCTTCAGAGTCTTTCCTGCTTTTTCAGCGGCATAATTAGCCAAACCAACGCCCATGTACAGTGCTTTTTGAAAAAGATTGCCAGCCATATTACCCCAGTGGTCTAATCAGGTTCTTTCTCTAGGATAAAAGATGAAGAGAGAAAAATGCTCGCCAACGTCAAAGACCCGGAGTCCAAGCCTATCACAAGCATCCCGTATTGCTGCTACCTTCCGGTCCTGACAAAGTTTAGGCGTTGCGATCGCATGAATCCGAGTCTTTTTTTAAGATAACATATAATTTCTGCTGCTGTCAACACCCCAGGAAAAAATTTTTTCTATTCCACCACAATACGCCATTCATGGAGCTGATAGCGGACACAACCGTTCTCAATCAGAGGATCTCGTGTCACAATAGCTTTAGCTTCCGCCATTGAAGCAGCCTCAAACAAGAGCATTCCTCCCCCTAACTCTCCCCAATACCCACTCTGCGCCTTGTGTCCCCGGGCGATTAAGTCGCGAACGTAAGCAATATGGGCAGGGACATACCGATCGAAAGTACTTTTAGGGACAATACCTTCTTCTATCTTCACAAACCAGGGCATGGTAATTATGAATCCAGGACAACAACGATTTTTTATTGCTCTGCTTCCTCCCGAGGATGTAAGACAAATTGCCAGACAGATCGAGCAGCGCTTTGCTACAGTTTATAATAGTCGTGCCGCCCAAAAATCTCCACCTCACATTACTTTACAACCCTCGTTCCACTGGTCTGGATCAGAATTACCGAATCTCCAGCAAAAACTAACAGAATTTGCCCTGACCCAAAACCCCATCCCAATAACTCTCGACGGCTTTGGGGCATTTTCAACTCGGGTAATATATATTAATGTTATCCCAACTCCAGAACTGCTGACAATCCAAAAAAAATTGAGCAACTATCTCCAGTCATCTTGTGGTATTATGGATACTGGGGGCAGTAATCGTCATTATACCCCTCATATAACCGTAGCCTTCCGAGATTTAACGAAACAGAATTTCCGGAAAGCATGGTCAGAATTAGAACATCAGCAGTTATACTTTGAATTCATCGTGCCTGTGGTAACTCTCTTAATACACAATGGAAAACGTTGGCATACCTGTCAAGAATTTGTCTTTAATGAGTAAGAATGTAGGATGCGTTACGCCAACAAAGTTTGTATTGTTGCTACTACTTACGGCTAGTAACGCATCCTACGGCTAGTAACGCATCCTACGGCTAGTAACGCATCCTACGACTTCTTAGCATCCTACGGACTCAAAGCCCAATTAGAATGAGACCTGAAATCCGACTCCAGAAATGGGGAGTAAACGCGCCAGTGAGTACAATGATACACCCCTGCTCCTGCGCAGCCGCGCCTGAGCAGGAGCCGGATGCTTTGAACAGTGTACGTCCGGTACTGTGTGGGGGAAAACCCTGCTATAGTCTACCTATCACGACAATAACATGAAGGCTCAAGAAATAGTTAAAACTCATAGCGACCTTAAATACCAGGACGATAATGACATAGCCGATGTGTTTGAAGACTACCTCCAGACCGACTATCGGAGGGCCGCAAAAGAGCTGTTTGTGGCTGCTGTTGGTAATGGGTCGGGTCAACGGATACTAGAGCTATCCTGCGGAACCGGACCCATCGCGCGAGGACTCAAGCAGGCTTATCCGTCAGCCAGCATTGTTGGCAGCGATATCAGCAGTGGCATGATCGCCAAGGCACAGGAAATCGAAGCTGCCGAGCCTTTGGGAATTCAATATCTCGTGGGGGATGCCATGACCCAGGGATGTGTGGACGGTGGCAACTACGATGTTGTGGTTGCCCACTGCCTATTTTGTTATGCCAAGGACAAAATAAAACTTTTAAGCATGGTAAAGCTTTGTTATGATTGTTTTTGTCCTGGGGGACGTCTGGTTTTAGCGGTTAATAATGATGTATGGAATCGAACAAGCATAAAGCGACCTTACAGAGCGGGCGTTTCCATCTTTCAGGCTCCCATCAGCGGGCGTGACCCTGCCGATACCCAGGAAGGGGAGCAGTGCCAGTGTAATGTGAAGCTACCAGACGGGCAAACGGAGACATCTTGGCATTATCACTGGGAAGAGCAAACCTGCCTACAGGTGCTGGAAAGCGTCGGGTTTTCCCAAGCAAAGCTAGAACCTTTCACGTTGGAACTTGTGCCACCTTCTCAGAGGTTCGATCCTGGATATACATCCTTTGTTGATTTTCCCTTCTCAACCATTCTCCGTGCCAGGAAACCAGAGTAGAAATCAAGGACAGGAGGATCTCCCAAACCAACTAGGACTGACGCAAAGCCCCCCTTTTTAAGGGGGGTTGGGGGGATCGGGTATGTCTGGAATACTAAATTTATCGTTGTGTTTGCGTAAGTCCTACCAACCATTAATGCTCAGAAATTGATTAGAAACACTGTCATGAACGCTCAAGAAATTGTCAAAACCCATCGCGATCACGTCTTTTTTTCCTGGGTACCTCAGAAAAACATCCAAAATCCCATCGTTATGGAACGTGCTGAGGGGGTTTACTTCTGGGATAAAGACGGCAAAAAGTACCTGGATTTTTCCAGTCAGTACGTCAATATGAATATTGGCCACAGCCACCCCAAGGTGATCGCAGCCATAAAAGACCAAGCCGATAAACTGGTATTCGCCCATCCCGGTACTGCTACAGAAATTCGTGCGGCAACAGCGGCTAAATTAGCAGAAATTACACCAGGGGATCTGACCAAGACTTTCTTTACCCTGAGTGGGGCTGAAGCCATTGAAAATGCCATTAAAATAGCACGTATGTGCACGGGTAGGCACAAAATTGTCACCCGATATCGCAGTTATCATGGCGCTACCCTCGGTGCAGCAATTGCAGGAGGAGACCCCAGACGCTTGGCTCACGAACCGACTATTAGTGGGATTGTTCGGGTTCACGACCCCTATGCCTACCGTTGCCCTTTTGGCTACGCACCAGAAGGAAATCTCCAAGTGTATATAGATCACGTCATCCAAACCATTGAGTTTGAGGGGCCGGAAAACGTGGCGGCGATCCTGATGGAAACGATTACTGGTTTCAATGGTGTGATTATTCCCCCCGATGGTTATTGGCAAGCCCTAGGGGAATATGCTGATAAGCACGGCATCTTACTCATTTGCGACGAAGTTATCGCAGGCTTTGGTCGCACTGGAAAAATGTTTGCGATCGAGCATTACGGGGTGGTTCCCGATATTATGGCAATGGCTAAGGGACTCACCTGCGGCTATATTCCTATGGGTGCAGTGATAGTACGGCAGCATATCGCCGATTACTTTGAAACTAACCCCTTCGTCTGTGGGCTAACATTTAGTGGGCATCCCTTGGGTTGCGCTGCTGCTCTGGCGACCATGGAGGTTTATGAAGAAGAAAATCTGGTGGAAAATAGCCGGATTATGGGCGATCGCCTGGCAGAAAAGTTACAGGAAATGAAGGCAAAACATCCATCAGTAGGAGATGTCCGTAGCTTAGGACTCTATGGAGTGATTGAGTGCGTGAAGAACCGAGAAACGCGGGAACCTTTGGCTCCCTGGAATGCAAAACCCCAGGAAATGGTGGTTATGGGTAAAGTTGCTGCCCGTCTTCGGGAGCTGGGTTTGCACGGTCTTGTGCGCTGGAACTGGGTGTTTATGTCCCCTCCACTTTGCATCAATGAGGAACAGTTGGAAGAAGGTTTTGCTATCATTGACGATGCTTTGAAAATTGCCGATGAAGCCTACGAGGGTTGACACTGGTTTTGAAATAGGAGAAATTCCCCATGAGGATTGGATTTATTGGTCTAGGTAATATGGGCAGTGGTATGGTTGCTAATCTGCTCAAGAAAGGATTTGAAGTTTCGGTACATGACATCCAACGGTCAAAAGCAGAAACCTTAATAGCAGCCGGAGCAAGTTGGCGGAATTCCATCCCAGAGGTAACAGGGGCTGCTGATGTCATCATGACCAGTCTGCCAGGGCCAAAACAGTTAGAATCTGTCATGTTGGGAGATGCTGGAGTGATTGCCCATGCTCGCCCCGGAACGATTTGGATCGATACTGGAACCAATTCAAGAGAAATTATGACCAAGATTTCAGCCCTTGCTGAGGAACGGGAAATTGACTCCATTGCAGCCCCTGTTTCTGGGGGGGCAAAGGGGGCAGAAACTGGCACGCTATCCATGTTTGTGGGGGGAAATCAAGAGACTTTTGACAAAATTAAAGGGATATTGGAAGCTATTGGTTCCCAGATTTATTATGTGGGGCCACTTTCTCATGCTATCCTTGCCAAATTGCTGATTAATTATCTTTGCTTCATCAATACTAAAGCTCTGGGGGAGGTGCTGTCTTTGGGAACAGAAGCAGGAATCGATCCCCAACAACTGACGAACATGATTCAAGCGGGTTCGGGGAGTAGCTGGGTAGCGGAAAAATTGCTTCCCTCTATCTTAGAAGGGAATCCGGGTCCGGCGTTTACATTAAACTTAGCTCACAAGGATGCCTGTTTGGTCAATGAACTGAATCAAACCTTCAAAACCTCTCTAGAATTTTCAGAGCGTCTATGTGAGGTTTTGCAACAGGCTTGTGCCACCTATGGTGGGGATAAAAGTTTCACTCGGATGATGGACTTGCAGGAGTAAACTGTTACGCATTTAATTTACTGGTCGTACAATTTCAGAATTTAATGAAAACTAAACCTATTGCTATGGGGGCTTGTCCGAGAAGTCGTTCAACTGTAATAACACGAGCTTTTGAGCAGATTGATGATTGCATTATCTATGATGAACCTTTAGATGGTTGCTATTTTGTTAATAGTTTGACCGACTATGAGCGGATGAATTATGCATCAGATTATTTATCAAGACATCCCGATACTAATTATTCAAGTATCGTTAAAAAACTAACTGGCGATTTGCCAGAGGGAAAATCTTTTTCGTTTCAAAAACATATGTCATATCATCTTCTCCCTGGATTTAACAAAAACTGGCTCTCTAAAGTAAAAAATTTCTTTTTAATTAGAAATCCAAGAGAAACAGTTCTTTCATACTGGAAAGCCAGAACAGCTAGCGGTTTTGTCTGGGAAGAGTGGGAATCTCGTGTCGGCTGGGAAGAACATTATCAACTTTTCAAAGAAATTGAGGACTTAACACAAGAAAAGCCTTTGGTTATTGACTCAGGCGATTTAGTAAAAAATACCTGAAACTATGCTAAAAGTATTATGCCCTAAATTTAGGGTGGATTTTTCTGAAAAAATGCTTGATTGGGAGCCAAATAAAACGAGGGTTTTATCATGGAAAAATACACCTTTTGAAAAATTTAGTGAAAATGTTATTAATTCTCGTGGCTTTTTTCAGCAATAGGGAATCGTAGGATGCGTTACGCCAACAAAGTTTGTATTGTTGCTACTACTTACGGCTAGTAACGCATCCTACGGCTAGTAACGCATCCTACGGCTAGTAACGCATCCTACGACTTCTTAGCATCCTACATTGTGGTATCGTGGCACCATGGGTGTGCCGAAATTTAAATGGGATTGTTTAAGCTATTGTTGGTTTGATTGCGTTACAATTAATAAATTAGGCGGTTTATCCTGTGAAACATTGCCGACTGTATCTTGTCAACCCATAGTTTCATGCAACTTTGCCCTCATCTAGACCTCTTTGAAGATTGTTAAAAATGAAACATCAACTAACTGCCACTATAGTGATGACTGCTGCCACACTCCTTACTCATGGCGCTGCCCATGCTGTTACTAATACTATTTTACAGCCCGTTTTTGTTACATCAATTTTAGGCCATAATTATTATACCAACTTTTAAATATTCTGTCGAATCACTCAAGGCCTGATGGGCTGCAGTACGTTACACAAATAGGTGAAATAGCTTTTGAAACATCATCATCCACTTTACCAGTTTTGGTACCTTTTGAGTTTGGTCCCATACCAGGAATCATTGGTATAATAGCAGCAGGAGGGCTAAACTATTTTCGGAATAAAAAAAGGAAATAAGGGAAGGTAACAGTCGCCGTTCCACCAATTATTTGGGAGTACCAATTTTAATGAGTCATATAGTTCAAGATTTGGCTGTGAGAAGTCAACCTCAACAATACAAAATTCGTAAAGTTCAGCAAGATAGGAGAAAACTTTTTCTTGATTGGGTTGACGGTCATCGGAGTACATTCCACTATATTTGGCTGCGGGATAACTGTGATTGCCCTGTGTGTGGGGACCCCACACATGGAGAAAAGCGTTTTCGGATCGTTGATGTTCCAGTAGATATAGAACCCCTCTCAGTTCGTTGGCATAGTGGCAACGCACTGGAAATATTATGGAAACCCAACGGTCACAGAAGCATCTATAATGCTTCGTGGTTGCGACAGCACTGCTATTCTGCTACCGAGAGAAGGCATCGCCAGCATCAACCCATTCTTTGGGATAGCCAGATTGTAACTAGCCTACCGCAGATTGCTTATGAAGAAGTCCGAACTGGGGATAAAAGTCGGTTGCAACTGTTAGAACATCTGAGGGATTACGGGATTTGCTTTTTGCGAAATGTGCCTCCTCAAACGGTCGAACTCGAATCCTTCGCCCAGTCATTTGGTCCTTTATTGGAGACAAATTACGGGCGTGTTTTCGAGATTGTTGTGGATCCAGAGGAAAGCCAGAAAAGTGTTGCTAATTCCCAAATTAACCTCATCCCCCACACGGATGATGCCTATCAGTATGCACCACCGGGAATTATTTTTTTCCACTGTTTAATGGCGAACAATGATGGTAGTGGTCAGTCTACCTTTGTGGATGGTTTCCAAATAGCAGAAATACTACGTCAGGAGGATTCAGAGGCGTTCGATCTACTGTGCCGTTACGAAGTTCCTTTCCGAAAACATTACGCGGCGCACATTGATATGCGGTTCAGCAGTCCAGTTTTTTGCCTCGATAGTGGTGGTAATTTGAAGGAAGTTCGGATCAGCAATCTATTTCCTGCTCCCTTGGACTTACCAGAGGAGATTATCGAGCCATTTTATGCCGCATATAGAAAGCTAATGCAGCTCTATACCGATCCAAGATACTGCCTAAAACAAGGACTGCAACCAGGGGATCTGGTGATGTTTGACAACCACCGTGTTCTGCACGGACGCACTGCCATCGGGAGGCAAAACCAGCGTCGTCATTTACGCTACTGTTCAGTAGATCGGGACTATTTCCAGAGCTGGCGGCGACTTCTGGATAAGAATCTCAGCTTTCAGGGATAGGTTGCAAATCGGGAATGGCTTGGCGTAGTTTTGAGAAACACCAGACACCTTCACGCAATAGCCGAGCCGTTGACCCTGTAAAATCAACCAGGGTAGAAGGTTGTTCTTCCGGGTTTGGCCCTCCATCCAAAACCAGTGGAACCCGCTCTCCCAATTGTGCAGCTACTTCAGGAGCTGTTTTCTGAGTCTCCATTCCTGAAATGTTGGCACTAGTTACTGCCAGGGGAGCACCAACCCGACGCACCAATTCCAAACAAAGCTCATGGTTGGGAATTCTTACTCCTACAGTATTATTACCTGAGGTCACAAATGATGGGACAATTTCCCTCTTAAGGAAGATACCAGATACTGCCCCAGGCCAGATTTTACGGAGCGAAGAGATGGTACTTTCAGGAATTTTTTGGGTTACTTGTTGTAGTTGTTCAAAACTGGCCACATAAATGATGAGGGGTTTCTCTGGCGATCGCGATTTCACCTCAAAAATCTTTTTAACACCTGATTCCTTGGCAATGCTAGCTCCAATGCCATAAATAGTATCCGTTGGGAACACCACTACGTCGCCATTTTTGAGCAAATCAACTGCTTTATTTCGTGCCGCTTCATTTAAGCCAGGTAAAATCTCTGTCATCGTTCATTTTCATAGGTTTCGCGCAAAGTAGCCCCTCGAAAGACTCCCAGAGGCGCAAAGGGAGGAAGGAATTATTATTAAGTCCCTCTTCGCCACCAGATAAATAATACTCTCTAAAACATCTCCTTGTCAACCAATCATCTGATTTAATCCTCCCCTCTCTGCGTCTCTGTGTCTCTGGGTGAAACCAAATCAGGTATAACAATTTTTTGATAGAGTTGTTGCAGGAGGTTAATTTGGTTGATAGCAGCTAGATTATAAATGGGTGAAGTATTGCTAACTACAATCATAATCTGTTAAACTTACCCAGGTTTTTCAGATCCGCTTCCAAATCTTCAACATCTTAGTGGACGGGAATTTGGCGAGATGCAAGTAAGTGTTGGAATAGGAGCTGATTCATTTCTGCTAGTTTGCTAGCTTGTCCTAAAGTTAGTTTCTCTTTTTGGAAGAGTGCGATGGCAATTTCCTGCTTTAACTCAGCTTCTGACATTCGGGTTGCAGTTAAGATTTCATCGGGCAAGACAATGTTCATTTTGATTTCATTATAATAAGTTTCGCCCAGGAGAAGGGCGCAAAGGTAGGAATGAGTTATAGCGATAAATCTTTCTCCACCTCTCTGGTAAAGAAGATTAGTATTTATCCCGCGTTTCGTCGAATCCCACCCCTACAATGGTAACTGGTAACTGCCTGCTCAGGCCAGGCTTGGCATGAGCAGGACTGGTAACTGTTTTAAAACCCCATGCTTTCCACCAACTCAATACACAAGTCAGTCAAAAAATCCTCATCAACGCCATCGGGCAAATCGATATCCTTATTATCAATCCCTTTAATCTCATTATACACCCTATCGCACTCTGCCATGACTTCTTCATAAGCAACATTTCCTTGTTTTACCGCCAACAAATATTCTCCATCTCCTGCTTGGCGCCGATCCACAATTAGGGTTTTCTTCTGAATAATTTCTCGCCCCGTATAGAGCAAGCGCAAAGCATGACTAGCGTGCTTTGCGTCATAACCACATTTTCTTTCCATTACCCGCCTTTTCTCATTGCGATGCTCCTTCCAAGACTGATAGTTTTTCCATTCTTTCTGAGCTGCCAAATATCGCCGGGAAGCATAGGTCAATTCCATAAAATCGGAACTTGCATGAGTATATTCTTGAATCTGTTTCTGAGCATCCTCAGGAAATCTATGCTCCAAAAACACCTGCTTATAATCAATCCTTTCCAACAGCAAATCCCGCAACTCTTCAGCAGGGTCTAAATATTCAATACAATCCCGCACCACCAACCATAAAAAATAAAAGAAAGCATTTATTTCCGCAAGAGTCAAAGGTTTATATAAGTCGTTAAAACCGAAATCTTCCGGCTTGGGTTTGCTCTGAGGCGGATCCAGCAACCACTTTCTATGAGTCTGTACTTTGCGCAATTGAGCATTAGCATAGCCAATATAGCTCGCCTTTACCTTCTTGGTCAAGAATTTATTCCGATTCTCAATCAGTAACTTTCCTAAAGGATGTAAATATAAATAAGAATCCAACCAAAGCATTTCCTGGATATTGGGATTAGCATTTCTTAACAAAGACAAGTATTTGCGTAATTCATAAAGGACAAAATCCTTACCCTCCAGGAATTGAAACTTATCTGTTTCCCAATCTACCTTCCTTAAACCTTTTTCCTTTTGATTAGAAGTAAACGCCCCTGTTTCACCCTTCCCTTCTAATTGTTCTATATGTTTCAATCCCAAATAATAAGGCTTTCCGGCGATAAATAAACCTTTAACATCAATATCCGATACCCCCTCAATGGCTAACCCATAAGCTACACTCCCGGTAATAGCAATCATCAAAAATCTGTCATCTAGATTAACTCTCATCTTATCCTCCTTTGCGTCTTTGCGTCTTTGCGCGAAACAAAAATAACAAAGTCATTGCGGAAGTGGAAGGTAGCTTCCAAACTGTAGTAACTGTGCAAGAGCCTTACTTTATCAGTAGTAGACCCATTTTTCGCACTCCCGACGGCTCTGTTGCCTTCGTGGTGAAAAGATTATTTTAGCTATGTCAGTCCACTACAATATGGCTTTTGGTGGGCAATGCCCACCCTACAATATAGCTAGAATGAGAAAGTAGTGCGGATAGTACCAATGACAACGCTGTCGTTATTGCTGTTGTGGTCTGGGGCTGTCAACCAAACCAACCCAGGGGCGATCGCGATGTTATCGTTCACCTGATACTGATAAAAAGCCTCAATGTGGAGGGAAGTATCCGGATCAGGATCCACACCAGTAATACTAGAACCAGTTACCTTTGGCTCCATACCTATGATAACACCCCCTAAACTCCCTTCTTTGCCTAAATCAGGGAAAGCAAGGGTAACTGCCCAGTTCCAAATATCCAGGCTACCTTTACTTATTTGCCCATTTAAGCTAGAAAGGGCAGTGGTGTTGATATAACCACCCCAACCTCCCAAGACAAAGCGATCGCTTATTTGCCAAGATAACTCCACTCCATAAGCATTGCTGGAAGTGGGAACTGCTTCCTCAAATGTATTTTCTGTAAAGGTGCGCAAATTAGAACGATTGCTTCCAGTTCCCGTTTCTGTATTATAAGCATTGAGGTAGGTAAAACCAATATTCAGCCTTTCGTTGGGCTTATAAACTAACTGAGCCATTGTTCCATAGCCCCCATTAAATAAACCATTTCCTTCCCCTGGATCCCCAGAATCTGTAGCCATATAACCTACACTCAGTTCTAACTGCTCGCTGAACTCGTGTCGTACCCCAACTCCAGCTTGCTCGATTAGATAGTAAATGGGGTGGCGGGTACCAAAAGTAGTTAAGGCTCCGTCATTTCCGTCACCGTCTAAAAAGTTAACCGTACTGGCAAAATCGTCTGCTGCCCCTGCATTGGCAGCAATGGCAATTTCCGTATTATCTCCTATAGGAAATGCGTATACTAAAGCATCTACAACAATGTTACCATCTGTATCATCTGCTGCTTCGGCAAAGAACAGATCTCCTTCCCCGGTGTTAATATTGGGGTCAACCAAACCATCAGCTTGCAGTCTGGTTCTGAGCACATCTCGCCCCGTAAAGCTGGTATCGAAATTCAGACGAGCGCGATAACCGAAGGCGATCTCCCGGTCGATATTTCCACCATTAACCTGTTCTCCCCCTAGCACCCCTAATCCGGCAAAAATGACTTTCCCTTCCAGGGTAGTAGTAGTAGAGAACTGATGGTCTTCCAGGAAATCTACCTTTCCTTCTAAGTCATCCACCCTGGTTCCCAGAATGGCTAATTCTGCTGTAAACTCATCGGTTAACCGCTGAATACGACGCAAGTCACTATTGTTTACCCTGGGGGTAGTGCTGGAAGGAGTTCCCCTTTCATTAGCAGCAATGAGTTGTTCGATCCTTTGCAGGCACTTATTTAAAGTAACGGCAAATTCGTAGCGGGTTACTCCTTGATTGCCCCGGAAGGTTCTGTCTGGGTAGCCCCGCATACAGCCGTAGCGTTCGATTAAGTTTCGCAGGGCTTCATAAGCCCAGTGTCCCGGGGCAACATCCCGTAATTGAGAAACTCTGTTAACTTGTCCCAGGCTATTTTGATGGTGATGCTCTATTTGTTCTAAGACCGAAGAATTGGTTGCTGGGGTTATTTCCTCAGCGTGGACTTCCCCAACAGCAAAAACTGAACCTAAAAGGGTAGCTCCCAGGACTCCTGGGTAAATTAAACCCAATTTTGACAATATCATCCCTATTTTCATAGCCTCACACGGTGAATTTTGCATTTTCGATTATTACTATAATATAGCAGTAATTTATCTCATTATTGCTTTTTTTGCAAGAAAAGCAATAATTCTTTGTAAGAATGATAATCGTTCTCAAAAAAAACAGCGGGCCCGGGAATGTCTTCCCCGAACCCCGAACCTCCGTATTAAAGAGATTGTAGAAAGCGCCGGAGAGCAGAGCGATCGCCAGAGGACATATTATAGCGCTACGGACGGAAGACAGGGCAAAGGGTAGCCGAAAATTGGTCAAATTTATCTTTGTCTACCCTAGGACTACTACGAGGTCAGCTCTTGGTGGGCAATGCTTAGTTGTAGGGTGGGCATCGCCCACCAATCCTAGTTGTAGGGTGGGCATCGCCCACCAATCCCCTACATTAAATTACCATGAAGTCACTAGCATCAATTAGACTGACATTAGTGCCTACAACCACAGCCAAACTATCGCCCTCAGTGGAGATCAGGGTGGTACGGAAACCATAACTGCTAATGGTCAGATCTTCAAAGGTGAGACTGTTGGTGAGCACAAAGGAATCAATACCATCTTGGTAGTCTAAAATGTTGTCAAAGCTAGACCCGCTTCGGAGAACGAATTGGTCCTTGCCTGAGCCACCTATGAGACCATCTCGCCCTTTCCCGCCATCTAGGATATCGTTGCCGGAACTTCCGTAAAGGTAATCTCGGCCATCTCCCCCCAATAGGCTATCATTGCCAACGCTCCCAAACAGCTCATCATCCCCACTGCCCCCGTTCAGGGTGTCGTCACCGCTCCCGCCGTAGAGCCTGTCCTTACCCCCTAGACCTTCTATTTTGTCACTGACAGTGGTGCCATACAAAAAACTGTTCAGCTCGTTCCCTATGACCACGTTGATGACATTCAGGGAGAAAGTGTCACTGACGGTAAATCCGCCGCTATCAGTGGCGGTAACTGTGATATTAATAAGGCCGATGTCCCGGTCTGAGGGGGTACCGCTAAAGGTATTGGTAGTGCTATCAAAGCTTAACCAACCGGGGAGGTTGGAGGCATTTAAGGTGAGGGTGTCGTCCGCATCAACATCGGAGAAGGTGGTAGAGGGAACGGGGAAGGTGAAGGGAACATTTTCGTCCGTGGTTTGGTCAGGGATAGGGGTTGCCACGGTGGGGGGGTGCCGATAGGGGCCTCAATGGCTTCAATCAGCCTATCCACCACCTCCGACGCATTGGCTGCGTTGAAAGTTGCGCCGCCAGTCTTAGTAGCTAGGCTAGCGAAATCCTGGGCCGTGGTGGGGTCGTTGCCAATTTGAACCGTGAATATTTCCACCGGAACTGTTCTGGTGGCACCCCCCGCTTCCGTCGCTGTCACAGTGAAGCTGGTGAGGGAGAGGCCACTGGCGACGCTGCTGGTTGTAATGGCGCTGCTGGAGATTGAGGTTCCCAGATTGGATGCTAGAGCCAGCACTTGGGAGCGAAGATGGGTGTCCTTGGGGGGCGCATCCCCGAAGAGGATAATCCGCCGGGCAGCTGCTTCTGAGCGCCATTCCCCGGCCCCACCAGATAGGGCACGGAGTAGACCCGCATTTACTGCCTCGGGAAAGTCGCCGCCGCCCTCCACTGAGATGCTGTTGATGGCGTTGATAGCTGCGGTTTTGCGATCCTCTATGCTGGGCTGGTTGGTGAAGGAGAGGAAGGTGTTGGTGCCGGGGTCGTTGTATCCTACTACGGCGATGCGAGAATTGGGAAAGCGGTCAAAGATACTATTGATGATGTTACCACCTCTGGCTTTGACGGCGGCAATGTCGTCATCCATGCTCCCTGTGGTATCAATGACGAAGGCGATGTCTTGCCCTGGTCTGAGGTCAATGGTTTGGTCGGAAAACTCCGCTTTTTCAACGCCCTTGAGGGTGTCGGTACCATCCCGTCCGGTTACTTTATCGCGGATCTGGACGGAATCTCTGGTGGGGTAAGTGATTTCGTAACCACCGCTTAAGCCTTGATAGACAGCCTTGTCGTTGCCTTCCACGATACCGAGCTGGAAGTTCCCGCCGTCTATTATGTCTAAGCCAGTACCGCCGTTTAGGGTGTCGTCGCCTTCGCCTCCCATTAAGGTATCATCGCCGATACCGCCAAAGAGAGTGTCATTCCCCGCGCCCCCTTCCAGGGTGTCTTGGTCGTTGCCCCCTTCCAGGGAGTCATCCCCCGATCCACCCATTAAAGTATCATCGTCGAGACCGCCAAAGAGGTTGTCGTTGCCTTCGCCACCTATTAAAGTATCATCGTTAAGACCGCCAAAGAGAGAGTCGTCACCTGAGCCGCCTGAGAGAGAGTCGTCACCTGAGCCGTTGAGGCCGCCTGAGAGAGAGTCGTTGCCTTCGCCGCCTGAGAGGATGTCATCGCCTAAGGTACCGCCGTTTAAGGTGTCGTCGCCGTCGCCACCTATTAAAGTATCAGTACACTAAAAGCTTCGTGATTTCTCGCGGGTCATACATTTGTCCAACTCCTCTAATTCAACGTTAATTATGCTTAGATAATGGCTAACTGTACTTTACCTAATTTTCCCTAGTGCTGCTCCCTTTGCTTTTGGCATTTCATGATGCTACACGATTTTATACTTTTATGGAATCATCCTTCATGAGAAAGTACTACTAATCTCATCTTAGGTATAACAACTAGTCCAGCTTCATAATGACCTGTATAGTATGAGCCTTGAACTGAAATTGCAGAAAGTATTGCTTCACGCAAGGATTCATCCAGATTGCTGGCACAATATAGACCGGTCCAGAACTTGTGGTTGGGACTATCTTCTAGCATAGGTGTTTTAAGCCATTCTTCGTATGACTTCAATCCGTTATATCTGTCTTTATCGGGGTTGTAGGATCTTGCCCTAGTTGCCCCCTCAAAAAATGATAATCCCTGCTCCTTAATTTGTTCCAAGGTATTTTCTGATAATTCAAATATGGCAACGCCGCAACCCTCTCTAACCATAAATACATCATCAATTAACACATGGCGTGATACTCCTATTTTTTCCGGCAGCAACCCTCGATAATGGGATGCAAATGAGCAAGCGCTTGCTCCTATGGCAAGGACAACAGACAACATCATCACTTTGAATTTGTTGGACATCCTTCTCAATGTAGTGAAATCCACTTGCTTACTCTAGCACCAATACTAAACTGTGTCAACCTCCTTCGATTACATTTGGTCCATTATACTGGAATTTCGGTAAACTGCATTTTACCTAATTTTGGTTTAACTACAGCCAATTTTTTTCATCGCTCCCAGCATATCATAACGGTACACAATTTTACTTATGAAGGTCAAATGAATTTATCTATCAAATTTCGCCCCTTAGCTCTAATAATGGCAGCAACAGTCCTTTTCGTACCCAGCGCCCTAGCTAACCCGTTAAAGGCATATTGCATATCCCAGGTAGGTCAGAAGTGGGAGGAAAAAAAGCAACCTGTGGACGAACCACCTTCTGTGAGCGTCACTGTCCTTGGGGAAACATTTCATGTAACCGCTTCCAGCTCTTATCTAGATATAACCCGTCCAGAAGAAGAAACACGCCTGGCAAGGGTGCATGCTAAACAAAATTTGTTCAGTCGCATCGAAGCCCTGGCTTTAGGGAAAGACGGCTGGCTTTGGATTGATGGCGATGAAATCGACTACATGGCTCGCCTGGATCTTTCTAGCAAACCGCCTACTTTTGGGGAACTGGTGGCGCTGCCGGAGCTTTATATCAAACCATGCTTGAAATTGGATCATTTTTTGGCAAATTGCCTCTACGCCGACGGAATCTGGAGTCCCACTCTCAATCGGGCCTTTATCAGCGGTCATCCCGTCACTCTTTTTGGACGATCTAATCCTGTGGGATTTGAGGTAATCGCAGGTGAGTCAAAACCCTTGCCTACGGAACTTGCGGATGCTCGTTTTCTGGCTGACTTGCCCAAGTTAAACGGCGTTTTATTTCGTGGTTCTTCTGAGGAGGCGTTCTTTTACGACGGTGTCACTGTCACAACTCTTTTGGGGAGTTATCCTCCTCATACATCGGGAGATTACTATCCGGCATGGTATCTCCAAAGCACCCTAGGTGAGCGAACTTTTCTGCACAATATGGGTAGTTTTTATTCAGATGATCGGTTTCTTATGGAACTCAAGGCGGGACCTATACTGGTGCCCATCTCTTTTCCCGACGAAGTAGCAAATAGCTTCTTGAGACTTTTTGCGCTGCCCAACGATCCGCGCACATGGGAGGTGTCACGGAAAAACGTGGTTGCGGAAGTGGAAGGCAGTTTCCAAACTGTCGTCACCATGTCAGAGCCGTATTTTACGGACCCGTTTGGCAGACTCCCGACGGCTCCATTGCTTTTGGGGTGCAAAATAAGGTCACTGAAGCGAACACCGATTATTTTATTAGGCACGCCGGACCCACAAGCCAATGCCAAGCTACTCTAAGCGCAGAAGAGCCGATAGTGATAGGTGAAGATTAGAAGGGGGAACCACTAGGAGAGGTTTATTACAAATGAAGGCCAAATGAATTTATCTAAAGTCAAATTTTGTCGCTCCTTGGCTCTAATAGTTGCAGCAACAGTCATTTTCGTACCCAGCACCCTAGCTAACCAATTAGCTGTGCGTAGGATGTGTTACGCTAAACCATTTAATTTAGGATGCTGCTACGTACGATGCGTTACGCCAACAAAGTTTGTATTGTTGCTACTACTTACGGCTAGTAACGCATCCTACGACAGCTAACGCATCCTACGGGTGGGGGCCGCGCATTCGTTCAATGGTCTTTTCTTCTACGGGAAACTTTTTCCACAGATTGCTTACCTATTGACATCTCCTCTCCAAGAGATGTGTGAACCAGAACGCTTCCCCCCACCACATAGCTTCTGGTTCCGATTCACTTTTCAAAATTTCCAGCGCTCGGATCGCTAGACGTGTGTAAAGTTCAGTATAGTAACCCTGCGCTATGTCGGGACATGTCTTGTATAGCCTCTCAAAGACAGGCCCTATGAATGGCGCAAAAAACCCTTGGTTTGACGATAAAAAAAGAGACAACAGTGGGCGTCTTAACGGCTCTGACACACAAGAGAACGAACCAGGGAATCTTACAGACCCACCAGTTACATCCAGCATAACTCTCTATCGCTTCTTCAAGACAAATCTGACTCATCGGGTCAACTTGAAGAAAATTTGTCATTATGGTCCTCTCATTGGGATTGAAAAATGAATCCATCATTAATCTGGGGTATGGATCGGAAAATAAATCCATGACAAACCTGGATTCCGTGGCATCAATATGAATCTCTATTTCCCGAGCGCCGGAGACCGAAACGGTTTCAGTTAACTCCAACCAAGGAGATGAAATCGTGCGCTCACCTCGCTGTGGATACCATTTTTCTTCTGGTAAATCAGTGACAGCATATAACCGAGCGTAATACAACGTAATATTAATCTTGGAAATGTCAGCCTCCTTTTCCAAGATTTTTTTCTTCATCGCTGCCGTTGCGGCAAGATATAAATATGAAGTGCTGTATTTCGCATATTCCTTGAACTTAAGTTCGGATCCTGTGACTGCATCGATAATCTTGTAATGACTAGAATCTGCCACCTTTTCTAGCCCGAAGCAGCTCGACGGGCTTGAGCCAATCAAAAAAGATAATGAAAGCAAAGAGACAGCAATCTTTTTTATCACCCTACGATCCTCCCTCTGTGTTTAAGCAATTTTACCACAGCTTGGTTGCCTATTGACATTTCCTCCTATGCCGATCCGTTTGGCTTAACACTCCAGCCCACCACATAGCTTCTGGTTCCGATTCGCTGTTCAAAATTTCCAGCGCTCGGATCGCTAGACCCGTGTAAAGCTCGCTATAGTAATCCTGCGCTATATCTTGGCATTCATAGAGCTTGTCAAAGACATAGGGTCTGAATGGTAAGAAAAATTCTTGCTTTGATGATAAAAAAAGAGACAACAGTGGGCGTCTTAACGGCTCTGACACGCAAGAGAACCCACTAGGGAATATTACAGTGCTCCCACCAATTGAAACGTCTTTATAACTTCCTGTCGCTTCTACAAAACAAGTCTCACTCATCGGGTCAACTTGAAGAAAATTTGTCGTTATGGCTCTATCATTGGGATTGAAAAATGAATCCATAATCAACCTAGGGTATGGATCGGAAAATAAATCCATGACGAACTTGGGGCCCGTAGCATCAATCCGAATCTCTATTTCCCGAGCGCCGTCCACCGAAACGGTTTCAGTTAACTCCAACCAAGGAGATGAAATCGTGCGCTCACCTCGCTGTGGATACCATTTTTCTTTTGGCGAATTAGCTAAGGGCAATGAGAATTCCAAGAACATAGCGTAATACAACGCAATATTAATCGATGAAATGTCAGTCTCCTTTTCCAAGATTTTGTCCTTCATCGCTGCCGTTGCGACCAAATACATTTGTATGATATCTGTACGTGCATATACTTTCTGAAGTTTTATTTGTGTGACGGCATCGATAATCTCGTAATTATTGGAGTCTGCCACATTGTCTAGCCCGAAGCAGCTCAACGGGCTTGAGCCAATCAAAAAAGATAATGAAAGCAAAGAGACAGCAATCTTTTTGATCACTTAATGGTCCTCCCTCTGTGTTTAAGCAATTCTACCACAGATTTGTTGTCTATTAGACATCTCCTAAAAATCAAACAAAGAACTTTTAAGGGTAGTGTAATTGTCCATATATCAATATTTTGTGAGGGTTTTAAATGTTTTAATCGCAGACCTTAACTTAAGAGTGGCGTAGGCGATCGCCGATTTTGTTTGTTAATTTCTGAATTGGTTATTAGGTTATTGAAATTAATCATTTGAGAAACCCTCAATGTATTCTTGAAATTGTCAATTTTTTGGCAAGTTGCTAACAAGAGGCTGCTCTAATGCCTAAAAAATCGTCAAGAACAAGTTTTTTTGTCTTAACTGGATTTGAGCTAAAATATAGTTCCAGAGTAGTATTGGGGTTTTTAGGAGATGTCTATTGGCTTTCTTAGCTAGGTCTCGACTCCAAGCATTGTGGCCAGCCGTCAATACGTGCGTTGGACTTATGTCTGATGGTAAAAGCAATTTTCCTGTTGCCTGTCGCAACCGAGATCCCTGCAATTTCTCCCTCAGCAAGTTTGTCAATACGTTTTACTTCTCCCGGACTGTTCAGCAACACTCGATACACTCCTCCAGAATAAGATACTCCAAGCTGACTGGTCCACTGAAACCTTTCCGGGTTAAGCGACTTATATTTTTCTACGTATGCACCGATAACAAGCAAACTGCCATCCAGAGCCAAGTCATAACCAAAACCAGAGCCGACTTGAGCAGCCGCAGAGTCCGATGGAGGCAGGATTTCTCCTGTTCTCGACCAAGAACCATTAGCCTGACGACTGTAAAGCACAACACGATTAGCTTTAGGATCCCCCACAGCCAGATAATCATCATTAAGAGCCAATGCAAAACCAAATTTTCGGCTGTCATCTCGTTCAGGTAGGAAGCATTGTTGCGATGAAGCTTGGGCTCTTGGCATAAGACACCCTAGGAGTAAAATTAAAAAGCCTAAAAGTAGTCTCATAGTACTTTAGCTTAAATGATTAATTGAGCTGTATCTAAAAATTGTACCACACTTTAAAATAGCATCAAATGAGAGTTACGCTTCGTTTGAGCTTGGATTTTGTTTCAGTCCCATTACAGTCATTTTCCTAGTCTCCTTTGAGTGAGTAAGAAATTTGGCCGAAAATATAAAAAATTTATGGAAGAGCCGGTTCGATACAGAGCCTGGAGCCAAAACGGGTCTCTTGAACAGTTGTCAACATACCATTGTGAATCTCGGCACGGTAGCGCCCCCAGCGCCGAGCAATCAAACTCGGTTCAGCAGCATCGCTGAGGTCAAACAGCTCCAATTTAGCTGGCAATTCTCCATCATTCGAGCCACGATAGACCCGTACCAAGAGATTGCCATCTAGGGAAAGATGGCCAGCGCCATTAAGAACCGTTGTCAAACCATCTTTAATGTTCACGATTAGAGTTTTTTCTGGCAAAGCAGAGGCTAGACCTGCTGTTCCACGGCTACTAACCATAACGAATTCGTCGGAAATAGCTACAACACTACCGATTTGAGCATCTGGAATTGCAAATCTTCGGGGCGCACTATCTGGCGCTTTCAGATTAAACAACAAAGCTCCTGCTAACAACCTTCTACTTCCGCTTGCTAGTGCATTCTTGAACCTAGCACCAACTAGAAGAAAATCCTTGTGAATATCAACACCAAGCCTAACGCCAACATTACCCTCAACACTCTGTATTGCCCTAATTTCTTCTACATCGTCGCTCCATAGCCCAATCCTATTATAAATCCTGCCATGCTCCGACCCTTGTCTGATGGTAAAAGCAATTTTCCCGTTGCCTGTCGCAACCGAGATCCCTGCAAATTGTCCCTCAGCAAGTTTGTCAATACGTTTTACTTTTCCCGGACTGTTCAGCAACACTCGATACACTCCTCCAGAATAAGATACTCCAAGCTGACTGGTCCACTGAAACCCTTCTTGGCTAGCTGGTTTATTTTTGGCTGTGTATGCACCGATAACAAGCAAACTTCCATCCAGAGCCAGGTCATAACCAAAACCCTCGCCAACTTTGGCAGCAGCAGAGTCTGATGGAGGAAGGATTTCCCCCGTTTTGGACCAGGAACCATTAGCCTGACGACTGTAAAGCACAACACGATTAGCTTCCGAATCGCCCACAGCCAGATAATCGTCGTTAAGAGCCAATGCAGAACCAAATTTTCGGCTGTCACCTCGTTCAGGTAGGAAGCATTGTTGCGATGAAGCTTGGGCTCTTGGCATAAGACACCCCCCTATTATAGACTTTAGCTTAAATAATCCATTCAGCTTCGGTTAAAGATTATACCACACTTTAAAATAACATGCAATTTTGTGAAAAATACTCATTTTTTTTGTCTCCTCTTCGTTATTTTTCGCAGCCCTGGGAACATGGAGTCCCACTCTCAATCGCGC
The DNA here is from genome assembly GCA_965198675.1 of Prochloron sp. Taxonomy (GTDB): domain Bacteria; phylum Cyanobacteriota; class Cyanobacteriia; order Cyanobacteriales; family Prochloraceae; genus Prochloron. Next base: position 215,582 of record OZ240666.1, on the reverse strand, counting down.
CTTTATCAGCGGTCATCGCGTCACTCTTTTTGGACGCTCCAATCCTGTGGGATTTGAGATAATCGCAGGTGAGTCAAAACCATTGCCTACGGAACTTACGGGGGCTCGTTTCCAGGCTGACTTACCCAAGTTAAACGGCGTTTTATTTCGGGCTGCTTCTGACGAGGCGTTCTTCTACGACGGTGTCACTGTTACCACTCTTTTAGGGAGTTATCCTCCTGATACATCGGGAGATAACCTTCCCGCATGGTATCACCAAAGCCCACAAGGTGAGCGAACTTTTCTAACCAGTATCCGTCGTTCAGAAAAAGATGACGTGTTTCTTATGGAACTCAAGGCGGGGCCCATACTAGTGCCCTACTCCTTTCCCTCCGAAAGAGCAAATGGCTTGTTCAGACTTTTTGCGCTGCCGAATGATTCGCGCATATGGGGGGTGTCACGGAACAAGGTGGTTGCGGAAGTAGAAGGTAGCTTCCAAACTGTAGTAACTGCGTCTTCGTCGTCTTTCATCAATGGACCCATTTGGCAGACTCCCGACGGCTCTATTGCCTTCGTCGTGAAAAATGAGGTAACTGAAGCCTCCACGGATTATTTTATTAGGCACGCCGGATCCACAAGCCAATGCCAAGCTACTCTGAGTGCAGAAGAGCCGATAGTAATAGGTGAAGATTAAAACAGGGAACCACTACAAGAGATTATGAAATTGAAAATTATTGACTGGCTCTGGCTCCGAATGTTCCTCGTATTAATAGCATTGCTTTTCTGTTGGTATTTCAGAGCCTACTATGTTTTGCATCGCAATTTTGATATAGCTTTCACGTATTCGTCCCAAGGAATATATGTTACCCCAGTGATTGTATTGGCTTTTGTAAAAGCGGATAAAATCTTGTACAAGAATCAGATTATTCGCAATCACAACTTGTGCTATATGTTCCTATCATATATCCTCGCCATTTGACTTGATTTCCCTGTTTTTGCTATTTTTATAACACTTCTTACTATAATCTTTTAGGCAAAACACCCACATCTCAGGTTTATGTAAGTGAAAAAAATAATAAGGCATGGCAATGTTACTGGGAAGGTGGGCAATGCCCACCCTACGAACTAGGAAATACTCCAACCAAATGATAAACAGTTTCTTATTTTTAATTTGGGGGTGGGCGCAAGCCTTGCGCCCCTACACTCCACACCTCACACCCCACACCCCAACCTTGATGAAGCTGGTAACTATCATGGTACTTGTTATAGGGATTGTAAAAAGCGCAGGAGAGCAGAGCGATCGCCAGAGGACATATTAACAAAAGCCTCCTTAGCAATTTCTGCTTCTCCCCCATGCCACAAAATCGCCTCTGCCAAGGTGCGAGCGCGCCCGTCGTGGAGATAGGTTGAATAGGGTAAAACTGTTTGAGTCAAACCGATACCCCAGAGAGGGGGAGTGCGCCATTCTGTTCCAGTTGCCTGAAAATCGGGCCTGCCATCGGCTAACCCACCTCCCATGTCGTGGAGGAGCATATCCGTGTAGGGATGAATTTTCTGGTTTGCTAATTCCGGGATGAAATAATCGCCTGTAGACAAGTCTGAGACATGACAAGTACTGCATTTTGCTTGAGCAAATAGTTCCTCTCCCCTTTTAACCTTGCTATCCTCCAGTAAAGTGCGGGCGGGAACAGCCAAAGTTTGGACGTAAAATGCCCCTACTTCCAGAGTCTTCCAGTGGATATCCATAAAACCATCTGGTTCTCGAAACAGAGGGTTCGTTACCCCCATATCATTAACATAGGCAGAAGCAGTTTGCTGGATCAGGTTCGGTTGGTTAGCCTTCCAACCAAAGCGCCCCAGCACAAGAGATTCTTTCTCTATATCCCACACTTGGTTAGGACGTCCGGAAATCCCATCTCCATTTTTATCTTCTGGGTCAGCTAAAGCTAAAATAGTCTTATCCTCAACAGCTTCCAAGAGACCGAGACCAAATACTGGTGGGGGGATGCGCAAAGAGGTCATTACCGAGGCTGGTAGGGGTTTACCATCGCTTTGAGTAATCTTTGCTTCAGGGATTCGCAGGCTATAAGTAGTTCCATCCCCATATTTCCCAGTTTGCTCCCCCCAAGCAATTTCTACCTTCCCTTCTGGAGGGTGTCCGTAAACCCCCTGCTCTTGAATTTGGGTTCCCAGTCCCGGGACTGGGGTAGCATTTTCTGCCGCAACGGTTGCTTCTGAATGATAGTCTCTCTTGGAGAACTCTTTCTTAGAAGGAGAAACCTCATTTTGACTCACCCTCACCAATAGCTGTCCTTTCTCCGGTAATCCACGCCCATTGCGGATATGGCAACCAACACAAGAAGCATTATTGAATAGGGGTCCAAGACCGGGGTTTATGGTGGCTGGTGGGGTGACGAATACTGCCTCGAAAGCAATATCCCCCTCTCCGTGGCGATGAAAATTCTTTTCACTCAAACCCGCTGAAGGCTGTTCATAAGCGCTAGAAGCCCGAGTAAACACCGTTGTCTCACCCCCAGCTAGGGGTGTTGCTGCGGTTTTATGACCTAGGAATATAGATATGGTAATGGCGGCGATCGCCCCCAGAAGGAACAAAACCAAGAATGTGAGGAATGATTTCATGATGCCTTTCAGATTTAACTTTGCACTAAAGGTAGGACTTTCTCCTCCATAGTTGAGAAGAGCGCTTCCACAGCAGTTTTAGCTGCTTCCAGCTTGGCTAAAGCATCAGGAGAGGTAATATTAGTCTCGATAGGAGCAGGAATAGCATCCACAGCAGCGATCGCCCCTTCCATTTCCATCTTAATCTGTTTGTCCAATTCTGGATCTGCCCCAGCTACCAAGTCCCTCAAGCTTTTTCCACTGGTACCAGCAGCAGGAACTGTGCCCAGATACGCATTTTGAACACTGAGGAGATTATTTTTAAAGTCCTGGAGGGAAGTATGACTAAAGCGACTTTCCAAACCATCAGTCTTTTTCGTTGCTAGAGGTTCGCCAATCTTTTCATTAGCTACTTCATCCAGACACCCTAACACCCCTTGAACAATTTCCTCCAATGCTGCTGTTACTGTAAGATAAGCCTGGTTGTTCTCATTTCCAGCTGTTACCAGCACTTCCCGGTAAGGGGGATTACCTTGAACCCCCTTCTGCCAACTTTCCAGCAGTGAATTGGCAGTTCCATCAAATGCTGTGGCTAAAGCTTTGAGATATGCCAATTCCCGAGGGGAGAAATCGTCTGCCTTCTTGTTATTGTTCGTCCCAAAGAGCAATATTTCCATGGTGTGAAAGCCTTTTTGGGTGGTTTGCAGGTTGGCGATGTATTCCGGGGTCAATTTATCGTTACTATTAATGACAGCCTGAACATCGGTTTCGTTTACTGGCCAATCATCCAGATCCCCATCATAGCCCAGGGAGTCTGCAGGTCCAAAGGCGAAAGCTTCGCTCTGCTCCCAAGGTTCCCGGGCTGCGATCCAAGCATTCCGAGCAGCTTTTAAGGTTTCCGCACCTGGGTTGGTAGTAAAAGCATCTGTTGTTTGGGATAGTTTGGCCGCTTTTGCCACCAATTGCTGATAAGTTGGGATAATTACTCCATCAGCAAAATCTGTAATAATGGCAACTTCCAGGTTCCTGGATTGACTTTTAGGGGTTGAGACGCTACTGCAACCGCCCCCCAGAAGCACCATTCCCGCAAACGCCATGGCGACTATCGGTTTAAAGCTAGATTTAACCATTTGCTAAAATTTCTCATTAGTTAGCTCAACAGTCTGTAAGTTTATCAAGTTTTGACCATTTTGATGAGAAAATTTCTCTAATAAGGGAAAGGAAGAAACTAGCTCCAGATTGGCAGACTATGGGCATTGTACCACTATAGCAAGTATTTGTCAACTATTATTTTTGATTTGACCCTTGACAAATCCCTAACCATCGGCTTCAAAACCAGCCAGCCTAACTAAGAACGGTACGTGACAGTTTCCTATCATACCGCTCAAGTACTAGATAAAGCCATGGACTTTGTTTTGCTGTACATCCTGTAATCATTTGTAAAAAGTTTACAATAGTTGGCAGGAGGAGAATAAGCCTCTTGCTGAAGGATTTCTTCCTACTCTTAGATAAAATAGTCGCGCGATCACTAAGAGTGCGGCTTCGCCGACCGCAAGGGAGGTCTAACTATTATGACTCAAGCTATCCTGGAAGCAACAGAGGTTGCCAATGAACCTCAAGAAAAAGAACATCCCGAAATTCAACATTTGTTAACCTTCCAAGAATATCTTGAATATGAAGGAGAACCCGGAGTTCGATATGAATTAGTCAGAGGGCAATTAATACCAATGTCCGCATCCACCCACTTACATACCAATATTTGCAAGTTTCTGCTTTACAAGTTACAACGCTACTTTGCAGCCCAAAACTTGAATTTAGTCGCCAACGCTTTAGCGACGGGTGTCCGAACTGAAGAAAATTCATCGAGAATTCCCGATGTGGTAGTCTGTAGCCAAACTGTTTGGGAGCAAGTTCTTCATCGCTCCGGTGCTGGGGTTTTGGATTTTGACGAAAAGCCGCTGATTGTGGTGGAAATTGTCAGCAGCAATCGCCGGGATGATTATGTGATTAAACGCAACGAATACGAAATGGCCCAAATCCCAGAATATTGGATAATAGACCCGAAAAATAAACTCGTTCGTGTCTGTGCTAATCCTAGCAAGGAAGAAGGATATAGTTTTGATGATTTTACCGAAGATAGGTCAATTGTTGACCGTCAGCTCGATCAGTTAGTTTTGTCGGTCAAAGAACTACTGGATCCGCCGTTGGTGGAGGAATTAATTAAAGAAGAACAATTGCGAAGCAAAGCGCAAGCTTTGCGTAAGCAACCGCCCTTGGCGTCCCGCCCTTGGCGTCCCGCCCTTGGCGTCCCGCCCTTGGCGTCCCAAAATCAAAACCCTGGAACAACAGGCCGAAACCGAACGCCAACGGGCTGAAACCGAACACCAACGGGCTGAAACCGAACGCCAACGGGCTGAAACCGAACGCCAACAGGCCGAAACTGAACGCCAACGCGCTGAAAAGTTAGCCCAGCGTTTACTAGAAATGGGAGTACACCCGGACGAAATCAATTAAAATTACCTCCGAGCCTTTGTTGTGCCTGCAGCTCGCTTATCACCGATAACGATAAGCCTCTCTTTTCCGTTCGTCTCTGGGATCGCTATCTTAGGCGATCGCTATATTTTTCCTACCGCCTCCTTCCAATTTTTGCCAGCTTTCATCAATCCTATGGTATACACTTCGTTGGTTATTATACCACTATAGCAACTATTTGTCAAAGACAAAAATTTTTTCAATTAATTTTGATTTTCCCCTTGACAAATCCAAAACTATGGTGTTACAGTAATAAGAGCTTGAGAAAAAGCTTGCCAGGATAGCTCAGTCGGTAGAGCAGAGGACTGAAAATCCTCGTGTCGGCGGTTCAATTCCGCCTCCCGGCATTTAATTCAGTTAGCAGTTACCAGTGACCAGTTACCAGATCTGTGGTCTGTTGGCTGGTTGACTGACAAAACTGAAATGAACTGAAGCACTTGCCCACTACAGGCGCTTTCTTTATGTCAACAAGTGGGCGAATGAGAAAATTAGTATTTTTCCTTGGTCAGAGCATAAACCTATGGGGTTACAATAGCTTAATTGATGCTCCCTAGAAGACGAGACCTCGTCACCAAAGCTCAAATGTCCGCACCTGCTTCGCCTATAGCACCCTCTCTGCGCCCTCTGTGCCCCTGCTAAGGGATGCCTTTGGCGGCACCTTCGGTGTTGGCCAAACCCGCTTGGTGCGCAATAAGCCCGAATCAGATTCCAGAAGAACGCACCGCACCGCTGCGTGAAACTCTTAAAATCACTCTCTGGACATGAGCCAAATTTGTCTCAGCCATAACCAACCAATGAGACAACCGACTAAATAATGGGGAAAATCCCACCAAGAAAAAGTAGTTCCCAAGAGCAATTTACCTATAAAATTAGACCGCATTAGGTTCAAAATTGGCGTTTTCACCAGTTGCAGGATTTCCAATAAGCAGGTGATACCGAAAACCCACAGGGGAATAGTAATAACTGCTTTTTTCCTGGGTATAACCAAAAAGAAAAACAAACACCAGAAAATCTCGTATAATATCCCAGCTGAATAATTATTAACCCACTCCCGACCTAAACCTGGATAGAATTTGAGATAAAAGCCGAGAGGCGTTACTATCAGCAGAGATAACAAGGTGAGTAAGAGTCTTTTCCTCATATATTTTAGTCTAGTTACCGGATGTGATATTATTATCCACATTCGAGGCTCCAGGGTGAAAGGTTCTGGAGGATGGATGATTATCTTAGAAAAGTCAGGATGCAATGAATTTAACAAATAGTTGCTTTTCTGATGTATAATTTCGGAGTTTGGATATTCGCCATAGGGAGATGATCAACTGTAAACTCCGTACTCGATGCGATTAAATAATGTCAGGACTTGTTCTATCCCCGCATCAGTGTCCAACTGTTCTAAGGGTGCTCCTCCTCCTAAAGCGCGATTAGGTTTATGAAGCCACCGTCTTGCTTTATTCCCATCCTCGAATGCTTCCATAGCAAGAGCAACAGTTCGAGCAACGCGGTAAAGTCGATCTGAGGAGATGGAATCAAGCAGTTTGTTTTCTTCGGAACCCTTAGATAGAGTATTCTCTTGACTTCCCAGCAACCCCAAAAGTTGCTCCTTGGATAGTCCAGAATACTCTGCTACTCTGGAAGCAGTAGATGGGGAAAGTCCCTGACGAATCAGTTCAATCATCTGGAGATCCTACGGTGTTTGTTTTGCCCCAGCTTCAGTAAAATTATCAAGTCCCAATATTTCGTAGATCAGTGGAGACATGTTGATTGATATAAAATGATATAGCGCATTTACCTTGTTATTCAACTAGATTAATACATAATCAAGCAAAAATAAGCCCCTGAAGTAGGGGCTAAAGCAGAGTATAAAAAACTGTAATAGGGAGGATGATTATTACTCATCCAACACCCGCAAACTTTTAGAGAGCATTACCACGAGGTAGAACTTCTTCAGGGAAGACAAAGTTCTCGTGAGGCTGATCTTGGCTAGACATCCAAGCCCGCAAACCTTCGTTCAACAGAATGTTTTTAGTGTAGAAGGTCTCAAACTCGGGGTCTTCAGCAGCCCGCAGTTCTTGGGAGACAAAGTCGTAAGCCCGCAGGTTCAAAGCTAAACCCACAATACCTACAGAACTCATCCATAAGCCAGTCACAGGGACGAACAGCATGAAGAAGTGGAGCCAACGCTTGTTGGAGAAGGCAATGCCGAAGATTTGGGACCAAAAACGGTTCGCTGTCACCATGGAATAGGTTTCTTCAGCTTGGGTGGGGGTGAAAGCGCGGAAGGTATTAGCGTCTTCTCCGTCTTGGAACAAGGTATTTTCTACCGTCGCTCCGTGGATTGCGCACAACAGGGCACCTCCCAGAATACCTGCTACTCCCATCATGTGGAAGGGGTTCAGGGTCCAGTTGTGGAATCCTTGTAAGAAGAGGATAAAGCGGAAAATCCCTGCTACACCGAAACTGGGAGCAAAAAACCAGCTGGACTGTCCCAAAGGATACATGAGGAAAACGCTCACAAATACCGCAATAGGACCGCTGAAGGCGATGGCGTTATAGGGGCGAATTCCTACCAGACGGGCGATTTCAAACTGTCGCAGCATGAAACCGATTAAACCGAAGGCACCGTGGAGAGCAACGAAGCTCCAGAGACCGCCAATTTGGCACCAGCGGGTGAAGTCCCACTGGGCTTCTGGTCCCCAGAGGAAGAGAAGGGAATGTCCCATGACGTCCGCAGGGCTGGAAACCGCTACGGTTAAGAAGTTCGCCCCTTCTAGGTAGGAGGAGGCGAGACCGTGGGTGTACCAAGAAGTGACGAAAGTTGTGCCCGTGAGCCAACCCCCGAGCGCTAAATAAGCGCAGGGGAAGAGCAGAATACCGGACCAACCAACAAATACAAAGCGATCGCGCTTGAGCCAGTCGTCGAGGACGTCAAACCATCCTCTCTGAGCTGGGGCGCGAGATATTACAGCTGTCATGACGCAAATCTCTGAATATGATATGAGGACAAGGATTGAAATTTCTCTCGCTCATCGCGGATCTCCTGGGATTAAGCAGAAGAGTAGAGGAAATGTGAAAAATCGTTACGTTTCTTAACTTATTTTATATTAAAGGAAACCTTTAGACTTTGGCAACCCCAAATCTTAAGAAAATATAAAAATTGTAACCGCAGATACACGCAGATGATTGCGAAGCTTTGCTTGCGCTTTGCTTCGCAATCATCTGTGGTTCAAAAATTGGGTAATGGGTAGTGGGTCATGAGTCATGGGAACCACCCACCACCAACAAACACGGGCTATAATAGAGATTGTACTATTGCAATAATGTCTTGATGTTTACCATTGACGTGCGGCCTGAACTGGTCGCTTAGTATGAGGCACCGAGCCTCTTAGGGATTTCCACCCCTAACCCTCACGGAAAAGACTCCATGAGTCCGGTCACAGCCAAGTAGGTAACGAAACAGCTGGAATGCAGGCCCCGAAAGTAACCGAAACACTAGAGATTAAGTGCCAGGAGCAAGAGGGAAATAGTTGGAAGGATGAGCGAAAGCGAAGTAAAAGGGCCGACACCGCGGACGCCAAGGGCGGGACGCCAAGGGCGGGATGCCAAGGGCGGTTGCTTACGCAAAGCTTGCGCAAAGCTTACGCAAAGCTTACGCAAAGCTTCGCAATGGCCAACGCGGTGTCGGGGTTGGATAACCCGCCCGAATACCGAGAGAAAAGGGAGAAGCTTCTCGAAACTCAAAGGAAATCGGAGGAATCCAGGTAGTAAATACCGAACAAAACCGAACCTTCCGTTTAAACCTCGTAAGGAACGAACGGCGAAATTATCTCTGATACGCCGTAGCCAAAAAGGCAAGGAGACGAATCTAGATGCTGTCTTTTCAACTAGATGTGGAAATGAAGCTCTCCCGGGGGAAAGGAACCATCCTAACCAGCTAAAAGAAAACTAAGCGATACAACAGGATAAGCCCTACAGAGTCTGAGAGTCAGGTCGATACTCTCAGTAAGCCAAAGGTAACGGCGGCAGAACCCTCTGGAGGGTAAAGGATGAGTGAGAAAGCGAACGCCTCTTTGTAATGAAGGGGATAAGGGTTCAAAATTTGCCCTTGACCGAAAGGAATAGCAGACTTCACTTGGGTCTCATACGAACGAGACGACGAAATAGAAACCCAACCAAAGGAAAAGTTAGATGACAGAAGCGATTCTGGAAAATGGACCGGAGGGACAATTATCTGAATGGGGCGATGTCAAATGGCGTCAAACCAGGAAAATCGTCAGGAATCTAAGAAATCGAATCTTTCGTGCTCAAAAGCTTGGACTGCATAAGCAAGTACTGCGATTGCAGAAACTAATGAAAAGGTGCCGCTCGAATCTACTCCTGAGCATCAGACAAATCACACAGCGGAAAATCCCCCCTTACCCCCCTTGTCATCTCCCCCCCGGGATTAAGGGGGGGGGTTATACCGGAAAGCAAACATCGGGGATAGATAAGGAGGTCATAAATACCCCAGAACAGCGTGTGAAACTTGCCTCTCTATGGAAAATGCCAACAGCAGCACCCGCCAGACGGATATATATTCCAAAGGCAAACGGCAAGCCGACAGTTGCCTGTCGGCCCCTCGGAATCCCTTTGCGAAGCTTTGCGAAGCTTTGCGAAGCAACCGCCCTTGGCGTCCCGCCCTTGGCGTCCCGCCCTTGGCGTCCCGTGAGGGATAGAGTCGCTCAGGCAATAGTTAAAAATGCACTGGAACCCCAATGGGAAGCTGAATTTGAGGCCAACTCCTATGGTTTCAGACCGGGACGGAGTTGCCACGACGCCATAGCACAATGCTTCATAAGGCTAAGAGGCGACCACAAAACCAAAACCGGGCAGATGCGCAAATACGATAAGTGGGTTCTGGACGCTGATATTGAAGGCTTCTTTGACAATATTGATCATGAATCTATCCTGACCAGAATGGGGTACATCCCTTCAATCAGAGGATGGTTAAAAGCTGGATTCGTCGAACCCACCCCCAAAGTCCCCCTCCTGGGAGGGGGTAGGGGTGGGTACAACCCGACCAAAACAGGTACGACCCAGGGTGGCGTAATTAGTCCGCTGTTGGCCAATGTCGGACTCCACGGATTAGAGAAATTCATCAAGAAATGCAACCCAAAGGTAGGCGTCATCAGGTATGCAGACGACTTTGTCGTCACTGCAAAGGATAAGGAATCCTTGGAGGCATTGAAAATCCAGATAAATCAATGGTTGTCAGAAATAGGTCTCAATCTCAGTGAGGAGAAGACAAGGATAGTCCACATCAGTGACGGGTTCGATTTCCTAGGGTTTAACCTGAGGCAGTATAAGGTTAAAGGTGAAGACGGAATCCCCAGGGACAAACTTCTCATCAAGCCTCAAAAGTCAAAGGTAGTGGAATTCTGCAAGAAGCTCGGTGAAACCATCGACAGCATGAAGACAAGAACCCCAGAGCAAGTTACCCGAAAACTAGAACCGCTTCTCAGAGGTTTTGCTAATTACTACAAAGGGGTATGCAGCAAAGAAACCTTTAGTCACATTAGCTACCGACTATGGTGGTACCTTTGGCGTTGGGCAAAGAGACGGCACCCTAACAAAAGTAAAAAGTGGGTCAAGAACAAATATTTCCGAATCATCACCCGAAAGGGAGGTCGCAAAAAGGAATGGCAATTCTTCTATGAGGGAACTGACCGTAAAGGCCGAGGGATAACTCACGACCTATACGAAATAACATCGGAACCTCTTATAAGACATGTCAAAGTAACGGGGACTAACTCCCCAGACGATCCAGAATTGAAGGAATACTGGCAGAAAAGACAATTGCGTAGCAATTATCTGCGGTTCAGAAATCGAAACCCACCACACCGACACCGCTCCCGCCTTGGGCGGGACGCCAAAGGCGGGACGCCAAAGGCGGGACGCCAAAGGCGGTTGCTTCGCAAAGCTTCGCAATGGCCAACGCGGTGTCGGCCTGTAGCGAAAGGGGGGTCAGACGACACTGACAACCTTATGCACATACACAATTGCGTAAGCAACTGCGTTAGCGTCCCGTGTCATAAACAGGTACACTCCAAGAAATCCAAGCAAGTAGGGCCGACAGGCAACTGTCGGGGTGAGGCTTGAGCCGGATGATAGGAAACTGTCACGTCCGGTTCTTAGGGGAGGGGAGGGAAGTGATTCCTGAACCTTACCCGACTTGACTGTGAAGAACACACCGATGACCCTCTCGGTGCAACGGAAAGAAAAAGAGGATGCCCTTAAGCTATACCGGGAAATTGTGAAAGCAATGGGATCCCGTACCAAGCAAATGCTGGAATTGACCTGCGAAAAGCAGCCGGATAAACAAATAGCTGTCCTGTCAGAACATGTCTGCGCTGTAATAGTGTCCCAGAAATCTAGCACCACAGCCTCTGGGAAGGCCCCGGGTTTCTTTACGGCAGCTGAAAAGGAATGAATTCATCAGCCAGTGCCATTAGAGTGCAAGATTTAGACTTTAGCTGGAGTCCAGAAAAGCCCTTGTTAAAATCCTGCTCTCTGGAAGTACCTAAGGGAGAATTTTGGATGCTCTTGGGGAATAATGGCAGCGGCAAATCTACATTACTGCGGTTGCTAGCAGGACTATTGCCCTCCTGTGGAGGGCAAATTGAAATTACCCAGCCAGTAGGTTTTGTCTTTCAAAATCCCGATCGCCAGCTAGTAATGCCCACAGTAGGGGCAGACGTGGCTTTTGGACTGGTGGCAGAAAAGCTGTCTTTAGCTAAAGTAAGAGAGCGAGTGGCCTCCTCGCTGGAAGCAGTGAATCTTCTGGATTTGGCCAGAAGGCCCATTTACGCTCTCAGCGGGGGGCAAAAGCAACGGATTGCCATCGCGGGAGCCATCGCTCGTCGCTGCGAGACCTTACTCCTAGACGAACCCACGGCTCTCCTGGATCCCGATGCTCAGTTAGAGCTAGTGGCACAGGTACAACGGTTAGTTAAAAGTCGCGGCTTAACTGCCCTCTGGGTTACCCACCGCTTAGAAGAGTTGAACTATTGCGATGGTGCTTTTTTGCTGGACGGTGGGAAGGTTGTAGATCGAGGAGAACCACAACATCTCAGAGAAAGACTGCTGGAGATTGTACTCCGTACAAATTACGCAGAGTATAATAATGAGTAAATTCTTAAGAACTATCCAACCAACCTCCCACCAGCAAAAATGTCCTCCAAATCAGACCCAGTACTCCTACTCGTTGACGGTTATAACGTCATCGGTACTTGGTCGTCTCTGAAAAAGACCAGGGATAATGATGGGCTTTCCTCAGCTAGAGGAGAGTTGGTAGAAGTTTTAATTAATTACACTGCTATTGTGGGCTATAAGACGGAAATCGTTTTTGACGCCCATTATCAGAATACTCCGGCCCATAGCGAAAGTCATACCCGGGATTTGTCTGTGTATTATACGGCTTTTGCCCAGACAGCAGATACCTATAGAACCCATTTGAGATCTTTTTAAGTAGTGGCTAGCCTTTTAAGCATCAGTCGGACAAAACATAGACTAATCTTGGTATTAGCCTGCTCAAGAGTCCTTTCAAAGTTTTTGACCAAACTCTTGCATCTTTCCATCCACGAATTAGTTCTTTCAATCACCCACCGCGCTTTTACTGGCACAAAACCGGTTTTTCCTTTCTTTTTCTTTTGAGCTTTTGATGGTTTACGGGAGACCTTAAATCTAATCTTAGTCATAATCGCCGGATAAATTTTATGTAATTCCTGGGTCAGTTTTTCTGGGTGATATCCATGGTCAAGCAAAATGGTAATCTTGGGGATGTTGACTGGTTTAGACTTGAAATAATCTATGTTTTTCGATAACATTTCAATCAAACCCACATCGTCAGATACCGATGCTTTGGTGCAATGACTAAAAAAAGGAAAGCCCAAAGTATCTACTGCTAGATGTCTTTTAAGACCATTGGTAGACTTGTAAAAACAAAACCCTTTCGACTTTACACTGGCGTTACAGGTATTTTTTACCGCTTGGGAGTCAATGATGATTAGGGTTGTCCATTGCCCTTTTTTTTTAACTTGCTGACGGACTCTACTATGCAAGATATCTCTGATTGCTTCGATTACCCCAAGCGATCGCCACTGTTTGTAGTACCAAAATACTGTGGAATAGGGGGGCAAGTCTTTGGGTAAGTCACACCAATTACAACCATTCTTTAATTGGTACAAGATACCATCTAAAATCTGCCTTTTACTCCATTTTGGTGGTCTTGTCTGTTTCTTTTTGGGCAACAGAGGTTCTATTATTTTCCACTCCCCGTCTGTCAAACTACTTGAGTACGGCATTTTTTCCCTATTTTACTCCACAACAGAGATCTCAAATGGGTTCTATACCGAAAAAGTTTGCGCTCGACGTCAGCACCAGGGGTATCCCCAGTATTCTCGACTGATTGTGGCAACTTCAGATCGGGCCCAGCAGCTAACTGTCTTGGGATATGGAGCGGAATCCATGTCTGCTCAAAGACTGGCAAGAGAGGTGGACATGGCAACTACTCGACTGAAGCGCAAAAAACGACCCAACAAAAAATCTCCGGGTCGTTTTCTTTTTAATTCCCTTACTCCAGAAGCCAAGGAGCGTTTACAACAGTTGCGACACGGTGGTTCCTGAGACTCGGTGAGTGGGTCAGGGTAGGGAAAAAAAATTTTTTTGAATATTTTTCCAAAAAGGGGTTGACACTGGAAAAAATATTAGTTATATTTATAAAGGTTCAAAAAACAAGCCCCCATCGTCTAGAGGCCTAGGACACCTCCCTTTCACGGAGGCGACAGGGATTCGAATTCCCTTGGGGGTATTTCAAACAGTTACCAGTAATTAGTTACCAGTTACCACGTACCTTGAAAGTGACCAAAAAGAGCGATCGCTTACTCAGATACCGAAGATTTCTCAAGTAATCGAGCCACTTGCTCAACAGAGAGTCCTGTCGCCTCAGAGACTTGCGACCTTGCCATGCCCATACGGAGCATATTTAATGCAACTCGCTGAATGCCGAGCGCGATGCCTCGCTTTTCGCTATTCTCGACTATCTCTCGATACAAAGGGGATTGTTCTAGGATTGCCATATCTAACCTCAGAATTTGCTTACCTACTTAGTGTCTAAGACGTAGGTAGCAAAGAACCCTAACATTGATTCTAGCTCTCCTGGTTGTTCTTGAACCCGTAATATCAATTCCGGTTGCATCGGAATGATATAGCACAGCAACGGGGGATTGCGACAAGTCTAGATGAAGAACAACTCCTAAAAGTATTGTTCTATAAGGCTTTTATCTTCCCCACACGGGTGGCGCCACCCCACACCCTACACCCGCGCGTAGCGCTATATATTTGATTTAGGAAAACTTGTTCCAGAGCGTACCGCTTCGCTCTAGTCTTCGAGATTGCTACTATTATGCCGAAACTTGGTATGAAGTGTGATTTATAGCGCTTCGCGCTATCTCCAACTCTCCCATAAGACCTATAGCGATCGCACTTTATATGTGAAGAGTGCACCTTGGAGAACAGTTACAGAATAGAGATGCAACGCCACCGTAGTTTGAGTAAATGTTTGTTTTAAGAAGTTTGTAAATACTTGACTCGCTCACTGCTATAGGTTTTAATAGATGCCAATAGAGAGCCAATAATTTTGATTTATTATTATTAACTAGTCCAAAATAATTATTGTGTTACAACAACCCTTTAAAACTCTAAATCAAATTTAATTTGATTTGTTTTACTTCTTGAGTTATAATGAGTAGATAAATATAAACTGTTAACTTCTAACTGCTAATTGCCTTATGGCCATTATCCCACTCAAAGCTTGGTATCAAGAACATTATGAACCCATTGAGCCAATCATAAAACGACCTCACGATTTGCGTTTGAACCGCAATAGCTTGCTCAAATCAGGTTTAAGAGCTGACTTCTTAGACGATAGCTTGGAGGTACAACAGTCTGTCTGGTTCCGACGTTATCTAGAAGGAGAAAAAGTTGAGTTTTACATTGAAGGAAGCGGTGGTTATACCATCGCTAATATCGATTTAATCTCTCAGGAAGTCTATTTTAGCAAACAGAATCCTGTAGCCACCGGTTCCCCAACTATCTTCTTTAGCTATCAAAGAGAATATGCCACAGGTTCAGAATCTTTAACCGAAACCCTCACCCAAATCATCGACAACCTGAACGAAAAATCTCGCCTCCCTCTCACCCTGGAACTATCTGTACGTCCCACGGACGCACCAATGCGTCTGAACAAGACCGGACTGCGCAAAATCCGCAAAAGTCTGCTCTTCATCGCTGACAGTACCCCCATAGCTCAGCTACCGGGAAAAGATCAGCCTCAGTTACTTCTGGATCCTACTGTTTGCGTCGAAATAGGCTATGCTGTCTCGACCAAAGATCCAGGACAAATTTTGCTCCTGGAAAGGTCACGTCCAGACTTAACGGGACAATTACCCTTTGACTTACCCCCCTCACAGCAGCTAAAATTTCAAGCTAGTTCCGAATTAGCTCAAACCATACAGCCAGTAATGGAAACTCTACTCAAGCGGTTTAATTTGTTTGTATAGTCCCTAAAGCCAGAAAATCAGAGTGTTATATGCCAACAAGAAAAGCAGAGCGAAGAAAACCAGACGAGTTCGCAGACCATCTTTTTCTTTCCAGCGGTCACAAGGAAGAAGTGCGTTTTACCACCGTGCAAGAATTTCAGAAATGGTACAGTGGGGAACTGTTGCCTAAGTTCGAATCCAACAACTTTATTACCGTGCCCATTCAAAATATCCAGGGGGAGTATATGGTAGTGCGTCCAGCAAGTGTAATGGCAATTCGGGTAGAACCAGTATTTTTTGGCAGCGTGGAACGTTACTAACTTCTCTGACGTCAACTGAAGGCTGAAGGACACACATTTGCCAATGAAAAAAACAATCGCTTTAATTTCCTTGAGTTTAGGTCTCACTCTCCTTAACCCCAGCTTGCTCTATGGTGTTGAGGTACCCCTGCGGCAGGTTCAGCCCAGAAATAATTCCCTTGGGGTAGACGAACAGTTGTGGCAAATGTACGGTACTGTTGGGGATCGAGAGAACCTCATAAAATCAATCGACCACAGTCTAACTTATCTAAATACCCCCAAAGCAGTAAGAGATTATGAAAATTATCCAGTAACCGGAATCACCCGGGAACGCATTGTGCTCTCTCTGCACCGCTTCCGGGAGTTGCTGATTTCCTCCCCTTCAGCAGAAGCATTTCAAGCAGCAGTAGAACGGGAGTTTGTCTTTTATAAGTCTGTGGGCAATAATCAGGGAGAGGTGATTTTTACCGGTTATTTCGAGCCTATCTACGAAGCTAGTTCAGTACCAACAGCAGAGTACCGCTATCCTCTCTATCGTCGACCAGCAAACTTAGATAGCACCTTCCCCAAACCTCACCCCACTCGGGCACAGTTACAAGGGGTCAATGGTTTGGGGGAACAAAGTCCCTTAGCAGGGAACGAACTGGTTTGGCTGCGGGATCGCTTTGAGGCATATTTAGTCGAAATTCAGGGTTCTGCCCGACTCCGTTTTCCCGACGGCAGGATCATGGGCGTAAAGTATAATGGCAATACAGACTATCCCTACACGAGTATCGGTCGCCAAATGATTAAAGATAAAGTGTGTACCGAAATAGGTGAATTGAGTTTACCCGTGATGGTGGAATGTTTTCATACCTATCCGAAATTACTGGACAAATATTTGCCTCTCAATAATCGGTTTATTTTCTTCCAGGAAACTGAAAACCCCTATCCCGTAGGCAACCTCGGCGTACCTGTAACGGCAGAGCGTTCCATTGCCACCGATTATCCCTTGATGCCTCCCGGTGCTCTAGCCTTAATTAGGACCCGCATTCCTTATTATAACCAACGAGGAGGAATTGAAACCCGTTTTGTTAGTCGTTATGTGTTAGATCAGGATACGGGCGGTGCCATTAAAGGACCGGGGCGAGTGGATATTTTTATCGGAACCGGACCTACTGCGGGCGATCGCGCTGGAGTGATTCATGATAAAGGAGAACTTTATTATTTATTCTTAAAAAAGTCAAGCATGGATTTATTTGTGCAAAACTAATATCTTACGTAGGGCGCGCCCTACAACTAATTATTGATGGGTTCAACCCCCCATCATACTCCTGGTCAACTGTCATGGTACAAGATCACTGATTGAGTCTGGAGATATTTCCGGAAATTCTCCATCGCTATCCGGAAGCAAGGTTAGAAATAGTGGGTGCTTGTCCAGTTCCGGAAGTGTTAGAGTTGGTAGAATTCCCCAACATTAAGGTCACAGGGGAGGTAAAATCTATGACAGAATACCTACACTGGGCAACGGTGTGTGTTGTACCCACTAGGCGGGGATTTGGCTTGCAAAATAAGACCTTGGAAGCAATGGCTGCGGGAGTTCCGGTGGTAGGAAGCGAGAGCAAGGCTCCGCTACGCGAGCGCGCTTTGCTAGGATTGAAGGTAGATAGAGCAAATGTGCCTTTGCGAGCCATGAGAGCGAATACACTGTCCGAATATGTCTATGCTATTGGTAGATTGTTTGCCGAACCAAAACTGCGGGAAAAACTTTCCACCAATGGTCGCACTCTGGTGGAGACAGAATATACTTGGGAAAAGATTGGTCAGCGCTACGAAAATGTCATCCAGAAACTTTAGGGCCTAGAATGATGTTTCGCGCAAAGGCGCAAAGACGCAAAGGTTAGAGGGAGAAGATTTGGTGATAAAAGTTAAGTTCTGCTTCGATGGCTTTTTTGATGTTCTCCCCGCGACGGAAACCGTGCTGCTCTCCCGGAAAAGGGACATAAACCACATTCAATCCCTTCTCTTGCAGCGCTTTTACCATCATTTCTGCTTGAGGAGGGGGTACAACCTTGTCTTCCAGTCCTTGGAAGAAGATAATGGGACAAGAAAGGTGGTGGGTAAAATGAATAGGGGAGCGCTCTTGATATAATGGTTGCATTTCTGGGTAGGGACCAATTAGTTTATCCAGATAACGAGACTCGAATTTGTGGGTATCTCTCACTAAGGCTTCTAAATCACTAATGCCATAATAACTGGCTCCTGCTTGAAAAACATCCCGGAAAGTTAGGGCTGCCAGAGTGGTATAACCCCCAGCACTACTCCCGGTAATAGCCAATTTTTTCCCATCCACTTTTCCCTGTTCTACCAAGTATTTGGCTCCATTGACACAATCATCTACGTCCACAATACCCCATTTGCCCGCCAACCTTTCCCGGTACTCTCTACCATAGCCAGTACTACCGCCATAATTTACATCTAAGAAAGCAAAGCCCCGACTGGTCCAATATTGAATCTTTAAATTAAAGCTGCTAGAAGCCGCCGCAGTGGGTCCACCATGGCTTTTCACCACCATTGGGGGTAAGGAGTCGGTAGGTGCAAGGTAATCTTTGTTTTTCGGGGGATAATACCAACCATAGGCAGTTTTACCTTCCTCTGTAGGAAAGGCGATCGCCTCTGGAACGGAAAGATATCCCTCCTCAATCTTCAAGGTACTAGCTCTCTTCAGTATCTTCCTTTCTTTTGACGACAGGTTCCAACTCACTACCCCTGTGGTTTCTGTGGGTG
Source organism: Prochloron sp. (assembly GCA_965198675.1). Lineage (GTDB taxonomy): Bacteria > Cyanobacteriota > Cyanobacteriia > Cyanobacteriales > Prochloraceae > Prochloron. The sequence goes on along the minus strand of OZ240666.1, from coordinate 196,813 downwards.
AACCCCCAATAAATACAATCTCCCCTTCTCGAACCTGAAGGCACCAAATATTGGTATAAGGACAGTCTAAAGGTTGTAATTCTTTACTATTAAGATTCAAACTAGCCAAATGCCAGCTACCATTCTGAGTATAAGTACAAAGGATCTGGTCAGAAGAGGCAAAACCATAAGTAGAAATGCCAAATACCCAATGAGGATAGGCAAACTCCCCCTCTATGGTAGATAAAGATTCTACTTTACCTGAGTTGGTGCGGCGATAGAGGTGCCACCAACCAAGGCGATCGCTGGAGAAATATAATATTCCATCTGGGGACCATTTGGGTTCCCCAACAGACTCGGTTGGACCTCCAGCTACCAGTTCTTCCTCTGAAAGAGTGCCATCTTCATTAATATGACTCAACCACAGTTCACTACTATCCCAAGGCATATGAGGATGGTTCCAACTCAACCATGCTAACCTATTTCCATCGGGACTGAGACGAGGAGAAGAGTAAAAATCACTCCCAGAAACCAAAACTTGCACTGTACCGTTGGACAGATCTACCCCTATTAAAGTATTTTCCGGTTCCGACTGTTGCTCCCTATGGTCTTCGCAGACGCAAATTAGGCGATTTCTCTTCCAGTCCAGGATAAAATCAGCGTAGCGCAGCTTATTTTCTTTTGTCAGGGGTTGGGGTGGGGTATTGGGGGTTTGACGATAGATACGTCCGTCGGCGAAATTAGAGAAATAAACTGTACCCTCCACTACCAGAAAAGCACCGCCTCCATATTCGTGGACCTTCGTCCGCACATTAAAATCTGGGGGTGTAACATCTGTTACTTTACCATCTGGAGTGTGTTTTACTAGCACATTTCTTCCCCCTTCATTAGGTCGTGTTTCTAACCAATAAATATCTTCTCCATCTAGGGTAACTGCCGGTAGTCCAATGGTACTAGCAACAATAGAGTCTGAAGTAATGGGGGATTTCCAGGAACCAAAGGATGTTGTTTTCATGGTAGAGTGTATTTTTTTATTTAACCGCAGAGACGCAGAGGGCGCAGAGGGAGGAAGATATGAGCTATGATAAGCTAAAACCAAAATCTTATTCCCAGCTCTGGAGACCAAACCTCAATATTTTCGTTACCTATAAATGTATCCCCAGCCGAAGTATTCAGGTATCGACCTTGTAAGAGTATGAACCAATTCTTTAACATTTCTACCTCAAATCCAGCTTTGACTTGAAAAACAAAGCTGGTATCCTCAGCGAATAAATCACTGTTGTCCAAATCTACTTTCACCGATCCAAAACCCACTCCCGGTGAGATGAACAATGCAGTTCTCAATGACTGTGAAAGAGGAAATCTCAATACAGGAGCGACAATAAGGCCAAAAAAGGTGTAGGTTCCTTGCAAATCCGATGATGGAACCTCTCCAATTCCAGTGATGGGCACAAATTCAGCTTCAACTCTTAGTTAGAAGCTGATTCTTCCAAGCCCCGCCACAAAGCGAGCGGGGTAAATGACGGTTCCATAATTTCTTCGTGTTGGAGTTTCTTCTACAAAGCGATGTTCTTCTCTTGGACGCACTACTGGGTTTTCTCTTGTTTCCGGTGCCCAAATTTGTCGCAGTTCATCGCAATCAGGGTGTTGAGCATTGTAGTAGTAAGCTTGGGGGCCGCACCATGTCCAAAAGTCTTCTTCGCTGTTGATTTCTTGTGCTAGCACTGGCTGAGTCAAACCAGCGATTAAAAATATTGAACCTAATATCGCTTTTTTGTTCATGAAAAAATTAATGTTGATTACACCTATTGTATATAACTAGCGATACAATGTCTAGGGTAATTTTGCCACTGTGACTAAAAAGCGATCGCTCCCTGCACGGTACTGCGCGGTGGGGCGATCTGCGGTAGCAGATCCGGGGGTTTACCCCCGGATCGCCATAAGAGAGCTAGTGTTAGTGGTTTCTATTCTGAGTTATTCCTTGTTGAGAAAATCTTGCCCTTGCTGTAATGCAGCGGAGCCGATATTATAAAAGACCCAACCCAAAGCGATCGCCAGGGGTAGAATAACTATTAGGAGCCGCAAGTCCATCTCTGTTTCTCCTCTTTGGATTTATTAAAGTACTTAACCAATCTTAACACACCCTGAGGGAGATTGGGAGATTGGGAGATTGGGAGATGAGGAGATGAGGAGATGAGGAGATGAGGAGATTGGTCCAGAGCGAGTGCGCCACGCGCGCTACCGACAAATATTCCCCCTATCACCCTAGCACCCTAGCACCCTAGCACCCTAGCACCCTAGCACCCTAGCATTGTTTCCCCCTATCACCCGAGGTATACTATAAGAAAAGGAAGGAGTTAGGAAATCAATGACGACTAAATTAGATACTAGTAATCTCGTTTTAAAAGATGTTCATGGTCTTCTCCAATTAAAAAGGCAATTTAATAACTCTTTTAATTCTTTACTTGCTCTGGAATCTTTAAATTCAAGAGAGGAACAAGACTTAGAGCAAATACGTCATAATTTTGAAGTATATTACGAAGAAGGTAATTTGTTAGAAGGAGAAGTAAAATTTCTTATCTTATCTCCTTTAATGTGGTTAGCTGGTTTTTATCATCCCCATATAAGAATTTCTTTAGAAGAAGGCATTGTCCCCATTAACATTGAAGATAAAGACACCATTATCAGGGGTAGAATGGATATTCTAGCGGTTAACAGAATAGAAGCCAATAGGAAAAACACTCCTTTGTGGGTACTGTTAATTGAATCTAAAAGAAGTCGAGTTGATGCTTTAGAAGGTTTGCCCCAGTTACTTACCTATGCTTATTCTAGTTTAGAACATCAAGACTCAGTTTGGGGACTAGCAACCAATGGTAAAAATTATCAATTTGTTTATCTGCAACAAGGTAATCCTCCTATCTATCAACTTTTACCGGAATTAAATCTTATACGTCGTGAACATGCTCTTGAATTATTACAGGTTTTGCAAGCAATTTGTCAACAGTGTCTTAGTGTATCATGAGTTAGGAAAAGCCTAAATCGGTGCTTTTTCCAGCATGGACGAGAGCTAACTTTTGATAACGTTCAGCGTGTTCGATTAATTCTACTACTTCCGAGTCGCTAATTTCTCGCAGTGATTTACCGGGTACCCCCACCACTAGGGATTTTGGGGCCACGTCTTTGGTAACAACACTCCCAGCACCGATAATACTACCAGCACCTACCCGCACTCCATTCAAGACTACTGCCCCAATGCCGATTAAACAACCCCTTTCAACATAAGCAGAATGAATCACAGCGCGATGGCCGACGGTAACGAAATCTTCTAAAATAGTAGGCACACCGGGATCCCCGTGCAAAATTGATCCATCTTGGATATTAGTGCTAGCACCAATTTCAATCCGTTCTATATCTCCCCGCACCACAGCACCGTACCACACACTCACCCCTGGGCTGAGGGTGACATGACCCATAACCACTGCATTAGGAGCTATAAAAGCAGCTTGAGAGCAATCGGGAGGCTGCCAATATTTAGTTGGTGAAGTTACCATATCTATAATAGAATTGCTGGCTCACGGTAAGTTAAAGATGAATCTAGCTCTACAATACCCTATATTTGGTCCGGAGATTCACTGTCCTCACTGTCACCAAAGAATTGCTGCTTTGACCCTGACAGATAGCTATTTGTGTCCTCGTCACGGTGCTTTTGAAGCGGATCCCCAAATGGGAGAACTAATTCATCTCCAGTCTCAAAGACACTGGCGTCTCTGGCAGGATAAATGGTATCGACAGTATACCCACCCTGATGGAATTCGCTTTGAAATTCACGAAGCCTTAGATCAGCTCTATACTGAAGGCTATCGAGCCACTAAGATAATTATTGCCTATCGCTATCGGAAGTTGGTCAGTACTTGTTTGGAAGGAAACTCTTCTTGGAAAGAAGATCCAAATAGCAAAAATCTCCAGTTGTACGGCGTACCGGTAGAATTTAGTGCCGAACCCCCAGAGGATCCTTGCTGGGAAGTAATTAACTTCCATTTGGAAAGAGAAAAGGGGACGCCGCAACACTGTACTTATTATCGTTTATTTGAATGATTATGCACCACGCTGCTATTCGCACCGCTAATATTCATCGGGCGATCGCCTTCTATGAAAGGTTGGGATTTACTGTAAAAGAGCGCTTTAGTACTGGTTATACCCTCGCTTGCTGGTTGGAGGGTTTGGGGGGTAGGATTGAGTTGATGGAAATACGGTCACCAAAACCAGCCCCGGATGCTTTTGGAGACCAGCATTATGTGGGTTATTATCATCTTTCTTTTGATTTGACCGATGTTACTGAAGATTTACCCAGTTGGTTACATGAGTTGAAAGTTAGTTTTGCTAAAGAATCGTCACCGTTGCAAGTATTATTAGAACCGCGACAACAAATGATAGGGGATAGGGTTTATGAGGTGGCATTTATTGCCGATAGGGATGGTTTGCCTTTAGAATTTATTCGTGAAATAAACCCCAGAGACCCAGAGAGGAGAGAAAAGTAGTTCGTAGGGTGGGCAATTTGGAAAACGTTTGGTCCCCTATAATGAGAGTAAATTTCTGATTGCCCACTAAACCAGAAAGCTGAATAAGCTGTCATGGTAAACTATACCAGATTATGGGCTGGTGGGCTGAATTATGAATTTTTTACTACCTTGCCCACCCTACCTTGCGGCGTCTCAGTGTCTTTGTGTGAAACGTTGAATACCCCTATGAGCAACATCAGAGTAACGCAATTTACCAGCTAAAATTTTGGCCATGGTTGTAGTAGCAGAAGGACGTTTCACTCCCATTTCATAACCCACTCGGGGAAAGCGGTAAAATAACTGGGCAAGACGCTTTGCCCATATCATTTCACTACCCCATTCTTGGCTCATGGTTTCAGTATATCCTGTCAGGGCATTAATATCCCCTGCTATCGCCATATCTATTGCTTCTGCTGCTTTCATACCGCTAAAAATAGAAGGACGAATGCCCTCAGCGGTAAAGGGATCCACCACGGAAGCAGCTTCCCCTGCTAACAGGGCATGTTCGGTATGGAGCCTTTGATTGCCGTCCCAAAGAGAGACAGGATGACCACAGTGTTTACCCGTGTTAATATCCACGTCAAACATCTTGCTATACTCTGTCAAAATGCCTTTAAAGTCTTGTCTTTGGGCACCCCGAAAGGTACCCACACCGATGGAATAGCCGTCTGCTTTGGGAAAGTTCCAGATATAGCCTCCTTTTACCATGCCAAATTCAAAATAAACTCGACGATCTTCTTGTTTGGGTATGGGGACTTCTACTTCCAGAGCACCTGCGAGACGAGTTTTGCGCTTTTTGAAGCCCAATAATTTAGCCATGATACCTTTAGCTCCATCGGCTGCAATTAAGTAGCGCCCTGTGACTGGTTCTGAGGTGGTGATTACTTCCCAACTATCTCCCTGAAAGGCAATCGCCGTCGCTTTGGTATTCTCTCGCAGTTCTGCTCCTTGTTTTAGGGCTTGCTTAACTAAAAAGTAGTCAAATATATCCCGTCGTACCATCCAAATTGGCTCTTGATTCTCAATTGTTACTTCTACCTGGTCTGACTTATTCCAAGTATAGCAATTAGTGGTGGTTTTGCAAGAAATAGCGGGAGTAAAGTCAAAGTCAAACCAGGATTGAACCAGGGGAGATACTCCACCCCCACAGGGTTTATAACGGGGTAAGGAGGCTTTTTCTAAGATTAACACGGAACGTCCTCGTTTGGCTAAGTGATAAGCAGCGCTACCCCCAGCGGGTCCGGAACCGATAATAATACAATCAAACATTTTCTTGTTAAGAGATTCCTATTTATCATGATTTTAGTGGGTTTGGCAGTAATTACCTTTGTGGCAGCTAATTGGCAGGTTTGGTCGAGAGAATTAAAGGTAGTATTGCTGCTGGTTTCTATGAATCCACAATTCACCAGTCAGGATTGCCGGTAATTTGCAGGGAGAGTACAATTCTCACGAAAATATCCGATACGTTTGGAGAGCAACGCCTATGCGCGAGCGGGGAGGAAAAACGAACGGCGCCCGCCATTAATCAATGCCGGGCGCCGTCAATCTGTCATGCATAGGCGTATCCATCCTTTTTGTGAATTGGCTGGCAATACTTGTGGCTAATACCCGTCACTCTGCCACTTTGAGTGGCAATATCAAAACTGCCGGATGCACGACATAGAACCCGTCCCACATAGGTGCCTATTTTCTTGCCAGCCGTAACAACCGCTTTAACCATGTCTCCTGTTCTGAAGCCTTTGTGAACTTGCATCCGTGAACGATGTCGTTTTGGGAAGCCATACTTATCGGTGCCACACATTTGCCTGCACCTGTGCCCCGTTGCTTTAATCAGTAATGGTTTGGAAGTGCAAAACTCCAGAGTTAATATCTTCCCAACACAAGCTGCATCCAGCCAGTGAGCTTTAGCCACCCCCTGTTGGGAACGGTTAAATTTGGTCTGTCCTCCCGTGCCTGTGGTAACAGTTAGGCCCGTTTGCTTAAGGGCGTTTAATAACCTCCAACGGGTGGTATTAACTGCTGCCACATCCTTCAGAGGGGCTTTGGCTTGTCGCTTGATTTTGGCTAGTAGGTCAGGCTTTCCCGAATCGTTTCGCGCAGAGGCGCGGAGGCACGGAGAACGTATAAACAAGCGTTATAGCTGCAAAGAGATATGACTGATCCCTCTGCGCCTCTGTGTCTCTGTGAGCTTCCATTTTGATTTGTTGCCCCCGATGGGTCAATTCTGCCCCCCAGATGACTTGATTCCCTTGCAAGATGGTAATCCCAGTCGTTTTGGAGCCAGGGTCCAACTTGAGTTGGCAGGGTTCTGGAGTATCCCAAACCGCTTTCTTGAGGATGATGGTAAAGGGATACCGTCTGAAGACCGCTGCTTTACCCGCTTTCAGGAGAGAGCGGGCCATCCCTGGTGTGCAGGGATTTAACGGCTTTTTATGGGTATCAATTACCAAAACGTAGTTAGACATGGTTGCGTCTCGTCTACAGATGTGTAATGTGTTCCTTGCCAATGTTTTCTAAGCTTGTTGGGCCAACCACACTGCTTTACCCCTACTAAGGCTGTTTAATGATTAGCGACAGAGCGACAGGCTGGAAAGCACCTGAAGGTGTCGTGACGAAGGAAAACGTAGTCAGTTAAGTAGGATGCGTTAGCACACGTCTGGAGAAGTGTTTAAAGCTGACAGCTATGGCGTAACGCATCCTACGGCTGGTCAGCTACCTGAAGCTGGAGGCATGAGAGCAACCGTGCTTCAGCCGGGGGTGCTGACTGGATTGACTATGGGCTGGAAACCTATTATATGCCAGAAAATAAGCGTAAGGAGATTAATGCCCAGATCAGGGAGATACAAAAGGAAGAACGGCAATTTGTGGTAGAAGTGAAGGTGGATAGTAAAGGAAATGCAGTCCCCGTTAGTCTTTGGGTAGGGGAGCGCAATTATCGGTTTTAACCCTGGTAACTGGTTAACTGTACGGGGATTACTGCTGCTGTTTCCTCAGCTTCTGGAGTCATTTCCCTTGCTGCAATTTCCCCTCCTAAGATAGCTTCTAAGTCTTGAGTTAAATCTAAGCAAGATGTTCCTTTGACTCCCCGCACTTCAAGGCGGACTTTACCGTCTTTTTCCACAAATACATCGATTTCTTGTAGTTCCATTTTAAATTTATTTTTGGGTTTCACGCAGAGGCGCAGAGGCACAGAGAGGTGGAGAGAGATTTTAAACCATTCGGCGCAATACTAAATGAATTTTCTCTCCTTCTTCTTGTTGTTCGCTTACTAAAGAAAAGCCTTGTGCTTCTAGTTTTGCTTTGGCTGCATGATAAGCATAGCGCTGGTTTAAAGGTTGGATAAATTTTTGGGAGGTCATGTTTTTTATTCCCCACCAATCAGCGATTACTTCATAGGAGTCTCCTGTTTTGCGCAAACCAATATCGTACCCAGGACTATTGGTAGTTATTTTGACTTCTACTTCGGTACGATTACCTTGATAACCCCGCACCTGGACGTTACCCTCTTCATAAGTATAACCTAAATCTGTCAATGCCTGCTGCAAATATTCTTTTTCTACTATCTTGGTTTTAATCGTTGTAAAATGAGACATTTCTCTCCTCTACTCCCTAAGTTAATTTTACCACTGGATAGTCTCGATGGGTCACTTTTCCGGTTCTCAAATCCCGGGCTGTAATTAAAAGTTGCTTGTTACCGTTCAGAGAAAATTGGACTTGAAAACACTTTTCCCCTTTCTTGGGTTCTGGTTTAGCAGTCAAGAAGGTGGGATTTTTTTCATTGAGCCAAAAATAATTACGCTCTTCCTCTTCTGAGGGAGTGAGGTCATTAAGACGAGCTGCACCAGAGGGGTCAAATACTAATTCTACCCCAGTATTAGGACTATTTTCATGTCTAGTGCTCATTTCAAAGATAGAAAGTCCCAGGTGAGTTTGTTTGTCGTGAGCAGCTTTGATGGTTAAACTGGCTAATGGTTCTGAGGTAGGATAGGGAGTACCTCCCTTGACTAAAGTGGGATAGTCTCGCTTTCCTGCTTGACGATTGAAGTAGCGAATGGCATAATCATGTTGAATGTGGTCGTAGAAATCTACTCCAGCTACAAAAGCTGCTGCACCCCGGGCTACTGCGTCTAGGGGGCGATCTAGCATGACTCGCTCTTTACCAAAGATACGTCTTAGGGTTTTTTGTACCACAGGAATTTTACTACTACCTCCCACCATGAGCACAGATTTGATATTATCTTCAGTGTAGCCTCGCTCTCTGGCAGTATTTAAGGCACGGCGAATGGTGCGGTGAATTTTGCTCAAAGCTTCCTGAGCGTCGAGAATGTCTTCAAACTCACTGCGAGTAAATTCTGCTGATAGGACTGCACCGGTTTGGGGGTTTATCAGGGTAATATAAGCACGTTTTTTTTCGGAAAGACTTATTTTCGCTTGTTCACATTCTACCAATAATGCTCCACTCAGTTGTGCCACTTCTTCGTCGGTGTCATTTCTTCCTGTTTGGCGCAATACTTCCTGAAACAACCATTGATCTATCTTAGCACCTCCTATATCGGCTCCTGCTTTTCCCAAAACCCGACAGCAGCGATTAGCTGAAAGGTTCTCTTTCTCTATTAAAACTACTGCTACGTCTAGGGTACCACCGCCGAAGTCGAAGATGAGATAAACGTCTCCTGGTTGGATTTGTGCCCCATAGCCTAAAGCTGCGGCTGAGGGTTCGTCAAGCAAGCGGAAACGAGGCATTTCGGCGTCTTTAGTCACTTCGGCGAGCCAATTTTCATAGTGTTCAAAGGCTTCTACTGGAACGGTAAAGGCTACTTCTTCATTATTAATGTTGTTGGCTTCGGCTGCCAGGAGTAATACCCCGGTGAGGAAGTCTTTCCCAGCGTCAAAGTGGGAAATTTGCTGTCCATGAAGTGGTCGTTTGACGGGGGAGCGGTTGCTAATATAACGTTTCATGCAGCGAAAAGTGTTATTACTTTTTTGGAGGTTTTGCTGTATTACTTGATTTCCTAACCACTGTTTTCCCTCTGCTGGATAGTTAATTAGGGAAGGGATAACAGAGATTCTCTCATGACTCTGTCCATAGAGATAGCCGTAGTCAGGAATATGGCAAGGTAAACCTTCCTGTCTCACTTCATCCCAGAGAGCAATTACTGTATTGGAAGTACCAAAGTCAACCCCTAAACGTCCGGGCATATTTTAACTCCTTCTTTCAGTTACCAGTTACCAGTTACCAGTTACCAGTTATTAGTTATCAGTTAATCCTACCACAAAAATCTGGAGCCATCTGCGGTTAATCATTAAACCTATTATACTTGTAGCATCGCCCACCAACCTAAGTTTGGCGGTCTGCGCGATAGCGCAGATCCGGCGTACCCGCCGGATCGCCCCCAACAAAATGTATTCAAGACATAAACTAAGTGAAGTAGGGTAACTTTTATATGTAAATTTTTGATAGCGCTGTGCTGCTTCAACTCCTGCTTTCTTAATTACTTTACCCTGATAGGAGATGCCCACAAGTCTAACAATAACTGATGAACCTGGTGTGAGGGAAGCATTAGCACTCAGAGGTTGGTGGTAGTTTGGTTCAAAAGGAACCGTTTCTCCCACTTTTCCTGTTATCATTAAGCCCTTATCTTCTAAAGTGTGGAGCAGACGTTTAACAACAGCAAGGACATCTTTGGTTTGCACTGGTTTGTCTTCTTCTTCTAATAAGTAAGTTTGAGTCAGAAGTTGGGTAATAGGGGAGGAAATATCGGTGAAAAGCTGTTCTATTTCGGTTTGGACAGCTTCTGTGGTACGATTGGTTTCACCACTGCGCTGACGTTCTAGTTCTTGTTTGAGATGATTTAGTTCTTGGTTTTCTAAGCGTAGGTTTTGCAAGTCTCTTTCTAGGGTGAGCACCTTGTCATTCTCACCGGAGAGTTTTTGTAGTAGTTGTTTGAACCAGTTGGACATGACTTTTATCTTTATTTAGCTAATTCTATGTAGGTTGGGTTGAGGCACGAAACCCAACAATGGGAACCCTAACAGGGTTTATTTAAGACCCGCACGGGAATAAATTGCGTGCTAACAAGAAAAGTCCTTTCAGGACTACAAGATTTATAGGGCGATCCAGCGAGAATGGGGGAGGAGATTTGCTGGCGATCGTGAAACGCCGCCCTTATCCTATCATCCCATCGTCTTATTCACGTAAAATCCCCCCGCCCTAAGGGCACCCCCCGATATTTTGGTGGGCTGGGGGGGATCCGATTATCCTTCTATTTCAATATCAAACTCGACCGGATTTTCTCTGGATTCTGGATCATCAATCTCAATTTCAATATCGAATCGTTGCTCCCACCGTATTAATTCTAAGATGAATTCTAACCAATGACGCTCATCTTCCGTAATGTTTTTGTTTTCTAATGCTCCCTGCACCCACTTTATATCTTCTGGAGTCAGTTGCTCTAGGGGTAAAGCAGTGACACGAGGTAACTCTGATGTCCATAATCGCAGGGTTCCGTTCTGACGACTCCCGCTGACAAGAATCTTCCCATCGGGGCTGATTGCTAAACTCCAGACAGAATCGGAATGTCCTTTAAGAGTACACAAGTGCTTTCCATCTGGTAATCCCCATAACCGCACGGTTCTGTCCCCACCCCCACTAGCTAGAATTTTACCATCCGGGCTGAAGGCTAAACTACTGACCCCATAGGAATGTCCTTTAAGAGTGCGCAAGTGCTTACCATCTGGTAATCGCCACAACCGCACGGTTTTGTCCCTACTCCCACTAGCAAGAATCTTACCATCGGGGCTGATAGCTAAACTATAGACCAAATGGGAATGTTCTGTAAGAGTGCACAAGTGCTTACCATCTGGTAATTGCCACAATCGCACGATATTTTCCCCCCCACTAGCAAGAATCTTACCATCCGGGCTGAAGGCTAAAAAATTGACCCCATAGGAATGTCCTTTAAGAGTGCGCAAGTGCTTACCATCTGGTAATCGCCACAACCGCACGGTTTTGTCAACACCTCCCCCACTAGCAAGAATCTTACTATCCGGGCTGATTGCTAAAATAGTGACCGTATCGGAATGTCCTTTAAGAGTGCGCAAGCGCTGACCATCTGGTAATCGCCACAACCGCACGGTATCGTTATAATTCCCACTAGCTAAAATCTTACCATCCGGGCTGATTGCTAAACTATAGGCGGAAACGGAATATCCTCTCAGAGTGCGCAAATGCTGACCATCTGGTAATCCCCACAATCGCACGGTGGAGTCCAAATTCCTACCACTAGTAGCAAAAATCTTAACATCGGGGCTGATTGCTAAACTAGAGACACTATTGGAATGCCCTTTCAATACCTTCTGACAGCTTACTAAACCGCCCAACTTAGGCACTTCTTCAACACAATTCTCTGCTAACCACAGCAACTTCTGAAAAACCTCTCTTTCCCCTTCCCAGGAGGGAGACCATTTTACTTGACCCAACTCTTGTAATAGCTCCCTACTCCAGACAGGAGGTGCTTTTTGAGCTAACTGCCACATTTTATCAAACTCACAGTTATCACACAAAGATAGGAGAGTTTCCCTCCATTCCTCCTCCGTCATTTTTACCAATCGCTCTATCTGATTCCGATTAAAGTTCTCTTTGTGCAGTTCTTTGGTCATGTTCTTTGGCAATATGCTGTTTGTACTAATTGTATAGCGCTGCGCGGGGGTGTGGGAAAAGATTGCCTTTTTACGCACTGCTATAAGATAATTTCTAAATATTTTAGAAGAACTTAGTTATTTATTGCCAGGAACATTTGTATCTATCTACGGTTAAAATTATCTCATATCTTTCCTCAAACATCCAATGACAAAAAAGAAAGCCGATCTCAGCACGAAAAGCAATTACCAGTTACCAGTTACCAGTTACCAGTTACCAGTTAGTAGTTAATAGTTATACCAATGCTCAATCTGCTGCTCGACGCATGAGAGCATATGCAGGGTTAGCAGAGGAAAAATATGAACTTCCCGTTTATCCAGTGTTGATTAATATACTGGAAGCGTCTTCAGAAACCATTGCTAATTCTTTCCAGAGTAATTTTGCTGGTTTAAAAGCGATCCAAGAGTATCGAGTAATAAACCTGTGGGAAGTAGACGTAGATATAGTCTTCCAGCGCAACTTATCCACATTGCTGCCATTAGTACCCATTATGAAAGGAAGAGGGGAAGAAAAAGTCATCAGACGTGCTTTAGGAGAATTACGACTTCAACAACAACCCCAAGAGTTAGAATCAATATTAGGGTTCTTCGCAACCTACTTTTTAGACACTAGTTTAGTTCAAGAAATTCTGAGGTGTGATATGGCAATTTTAGAACAATCCCCTTTGTATCGGCAGATAGTCGAAAATAGCGAAAAGCGAGGCGAACAGCGAGGTATTCAGCAAGTCGCTACTAATATGCTCCGCATAGGTATATCAAGGGAGCAAGTCTCTGAGGCGACGGGACTCTCTGTTGAGCAAGTGAATCGAATCGTTGCTCCCACCGTATTAATTCTAAGGTAAATTCTAACCAATGACGCTCATCTTCTGTAATATTTTTATTTTCCAATGCTCCCTCCACCCACTTTATATCTTCTGGAGTCAGTTGCTCTAGGGGTAAAGCAGTGACACGAGGTAACTCTGATGTCTACAACCGCACGGTTTTGTCCTTACTCGCACTAGCGAGAATCTTACCATCGGGGCTGATGGCTAAACTATAGACGTAACCGGAATGTCCTTTAAGAGTACACAAGTGCTTACCATCTGGTAATCCCCACAACCGCACGGTTTCGTCTTCACTCCCACTAGCTAGAATCTTCCCATCCGGGCTGATAGCTAAACATTCGACCGTAGAGGAATGTCCTTCAAGAGTACACAAGTGCTTACCATCTGGTAATCCCGACAGCACGGTTTTGTCCTTACTCCCACTAGCTAGAATCTTACCATCCTGGCTGATAGCTAAACTATAGACCAAATCGAAATGTCCTTTAAGAGTGCGCAAGTGCTTGCCATCTGGTAATCGCCACAACAGCACGGTTTTGTCCCCACACCCACTAGCGAGAATCTTACCATCGGGGCTGATAGCTAAACTATAGACCCAATGGGAATGTCCTTTAGTGCGCAAGTGCTTACCATCTGGTAATCGCCACAACCGCACGATTTTGTCCTCACTCCCACTAGCAAGAATCTTACCATCCGGGCTGAAGGCTAAACTACGGACATTTCTGGAATGTCCTTTCAGAGTGCGCAAGTGCTTACCATCTGGTAATCCCCACAATCGCACGGTTTTGTCCCTACTCCCACTAGCTAGAATCTTACCATCCGGGCTGATTGCTAAACTCCAGACCGATTTGGAATGTCCTTCAAGAGTACACAAGTGCTTACCATCTGGTAATCCCCACAATCGCACGGTATCGTCCCCACTCCCACCACTAGCAAGAATCTTACCATCCGGGCTGATAGCTAAACAGCTGACCCAATTGGAATGTCCTCTCAATACCTTCTTACAGCTTACCAGTCCCCCCAGCGGTACTTCCTCAACACAATTCTCTGCTAAAGACAACAACTTCTGAAAAACTTCTCTTTCCCCTTCCCAGGAGGGAGACCATTTTACTTTACCCAACTCTTGTAATAGCTCCCTACTCCAGACAGGAGGTACTTTTTGAGCTAACTGCCACATTTTATCAAACTCACCGTTGTCACACAAAGACCGGAGAGTTTCCCTCCATTCCTCCTCCGTCATTTTAACTAACTGAGCTATCTGATTCCTATTAAAGTTCTCTTTGTGCAGTTCTTTGGTCATGTTCTTTAGGCTTTGATTGGGTTCGGGGTGACGGGTGACGGATTTGGTGGGCGATGCTACGTAAGGATTTGGTGGGCGATGCGGGCGGGAAAACCCAGCCCCTACTAGCGGTTCGGGCGGTGCGGTGGGCAATGCCCACCCTACGATTTGGAGAGATCCAATTGGATAGGTACAAACCGTTCCTCTGCTTCCTGAACTTGTGCAAAAGAAGCAGACTGTGCCCTTCCTTCCCGTAACCAATTCCGTAAAGCTTCAATCTTCTCCTTTTGAGATACGGATAGGGGTACTTGACGTTTCAGTCCATGGGAAATATCCTCTGTAGTAAACTCCCGATTCTGATTGAAACCCTCATACATAGCCTCAATAATAGCCTGTTCAATTTCTGCTCCCACATAACCCTCAGACTCAGAAGCTAACCTCTTAATGTTATAGTCTTCAGACAATCGATTCCGCTTGTGTAAATGAACAGTAAAAATCTCCTCTCGCTCTGCTATAGTAGGCAAATCCAGAAAGAAAATCTCATCAAACCGTCCTTTGCGCAGCAGTTCTGGAGGTAAACTGTCAATATTATTGGCTGTGGCTACCACAAAACAGGGAACAGTCTTTTCTTGCATCCAAGTCAGAATGGTAGCAAAAACTCGCTGACTTGTACCACCGTCCAAACCCCCAGAAGCAAAACCTTTTTCCATTTCATCAATCCACAAGACACAAGGTGCTACAGTTTCTGCTAACCCCAACGCTTGTCTCGCTCGCTCCTCAGACTCTCCTACTAAACTACCAAATAATGCTCCCAGATCCAAACGCAACAAGGGTAAACGCCACAAACCACCTATCATTTTAGCAGTTAAACTCTTCCCTGTACCAGGAATACCAATAAGAGCCATCCCTTTTGGTGCGGGAAGTCCATAAGCGGAAGCTTCTTGACTAAATGCTCTTTCTCGCAACCGCAACCACTCTTTTAATACTCCCAAACCTCCTACATGATCGGGGGTTTCTTGTTGAGTGTAAAACTCCAACGCTCGACTCTCTCGAATAATTTGCTTTTTCTCCTCCATGACCAAGTCTATATCTCGATCATCTAAAACTCCGTTACTCACGATCGCCTTAGCAAATACCCGTTGTCCTTGGGATGCAGTCAAACCTAAAGCAGATTGTACCAGTTTTTCTCGTCCCAAGGTGGTGAGGTTAAACTTCACCCCCGGTGTTTTTCCTAACTTGTTCAGTACTGCTTCTAACTCAGCCCCTTGAGGGAGAGGAAACTCTATTACCACTACTTCATCTTTTAACTCTTCGGGAATTTTACTCAAAGGGGTTGTCACCACTATGGACTTTTTGCTATACTTGAGTCGTTGAGCCACACTGCGGAGTTTCCGTTTGCATTGAGGATTGGTCCAACAGTCGTGAAAATCCTTCAGGACAAATAAAGTATCATTATCAGATTTATCAATCTGTTCTAAAGCAGTCAGGGGATCCCGCGCTGTGGGTACAGAACCTCGCCTTTCCGTGAGAGATTGAAAACCATCAGCTACATCCCAGGTAAGACAAGTACGATTACTTTGTTGGCATACACTTGTTATTACTTGCAGTACTCTCTCTTCTTCTGGGGTTACTACCACAATGAGAGTAAAGCGCGATCGCAGGTACAGGTCTAATTCAGATTTAAACCTTAACATAAATATTTTAAAGAGAACTAAATACACATTATAGCAGCTGTAACGGTGGATGGGCGAGAAGACCCCGCCCCTAAGGTTTGGACGGTGCGTTGCCAACAGGAAAATATTGGTGGTGTGGGAACCTTATTAGATTAACTCACGACTTTATTATAAACTAATATAAGCACAAATTGTGAGGAAGTACACCATAATGACATCTAGAACCAGTTTAATTCCCTGGTGGCTATCTTTAATATTCTGGATCGCCTTGATAGCACCTGGGGAGGCTCTAGAAGTGCGAGTAGCCATCAAAAAGAATATCCAACAGTTGGCAATTGGAACTTCCACTCCAGGGGTAGTGAAAGATAGGGCTGGTAGACAACTGGGAGAAATCTCCGAACTGACTGCTTTTAACGTCCGTAAGAGTTATAATAACATATCTATCTCCCAGTGGCATTATCCCCAAATTTGGCTGGAACCCAGTTCAGACGGATATGTTTGGATTGAGGAGCGCTGGTATCGAGGAAGGGTACAACTCCTGTTAGATGGAAATGGGATTACAGTTATTAACCATATCGATTTAGAAGAGTATCTCTACAGCGTTGTGGGGGCTGAAACTCCCTCTAGTTGGCCCCTAGAAGCTTTAAAAGCTCAGGCTGTGGCTGCCCGATCCTATGCCCTCTATCAACAGTCTCGCAGTTCTAGTTCATTGTACGACTTGGACAACACTACTGCCAGCCAAGTTTACAAGGGTTTAGATAGCGAATATTCTAGCACCCTACAAGCAGTGAATGAAACCGCCGGAGAAGTAATGACTTACAACGGGAAGGTTATCCTGGCTGTCTTTCATTCTTCTTCTGGGGGACACACAGAAAATGTGGAGAATATTTGGAATCATAGTCTACCCTATTTGCGGGGAGTGTGGGATTACGACCACAGAGCACCAGTATATCAATGGAGCAAAACCTTTTCCACTTCTGAACTAAATAGTCGTCTTCCTGGGGTAGGAGCGATCCACTCCATGACCATAGAAAGGAAGACTCCTCAAGGGAGAGTGGTAACAATGATGGTCAGAGGGGATCGGGGGGCGAAAAGATTTAGCGGTAGTGAAATTCGCAGATACCTCGGTTTGCGCAGCACCCTGTTCACTATTTCTCCCACAGGACAAGGTTTTATAGTCCAGGGAAGGGGTTTCGGTCACGGTGTGGGACTCAGTCAATGGGGTGCCCACTACCTCGCTCAGTCCGGTTACAATTATTACCAGATTTTGACTCACTATTATCAAAATATTACTCTAAACCGGATTTAATTTCTTGAGCATTTTCTTCATTTGCTGTGTTAGTATTGGAAATTATGTTGACGGTTCCATGAGGAAAGACTCACTATGACCCAGGCGACTATAACCAAAACACCATCTATCGCTCCCACTTTCACCAAACTGGTTTCCAAAGAAGGGGGCACCGAGTACCCTCTGAAAGCAATTCATATTTGCGAGGAAACCTTTGCTCCCCTAGAAGTAGCCTATGACTATGATACCATCCGCAACCTAGTCAGTCGCGCTACCATTGAAGCAGGACCAAACTCCATTTGGCGCTATCGCCATTTTCTCCCTGTTACCAGTGAAAACCCCATTGACGTGGGAACGGGGATGACTCCCTTACTTAAATCCCATCGTTTAGCCCGTCGCTTGGGTCTGAAGAACCTCTATATTAAAAACGATGCCGTCAACATGCCCACCCTCAGCTTCAAGGATAGAGTGGTGTCAGTAGCCCTTACCCGCGCCCGGGAGTTGGGTTTCGCTACTGTTTCCTGCGCTAGTACGGGGAATTTAGCTAACTCTACCGCAGCGATCGCCGCTCGTGCTGGTATGGACTGCTATGTTTTCATTCCCGCAGACTTGGAAGCTGGCAAAATCCTGGGTACTCTCATTTATAATCCCACAGTCATGGCTGTTAAAGGTAACTATGACCAAGTTAACCGTCTCTGCTCAGAAGTAGGCAATACCTACGGTTGGGGATTTGTGAATATCAACCTCCGTCCCTATTACTCAGAAGGTTCTAAAACCCTTGCCTTTGAAGTAGCGGAACAATTAGGATGGCAACTGCCAGACCATATCGTTGCCCCCTTAGCGTCTGGTTCTCTCTACACCAAGATTTATAAGGGTTTCCAAGAGTTTGTCAAAGTAGGCTTAGTAGAAGATAAACCAGTGCGTTTCAGCGGTGCTCAAGCGGAAGGGTGTTCTCCCATCGCCACTGCTTTTAAGGAAGGAAGGGACTTTGTCACTCCAGTAAAGCCCAATACTATCGCTAAATCCATTGCCATCGGCAACCCTGCGGACGGTATTTATGCTTTGGACATTGCCAGCAAAACCCAAGGAGAACTGGAAAGTGCTACAGATAAAGAAATTGTAGAGGGGATTCAACTGTTAGCAGAAACAGAGGGTATTTTCACCGAAACTGCTGGGGGCACCACTATTGCTGTGTTGAAGAAGTTAGTGGAAGCTGGTAAAATAGACCCGGAGGAGACCACAGTGGCTTATATTACTGGTAACGGACTGAAGACTACGGAAGCAGTGCAAGGTTATATCGGCGAACCCCTAACCATTGAACCGAAACTGGATAGTTTCGAGCGAGCATTAGAACGGTCTCGCACTCTCGAACGGTTGGAGTGGCAACAAGTTTCAGTGTAATAGATCCCCCCGCCCTATCGGGCACCCCCCTTATCAAGGGGGGAGAAAGGAAAGGCAGTGTGTGTAGGGGCGCAAGGCTTGCGCCCACCCTTGTTCACTCCGCCCATACCACAATCAAAAACCTATAATCAAGAACAAAATGGCTGTCAAAGTTTTAGTTCCAAGTACCCTGCAAAAATTCACCAAAGAAGCAACTGTGCAATGCTCCGAAGTTGCTAGCATTGAACAATTAGTTTCAACCTTAGAAAGTGATTTTCCCGGGATAAAATCTCGGTTGTGCGATGAAAAAGGTCAACTGCGTCGCTTTGTTAATTTCTATGTTAATGAAGAGGACATTCGCTTTCTTCAAGGGAAGGAAACAGCATTAAAAGATGGGGATGAAGTTAGCATTGTACCAGCAGTTGCTGGAGGCTAACCTCAACTGCTGTTGGTGCGTTACGCTGTTGGCGTTACCCCAAATACTGTTCAGAACTGAGAAAAGAATAGCGGACTAGCGGGACTTAAACGATGTTTGGGCTTAAATTTTGTTTAAGTCCCATTAGGAAGCTAAATTTTGACAAGATGAATGAAAAAAATTAGAGTGTAACTGATGGCTTTTATATCTATGCTACAGGATTTTGATAAACATATACCACTGGTCGGTGATCTAACACATAAAAGCCCACTTGGCTTTCAATTAAGCCGAGGATTGATTGAGGGGTTTAATGCATTACAACTGGCAATTGTAGAAGTCTATATCAATGGTGTAGAAATACCTAATTTTGTCTTGCAAGATATTATGGATACCTGTATGCCTATATTGATCAAGTTTTTACCTTCGTTGTTTGTCCCTTATGAATGGGTACTAGAGGAAACGGAGCATCTTGCCGAGGGATCTCATGAGTTAATGAAAATTCAGTACAACCTTCCTCAAAAGATGTTTAGTCTGATGTTAGGTGACGGACCACTCATTTATCCTAAATATACTGTTGGTCTTTGGGAAAAAGGGGCGCTTAACCTTGAACAGGCTCAAACCCAAATGATCGATGATATGATTGAGAAAGTGGGTATCAAAGACGGCGATCGCATTCTAGAAATTGGTTGTGGTTGAGGTTGTGTGGCAAATTACATTCTCTCCAAATTTCCAAATATCGAGTTTACAGGCTTAAATTTAAGCGGGGAGCAATGCAAGTACATCCGCAGGAGAATTCAGGATCAGGAAAGTTACCTCAGCTCGCCTCGATTTATGTTATACGAGCAGGATTTTAATGATATAGAATTCGACCAAAAATTTGACGTAATTTTCTCATTGGGTGTTTTTGAGCATATTGGTAATTTAACTAAGTCATTCTCAAAATTAACATCTTTCTTAAAGGATGATGGTTATGTTTCTACGCATATTATGACAATTTGTGCTACAAATAATATATCTAGCGTTTTTACACATAAATATATTTTTTCCCATGGTCGTTTGTGGAATTATGATGCTATTCCTGCCCATAACCAAGATTTAAAAACCATTAAACGGTGGTATATAAATGGAATGAATTATTCTCGAACATTTGCGAGCTGGTTGAATAACTTTGACAAATATCAAGCAGAGATCAGTACATTAGATTATGGTTGTGACTATGCTAAGTTTCGTAGGATCTGGCGGCTGTATTTGCTGTGGTTCTCGCGCAATTTTGCTATCTGGGACGGTACGTATATTGGCAACGGACAATATTTGATGACTAAGTAGGGGCGCACAACCTGCGCCAGACCGGCGGGACATCGTGTCCTAACGATGATGACTGTTGCTATAATAAAAAAAGAATCATGAGTATATTACCGATCACCTATCTCCATATCATAGATGTCGCTATCCATCTGGTCGCTCTATTCGCCGTGTGGTCAGGATTCACTTAGTTTGGTTCGGAGTTTCGCTATGTTTAATCAGTTACTTTGGTTAGGATTAGTGTGGAATTTAAAAACCCCAACATGTAAGAAAAATATGCCCTCCCATGATCGTAATGTCAGCCTCAAAGCCCATCGGGATTGAGCGGGAGAAATGAAACTGTCAGAACTGGGTTCTCGTATTCAGAATAAATTTGATAATGATTGTATACACAACAGTTTTTTTAGCCATCTTGACCTTCGAGGTTTTGCTGTTCTTGCTGCTGACCTCAATGCCATCGCTCGGGACATGGGGAAAAGATGCTGTCGATGCATGTACCAAAGCCCCGATGCTGGACTGGTTATTATCCTTTATAATATTGGTTCCTTGGTTGATAGGTGGTCTAACTGTGCGATGGGGGGGCATTGTGGCAAGCCTTCTTGCCCAGGTCTTGGCGATGCAGTTATGGATTTTTTACCACGAGTTCCTGAACCGCAATGTTGCACCTGGCTCCCGTATCGCCCGTTTCCATAGCCAGCGCATTGGGTGGTGGCGTAATCACTTGGCGTTGTGGGTGACCTCGATTATCGTGCCCGTATTTTTTCTGCTCCGGTTCTCAGAGGTTTTCGTCTATCCAATGCTAATTTGGTTACTTGGGTTTCCCAAATACAAGCACAGTGATTGGGTCAATGTTAGTCGTCACAAGTTTGAAGGATTGGTCGGACACGATCTGATTTGGTGTCTTTACTGTGACTGGATGACGGGTGTGTACTCCCTCGGTGCCGAAATGTTACGCAACGTTGAATCATTTTGGTGCCCAATCAAATTTTACGATGGTAAAAAGTGTGAAAACTGTCGGCTTGACTTCCCCGATCTAGAAGGTGGATGGGTTGACGCTGACGGAACGATGAATGATGTGGAACAAGTCTTGAATCAAATGTATGACGATCGCCATAGATCATGGTTCGGTCATCCAGAACGTCACCAAGATCAAGTCTAGCACTTCCTTAACCCCTGCTTCCTTGAGGGTAGCGACAACTGTTGACCGTCGGCTGTTCGTTGAGACTGAGAGGGTGTTCTAATTTTTCTCTTCCACCGTATCCGGATCCCTATTCTCTTCTTCGCAAGAA
This sequence comes from Prochloron sp., assembly GCA_965198675.1. GTDB lineage: Bacteria > Cyanobacteriota > Cyanobacteriia > Cyanobacteriales > Prochloraceae > Prochloron. The sequence continues at coordinate 175,130 of OZ240666.1, read as the reverse complement.
CTGAAACCTCTCTGGGTGCTTGTGGAGCAAATAGCTTAAGTCTGTGGCTGGTTGGTGAGTACTGGTGATAGTAGCATTGGTGGGCGATGCCTACAAGAGAATTGATACGATCGGCAAAATGTAGGGGCACTGTTGGGGTAAAAAATCATGAGAAGAGTAGGGAATAGCCTGGGGTTTCAACCCCAGGAGGGGAGTAATTGAAACCCGGTCGGGGTTTTATAAAGGGCGCGTTGCTTGGTGGGCAATGCCCACCCTACAAACGAGGATCCACAGGTTCACTCTCCAATGCAAGAATAGCAAACACACATTCATGAACCCGACGCAAGTTGACCTCCTGCGTAGGGTGCGGACGCCAAAGGCGGTTGCTTACGCTTTGCTTCGCAATGGCAACGCACCGTCCAAACCTTGATATAGAGATTAACGGCTCCGTTTCTAACCAGAGCGATCTCAAAGAGATCCGCTACGCGGTGCGCGCCCCTCAGATACTGAGGATTTCTCAAGTAATCGAGCAACTTGCTCAACAGAGATTCCTGTCGCCTCAGAGACTTGCTCCCTTGTCATACCCATGCGGAGCATATTAGTAGCGACTCGTTGAATGCCTCGCTTTTCTCCTCGCTGTTCGCCGATCGCGATACCTCGCTTTTCGCTCTTGGAGACTATCTCTCGATACAAAGGGGATTGTTCTAAAATTGCCATATCGAACCTCAGAATTTCTCGAACTAAACTAGTGTCTAAAACGTAGGTAGCAAAGAACCCTAATATTGATTCTAACTCCCTTGGTTGTTTTTGAACTCGTAACTCTCCTAAAGCACGTCTGATGACTTGTTCTTCTCCTCCTCCTTTGAGGATCGGCACTAATGGTAGCAATGTAGATAAATTGCGCTGGAAGACTATATCTACGTCTACTTCCCACAAGTTTATTACTCGATACTCTTGGATCACCCTCAAACCAGCAAAATTACTCTGGAAGGAACTAGCAATCGTTTCTGAAGACGCTTCCAGTATATTAATCAAAACTAATTAATCGTTTCGTGCTGATATCGGCTTTCTTTTTGGTCATTTGTCGGTATAGTGGGATAATTTAAAGAGGGCGCAAAGATGGTGGCGCTCCTACTTCTATGTTTGAACGCAACTAAATATGAAATCCTGAAGGGGTTTAATAAGGAGAGCAATCAATTCATTCGCGGGCGAGCGGTTATTGGTGGGCAATGCCCACCCTACAAACGAGGATCCACAGGTTCGCTTTTCAATGCAAGAATAGCAAACACACATTCATGAACCCGACGCAAGTTGACCTCCTGCGTAGGGTGCGGACGCCAAAGGCGGTTGCTTACGCTTTGCTTCGCAATGGCAACGCACCGTCCAAACCTTGATATAGAGATTAACCGCTCCGTTTCTAACCAGAGCGATCTCAAAGAGATCCGCTACGCGGTGCGCGCCCCTCAGATACTGAGGATTTCTCAAGTAATCGAGCCACTTGCTCAACAGAGATTCCTGTCGCCTCAGAGACTTGCTCCCTTGATATACCCATGCGGAGCATATTAGTAGCGACTTGCTGAATACCACGCTGTTCGCCGATCGCTATGCCTTCTTGTTTGCTCTTGGAGACTATCTCTCGATACAAAGGGGATTGTTCTAAAATTGCCATATCGAACCTCAGAATTTCTCGAACTAAACTAGTGTCTAAAACGTAGGTAGCAAAGAACCCTAATATTGATTCTAGCTCACCTGGTTGTTTTTGGACTCGTAACTCTCTTAAAGCACGTTTGATGACTTTTTCTTTCCCTCCTCCTTTCAGGATCGGCACTAATGGCAGCAATGTAGATAAATTGCGCTGGAAGACTATATCTACGTCTACTTCCCACAAGTTTATTACTCGATACTCTTGGATCGCCCTCAAACCAGCAAAATTACTCTGGAAGGAACTAGTAATGGTTTCTGAAGACGCTTCCAGTATATTAATCAAAACTGGATAAACGGGAAGTTCATATTTTTCCTCCGCCAAAGCTGCATACGCTCTCATGCGTCGAGGTACTTTTTTAGTATACCTCAATTGTAACTCATTGAGAATTAAAAACTCCCCCAAATCGTCACTATATGCTTTAACTAAAACGTCTCCTTCTCGACTCACCCACTGAAACTCAGAGGAAATAATCTCTTTCGCTTCAAATTCGGTTCTTTGCATGACCCATTGTATCCACTCATTTGGAGATAAACTAATTAATCTTTTCGTGCTGATATCGGCTTTCTTTTTTGTCATTTGTCGCTACAGTGGGATAGTTTAAAGAGGGCGCAAACCTTGCGCCATTACAGAATTATCTGTTTGAACGCAACTCAATATTCAACCCGCTCGGTGTTTTATAAGGTAGTCCGCAATTCATTCGCGGGCGGGGAGACGAGGGTACGGGTGGTTATTGGTGGGCAATGCCCACCCTACAAACGAGGATCCACAGGTTCACTCTCCAATGCGAGAATAGCAAAGACACATTCATGAACCCGACGCAAAGGTTCCCGTTCCACAAATCGCTCCAAAGCTTCCATACCCAAACAAAACTCTTTCAATGCTAGACTCCGCTTCCTAGATAACCCTCTCTGACGCAATCGCTCCAAATTCTCTGACAAAGTATATTCCAAACCATAGATAATCCGCAAATATTCCTGACCGCGACATTTCAATGCTGGTTGCATTAACCCCCGTTTGCTTTTAGCTATAAAAGACAAAGGTTTAACTACCATTCCTTCTCCCCCCGCAGCAGTAAGTTCCTTCCACCACTTAATTGCTTCTGCTTCCGAATCTGGATTTTTGGTATCCACTACTTTATACTCAGTTGGTGTCATTAACAAGGGGTCAGTACGACAGATTTGCCCTAATATATTCAGATGCCAGAGATGGTCCCTATCCCCGTAAACTGCCCCTTCTGTGGCTAACAGGTGGAACGGAGCTAACTTTAAGTCCCTAATACCATTCACTTCCCAACAATAAGGACGGTATGCTTGTACGTATCGTTGGGCTAATTGCTCCTTCTCCTGATAGCGAGTTAAAATTTCCCCCACATTTAAACCCCGCACCGCACCTTGTTGGAGCAAAGAAACAGCAGAAGACAGAGCAACCCGTGCAGCTACCCCCACTGCTGCATATTGTTCTCGAATCAGTTCCTCAGCTTTCACAGACCAAGGCATTATTTCGCAGTCCAAACAAATCCAGTCCGTCTCAAACTCTTGCCAAAATCCCCCTCTTGTAAGTGCTCTTTGTAATTGAGTTAGTACTTCCTATTCCAGCTTTGGATTCTTAAAGAAACGCCTTCCTGTACGACTATAGCAAATGCCAATCCCTTCGTCAACTACCCCAAATCGCCGTTGTGCTGCCTCTTCATGCCGACACACTATAACTATCCCCCGGGAACCCATATGCTTTTCTTCGCAAATTACTTGAGAGACACCCAGACGACTATAATAAGCAAAAGCTTCTGTGGGATATTCCAATAAACCCGGTTTACTGGAAGTTTCCGAGGGAGACATGGTTGAGGGTAAATATATCAGCCACTTGGGATTAACTGCAAATCGACTCATGACTTCCAAGGCAGTCCTAGCATTTTCTTCCCCAATAGTTACCCTGGGTCCCAGTCTGGTCTCAATGGTCTTTTTAACTAACAAGTCTTCCAACTCTAACACATCGTCCAACTGCTGTTGGGTGGTAATTGACATCCTCCCGCCGCTAACTGCTACGCAGTATAGCGGGGGATTCCCATATTGCTATGAGGATTTCCTCTTTCTGCGAGTTCCCTTACTCAGCGGTGTTTCCACTACTAGGCAGAGGGGAGTCTCTCCAGAGGCGTTACTTTCCCTGTGCCCCAGGGTAGTTTTTAATTGTTCCAATGCAGCAGACAGGATATTGATGGCAGCGTTCTCATCCCGATCAGCTATATAACCGCAATGAAGACAATTGTGAGTTCTGGTGCTCAATGTTTTGGTCACCTTTTTCCCACAATTAGAACAGTTTTGAGAAGTATATTTGGGGTCAATGGCAATCACTTTCACCCCATAAATGGTCCCAAAATACTCTAGCCATTCTCGGAATTTATACCAAGCTGCATCGTTAATAGATTTAGCTAAACAGTGGTTTCTCACCATATTACGCACTGTTAGGTTTTCAATCGCTACTAAGTCGTTAGACCGTATGACGCGCTGGGCCAACTTACATACCCAATCGTTACGTTTGCGGGAAACCGATCGATGCGCTCTACCTAAGCGATTCCTAGCTTTAGAGCGGTTACTACTGCCCTTTTTAGTTCGAGATAAACGTCTTTGTAGCTTTTTAATACGCCGTTCACCTTTTCTTAAAAACCTTGGATTATCGACTGTATCGCCATGGGAGTCTGTGTAGAAATGGTTTAAACCAACATCTAGCCCTGATTGTTTGTTGGATAGTTCCTTAGTTTCCCTCCTGGAGTGGTTAATTACAAATTGCGCGTAATAGCCATCATGCCTCCTCACTACTCGCACTCGTTTAATCTGGTTGAGTTGATAATAGTGAAGGTCACGGCTACCCCAAAGTCTAAATTTACCTGCTTGGAACTTGTCAGAAAAAGTCAAATACTTACGATCTTCGGACAGTTTCCAACCGGAAGTTTTGTACTCCACCGACGCCCTGACCTGATACTTTTTAAACTTTGGATACCCCTTTTTTCCTTGAATTTTTGCCTTGCAGTTTAAAAAGAAGCGCTCGATTGCAGCCCATGTTCTTTCGGCGTGGGCTTGTCTTGCTTGCGAGTTTAACTGCTTTGCCCAAGGGAACTCTGGATTATCTGCCAAAATCTTGCAATATTTGTAGGCTGAGTTGCGACTCTTCACTTCTCTGTCAATCCACGCTCTGATGATACTGTTACGAATAAAACGCCCAGTACGAATAGCTACCCACCCCCCAACCCCCCTCCCGGGAGGGGGGCAAGGGGGGTGGGTACTGTTCTTTAGTTCCTTCCAGTTTCATCTCGTAGATCAACATGGTCTTATCCATTGCCTGCCCATTTGATTTATTCTAGCATATAAATCCCGGCGTCGTCATTCATCTCACACCCCTGCTAAGGTATAGCCAGACCTTAGCAGGTCGAAGATTATGGTGTGAGCCTTCTGCCGACATTAGGTAAAAAAGGCTTCACTGGTTCACAATAGGTTTTCCCAGCAGCAACAGAAACCAGTTCCTTTTCCGGATAGCGCAGTGCAGTCAACTTCCCCCCAAAAACGCAACCCGTATCGATATCGATGGTATTATTGAGCCATTCTGGTTCGGGAACAGGGGTATGACCGTACACAACCAGAGCTTGACCCCGATATTCTTTGGCCCACTCATAGCGCACTGGTAAACCAAACTGGTCAATTTCCCCAGTTGTTTCCCCATAGAGGGCAAAGCTGCGCACTTGTCCCGAACCCCTACCCTGCATGGACTCTTTCATTCCTGCATGGGCTACTACTAATTTACCCTGGTCTAGGACGTAGTGACTGACGAGACCGTCAAGGAAAGCAGCAATAGACTGCTTAAACTCTTCTGAAAGGGGTTCCAACTCTGCTAAAGTCTGGGCTAAACCGTGCTTAACTTGCACATTTCTGCCTTCCAGCTTCCGCACCAACTTGATATCATGGTTCCCGGGAACGCACAAAGCAGTGCCCAATTCCACCATATTCCGCACTAACTTAAGGGTAGCCAAGATTTTTGGTCCCCTGTCCACTAAATCCCCCAAGAAGACTGCTTTACGCCCCTCTGGGTAAAACAGTGACCAGTTACCAGTGACCAGTTACCAGTTACCAGTGACCAGTTACCAGTTACCAGTCCTGCTCATGCCAACCGGGGCAGTCAGGCAGTGACCAGTTACCAGTTACCAGTCCTGCTCATGCCAACCGGGGCAGTCAGGCAGTTACCAGTTACCTTCCACCAATAAGTGGCTTGCCACCAAATAAGTGGTGGGGGCCTCAAACCCAAGGTTGAGCTGCTACCATGGTACGTGATTACTGGTCACTATCATGGTACAAGGTCACTGGTAACTGAAAGGTGGGGGCCTCAAACCCAAGGTTGAGCTGCTACCATGGTACGTGATTACTGGTCACTGGTAACTAAAAGGTGATGATATATTGGGCCATACCAACCAGAACTTGGGTCGGGATGAGCAGTTATTTGGTATCCTAGGTTTTGCAGTAGAGTTTCCAGTTCATCATAGCAACCGTGAATGTCCCCGATAATATCAAAAGGACCATGTTCCTGACGTAAATTATGACCAAGTGGCTGACGATGAATGGAAACTTTATCTATTCCTTCTACAGAAGAGAGGATATAATGGTAGCGGAACCCTTCCCGTTTCAGCTTATTTAACCCCCGACGCAAATATTGACTCTGACGGTGGACTACCTGAGAACTAAACTGGCGGTTGGAGCGGTTTTTGTTCCGTTCCTGACAGAGTTTTGGTGGTAAGTTAAAGGCGATCGCCACACTAAAAAAGTGGTATTGCTTAGCCAACTTTAACAGCGGTTTCCTGTCTTCTGCTTTCACATTAGTAGCGTCTATTACGGTCAAACGACGCCCAGCTAAACGTTTGGCGGCGATAAAATGGAGAACCTCAAAAGCATCTTTAGTAGCGGACTGGTCCGTTTCATCGTCCGATACCAACCCTCGACAAGTATCTGAGGAAATAACCTCCGTGGGTTGGAAGTGTTTTCGAGCAAAAGTAGATTTACCGGAACCGGAAACACCAATGAGGACAATAAGGGAGAGTTCGGGAATTTTGATATCCATTTAATCATCAACCTCAATTAATTCTTCTTCCATAGAACTGCGAAATTCTGCCAAAGCACCTGCCCAATTAAACTCGGGGCATTCCTCGAACAAAACTAGAATCGGATTATCTTCCTCACTATAGTATTCCTCCCATGGTTTTTTGTTGTTCCGTGGTTCCTCCTCATCAATCACATAATCATAGTCTTCCTCCTCCTCAATCAACTTCTCATACTCTGGGAAGTTCCCATAACATCTCACATTCTCCCAAGGCAAATAATCGGCGTCGTCATCATATCTGTACAAGTCAAGATAGGTCAAAAAGGGAATTGCGTCATAGATATCACAGTAGTCATTCATTAATTCCACTAAATCAGAAAGTGGAGGGTCCCTCAGCTCCAGCCAAAATGCCATTTCATAGGAGTTATCCAAAAACTGTCTTTTTCCCTCCACTAGACAGCGAAACTTAACCCCTAAATCACATAGATATCTTCGGTTAACCTCTTCGCGCCATTTTTGGATTAGAGGAAGCATTTCTGAAAGTATCGGGGGAATAAAATTGTCCTTAAAAAACCAATTCCTGGGAAATTCCCAACCATGACGCTTGAACCACTTTTCTCATTTTTTCTTACCTCTGCGCTTGCCCATAGTTATTCCTCAACGGTGATAAGTGTTATAATTGTACATTATCCTTTTCAGAAAGATAATGCAATTTCCGGCGCGCCCCGTAGCGGATCCCGGCAAAGCCGGGGTCGCCTTAATAAGACTCAATTAATTCTTCTTCAACAGAACTGCGAAATTCTGCCAAAGCATCTGCTAAATTAAATTCAGGGTATTCCTCGAACAAAACTAGAATCGGATTATCTTCCTCACTATAGTAGTCCTCCCATGGTTTTTTGTTTTTCCATGGTTCCTCCTCATCAATCACATAATCATAGTATTCCTCCTCCTCAATCAACTTCTCATAATCTGGGAAATTCCCATAACATCTCACATTCTTCCAGGGCAAACACTCTGGGTAGCTATCATATCTGTAGATATCAAGATAGGTCAAAAAGGGAATTTCTTCATAGATAATATCACAGTAGTCATCCATTAATGCCATTAAATCAGAAGGTAGAGGGTTTCTCAGCTTCAGCCAAAATGCCATTTCATAGTCATAGGAGTTATCCAGAAACGGTCTTTTACCCTCCACTAGACAGCGAAACTTAATCCCGAAATCACATTGATATCTTCGGTTAACCTCTGCTTCCCATTGCTCGACTTTAGGAAGCATGTCATGCAATAATATATTGGGAATATCATTATCTTTAAAAAACCACGTTCTGGGAAGATAAAAATCATGCTTCCTTCCTTTTTTCTTGCGCTTACCCATAGTTCTTTCTTCAATCCTAGTGCTATAAGACTCAATTAATCCTGCTTCAACAGAACTGCGAAATTCCGCCAAAGCATCTGCTAAATTAAACACGGGGTATTGCTCAAACATCCTTAGAATCGGATTTTCTTCCTCAGGATAATCCACGTAGTCATACCATGCACCTTCTTCTTTGTAACTTGGAGTCCAAACTGGTAAGTCCCTAAAACAGCTCACATCGTCCCAAGGCAAACTATGGGCATCCCCGTGATATCTATACAAGTCAAGATAGGTCAAAAAAGGAATCGCTTCAAAAATAGTCTCACGGTGTTCATTTATTAATGCCATTAAATCAGGGAAAGGTTGCTTCAGCTTGAGCCAAAATGCCATTGTATAGCAGTCCTGGTTCAACCTAGATTTTGGTTTGGCTTTTCGAGACACCATATAACTAAACTTAAACTCCAAAGCAAAATCTGGATATCTTCCTTCAACCTCTTCGCACCATTCCTGTACTTGAGGAACCATATCATGGAAGAGCTTGGGAATAAAATTGTCCTTTAAAACCTGTCTATAGGGAGCACAATCATAATGGTTGCTCCTCTTCTTACCTTTTGTTTTGCCCTTGCGCTTGCCCATAGTTATTTCTCAACGGTGATAAATTTTATAATTTCACATTATCCTTTTGAGGAGGATAATGCAACTTCAGAGTGGGATTTTCTAATCTCCCTGATGACCTTGAATCAAATAGCGTACTTCTTCCAGCAAAACATTAAACCTCTCATCGTTTTCTGCTTGTCTCTGTTTGGTTAACTCTATTTCTCGTTCATGTTGAGCCGCTACTTGTAACAATGCTTGAGCGGTCACTCTTAAACCATCTACACTATCCCTTACCTCCGTAATGCTCTCGCGCATCTCCGTCACGCTTGAAGCTAACTCATCGAGCATTTCATCGTTCCAACGTTTTACTGCCATTGTCTCTCCTCAATCCTACTCTGATTACTTTGTAAATACCCTCGTGCCCATTGCTATTACCCTGGATTTTCTAATCTCCCTGATGACCTCGAATCAAATAGCGTACTTCTTCCAGCAAAACATTAAACCTCTCATCATTTTCTGCTTGTCTCTGTTTGGTTAACTCTATTTCTCGTTCATGTTGAGCCGCTACTTGTAACAATGCTTGAGCGGTCACTCTTAAACCATCTACACTATCCCTTACCTCCGTAATGCTCTCCCGCATCTCCGTAATGCTCTCGCGCATCTCCGTCACGCTTGAAGCTAACTCATCGAGCATTTCATCGTTCCAACGTTTTACTGCCATTGTCTCTCCTCAATCCTACTCTGATTACTTTGTAAATACCCTCGTGCCCATTGCTATTACCCTGGATTTTCTAATCTCCCTGATGACCTCGAATCAAATAGCGTACTTCTTCCAGCAAAACATTAAACCTCTCATCGTTTTCTGCTTGTCTCTGTTTGGTTAACTCTATTTCTCGTTCATGTTGAGCCGCTACTTGTAACAATGCTTGAGCGGTCACTCTTAAACCATCTACACTATCCCTTACCTCCGTAATGCTCTCGCGCATCTCCGTCACGCTTGAAGCTAACTCATCGAGCATTTCATCGTTCCAACGTTTTACTGCTATTGTCTCTCCTCAATCCTACTCTGATTACTTTGTAAATACCCTCGTGCCCATTGCTATTACCCTGGATTTTCTAATCTCCCTGATGACCTCGAATCAAATAGCGTACTTCTTCCAGCAAAACATTAAACCTCTCATCATTTTCTGCTTGTCTCTGTTTGGTTAACTCTATTTCTCGTTCATGTTGAGCCGCTACTTGTAACAATGCTTGAACGGTCACTCTTAAACCATCTACACTATCCCTTACCTCCGAAATGCTCTCCCGCATCTCCGTCATGCTGCCTCGCATCTCCGTCATACTCTCCCGCATCTCCGTCATACTCTCCCGCATCTCCGTCACGCTTGTAGCTAACCCATCGAGCATTTCATCGTTCCAACGTTTTACTGCCATCGTCTCTCCTCAATCTTACTCTGATTACATTGTACAATAGTTTAATCAAAATTGTGTTTCAATCCTGACAAAGGAAAAACCCCATCTGTGTGGGTGCCCCCACAACTGAGTCAGACTCCCCAATAGGTTGAAACTGCACCTCATAGCCAAACCTTTCAGCTACAGATTTGGCCCAACTTTGAAACTCCGAGGGAGTCCACTCGAAACGATGATCTGGATGACGCAATTTCCCTGATTGTGACTCGCCGTTACAATTACGAGGTAAGTTTTCCAATTTTACATTATACTCCCGATTAGGGGTAGTAATAACAATAGTTTTTGGTCGAGCAAGGGCAAACACAACCTTTTCAAAGGCACTGAGTCGTGAGGGATCTAAATGTTCTATCACCTCCACTACCGTTGCTCCATCGTAACCCTTGAACCGTTTATCACCATAGGTAAGGGAACCCTGTAATAACTGAATCCGTTCCTGCTGTAACGGTGGTAAACGGTCTAGTTTCAGACGTTTCTTAGCTATTTCCAAACAGCGACAAGATACGTCTACCCCAACTATCTTAGTAAAACTGTCCTCTTGGAGCAGTTTCTGCAACAGCTTCCCTTCCCCACAACCTAAGTCCAGCACTTTCCTAACCCCTGCTTCCTTCAGAGTAGCGACAACTGTTTCCAGTCTTTGTTGGTTGAGACTGAGAGGGGGTTCCAATTTTTCCTCTTCCATCGTCTCCTCAGTTAACTGAGTGAGAGCATTCCGCACCAAATATCCTTGCTGTTTGAGGTAACGACGGGCGATCCTTTCCCGTTCTGGATGACTTCCCAACCAACTTTCCCCGCGACGCAGCAATTTCTCCACTTCCTCATCCCCGATCCAATAGTGCTTTTGAGCATCTAAAACGGGAATCAGAACATAAAGATGCTCTAGTAACTGCTGTAACGTGACCAATCCTTCCAGTTGGACGGTAAAATAAGGACTGTTCCCCCACTGGAGAAATGCTTCATCTTCTTGATGACCCGTTGCAGTTATTTGGTATCCTAATGGCTCAAAGAGACGACGAAGGAAACCGGACCCCTGCTTACAGGGTAATACTGCCAGTTTAGCGATTAAATTTAGTGGTGTTGATGGCAGTTCCGGTTTATGATGACAGTGTCCGGCTAAAGCAGTACTGAAAACTTGGGCTATGGCCACACTCAGAAAAGAGGAAGCTACATAGGGACGGTCATTGACGTATTGTGCTATAGTAGCCCCTTCCTTCCGGACCAACTTTATGGGGTCCATGTCTAGCATCAGAGCAGCAGTACACCGTTCAGGACTTGCTTCTGGATAGAAAACAAATGCCCTGCCAAAAGAGAGGTCAAAGGACTGAAACCTCTCTGGGTGCTTGTGGAGCAAATAGCCTAAGTCTGTGGCTGGTTGGTGAGTAGTGGTTATAGTTAGGAGCATTTAGTTAAAGATTTGTAACAAAAGCTTGAAATTTCACAATCAATCTAGTAGAGAAGACATGAAGAGAGAAAAGGAAATGTAAAGATTTGTCATAATTAGTCAAAACCAGTATAATCTAAGCTATGCATCTTTGGCGGTGGCCAACTACCCCAAAGAGAAACTGTGCTACTAACAAGACTAAGACGCTAGGAGGTTGTTTGTGAAATCTGAAACCATGGGTAGAACCCTAACTGCAAAAATAGCCCTAAGCTTGACCATGGCCATAGGAACTGCCGGAATATTGCTCCTGAACCAACAATCGCCAGCAATGGCTACAGCACCATTGCTCACCAAGAGAGTGAATCCTGTTGGCCAAACCATTATAGTAGAACACAAAGTGAAGAGAGGGGAAACCCTTTGGGCAGTATCCCGTCAATATGAAGTGTCCGTAACTGCCATCGCAATAGCCAACAACATTGAACCCAGCACCAAGATAAGAGCAGGACAGACCCTGAAAATTCCTTCCTTGAAAGGGAATGGACAATCTGCTAATGAGTTAGCCCCAGAAGCAAGAACCGATTCAAAGATTCAAGACTACGCAGCAATACCGATCCTCATAACCCCTGCTCAGAATCCTGTCTATCGCGTCCAACCAGGAGATACCCTGAATAGCATTGCCCGCCGTCATGGAGTCTCTCTAGCAGAATTAATCCAAGCCAATAAGATCACCGATCCCAACTTGATTGAAGTGGATCAAGAGTTCAAAATACCTGGTACTCATTTAGTTGCCAATACCAATTCCTCTCAAACAGGTTTGATAGAAGGCATTACCCTCCCTGTAGTACCATCTCAAAAATCTGATCCAGAAGAATTGATTGTCGTGGTAACCACTCCCGATAGTAGCTCGGCAGAACAGGAGCTGGATTTTTTGCCCGAACCAGAACCAGTGGAAAAGTTGAAGGCAGATGTCCAAAGAATGCCTCAGCAGTCCTCCCAACAGATCGCTGTTGCTCAAGCACCAAGGGAGAATGATAACCTGGAACCGGAAACCTGGGCCACTTATCCTGTGGAAGTAGAAACCTACAACCTCAACTTGGAGTTCCCTGTAGGGGCAATAGTAGCACCGGAACTGCCCCCCTTATCTTCTCCAGAACAGTATTTACCCGATAGTCCTCCCCGATTTAACGGTTTTGATTGGCCAGCTCGGGGAGTTCTCTCCTCTGGCTACGGACCCCGTCGAGGAAGAATGCATAAAGGTATTGATATTGCTGCACCTGTTGGGACGCCCATTTTCGCTGCTGCTCCCGGAGAAGTGGTTAGTGCTGGTTGGAATAACGGCGGCTATGGTAACCTAGTGAAAGTAAGCCATCCCAATGGCAGTCTGACCCTCTATGCTCACAATAGCAAGATTCTCGTCAGCAAGGGTCAACAGGTACAGCAAGGTCAAAAAATTTCGGAAATGGGCAGTACGGGATACAGTACCGGTCCTCATCTCCATTTTGAGCTGCATCACCAGGGACGAGGTGCGGTAAATCCCATCGCTTTCTTACCTAAGCGTCGTTAATCCAGTTCGGGGGTGGGGTTTGGGTTGATCTCCCTCCCCCTGTCTTGGCTTGAAATTTAATTTCAAAAAATTGTTGCTCATTTGGTTCTTTTTGTGTATCATGGAATCAATGGCAAAAACAATTGGCTCAGTAGCTCAGTTGGTTAGAGTAGGGGACTCATAAGCCCAAGGTCGTCAGTTCAAATCTGACCTGAGCCATACCTCTCAATGAGCAGGATGCCCCAGAGACATTGTAATAGGAGGGATTTAAGTTTATGACGCCAACAATGCTTTTTGGAGAAGCGTAGGATGCGTTAGCCATCGTTAGTAGTAGAAACAAAACAGAATTAAGAAGAGTAACGCATCCTACAGAAGCGATTGATAAACTCTCTTTAGAAGAGCAGGAAACCTTGCTCAATATTTTGCATCGCCGTACAGCCCAACTTAGTCGTCAAATATTAGTTGCTGAGGTTCGGGAAGCTCGTCAAGACTTTTCAGAGGGGCGATGCTCACCAGTATCAGTGGATGAACTTATGGGAGAGATTCTGTCGTGAAACGTATCCTCATCCGCTCAAATGCTTTTGCCAGAGCAGCTAAGCGTTTAGTGAAGAAGAATCCTAGAGCAGCGCAAGACTTGCAGCTAACTTTGGTATTACTCTGTGAGGCTCCTGCCGCTTTAGCTGAAAGGAGAGCTTGGAGGTTCTTGGGCTTGTAGCGTAGGGTACGACTTAAGAATTATCTTTGAGTTCGCACAACATAAGGGAACTGAAGCTATTTTACTGCAAACGGTTGGTACTCATGATGAAGTATACTAGTATAGCAGTCGTCAGGCTGGTTAGGACATTTCTCTTTCCCTATATCCCATTTCCTTTTCAAATATGGTGTCCTAAACGCTTTGGCGGTTGCCGCAGAAAGCGTTAGACGTAATGCTGATGTATCATAATGAGATAATATTGTGATATAATTAGCTCAATAGCTAAATTACATCTATAATTATAAGCCCATTGAGCTAACTTTTCTGATAAAAATGGATTTTGCTGACAGTTTCAAGAAAGTTATGGACGAAGTTGGTTTGCGCCCCTCAATCCTGGCCAAAGCAACAGGGCGATCCCGGTCTAACATCTCAGATATCCGCAATGGCAAGGTACGTCCTAATATTGAAGATTTTGCCGGTCTGCTAGAAATCGCGGAACAGTTGAGACCCGGATTTATTGAAATTTGGGCTTGTGAATTGTTAGGAGTTAGGGGTTTTTTGCCATATGAACTCTCCTCGCAACAAATGGCAATTCTGCTTAAAATGGTGGCGAATGCTTTAAAAAGGACGCAACTGCCTAATGAGACGGACAGTACTCATGAGATAAAACACTTGTTAACAGTCGTTTAGCTAAGTATTGTGTCTGAAGTTATCACAACCAATAAATTGGCTTATCTGACTACTGTACCTATTTCCTCTAATCTAATGAATCTTGAAGAATTGAAAAAGCGTATCGATACTCTCCCCTTAGATGATCGATTGCAGATAGCGCAACATCTTATAGAGAAATCCCCCGGGCTGACTATTATTGTGGGAGGTTCCAATATGATAAATAACGGTTTTGCGGTGCAGCTTAACGGCACTATTGACGAAGTTGCCGATAAAGTGAAAGACTTACCTACAGAGACTTTGAGCGAATTGTTGAATGCGATCGCCATCCGCATTGCCAGTGAGCGTCCTCTAGAGTAAATTCTTACTATAATATTAGCATTGCCCACCTGGCTATCTATCCCGCACGCTAATAAATTGCGTGCTAATATAGGAAGTCCACTGTCGTGGACTGTACTTAAAATGTCCCGTACACTTTGCTGGTGGGCAAGGTATTCAATTAATTACCCAACCATGAATTATATGATAAGCGGGGAGAGTCAACAACACAATCAAGCAGCTTGGAATGTGCTAGGTTTAGGGATAGATTCTCCTTCTGTCTGCCAAGCTTCCAAATACATTGCGATGACTTCCTCACCATGACGAATAGCTTCTGAGCGAGTTTGGCCATGAGTACAAGGCATAATAACGCGATCGCAGAATTCTGGTATAGTAACTAAAAAAAGCTGGTCTTCATCTGACCATTCAACTATCATGCTATATAGACTCATTAATCCTGCAACGTTCATGACTACCTTTTCCCCGCTTAGGTAAATAAACAAACCCTAAAAGGGCAATTTGGGCTTTCAATGCTCGAATTTTTCTTAGCATGGAGTTTATCTAGTTATTCGTCTATTCTCTCACGAAAAAATTACCCTCGAATGAAATTGAAACTATATCACGACTTTGCCAATTTCTTTCTCAACTTGGTGACTAGACTCAAAATTAATCCGGAACGGAACAGCAAGGCGGCGCGCTGCTTCAAACAAGACCTTTTAGCTAAGGCGGCAGGAGCCGCACGCCATAATCTTTGATTTGGTCACGCAAAGACGCAAAGTACGCCTTTATGATGGGAAGGAGACGGTGCTATACCGCAGTCGGGGTGTAATTGCGTCCCTTTGCGCCTACTCGGTGGGCGCGAGTTTTGGCGTGTGAGGAACCCCCCTCTACTCCCCCCAAGGGGAGATGCCGCGCCGGATATCAAAATTCATTGACGGATTTTCAAAACTACGATACAATGAATTGAAAGTGGGGCGGGACGCATACCTCACTATAAAACGCAGTCGGGGGAAAGTTCCGAGTACCTCGAATGAAGTTCTCCTCGCCCGAAGGGCGACGCTCGTTGCCCACTGCCTACCCGAAGGATGGCTGTGGGTGCGTCACTAAGACTTCCATGATATCATGAAAACATGATTCGAGCATTCAAAAACTCCGGGACTGAAGATATCTTCAACGGCAGAGATTCCAAAGCAGCACGGAGGATATGTCCGACCTATCTGTGGGGGCGGGCGGCTCGAAAGCTAGATCAACTGGATTCTGTCATGTCCTTGGATGAACTTCGCATTCCGCCGCGCTGGGCAGTTCAGCATCCGGATAAATGATCAGTACCGCATCTGTTTTACCTGGAATGACGGAGGAACAGATGAGGTTGAAATTCTAAATTACCACTGACTCTGAGGAAATAGCAAATGAGAGTACCAACCCACCGAGCACCAACTCATCCAGGAGAAATGCTTCTGGATGAATTTCTGAACCCGATGAATTTGACCCGAGAAGAACTTGCTGATGCTATCCACCTTCCCGATGAACAGGTCAACGAGTTAATCATAGGTTTACGAGGAATCACACCAAGCACCGCGTTGAAATTAGCCAAGTTTTTCGGCACTTCTCCTGATTTCTGGATGAACCTACAGCGTCGCTGGGACTTATTCTCTGCTCAGCAATCAGAAGCTCATAATCGAGATATCTCCGTGAAACACAAGTTATCCATAGTATAATATTAGCATTGTTCACCTGGCTATCTATCCCGCACGCTAATAAATTGCGTGCTAATATAGGAAGTCCACCGTCGTGGACTGGACTGTACTATGAAGATATAATTAAAATGTCCCATACACTTTGCTGGTGGGCAAGGTCTTCAATTAATTCCCCAACCATGAATTATAAGTTTTCGTCTACCTTGCCCACCCTACGAACTGTTTTGTTCTGGTCAAAAATTGCTAAATTTTACATTCCATACTCTTGGTGGTTCGCTAATTTTTTTAAAGCCAATCAATTGTCTTATTCCTAACAAATTACCTAGTTTTTTCTTAAAATATTTTTGCGGAGCTTCAAAGGGTTTTATATTTAAAGGTTCCCAAATATCAGAATAATTTTTGTTGCTGAATTTAATTACCTTTGCCACATGTCTATCCGTGCAATCATCAAATAAAACAATGCCATCCTTATTTAGAAGAATGGATGTGTAGTAGAAATCTAGAAAAACATCTTCAATAAAGATGGGAACCGTCTACATAGGCCAAATCAAATTTCTCCTTTTCTTTTACTAGGTTTGCTAAGACAATAGCCGAATAATCCTCGTAAAAGCGGAAATTTTCGACATATCCTTCATCATTAATAACTCGAATTGAGCTGCCACCCCATACTGTTGTCTGACATGGATCAATGGTAGTGTGAAGAAACCCATTTGGCGATATTTCTCTAAGAGTGGAAAGTATAGTTAAAGCAGAAGCGCCATGAGCCAATCCAATCTCAAGGGTTCTGATTGGCTTAAACTCTCTTAATATTTCTCGGATAATCCTAATGTTGTTTAAAATCGAGGTTCCCGCAATTTGTATTTTTTCTCCCTTTGAGTTAACTGAGGTTCCCGTATCTATCATCTTTTTTAGTCGAGGGCAGAAATTTAGGTAGTCCGTATTCATTGCTGTTTTTTCCTTCGCAGAACGGTAAGTTTCACGGGGGCTTCCCTAGGGTTGCACCGATGTGCAATTGCTTGGCGGGGGTGTGGGGTGTGGGGGCGCATTGTGTGCGCCGGACCCTGACATCGTACAACCTCTGCTTTTGTCTTCTCCCAACCCGGTATATTTACACAAATCATTTAGGTTAGCTATCGTTTATCTGGTGGTGCATCGTTATGGGAGTTGTCTTTTCCTTTCTCCTTGTCCTCCTCGAAGCTTTCACTCCTGAAGAGAGTTCTTCCAGAAATATAGAGGAGTGCCATCCCAGCCAAAGCAATGTGGATGTTGAGTCCTATTAACTGGGCAATCAGACTTGGATTAAACGCACAAAGAAATAGAGCAACTCCTGTGGGAAAAGAACTAGCAACCAGTACTTTGGCGAGGATATTCTCAAGTCTGGCGTCACGTTTCTGAATAGCATTCCGAGCCACTAAAACAACGAACACTACTACTCCTGCTCCAACAGAGACGGCGTTAAACAAATTCTGGAAGGACCAATCCATATCTAGCTCACCAATGACAGTAAAGAAGTAACTAAACTGACAAGACTGACAAGCATAATCACTGCTCCCAAAACAGCAGCCACAATTGTAACGTCATCTGAAAACCTGTTCATGTTATAACACGACCTATTGTTAGTTTTTAACCCCTTTCACCCCTACACTGGTAACTGGTCACTGGTTACTGATCACTGCTATATAGTCTTGTAGTGCTCTTACTTCTAAGGGTCCAGACTGTAAAGAACGAATGGCTGCTACTGTAGCTTTGGCTCCGGCGATGGTGGTGATAATAGGCAACTTATAATCTACAGCAGTGCGACGGATCGCCCTTCCGTCTGCTTGAGATTCTTTCCCACTGGGGGTATTGATAATAAATTGAATCTGCTTGTTCTTAATCCAGTCTATGACGTGGGGACGTCCTTCATGGAGTTTTAAGACCAAATCTACATCTTTAATCCCATGAAACTGTAAGAGACGACGAGTTCCGGAAGTTGCTACTACTTTAAAACCCAAATCCATTAAATCTTTCACCACCGGTACCGCTGCTTCTTTATCCCCATCGCTCATGGAAACAAACACGGTTCCCTCCGTGGCTAGTTGCACCCCTGCTGCTAATTCTGCTTTAGCAAATGCCTTGCCAAAATCCAGATCTATACCCATTACTTCCCCTGTAGAGCGCATTTCCGGTCCCAAGAGGGTGTCTGCTCCGGGAAACTTATCAAAGGGTAATACTGCTTCCTTTACTGCTATATGTTGTACCCTGGATTCTGTGGTTATGTTCAAGGATTCGAGGGTTTCTCCTGCCATAATACGAGAGGCTAATTTAGCTAAGGGAACTCCAATGGCTTTGGAAACGTAGGGAATGGTTCGAGAAGCACGGGGGTTAGCCTCTAAAATATAGACCTTTTCTCCCTGCACTGCATACTGGATATTCATTAATCCTACCACTTGCAATGCTCTAGCTAATTGTTCTGTCCACTGACCAATTGTTTTTAAGACGGAGGGACTCAGGGATGTATGGGGAATGGAGCAGGCTGAGTCTCCTGAATGAATCCCTGCTTGCTCAATGTGTTCCATAATTCCACCCATAACACATTTCCCAGTACTATCTGCAATGGCATCTACATCTACTTCAATGGCATTTTTCAAAAACTTATCTATTAAAATAGGATGTTTTTTTTCAATTAGTAACGCATAAATTATGTATTGCTGGAGTTCAGAATCGGAATAGACGATTTCCATGGCTCTGCCTCCTAAAACGTAGGAAGGACGCACCACTACAGGATAGCCGATGGAACGGGCAATAGCTAAGGATTCTGAGTAGCTGCGGGCGATACCGTTGGCGGGTTGCTGAATATTCAGTTTGGCTAGTATTTGACCAAACCTTTCCCGGTCTTCGGCAATATCGATAGAATTGGGGGAGGTTCCCCATATTTTCGCCCCGCTCCTATTCTCAGGACTTGCTAGGTATTTTTCCAGTCCTGCTGCTAGTTTGAGGGGGGTTTGACCACCAAATTGAATGATAATCCCTGTGGGGTTTTCCGCTTCGATGATATTGAGCACGTCTTCTTGAGTCAGGGGTTCAAAATAGAGGCGATCGCTGGTATCATAGTCAGTGGAGACGGTCTCCGGATTGGAATTTACCATAATGGTCTCATATCCCACCTCAGTTAGGGTAAAAGAGGCATGACAGCAGCAGTAGTCAAATTCTATCCCCTGACCGATGCGATTGGGACCACCTCCCAAAATCATCACCTTGCTCTTGTTTGTTGGTTTTATTTCCGATTCAGCTGTTTCGTAGGTAGAATAGTAGTAGGGAGTAAATGCCTCAAACTCCGCAGCGCAGGTATCTACTAGCTTATAAACGGGAACCACCCCTAAATTCTTGCGGTGGGTGCGTACTGTGTCTTCCGTGGTTTTGGTAGCAAAGGCGATTTGGGGATCGCTAAACCCCTGTTGCTTCACAAACCTCATGTCTTCTGGGGTTATTTTCTTTAAGAGAGTCTTTTCTAGGAAGTGCTCCGTGGTTACCAGTTCCGCCATTTTATCCAGGAACCAGATATCGATCCCAGTGATTTGGTTAATTTCCTCTACTGTTATACCCAATTTGAGTGCTTGATGCAAGGTAAAAATTCGCTCTGGGTTGGGAATGCGTAAGTTAGAAAGGATTTGGTTTTGGGAAAGAGTGGTTTCCTCTTTGTCGCAGCCAAAACCGTAACGACCGATTTCTAAAGAGCGCAGAGCTTTTTGGAAAGATTCACAGAAGGTGCGCCCAATAGCCATGGCTTCCCCTACTGACTTCATTTGGGTGGTGAGGAGGGGTTGGGCACCGGGGAATTTCTCAAAAGCAAACCGGGGTATTTTGGTGACTACATAGTCAATGGTGGGTTCAAAGGAAGCAGGGGTTTTCTGGGTAATATCGTTGGTAATTTCATCCAGGGTGTATCCTACTGCTAATAGGGAGGCAAATTTAGCGATGGGAAAACCCGTTGCTTTGGAAGCAAGGGCTGAAGAGCGGGAGACTCGGGGGTTCATTTCGATGACGATCACCTCCCCATTTACCGGGTTCACGGCAAATTGGATATTAGAACCCCCGGTTTCCACCCCAATTTCCCGGATAATTTTTTGGGAATAATCCCGCAACCGCTGGTATTCCTTATCTGTGAGGGTTTGAGCAGGGGCAACCACCATGGAGTCTCCTGTATGGACTCCCATCGGGTCGATGTTTTCGATGGAGCAAATAATCACCACATTATCTGCTAAGTCTCGCATTACTTCTAATTCGTATTCTTTCCAACCCAGGAGAGATTTTTCCACCAATATTTGGTTTACAGGGCTAGCTTCTAAACCAAAGCCTACCAATTTCTCATATTCTTCTTCATTATAGGCGATACCTCCTCCAGTACCTCCCAGGGTAAAAGCAGGGCGAATAATCAGGGGGTAAGAACCGATTTCTGCGGCGATAGCTTGGGCTTCTGACCAATTATTGGCAATACCTGAAGGGCAGACAGGCACACCAATGCGTTCCATTGCTGCCTTGAATAATTGGCGATCTTCTGCCTTTTCAATAGCGGGCAGTTGAGCGCCAATCAGTTCTACCTCATATTTAGCCAGGACGCCATTTTTACTGAGGGCTACAGCTAAGTTTAGGGCTGTTTGTCCCCCCATGGTGGGTAGAATAGCATGGGGACGCTCCTTGGCAATTACCTTGGTTACCATGGACTCCGTCAGGGGTTCGATATAAGTGCGATCTGCCATTTGGGGATCCGTCATAATGGAGGCAGGATTGGAGTTGACCAAGACAACAGTGTATCCTTCAGAGCGCAGTGCTTTACAGGCTTGGGTTCCTGAGTAGTCAAATTCGCAGGCCTGGCCAATTACAATGGGACCGGAACCGAGAAGTAATATTTTCTGTAGATCGTGGCGGCGAGGCATATATTTGTGATTGTTTCATGACGGTTCTCCTTATTATAGTGGGTCTAAATCATTTGTACAAGATGAACCACAGAGGCGCAGAGGGCGCAGAGGAAGATGAGAGAGGGTAACTCTGTAGGCTATAATATTTACTCGTTAAAAGATAAGGAAGTAACTATGTCTCGTAAGTGTCAGCTCACTGGGAAAAAGGCCAATAATGCCTATGCTATATCTCATTCTCACCGCCGGACGAAAAAATTGCAACAGGTGAATTTGCAGTGGAAGCGAGTTTGGTGGGCAGAGGGCAACCGCTGGGTGAAACTGCGTCTTTCTACTAAAGCGATTAAAACCTGTCAGAAAAAAGGTTTACAAGCTATGGCAGCAGCAGCTGGTATCAACTTGAATCAATATTAAGCTAAAAAATAGGTATTAATACAGATGGCAGTTTACTAGGAAAAGAGCTATCCTAGTAGAATAGGTGAAATGGACTTGTTGAGTGTAGTAGCTATGGAACGACGTAAAGGAAACAAGAAATTTCGCAAGGGTAGAAAAAACATCCTCGCCCCAGTATCCGGGTTGATGCGATGGCTCCTTCGTACCTTCCATGGCTTCTCTTTACTCAGAGCATCTAACGCCGGTTTTGTCATACCAACAGCTTTGATGTTGTTGTTGGTGATGAGTTTGGTGATTTCCTCTATGCTAATTCGCACCTCCCAGCGCACTCGCCAGGTGATTGGAGAGCGGGAAATTCAGTCAACCTACAACGCCGCTACACCAGCTATAGAAAGGGCTAAGTCTAAGATTAAGTTTCTCTTCGAGTCAGATGGCCGATTACCAAATGGTGGGTTTTCTGAAGATATGTTGGAAGCCTTAATGCTGAATGTAGATGATAGTGCCAAAGGGATCAGGGCAAATACAGATTATCCTTATACATTACCCGATGAAACTCGCCTGGAAATACCCACAGATGACAGCGGCAATAATTACAAAACCTACAACGTTTGGTCTTTCAACCAGGATAGGGATGGAGATGATGAAAACGAAACCGTCATTTATTCCATTATGATGAGGGCTGAAAATGAAGATGGTACTATAAGATTGGACTCCGATAACGAGGATAAAGCCTATGCCCAGGTTAATCGCAACGGTCCTCTAGGTATAAATACAGCTCAAGGGGCACCAACAGGAGATTGCGACCTAGAATTGCTAAATACTAAAACGGGATGGTATACAATAAACGGTAGCTCACAGAGAAAAAACTTCCAAGTAAATGCAGTAGTGGTGAAAGAAGATAATGCTGTAGCTACTTTAGAATACCATCAGGACAGACAGGTAGAAAAGGGCAATAAGTGGGGAGCATGGTCCTTCTATGACATGTTTATAGAACCCGCTCCAGTATTTAGATTTAACGGTTCTCTGCATAGTGAAGGCAGTATCCTGGTAGGACCAGAAGAACGCGACTCCTCCTTTCAATCTTTTCTAGTCAGTTCCCCTAGTTCTTGCATTTTCAGTGATGATGCTTCCCAAATTACAATCACAGAAAAGATGGAGAAAGACGATCAGGGAAATGAGTATATCTCCTACCAAGGTCAAATTATTGCACTAACAAAAAATAGACTGGGAGCAAAATTCCATACGCTCCAGAAGACCAGCGATGATGCCAATGAAAACATTATAGTGCTGAACCAAGAAACAGATTCTGTGGCCGATGGTAATCAGAATTACAATGATTTGCTTCTCGACCCAGTTGCGCTCTTAACGAACAATAAATTTCAAGTCTTAGGTTCCAACGGAGATGGTGGTACCAACCAGGTCCGAGACGATGATTGGAATGGTCTTAATGGGCGGGTTAGAACTCAGCAAGGGCCCCCGTGTTTTGTAGATGATACTTACAGGGCTGATAATCGTTGGGGACCCAAAGCAAATTACAATTCCGAGATAGCCGTATCCGGAAGTAACTACGGCAATCTTATTTCCAACACCTTAAAACAGACTCTCACCACAGACGATCCCCCTGGAGAGAGATTTGTGAATGTGGGTTTAGATGGTTATTGGGAACGGCGAGCCAGGGCTGAAGGACTGCGATTAATCGTTGGACAACGGTTGGAGCTGGGTAACGCCAATGGTTGGGGTGGCAGTGGTAATGCTAATATAAAAGATGACGATCCTCTCTATCCCTACAAAGATGAATCAGGGGAGAATTTAGACCTCCAGCGGCGCACCCTGAGGGATAACTTGGCAGCAGTGCAAGCTACAGCAGTGTATCACTATCAGGAGGGAAACGATGGTTATTTTCCTGTAACTGTGCTAGCATCCACTTCTCATCCGGGAACTTTTTCAACTTGGAGAAACAGCACCACCTTTGATAAGATTGACTATATTCCCCCAGGGGATAATGTGGATACGGACTTTTTAACTGGTAAAGGAACCAATGGTTGGGAATTTGAGCCTCCTGCTGGAAATGAAACTACCTTTGCCCGCAGGTACGATTATACCAGCATGGATTTGCGTAAGGCACTGAATAACTTGGCTCACTTCGCCGGGGATCCAAACGGGGCTTTCCCCCCAACCCAAGAAACTTTTGGTGCTGCGGCAAAGGTTCATCCCTACCCCTACTTAACCATGTGGGGAGACTTCTCCAACCTGCGCCGGATAGTGGACGATAATTCCACTAACTATAGCGATCTGAGTATTGCGGATAAGAGTACTCTTCATACCGCAGCTGCTGCTCTGGGAATGTTGGCTTATAACATTGAAAACAGGGAGGGGATAATTGGCAGGGTTGCGACCCTTGAAAGTGGTATCGCCGACAGGACAACAGAACCGAATATGCAGCAGCTGGGTGCTCATTTGTGGCAACTAGTAGATGGTACGGCAGAAGCGGATAATCCAGAAATTGCGCTGTCAAGTGATGGGACGATAAAGCTGGTAAATCGTGCTGCGGATTTAGATAATGCTAAGAAATCCATGAGCGATGCAAAATACTACGGCCAATTCACTACAAAACAGTATCTAGAAGCGGTAGAAAAGTTGTTACCAGAAACTTTGAAAACTGCATGGAAAGAATATGGCGAAAAAAGAGCACTGCAGATTAGGGAAGCAATCCTGATAGCTCGCGATCGCGCCCAAGGTTTTGCTGAAGGTCGTTTGGACCGCGTCGACGCAGCTGATGATGATTTAAACTGGGATGATGATAATGGCAACGTAACCATGAGTGGGAGAAAATTCAGCACAGCATGTCATCCCGAAGAGTTTAAAGATTTATTCGCTTCATTACCCTTAGAGGATGAGAATAGTTATAGTAGAAGCGAGGGTAAGATTGGTCTAGCTTTAGCATTCTGCTCTGAGGCATCCAATCTAAACCAACCACATTATCCGGCTCTTTACTACCTATTTCCCACAGCAGGGCACAACCAGGGCTTCGTCGCTGATCCTAATGCGGAAGAATATTTGAAGGATGCTTATATAAATAGTGTCAATCCCTCTGGGACTATTACCTACCAACCAGTAACCCTTGCTAATATTGCGCTCACCCCCAGACCCATAGATAACTGGAAACTGCCTATAAGCACTAGTGACAGCCAGGATGACAGTGCGGTAACCAATAATAAAAGCAAAATCCAAGGTAGTGCAGTGAGTGCAGTGGCGAATGATCTGTACCTGGCTATCCAAGATAAAGCATTTTACGACGGGCGGGAATTAATGCTAGTGCGCGCTCTGGAGATTAATTTAGATTTACTGCGCCAAAATCAAGTAGCATCGGGCAAAGACTGGTTGCTTCCCTCCAGCGGTATTGTCTATGGTTTCCGGGAAGACGCAGTGAGAGAAGATGGCATTGCCCGACCAAAGAATAACGGTTGCAGCACATTTACCAATCAAATTGCCACCCATGTGGATTGCAGAATGAATGCCAGAAGCACTGAGCCTCAGGATCCACCCCAAAATTTCACTACTGGCCTCAGCCCCAAGCCCGTAGATTTTCATCCTGACCCCGATCGCCGTCCCTATGGTTTCCGGCTCAAGAATGGGAGGGTGCTATATCGTGGCGAAAGCCTAAATACGGCTCAAGACGTTACTGCTGGAATGTCCTTTATTAGCGACAACCCGGTTTACATTCAGGGAACTTTTAACTTACATAGTACCGATGGAACTATAAATACTCTCATTGAGGAGTTCAATACTCAGCTAAGAAATGATTATAGCAATTTTTATGACCGTGATGATGATGATTTGAACATTAACTTTGCCAGGAATGATCAAGATACTTGGCGACCAACAGAAATTTTAGGGGACGCAATAACAATTCTTAGTCAGAACTTCTGCGACGGCTATATAGAAGATGGTCTGGCCGATAATAATCGTGATTGTCCCGGTGTTAATAATTCAAAGCCTTCTTATTTGAACAGTGTCCTAACAGAACTAACACAAAAATTTACTTATGCTGATATGCTCTCTAATTTGATGAGAGAAGAGAATTTAAACAGGCATAGCCCTATCCGGCTAGATCGCAACGGGAATATATATTATTCTTCACAATTTGAGCCTTTTAGTACATATAGAAACCTAAAGGGAACAAAAATAAGAAATAGGCCAAAGAACGAAACTCAAGTAAATGCAGTTCTAATTACCGGTGTCCCACCTGAACGTCCTGACCAACCCATGGGAGGATTAGTCATTCATACTCGGGTACTTGAATCTTGGGGGAATATCGATTTAAATATTCAAGGATCTTTCTTGCAGATAAAATTCAGCATTTATGCTACAGGTCCTCATGATCGTGATGCTTGGAATGTTTCCAGAGCAAATATTCAGAAGCCTCATGCGCATACGGAGTGGGCGTATTATGGCCCTCCCATCCGAAAATGGGGCTACGATGTAGCACTCAAGTACCGACCACCAGCACCAATTTCTGACCGTTTTATCTCCTATGGTGCTCCTCGGAATGAGTTCTACCACGAAATGCCCTCCAACGATCCCTACAATCAACTCCTATTCTGTGCCAGAGTCCCACCGGCGGATTCTAATGCTGCTGATCCAAATAACGCTCCAATCTACAAGAATTTATGCAAGTAATGAAATGGAGGCTGTCACACAGTGGCAGATTTGCACCCACCCCCCCCCATCATACGCTTGGTCAACTGTCATGGTACAAGCTCACTGATTAATGCATTTGTTAACAAAAATCTATCGATGATGAAAATGGCAACTAAAACAGGACTAGGTCAAAATTTAAGACTGCTCCTTGAGCTGCTGGACTCCCAAAAAAATCGGGGCGGCAGCCTCCTAGAAGTACTGGCAGCGATGGTCATCATTACCACGGTTCTTGCTATTGTCAGCCCCATGTTGTTCCTGGTTGCTGCCAGCCGCGTCCATACCAGGGAGGTGGAACAAGCCATGGATTTAGCACAGAGTGAAATAGAGCGGATTCAGGCTAGAATGATTCGGGGAGTGCCTGTAGCAGATAAAGACACCCGATTACCACCAAAATTAACCTCAGGGGAAGTCCAAGATGCATCAGCGCCCACAAGTGTGGTAACCGATAGAGCCTCGGCTACCACAACTGCTGATGCTTTCACAGTAGATGTAGATAGAGATGGGAACGATGATGACTTTATTGTGCAAACCTTCCGAGATGCAGGGGCGTGTTTTGGCTTAGGTTTAAGTGGGGAGGAAATAGCTATCTTCCGCATGGGGGTGCGGGTATATTCCATTGCAGCTGAAGGCAACTTGGCAGACAGTAAAGGAGAAACGGAGCCTGCTTCATTATTTCTCGGAGGATTCCAAGACCGAACAACACGCCCCCTAGCAGTTCTTTATACTGAAATAAGTCGGAGTGATTTGCCAGTTTCCCTGAAGAGCTATGAAAATTATTTGGAGAGTTCCACCAGGACAGGTTGCTCTAGCCCTACTTCATGACGAAGTATAACCCAGATTAGATTAGTAGTAGAGGGAAAATTGTGACTCTAGCACTCCTAAAAACAATAATCGCCAAGCTTCGACAGGAAAAACCTCAAGCTGGGTTCACCTTAGTAGAGCTTTTAGTTGTCATGGTAATGAGCACTATTGTCATTTCCAGCCTCCTAGCCCTGACAAACCAGTTGACTCAAGCTAACCGACGGGAAATAGCCCGCACCTCAACTCAGGAGGAAATGAAACGTGCTCTAAACTACATGGCTCAGGAGTTGCGGAAAGCTGTTTACGTCTATAATGGTGCAGAGTTGACCGCTATAACAGACAATTTGCCAGAAAATTTGTCCACAAACGGAAGTACCCCGATTCTAGCTTTCTGGAAAGGAGAATCAGTTCCTTATACCAATACTCAGGCGATTCCAAATTGCTTGAACAAGAATTGTGAAGATTTGCAAATAGAACGTCGTTCTTATACATTAGTTGTCTACGCCCAATCTACGGCAAATACCGATAATATTTGGGAAGGAGAATCGCGCATTCACCGCTATCAGTTACGGAAATTCCGGGACAGAGACTTAACAGCTAACTCTAATAAATTACGTAATAATCTTGGATATGTAGATCCGGAAAAAGATAATACTACCTTTGCCAATTGGCCAAATGATGAAGATGGTAATACTCCGACAGGTTATAGGCGTCCTCAAAATCCTGGAAATGGCATACCAGTTTTAGTTGATTATGTAGCTTCTCCTGATAATGGCGTTCCAGATAATTGCGGAGATTTCACTGCACAACTCACTCAAGAAGAACGAGATCGAAACCTATCATACACCAGGAGTTATGGTGGTGGTGGTAATGCCGGCTTTTATGCCTGTGTTCTCTCAGCAGTAGATAATCAATATAACTCAAACAATCAAGATGTAGTGCTTTACTTGCGCGGCAGCACTGAGGGTAGATCAGGATTGAACAAGGATAACTTTTTGCCCTTACTGCAAACAAGAGTAATGGTTCGTGGTGTGATTAATAAGAATACAGGCTAATGAAGAAAATCAGGACCTATTACCAGAGTGAAGTCGGTTTTACTTTAATAGAAATGATAGTGGTCACCCTTATAGTAGGAATTCTCAGTGCTATGAGTCTTCCCAGCTGGTTTGCCTTTATCGAGAGTCAGCGTCTTCTGAGGGTAGAGGAGGAGGTTTATAGAGCAGTTAAAGAAACTCAAGCAACTGATCAGCGGGAACAAGAGTCTAGGCAAGTTAGCTTTCAGGAACAGACAGTTAGTGGTCGAACTGTGGTTCAATATGCAATTCATGCTGATGATGTAGAACCCACATTTTGAAACGAGATAGATGATAATATTACCTTTGATTTAAATACAACAACTGGAACTACTCTTGATATAGCAACTGGTCAAACTTACCGACCAATCGTATTTGATTACCAAGGTAATGTTACAATACCAACAACACTCCCACAAAACCTTGTTATTGAGAGCATAAAAATAAACGAACAGAAAGCTTGCTTATCAGTACAGACTCTTTTAGGTGCCTTAACCAGGAATTGTCCTTAGAATGGGTTAATGTCATTGACCAATTTCCGAATTCGCAGCAAAAAGATTAATTCTTGTAATTTGGGAGCTATTTCTGGACTAAATTCCCGTTGGGCTAACTCTGCTTCTAATTCAGCATATTCCGCAGCAGTGAGAGGTTTATTATCAATAGGCGATCGCCCCTCGGTAATGATTTCCGTGCGCAATATTTCCTCAGGAATATCCTCTGGGGGAGGTAAAGCCATAGCTACCTCTTGCCACAGCATAAAAATCAATATTATAAAACATTTATTTATAGCATACATAAAAAACTTAGGTAATAACTCATAACTGGTCACTCGACCGAATCTTAAATCAGACTCCAAATAGCTCAATCACTTACAAGCCAAGGGATTTGGCTGTTTTGAATCTTTATTTTTTGGGGAGCCACTAATAATAAGGCATGGCAATGTTACTGGCAAGGTGGGCAATGCCCACCCTACTACGAACTGGTCACTGGTCACTGGTAACTGCTATATCAAGCCACTCCATAGTTTGTTTCCCTAAGTTAGTATGGCTAAGACGGTCAATTTCCCTAACTCCCGTGGGACTAGTAACATTAACTTCTGTAAGGTAACCGCCAATAACATCCAGACCGACAAAATACAGACCATCTGCTCTGAGTTTAGCACCAACTGTAGCGCAAATGTAACCATCTTTTTCCGTCAGTTCAGTTGCTGCCACTCTACCCCCCACAGCCATATTACCCCGAAAATCACCAGTAGGAATGCGATTTACCGCCCCAATCGGTTCTCCATCCAGCAGAATAATCCGTTTATCCCCTTCCTTTGCAGCGGGTAAATATTCCTGAACCATGACCGGTTCTCTACCCTGGTGGGTGCTAATTTCAATCAAGGAGTTAAAATTGCCATCACTTGCAGACAAATATAAAATACCCTCTCCCCCTTTCCCTCCCAAGGGTTTAATCACCCCAGCCCCCTTTTCCTGGACAAATTGCCGAATAATGGTTTTATCCTGACTGACTATGGTTGCAGGAATGAGATCCGGAAACTGCAAAGCGTACATTTTTTCGTTAGCCAGTCTCAACCCAGCGGGGGAATTAACCACCAAAGTCTTTTGAGGATTCAGCAAATCTAGGATATAGGTACCATAGAGATAGGGAATGTTAACCGGGGGATCTTTACGCATGAAGACAGCATTCATTTCTCCTAAGGGTTGTTGTCTACCCTGAGAGAGAGTATACCAGGGTTCTGTTTCAACTTGATGGAGCATTGCCCAAGGTTCACCCTCTACCACACTCAACTGCTCCAGCTGAGTCACCCAGACTTCATGACCCTTAGCTTGTGCTGCTTCCATTAAAGCTACGGTAGTATCATGTCCCGGATCTAGCTGAGAAATTGGATCGATAATAAATGCTAATTTCACGCTTGTGGTCCAAATTTTAAGTTGTTTGAAGCAAAGAATCTAACTGTTTGCCATATTCCAGGGCATATAGGTCGTCGCAACCCCCTATATGTTGATTATCGATAAATATTTGGGGTAAGCTGGAACGTCCCCCCGCTCTTTGAGTCATTTGTTCTCTCGCATCAGTGTCCCCATCGATACAATATTCAGTAAAGTCGCACCCCTTTTGCTTCAGTAATGCCTTAGCACGGATACAAAAAGGGCAACGACTCCAGGTATAAATTTCTACAATAGAAGCCATAGTCTGGGCAAATATTAAGGAATGTATATTTCCATTCTAGACTCAAGTGCCTCAAAAAAGATTATAATATTAAAATCGCGAGTCCATCCCTGAAAAAGCTATGTTACCCAGAATTATCGCCACCGCTGCTATTTTCACCACCCTCAATCTCTCTACTCCCCTTCGAGCAGAAAATCTTCAAGACCTGTCCCAACTACTAGCTACCAAACAATGTCCCCAATGCGATTTGGAGCGTAGTGGCTTAATCATGGCTAACTTAGCTGGTGCTCAACTATCAGGAGCCAATTTGAGTGGGGCTAACCTCAGTCGTGCAGACTTGAGCGGTGCAGATCTGAGCGGTGCAGATCTCAGCGGTACCTCTCTGTACGGAGCTAACCTGAGCGGTGCTATTTTAATCGGGGCGAAACTCTATGGTAGTGACCTGAGAAAAGCCTACCTGGTCAATGCTAATTTAATCGGGGTTAGTTTGGATACTGCTTATATGGAGGGAGCAATCGGTATTCCCAATTATGCGGGAACCCCAGAGCAGTTTCACTTCTGGGGGTTAGCAGAAACAGAGAAAGGCAATTATAACAGAGCGGTGGAACACTATAATCAAGCACTTAGTATCAACCTTCAATTTGCTCCAGCTTACCTAGGTAGGGGATTAGCTCGTTATCGCTTGGGAGACGAAGCCGGAGCAATTCAAGATGGGGAAATAGCCGTTAAATTCTTTAAAGAGCAGGGAAATGAGACTGGACGTCAGGGAGCAGAACACTTTCTGGAAGGAATGGAATTCGCCCGCAATGCTCCTCGGGGTGGAGGTGGGGGAGTAGAGAAGGTTTTGGGAAGTATTGGTGGACTGTTGCTTCGATTTTTGTTCTAAAGGTGGCGCAATCGGAATAAATATGTCATACTGTAAGAAGAGGCTCAGTTCGTAGGGTGGGCATTGCCCACCAAGCCAGTAACATTGTTGTATTATGCTTCGGTAGTAGGAGGAGGAGGATTGGCAAAGATAAATTTTACCAATCCTATGCAGCCCCAAACCTTGTCCACTACGCCAGTGTAAAATCGGTGAGTATTGTCATTGGTATTCTGCCTTTTAAAAGTGGCGCAATGGAAATAAATATGTCATACTGTAAGAAGAGGCTCAGTTGTGATGGAGTGAAAAAAATGTTGGAGAGATTGTTTTTAGCTGTAATAGCGACTTTGTCCCTCTACTTATTCTTACCATTAGGAGAGGGTTCCACAACCTCAAAGTTACTGAGTTCTAACCTAGTGGAGAGTTCTATAACTCATGTCACTTCTCTAACGTTTTAATCCCAGTTTGCTCAATATTTTACTCCTTTGGGATGATAAAGTTTCACGCAGAGACGCAGAGGCACAGAGAGGTGAGGAGAGATTTTTCTACCTTATCATAGATTATCCCACAATCTTTTATAGATAAATGAAAAAAATTGCCCTAGCTTTCATCAGTGGTATCCTGATGGGGCTGACAACAGCTCCTGTAGAAGCTTGGTTTCTAGCTTGGGTCGCTCTAGTTCCTCTCTGGATCTTAATTACCTCCAAGAAAGAATCCTATTTTCTCATTGCCTTAGCTTGGGGATTAGGTTATCACGGTTTAGCTTTATTTTGGATAACTGGGATTCATCCCATGACTTGGATGGGAGTTCCAAGGCCCGCTAGTTTGGCGATCGCCCTTTTCTGCTGGCTCTTCGTTACTCTCTGGGGTGCAGCTTTGGTGGTAGCTTGGGCAACAGGGATGAGATTTCTTTCCCTTTCCTCTGTGTTTGGGCGAGTTCTGGTGGGGGTTGGTCTCTGGTGCGGTTTGGAAGCAGTTTGGAGTACTGGACCTTTGTGGTGGAGTGGGTTATCTTATACTCAGAGTCCTCACAATTTGGCCATTTTGCAATGGAGTCAGGTATCGGGACCATCTACTATCACAGCGGCAATTGTAGCAGTTAATGGTTTAATTGCCGAAGCTGTGGGTTACGGAACCTTTCGTTTCTGGAAGACCACACCTTTTATCATAGCATTAGGATTCTTGGTTAGTTGCCATAGCATTGGATTTTGGTTATTTAATCGTCCAGTGGATAAAGAAGCGGAAAATGCCATTAAAGTGGGTATTATTCAGGGGAATATTCCCAATGAAATCAAGCTATATCCCGCTGGTTGGCGCAAAGCCATTGAGGGTTATACTACTGGTTATGAAACTTTAGCTGCTGACGGGGTAGATATAATTCTCACTCCAGAGACTGCATTACCTTTTTCTTGGCAATATTTGGTGGATAGTAAGGTAACATTTTATCGAGCAATTTTAGAGTGGAGGGTACCTGCTTGGGTGGGAGCATTTGGGAAAGAAGGAGGTAATTACACCAATAGCCTTTTCACCATAAATAGCATAGGTCAACAACTTAGTAGGTACAATAAAGTTAAGTTAGTTCCTTTGGGTGAATACATTCCCTTGGAGGAATTTTTGGGTGGTATAATTAACCGACTTTCCCCCATAGAAGCTAGTCTTGTGGCGGGTCAAGGTGAGCAAATCTTTCAGACTCCATTTGGTCAAGCAATTGTAGGTATTTGTTACGAGTCTGCTTTTGCGGAGCATTTCCGCCGTCAAACTGCTGCTGGAGGTGAGTTTATTATTACTGCTGCCAATAATGCCCATTATAGCAATAGTATGCCAGTTCAACACCATGGTCAGGACGTAATGCGGGCCATAGAAAGCGATCGCTGGGCTGCGAGAGCTACCAATACAGGCTATTCTGCCATTGTGGATCCCCGAGGGCGGACCCTTTGGATCTCCCAAATTAATATTTACCAACTCCATAGAGATACTATCTACAGAAGACAGACTCAAACTTTATATGTAAAGTGGGGAGATTGGTTAACAACGGTTTTGTTCGTATTGGGCACTATTGGGGGAGTAAAGGCAAAAGCAAAGTGACAAAATAATAGACTAGGGGGGCTGTGAAAACGTAACTATCGGTGCGATCCAGGATACCCCCGTGTCCAGGAATCAACTCTCCAGAATCTTTTACCCCTGCATCTCGTTTCATCATGGATTCCGTTAGATCCCCCAAAAGGCTGACAACACCAATTAGTCCCCCTAACAGCAAACCAGCAATTAGACCGTTCAGCCAACCTAAATACCAAGCACCAACTCCTCCTACTACAGCACTACCCAGAATGCCAAAAACAGCCCCTTCCACTGTCTTTTTCGGACTAATTTGGGAAAGTCGAGTGCGACCAAAAAATTTACCCATGAAGTAAGCACCGATATCTGCTGCCCAAATGCAACTAAAAGCTAGTAAAGTTAGGGTGAGAGGTGGAGGAAAACTACTCAAGTCAGTCCAGTCACCTATGCCAAACAAATTATTGCTAGCAACAGTACCTAGGGGGATAGTTTCAGGCAAAGTTACTCGCAGCTTTACCCAATAACTAGGAAGGTACCCATAGTAGAATAGTCCTAAAATGGAGGTAGAGATATCGGCAATGCTGGCTAATTGGGGTTGAAAGAGCAAATAAAAACAGATAGAAGAACCTGCTAAGGGAAATATTGCGTCAGTGAGGTTCGGAGCTATTGCAGCGGTAATGAGCAATAATTGAGAAACAACCAGAGTAGTTTTGCCCGCAGGAGCAATACCTTTGGAACGAACCAAGCGAAAATATTCTAATTGCGCAAGAAAGACAATAACTCCAATAGTAACAGTAAAGTACCATCCCCCTAGGAGAATCGCTCCTAAAGCAAGGGCGATCGCTACTATTGCACTAATAATTCGAGTCCAAGACATATAACGCGCTTTTTTAACATAAGAATTAGAGTTTTTCCCCACTGAGAATAAACATGGGATCCACAGCAGCAAAAGTTTGATGAATTCCTCTGGTTTCCAAACGATTAACTGCTGACTGTACCACCTCCACGTTCCGTGCTTGCAACTGAGCCAACCCTTCTGAGAGGGTATAGAGACTCTCTAAATTAGCTGCTGTGGCCACTATTCTACCTTCTGGTTGTAAATATTCCCAGACTTCCTGTAAAATATCTTTGGTATTCCTTCCCCCTTCCAGACAAACGCGATCTGGCTTGGGTTTCAGCTCTTGGAGACAGTCGGGCGCAATACCTTCAAACACTTCCACACACTGGACACTGAAGCGAGAGCAATTACTGCGGATCAAGTTGGCTACTTCTTCATCTCTTTCCACAGCGATGATTGTAGCTGAAGGGCAGAGCAAACCCACTTCGATAGGAATGGTACCGGTCCCGGCGCCAATATCCCACAAGACGGAGTTAGGTTTCATTCGCAGGGAAGAAATAAGTAGCAAGCGCACTTCTCGCTTACTGAGGGGAATACCGGGTAACCGCGCAAATAAATTATCGGGAATACCAGGAGTCCTATAAGGCCAGAGCATTATATCATCATCTCTCATATCTCTCTTCCCTCTCTTCCCTCTCTTACTCTGCGTCCTCTGCGTCTCTGCGGTTTATTAAATCCCAACTATAATATCATAGCTCAAAAAAATTTACAATCTCTTATGCTCAGAGCTGGAATCGTCGGACTGCCAAACGTGGGGAAATCCACCCTGTTTAATGCTCTTGTAGCCAATGCTGCTGCGGAGGCTGCCAATTTCCCTTTTTGCACCATCGAACCCAATATAGGTGTGGTAACAGTACCAGATGAAAGGTTGGAAGTGCTGGCAAAAATATCCCAATCGGCAAAAATCCTCCCCACCCGCATGGAATTTGTTGATATTGCTGGTTTAGTCAAAGGTGCTAGTAAAGGGGAAGGGCTGGGGAACCAATTTCTGGCTAATATTCGGGAAGTAGATGCTATCGTCCATGTGGTACGCTGTTTCCATAGCGAGGATATTATCCACGTTTCCGGTTCCGTGGATCCAGTGCGGGATATAGAGGTGATTAACTTAGAATTGGCATTAGCAGATTTAACTCAAATCGAAGGTTGTATTCAGCGAGTGCGGAAAAAGGCTAAGACTAATAAGACAGCGAGGGTAGAATTGGCATTACTGGAGCATTTAAGCGCTATCTTAAACGAAGGGAAAACAGTACGACAGGCGAATTTGACCTTGGAAGAGGCAGCCTTGGTGAAACCCTTGGGTTTGCTCACGGGGAAACCTGTCATTTATGCAGCCAACGTGTCCGAGGATGATTTAGCAACGGGGAATAAATGGGTAGAAAGAGTCAAGGAAATTGCTGCTGAAGAAGGAGCCGGGACTATCATTGTTTCCGCTCAAGTAGAGTCAGAATTGGTAGAGTTATCCCCAGAAGAGGGAGCTGACTTCCTCCAATCTCTCGGAGTGGAAGAAGGGGGGTTATCATCTTTAATTAAGGCTACCTACGAACTTTTGGGGTTGCGGACTTATTTAACCACAGGACCGACGGAAAGTCGTGCTTGGACCATTCGCGCCGGAATGAGAGCACCGGAAGCAGCAGGAGTGATTCACAGCGATTTCCAACGAGGCTTTATTCGCGCAGAAACCATTGCTTATGAAGACTTGGTCACAGCTGGTTCCATGACTGCTGCTAAGGAGAAAGGTTTGGTGCGTTCTGAAGGGAAGGAATACGTGGTGCGGGAAGGGGACGTGATGTTATTTCGGTTTAATGTGTAGAATGGATTTGGAGTTTCGCGCAAAGCCGCAAAGGCGCAAAGGAGAGAAGAATGGAAAATGAGGTAACTAGGGAGATTGTGGATGCAGCATACCATATTCATAAGGGGCTGGGTCCGGGGTTACTGGAATCGGTTTATGAAGCGGTAATGGCTTATGAGTTAAAGAAGCGAGGCTTGAAGTTTGTCAGACAGCAACCTATTCCCATTGTTTATGAGGAGGTTCATTTACAGGAAGGTTTTCGAGCAGATTTCATTGTTGAAAATTTAGTTATCATTGAACTAAAGTCAGTGGAGACAATTGCGCCGGTACACA
This sequence comes from Prochloron sp., assembly GCA_965198675.1. Taxonomy (GTDB): domain Bacteria; phylum Cyanobacteriota; class Cyanobacteriia; order Cyanobacteriales; family Prochloraceae; genus Prochloron. The sequence continues at coordinate 138,675 of OZ240666.1, read as the reverse complement.
AGAAACAACTGCTAACTTATCTCCGACTCACCAACAAGCACCTAGGCTTACTCATCAACTTTAACACAGACCTAATTAAAAACGGCATTACTCGCCTAGCCAACAACCTTTAAACCCCCCTTTGCGCCGGGGCGTAGAGCGCGAGACATCAGAATTTAATCCCGATTTGTCCATTAATACCCCGAATGGTGTGATACCCGGCACCGAAAAACACATTTCCTGGGGGTTGAACTTGCACTCCCCCAGAGAAAGCCAAATTATCTTCTCCAGGATACCAACCAATACCAATATAGAGCTGGTTTGGTGACGCTTAGGGTCAAGGTGGTGAAGACTGCACTATAAATGAGAGCGGTTTTCAGGGATGAGAAATTGTTGGATTTAATCACAATAATACAAGATGACTGAATATTTATATTATCGCGCAAAGGCGCTGCATGCGCAAAGGAAGAAATTGAGAAAATGGCCAATAAAGAGCACCTGGAAGTACTTAAGCAAGGGATTAAGGTTTGGAATAAGTGGAGGAAAGAGAATAGCGAAATAGAGCCAGACCTCTCAGGAGCAAACCTCCCTTCAGGATTTAGAATTTGATCAACTATTTCACTCAAGTTAATTTGGTTGCTGGTCCGATGCGGTGGGCAATGCCCACCCTACAACCTTTGCGCTGGAGCGAGTCTTTCGAGCGGCTACTTTGCGCCTTTGCGCGAAACATCACCTTAGTTGACAGTATAATTCATAATTAACAATTCATCAATCTTACCCCGTTTCCCTCCCTTGCTATTAATGGAACGACTAGCTTTAACTCGTTCAATGTAGTAGTCTTGATACTCTCTAGCAAAAAAGTCATCCTGGACATGGGAATTACTTAACATTAGTTTAGCACCCTTTTGGTGTAGCAGAGTGAAAAAATCCCGCAACCTTAACTGTTCTTTATCCTCAAAACTATTTTTAGAGTAGAAGGTAAAGTTAGCGGTCTTACTCAGGGGTCGATAAGGGGGGTCGAAATAAACAAACGTGCTCTTATCTACCAAAGCTTCGCACTGAGTAAAGTCCCCGCAATCAATTTTAGTTCTTTTGAGTATTTTAGCAATGGCTCGCAAATTATCCTCATCACAGATAGTGGGATTTTTATATCTCCCCATGGGTACATTAAACTCTCCTTTTGAGTTTACCCGAAAGAGGCCATTAAAGCAAGTCCGATTCAAAAAAATAGTTTGGGCTGTTCTCTCACTCCATGCTTGATGATATACTTGACTATCCCAATAAGATATGCTAGTATTGAACTGGGAGCGCATATGGTAATAATATACCTTTTTGGCTTCTTCGTCCAGCAACTCAAACTCTCTTTCTATTTGTAACAGGTTGTGAATCAGAGATTCTACATCTTCCTGAATAGTACGGTAGGCGATCGCCAGTTCTGGGTTAATATCAGCAATATAAAACTTCTCAACTTGGTAATGACGAGCAATATGGAAAAACACAGCCCCACTGCCGATAAAAGGTTCCACATACCTCTTAATAGTACCATTATTTAATTCCTGGGGGAAAAAATGCTCCAGTTGGGGCAATAATTGAGTTTTTCCTCCCGCCCACTTTAGGAAGGGTTTCATGTTTTGTTTTAACCGTAAAGGCACAGAGGACACCGAGAGAGTAATAATTTATATTATAACTGCAATGATGCCCGCCTTCCTTGTATCAGTTATCTGTTGAACTGATTGTTATTGCCTCTAACCATAATAATTTGTAGTACATTTTCTTGGCAATCCTGAAGATCGTGGATTTATGCTTGAAAGCTCTCAATCGATTGACCTCCTCAGAAAAATAAGTAACAAAGTTGAAGCGCTGCCAAGAAGAAGGGAGATGACGAATAGGGTTCTTTCTTTTAATGATGATTAGCTTATATTTTTCATTCTCTTCACGGGTAATTTTGAAATCATTGGTCTTTATATGAATGTCCTTGGGTTGGAAGCGGATTTTGGTAAAATCATGGAAACGAATGAACTTAATTCCAGCGTTTCCCAGACTATCGTACAAGGATATATATTTATCCCATGAATATCTAGCTTGAAATCCATTATTATGACCAATCGAGAGAACCGGATCCTCTATAACAAGGGTTCGATTCAACCTTTTGGCTTCAAAACTACATGTCTGCAAAAGCTTGTGATTGTGCAAGAGACCAGCACCGCCAAACTTTTTATGCCACCTAAACCTGAAGGTTCTTGAGAGCAAATCAAAAACTGGTACACATCGAATCGAAAATAACAAATATTTAGCAGTATCTTGGGATTGTGACACGGTTAATTAACAAGATTGAATTGGTTTCTCTATTATTATGCACTAATAATCCCGAAATGTTCCATTGCTTTGCAAAACTTAATATTTGCTTAATGTTGGTGGCCCATTGTGCTTACGAACTCTCTCCGCGCCGCGGTTGCTTACGCAAAGCTTCGCAATCATCTGCGTTTTGGGTGCAGTTCTTAATTCAACCCTGGTAAAAAACTAACAATTTGGGGGAAAGTAATAATCAGCACCAACACCAATATTTGCAGCAAGATAAAGGGAATAGCCCCGCGATAAATATCCTTCGTTTTCACTTCCTTGGGTGCTACTCCCCGGAGGTAAAAGAGAGCAAAACCAAAAGGGGGGGTGAGAAAGGAGGTCTGTAAATTTGCGCCAATAATGACTCCATACCAAACTAAATCTAGTCCCAACTCCACTGCTACTGGGGCAAAGATAGGAATGACAATAAAGGCAATTTCAAAGAAATCAATAAAGAAACCTAACATAAAGATAGTTAACATATTAACTACGAGAAAATCCACCTTGCCCCCAGGTAAGTTAGCGAGCAAGTTGAACATCAATTCATCCCCGTTCAACCCCCGAAACACTAAACTGAAGGCTGTGGAACCCAGTAAAATAAACACTACCATACTGGTAATGCCCATGGTTCCTTCGCACACGGACTTGAGGGCTGCCCAGTTCAATTTTCCATTGCCCCAAGCTAAAATTATGGCTCCTAAAGACCCTACCGCTCCTGCTTCCGTGGGGGTGGCAATGCCAAAAAAGATACTCCCTAACACTAACAGAATGAGCAATAAAGGTGGTACCATGGCTTGGAACACTCGTTTCGTCAAAGCTTTGCCCCCAATTTCCCGCACTTCAGGGGGTAAAGCTGGAGCTAACTCCGGGCGCAAGAATGCTACAATGAGCACATGAAGAGCAAAAGCTCCTGCCATCATTAAACCAGGTATCAAGGAACCGATAAATAAATCCCCTACGGAAATGCCCAGCTGATCTCCTAACACCACCAAGACTACACTGGGAGGTATTATTTGCCCTAAAGTACCGGAAGCGACAATTACTCCAGTAGCTAACTCCTTGTTATAACCGTAACGGAGCATTATGGGCAGAGAAATTAAACCCATAGCCACCACTGTAGCAGCCACCACCCCGGTAGAAGCAGCGAGCAGAGCACCTACCACCACCACTGCTAGAGCTAAACCTCCCCGGAGACGTCCGAAGAGAATGCCCATGGTTTCTAGCAAATTCTCGGCAATACCTGTCTTCTCCAACAGGTCACCGAGGAAGATAAAATAGGGGATAGCCAGGAGGGTGTAGTTTTCCATAACCCCGAAAATACGGGAAGGCATGGCGGAGAGGAAAACTGGGTCGAAGCTACCCAAAACCAAACCTATAGCACCGAAGATAATTGCTGTTCCCCCCAGGGCAAATGCTACGGGATAGCCTGTTGCCAGGAGGAATAATGCTCCCACAAACATGAGTGCCCCTAACCAGTCAGAAGTCATGGGGTTCCTCCTGTAAAATGGCCCAATTTTTAATCACTTCCGCTATTCCTTGGAGAATAAGCAAGGCAAAACTGACAATAATCATGGATTTTATGGGATAGCGAGGCAGCCCCCCAGGATCGGGAGACTGTTCCAATATCTTCCAAGAGTTAATAATGGTTCCCCAGGAATAATAAATCACCATAGCAGAAAAGGGAATGAGGAACAAGATGGTACCCAGGAGGTTAGCTAAGGCTTGACTTTTAGTCCCCCAACCCTTGTAGAATATATCTACTCGCACATGACCGTCCTGTTTCAGCACATAGGCAGCAGCGAGCAGGAATACCAGGTCGAATAAGTACCATTGAACCTCAATTAATCCGTTGGAGGTGAGGTTTTGACCGATGAAACGCCCCACATATCTTCCTACTACGTTCCACACTCCTACTAAGACCATTATTAAGATTAACCAGGAGGTGAGACGTCCGATCCATTTGTTCATGGTATCGATGATTTGGGCTATTTGTAAGAGTTTTGGCAAGTTAATTGTCCTTTGAAGATAAGTTTCACGCAGAGGCGCAGAGCCACAGAGAGAGGTATATGTTAGAATATTATCAAATGATGTTCTCCTTATGCAGCAATTACCTCGTCATGCACAATATGTAAACGAATGAGTTTTGGACGAGTTGCTTGATCAGGATAATGACACTGAATAGCATCTCTCACCATTTCTCGTAGTTCGGGAATGGTGTTAGCTTGGGTGAAAATAGATTCACCCATCGCTCTAGCAACATATCCCCCTTCTGGATCGTTTTCGACTAAAAAAATAATTTCTGTCATACTGTTTTATCTTTTTTGGTGCTAAAGTTTAATTTATCTGACTATGGTACTCTGAGATAGAGGCGATGCTCACCTCTATCTTTTCTCTCTCTGTGTCCTCTGCGTCTCTGCGGTTCATTATAAAATCTATGGCTTTATCACGACGTAACTTTTTAATCTTGACAGGTGTTAGTGCTACAGGAGTAGTGTTGGCAGCACCTTTGCAGCGTTTATATGCCCGAGTGCGAGAGGGTAAATCCTTATCGGGGAAAGGTTTTGGTCCCCTAGTACGGGATACCCAGGGATTATTTGACCTCCCGGAGGGATTCCAATATCGCGCCTTTTCCAAGACGGGGGAGATGATGAACGATGGTATACCCGTACCTGGTGGCCACGATGGTATGGGGGCTTTCTCAGGGGAGTCTGGGACCACGATTTTAGTCCGCAATCACGAATTGAATGGTGCTAAAAATTCAGCGGTGATGGCTTCGTCAGCAGTCAAGTACGACCCCTTATCTAAAGGAGGAACTACTACTTTAATTATAGGGGCAGATCGCCAACTAATGGATCACCGAGTTTCCCTCGCTGGAACTTCCCGCAACTGCGGTGGAGGAACTACTCCTTGGGGTTCTTGGATAAGTTGCGAGGAAGATATTACCACCACCGAGTTTAATAAACCGGGCAATCCTCTGAATGTCTTCAAGAAACACGGTTATAATTTTGAAGTGTCTCATCAAGGTGGTGCTAGAGGGGAGCCGGTTCCTTTAATTGCCATGGGGCGCTTTAATCACGAGGCGATCGCCGTAGATCCGCAAACTGGTATTGTCTATCAAACTGAAGATCGGGAAGATAGCTGTTTTTATCGCTTCATTCCCAAGGAATACGGTAAACTCCAAAGTGGAGGATTACTGGAAGCTTTGGTTATTAAAGGAATGGGGAAAGTAAATACCAGCCTCAATTTCCCTGTGATTGTGACTCGCCGTCACAATTACGGGGAACCTAAGGGGGTAGAATGGGTACCCATAGAAGAGGTAGATCCAGAAAAAGATACTCTCCGCTATGAAGCACAAGCCAAAGGGGCAGCAGTTTTTAAACGGGGTGAAGGTATCTGTTACGGCAATGGGGAAATTTACTTTGTTTGTACCAGTGGGGGAAAAGCAGGGAAAGGGCAGGTTTTCCGCTACAATCCAGGACAAAATACCCTAGAATTATATGTAGAGTCCCCCGGTGCTGGAGTTTTGGACTATCCCGATAATATTGTCATGGCTCCTTTTGGGGATTTAATCATGTGCGAAGACGGGGCTGGTGAGCAATTTTTAGTGGGGATGAATCCTCAAGGGGAGCTGTATAAGTTAGGACGGAATGCACTGAATACCAGCGAGTTGGCAGGAGTTTGCTTTGCACCAGATGGTAAGACTATGTTCGTCAATATTCAAAAACCAGGTATTACCCTGGCTATTTGGGGACCTTGGGGAAGTTGAACCTCTAGACTTCCCTATCCTTTCTTGACAAATAACCGGGACAAGGATACAATTTACCCGTACCACAAGAATAAGTCTATAAGTTAGATTGTCAGCACCCCGCTCGCTTTGTGGCGGGGCTTCGTGCCTCTCCTTTAGATAGCTGACCAGCCGTAGGGGCACGGCAATGCCGTGCCCCTACCTCGGACTACGTTATCGGCAAGAGTTAAAGACCTACCCTGGAATGGGTCGCTAGTTCTAGGCTCTAGAACCCAATAGTTAAACAGTTTTACTCGGGGTAAGACAGTGCTATTAGGAAAGTACCGACCGATAACCTTGCGCCTCGACCCAGCTCGAATCGAATTCGAGCTGGAAAGCGAGGCAAGACGGCGAAGCGCACTTTATCCTCGCGCATAGGCGTTAGAGGGGTTTATCCCCCTCCCCCCCCTGGTGGGGGACGGCTAATAAATTAGCCGCGTCGAACTTCCTCCGCCACTTAAAAGATGGCGGTTTCCGTTCTCCCGCGAGATTTTAGATGAATGAATACACTGGGATTGCTGATTACTACGATCTGTTCATGAATAGTGGGTATTATAAATAGGAGGAAATAGCTAGGGTGATTGCGGCGATGGTAGTTCCGAATCAAAGTATCATAGAAATTGGAGTAGGAACGGGTTTATTGTTGGAACAACTCTTAAAAATAGATCCTCAGTACAATTTGACGGGCATGGATCATACTGCTGCAATGTTAGAAATTGCCAAAGAGCGGTTGGGCGATCGCGCTAAACTATTTGAAGCGGACATTATTTCCATGTCCATTCCCGAGGAGTTTGACGTTGCAATTTCTAACGGCGGACTGTTTCAATCAAGCAGGTTTTCGATTGGAAGAAAAATTGTGCAATATCTGAAGTATAGAGCCCCGTTAATTCTCAAGAGCGTGCCATATTCATAATAATCTTACAATCATTATCATGATAGTTGAGAATAGATACCTTTTATTGATTCTTGTGCTTACCCTGGAATTGCACAGTAATTGAGCAGAATAAGTCAAGAAAATTTTTGTAGTTCGACCTATAGATTTTTATGAAAGTAACTCAAGGGCAGATCGAGAAGGTATACGCTCAAAGCAATGCAGTTGAACATTATTTATCTAAAAGTCGTCGAGACGGTGTAAAAGTTGAGTGGGAGGAGCCATTCTCTCGTTCAGTGTTTAAGCAGGCGATCGCGTCAGGGATCGAAAATAAGGAAAAAAAGCTACGATTTCTTGATGTTGGTTCAGGGACAGGTGATGGATATGTTTTGCTGTCAACATTATTTTCACAAGATTCTAAACTACTTAGCAACTATGAGCTAGATTACTTGGGAATTGATATCAGTCCCCAAATGGTGGAAACAGCCAGGAATTTATATGGTAGCCACAATAACGTTAGGTTTGAATGTGGGGATATTAGGACTAGCAGTTTCACTCAGCCTTTCGATGTATACCTTTCTTGCGGAGTTCCTTACTCTCATCTCACTCACGAGGAGCTTTACGAAGCCCTAAAGATGATTGTTACCAATGTTTGCAACCATCGCTCTCGATGTTCCGTGGTGGTGGATGTATTGGGGCGGTACAGTATAGAGTGGATGCACAAATGGAAAGAAAGCCGTTGGGATTACGCCATGAGCTTTTTCGAGAGCGAAGGCGATCAAGAAGCTACATGGATGAGTTTTTACTCTCATCAACACTTGCAAGAGATTATGCAGCAAGCAGCGAATGCCGTGGGCTGTCCTGTTGAGAAGTTTGCCTTTTTCGATCGCTCCATTATGGTCGGGCGCCATACCTCAACGGGACAATTTAACCCAAAGTTGTCCCAGTATCGCAATCTGGTCAATAGCTTGCTCGATCCCTCACAAGAAACAGAGTTGAGCCAACTGATATTCCAAGTCGAGTTAGGATCGGCACCAGAGTACATCTTGGATTTCTTTACTCAATTCTCCGGCTGGTGGAACACTTTGGTGAGTGAGGCAACAGCCCTCTTGGGTGAGTCCTTGGCGGTGGAGCCTGTTGAGTTGCCCCCAGAGGTTCAAGGATTTAAGGCAGCCGCTGAAAAAGAATTGCAACAGATTGCCGACAAACATCAGTATCGGCAGAACTTAGAATCTATGCTAGCTCTAGTGTTGCGGAAATTGGAGATAACTCAACAACCTGGTTATGGTGTTGGTCATGACCTGTTTGGGGTAATGTGGTTAGATGCCACCGGGTTCTAGCTTTTGTTGCTTGTTAATTTACTACATGGAAAGATAATGGCTTTTTTAGTAACTAATGATGATGGCATTGATGCTCCCGGCATTGGTGCATTACAGGGAGCATTGTCCCAAGTAACGACCGATCCCATTGTAGTTGTTGCTCCTAAACACCACCAGTCAGGCTGTGGCCATCAGGTCAATATTCGCACAGTGATTCCAGTGGAATGGCGATCGCAGACTGAAGTCAGTGTAGACAGTACGCCCGCTGATTGTGTTCGTCTGGGGGTCAACTATCTCTACGATGATATCCACTTTGTTGTCTCTGGGATTAATGCAGGCTGCAATATGGGTTCGGACATTTATCCTTCAGGAACAATAGCGGCTGCTAGAGAGGCGACTATACACCGCCTTCCGGCGATCGCCTTTTCTCACTTTCGGAGAACTGACTGGGAGCTGGACTGGGAACGGGGGAAGCAGTGGGCTGTGAGGGTGTTGCATAAGCTATTAGCTCAACAGCCTGAGCCTGGAATCTTCTGGACTGTCAACTTTCCCCACCTAGAACCGGGCACACCCGAGCCAGAGATTATATTTTGTTCTCTCTGTACCCATCCTCTACTCACGGAGTTCGTGAAGCAAGGGGACGAGTATCTCTATGTGGGGGATGATATTAATCGCAAATCCGATTCAGGCACAGACGTTGATGTGTGTTTATCGGGCAATATTGCCATCGCCAAAATTAGTTTATGGTAAAGTGAAGGAAATATTGGCTGTCAATTATTCAGCCTTCTAGACTTCCCTAACGATAACGAATGGTTGAACGATTAAAGCGCTGAATTTTTTATTTGGTTCTGCATTACAGGCACTTAGGTACTCGGCGGTGGGTTTTTGCACCAATTGTTCCTGAATCCAATATTGTACCTTTTGCACGTCATCCTTGGCGATCGCTACCCCCACGTCAAGCAAGTTGAGGGGTTCTTGAACGATAATTAAGGCATCTCTTTGAGCGTGGGGTTTTAAGTCTTTCCACTCGGTGTCTGCAACTTCTTCAGTTAATTGGGTTTTGATATCTGGCATTTCTTAAACTCATCGGTTACTTTATATCATGATACTATAAAAGTTGCTTAATCTGGGCAACCAATTGGTCAATTTCCTCAGGTAGGGTAAAATAATGAACGCAAGCGCGAACGCAATCCGGATCTGCGAGAGTCCGCAACAAAAAGCCTCCTCTTTCCAGAAACTGAACTAACTCTTGGTTAGATATATTTCCCATTACCTGAAAGGAAACCAAACCAGCTTCTGGAGGAGAATCTTTCAAACACTTAACCCCTTGGATTTCCCTTAAACTCTGCCAAAGATAGGCGCTTAAAGCACAAATTTGCTCATAACGTTCTTTAGCATTCCCCCACTCACTATGAGTAGTCATAGCTCCTCTCAAACCCTCATACAGAGGATAAGCAGAACTAGCCACCTCAAACCGTCGGGCGTCAGATTGCCAACTAACAGGTTCCCCCCTATGTCCCAAATTTACTCCCCGCCAACCAATAAAGGTGGGCTGAATACTTTCCATCCCATCGGACTTAATATACAACCCCCCAACTCCCACGGGACCACAAAGCCATTTATGTCCCGTAAAGCTATAGAAATCTACCCCCAATTCCAGCAAATTCAAAGGTAACATCCCCACAGACTGTGCTCCATCCACCAAAACTGGCACCTTTTGTTGGTGACAAAGGGCAGTAATCTCAGCTAGAGGCAAAACCTGACCCGTATTCCAAAGTATATGACTCAAAATTACCAACCGAGTATTAGGTTGCAAATGAGCACCAATCACCTCCACTGGATCTCCTTGGTTCAAGGTGTCCATAATGGGACAAGTAGAGATTTCCACTTGAAACCGTCGAGCTATTTCTCGAACAATGGCAATTACCCCATTGTGTTCGCAATCGGTCATTAAAATATGGTCCCCAGGTTGCCAATTTATGCCCCAGAGGACAATATTGCAGCCCACAGTAGTATTCTCTGTGAGGGCGATTTGGGAGGGGGTAGCCCCAATTTCAGCAGCTATATCCTTGCGAAGGTCAGCCATGCGCTGCTCCACTCCAAGGTTGACTTTCAAAGAAAATGGACCTTGCTCTTGGATATATTTATGACAATCTATAATGCTGGATAAGACAGCATTGGGCAGAATTCCTTGCCCGCCAAAGTTAAAATAAACCTTATCAGTTAATCCGGGAAATTGCTCTCTATGCTTTTCTATATTCATTCTGATTGTACTTGATATTTGGTGGGTAAGGGGTTGCGATCGCTCAACCTAGTTTACCATAGGCTACTATCCTTTGCATCGGCGTAAAGCGCGAGATATTATAGGAGATAACCAATGAACCCGCTGTCTCACCCGAAGATTGGGAGATTTCGCTGTGATTGTGCTAGATACTCATATTTGGGTTTGGTGGGTAACAGATAGTGAGCGCTTAACTCTAAGATATCCAGAAATGTAGCTAGAATTGATTTACTACTAATATCACATCCGGTAACCAGACCAAAATAGCCGCTTTGTTGGGACTGACTAAGCCCAACCTACAGTTGCTGAGTGTTTTATTATGAGCATTTAACCGGATGTGATATAACTCTAAATCGAAAAAGCTTTAACTTTCGCTTTCTTAACAACGTACCTAAACAAAGACAGATATACAGCCGTACCATCTTGGCTGAAAATACCCTATACTTCTAGCTCATCATCCAAGAGTTTATCAATATCATCCACCTTTCCTAAAATAGCAGGTGGTGCCCATGCTGCTTCTCCCTCCAGTGTTCTTAAGACACTTGCGCTACCATTGCGCCATTCCTGAATCGCCCTCTAGAGTCTTCGTAATTTGATTGTAACTTCTTTGTCTTTGTTTTGTCAAGGGGTTTCTGAAAATTTTGGGTAGCCCGCGCTCCTACCATGCAACCCTTTCCCCAGCTGTACCAAGCCATTACAGGCTACTATCCCTCAACCCAGTCTACCACAATTTACCTCTCCTTTGCGTCTTTGTGTCTTTGCGCGAGATCACGTGAATCTGGTATATTAAAAAAGATAACCTTATTACTTGTGATTAACACAATGAGTACTCCCTTAGTGCAAAATTTAATGAATGCTTACAAGATAGAAGCTCTTCTGGATGAAGATGGAACCCTGGTGTTAAAGGATTTGCCATTTCGAGCTGGTGATGTGGTTGAAGTTATTTTCCTGGAAAGGGCTATTCAGACAAAGCAGGAAAAGCCTCCGACATCTTCTGATTATCCCTTAAAAGGAACTGTTGGGCAATATAATGAGCCTTTTGAACCCGCTATCTCTCCAGAAGATTGGGAGATTTCACTGTGATTGTGCTAGATACTCATATTTGGGTTTGGTGGGTAACAGATAGTGAGGGTTTCACACCCAGATATCGAGAGTTGATAGAAACCCATCAAGTTAGAGGTTTGGGTGTTAGCATTTTCTCTTGCTGGGAAGTAGCAAAGTTAGTTGAGAAAGGTCGTCTTACGTTGTCCCTTCCAGTTGAAGAATGGCTCAATACTGCTTTAGCTTATCCAGGGATACAGTTACTGAACTTGTCAGTTCCAATTATTGTTCAAGCTACCCAGCTTCCGGGATTCCATAAAGACCCTGCCGCTCAGATTATTGTAGCAACAGCCAAAGTTCATGATTTTCCAGTGCTAACGGCTGATAAAAAGATTCTCGATTATCCACAAGTTTTAACCCTCTCATAACATGAGTTAGATTTAATAATGAGCCTTTCCCAATGAAAAAGCTGCCCCTTGATGCAATCGCCTACCGTAAAACACCCGTTTTTACTCAGGATACTGTTCCCACTGGACTGCTGAGTCGCCATACCACTAAAGAGGGTAGTTGGGCCAAAATTTGGGTAATAGCTGGCAAACTTCGTTATCGAATCGGAGGAGATGTCCCTGAAGAACACATGCTAACACCAAATTCACCCGGTATTGTTGAGCCCCAGATACCGCATCAAGTTGAACCCCTCGGTTCAGTGGAATTTTATGTGGAGTTCTATCGTGAAGGGGCAAGTTAACGGTTAAGGCCATGGTGCTTTTCTAACTGGTTGCTAAAAATTACCTCTTTAATACGCGCCAACACCAACCCTACAGCTACTACCGCACCGGAGCACACTAATCACTTCTACTTTATTAACTCAAGTATAATAGATAGGGTCGGTGCGTTACGTTTCACTAACACACCCTACGAACTACGAACTGGGTAATATTCAAACCCTGAAGGGCGATCGCCTGTTCCCGGCTAAACCTCTTCAGCAATCATAGTCTGGGGCACAATTTCATCATGACTAACATTGATAACGCTTTGCTGAATTTTATCCTGAATGGAACTGGCGAGCATTTCATTAATTAATTGTCCCTCATTTCTGGAGTCATAGCGACGGACAATAACAAAGATTCTTTGTTTCTTCTCCCTACCTTCTTTAGGGAAATATACCTTTTTCGTTTTCTTGCGCACGAAAACTGCTGCTTTAGCAGTGCGTGTCCTATCTCTCACTGGCATTGTATTCTGCCAATAGGCTTCATAAATGGAATTTTTCTCATTCTGATACAACCATAGATTGGTATAATAAGGAAGGTGGAGACGATAAAAATCATCATTCTCTTTTTTGACTTGGAAGTAACCCCAGTTTTTCTCCTGTTTGTTTAAAAGTTGCTCTAAAGCAGCTTGCAATAAGGGTAAATGATCCATAATTTTAACCGCAGATGAACGCTGATAATTGCTGATGAATGTAGATGTTTAAAAATTATCCTGCTACTTCAATAGATAAGAGTCATTTGCCATTGGCTAATAACTTTGGCTCATCGATAATTATACCCTGTTGTTTGGATTGGCCAATAACAATCACATCTCCAATGGTATAATCACAGTGGGGAATTTTTGTCGGTTGCTCTATCTTTTCCTTTACCGGTTTATTCTTCTTAGTTTTCCCTCCATCGATACATTTATTAGCAGCAGCATCCGCTAGTTTATTTTTAGCTCGCTGCACCCATTTTATCCCAGTGTGGTCAAAATTATGGATTAATCTTGTGGCTTTCTGGTAAAGGGGTTGCAAATGCTCGGCTTTTACTTTCCAGACATCCTGCACCTGTTTGACGACAAGATTGCTATCTCCCCTAATTTCCAATTTCCGAATACCTAAGGCAGCAGCTTTTTTTAAGCCCACAATTAATCCGGTATATTCCGCTACGTTGTTAGTGGCAAAAGGGAGAAACTCAGCCGCCGTATGGCGTTTGCCGTCTGGCATTATAATTACTGCGGCTCCTGCTGCTTGCCCGGGATTGCCTCGGGAGGCTCCATCGAAGAATAGTATCGGTATAATATGGTCGCCAATCTCTTGCTTTTGCTTTTTCACCATGAGTATATAGTTAATAGATTTATCAGTTTACACGGGAGAATGCGGGAGCGTGGTAGCCCCGCGATTTTATCCCTATTTGGGAGGAAACGCGACACGGCAGTTTTAACTGCCGTGAAAAGTGTATAATAATGAAGTGAGTAAGGACAGACGCCTACGTGACGAAGCGACTCTAGTACCGGAGAAATACCGACCCTCAAAGATTGCATTGCGTTAATCCTCTTGTGAACGGGTAAATAATTGCAGATCGCAGAGCGTATCGAACTGGCTGAGTGGTAGTATCCGGAAAGCATAATCAAAAAAAAAGAAGTAGCGGGAACTGCGGGTATCGACCTGGCAGAACTCAGTAGGGGCGCTTTGACTACGCCTGTAAGAGTTCGTTTGTGGATTCTTAACGAATCCCCGCGTCTTTAGACCGGGGAGTGTCAATAGATAGCTCTAGAGTATCCCAAAAGTTAAAATTTTGTTGCGCTGTTAGGTTTTGTCATCACCGTTAGGCTAGACTGAGGGTAGATTATAGCTAACTTAGGGTTCATGTTATTTCACCCAGCTAACATAGCTTACTGGATTTTCCTCGCCATTGGGGTTTTGTTGTTCCTCTTAGTCATTTTGTCTGGTGGGGGAGACGAAAACTTAGAACTGGATGGGGATCTGGATGTTGACGTTGATGTAGATGTAGATGTAGATACGGATGTAGATACAGATGGAAATTTCCTGCCCCTGGAAATTTTAGGCTGGCTCGGTATTGGGAAAGCACCTCTGATTTTACTCTTAGCAATAGATTTTAGTACTTGGGGTGTGGCTGGTTGGCTGTTAAATGTGGTTATTGGCAATCTTACGGGAACCATTCCCCAACAGTTTATCGGTCTGGGGGGAGTGGTATTCCTGTCTTCCCTAGGGTTGAGTCTGTTTCTGGGTAGTACTATTTCTCAACCTTTGGGGAAAATCTTTGCTTCCTTTGGGGAAGATACCAGCAGCGATCGCCTTCTGGGTTGTGTGGGTGTGGTAACCTCCAAGGAAGTCCCCTATCTCATTGAAGGGAAAATCGCCCAAGCCGATGTGTTGGATAATGCCCACAATTTAGTCACTATTACCATCTGTTTACCTCAATGGGCAAAAGTGGTGCCCCAGCGAGGAGAACGAATTTTAATCATCGATCGCACTCAAAACGGCTACTTGGTTATTGCTAAAGATAGCACTGATGAAGAACTTTGGCTCGCTAATCCTCCCAATATGAACCATTAACGTGAGGTAATCATATCATGCTCTTTTGGCTAACTTTCATTCAATCTTTACCAACCATTTCACCCTACCCCCCGACAAAAGTCCAGGAGGATGTTCCTATGTCAGAACAAAATTTAATCGCTCAAACCATTCAACCTGCTCCTATCCAACCTCCAGCCCAATTAGGAGGTATTTTGGAACTGGGTGGGGGGATTATTTTCTTTGCTGGTATTATCGGTGCCCTGGTTTTGTTATTGATATTGGGAATTTGGGGATATACCAGAGTTTATGTCATTACGCCCAATAACGAAGCTTTTGTCCGCACGGGAGGAGTATTTACTAAAGACAAAACTGTTATTCTCAATGGGGGTTGTATTGTTTTACCAGGATTTCATGAACTAACTCGGGTTCCTTTGCGGGAAATCTCCATAGATGTGGTGCGCACTGGAAATCTCGCTGTTCGCACCCAAGACTATTTACGAGCTAATATGCGGGTGACATTTTATGTCTGTATCAACCCCGATAAAGACAATGTGTTAACTGCTGCTGCTCGTTTATCCAAACAAGGTAAAATTGCCCCCAACGATATTAAAGAGGCGTTGGAAAAACGGGCAGATGATGCTATTCGAGCGGCGGCGAAGCGGAAAAGTTTAGCGGAAATCGATTCGGATAAATTAGGGTTTGCTGATGAAGTCTTGAATTTGATTCAACAAGACTTGAAGAAAGTGGGCTTAACGCTGAATAATATTGCCATCTCCGAGATAGAAGAGAGCGATACCTATGATGCTGAAGACATTCCAGGAAAAGAAGGAGCTGGAATTAAGTACCAAGATAGCTGTGGAGCAGCAGGAATTGGCAGCAGAAAAGCAATCCCTCACTATTAGTCAACAGCAAGAAGAAGCAAAGCTAAATCAAGAGAAACAAGTCCAGTTTTTGCAGGCTTTGCAGGAAAGGGAAATTCAAGAAGCCAAGGACCAAGAAGCTGCTAAGATTGAAAGGAATCGCATTTTGCAGGAAAAAGCAGTTGAAGAGGAGAAAATTCAGCAGCAACTAGCGGTGCAGGAAAGTAAAATCGCCGCAGATATTGCTTTAGAAGAGCGGAATAAGGAATTAAAGGTAGCCCAAACCTTGCAAAAGCAAGAAGCAGAGGTAGCGGAAATTACCCGGGAGAAAACCTTAGAAGAGGAAAAAATTCAGCAGCAGTTAGGGCTGCAGGAAAAGAAAATTGAGGCAGATATTGCTTTAGAAGAGCGGAATAAGGAATTAAAGGTAGCCCAAACCTTGCAAAAGCAAGAAGCGGAAGTAGCAGAAATTACCCGACAGAAAACCGTACAAGCTTCTAGCTTGAAAGCTCAGGTAGAGGTAGCAGCAGCAGAGCAAGAGTCCAAAGTAGCCCAACAGGTAGCAGCCATCGCTATTGTAGACAAAGAAAGGGAAAGGTTGGTAGCAGAAGCAGAAAGAGCGTCCGCTGAAGCTGCTGTGGCTACGGCAACGGAAATAGAAAAAGCAGAGCGGTCACAAAGGTTATCCATCATCGAAGCCCAACAGGAAGCAGAGCAGCGCAAAATTGCCGACCAAAACGTGGTTGAAATCGATGTTTTCCGTCGCCGGCGCCAAGCGGAAATTGCTCGTCAAGCTGCTGAACTAGAAGCAGAATCTATTCGCACCCTGGCGGAAGCCAATCGTTTTAAAGAGTTGGCTGAAGCGGAAGGTAAAAAAGCCCTGATTGAGGCGTCCAATGCCCTCAGCGACGCCAATCGGACTGTGGAGTTGTTAAAAACCATTTGGCCAGAACTGGCGTTACATCTGCCGGAAATCGTCCAAGCCTTAGCTCCCCAACCGGGAGTATTGGGAGATGCTCGCATTTATGCTTTTCCGGGAGCAAATGGCAATGGAACTACTAGTACAGGGGATATTAGCAAGTTGCTGCTCTCTACTAGTGGTTTAACCTTGGTGAATACATTGCTGGAAGATGGTAAATTGGGGAAGGCCATCGCCCAGTTGAAAGAAGTGCTTCGTAGCGATACCACAGAGGTATATAACAGTGACCAGTGAAGGAGTACCATGACATTGTAGGGGCGGGGTCTCCCCACCTCTCTGCGCCTCTGCGCCTCTGCGTGAAACCTAGCAAAAGCTCTCAGAGAAAAAGTTTCAGCGCAAAAAAAAATTTTTTTCCCAAAGTACTTGACAAAACCTCAATTACCTCTTAGGATAGATAGAGTGACCAAAATTGGGGTGTAGCCAAGTGGTAAGGCAGCGGGTTTTGGTCCCGCCATTCCTAGGTTCGAATCCTAGCACCCCAGTAAAACAGTGACCAGTTACCAGTTACCAGTTACCAGTTACCAGTTACCAGTTACCAGTTACCAGTTACCAGTTACTAGTTACTAGTTACCAGTTACCTTCCACCAATAAGTGGCTTGCCACCAAATAAGTGGTGGGGGCCTCAAACCCAAGGTTGAGCTGCTACCATGGTACGTGATTACTGGTCACTGGTAACTGAAAGGTGATATGAGTATTGCACGTACAATTTGCCTTGGATTTTTGGCGGCGATCGCCGTCGGAACTCTCCTCCTCATACTCCCTTTTGCTACCAGTACAGGAACCTGGAATAATCCCCTGGTGGCTTTATTTACAGCTACTTCTGCTATCTGCGTTACCGGGTTAGTGGTAGTGGATACGGGAACCTATTACTCCTTCTGGGGGCAGCTTATCATTCTGCTGCTCATTCAATTAGGGGGTTTGGGCTACATGACCATTACCACCTTCCTCATGTTATTACTAGGAAGACGCTTCGATTTGAGGCAAAAATTCGCCATTCAGGAATCTTTTGACCGCCCCTTCTTACAAGGAAGCCAAAACTTAGTCCGCTCCATTTTCGCTACTACCCTCCTTTTTGAAATTAGCGCCATATTCTTACTTCGGAACACCTTCACCCCAGACTATGGCTTAGACAAAGGCTTGTGGTTAGCCATTTTCCACAGTATTAGCGCTTGGAACAATGCTGGCTTTAGTTTATTTGCCGATAGTTTAGTCTCCTATCAATCTTCCTGGAGGATAAATTTAGTCATTCCCGCTTTAGTGATTTTTGGCGGTCTCGGCTACCAAGTAATTATAGAATTATATTTGTGGCTTGTGAACCGCTTGAAAAGGAAAGTCGCTCAATTTGCTTTTTCCCTCAACTTCAAAGTAGTCATGAGTACTACCATTTTACTCCTTGTGGTGGGTACTATTGCTTTTTTCTTAACGGAACTGCATAATAAAGAAACATTAGCAGCACTAGATTGGCCGACAAAAATTTTAACCGCTTGGTTTCAGTCTATCACCACCAGAACAGCAGGGTTTAATAGTATCGATATAGGGGAAATGACCACAGCGGGGTTGTTTATCACCATGGGTTTGATGTTTATCGGAGCCAGTCCCAGTGGTACAGGAGGGGGAATTAAAACTACGACTTTTAGGATTTTAACCAGCTGCACAGTTTCCGTTTTACAAGGAAAAGAAGACATAGTTATCTACCAACGTAAAATCCCGCAAACTGTCTTATTCAAAGCAGTTGCTTTGGTATGCGGTTCCATTACTACAATTACTTTAGCCACGATTTTAATTACCTTAGCAGACGGAGATATGAATTTAATTCAAATTGTGTTTGAGGTCATATCCGCTTTTGCTACTGTAGGACTTTCTACCGGAATAACAGCTAGTCTTTCCTCCCTCTCCCACTTAGTTTTAATCTTTACCATGTACGCAGGTAGAGTGGGGGTATTACTCTTAATTGCTGCCATTATCGGAGAGTCCACTCCTAGTGTTATTCAATTCCCAGAGGAAAATTTACTGGTATAGCGCGGGTGTGGGGTGATAGGGTGATAGAACAGTAGGGTGGGCAATGTTCTATTAATTGAGAATGAACATTGTACTCACTCACTGAAAAAGCTGGTAACTGTCATGATACGTGCTATATTAACAATACCATTCAAAACTTTAACAACTAATACCAAGAAAAAAAGAGGTAAATAGTGGAACTGCGTGCCGCAAAGTGGATCCCTGGGGGATCGCTCAAATTCTTGCTCAGTCTGCGCAAAGCAAATCGCCAGTTTGCCGTCATTGGTTTAGGACGATTTGGAAGAGCTGTTTGCGGTTCATTACACCGTATGGGATATGAAGTCCTAGCTGGAGACAGAGATGAAAAGCTCGTGGGGAGGGTATTGACAGAAAAAATAGCGAACCATGCTGTCCAGTTAGATTCTACTGACCCCACAGCCTTGAAACAAGCGGGGATTTTCGAGTTCGATACGGTTATCGTGGCTATTGGGAACTACTTGGAAGAGAGTGTCATTACTACTTTGAACCTCAAAGAAGCAGGTGTGGAACAGGTAGTGGTCAAAGCTTCATCAGACACTCACCGCAAACTATTGGTCAGGGTAGGAGCTGACAGGGTGGTTTTCCCTGAATACGAAGCAGGCTACCATTTAGCCCGTACTCTCACCAAACCATCCATTTTAGAGCGCTTCGACCTGGACCGGGACAACAGCATTGTGGAAGTATTGGTACCGGAAGAATTTGACGGCAAAACCCTAAAAGAACTAGAACTGCGCCGTAACTACCGTTTGAACGTCCTCGCTATTGGAAATGGGGACAAGTTTAAGATTAACCCAGGTCCAGGAGACCGCTTAAATAAAGGTTTAGCCATGGTAGTCATCGGTGCTAATGAAGATATTAAGAAGTTACCAATTTCAGATGTTTAAATCAAAAACAAGTCAGATAGCTCAACATGAAATGTCAAACTAATCCACTTTGGTATGAAATAATTGTCCCAAATTTATTAAGTGGTAAATTCGTAGCTAATTTTCTCAAGCTGGTACAAAAATATTTGCAGCTAAATTTTGTCGTTTTACAGTATTTAGAAGGAGTAGATATATCTGAATTATACAGGAACCACGACTCTAAAATAAAGGAATTGGATATGATATTAAAATTGGTAAATCAGGCTGAACAAATTATCTGGTGTGACTTTTTTCTTTTCGAGCCAGGTGGATTTATTCCCGATGATAATGAGGAATATGATAACATTATTGAGAGAACAGATGCAACTGTAAGAGCTGTAGACGGTGGGTACTTGTACTTGTATACTAAGAATAAAAAGCTTGTGCAAAAGATTATGAATAGATTCAAAGAAATGGAGTTAACAGAAGGAACTCTTAATCAATTCACATTTCCAGAATAATATCAAGATTTACGTAGGGCATTGCCCACCCTACATCATGACAGCTTCTGGTAAAATCAACATAGCATCGCCAAAGGAATAAAAGCGATATTGAGAGGCGATCGCCTCCTGATACAAAGCCAACAAACGTTCCCGACCCACCATAGCACTCACTAACATTAATAAACTAGAACGAGGCAAATGAAAATTAGTAATCAAACCATCCACTATCTGCCACTTATACCCAGGATAAATAAACAAGTCTGTCTTGCCGTAAAAAGGAGCTAAAGTACCGGACAACTCTTTCACAGCCCCTTCCACAGCCCTTACGGAGGTGGTCCCAACAGCAATAATTCGCCCCCCTCTTGCTTTGGTGGCCTCAATCTGCTCTACTGTTTCTTGGGGCACTTTAATCCACTCTTGATGCATAACGTGACTCGTAATATCCTCCACCTCCACGGGACGAAACGTACCCACCCCCACATTGAGGGTGACAAAAGCTCGATTTATCCCTCTTGCTGCTAACTTAGCTAACAGTTCCTCCGTAAAATGCAATCCTGCCGTAGGTGCTGCTACTGCCCCCGGTTTGGAAGCGTAAACAGTTTGATATTGAGATGGTTCTGAGGAAAAAGAGGTAATATAAGGAGGGAGGGGAACCTGGCCGAATTTTTCTAATAACTGCAATAAAGATTGACCAGGTAACATGTTAAATTGCAACCAACGGCCCCCTGTAGATTCATCTCGTTCTATTACCTTAGCCACTAGAGAGTCTGAGAAGTAAATTTCAGCCCCTAAGGGGAAACGCTTCCCCGGTTTTACCAAAGCTAACCAACAGTCTTGCTCTCCTTCTTCTAAGAGCAAGATTTCTACAGCCGCTCCTGTAGATTTGTTACCATAGAGTCGTGCTGGAATAACCCGAGTATCGTTGAGTATGAGTAGATCTCCCTTTTTTAGCCAGTGAGGTAAATCTCGAAAAAAACCGTGGGTATGATGGTCCACAGAGTCTATTATCAGCAAACGAGAACTATCCCTCGGGACTGCTGGAGTCTGAGCGATCGCATTGGTTGGCAGTTCGTAATCATAGCTAGAGAGGGAGGTCATGGGGATAGGGTGTGGGGTGTGGGTGCACAGCGTGGATCCCCCCTTTAATTCCCCCCGATCTAAAAAAAATGCAGGGGGGATCGGGGGGATAGGATAAATATAGCGCATCTTCCCTGTTCCCTGTTCCGTCCTCCCTATTCTCCGCCCGTAGGACTATAAAGAAGAAAAATTGGGTAAGTTCCCCCATATAAAATCGGGTATGTTGCCCCTAGTATGCCAAGGGAGAATAATGTCAAAATAAAGATAGAGCAATTCCCAAGATTTTGAGCTGAGGAAGGACAATGGATTACCTCTATTTTTTCGCTAATGCTAGTCTAACCTTACGGGCCATCGAACACTTGCAACAAATGCCTCACCTCCATGGCTCTATCATGACAGTCATTCATAAAATCGATGGCTGGATCCTGAAAATAAAGTTCCAGCAACCAATTTCTTCTCAGCAACATGGAGACTTTCGGGCATTCATGAATGAGTTAGGTATTTCTTACCAGCCGGAAATGCGTCTGCAAATGGTATTTTGGAGCTTAGAAACGGGACAGTCTCCCATTGATGTTATGCGTCGCTATCAAGTTGCGGTGGTCTCTCATGGTAGTCCAGAACCAAAAGATATCGAAGCATTCCGCCAACAGTTTACCAGGGGATTGGGATATTGTCCTGAAACTTTAGCTTAAACAGTAACCAGTAACCAGTGACCAGTTACCAGTGTTCATGGAAGCATTCTACTACTATATAGTAGAGAATCAAATGACTTATAAGTCTAATCAAGGTCAGTAGAATGCTTAAACAAGATGATATACTCCGGGAACGCTATAGAATTATTGATAGTTTGGGAGAGGGGACTTTTGCCACTACCTATCTTGCTGAGGATAATCATATGCCTAGCAGAGTCACATGTGTTGTCAAGCACCTGAAAAAAAATTTCGCTTCACAACTGTTACAAAAAGTCTTTACTGGAAAAATTGGGGAAGCACGACCTCATACCGGAACTTTTTGCCTATTTTGATGAACAAGGAGAATTTTATCTAGTCCAGGAGTTTATTGAGGGAGATAATTTAGGAACAGAAATCTGCCCTGGTCAACCCTTGACGGAACCTGAAACTTCCAAGATATATTATCAGCTTTAGCAGTGCCACACAAGAGTAATATTGCTCACAGAGATATATCTCTGGGCAATTTGCTTCGACGACAGCAAGATGGTAAAATAATGCTGATAGATTTTGGTGTCGTTAAGGAAATTCCTTCTTCACAGCTTAATCAAAAAGGAGGGCTGGTTTCTTCGGTTATTATCGGTACTCCTCCCTATATTGCTCCCGAACGCTCTAAGAGACAGTCTACACTCAGTAGTGATATCTATTCCTTGGGAATAATAGCCATTCAAGCAATTACGGGTTTAGATTTAGATCCCCAGAATATCCCCCAAAGCGGTTGGGCTGATAATATTCAGATTAGCCAGGAACAAGGCTATTTTAACTAAAATGGTAAGTCATGAACCGCAAAATCGCTATCAGAATGCCATGAAAGCATTAGAGGTATTAAGTTCTGAAACTTTACCACCTACTGTGGTTATTCCAGTTTCTAAGTTACAAAATCAGTGGTGGAAGTTGCTCATATTGGGATGTACATTGAGGGTGGGTATTGGGGTTTGGAGTTGGAGTAAAGAGAGTGTAGGAGATTATAGGGAACTGAAAAATTATCTTCAAGAGGGAGATTGGGAACTGGCTAACCAAGAGACATTAAAGGTAATGGTGCAAGTTGCTGGATCCGAGGAAAAGTTTGCAGTCATGGAGTTTCCCTGTGAAGATTTAAAATATATCGATCGCCTTTGGGTAGAATACTCAAATGGTAATTTTGGTTTCAGCGTTCAACAACAGGTTTATCATGAAACGGGGAATACAATAGGAGAATATAATGTAAATGCTTACGGACGTTTTGGCGATCGCCTAGGTTGGCAAAAAAAACAAGTATGGCTTTCCGCAGCAGAACTTACTTTTTCTGACAGCGCGCCTCAAGGTCATCTCCCCAGTGGTAGAATATTGGTTGATAACATGTGGTTTGGGGAGTTCTTCGCTCGTCGTCAAGTTTGTAAGCTCTAATTTATGTACTGCCTCTGTAGGGGCTGGGTCTTCCCTTCGATCCCCCCCAGCCCCCCTTAACAAGCTAACCCTGATAAGGAACGCTATAAGTCTTGCTGGGTGGGGAGCTGGGGAGCTGGGGAGATGGGGTGATGGGGTGAAGGGCAACCGTGCTATGAAGCTGGGAACCTCAACTACATCACCTCGGGAAGGAGAAATGAACAACCAGTTATCTGCGGAACCAGTACATATGGGGATGAGTGTGAAGAAGATAATTTCCTCTTTACTTTACAGCACCAAGATGATGGTGAGAAAATACTGGCGGAACTTGCAGCAGACGGTTTCAATGCAAGTGGTGGTATAGTTCACACCGAAGATGGTTCCCCAAAAACCTACATCGATATGGCAAAATTAATCAATTTAGGAGGAGTCAAATAGCTGTAGGGTGGGCAATGCCCACCCTACGATAAAAGAGAAAGAAAATGGGAAGGAAAAAAAATAATCTACCAAAACTGCGCTGGATCGCTGGTATTGGTGCTATATTATTAATTACCGGAACAGTTATCTATCTGAAAACAAGTTCTCCTCCTACTCCTGTAGCACAAGAGACAGAAGGAGCGCAAAACAGTACCCCTCTACCCAGGAAACCGGAACAGGAACGACAGCAAGAATTGGAAAAGTTAGCTCGCTCTTTCACGGTAAAGATTATTTCAGCTCAGGGTGGTGGTTCGGGAATTTTGATTCACCAAAAAGGTCAGATTTATACTGTTCTCACCGCCAAACATGTTCTCAAACCGGGGGAAACTACTCGTTTGGAAACCCCCGACGGACAAGTTTACGAACCTATTCAGGAGTGTACAGACTCCCTCTGTGATCCCCAGGAAGTAGACTTGGCTATTCTCCAGTTTCAGTCTGAAAAGAAATATTCTTTAGCCTCTCTGGAAAACCCAACTCAGGTAGAAAGGGGTGGTTGGGTTTTTACTGCTGGTTTTCCTTTTGGGGATAAATCATCAGCTGATCGGGAGTTTGATTTTACTCTAGGGGGGTATCAGCTAGGTTATACTAATAATGTCAGGAAGGGAATGACTGGGGGTCCGGTGATGAATCGGGAGGGGAAGGTAATCGATATCAATGACATTAGATCCCACCCTTTGTGGGGGAATCCTTATATTTATGAAAATGGCAAGGGAGCAATTTGAAGAGAATTTCGAGAAAGCCTTGCACCTTGCACCAGATAATTATCAGATTTACATGAAACGAGCAGAATACACCACCGCTCTCCGCCTTGCTCCTGAGTCTGCGTCGGATATTTACATCTCTCGCTCTGGGATTCGTTTCCTATCGGGAGATTATCAGGGAAGTATTCAAGACATGAATGAGGCTATTCGTCTCAAACCCAATTATCCTTTATTCTACGCTTTCCGAGGTTTTAACTATTACCGCCTGGGAGAGGAGGAAAAAGCCCAGGAAGATTTTGATAAAGCTCGTGATATTGAACCAGACAACGCTACTATAGATTTTTTGGAGATAAATGCTGACTGGAATAAGGAAGAATGGGAAAAAGTTATCCAAGTAGCCATCCGGGCGATAGATAAATATCCCACAATAGCACTATTCTATCAGATGAGAAGCTTGTTACATAGGGAGGTTGCGGGCGACTCGTTCTGGGCGAAAGTCGCGGCTAAATAATAGCCGAATGGTATAACCCCAGGCTTGGTACTTTTACTAAGTACCTTGACAACTAAATCAGGAATGTTGGTGCGGAGCTGGTCAGTAATCAGTTTTCCAAGTCCAACCGCGTAGGATGCGTTAGCCATCGTTAGTAGTAGAAACAAAACAGAATTAAGAAGAGTAACGCATCCTACGGGGATAAGCGAATCTCTATCTGCCCACACACAACTGTGAATTCAAGCAACCCACCCCCCTACCCCCTCCCGGGAGGGGGCTACGGGGGTGGGTTGGGGTGTGAAGCTGCGGTGCGGTGCATTTTCTCGAATCGCATTCGAGGTGGAAAGCGCACCCCTGCAGAGCGCCGCGCCTGAGCAGACAGGGAACAGGGCGGAATCAGACACTGTAGGATGCGTTACTAGCCACTGTAGGATGCGTTACTAGCCACTGTAGGATGCGTTACTAGCCACTGTAGGATGCGTTACTAGCCGTAAGTACTAGCAACAATACAAACTTTGTTGGCGTAACGCATCGTACTAGCAACAATACAAACTTTGTTGGCGTAACGCATCGTACACTGCTGCTAATGAGGAGAACCCATGGGACGCCAAGGGCGGCACCTTCGGTGTAACAGGTATCCTGGAAACAGGTACGCTGAACCGGAAAAAGCGTCTAACCTTAGAGAGTACAGCGTTTAGTTTGAAGTGAGAACTTCTTAATGGGCTTCTTGACCGATAATCAAAACCCTGCTGCATAAGTAACCGATAGCAGCATCCTTAGGGGGTCGGTGGGCGAATTGGTGAGGCCTAAAGGTTCGAAACAATTTCTGATTTGGAACGAGGAAAAACGAATGGTTCTCACTCTAAGGGTGGTACCAGGAGAGGGAAGGCAGGCATACTTCTATCGAGGCCATTTGGATAGGACGCGGGAATGAAAGCTAATAGCTAAACAATTGCCCGCAATGACCGAGAGCTAAATTTCTATTCAAAAGAGGGATGCCTGAAGGTTGAAAATATACCAAATACCGCTGTAGAGATACAGACGAAGAGGATAATTCGGTTCTGAATTTAAGGTCCAGGTAAGATGAAGGCCGAGTAGGAAATTAAATTAATTCCGAAATTAGGCCCTGATAAAACCGAGTAGGAACAGATAAAACCGAAGTAGAATAGGATAAGGCAAAGATTGCCACAACCCCCAGTACCAGCTGGATAGAGGTAATCAAAGGATTTCTAGCCTCATATTAGAGGCGGGTTTCAACCCATAGGTCATAGGAGCCGTGTGAGGTGAAAATTTCATGCACGGTTCCTACAGGGATGGGGTGGGTGACCACTCCTTCGACCCGAACAGAAACTCCAGCACAGCGTGTGAAACTTGCCAACTCGTGGGTCATGCCTAAGGCTAAGCCCGCTAGAAGGGTATATATACCCAAATCAAATGGTAAGAAACGTCCCCTCGGAATCCCGACCGTGAGAGATAGAGTCGCACAAGCAATAGTAAAGAATGCACTGGAACCCGAATGGGAAGCCATGTTTGAAACCAATTCCTATGGTTTCAGACCCGGAAGAAGTTGCCATGATGCCATTGGACAATGTTTCAACAGGTTAAGAGGTAACTGTGAAAATTCGGGAAAGAGGCGTAAGTATGACAAATGGGTTCTGGACGCTGATATCAAAGGCTTCTTTGACAACATTGACCATAAATCTATCCAGACCGCTACTAGAGAAGACTCTCTGATAAATGGGTGGTTAAAAGCTGGATTTGTCGAGTATAAGAAAGGCTACACCCCGACCGATAGGGGAACTCCACAGGGTGGCGTTATCAGTCCCTTATTAGCCAATATAGGACTCCACGGGTTAGAAGAATATATAACAAAATGTAACCCAAAGGTAGGCGTCATCAGGTACGCGGATGACTTTGTAGTTACCGCGAAGGATAAGGAATCCTTGGAGACATTGAAAATCCAGATAAACCAATGGTTGTCAGAACTAGGTCTAGAAATCAGTGAGGAGAAGACACGGATTATACATATCAAGGACGGATTTGATTTCCTGGGGTATAACCTACGACAATACGAAGTGAAAGGAGATGACGGCGTCTTAAGGGACAAATTAATCATCAAACCTCAAAAGTCAAAGGTATTAGCCTTCTGCAAGAAAGTCAGTATAACCATCGACAGCATGAAAACGAAAACCCCGGAGCAAGTCATCCGCAAGATTGAACCACTTCTCAGAGGTTTTGCTAATTACTACAGAGGAGTGTGTAGCAAGAAAACCTTCACATATATAAACTACCGAGTCTGGTGGTACCTCTGGCGTTGGGCAAGAAGACGACACTCCAACAAAAGTAAAAATTGGGTCAAAGAAAAATACTTCCGCACCAAAACTACCTACGAGAAGGGTAAGAAAAAGGTCAGAAACTGGATATTTTTCTATAAAAGTACAGACCGAAAAGGTCATGAAATAACTCACGACCTATTTAATATACAATCTGTACCTATTATAAGACATATCAAGGTCAAAGGAACCAATTCCCTAGATGACCCAGAATTGGTGGAATATTGGCAAAACAGGCAAACAAAATCAGGTAAAGTGCGTTGGTCCGAAGGCTCGAAACATGAATCTGTCGCAAATGCACAAGGCTGGAGATGCCCGGTATGTCATGACCACCTGTTTAATGGTGAGGAAATTGAGACCCATCACATAGTACCTGTGAGGAATGGAGGTTCTGATAATATCGATAATCTTCAGCACTTGCATAAAACATGTCACAAGCAGGTACATAGTAAGAAATCCAAGTAGGGCTTGAAGTAAGGCTTGAGCCGGATGATAGAAGACTGTCACGTCCGGTTCTTAGGGGAGGGGCGTAGGGCGACCTACAAACCTTACCCGACACACCAGGAAATAAGAGAGCCTACGTCTTCAGGAGTGGCTATTACAGAGAACAAGGAGATTATCCAGAAGCACTTGCTAGTATCAACGAAGCCATCGCCCAATACCCCAATCATGCTGATTACTACAATCTGAGAGGCACTATTTACTCTGCTCAGGAGAAGTACGAAGAAGCGATAACAGATTATACTCAAGCCATTACCCTGGATCCGCATAATCCTCAATACTATGACAACCGCTCCTTAGCTTACCTCAAGGTAGATCCCCAGCTAGCCTTGATAGATTATAACCAAAAGCAGATTTTAGAGTTAACGGAAAAAATAACCCTCAATCCCACAGACACTGATTCCCGTAGTGAAATCTTCCCATCCTCACGATTGCGAAGCTTTGCGTAAGCTTTGCTTCGCAATTATCTGCGTGTATCTGCGTCCCGCAAGCGGTTGCTTCGCAATCAAAGATTATGGCGGTCCCCTTCTGCCGACATTAGGGTAAAAAGAAAGACATTGAGGAGAGACAAAAATCCAGCAATACGAGAAATACTCATGAAAACTCTCCTAGTCGTTGGAAACCCCGTCACAAAGCGAGCGGGGAGGAAAACGCTTATGCACATAGTGCCGACCCCCATTAAGGGGAGGGAGGCGGGTTTGCCTCCCTATTGACTCCTATTTCTAGGGTTAAGTTGGCTGAGCCGTCTTGCCTCGCTTTCCAGCTCGAATTCGATTCGAGCTGGGTCGAGGCGCAAAGTTATCGGTCGGTACTGTCCAAGCCGCACTGCCTTGCCCCTCGTAGAGCTGTTTAACGACTCGGTTCTAGAGCCTGGGACTAGCACGCTCGAGCGGGTAGGTCTTTAACTCTTGCCGATAACGTAGTCCGAGTAGGATGCGTTACGCTAACCCATTTAATTTAGGATGCTGCTACGTACGATGCGTTACGCCAACAAAGTTTGTATTGTTGCTACTACTTACGGCTAGTAACGCATCCTACGACAGAAGGCCGCATCCTACGGACTTAGGCTGGTCAGCTAGCTATTGCTCTGAGGCTAGAGAGCAACGGAGCTTTAGCGCGGGGTGCTGACGATAAACCTCAAAACAATGAACTAATTATACCATGTAGAAACCAAACCCCTCACACACCCTAATGGTAGATCGGGAAGGTGGGCAATGCCCACCCTACGGATCCACCCACCGATCGTCCGCTTTAATTAAATTAATCAACTCCTGAACACCTTCAGACTCTGGCACTTTCTTGATTTCTTCTTTACCGCGATAAAGAGAGATATAACCTGGTTGCTTACCCACATAACCGTAATCTGCATCTGCCATTTCTCCCGGACCATTGACAATGCAACCCATCACTGCTATATCTAAACCAGTAAGGTGCTTGGTAGCCTCTCGAACTTCCTGTAGCACTTCCTCTAAATTAAACAAAGTGCGACCGCAGGAAGGACAAGCTACGTACTCCACCATAGTCTTCCGCAGTCCCAAAGCTTGGAGTATACTGTAGCAGACAGGAATTTCCTTCTCCGGCGCCTCCGTTAAAGATACCCGAATGGTATCCCCAATACCTTCAGCTAAAAGGGTACCTATCCCCGCAGTAGACTTAATTCTACCATATTCCCCATCTCCAGCTTCCGTCACCCCCAAATGGAGGGGATAGTCCATCCCTAACTCCGTCATGCGCCGCACCATGAGGCGATAAGCTGCTAACATTATTTGTACTCGGGAAGCTTTCAGGGAAATAACCAGGTTTCGGAAATCCAGGGATTCACAAATGCGGATGAACTCTAAAGCAGATTCTACCATCCCTTCCGGGGTATCTCCATAGGTAAACAGCATTCGTTCAGCCAGGGAACCGTGGTTAACCCCAATGCGCATTGCTTTCCCCTGGTCTCGCAAAGAAATAACCAATGGTTCTAAGGTTTGCCGAATCGTACTGGCTACGGTAGCAAATTCTTCTTCCGCGTACTCTGTGCGATTCAGTTTTGGCTTTTCAAATACATATAACCCCGGATTAATCCGCACCTTATCTACATGTTTAGCTACTTCCAGGGCGATTTTCATGCCGTTGTGATGAACGTCCGCAACGAGGGGGACTGAACGATAGGTTCTTCCCAACTGCTCCTTTATTTGACCTAAGGCTTTGGCGTGAGCCATACTGGGTACAGTTACCCGGACGATTTCACAACCAATTTTATGCAAGCGACGAATAGCAGCAACGCTTCCATCTATATCCAGAGTATCTTCGTTAATCATAGACTGAACTACTACTGGATAGCTTCCGCCAATGGTGACATCTCCCACTGGGACAGGTCGAGTTTTGCGTCTGGGGATTACTGTATCTATGGTTAGTTCTCTGACAGTAGTAGTTTTGGGAATTGAAAGTGTTTTCATGACCTAATAATTTAATCTAAACTACTTAACTACATAAGTAATATAGAAGCAAACATAATTAATAATGACTGGTAACCCCATGGTACGAGGTAACTGCCTGCTCAGGCCAGGCTTGGCATGAGCAGGACTGGTAACTGTTTATTAATCTATCCGTGTCAAAATATTCTCGGATCGACTCCTGGATACACTGGACTTTAATGGATTCTTGGATACGAACATTTCCAAAAGCGCGATCGGCAATTTCTACGGTGGTGAAGGTATCTAAATTAACCCCTAAGACAGGTATTTCTAAATCTTCAGCGCGACTGAGAATAAGAGGTTGAGGTCGCACGTGACCGGTGAGAATTAAGCAATTGGTGGAGGTTTCTAAGGCAGCCAGTTGCAAGTCCGTGCGATCGCCCCCGGTAACCACAGCCATATTTCTTCCTTGGCGGAAATATTCCAATGCGGAATTGACGTTCATAGCGCCAATGGTGAGACTTTCCACCATCAAATCCAAGCGATCTGGACGACAGAGAACTTCCGCTCCCAACCGTCCGGCTAATTCCCGGACGCTGACACTGCGCAGTAAATTATTTCGCGGTAACATACCCAAGACAGGAATTCCCTGCTCCTCCAGAAAAGGTTTAATTTTGTTTTGGGTAACTTCTAGCTTGTCGGGGGGAATGTCGTTAATGGAGACCCCTAACAAGCGTGATCCCGTGCCCGCAAAAGCGCCTAAGTACTTTTTCGCCCCCAAGAGACTGTCTACTAAAAACAAGGAACTGTAACGGGCGACCAAGAGAATAGAAGCATTAAGCAGCTGGGCTATTTGCACCGCAGACAAATTAAACAGACTACCTTCGGCGAGAGTTCCCGGTCCTTCTAATAAAACCAGATCGCTCCTCCCGTCTTGGCAGTAATTTTTGATAGTTCCAGAGTAATCCGTGCTATCTTCTCCTTGAAGACGCTTAGCTATGGTGTCCTCATTCAGGTACAGCAGGGGCATCTTGACTCGATCGCTCCCTAAATTGAGGGTAGCGGCGATAAAGCGGACATCTTCTTCGATGGCGCCCTTTGAGTCGTTACTGATAACAGTTCCTAGGGGTTTTCCGTAGGAAATAGCAATTCCCCGTTCTTGCAACTGGTGAGCTATTCCCAGGATCGTCGCTGACTTACCGCTGTAAGCTTCTGTTGATACAATGAGCAAATAGTTCGACGGATTAGCCACACCCTCACTCCTTATGTTTGGTTATCTTAGTTGAGCTTCTATCATTCTTCCACCCGCAGCAGCTTGCGGTAAAATCCATCGCTAAAATCAGTTGAGTGCCCCTCTGATTTCAGATAGTTATCCATTAGATCGATTAAGTACTTAATCAGCTCTGCATTGGACATGGTGATTTCGTAGCTGAAATCTGCGTTCTGATTAAATATTAATTGAAAGCGAGTAGATTCTGATGGCAGCTTCGAGACGTACCAGGTAGCAAGATAAGGAATCCCCTCACAGCCTTCAATTGCACGCTCTCCCTCTAAAGCACCTTCTTTATATAGGCTAATTCCCAAGGGCAGTAAATTACGTTTATCCTTGGGGCAGTAAGGTATGTAGACGATTGTCTCTTCTTTGCCAACAGGCTGAAGATGGTCTAGAGAAGACATTACTAGAGTTTTTTTCTATTATTATAATAATATATTAATAATGTCAGCATTACCCCACTCAAGCCACGATTTTTGATGATTAGGTCCAGCCAGTTCGGTCATCCTTTAAGCATTGCGCCCATGATGGATCGCACCGATCGCCACTGTCGCTATTTTCTGCGTCAGATTACCCATCGTACTCTACTATACACGGAAATGATAACGACGGCAGCTATTGAACATGGGGATAGGAAAAAATTACTCGGCTTTTCCCCTGAAGAGAAACCCCTCTCTCTCCAGCTGGGGGGCGACGATCCCCAGGCATTAGCAGAATGCGCCCGCATTGCGGAGGATTGGGGCTACGATGAAGTAAACCTGAATGTGGGCTGTCCCAGTTCACGGGTGGTGAATGGCCATTTTGGCGCTTGTCTCATGGCTCAACCGGAATTAGTAGCCCGAGGGATGGAAGCCATGGTCAAAGGGGTTAACCTGCCCATAACAGTGAAACACCGCATCGGGATCGACGAACTAGATCGCTATGAGGACATGGCTAATTTCGTCCGCATCGTCTCTGAAGCTGGATGTGCTCGCTTTACCGTCCACGCCCGCAAAGCTTGGCTGAAAGGTTTGAGTCCGAAGGAAAATCGCCAGATACCCCCTCTCCGCTACGGCGACGTTCACCGTCTGAAACGAGAATTCCCCCACCTGTTCATCGAAATTAACGGTGGTATTACTAATCTAGAGCAAGTTAGAGCCCAATTGCAGTTAGTAGACGGGGTGATGATCGGGCGGGCTGCTTATGACAATCCCTATCTTTTGGCGACTGTAGATAGGGAAATCTATGGGGAACATCTTCCTCCTCCAACTCGACATCAAGTTGTGGAAGCTATGGTACCTTATATAGATTATTGGGTAGGACGGGGAGTCAAACTAAACGCCATTTCCAGACCCATGGTCGGGCTTTTTGCTACTGTACCCGGTACCAAGATATGGAAGCGACATATCAGCGAGAATGCCCATCTCCCGGGTGCTGACTCTGCTGTAATTGCCGCTGCTTTGACAAAACTGCTTGGCGAAAACCCACCGCCACGAAAATGTTCGCCAGAGTGAGAAAGAATTCCGCACTACCGTGAAGCCAGTCTACATTAGCCAAAGAGCGACCGTAATGGGTTTGAGCATAAATACCAGCGGGAATGGTAACCATAACGAAAACCAAAAGCAGGTAAAAGCCAATTAGTGCCAAACGAGGGGTTTTCCCGCTGCGAGTGAGAAACCACAAAAATCCCAAGTAGGGAAAGAGGGAAAGGGCAAAGAGGGTATCTTTAGATATCATATTTCACTTCCTCTCAGGCTGGGCCCCACTGCAAATCCACCAGGCAGCAATACAGAGGGTACAGTTACCCACCACTGTCATGGATGCTTGGAGGGTAACCAGCCACTCTAATGATTCAGCATTGTCGAAAAAGTGCCAAGTACAGGCACACATAGCGCTCACTAGGGCAGGTAACATGGCACAAGCCAAACCCCACCAATGGCGATCCCGTGTCACTTCTCCATAAATCCAAACAAACCAAATAGCGGCTGTCCATTCAATGACGCTGGAGATGTGAATTATCCAGGTAGGAATTGAAAGGATATGCATAAATTTCTTAATAGCTTAACAAGTTTTTTATGTATAAAATCTCAATAGAGCATTGCTCAACCTCTCAAATATATTCTATAGCAATTCGCGCGTATTTACAAATAACGGTTGCCGCCACTATTGAGGTTAACCACACTAGTGGTACCCAATCAAATGTTGCGGGTGCAGGCACTGACTTTGTAGAAGCTACAGGTCAGCTTATCATTGCTGCGGGTGAAAGTTCAGGGGAAATTACAGTAGAAGTGCTAGATGATACTGATGTGGAAAGCGAAGAACTTGTACTTCTGAATCTCACAGCAGTTTCTGGGGCTAGATTCGCCGATGGAGCAATTAATGAGACTGCTGCAATCAACATCCTGGACAATGAAAGTGTAATTAGTGTGCCCATCGTTGCTGATGATTTTACTGTCATAGAGGGGGATCCTGAAACATTCCCTGCCTGCCCGCGGCATTGATTAATGGCGCGGGCGCGGCGCTCTGCAGGGGTCTGGCCAACACCGAAGGTGCCGCCTTTGGCGTCCCTGAGCAGGCCCTAACCCTGAACCTGGATCGCTCTGGCAGTTTAAGAGGAAGTGACACCGACACCATGAAATAAAAATCTTAGCTGCTGGCACTAACCCTGCCCAAGCATCTGCTCCCGGTGAAGAAATTGAGGATGATGAAACATTTGGAATCGGACGACTCGTTCTGGGCGAAAGTCGCGGCTAAATAATAGCCGAATGATATAACCCCAGGCTTGGTACTTAGTACCTTGACAACTAAATCAGGATTGCTGGTGAGATAACTGGTCAGAAATCAGTGAAACAGTCCAGCCACTAAGGGGAATAGTGAATCTCTATCTGCCCACACACAACTGTGAAATCAAGCAGGCTTGCCGGGTTAGCCTCCGGGGTGTGAAGCTGGGAACAGGGCGGAATCAGACACGAAAGTGACCCTGCCGCTA
Source organism: Prochloron sp. (assembly GCA_965198675.1). GTDB lineage: Bacteria > Cyanobacteriota > Cyanobacteriia > Cyanobacteriales > Prochloraceae > Prochloron. The sequence continues at coordinate 104,232 of OZ240666.1, read as the reverse complement.
ATGAGGAGAATCCATGGTCAACAGGTATCCTGGAAACAGGTGAAGCGAATCACCAGAAAAAGCGTCTAACATGTCAGAGTACAGCGATAAGTTTGAAGGTAACGCTTCTTAATGGGCTTCTGAACCGACAAAGAAAACCCTGCTGCATTGTGGTTCTGATAGCAGCTTCCTTAGGGGGTCGGTGGGCGAATTGGTGAGACCTAAAGGTTCAGAACAATTTCTGATTTGGAACGAGGAAAAACGAATGGTTCTCTCTTCTAGGGGTGGTACCCGAAGAGGGAGGGCAGGCATACTTCTATCGAGGCCATTCGGATAGGACGCGGGAACGAAAGCTAAGTGCTAAACAATTGCCCGCAATGACCGAGAGCTAATTTCTACCCAAAAGGGATGCCTGAGGTTGAAATAATACCGAATACCGCCGTAGAGATACGGACGAAGAGGATAACCTAGTTCTGAATTTTAGGTCAAGGTAGTTTAGAGTCCTGATAAATCCGAGTAGGAACCAGTAAGACTGAAAAGGGAAAGAAGAAAGGCGAAGATTGCCACAACCCCCAGTACCAGCTGGATAGAGGTAATCAAAGGGTTTCTAGCCTCAAATGCGAGGCGTGTTTCAACCCATAGGTCATAGGAGCCGTGTGAGGTGAAAGTCTCATGCACGGTTCCTACAGGGATGGGGTGGGCGACCACTCCTTCGACCCGAACAGACTCACAAATGTTTCATGGTTAGGTATAAAAGAATTATGCAAAATGCTTTCCCCCCTCCTGAAAGGGGGGCTACGGGGGGTGGGTCCAACCCCGCACCAGACGCCTGCCTGATTGCCCCGGTTGGCCTGAGCAGGACTGGTAACTGGTAACTGGTAACTGGTCACTGTTTGAGTGCTAGAGTCAAACCATCAGCAATGGGTACTAAACTTATTTTAACTCTTTCATCGTCATGAAGTTTTTGATTAAAGGCACGAATGACATTAGTTGTATTATCCTGTAGGTCAGGATCGGCCACTTTCCCAGACCAAAGGACGTTATCCACAGCTATTAGTCCCCCAGGACGGATCAATTGTAGCGCCCGTTCGTAGTATGCGGCATAATTACTTTTATCCGCATCGATGAAGGCAAAATCGAAGGTATCTGCTTCTCCTTCTGATATGAGGCGATCTAAGGTTTCTAGTGCGGGGGCAATATGGAGGTCAATTTTAGAAGAAACTCCTGCTTGCTGCCAATAACGACGGGCGATCGCGGTATATTCTTCATTGATATCGCAAGCAACGACTTTACCATCGGTGGGTAGTGCCAATGCTACGGCTAAAGAACTATAACCTGTCAATACCCCCACCTCTAAAGTTTTCTTTGCCCCCATTAACTGTACCAGCAATGCCATAAATTGTCCTTCTTCCGGGGCTATTTGCATCCTTGCCATGGGGTGGGCTGCTGTTTCTTGGCGCAGCTGTTGCAAAATTTCCGGTTCTCTGAGAGAAAGGTCATGGAAGTACTGGTAAAGGTTACTATCTAGTCCGATTGTTTTCTTTGTCATTTTATTTTTTTTGTTTCACGCAGAGACACAGAGACACAGAGAGGTGGGGAGAGATTTTAACCAAAACGACCACTAATGTATTCCTTAGTTGCTTGTTGTTTAGGAGACTGGAAGATTACTTCCGTGGGATTCCATTCTACCAAATATCCTATTTTGCCCCCGATTTCTGTAGCTTCCACATTGAAAAAGGCGGTAATGTCTGAGACCCGGGAAGCTTGCTGCATATTGTGAGTTACAATAATAATAGTATATTGCTCTTTCAACTCGTGAATCAATTCTTCAACCTTCAGAGTTGAAATGGGGTTCAGTGCAGAGCAGGGTTCATCCATTAAAATAACTTCTGGCTGAATAGCGATCGCCCGGGCAATACAAAGACGTTGTTGCTGTCCCCCAGAAAGGGCTAAGCCACTTTCTCTCAATTTGTCTTTCACCTCGTCCCAAAGAGCTGCTTTGTGCAAGGCATTTTCCACTAATTCATCCATGTCCCCCTGATAGCCATTAATTCTAGCACCAAAGGCAATATTTTCGTAAATTGACTTGGGAAAAGGATTGGGCTTTTGAAACACCATGCCAATGGGCCGACGCAGTTCTACTGCGTCCACTTTCTTGTCGTAAATATCCCTGTCGTGAAAGGTAATTTTCCCCTTTACCTTTGCCCCTGGTATGAGGTCATTCATGCGGTTAAAACAACGCAAAATGGTGCTTTTCCCGCAGCCAGAAGGTCCAATAAAGGCCACAACTTGGTTTTCGGGGATATCCAGATTAACACCCCTAACAGCTACAGTAGAGCCGTAATATACAGCAACATTCTCACCTCGTAAAATGGCGTCTGAATTAGCTAACATATTTTATACCTTGTTCTGAAATTTATTCCGCAGCCAAACTGCTGTCGCATTCATAACCAACAACACCACCATGAGCACAATAATTCCCCCTGCTGCAATGTGGTGAAATTCTTCTTGAGGACGACCGATCCAGTTAAATATTTGAATTGGCATGACAGTAAAGGAATTCTGTAAATTAGTAGACAAGGAACTAATATATACCACTGCTCCCACCACAATTAAAGGAGCAGTTTCTCCGATCGCCCTAGAAAGAGCTAGAATAGTTCCTGTCAGAATTCCTGGGAGAGCAAGAGGCAAAATTTGTTCCCAAATCACTTGCCATTTCGTTGCTCCCAAAGTTAACCCAGCTAAACGTAAACTATCCGGTACTGCCCTCAAAGCTTCCCGGGTGGAGACAATAATAATTGGCAGAATTAAAAGTGCTAAAGTGAGGGAACCGGAAATAATGCTTCTTCCTCCCGTTATGGGTTCCAGAACCCGGACAAAGACTGTCAACCCTAAGAGTCCGTAAATAATGGAAGGCACCCCAGCCAGGTTATTGATATTAATCTCAATCATGCTGGTAAACCAGTTTTCTTCGGCAAATTCTTCTAAGAAAATGCCAGCCCCCACTCCTAAGGGAAAAGCAACTGCTGCCACCAGACTCATAACCCAAATGGTCCCCACTAAAGCAGCTTTAATTCCTGCCCGTTCCGCTTTGCGGGAGGGAAAATTATTTAAGAACTCCAGGTTCAAACTGGGCAGCCCGTCAATCAATATATCAATTAAAAGTACTGCCAGAACTAAAATGGCAATGGAAATGGCTCCCCAAGCGATGATGGCAAAAATGCGATCCATGGTATAACGCTTACTCAGGTTGGGACTAAATAACTCTTGCTTTGAGCTATCTTTAATTTGACTCGTCATTAATCGTATTTCTCCCGGAAACGACGCACAAACCAAAAGCTAAAGAGATTGAGGACTAGGGTGAGAATAAATAAAGTCATCCCCACGGCAAAAAGGGTTTGATAAACTAAAGAACCAGCAGGGGTATCTCCTGAGCTTGCTTGAACGATAAAGGCAGTCATAGTCATTACCGGAACCAAGGGATTGAGACCGAGGGTGGGATTTTGTTCCGCTGCCAGGGTGACAATCATGGTTTCCCCAATTGCACGAGAAATAGCTAGAATTAAAGAAGCTACAATTCCCGACAGTGCTGCTGGCAGAATGACAGAAATAATCGTTTCCCCTTTTGTCGCCCCGAGAGCGTAGGCTCCATCTCTGAGACTGGCAGGCACGGCATAAATAGTATCCTCGCTCAGGGAAGCCACTAGGGGGGTAATCATGATTCCCAGTACAATTCCCCCGCTGAGAGCATTAAAGCCCTGAAGTCCCGGGATAAATTTCTGCAACAGGGGAGTAACAAATAAAACGGCGAAGTAGCCATATACTATGGTGGGAACCCCCGCCAGAATCTCCATCATGGGCTTGAGAATGCCCCGCACTTTCGGGGTAGCATAGAGGCTCAAACAAATCGCCCCTAATAAACCCAAGGGCAATGCCACCATAATGGCAATACCGGAGGTCATTACCGTGGCGCTAATGAGGACGAAAATGCCAAACTTAGCACTGGGGAACAGAGGGGTCCATTTACTATCAGTGAGAAACTGCCACAGAGAAACTTCTTGGAAGAACCCGATGGTTTCAAAAATGAGGGTTAAGACAATGCCAATGGTAGTAGCGACGGAAATCAAAGCAAACAGGCCAAAAATACACTTGACAATCAACTGAATCAGTTTGCTCCTCTGACGGTTAGGACGCCAGAGTTCGGCATTTGAAGATGGTGAAGAAAAAGCCATGAAATGAGCTGCTCTTGTTAATTGCAACGGGGGTGAAAGTGCAGTTGGTCAGTTACCAGCTAATACAAAATTGCATTAAACTGGTAACTGGTAACTGGTTACTGGTCACTGTTTACAGTTTATCTGCTAGTTTAACCCCTACAGAAGAACCTCCCTCGAAAATAGAGCCTGTGGTACCATTATCAAGACGTTCTTTCACCTTAGCTTGGATATCAGATGGCAAGGGAACGTAACCTACTTCAGAGATAAGCTTACTGTTAGCTGGATCAATTTGGTACTCTACAAAAGCTTTGACAGCCTCATTTTCTGACAAGGAACTCTTTTTGACGTAGAAGAATATGGGACGAGACAAAGGATTATAGCTACCGTCAGCGATAGTATTCTGAGAGGGTTCTACGCATTTACCATCACTATTCTCTATAGCAACAGCTTTCAGCTTGTCCTTATTTTCTTTATAATAGGCATAGCCAAAGTAGCCTAAACCCCCTTCATCCGTCGTCACCCCCTGAACGATGACGTTATCGTCATCACTAGCAGTATAGTCACCACGGCTTTCACCCTTTTTGCCCATAATAGCCTCCACGAAGTAATCGAAAGTTGCCGAATCAGTGCCGGGTCCGTAGAGTCTGAGGTCTTTTTCCGGGAAATTGCTGCCTACTTGACTCCAATTTTTGACTTTTTCCTCAGTAGCAACATTCCACATTTTTCCCAAGTCGGAAGCTTTGAAGCAGGTTGCCCAGTTATTACCTTTGTTGACAACAACAGATATGCCGTCAAAAGCAACAGGAACTTCCACATACTCAATGCCATTTTCTGCGCACAGTTCCATTTCCGACTTTTTAATGGGACGGGAAACATTAGAGATATCAGTTTCCCCAGCGCATAATTTCTTGAAACCCGCACCAGAACTGGATAGCCCAATTGTTACTTCTACTTCCTGGTTTGTATTCTTAAACTCTTCTGCCATTGCTTCAGAAATAGGAAATAGAGTACTGGAACCTTCAACTTTGACTTCTTGACTTACTGCGGTCCCTCCGGTAGTATCGTTATCACCCACCTGAGTCTGGGTATCGCTACCACCACAGGCAGTAGTCAGAACAAGAGTTAACAAAGACAAATGAATTGGTAAATTATTTTTGCAGTTCATAAACTCCTCTCCAGTGGTATAATTGTAGTCTGCCAATATGTTTGAGCTTTTAACTGTTACTTTGACAGTTACCCATTTTTTACCATCAAGTGGTGCAACATTCAACCTGCTCCAAGTTATCCTGCTCCTTCTAAGTTAGTTGCAGATCCCGCACTATTGCGAACGAAACTGATTCCTCCTCCGTTTTCTTGACTCCTGCGGATGGCAGCTCGAGCGTAACCCTCATCCCCTGGGTTTAATAATTGACCGCTTAATGCCTATTACTAGGCGGCTTTAGCCTCTAACGACTCGCCCAATTCCCCTTGTTCTTCTCCTTGAGTGTTGGCGATCGCCTGTTGCAGTGTGGGAGGACTCTCTTGCAGTTCGACGATAAAAACTAGGTCGTTAAAGTCTTCCCATTGTAAGATGAATGTTTCCGCTTTCACCGGGAAGAATACCGTCAATCCTATTGTCGGAGTCATCGAGACGGAACACTCCCACTTCATTGACAAAATTGGCATCGGTTCCCGTGAGGGTAAACTGGAGGTTAGCAGCTATGCCCTCGCTACCTTCAATCGCCAAAACATCCCTTTGGACTTTGACAGTGATTGGTTCTAAGACCAAGGTGGGCGTACTGTTGGCTAAACCGGGGGCTCCCGGATTTGCTATCGTACCGTTAGCTTCTCCATCCTAGTCTCCTCGCTGACCGTCTGCAAAGTGGAGCAAGAGGCGATCGGCAGTACCATCATTATTGAGGTCGAAGAATTCTGCACCCGTTTCGCCATCAAAGAGGAATTCTTGCCATTGTTGATTTGCTTCGTCGTAAATCCAGTAGGTATTTGCATCGACTCCTGTTGGGAGTAAAAGGCTAATGGTCACCCTTTGACCCGGTTCTTCCAGACCTTCGATTTCAAAGTCCAGGAAACCGTTGGTAAATTCAAATTCTGCCGCATCTGGGGCATCTTCTGCATCGGGAGTGGGATTGTCCGTTACTTGCAGATTGGTAAAGTTGATTCCCACAGGTGCTGCGAGGGTAAAGAAATCATCTGGGTTGGTTAGCTCTCCATTGAGCGTGGGGAGAGAAGCGACGTTGGTTTGTTGGTTGTCGGGAGTACCGTCTCCGTTGCGATCTGGGGGTGGGCAATGCCCACCGTGCTGTACGTCAATACCTAACTTGGTGCTGCTATATTAGCGGTAGGTGTCTGTGCCTCTGGGTGAAATACACTTACTTAATTAATTTATCCACCGTCCTGAGCGCTGCCATATTAGCGGTAGGTGTTAGAAAAATCTTTCCCTGCCTCTCCGCGCCGAGGTGCCTCTGTGTGAAATACAGGTTATTAAATTTTAATAACTGAGGTGGTGGGCAATGCCCACCCTACTATTAGACTAAGAAATTGAATTGGAAAATGGCATCATTGAAGTCGTTATCACTAATGCCTAAGTTACTGGGCAAATCTTCAAAGCCGAAGATATTATTGCCACGGGACTGTAAGTGAGCAGCACCATTAGGGTTTGCACCTGAGAAAGCGAAGTAAGCTACTAAATCATCACTAAAGTCAGCTGGATCATTGAAAACTCCATCTGATTCGGCATTTTCGGCATTGATGAAGCCATCAAAACCTACTGTTCCACCGTTGGCAATGACAAAAGGAGCGTAGAGTCGCCCCCCTGTTAGGAGAATATCACCGAATTGTTCCACTGTTGTATTGAGATTGATATCTCCGGAAGAACCGGCTCGGAGCTCGAAGGAATCTACCCGATTGGTTAAGGCTAGTTCTGCATACCGGGATGGATCCTCGGCGGGTAGCAGCACTGTACCATCTTCTAGGGGAATACCACCATTGACATTCACAACTTCGTAAAGTCCAACGATATTATCGAATACTGCATCAGTTCCCAGATCCAGAACGTCATTGGTGAGTTGAGTGGTAACTTGGGTACCGTTTCCTACAGGGGTAAGGTTATAGGCAAAGGTATTCCCAATTATACCTGCACTATCAGCCTCAAAGTCAATCTCTACGGGTTCTTCGGGAGGAGTGGAGGTGATAGTGAAGGTTTGTTCGGGGCTGGTATCAACTCCTCCATTGTCAGTTCCCCCATCATCAGATAGGGTTACTGTTACGGTAGAGGAGCCAAATGCTCCCTGGGCTAAGGTATAGGTTAACGTTCCTGTAGGACTGAGTTGGGGTTGCTGGGCAAAAATATTGTCTCCGACAACAGTAACATTGAAGGTTCCTATTTGCTCTGCTTCGTTATCAGGTCCAAGGATAATGTTGGTGGCAAAGTTTTCGAGGGCGATCGCTTCTCCCGTTAGATTGGTTTGATTGGGGTTCTCTATAAGGGTAAAGCTGGGTGCATCGTTGACGGGGGTAAGGTTAACGATAACATCTGCCGTGTTAGAGTTATTCGTGCCATCGGAAGCGGTGACTTGGAAGGGGATTTGTTCGCCCGTTGCATTTTCCGGGGGCGTATATTCTAGGTTCCCTATGTCACTGGATAGAATTACTTGGTTTTCTAGGACTTCAGTTCCATTGAGACGTAAGGTACCTAAGAGGAGAACGACAATTTCGATGTCCCGCAGAGTATCTTCATCTTCATCTTGGAACACACTGGTAAAGTCAGCAACATCAAAGGTGACGACTTCATCTTCTAAAGCTGTTATTTCGATGTCATCTAAGGTAGGAGCATCATTGACGTTTTCTACCGTTAGAGTAAAAACATCCGAGATACTCTGATCAGCACTATCAGTAGCAGTTACTGTAACTGTAACCTCACCCACATTGTCATTGGTAGGAGTACCACTGAAGGTGCGGGTTGCGGCGTCGAAGGTAAGCCAACTGGGTAGTTCACTTCCATCTTCTAGAGTGGCTGTGTAAGTAAGAGTGTCTCCTGGATCTTGGTCGTTAAAGGTATCTTCAGAGAAGGTGAAGCTGAAATCGGCGTCTTCCGTGGCTGTTTGGTCGGAAATCGGGTTGTTGAGGGTAGGAGCATCATTGACGTTTTCTACCGTGAGGGTAAAGCTATTGGAGATACTCTCAGAGTGAGTATCGGTAGCTGTTACTGTAACTGTAACTTCGCCTACGTCGTCGTTAGTAGGAGTACCACTGAAGGTGCGGGTTGCGGGGTCGAAGGTGAGCCAACTGGGTAGTTCACTTCCATCTGCTAAAGTGGCACTGTAAGTAAGAGTGTCTCCTGTATCGACGTCGTTAAAGGTATCTTCAGGGATGGTGAAGCTGAAATTGGCGTCTTCCGTGGCTGTTTGGTCGGAAATCGGGTTGTTGAGGGTAGGAGCATCATTGACGTTTTCTACCGTGAGGGTAAAGCTATTGGAGATACTCTCAGAGTGAGTATCGGTAGCTGTTACTGTAACTGTAACTTCGCCTACGTCGTCGTTAGTAGGAGTACCACTGAAGGTGCGGGTTGCGGGGTCGAAGGTGAGCCAACTGGGTAGTTCACTTCCATCTGCTAAAGTGGCACTGTAAGTAAGAGTGTCTCCTGTATCGACGTCGTTAAAGGTGTCTTCAGGGATGGTGAAGCTGAAATTGGCGTCTTCCGTGGCTGTTTGGTCGGAAATCGGGTTGTTGAGGGTAGGAGCATCATTGACGTTTTCTACCGTGAGGGTAAAGCTATTGGAGATACTCTCAGAGTGAGTATCGGTAGCTGTTACTGTAACTGTAACTTCGCCTACGTCGTCGTTAGTAGGAGTACCACTGAAGGTGCGGGTTGTGGGGTCGAAGGTAAGCCAACCGGGAAGGGGATCTCCGTTAGGAAGGGTAGCAGTAAGGGTGAGAGTGTCTTCTGGATCGATGTCCCTGAAGGTGTCTTCAGAGAGGGTGAAGGTGAAGTTTTCGCCTTGGGTTGCGGTTTGAGTGGGGATGGGATTTATTAGGATTGGGGGGTTATTATCTCCTGTTTCCGTTGCAACTGCAATGGTAGCTTGGGCTGTAGCGGGGATTTCTTGGCTGTTGCCCGCGTTGTCGGTGGCGACGGTATAGAAGGAGTAGGTGCTCCCCGGTTCTCCCTGGAAGGTGGCTTCCGTGAGGGTGGTGTCTTCTAGGAAGGGGGTGAAACCCGCGTCGTCTTGGGAGACAAAGACGGTGTAGGTGGTGAGGGCAGAACCGCTAGAATCGTCGTTACCGGACCAAGAAATGAGGAATTCTTCGGTGGAGGAAGTTGCTGGGAGGGGTTCTACGGTGCTGGTGGGGGTTCCTGCATCGATGGTGTTGAAGATGGGGGGAGTGTCGATGGGTTCTTCCGTGTCGAAGATTATCGTAGCTTGGGCGTCGATGACATCTCCGGTTTGGGCATCTTGACGCGGTTGGATGGTGTAGGAGACGAAACCGTCGCCTTCTGGTGGGGTGAGGTTGGGGGGAAGGAACCCGGTTAAGGGGTTTTCTGGGGTTTCCCCGGTTTCGGAGTCGATGGTGATGATGTTCCAGAAGGCGCTCCCTGTGGTAATGTCTATTCCGGCGAATACGTCTACTAAGAAGCCTTGTTCTTCCGTGAGGTCGAGGCGTTGTTGGTAGAAGGAGCTGTTTTCGGGCACTTCAAAGATGAGGTCGCCAAAGCCAAAATTGCCGAGACGGAAGCTGCGGAAGTCCAGGTCGGGGTCCAGGGGATGGCTGATACTGACTTCTTGAGCTGGGGCGGTGGCTGTATCTACGTTTTCAAAGCGGATGGTGTAGGGGAGGGTATCGTCGATGGAGACCCAGCGTTCGTCACCGAAGCCTTCCGGTCCGATGATGTCGTTGGGGTCGATGGGGCGGATGAGACGAACTAAAGCATTTCCCAATGCTCCTCCACCAACGCTAGCCCAAATCCACGAAGGTATACGATTAAGGGTCTGCCGCCAAGCAGGAAATCTTGTCCAGCCAAGTCCATTCCGAATCGGAGCCACACTTCCTCCCCCAATCAATCGACCCCCTTTGGCGAATGGGTCGATCGCATAATGCAGCCTAGGGCTGACAAACTCTCCATTCAGTTGAGCAATAGGCGACCTTCTCCAGTCCAGTAACCATTTAGGTGCCCAACTAGTTCGGTTAGGAATACTATGGCTGAATTGATTACCAGCTCGGGAGAAAAAGCCTGAGCCCCCTCTGACAATCGTATTTCTCGCTAGGGCAGTACCACCGCCACCTAAAGTACCCAGTCCAGCACTAACCCCTAAACTGGTCCAACTAAACTCACTTTGCACCCCTGTCGCAATCAGAGTTCCTTGGATCGCAGCATCGGTTCCTGCTCCGATTAAAGCTCCAACTCCTGCCGCAATTAATACCGGAACGAAGACAACATTTCCAGAGGGGTCAGTATAGACGGTTGGGCTATTCAAGGCATATCCATATAAGTTGGTGTCACCTCCTTGTAATCCCACCGGATCTTCACTAATAAATCGACCAGTCAGGCTATCGTAATACCTTGCCCGCATAAAATGAAGACCATTTTCCTCCTCCATTACCCCAAATTGCCCTACAAACTCAAAGGGATTTGCAATGGTTTCAGTTTCTGAGAGATTGCCACCGAAAGGTAAATAAGAATAGCGATTGAGATATTCTCCCGTTGTTCCACTTATTCCTGCTGTTGAACCAATCAAATTCGTATCGTAGAAGTAGCTCAAACCATTCACATCAGTCTGGCTAACCAATCCCAATCCGTGAGTGTATCGTGCAATCAGATTGCCACTACCGTCGTACTCACCAATAACATTGCCAAAGCCAAAAGGATCAACCAAATACTCAGTGCGCTCGCCATCACGAATGGTAGCAACGCGATTACCGAAAGCATCATATTCATACTCAGTTAACGTCCCATCTGGTTCCAAGACGCTGACCAATTGTTCACGGTTATTGTAAGTATAAATCCAGGTGTCGCTTCCTTCCGTCTTCGAGGTCAAATTCCCGTCGCTATCATATTCATAAGTAATCAAGCCAGAGTTAGTGTATTGATTGAGGTTGTTGGCTAAATAGTTTGTTGTCAGTCCATTTTTAATTGTCCGGATCCGATTTCCACCCACATCGTATTCATAACTAAGATTCAGATCGGGAATTTCATCAGGGTTGTTAGAGGCAAATACAGCGCGAGTTAATTGACCAATAGCATCGTAAGTATAATTCCATTCACCTTCTAATGTAGTCATGGTGAGAGGCCGTCCCAGGTCATCATAGGTATAGTCAAATTGGGAATTAAGGGAAATTTCATCCGTATCGGAAGCAAAATGAGCGAGTTGTAACAGTTGACCTGCTGCATCATAGTTATATGTAGAGTAAGTGCCATTTCCATTGTCTTCACGGATCAGACGACCAACAGCATCATAAGTATATTTAATGATACGCTCACCATTCTCGTCAGTTAATTCCTCCAGTTTTCCCAGGGAATTATAGCTGTAATTGACTATATTACCGTCATGATCTATCATCTGGGTGCGGCGACCTGCAGCATCATAGGCAAATTCTAGGAAGCGACCAGTTGAATCGGTAGTTCGTTTTAGTCGATCTGCTTCGTCGTAACTTAGTGTACTTGTCCCGCGCTCATCCGTTGCTTCAATCAAATTGCCTCGTTCGTCATAGATATACTCGATGAAGGAACCATCAGAATAATCTAGCTGACGGAGTTGGTTTTTCTCATCGTATGTGTAAATCGTTGACTGGTTGCGACGATTGATTGATTCCGTTAAATTCCCCCGCTCGTCGTAGCTAAAAACTTTTTCACTGGTATCGGGAGAAGTAATTCCCAATAGATTTCCTCGGTCGTCGTAGCGATAGGTTAGACCATTGCCTCGGTCATCAGTAAAGCTTTGAAGTTGACTAAATTCAGGTTCATAAGTTAAAGTTATTTCCTGACCTAACGCATCAATTTGGCTAATGACATTTCCCCGATCATCATAAGTAAATGCCATTATAGAACCATCCGGTTCAATAACTTGAATCAAATTGCCGAGAGTATCGTAGCGATAGCGAGTAATACGACCAATGGGGTCTTCTATCTGAGTCAACTGTCCCTGATCGTTATGACTGAGATTAACAGATGCCATAATGCTATCTGTGATGGTAATTCCTCCCTTTCCATCACGGATATAGCTCAAGCTCTCCGCATCTTCCGTTAAACTTTGCCCAATAAGTAGCCCTTGTTCATCATATTGGTAGAAGGTCTGGACATTATCCGGATCGGTGACAGACTCGATGGCAAACTGCTGGTTATAGGTATAAGTTGTTGTTGCAGCTGCTGGGGTTCCAGCATTTTCGGTAATACTGAGAAGCAATTCTCCCGTGGCATCATAGCTATAAGTTGTGACTTGACCAGCTTGATCGGTGGCGCTATCAATGCGTCCATTGGCATTGTAAGTAAAAGTTAGACTATCACCATTGATTTCTAACAGACGGGTCAAGCGACCATTTTCGTTGTCATATTCTGCTGTAGTACGGTTTTTGTTAGAATCTTCCACATAATTCAATCGACCGTTACTAAAAAATGCATAAGTAATACCTTCTTTTTATGTTAATTGAAAGGTATCATCAATACGAGTGAGGGTAGCATAGTCTCCTGGCAATGCAGCGTAAGTATCATCGTCTAGTCGTTGGAAGATACGCTGACGGCCTGAATCCTCAATAATCGCGTTGTCTTCATCATCTTCAAATGCACGAAGATCGCCTAGGAAAGCTATTCCTCTCCCAAAAGAACCTAAATGATATTGGCTAAAGAGAATACCATAGCCGCTAACTTGTTGTAGTTGAGAGCGTAGGATATTGACATCGCCTTGAGTTTCTACACCTAATTGACTTAGGAAGGTTGCCATTTCTGCCAAAACGGCATTGTAGCTTTCCGGTGTATTACCGACAGAAGTCTTATAATTTTCCCAAATGACATCCCAAGCTTCTGGTGAAACACCAATGGGTTGGGCTTCTGCTTCAATAGCATCCCAATCGATAGTCCCATCGCCGATGGGTTCGCCAACCGAAAAGGAAATATCGCCTCCCGTCGGGCGGAAAATAACGGAAATACTATCACTATCTCCCGGTGCCAAAATCCCTGCCGGTCCATCAGTATTGATACCCAATAGCTGCAAATCATCACTACTGAATTCAGTGACACTAGGCAAGCGCATTTGTGCATTTTCAATGGAGAGATTAATCAGAGGAGCAATTACATCCGTCTCTCCCATATTGGTATAAACAACAGTGATTACCCCCTGTTGACCGGAACGCACTGCTGCGGGATTCACAAGTTCTACCTCTAGGTCGCCAATAGGTCCATTGGTGACGGTAAAGCTATCTTCCAGGGCTGCTGTTTCCCCACCATCCTCAATTTGGACATCATATAAACCTGTCTCCAGACCTTGCAAGTCTAAGGTTGCCCACAATTCTGTATCATCTTTCCAGATAACATTGGTTGCAGTAAACTCACTCCCGTCAGCAGCAATTAATTGCACTTCTGTATTAGGAGTAAATTCTGCTCCCAGTAGAGTAATAGTGGCATTTCCCAGATTGCTGCCAAAATCAGGACCAATACTAAGGATGGAAAAATCGATAATATCTGCTGATACGGTATATTCAGTCTCTTCTGGTACCCTGTCGCCGTAAGCAAGAATATGATAAGTTCCAGCAAGGGTATTGGAAACCACAATTTCTTGATCGGGAGCAAATTCCTCGGAGAAACGCAAATCGAACTGATTCCGACTCGGAATCTCGTTATAACGGATATACAGCTCATTCGCAGCAGTTTCCGACACACTATCAAAATTCACCAACAGGGTTTCACCTGCTTCGACCTGAACCTGATAGTAAACCGACTGTCCTTCAGCAAGAGTACCGGTATCCCCAACTCCCAATTCCAGCAATTCGGTCCCGATCGCCACTTCATCCAAAGACCCGCCAATATTATTCTCTTCGCTATTCTCGGGAATTTGATTGCGAATGTCGCTGCGAACGATGACAAAATAATCTCCAGGCAATAGTCCCGGTAAAGGCGCCGTCACGGACTCGCTGTAACTCTCCCCAGCACCTACTCCCCCAGAATGCAACGCTTGGGAGAAGAAGGCATCGTCTATATCCCACTCTTCGTTAGTAGAAAGATAAAGGGAGTCAAATCAACTTCCTCCTACTGCTTCTGTACCCTGATTTTCTACGTTATAGGTTATAGTAGCTTCACTTCCCGGTACCCCATTAGCAGGTACAGTAATGGTTCCCACCACCAAGTCGATTAAATCGGGACTATTGGGTAAACTCACCTGGACTGGGGTTGTATCGTAATTGCTATTATTTAACTCTCCGTCTGGTTCGTTGAGGCGATCGCTGCTATCTGTCGCGACAAAGACGTAGAATGGACCCGATAACCCCCGAGGAATGGGGAAAAAGTCTGTTTGGGTATAACTTTCCTCCCCTTCTAAACCTACATGGAGACGAGAACCGAGGGAAATATCTGTAGTACGGTCAAAAATTTGGTCTCGGGAGAGGTAAACCGTATCAAACCAAGACCGATTTCCCGTACTCAAGCCATTATTCCTGACAACCCAGGTAACTTGAAGTAACTGTCCACTTATTCCTGCTTCCTCTGCTTCCACATTAATAACCACCAAATCGGGGAAAAATTCCGGTGGCAAATCTACCGGATCCTGCTCTAATATGGGAGTAGGATCTATAGCTGGGGTAACATCTACATTGGGAAGTGGTTCTGGGTTAGTCTGAATAGTAATGGTACCCAGGGAAACCCCATTATTCTGAGTCTCCTCCAAAACCAAATCACTACTATCGCTGCGGACAATTACAAAAAACTCCCCTTCTGCATTAAAGGGTACAGTAAAGGTACCTGTTGCTTCATACTCTCCACCGGAAGACAGAGAGTTGGCGCGACGTACCCTTCCTAAGAAAATATCGTTCCCATCCCCCAAACTATTATCCAGAGAGAGATAAACGGAATCGTACCAGAAATTGGAGTTAGTCTCCCCTTCCCCGAAGTTTTCTACTGTCCAAGTTATTGTGAGAGACTCTCCTACTCGGATAGTCTCCACAGTCACCCCAACCCCCGTAACTTGCAAATCTGCTAACTCTCGTGTTACGGTGATAGAAACAACCTCAGACTGGTTGTTATCCTCTCCCTCAGCCTCAAAAACGTCATTATTGACGTCCGTAACCACAAAGAGATTATAATTCCCCTCCAAAGTAAAGGGTATTTCCACTATCTCACTGCGGGAATAATCCTCTCCCACTCCCAACAAACCGTTGCGGGTAAAGGAAGCCAGGAGAATATCCTCCCCAGACTCAGGAGAGGCAAAAACCTGGTCCGTCCAACTATTAACAATAGTATCCCCAATACCTTCATTAAGTACATTGTAAGTGACCAAGATGCCTTGCCCTGTATCGGCTTTACCCAGCAAACTTACTTCCTTTAGCCTTAAATCCGCAGGCTGAGAAACAATAGTAACCCCAGTACCGTCAACCGAGGTATTATTCTCGTTATCCAGTTCAAAAACAGCATCCCCGCTGTCCGTCACCACAAAAGCAAAGAAATTGCCGGTCAACTCATTACCCAGTGCGAAGGTGGCGGATTTATCCACCGACTCCCCAGCTTCCAGAGCGCCATTATGAGTGCGACTGCCCAAAAACAGGTCCGTATTGGTATCTAATCGGTTATCCACCGATAGGTAAAATTGCTCATTCCAGAAGGAATTGGGAGTGACAGTGGAGCCATTATTAGCAAGACGGTAACTAATAGTCAAACTTTCCCCAGCCCTTGCTGTTTCCGGAACCTGCACCAACTCCACTTCTAAATCTGGGGGTGGAGTCAGATTAACTAAAGTCCCGTCGGATCCCGTATTATTATCCTCAAAGACAAATTCAAACACCTCATTGCTAACGTCAGTGCTGACAATGAAGAAGAAATTCCCAGAAACGCCGATGGGTAAATTAACGGTTTGAGTTTCACTATAACTTTCCCCGGAATTCAAGACTCCCGTGTGTCGGTTACTTCCCAGGAAAGTATCATTTTCATCCAAAACCTTGTCAGTAGAGAGAAAAATCTGATCCGACCAACTTTCTACCGTCGTCCGACCTTCCCCTTCATTAGTAACAGTATAGGAAAGGGTAATGGGTTGACCAGAAAATCCCTGAGCGGGAGAACTAACCGTGGTAACTTGTAAATCAGGGGGATCCGTCAACTCTACATCCGTGGGACCACCAGCAGCAAGATTATCCCCTTCGTTGCTCTGCTCATCCACCTGGTTCCTGTTATCCGTCTCAACCAGGAAGAAATAGTCTCCTTGAATTCCTTGGGGAAGGGTAACTTCAAGACTATTTCTGTAACTATCCCCCCCAGCGAGAAAACTGGGGTTAATCGCCGTTCCCAAGTTAACATCGTTGGCATCGAGAGTTTGGTCCAGAGATAGGAAAACCTGATCTGACCAAAATGGAGTGGTGGTGGAACCCTCTCCCGTATTAGTTACAACCCATTCTACCAAAATAGACTGCTCCGAGAAAGCAGTAGGTGGTGGAGTGATTTCAGTAACTTGCAAGTTGGGGAAAGGAGAACGAGTAATGGCGATCTGGGGGCGGGGCACCTTAGTGCCCCGCCCGCCAGATCTGTTACCACAGATCGCCTGCTCATCCACAGCAGTATTATTATTATCCAGCCCCTCCACCACCGCATTATTTGCATCGGTTTGGACAATAAAATAGCGCTCCCCACTCAAATCAACGGCTAAAGTAACTATTTGTCGCCGTTCAATAGACTCCCCAGCAGCAATAGTTCCTGTAAACTCGAAGGTACCCAAAACTTGGTCCCCCCCAACCTGGGTATCGTCGGATAGCAGTACCCTATCAGTCCAAGTCCCAGATGCGTTAGTTCCTCCTTGGTTAGTAACAGTCCAAATTACCTCCACTTGCTCTCCAGAAAAAGCGGATTGAGGAACAGATATATTACTTACAACCAAATCTGGCTGGGGACCTTCTTCTATATCGTTAACTGTAATAGTAATTACTGTTTCAAAGCTTAAACCGCCGTTATCGGTAACTTGTACGGTAATATCATGACTAGAATTAGCTTCAAAATCCAATAAAGTCCCATCCCCTACTTGTAACTCATTGCCAACGATTGCAAAGCGTCCCCCAGCATCATCTAGCAAAGTCAATACCAGAGTATCACCAACATCTGGGTCTAGCCTCGTCAACAATCCAACTACAGTACCATTAGGACTATTTTCATCAATTGTGGCATTATTGAGCTGAATGGCCGTGGGTGTCTCATTAACGTCATTTAAGGAAATGGTGAAAGTGCGATCGAATTCATTTCCATCCCCATCCGTAGCCCGAACAGTTATATTATGACTATTATTAGTTTCAAAGTTCAATAAACCTGCTACTTGTAACTCATTACCAACAATTGTAAAGCGCCCCCCAGCATCATCCCCTAAACTAAAAGTAAAGGACTCAGTATCTTCCGGGTCAGTAGCCGTAAAAGTACCGATTACCGTACCATTAACACTGTTTTCATCAATCCTGCTGTTGCTTAATTGAATCTCATCCTCATTTTCAATAGTACCGATTGCTTGATTATCTGCAATATCAGCATTAGTAGCATTGCTCAAATTAACCGAGAAAGTTTCATCTATTTCAACCCGGTTGTCTCCTATTACCTCTACAGTAATAGTTTGACTCGTCTCACCAGCATTGAAAGTCAGGGTACCGCTAGTGGGAGTATAGTCTAAATCGGCGATCGCCGTCCCAGCTTCCGTAGCATATGCTACAGTAATAGGCTGGTCATTAATCCGAGAAACATTAACAGTGAATACCAATTCTGTAACGCCACTATCTCCCTCTTCCTGAGATAAGTCCACGATGGAAATTTGTGGCGGAGGAGTCAGTTCTTGGGTTAGCTTATTATTGAGAATCTGAGCAAATTCCTCAAAAGTATTAGCTGTCAATGCAAAAGCAGGATCCCCATCAGCATTTGCCCCACCGATTAAACTGTTTTCATAGAAGCTCAGTACACCACTATCACCACCAATAACGATTCCATTAATAACATCAATACCTGCTGCTAAAGCATTATCCCTGGCAGTTGAGGTACTAATGCCTTCATTCTGAGCCTCATTACCAGATACGTCAATTGCCAAAAGCCGCCCATCAAAATCATTAGAGAAGAAAAGAGGAACTGCGAAGTCGATAGCAGATCCAGGATCGGTACCACCACTAAAGGCACGACTAGTCTCCCGAATCTCCTGAGCGAAAGCCTGTGAAGTCTCTACACTATCAATGAGAGTCCATCCCACTGATTCTTGCTGCTCATCTGAACTAGACCAAAGGATTAAATTGACCGCCACTTGACCTGCAAGCCCTTGGGAGATTAAGTTATTGAAAAGATCTGGATTCTCGAAGGAAACGGCATATCCTTCTAATTGCAGTTGGTACTCATTGCTATCTACGCTTCCCGATATATCAACCAGAAGAGATAGTTCCAGATCCACAGAGACTAAATCATCGGTATCAATGGTTCCTATCCCCTGATTATCGACAATTTCCCCATTGCTGGCATTAGACAAGTTTAAAAAGAAATTCTCGTCCAACTCCCCGTTAGTTTCTCCAATTACCTCTACAGTAACGGTTTGAGTGGTTTCTCCCGGATTAAAGGTTAAAGTTCCACTTGTAGCAGTATAATCCTCTCCTGCTGTAGCAGTTCCATCCGCCGTAGCGTAGTCTACTGTTACAGCGTCAGTATTGCTTCCCAAGAGGGTAACGGTGAAAATGGCATTGGTGATACCACTATCCCCCTCAAGAACAGTTACATCATTAATCAAGAAGCCTTCAATACCAAAGTTGACTACTTGTGCAGCCTCCTCAGCACTGATCCCCTCCAGAGCACCCAACCCCAAATTTGCCAATTGAGGCGCTTTTTCCAGCGCCGTTGCCCGATCTTCATTTTGGGCAGCAAAGTGGAGCACAATCTGGGTTTCCCCTGGTTGTAAAGTCAGGTTGTATTGATAGTTAATGTCATCCCCACTCTGAGATACAGTATCCGGTACACTTCCCCCTGCACCTGCTACAACATGGAGGGTGGTGGGATCTCCAGAACCATCGCTACTGTCATCCGTCACAATCCAAACATCATCCGTTCCAAAGGTTGTATCTCCACTGGAAGTACCAACCACACTACTCAAAGTACCTATATCTGTCTCGATATTAACGGTGTAATCTGCTGCTACAGTACCGGGATTAGTCACAATTTCCAAAAATCTCGCCCAAGACTGGTCTTCCGGTACGTAAATCTTGCGAGTGACCAGCACATCGCCGATAGTGGCGGAACCGATGACTATTTCCCGTCCATTTTCCTCGGTTTGAGCGGTATTGAAGGAAGGAAAACCGCTCAAATCCAAACCACTATCGTAAGCGTCATTACTGCCATCTGAAATGCTTCCGTCTGTCTGAATATCCCAAAGAAAAGAACTGGAGTCCGTTAAGTCGATAGGTAAAGAGATTGGAGGAGAATCAAAAGCAACAGCACTGAGACTGTAGTTCCCCGTTTCCCCACTGCCGAAACTGGTAACCCGCGCTATATAGTTGATGCCATTTGCTGCGGTGAAACTCAACTGCGAGTCTGTTCCACCACCGCCATCATCGTCGAACGCGATCGCCTCCCCAGTATCCCCATTAATCAATTGAAGATAAGCGTCAAAATCCGACGAAACCAGGTTGAGGGTAACAAATTGCCCAGAGGATAAATTTATTACATCGTAGTCATCAGCAAAACGACCTTCCCTAGTAGGATTGTCAATGTCCTCACTGCTTAATTCTCCTGCGATTGTTCCATTCAGGACAGAAATCGTAGTCATATCCTGCTCCTCCGCTCTAAAAAATCATTAGCACTAACTAGTATAATATAGCTTATCTTCAGATCTTACATCAAAACAAGACAGTGCGATTATAACAGGGGAACTAGGAAGTTGGGGGATTTTTATAAAGAGCGATGGCTCTGGGGGATATGTAGAGCGATCGAAATAATATTTGGAAAAATACCTCTTGTAGTATATCATGTTATAAGACACTCATGGGCTGTTTATTAATAACTAAGTTATTTAAGGTTAAGCTAACAGTTTTATAATTGGATATTTAATCTACTTTGTTGGAATATTGTGCATTGGATGGGCATTGACCGAGGTGCCCGTCAAATCAAAGTCAGAAGACACAGAAATGCCTATCTGTTGCGAATTTAAATGTCTCACCCCTATTAAGGCGCTACAGAAAACGTCTGACCATCAGGCAGGGTTACATCGACCGTGGTATTATCTTCGGTCGCCTGGACTGAAAACTGACCTCCTTCTCCTTCAATATGGCCGAAAGATGCCAAAATATATTCCGTACCCAAGCTGCCCTTCTCAAAAATAATTGTCAGGTCTGTTGTTGCAGTCGCACGATTGGAAAAATAAGCTTGGATTCCCTCATCAGAAGTGATTTGGAAGCCCAAATTATTGACTCCAGTTCCTGACATCGCTTCACTGAGGGGAATATCAACTAAAGCAAAGCCCTCACTATTCAACGTTACAGTTTGATTAAAACCATTGCCATTGGTAACGGTAACTCCTTGATCTGGATCGCCAAAAATAAAAAGCTGAGGAAATTGCTCTTCTTCCCGTAAATCTTGGAAATTGACGTGAAAATTAAGAAACAGTTCAGCCATATTAATTGCTCTCATTTTGTTGATCATAAAAGTTATGAAACTTAACTTATAATTATAACTTCTATCAGCATTAATCCGTTGGCGATAAGCTTGGCACTCCTCTTTTTTTGTCAAAATCTGGAGAAGTGAGATTGAGGATTTTGACACTCCCGGATTCTTGGGACGCCTTCGGCGGCACCTTCGGTGACATTGACCGGACTTAAGTAAAAAGAAATCCCACGCGACTAAGCTTAATAAGCTAGAGTTTCCAGAGTTTCCTGGAGATAGCATCTCACCCGGTAATCTAGACTACCATGGTGTACAGAGCCATCCACAGGAAATGGTGCGGCAGTTCGTTCTTGCTGCCAACACTCAAACCCAGAGCTGTTGGCGATCGCTTGTTTTAAACTTGACCAGATTTGACCATCGTTATCCAACTGATGTTCTACAGAAATGGTTCTTAGATCTGACATTTGCACCTTCAATTTAGCTTTACTTCTAGCATAGCTCACTTATCCGATGTCAATAAACGACAAAATTTGTCCTACTTTCCATCCGGGTATAGTAAAATCCTTAGTGATTTCTTCTACTGGATAAGGTTCTCTAGCAGCATACTTTTCCTCCCTTGTAAAAAACAGTCCCAAAACACTAACAGGTACTTGGAAAAACAAATTACTCAGAAGAAAAGCGAAAGCAGCTATAAACATACCGAGAATGCGCCATGGGGGGATAAAGTGGGCAGCCATAGCCGCTATGGGAGCCAGTCGATAGAGTTGCCAGAGGACGAACAACATGACCAAGGCGGCGAGCGCACTCAACCCCCGCTGCTGATTGCTTTTCAAGAGGCTCAAAATCTTCCTTTGCTCGTCGCTCATCTCTTCCGGCTTGACGGCGAAAATCAACAGACTGAAAATAGAAAAAGGACGCTGCCACTGCATCCACAATACGGGAACTATTCCCACTCCTACTAAAAAAAGCAGCTCCAGCCAGAAAAATGGCAGAGGAGTTCCCACTGCTAGTCCTAGCCATACAATTTGTATTAACAAAGGAACTAGCGCTATTCCAGCAAGATGAATCCATAGAAAAATATTACTTTTAATCCTCATTTTTTAGTCATATTATAAATAGCTTATGATAAACATCATACCAAAAATCCGGATACTGGGGATATATAGGGATCCCCCACACCCGTATCCCGCCTATAGTATACTCCTCGGCAGCAATAAGTCAACCATGGCAAAGACTTGAAACCCTTAATGAGAAGAAAGACTGCGACGCTTCATTACCATCTGGTAAGCCTCGATAAGATCCCCTTCCTGCCAATCATTGAATTTAGCGGAGCCAATACCGCATTCGTAACCAGCATTGACTTCCCTGACATCTTCTTTGATCCGTTTGAGAGAATCGAGGCTGCCCTCGTATATTACTTCCCCTTTGCGGCGAACCCGCATCAAGCGGTTGCGCACCATTTTACCGGAAAGGACATAGCAACCAGCCACAGCACCGCGACCAACGGTGAAGACAGCTCGTACTTCCGATTCTCCATAGCTCTCTTCCACCTCTTCTGGATCCAGCAGACCTTCCATGGCTCCCTGAATATCATCCAGGAGCTTATAGATAATGTTGTATTCCCGGATATCCACACCCTCCTGATCCGCAGCCTGACGGGCGCCATTGGCTAAACTGGTATTAAAGGCGATAATGACTGCCCCACTAGCAGCGGCTAAATCCACATCTGTCGGCCTTACTTCTCCGGGAGCAGCCAAAAGAAGGCGGATTTGCACTTCATTTTGGGGTAACTGTTTGAGGGAGCTTACAATCGCTTCCACCGAGCCTTGAACGTCTCCCTTCAAAATCAGATTCAGCTCTTTGAGAGAACCAACAGCAGCGCGCTCGGAGATACTGCTGAGGCTAACGCGACGGGAAGACATGGCTTGTTGGAGGCGAGACTGACGTTGAGCTGAACTTCGCTCTTGAGCAACAGAGCGCGCTCTCTTTTCACTGGCAAAGACATCAAACTCATCCCCGGCGGCGGGAACTTCATTTAAACCCAAAATCTCCACGGCAAAAGAAGGAGTAGCAGCTTCTACTTTTGCCCCCCTATCATCAATCATAGCTCTGATCTTGCCTAAAACTGAGCCGGCGACAATGGTATCTCCTACTCTGAGGGTACCATTTTGCACCAGCAGGGTAGCCACAGGACCGCGAGTGCGATCTAGAAAGCTCTCAATCACCGTCCCTTTAGCTGGGCGATGGGGATTGGCAGACAGTTCTTCTAATTCTGCCACCAGCAGAATCATCTCCAGCAGACTGTCCAGGTTTTCACCCTTGAGGGCACTGACAGGAACCATGATAGTATCCCCACCCCAATCTTCCCATACTAAACCCAATTCCATCAGCTCTTGCTTGATTCGTTCTGGCTGTGCATCCGGTTTATCTGTTTTATTAATTGCCACCACAATGGGCACTTCAGCAGCTTTGGCGTGACTGATGGCCTCCCGTGTTTGGGGTTGAACTCCATCATCGGCAGCAACTACGAGAATAGCAATATCCGTGACTCGGGTTCCCCTTGCCCGCATAGCTGTGAAAGCTTCGTGACCTGGAGTATCGAGAAAGACAATTTGTTGTTTTTTATCTTCATGCTCCACATCCACGTGATAAGCACCAATGTGTTGGGTAATACCTCCCGCTTCTCCTTGTGCTACTTTTGTTTGTCGGATCGAGTCCAGGAGGGTAGTTTTGCCGTGATCTACGTGACCCATAATTGTGACAACGGGGGGACGGGGAAGGAGATGATCTTTATCTTTCGCCGAGAGCATCTCTGTTCGGATGAGTCCGGTGGATTCTTCCTCCGTCGTTTCCACTTTAACCCCAAGTTCCTCTGCTACGAGACGAGCAGTATCCAGCTCAAGAGTTTGAGTTATATTGACGGCAATACCTTTGAAAAACAGGAGCTTGATAATTTCAGTTTCTGGGGTTTTGAGGATATCGGAAATTTCTCTGACAGTCAAACTGCTTCTTATTAGTACTTTCTGAGGACGCTCTTCTACTTTGCGCGCTCGTTCATTCCTGGATCGATGCTTCCTCGTCGCGTTCGTTTTGCAATTTCGCGGAGTAATTCTTCCCTTTTTAGCACTCTTAGGGGTCTTTTCCACCGGCTGTGGGCTGGCTATTGACGGTTTAGGGGGACGAGCAACGGACAGACTCAGAGACATTGGCAGGGATCCTGTTTCCCGTTGGGAGGATGGTGGCACCTCATCTTCATCTTCGATAACTAATTTGCGCCGCTTATTCTTGCTGCCCGCCTTAGCTGATTTTGCTTTTTTCTCTTCAGAATCATCTTCGGACTCTTCCCATTTTTTACCTTTAGTCGGACGGGTCAGAGTGGGGCGCTTAAGTTTTTTCGGCTCCGGCTTTTTGGGCTGATCTAGGGTCGAATCAACAGCCGCCAACCCACCCCCAACCCCCTCCCAGGAGGGGGCTACGGGTGGGTTGGCGGCCAATTCCTCATCAGTAGGCGATTTTAGTCTTTGGGGTCTTTGCAGTAAAGACCGAGCTGGCAAATCTTGTCGCTGTTTTTTCTGGGTTTCTGTCCTCCCTTGAGCACCGGTCGAATTCTTCGACTTAACTCTTACTTTTTGGACTTTCGGTTTTCCTTCATAAGACGACTGGTTTCGCTGTTGCAGCTCGGTCTGCCTTTTTGGTGGAGAAGAAAGAGCAGTAGGGAGATTACCATTGGATCGGGATTGCTTTTGAGCAGTCCTGGAGGGTTTGGACTGGGGTCTTGGAGGAGGTAGAGCTAACATCGGAGTTGCCTTTCCACGTAATTGTGACGGCGAGTCACAATCATTCCTGTATTTTGCGGACGTCACGGAACGCTGGCGATTGTGCTTGCGAATTGCCAGGATTTCCTGCTTGTGTTTTTTCTTATTTGACTGAGCAGGTGAGCCCGAGGAATTAGTCCCGTCCGACCCTGAAGAGGTACGACCTTGACTTTTACCAGACAGGTGGGTGGGGGTATATCGTTCCGCTGCGGCTCTAACTCGTTCCGCCTGGGATTCTGTAATGGTGCTACTGTGGCTTTTAACCGACACGTTGAGCTGTTCGCAAATTTCCAAGATGTTTTTGTTGTCCAGATTCAATTCTTTTGATAAGTCGTAAATTCTAACTTTTTCGTTGTTCATCCATTATGCCCCTTTATACGTTTTTGTCATTCCCTGAATAAATGCTTCCCTAAATAATTGTTCATTTTCGTAAAAACCCGGTCCGGAATTACAGTCAGCTCGCCAATCTGGATGATTTTCCCGGACTCAACTTAGTCGAGTCCGGAACCTCGCGGTCGAGAGTGATGGGGGTTTGTGCCTGTGCCATGTTGATGTCACGCTTCGGTAGAATTGTTAGCTCGGGAGCCAGCGATAAACTCTGATAGATATGTTCGGGAACAGATGCTTTGAGCGATCGCCCCAGTTTATTTTTCTGCTTTGCCCCCCGCAGACATTCAGCCGACCGACATATGTAAGCAGAACGTCCCATTCCCCTTTCTAATTGTACCTCCCGGGATGGATAGACTCTGACAATCCGCCAGAATGACTCTTTGGATCCTACTTTTCGGCAACTAATGCAACGGCGGTAATTGGTCAACATTGGAAGTTTTGCGGTTCGCGTATTTGTTGTGAGTCTGTGAGGATTTCGTCAAATCCTAAATCCTTCTCCTCTCTCTATCTGGTCGGTCTTTTTAGGACTGTGATGCTTACAGCTCTTCGTAATTTGTACGGAGTACAATAAGAATCACCATCTCGGTTGCCATCGCGTTTACCCTGATCCTGCGATTGAGTACTTAACGATATCCTTAATATCTATTTTCCAACCCGTCAGCCTGGCTGCAAGGCGGACATTTTGTCCTTCTTTACCAATTGCTAGACTCAGTTGATCTTCTGCAACTAAGACGAGGGACTGTCGCTCTTCGGGATTGACGAGAAGTACTTGATCTACTCGGGCGGGGCTGAGGGCATTAGCGATATAGGTAGCCGGATCGGGGGACCAGCGGATCACGTCTATTTTTTCTCCCCGCAGTTCGTTCACCACCGCTTGGATACGGGAACCTCTCGCTCCAATACATGCTCCCACTGGATCCACATCTCGCTCATAGGTATCTACAGAAATTTTTGTTCTTGGACCCACATGACGAGAGGGAGGATTTGCTTCCCTTGCTATGGCAACGATCCGGACAATTTCTTCTTCAATTTCCGGCACTTCATTTTCAAACAGATAAACCACTAAACCAGCAGCAGATCTGGAAACAATTAGTTGGGGACCCCGGTAAGGACCTTCCCGCACTTTTTTGAGATAAACCTTAAACGTAGCGTTAGCGCGATAATTGTCGTTAGGCAACTGTTCTCGCTTGGGCAGTTCTGCTTCTACTTCTGGCTGTGAGAAACCACTGCTAACGGCCATAATTATGGATTGCCTTTCAAAGCGCAGTACCCTGGCTTGCAAGACTTCGCTTTCCAGGTCTTGAAATTCTTCTTGGATCAGTTTCCGCTGCATGGATCGCAGTTTTTGCAGTAGTACTTGCTTGGTTTGAATCGCTGCCATGCGGCCAAAATCTTTTTGTTTTGGGGTGACATCCAAAACTACAGAGTCCCCGATCTGAGCAAATTCTGCTTCGCGTTGCACTTCTTCGAGGGCAATGTGATGATCCTCGTTGGTAACTTCATCCACAATGGTTTTAGTGGATAGAATCCGAAATCCTTCTTCCTCGATATCTAGTTGAAGCTCAAAGTTGTCGAAGTATTCTTTGCTCAAAGACTGACCCAAATTTTGCGAACGCCGAAAACGCTCGTAACCTTTGAGCAAGGCTTCCCGCAATGCCTCTTGAACGGCAGACTTGGGTAGATTGTGCCTTTGACTAATTTCTTCAATCATATCTTTAAGCTTAGGCAAACTGACTAATGACATCCATAAAATTCCTTGCTAAATTTACTTATTAAAGTGTAAGCGTTTGTTTATCATCCCTGGGTACCCTGCCCCTACAAACTGCCATCATCTAATTGCACCGAAGCAACTAATTGTCGAGGTATTGAAATAGTTTTTCCTTTTTGGTTGAGGTAAACTGCCTCCTCGTCTCGCGAAAGAAGTTTACCTCGCCAAAACCCCCCCCTTAATCCCAGGGGGGATGACAAGGGGGGTAAGGGGGGATCCTCGGCTTGGCTCGACTTATAGAGGGTAAGTGTTTTTACTATCACCTCAAACCCCTTAAAGGTAATAAATTCTCGATCTGTCTTGAGCTGTGGTGAGATACCTGGACTGGAAATTTCTAATACATAGGCACCGTCGAGGATGGTGCTACCATCTAGTTGGCCCGACAGCGCCTGACTCATTCGTTCGCAGTCATCTAGACTTGTGTCAGCGGATGGTGAACGGACGTCTACTCTCAATACTGGCGGTCTTTTATTGGTGTGGAATGTTACCCCGACTACTTCTAAGTTGAGCTGAAGGGCAATCGGTTTGGCAAATTCTATTATTTTGGGAATTAGAGAATGATTCATGATAACCTCACTTAGTTCGGAAACCGCGACGTTTTAACTCGCGAATGTAGTTCGACTCGGCAAACCCACCCCTACCCCCTCCCGGGAGGGCCTGCTAAGGGACGCCTTTGGCGGCATCTTCGGTGTTGGCCAAACCCCTGCTAAGGTATAGCCAGACCCCTGCAGAGCGCCGCGCCCGCGCCATTAATCAATGCCGCGGGCAGGCAGGGGGGGTGGGCACTCTCCTGACAGCACTGTCTTACCCCTCGTACACCTGCCCGGTTCTAGCGGCTCAGAGCGGAACTTCAACGCTTGCCGATAACATAGCCCTCTACGGCTGGTCTCGCTGACTTCGCGGGGTGCTGACAGGATTTTAAGCAACAAAAAAAGCGGGCCAGACCCACTTGCAACAGACTAATCTACACAATAAGCGCGAAAGTCAGTCATTATTCACTATAGCATATGTAGAGTTGGTCTAATCCCCTGTAAATAAAATGTGTGACTGCATTATTGTTGGTGCTGGTCCTGCTGGAGCAACAGCAGCTTATCACCTTGCCAAAAAAGGGCATTCAGTTATGGTTTTGGAGGCTGCCTCTTTTCCCCGCCACAAGGTTTGTAGCGGTGGAGTTTCGCCAGCGGTAGGTCAATGGTTTGAGTTTGATTTTACCCCGGCAATTGATAATACCATCCCTAAGGTAAAATACACCTGGAAGCTAGGAGATCCGGTGGCTATCGAACTGGAGGACATACAGGATGGTGTGTGGATGGTTCGGCGGGAGATTTTCGATTCCTTCCTCATAGAACGTGCCCAGGAAGAAGGAGCTGAACTGAAGGACAAGACAGAAGTAACAGGGATCCAATTGACTGGGGATACTTGGCAGGTAAAAACCAAGGATGGCTCCTATACTGGTTCTTATCTGATTGCTGCTGACGGGGGACCTATGGCAAGTTGGTTGGGTTTAAATCAGCCAAAACCTTTCCTTGGGGCTACTTTAGAAGTTAAAGCAGCTATGACAGAAGCAGCGCAAGAGACAGCTTCATTTGATTTCGGTTCCTTCAAAAATGGCTATATTTGGAACTTTCCCAAAAGCGATGGCTATTCTATTAGTGGAGCATTTTTCCGGGGAAAGGGAAAACCACAGGAATTAAAAAAACAGCTTCATAACTATGGTTCTAAGTTGGGAGTAGATTTGAGTAATAGTGAATATCGAGAACATTCTATTAACTTGTGGACAGAAAATCGAACCCTCCACGGTAAAAGAGCTGTTTTGGTAGGGGATGGGGCAGCAGTTGCGGATCCTTTGACTGGGGAAGGTATTCGTCCTGCTATTTTTACTGGTGTTAAGGCAGCCCAAGCTATTGGGGCGGCATTGGCAGGTGAAAAAGATGCCTTGGAGGGGTATACTCAGGCGATCGCCACAGAATGGGGGAAAGATATGGCCCTAGCCCAAAAGTTGGCGGGATTGTTCTTCCAATTTCCCAAGATCGCCTATAAAGTGGGGATTAAGAAACCCGCTGCTGCCCAAATTATGAGTAAAATTCTCTGTGGGCAATTACATTACTCTGACGTGACGGAAAAGGCTATCACCCGCATTAAAAGTAGTCTGATACCAGGAAGAAGGGGGTAGGGGCTATAAAACAACTATAAAGAGTTGGATAGGTCGTGCCAAAAAGCAGGAACAATAGATGGGAAATGACGTGCAGGTAGGACATGGGAGAAGTAAAACGGATTGGAATTCTCACTTCTGGGGGGGATTGTGCCGGACTGAATGCGGTTATTCGCGCTGTCACCCACTGTGGGGTAGGGGTCCATGGCTGGAAAGTACTGGGGATTTGTAAGGCGACTCTGGGGTTGATGAGTCGTCCGGCTCAAGTAATGCCTCTAGAAATGGAAAAGGTGGATCGATTGGTGGCTATGGGGGGAACTATCCTGGGAACTACTAACAAAGGGGATCCCTTCGCCTTTCCTATGGCTGATGGCAGCGTGGTGGATCGCTCGGCAGAAATTATCGAAGGCTATCACAGTCTCGGTTTGGATGCTCTCATTGGTGTTGGGGGTGATGGCAGTTTGGCGATTCTGCGCAAGATTGCTCAACAGGGGGGTATTAATTTGGTGGGTATTCCCAAGACTATTGATAATGATGTGGGGATTACGGAGCGCTCTATTGGCTTTGATACGGCGGTGAATATTGCTACGGAAGCCATCGATCGCCTCCACTTTACTGCTGCCAGCCACAACCGGGTGATGATTGTAGAAGTGATGGGGCGGGACGCAGGACACATCGCCCTTAATGCTGGTATTGCTGGGGGTGCTCATATCATCCTGATTCCGGAAATTCCTTACAAAATGGAGAATATTGGCCGCTATATCAAGAAACGCCAAACTCTGGGGCAAGATTACACCATTGTGGTTGTTTCTGAAGCTGTTTGCACTGACTCTGGGGAGGTGGTTCAGCAAACGGGGCAATTTGGTGAGTGTCGCTTGGGGGGTATTGGTCAATATTTGGCGGATGAAATTGCCACCCAGACTGGAGCTGAAACTAGGGTTACGGTTTTGGGACATACCCAACGTGGGGGCATTTCTTCTCCTCTGGATCGGATTTTGGCTTCTGCTTTTGGGGTAGGGGCAGTGGAATTAATTGCCCAAGGGAAGTACGACTATATGGTAACTTGGCAAAATCGCCAGGTAGTCAGTGTTCCCATTCTGGATGCTATTAAAGATTATCGCGCTGTGGATCCGGAGGAAACTCTCGTTAAAACCGCTAGAGGTTTGGGGATTTGTTTTGGAGATTGATCTTTAATTTGTAATTGCTCAATTGCGCTGCTCTGGATTAGGAATTTTCCTTTTTCAGGGCGATCGCGAAGAGTCTTATGCTTAGTACCCTCCTTATTCTGGATGAATAATTGCTTTGAGTGCCATTCCTAATGAAAGCCAAGTGAATAATAAGTCAGTACTATATTGAGTATATGGGAATAGGCAGTTTTCACAATAAGGCAACCGAAGATGTTAACTACGGCAAAGCCACCAAAATTGCGCTCAAACTCTTACCTCAGGAGCTACATCGAAAAGCCCAGATCAAACTTGCTCGACTGGGTGCTGCAAGCTCACTACAGGATCTACGACAGGGCAATCGCACTTAAATTTTAGAATACCTGTGGTACCACCATCCCCCAACAATATAAGTATTTATACTTAGCTATAAGTGCCTTACCTAGTAAGGGCTTCAAAATAGCTGCGATTACCCTGCCAATGTGTTACGTCGCTATGAGCGGTTGTCGGAAAATTTAGGCAGAATTAAGCTATATATTAATGGAGGAAAGAAGTTTAAAGAAAATTTGACTATTGATGTTCGCTTTGCTTGAGGTATTTTTAGGAGAGATTTAGACAGTTACAAGGAGGTAAAACGTGAATTGTACTAAACTCAACTACAAATTAATGGGCTGGGGAGCGATTTGTTTGCTTCTCGGTAGTTTTGGTGCGACTGTGGTACAAGCACAGAACCGGGAACCAACGGTTATCACGACCACTGAATGTGAGGGTGATATAGGTGAAAATATAAAGACCGATGGTGGATATCGTTTTATTCGAGACCGACAAATAGAAAGGACTGATAGATATTGGTACACGGGAAAAATTACTTGTGAGATTGATGGAAAATACTCTATTTTGCAGTTAGAGTTTGCTATGAAAGATGGTGCTGGTCAAAAAACCATTGATATTTACTTAGACGGGGAAAAGAAAGGTTCCCTAGGTATTTCTGGAGGGGAAAGAAAATCTTTGCCACTTGATGTTACTAATATTAATAATGTTCATATAGAAATTGAAGGTGGTGGTTACCTTTACGTTCACAAAGCGGATCTCATCCAGTAGTTGGATCCCCCCCAGCCCCCCTTAACAAGGAGAGTAGGGTGGGCATTGTTCACCAGCCCATGTTAATCTAAGGATAGGAAAAATTATATTAATACCAGTTACATAACTAACTTAAACAAGTTAAGTAAAATAAGAGGCAATTTTAAACTGGGCGATCGCCATATATATAGCCATTCGCCCTACCCCCACCTAAAGACACCCTCCACCAGCACAGTTAGTTTCGGTGGGCAATGCCCACCCTACAGGGCTACAGGGCGGTGTTGGTGGGCAATGCCCACCCTACAGTTGGAGTGCTCCAATTTGCTCTAAACTCCATTGGTAACCCTCTTCGTTACCTTGACTACGAAAAATTGCGGCTGCTTGCTGAAAATCTGCCAATGCTTTATCCTCAACTTTTAGTTCCAAGTAAACCAAACCTCGATTGTAATAAGCTTCACCATTTCCAGGATTATAACTTATTCCCATAGTGTAATCTTCAATTGCTCCGCGATAATCCATGAGAGCAATTTCCACATTTCCTTTGGCTAATTTCTCCTTCTCAAGAGAAAATTGCACATTTCCCCGCTGGATATAAACATCACTATCCTGGGGAACCAGCACAATTGCTTTGGTAAAATCTGTTAAAGCATCTTTATACAAGTTGTCAGCAGAGAGAATTATTCCTCGATTATAATAAGCTGGGGCAAAATCAGGATCAATATCAATTGCTTCACTATAATCCCGCACTGCTTCGTCTTTATTTCCTAACTCAGAATGACAATATCCCCTATAATAATACCCTATGGCATTTTTGTCATTGAGTGCTATCACTCGGTTAAAATCTTCTAACCCTAAGAGGCAATTTCCCAGTTTAAAGTAAGCTTCACCCGGGAGGTAATAAGCTTTAAGATTGTGGGGATCCGACTGGATAGCTTGATTATAATAGGCGATCGCCCCTTGATAGTCTCCATTTTTAGCTTTCCTCTACCCCAAATTAATTAAATCTGTTGGTGGGGAAGTATCGCCTGCTGGTAATTCCTCACTGCTATTATCCAAATAGAGAGCAATAGGAATACTCGCACCTGAACGTTGATCTGCATCTACGTTAAAAACAGACTCCCCATTAATTCCCACCAGACGTCCATTAGTATCCAGCAGCGCACCCCCAAAAGTACCTGGAGCACCATATTTATCATAGAGAAGCTCATAACCATCTTCTCTCCCAGATACCAGATCCTCTATCTCAGCTTCTTTAGTTTGATAACGACGTTTCTGGATATTATCATAGGGATCTGAATAACCGACTAAATAAATAGTAGTTCCATGGGTAAGGGGTTTTCTACTACCTATCTCAGCAATTGCATAGATTTCCGTGCTCGTAAACTGAAAGGTAGCCAAGTCTAACCCAGGTATATGTTTGATGGAGCTATGAACAACCCCATATTGCCTCCCATGGATTGTAGTAACTTGATATGGATCCGGACTATCCATCACGTGCTTATTAGTCAAGACAGTATAAACATTTCCTTCCCGCTTGATAATAACTCCAGATCCAGTTTCTGCACCATCGATTCTGACGATAAACTGTTTAGCGAGAGCATATACTTCCGGTGCTTCTAAAGCCATAGCCAAGGGTCGCTCCACGAAAGTAATTGTGGCGGCAGCACCTATAAATAAGGGTATAATATTACGGAAAGACAATATCATCAATAACCTTCTTCTCTTTTATTCTTATCTCTACGCCCTCTACATCTCTACGATTTAATCATATTATCCCCTGATGAGGGGATGGAGGAATAAATAATGTATGTTACGCTAAAAACACAAATGTTTCTCTTATTGCCCACCCTACGAACTGCTTTTACCGCTATAGTGTAGGTAATATTGCCAAAGCTCGTAGCTGTTTCCAGGAATCTCTCAATCAAAAACTCAACTTTTCCGCCTGTCTGGAACTAGCTGAATTGGAAGCAGCAGAAAACAACCTGGAACGCGCTCGAAATCTTCTGAAAAATGGACTTGCTATCCTCCCTCTTACCCGCTCTGAGAAAGAAGAACGGAAAAAACTAAAAGAACGAATAAAAGCCCTTGCATTAAGACTTGATATAGTGTATCCTTAGGAAGTGGTTTGGTGGGCAATCAGGAATTTACTCTCATTATAAGGGTACCAACGTTATCCCCATTGCCCACCCTACGAACCAAAGGTAGCTAATTAAACATATACTACTTACTTTGTTTTTTGGCAAACAATTCTCAAGCCAATAAACTTGTCTTTTGTATGCATAATTTGATGAGAGCGGATGGCAGAACGACAAGCTCCCGGATCGTTGTCCCAGGAACCGCCCCGCAGGACACGACAACGATTCCCACTACCTTCCCTTCCCTCTTCCCAAGACCACCCATTTTTAGGTGCGTTTATGTAGTTATCATGCCAGATGTCGTAGCACCACTCCCAAACATTGCCGTGCATATCGTAAAGACCGAAGCTATTGGGAGGAAAACTGCCTACTACTGTTGTCTTCTGGCGATAAACCCCCTTATAACCAAAACCATAGGTATAGTTACCATTATAGTTGGCAAAGTTGGTAGTGATAGTACCACCGAAGTGGAAGGGAGTTGTGGTTCCAGCACGAGCTGCATATTCCCATTCAGCCTCAGTTGCCAGTCTAAACTGTTTTTTGGTTTTTTGGGTCAGTTGATAACAAAACTTTACACTGTCTGACCAGGAGACCCGCTCTACGGGAAGATTGGGTTCTCGCCACCGAGAAGGATTATTCCCCATTACTGCTTCCCACTGAGCTTGGGTGACGGGATACTTACTCATGA
This sequence comes from Prochloron sp., assembly GCA_965198675.1. Lineage (GTDB taxonomy): Bacteria > Cyanobacteriota > Cyanobacteriia > Cyanobacteriales > Prochloraceae > Prochloron. Next base: position 70,059 of record OZ240666.1, on the reverse strand, counting down.
AGAAGGGGGGAACTTTCACCCAATGCTGTGGACCTTCATTCGGAAAACGTTTTTCTTCGTCTTCCGAGGAACCCATGAGGAACTCTCCCCCAGGGATAGCAACCATGTCCAAGGTTACGACCTTACCTAAGTCTACCGTAAAGTATTGGGCTTGGCCTTTACGGCGATTTAATCCCCTTTGACTGATAGTGACGGTTTCAAAGGAAAATTCTGGTAATGATGGGGGTAGAAGCTGGACCAACTCCTCCTCATAAGTTTCCAGTTGTTGTTCTTGAAGCTCCTGGAGGAGGTTAATATAGGGGTTAAATGCAGCGCCAAATAAGTCCAATTCTGACTTTAAATATAAGAACTGAGGTTGGTAGTTGGGGTCGAAACCGAGATAATACAAGTCTGCTAAAAATGCCGCCAGGAGTTGGTGGATGATGATTATTAGCTGTCGTATGAGGTTCCACCCTTCTTCTCCTGCTGCGGTCAGCTTCTCTTTTGCTTCAGTCCAATGCCATTCTAGGATAGGAAAGGGATCTACTTCCACTTTCTCTATTCCCCAAAAGCTGACCCGGAAAGTGACGACCTGGGCTTTGACGTCGCTGTATATAATATAGAATCAGTTTGGTTTCAGAGAAATTGAACTGAGTTGGCCAACTATCCTGAGCCCAAGTTATAATCTCTTTTAGTTTAGCGTCAATCTCCTGTTGGTTTAACTTTCCTAGGAGTTGACGGTAGAGATAGCTCAATTCTTGCTTATTGTCCTTCTCTCGTTTTTGGGCAGTTTTGCCTAATTTATGCTCATAGTACTGAATTTCTGCTTCTTTTAGGTTGGAATTATCTCGCGCTTGTTTCCTTTCGGACGAACGAAGGTGATAGTGGTCTTGGAACAGTTTTTTGGCTGTATCGATAGATTTTACTTGATAAGATCCAGCTTGTGCTAGGGCGGCAAGGGTAAGGGGAGGACGCATATTACTCGATAATTTGGGAAACAAGGTAGACTCAATGAATTATAATAGGGATAGTGGTCTCGCGCAAAGTAGCAAAGGCGCAAAGGGGAGTAGACAGTGGTAGGCTGGGTTCAGCGATCGCTCCGGCGCAAGTAGGGTTGGGAATCAATACAGGGGGTACTGGCAGGAAAATCACCTGTAATAATGGCATTCTCTAGTTCTCCGCCCTGTGCTAAGATTTGCTCAAATTCTTCCAAAGAACGTCGATGAAGCTGTTTCAATAATTCTATATCTTCCATAGCATTCACCATATCCTGCAATTATTCAAGTACTACTTCAAATCGTGTTTCCAAAACAGCGATCGCCGACTCCCGAATAGCTTGTACCATTCCATCCCGCTCAAAACCTGTAATATATGGCATCCGATTTTCCTCCCTTACACGCTTTAGTTCAGTTCTAAATTCACCATCGAGTCTTCCTGGTAGAACCATCATGTAAACCTCACGGGAGTTTGGAAACCACCATTTTCAAATGGTGTCCGAAAAACGACACGAGCGGTTTTAACCGTAGTTCCCGAATTGCTGGGGTAAAGTTAGCCGAGCTAACCCACCCCTACCCCCTCCCGGGAGGGGGAAAGGGGGTGGGTACTATCCCAAAAGCACTGTCTTACCCCGAGTAAAACTATTTAACCTTTGAGTTCTAGAGCTTGGAACTACCCACCCCCCGTAGCCCCCCTCCTGGGAGGGGGGTTGGGGGGTGGGTAGGAACTTTAACTCTTGCCAATAACGTAGTCAGTTAAGTAGGATGCGTTAGCACACGTCTGGAGAAGTGTTTAAAGCTGACAGCTATGGCGTAACGCATCCTACAGCTGGTCAGCTAACTGAAGAGGAGGCACGAGAGCAACGCTACAAAGCGTGCGGGGTGCTGACCCACTCAATTAACCGGAATAGTTCCAGAATCTCGTTCCTATTATAACCTCGTTGGTACAATCCCCGCACTAAACTCAATTTTGATTGTAACCGTTGCCGGGGATTGTCTGAAGTTGCTTGGGTGAAAGATGAGCCATGACAATAACTGCAAAGGGATTACTGCTTTTGCTTTGCTCTAAAGTCTCCCACTGCTGTTGATAGTCTAGCAGCTTCACGATGGGAAACTGCAAGGTTATGTTAAATCCTCAGCGACTATATTGGTAAGTGGTGGGTCGCCAATTTTTGTTGGTGTCTCCTAAGACGGCTAAACTAATTACTTGTAGGTTATATTTGTCCCGCAAACGGCTATTATACACATAGATACGCTTTGGAAAATCTGATTATACTTGACTTTATACTTTTAGGTGAATTAAGATTACAGTTTCGGAGCCGTCTTTCAACCACACTTTAACCAGTTTGTCTGCGAAACGCCTTCCTGTTTCGGCGTCTCGAATAATTTCCTGCAATTCTGTGTCTAAGGATTCATAACCTTTACGACCATCAATACCTCTATAAGCATGAGGGAAGAAAAAGGCCATTCATGGCTCGAAATAAACATCCAGTGCTTCTTTCCAAGGACTGTCATAATTTGCTCTAGATTCAGTCAACATGTAATTTATCTGATAGATTGTGCTCCTATAAGTTAGATTAGAAAATGGCAGGACATATTACCCACCATTTAAAAGTGATTAACTACTCTGGGGCTGAGAAATGGAAATATCGATTGTTTGCACTTCTATGCCTAAATTCCTCAAAGGGGGTTGTATTTTCTGGCTATTTCCCACTACTAAAGTAAGAAAGCCTCCACGCTGTAGATATTCTTGAGCAACTCGCTGCACATCTTCAATTGTAGTTGCTTTCACCCCTTGCTGATATTGATTGAGAAAATTAGCAGGATAGTCGTAATAATCATAGCGCATTAGTCGGGATAAACTTTGACTGGGCTGTTGGAAATTGAAGACAAAGGAGTTGAGAATGGATTCTTTAGCGTAGGCTAATTCTGCCTCAGAAATAGGACTTGTGCGCAGTTTCTCTATTTCAGCCAGGAGAGATTGGACAAAAGCTACGGTAGTATCAGAACGAGTTTGCCCTCCAGCGATAAACATGCCAGGATAGTCGTAGCGGGGACTCCAAACCCCATAGACGGAATAAGCTAAACCTTGACGCGATCGCAACTCATTAAACAAACGGCCACCAAATCCATTCAAGACTCCATTCATAACAGTCAGTGCAGGATAGTCCGGGTTATTTAGCTCGTCTCCCAAATGTCCCAGGAGTATATTACTCTGAGTCAACTGGGGTTGATTGATAAAAAAGACACCAGACTGGTATTGCTGGAATGCTGTGGGAATAAAATCATTCACTGTATCTCCTGGTGCCCAATCCCCAAATGCTTCCTCAATGAGTTCCTTCATTTGCGAAGACTCAAAATCTCCCACAATGCCCAAAATTATCCGTTCGGGATGAAAATACTCTTGGTAGAAGTCCACCACGTCTTCTCGGGAAATGTTATCTAAAGACTCATATTCCACAGTGCGTGCATAGGGACTATCATTGCCATAGATTAACTTCTGGAACTCTCGACTGGCAATATCCCCGGGGTCGTCATTACGACGAGCAATGCTACCCCGAATTTGGGTTTTAGCTAGTTCCAGTTTGTCTGTGGGAAATGCAGGAAAGCGAAGTACCTGGGCAAATAATTGGAACACAGTGTCTATGTCTTCACTGAGAGCACTGAAACTAGCGCTACCAGAGCTGGTACCTATACCTGTTTCCACTCTAGCTGCTCGCTGCTCTAACATCTGGTTCAGCACCTCAGGAGCATGTTGTTGGGTACCACCGCTGCGCATTACTGTTCCCACCAACTCTGCTAAACCGACCTTTTCGTTGCTCTCTAAGCGAGAACCAGTGCGAATTATGGCAGTACCACCTACTAAAGGCAGTTCCCTATCTGGCATTAAATATACTACCATGCCGTTATCCAGTTGGTAGCGCTCGTACTCTGGCAGTTCTACTTCCCTTAGAGGGGGAAACTCTAGTTCTGTGTAATGGTTGGGTGTTTGAGCTACTGCTGGTTGATGCAAAAATAGTACTACAACCCAGCTTATGCACAGGAAACCGATGTAGCTAAGGATTCTCAGACCTTTTTTGTTGGTCATTTTTTATTGATTCGAGGGTATAAGTTGACATCCTCCCCTCCCCGCTGACGCTGAGGGAGGGGATTCCCAAGCATCGCTACTTAGGTTTCTGCTTCCTTCCCCCGCCATCGATGATGCCGGGGGTCTTTTGCACCTGCCTCTCGAAGCCAAGTCCGATTGGTCTTACGGTCGCTCCACAGACTGACACGGCAAGCCCTGCCGCCAAAATATTCTTAGCTGCGTTGATATCTCGATCGTGAGTAATCTCGCACTGCGTACATTTCCACTCTCTGATACTTAACGGTAATTTATCTATTACGAAACCGCAGTTTCCACACCGCTTGCTAGAGAGAAAAAAGCGGTCAATCTTAATCAACTCACGACCATACCAATCGCTTTTATACTCAAGTTGTCTGATCAGTTCATTCCACCCTGCATCACTAATGCTACGAGCAAGCGAACGGTTCTTGACCATGTTTCGTACTGCTAAGTCTTCTACCACTATCGTTGTACCATGGTACCAGTTACCATGATGTTGTTATTTTAGTGGGAGACTCAGACCCTCCAGATAAATATTTAACTGGTCACTGGTTACTGTCCACTGGTCACTGTTGTGAGCTATCCCCCTATCCCCCTATTGATTCGATAATAAACGCCCAATGGTGCGATTTTCGGGGACAAAAGTAGCTTGAGCGACCCGTTGTACGTCCTCAGCACTTACAAAGCTCAGGCGGTCTAGTTCCTTAAACAAATTGCGCCAACTGCCAGTTTTAGCTTCGTATTCTGTTAACAGTCGCGCCATACCTATATTAGAATCCAAGGTTCGCAGGAGAGCAGCCCGGGCTTGGGTTTTGACCCGCTCTAACTCTTCATCAGTTACTAGTTCAGTCTTCAGTCGTTCTATTTCGGTCTCTAATGCTGCTCCTACCTCTTCTATCCTATGACCTGGGGCTGTGAGAGCATATAACAAAACTAAATTGGGATACTTTTCCCCCGGAAACCCACTAAAACCTTGAGCATTGAGAGCTATTTGCTTTTCTTCTACTAAAGACTGATACAAGCGAGAGGTGCGTCCATCGCTGAGTATACCAGAGATTATCCGGTACACTGGGTTGTCCGGATGGTTGAGGTCAGGGCGATGGTATCCTTCTAGATACCAGGGTTGGGTTGGCAGTTCTAAAGTTACTTCCCTCGATTCTTGTTGCGGCGGTTCTATAATAGTTACTTGCGGTGGTGCAGGTCGTTTGGGATAACGACTGAAGTAAATGCCAGCCAGTTTCTCTACTTCCGTGGGATCCGCATCCCCTACAATGGCGATAGTTAAATTACTGGGAACATAGTAGGTGGAGAAAAACTGCTTCACGTCCTCTCGGGTTAAATTGCGGATATCTTCGTTATAACCGATAGTGGGACGCTTGTAGGGATGAGTACTAAAAGCAGTACCCAGAAACTCCTCAATCATCTTCCCAATGGGGGAGTTATCCGTTCGCAACCGTCGCTCTTCTAAAATGACATCTTTTTCCTGATAAAATTCCCGAAACACCGGATCCAGGAAGCGCTCCGACTCCAAAGACATCCATAGTTCTAATTTATTGGCGGGAAAAGAGTAGAAGTAGATAGTGTAGTCTGTGGAGGTGGCAGCATTCAAACCCACACCCCCAGCAGTTTCCACAATACGTCCCAACTCGTTTTGCTCTACATATTTGCTCGCCTCAAGTAGTTTTTGGTTAAATTTACGCTCTAGTTTGGCTAGGTCTTGTCCTTCTCCTGCTGCTTTCGCTGCTTGGATTTTATCAAAGAGACGATCCAAGCGAGCTAGCACTCGTTTTTCCCTTCTGTAGTTAGTGGTACCAATGCGCTGGGTACCCTTAAAAGCTAAATGCTCCAGAAAGTGAGCCACACCGGTTTTACCATCAGGTTCATCTACAGCCCCCACGTCTCCATAGGTAACGAAAGAGATAACCGGTGCTTGATGATCTTCCAGAACAATGAACTTCATCCCATTATCCAGACGAAACTCTTTAACTCGCTCCTGGACTCGGTCTAAATAGGGCTGAATCGATGAGGTATCAGCTCTTGCAGGTGCTAAGAGCAAACTCCAGATTAACAAGAGGACAAGGATCTTTTTTACCATACTGTTTTCTGATGATGATATAATATGATTCAACCACAGAACGCCGGTAGCGCCGAGGGAAGAATAAGAGAGATGGAGGTTTGATGATTTTGTTTGCCCGTAATATTATACCCCTATTTATAGGTGCTGCGGCCACAATTACTTTCGTGGAACCACCCGTGGCTATGGTTTTTCCAACCGTAGGGTGGGCATTGCCCACCAGCCCTAAATCTGGGCTGATGAAGATATAATATGATTAAACCACAGAACGCCGGTAGCGCCGAGGGAAGAATAAGAGAGATGGAGGTTTGATGATTTTGTTTGCCCGTAATATTATACCCCTATTTATAGGTGCTGCGGCCACAATTACTTTCGTGGAACCACCCGTGGCTATGGTTTTTCCAACCGTAGGGTGGGCATTGCCCACCAGCCCTAAATCTGGGCTGATGAAGATATAATATGATTAAACCACAGAACGCCGGTAGCGCCGAGGGAAGAATAAGAGAGATGGAGGTTTGATGATTTTGTTTGCCCGTAATATTATACCCCTATTTATAGGTGCTGCGGCCACAATTACTTTCGTGGAGCCACCCGTGGCTATGGCTTTAGAAGCTCCGGAAGTATCTAAAATCGCCAAACAGTTTATCGTCAGAATCCATGGTGCAGAAACTGGATCTGGAGTCATTATCAAGCGGGAGGGGAATGTTTATACTGTCTTGACCAATAAGCACGTGATGGATAGTCCGGGGCAATATTAAGTTACAATAAATGGAAGGCAATATGCTGTTGCTCATAGCTCTATAAAACATGTACCTGGATTAGACTTAGCTACCTTACAATTTACGAGCACGGAAATATATGCAGTTGCTGAGATAGGTAATAGGGAGACCATTTCTGAAGGAACTACTATTTATTTAGCCGGTTATTCAGCTCCCCTTGCTGATATTCAGGAACCTTTCTATGAATATCTAAAAGCTGAGATAGTGAGTCAAGTATCCGGGAGAAAAGATGGCTATGAAATTCTCCATGATAATCCCGCTACTCCAGGGACTTCTGGGGGTCCGCTGCTGGATACTAATGGACGTCTGGTGGGAATTAATGGGGAGTCTATTTTCGACGTAAATTCAAACAAAAGTTTCGGTGCAGGTATTCCTATTGCTCTCTATCTAGAAAATAGTAGTGAGGGAATAGCAGCAACAAATACTTCCCCACCAACAGATTTAATTAGTCTAGGAGAGAGGAAAGCTAAGACTGGAGACTATCAAGGGGCGATCGCCTATTATAATCAAGCTATCAAGTCAGATCCCCACAATCTTAAAGCTTATTACCTCCGGGGTGAAGCTTACTTAAAACTGGGAAATTGCGTCTTAGGTTTGGAAGATTTTAACCGGGTGATAGCACTTAATGGCAAAAATACCTGTCATTCTGAGTTAGGAAATAAACGGGAAGCGGTGCGAAATTATAATAAAGCAATTGAAATTTATCCTGATTTCGCCAGAGCATATTATAATCGAGGCATAACCAGTTACCAGTTACCAGTTACCAGTTACCAGTTAGCAGTTACCAGTTACCAGTTACCAGTTACCAGTTACCAGTTACCAGTTAGCAGTTACCAGTTACCAGTTACCAGTTACCAGTTACCAGTTAGCAGTTACCAGTTACCAGTTACCAGTTACCAGTTACCAGTTACCAGTTACCAGTTACCAGTTACCATATCGAATTACCTCGAATTTGTGGTAAGTATTCGTCAAGCGAAAACAATCTTGTTTCACGTTCATGTGATTCCGTCTTCCTCAAATAAATCACCACTTGTCGCATTTCCTTATCGGGAAAGATACGATATCCCCGTAAGCGATAATCAGTCATGCGAAAGGGAATTTGTATCAGGGGTTTGGTTTGGAATTCAATATGCAGTATCAAATTCTTGCACTGCTGTAATATCATGGAGTCAGCCCTAATTGGTTCTCAGGATAACTCCGTAGGACTCAATTCAGTTAAATTAACCGACTCCCCCAGCAACCATTTGGAAACGTCATGCTGAAAGTGCTGGGCGATAAATTTGCAAACGTTGTCATACATAGTAGGGTGGGCATTGCCCACCGAAACTAACTGGGCTGGGGGTGGCGGGGGGTGGCGGGGGGTGCCGTAAGGCGGGGGGATCGAATACGACAATTTTGTTATTCTAGATTAACATGGGATGGTGGGCATTGCCTACTCTCAATAAACATGTGCTGGTGGGCAACATTCCTACAAGCTAACATGTTCATCTTCGATTAATAAATATTGCCTACCCTTATATTAACATGGGCTGGTGGGCAATGCCCACCCTACAATCCTAGGTGGGCGGGAAGACCCCGCTATAACGGCGATCGCCCAGTTTAAAATTGCCTACTATCTTACTTTATTTCAGTTTTATGTTATGCAAATTTAATATTGCCTACCCTTATATTAACATGGGCTGGTAGGCAATGCCCACCCTACAATCCTAGGTGGGCGGGAAGACCCCGCCCCTACTCTCTTCTCCCCCCTTTGCAAGGGGGGTTGGGGGGGATCCAACCCTACTGGATGAGATCCGCTTTGTGAACGTAAAGTATATTTTTGTTGTAACCTTTAATTTCTATCTGAACATCGTTGATATTACTAATATCAAGTGGCAAAGATTTTCTTTCCCCTCCAGAAATACCCAGGGATCCTTTCTTTTCCCCATCTAAGTAAATATCAATTGTTTTGCTGCTACTATCACCATCTTTCATAGCAAATTCAAAGTGCAAAGTAAAATATTTTCCATTAATCTTACAAGTGATTTGTCCACTTTCCCAAATTCTATAAACCGTTTCTATTTGTCTATTTATAACATAATCGTATCCACTATCGGTATTGATTTGTTCATCTATATACCCAACACATTTCGTGGTCGTGATAACTGTGGGTTACCGGTTCTGTGCTTGTACCACGGTAGCACCAAAACTACCTACAAGCAAACAAATTGCCCCCCAGCCCATTAATTTGTAGTTGAGTTTAGTCAAATTCACGTTTTACCTCCCTCTAACTTTCTAAATCTCTCGTAAAATTATATCAAGCAAAGCGAACATCAATGGTCAAATTTTCCTTAAACTTCCTTCCTCCATCAATATATAGCTTAATTCTGCCCAAATTCTCCGACAACCGCTCATAGCGACGCAACACACTGGCTGACCGAGTATAATAACTAGCAAGACTAACATTAGAACTAGAAGTAACCGTATCCGGTTTACCACCAGGAGTAACGTCTCCTGACCAACCACCCCAGTCTGCAAAATCAGCCCCTCGACAAGAAGGACATGGTAGGAGAGCGTCTTCAATTTCTGGGGGAGATAAACCTTTATCAGCTAAAACCCTCATAACCCGGTCTATTGCTACGGTTGTGGGACCACTAAATGTAGCAGCTTTCTCACTCTTCTGGGGTTCAACAATGGCAAAACCAGCGTTGGGTACAGTCAAAATAGAACCATTTTCGTTGGTAGAAACAGGATCCAGCTTTTCCCTCCCCCACATAATACCCGGGGAACCAGAAGATTGCTTTTCACTATAAGGGGTCTTATCTTGAGTAAAATCACGGCGAATGAACTCTTCTTCCGTTTCCCTAATTATAGATCCTGCGGATCTCTCCAGTTCTTCGGGTAAGGTTTCCCCTAGCACCCTAAGAGCAAGATAGCGGAGAATATCTCGAAAAATACTCCGCACTGTACCTTCACTCAGGGTAAAGTCCAAAGGGAACTTCTAGACCCCTCACTGCTTCTTATAAAGCTTATTTCTGTGAAATTGAAGATAACGTTCCCAAGACTTTCGTTAGGACTCTCCGGGGTAAAATAGGGATTATCAGTTGGGTAACCCGCATTTCCGATGTTTGGACTCCTGCACGTCGTTGTCGTGAGGTTTCCCAGCGTTTTCAGCGTTTCACCGACAACGGTACCTTCCGACACGTCGTTACCGGAACTATCAATAAATTACCGGTACTCTGTGGTGTTCCTAACCTGGAAACTAGCTGCCATACTACAAACGTATTACTGACTCTTCCTCAAGGAGCAAATGCTAAGAAATATGTACACCAAATTTTTAATCTGAGGCATTTATCTCGGAGGAGAGGAAGTATTGTATTGAGCGACAATGAAAGAATTGAAACCTATAATAATGGTGAGTATTATTACGATATGACTGTGATAGAAGAACTTTGGTTTGAAATTGAGAAAAGGGATAAGGGGGAATCCTAGGGTGGGCGTCGAAAATTTATAATTCATAGTCGGGAATTAATTGAATACCTTGCCCACCAGCCCGGAATCGGCTACCGGGGCGGGATGATAAATTTGTTTTGTACATAATGGGGCGGTCGGCGAAGCCGCACTCTTGGTGGGCGATGCCCACCCTACTTGATGGCAAAAGATTCTATCATCTTTTCCACCTTTTTGGAGAACTTAGCAGATTTTCCCTTTTCTGCGGTATAACTGATAGTGTAACCACGATTATGTCGAACAGCTCTTCCCTCCTCTTCTATAATAAAAGTTACCCTCATAGCGAGAAAATGTGCTAAAGTAGCATATGTAGGTTCCGGTGCAGATTTATCTGAGTATTCTCTAATTTGCTCCATAGAAGATGTGGTATATTCTTCCAAAGACATGGGTTGCTCGGATAAATTCTGAACCCAAACCTCCACCCTCTCCTGAAAACTATCCCTTTCGTTTTCCAGAGGAGAAATGAAAGTGTTCGTTACCGATCCCACCTTCTCCCAATTTCCCTATTATTTTATAACGTCCGCCGATAGTTTGTCCGATCATGAGATTAAACCTTTGCTGGTTATAAGATGATTAAACCACCTAGCCTGATATTTTAGACAATTATAGCATTGCCCACCGAAATTAATATATAGCAGTGCGCGAGTCAAGTATTTACAAATTTTACGCAAGATATACTCAAGACAAAATTCACTCAATGACCGTGGTACAAAGCTTTCGGGAGATTCCTATAACTGGTAACTGCCTGACTGCCCCGGTTGGCATGAGCAGGACTGGTAACTGCTATAGCAATATACCCCATACCTGTACGGAGCGCAAAAATCCCCAAGACAGTCTTGTCTGATTGGGGAGTAAGGGCTATAATCTTGGATTTAGGGGTCGAGGATGTTAATTGTCCTCAATAAAATGTTCTGGAGGCAAATTGAAGACTTCTTTCCCAGGTACATTCTGAATGCGAAGATCTTGCTGAGGTAAAGCATATTCAAGTTCTCCCCTCTCTATTTTTTCCTGAACCATTACGGTTATATCTTCAAAAGCAGACCAAAAATCCTCAGTCTTGGTGGAGAACTTCAAACCGAGGGGTACACAATATTCGCTATATCCCCAGGCAAAAGTTCCCGGCGGAGGATTTTCGATAACTTTAGGGTGTGATTTGGCAAGGTCTATGAGCATTTTCTTCGCCTTGCGAATATCAGCACCGTGCTTAAGGCGAACCGTAAATCCACCCCGTCGAGTATCAGAAGTGGTCAGATTTTCTATTTTACCTCCCCAGACAGTGTTATTGGGAATGGAGATGATTTCTTTGTCCCAACCTTTTATTTTGGTATTGGCGAGGCTAATGGAATCCACCCACCCCCAAACACCGGCAATTTTCACTTCATCCCCCACGTCAAAGGGTTTGTTAAGCATCAACATCAAACCACTGGCAAAATTGCCCAGGTTGCTTTGGAGGGCAAATGCTGCCACAAAACTGGCTCCACCCAAAAGTGCTACAACAGGACCGATGCTGACTTCCAGAGTGGTGAGGGCGATGACAAAACCGAAAAGGATTCCCCCACGCTTGACGAACACAATCACAAACTCCCGCAACAGTGCAGATACATTTTTATAGGATGAGAGGAACTTGTTGAGGAATGAGGCAAGAATTTGGGCTAGGATGCTGGTAATAACAAGAATGCTGATAAACTTCCCTATATTGATTAGCCAACGCCGTCCCCCTTGTTCAGACAGCAACCAGCTCCCTAGCCGTACCCCCAAACTTTCAGTATCTTTTAAATCCAGTTCAACAGTGCTGATAGCTTGAATGTATTGACGGTAAGATGCCCCGTCTCCACCTTTGTTTTCTAATTCGTCGAGAACGACTTTAAAGCGATCGACAATTCCTGTTCGTTCTGACTGTAGGTTGGTGACATTCACCAACAGTTGAGCTTTCAATTCCGATTCAGCCTCAGCTTTTTTTTCGAGCTGCTGAGTGATTCTTTGTAATTTCCGTTCTGTTTCTTGTAGCTGAGTATCTTCCAGAGCCGATGCTGCTTCTTCCAGATTCTCCCCTGAGGAGGAGGATTTATCTTCGGTGGCTTTTCCCTGGATTGCCTCTCCGGCTTGTTTTATGGCTTCCCAAGCCAGCTCAACCTTTTTGGTGGCGGATTCATATTCAGGAGAGTCAGGAGCAGCACTTTGTTGCTCTTCTTTTGCTTTCTCCAGATCTGCGATTCCCTGCTCTAAGGCTTCAATTTTTTTCGTAGTTTCTTGATATTCAGGGGATCCAGCCGTGAGATTTTCTCGCTCTTGCTGTGCTTGTTTTAAGACTTCTTTTGCTTCTTTTACCCCCTTATCTGCTTCTGCTTTTTCCAATACTGCTTGTAAAGCTTCATCTTTTGCCACCTCCTCTTGAGTTTCCACCACAGACTCAATTGCCTCCAGGGCTTTTTTTAGGGCTTCCTGAGCGGACTCAACCTTTTTGCTGGCGGATTCATATTCAGGGGAGTCAGGAGCCGCATTTTTTAGAGCCTCCTGAGCTATCCCTAGCTTTGTCTTTGCCGATTCTACAGCGGTAATTGCTGATTTCTCGGCTTCCAGGGCTCGATTCTCGCGCTTAATCGTAATTTCAGTATCGCTGATTGCTTGGACTTTATCTTTGAGCAAGAAAAGCCAGCCTTTCGCTTCCTGTTCTAGTTCTTCTAGGGTTAGGGGCTTGACTAATAGCTTTAGTTCATCTACAGGAATAGTAGAGTCTGCTGTAGTAACTGTTCCGGCTAGGTCTGAATTTTCTTCTACAATAGAGGTTGAGGCGATAATAGTTTCCTCTAGCTCTATTTTTGCTCCTTGGGGACGGGCAGGAAAACCCCAAGCCACAAAGATACAGATAAACCCTGCTGTGAAAGCAACGCGAATTCCGCTCCTTGACATATTACTTAACCTCCTTAGACATTTTCGTGATAATTTAGCCTACTAAGTAGGGAGCAACTAATATTCCTCAATTTTGAACCAAGCGAGATCTAAAATACTATAAAATTACATATCCGGTGGCTGAAGTGTTGCATCCTGCAATAAAAGTTTACATTCGTAGGGTAAGCATTGCTCACCAGCTCGACCGTTCCAAAGGTTTGTGTCTGTAATTCAGGTTAAGGGCGCTTGGTGCTGTTGGTTCGTGCTATGTTGATTTGGATGTTTCGCGCAAAGCCGCAAAGGCGCAAAGGGGGGAGTAAGGGGTGGTTTATTCTCTAGCACCGTATCGTCTGAGGAGTTGCGCCGTTCTGTGCTCCCTCTCATCAACATTTAGTTTTAGCATTAACGTCAGCCCCGTTAGCTATGAGCAGTTTAGCTACCTCCTTCTCCCCCTCTTGAGCTGCCGGATGGAACCGATCCACTCTCCTTGAGGTAAAGGTACAACAAAGGTCGAACCACGTAAAGCAGTAAGAGAGTCTTCTGCTGTAGGAAAGCGATCTTGTGCAATAGGTTCCAACATTTTCTGCAACCAATCAGCGAACTCAAAAGAAACGTTAATATAGTTCCGAACCTCAATTCTCGGCTCACCTTCAAACAACTTAGCGGGGTTACGATGGGTAAGGAGGAACAAAACTGTCGCTCCCAAACTATACAAATCGGAAGCAGAAATAGCGGGGTGATTTAGTGTCCGTAAAACCTTTGCTTCTCGTTCAAAGAGTTCAATCTGCTTCCAGTTTCCAGACTCCCGTAAAGATAAAGCTTTCAGAGCAACTGTTTTCCCAATTTTTGTATCTTCAGCTTTATAGGTAATACCGCTACCACCCTCACCTAATATATCTAGAATACGGTAGCGTTGATTGATGATTTGTTCTTTAGTAACCATTGTTTTTTTTATTAAAGATTCTCGCGCAAAGGCGCAAAGAGGGAGAGGAGATGGTATTCTTATTATACATCATACAACAAAAACCAGTCAATTATCCTTCCTCATCTGCGTTAATCAGCTCCCGCCGGTTGCTTCGCAATCATCTGCGGTTCATATTATACCACAAATCTATCATGTAGGGTAGCCAAACGTTAAAATTTATTACTAAAGTGGAAAGTAATCTAAATTTTGCCCAAGCAGTGTATTATAGGAGCAAAAAATCAGAAAACAACTTATCAAGAGGATAATATACCTGATATGGGAGCTTTTAATCGACGATCTGAAGCAGTCAAGACAACTGGAATCGAAGATGATACCCGCACTCGTATTTTACAAGCGGCTCTAAGTTTATTTGCTCGTCAGGGCTATGAAGGTACGACTACAAAGGATTTAGCTGCTGCTGCTTATGTGGCTGAAGGAACTCTATTTCGCCACTTTAGTAACAAGAAAGCTATTTTAATTGAAGTAGCCACTTCCGGTTGGGTGGAAATTCTGACGGATTTACTCACAGAATTGAGCGAAATGGGCAGTTATAGAACCCATTTGAGATCTTTTTAAGTAGTGGCTAGCCTTTTAAGCATCAGTCGGACAAAACATAGACTAATCTTGGTATTAGCCTGCTCAAGAGTCCTTTCAAAGTTTTTGACCAAACTCTTGCATCTTTCCATCCACGAATTAGTTCTTTCAATCACCCACCGCGCTTTTACTGGCACAAAACCGGTTTTTCCTTCCTTTTTCTTTTGAGCTTTTGATGGTTTACGGGAGACCTTAAATCTAATCTTAGTCATAATCGCCGGATAAATTTTATGTAATTCCTGTGTCAGTTTTTCTGGGTGATATCCATGGTCAAGCAAAATGGTAATCTTAGGGATGTTGACTGGTTTAGACTTGAAATAATCTATGTTTTTCGATAACATTTCAATCAAACCCACATCGTCAGATACCGATGCTTTGGTGCAATGACTAAAAAAAGGAAAGCCCAAAGTATCTACTGCTAGATGTCTTTTAATACCATTGGTAGACTTGTAAAAACAAAACCCTTTCGACTTTACACTGGCGTTACAGGTATTTTTTACCGCTTGGGAGTCAATGATGATTAGGGTTGTCCATTGCCCTTTTTTTTTAACTTGCTGACGGACTCTACTATGCAAGATATCTCTGATTGCTTCGATTACCCCAAGCGATCGCCACTGTTTGTAGTACCAAAATACTGTGGAATAGGGAGGCAAGTCTTTGGGTAAGTCACACCAATTACAACCATTCTTTAATTGGTACAAGATACCATCTAAAATCTGCCTTTTACTCCATTTTGGTGGTCTTGTCTGTTTCTTTTTGGGCAACAGAGGTTCTATTATTTTCCACTCCCCGTCTGTCAAACTACTTGAGTACGGCATTTTTTCCCTATTTTACTCCACAACAGAGATCTCAAATGGGTTCTATAAGGCTGTAGCGCAGGTAATGGGACGGCGGATGCTGCGACTACAAGAAAGTAGCGATATTATGCGAGTGTGTTTTATGGAAGCCCAGTTTCACCCTGAGTTGCGGGAAAAAATTCAATCTGAAGTCATCTCGAAAATGACTCATGTAGCAGAAGGTTTCTTTGAAACAGCTATGGAGCGAGGTATTTATCGCCCCATGAACCCGAAAATTGTCGCTCAGATATTTTTAGGAATGTTCGCCATCGCTGGTTTCTCCCATGGTACCATTATGGAACCTTCCGCTTCTCCCCAAGCACTGCAAGAAATGGCTGAAGGGATCGCAGACATTTTTCTCCGTGGTGTTTTAGTGCAAGAATAATCCAGGACATATCTGTTTCATCTCTACCATGAACTCATTAAGAAGAAAATCCCCCTTTATCCTGTTCCTAGATAGGCTAATGGCTAGTCTGGCACTGCTGAATCTCCTTTTAGTAATCTTTGACTTAAGCTACATTCCCCTGCGAGATTTTTGGCTTCAGGGTAAAATACAGCTGTTGGTGAAAATCGGTACTTTCGAGCAAGAGTTTCCCCAACACCCGGTGAAAGTTCTTCCCCTCCGCGTCAGCGACTGGTATGACTGGGTAAAAGGAATAGAACCTTATCGGGATACGAAGCAGTATTTAGAAAGAGTAGAAGAGTTAAATAGCCAAATTAACCAGGTAGCACTGCAACGGGAAACAGAAAGGAATCTACAACAGACAGATGATCTGCTAGCAGAGTTGCGCTCTCTGAGTATTGAAATGATAGAGACAAACCCTTTCCAAATTGCCAATAAAACAGGTACTCTGGAAAGAATTAAAAATAAGATGCGCTTACACGTCTCTGGTGATAAAGATGCTTCCGCTAAAAAATCCTTCCAGGTTTTTTGGAGCCGAGAATATTTAAAAGAAAATGGTTTCCGGGAAGAACTAAACTTTTTTGACAGAGAAATTAAACCCTTAATCGAAACCAACTATTTTCGTCCTGTGGGGGAAAATGGGGAACCTGTCAATAATTTTATTCTCCTGGACTTACTCTTTTTTCCCCTCTTTCTCATCGATTTCTTGAGTCGCACCTGGTTTATCAGTCGTCGTCACACTGGTTTGAGTTGGTTCGATGCTATGCTTTGGCGCTGGTACGACGCAATACTCCTCATTCCTGTCTTTCGGTGGCTGCGGGTTATTCCCGTTACCATTCGTTTAAATGAAGCCCAGTTATTAGATCTGCACCGAATTCAAAAGCAAGCCAGTCAAGGATTTGTCGCTACTATTGCCGAGGATTTAACGGAAGTAGTCATTATTCGAGTGGTGAATCAACTTCAAGACTCAATTCGTCAAGGAAAACTCAGCAATTTTCTCACCCAACAAAATGGGCGGGAATATATCGATTTAAACGATATTAATGAGACAGCAGAACTGGTAAAATTGATGGCTAATCTTATTGTTAATGAGGTTATGCCTAAAATACGTCCTGATGTGGAAGCTTTGTTACAGTACGGGATTGGTAAAGTTGTGACTGAATCTACCCCTTATCAAACCCTGCAACAATTACCTGGAGTAAAAGAGTTAAAAACTAACTTAACAGAGCAATTGGTGCAGCAAATCTACCAAGTTTTTTACGCTACTTTAAAAGGGGCGATCACTGAGGATAAGGTGTTTGAGGAGTTATTGGAAAAATTGACTACTAATTTCAGCCAGTCCATTAATTCAGAAATAAAAGCCAAACAAAGCATCCAGAAAATGGAGTATTTATTAGTAGCTTTGCTGGAGGAAGTGAAAGTGAATTATGTGGAAAACTTATCTGAAGAGGATATCGAGCAGATATTAGAACAAAAAAGAGTGCTCCAAGCCCAACCATCCTCCCCAGTGCAAGTACTACTTAAACAGTGACCAGTGACCAGTGACCAGTGACCAGTGACCAGTGACCAGTGACCAGTGACCAGTGATCAGTGACCAGTGACCAGTGACCAGTGACCAGTGACCAGTGACCAGTGACCAGTGACCAGTGACCAGTGACCAGTGACCAGTGACCAGTGACCAGTGACCAGTGACCAGTGACCAGTGACCAGTGACCAGTGACCAGTGACCAGTGACCAGTGACCAGTTAGCAGGACGCCAAGGGCGGTTGCTTCGCAATAGCAGTGACCTTGTACCATGACAGTTGTACCATGACAGTTGACCTTGTACCATGACAGTTGACCTTGTACCATGACAAAACATCATAATTCTGATAACTGGTAACTGGTAACTGGTAACTGGTAACTGGTAACTGGTAACTGGTAACTGGTAACTGGTAACTGGTAACTAGTAACTGGTAACTGGTAACTGGTAACTGGTAACTGGTAACTGAAAACTGGTCACTGGTTACTGTCATGGTACGTGAGAAGCTGGTTACTGACTAACTGATAACTGCTAAACGGTAGTAATATCTTTTTCTTTGGCTGCCAATAAGTCCTCAATTTTGGCGGTAAATTCCTTGGTAACTTTTTGAATTTGCTCCTGCAAATCATGGGATTCATCTTCAGAAACTTCGTGCTTTTTCTCCTGTTTCCGCACTACATCAACTGCATCCCGGCGAATATGGCGAATAGCAACTTTCCCCTCTTCTGCCAATTTACCCGCCAATTTCACCAATTCTTTGCGGCGATCGCTCGTCAAAGGAGGGATATTCAACCGAATCGCCGAACCGTCGTTGTTAGGAGTTAAACCCAAATCGGACATGGAAATTGCTTTTTCAATTTGCCCCATGCTACTTTTATCATAGGGTTGAATTAAAATGGTGGTAGAGTCTGGTGTACTAATATTAGCCAGGGATTTCAACGGCGTTTCCGCACCGTAGTATTCCACCATCACCCGATCTAAAAGAGTAGCATTAGCCCTTCCGGTACGGATAGTATTAAAAGACTTTTGAGTAGACTCAATGGTCTTTTGCATTTGAGCTTTGATTTCATTTAAATTCACAGCAACCTCCCTATTCTTTACTGATTACTAATAATCGTGCCTACGGGTTCCCCTTTAACAGCGCGGATGATATTACCACGAACCGAAAGATCGAAAACGACGATGGGGATATTATTTTCTTTGCATAAAGCGATCGCCGTTCCGTCCATGACCCGCAAATCCTGAGCCAGGACTTGACTATAAGTCAGGTGCTCATAGCGGTGAGTATCGGGATTTAGCTTCGGATCCCCATCGTAAACTCCATCCACCTTAGTAGCTTTAAAAATAACCTCCCCATCGATTTCCGCAGCTCTCAGAGCTGCTGTGGTGTCGGTAGTAAAGAAAGGATTGCCGCTACCAGCGCCAAAAATCACCACCCGTCCTTTTTCTAAATGACGAATTGCCCGGCGTCGGATATAGGGTTCTGCTACTTCCTGCATGGCGATGGCGGTTTGCACTCTGGTAACAATTCCCATTTGCTCCAGGGCATCCTGTAAAGTCATAGCATTCATCACCGTAGCAATCATACCGATATAGTCGGCAGTTGCCCGATCCATTCCTGCTGCGGCAGCTTTAACTCCGCGAAAGATGTTACCACCACCCACAACGATTACGACTTGGATCCCACTTTTCACTACCTCTGCGATTTCGGTCGCTATGTCAGACACTACTTTGGGATCGATACCATAGCCCAAGTTACCCATTAATGCTTCGCCGGAGAGTTTGAGTAAAACCCGATGGTAAGTCATCCCTTTGCTGCCATTTCCTTGTTTTTTGCTTCCACTTAAGATAGCATTATCAAGTTTCAATCCCCCTGATGACAATAAACTCTATTCTCTTAGAGAGGAGCAATGAAGATACTTGGAATCTCAGCTTATTATCATGACAGTGCTGCTGCTTTGATCATTAATGGGCAAATTGTGGCAGCTGCCCAGGAAGAGCGTTTTTCCCGCAAAAAGCATGATGCCAGATTTCCTACCCAAGGGATCGCTTACTGCCTCAGGGAAGCC
This sequence comes from Prochloron sp., assembly GCA_965198675.1. GTDB lineage: Bacteria > Cyanobacteriota > Cyanobacteriia > Cyanobacteriales > Prochloraceae > Prochloron. The sequence continues at coordinate 50,360 of OZ240666.1, read as the reverse complement.
TCTCTCAGACTTAAAGATTTGGATAATATTGTCTTTTATGAAAAGCCTTTAATTAAATTTGAGCGTCTCTTAGAAACCTATCTAGCCTATGCACCTAAAGGATTTCGCTCTTTTATCATGGCTATGCCTGTCTGGCTCAAAGAAAAGCTCTACCTCAAGGCAGTGCTGAAAAAAGAGCTGGCCGCACTGGGAGAAGTGAGCATCTCTGGACTACCTCCCTTGCTATTTACTGACCATCACCAATCTCACGCCGCCTCAGCCTTTTTTCCCAGTCCCTTCCAGGAGGCAGCGGTTATGTGCCTGGATGCTGTGGGTGAATGGGCTACAGCATCCGTCTGTTTGGGGAAGGGCAATCAGCTGATACCCCAATGGGAGATTAATTTTCCCCACTCCCTGGGAATGCTCTACTCAGCTTTCACTTACTACACGGGCTTTAAGGTCAATTCTGGTGAGTATAAACTCATGGGGTTAGCCCCCTATGGCTCACCGAAATATGTAAATCTGATCCTAGACCATCTGTTGGATCTCAAAGGGGATGGAACGTTCCGCTTGAACATGGATTACTTCAACTACGCTACTGGTCTAACCATGACCAACCAGAAGTTCCAGAGGCTATTTGGTGCCCCACCGCGCCAACCAGAAAGCCAATTAACCCAGCGGGAGATGGACATTGCTGCTTCTATTCAGCAGGTGACAGAAGAAGTGGTATTGCGTCTAGCGAGAACAGTACACCAAGAATTGGGTCAGGATTATTTGTGCCTAGCTGGTGGCGTTGCCCTCAACTGCGTTGCCAATGGGAGAATTGTGCGGGAAGGTCCCTTCAAAGATATCTGGGTTCAACCAGCAGCTGGGGATGCCGGTGGGGCTGTAGGAGCGGCTCTGGCTATTTGGCACCAGTACCACGACCAACCTCGCTTTCCTAAGGGCGGGGATAGCATGCAGGGTTCTTATTTGGGGCCAAAGTTTACCTCGGCAGAAATTAGCAGTCAACTGAATGCAGTGGGAGCCAAGTACCAGCAACTAGAAGATGATGAGCTACTGCCACGGGTGGCAGAAATTTTGGCTGAGGGAAATGTGGTGGGTTGGTTCCAAGGTAGGATGGAATTTGGACCTCGCGCTTTGGGGAGCCGTTCCATTATTGGGGATCCCCGCAGTCAGTCCATGCAGTCGGTAATGAATTTGAAAGTCAAATACCGGGAATCCTTCCGCCCTTTTGCCCCTTCGGTTTTGGCTGAACGGGTTTCGGACTATTTTGAACTTGACCGCTCTAGCCCTTATATGCTGCTGGTGGCACCAATCAAAGAGGATTTACGCATTCCCATGACTCCCCAGCAGGAGCAACTATTTGGTCTAGAAAGGCTGAAGGTTCCCCGTTCAACTATTCCAGCTGTTACCCATGTGGATTACTCAGCTCGCATTCAGACGGTTCACAAAGAAACCAATCCGCGCTACTATGAGCTAATCCGTCATTTTGAACAGAAAACGGGCTGTGGAGTGTTGGTGAATACTTCCTTTAATGTTCGTGGGGAGCCAATTGTCTGTACTCCGGAGGATGCTTATCGGTGTTTTATGGGCACTGAGAGTGACTATCTGGTGCTGGAGAACTTCTTGTTGGCCAAGTCCCAACAGCAGCCTGGGGAAGGAGATGAATCCTGGAAAGAAGAATTTGAGTTGGATTAGAGCAAGAAAACCATGGACCCAATACCCAAACTTAACCAAAAAGAATTGCGGGATTTTGGACTGCTGACTGGTAAAATTGTGGCGGTTCTCTTTGGTTTATTATTGCCGTTGCTCAGGGGTCATTCTCTGCCCTCTTGGCCGTGGATTATCGCAGTTGTCCTCTGGTTTTTGGCAGTTCTAGCCCCCAGGACCCTCAAACCTGTCTACCAAGTCTGGATGAGAATTGGACTGGTTCTGGGCTGGGTCAACACCCGCCTTATTCTGGGTATTGTTTTCTACGGCTTACTAATGCCCATGGCCATGATTATGCGTCTGTTGAATCGAGACCCGATGGCGAGAAAATTGGAGGTTAATCTGTCAACCTATCGTCTACCCAGCCAAAGAAAAACGAGAGAGAGTATGGAGAAACCCTTCTGATGCTTGAAACTACATTGGACTTTGTGAAAGACCTCTGGGGATTTCTGAAGGATCGGAAAAAATACTGGCTTGCCCCACTGATTATTACTCTAGTGCTTCTGGGGGCTGTGATTGTCTTCACTCAGGGGTCTGCCATCGCACCATTTATCTATACCTTATTTTGAGAATTTGCAAATGACTAAGAAGAATTTCAAACTAACTAGAGGGACTCCGATGAGCTGGATTAAGACGATCAGCTTAAATTGTCTCATCTTGGTCTTCGCTCTTGAAGGGGGAGCATTGTTGCTAACTAAGTTCAAATTAATTCCGATAGTTGATGAGCCTACCTATTCTTTGCGCTATTGGGGCAATAATTGGCGCAATGAGAAGGAAAGCTGGGGTGCATGGCATAAAAGCAACTCTAGGGATCGGCATAAAGCAGCTTGTTTTGATGTAGAGTATCAATCTAATGATGTGGGAGCTCGAGATGACGTTAACTATCAAACACAAATATCCCCTAACAGTATTGCCTTAATTGGGGATAGTTTTGCCGAAGGCTTTGGTGTCAATTTAGAGGATACATTTGCGAAAAAGCTTTCTAAGGATATAAATAAACAAGTATTAAATTTTGGAGCTGCCGGAGGTCTCGGACCTGTTCAGCAGTTTTTGATTTACCAGGAGCTTGTTTCAACAATACCTCATTCGGAGGTGATTTACTTCTTTTTACCGGCTAACGACTTTTTAGATAACTCCTTTCTCAAAGAAAGACTGTTTGGTAATCAATATCGACCGTACTTTAGGCCCATTGGTGAGGAACAGTATGAAATCTATTACCCGCCCACGGCAAAGAAGTCTGAAGATTTTCCGAGTAACAAGAGGGTTAAATATCCCAGCTTTATAGGCCAATTCAACGTTTATTTGGTCAATTTCACCTATTTCTCAAATGTTTTAAGGAGTGTCCTCTATACATTGAAGGATAAACCAGTTATACATGGGCATGTTAAGCATGAAAGTTTTTCCGGTAACATAAGAGGTTATTTTGCCTCTGATAGTGAATCAATTAAGGGCAGCTTATACTATGTTGACAAATTATTTCAAGAAATTACGCCTAATTTTCCAATAACCATTATTGTTATACCTGATCGGGAGGATATTGAGAAGATTTTGCAACTTGGTTGGGGCTATTCACAGCTAGATTGGTATTTGGGGCTACGAAATATCGCAGATAAATTTGATGCTAAATTTATTGATTTGGCGTTATCTCCCGACGGTGGTCAGGACTCATCTCGGCTTCGAGCCGGGTTGAACAAATGGTATCTTCCTTGTGATGGTCATTGGAACGCTGCCGGAAATGAAATGGCGGTTCAGCAATTTAAGCACCACTGGGACATGGATTGAAACGATTAATTTTGGTATTTCCGGTTACAGAACAGCTCAAAAACTAGATCATGACATATTCTGCAACTACTGTAATGGAACTGAATTCCACTGCCAGAACTTGGACTTGGCGAGGTTTTCCCATTTCCTATCAACATCTGGGTGATTCTGGAGTCGCAGTTATTTTGGTTCATGGCTTTGGGGCATCAGGGGGACACTGGCGCAAAAACCTCCCGGTGCTAGGGCAAAGTTGCCGCTGCTACGCCATAGACTTAATTGGTTTTGGCGCATCTGCTAAACCCACCCCAGGAGTGGAAATGGAATATACTTTTGCCACCTGGGCTGAACTTGTAGCCGCTTTTTGTGGCGAGGTGGTGGGTGAAGCAGCTTTTTTAGTAGGTAATTCCATTGGCTGTATCGTCGCAATGCAAGTGGCAGTAACTTATCCCCATGTGGTTTTGGGAGTGGCTGCTCTTAACTGCTCCCTGCGACTGCTCCATGAACGTAAAAGAGGAGAACTACCCTGGTATAACAGGGTAGGGGCTTCTGTAATGCAAGGGTTATTAGGGAATAAATGGATTGGCCATTTCTTCTTTCGTCGCATTGCCCAACCCCAGGTAGTGCGGAAAATCTTGTTGCAAGCGTACCACCGTAAAGAAGCAGTTACAGATGAACTGGTGGATATGTTGCTCAAACCAGCAGCAGAAGAGGGTGCAGCAGATGTATTTCTCGCCTTTACCCGCTATTCTCAAGGCCCCTTACCGGAAGACCTTTTACCCCTCCTTTCTTGTCCTACTTTTATCCTTTGGGGCACAGAAGACCCTTGGGAACCCATAGAATTGGGACGGCAGTTAGGTAATTATCCTACAGTAGAGCAGTTTATTCCTTTGGAAGGTTTGGGACATTGTCCCCAGGATGAAGCACCGGAGGTAGTTAATCGGATTTTGCTTGAATGTATATTTAAATGAACCGCAGAGACGCAGAAGACGCAGAGAAAGAGAAGAGAGAGGGTAGGATGATAATTATAGATTCTCTGAGCGCCTTTCTTGCAATTGGAGCATTATTTCTGCGTGACGGGAGGGAGTAATGGGATAGAAAAAGACTAAAATTAAACCAACACCTAAGAGCAAGCTGGGTACCAAACCAGTTATAAGCCGAATTGCCCACAAAACTGAAAGAGGTTGTGAGGTGGATTCGGCAATATATCCCGACCAATCTAAGATTTGACCCACCATAAACACGGAAAACGCTACGGCTATTTTTTGGATTTGCACCACAAAACCATAGAAAATACCCTCCCTTCTCTGTCCCGTATTTAACTCATCTAAATCAATGACATCTGGTAACATGGAGTTCGGGATGAGATAGACAGTGGCTGCCCCAAATCCGGCGATCGCCCCTAAAATATACATCAAATTTACCTGTCCTGGTTGCAGGAATAACAACCCCCCCAGTCCTATAATAGTTAAAGGTACACCCAGGCAATATACGGCTTGTTTACCCACTCTTTGAGCTAGGAGACTCCAACCAAACATCATTAACAGACCAGTACCTTGAAATACAAGTGCCATTAGATTAAACTGTTTCATTGAAAGTACCATCCACTTGGTAACAAAATAAGGTATAATTGCTGCTGTTAATTGTAAACTCAACCAAGAAAAGAGATAAATGCCAATTAAATAAAGAAAGGGTTTATTGCTCAAGGCAATTTGTGCTTGTTTCAAAATGGATAATCCTGGGGGGCGCTGCACTTGAGAACGTTCTCGCTCCATCACCATATAGCGCCTTTTTGTACCCCAAACACAGATATAAATAGCCAACACCATAATGACAGCAGATATTCCCCCTAGGAGTAGATAACGATGACTGGTTTGGGCAACTTGGCTAAAAATCACCTGAGCTAGGAGAAGGGAGAAGATACTGCCCCCAATACCAAAGAAGGATTGAAAACTGATTAATTTGGTACGTTCGTTATAATCTGAAGTAAGCTCCGCAGCAAGAGTTGAAAAAGGTAGGATAACTGCTGTATAAGCGGTGTAAATTAGCAGTATGATAGCGCTATAATAGCAGAACAGAAGAAGTTGATTATCCCTGGGTATCATAACCCACTCCAAGAAGAAAAACAGCCCTAAAGGAAGGGCGCCGTAGATCATCCAAGGATAGCGTCTGCCCCAGGGAGAACGGGTGCGATCGCTCAACCAACCAATAAGAGGATCGTTGATAGCATCCCAAATCTTGCCCACCAAAATAACCCTACCCGCCCAACCTGGATTTAAACCCACTGCATCAGTTAGGAAAAAGAGCAGGAAGAATGCTAAGATATTACTGGGAATAGCTCGAGCTAATTCCCCCACTCCGTAGGCGAGTTTAGTGCTAAAGTTTAATTTATCTAACTCTGGTTTCAATCTCTCTTTTCCCTCTCTCTGTGCTCTGTGTCCTCTGTGCCTCTGCGGTTTATTATCTCATATTATTTTTCTGGTTCCAGTCCAGCAGCTCGAAGTTGTTGCAGCAAGCGCTCAGCTCGTTGCTTTTCTTGTTGGGCTAATTCCAAACTCCACAACAATAATTCCCCTTTTTCATCCCACCAACGCAACCAATAACCGGTGCGACGTTCTCTGGTTCCTTCCCAGACTCCTAGGAATAAGTTCATAGTTTCTATCCAATAACGTCCATTACTATCTGATTTTTGGCTCTCATACCGTTTCCATTCCCCTAAACGATAAACTTCTAAAGCACCTTCTCTGGATTCAAAAATAGCATAATAGGGAACTTGCAAAACTTGCTCGTAAAAGAACCACTTACCGGGAGGATAAGTTGGTTTGATAGAGTATTCCCCTCCCTCAGTATCCGAGAGAAACTCCATCACAATAGTGGGGATTTCTCCTTGCAACTGGGGAGTATAACTGCGAATGACTTCTTCACGAGTGGTGCTAATATTGGCTATGTAACCCCAGTCTGGCGCTTTCACCACCGTTTTGTCATTGAGGGTGGCACAAATGCCGTAATTGGTTATTGTGAGGGTTTTAGGGGTTACTATACCTCCTGCTTCCAAGCTGTCGGTGAGAGCTGCTGCTAGAGCAGGCTGATTAATATTGTCCACTGGATCGTCCGGTAAAATAAAGTCTTCGGGGAGCTTTTCCCAAGTAATATCGTATTTAGCAGTTAAAGTAGTCATATTTTTGTCCTCAAGTTCTGGATAATTTTGATTGTAGTACTTGACGAAGGATATCCAGAGGGACTTCATCAGTAATAGTAACATTACCTATAGCCCAAGGCAAAACAAATCTAACTTTTCCAGCTTTTACCTTCTTATCGCTTTTCACACACTCCAAAATAGCTTCTACATCTAACATGGATGGTAACTGAGTGGGTAAACCAGTTTTGGTAATCAGCTCCTGCTGTCGTTCCATCTCTGTTGGAGTCCACAACCCTATGGCAGCAGCAATTTCTCCGGCGATCGCCATCCCTATCCCTACTCCTTCCCCATGGAGAACTTGTTCATACCCCGTCAAACTTTCCACAGCATGTCCCACCGTATGTCCGTAGTTGAGAATAGCTCGCAATCCCCCTTCTTTTTCATCTTTACTCACCACCTCAGCCTTCGTTTGACAAGAACGAGTTAAAATAGTTTGCAGCAACTCTTCCTTCAAAGAAGAAAAATTATCAATCCTATCTGCTGCTTCTAACTGAACAAATAAATCCTCATCCCAAATAACCCCATATTTAATTACTTCTGCCATTCCCGCCCGAAACTCCCTAGGTGGGAGGGTTTGCAACAACAAAGGATCGATTAATACTAATCGCGGTTGATGGAAAGCACCAATGAGGTTTTTGCCTTGAGGATGATTTACCCCCGTTTTCCCCCCAATAGAAGCATCCACCATAGCGAGAAGAGAGGTGGGAACTTGAACGAAGTTAATCCCTCGCAACCAGGTAGCAGCAGCAAAACCAGTCATGTCCCCAATAACCCCACCCCCTAAAGCGACTAAAGTTGAAGACCGTTCTAAATAGTTTCCCAAGGCAGTATCATAGACTTTGAGGATTTGGTCCAGGGTTTTGTACCGTTCCCCATCGGGTATAAGATGGGTCCAGACCTCAAAGCCAGCAGTAGAGAGAGAATTAACAGCAGTTTTGCCGTAAAGTTGGAAAATGTTCGGATTCGAGACCAGTAGTACTTTTTTGCCTAAGTCCAACTCCTTCACCTTCTTCCCCAGTTGGTGGAGACTATGGGGTGCTATGGCGATGTCGTAAGAGTTCTGAGGTAAATTGACGAGTATAAGAGATTGCATAATTTGGATTTCTCTGCTATGTTAAAGATATCAGAAGCAGTATAATAGCAGAAATAAACAACAATGATTGAGGAGAAATTTTGATGGCGGTAATTACTTATATAGGCATTTTAATAGGTTTGAGCGCGATCGCCCTCACTCTCTATTTTAGCTTCCGTGTCATTAAACTGATTTAACAAAAAATATAACCCCTACCCTGCCCCTCTCGGCAGGGATAATTATAGCGCGAGTAGCGGGGATATGGCTAAAAAATTATTAATCTTTACCATAAATAATTTATTTAATAGCCACTGGTAACTGGTAACTGGTTACTGATCACTGTTTCATATGTTTCCAGATTTTAAACAGCAAATAATCGATACAAAAAGCGCCAAGATAAACTGTAAAAAAGGGGGATCGGGACCACCACTTTTGCTCCTCCATGGCTATCCTCAAACCCACGTTATCTGGCATAAAATAGCCCCCCGTTTAGCGCGAGACTTTACAGTTATAGTGACTGACTTAAGAGGATACGGCGATAGTTCCAAACCCCCAGGCAAACCGGATCATGTTAATTATTCTAAAAGAGTGATGGCCATGGATCAGGTAGAGGTCATGTCTCAGTTAGGCTATGACAAATTTTACTTAGTCGGTCACGATCGCGGGGCAAGGGTAGCTCATCGTTTAGTCTTAGATCGCCCCACTAGAGTTCAGAAAATTGCCCTCTTGGATATCCTTCCTACCTCTACAATGTACGCTAATGCAGATCGGTATTTTAGCGAAGCTTATTATCATTGGTTTTTTTTGATTCAACCTTCTCCTTTCCCGGAAAAGTTAATCGATAATAATGCAGAATATTTCTTGCGCAATTATTTGACACAATGGAGTGAAAATCTTTCTGCTTTTACACCGTCCGCTATGGCGGAGTATATCCGCTATTTTAGCGATCGGGCAACTATTCACAGTACTTGCGAAGACTATCGCGCTGCCGCCACTATAGATCTAGAAGACGATCGGCGGGATATAGGAAAAAAAATTCATTGTCCCTTGCTGGTTCTTTGGAGTAAAAAGAGTCTGATAGGCCAAAAATACAATATTTTATCCACTTGGTGGGGTAAAGCTAGTAACGTAAGGGGCTGGGGTCTAAATTGCGGTCATTTCCTCCCAGAAGAAGCTCCAGAAGAAACCTATCATGCTCTGAGAGAATTCTTTCTTAATTGATATTTTATTATTTGTTTTTTGTAGTTTGTAAAAAGTAACTGACAATGTGTTATAATTTTACCATAAACTGGCAATTTTGAGCCTCATTCTTATTTTAATGGAGTTTTTTACCTTATGACTTTCCTCCAGGAGCGAATTGTTCCCACGGATCTGAGCAACGAGATGTCCCAGTCTTATCTGGAATACGCCATGAGCGTGATTGTCGGGCGGGCACTGCCAGATGCTCGGGATGGTCTGAAACCAGTCCATCGCCGCATTCTCTATGCCATGTACGAGTTGGGACTGACCCCAGAACGTCCTTTTCGGAAATGTGCCAGAGTGGTGGGGGAAGTGTTGGGTAAATATCACCCCCACGGTGATACAGCAGTATACGATGCTTTGGTGCGCATGGCTCAAGATTTTTCCATGGGAGACCCCCTAATTCAGGGACACGGTAATTTTGGGTCGGTGGACAATGATCCACCAGCGGCAATGCGCTACACGGAATGCCGCTTACAGAGTCTGACTAGTAATGCTCTGCTGCGGGATATCGAGTCAGAAACCGTAGACTTTATTGATAACTTCGACGGTTCCCAACAAGAACCCACGGTCTTACCTGCTCGCATTCCCCAGTTACTGCTGAATGGTTCCTCCGGCATTGCCGTGGGAATGGCAACCAATATCCCCCCCCACAACCTGGGAGAATTAATTGATGGGGTAGTGGCATTGATTCATAACCCGGAGCTTACCGACGTGGAATTAATGAAGTATATCCCGGGACCGGACTTTCCCACTGGGGCACAGATATTGGGTCGTGCTGGGATTAAAGATGCTTATACCACCGGACGGGGTTCCATTACCATGCGGGGGGTAGCAGAAATAGAATCCCTAGGCAAATCAGATAAGCAGGCAATTATTATCACCGAACTACCCTATCAAACCAACAAAGCATCCCTAATTGAAAAAATTGCCCAATTGGTGAATGACAAGCGCATCGAAGGGATTTCCAACATTTGGGATGAAAGCGATCGGGATGGAATGCGGGTGGTAATCGAACTGAAGCGGGATGCTTATGCTCAGGTGATCCTAAATAACCTCTACAAGCAAACCCCTCTCCAAGCTAACTTTGGTGCCAATATGTTGGCTTTAGTAAATAAGGAACCCCAGTTACTAACTCTGAAGCGGTTCCTTCAGGTCTTCTTAGATTTTCGCGTTGAGGCAATTACCAGAAGGACTGAATACGAACTGCGCAAAGCTTTAGCAAGAGACCACTTGCTTCAAGGTTTACTCATCGCCCTGGGGAATATTGATGCAGTGATTGAGTTAATTCGTTCTGCTGCGGATGCCACCACAGCGAAAACTGAATTGATGACCCAATTAGGACTTACCGCAGTGCAAGCAGATGCAATCCTGCAAATGCAATTACGTCGCTTAACTGCTTTAGAAGCAGAGAAAATTGAGGCAGAACACCAAGAGTTACAAGTGCAAATCGCCGACTTCCAGGATATTCTCGCCCGACGGGAAAGAATCGAAGGGATTATTGAGGAGGAAATACTGCAAATCAAGGAAATGCACGCTACCCCCCGCAGGAGCCAATTCGTGCAAGCAGAAGGGGAACTGGTGGATCGGGATTTAATTGCCAACGAGCAATCATTAATCTTATTAACAGAACAAGGTTACCTGAAGCGGATGGCTGTCAATACCTTTGATGCCCAAAATCGCGCTACTCGTGGGAAAGCCGGGGCGAAGATTAAAGAAGATGATGTGGTGTCCCATTTCTTAACTTGCTGCGACCACGACCAAGTTCTCTTCTTCACCGATCGCGGTTTGGTCTATAGTGTTCATGCTTATCAAATACCTGCCGCTTCCCGCACCGCCAGGGGCATTCCCATCGTCCAAATGCTGCCTCTCTCTCAGGAGGAGAAGATTACCTCCATGGTATCTATAATAGAGTTTACCGAAGAAGAGTATCTAGTCATGCTCACCCAGGAAGGGTATATTAAAAAGACTCCACTAGCAGCATTTAGCAAAATTCGCATTAATGGGTTGATTGCCATTTCTTTGACCGAAGGAGACCAACTGCGCTGGGTCAGGCTTTGTCGGGAAGAGGACAGCATTATTATCGGTTCTCGGGACGGTATGGCAATTCACTTCAAAACAGATCATCAGCAGTTGCGTCCCTATCGTAGGCAAACCCGAGGGGTTCGCTCAATGAAATTGCGGGGGGACGACCAGTTGATTAGCATGGATATTTTACCCAGTCAAGTTGTAGCAAATATCGGCACCGCAGGGGATTTATCAGAAGAGGAGAGTCTGGAAACTGAAGAGTTAGTTAATGTAGAAGGGGATGTGGGGCCTTGGTTGCTAGCGATTACCACTGGAGGTTATGGTAAGCGGGTTCCCGTGAGACAATTCCGCCTACAAAACCGCCCCGGATATGGCGTTAAGGCGATTCGCTTTCGCAAAAAAGATTGCTTAGCAGCAATTCACATAGTCAATTCAGATGATGAGTTGATGCTGGTTACCAGTCGGGGAATTATTATTCGCCAAGCAGTAGCTGGTATTTCCCTCCAATCTCGAACTGCTACGGGGGTTAGGGTGCAGCGGTTGGACTCGGAAGATGCCATTGCTGCTGTTGCTTTGGTTCCTCCCTCAGCAGAAGATGAATGATTTGTAGGGTGGGCATTGCCCACCGCCACCCACAATAAATAACTTATTGATGGTATAAATTAAATTATAGTGAAGTCACTAGCATCAATTAGACTGACATTAGTGCCTGCAATCACAGCCAAAGCATCCCCCTCAGCGGAGATCAGGATGCTACGGGAATTATAACTGCTAATGGTCAGATCTTCAAATTGGAGACCATTGGTGAGCACAAAAGAATCAGTACCATCCTTGTAGTCACCGATGTTATCAAAGATTTGTAGGGTGGGCATCGCCCACCAATCCCCTACATTAAATTACCGTGAAGTCACTAGCATCAATTAGACTGACATTAGTGCCTACAACCACAGCCAAACTATCGCCCTCAGTGGAGATCAGGGTGGTACGGAAACCATAACTGCTAATGGTCAGATCTTCAAACCTGAGACCATCGGTGAGCACGAAGAAATCAATACCATCCTGGTAGTCTAAAATGTTGTCAAAGCTAGACCCGCTTCGGAGAACGAATTGGTCCTTGCCTGAGCCACCTATGAGACCATCTCGCCCTTCCCCGCCATCTAGGATATCGTTGCCGGAACTTCCGTAAAGGTAATCTCGGCCATCTCCTCCCAAGAGGCTATCATTGCCAACGCTCCCAAACAGTGTATCATCGCCACTGCCACCGTCCAGGGTGTCGTCACCGCTTCCGCCGAAGATCGTGTCCTTACCCCCTTGACCTTCTATTTTGTCACTGACAGTGGTGCCATACAAAAAACTGTTCAGCTCGTTCCCTATGACCACGTTGATGACGTTGAGGGAGAAGGTGTCACTGATAGTAAATCCGCCGCTATCAGTGGCGGTAACTGTGATATTAATCTTCCCGATGTCCCGGTCTGAGGGGGTACCGCTAAAGGTATTGGTAGTGCTATCAAAGCTCAACCAACTGGGGAGGTCCTCACCAGTGTCTAAGGTGGCACTTAAGGTGAGGGTGTCGTCCACATCAACATCGGAGAAAGTGTTAGAGGAAACGGGGAAGGTGAAGGGAACATTTTCGTCCGTGGCTTGGTCAGGGATAGGGATTGCCACAGTGGGGGGGGTGTTGATGACGTCATCATTGAGGATGGTAAATAAAAGAGTTTCACTGGAAACTGACGCAGACCCAGAAACATTTGTGAGTCTAATTCCGAATGTTTCATCTTCCTCAACTTCTTCATCTGGGGTGATCGCAATATCAACGGTTTTCGTCTCTTCACCGGGAGCAAAGGTAACCCTCGTTGAAGAGAAACCGTCCACAAAATCAGATGCTTGGGCAGGGTTACTGCCAGCAGCTAAGATTTTTATTTCAATGGTGTCACTTCCACTTAAACTGCCAAAGCGATCCAGGTTCAGGGTTAGGGTTGAGGGTGTTGTAGTATCCCCCTCTATGATAGTAAAATCATCGGCAACGATGGGTATACTAATTACACTTTCATTGTCCAAAATGTTGATGGCAGCAGTCTCATTAATGGCTCCATCGGCAAATGTAGCCCCGGAAACTGCCGTGAGATTCAGGAGTACAAGTTCCTCGCTTTCCACATCAGTATCATCTAGCACTTTTACTGTAATTTCCCCTGAACTTTCACCGGCAGAAATGGTCAGTTGACCGGTAGCTTCGACAAAGTCAGTACCTGCAAGAGCAACATTGGATTGGGTAGTAAAATCAATCACCACATCTTCTGTGGTTACACTATAGCGCGTCTAAATCATTTGTGCAAATCGTGACTTTTGTGCTATGATGCCTTCAAACCAAACAAAAAGAGGATAAAATCATGTTAATGAATGATAAGAATCATCCTAACTTTACTAAAATACAGGAATTGAATGAGTTTATTCACAACACTAAGAATTTAAAAGAATGGAAAAGAGTACAAGCAGTAAAATTGAGATTATTGGGGTTGGATTATAAAAGTATTGAAGTAAGTTTAGGTGTTTCAACAAGCTTTATTGCCCAAACACAGAGAAAATATTTGCTACAAGGTGTATCGGGATTAAGCCTGGGACATCAAGGTTCAAGAAGTTACCTAACTAGGGAGCAAAAAAAAGAAATTATAAAATGACTCCAGCCACCAGAAAGACGTAACATTTCTGAATTAGAAAGACATCTTATAGAAGAATATGATGTCCTATTTAGGTCAAAAGAGAGTTATTATCAAATCTTGCGAAACGCCAATTTAACATGGCAGAAAGGCAATAAAGAAAATCCCAGAAAAAATCCAGCTCGTATCAAAGAAAGAAATAAAGAATTAGCTGCTATATTACGCGATCCGGTGGTACACCGGATCCGCGCGGTAGCGCGGCCCGCCTCGATAAGATAAAAGCTGAAAAACTTGTGGTATATGCTTTAGATGAGTGTCACCTTCAAGGCGATGAAATTTATGGTTACCTTTGGGGAGACAAAAAAAAACGAGAAATTGTTAAGATTGATAATTATAGAGCTAGACAAACTTACTATGGTGCTTTAAACATTTGGAATAATGAATTTATTGTTTGTCCTTATCCCAGCGGCAATGGACAAAATACTGTGAAATTTGTTGAAGAGATAAAGAATCGTCATCCTAACCAACAAATTATGTTACTTTGGGATGGTGCGTCATATCATAAAGGAGAGGAAATGAAAAAAATCTTAGCCAAATATAATGATGGATTAGCCAAAGATGAATGGTTGATTACTTGTGAATTGTTTGCTCCTTATAGTCCGGAAGAAAATCCTGTAGAGGGAATTTGGTTACAAGCCAAGAATTTTTTGAGGCGTTTTTATTACAAATGTAAAAATTTTACAGTTGTGAAAAGATTGTTCAAGCTATTTTTGGCTCTCAAACTTTTCAATCCGGAGAGATTGGAACGATACGATGTGTTTGCACAAATCATTTAGGCTCGCTATAGATAAGTTGATGGTGAAGGTAGCCAGATTTGAGTTAGAATCGCCCTCTGTGATAGAGATTGCAGTTTCAGCCAAGGATAGGATAGGTGTCACCGTTAGAGTGTCAGTGGAGAGGCGAACATCACTAAATTCGATAAACTCTACGTTTAATAAGGTAGTGTCCGTACCAATATTGATGATATTCCCAGGTTGGGAAATTGCACCAGCTTCAGCTTGGGTCTTGTTAATCTGAACAGTATCAATCCCTTCTCCTCCGTCCACCAGGTTGATACCACCTAAGAGGATAAAACGGTCATTGCCACCATTACCGAATAGGGTGTTTTCCAGGTCTTGGACTGTAATGACATTGTCTAAGTCATTGCCGATAATTTCTCTACTTTCTAACTGATTGGTAGCAGCTATGGCAATATTAAATTCACTCAAACTAGGAGAAGGTGTGGGAGTAAAGTCCGATTGATTTACACTAAAGGTGATGATTTCCCTGGTTCCATTATTGGTTTGCCGGGTAACCTCTTCCTGACCTGTAGTAATAATGTAATTTAAAGAAGCGGTAGGGGTACCGTTGTTGAATACTACATCGAAGACAATATCGTTTTCTGCTTCCCGTGTCACCTCTAGCATGTCAATGGTTCCTTTATATTGAAGACCGAGAGAATTTTCCGTTAGCTGACTTGGGGCAATCATTTCAATCACCTTGCCATCCAGTTTTACGTCAATGCGTTCGATGGTATTTCTGTCTACTGTTGCTGCATTAAATGCTGTCACCAAATCAGCTGGATTGGAAAGGGCAACAGCATCGTCTGAATCGATAATGTTTAATGCTGTTAGGTCAGCTCCGCCGATGCCAAAAGCCCGTACTTCAGCTACAGATTGTAAACTATTACTAGCACCATTACCTTGTCCATCAGAGAGAAAATAGGCTATATTAGTGGCGTTGTTGTTGCGGGAGTTGAAGAAATTCTGGGCTTCCCTTAAGGCAGGACCAAATTCTGTGCTGCAGCCAGCGGATAATCCGTTTACTATGGAAATTGCTGTGGAGGCATCTACAGGACCTCTCAGGGACGCATCGCCGTTGAAGGGTATAACAGCGAATTCGCTATTGTCAGCAATACCATTGTCAATGAGTGCCTGGGTTAGCGCTTGATAGGCGGCTTGTGCTTGGACGAGTCTTTCCCCATCCATGCTACCAGAAATATCTATAATGTAGGCCAAATTGAAGAGGATGCTTTGCTCGGAACCGAGGGTTAGGGTGTATTCTACATCGCCATCAAACATCCAGGCTGGGGAGGAAACGGTGATGGTGCCGATTTTTTCTTCATTGTTGTCTAGGATATCTACTTCAGGGGTGATTTCTGGCCCATCTTTTAATTTTGTGTTGTCATTGGGGTCAATCTGGAGGGGTACGAAGAACAGATTACCATTGTCGTCTCTACCGTCGTTGTTGGCATCATTAAATTCAAAGACGGCAAATTCAATCTCTTCGGTTGTATCTATCCCTTCAGCCATGGTACCACTGGTGTGGTTAATCTCAAAGGTTTTTTGGTTGGGGTCGATTATAGTAACGGTATATTCCGTAAATTCTTCTGAGAAGAGGGCTTGGTCAACTCCACCACCACCTTCTAGGCGATCGTTTGCACCACCACCAAATAGTTTGTCATTGCCACCTTTTCCAATAATGCGCTCCCTGCGGTAAGAGCCTCTGATAAAATCTTCGCCACCCCTTTGAAAGAAGAAAAGGAAGGTGCTAGGGTCAGTACCAATGATGGCATTTTCTGGCAGATCGTTTGCATTGGCCGTGCCAGAATCAGCTTCCATTTGAGCAACGATTTCGTCATAAATATCTGTTGTAATCAGGACACCACTGTTTCGGTTGGGTGATAGAAAACCATCAGCACTTGCTCCAAGAGTATGAACACCCAGAACACGAGGAGTACTATCCCCATCTAAGGTGTGCCAGAGACCACTTCCACTTTGACCAGCAGCAGTATCAACAGTAGGGGAGTAAAAAAAGCGCCTGTTCTTGGTGTCCACAATGCTACCTGACGCTTGTACCAAATCCAGATCAGGTACCCCACTGTTGCCTGGTATATTGCTAGACACATTATCCCCAGGGTAGCCTGCTGTTTCAATTGTTAGACCTTGCGCTGAAGAAGGATTGACAAACGCAATAATACCAATCACAGCACTTGCGGCAAGGGGGGTATTGCTAATTGTAATTAGGGCGATATCGTCTTCAGGTACTTCTGTAGTATTATAATCGGCCAGAAAATTGACATCGTTGCCGGTGGCGTTGGCTTTTGAATTAGCGGGGTTCTTATCAATTAGTCTGTATGGCAAAGTATTCACATTTGTGCTGATAGTTGTTCGCAAACTAGTGGCAAGCCCTTTTGGAAAAATACTATAAGCATTGTGGCCGGCAGTAAGCACATGATTTGGACCTATTTGTATTCCGCTGCCCAACCTCTTCTTAAAGGGGAATGTAATGTCCACAGTAGTGACCGTAGAAAATGGAAATTACCCAACCGTAGTAATAACTCGACGGTTGTCAGGACCGATTATAGTTGTACCCATTTCATAGTCTCCTTATAGTTAGTAGGAAGTTAGACAAAATTATTTATTGGATCCCTTGCTTGATACAAAGTTTTGGAGCAGAACGGGTTATTTTAACAGTTACCAAAATACCATTACGGAGGATCGCGCGGTAGGCACCTCGGCGCCGAGTAATCAAACGAGGTGCAGCAGCATTACTGAGGTCAAATAGCTCTAGTCGAGCTGGTATCTGCCCGTCACTTGACCCAAGATAGGCTTGCATTAAGAGATTGCGGTCTATGGAAAGATAATGACCAAAACCATCAAGAACATTAATAGAGCCATCTTCAAGGTTCATGATTAACGTCCTGCCTGGAGGCAAATATCCATAAATCGCACTGACCACAGCAAACTGGTCAGAAATAGCCATAGCACTGCCCATGTTAGCGTCTGGAATTGCTAAGCGTTGGGGGGCACTATCTGGCTGTAGCAGATTAAACAACCAAGCTGCTCCTGTGTCGTCGAACGGAGCACCAACTAAAAGCAGATCATTGTTAATCTCAACATCAACGCCAAAACTCTCTGCTGCTCTATCCGTCGGCGGCGCAATTTGTTCTACTTCGCTTCCCCAGAGCTTTACCCTACCAGCCCATCTGTCTGGATCCTCCACTCGTCTTATACCAAAAGCAATCAAGCCATCATCTGCGGCAACGGAGAACCCGGAAATTTCCCCCTCCTCTTGGGCGTCAATACGTTTTACTTCTGCTGGACTGTCCAGTAACACTTTATACACCCCTCCTGAGTAGGATACTCCAAGTTGATTAATCCTTTCCGTGTATGCCCCGATAACAAGCAAACTGCCATCCAAATCCAGGTCATAACCAAAACCCGCTCCCACTTTGGCAGCAGCAGAGCCTTCTGGGGGAAGGATATCCCCCGTTCTCGACCAGTGACCATTAGCCTTACTATAGAGCACAACACGATTAGCTTTTGGATCCCCCACAGCCAGGTAACTATCGCTGAGAGCCAGTGCAAAACCAAAGTCGCGGCTGTCACCTGGTTCAGGCGCAAAGCATTTTCGCGCTTTTGCTTGGGTGCTTCTTACCAGAAGACACCCCCCTATGAGAACTAAAAAGGCTAACAATCGTTTCATGGTTAGGTTTCAGGTCAAATAATCCATTCAGCTCTGGTTAAAGATGATACCACACATTATTTTTGTTTGGTGCAGCTCCCACTGCTTCTAGCATATCATAATTATACACAATAAACAGCAATTTTACCAAATAAATTTATCTTGCAGTCCCATTTTTAGCTCTAATAGTGGCGGCAACCGTCTTTGTCCTACTCCGCGCCCGGATGCCTTGCTCGATATGTCTCTTTAACAGTTCCCAAAATGCCGTCGTCTCTGCCGTCGTTGTTGGCATCTTTATATTCAAAGACGGCAAATTCAATCTCTTTGGTTGTATCTTTACCGTCAGCCATGGTACCACTGGTGTGGTTAATCTCAAAGGTTTTTTGGTTGGGGTCGATTATAGTAACGGTATATTCCGTAAATTCTTCGGTGAAGAGGGCTTGGTCAACTCCACTACCTCCTTCTAGGCGATCGTTTGCACCTCTACCAAATAGTTTGTCATTGCCACCTTTTCCAATAATGCGCTCCCTGCGGTAAGAGCCTCTGATAAAATCTTCGCCACCAATCTGAATGGAAATGGCAGAGTTGGAGATAGGGTCAGTACCAATGATGGCATTTTCGGGGAGAACGTTAGCGTTTGTCGTTCCAGAATCGGCTTCCATTTGAGCAACGATTTCGTTATAAATATCCGTTGTAATCAGGACACCACTGTTCCTCAGACCCAAGAGACTTGAAATGAAGGGGTTATTACCAGTTCCTTCAGTATGCACACCCAGAACACGAGGAAGATCCCCATCTAAGGTGTGCCAGACACCACTTCCACTTTGACCTCCAGCAGTATCAACATCAGGGGAGTAAAAAAAGCGCCTGTTCGATCTGGTGTCCACGATGCTACCTGACGCTCGCACCAAATCCCGTCCTGGAACATTGGTGTTGCCAGGTATATTGCTAGACACGTTATCCCCAGGATAGCCTGCTGTTTCAATTGCCAGACCTTGTGCTGAAGAAGGATCGACAAAGGCAATAATACCAATCACAGCACTTGGGGCTAGGGGTGCATCACTGGTAGTAAAAAGGGAAATATCGTCTCTCGATGCTCTTGTCCTGTCATAATCGGCCAGAAAATTGACATTTGTAACATTTGTCGTCGTGTTTTTATCAATTTTTCGTCCGGTGAGTGCATCCTCGTTTGAGCTAATAGTTGTTCGTAAATTACTGCTAGAGATAAGTCGCCCTATGTAACTATCGTAAGCATTGTGGCCAGCAGTCAATACATGATTTGGACCTATTGTTATGCCAGTACCACCGTCAGTAATTGCTGAGTTAATTTTTATATCCACAGTGGTCACTGTGGAAAATGGAAAAGAAAATGGGGCGGTGATAATTCTGCGGTCATCAGAACCAATTACAGTCATTTTTTTGCTCTCCTTTAGTTACTGTGCATTCTTTGAAAGAATAGTGAGTATGAAGTTTAACGGAAAATGTAAAAGCATTAAATTCATCTAATACCTTCTTGAACACAAAGCTTCGTACCAGAACTGGTTATTTTAACAGTTGCCAAAATACCATTGTGGATCTGAGCACTGTACCTTCCCCAGCGCCGAGCAATCAAACGAGGTGCAGCAGGATCCCTCAGGTCAAACAACTCTAATCGACTCGGCGGTGAGTCTAGATGCCATCCATGATATGTCCTCATCAAGATATGGCGATCTAAAGAAAGATAGCCATAACCATCAAGAACAGTGGTAGTACCGTCTTTAATGTTCATAATTAGGGTTTTCGGGTGTGGAGGGGGGAAATCTGTGGGCCATGGTTCGCCAAAAATACTTTGTAAAATCCTGGTCATTTCAATTATTAGTGTTTTTCGGCCGCCCTGACTAAAGAGCATTGATCGCTCAACCGAACTGACAGCGACAAACTGGTCTGAAATAGCCACGGCGCTATGAACGTATCCGTTGGAAACTGCCAATCTTTGGGGTGGGGACTCTGGCTCTTGCAGATTAAACAACCAAGCAGCCCCCATTTCATCATGGGGAGCAGTAATTACAAGGAGATCCTTGTTAAGAGCCACATCAAAGCCCCAAGCATCTGCGGCGCTATCAGTAGGCGGTGGAATTTCTTCTATATCGCTTCCCAATAGCCTAACCCTGCTAATTGTACCGGATTTAGTTTTTCGGTCGATGGTAAAAGCAATCAAGCCATTGTCTGCTGCAACTGAGAACCCGGAAATTTCCCCCTCCTCTTTGGTGTCAATACGTTCTACTTCTGTCGGACTGTCCAGTAACACTTTATATACCCCTCCAGAGTACGATGGTGTTTCCGTGTATGCCCCGATAACAAGCAAACTGCCATCCAAATCCAGGTCAAAACCAAAACCTTCGTCAACTTTGGCAGCAGCAGAGCCTTCTGGGGGAAGGATATCCCCCGTTCTCGACCAGCGACCATTAGCCTTACTATAGAACACAACACGATTAGCTTCTGGATCCCCCACAGCCAGGTAATCATCGTTAACCGCCAATGCAAAACCAAAGTAGCGGCGCCAGTGACCTAAGTCAGGCGCAAAGCATTTTGGCGCTTTCACTTGGGTGCTTACCAGAATACACCCCCCTATGAGAACTAAAGAGGCTAACAATCGTTTCATGGTTATGTTTTCAGCTTAAACAATCAAAAATTAATTTAATTTTGGAAAGACTATATCACACCCTTAGAACTAAGGGTAAGAAAAATTATTCCCCATTTTATAAGCGCAGAGCTGTGGCTCCAAGTTGGTACTGTTGTGCTACATAAACTAAACAATGTTGTTATGCAGTTATTTTGTTTTTGAAAATTAATTTAAGTTCTTGGGAAATGAGCAATCTATTAATCTCTTTAATCAAATTTTCTAAAGATTCCCCATTTCCAAGACGCTTATTGTAAATTCCTTTAAGCAAAGCGGACAGACCATACTTGGTTAGCAGAATCTGATGCCAAGCCAATAATACCTAAGAAGACAACACCTCCAATCATACCACCCGGTCCCAACATTGCCAGTGCTGCTGTAATTGCCGCTGCTCCCGTTAACCCTGTACTTGCCATTGCGATAAGAAGGATAACACCGGGTAAACCGACTCCTGCTAATTTCCGAACCGCTTCATCCATAATTTACCTTTTTAGTTGAGTTATTGGAGACAAAAATAGCAGCTTTGTTGGGTTTCGTGCCTCTACCCAACCTACTCCCCACAGCCAGGTTCCAAATCCTGGTTCACCGTGATACGTTCGTCAAACACAAAACACTCACCTTCCCAGAGACTTTCTTCTGTAGGAACTTCCTCGAAATACTTGAGAATACCCCCTTTAAGATGATATACCTCTTCAAAGCCCTGACCCAACAAATAAGAGGTGGCTTTTTCGCAGCGAATGCCCCCGGTACAAAATAAAGCCACCTTTTTTTGTTTCTTCGGATCCAGGTGGTGGTACACATAGTCGGGAAACTTGCCGAATGACTTGGTTTGGGGATTTTCTGCTCCCTTAAAAGTACCTAGGGCTACCTCATAGTGGTTGCGAGTATCTATGACTGTTACCCCCGGATCAGAAATGAGCTTATTCCAGTTCTGGGGGCTGACATAGGTTCCTACCCGTTGGGCAGGTTGTACATTAGCAATACCCAAAGTGACGATTTCCCGCTTCAGACGAACTTTCATCCGCTTAAAAGGTGGCTCAGTAGCAATAGACTCCTTCGGTTCTAAGTTCTCCAAGGGTGGGTGGGAACGGAGCAAACCTAAAACTGAATCAATAGCCTCCCGAGAACCGGCGATGGTACCGTTAATCCCTTCTGGGGCTAGGAGAATCGTTCCCTTCACTCCTAGGTCAAGGCAGGGTTGCAGCAGGGATTGTTGAAAGCCTACCAAGTCCGTTAGGGGGACAAATTTATAAAATGTAGCAATAATAGTCATTGTGTGGTGAAATACAGAAAATCCAGGAAAAATTTTTTTGTCAAAACCCTTGACAAGGGAATTATTCTTTGTATAATAGTAAAAGTTCGGGGGTATAGCTCAGTTGGTAGTAGCACCTGCTTTGCAAGCAGGATGTCAGCGGTTCGAGTCCGCTTACCTCCACTTAAATCAGTTACCTCGTACCATGACAGTGACCAGGCTAAGACCTTGGGATTTTAATCAACCCTCAAACAGACTGACCATGGTACGTGGCATTTATATTACAGCTAATGATAAAGTAACGGAACAGGCGGGCTGTGCTACCGCGCAGATCCGCGCGAGCGCGGGTCGCACTGCTGAATAGCATTCGCTGCTATGATATCCATACCCCTATTACTCTCATTCCTTGTCAGCACCCCGCGCTAAAGCGACGGGGCTTCATGCCTCAAACCTTTAGCTAGTTGACCAGCCGTAGGATGCGTTACGCCATAGCTGTCAGCTTTAAACACTTCTCCAGACGTGTGCTAACGCATCCTACTTAACTTTCTAAGACTACGTTATCGGTAAGAGTTCAAAGACCTACCTTGGGATGCATGGCCAGTTCCAAGCAATAGAACCCGGTAGTTAAACAGTCTTACGAGGGGTAAGACAGTGCTGCTTGGATAGTTACCGTCCGATAACATTGCGCCTCGACCCAGCTCGAATCGAATTCGAGCTGGAAAGCGAGGCAAGACGGCGAGGCCTACATTACTGAAAAGTTGAGACAACATCATGTCTAATTACGTTTTCGTGGTCGATACCAACTTAAAACCGTTGACGCCATGCAAGCCAGGAACCGCCCGACGGTTGTTAAATGCGAGCAAAGCAGCTGTGTATCGTCGCTATCCATTTACCATCGTTCTAAAGAAAGCGGTAGAGGACAAGGCCAAACTGTGCGAATTGAAAATCGACCCAGGCAGCAAGACAACTGGGTTGGCGTTGCTGAAGGACGACAGTGTTGTCTGGGCAGCCGAACTCTCCCACCGGGGACAAGCAATTCAGAAAGCACTAGCGAAACGTCGAGCCTTGCGCAGTTCCCGTAGAAATAGAAAAACTCGCCATCGTCCGGCGCGGTTTCTCAATCGCACCAAGCCAAAAAGCTGGCTCCCTCCATCGCTATTACATCGCGTCTGTACTATTCTGACGTGGGTGAAGCGGTTATCTCGGTACTGTGCTATTGACCACTTAGCTCAAGAATTAGTGCGGTTTGATACTCAGGTGATGGAAAACCCAGAAATCTCGGGAGTTGAGTACCAGCAAGGCGAATTAGCTGGCTACGAAGTTCGAGAATATCTGCTAGAAAAGTGGGATCGCCAATGTGCTTACTGCGGTAAAGCAGGCGTTCCATTGCAAATAGAACATATCCAGCCGCGAGCAAAAGGAGGAAGCAATCGCGTATCCAACCTAACGCTAGCTTGCGAACCTTGCAACCAGTCCAAAGGTGCCCACGATGTTCGCGATTTCTTGTCGGGTAAGCCCGACTTGCTATCTCGCATCCTGAAGCAAGCTAAAGCCCCATTAAGGGATGCAACGGCGGTTAACGCAACTCGTTGGCGGCTATTCAAAGAGTTGAAAGAGACAGGACTCACGGTTCGCGTCGGGACGGGCGGGCGGACTAAGTACAACCGCTCGCGGTTCTGTCTCCCGAAGACGCATTGGCTCGATGCTGCCAGCGTGGGAGAAATGGAGGCGATTGACGTTCGCACGTCCCAACCATTGCGGATTAAGGCAACCGGACATGGCACTCGCCAAATGTGCCGAACGGATAAGTTTGGGTTTCCCAAGCGATACGTCCCAAGATTCAAGTTTGTTAAGGGTTTTCAAACGGGTGACATCGTTAAGGCGGTTGTCCCGAAAGGGAAGAAAGCTGGAGTCCATATCGGGCGCGTAGCGGTGCGCTCGACAGGTTCGTTTAACGTCTCAACCGCTAACGGCTTAATACAAGGCATCAATGCCAAATACTGTCAACCAATTCACAGAAAAGATGGATACAGTTATCAATTTTAAGGCGGCTAAAGCCGCCGGGTCGCTTTTCCTCCGCGCGCTGAAGCGACGCGGTTTCCAAGCTCCCGGAGGTGTCTCATGAAGACTTAGAATTTATCCATCGTCTCTCGAAAAAACTCTACGAAATTTTTGGAGCGGGTTTTTTTGCTCGTCCAAATCAATTTCGCAAACAAGGGTGTTGGTTTGGGGAATTTGATGAATTTCTTTACATTGACACGGATATAGTGGTCTTTGAAAAAATCATTGATAATCTGGATTACTTTAAAGACTACAATTTTCTCTGTTGCGATTATCAACATGCAGCAGGGATTACTAATATTTTCACCCCGAAGGTATTTGAGGATGGGATATTTACACAAGAAGACAGGTCAGGCATTTTTAACGGGGGTTGGTGGGCAAGGAAAAAAAACTTACTCGCAGAGCTTGACTTATATGATACATTTGCAGAATGTGCTGCTCATCTAGAATATTTTGACTTCTCGCAAAAAACCTCAGATCAATCAATTATTAATTATACCATCTTCAAGTCCATTTTTCGCCGTTTTAATCTTACTCGCCGTCCGGAAAAAGCACCGGCAAGTTGGGCGGGAAGTTCTCAATTTCAATGTCGAGGCAATCTTTTATTTGACCCAAATTGCAACCAACCATTACAGTATTTACACCGGGCAGGAATTCGGCTCGAACCCGTTTGTTCTTATTGGGAGATTTGGAAACATTATCGCTATCTACGGGATGAAAATCCACTTCCCGATCCACCTCGGAAAAAACCGGAAGGTCAATGGCGAAAATTTTTGAGAAACATGAAATTAAGTTGACAGGAGAAATCTTAAAATTGCCGTGCTGAAAATGAAAACCTTTGACGCTGTTGAAATTTTAAATCAAAAATTTGGCAACACTGCCGAAATTCGCGAAGAAATTGCCGAAGCATCAATCAATCTGCAAGTTTCTGAACTGATCTATCAAGCTCATACTGACGCCGGATTAACTCAGAAACAGATTGCTGACTTGATCGGGACTCAACAATCTGTGATTGCTCGTCTAGAAGATTCAGACTACGACGGGGACTCCTTGAAGATGCTGCACAAAATTGGGGTTGCTTTAAACAAGAAACCGTGCATCAGTTTTGTGGAAAAAGCTCAATTAATTCAGCAGTCTAGGGAAATGCTAAATGAGGGAGAAGCTTTCGAAAATGTGTTGTCTTTTTTAAGACACAACCAGTGTTCCAAGACTAAAACAATTGTCCTATGTTTCAATCTATTGAGTTGGTGTTCGAGGCTTGTTTTTTTCAGATTTCTGTGATAGGGTTTGGGTGCTGAGTTCTTGGGGTTGGTCGGTGTCCTAACCATTCGTCCCAGCGGATGCTCTGGCAAATGGAGGCGCGTTTTTTCAAGGAAAAGAGGGGACCGCACCGCTAGTCTTAAGGCCGTTAGGCTTTGTCAAAATATTGTGCTATTTTGAAATTATTGAGATTCTTGGATAAGAGAAGGGAGTATGAGGAAAATCCTGTCTTTGTTTTTTGCTTCAGTTATTGTTTGCCTGGCGGTTATCCCGGCAGTTGCCCCGGTTGCCCACGCTAGCATGGAAGATCGGCTTCAGACCCGTTTGGAAGAACTTCAAGCAGAATATGCCGCCGACCAGCAGCAGTTGACAGAGCTTGAATCACAAGAAGATTCTCTGAAAGGGACACTATTGCGGATTTCGGGTGCTATTCAGGTTCTTGAGGAGGAGCTGGCTAAACCAGAGCTTTCTGAATCGCCTATGCGACAGTCACTGGAATCTAGATTGCAGGCATTGCAAGCAGAATATGCCGCCGGCCAGCGGCAGTTGACAGAACTTGAATAACAAGAAGATTCCCTGAAAGAGGCACTATTGCGGATTTCGGGTGCTATTCAGGTTCTTAAGGAGACACTCCCTTGAACTAGCCTCGATTCGGTTATGTAAGTTGTAGGTTGGGTTGAGGAACGAAACCCAACAGCACCACTCTATGTTGGGTTTCGCTGGCGCTTAACCCAACCTACGGCTCATGGTAATTAACCGGATGTGATATTAATAGTGTTTTCCCTTCCACCTTAGACGTTTTGGTGGGCATTGCCCACCCTACTCTAAAACCATTGGGTTGGGAGCATATTCAGTGGCTCTTTCTGTGGGTAAACGACGCACCATATCCAATTGTACCAATTTATCGAGAATGGGGAGAATTTGAGTAAATTCTTGAACTTTAACTCGCTCTAAGTCATCCAAAGAAATATTAGCATCGGAAAGAACGCCTTTTTCTAGCACTAAGTCTAAAACGTAGTAATCTTCTGCTGTTAATTTCTGACCCCGCAGTTCTTGTCGCCCATATTCTAGACCTTGTTGCAATATATCTAGCTCGATTTTTTCTGCTTCTAGTTCCGCAGCTTTGAGCAGGATATAATTAGCCATACGGTTAAACCAACGAGGTACCCCTTCAGAGCGATCGCATAAAATTCTCGCCGTTTCCTTGGTAAAGGGATGAACTGCATCGGGACTTTCTAGTTCCACACTGGTTTCTTCTATTCTAGCACTGCTGAGATAGTTAATTAACATCTGATAGGTTGTCTGGGGATCCAGTTGTTTCAGTTCGATTGCTAGGTCAAATAAACCTCTCTCTCGAATTAGAATCTCTTGAGTGAGACCGGAAGGATGTCCTGTGAGCAGAAACCAAGCATCCCCTTTCAGCATTCCTTGAGCGTCATGTAATAATTGGCGGACTCTCGCGGGGTCTTGTTTGTCTAAATCGTCAATAGCTATAACTACCTTCTTATATTTCTTCAGCGCCTTTTTCAGCAAGTCTTGAAAGCTGAGAGGGGGAAATTGCAGAGGCGCAACGGAGATGGTTTCTTCTTCTCTACTCCCACCAATTTTGCCTTCCAATTTAGTTTTCGTTTTCCGCAGTGCTTTTTTCGAGATTAAACCCATTTGGTTTAATAATTCCTGCGCCCATTGATCTGATTCCATTTCTTGAGCGAGAGCGATAAGGGCGGCGGTTGCCAGATCTGTTTGAGGAGGTAAACTAATATAAGCTGTCAGAGTATCCTTGCTCTTGCGACGCAACACAGCCAAAACTTCTAGGAGAAAAGCAGTTTTGCCGATTCCCACCCAACCGTAAACCAGAATTCGCTTCCGTTCTCTACCTCGCAGCAGTTGGAAGACTCGCTTTAACTCGGAATTTCGACCAGTAAACACTTTCTCTAAATTAGACTGCAAACTGGAAGCACTCTCGGAGAAAGGAATTTCCTGTAAATTCCAACGAGAGAAGATTTCTCCTGTTTCATCCCAGAGGGAATCGGGTTGATTCATGTTGTTTTTCCTTCACTTCCTTTCCTAATGCAATAACTTCTTGCACTTCTTCCAGTCGCTCTTGATTTTCCAATTGAGTGTAAATTTCACTGGCTTGATTTAATTCTGCCAAAGCATCATCTACAAAGCCAAGTCTCAGCATTAGTCTACCTAACCCGGTATGACAAGCAGCTATACCGGGTTCTTTACCGATATGTTGGTATAAGCGCCGAGCATCCCGATAATACATGCGAGCTTTGTCTAGATTGAGCATGAGGTGGTGGGTGTGAGCAATGTGGTAAATGGTATCTGCTCGCCCTTCTAGGTTGTCTATTTGGCGATAAATAGCTAGGCTTTTTTCTAGACGAGCTAACCCTTCGTACCAATGTCCTTCGTCAATAAGACTCCGTGCATAGAGACATTCCATTTGGGCAAAATACTCTTTTATATTCTTCCTAATTGTTGTCAAATCTTCAGGAAATGTCTCGATGCTATAGAATTCTAATCCTTTATGATAGCCATCGAAATAGCAATTATCAATACCCAACAATACCTGAAAAATTTCTTCAAAAAAAATACCAATAATCCTGCTAATAAAATGTTCTTTCTCTTTTTGCACTTGTGGAAGCTTAGTGTTGGCAAAGCTTGCCAATCTTTCAACAGATTTATAATCTAATTTATCAAAATAAATCTCGAAAGAAAAATTAAAATTTTTTTGATTACTATCACTGTCTGAAGTCGCTGGCAATTCTTTGATACGTATTTCTTTGAAAAAGGTAGGTAAAAATTCTAAATCTTGCTGTGTAGATAAAGTCGATTCGCTCATATAACTATTAATTGTGAATATTTTATACCCAGATGTAGTAGTATTAGTAGGTTGGGTTGAGGAACGAAACCCAACATTTGATTGGCAAATAATTCGAGAGTATTGGGAAAGAGAGGTTCCGTGGGCAATCAGAAATTTGCTCTCATTATAAGTGGCTAAATGTTATAAAATTACCCACCCTACAAACTATTATTCCTCCCTCTGCGCCCTCTGCGTCTCCGTGGTTTTATCATACTATCAAAACAACTCATGGTAATTAACAGGATGTGATCTTAAAAGTGTTTCCTCTTTCACATTACACGTTACTGGTGGGCGATGCCCACCCTACTTTCACATTACACGTTACTGGTGGGCGATGCCCACCCTACGAATACTACGAATACACTGGTGGGCGATGCCCACCCTACGAATACACTGGTCAACTGTCATGGTACTGATTGAGATTCCCACCAGGTGGTCAGGATAAACCCAAGGATGATTAAAAGGAGGAGAGCAACACCAAATTGACTGATCCAATGGACTATTTGGGATAAAGGAACCAATTTGCCGAGAAAAAATGATATACTTACCATTATGAATCCCCACAAAGCAGCACCGCTGAAATTGCAAAGTAAAAAACGACCATAGGGCATTTCGGCAACTCCCGCCATAGGACCGGCCAAAATCCGCAAGAGGGCGATAAAGCGACCAAAAAACACTGCTGATTCAGCGTTCTTTTTAAATTTATTTCTCCCTTCTTCTAATTGTTTCTCCTGAATCCGAAAAATGCTTCCTACCTTGAGTAAAAATGGCCAACCCCCTATTCTACCAATCCAGTAACCAAAATTATCTCCCAGAACGGCACCAGAGATGGCGCTACCCAACACTAACCAATATTTTAACTCGCCGCTACCTGCCAAGAAACCGCCGACCACAGTAATTGTTTCCCCAGGTAGGGGAATTCCCGTATTTTCTAGAGCAATTCCCAGAAATACAGCCCAATATCCGTATTGACGTGCTATTTCCTGGATGTTATCTAATGAGAAAAGCTCTAATGACATTCAGCCCAACCTTTACAAAGGTTTACTATAGCAATGAGCAGTTACCAGTTACCAGTTACCAGTACTAATGACTAGTTATAGTAATGTCCCGAAAGCTTTTGACCACGGTCCGAAGAGGAGATTTAGTGCTGATTTTATCCAAGTTTCAATCTGTAAATACCCCAGCTGGCACTGCTATACTACTGAGATAGTAACACAATTTGTGAAAAAACTGGTCACTGGTCACTGGTACAAGGTCACTGTTTAGGTGGGGACTGCTTCTCCTGGTCGCAGTTTTGCCCATTTCCCATCTTCTTTCAGGAAACTGTGACAACCCACCACGTCCCACTCCATTTCGACATGGTCTTGTTGGGGACGAATATTGACATTGATAGTGGGTTCGTTCGGTTCAAAGTCCGGGTTGTCCGTCAAGTAGGGTTGTTGGTGCTGAGTTTCTACTGCATGATAGGTTTCACAGCGGTCTACAAAGTAGCAGTTTATACAAATACACATATACCTATTATTCCCTTTTTTGGTTGAAGATGCCTTTTTCTAGTTTATCGCCTCAAAATTGGCCTTTTGGTTTGGAGTGGCTACCAGAAACAGCTTATTTGGTGGGAGGTGCGGTGCGGAATGCTTTTCTTTCGGGTTCCACTCAGCAGGAATATTTAGATCTGGACTTTGTCTTACCCACCGAACCAGTAGAGACTGCACGGAAAATAGCCCGTCATTATGGGGTTGGGTTTGTGCTCTTAGATCCAGAACGGCAAATTGCGAGGGTAGTTTTCCGGGAAGCAACGGTGGATTTTGCTCCTCAGGTTGGGGAGAATTTAGTAAAGGACTTGCACCGGCGGGATTTTACTGTCAACGCCATCGCCTATAATCCGAAAACAGAAGCAATAATTGACCCTTTAGGGGGTAGGTTGGATCTGAAACGGGGGGTAATGAGAATGGTAGCCAAAACCAATCTGGAAGATGACCCTTTAAGGTTGTTGCGAGCTTATCGTCAAGCTGCACAGTTAAATTTTACCATGGATCCCCTCACCAGAGCAACGATTCGCAGTTTAGCCGGTCAGTTGGGGACAGTAGCAGCAGAAAGAGTGCAAACGGAGTTAGGATATTTACTCAAAAAAGAAACAGGAAACAAATGGTTGGCTGAAGCATATAGAGATGGTTTGTTCCAGTTCTGGTTGGTTAATGTTACCCCGGAAAAGTTGCAGCAAGTAGCTAAAATAGACGCAGCAGCAAATATGATGATTGCTACTTGGCCCCAATTAAACAATTATTATTCATCTTGTCTGAAGATGGCGAAACTGGCAAGTCTCGTTTCTGAGAGACCCTCTGAAGCAGAAGTAGAACTATTGAAACTGAAGTATTCTCGGGCAGAAATTCGCTCTGTAGTTACTGCTTTGAGGGTATTACCCCAACTGCTCCTTCTGGAAACACCTCTCAGTCTGAAAGAGCAGTACTTCTTCTTTGTGGATGTAGGGGATGTTTTTCCTATTGTAGCAGTATTAGGGGTAGCAAATAGCCTGGGGTTTAAAAACTTAGCTCCTTTGATGAACCGTTATTTGGATCCTTTGGATATAGTAGCTCATCCTCAGCCATTGGTTACGGGGAAGGATATCATGACTCATCTCAATTTACCCCCTAGTCCCAAGATTGGGGAACTATTAACAGAAGTTCAACTAGCACGGATAGAGGGTAAAATTACCACTAGGGAAGAAGCTCTGGAATTTGCTCATGGTTGTGGTATTTTGTAAGGTGTGTTAGGGCAATGTTTAGTCGATATACGTGTAAATTTGTTTCACGCAGAGGCGCAGAGACACAGAGAGGCAGGGAGAGATTTTTCGGCTGATTCGTCAAGCTTTCTCAACAATTTGAGAGAACTTTTACACTCATTTGACCTCCTCTACTATCTCTCTGGGTAATCCTCGCTGGTCTCCAGGTTCTAAATTCTTTGGCATAATAGGATTTTTCCTCTATTTGGTGTTTACTTTGGGGAAGTTTATCTATTCACAAATAGAGCATTGACGGGGTTTGGAGTCAATAGTGAAGTTGCGCGCCCCCGGCATTGATTAATGGCGGGAGATCCCTGCGGGATCGCCTGATTGATGGCTAATCAATCGAACTCTCTCTGTTTCCTCGGTGTCTCTGGGTGAAACCCTAATACGGTCAGAAGAGTCGTTTATCCCAAACCACTGGACGGTTGAGACTTGTTTCAATGTTGGGGAACTGGGGGTGAGCTTCATTAATCAAAATATTATTGTCCTCTCTGGCTACTAGAGACGGTACAATGAGAATACATGACCTTTTCTCCCTAATCCACTTATCCCCGAAAGCTTTACTAGTGGATTCCTCGTCCCATCCTTCTAAACTATGAGGGGTTACTACTTCATAAGTTGTATCTACAGGAATAGTTATTTTAATCCACTGCTGATTTAGCGGTGTCTCATCACTTAAACGTACCAATTTCTCCAGTAAAGCAGTTGAATAGTATTGAGAGCAATAAACCATCCTACAGGTAGAAGTATTCCAACGTCCAGGTTGTATAGTAGAACCTGTTCCGTCAAAAACAGGATACTTATTGTTTTTCCCTCTTATACGATAAGCAGTCAGAGTTTTTGTTAAGATAGAAGCAGTCATACCGCAATACCAAAATAAGCTCCGATCAAAATTCCTTCTACTTTTTTAGCACCATCCTCCTCTAAACTTGCTTTAAAAGGAGTTTTACCTTCCAGCATCATATGGGGCTTTATCATAAACCCCGCTGCACTTTCAGCAGATTGCAATACCCATTTTGCCACTTTATAAACCCAATCGAACCGCTTCTGCTGTTCTTCTGACAAGGATTCTTTCTCTATCAGTTTTTCCATCAGCTCGCAATAAGAGAACAGCTGCTCAGGATCTAGATCATCGGGGCAGATATAGTTTTCTATCTCTTCTACTAGATCCTTGGGTAATCTCGGCTTGGAGCCGGGTTCAAAATCATTCTGGGGTGTTGTGTTTGTGACTCCGTTCGCATCAAAAGGGCGAACCTTAGGTCTGTCTTTGGCTAGCATAATAGGATTTCTCCTGTATTTGGTGTTTACTGTGGGGAAGTTTATCACAAATGGAGCATGTCCTGGGTTTGGAGTCTAATATCGCCATATCAAGGCTAATCGAGAGAAACTTTCAGGTAGGCTTTTCCTATTCTAGCATTTGCTTTTAGAGATGTAGGGTGTGTTAGCGGAACAGAGTGGACCGATTTTGCGAATCGAAGGTAAAATTGCTGGTGAAGAAGTTCTGAAATTGGCGGTGCATAGTTGTGGAATGATTTAAGAGAAGGCAGAAAAATCTTTCCTCACCTCCCTCTGCGCCTCTGCGTCTCTGCGTGAAACTTTCTCTGACAAAAGGTTTAGGACTGTAACCGGAGTAGGGGTCAACACGAAAAAAGAGGCGATTGTCTATAACCGCCCCTTTAAGTTATATTGATATAAAAAGGAAGTCTAAATAGCTCCCCTTTATCGAATGCGCCGGGTGGCGCCGCTTATTTAGCCCTACCTGCTCCAGTACCTCCTTGAGATATCTGGAGCTTCAGAGCGAACTGCTTCCACTTTTCCTCCAGAAGCAAATTCCTTTGAGGGTTAGCGAGCAATATTCTCGTTAGGCATAACAGTACCAATACGAGAATTAACCATGGAAGATTTTCCATATTTTTTTATACCAATTTGTCTTTTAATATTATAGACATTTATTAAACGAAGCGTCAACAAAATTTTATGCTATAACACCTCAGCTAATATAGATAGCCTAAATTATTTTGGGAATCAATCTGGAGAGATACCCGCTGAAACCTTTGCTGGGTAATAATTTGAGCAATCCCTGATTGCAAAGCTCATTTAGGCTAGTAGGGTTGTCATGGTTCTGTTATCACTACCTTGGGGGAGCGGTTTAATCGTCAGACTCGGTTCGATTATCCCAGATTATCCCCGGTTCTCTGAGAGGTAGACAGTCTGGACAAGGCTAAAGAGAAATTGAACTACTTGAAGAACCAAACAGCTCAGGAGGTGATAGAATTGCTTTGGGACATCAGAACAGACTCAAGCTGCTGAAATATGGCACCAAGGGTATTGGGAAGCGTCTGGGGACAAAAACGGCAAACATCCTTTTGGTATTAAGATAGAAAAGGGTACGTTCTTGAAGCGTATTTAACGGTGAAACAGCAAATCCGGAGTTAAAGGTGGAAATAACGTTTTTGGGAACCAGTTCTGGAGTACCGACGC
Source organism: Prochloron sp. (assembly GCA_965198675.1). GTDB lineage: Bacteria > Cyanobacteriota > Cyanobacteriia > Cyanobacteriales > Prochloraceae > Prochloron. Next base: position 16,848 of record OZ240666.1, on the reverse strand, counting down.
GATCGCGCAATGTTTCCAGCATTGTCCTGCGCCTGCAGCAGAGAGCAGAATGCTGGTTATTTGACTGCGGGGAAGGAACCCAGCATCAATTACTGCGCAGCGACATCAAAAGTTCCCAACTTACGCGCATTTTCATCACCCACATGCACGGAGACCATATATTTGGTTTAATGGGTTTGCTGGCAAGCTGCGGTTTAGCGGGTTCTGCTCAACAGGTGGACATTTACGGACCAGCAGGTTTAGAAGAATATCTTCGAGCTTGCTGTAAATATTCCTCTACTAATCTTACTCATCGCATTAAAGTCCACCAAGTCAAACCGGGAGTTATTTTCACCGACTCTGAGTTTACCGTCAGTTGTCGTCCCCTAAAACACCGGGTCCCCGCTTTTGGTTACCGGGTCCAGGAAAAAGACAGACCCGGACGATTTTTAGTAGAAAAAGCCAAAGCTTTAGGCATTCCCAGCGGTCCAATCTATGGTAAACTGAAACAGGGTCAAAATGTCACCCTCCCAGACGGTAGGCACATTAAAGGAGCAGATCTCTGTGAGGAACTAGAAGAAGGGCGGAAAATTGCCTATTGTACGGACACCGTTTTCTGCGAGGAAGCAATAACCTTAGCAGAAGACGCCGACCTTTTGATTCACGAAGCAACTTTTGCTCACCAAGATGCTAAACTAGCTTTTGAACGTCTCCATTCTACCTCCACTATGGCTGCCCAAGTAGCCCTAGCAGCAAAAGTTAGAAAATTAATTATCTCTCATTTCAGTCCTCGCTATGCTCCGGGAAATTTGTTAACCTTAGATAACTTGAAGCAAGAAGCAAGGGCTATTTTTCCCCAGACTAAACTCGCTTATGATTTCTTTACCTATGAAGTCCCCAGACGGAGAAACAGTGACCAGTAACCAGCAGTGGATGAAAGTTACAATTGCCCAAAGCATCTTATATTTCATCTATACTACATGGCAACACTTTTCCCGTTATCCCAATAATAGCAAGTAAAATGAGACTTGTCAAGGGAAATTTGAAAGAAAAACAGGGCCCTGCTTGCATAAACTATTAATTTATTTATACTTACTTTAAGCTTATCCTAATTTGGCACAGATGAGCTAAACTATATACGGTCGAGCGAGGGGATGGTAGGCCAGCCGGGAATATCGTGACAGGGACCAACTAAACTTTGTTGTCCTAAATCAATGCAGCATAATATGAGTTGACCTGAATTACTGGTTCCAGTAGCAATGCTTCGTTACCGTAGCAAGCGTAAAATCTTCAAACCTTTACTGAAACCAGCAGACAAGATATTGTTTCACGGACTCAGGATTAGCCATAGTATATGAAAAGATGACAAGAGTGCTAGTAGGGGGCGATCGCCTTAATCATACCATATAGTTGTCGTTGGTAACTTATAACTGTTAACTGGTAACTGGTAACTGGTTACTGATAAAGGTTGTCCTAAAAGACTGAGATTGAGAACGCGACCACCAGTGACGAGATAAACCGGATCAGCGATCGCCCCAATACGACGGACGAGCATTCCCAACCGGTCTCTAAACTTTCGACCAGCAGGATAAGCAGGTACAACACCCCAACCAGTTTCCTCAGCTACCAAGATAGTATTAGCTCCCGGTGTTTGCAAGCTGGCCAGCAATTGGGCAACAATCTTCTCCCAAGTATCTTCATCGTTGGAAAGTAAATTAGCCACCCAAGTGCCGAGAGAATCCACCAACAGGCAATGTGTAGGCAGTCCGGTCTCAATAGTTGCTGGTAATGCTTCCTGAACAGTCAATGTCTGCCAGCTAGGAGGTCGCCGACAGCGATGCTTAGCAATTCGTGCCTGCCATTCTGGGTCAGCTTCATCAACTCGGGCTGTGGCCACGTAAACTACTTGATTGCCAGTCTCTCGTGCCAGTGTTTCCCCCCACTCGCTTTTCCCGGAACGAGCTGCACCAGTGACTAAAATGACTTGTCTCGATTTTAATTTTTCTCGATCCATTTTATTGCCCAGTGAGTTAATCTACAATAAGCATAGCTCCAGCATTATTGCAATGAAACAAGATTTGCGGCGGATAGAAAGCAGCTTAAATAAATTAGCCCTGAAAAGTGAGTTGAACGTCAGTGGGCCAAAAGTACCAACGTCAACTTTAAACCACTTTCAGGCCCAGATACAGCAACGCAGTAATCCGATGATGCCTAAACTGGAATCCCCCCAGCTAAAGGGTAATCAGAACGCTGCCAACCCCGCTCTGGCGATGAATATACTCAAGAATATCGAAAAAGTTATCCTCCGTTGGCAACAAGAATTACGAGAAGTACAGCAGCAAATTGAAGCTATTTACCGCTCTGGGCCAATTGTAGATGGGTGATTAGAATCTCATCCCCCCGGCATTGATTAATGGCGGGGGTGAGGCAGCAAACTGGATTGATTGCTCTCAAAAGATTATCTCCCCAAAAAAAAAAGAACAATCTTCCCAATCTCGCTATCGTCTCTGCGGTATCGATTCCGATGGTAACTTGTGGTATCGTCCCTGTCCCTCGGAACAAGTAGCCGAAGTCGGTATGGCCATCGCCCGCTCTCAAAAACTAAAGCAACTGTTAAAACGTCAACAAGACCTAGACTCGCGCAGATCGCGATTAACAGAAAGCCTAGTCCTAGCCAGCAGCACTTTCATAGGCACCGACTAAGTTCTAGACTAAAGAATAACTACTGATAGCTAAGGCGAGCATGACCTCTAAGCCCAAGAAAATACCCGTCTCAGTTCTCATTTCAGCCAAAAACGAAGAGTTAAACCTTCCCGCTTGTCTAGAGAGTCTCGCTCAAGCGGATGAAATATTCATGGTGAATTCCCAGAGTAGCGATCGCTCGGTAGAAATTGCCGAAAGTTACGGATCAAAAGTAGTGCAATTCTACTTTAACGGAGGCTGGCAGAAAAAAAAGAACTGGTCTCTGGATAATCTCCCCTTTCGCAACGAGTGGGTGCTGATTGTGGATTGCGACGAGCGTATTACCCCGGAACCTTGGGAGGAGATAGCTAGGTCGATCCAAAAAGACGACTACAACGGCTATTTCATCAATCGCAAAGTCTTTTTCTTGGGGAAATGGATTCGTTACGGCGGCAAATATCCCGATTGGAACCTGCGTTTATTCAAGCACAAACAAGGTCGCTATGAAAACCTCAAAACCGAAGAAGTCCCCAATACTGGAGACAACCAAGTTCACGAACACGTCATCTTAGAAGGGAAAGTGGGATATCTCAAAGAAGATATGATTCATGAAGACTTCCGGGACGTTTATCACTGGCTGGAACGGCACAATCGTTACTCCAACTGGGAAGCCAGAGTCTATTATAACCTCCTAGAGGGTAAAGATGACTTGGGTACTATTGGTTCCAATCTTTTGGGCAATGTAGTGCAGCGGAAGCGCTTCCTCAAGAAAGTTTGGGTGCGACTTCCTTTCAAACCCATACTGCGGTTTCTTATTTTTTAGATCATTCGTCTCGGTTTCTTAGATGGTAGAGCGGGATATATTTATGGTCGTCTGTTGAGTCAGTACGAATATCAAATTGGGGTCAAGCTCTACGAATTACGCAAGTTCTAAATGTTAGCCAAAAGCCGCCAATCAATGAGTCAGTAACGGAACCAGCTAAATTACCTGAAACATGACACCATTTCCCAAATCGACAGAACCTCTCATGGATTTGCGTCAATACGACCAATCTAGGTTTGACCGAGGTAGACCTGGTTGGTTGATATTGTGATGGTGGTTTGTCCAAGGGATTACTTTTCCCCTTTCTCTGCACAATTTTAATCCCTTTCGCTGCTGGCTGCTACGCTTATTTGGTGCTCAAATAGGACAAGGGGTAGTCATTCGTCCCACTGCTCGTTTTACCTATCCCTGGAAAGTAGAAATTGGCGACTATAGTTGGATCGGGGATGATGTGGTATTCTACAGTTTTGATAAAATTACCATTGGTTCTCACTGCGTTATCTCTCAAAAATCCTATCTCTGCACTGGTAGCCACGATATCCAGGATAAAGCTTTTGGTTTGATTACCGCACCGATTATAATTGGCAATGGTACGTGGGTTGCTACTGACTGTTTTATCGCTCCGGGAGTGACTATTGGCGAAGGATCAGTTATTGGCGCCCGGAGTAGTGTCTTTAAAGACATTCCCCCTCAACAGGTGGCTTGGGGGAGTCCAAGTAATATCCATTATACCCGCAAGATGAGAACATCATGATTAAGGTTGGTCATCAATATTTAATAATTAAAAATATTAGTATTTAAATCTCATTATTTTGTTATAAATAGCGATCTCGGTTCTATTAATATTCTAAGATTGTATCAATTTCCTGGCGAAATACAGACCAAGCTGCTATCGCTTCGCCATGAGAAGGTACGCCCCGCTGTAGTAAAATTACTCCATTATTAAACCCCGTAATTCCGTATTCCCCATTTTCAGTCACTCTCTCAATTAGAGTAGCGATCGCCCTTAAAAGATTGTCTCCAAAAGCTACTGAATAGCGGTGCAACCGCCACAGATCGGCAATAGTGTAATCCACTTTAATTACTTCCTCCCTATCGTCCTTCAATTCCAAGGAGGGTAGACGAATAATCTCCCGTCTGCCCGATAAATGTGGAATAATATAAGTAGTAGCAACAACACTAGCATCAGAGGAAATATTAGCTAGGAGAGAACGAATTTCCCCCACCCGCTGCCATTGTTCCTCTGCCGAAACATAAACCCAAGGCTGGACGGAATCGGGGATTAAGAAATACAATGTGCGATTAGGGTTAGAAGTAATGGTAAATACCAGAGTTAGACCGATACAGAAGAGCCAAAAACGTCGAAATGGAGGAATTAGCTTACGTGGCTGAAGGTTTTCTGGCTTTTGCCCCCATTCGCGAAAACCCTGTCCCCCCCACCAGAGAATTGCCCCGTAAAACAGTCCCGGTACCACACTCAGAGCATAGCGAATGGTAATTGCCAAAACCGAAACTCCCTTACCTAAAAGCAATTTCAGCAGGGGTGGACCAGCTACAATCCAAGCCGAAGGAGCAATAACTGGGATAAAAGCTAAAGGTAACCAGTGACCTAATAAATAGCGAATGGTGCCACCGGGGGGAGAAAATAATTCTTGCACTAGGAGTCTGGGTTGGCTGACCATTGCCCAAATGACGTCTAAAGTAGAAGCAGAATCAGTTCCTTGGACGTATTGACCAAACCTTTCCAGCATGAAACGCTTGGAAATATCGTCAGAAAAGAGGGGCATAATCAGGTTCGTCAGAGCAATGATGTAAGCTACTGCGAAAGTACACACTGCCAAACCAATACGGGGAAAGCGTCTGCTGGCTAACATGTACAAACCCACACCGAAGAGGGCGATGGAAGAATCTTCCCGAATCGCTACAATTAAAAGGCAGAGACTGGCAAACAGCCACCACCAGAGTTTTTCCATTGCTAGCAAAATACCGAAGACATCGAGAGGAATTTGACATAGGTCGTGGAAGTTAGCTAGAGTCGGACCCAGCACACTATTGGCGCAGTAGAAACTCACAGTAATCATTGCTGCCAAATGCGGTTCGAGATACTGTCTGGCTAAAGCGTAGAGGACTAAACCAGCCGCAGTTACGAGAACTACTTGGAGGACGCTGAGAGTAACAGGGTAGGGAAAGAGAGCGTACAGAGGCAACCACAGCAAGAGGGCGGGAGTGAAATGCTGTCCCAAGCGATGGTAAGATACGAATGGTACTTCCCCACTGTGGACCACATTTGTAGAGAGCTGGGAAGACAGAGAACTTTGAAAGAAGCGACCGTGAATGCCATTCCAAAAGACTTGATTGAAGATACCCTGGTCGTAGGAAGAATAAAAAGTAAAATGGCGGTGTAAGATGAGGAAGAGGGTAAGGGAAAAAAAGGCGATCGCCCCTCCTATAGCTAGTTTCAGTGCTTGTTTTTGCGTCATTTCCATTAATGTTGGTAGGCGACCCGGCTTCGCCGGATCCGCTTCGCGGACCGCTCTGCGTCTTGTCAATTTAATTTAATTTTGCCGAAAAAATCCTAGCAAATTGGGAATTGTAGCGTAGAATAGAAATAGCGGAGACAAATGTTTCCGTTCACTCCTCACACCACACTCCGCCCGAACTATGTCCGGGCGGTTTCTTTTTGTATCCTGCCGAGTTCTGGCTGTGATAGAATCTGATAGTATTCGAGATAAACAGGCTCAATAAAGGATTTACAGGTATGTCAGCAACTGCCTCAGTTACAGATTCTACTTTTCAGGAAGAAGTTTTAGACAGCAAAATTCCCGTTCTAGTCGATTTTTGGGCTCCCTGGTGCGGCCCATGTCGAATGGTTGCTCCTGTAGTAGATGAAATTGCCCAACAATACGAGGGTAAGGTTAAAGTATTGAAACTCAATACAGATGAGAATCCAAGTATTGCGGGTCAATACGGAATTCGCAGCATTCCCACTCTCATAATTTTTAAAGGCGGTCAAAAGGTAGATATGGTAGTGGGTGCAGTTCCAAAAACCACTTTGGCTAATACCTTAGAAAAGTATCTCTAATTTTATAGCTATCAGCTGTAGGGCGCGCCCGATATGAAAGGGCGCGCGGCAATGCCCTGCCCTTAATTAATCTATCTTATACTTTTTTTAGTATAATAGTTTAAAAAAGTTAATATATCTTTTTGAAAAACCTAAGTCAAGCATCAATAAAAGCGCCGGTTGCGAGACAACAGGGACATATTCTACAGTGCTAAAAGACAAGTAGAAGCTATTGCTAGCCAAATGAGAAAGCTTTTTCGAGTTAGCCCTAGAGCTTGATAGATTTTTTCTGGCATGATTGGCTCTATGGGATCGCCCAGCAAAGGTTTATGCTCCACCACGCCTCCATAAAAGTTTTTTCCACCTAATTGAACATTCAAAATAGCAGCATAAGCACATTCGCTCCAACCGGAATTAGGACTGGTATCAGCGATCGCATCCCGACAGCAAAGATCCCAAACCTGTTTAGGTTTCCCGGATATAATTGCCAAAGTTAAAACAGTTAAACGGCAGGGTAGCCAGGTGAGACGATCTTCTAATTGGGCGCTAAACCAACCCAAATCCCTGAATGGTTCTTTCCGGTAGCCAACTGTGGAATCAAGAGTGCTGGCTGCTTTATAAGCTAGTGCTAACGGAACGCTCCCTACACCCGGTAAAAATGCCCCCACAATGGCATAAAATAAAGGAGCAGTTACTCCATCGGTGGTATTTTCAGCGACCGTTTCCAGGACAGCACGGAGGATTTCCGACTCAGGTAAATTAGCCGTGTCTCGACCGACATATTGACTTAATTGAGAACGTGCTCTTTCTATTGATCCCTTATTTAAAGGTTCGAGAACATCCACTGCTGCTTGACGCAAACTGCGACCGGCAAAACAACTAGCGAGGAGCATTATTTCTATCACCATACCGAACAGAGGATGAATTCGTGCGGCCCCTCTCACCATTAACCAACCGACAATGGCACTCCCAAGAATTAATCCTAGCCCGAGAATAATACCAGCTCCGCGTCGCTGCCATTTTTCCTTAGCCAACTGGGGACAAGCTTGGCGAAAACGAGCAATTATCCAACCCATTACTTGTACTGGATGGAGCCAATCTTTCGGATCGCCGATGATATAATCCAGACTTGCAGCTAGCAACAAAACCACAATCCGCTCCTCAAAATCGGTCAACATTTCAAGGACTAATCTCTAATCTGATTGATATTTTTTTTCCAATTCGCCCCGTCAAAAAACTTAATCTCAAATTGAGAAAGTATGTCCCCATCCAAACAGCGAAAGTTGACATCGATTGCCTCGGGATGGGAACGGGGTCGGTAAAATCGGTGAATGCCACAGATGCGGCAGAATGTGTGCTTGGCCACCCCAGTGTTGAAGGTATAAATACTCAAAACATTGCCCGTAATTTGTACGGAGTACAATCCACGAACCAGAGTAAATTTTTCGGGAGCAACGATGGCGTGTAGATACCCCAAATTGGCGGCGAATCGAGCAATTACATTCCATCCCTTCCAGTTTATCAAAAATTACTTGGAAGCGGACAGCTCCACAATGACAGCCTCCTTGATAAGTTAATGGTTTGTTAATTTTTGTCATCGTTAAAAGAATTTAAATCACAAAGCTATTGTCTTCCCCTCTCACAGCTTGCCAGCTACGGGCATCATAGTACAGATCTGCCTTGGTAATACAAAGATAGTGCTTCTTTGAGTTTTTGTTCTAGCCGCTGCCATAAACTCCAAGTCACCCAATCTTCAGCAATAGCTGCGTCTGGGGAATGGTCAGGACGCCTTTGGCGGTTGCTTACGCAATCGGGGTAGAATCTCCTCTCCTACTGCTGCCAAGATTTGACAAAGAGGAAATTTGTGTGGGTCAATCAAGCTAATTGAGAGCAAGCACCAGCTCCTGTGAGAGAGCACCCGAAGAGGACGCATTTCCATGGATTTGGAGCTGATAAATTTGGCAACAGCTGCGCGGACGACAGGGACAGCGAAGAGCGCTATCCGCTGATGTGGGAGCATTACCTGACTGCAAGCTAATATCCAGTAAGGCTTTCACGCTATAGTAACTTCACACAAGGCTTCGCTTCATTGTCCTCGTTTTACAGTCTTCAGCTACTCTACGTAATTTGTACGGAGTACAATCTCGGTTCCTTTACTCTACGTCAAGAGAAAGAAATATTGATGTTTGCGCAAAAATGAAATTTATTTGACTTCATGGCTATAATATAGTCAGCTAGATAGATAGCAACCTCAAACTTTCTTGCCTTGACTACTAGTTGCTCTAGGCAAGAAAGTTGTCAACCAGATAGGTCATTAATTTCAACTCAAGTATATGGCTAAACAGAAACCCGAACCCTTGATTGGCGATGAGTTAATCAAAAAAATTAAAGAGCTGGGAAACCGCAGCAAAGAGGACAAAGCCAGAGAATGCGGCTACTATACCGTTACCAAGAACGGGATAGAACGAGTTAATATGATGAAATTCCTGAATGCTCTGATCACGGCTGAGGGAATTGAGCTAGACGGTAATGCTAACGGTAGTGGACGGGGTGGACGCTCGGCAAGTTATCGCATTAGCGTACAGTCTAACCACAATCTCCTGATTGGCTCGGCATATACCAGAAAGATGGGCTTAAAAGCGGGAGATGAATTTGAAATAACTCTTGGACGCAAACACATTCATCTGAAGCAAATCGATAAACCTGAAGAAACGGTGGAGGTGTCCTAACAACTTGGTTCTTCTGTGACGATTGTACTCCGTACAAATTACGATGAAGTCAAAAGCTATAATCCTTCATACATAAAGGAAAGCACTTTCGCGCGGTCTGGGTAGGGGTATGGGGTCGATTGGTGGAAATATCCTTTCTCTAAATTCCTACTTCTAAACTTTCTTTCCCACTACCGCCGGATCTTTCACCCCAGACCCAGGACCCTTCTTCTATTTGACTTTACCTAATCTTTGGCTATCAAAATCCAATTGGGTGGAGCAGTCCCGAGAATTAGAGCTGATTCTAACGGTCGCTCTTGCTCCAGAATGTCAGCTTCTAACAATAAATAAGGCTCCGACTCCCGCCAGTACCGTTGAATTTCTTCAGTACTGGCGGGAATAACTCGGTGCTGGCTATAGAAATCCAGGGAAGGACGAGCATAATCAAAATTAGTGTAGACGACTTTATTTGGAGGTATACCCAATCTAATCATGGCAGCAACTGGTTTCACTGGATAGGCTTCATTTAACTCCCAAATCCAGTGAGGAGAAAGAAAAAATAGTAGCAATGCTATATACATTCCCCAAAACATCACGGCGATAAATTGGGCATCTTTTCGCTCAATGAGAACCCCTACCACCCCCATAGTCAAGGAAATTGCACCGAGAATTACCACCAGAGAACGGTCAGTTGTTTCACTAAAACCAAAGTAAATACAACCAACCAGAGCTGTAACAGCTAAGAAAATTGACCAGATAAACCAACTACGAGGATAGGATCGGTTTGAAGGCCAATGAAAAACGTCAGCCAATACCCCACCCACTGCTAGTGCAAAGGGAGGGTAAATGGGCATAATATACCAGGGCAGTTTGGTGGCCATGAGGGAAACAGCCAGAAAATAAACTCCACTCCATACCAGGATTAACTTGGCCCAACTCCAATTACGATGGCACCAAGCCAGATTAAGTCCGTAAAGATAAAACAGTAACCAAGACCATCCATTTTTCAGCAATTCCCACAAATAGTACCAGGGCGGCCCCAAATTACCTTCCACGGGAGTCCAAATTCGTTCCAGAGATTGTTCGAAAATGCCAGTAGTAACAAAAACCTCTCGATAGTGGAGCCATTGGGCAGCGTACCAGGCAATTACGGGGATACTACCGCAAATCACACCGAGCCAAAGATAGACAGAAGTCAGGAGTCTGGGAGTATCCCATGCTAGAAATAACAAAGCGATGGCCCCCAAGAGCAATCCCATCATTCCCTTGGTCAAGCACAAAGCGCCAAAACTAAGTCCCACTCCTAAAGACCAACGCAAATCTCTGCGGCACTTCAGGATACACCAGAACATCAAGATGGCAAAACAAAGCACCGCCCCATCCAGCATCGCCAAACGCCCGTGACGCACTACTGGCAATAAAGTTAAATAAGTTAAAGCAGAGAACAATGCGCTCCTGCGTCTGGGAAAAATTTCCCGACCCATAGCATAAAGCAATGGCACGGAAACTGCCGTCAGCAATGCTCCGGGTAAGCGAGTAGTCCATTCATGAACCCCAGCCAGAGCATAGGTAAGAGCAATCAATCCGTGGACTAAAGGAGGCTTATTTAGATAAGGTTTCCCCCCCAAAGTGGGAAACAGCAAGCCTTGAAAATCCCCCCGGTCAGAAATTTCTCTAGCAACCTGCGCTACCGTACCTTCATCCCAATCTCGCAGCGGTAAATCCCCCAGATTAATCCCAAATAAAAGCAATGCTGCTAAGAGCAAGCCGACAACGCACAAAGCCTCAATTCTTATCTCCAAACTTCTTTGACGATTCATATCCATTCTATGTTCGCTAACGTTGGACTTCTTTGAATTCATCCCCTGCTACGATCTTTATCTATGGAAGAATCATTTGAACTGAGCATCCAGATGGTCATCGCAGTCCTGGCAGGCATTAGCGCCCAGGTGATCGCAGAATATCTCAAAGTACCGAGTATCGTCTTTTTGCTGCTGTTTGGGATTCTACTGGGTCACGACTGTTTCAACCTCCTCAATCCTCACAGCCTCGGTGTCGGTTTAGAAACGATCATAGCTCTCTCCGTTGCCATCATACTCTTTGATGGCGGGCTCAATCTACAATTACGGGATTTGGGTAAAGTGTCCGGCAGCCTGCGCAATCTAGTGACGGTAGGAACCCTCATCACTTTAATTGGCGGCGGCATGGCGGCTCACTGGCTAGCAGAATTCCCTTGGCCAATTGCCTTTCTCTATGCTTCTTTAGTCGTCGTCACCGGGCCTACCGTCATCGGTCCCTTACTAAAACAAGTGCCGGTAGACCGAAAAGTGGCTACCTTGCTAGAGGGAGAAGGAGTCCTCATCGATCCAGTTGGAGCAATTTTAGCAGTTGTTGTGCTCAATACCATTTTGAACAGTAATGCTGCGCTCTTAGAAATAGTCAGCGATCTGCTGTTGCGATTGGGAATTGGTGCTGTCATTGGTGCAGGGAGCAGTTGGTTACTCAGCTTAATTCTCAAGAGGGCTAACTTTCTGGACGAAGATCTGAAAAACCTCGTCGTTTTAGCCGGAGTATGGGGTATATATGGTTTTGCACAAATTAGCCGCAGTGAATCTGGATTGATGGCGGTGGTAGTCGCCGGGATCGTCCTGAGAGCTGCCTCAATTCCAGAAGAAAGACTGCTCAGACGGTTTAAGGGACAATTGACCGTTCTCTGTGCCTCAGTATTATTTATACTCCTCGCCGCCGACCTCTCCATTGCTAGTATTTTTGTCTTAGGTTGGGGCGGTCTTTTTACAGTATTGATTCTGATGTTTTTGATTCGCCCCCTCAGCATTGGCTTGTGTACTTTAAAAAGTGGCATGAATTGGCGGCAGAAGTTATTTTTAGCATGGGTAGCACCCAAAGGAATTGTCTCTGTTTCCGTGTCTTCCTTATTTGCTATCCTACTGACACAGCGGGGTTTCAACGGTGGCGACTCCATTAAAGCACTTGTTTTTCTGACCATCATCATGACCGTTTTTATCCAAGGACTTTCAGCCCGTTGGGTAGCAAGCTGGTTGAAAATTAGCAATTGTAATGCAACTGGAGCGGTAATTATCGGTTGCAATCCCTTAACTCGCTTGATTGCTCGCATGTTCCAAGAACAAGAAGAATCGGTAGTTTTGATTGATACTGACCCAGAAGCTTGTCAAAAAGCAGAAGCGGAAAACCTACCAGTTTTTCAGAGCAGCGGTCTTGACCAGAATGTTCTTGAAGAGGCTGGGATTGAATCTATGGGAACTTTTATGGCACTCACCAGTAATGGGGAAGTTAATTCAGTTTTGGCTCAGCGCGCAGTTGAAGAATTTCAGCCTCCTCGCGTCCTCGCTGTATTTCCCGAAATATCTGACCCCAATAGTAATAACAGCAAGATATGTCAGGCTTTTATTGCCCAATTGCCCATCAAAACTTGGAATCAGTATATTAAGGATGGACAAGTTAAGTTAGGAACAACAATACTCAAGGAACAGGGATTGTCCTTTCAACAAGCCCATCTACAAGCTTTGATTCGTTCTGGAGAACTGTTACCCTTGCTGGTGAAGAGGCCTTACCTACAAGTGGTTAAAGCGGGGGAAGAATGGCTTGCTGGGGATGAGATTATTTATCTGTTGCACGATCCCAGACCGAAATTGCTCAAACGCCTTTCCGGCGATACCCAGTCTTCTCGTCTGGCGTTAGAAAAGTTGCCGGCAGTTGAAGAAGTGCCAATTGCTGAACCTGTAAATAGCCAGTCGAATTGACATTCTCTCTACCCAGCTATCGCGACATGGGTGGAGATTCCTTGGGCGACCCGCGGCCCGCGTCCTAACCGCTTTGGCAGTTGCTATAAATTGGCCCAGCATTCATGAAGCCATGACGCGGAAAGGTAGGGGCGCACGGCCTGGTTGCAAAGCTTGTGAGCTAACTTAAAGTGCCAGTCCTTGCGGGCATCTGCAATACGTTGATGTACCCGAGCAATCCTCCTCAACAGCTTGGCACGATATTGTGCCACAACTGTGTAGATTGTTCGTCCTACACCACCCACCAAATCTAAGATGATGGTTGGAGTACTGGGCTGTCTTCTGATAGACCTAGTTTAGAGCCGGTCGGCAAACTCAAGGCGAGATAATTTTCCCTCGTCGGGTTGCAAAATTTGGTATCTTTGTGATAAAATGGGGTACAACATAGTATCGCAGCTCTACTAAGCTATCGCAAAACAGATAGAGGAAGAAGTAAATCAAACCTATGGAAATCAAATTAGTGTTGCCAATTTTAACTGGTCTTTTTATCCTATCTTCCTTATTTTTTGGGACTTCGAATGGATTTTACGACTCGGATAATTACCATGGCAATGGCTCTGCTCACTGAATGTAAGCATTCAGCCGTCAACATACCCCGAGTGTGAGTAAGCTTTTGGGCTGATCATGAATCCCCGCCCGCCATCGATGATGCCGGGCGGAGAGAGTCAATATTACATAGTTTCGTTTCTAGCTAGTATAATTGGTTGATAGCTGAACCATGGGGTTAATCTTGGTTGGACTCGGGATAATGAGGGTGAATTTGTTCCGCTTCAGGACAATCATCGGCAATAGTTGGATCAAAATTCAATCTGGAGACAGAAGCTAGCTTTTGACTTACAGAACCTATGCTTTCCAAACGCACCATTTCTTCCCAGGAACTAATTTCATCATCTTCCTCTGTTTCATAGCGTATCGTCACTAGATCTCCTTCAAGATCGATAATGCGAGCAGCTTCGATCCAGCGTTGCTGATCCCGCAAGAAAATACAAACTTCACGACCATCTGCAGACATTTGATAAATCTTGCGGTGTAGCATCGGTTTATTCTCCTCAACTAAGTAACTCTTATCCTAATTATTAAATCTTGATTTATTGAACAACATAAAGCAAGCTGGACGCGCTTTTACTGTACAAGCTTATTACTATAATATTTTATGGTTGCAGGCAGCAAACAAGAACTGCACTCAAGACTCTTCTAGTAATCAAGATAATTTCCCTGTCAATCAATTTTATCATTGCTCTTATTTCTTCTTGACTACTTCATAGAGCTGCTCCCTGTAATCTGCACGTTCAGCAATTTTCTGAGTAATTTGTACGGAGTACAATCCGAGATATTCCGGAAATCTTGCTTTCATTGGGACCTAAGAGATAGAGAATCAAGCGGGTTGGATCTCTCCACACCAGTAGATTAGCATTCACCACCAGTAAATCGTCAAGCCTTGTGGCATACATCACCTCTGTATTATAAGCTAGATTGATTATCTGCCTCGATTAACAGAGCCAGAAGGTGAAAAACCGGATCGATATAATTAGAGTCGAGGGAAGTGTTGCCACCTCGCCCCTCTCCTACGAACTGTACGTGAGACTTTCAGTTCGGGTCGAAGGAGTGGTCACCCACCCCAGCTCCCTTTCAAAACCGTGCATGAGACTTTCACCTCACACGGCTCCTATGACCTACGGGCTGAAACTCGCCTCATATAAGGCTAGAAACCCTTTGATTACCTCTATCCGTTTGGTACCGGGGGTTGTGGCAATCTTCGCCTTTCTTCTTTCCCTTTTCAGTCTTACTGGTTCCTACTCGGATTTATCAGGACTCTAAACTACCTTGACCTAAAATTCAGAACTAGGTTATCCTCTTCGTCCGTATCTCTACGGCGGTATTCGGTATTATTTCAACCTCAGGCATCCCTTTTGGGTAGAAATTAGCTCTCGGTCATTGCGGGCAATTGTTTCTGCTATTTCTAGCTTGCGTTTCGTTCCCGCGTCCTATCCGAATGGCCTCGATAGAGGTATGCCTGCCCTCCCTCTCTGGGTACCACCCCTATGAGAGAGAACCATTCGTTTTTCCTCGTTCCAAATCAGAAATTGTTCCGAACCTTTAGGTCTCACCATTTCGCCCATCGACCCCCCAGAGAAACTCTTATCATGAGAAAGACAGAGTGGGGTTTTGATTATCGATTCAGAAGCCCATTAAAGAGGTCTCCCTCCAAACTAAACGGATTGCTCCGCGCTGTACTCCGAGCTGTGAGACGCTTTTTCCGGTGATTCACTTCACCTGTTTCCAAGATACCTGTTGACCTTAGATTCTCCTCATTAGCGGCAGTGTCACTTTCGTGTCTGATTCCGCCCTGTTCCCAGCTTCACGCCCCGGAGGCTAACCCGGCAAGTCTGCTTGAATTCACAGCTGCGTGTGGGCAGATAGAGATTCACTTATCCCTTAAGTGGCTGGACTGTTTCACTGATTTCTGACCAGTTATTTCACCAGCAATCCTGATTTAGTTGTCAAAGTACAGTCGCCTGTTGGCTCCGATGTCCTTTCAGCGGGTTTACCCACTTATATTCCTCACCGTTCTTACCGTACCAAGCCCGGGTTTATATTTCGGCTACTAAGCCGCGATTTTCACCCGGAACGAGTCGCCCTCTCATACAGCTCAGATGTCTCTATGCCTTTACGGCGCGTTTTACGAGTCCGTCCTTAATTCTCTTCCGATGAATCGTCTGAGCTTGGTGACATTCCCGATGGAGAGTTTCCAGGTTCTTACGGTCCCAGTTGTTGTGGTTCCCATCTTTGTGGTGCAACTCCACAGGGCCATCTATCTCCATGAACAATCGGTTGCAATGCGTACATTTCCCTTTCTGTCGCTTGATAGCTTTAGTGGTCGGCCCCTCATATAATTTTGAGTTCCGTCCAACCCAATAGGTAATTTTCCCATCGAAAGGTGAGGCGTTACCTTTGACCATTACGTGACTATTCACTTCCCAGGAGACTTTCGGGAACGCTTTATCCACCTGCTCTTTTGTGAGTTGGCGTTTTGCTGCTCCTTTCTTCGCCTTCTTACCTTTTATGGCTTGACGGCGGGCCTTTTCGGCCTCCTTTTGGTCTTGTCTGCGTTTGTCAGCCCTTAGTTTGCGCCATAACCATTGGTGCAGTGACCATAGAGCGTGTTTTGACATATCGCAGAATCTATGGTAATTCCTCCAGCCACGGACCTGTGTTCCTATTTTCTTCAATCGAGCCTTCGTGCTCAACTCTTTATTCTTCCAAGTCACTTTAACTTTGGCCTTTATCTCCGCATAATTCTTTTTGCTCGGTGTAGACTTGAATGTTCCTCTTGAGTTGACACGAAAACGCCATCCCAGAAAGTCAAATCCTTCCGTAGCTTTCCTAGTCTCAGTCTTATCTTCGTTTATTCTTAGCCCTCTGGACTTGAGAAATTTGTCTATATCTTGCCTAAGCTTTATGGTATCAGCTCCTGGCTTGCAGATAAAGACCGCGTCGTCCGCGTAACGTATATCCCTTATTTCTGGACGTGAACGTTGTCTTGTCCATTGGTCTAACCCTAGGTTCTCGAATCCATCTAGGGCGATATTTGCCAGTAATGGTGATATAACACCACCTTGAGGAGTCCCCTTAATACTGGAGGGATATTCACCACGAACGCCCGCTTTTACCGCAATTTTTCAACCTCGTTTGGCCTCAGCAGGTAAGATTACGCCCCGTAGTATGACCTTGTGGTCAATTTCATCAAAGCATTTACTGATATCTGTTTCCAGT